>CAVPRR010000001.1:0-19345 GCA_963707965.1 uncultured Solirubrobacterales bacterium
CGACCCGCGGCGGCACCTCGGGGAAGGTGTGGCGCTCGACGATGCCCTCCTCTTCCAGCAACCGCAGCCGCAACGAGAGCGTGCGCGGACTGATCCCCTCCAGCGAGCGCTCCAGCTGGCAGAAGCGGCTGGAGCCCTCGGCCAGATCGCGGATCAGCAGCAGCGTCCACTTTCCACAGACCACCTCGGCCGTGCGGCAAACGGGACATGAGGAGTTGCGAAGAGCGCTCATAAGCGGCGGAACAACGAGTGTAGCGCCATAGCTTCATTTACTGAAGCATTGGCCGATCCGCGCCAGATGGCCGCCTTCGGCGCCAAGAACGGCTAAAGACACGGGGCCGTGCGTCCGATGGGGAAGCCATGACGCCGAGAGGGCGAATAGCGCCGCCTGGGGAAGAAGGATTCGCACTGATCGAGGTCCTGGTCAGCGCACTCGTCCTCGCGATCGTCGCCGCCGGCGTCATGGCCCTCCTGCAGGCGACCACCCGCTCGGCCGCCAACGAGCGACGCCACGCGGAGGCCTACGCGATAGCCCAGGAAGACCAGGCCCATCTGCGCTCGATGCGACTCTCGGCTCTCAACAGGCTGGAACAGACGCGAACCGTCTCGGTCGACGGCAACGAATTCACGGTCAAATCGCAGGGCGTGTTCGTCAACAACACGACCAGCGAACCCTCCTCCTGCACCTCCGGGAAAACCGCGGCCGACTACGTGCGGATCACCTCGACCACATCCTGGCCCGGCAGCCGCCAGCCCGTCGTCATCCAGAGCATCGTCTCCCCTTCCAACGGCTCGCTCGACCCCAACCACGGCACCCTGGTGATCACCGCCAAAAACGCCGCCAGCCAACCGTTGGCCGGCATCGGCCTCTCGGGGACCGGCGCGGGAACCTTCAGCGGCACCACCGACTCCACCGGCTGCGCCAACTTCAACGATCTGCCTGCCGGCAACTACAGCGTCGTTCCCAGCGGCCCGGGCCTGGTCGACCTGCATGGCGAATCCCCCGCCGCACAGCCGACCAGCGTCATCGCCGCGGGCACCAACACCCTGCAGCTCCAATTCGACTACGGAGCGACGCTGCCGGTCAAGTTCAAATACCTGGTCGGCAGCGGCCCGCAATTCAAAGCGGCGATGATCGACTCGGTCTTCGTCTTCAACAGCCTGATGAACCCGGCGAAACCGTATTGGGCGCCAGGCAAAGCACGGGTATCGGAAGTCGTCGCGACGCCGATCTTCCCCTTCACCAGCCCCGACAGCGTCTACGCCGGCGCCTGCGAAAAAAACAACCCCGGCAGCGGCGCCGGCCTGGGAAGCGTCACCCTCCAGTCCGGCGAAACCCGCGAACCGCCGGCGCTGGAATTGCAGGTTCCAGCCCTCGAAGTAACGGTGATGAACGGGAGCTCTCCCGTGAGCGGCGCCAAAATCACGGTCACCGACGAAAACTGCGAAGTCGGAGGCAGCAATCTGATGAGGGAATTCACCAGCGACTCGCAAGGCCACCAGAGCAACGCCGAATACGGACTGCCCTGGGGCACATACAAAATCTGCGCCTCCGCCAACTACGGGGGCACCTATCACCGCAAGCGCGAATCGGGCGTCACGGTGCACAGCTTGACGTCCACGACATCGCGCACATTGAGCCTGCCCAGCTCGGGCTCGGAAACCGGAAGCAACAAGAAATGCCCCTGACGCATCTGAAACCGATCCGCGACGAGAGCGGCACCACCCTGGTCGAGCTGATGGTGGCGGTCGCGACCGGGCTCGTCATCCTCTCGGCCTTGACGATGGTGATACTCACCACGCTGCACGGGTCCGTCAGGGTCACCGCCCGCGTCCATGCCACGCAGCGCGCGCGCGTCGCGCTCGCCAACCTGATGGAAGAGCTGCACTCGGCCTGCATCACACCGGAACTCGCGCCCATCAAAGAAGAAAGCAGCGGCACGGTGCTCAGGTTCGTCCACCAGACGGGCTCCGAAGTCGCCCCGGCCCCAATCCTCAGCGTGGTCAGCCTCAGCGGCAACGCGCTCTCCCAGTCTGACTACGAACCAACCGGAGGCATCCCGCCCAACTGGAGCTTCTCGGAAACTCCGAGTTCGACCCGCACGCTGCTGACTGGCGTGGCGCCGACGCCGCCGAGCAGCTCGATCTTCAGCTACTACTCCTACTCCAGCGGCACGGTCTCCACAACGCCGCAGACGACGCCGCTGAGCGAAAACGAAGCGGCGCTCACCGTCGAGATCCACGCAGCGCTGACCGTCGCCCCCGAAAACACCCCGGTGGCGGACGCCGGGGCAGACGCGAGCGTCCAGAACAGCGCCACGCTGCGCCTCACCCCGCCCTCGTTCAACGAAGGATCGCCGGCCCGGCCATGCGCGTGAACCGAAACACCAACGAGAGCGGCTTCACGATGATCATGACGGTGATCGGCGTCTCGCTGATCGCGATGCTGGTGCTGGTCGCCGTCACCGCCGTCAACGGCGACTCCCACCTGACCGCGCACGACCTCCGGCAGAAGCAGGCCTACGAGGCGGCCAAGGCGGGGATCGACGACTACGCCTACCACCTGCACGCCAACACCAGCTACTGGACCAATTGCGCGAACGTGGAAGCCCCCACCGCCGTCAACCTCGAGGGCTCGACGGCGAACCGGCGCTCGGTGCCGGGCAACACGGGCGCGCAATACGCGATCGAGCTGCTGCCCTCGACCAGCCAGACCAAATACACCCAGTGCAACACCGAACACCCGACCGAAAGCATGCTCCAGTCGGAAGACCCGCTGAAGGGGACCTTCCGCATCCGCTCAACCGGCTTCGACGGCAACGTTCAGAGGTCGATCGTCGCAACCTTCAAGCCGGCCAGCTTCCTCGACTACGTCTACTTCACCCAGCGCGAGACCTCCGACCCGGTCACCTACTACTACTACGGCGAAGCCACCGTCAATGGCGCCTACGTACAGTGCTCGAAAACGATCGCGGAAGGCCGCTACAGCGCGACAATCCCGAATTCCGGCGGTAGGTACTGCGACACGATCTCCTTCGTCACCGGCGACTTCATCAACGGCCCCATGCACACCAACGACGCGTTCGTGATCTGCGGTGAACCGACGCTGGGAGGCTCGGCAGCCGACCCGATCGAGGTCAGCGGGCCCCCCAAAGGGTGGTTCTCGACCAGCGACAAAAGCCTCCATTCGGGATCGAACTGCAACGGCTCCGAAAAAAACTTCCAGGGAACGCTGACCGCCAACTCGGCGACCCTCACCCCTCCGCCGACCAACAGCGAACTCCAGGCGATCGCCGAACCACAGTTCAGGTACAAAGGCCAGACGCGAATCTGCCTCAGCGGCGAATCGATGACCGTGATGACGCTGACCGCCAGCGGCACCTGCGCCGCGCCGCAAAGCGTCCTCTACAGCGGCTCGATTCCGGCCAACGGCGTCGTCTACGACGAAAGCGGCACCTGCTCGAGCGCCTACACCCCCTTCAATGTCTCCTACGCGATCACCGAACCGCCTTCGGAATGCGGGAACGTCTACCTCGAAGGCAGCTACACCGGTCAGCTGACAATCGCGGCGGCAAACGACATCGTGATCACGGGCAACGTCTGCCTCGAATCCTGCTCGAACGAACCGCCGATGACAGGCGAAGGCGTACTGGGCCTGGTCGCCAACAACTTCGTCCGCATCTATCACCCCGAGCCCTACAACGCAGAAACAAAAACGTTTGAATGCAAAAACGGGACGGGGTCTATCCAGAACGTGACGATCCACGCGGCGATCCTGGCGATCGCGCACTCCTTCATCGTCGACAACTACAACTGCGGCGCCAAGCTCGGCACGCTGAAGGTCAACGGCGCAATCGCGCAGAAATACCGCGGCGCCGTCGGCACCGGCGGGGGCGGCAGCAGCGGCACCGGCTACCTGAAGAGCTACAACTACGACGGCCGACTCCGCTACATCGAGCCACCGAGCTTCATCGAGCCGGAAAAAACCGCCTGGGTGATCGGGCGGGAGACGCTCGAATAGCCGCTAGCAATTTTTATTTCTTGGTAGCCGAAGGCAAAGGTTCTACGGCCATCTGGTCGATGCAAGAGCGTGGCGGTTCGATGACGCCGTCCGCTCGCCCATGAACGTCCGCTCGCCCATGAAGATCCCATCATTCAAGAAGACCGCCAAGGACACCGCTCTGGTTGGGCTCGAGATCGAGGCCGGCAGCATCGGCGCTGCCGAGGTGCGCAGCAACGGGGAGGCGCACCTGACGGCGGCGGCCACCACGCCGCTCCCCCCGGAGGCGTTCCACGACGGCGAGGTCACCGACCCCGGCAGCGTCGCCGCTGCGCTGAGCGACCTCTTCGCCGAGCACAAGCTCGGCAAGCGCGTCCGCCTCGGCATCGCCAACCAGCGCGTCGTGGTGCGAACGCTGCGGTTGCCGGCGATCGACGATCCGAACGAGCTCGCCGCCGCGGTCCGCTTCGCCGCCCAGGAGCAGATCGCGATGCCGTTGGACCAAGCGGTTGTCGATCACCGCGTCGTTGGCGGAGTCGGCGCGATCGAGGGTGCCGGACCCCAGGTCGACGTGATCGTCGTCGCCGCCCGCCGCGACATGATCGCCGCCTCGCTCAGGCCGCTGAAGGACGCGGGCCTGGAGCCGGTCGGCGTTGACCTCTCGGCCTTCGGCATGATCCGCGCGCTCGGCGACCTGGCAAGCCCGGCACTCGAGGGCGAAGACCAGCCCGCCCCCGCGGCCGTTCTCTACTGCAGCGTCGGCGACGTCACCAACCTCGCCGTCGCCAAGAACCGCTCCTGCCTCTTCACCCGCGTCTCCCCGGTCGGCCTCGAGGACATCGCCGGCGGCTTTGCTTCGGTCACCGGATTGACGCCGGACCACGCCCAGATGTGGCTCGACCACGTCGGGCTCGAGCAGTCGCTCGAGCAGATCGAGGGAGATCCGGACACGGTCACCAAGGCTCGCGCCGCGCTTGAGAACGGCGCCGCGGCGCTGCTCGACGAGCTGCGCCTCTCGCTCGACTTCTACGGCGCCCAGGAGGCGGCGGTGCCCGTAAACCGCGTCGTCCTCTGCGGGCCCGGCAGCGCGATCCCCGGCCTCGCCGTCCACATGGAGCCCGTCCTCGGCCTGCCAATCGAGGTCGGCCGCCCCGAGGCTCTCTACGACCTCGACCCGGCCGCCGCCGCCCGCCTCACCCTGCCCTTCGGACTCGCCCTGGAGCGCTAGCGATGCGCCCCGTCAACCTCATCCCCGAGGAGGAGCGGCCCGGCCGCCGCCGGCCGATGCGCGGCGGCCCGCTCGCCTATATCGTCGTCGGCGCCCTCGCCGCGGCCGCGGTCGGCGTCGCCGTGCTGGCGGTCACCGACAACCAGATCTCCGACAGCAAGGTGGAAATCGCCAAGCTCGAAGACGAAAAGTCGGCGGTCGAAGCACGCGCCCAGGCCCTCGACGCCTACACCCAGTTCCACAACCTGCGCGAGCAGCGGGTCGCCACGGTCACCAGCCTGGCCGACAGCCGCTTCGACTGGCAGCGGGTGATGCGCGAACTCGCCATCGTCCTGCCCGGCAACGTCTGGCTCACCAACCTCTCCGGCACGGTGAGCTCAGGCGTCTCCGTCAGCGGCGCGGCCAGCGTCGCCCTGCGCAGCACGATCCCCGGGCCTGCCCTGGAGCTGATCGGCTGCGCAAGCGGCCAGGACGCCGTCGCCGGCTTCGTGCAGGCGCTGCAGCAGATCGACGGCGTCACCCGGGTCGGCGTGCAGTACTCGAAGCTCGGCGAGTCGGGCGGCGGCTCCGGCTCGACCTGCCAGACACGCGACTTCATCGCCCAGTTCCAGATGGTCGCCGCCTTCGACGCCGCACCGGTGGCCAGCGAAGAAGGGTCCGAAGGCAACGCGGCCCCGGTGCCCGCGCCGGAACCGCCCAGCGAAACGACCACCGCCTCCTCCGAATCCGAATTGGAAGGCAACTGAGATGAGCACCTCCAACCGCGTGATCGTCTCGATCCTCCTCGTCGCCGCCCTCGCGGTCGGCTTCTGGATGCTGGCCCTTGGGCCCAAGCGCGAAGAGGCGAACGAACTCTCGGGCCAGGTCGGGCAGCTGCAGGTCGCGCTCAGCGAAGCGCAGAGCAAGGCGATTGCAGCGGCCGCGGCGCAGCGCGAATTCCCCGCCGACTACCGCGAGCTCGTCGTGCTCGGCCAGGGGGTCCCGGCAGGCGACGAAACCGCCTCGCTCCTGGTCGAGCTGCACACGATCGCCGCCACCGCCAAGGTGAGGTTCGACAGCATCCAGCTCGAAGGGACGGGTGAAACCTCCACGCCCGCGACCGCCTCCGCCACCCCGGCGCCAGCCCCGGCGACGCCCTCGGCCGGCTCCTCCTCGAGCGCCGTGCCGGCCTCCTCCACGGTGCCGCCGACCGAGGCCGCGGCCTCGCTGCTGCCGCTCGGCGCCTCGATCGGCCCCGCCGGCCTCGGCGTGATGCCCTACAGCCTCACCTTCAGCGGCGACTTCTTCCAGATCGCCGACTTCATCGGTGGCATCGACTCCCTCGTCCACACCGGGGCCAAGCCCAGCGTCGCCGTCGACGGCCGGCTGGTAACCCTGGACGGCTTTGCTCTCAGCACCAACCCGAAATCCGAAGAAGGCAAATCGGCGGCGACGCTGGACGCGAACTTCGCCGTCACCACCTACATCACCCCGCCCAGCCAGGGGGTGACCGCCGGCGCCACGCCCTCCGCACCGGCGCCGGTCACCACACCGGCCGGGGCAAGCGCGAGTGCGACCTCGACCCAGGTGGCGACGGCACGATGAATATGCTGAAGAAGGGCCCGGAGCTGAAGCTGCCGCAGGTCAAGGTCCCCGACTTCCTGCTCGACCTCTACTACGACCTGCGCGAGCGCCGCCTGCTGCCGCTGGTCGTGATCCTGCTCATCGCGATCGTGGCTCTGCCGATCGCGATGCGCGGCGGCTCCTCTGACTCCGAATCGGCCGAATCCGCAACCGCGCTCGCCACTCCCGGCGCTGCCCTACCCTCCTCGAATCTGGTCGTGGCGAAGGCGGCGCCAGGCCTGCGCGACTACCGCCGTCGTCTGGCCGGCACGCCCAAGGATCCCTTCAAGCCGCAGTACGCGACCCCCGAAGGCACGGGCAACGCGGTCGGCAGCGCAGCCGCAACCGATAACGGCTCCTCGTCCGGCGGCGCCGAAGGCCCGGCGGACACGACGACCCCCGAAACGCACTCGACCCCGCCCGAAACCACCGACACCACGCCCCCGGGCGATGGCAACGGCGAACCGTCCCAGGGCGCGCAGCTCAAGTACTACTCCTTCGCGATCGACGTCCGCGTCGTCCCGGTCTCCTCCGGCGCCGCCGACAGCAAGGCCGAGCCGTCTGTCCGCCGCAACCTGCCCGAGCTGACGATGCTGCCCAGCCGCAAAGAGCCGGCGCTGACCTTCATAAGCGTCAGCAAGGACGAAAAGAAGGCGCTGATGCTGGTCTCCGACCAGGTCACCGGCCTCTTCGGCGACGGCGTCTGCGTGGTCGGCTCGGAGACCTGCCAGCTCCTGGCCCTCGAACAGGGCATTCCCGAGACCGTCGTCTACGGCCCCAAGGAGCGCACCTTCCGCATCGAGCTGCTGAAGGTCCGCCTGCTCGCCACCAGCAAGCTCCACAAGGCCCCGCTCGGCGAGCCCAAGTAGCAGGAAAAGGGCGGCGGCAAGTCGGCATAGCGGCCGGCGGGCCAGCCGCTTCTCAGCCGAGGTAGAGGTCGATCAGCTGGTCCCCCACCAGCAGGGCGGCCACGCCTCCGAGGGCGAGGAACGGGCCGAAGGGAATCGCCATCCTGCGGGCGCGGGCGCCGTGGCGGGCGATGAGGGCAACGCCAACGAGGCTGCCGGCCAGGAGGGCGATGAGGATCGCCGGGGCGACGGCGCGGCCGAGGAAGAGGCCCATCGTCGCCACCAGCTTGACGTCGCCGAGGCCCATACCGGCCGGGTAGGCGAGAACGACGAGGAGGAGAATCCCGCCGGCCGCCGCGGCAGCGATCAGCCGCTCCGGCAGGCCGCCGGGATCGGTCGGCGCCGCGATCGCCAGGCAGAGCACGGCGCCCGCGAGCAGGACCCTGTTGGGGATGATCCGCTGCTCGAGGTCGGTCAGCGTCACCGTCGCCAGCACGGTGACGAAGACCAGTCCGATGACCGCCTCGGCGGCGTCGTGGCGATAGACGAGCACGGTCGCGGCGAAGAGCAGCCCGACCCCCAGCTCGGTCAGCGGGTAGCGCGGCGAGATCTGCGCGCCGCAGCAGCGCGCCCTCCCACGCAGCAGCAGCCAGGAGAGCACCGGCACGTTGTCGCGGGCGGCGATCTGCGCCCCGCAGGCGGGGCACTGCGAGCGCGCAAAGGCGATCGAGATCCCGCGCGGCACCCGGTGGGCGACCGCGGTCGCGAAGCTGCCGGCGGCCAGCCCCCCCAGGAACGCGATCAGAACGACGCCGGCCATCGGGCTCACCCCGCCCTGATCTCGCGTCGGATGTAGTCGGAGAACAGCGGGTCGGCCAGCGTCCAGGAGCCACGTCCGCCAGGCCTGATGACGATTGATGCGTCGGCGAGTGCGTTAAGCGCGCGGTTGGCGGTCTTCTTCTCGAGGTCCGCGTACGGGGATCGCTGATGCGCGAGCCGGACTGCGACCTCGACTGCGGTGCTGCCCATAGCCCGGATGCGGTCGATCAGATCGCTGTGGCGGCCGGCGTCGGCTGCGAGCGCGCCGCGATAGCCGCGCTCGGCGAGCGTTCCATCGATGTGGCGGGCACCCTCCTCTACGGAGGCGTGATGAACCTGCTGGGCTATCAGCATCGTCGAACGCGGGTGTCCCTCGCCCGAGGCGACGATCCGCTCGAGGGCCTCTTCGTCGACCGTGCAGTCGTCCTGCGCGAAGCGCTCGCGAAGCCCTTGGCGCCACTCGTCCCCGATGATTGGGGAGAGTTCGTGGAAGCCACCGAACTGGTAGAGCGCCCGGCGCTCGTTGCCGAACATGTCGCGCATCAGGTGCTCAACGCTCCCGGCAAACAGGCAGGTGACGCGAGGAGAGTCATGGAGGGCCTCGCGTAGCCGCTGCGTGACTTGCTCGGGGTCGCCGTACGCGCTGCTGGTCAGCTGTTGCAGCTCGTCTATGAACAGGATCAGCTGCCGGTCGTCGCGCTCGGCGATCCGCTGGGGCAGCTCAAGGGCAAGGCTGAGCTCCTGCAGGGGATCGCGACGTTTCCGGGATGGCTCGAGTGCGATCTCCACCGCGTCGCCGAGCTCTGACTTCACGCGCAGCACCGTGGTCAGCGATCGTCCGGTGAGCGCGCGCGAGGGAAGGCTGCGCACCCGCTCGACCAATCGCCTCAGCGCCGACCGGTTGGCAAGCGTTTCCTGCGCGAGCGCCTCGGCCAGCGCGGTGGCGTTCGTGTGCTTGAACAGGCTGACGCTCACCGTGTAGAACCGGCGGCGGCGAAGCGCCGCGATGGTCGCTTCGCACACCGTGCTCTTGCCCGTGCGACGTGGCGCGGCGACGATCTGGTGCAATCCGTCCGCAAGCTGGGAAGTGAGTTCCTCCAGGTCGCTACGGCGCCCGATGAGCTTGCCCGGCGGACGGACGGGTTCCTCCGAAGGGAAGAGGTCTCGGGAGCGAAGACGGGGCATGTTGGCAATTATGCCAACTAAAGTTGACGGATTTGCCAACTGGTCGACAACCCACTGGCTGAAGGCTGCTCGCCCTACAGCCCGTGGATCACCTTGAAGCGGCGCTTGACGCCCTTGGCCTCGGCGTTGCCGGCGACGTCGATCGCGCGGACGCGGAGGACGTGGCGGCGGAAGCGGAGGTGGCGCAGCTTGAAGGGGGAACTGCACTGCTTCCACTTGCTGCGGTCGACCTTGCAGAGGAAGGTGGTGCCGGAGGGGTCATCGGTGGTATCGGTGAAGCGGAAGACGGCCTTGCGGTGACGGGTCTTGACGCCGGGCCCCACCGTGATTCGTGTGTGGGGAGGAGTCGAGTCCTCGAAGTAGGTGACCGGAGCCGAGCAGGCGGACGCGCTGCCGCCTGCGACCGAGACCGCGGTGAAGGTGTTGACCGTATTGTCGGCAACCTGGACCGTGAGGCCAGACGCGAAGTCAGACGCGGAGCCGGTTACCACCGGCGCACCGCCACAGCCGGAGTTGCCGAAGACCTTCACCGTCCCGGCACCAGGGGCGCTGCCGGTCACCTGCGGCGTGTTGTCGTTGGCCCGACCACCCGGCAGCATGTGCAGGTGCGGAGGCGAGGGCGGGGTTCCCGACCCCGACGAGCCTCCTTCAGTCGGGGGCGGCGTCACCTCTTTGTAGGAGATCGGCGAGGCGGAGCATCCCGACAGGTAGCCCGCCAGCGAGGCCCGCGCGTAGAAGTTGCTTTCGGAGTTGTCGGGCACCGTGACCTGGATCCCGGGGGCGGCGAAGGCGGCGCCCGTTCCGCTGGCGAGAGCCGGAGGTTCACAACTCGAGTTCGTGTAGATGGAGACCGTCGCTTCGAGGTCGGCACTGCCGATCAGGCGCGGGGAGTTGTCGTTGGCGGGCGAGGCCGGCGAGATACCACTGAAGGTCGGCGCCGTGGGAGGCGTGGAGACCTGGCGGTAGGTGAGCCCGAGCGAGCATTCCGACGGACCTTCTTCGTTGCTCTGTTTCGCGTAAAAGGTTGTGAACGATTCGGGTTCGACTTCCACTTCGATTCCGGGTTCTTCGAGTTTGGCGGCGGTGCCTTCGGCGACCACGGCGCCGCTGCATCCGGAGTCGGTGTAGATCGTGATTTTGTTGCCGGGTTCGCTCGCCATCGAGATCGGCTGGTTGACGGCCGCGGTCAGCCGGGGCTGTACGACGGTGGCGATCGGCCCGTCCGGTGCTCCTTCGATGAAGGGCGTCAGCGAGGCGCCCGGAGAGATCGGGTTGGTGCCGGTCAGCGCGGGCGAGGGGGGAGCAAGTGCTTGAGCAGCTGGCGCGAGCGTCGTCAACGCGAGCGGCGCCGCGACGGTGAAGAGAAGTGGCAGCAGGCGCAGCGAGGGGCGGGCCGTGTTGGCCCGCCCCTCGACAGCGCTTGCGCGTTGCTTAGACATGGCTAAGCGATGCGGCTAGAGGGGGATCAACCGCCCCAGCCACCGACGCCTTCCGCAACTTCAGGACAGCCACCTTTGCCAACGGGCGCGCACGGATAGGTCATCACGCCTTCGGTGTTCACGATTTCGAACGTGTGGCCGTTCGACGAAGTGGAGACGATCGTGTAGGAGTTGTTCCCTGGTTCAGGGAGTTCGATTCCTTCTTTTCCTGCTTCTTCGGATTCCTTGATCGTCGGCTCGATTTTCTGGAGTTCTCCCACGGTGGCTGCTTCATAGGAGCCGTTGTGGTCGGTCGCGAACGTCTCGATAGCGACCTGGGCCGAGTGAGCGTTCTCCTTGGCCTTGGCGTCGCCGGCCTTTTCCTTCTGGTTGAAGAAGGCGGGCAGCGCGATCGCGGCCAGGATTCCGAGGATGAGCATCACGACGAGAAGCTCGATCAGCGTGAAGCCGGCCTCCCTGTCGCCGTTGAGCCGGGCGCCAATCTTGGCCCGGAGATTCTGGAGAAACATTAGGTACCTCCTGTGGTCCTAATCGTTTGCGCCAGAGCCCCGTGTGAAGCCACGTGGTGTCTGTAGACCCCGGTGGTAGCCCGACTGACTCCCGAGGGAGTCCCGACGGCTTTGCGCCCCCGCCTCGCGGCGAGTTTGCCCTTTGAGCACCGAGGCACTGGCAGAGTCATCACAAGCCCTTAATCGACACACGCTCGAATCCCTTGATCCCCGAAATTTGGGGTTCATCGAGCCAAAAATCAGGCTGCGCACTCAGAACCCACGGATAACTCGTCAACTCGGCCCCACCGCGCCCGGGGGCGGCGTCAGCGGATCTTGTCGTAGAGAGTGGAGACCGAGATGTGCATCCTGCGGACGGAATCTCAACCGTGCGCTCAAGACGGCTGCACGACGTTCAAGCCATGATCTGTGGCTGCCTCGCCCAGCCGCTCGTCGTAGGTGACGAGCGCGCCGAGCTCCTCGCGCACACTGAGGGCAGTCGCCAGATGGAGAGCGTCGAGGCTGCGCAACCCGATGGGCATCAGCGAGGTTGCCGCGTCGAGCACCGCGTCGTCGAGCGGCAGCAGCGCCACGCCCTCGAGCCATGCCCGCGCATCCCGCGCATACGCCGCTCCGTAGCGAGCGCACGCCCTGATCGCCTCGACTCCGAGCAGTGCGCTGGAGACGTAACCCTCCCACTCCGCCAGCTCTTCGCGCAGCGCCTGATGCTCCGGCTCTTGAAGCGGCAGCTTCACGTAGGCGGAGCTGTCCAGGTAGACGAGTTGAGCGGCGGCTACAGCCGCTCCTCACGCAGCTCGTCGAGCACCTGGGAGCTGGGCGGCCCGCTGGCAGGGGGATTGGCCGAGTCGCCGGCAAGCGCAACCAGATCGGCGCGCGGCATCGTCGCGCCCCGCTCAGCGACGAGCCGAGCCATTGGCGAGTCGGCGGGGCCCGACGGCGACAGCCGCGCGACCTCCCGGCCCCGCTCAGTGACGGCGAAGCTTTCCCCCTCCTTGACCTGCGTCAGGTACCTGGAAAGGTTCTGGCGCAGCTCACGCACACCAACCGAGTCCATGTGCGTCACGGTAGCACATGGCTTGCCGTGGCTCAGCGGATCTTGTCGTAGAGGCTGAAGATCGGCAGGTCCTGAGACCGCGACCGTTCCCCCAATGCCTTGCAGCAGGCGGCGTCGGCGGCAGCGATTCCGGCGAGGACGGCGAGGGACGCGGCGGCGGTTGCATACTCAGGATCCTGGTCTTGCTCGCCGGCGGCAAGCTCGGCAACTTCCAGAAACTTTCGGGCGTGACCGCGCCTGCTCCGCGCGTCCCGCGCCGAGCAGGGCTGGCTCCTACCTTGACGACCGGTCAACTCTCTGCCCTCAGGATCTTCATCACGTCGGGACCAGCAAGGGTGATCGCATCGGCATCGAGCTCGTCGAGGACCGGCGGCCGGCGGCGGCGCAGCTGGACCAAGTCCCTCTCTGCCAGCTCGACGATGCCGGCGTGGTTTCCGGTCCAATGCAACACGGCATCCGCCAGCTTGTCGAGCTGATCTCGCCAGGTCGAATCCTCCACATCCACTCCATCGGGACGGACGATGAAGAGATCAATGTCGCTGCGTGCGTCGCCATCGCCCCGGGCGGCCGAGCCGAACATCGACGCGTGCACCGGCCTTATCCGCCAGGCCCTGAAGGTCTGCCTCAGGCGCTCCAGCAGCTCCCCGCGCAGATTGGTGAGCATCTCTATGGCTGGCGCCGCCAGATGCTCGCGGTTGAACGTGTAGAGAGACGAACTGCCCGCCTCCTCCCGCTCGACCACACCTGCCTCAACGAGTCGGCCCAGCGCTTTCCAGATGCCCTGCTGACTGCCTTCACTCGCCAGCCGAGCAATCTGACGACCGGTCAAAGCCTGATTTGTCCCGGTCAACACTCGAAGGACGGTGCTGTCCAGGGGGTGTGAGATCACCCTGTGCGGTCGTGACACATCCATCGATGTGACAACCATAGTAGTCAACTGACTGCTTGAGTTGTCACCTGCTCGGCGGTCGCAGCCGCTCAGCGGATGTGTTCGTAGATGCTGAACATCGGCAGGTACATCGAGATGACGATGAAGCCGACTATGCCGCCGACGAAGACGATCATCACGGGCTCGATCAGAGCTGTCAGCGCCTTCACATTGGCGTCGACCTCGGCCTCGTAGAAGTCGGCGACCTTGGTCAGCATGTGCTCGAGCTGGCCTGTTTCCTCGCCGACGGCAACCATGTGGCCGACCATCGGCGGAAAGATCGGGTTGTCCTCGATCGGACCGGCCAGCGAACCGCCCCCCTTGACCGAGGCGTAGACGTCGTCCATCGCCTGCTCGACGACTACGTTGCCGGACGTCTCGCCCGTCAGCCGGATCGCCTGCAGCATCGGCACTCCGGAGGAAACCGCGCCCGAGAAGGTGCGCGACCAGCGCGCCAGCGCCACCTTCTGGATCACGTCGCCGATCTTCGCCGGCAGCCGCAGCTTGAAGCGGTCCCAGAGCTCGTTGCCGCGGTCCGTCTTCTTCCATTTGAAGAAGACGACAAAGGCGAGGACCAGAGCAGGGATCAGGATGTACCAGTAGCCGGTGATCGCGTTGGAGACGTCGACGCAGAACTGCGTCGGCACCGGCAGGCTGGCCGCTTCCTCGGGGTGTTCTGCGGCGAGTTCTTCGAAGATGCCGACGAAGACCGGGATCACGAAGGCGACGATCGCGAGCAGCACCACGGCGGCAAAACCGAATACCAGCGCCGGGTACATCAGCGCCGATTTGACCTGGCGCCGCAGCACGTCGGCCTTCTCCACCTGGTAGGCGATCCGGTCCATCGCCTCGTCGAGCCGTCCGGACTGCTCCCCGGAGCGGACCATCGCCCGGAAGAGGCGGTCAAAGACCTTCGGGTGGCGCTCCATTGCCGCCTCCAGCGAGCTGCCGGCCTCGACGTCGGCGCGCACGCCGGCGACCGCCTCTTTGATCTGCTCGTCCTGGGTCTGCTCCTCAAGGGTGTGCAGGGTTCGCAGCATCGGCATCCCGGAGGCGACAAGGGTGGCGAACTGGCGCGAGAAGATCGCCAGTTCGCGCATGTCGACGCCCCGCCAGCGCTGGAGAAAATCCTCGATCTTCAGCGGGTTGCTCTTCTCGCTGACGTCGAGGACGATCAGGCCGCGCTGGCGCAACTGCTCGGTGACCGAGGCCTTCGACTCGGCCACGACCTCTCCGACGGAGGCGGTCCCGGCCAGGTCCATCGCGCGGAAGGCGAATGTGGTGGAACCTGCCATCGCTCAGCCACCCTGGACGTACGTGGGTGGGGGTGGAGGGGCGGTCGAGCCCACCGGCGCCCCGTTCGCCGGGACGCTCGCGGGCCTCGCAGCCGGCGCCGGCTGCGGCGCCACCGCGGCCACGCCACCGAGCAGCCGTTTCAGCTCCTCGGGGACCGAGGCGCGCTGTTCGGCGAGCGAGCGGGTGATCCGGCCGGAGCGGACGAGGCGCGCCAGGTCGGCGTCCATCGTCTGCATCCCGATCGCGCCCGAGGTCTGCACGGCGGCGTAGATCTGGTGCGTCTTGCCCTCGCGAATCAGGTTGCGAATCGCCGGCGTCGGCACCAGCACCTCACAGGCGACGACCCGCCCCCGGCCGTCGAGGGTCGGCAGCAGCTGCTGGGTGACGATCCCCTGCAGGGCAATCGAGAGCTGGGTACGCACCTGCCCCTGCTGCTCGGGTGGGAAGACGTCGATGATCCGGTCGACGGTCTGCGCCGTGGACTGCGTGTGCAGGGTGGCGAAGACGAGGTGGCCGGTCTCGGCCGCGGTCAGCGCGGTGGAGACCGTCTCCAGGTCGCGCATCTCGCCGACCAGAATCACGTCGGGGTCCTCTCGCAGTGCAGCGCGCAGGCCGAGGGCGAAATCAGGTGCGTCGGAGCCCACCTCACGCTGGTTGACGATCGAGTGCTTGTGCTGGTGGAGGAACTCGATCGGGTCCTCGATCGTGAGGATGTGGTCCTGGCGCTCTTCGTTGATCACATCGATCATCGCCGCCAGCGTCGTCGACTTGCCCGAGCCGGTTGGCCCGGTGACGAGGACGAAGCCGCGCGGTTTGGCGGTCAGCTCGCGCAGGACCTGCGGCACGCCGAGCGTGTCCAGGCCCGGGATCTCCTGCGGCACGAGGCGGAAGGCGGCGCTGACCGAGCCGCGCTGGAAAAAGCAATTGACGCGGAAACGGGCGACACCGGGGATCGCGTAGGCGAAGTCGAGCTGCTTGTTGTTCTCGAAACGCTTGCGCTGGTCGTCGTTGAGGATCGAGTAGACGACCTCGCGCGTATGCTGGCTGGTCAGGACCGGGAAGCCGTCCATCGGCTGGATCCTGCCCTTGTCGCGGATCGCCGGCGGGAAGCCCGTGGTGATGTGAACGTCGGACGCTCGCGCGTCGACCATCCGGCGCAGCACCTCGGAGAAGTCAAACTCATGCTGTGACACGTAGGACCTCCTCAAGGCTGGTGACCCCTGCTCGGATCTTGACGACACCGTCCTCGCGCAGAGTGAGCATCCCCTCTTCGCGGGCGACGGCTGCGATTTCCGGCTCGGCGGCACGGGCGATGGTCATTTCCTTCAAGCGCTCACTGAGGCTCATCACCGAATAGACGCCGACCCGGCCGCGGTAGCCGCTGCTGCCGCAGCGACCGCAGCCCACCGGCTCGTAGGCCTCAACCTCGGCGCCGACCTTGATCCCCGCCTCGTGCAGCGCCGCGACGGGGACGATCATCCGCCGCTTGCAGTGCGGGCAGAGCTTGCGCGCCAGCCGCTGGGCGACGACGCAGTCGACGGCGGAGGCAGTGAGGAAGGTCTCGATCCCCATCTCGGTGAGGCGGGCGATCGCGCCGGGGGCGTCGTTGGTGTGCAGCGTGGTCAGCATCATGTGCCCGGTGAGGGCAGCCTCGATCGCGATCCGCGCCGTCTCGGCGTCGCGGATCTCGCCGACCATGACGATGTCTGGGTCGGCGCGGAGAATCGAGCGCAGCCCGGTGGCGAAGTCGAGGCCCGCCTTGCGGTTGACGTTGATCTGGTTGATACCGCCGATCCGGTACTCGACCGGGTCCTCAATCGTGATGATCTTCTTCTCGATCCCGTTCAGCTCTCTCAGGGCCGCGTACAGCGTCGTCGACTTACCCGAGCCGGTTGGCCCGGTGACCAGGACCGCGCCGTAGGCCTTGTGGAAGGCGTCCGCGAAGCGGGCGCGGGCGGAGCCGTCCATACCGAGATCGTCGAGCGAGCGCTGGGCGTTGCTTTCGTCGAGGATTCGGATCGTCGCACCCTCGCCGCGCTGGGTCGGCAGGGTGGTGACGCGGAGGTCGACCCGGCGGTCCTCAACCGAAACGCTGACGCGGCCATCTTGGGGCGTTCGCTTCTCGGCGATGTCCATCTCGCTCATGATCTTCAGCCGCGAGATGACCGCACTGATCATCCGCTTCGGCACGTGCGCCGACTCTTTCAGCACGCCGTCGATGCGGAAGCGGATCCGCAACTCGCCCTCCTCTGGCTCGAGGTGGATGTCGGAGGCCCCCTCCCCCACCGCCTGGGCGAGAACGCTGTAGACGAGCTTGATCACCGGCGCGTCCTCGGCGGCCGCCTGCATCGAGCTGACCTCGGCGAGCTCCTCCTCTTCCTCAACGCGGTGCTGGTCCTCGACGATCGCCTCGGTTGCGGCGCTCTGCAGGGTGCCGAGCCGGGCCAGGAGGGCCTCGACATCATCCTCCGCGGCGACCGCAATCCGGCAGTCGAGGCCGGTGGCGATCTGGATGTCGTCGGCGGCGAGGACATTGGCCGGGTCGACGGCCGCGACGAGCAGTGTCTTGGCATCGAAGTAGCCGACCGGTACGGCCTTGTAGCGACGCGCCATCGTCACCGGGAAGAGCGCGGCGGCGGCGACATCGACGTGGTACGTGGAAAGGTCGGCGTGGTCGAGCCCGTAGCGCTCGGCCACGGCGCGCGAGAACTGATCGCCGGTGATCGCGCCCTGCTCGATCAGCAGCGCCTCGGGCGACCGCCCGGCCGTGCGCGAAGCTTCGACCGCCGCCTGAACGGTGTCGGCGCTGGCGAAGCCCAGCTCGACCAGGATGTCGGTGGTGAAGCCGTGCGAGTGGCCGCGGTGTCGTGGCGGGGTGAGTCCAGGCGTGCCCGTGCCGCCATCCGCTGGCGGCGGCAGCGCCGGCGCGGCCGAGCCGCCCGAGTCGGGGACCGGGCGAAGGTGGCCTGGGTAAGCGGTCTCGGCGTTCATCCCCAGGTTCAGTTCGGGTGGTAGGTGACTTCGCGGCCGCGGTAGCCAGCGTCGAGGACGGCCTGGAGGACGCTCTGCGGGGTCTGGAAGCCGTAGCTGATGGAGGCCTGTGGCGTACCGCTGCTAAGGCGCTTCGGCTTCATCACGATCAGTGCCGGCACCCGGTTCACTTCGAGGCCGACGGTGATCGCCGCGTAGCGGGCAATTTCCTTGGCTCTGACGATGAAGAGCAAGACGTTGTGGTTGTGCGCCAGCAACAGCGAGGAGCGAGCAGAGAGAGCGCTGTCGATGCTGCCCGGGTGGACGATCAGCAGGGCAACGGTCTTGCCAGATTCGTAGGCGGCTGTGAGGCGCTTCGGCGGTGAGGGAGTCGGGACCGAGGCAGGCGGGGCTGCGACCGCAGCCGTGGCGCCCGCTTCTAGCGACTCCACCGCGCTTTCGACGGCGTCTCCCGGGCTGGAGCCGCTGGCTGTGACGCCGTTGACGGTCGCCGTGACTTCGCTCGCCGGCGCTTCTTCGCTTTCTTCGCCCCCGCTGGAGCTGTGGATGAAGAAAAAGATGCCGACGACGACGAGCACACCGATGAGGACAACCTGGGCAACCGGGTTCTCGTTTAACTTCTCCCTCATGGGGCCACCGGCTCCCCGCTGAGCTGCTCGATTCCGCTGGCGCGCTGGCCGCCGGCGGCGAGCATCAGTTTGAAGTCGTGCGGGCTGGAGGCATAGTCGAGAGCCACCTGCTCGGAGACCTTGCCTTCGATCACGTAGCGCAGCAGCGACTGGTCGAAGGTGCACATGCCGTAGTACTCACCCTCGCCGATTACCTCGGTGATCTTCCCCGTTTCCTCGGGATTGAGGATCAGGTCCTGGACGCGGCCGGTGACGACCATCACCTCGGCGGCTGCGACCCTGCCGTCGCCGGTGACATCGGGCACCAGGCGCTGGGCGATCGCCCCCTTAAGGGTGGAAGCGAGCATCACCCGCGCCTGCTGCTGAAGGTGCGGCGGGAAGAAGTCGATGATCCGGTTGATCGTCTCGGTGGCGTCCAGCGTGTGGACCGTCGAGAGCACGAGGTGGCCGGTCTCGGCGGCCGAGAGCGCGGTGCGCACGGTCTCCTCGTCGCGCATCTCGCCGATCAGGATCACGTCGGGGTCCTGGCGCAGGACGCGGCGCATGGCGCGGGCGAAGCTGAGCGTGTCGGAGCCGATTTCGCGCTGATTGATGATTGAACGTTTGTCTTGGTGCAGGTACTCGATCGGATCCTCAAGCGTGACGATGTGCTGCGCCCGGGTCTGGTTGATGTGGTCGATCATCGCCGCCAAGGTCGTCGACTTGCCCGAACCGGTGGTGCCGGTGACGAGGATGATCCCGCGCTGTTCCTCGGCCAGGCTGGTAACGACCCGGGGCAGGCCCAGCGCCTCCACCGAGCGGATCTCAAAGGGAATCG
>CAVPRR010000002.1:0-19166 GCA_963707965.1 uncultured Solirubrobacterales bacterium
CTCGGTGAAGCTCAGCTACGGCGACAGCTCCGCCGAGGTCGACTACCTGTGCATCGCCGGCGGGCGCGCGCCGGACGTCGAGGGCCTGGGGCTGGGCGAGGCAGGCATCGAGCTGGAGGCGAACGGCAAAGTCAGGGTCGACGAGTTCGGGCTCACCTCGAACCCGAAGGTCTACGCGATCGGCGACCTGGTCAACGCCAAGGCGCTTGCCCACAAGGCCTCCGAGGAGGGGGTCGTCGCGGTCGAGCGTGCGGCCGGCGCAACCACCCACCCGGTCGACCAGAACCTCGTTCCGGGGGCCACCTCTCTGCCAGCCGCAGGTAGCGAGCGTCGGGCTGACCGAGGCAGCCGCCAAGGAGGCCGGCCACGACGTCAAGGTGGGAAAGCTGAAGCTCGGCGGGGTCGGCGCGGCAACCGTGTACGACGATAAAGACGGCCTGGTCAAGCTCGTGGTCGACTCGCAATACGGCGAGATCCTGGGCGCTCACGTGGCCGGCAACCGCGCCTGCGACATGATCGCCGAGCTGGTCGCGACGATGGAGCTGGAGGGCGGCTACCAGGAGCTGGCCCGGATCGTCCATCCCCACCCGACGATCTCCGAGGCGATCTTCGAAGCCGCCCGCGCCGTGGACGGCTGGGCGACCCACGCGTAGCGGGTCGGCGCGGCACGGATGAGCCGAGCCATCTTCTACTTCGACCTCGGTTCGCCCTACGCCTACCTGACGGCGGAGCGAATCAGCGGGCTGTTCTCGGAAGCCGGCTTGGAGCAGCCGGAGTGGCAACCGGTGCTGCTGGGCGCCCTGTTCAAGCGCCTCGGGCGCGACTCGTGGGGAAACGGGCCGGAGCGCGAGGCGGGGATCGCCGAGATCGAGCGGCGCGCGTCGGCCTACGGACTGCCAGCGCCTGCCTGGCCCGATCCCTGGCCGGGCAACATGCTGTTTGCGATGCGCGCAGCGACCTTCGCCAAGCAGACCGGGCGTACGGTCTCCTTCGCCCTTGCGGCCTTCCGCCAGGCCTTTGCGGCGGGGCGCGACCTCAGCGATCCCGACAACGTCCTGATCGCCGCCGCGGCCTGCGAGCTGCACCCTCGCGCGGTGCTCAGGGCGGTCGAAACGGACGGAGTCAAGAGCGCCCTGCGCGAGACCACCGACCTGGCCGCCGAGCGGGGTGTGACCGGCGTCCCCTCGCTGCTCGTCGGCGACGAGGTGTTCTGGGGCGACGACAGGCTCGAAGAGGCGCTCGCGGCAGCTAGCTAAGGTGGCCTCGATGGCAGATCTGCCAGACGCCGCAACCTGCTACCAGCTGCTCGCGCAGATGACCCTGATCCGCCGCTTCGAGGAGGAGGCGGGACGGCAGTACCAGCGCGCCAAGGCCGGCGGGTTCCTGCACCTCGCCATCGGCGAGGAGGCGACGATCGTCGGTACCGCCTCGGTGATGCGCGACGAGGACTACCTGATCGGCACCTACCGCACGCACGGCCACGCGATCGCCCGCGGCACCGACCCCAAGCGCGTGATGGCGGAGCTGTTCGGCCGGGTCGACGGGTGCAGCGGGGGGCGCGGCGGGTCGATGCACATCTTCGACAGTGAGCACCGCTTCATGGGCGGCTACGGCATCGTCGGCGGCAACCTGCCGATCGCCGCGGGCCTGGCGCTTGCCTCCGAGTACAGAAGCGAAGACACGGTCACCGTCTGCATGTTCGGGGACGGGGCCTCGAACGCCGGCAACTTCGGCGAGACGATGAACCTCGCGGCGCTCTGGAAGCTGCCGGTCCTCTTCCTGGTCGAGAACAACCTCTACGGGATGGGGACGTCGATCGAGCGCCACTCCGCCCAGACGGACCTCTCCAAGAAGGCGAAGGGCTACGGCATCGAGGGCACGCGGGTCGACGGCATGGACGTGATGGCGATCCGGGAGAGCGTCGGCGAGGGGATCCGCCTCGCCCGCGAGGAGGCCCGCCCGACGCTGCTCGAGGCCTTCACCTATCGCTACCGGGGCCATTCGGCCGCCGATCCGGAGGTCTACCGGAACCGCGAGGAGGTCGAGGAGTGGCGCGAGAAAGACCCGATCGAGACCTTTGCGAAGCGGTGTGTCGAGGCCGATGTGCTGGGCGAGCGCGAGGTCCGGGAGATTCGCGATCACGCCGAGCAGAAGGTGAAGGAGGCGGTGGAGTTCGCTGACGCTTCGCCTGAGCCGCCGCTCGATTCTCTCTACGAGAACCTCTACGTGCTCGACACCGCCGCGGGTTGGTACGCCGTGGACGAGCGCAGCCCTGAGCCCCACCGGGGCGAGCGCGAGGAGGCGATGCCCAAGGCAGCACGGGAGCTGGCCGAGGCGGGCGCCGCATACGGCGGCCAGCCGGTTGCGCCGCGCTCCAGCCAGTCCGCACCGCGATCCGACCCGGATGGGCCTGATGCCGACCGGGCGCAGACCGGCAACGCTGAGGAGGATGCTGCGCCTGATGCCGACCGGGCGCAGACCGGCGACGCTCAGGAGGATGCTGCGCCTGAGGTGGCGCGGGAGGTCGAGGACTGATGGCCGCCGTACGCATGCGGGAGGCGCTGCGCGACGCGATGGCGGAGGAGATGCGCCGCGACGAGTCGGTGTTCGTGATGGGCGAGGACGTCGGCGTCTTCCAGGGTGCGTTCAAGGTGACCGAAGGGCTGCTCGAGGAGTTCGGCGAGCGGCGGGTTCGCGACACGCCGATCTCGGAGAACACGATCGTCGGCGCCGGCGTCGGGGCGGCGATGGCGGGCCTGCGGCCCGTCATCGAGCTGATGACCGTCAACTTCTCGCTTCTGGCCCTGGATCAGATCGTCAACCACGCGGCCGCGATCCCATACATGTTCAACGGACAGGCGCGGGTGCCGATGGTGATCCGCATGCCGGGGGGCGGCGGCCACCAGCTCGGCCCCACCCACTCACACAGCTTCGAGGCCCTCTACCTGCAGGTCCCGGGATTGCTGGTTGCCTGCCCCTCCACGCCGCGCGACGGCAAGGCGCTGCTGAAGACCGCAATCCGCGACGACAACCCGGTGATCTTCATCGAGCACGAGAGCCTCTACGGCCGCCGCGGAGAGGTCGACGGCGAGGTCGACGAGACGCTGCGCTTCGGGGAGGCTGCGGTGCGCCGCGAGGGAGGCGATGTGACGATCATCGGCATCCTCAAGATGGCGCACGTGGCCGAGGATGCGGCCCGCGCCCTCGCGCACGAACACGGGGTCGAGGCCGAGGTGATCGACCCGCGCACCCTGCGGCCGCTCGACCTCGACACGATCCTCGAGTCGGTGCGCAAGACCAACCGGGCGGTGATCGTCGAGGAGGGCTGGCCGCATGGCGGCGTCGGGGCCAACCTGTCGACCCTGATCACCGAGCAGGCCTTCGATCATCTTGATGCGCCCGTCCAGCGGGTCACCGGCGCCGACGTGCACATGCCGTACTCGAAACGGCTGGAGCAGGCGGCGATCCCGCACACCGAGCACGTGGTGAAGGCCGCGCTCGCCGCGCTGGAGGGGGCGACCTGATGCGGACCTGCGCGAGGCTGGTGGCCAATGCCTGACGTCGTCATGCCGCGGCTGTCGGACTCCATGGAGGAGGGGACGATCCTGCAGTGGCTGAAGCAGGTGGGGGACGAGATCGCGCTGGGCGACGAGCTGGTCGAAATCGAGACCGACAAGGCGAACATGGCCTACGAAAGCGACCTTGCCGGAACGCTGACCGAGATAGTCGCGCAGGAGGGCGAGACCGTCCCGATCGGAGCGCCGATCGCGCGGGTCGGCGAGGGCGACGGTCCCGCTCGCGACGGCACGGCGACCAAACCTGCGACCCCCGGCGCCGAGCCTGCGACCGTGGGTGCTGCCGCGCAGAAGACGGCTGAGCTCGCTGAGGCACCGGGCACCGGTTCGGCTCAGGCCGAGCCAATGGACAGGGGCGGCGGGCAACGGCCGAAAGCCTCGCCGCTCGCCCGCCGGCTTGCCAGGGAGAAGGGACTAGATCTCGGGCATCTGAAGGGGTCGGGACCGGGGGGCCGGATCGTGAAGGCGGACGTGGAGAAGGCCGGGACGGCTCCGGCGGCCGCTCCGCTGGCGGTGGAGGCCCCACCCAGCCCGGCGGCCCCACCCAGCCCGCTAGCCCCACCCAGCCCGGCGGCCCCACCCAGCCCGGAGACCGCCAAGGGGCAAGTGACCTACGAGGAGCTCTCGAAGCTGCAGGCGACGATCGCGAGGCGCATGGCGGAGTCGAAGGCGACCGCACCGCACTTCTACCTGCAGGCCGAGGTCGACATGGGCAGGGCGGTCGAGGCGCGGGGGCGGCTGAAGGCCGCGGCCCGCGAGGGCGAGGTCGTCCCGTCCTTCAACGACATGGTGGTCAAGGCGTGCGCGCTGGCCCTGCGCGAGTACCCACGCGCGAACGGCGCCTACCGAGACGGCCGCTTCGAGCTCCACTCGCGGGTCAACGTCGGGGTCGCGGTGGCCACCCCCGACGCCCTCATCGTCCCCACCGTGTTCGACGCGGATCGCAAGGGCCTGCGGCAGATCGCGTCAGACTCGCGCGCCCTTGCGCAGCGCGTCCGCGACGGCCAGATCACACCTCCGGAGCTCTCGGGGGCCACCTTCACGGTCTCCAACCTGGGGATGTATGGAATCGACAGCTTCTCCGCGGTGATCAACCCACCGCAGGCGGCGCTCCTCGCGGTCGGCGCGATCAGAGAGCGCCCCGTCGTGCGCGACGGCGAGCTGACGTCAAGTCACATGATGTCGGTGAACCTGGCCTGCGATCACCGCATCCTCTACGGCGCCCCCGCCGCCGAGTTCCTCGCGCGCATCCGCTCCCTTCTGGAGGAGCCGCTCTCGCTGGCCCTGTAGGCGCCCGGACGGGCTGGTCCCACCGCCGAGCGGCACGAAACGGGTCCATGTCTATGTCTCCCGTTTTCGACCCGTCGGCAAACGCGAATCGATGGGCGGCCGAGGTCAGCAGGTCTTGCGGGCGCGGGTGACAGCGTTCCACACCCGCCCCAGCGAGAAGTCGACGGCCACCCGGAAGATGCCCGTGCGGCTGGCCCGGGCCAGGGTCCAGTCGCCGCGCCGCAGGAGGCACCCGCTGCCGCGGGCAATCGACCAGTACGGCGTGAAGCTGACCCTGACGAGGAACTCGCCGGGATGGGTGACGTTCAGTGCGAAGCCCTGGTGGCCAATCCAGCGAGTGCGGGCTGCGCCACTGCCGAGCGACTGCACCAGAGGCGCGGGGTTCCGCACCTCGTAGATGCGCCAGTGCGCGGAGCTCCAGCGGAGCGCGAGATAGGGCGGCCCGCGAACGATCAGCCGTCTCTCCCCCGCCGAGGAGTAGTCGAGCCCGACGTCGGGAAGCGCCACGTAGCGGATCGCGTTGTCGTGCAGCCAGGCGCTGTAGGAGCGACCCGTCAGCGGTGCGTCGTCGGCGTAGAAGAGGTCGTCTCGAGTCGTGTCCAGCTGTCGCAGCCAGCCCCGCGCAAGCTCGAGGTCCGGCGCCATGTAAGCGGACTCCCAGTGGTTAGCGGTGGGCGGCACCTCGACCCGCACCCCGCGCCCACCGTGCAGGCGAAGCCAGTGAGCGGCGGGTTCGAAGTAGGACCGGGTCGTGGAGGGATCGCCGACGCTGCGGGCAATCTGGTTGACACTCGCGGTCAGCTGCCAGTAGAGGCCGCCGGCCATGGTCCCCGCCAGGACCAGGACGGAGAGGCCCGCAAGGGCCGGGCGGCGCGCCAGGACCACCGCGGCCAGGACCGGACCGCCGAACAGCGCCCCGAGCCGCGCGGCGTTGCCGCCCATCGGGTTCGGGACCAGCCAGAGCACGGTTGCCGCCAGCACGTAGGCGACGAGGACACGGTGCAGCTGCCGCTCCTCCTCGCGCAGCCCCCGGGTGACGAACAGCGCCCCCCCACACCACAGCGGGATCGCGAGGTAGGCGGAGAGGGCGAAGGGAAACTGGCCCGATTCCGGGAAGGCGAGGTTCGAGGCGACGATCAACCCCAGGGGCAGGCATGCCACCCAGATCGCGGGCACGCTGGCGCGGCGGCCAGGCTGCAGCGAGCCGGCCAGCACGACGCCCGCCAGGAAAGCGCCGGCGACCGGGCTGGACAGGGCGCAGGCCGCGGCGGCGGCCAGCGCCGGGCCGCGCCTTCCCACCTGCAGAAACCGCAGCGCCGCGAGGCCGAAGGCGACACCGAGCGCAAAGGTGAGCTGCCCGTCGGCGAGCAGGGTCACGACTCCGGCGGCAAACCAGAGGGTTGCCCAGCGCGCCGCCGCCCCCCAGCGGTCGCGCACGAGCCGGTCGAAGAGGTAGGACGAGGAGACAACTGCCAGCATCCCGACGACCTGCGGCCCGAGCAGCGCGGCCAGCGGCGGGAAGAGGACGCTGTAGGTGAGGATGTAGTGGCCGCCGTACCAGCTGCTGTTCCAGATCGCCAGGCCGCCACGGTGGAACAGCTCGGTGCGGAAGACCTGGGCGGCCAGATCGCCGACCCGCGGATCCCAGGCGAGCATCGCCGCGGCAAGCGCAGCGCTCAATGCCACCGCCGGAAGCCAGTCGGGTCGGAGAGCCCTACTGTCCCGTGTCATGAGTCCAGGGCCATGGGGGGCGGCGTCAAGGATAGACCTGCGCCATGCAACGATTTCAAGGGTGAGCGCCGAAATCCTGGTAGCCCGATGTGGACTGATTCCCTACGAGGAGGCTCGAGCGGTACAGCGTCGCCTCGAGACCGCCCGGCAGCGCGATGAGCTCCCGGACGTCCTGCTGCTGCTCGAGCACCAACCTGTCTATACCCGCGGCCGCCGCTCGACGCCGGCCGAGCTGCCGATGGGAGTCGAGTGGTACGAGATGCAGGGGATCGAGGTCCGCGACACCGACCGGGGCGGCCGCGTCACCTACCACGGGCCGGGCCAGTTGGTCGCCTACCCGATCGTCTCTCTGCGGCCCTACGGCGACGACGTGCATGAGTACGTGCGGCGGCTGGAGCAGGTGGCGATCTCCGCGCTCGCGCATCACGGCGTCGAGGCGACGACGATCGAGGGGCTGACGGGCGTGTGGACAGCGGGCGAACCACCCGGCTCATCCGCCCACCGACGGGACGGAAATGCACCTATACGGTCGGAAATAGGCCCGTCGGCGCAATCCGCCCACCGACGGGACGGAAATGCACCTATACGGTCGGAAATAGGCCCGTCGGCGAAAAAGGAGGCACGAAAGATCGGCTCGATCGGCGTGCATGTCAGCCGCGGCGTCACGACCCACGGCCTCGCGATAAACGTCAACAACGACCTGCAGCCCTTCGAGTGGATTGTTCCCTGCGGCATCGAGGGGGCCCGCGCGACCTCGGTCTCCCGCGAGCGTGGCGCCGAGCAGGACCTCAACCGCTTCGCGGACACCGTTGCGGAACGTTTCGGCGACCTGTTCGCGCGCACGGTCGTCAAGGCTGACCACGCCGAGCTGATGGCGAGAGCCGAATTGCGTGACAAGGACACGGCGCATGCCGATCCAGCACTAAGCGACAGCTCAGTACGGTAGGGAGCGATGAGCGACGGGGCGACTGACAAGGGAACGATGAGCACGAAGGGCGCTGGCCCAGGGGCCGGAGCGGCCGAGCGGGTTCACGTCACCCGCTCCCGCGCCAGGCCGGGTGGGACCGCGGTGGCGGCCGACGGTGCCGTCCCCTTTCGCCGCGCCCGCAAGCCCGCCTGGCTGAAGGTGCCCGCGCCCGGCGGGCCGAACTACCGGCGCCTCAAGGCGACGATCGGCGGGGAGGGCCTGCACACCGTCTGCGAGGAGGCCAACTGCCCAAACGTCGGCGAGTGCTGGGAGCGCGGCACCGCCACCTTCATGATCCTCGGCGACGTCTGCACCCGCCGCTGCGGCTTCTGCAACGTGAAGACGGGGGTCCCCACCTGGAACGACCCACTGGAGCCGCTTCGCGTCGCCAACCAGGTGAGCCAGATGGGGCTGCGCCACGCGGTCATCACCTCAGTCGACCGCGACGACCTGCCGGACTATGGGGCGGGCGCCTTCGTCGGCGTCATCCGCTCGATCCGTATGCAGGCACCGGGCTGCAGGGTCGAGGTCCTGACGCCTGACTTCCGGGGACAGGAGATGCCGCTGGCAAAGGTGATCCACGAGCGACCTGATGTCTTCAACCACAACGTCGAGACGGTGCCGCGCCTCTACCCGATGGCCCGGCGCGGCTCCCAGTTCATGCGCTCGGCCCGCGTGTTGCGGCTTGCGAAGGAGATGGGAGGCGAGGGTGTCGTCACGAAGTCCGGCTTGATGGTCGGTCTGGGCGAGTCGTTCGAGGAGATGATCGAGACCTTCGGCAGCCTCCGCGAGCACCGCGTCCAGGTACTGACCGTCGGTCAGTACCTGCGCCCCACCGAGAACCACCTGCCGGTGGCCCGCTACTGGCATCCCGAGGAGTTCATGGCCCTGGAGAGGGCCGCGTACGAGATGGGATTCGAGTCGGTCGCCGCCGGCCCGCTGGTGCGCAGCAGCTACCACGCCGACCGGCACCTCCCCGCCAAGACTGCATGAGGAAATCCCGTCGCGACTGCATGGCGGTCTCCCGTCGCGACTGCATGGCGGTCTCCCGTCGCGACTGCATGGCGGTCTCCCGTCGCGACTGCATGGCGGTCTCCCGTGGGCGTGAGCCAAGCGGCGGATGATCCCGCTCAAGGACAACGTCCCCACCAAGCACTTTCCGCTCGTCACGATCGCGCTGATCGTCGTCAACATCGCTTTCTTCGGCTGGCAGCTCAGCTTCTCCGACGGCACCGACTACTCGCCCGCCTTCCCCGGAGTCAGCGAGCGCGACGAGAACACGCTCCAGTACGGGGCGATTCCCTACCGGCTTCTCCATCCCGGCGACGAATGCGCGGTCGGCGCGGTCAAGGTCTCGCCGGCGCAGGCAGAACCGGGAGTCGTCTGCGAAGGCACCGTCGAATACCGGGAGGCGCGCGCCCTGCACGTGCAGAATCGCGCCGCGATCCCGGCGCCCCAGCCGCTCGACGCCGTGTCCTGGTTCGCGACGATCTTCACCTCGATGTTCATGCACGGCGGCTTCCTCCACATCTTCTTCAACATGCTCTTCCTGTGGATCTTCGGCAACAACGTGGAGGACGCGATGGGCCGGGTGCCATTCCTGCTCTTCTACCTGCTGGGCGGGGTGGTGGCCGTCTACGGGCAGGCGGCGCTGGACCCGAGCTCGACCCTGCCAACCATCGGAGCCAGCGGCGCCGTCGCCGCGGTCCTCGGCGCCTACCTGGTTCTGCTGCCGCGCGCTCGCGTGGTCACCCTTATCTTCCTGATCTTCTTCATCACCGTGATCGAGGTGCCGGCGTACGTGATCCTCTGCATCTGGTTCCTGCTCCAGTTCCTGCCGGCGATCGGTCAGGTATCCGCTCAGAGCGTCAGCGGCGGTGGCGTCGCCTACTTCGCGCATGTTGCCGGATTCCTCTTCGGCCTCGCCGTCGTCAGGCTCCTCGCCCAGCGCCGCTCCGGTCGAACACCCGGCCCACCGAATCCCGCCTACTGAGAGGCCCGACTCCGGCTACTGAGAGGCTTGAGCAGACCTCCCCCGCCTACTGAGAGGCGCCGAACAGGCAGCGCCCGGCTACTGAGAGGCCTCGAGCAGACCGCGGCCCACCATCTCGCCGGCGAAGGCGACGACATCGTCGAGCGCGGACTCCTCGTCGACGCCAAAGCGCTCCGACAGAGCGCGCGCCAGGTCCCCGACCCGTTGCGGCTTCTCCAGCTCATCCCACAGCCAGGCGCCGGTTCGGTTGAGCCGCACCGCGACACCCTCATCGATGTCAAGCAACACGGACTCCTCCGGCAGGTCGCCGTGAACGGCGCGCCCGGTCTGCCGCAACGTCGTCCCAGCTCCGATCTGCACTCCCCGCACGTTCCATAGCCTATGCCGCATGGCCAGCCTCTTCGGCTACGAGGTGGAGAGCGATCTGCCCCTGCGCCGCCTGAACCGAGCCCCTGGAACGCGCGGGCGCCTCGTCGTGGAGACGACCGCCGAGCGCCTCTTCGACCCCGCCGAGACGGCGCGCACACTGAGGGCCCCCGACGGACGGCTCCTGATGGCGACGGTGGAGCGGGAAGAGGGCTGTGTCGTTCACATGCCTCCGACCGCAACGTTCCTGCTGCAGGCTGGGGACCCCGCCCGAATCGTCGTCCAGCCCGGCCAGGATGTTGACGGCCTGCTCGAGCATCGACTCGTTTCGGCGGCCGCCTGCACGCTGCTGTCGATGCGCGGCGATGTCGTCCTGCACGCATCGGCCGTCGAGATCGGTGGGGAGGCGGTGATCTTCTGTGGCGAAACCGGCCGCGGCAAGTCCTCCCTGGCGCATGCGTTGGGCGAGCTGGGACACGCCGTGCTGAGCGAGGACGGGATCGCGATTTCGCTCGCCGGAGCAGGGCCCATCGCCTTTCCCGGTGCGCGAGGCGTTCGGGTCCGCAGCGCGAACGGCGAGGACGGCACCAAGCTCCTGCCCGACCCCGGCCCCACCGAGCCGGCGCCCTCGGCGGTCGCAGCTCTCGTCGTCCTGGGTGGGCGCGGTCCGGCTCTGACCGTCGAGCCTCTGGATGGCGCGCGCGGCCTCGCGCTCCTCACGTCCCATCTGGTTCACACCGGCGGGCGCGAATCGATCGCCGCCGCCTTCGGCAGCCTGGCGACCCTCCTGCATTCGATTCCGTCCCTTGCGGCCAGCCTGCCCGACGACCTTGCCGCGCTCCCCGGCGCCTCGCAGGAACTGCTCGACATGCTCCCGGGCCGCGGCTAGACTGGGCGCAGGTTCCCCACGGGCGAGTTAAAACAGGAGAAGAGATATGAGCGACACGCAGACGGTCTATGAGCCGCCGAGCGTCGAGGAGATCGACACCGGAGGCCTTCCGATCAGCACCGCCGCCGGGCTGACAAGCCAGCAGCAGCCGCCGACATAGGGCAAAGGCCAGCCGAGCGCTCGGCCAGGGCCGCTCGGCCGCCTTGATGCTTCGCCAGAGCAAGAGCTTCAGGCGGATGCGCCTGTTCTGGCGGCTTGGGCGCCTGCCCTCCCGCGCCTTCGCCGATCCGCCGGAGCGTCCGGTCGGGGCGAAGCTCGAGATCACCTACGCCTGCAACCTGCGCTGCGGCTTCTGCTACACGGACTCACCGCGGCGCACGCTGCAGCGAACCCCTGAGATGAGCGACGAGCAGTGGCGCGCAGTCGTGCGCGAGTCGCTCGAGCTGGGGATCGTCGAGGCGGTTGTCACCGGCGGCGAGCCCCTGCTGCGCAGGGAGGTCACGGTCGAGGCAATCGAAATGCTGGCCGCAGCGGGCGTTGGGGTAACGCTCAACACGAACGGCTGGTTCGTGGACGACGAGGTTGCGGCGCGGCTTGGTGCACTCTCGGGTGTCACGGCTCACGTCTCGGTCGACGGGCCGCGCGCCGGCGTCCACGACGCCTCGCGGGGAGTGCCGGGCAGCTGGCGACGGGCAATCGAGGGGATCGACCGGCTGCTCTCCGCCGGCGTGGGCGTCTGTGCGGTCCATGTCGTATCGCCGGCCAACTCCGCGGAGGTGGGCGACTTTCTCGAACAGATGTGGACGCTCGGCGTCCCCTGGGTGCGGATGACCCCGGTGATCGAGGCCGGCGCTGCCGCCCGGGGCGGCAGCTGGCGCGTTTCGAGTGGGACTCTCCAGCGGGCCGCTCGCGAGTTCAGGGAGCGGCGCGGGAGCGCGATGCGCGTCACCGTCCAGCCTGGCATCGCGGCCGCCATCGGACTCCAGGGACGCGTGGCGCCGGCCAGCTACCTGGTGCGGCCGAACGGGGACGTTCGCCCCGACTCGCTGCGTCCCTTCACCTTCGGCAATGCGGTCACCGACGGCGTAGAGGTCTGCTGGGAGGCCCTTCGCAGGGGATGGAACGACGAGCGCATCGAGCGCTGGGCGAGAGCGATGAAGCGCACCGGCGACATTCCCGGCTCCGATCTCGTCCCATATCTCGACGACGAGGTGTCGATTGCCGCGGGTGACGCCGGTGAGGCCGGGGGCGACAGCCCCCGAAGCGCCCCGGTCCCGACGCCGGCACCGCTCAAACCGGCCGACCCCGACACGGAGCTGGCGGAGGCCCGAGAGACGGTGCGCGGGTTGGCGCTGGCGCGCCGCTACCGCCGCGCACCGCTGCGCTGGGCGGGAGGTGGAGACAAGCGCCTTGTGCGCCTGGCCGCTGGCGGAAGCTACCTGCGGCTCAACGAGTCAAGCGGCGTCGTGATGGATGCCCTTGACGGTGGCACCCCTGCCGATGCGGCGGTGGTCCTTGCGGATCGCTTCGGCTTGGATTCCGGGCGGGCGAGGGAGGACGCAATCGCCGCAACGCAGGAGTTGGTGAGGCATCGGGTCGTGCTGCCGGCCGACGCCCGCAACACACTCCCGGTCGAGCCGGGAACCAGCGACCTGCCCGGGCTCGAGCCGGTCGGTTAGCGGCCTGATGTGGGTTTCTCACATCGGGTGGATTTCTCACATCAGGTGGGTTTCTCACATCGGGCCTCCAGCTCAGGCCAGATCGAGCCGCTCGGGATTGGCAGGGTCGTAGACGACGTCGAGGCGGCGTCCCGGCTCGATCCTGCCCAGCCGCCCGGCCGAGAACTTCCGCTTCACCTGGAAGGGGACACCCCCCTTGGGCGAGACCTCGAGGATCAGCTCGACCATCTGGTAGCCGGCGACCGAACCGGACGTGCCGACCGCGTCGAGGATCGTGGCCTTGGCGCGCTGTTGCCCGGGCGGCAGCTCGCGGCGGCGACTGGGAGCATCGAGGTAGGCCAGCAGTGCGCCGCTGAGCCCGCACCCGAGGGCAACGCCGATAGCGCCACCGCGGACCGCCTCGACCGGCGGGACGATCGCGAAGAACGCGCCGACCAAGCCGAAGGCGAGCAGCAGCAGCCCGATGACGAACACGGCACAAACTTACACCCGGGGTGTGCCGATCGAGGTATGGTCGGAGCGAAAACCCCGGGGAGGGCAGGGTCCCCCATATTCGAAGGAGGAGCGCCAATGGGCATGTTCAAGGACATGAGGGACTTGACAAAGACCGGCAAGGAGATGAAGAAGGAACGGGGCGGCAGCCTCAAGATGATGAAGGACGGCCTCGCGCAGGCGAACGAGGCCGTGCAGCAGGTGCAGGCCGACCAGGCGCTGGCCGAGAGGCTCGCGAACGAAGGCGTCGACGGCACGGCGACGATCGTCCAGATGCAGGCGACCGGTAAGAACGTGAACATGCAGCCCGAGCTTCAGTTCGAGCTGACCGTGGATGTCGGCGGCAGCCAATCGACGGTCACCCACATCCAGGTCGTCTCACCGGCGCTGATCGGCCAGCTCCAGCCCGGAGCGCAGGTCCCGATCAAGGCCGACCCCAACGACCACTCGCAGCTGATGATCGGCCTCGCCGGCTAACCAGGCAAAGCGGCTCACTGCCGCTCCCAATCACCGCGACCATCTCAGAGGAGCCAGTTCACCAGCTCCTAGCCTGGCTCTCTTGCGCTGCTGACGGAGATCAGCAGCTTGTAGGCCTGCTCTGCGCGAGCCAGAACCTCTGGCGGAAAGAGGCCTGTCAGGCCGAGGCCGGAGAAGTCGAGCTTCTTCTGGATGTTGAGCAGCCACTTTCTCTCACCTCTTCTTAGATCGCCCTCGGCAGCAAGAGCCCTCGGATCCTCGGCGAGACTCAACAGCCGGATCAGATCCTGCCGGTCGGACGCGAACCTTCCACGCCGTTTCGTTGCGACGGCGCAGGCCTTGATCAGGATCGCGCCAAGCAGGTTGGGCCGGCGCAACGCGACCGCGGGAGCACCGTCGAGTGAGACGAGCACCGTCTCTGTGCGGCGCAACGCCTGGCTGCCACCGGGAACTCGAATCGTTATGAAGTTCCCGGTGGTCTTGGGGTCTGCCCTTGCGCGGTCTGAGCCCAAGACCTCGACGATCTCGCCGTCAACTTCGAACTGGTAGCCGAGATCCTCAGCGCCAGGCGACGGCCTCGTCATCTCCCCCCCAAGGCCCTCGATGATCGTGGCAATGCGCTGCGTCGTTCCCAGGCGCCTGCGGGAATCGCCAAGAAAATCAATGTCGATCGTGGGTCGCGTATCGCTGTTGTGCTCATAGCTGTGCAGCTGAACCATCAAGCCGCCAATCAGCGCCCATTGACCCGCCGAACCAAAGGCCTCCGCAAGCTCGAGCGTCTTTGCCCAGAGGCGTCTTGCCTCGGGGGTTGAAGGGTTGATCGTGATCCTGTTGATGTTGTCTGCCATCTCTGAAAAAGCGGCAATGACTAGGGGCTGCGACGTTTGCGGCGAGCCTGGCGAAGATGATCGTCAACTTCGCGCAGGACCCGACGGCCCGCCTCTACCGATCGGGGGTCGAGCTCTTCAGCCAAGTCGAGGGCAACTGCAACCCTCGGTGCGACCCGCTTTCCCTGCAGAAATTGCCAAGCCTCTTTCGGCACGAGGCGGAGGCGAACGTTGCCCTCGATCCCTGCCGGCTCCAATGCGTGGCTTGCAACGAACTTCTTCAGTTTGTTCTTCGGGAGATAGCCGTCTACTTCCCGTCCAGAGACAAGGCCAAATTTGTAGTCGCCGACCGCGCTGATGCCGGAGCGCACCAGTTCGGGATCCTCAAGGAGATATGGGACCTCACCAAGATGCGCCTTAAACGACAGGGCCTCGGCCCGCCGGGCGAGGCGAGGCCTCAGCTTCTCAAAGCCCTCAAGTGACAAGGCTCGTTTCAACCGCGAGCGAACACTCGGATCGACCCCATCCATGTCCTGACCAGAGGCGAGCGCAATCAAGGCCCAGGCGTTCCGAGGCGAGAAGCGGCGTCCCCCATGAGACCCTTCGATTCGACGCCGCGCGACTGCAGAGCGCTCCACAAACCAACGATCGCCAAGCTTGGCCGCCGAAAGTTGCCCGTTAACGGCCATGGCTCGCACTCGCTCTGGGCTCAACTTCAGAACTCGTGCCGCTTCCGGGATGGAAACTGGGTCCACCATTTGACACAACTATACTTTCTGCGTAATAGTTGCGTCAACTATTATCTCTACGCAATAGATATGTAATGGCTGCCTCTGAATCTCAAACTGACCCTTCTGCGGGGAAGTTCGTCGCCTGAATCCACGGAAATCGGCGGGGATTCCGAATGACAAGCGGCTTTCGCCGATCTGACAGGTTCACAGCGTCTAATTCGGCAGGAGCTGCCTCTAAACGGGCGCTGAAGGAGCGACTACACGCCTCTAATGTCGCTTGCCGGTGTGTCGGCGTTTGTACTCAGTCGGCCCCGCATGGGGAGCACCCACGTGTCGAACTCTCGGCAGTAGGTGAAGTGGAGGCGATCCGACGGTCAACTTGTTGCCTGGAATCCCGGAGGCAAGGCGCCGTGGGGCACCCCACGGGACACGTGTCGCCTGCTAGCGACACATGATGTCGACCGCTGTGCGGGTGCGAGAGAGAAATTGCGCGGCGAAGAACTTTGGCCCCGCAAACTGGCGCAGAGAAAGAGGCTGGGACCCCCTGAAATCTGACCTGAGACAGCAAACGCGGCGTTTAGCAGAGCGTTTCTTAGTGGAGCCAGCCGGGCTCGAACCGGCGACCTCCGCCTTGCAAAGGCGGCGCTCTTCCAGCTGAGCTATGGCCCCGCGCCCAAAAGTGTAGGCGCCGCAGGATCAGTCGTCGAAGTCGAAGTCCTTAGGGGGCTTCTGCTCGAACCACAGCTCGTCGTCCTCGGGGGCCTCCTCGAGGAAGTCCGGCGTCTCCTCGAGCAGATCCTCCTCGGGAAGCGCGGAGACTGGCTCCTCCGCCGCCTCCGGCTCCGTGTCCTCCTGGTCGGAGTCCTTCGGCGCCTCCAGCGCCTGGTCCAGCTCGTCGGAGAGCCGCTTCTCGTCGAAGAAGTCGTCCTCCTCTTCCTCCTCGACGTCCACTTCCGCGGCGCTCGGCTCCTCCAAGTCGTCGACGCTCTCGATGTCCGCGAGCGGATCGATCGGAGCGAGGCGGGGCTCGGCGATTCCCTCCTCAACCAGCTCATCTTCGGAGGGTGCGGGTGACCCGGCGCCCGCAAACTCCTCACCCTCCACGTCATAGAGCTCGGTCGGCTGGTCGGCAATCGCCCGCCGCTCCTCCGTGGCGGGCTCGGGCGCCGGCTCCTCCGCCTCCTGCTCGGGTTGAGCCTCCTCCTGCACATCGACCTCTGGCGGGCGGATCGCCTCGTGTTCCATCGCGGGCGCCTCCTCCACGGCGGGCTCCGCGGGCTCAGGACCCTCCTGCAAATCCGCGATCTCAGCAGCCGGCTCGCGACGCCTGCGCGGCTGCTCCGCGGGAGGCTCGGGTCCCTGCTCGGCGGCGGCGTCGGGCTCCTCCTCGACCGCGGCTGGCGCCTCATCCGCCCCCGGCTGCGCCATGAATTCGGTCGGCGCCTCCGTGAACGCCTCGGGCGGGGCCTCCTCGTCCCCCGGCCGTCCAGGCGGACCGAAGGCCTGGTCCTCGAGCTGCTTGAGCTCGGGTTCGCCGGCGCCATGCTGGCGCTTCAGCTCCAAATGCTCTCGGATTGCCTCGTCGAGAATGCCCATTCTGCGTCCGGTTGGGGAACCTAAAGACTATGCGGTTATCCCAGCGGTTGCGAGGGCTTTGGGACGATCCTCCCAGCCTGCCCGCGGGGCCATGGCTCAGTTCGAAGAGCACCCGGAACCGTCCAGCGGGCTGTGGGACCGAGGCCGTGTAGCGAGCCACATCGCCGCTCACGCCGACAGCTCTTGCCCGCGACCCGGATCCGCGCGAGCGCGTCGAGCCCGACCTGCTGCTCTATTCGGACCTCGACCACGGCCAGTTCAACCGGCTGTGGTGGCCGTGGGCTCCTGATCCGTGCCTAGGATTTCCAGCGCGGGCATGCATCCCGGGCCCTGATCGCTCCCGGCAATACCTCACTCCCGCACCGTGCAGCTGCGGGTCAGGCTCGAGGTCACCTTGCGTCCGCCGGCGAAGCCGAAGCTGGTGCGAGCGAGGGAGAAAAGGGCGCCGGGGAAACCCTTGGGCGCCGGGCAGCCGGCGCTGATGAAGCTGTGACGGCGGCCTTTGTAGGTGTAGCGGCGCGAGAGGCGCATATCGATCCCGGTGACGTGGCCCCAGTTACCGAGTGCCCGCGGGAGGGAGGCGGTCAGCGCGATGCCGTAGCGCCCGTGGCGTTGATCGTGGATCGCGAAGGGGACGACGAAGGAGGTGGCAAAGGGGTGGGCGGAGTAGATTTGGCCGAGCAGCGCGGGGTGGCCCCTGTAGGTGCCGTTGAAGACCAGCAGGCGCCCTTTGGTGGGGTACGGTTCCTGGCTGCCGAGGACGACATCGACCGAGAAGTTGCCCCGACCGACCAGGGAAGAGCGGCAGGCCCGCAGTGCTCGTGCCGTGGATGCGGGGTGGATCTCGCCGATGGGGCATACCGGCAAGCCGCTGGTGTCCAGGCGGCCGTTGCGGTTCAGCTCGATTCGCAGCGTGCGCAGCTGCGGCGGCAGGCTCTTATCGGTGGTGGTGAACTTGCCGCCAACCGAAACGGCGATCGCGGCGGTGCCGTGGCGGGGCAGCCGGTGCGGGGAGAGCTTGCCCGAGACGGCGACCCGCAGGGTGCCCTTCTGGACGACCTCCGAGGCGCCGGCGCGGGGCGCCGTCGAGGAAAAGACCGCCGAGGTCCAGACGGGGCCGAGGACGTGCGGGCCCACCGCCTGCGCCGCCGAGGGAGCCGCTCCGAGCAGCACGAGCAAAGCAAGCAGCCCCGCGCCGGTGCCTTGGCGCCGAGCCCTGCATCGGGGCACTCCCCGTGCGCTCCCCACCTAACCTCGCCCTCCGATCCTGGTATCTGGAACCTCGCCGAGGGTACCGTGTTGGGTACGAGCTGATCCCGATGGATCACTGATGCCAGCCCCGCCGGAGACTGTTTCCCGGCATTGAGAACCAGGGAGTAAAGGACCAGGGTTCTGAAAGGGCGCGAAGCTCAGTTTTGTCCATTTCCCCCGTTTTTTCACGCCTGAGGGCCACAAATCGGAATCGGCTAGTCTGAAGATGAATCGAGAAGAGAAGGGGCCTGAATTTCGCATCGGCAGGCCTTTCTTCCATGTACGGGGCTATAGCTCAGTTGGAAGAGCGCCTGGATCGCACGTCCTCTGGCAGAGAGCGAATGTCACGGGCACACAATGGCGGAAAGCCTCGCGGTGCGGGGCTTTCGTAGGTAGCTGGGTCTTCTTTGCCGCCCATTTGACGGGGCCTTGCTTGCGTTCCTGCATGGTCGCCCCTACCCATTGACCTGAGCGAGCAGTTCGTCAAGGCTCAACGAGCCGCGCGAAGGTCCCTGACCTCGCACGGGAGCTTCTTGGTCCATTCGACGATCTCCGGGTCGCCAGTCCATAGAGGGACCTGCAAGCGCTCGGCGGTCGCGATGGCGAAGGCATCCGCATATGAGAGGCCACCTTGGGCCTTGATCTTGGCGGCAGAGACGACGAGGTCCCAATCGGGGTCGATCACGGTCAGCTCGCGGCGGGCGTCCTCAATGGTGCTCCCCGCGTCTTCTGCGCCTCGTGCCCGGATCTCCATGTAGAGGGCCTCACCGAGGTTCACCGAGCACATGACGGCGCCCTCGCTTATCCATCCATCGCGAACCACCTGCGCGGCGGGCTCGTCGCGAAGGTGGGCCATCAGGCCCCAGGTGTCAAGGACCATCGCCAAGCAGCTCCTGCGCCTTGCGCTCCTCGAACTCTCGCTCCTTGCGCCGTTCTGCTTCGAGGTCCTTGGTGGAGAGGCCAGGGATATCAGCCCATGCGCCTCGCAGGGCTTCGATTCGCCTGCGCCGCTCCTCGGGATCGTCGGCGACTCGACGGACGCGCACGTCCTTGCCGTCGGGGGCGAACACGACCTCGTCGCCCGGCTTGATCCCGATCTGATCGCGGATCGCCTTGGGGATCACGACCTGGCCCTTGATGCCAACCTTATGAGTCATACGACTCAGTATAACGTGCTATGATCGTGGTTGACATAAGTGGGGCCGCGCGCGGTAACGCCGGCCCCGTGGCGACCGGCTTAGGTGGAACTAGTCCGATCGCAGCGGGAACGGTAGCGAGCTACCGGCCTCAGAAAGCGGCGAC
>CAVPRR010000003.1:0-341903 GCA_963707965.1 uncultured Solirubrobacterales bacterium
TGAGAAGCTGAGGCCTCGCGCACCCACCGGCCGAGGCCCTGTCGTTTAAGGCGCATCTTCGTCCGGCCGTCCCCGGTGTACCGAGGATCCCGAACTGGTGCGCTCCGGCATCAGCGCGGTCGGCGACTACAAATTTGGCCTTGTCTCTGGACGGGAAGTAGACGGCTATCTCCCGAAGAACAAACTGAAGAAGTTCGTTGCAAGCCACGCATTGGAGCCGGCAGGGATCGAGGGCAACGTTCGCCTCGACCCGCCTCGTGCCGAAAGAGGCTTGGCAATTTCTGCAGGGACAGCGGGTCGCACCGAGGGTTGCAGTTGCCCTCGACTTTGGCTGGAGAGCGACCCCCGATCGGTAGAGGCGGGCCGTCGGGTCCTGCGCGAAGTTGACGATCATCTTCGCCAGGCTCGCCGCAAACGTCGCAGCCCCTTAGTCATTGCCGCTTTTTCAGAGATGGCAGACAACATCAACAGGATCACGATCAACCCTTCAACCCCCGAGGCAAGACGCCTCTGGGCAAAGACGCTCGAGCTTGCGGAGGCCTTTGGTTCGGCGGGTCAATGGGCGCTGATTGGCGGCTTGATGGTTCAGCTGCACAGCTATGAGCACAACAGCGATACGCGACCCACGATCGACATTGATTTTCTTGGCGACCCCCGCAGGCGCCTGGGAACGACGCAGCGCGCATTGCCACGATCATCGAGGGCCTTGGGGGGGAGATGACGAGGCCGTCGCCTGGCGCTGAGTATCTCGGCTACCAGTTCGAAGTTGACGGCGAGATCGTCGAGGTCTTGGGCTCAGACCGCGCAAGGGCAGACCCCAAGACCACCGGGAACTTCATAACGATTCGAGTTCCCGGTGGCAGCCAGGCGTTGCGCCGCACAGAGACGGTGCTCGTCTCACTCGACGGTGCTCCCGCGGTCGCGTTGCGCCGGCCCAACCTGCTTGGCGCGATCCTGATCAAGGCCTGCGCCGTCGCAACGAAACGGCGTGGAAGGTTCGCGTCCGACCGGCAGGATCTGATCCGGCTGTTGAGTCTCGCCGAGGATCCGAGGGCTCTTGCTGCCGAGGGCGATCTAAGAAGAGGTGCGAGAAAGTGGCTGCTCAACATCCAGAAGAAGCTCGACTTCTCCGGCCTCGGCCTGACAGGCCTCTTCTCCGCCAGAGGTTCTGGCTCGCGCAGAGCAGGCCTACAAGCTGCTGATCTCCGTCAGCAGCGCAAGAGAGCCAGGCTAGGAGCTGGTGAACTGGCTCCTCTGAGATGGTCGCGGTGATTGGGAGCGGCAGTGAGCCGCTTTGCCCGGTTAGCCGGCGAGGCCGATCATCAGCTGCGAGTGGTCGTTGGGGTCGGCCTTGATCGGGACCTGCGCTCCGGGCTGGAGCTGGCCGATCAGGGCCGGTGAGACGACCTGGATGTGGGTGACCGTCGATTGGCTGCCGCCGACATCCACGGTCAGCTCGAACTGAAGCTCGGGCTGCATGTTCACGTTCTTACCGGTCGCCTGCATCTGGACGATCGTCGCCGTGCCGTCGACGCCTTCGTTGGCGAGCCTCTCGGCCAGCGCCTGGTCGGCCTGCACCTGCTGCACGGCCTCGTTCGCCTGCGCGAGGCCGTCCTTCATCATCTTGAGGCTGCCGCCCCGTTCCTTCTTCATCTCCTTGCCGGTCTTTGTCAAGTCCCTCATGTCCTTGAACATGCCCATCTTGCTGTGCTCCTTCGGTCAGGGGGACCCCTGCGTGACTCCCCAATTTGTCCGCCCGACCATATCGCCAGATGGTGAGACGGGTGTAAATTCTCCGCGTGTTCATCTCGGGGCTCTTCCTCCTGATCCTGGGCTTGATCGGTCTGATCTTCGCGATCGCGCCGCCGGTCGAGGAGGCCCGCCTCGGCGCTCTCGGGGTCGCGATCGGCTGCGGGCTCAGTGGCCTGCTGCTCGTCTACCTCGACGCCCCGAGCAAGCGCGAGAAGCCGCCGGCCGGATCGGTGCGCGGCAAGGCGACCATCATCGACGCCCACGGGACCACCGGCTCGGTCAGCGGCTACCAGATGGTCGAGCTGACTCTCGAAGTCTGGCCCAAGGGCGGCGGTGTCCCCTTCCAGGTGAAACGCAAGTTCTCGGCGGGACGCCTCGGCCGGATCGAGGCCGGGCGCAAGCTCGACGTCTTCTACGACCCGGCCGACCCGAGCGGCTCGATCTGGCCTGAGCTGGAGGCCCGATGTTGAGAAACCCACCTGATGTGAGAAATCCACCCGATGTGAGAAACCCACATCAGGCTGACCGACCGGCTCGAGCCCGGGCAGGTCGCTGGTTCCCGGCTCGACCGGGAGTGTGTTGCGGGCGTCGGCCGGCAGCACGACCCGATGCCTCACCAACTCCTGCGTTGCGGCGATTGCGTCCTCCCTCGCCCGCCCGGAATCCAAGCCGAAGCGATCCGCAAGGACCACCGCCGCATCGGCAGGGGTGCCACCGTCAAGGGCATCCATCACGACGCCGCTTGACTCGTTGAGCCGCAGGTAGCTTCCGCCAGCGGCCAGGCGCACAAGGCGCTTGTCTCCACCTCCCGCCCAGCGCAGCGGTGCGCGGCGGTAGCGGCGCGCCAGCGCCAACCCGCGCACCGTCTCTCGGGCCTCCGCCAGCTCCGTGTCGGGGTCGGCCGGTTTGAGCGGTGCCGGCGTCGGGACCGGGGCGCTTCGGGGGCTGTCGCCCCCGGCCTCACCGGCGTCACCCGCGGCAATCGGACTCCTTCGTCGTCGAGATAGGGAACGGGATCGGAGCCGGGAATGTGGCCAGATCCACATCATCGCTCTCGCCCAGCGCTGAATGCACTCATCATTCCATGCCCTGGGAGAGGCCGCGGCCTCTTCCTCATCAGGTGGACCGCGTGCCGAAGGTAAAGAAACGCAGCAGATCAGGGTCAACGTGCCCCATTCCAGCCGCCAGGTCAGCTCCCACAGCGCCGCGCGTCCCCTCGAGTCCGATGGCGGGCACGATGCCAGGCTCGACGGTGACGCGCGTCGGCGGCCCGCGCCGCTTCCTGAACCTTCGCAGACGACCCGCTCGAAAGTACCACTCGAACGCCGCCAGCTCCCCGCCGGCAGCAGCACCAGCCTGCCGATCAGCCGGGGTACGGTCGCCAGCCCAGGGGACGCCAACGTCCACATCTGTTCGAGAAGGTCGCCCACCTCCGCGAGTTCGCCGAGCGATACGACATCGACCCGCGCAGAACGCCCACGCCGGCGGAAGACGAGCGCGGTTCGATCCCCTCGATTGCCCGTCGCCAGCTGCCGGCACTCTCCGCGAGCATCATCAACGCCGGCGCGCCGCCGTCGACCGAGACGTGGCCCGTGACGCCCGAGCGTGCGCCAAGCCACGCACAACCTGCGTGGTCCACGGTTCAGCCGTCATGTTGAGCGTCCCCCGACGCCCGCTGCGGCCAGCGCTCGATTGCCTCGACCATGACCTCCCTGCGCCAAGCAGGGCTTCACCACCGTGACAACCGCCTCGACGTCCCAGCTCGTTTCTCGCGCACGACTCCGCGCACTGCTCGTCGCTCATCTCGGGTTCGCTGCGGCGTCGCACGGTGAGTCCCGTGTCAGCCGAAGCCGCAGCACAGGTCCCAGCCGTCGGTGATCCCGACTTCAGGGGCGACAGCCCGCTTCCAGCGGATCGGCGAAGGCGCGGAAGGGGCGGGCGCCCGAGCCGCCAGACCAGGCGCATCCGCTGAAGCTGTTGTTACTGGCGGACCATCGAGGCGGCCAGACCGGCCCTGGCCCAGCGCTTCGGCTGGCCCGCCTTGCTGTTCGGCGGTTTGTTGCTCAGCTTGTCAGACCACGGCGGTCCTGATCGGAAGGCCTCCAGTGTTTTTCGTCCTCGTAGGGGGCGCCGTAGACCGTCTGCATGTCGCTCATGTTCTTCTCCTCTCTTCGTTGGCCATGGAGGCCTGCGCCCGGTCTGGCCGGGCCGGGACGTGTCGAGCAGTTCCCTGGGGCGCGCGGGGAGCGCGGCAAGGTCGTCGGGCCAGGCTGAGCCGCGAGGGACAGGATCGGGATCAGGGAGGTCTCGCCAGAGCTACCGCCGCAGCAGCAATCGTCGCGGCCCGCCGGTGTGAACCCGGAGTCGGACGTCGAGCACGAGGCCGCGCGCGCCGTGCAGAGGCTCGACGGTGCGAGACCCGACCGCGCCCACCCAGGACGACAAGGCTTCGACCGCCAGGAGCGCCGGCTGGGTGGGGCAGCGGGCGGGAGCTTGGTGCGTCCTAGCCGTTCGCGCTGCGGATTTCATCGTGGCGCACGGAAGGCGATCAGGCCCTGTTCCGGCGAGCGAAATCGCGATCCCGTCCTCGCTCAGCACGGCGTGTCCCAGATCGCCCAACGCATGCGCCAGGGAGGACTTGCCGCGGCCGGTTTCGCCACAGAAGATCACCGCCTCCCCACCGATCTCGACGGCCGATGCGTGCAGGACGACATCGCCGCGCATCGACAGCGAGTTGCAGGCGGCCGCCGAAACGAGTCGATGCTCGAGCAGGCCGTCAACATCCTGGCCGGGCTGGACGACGATTCGGGCGGGGTCCCCAGCCTGCAGCAGGAACGTTGCGGTCGGAGGCATGTGAACGACACAGCCCTCTTCCCGCTCCACCGTCGCCATCAGGAGCCGTCCGTCGGGGGCCCTCAGTGTGCGCGCCGTCTCGGCGGGGTCGAAGAGGCGCTCGGCGGTCGTCTCCACGACGAGGCGCCGCGCGTTCCAGGGGCTCGGTTCAGGCGGCGCAGGGGCAGATCGCTCTCCACCTCGTAGCCGAAGAGGCTGGCCATGCGGCATAGGCTATGGAACGTGCGGGGAGTGCAGATCGGAGCTGGGACGACGTTGCGGCAGACCGGGCGCGCCGTTCACGGCGACCTGCCGGAGGAGTCCGTGTTGCTTGACATCGATGAGGGTGTCGCGGTGCGGTTCGACCGAACCGGCGCCTGGCTGTGGGATGAGCTGGAGAAGCCGCAACGGGTCGGGGACCTGGCGCGCGCTCTGTCGGAGCGCTTTGGCGTCGACGAGGAGTCCGCGCTCGACGATGTCGTCGCCTTCGCCGGCGAGATGGTGGGCCGCGGTCTGCTCGAGGCCTCTCAGTAGCCGGGCGCTGCCTGTTCGGCGCCTCTAGTAGGCGGGGGAGGTCTGCTCAAGCCTCTCAGTAGCCGAAGTCGGGCCTCTCAGTAGGCGGGATTCGGTCGGCCGGGTGTTCGACCGGAGCGGCGCTGGGCGAGGAGCCTCGACGACGGCGAGGCCGAAGAGGAAGCCGCCGACGTGCGCGAAGTAGGCGACGCCCCGCCGCCGAGCTCGGGCGAGCGACCTGACCCACCGCGGGCAGGAACTGGAGCACGAACCAGATGCCCGAGCATCACGCACGCCGGGATCTCGACCACGGTGACGAAGAAGATCAGGAAGATCAGGGTGAGGATCCGCGCGCGCGGGTAGGAGCACCAGGTAGGCGCCGAGCACCGCGGCGACGGCGCCGCTGGCCCCGATCGTCGGCACGGTCGAGCCCGGGTCGAGCGGCCGACTGCGCGTAGACGGCCGCCAGCCCGCCGAGCAGGTAGAAGAGGAGGAAGCGGCCCCGGCCCATCGCGTCCTCGATGTTGTTGCCGAAGATCCACAGGAAGAGCATGTTGAAGACGATGTGGAGGAAGCCGCCGTGCATGAACATCGAGGTGAAGATGGTCACGAGCCAGGGAGCCGGCGTCGAGCGGCTGGGCGCGGGATCGGGCGCGTTCTGCACGCTCAGGCCCTCGCCTCCGGTATTCGGCGGTGCCTTCGCAGACGATCCAGGTCCGCCTGCGCCGGCGAGCCCTTGACCGCGCCGGCCGCGCATTCGTCGCCCGGGTGCAGCAGCCGGTAGGGAATCGCCCCGTAGTCGATCGTGCTCTCGTCCCGCTGGTTGACTCCGGGGGCGGGCCGAGTAGTCGGTGCGGTCGGGAAGCTGACCTGCCAGACGTAGACGCCGATGTTGACGAGGATCAGCACGATCGTGACGATCGGAAAGCGCAGCGTCCGGACGTTGTCCTTGAGCGGGATCATCCGCCGCTTGGCTCACGCCCACGGGAGACCGCCATGCAGTCGCGACGGGAGACCGCCATGCAGTCGCGACGGGAGACCGCCATGCAGTCGCGACGGGAGACCGCCATGCAGTCGCGACGGGATTTCCTCATGCAGTCTTGGCGGGGAGGTGCCGGTCAGCGTGGTAGCTGCTGCGCACCAGCGGGCCGGCGGCGACCGACTCGAATCCCATCTCGTACGCGGCCCTGTCCAGGGCCATGAACTCCTCGGGATGCCAGTAGCGGGCCACCGGCAGGTGGTTCTCGGTGGGGCGCAGGTACTGACCGACGGTCAGTACCTGGACGCGGTGCTCGCGGAGGCTGCCGAAGGTCTCGATCATCTCCTCGAACGACTCGCCCAGACCGACCATCAAGCCGGACTTCGTGACGACACCCTCGCCTCCCATCTCCTTCGCAAGCCGCAACACGCGGGCCGAGCGCATGAACTGGGAGCCGCGCCGGGCCATCGGGTAGAGGCGCGGCACCGTCTCGACGTTGTGGTTGAAGACATCAGGTCGCTCGTGGATCACCTTTGCCAGCGGCATCTCCTGTCCCCGGAAGTCAGGCGTCAGGACCTCGACCCTGCAGCCCGGTGCCTGCATACGGATCGAGCGGATGACGCCGACGAAGGCGCCCGCCCCATAGTCCGGCAGGTCGTCGCGGTCGACTCGGGTGATGACCGCGTGGCGCAGCCCCATCTGGCTCACCTGGTTGGCGACGCGAAGCGGCTCCAGTGGGTCGTTCCAGGTGGGGACCCCGTCTTCACGTTGCAGAAGCCGCAGCGGCGGGTGCAGACGTCGCCGAGGATCATGAAGGTGGCGGTGCCGCGCTCCCAGCACTCGCCGACGTTTGGGCAGTTGGCCTCCTCGCAGACGGTGTGCAGGCCCTCCCCGCCGATCGTCGCCTTGAGGCGCCGGTAGTTCGGCCCGCCGGGCGCGGGCACCTTCAGCCAGGCGGGCTTGCGGGCGCGGCGAAAGGGGACGGCACCGTCGGCCGCCACCGCGGTCCCACCCGGCCTGGCGCGGGAGCGGGTGACGTGAACCCGCTCGGCCGCTCCGGCCCCTGGGCCAGCGCCCTTCGTGCTCATCGTTCCCTTGTCAGTCGCCCCGTCGCTCATCGCTCCCTACCGTACTGAGCTGTCGCTTAGTGCTGGATCGGCATGCGCCGTGTCCTTGTCACGCAATTCGGCTCTCGCCATCAGCTCGGCGTGGTCAGCCTTGACGACCGTGCGCGCGAACAGGTCGCCGAAACGTTCCGCAACGGTGTCCGCGAAGCGGTTGAGGTCCTGCTCGGCGCCACGCTCGCGGGAGACCGAGGTCGCGCGGGCCCCCTCGATGCCGCAGGGAACAATCCACTCGAAGGGCTGCAGGTCGTTGTTGACGTTTATCGCGAGGCCGTGGGTCGTGACGCCGCGGCTGACATGCACGCCGATCGAGCCGATCTTTCGTGCCTCCTTTTTCGCCGACGGGCCTATTTCCGACCGTATAGGTGCATTTCCGTCCCGTCGGTGGGCGGATTGCGCCGACGGGCCTATTTCCGACCGTATAGGTGCATTTCCGTCCCGTCGGTGGGCGGATGAGCCGGGTGGTTCGCCCGCTGTCCACACGCCCGTCAGCCCCTCGATCGTCGTCGCCTCGACGCCGTGATGCGCGAGCGCGGAGATCGCCACCTGCTCCAGCCGCCGCACGTACTCATGCACGTCGTCGCCGTAGGGCCGCAGAGAGACGATCGGGTAGGCGACCAACTGGCCCGGCCCGTGGTAGGTGACGCGGCCGCCCCGGTCGGTGTCGCGGACCTCGATCCCCTGCATCTCGTACCACTCGACTCCCATCGGCAGCTCGGCCGGCGTCGAGCGGCGGCCGCGGGTATAGACAGGTTGGTGCTCGAGCAGCAGCAGGACGTCCGGGAGCTCATCGCGCTGCCGGGCGGTCTCGAGGCGACGCTGTACCGCTCGAGCCTCCTCGTAGGGAATCAGTCCACATCGGGCTACCAGGATTTCGGCGCTCACCCTTGAAATCGTTGCATGGCGCAGGTCTATCCTTGACGCCGCCCCCCATGGCCCTGGACTCATGACACGGGACAGTAGGGCTCTCCGACCCGACTGGCTTCCGGCGGTGGCATTGAGCGCTGCGCTTGCCGCGGCGATGCTCGCCTGGGATCCGCGGGTCGGCGATCTGGCCGCCCAGGTCTTCCGCACCGAGCTGTTTCACCGTGGCGGCCTGGCGATCTGGAACAGCAGCTGGTACGGCGGCCACTACATCCTCACCTACAGCGTCCTCTTCCCGCCGCTGGCCGCGCTGCTCGGGCCGCAGGTCGTCGGGATGCTGGCGGTTGTCTCCTCGTCCTACCTCTTCGACCGGCTCGTGCGCGACCGCTGGGGGGCGGCGGCGCGCTGGGCAACCCTCTGGTTTGCCGCCGGAGTCGTGACCCTGCTCGCCGACGGGCAGCTCACCTTTGCGCTCGGTGTCGCCTTCGGCCTCGCGGCGCTGCGGTTTCTGCAGGTGGGAAGGCGCGGCCCGGCGCTGGCCGCCGCCGCGGCCTGCGCCCTGTCCAGCCCGGTCGCCGGCGCTTTCCTGGCGGGCGTCGTGCTGGCCGGCTCGCTGCAGCCTGGCCGCCGCGCCAGCGTGCCCGCGATCTGGGTGGCATGCCTGCCCCTGGGGTTGATCGTCGCCTCGAACCTCGCCTTCCCGGAATCGGGCCAGTTTCCCTTCGCCCTCTCCGCCTACCTCGCGATCCCGCTGTGGTGTGGGGGGGCGCTGTTCGTCACCCGGGGGCTGCGCGAGGAGGAGCGGCAGCTGCACCGTGTCCTCGTCGCCTACGTGCTGGCGGCAACCGTGCTCTGGCTGGTCCCGAACCCGATGGGCGGCAACGCCGCGCGGCTCGGGGCGCTGTTCGGCGGTCCGGTCCTGGCCGCGGTGGTCCTGGCGCGCCGCCCGGCCCTTGCGGGCCTCTCCGTCCTGGTCCTGGCGGGGACCATGGCCGGCGGCCTCTACTGGCAGCTGACCGCGAGTGTCAACCAGATTGCCCGCAGCGTCGGCGATCCCTCCACGACCCGGTCCTACTTCGAACCCGCCGCTCACTGGCTTCGCCTGCACGGTGGGCGCGGGGTGCGGGTCGAGGTGCCGCCCACCGCTAACCACTGGGAGTCCGCTTACATGGCGCCGGACCTCGAGCTTGCGCGGGGCTGGCTGCGACAGCTGGACACGACTCGAGACGACCTCTTCTACGCCGACGACGCACCGCTGACGGGTCGCTCCTACAGCGCCTGGCTGCACGACAACGCGATCCGCTACGTGGCGCTTCCCGACGTCGGGCTCGACTACTCCTCGGCGGGGGAGAGACGGCTGATCGTTCGCGGGCCGCCCTATCTCGCGCTCCGCTGGAGCTCCGCGCACTGGCGCATCTACGAGGTGCGGAACCCCGCGCCTCTGGTGCAGTCGCTCGGCAGTGGCGCAGCCCGCACTCGCTGGATTGGCCACCAGGGCTTCGCACTGAACGTCACCCATCCCGGCGAGTTCCTCGTCAGGGTCAGCTTCACGCCGTACTGGTCGATTGCCCGCGGCAGCGGGTGCCTCCTGCGGCGCGGCGACTGGACCCTGGCCCGGGCCAGCCGCACGGGCATCTTCCGGGTGGCCGTCGACTTCTCGCTGGGGCGGGTGTGGAACGCTGTCACCCGCGCCCGCAAGACCTGCTGACCTCGGCCGCCCATCGATTCGCGTTTGCCGACGGGTCGAAAACGGGAGACATAGACATGGACCCGTTTCGTGCCGCTCGGCGGTGGGACCAGCCCGTCCGGGCGCCTACAGGGCCAGCGAGAGCGGCTCCTCCAGAAGGGAGCGGATGCGCGCGAGGAACTCGGCGGCGGGGGCGCCGTAGAGGATGCGGTGATCGCAGGCCAGGTTCACCGACATCATGTGACTTGACGTCAGCTCGCCGTCGCGCACGACGGGGCGCTCTCTGATCGCGCCGACCGCGAGGAGCGCCGCCTGCGGTGGGTTGATCACCGCGGAGAAGCTGTCGATTCCATACATCCCCAGGTTGGAGACCGTGAAGGTGGCCCCCGAGAGCTCCGGAGGTGTGATCTGGCCGTCGCGGACGCGCTGCGCAAGGGCGCGCGAGTCTGACGCGATCTGCCGCAGGCCCTTGCGATCCGCGTCGAACACGGTGGGGACGATGAGGGCGTCGGGGGTGGCCACCGCGACCCCGACGTTGACCCGCGAGTGGAGCTCGAAGCGGCCGTCTCGGTAGGCGCCGTTCGCGCGTGGGTACTCGCGCAGGGCCAGCGCGCACGCCTTGACCACCATGTCGTTGAAGGACGGGACGACCTCGCCCTCGCGGGCCGCGGCCTTCAGCCGCCCCCGCGCCTCGACCGCCCTGCCCATGTCGACCTCGGCCTGCAGGTAGAAGTGCGGTGCGGTCGCCTTCGACTCCGCCATGCGCCTCGCGATCGTCGCCTGCAGCTTCGAGAGCTCCTCGTAGGTCACTTGCCCCTTGGCGGTCTCCGGGCTGGGTGGGGCCGCCGGGCTGGGTGGGGCTAGCGGGCTGGGTGGGGCCGCCGGGCTGGGTGGGGCCTCCACCGCCAGCGGAGCGGCCGCCGGAGCCGTCCCGGCCTTCTCCACGTCCGCCTTCACGATCCGGCCCCCCGGTCCCGACCCCTTCAGATGCCCGAGATCTAGTCCCTTCTCCCTGGCAAGCCGGCGGGCGAGCGGCGAGGCTTTCGGCCGTTGCCCGCCGCCCCTGTCCATTGGCTCGGCCTGAGCCGAACCGGTGCCCGGTGCCTCAGCGAGCTCAGCCGTCTTCTGCGCGGCAGCACCCACGGTCGCAGGCTCGGCGCCGGGGGTCGCAGGTTTGGTCGCCGTGCCGTCGCGAGCGGGACCGTCGCCCTCGCCGACCCGCGCGATCGGCGCTCCGATCGGGACGGTCTCGCCCTCCTGCGCGACTATCTCGGTCAGCGTTCCGGCAAGGTCGCTTTCGTAGGCCATGTTCGCCTTGTCGGTCTCGATTTCGACCAGCTCGTCGCCCAGCGCGATCTCGTCCCCCACCTGCTTCAGCCACTGCAGGATCGTCCCCTCCTCCATGGAGTCCGACAGCCGCGGCATGACGACGTCAGGCATTGGCCACCAGCCTCGCGCAGGTCCGCATCAGGTCGCCCCCTCCAGCGCGGCGAGCGCGGCCTTCACCACGTGCTCGGTGTGCGGGATCGCCGCCTGCTCCAGCCGTTTCGAGTACGGCATGTGCACGTCGGCGCCGGTGACCCGCTGGACGGGCGCATCAAGATGATCGAAGGCCTGCTCGGTGATCAGGGTCGACAGGTTGGCCCCGACGCCGCCATGCGGCCAGCCCTCCTCGACGATCACCGCCCGGTTGGTCTTGCGCACCGACTCGAGGATCGTGTCGAGGTCGAGCGGCCGCAGGGTGCGCGGGTCGATCACCTCGGCCTCGACCCCGTGTTCGTGCGCGAGGGCGCGGGCCGCATCCTCGGCCACGTGCGCCATCTTGAGGATGCCGATGATCGTCACATCGCCTCCCTCGCGGCGCACCGCAGCCTCCCCGAAGCGCAGCGTCTCGTCGACCTCGCCGTCGACCTCTCCGCGGCGGCCGTAGAGGCTCTCGTGCTCGATGAAGATCACCGGGTTGTCGTCGCGGATTGCGGTCTTCAGCAGCGCCTTGCCGTCGCGCGGCGTGGAGGGGCAGGCAACCAGCAATCCCGGGACCTGCAGGTAGAGGGCCTCGAAGCTGTGTGAGTGGGTGGGGCCGAGCTGGTGGCCGCCGCCCCCCGGCATGCGGATCACCATCGGCACCCGCGCCTGTCCGTTGAACATGTATGGGATCGCGGCCGCGTGGTTGACGATCTGATCCAGGGCCAGAAGCGAGAAGTTGACGGTCATCAGCTCGATGACGGGCCGCAGGCCCGCCATCGCCGCCCCGACGCCGGCGCCGACGATCGTGTTCTCCGAGATCGGCGTGTCGCGAACCCGCCGCTCGCCGAACTCCTCGAGCAGCCCTTCGGTCACCTTGAACGCACCCTGGAAGACGCCGACGTCCTCGCCCATCACGAACACCGACTCGTCGCGGCGCATCTCCTCCGCCATCGCGTCGCGCAGCGCCTCCCGCATGCGTACGGCGGCCATCAGTCCTCGACCTCCCGCGCCACCTCAGGCGCAGCATCCTCCTGAGCGTCGCCGGTCTGCGCCCGGTCGGCATCAGGCGCAGCATCCTCCTCAGCGTTGCCGGTCTGCGCCCGGTCGGCATCAGGCCCATCCGGGTCGGATCGCGGTGCGGACTGGCTGGAGCGCGGCGCAACCGGCTGGCCGCCGTATGCGGCGCCCGCCTCGGCCAGCTCCCGTGCTGCCTTGGGCATCGCCTCCTCGCGCTCGCCCCGGTGGGGCTCAGGGCTGCGCTCGTCCACGGCGTACCAACCCGCGGCGGTGTCGAGCACGTAGAGGTTCTCGTAGAGAGAATCGAGCGGCGGCTCAGGCGAAGCGTCAGCGAACTCCACCGCCTCCTTCACCTTCTGCTCGGCGTGATCGCGAATCTCCCGGACCTCGCGCTCGCCCAGCACATCGGCCTCGACACACCGCTTCGCAAAGGTCTCGATCGGGTCTTTCTCGCGCCACTCCTCGACCTCCTCGCGGTTCCGGTAGACCTCCGGATCGGCGGCCGAATGGCCCCGGTAGCGATAGGTGAAGGCCTCGAGCAGCGTCGGGCGGGCCTCCTCGCGGGCGAGGCGGATCCCCTCGCCGACGCTCTCCCGGATCGCCATCACGTCCATGCCGTCGACCCGCGTGCCCTCGATGCCGTAGCCCTTCGCCTTCTTGGAGAGGTCCGTCTGGGCGGAGTGGCGCTCGATCGACGTCCCCATCCCGTAGAGGTTGTTCTCGACCAGGAAGAGGACCGGCAGCTTCCAGAGCGCCGCGAGGTTCATCGTCTCGCCGAAGTTGCCGGCGTTCGAGGCCCCGTCCCCGAACATGCAGACGGTGACCGTGTCTTCGCTTCTGTACTCGGAGGCAAGCGCCAGGCCCGCGGCGATCGGCAGGTTGCCGCCGACGATGCCGTAGCCGCCCATGAAGCGGTGCTCACTGTCGAAGATGTGCATCGACCCGCCGCGCCCCCCGCTGCACCCGTCGACCCGGCCGAACAGCTCCGCCATCACGCGCTTGGGGTCGGTGCCGCGGGCGATCGCGTGGCCGTGCGTGCGGTAGGTGCCGATCAGGTAGTCCTCGTCGCGCATCACCGAGGCGGTACCGACGATCGTCGCCTCCTCGCCGATGGCGAGGTGCAGGAACCCGCCGGCCTTGGCGCGCTGGTACTGCCGTCCCGCCTCCTCCTCGAAGCGGCGGATCAGGGTCATCTGCGCGAGCAGCTGGTAGCAGGTTGCGGCGTCTGGCAGATCTGCCATCGAGGCCACCTTAGCTAGCTGCCGCGAGCGCCTCTTCGAGCCTGTCGTCGCCCCAGAACACCTCGTCGCCGACGAGCAGCGAGGGGACGCCGGTCACACCCTGCTCGGCGGCCAGGTCGGTGGTCTCGCGCAGGGCGCTCTTGACTCCGTCCGTTTCGACCGCCCTGAGCACCGCGCGAGGGTGCAGCTCGCAGGCCGCGGCGGCGATCAGGACGTTGTCGGGATCGCTGAGGTCGCGCCCCGCTGCAAAGGCCTGGCGGAAGGCCGCAAGGGCGAAGGAGACCGTACGCCCGGTCTGCTTGGCGAAGGTCGCTGCGCGCATCGCAAACAGCATGTTGCCCGGCCAGGGATCGGGCCAGGCAGGCGCTGGCAGCCCGTAGGCCGACGCGCGCCGCTCGATCTCGGCGATCCCCGCCTCGCGCTCAGGCCCGTTTCCCCACGAGTCGCGCCCGAGGCGCTTGAACAGGGCGCCCAGCAGCACCGGCTGCCACTCCGGCTGCTCCAAGCCGGCTTCCGAGAACAGCCCGCTGATCCGCTCCGCCGTCAGGTAGGCGTAGGGCGAACCGAGGTCGAAATAGAAGATGGCTCGGCTCATCCGTGCCGCGCCGACCCGCTACGCGTGGGTCGCCCAGCCGTCCACGGCGCGGGCGGCTTCGAAGATCGCCTCGGAGATCGTCGGGTGGGGATGGACGATCCGGGCCAGCTCCTGGTAGCCGCCCTCCAGCTCCATCGTCGCGACCAGCTCGGCGATCATGTCGCAGGCGCGGTTGCCGGCCACGTGAGCGCCCAGGATCTCGCCGTATTGCGAGTCGACCACGAGCTTGACCAGGCCGTCTTTATCGTCGTACACGGTTGCCGCGCCGACCCCGCCGAGCTTCAGCTTTCCCACCTTGACGTCGTGGCCGGCCTCCTTGGCGGCTGCCTCGGTCAGCCCGACGCTCGCTACCTGCGGCTGGCAGAAGGTGGCCCCCGGAACGAGGTTCTGGTCGACCGGGTGGGTGGTTGCGCCGGCCGCACGCTCGACCGCGACGACCCCCTCCTCGGAGGCCTTGTGGGCAAGCGCCTTGGCGTTGACCAGGTCGCCGATCGCGTAGACCTTCGGGTTCGAGGTGAGCCCGAACTCGTCGACCCTGACTTTGCCGTTCGCCTCCAGCTCGATGCCTGCCTCGCCCAGCCCCAGGCCCTCGACGTCCGGCGCGCGCCCGCCGGCGATGCACAGGTAGTCGACCTCGGCGGAGCTGTCGCCGTAGCTGAGCTTCACCGAGTCCGCGCCCGCCTCCACGTTCTCCACCGGCGTCCCGGTGGAGACGGTGATGTTCTGCTTCTTGAAGGCTCGGTCCACGACACGAACGATGTCCCTGTCCTCGGCGGGGAGGATCTGATCGAGCATCTCGATCAGCAGCACCTCGGTCCCGAAGCGCCCATAGGCGGAGGCGATCTCGCAGCCAGAGGCCCCGGCCCCGACCACGGCAATCTTCCTCGGTTGCTCGGGGAGCGACCAGGCGCCCCACGTGTCGATGACGTGCCCACCGAACTCGATCCCGGGGATCGGCAGCGCCACAGAACCCGTGGCGAGCACCACCGTGCCGGCCTCATGGGTCTCGTCGCCGACCTTGACGTTCCCCTCGGCGGTGAGCGAGCCATCGCCCTCGATCCTCGTCACCTTGTTTTTGTCCCAGAGCATCTTGACCCCGCTCGAGAGGGACTCCGAGACGGCGGCCCGGCGCTTGCCCAGCGCCTTCCAGTCGATCGAGACGCCCTTGGCGGTCACACCCAGCTCGGCGCTGTTGCGGGCCTGGTCGTAGAGCTCGGCGGTGTGGAGGACCGTCTTGGCCGGGATGCAGGCGTAGTTGAGGCAGCGCCCGCCGGGTTTGTCGCGCTCCACGACCGCGGTCTTCTTTCCCAGCTGGGCCGAGCGGATCGCGGCCACGTAGCCGCCCGGGCCCCCGCCAATGACGATCACGTCATACGAATCGGCCATCGGGCTGAGCCTATAGAAGGGCGGGAGTGGGCGGTTCTTCCGGAACTGTGTGGCCGCCCGGCCGCCGCCAGGTGTGGCCGCGGGAGTGCCAAGGTGGAACGGGCCGTCTACTTGCGGCTCGGCATTTGGATGCGCGCCATCGCCTTCACCATGAAGTAGAAGAAGGTGCCGGAGACGGCGAGCAGCCCGAGTGTGGCGGCAAACTGAGCGACGGTTGCGGCCTGCGCGGCGAGGCCGAAGACGGCGCTGAGGATGAGAAGCACGAGCAGCAGCTGAAAGCCCAGCACGGCCCAGTAGCGGGCGCGCCACATGCCCCAGGCCATGACCCCCATCAGCAGGGTGGGCGCCAGCACCTGCGCCAATTTGGGTTTCTCGCCGTCGACAGCGAGCCCGACCAGGTAGCCGGCGACGATCGAGACCGCAATCAGCGCCGCGACCACCGCGCCGATCGTCACCACCAGGGGCCGCTCTCCTTCGGCCAGCGGCGTCAGACCTTCCCGAACCTCTCGGTTTCGCTGCTCGGCCCTCGCGTAGCCGCGTTCCATGCGTTCGCGTGGCGTCGGCCCGCCCTCGCGTTGCTTGCGCTTCTGCCTCGCCTCAGCCACCGGGGTCGCGCCTCCTAGCCACCCGGTGCCGCATCTCCGGCGGCCGCGAGCGCCCCTCGCAGCGATTCGGCTGCTGCAGAGGGATCGCCCGCGTCGCGGATCGCCCGCACCACGCAGAGGCGTCGAGCCCCGGTCTCGACCACCGTGCCGGCGTTGGACGGGTCGATGCCGCCGATCGCGAAGAACGGGTGGGGTGCATTCGCCGCGGCGTGTGCGATCAGGTCGAGGCCGACTCCCGGGCGGCCCGCTTTGGTGGGCGTTTCCCAGATGGGCCCGACGCTCATGTAGTCGATCGGCCGGCCCTCGGCGGCTGCTATCTGCTCCTCGGAGTGCGTGGAGAGGCCGATGATCGCGTCGGGGCCGAGGATCTCCCGCGCCTTCTCGGGTGGCATGTCGTCCTGTCCCAGGTGGACCCCGTCGGCGTTGCAGGACTGCGCCAGGTAGGGATCGTCGTTGACGATGAACAGGGCGCTGTAGGTGTCGCAGAGGCGGCGGAAGATCTGGGCCGCGCGCTCGGTCGCCTGCCGGCCCAGCTGCTTCTCACGCAGCTGAACGATGTCGCAGCCGCCGTTCAGCGCGGCGTGCAGCAGCGCTTCGGCATCCGCGTCGCCGGGAAGCGCGTCGCAGACGAAATAGAGGCGCGCCGTGCGCAGCCGCTCACGGCGCAGGGGGCCGGTTGCCTCAGGGAGTGCCAGGCTCATACGTCGATTATTGCGACGGGGTACCATCGGCGTCGAGCTAACGGGAGCCTGTAAGCGCACAGGCTGAGAGGGCGGCTATGGCGCCGCCGACCGTCTGGACCTGATCCGGGTAATGCCGGCGGAGGAACGATGAGCACAGAGCGGAGTTTCGATTCGATAGTGGTCGGGGGCGGGGTCATCGGCCTGTCCTGCGCCTGGCGGGCGGCGCAGCGCGGTGCGCTGGTCGCCGTGATCGAGAGGGCAGAGCCCCCGGCGGGGGCCACGCGGGTCTCGGCCGGAATGCTGGCGCCGATCGGCGAGCTGACCTTCGGCGAGCCCGAGCTGCTGCGGATGACCCTTGACTCGCGGACGCTCTACGCAGACTTCGTCGCCGAGCTGGAGGCGGCCAGTGGGTTGTCGACCGGGTACCGCCACCAGGGCGCTCTTCACGTGGCGCTGGATCGCGACGAGGCAGCGGAGCTGCAACGGGTCCACGAGCTGCAGCGCTCACTCGGTCTCGATGCCGAGTGGTTGTCGCCCCGCCGCTGTCGCGAGCTGGAGCCCGGTCTCAGTCCGTCCTGCAACGGCGGTGTCTACGCGGAGGGCGAGGCGGTGGTCGATCCCCGGCTGCTGGCCGGGGCGCTCCTGGCGGCGCTTGCCGGCAAGGGGGCCGACGTCCGCACCGGTACCCGGGTCGCCGAGGCCCTCTTCGAGGGGGAGCGGATCGTCGGGGTGCGGACCGACGGAGGCGAGGAGCTGCGCGCCGCCACCGTCGTGCTCGCCGCGGGCGCGTGGTCGGGCCAGGTCGAGTGGCTCCCGGAGCACGCGCGGCCGCCGGTCCGCCCGGTCAAGGGCCAGATCGTCGAGCTTCGCGCTCTCGACGGGCCCGCCCCCTGCGAGCGCATCATCGGCGCCGAGCGCGTCTACCTGGTGCCTCGCGCCGACGGCCGCCTGATCGCCGGGGCGACGGTGGAGGAGCAGGGCTTCGACACCAGGGTCACGGCCGGCGCCGTCCACGAGATCCTGCGCGAGGCCTACCGGCTCGTGCCCGAGGTGGCGGAGCTGGAGCTGCTCGAGGCGGCGGTCGGGCTGCGTCCCGGGACACCGGACAACCTGCCGCTGATCGGGCCCGGCGGCATCGACGGCCTGCTCTGGGCCACCGGTCATTTCCGCAACGGCGTCCTGCTGGCGCCCCTGACCGCCGCCGCCGTCGCGGACCTGCTGGAGGGTGGGGAGCTGCCCGAGATGGCCGCGGCCGCCGACCCGAGCCGGCTCGGGCGCGACGCCGCGGGAGTTGCGCGATGACCGTCGAGCTGAACGGCGAGCCGCGGGAGCTGCCCGAGGGGGCGACGCTCGCCGACGCCGTTCGCGCGAGTGGCGCCGAGCAGGAGGCGAGGGGCGTCGCGGTCGCGCTCGACGGCGAGGTGATTCCGCGCGGGATGTGGAGCTCGACGCCGCTGGCCGGGGGCAACAGCGTCGAGGTGCTGGCGGCGATCCAGGGTGGCGCGGAAACCTGGGAGCTGGGGGGGCGCGAGTGGACCTCGCGGTTGATCGCCGGCAGCGGCGGCTTCCGCTCGCTCGAGCAGATGGAGCAGGCGCTGGCCGCCTCCGGAGCCGAGATCGTCACCGTCGCCCTTCGCCGCGTCGATCCGGAGGCCAGGGGGTCGGTGCTGGACGTGGTCGACCGCCTGGGGCTCTTCGCTCTCCCCAACACGGCGGGATGCTTCACGGCGCGCGATGCGGTTCGCACCGCCCAGCTCGCCCGCGAGGCGCTTGAGACCGATTGGATCAAGCTCGAGGTGATCGGCGACGACCGCACGCTTTACCCGGACGCGGTCGAGCTGCTGGACGCCGCCGAGACGCTCGTCGCCGAGGGCTTCACCGTCCTCCCCTACACGAACGACGACCCGATTCTGGCCCGCCGCCTGGAGCAGGCGGGGTGCGCGGCGGTGATGCCGCTCGGCTCTCCGATCGGCTCCGGAGCCGGCATCAACAACCCCTACAACATCGCGATCATCGCCGAGCACGCCGGCGTTCCGGTCGTCCTCGATGCGGGGATCGGCACCGCCTCCGACGCCGCGCTGGCGATGGAGCTGGGCTGCGACGCGGTGCTGGTGGCCAGCTCGATCTTCGGGGCAGAGGACCCGGCGGCGATGGCCACCGCGCTGCGCGGCGCCGTGGAGGCCGGCCACGCCGCCCGGCGCGCCGGGCGCATCCCCCGCCGCACCCACGCCGAGGCCTCCACGCCCCAGCAGGGCCTGCCCGAGCTTTCCTGACCTCCGCCCGCCGCGCCGGCCCCCGACTCGGCCTGCGAAGCGGAGAGCCTCTCCGATCTCGGTGGATTGAGGCTAAAACAACCTTGCGACGCCAGCAGAATCGGCCTCAGCCCCAGACCACCGTCACGTCATAGGCGTCGAACGAGGGGTCGGCGGTCAAAATCGGCAGTCGCTCGACCTGGGCCTGAGCGATCAGCAGGCGGTCGAAGGGATCGCGGTGATGGGACGGCAAATCCCGAACCTGCCAGGCGTGATCCGCCGTGACCGGCAGCGACTCGAAACCGAGCTGTTCAACACGTGCAGGTAGATCGTCGGGGGCCTCGAGCTTTCCCAGGCCGACCTTGATTCCGATCTCCCAGAGGGTCGCGGTGCTGACCATCATCGCCTCGGCTTCGATCCGCGCCCGTAGCGCTTTACCTATTCGTTTGCCGTTGCCGGCAACGAACCACAGCAAAGCGTGAGCGTCGATCAGCATGGAGCAGGACTACATGTAGTCAGCGAAGTCCTCGAGCGGCTCATCGAAGTCTTTGCCGATTCGGATCTCGCCCTTCATCGAGCCAAAGCCGCGAACGCCGCCACGCTTCTTCAGCGGCACGATCCGAGCGACCGGCTCGCGGCCGCGGCGCACGACGATCTCCTCACCCGCCTCCGCGCGACGGACGAGCTTTGAGAGGTTGGTCTTCGCCTCCCCGATGCCGACGGTCTTGGCCATGGAAGTGAGGTTAACAGCGCTTGGTCAACTTGGTCAAGGATGACTTTGCAACCGCAGTAGCGGCAGTGAAATCGATCACCCTTGTAGATCAACGTGATCACGCTCTCTGATGGATCAGAGCGGACCGCTACCTCGCGACGGGGATAGGCGATCGGAGCCAGAAGCTCCGACGCAGCCTCGCGGCCCTCAGGACGCTAACCGTCCATGCGATTGCTTCTACTCATCCGAAACTCCCTGCGCCGCACCTACGCCTCGCTGCGCTTCGCCTGCGGTGACGTTCCGGTCTACGTCGCTGAGCAGGGCGGATGGAAAGACCCCTCGTTCCCGATTCGGGTTTACGCTAGGGCGGTGAAACGCCGCGACCGACTCTCCGGAGCGCACCGCGAGGCCTTCGATGCCGCACTTGATTGGGCAGCAATGGGCAGCGGAGCGGAAAATGACTCCTCCGAGGGGCCGGATGCCGTAGGCAAAACAACCGAAGAAATGGCTATTTAGAGCCAAAATCTAGACTTCTGCCCCCGTAGCTCAGTTGGTTAGAGCGGCGGCCTTTTAAGCCGCGCGGCCCGGGTTCGAATCCCGGCGGGGGCACTCGGATCGGGATGCGAGGATTCCGGACGCCCAGGACCGTTGCGGTTCGGGACGTGCTACCGGCGGGCGGCGGTCCTCACACGCGGTGTCCTGGCGTTTCCAGACTGTTCGCCGTCCGTACTTGAGTACTGATCGCCGATGTCGGGAACCAGGAACCGGCTGACGCGAACGGCGGGGTTTGCGGCCTCCGCGATCCGCGCCTCCAGCGCCAGCTCCTTTTCGAGGACCGCCGGCTCGTCGTGCTGGAAGTCGACATCTCTGCCCTCGAGCAGTTCGGTGAAGACCCCGACGAAGCGGGCATCGAGCTGGGAGCCGGCGACGCGGCGCAGCTCCTCGATCGCATTACCGGTGGAGACCGGCGATTGATATGAGTCGCGGGCGGTCATCACGTCGTAGGTGTCGGCCACCGAGATGATCCGGGCGAGTTCGGGGATCTCCTCGCCCTTGAGCCCGCGCGGGTAGCCGGCGCCATCGATCCGCTCGTGGTGGGCGAGGATGATCTCGGCGACCGGTCCGTAGCCGTCGACGGAGCCGACCACCCGGGCGCCCTGCTGGGGATGGCGACGGATCAGCATCCAGTCCTCCTCGGTGAGCCGCACGTTGGCCTTGAGGATCCGGTCGGGGAGGCTGAACTTGCCGATGTCGTGAAGGAGGGCGGCCATGTGCACGAGTTCCTCCTGCTGGGGCGAGAGACCGGCCCGTTCTGCAATCGCCTGGGAGTAGTGGGCGACGGCGGCGCTGTGGCGGGCGGTCATCTGGTCGCGCAGGTCGAGGGTGCGAAGCAGGGCGCTCAGCATTCCGACCTGGAAGCTGGCCAGCTGGTTGGTGCGGACCTCGAGCTGCCTGGTGCGGACCTCCAGCTGGTTGGTGCGGACCCCCAGCTGCTCAGCGCGCTGTTGGGACTTGAGCAGGGCGCCGAGCAGATACTGGAAGGTGACCAAGACAATGCCGAACAGCGCGACGCCCGCAAGGCCGATCTCGTGGTAGATGAAGGCGACGCCGACCGCCATCAGGGCCGCGGCGAGCTCCGACGGCAGCACGGGGAGGAGAGCCGTGCGCACCTTGGAGCTGAAGGGGCTGCGCGCGATGTAGCACGAGTAGGCGCAGATCATCGTGAAGTTGATGGCGAGGGCCACCAGAAAGGTTGCGAAGACGAGCGGATAGAAGGACGCATCGGCGGGGGTGATCCCGGCCGAATCGGTCACTCCGTGGAAGAGAAGGCCACCGACCAGCGGGAAGGTCGCGTACGTGACGAGATTGTTGAGGAAGTCGTCAGGCGCCTCGCGCCAGCGCACCCAACCGGCAAGGATGCCCAGCACTCCGAGCAGAGCAGCCGGCGGTCCGCCGAGGAGGACCATCGCCAGAACGAGAGCCAGGAGGCTGCCGGACACCTTCAAGCCCGGCTCCATTTCGGTCGCCACCATGTCGCTGACGACCGTGAAGCCCAGCAGGAGTCCAAGCAGGGCGGGATCCCAGTGAGCGCTCGAGGCACCCAGGACAGCGATAACAGCCACAGCGCACAGCAACACCAACTGGATGAAGATGATCAGAGGTGTCGGTCGCTCTGCTGGCATTGACCTCCGGCGGATTACGCCCGATCAACACGGACCCAGAAGCCTCCAACACAGATGACCCTCTCCGCGCCTGGACAACCGGGGCGGCGGCTCTCGCGGCAAACCCTACTGCGACAGCTAGCCTAGACGCTGGCCACCGACTAGGCAACCCGTTTGGACAGCCCGTGGGTTTGGACAGCCGATGCAGCGGATGGGTTTGGACAGCCGATGGAGCCGATGGGTTTGGACAGCCGATGGATCAGTGGCGGAAGTGACGGTGCTTGGTGAAGACCATGGCGACGCCCGCGGCGTCGCAGGCCTCGATGACCTCCGCATCGCGTTTGGAGCCACCGGGCTGGATCACGGCGGTGGCGCCGGCATCGATGGCCGCCTGCGGGCCGTCGGCGAAGGGGAAGAAGGCGTCTGAAGCGACCGCCGCGCCGGCGAGCAGGCCGTCCGCATCTTCCCCCCGCGCGTCGCGGCACTTCTCCACCGCGAGGCGCACCGCGTCCACCCTGCTCATCTGACCCGCCCCGATGCCAAGGGTGGCCCCGCCCCGGGCGAGCACTATTGCGTTCGAGCGGACATGACGAACCACCGTCCAGGCGAAGAGCATGTCGTCCCACTGCTCCTCGGTCGGCTCGGTCTTGGTCATCGTCTCCATCAGCTCGCGCGGCTCGGGATCGCCGTCGCGGTCCTGGATCAGCAGTGCGCCGCGCACGCGTTTCATGTCGCGTTCGACGGGGTCGCGTTGCCGCCGCTCCTCGTCGCAGAGGATGCGGATCGACTCCTTCTGCTGAAGGATCTCCAGCGCGCCGTCCTCAAAGCCGGGGGAGATCAGCACCTCGACGAAGTTCTCGTGCAGAGCTGCGGCCAGCTCCGCATCGACCGCTCGGTTGATCGCGATCACACCGCCGAAGGCCGACATCGGGTCGCAGGCGAGCGCCCTGCGGTAGGCCTCGAGCGCGTCGTCGCCGACCGCCACCCCGCAGGGGTTGTTGTGCTTGACGATCGTGCACGCCGGCCGGTCGAAGTCATCGTTCAGGCGCCGCGCCGCGTCGAGGTCGAGGACGTTGTTGAAGGAGAGCGCCCGGCCGTGCAGCTTCGCCACGCCGGAGAGGATGTGGCTGCGCACGCCGGCTTCGGAGTAGAGCGCGGCGCGCTGGTGGGGGTTCTCGCCATAGGAGAGGTCGAGCTCCTTCTCGTAGGCGATCGTCAGGTGTTCGGGGAAGTCCTCGTAGGAGGTCGAGAACCAGCGGCTGATAGCGGCGTCGTAGCGGGCGGTTTGCGCAAAGGCCTCGTTGGCGAGCCAGTGCCTGGTCGAGGCGGAGATCTCGCCCCCCGACTCCTCCAGCTCGGCGCAGACCGCGTCGTAGGACTCGGGCTTGACGACGACGGCGACGCCCTCGTGGTTCTTGGCGGCGGCGCGGATCATCGTCGGCCCGCCGATGTCGATGTTCTCGACCGCGACCTCCGGGTCGACCTTCTCAGCCGCCACGGCCTGCTCGAAGGGGTAGAGGTTGACGCAGACCAGGTCAATCGGCTCGATCCCCTCGCGCTCCAGCACAGCCATGTGCTCGGGGTCCCCTCGGCGCGCCAGCAGCGCCGCATGGAGGCGCGGGTGCAGCGTCTTCACGCGGCCGTCGAGGATCTCCTCCTGGCCGGTGAGCTCGGAGACGTCGGTCACCTCCAGCCCGGCCTCGCGCAGCGCGCTCGCGGTGCCGCCGGTCGAGATGACCTCGACCCCAAGCGCGGTGAGCGCCTTCGCGAAGTCGGCCACCCCGGTCTTGTCCGAGACCGAAACAAGCGCCCGGCGCACCCGGATCGCCCCGTCGCTCACGGCCTCGGCTCGGGTGTTTGTGGATGCCTCACTCATCGGCGACGACTCCGCGGGCGCCTCACTCATCGGCGACGATCACCCGGTGGTCGTTCGCGTCGATCCTAACCCGGTCCTCCGCGATCATGCGAATCGCTTCCGGGTACAGCTCATGCTCGACCGCGTGGATCGATGCCTCCAGCTGCTCGCGGTCGCGGCCCGCTGGCACCGGAACCTCGCGCTGCACTATCGCCGGGCCGGTGTCGACTCCCTCGTCGACGAAGTGGACGGTGACCCCCGTCACCTCCACCCCGGCCGCCAGCGCTTGGCCGATCGCGTCGAGGCCGGGGAAGGAGGGCAGCAGGGCGGGGTGGATGTTGACGATGCGGTCGCGGAAGCGCGCCACGAATCCCTCGCTGAGCAGCTGCATGTAGCCGGCGAGGACGACGAGGTCGGCGTCGCGCGACTCGATCCAATCCGCCATCGCCGCGTCCCGCGACTCGCGGTCGGGGTGGTCCTCGCGAGGGAAGACGGCGGTTTCGACACCCGCTGCACTTGCCCGCTCCAGCGCTCGGGCACTGGGCCTGTCGGAGCCGACCCCCACCACCTCGATTCCCTCGCGTCCATGCAGCCGGTCGAGGATCGCCTGCAGGTTCGTGCCGGTCCCCGAGGCCAGTACAACTAGGCGAAAGCTGTCCACGGGCCCCATCTTCGCGCACCCCGTCCGACGCGTTCGTCTTTACTGGCGCTGAGCGCCAGTAAGAGCGAACGGGCAAGGGAAGACGAACGCGCAAGGAAGTGCGTTCGTCTTTACTGGCGCTGAGCGCCAGTAAGAGCGAACGCGTTGCGGGTGTCAACCCGCTCCGGTTTTCAGCGCGCTCCCGGTGTCAACGCGCTGCGGCTGCCAGCGAACGCGCTTGGCTATGGCGACGCAGGTGCGACCACGACGTCCTCGAGTGCGAACTTGCCGTTGGCGGTCGCGGGGTCGCCGAGGGGGTAGCGGCCGGTGAAGCAGGCGTCGCAGTGGTCCTCGGCCGGCGTATCGACCGCCTCATAGACCCCGTCCATCGAGAGGTAGGCGAGCGAGTCCGCCCCGAGCTCGTCGGCGATCTCCTCGATCGTGCGGTTGTGGGCGATCATCTCCTCGCGGGTCGACATGTCGATTCCGTAATGGCAGGGGTGGCGAATGGGTGGTGCCGAGATCCGCAGGTGAATCTCGCTCGCCCCCGCGTCCCGCAGCATGCCGACGATCTGGCGGGTGGTGTTGCCGCGGACGATCGAGTCGTCGACCACGACGATCCGCTGGCCGGCGACGATCTCGGGCAGCGGGTTGAACTTCAGCCGCAGGCCGTGCTTGCGCAGCTCCTGACCCGGCTGGATGAACGTGCGCGCGACGTAGCGGTTCTTGATCAGGCCGTCGTCGCGGGGCAGTCCCGAGGCGCGCGCAAAGCCCGCCGCGGCGGGGTTGCCGGAGTCCGGCACCGAGATCACCAGGTCGGCCTCAACCGGCGCCTCGCGCCAGAGGATCTCGCCCATCCGCCCCCGCACCTGCTGCAGCACCTTGCCCTCGAGGCGGCTGTCCGGCCGGGAGAAGTAAATGTGCTCGAAGACGCACGTCGCGGGGCGGCCGGCGCGGACGACCTGGCGGGTCTCCAGACCTCGCTCGGTGAGCGAGACCATCTCGCCCGGCCGCACCTCGCGCAGCAGCTTGGCGCCGATGATGTCGAACGCGCAGCTCTCCGAGGCGACGACGAAGCGATCGTCGAGCCGGCCCAGGGAGAGCGGCCTCACGCCGTGCGGATCGCGGAAGGCGACGATCGCATGCTTGGTCATCGCCACGGTTGAGTAGGCGCCGCGCAGCCGCGGCATCACGTCGGCGGCCACGTCCTCGACGTACTTCCCGTTGCTCGAGGAGAGCAGCGCCGCGATTATCTCGGAATCCGAGGTGCCGCGGAAGGAGATGCCGGCCTCTTTCAGCTCATTCCAGAGCTCGACCGCATTGGTCAGGTTGCCGTTGTGGGCGAGGGCCAGCTCGCGGCCGTCGTCGCGCCAGACCGGCTGGGCGTTCTCCCAGGAGCCCCCCCCGGTGGTCGAGTAGCGGACGTGGCCGATTGCCATGACGCCCTCCAGCGCCCGCAGCTTCTCCTCGTCAAAGACCTGCGAAACGAGACCGGAGTCGCGCATAGTCGTGATGTTGCCGCCCTCGCAGGTGGCGATGCCGGCCGACTCCTGGCCGCGGTGCTGCAGGGCGTAGAGGCCGAAATAGGTGAGGCGAGCGACATCGTGCCCCGGTGCATATACGCCGAAAACCCCGCATTCGTCGCGCGGGCCATCGCGGTCTGTCAGGTGCCCCGGTGCCGGAGTCAAAGCGCGTTTCCTCGCATCTAGAAGGACGGACGCGCAGGCGGACTGCCTACCCCGGCAGGGTAGCAGCGCCGCAGGATCTGCCGGCAACGGCCCTTTCTCTCCCTGAGATTGCCTTTTTGCATCTATAGCACGTACAAATGCAGTCTCAGCCTGCAGTTGCCGGCAGGCCGTCCAGTCTCAGCCTGCAGTTGCCAGCAGGCCGTCGAGTGCCTGGCCGAGGCCCTCGATCGCCGAGTCGAGCGGTGCCTGGCTGCCCGCCGCCCGCGCGCGCAGCAGAGCGCCCTCGATCGTCGAGACGGTGAGGCCGGCGAAGGTCTCCGCCCGCGCCGCGCTCACACCCTCCTTCTCCAGGGCCGTCGCTATGGGACGTTCCCAGCTCTGAAAGGCGGCGGTTGCGGCGGCGGCGAGCGCCGGGTCCTCGCGACGGGCCAGAGCGGCGGCGGCGACGGGGCAGCCGATTCGCTCCGGATGGTCGGCGACCCGGCGGCGGAACATCTCGCCGAACAGCGACAGGGTCTCGCGCACGCCGCGCTCTGCCAGCGCTCGCTCGATGTTCTCGCGGATCTCGGCGCCCTCGAGCAGGGCGGCCTCGGCGGCGAGTTGGCGCTTGCCGCCCGGGAAATGGTGGTAAATCGAGCCTCGCGGGGCATTGCCCCGCTCGGCGACGTCGCGCAGCTCCATCCCGGCGTAGCCCCGCTCGGCGAGCAGTCGCCGGGCGCCGTTGAGCAGGCGCATCCGTCCGTCGCGGCTGTCGCGACTCAACGCCCGCGGCTCCTCCAATGACTCTATGCCCATGGACATAGTATAGTCCTCCCTCCGATGTATGACGGTGGACATAGAACGCCGGTGCTGATTGCCTGCGGTGGCGCCTTCGTCGCCTTCCTCGACACCACGATCGTCAACATCGCCTTTCCGGACATCTCGGCGTCGTTCTCGGGCGCCGGGCGCGATGCCCTCTCCTGGGTGCTGGACGGCTACTTCGTCGTGATCGCCGCCCTGCTGGTTCCGGCGGGCGGTCTCGCCGATCGCTTCGGCCACAGGCGGGTGTTCCTGATTGGCGTCGCCGGCTTCACAGTCGCGAGTCTCCTCTGCGCGGCTGCGCCCAACCTCGAGCTGCTGATCGCCTTCCGCGTGTTGCAGGGCATCGGCGCCGCGCTGATCGCTCCGGCGTCGCTGGCGATCATCCTGGACAGCTTCCCGGTCGAGCGGCGCTCGGCGGGTGTGGGCCTGTGGGGTGCCGCAGCGGCGGCGGCCGCCGCGGTGGGACCGACCCTCGGCGGCGCGCTGGTGGAGGCCTCCGACTGGCGCCTCGTCTTCCTCGTCAACCTGCCCCTCGGGGCGGCCATCCTGCTCGCCGGGCGCCGCCTCGCCGAGCGGCCCATCTCCGACAGTCGCCTGCCCGACCTCCCCGGCGCCGCGATGCTGGCCCTCGCTCTCGCCCTGGTCACCCTCGGCATCGTTGAGGGCAACGACTGGGGCTGGGCGGCCGGGCCGACGCTCGGCGCGTTCGCGGCCGCCGCGGCATTGCTTGGCGGCGTCGCCGTGCGCAGCCGGCGTCACCCGCGCCCGATCATCGAGTCGGAGCTGTTCGCCCACCGCTCGTTTGGAGTCGGAAACGTCGGCACCCTGCTCTTCGCTGCGGCCTTCTTCTCGGTGATTCTCGGGAACGTTCTCTTTCTCACTTCGATCTGGGGCTACACGGTGCTCCAGGCCGGCCTGGCGACCCTGCCCGGCCCTGCGTCGACGACGGTGATCGCGGGACCGGCCGGCCGACTGGCCGATCGCTTCGGCCACCGCGCCGTGGTGATCCCCGGCGCGGTGGCATTCGCTGCCGGGGTCATGGTTCTGCGCTCCGCGGGAGCCCAGCCCGACTGGATGGGACTCTGGCTGCCGGGATCGATCCTGTGCGGAATCGGAGTCGGCCTCGCCTTCCCGACGCTCGGCTCGGCCGCGGTCCGGGACGTGCCGGACGACCGCTTCGCCACCGCGAGCGCGGTCAACGCCGCCTTCCGCCAAGTGGGCGCCGTCCTCGGCACTGCGATCCTCGTTGCCATCGTCGCCGACCCAGCCACCCTCGGCGAAGCCCTTTCGGTCTCCGACGACGCCTACCTCTTTGCGATCTTTGCATCGCTTGCCTCGGGGGCCGTGGCACTGGCGCTCCGTCCCGTTTCGGAATCGGACGAGGCGCAGGCCGGCGCGGGCGGCGTGCTGCCGGACCCACGCACCCCCGCCACCGCATCCGAGGGCCCGGTCTCCGGTTGACAGCGCGTTCAGGTCGTCGGAGGATGCCGGCGATGACGCGCGACCCTTCGTTCACCGGCGCCTTGATTCGCAGAAGGGCGATCGTCCACGGGCGCGTGCAGGGCGTCTTCTTTCGCGACACGACTCGCCGGCAGGCGTCGGCGCGCGGCCTGACGGGCTGGGTTCGCAACCTCCCCGACGGCACGGTGGAGGCGGTCTTCGAGGGGGACCCGGAAGCGGTCGAGGCGCTGCTCGCCTTCTGCCGCGAGGGCCCGCGCGGCGCCCACGTCGAACGCGTCGAGGTCAGCGAGCAGGAACCCGAGGGTCTTGACGCATTCGCAGTGCGATGACGTTCGCCTGTGTGCGATGACGCTCACCTATCTCAGTTCTTGGAGAGGTCTCCCACCTGAGCGCCTGCGAGGCGGACGACCTCGTTGGGATCGACCTTCACCGAATGGCTGTGGTCGCCGCCGCTGCAGAGCACCCGGTCGTGGTCGAGAAGGCGCCGATCGACGATCTCCTCCACCTCGAAGATCGGGCCAAACGGGGGCACCGCGCCGACCGCAAAACCGGGGAACTCGGCAGCGATCTCGTCCTCCGTGGCGAGCCGCAGCTCATGTCCCGCGCCGAGCAGGTCACCGACCTTCTCCAGGTCGAGACGCTCCGATGCGGGGATCAGCGCCAGCACGTACTTCTCGCCTCTGCGCAGGATCACATCCTTGGCGGCGTCCTCGGGGCCGACGCCAGACGCTCGCGCTTCGGCGGCGGCCGTGAACTGCTCTCCATGCTCGACCACCTCATAGGTGACACCGTGCTCGTCCAGAAAGCGGGTCAGCGTGTCGATCTTTTTGGCCATCGCTCCTCCTTGCGTGTCCCCGCCCGGACCAACAGTAGCGCCGAGATCAGCCCAGGGCGAGATCGGTCCAGGAGCGCCGAGATCAGCCCAGGGCGGGAAGGCCGTCGATGCTGGCTGTGTTCTTCTCGGCCTTGTAGGCGTCGATCGCGTCCGGGCCGCCCACCCGAAGCTTCTTCTCTGCCCACGCCTGCATGTGGGGGCGCAGGCCCTCGTAGCTCATCAACGGCACCCCGTAGCCACAGGAGTCGGCGATGCGGTCCACGTCGATCACGATCACCGTGCGGCGGGCCTCGTCGGCGGTGGGCTGCACGAATCGAGCCCGCTCGAGCAGCTCGGCGAATCTCCCGTCGGCCGGCGTGACCACCTCGCCCCGGCCATGAAGCCGCAGGATCCGAGGCGGCCCCTCGAAGGCGCACAGCATCACCACGATCCGGCCGTTCTCCCGCAGGTGCGCGATCGTCTCGGCGCCGCTGCCAACGACGTCGAGGTAGGCGACGGTGTGGTCGTCAAGCACCCGCAGCGTGCCGATCGGCCCCTTCGGGGAGAGGTTCACATGGCCGTCCCCGGCCAGCGGTGCGGTCGCGACGAAGTAGAGCGCCTGGCGGTCTATCCAGGCCCGTAGCTGATCGTCGATGTGGTCGTATATTCGACCCACGCCGCGACGTTAGCAGTCACACCGACACCGTTCCGGCGGGCGAGCCTGGCGAGAGCTTGCCGGCCGAGGACCGGTCCAGTCAGGGCGCCTCCGGCTTGCGCGCACGGACGATGGCGGAGCTGGCGTGCTCGTGCACCCTGTGGGTCTCGCGGATCTCGACGTCGGTGAGACCAGCCTCGGCAAGCGCGTCCTCGAAGTCCTGGCGGGTGAGGGCGCCGGCGATGCAGCCGGTCCACTGCCGCATGTCCGCGCGGGTGGCCTCGTCCATATCGGGGTCGGCGATGATGTCGGAGACGGCCAGGCGCCCGCCCGGCTTCAGCACCCGCGCCACCTCCCGCATCACCTGCCGCTTGTCCGCGGAGAGGTTGATGACGCAGTTGGAGATGACCACGTCGACCGAGGCGTCCGGCAGTGGCATGTCCTCGATGTAGCCCTTGGCGAATTTGACATTCTCGACGCCGGCCTCGGCGGCGTTCCGGCGGGCGAGCTCGAGCATCTCGTCCGTCATGTCGAGGCCGATGGCCTTCCCGGCAGGGCCGACCCGGCGCGCCGAGATGAGGACGTCCGCGCCCCCTCCCGAGCCGAGGTCGAGCACGGTCTCGCCCTCGCGTAGATCGGCCACCGCGGTGGGAACGCCGCAGCCGAGCGAGGCGTCGACGGCCGCCTTCGGTGCGGAGCCGGCCTCCTCGCCGTAGAGCCCCCCTCCGAACACCTGGTCCGCCTCCTTCGCCGTGGCAACTCCTCCTCCCGCTTCGTCCTGGGGCCCTCCGCAGCAGCCTGTCGAGGTGTCGGCCGCAACGGCGGCAGCGGCGGCGGCATAGCGCTCGCGCACCTGCTCGCGGATATCGGTGTCGCGGATATCGGTGTCGGTCAGCTCGGTCACGGTGTCTCCTTATTTAGATCGAGGATCATCGATGTAGCGCACCGCGGCACTGTAGCAGTTAGATCGATTACTGTCGATGTAATTGCTAGACTGGACACGATGTCTGGGATCCCGATTGAGCTCGAGCCGAAGCAGAAGCGCCCTGCCGGGGAGCGCTGCTGCGAGGCCGTGGTCTACCCGGACGTGGCGCGCCGGCAGGCGGAGCGGATGGCGGGGCTGGCGAAGGCGCTTGCGGATCCGGTGCGGCTTCAGCTTGTGGACGTGCTGCGCAAACACGCCGGCAAGGTCTGCGTCTGTGAGCTGGTGCCGCTGTTCGACCTCTCCCAGCCGACCATCTCCCACCACCTCAAGGTGCTGCGCGACGCCGGCGTCGTGGCATCGGAGCGCCGCGGCCTGTGGGCCTACTACTACGTCGTCCCGGGCGCCCTCGACGAGCTGGGCGCCTGGCTCGGCTAGAGGCCTCACCCTGAGGCAATTTGGTGACCTACGAGCCGGCGCTGATCTGATCGGAGAGGGAGCACCAGGCGTGCTTGGCGCCGGTAACGGGCGTCGAGAGGGAGAGCTCGGCTGCCTCGATCGAGACCGCCTCGCCGCCCACCTCGCCGAGGATGAGAACCTCGACATCGCCGGCCGCCAGCGATTCGAGAGTCGGGCGGTCGCCGCTGAGGAGGAAGCCGCCGGGGCCCTCGCCGAACAGCGCCTCCTCGGTGGTGCAGCCGCGCCCGATCAGGGGCGACAGGTCGACGCGGCAGCCGAGCCCGCCGCCGATCGCCGACTCGGCGAGCGCGCAGGCCAGGCCGCCGTCGCTGACGTCGTGGGCCGAGGCCAGTCGGTCGGCACGGACCGCGTCGCGGACGGTTGCGCAGGCGGCGGCGACTGCAAGGACATCCGGCTGGGGGAGTCCCGGGCGCAGCTCGCCGCGCAGCTTGGCCAGCTCCGAGCCGGCGAGGGATGGGGCGAAGGGCCCGAGCAGGGCGATCGCGTCGCCCTCACCGGCGAACGCGCTGCCGGAGGTTCTGGACGGATCCGGCAGCTCCCCGACCATGCCGACCACCGGCGTCGGGTAGATGGGCCCGTCGGGGCCCTCGTTGTATAGGGAGACGTTGCCGCCGACGACCGGCACTCCGAGCGTCTCGCAGGCGCCGGCAAGTCCGGCAACCGCGCGGTCGAGCTGCCAGGCGGGGGCCGGCTTCTCGGGGTTGCCGAAGTTGAGGCAGTTGGTGAGGCCGAGCGGCTCGGCCCCGACGCAGGCGAGGTTCTGGGCGCACTCCAGCACCGCCTCGACGGCTCCCGCTTGAGGATCGCAGGCGACGCGCCGGCCGTTGCCGTCGATCGATACGGCGATTGCATTGCCCGCCTCGGGAATCGCGAGGACAGCCGCGTCGGCGGTGTCATCGGCGGAGCCGCCACCCGGGACATAGTCGCCACCCGCGCCGCCGCCACCGCCCGCCCTCCCGCGCACGGTGCGAGAGCCGACGATCGAGTCGTACTGCTCGAAGGCCCAGCGCTTCGAGGCGACGCTGGGGGAGGCGAGCAGGGCGAGCAGGATGGCGCTGGGGTCGGCGTGGTCCGCCACACCGCCCGTCGCCGCCGCGACCCGCTCGGCGAGCACGTCGGCATTGCCGTAGCTCCATTCCTCCGGCTCGGCCGGGTCGAGGTCGTAGAGGGGGCAGCCGTCGACCAGCGCCTCGACGGGGATGTCGCCGACCACCTCCTCGCCGCGCAGCACCCGGATGCGGCCGCTGCCGGTGACCGCGCCGATCTGCGCGGCGCCGGTCTGCCACCTCTCGCAGATCGCCAGCACGTCGGGCACCTTCGCCGGCTCGACCACGCCGAGCATTCGCTCCTGCGACTCGGAGACCATGATCTCGAAGGGCTCCATGTCGGCCTCGCGCAGCGGCACCCTCGCCACGTCGATGTCGATCCCGACGCCGCCCGCCGACGCCATCTCCCCGGCCGACGAGGTGAGGCCGGCGGCACCGAGGTCCTGCAGCGAGACGAGCAGCCCCCTCTCCAGCAGCTCAAGGCAGCACTCCATCAGCTTCGACTCCTCGAACGGATCGCCGATCTGCACGGTCGGGCGCTTGGCTTCGTCGCCGTCCCCCAACTCGGCAGAGGCCAGCACCGAGGCGCCTCCGATCCCGTCCCGTCCCGTCGAGGCCCCCATCAGAACCACCGCGTTGCCGATCCCAGCGGCGGCGGCCCGCACCATCTCCTCCTGCCGAGCCAGTCCCACGCACATCGCATTGATCAGGCAGTTGTGCTCGTAGGGCGCCTCGAAGTAGATGTCGCCACCCACGGTTGGCACACCGATCGAGTTGCCGTAGTGGCCGATCCCCCGCACCGCCCCGTCGAGCAGGAAGCGGGTGCGCTTGGAGTCCAGCTCGCCGAAGCGCAGCGAGTCGAGGATCGCGATCGGCCGCGCCCCGAGTGCGAAGACGTCGCGGAGGATCCCACCGACCCCGGTCGCCGCCCCCTGGAAGGGCTCGACCGCGCTCGGGTGGTTGTGGGACTCGACCTTGAAGGCGATCGCATAGCCGTTGCCGATGTCGACCGCGCCGGCGTTCTCGCCCGGGCCCATCACCACCCGCTTTCCCTCGGTGGGCAGTCGCCGCAGCAACTTGCGCGAGTGCTTGTAGGCGCAGTGCTCGGACCAGAGCAGGCTGAACATCGCAAGCTCGACCCCGTTCGGCTCGCGGCCGAGCTTCTCGCAGATCAGCGCGTACTCGGAGCCGGTCAGGCCCAGCACCTCATACTCGGGTGGCTGCTGTGTTCCCGGCATCAGCCGCCGCCTCTCGATGAGCCGGGCCTTGGAAGGGCTCTGAATTGCACCTGTCCCACCGCCGTCATGCGAGGGCCCCCGCTGCGCCCTGAAACATGCGCAGGCCGTCGGTCGATCCGGTCAGCGCGTCGACCGCGTGCTCGGGATGGGGCATCAGGCCGAGCACGTTGCCCGCCTCGTTGACGACCCCGGCGATGTCGCGGGCCGAGCCGTTCGGGTTCTGCCCCGGGGCGTAGCGGAAGGCGACCTGACCGCCGGCCTCGATCTCGTCGAGCATCTCCCCCGGCGCCCAGTACCGCCCTTCGCCATGCTTGACCGGGATCGAGAGGCACTCGCCAGGTTCGATCCCCTCCAGGAACGGCGAACGGTTTCGGGCCTGACCGTCCGGTGGTGTGGTCGGGTCGGAAAACGCATCCCCATCCGCGATCGACTCGACCTGGCGGGTTCCGTCCGCGATCAATTCGACCTGGCGGCAGACGAAGCGCAGGTCGTCGTTGAGCAGCAGCGCCCCGGGGAGCAGGCCCGCCTCGCAGAGGACCTGGAATCCGTTGCAGATCCCCAGCACGGGACCCCCTGCCGCGGCGAACTCGGCAACCGACTCCATCGCCGGAGAGAAGCGGGCGATCGCCCCGGCCCGCAGGTAATCGCCGTAGGAGAAGCCGCCCGGAATGACGATCGCCTCGACGCCGCCCAGGTCGCGGTCCTCATGCCAGATAAGCCGCGCCTCACCGGCGAGCTCGCAGGCGTGGAGGGCGTCCCGCTCGTCGCAGGAACCGGGGAACTGAAGCACACCCCACAACATCAAACGCCGTCGAGGTTCTCTATCTCGAAGTCCTCGATCAGGGGGTTTGCGAGCAGCTTTTCGCAGAGCTCCGGGACGCGCTCGGCGTCGTCCGCCTCCAGCTCGACCATGCGGCCGACTCGCACGTGCTCGATCCCCTCGAAGCCCAGTGCCGGCAGCGCCCGCTCCACCGCCTTGCCCTGCGGGTCGAGGATCCCCTCCTTCGGCCGGATCAGGACCCGCACGCGCCCCACTAGAAGCCGCGCTCCGTGATCCGCTCGTAGGCCTCGACGTACTTGGCGCGGGTCTGCTCCACCACATCCGGCGGCAGCTCCGGGGCCGGCGGGGTGTGGTTCCAGCCTGCCTCGTCCGCCCAATCGCGCACGTACTGCTTGTCGAAGGACGGCTGCGCGCGGCCCGGCTCGTAGCGATCGGCCGGCCAGAAGCGCGAGGAGTCGGGGGTGAGCACCTCGTCGGCGAGGACGACCTCGGCCCCGGCGTGGCGACCGAACTCGAACTTGGTGTCGGCGAGGAGGATCCCCCGCTCGGCCGCATGCTCGGCGCCGCGCGAGTAGACCTCGATCGAGATCCGCCGCAGCTCCTCCATCAGCGGCCGGTCGCCGACGATCTCCGCCGCCCGCTCGAAGTCGACGTTCTCGTCGTGGTCGCCGATCTCGGCCTTGGTCGCCGGCGTGAAGATCGGTTCCGGCAGCCGGTCGGACTCGAGCAGCCCGCTCGGCAGCTCGATCCCGCAGACGCTGCCGCTCTCCCGGTATTCCCTCCATCCAGACCCCGAGAGGTAACCGCGCACAACGCACTCCACCGGGTACATCTCGAGCTTGTGCACCCGCATCGCCCGCTCCGCAACCTCTTCCGGCACGTCCTCGGAGATCAGGTGGTTGGGCACGATGTCGCCGGTCAGCTCGAACCAGAACAGGGACATCTGGGTCAGCACCTTCCCCTTGTCGGGGATCGGCGTCGGCATCACCACGTCGTAGATCGAGATCCGGTCTGAGGCGACCATCAGCAGGTCGCCGTCCCACTCATAGATGTCGCGGACCTTCCCGGAGGAGTGGAGCTTCAATTCGGCAACGGCGGACATCCGGGCCGATGCTAGCTGCCCCGCGGGCGGTAAGCGCATCTCGCGCGGGTGGCGCGGCGAAGGTGGCCGCCGCGCCAGGGCGTCTGCGATTCTTTGCGGGTGCCCCTGCCCCCCGGACCAACCTCCAGCCCGCTGCGCCAGACCCTGCGCTGGGTGTTCCGCCCGCTTCCCTTCATGCAGGAGTGCCGGGAGAGGTACGGAGACTCCTTCAGCGTCAAGTTCGTGGGCTTCAAATCGCCGATGGTCATGATCTCCGATCCCGAGGCGATCAAGGCCCTCTACACGGAGCGAGCGCATGGCCTGCCGCCGGGGCGCAACCTCGTGCTGGAGCCGATCATGGGTCCTCGCTCTCTCCTTCTTCTGGAGGGTGACGACCACCTCGCCCGCCGCAAGCTGATGCTGCCGCCCTTTCACGGGGAGCGGATGCGCTCCTACGGGCCCGTCGTCGAGGAGATCGTCAACGCCGAGATCGACTCCTGGCCGCTCGGCGAGACCTTCGCGATCCACCCGCGGATGCAGGCGGTCACCCTGGAGGTGATCCTGCGAGTGGTTTTCGGCGTCGCCGCTGGCCCACGGCTGGAACGGCTGCGCGGCCAGCTTGGCAGGGTGCTGAGCGAAACGGCATCGCCGGCCACTCAGCTCGTTGCCCTCGCGACGCGTCGCTTCGGAAGCCGCGGCCCGTGGGCCAGATTCGAGGGGATGCTGAGCGATGTCAACGAGCAACTCCAGGCCCTGATCTCCGAGCGCCGCGCCGACCCTGACCTGGAGGAGCGCGACGACATCCTCTCGGCGCTGATGCTGGCCCGCTTCGAGGATGGCGAGCAGATGGACGACTCGGAGCTGCGCGATCAGCTGATGACTCTGCTGCTGGCCGGCCATGAGACCACCGCGACGGCGCTGGCCTGGAGCTTCGACCTGCTGCTGCGCCACACGGAGACTCTGAACCGCCTCCGCGAGTCGCTGGAGGACGGAGAGGACGACTACCTGCAGGCGACCGTCGCCGAGTCGCTGCGCCTCCGGCCGGTGGTGCCCATAGCGGGCCGCCGCCTTGCCACGGAGCTGAGCGCCGGGGACCTGTCGCTGCCCGCCGGCACCGATGTCACCCCTGCGATCTGGCTGGCCCACACCAACCGCGACGTCTACCCGGAGCCGTTCGCGTTCCGTCCCGAGCGCTTCCTCGACGATGGCCCGGACACCTACGCCTGGATCCCCTTCGGAGGCGGCATCCGCCGCTGTCTCGGTGCGTCCTTCGCCGAGTTCGAGATGCGAATCGCGCTGCGCGAGGTGCTCACCCGCTGCGAGCTGTACAAGGCCAGCCCGACTCCGGAGCGGGTCGGCCGCCGCAACATCACCCTCTCGCCGCGCGACGGCACACCGGTTGTCGTCACCGTGCGCCACCCGGCCCCCGAGCGCGAGCAAGTCGCCGCCTGACCCCGGTCCCCCGCCTGACCCCGGCCCTCCCGCCTGACGCCGGTCCCCCCGCCTGACCCCGGCCCTCCCCTTCACAGTCGGGGTTAACTTCCCCTCGCTGTCCCTCCGTTCGGCTGCCCCAGAGCCCTTGCGTTCGTCTTTACTGGCGCTCAGCGCCAGAAACAGCGAACGCACCAACGGTTCTTACTCCCTCGCTGCCCCGCGTTCGTCTTTACTGGCGCTCAGCGCCAGAAACAGCGAACGCGCTAGCGGCTCTTGGCGACGGGGTGCTCTCCGGCCCAGTGGGCGATCGTGCCGGAGCCCGAGATGACCTCGCCGTCGTCGAGAACGAGGATCGGCACCTCGTTGGTGCCACTCAACTTCTTGACCTCGGCGCGATCTGCACCACGGCTGCCCCAGGTCCAGGCAAGCAAGCGGTAGCCCTTCACGGTCTTGATCTCGTAGCGGTACCCCGCCGCGTCAAGCGCCTTCGCGGCCTTTGCACAGGGATGGGCGAAGGCCGGTCCCGTTTTCTTCTGCCCGCAGGTGTAGAGGACCATGTCACGGCGAGCCTACCTCAGGTCGCGGCGAGGCTACCTCAGTTGCCCAACGCTTCGAGGCGCTCGAAGACCTCGGGGACGTGGGTCAGGTAGGCGTCGTAGTCGAAGACGGTGTCGAGATCGAGATCGAGATCGAGATCGAGATCGAGGTCGGGGGCGGCCTCGGCGAGGAGGTCGCGGAAGTGGGTGCCCGTGTCCCAGGCGCGCTGGGCGTTCTCCTGGACGATCCGATAGGCATCATCGCGGCTCATGCCCGAGTCGACCAGCGCAGTGAGGGCGCGCTGGCTGAAGAGGGCGCCGTGGGTCAGCTCGAGGTTCTCGCGCATGCGGTCGGTGCGGACCGTCATTCCCGTCACGACCTTGGTCGCCAGATCCTGCATGTAGTCGAGGGCGATGGTCGAGTCGGGGAGGATCACCCGCTCGGCGCCCGAGTGGGAGATGTCGCGCTCGTGCCAGAGGGCGACGTTCTCCAGGCCGGTCTGGGCGTAGCCGCGCAGCACGCGGGCCAGACCGGTGATCCGCTCGGTGCGGATCGGGTTGCGCTTGTGCGGCATCGCCGAGGAGCCCTTCTGCCCCGCGCCGAACGGCTCCTCCACCTCGCGCACCTCGGTGCGCTGCAGGTTGCGGACCTCGGTGGCGAAGCGCTCCAGCCCGGCGCCGGCGAGTGCGATCCGCGAGGTCAGCACCGCATGGCGGTCCCGCGGAACCACCTGGGTGGCAACGTCCTCGCGCTGCAGGCCGAGCCGCTCCATCACCCGCGCCTCGACCGCGGGCGGCACCGAGGCGTAGGTGCCAACCGCCCCGGAGAGCTTGCCGAACGCGAGCTGCTCGAAGGCATCGGCGAGGCCGGCCAGGTTGCGGTTTGCCTCGAAGGCGAAGCCGGCGAGGCGAAGTCCGAAGGTGGTCGGCTCGGCGTGGACGCCGTGTGTGCGGCCGACGCAGAGGGTGTCGCGGTGCTCCAGCGCCCGCTCGACCAGCGCGTCGCGGTAGTCCCGGGCGCCGGCGAGGACGATCTCACCGGCCTGCCGAATCTGCAGCGCCAGCGCCGTGTCGAGCACGTCCGAGGAGGTGAGGCCATAGTGGACCCAGCGGCCGTGCTCCCCGACCGACCCGGCGACGACATCCACGAAGGCGGCGACGTCATGGTCGGTGACCTGCTCGCGCTCCTCAACCGCCTCGACCGTGAACGCGGCTCTGGCCCGGATCTCGTCAGCGGCCTCCGTGGGGACGACACCCTCCTCAGCCCAGGCCTCGGTTGCAGCAAGCTCCACCTCGAGCCAGCACTCGAGCTTCCGCTGCTGGGACCAGACGGCCCCGATCTCTGGTCGCGTGTACCGGGGTATCACGCGTTGATTATCCGGACTGCGAGCAGGGCCGCGTTCTTCGCTCCGTCGACCGCGACGCAGGCGACTGGCACGCCCGGTGGCATCTGCACGGCGGAGAGCAGCGCGTCGAGGCCGCCGAGGCTCTTGCCGAGGATCGGCACGCCGATCACCGGCAGGTCGGTATGGGCGGCGGCCACCCCGGGCAGCGCCGCCGACATTCCCGCCCCCGCGATGATCACCTTCAGGCCGCGCATGCGGGCGTTGGTGCAGTACTCGCGAACCAGCTCGGGGTCGCGGTGGGCGCTCATCACCCTCACCTCGTAGCGGATGCCGGCCTCGTGCAGCACCGCACCGGCCGGTTGCATCTTGCTCTTGTCGTTCTTCGAGCCCATGATGATCCCGACCAGGGGCTCGTCGACGTTGATCTCCTGGAAGGCCTCCTCGACCGCCGGCATCGAGGTCGGGGAGGTCGGCTGGGGCTCCTCTGAGATCTCGCTCATCTCTTCCTCTCTGGTGTCATCCGGGGACGCGCTCCACGGCGCGGGCGGCGATGTCGGAGCGGATCTGCATTCCGTCGAAGGAGATCCGTCCCGCCGCATCGTATGCGCGATCGCGCGCCTCGGCCGGTGTCTCCCCAAGAGCCGTGACGTTGAGGACGCGACCGCCGGCGGTGACGATCTCCCCGCCGCGGCGCGCCGTCCCGGCATGGGTCACCTCGGCGATTTCCGCCGCCCCGGCCAGGCCGCGGATGACGTCCCCCTTCGAAGAGGACTCCGGGTAGCCGGCCGAGGCGAGCACCAGCGTCACCGCCCAGTCCTCGCCGAACTCCGCCGCCGCGCCGGCCAGTCCACCCGGCTCCCGCGCCGCCATGCAGAGGTCGAGGAGATCGGAGCGCAGCCGTGGCAGCACGGCCTGCGTCTCCGGGTCGCCGAAGCGAACGTTGAACTCCAGCACCCTCGGCCCCTCGGGCCCGATCATCAGGCCCGCGTAGAGGACACCGCGGAACGGCCGCCCGCGCCCAGCCATCGCGGCCACAACGGGGCGGTGCACAGCGTCGACGATCTCCTCGACCTCCGCCGGCCCGAAGCCGGGCACGGGCGAGTAGCTGCCCATCCCGCCCGTGTTCGGCCCCTGATCGCCGTCGAGGATTCGCTTGTAGTCCTGGGCCGGGGCCAGCGGCACCACGTTCTCGCCGTCGCAGAGCGCCAGCAGCGAGAGCTCCTCGCCCTCCAGGAACTCCTCGAGCACGACGGTCGTTTCGCCGAAGCGGCGCTCGGTGAAGAAGACCTCGACGGCCGCGCGCGCCTCGGCCTCGGTCTGGCAGATGATCACGCCCTTCCCCGCGGCCAGCCCGTCGGCCTTCAGCACCGCGGGGTAGGAGGCGCGGGAGAGGTGCTCCGCGGCCTCCTCCCGGTTGTGCAGCAGCACGTGGGAGGCGGTCGGCACGCCGGCCTCGGCCATCAGCTCCTTGGCGAAGGCCTTGGACCCCTCCAGCTCGGCGGCGGCGGCACCTGGCCCGAAGGCTCGCACTCCGGCCTCCTCCAGTGCATCGACGACCCCGGCAACGAGGGGCGCCTCGGGACCGACCACCACCAGGTCGACCCCACGCTCCTTCGCCATGGCGACGATCCCCTCGACGTCGGCGGCACCCAGCTCGGGAAGGCACTCCGCGTCGGCGGCTATGCCGGCATTGCCCGGCGCGCATAGAAGCTCGGGGGAGTGGGCGGACCGCCCGAGCGACCGCACGATCGCGTGCTCACGCCCACCTCCCCCTACAACCAGTAGCTTCAAGCGCCGTCCTCTACAGAGAGCTGGAGAGCTGATCCGACGGGATCGCCGTCAGCGTCTGGCTGGTCATGGTCCCGCGCGAGCCCAGCTCGACGGAGACCTTCGCCATCGTCTGCTCGTCAGGAGCCTCGACGATCGTCACGAAGTCGTACTGACCGAGCGTGGCGTACTGCGCTACCACCTTGGCGCCGATCTGTTCGACCTCCTTGTTGACCTCGGCGACGCGGCCCGGGTTGTTCTTCAGCGTTCGGACGCCGTCGGCGGTCAGGTTGGTGAGCATCACGTAAGTGGGCATGATCTCCTCCTTCGAGTTAAGTGACTATCCGAAAACCCCCGCGCACGCTTGGCGGCGGCGGACACACTTCGCGGGGCGGCGTCCTCAGTCGGCCAAATGGCGCTGCCATTAGGCCCCCCTGCGTCCTGGCCCCGCTCGGTCCGCCGCTCGCCAGCCGCACACGTGAGTTTTCGGATAGTCACCAAGGACACCATAGTCATCGACGGGGGAGGGTGCGCCCGGTGAGGGGGAGGGTGCGCCCGGTGGTTTGGTGAGTGCGAGGCGCCGCCCGGCGCGCCGTCAGCCGTCGTAGCCGGCGTGTATGTGGTCGCAGTGATCGGAGCGGGCAAATGCGGGGCCCGGGCCGTCGAGGTCGAAGCAGTAGATCAGCTCGGTTGGCATCGCCGGCGTCGGAAGGTAGGCCAGAGTGCGGCCAAGGCTGGCACACGGAGCAGCTGGGTCGGTGTCCGTGCAGGGGACGCCGTCGACAGCAGCGATGTCCATCGCCCTGCCGAAGTAATGGTTGGACACGTTGCCTGCGCTCGTGTACATGGAATGGTCGGAGCGCAGCGCCGAGATCGTGATTTCGTGCGCCTGGGTGATCGCCCCGATCAGGCCGACGATGCGCGGGTCGATTGCGCCGGTGTCAAGGTCACGTTTCTCCAGTTCGTTGGACAGCGTCAGGTTGTCCCAGTTGATCGGCGCTATCACCACGTTTGGCAGAGCCAGGGCCCAATCGACCTCGCTCGCCTGGCAGCGACCTTCGATCCGATCGGCCTCGGTGCGCACCGCCTCCACATACCACTGCGCATGGTTGTGGCTGAAGAGGCCGGCGCGCAGACCGCCGCGCGACCAGATCATTCGCGCCAATGTCGCGGCGGAATCGTCGGGGTCGCCACGGCGGATGCGACCGTCGCCGTCGCCGTCCACGGCGAAGCGCTGCCACTCGAGTCCTTCGAGCCCGAGCGGTCCGTGCCGTTGCAGTTCACGCCCGCTCATCCCGCGGCCGAAGTCCGACTCCAGTCGGGCGACGGCCGCCAGCGTCCACACCCCGCGGCGGCCGAGTCCATAGCGAGCCGCTGCGGACTCAAAGGCGCTCAGGTACTCGGCGGGGACACGCTTGCGCCACGGCCGCGCCGGGTCGCAGCTCAGGACCTGCAGCTTCGGAGTCAGATCGAATGCGGCCGCCATCGCCCCGCCCAGCTGTCCGTAGCATTCGGCGTTGGCGAGGACGTCCGCCACGTACCAATCGGCGTGGTTGTAGGAGAAGACCGCGCCCGCCGTGTCCGCCGGCATCCCGGAGGCGCGCAGGTAATTGGCCGCAGCGAAGATCGCGTCTTCGGGGTTGTAGGGATCTCGAACGCCGTCGCCGTTGGCGTCCACGCCATAGGCGTCCCAGGTTTCCGGCATGAACTGCATCCAGCCGACCGCTCCCGCCGAGGAGACGTTGAGATTGGTCCCGAAGGCTGTCTCGATCCCGTTGATCGCCGCCAGCACGTTGGCGCCCTGGGGACCGAGGCCGTAGGCAGCGGAGGCGCGCTGGTAGATCGGGATCAGGATTGCCGGGACTCCCGCGGGCGCGCATGTCGAGCTGGGGAGCACCGGAACCGCGAACGTCGCGGGAGGAGCCGCCACGACACCGCCGCCTCCTTCCGGCTGCTGCTTGGCGCCTGCCTTTGGTTTCGGCTTTTCCTCGGGTGCCGGCTGGGCCTGGCCGCTGTTGTCGCCGGTGCCGCCCTGCGGTTGGGAGGGCGGTGCCGCCAGGGTGTCACCTCTCCTCACCGCCGGAGATGGCGCCGGCGCCTGCGTCTGGCTTGCGGCCGGCGCCTGCTCCGGCGCCGCTGTCGGCGTTTGCGCCACCGCCGGCTCCCCAGTGGGGGGTGGCGTGGTTTCGGCGGCTGCCGTCGCGCTCGCAGCCAAGATCAGGACCGCTGTCGCGAGGAGGGTGTGGCGAAGGGCCTGTCGTGTCCGGTGCATCGTGTCCTCAGCCCCTCACGTCCGTGACCAGCCAGGCACCATTGCTCTTCTTCAGCTCGAGTCGCAGCTCGCTCGTCACGCCCACCCGCAGCAGCGAGACGCTCACCGTGTATGCCTTTCCGCGGCGCGGTCCCGGCACGAGGTTCAGAACGCGCGCCTGCGGGATCTTGGTGTTCTCGGGAAGGCGCGGCGGTCGTTCCCCCAGGGCGCCTGCGAGGCGCAGCGTCGCTGTTTCTTCGAAGACGGTGCGGGCCCGTGCCTGCCGTTCGCCGATCTCATAGAAGACAAACGCCTCCGCGAAGCGGCGCGCCACGCTCATCGCGACCGGCCCGGCGGGGACCGGCTTGGCGCTTGACGCGGCGGCGCCGGAATCTCCACCGGTCCCATCGGTCGCGGTCGTCCCGTTGCTGGCTTCAGTTGCCGTGGCGCCGGTTATCGCCGTCGCGTCGGTGCTCTCTGCGGACCGGAACGACGGCGGGGCGCCCTGGAGGGCCGGCGTCGCCGGCACCGTTGCCGGGGACGGTGGGGGAACGGATGCGACCACCGCTCTGGCGGGCGCGGCAGCCTGCTCCTGCCCCGGGCCGCTCCCGGACGTCGACACGACGGCAAGCAGGACGACTCCCACTGCAACCGCAGCGAGCGCTCCGGCACCGGCGGCCAGGCTCGGCTGGTCCCAGCCCCCAGCCCGCTCCTGGAGCGGCCAGATCAGCCGCCGCTCGATCACCCAGACGAATCGCTCAAACGGCCACTTGAGAGTGTCGAATGCTCGCCGAAGCAGGTCGGCACCTCGCCAGGCAAAGCGCTCCTCCAGGGCCCAGGCGAACCGCTCGAGCGGCCAGCGGACGGCGTCGGCGATCACGAGTCCGAAGCGGGCGATGCGCCCCCCCAGGATCGCGTTGATGTGGCGTCGTCTAGACATCTGTTTGAAGCTGCTAGAAGCTTACGTCGGAATCCGCGCCGGGAACCTGAAGTCCGGCAGCCGGATTGCGTATTCCCAACCTCCTGTATTGGGCTGCTTAGCACTCAATTCTCAGCTGCACCTAAATGAACCCCCTGGCCGCTCGGTCGATGTGGCCCGCTCCGCTCGGTCGACGTGGCCGGTCCGCTCGGTCGATGTGGCCCGCTCCGCTCGGTCGACGTGGCGAATGATCCCCCTGGCTGCTCGGTCGATATGCGCCAGCTCAGCCGGCGCAGATGGCCCAGGCCTCGGGCTGGACGGTGACGCCGGTTTCGTTGAAGATGCTGACCCGCCAGCCGGTGAACGACTCCCCGTCGGACGGTGGTTCTCCGCCGGCTCTCGTCGGTCTGGATGCGATCAGCTTGGGCTCTTTGTCGTTGTCGGCGCGGCCGCCGCCGCCGATCGCCTGCGTCCCGGTTGGGCAGAAGGCGTCGACGGAGCCGCCTTCCACGTTCGCGATCGACCCCGTCTCCCGCTGCACCGTGACGCTGCCAAGCTGGGCGGCTGTGGCGGCGCTCTTTGCGGTGTCGGCGGCGCTTGCCGCAGCCACCGAGAGCCCGGGCGCCCGCTTGGTGATCTGCTGGTTCGCCAGCTGGCGCGCGATGCTCCGGACCTGCTTCTTCTCCTTGCGGTCCAATTTCGATGTCGTCGCCACGCCGGCGACCGCCGTTCCGACCAGCGCCGCGATGAGCGCCACGATTGCGACGAGCATTGCGGGCGACGGTCTCATCCGCCTCAACCGGTCCATGGAGTCCTCCTCTGTCTGTCCCTGGCTCGCGTGCCACGGATTGTAGGAGCCCGCCGTCGCTCGGTCGTGAACGGACGTCGCTCGGTTGTGAACGGCCGGCGCTCAGTCGATGACGAAGCCGATCGTCACCGCGGTGACCCTGCGGTCCGGCAATCCGATCGTGAAGTCCGTGACGCGCTCGCCCGCCCTGAAGCGCCCCTTCCAGCAGTGGCGGGAGCCGAACTCGGTGCGGCAGCGCACCGCGGCGATCCCAGCTCGTACGTCTGCCTCGCTTGAGCCCACGCCGATCCCGCTGCGGGTGCGCTGCCCGGGGTCGCGGGTGTTGATGGTCACGACTCCGACCCCCGGCCGGAAGCCGCCGAAGAGCGCTCGGGTGCGCCCGTAGCGCATCATCCGCTGGCGGCCGATCAGCTCGTTGTGGACCAGCCGCTCGGCGTCGGGCGTGCCCTTCGCCCGCACGGTCTGTGCCCGGGTCATCTTCAGCCCAATGCCGGCGATCCCGCGCTGGGGGACGATCAGTGCGCTGGCGGCGGGGGCGGCGAGCAGCAGGGTGAGGAGGACCATCGTCACCAACGGCACCGCGCGCCGAGTCGACACAGAGTGAGCGGACCGCCTGGCGAAGACCATTGGCCAACGATGCTAGAGCCTGCGCGGGCGCCCGGGCACGCCGGATGTCGCAGCGATGTCGTCAGCTAGGCGGTGGCAGCGGCAGGCTCGGGCGCCTTCTCGAAGCTGAGCTCGCCGTCGGCGGCGTCGACGCGCACGACGTCCCCCTCGCCGAACTCGCCCTCGAGGATCTTCAGCGCCAGCCTGTCGACCAGCTGCTTCTGGATCACTCGCTTCAGCGGACGGGCGCCATAGGTCGGGTCATAGCCGAGGTTGCCGAGCAGCGTGCGGGCATCGTCTGAGAGCTCGACCTCGATCCCACGCTCTCGGACCCGGCCAACCAGCTGGCTGACCTGGAGCTCGACGATGCGGCCGATGTCGGCCTTGGAGAGGCGGTGGAAGATCACCGTGTCGTCGATTCGGTTGAGGAACTCCGGCTTGAAGGTCGTCGCCAGGACCTCTTCGATCTGCTCGCGGATCTTCTCGTCGACCGACTCGGCGACGATCCGGTCGCTGCCGACGTTGGAGGTCATGATCAGCACCGTGTTGGTGAAGCTGACCGTCCGGCCCTGGCCGTCGGTCAGCCGCCCGTCGTCCATGATCTGCAGAAGCGTGTTGAAGACGTCGGGGTGGGCCTTCTCGATCTCGTCGAGCAGCACGACCGCGTAGGGGCGCCGCCGCACCGCCTCGGTCAGCTGGCCGCCCTCCTCGTAGCCGACGTAGCCGGGCGGCGCGCCGATCAGCCGCGCCACGGTGTGCTTCTCCATGTACTCGGACATGTCAAGGCGGACGATCGCCTGCTCGGAGTCGAACATCAGCTCGGTCAAGGCCTTTGCCAGCTCGGTCTTGCCGACCCCGGTCGGGCCGAGGAAGAGGAAGGAGCCGATCGGCCGGTTGGGATCGGAGAGGCCGGCGCGCGAGCGGCGCAGCGCGTTGGAGACCGCCTCGATCGCCTCGTCCTGGCCGATCACCCGCTCGTGCAGCCGCTCCTCCATGTGGATCAGCTTCTCGATCTCGCCCTCCATCAGGCGGCTGACCGGGATCCCGGTCCATCTGGCGACCACCTCGGCGACATCCTCCTCGGTCACCTCGTCGGCGAGCATCGTGCCGCCGTCGGCGTGGAGCTCGGCGAGGCGCGCCTCCTGCTCGGCGACCGTCTTCTCCAGCTCTGGGATCTCGCCGTACTGGAGCTTCGCCGCCCGCTCGAGGTCGGCTTCGCGGTTGGCCCGTTCGAGCTCGACGTTCGCCTCCTCCAGGTGCGCCTTCGCTTCGTTGATCGCCTCGATCGCCTCCTTCTCGTTTTGCCAGCGCGCCTTCATCTCGCCGGAGCGCTCGCGCAGCTCGGCAAGCTCGGCCTCGAGCGTCTCCCGGCGTGCCTTCGAGGCATCGTCCTTCTCTTTCTTCAGCGCCTCGCGCTCGATCTCCAGCTGCTGCTCGCGCCGCTGGACCTCGTCGATCTCGGTCGGCACCGAGTCGATCTCGATCTTCAGCCGCGAGGCGGCCTCGTCGATCAGGTCGATCGCCTTGTCGGGCAGGAAGCGGTCGGCGATGTAGCGCTCCGAGAGGGTGGCCGCGGCGACGATCGCCGAGTCGGTGATTCGCACCTTGTGGTGTTCCTCGTAGCGCCCCTTGAGGCCGCGCAGGATCGCGATCGTGTCGGCGATGTCGGGCTCGCCGACGAGGACCGGCTGGAAGCGCCGCTCCAGCGCCGCGTCCTTCTCGATGTGCTTGCGGTACTCGTCGAGGGTGGTGGCGCCGACCGCGCGCAGCTCGCCCCGGGCCAGCATCGGCTTCAGCAGGTTGGCCGCGTCGACCGCGCCTTCGGCGGCGCCGGCGCCGACGATCGTGTGCAGCTCGTCGAGGAAGAGGACGATCTGCCCCGCGGCCTCCTGCACCTCGGAGAGGACCGCTTTCATCCGCTCCTCGAACTCGCCGCGGTATTTCGAACCGGCCAGCAGGGAGCCGATGTCGAGCGCGATCACACGCCGGTCGCGCAGGCTCTCCGGCACGTCGCCGTCGACGATCCGCTTTGCCAACCCCTCGACGATCGCCGTCTTGCCGACGCCGGGGTCGCCGATCAGCACCGGGTTGTTCTTGGTGCGGCGGGAGAGGACCTGGATGACGCGGCGGATCTCCTCGTCGCGCCCGATCACCGGGTCGAGCTTGCCCTCCTTCGCCTCGGCGGTCAGGTCGCGTCCGAATTTCTCCAGCGCCTGCGCGGTCGCCTCCGGTTCGGGAGAGGTGACCCGGTGCGGGCGCACCTCGGCGATCGCCTTCTCCAGCGAGTCGCGGTCGGGGAGCAGGTCGGCGACGCCCGAGCCCTTGTCGGTGAGCGCCAGCAGGAAGTGGTCGGTCGAGATGTACTCGTCGCCGTGTTTGGCCATCTCCTTCTCGGCCTGCTGCAGCACCTTCATCAGCGCGGAGGAGGGTCGCGCCTCCGGCTCCTCGTCGCCGCTCAACTTCGGCAGCTGCTGGACCGCCTGTTCGGCCTGCGAGCGGACCGAAGCGGGGTCGGCGCCAAGCTTCTGCAGAATTGGCACGGCCAGGCCCTCGTCCTGCGCGAGCAGCGCGACCAGCAGGTGGGCTGGCGCGGCCTCGGGATTGCGCAGTCGCGAGGCGAGCTTCAGGGTGTCGGTGACCGCTTCCTGGGACTTGACTGTGAACCGGTCCGGTTGCATCAGATTCCTTGCCTCGATATGCGGCGTTCGAGCTCGGCTGCGTGGCGGCGCATCCGCTCCAGTTTGGCCTTCATTCGCCCGACCTGGTCTTCCATCCTCAACACGGTTTCAACGCCGGCGAGGTTGAGACCCTGTTGGGAGGTCAATCGCTGGATGTGCCGCAGCCGTTCGACATCGCGCTGCGAGTAGAGGCGCGTGTTCTTCGGGGAGCGCTGCGGCTCGATCAGTCCGCGCGCCTCATACATGCGCAGCGTCTGGGGGTGCATATGGGAGAGCTCGGCGGCGATCGAAATCATGAAGACGCCGCGCTCGGCGTCAACCGATGCCTCAACCGATGCCTCAACCGTGTGGCGTCGCACCCGCCGCCCGTTGCCAAAGGCGCCGCTCATCTGAGTGCCGCCTTTGCCAGCAGCTCGGCCCGCGGGTCGGAGCCGTTCAGGGTCTCGGCCAGCTTCTCGACCGCCTCGCGCTGCTCCTTCGTCAGCTCCTCCGGCACATCGATCTCGAGCCGGTAGCGGATGTCGCCGTGGCCCTTGCCATGTGGCTTCGGCGGCCCCTCGCCACGCAAACGCTGGATCGTGCCGTGCCTGGTCCCCGCCGGAACCTTGATCTTCTTGCTGCCGTCCAGCGTCGGCACCTCGATCGTCGCTCCCTGCAGGGCCTCGACAATCGTGATCGGGACAGTCACCTCGAGGTTGCCGCCGTCGAGCCGCTTGAAGACAGGGGAGGAGGCGACTCGGGTCGTCACGTAGAGATCGCCGGGGGGACCGCCCTGCGGCCCGGACTCGCCCTTTCCGACCAGGCGGATCCGGGTTCCGCTCTTGACTCCTGCGGGGATGTTGACCCTGTAGCGCTTTGTCTGCTGGGTGAGGCCCGACCCGCCGCAGGTCGGGCAGGGGTTCTCGATGATCTGGCCGGCGCCGCCGCATTGCGGGCAGGGCTGGCTGATCGAGAAGAACCCCTGGCTCTGGGCGTCGATCCCGCGGCCTTCGCAGCGCGGGCAGGCGACCGGGCTGGTCCCCGGTTTCGCACCGCTGCCCCTGCAGGTCGGGCAGCGCTCCGCCTTCGGCACGGTGACGCTGACCTGGGTGCCGTTGACCGCCTGGTCGAAGCTGAGGCTGATCTCCGTTTCAAGGTCGCGGCCTCGCTGCTGCTGGGGCCGGCCGCCGCCGCTGCGGCCGAACAGGTTGGAGAGGATGTCGCCGAAGCCCGCTCCAGCACCGCCGAACTGCTCGCCAAACCCCGGCCCGCCCGGCCCGCCGCCGAACGGCCCGCCGGGGCCTCCGAACATCCCGCCCGCGTCGTACTGCTTGCGCTTCTCTGGGTCGGAGAGGGTGTCGTAGGCGCCCTGCACCTCCTTGAACCGCTCCTCCGCCTTCGCGTCGTCGGGGTTGCGGTCCGGGTGGTACTGGCGCGCCAGCTTCCGGTATGCCTTCTTGATCTCCTCGTCGGATGCCTTCTTGGAGACGCCGAGCGTTTTGTAGAGGTCCTCAGCCAACGATTTCGCCTACTCCGCCACCACCACGCGCGCCGGGCGGACCAGATGCTCGCCCAGCCGGTAGCCCTTTTGCATGACCTCGACCACGGTTCCCGGCTCCGCACCGTCGGCCGGCTGGGTGGAGAGCGCCTCGTGCGCGGTTGGGTCGAACTTCTCCCCCTTCGGGTCGACCGCCTCGATCCCGTTGCGCGCCAACGCCTCCCGCAGGCTGCGGAACACGAGCAGCACCCCGTGCGCCAACCCATCCGGCGAGTCGCCCTCGGGATCGATCCCGGCAGCCTGCAGCGCCCGCTCCAGATCGTCGAGCACCGGCACGACCTCAAGGATCAGTTCCGCCTTCCCCCTGGCGGAAGCCGCCTGCACCTCCGAGCCCATCCGCTTGCGGTAGTTCTCGAAGTCCGCCTTCGTTCGCTTCGCCAGTTCGAGGTACTCATCCCGCTCCTGCTTGGTGTCCGCAAGCAGCGCATCGAGATCCTTCTCGACCTGCGCCTCGGAGGCCGCGTTCTCCGGTGAGGCGTCGCCCGCGGGTGGCGTCGCGTCTGGGGCCTCCGGCGGCTGAGCTGGAGATCCCTCTCCGGCGACGGAGCCCGCGGCCGAGCCCTTGGCCCTTGGCTCGGGAGCCGGCGCTTCTTCATGAATCCTGCGGCCCTCCCCGCCGGTCATTTGCCGTCGCCCTCGTCGACCACCTCGGCGTCGACGACCTCCTCCTCTTCCTCAGAGGAATCGCCCTCGGCGGAGGCGCCGTCGGAGGAGGCGGCCTGCTCCTGCGCCGCCGCGTAGATCTGCTCGGAGACCTTCTGGAAGGCGGCCGTCAGGGCCTCCGTCTTCGAGTTGATCTCCGCTGCGCTGTCGGAGCCCAGCGACTCGCGCACCTCCTTGACCGCCGCCTCGATCTCCTCCTTCGCGGAGTCGTCGACTTTGTCGCCCAGGTCCGCGAGCTGTTTCTCGGACTGGTAGGCGGCGTTCTCGGCGAGGTTGCGGGCCTCGGCCAGCTCGCGCTGCTTGCGGTCCTCCTCGGCGTGGGACTCGGCGTCGGAGACCATGCCCTGGATCTCCTCCTCGGAGAGGCCGGAGCCGGATTTGATCTCGATTTTCTGCTCCTTGCCGGTCCCGAGGTCCTTCGCTGTGACGTGGAGGATGCCGTTGGCGTCGATGTCGAACGTGACCTCGATCTGGGGCAGCCCGCGCGGCGCAGGTGGAATCCCGGTCAGCTGGAACTTGCCGAGGCTCTTGTTGCCGCTCGCCATCTCCCGCTCGCCCTGCAGCACGTGGATCTCGACCGACGGCTGGTTGTCGTCGGCGGTCGAGAAGGTCTCCGACTTCTTGGTGGGGATCGTCGTGTTGCGCTCGATCAGCTTCGTCATCACCCCGCCTTTGGTCTCGATGCCAAGGGTCAGCGGGGTGACGTCGAGCAGCAGCACGTCCTTGACGTCGCCGGCGAGCACGCCGGCCTGGATCGCGGCGCCGACCGCGACCACCTCGTCGGGGTTGACCCCCTGGTGGGGGTCCTGTCCGGTCAGCTCCTTGACCCTCTCGCGCACCGCGGGCATCCGGGTCATGCCGCCGACCAGGACGACGTGGTCGATGTCTGCGCTCGCGTCGTCCAGCGCGCGCTTGACCGGGCCGACGATCCGCTCCAGCAGGTCGGCGGTCAGCTCGTTCAGCTTCGAGCGGCTGAGCTTGAGGTCGAGGTGCTTCGGCTGGCCCTCGACGGCGGTGATGAAGGGCAGGTTGATCTGCGTCTCCTGGGTCGAGGAGAGCTCGATCTTCGCCTTCTCCGCCGCCTCGTAGAGACGCTGCAGCGAGTTCTTGTCCTGGGCCAGGTCGACGCCCTGATCCTTCTTGAACTCGGCGACCAGCCATTCGACGATCGCCTTGTCCCAGTTGTCTCCGCCGAGGTGGTTGTCGCCGGCGGTCGACTTGACCTCGAAGACGCCGTCTCCGATTTCCAGCACCGAGACGTCGAAGGTGCCGCCGCCGAGGTCGAAGACGAGGATCGTGTGATCCGCGGTCTCTCTATCGAGCCCGTAGGCGAGCGAGGCCGCGGTCGGCTCGTTGATGATCCTCTTGACCTCGAGCCCGGCGATCTTGCCCGCGTCCTTGGTCGCCTGGCGCTGGTCGTCGTTGAAGTAGGCGGGGACGGTGATCACGGCGCTGTCGACCGTTTCGCCGAGCTTGGCTTCGGCATCCGTCTTCAGCTTCTGCAGGATCATCGCGCTGATCTCGGGCGGGCTGTACTGCTTGCCCCGCGCGTCGACCCGCACGTCGCCGTTGGGGCCGGCCTCGACTTCGTAGGGGACGATCGTCTCCTCCTCTTTGACCTCCGCCTCCTTGCGACCCATGAAGCGCTTGATCGAGAAGATCGTGTTCTCGGGGTTCATCACCGCCTGCCGCTTGGCCACGGTGCCGACCAGGCGGTCCCCTGACTCGCCGAAGGCGACCACGGACGGCGTGGTCCGCCCGCCCTCAGCGTTCTCGAGGACGGTTGGCTCGCCGCCCTCCATGACGGCCACGCAGGAGTTGGTCGTGCCCAGGTCGATGCCGATGGTCTTTCCCACTTTGTCGCGTACCTCCAGGGGTTTCGTCTTGACTGGTCGAGAGCCGCCGTGCGGACTCTAAAAATCTGAGTCGAAGTGTGGCAGATTTGTGAGGAGAGTGCAAGCCACTCCCTATAGTGGCTTCAGGCACTGTCACAGCGGCAGTAAGGGAGGCGCCTCCACCCGCCCACGGATTAGGAGGAATGCCTTGAACCACCCTCACGCATCGGCTCGCCGGCCTCTGTTGTCCGCAATTGTCGCCGCATTCGTCTTCGCCTGGTTGGTACCCGCGCCGGCGGGTGCCAATGGCAAAGGCGACGATCACGGTCGCGGCAAGGCCGTTGACACGATGACCCGCAACCTCTATCTGGGTGCCGACCTGACGCCGGCGATCGTCGCGCCGAGCCTGGAAGCGTTCGTCGCCGCCAATGGCCAGATCCTGCGCGAAGTGACCCAGAACGATTTCCCGACCCGCGCCGAAGGCCTGGCACGGGAGATCCTCCAAGAGAAGCCCGACCTGGTCGGACTGCAGGAGGTGGCGCTGTGGCGCACGGCGCCGGTCAATTTCGAAGTCCTCTCGAAAGGGCCGAGCGCGACCACGGTCCGCTACGACTACCTGCGGGAACTGCTTGACCAGCTCAACCACGGCAAGGGCAAGGGCGGCGAGGGCAAGGGCGGCGAGGGCAAGCCGCAGTACGAAGTCGTCGTCTCGCAGAACGAGTTCGACTTCGAGGCCCCATCGGACGAGGACGGGAACCCCGAAACCGGCCCCTTCGGCGCCGACGTAAACGGTCGGCTGACGATGCGCGACGTGATCCTCGCCCGCCGTGGCGCCGGCGTGCAGACCGCGCACGCCACCGCGGGGCACTTCGCCAACCTGCTGCCGGTGCCCATTCTGGGCGGCGAAGTGCCGGTGACGCGTGGCTGGGTCAGCACCGACGCGAGGGTGCGCGGCAGCCACTGGTTCCGCTTCGTCAACACCCACCTGGAGGCCTTCGACCCGGCGTTCCTGGTGCCGAGCTTCCGCGCCAAACAGGCGGCTGAGCTGGTCGCCCCCGGCGGGCCGGCGACGAGCAACCTGCCCGTGGTCCTCGTCGGCGACCTCAACTCCGACGACGACACGGTGGCGCCCGGCGACCGGCAGGCCTACGAAACGCTGGTAGCGGCGGGCATGGTCGAGCGCAGCACCGACGAACCGCTCAGCTGCTGCCTCAGGTCGAGCCTGCTGGCCGAAGGGGCGGGGGGCAGCGTCGGGGACTTCGACCACCAGGTCGACCACGTCATGACCCGCGATCCGGAGAGGGTGGCGCTGGAGAGCTCAACGGTCACCGGTCTGCTGCCGGTGAACGGCTTCTGGGACTCAGACCACGCGGGCCTCTTCAGCGCGTTGCGATTCGCGCACCAGCCTCTCGAGCGGTGAGCACCCGGCGCAAGGGGGCGGAGCGATCCGCCCCCTTGCCTACCCCTCGCCGGCTGTGCGGGCGACGAATTCGGCGACTTCTTCGGCCTGCTCGCTGGGGAGAATGCCGCCCGGCATCCGGCCGGGAGTCGTGCTGCTGTCGAGGCCGTTGTCGATCGCGTTGAGGACGCGGCCCTTGGTCGCTTCGATCGTTTCCGCCGCTTCCGGCCCGCTGGGCGGGCCGGTCGGGGCCAGCAGTTCGTCGAGGTTGGGCGCGAAGTTCCCGTCGGTGCCCGCTGCGTAGAGCGTGTGGCAGGCGCCGCAGTTGGTCTGGAAGAGGCTCTGGCCGGCCTTCAGGTCAGCCGGCACCTTCTCAGCGCCCCGCGCGGCGTCGCCGTCAGAGCGGAAGGCAAGCCAGGGAATGAAGACCGCCAGGAAGACAACCAGCAGCCCAAAGACGATGAAGGTCCTCTTGCTCATCTGCGCCCGGCACGGTACCAAGGGCACATCCGGCGCAGCGCGCACTCTTCGCAGCGGGGGCTGGGCCGGCATACGGCGCGGCCATGGCGGATCAGGTTCGTGTGCAGCTCGTAGGCGTCCTCGGGGGGGACGATGGCCAGCATCTCGTCGTGGGCCCGCTCGAAGGATGCGTCCGCGGGGAAGAGGCCGAGTCGCCCTCCCACCCTGTGGATGTGGACGTCGACGGGGATCTCGGGGATGCCCCAGGTGAAGATGAGCACGCAGGCCGCCGTTTTGCGACCGACCCCCGGCAGTGAGAGGAGGAAGTCGAGGGATTCCTTCCGCGGTGCCGTCTCGGTCCAGTCGAGGTCGGGCGGCTCGCCCAGCAACTCGAGGATCGCCTGGATCCGCGGCGCCTTCTGACGGCCAAGTCCGCCGGGGCGGATTGCCTCCTCGAGATCCGGAACGGGGGCGTCCCGCACCTCCTCCCAGGTCGGGAACCGCTCCCGCAGGCGGGCGAAGGCGCGGTCGCGATTGCGATCGTTGGTGTGCTGGGAGAGCACGGTCTTCACCAGCTCGGCGATCGGCTGCCCGTGCGGCCGGTTGACCGGCTGCCCGTACATCTCCCGCAGCCGGTCGCGGATCGCCCGCACCCGCCGTTTTTCCGGCCGCTTCCACGCCACGGCGCCGGACCCTATCCTCCGGCGGGCCGCTAGTTTCTCCACCTATGACGAGTGCGGTCGAAGAGGCGGAGCTGGTTCTCGACGGGGTAAGGGTCTTCTACCGGCGGGTGGCGGGCGACGGAGCGCCGACCGTCTACTTCCACGGCAATCCCACCCACAGCGCCGACTGGCTGCCGTTCCTGGAACGAGGCGGAGCTGCGATCGCGATCGACATGCCCGGCTGGGGACGGTCGGACCGACCGGACCCGAGTCGATTCGACTACACGATGTACGGGCTCTCGGCCTTTCTCGAGCGTTGCCTGAACGAGCTGGGGATCGCAAAGCGCAATCTGGTCGTCCATGACTGGGGCGGCCTGGGCCTGATCGGCGCCCAACGGCATGCCGAGAGCATCGAGCGCCTTGTCGTGATCAACTCGGTGCCGCTGCTTCCGGGCTATCGCTGGCACTGGGCCGCCCAGATCTGGCGCCGCCGCCCGCTCGGCGAGATCTTCAACGCGCTCACCACCCGCTCGGGCGCCGCCCTCATCCTGCGACAGGCCCGGGGAGATCGCACCGCGATGCCGGCGGAGTTCGTCGACATGATCTGGGACTACCTGGACCAGGGGACCAAACGAGCCGTGCTGGCCCTCTACCGCGACGCCGATCCCCCTCGCCTTGCCGCGGCCGGCAGCGATCTCAGCCGGCTCGCGTGTCCCTCTCTCGTCCTCTGGGGAGATCGTGACCCGTATCTGCCGACCAAATTCGCCAGCGACTATGCCCGCGCACTTCCCAATGCCGAGTTGGAGGTCGTTGCCGGTGCCGGACACTGGCCCTGGATCGACGACCCGACCGCAATCGATCGGGTCCTCGACTTCCTGGGCTGAGGGCTGGCGGGCCGTTAACGCGCCGATTACAATCACCAAATGTCTCGGGCCTTCGCTGCGCTCAGCTCGCGCCTACCTCAGGGATGGGGTGACCTCGGGCGGCAGCTGGGCATTCTCGTCCTCTTCGATGTCGCCTACGAGACCGTTCGCGGCCTCGCGGACGGCCAGCGCGCTGTCGCCTTCGGGAACGGCCAGCAGCTGATCGACCTCGAGCGAACCACGCACACCTTCTTCGAGCCCGCCCTGCAGTCGTTCTTCCTGCCCGCGAACCTGCTGATCGACATCGCCAACCAGATTTACCTGAACAGCCAGTTCACGATCACATCCGCCTTCCTCATCTGGCTCTACCTGTACCGCAACGAGTCGTATTACTTCGTCCGCAACATGTTCGTGGTCGCGATGGGCCTCGCCCTGGTCGGCTACACGCTGTACCCGACGGCGCCGCCGCGGCTGTTCCCCGAGCACGGCTTCGTCGACACGATTGTCGATTTCTCGAACGTCAACCACGATTCGTCCCTGGCAAAGATCTTCATCAACCCATTCGCGGCTGTGCCCAGCATGCACTGCGCATTTGCCCTGATGGTCGGCGGCACCGGGGTCAGAGTTGCCCGCCACTGGTACACCAGGGCCTTCTGGGTCTTCTGGCCGGTCCTCGTCACCTGGGTCGTGATCGTCACCGCAAATCACTACTGGATCGATGCGGCGCTCGGGGCCGCGGTTGCCGCGACGTCCGCCCTCGTCGCCCAGCGGCTGCTCGCTCGCGCCCGGCCGGAGGCCTGGTCGTGGCGGGTCGGTTCTCCCCGAGAGGTCGAGGCGTAGCCCGCCTGCCGTGGATCGATTAGCCTGATTGCCCGATGAGCGCGGAGCGCGAGGTTTCTTGATGGATTCGTCGGCGCCTCCGAGGGTGCCGAGCGGTCGCCGCAACGGACGCCAGGCTCGCAATGCCCAGGAGCTTCGCGCGTACGCGCGCGACCGCCTGATCGAGTCGCGGCTCACGCCGAACGCGATCTCGACGGTCGGTCTGGCGCTCAACCTCGTCGCGGCCGGGCTCGTCACTCAGCGCCTCTTCTTCCTGGCGGGCATCGCCTTCATCGTCGGCTCGACGATGGACACGCTCGACGGGCGCTACTCGCGGATGTCGGGCAAGGGCACCCTGTTCGGCGCCTTTCTCGATTCGACGCTGGACCGGATCGAGGAGGGGATCGTGCTGGCCGCGGTTGCCGGCTACTTCGCCGCGACCGGCCGCGACTTCGCGGCCGCGATGTGTGTGGTTGCCGTTCTCGGCTCGCTGATGGTGTCCTACACGAGGGCGCGTGCCGAGGCGCTCGGGGTCGAGTGCAAGGTCGGCTTGGCGACGCGGCCGGTCAGGGTAGTGGTACTTTCGATCGGCCTGGTCTTCGCCAAGGGCGCTGGACTGGGTGATTTCGAACTACTGGCGCCTGCGATCTACGCGATCGCGGCCCTGACCACCGTGACCGCGATCCAGCGCGTATGGCATGTCAGAAATGAACTCTCAAGCGAGGCGGCCGGGCCGCCGGAGCTGTAACCAGTCAAGGCCCGAGGTGTCCAATGGCACCGAGCCAGATCGAGGAGGACTTCGAACTTCATGAGTGAGACCAACGGAGCAACCGGCGGCAACGGCGCCGGCCGCGCGGACGAGAAGGTTCGCGTTGCGATAGTCGGCGTCGGCAACTGTGCCAACTCCTTCATCCAGGGCGTCCACTACTACCGGGACGCCGATCCCGCCGAGCAGGTTCCGGGGCTCATGCACGTGGACCTCGGTGGCTACCACGTCCGCGACATCGAGTTCGTCGCCGCCTTCGACATCGACTCCGAGAAGGTGGGCAAGGACCTCTCCGAGGCGATCTGGTCCGGCCAGAACAACACGATCAAGTTCGCCGACGTGCCCGAGTTGGGGATCAAGGTCGAGCGGGGGATGACCCACGATGGTCTCGGCAAGTACCTGAAGGAGAAGATCACCAAAGCGCCGGGGGAGACCGCCGACATCGTCGGCATCCTCAAGGAGACCAGGGCCGATGTGCTGGTCTGCTATCTGCCGGTCGGCTCCGAGGACGCGACCAAGTGGTACGTCGAGCAGGCGCTCAAGGCCGGTGTCGGCTTCGTCAACTGCCTGCCGGTCTTCATCGCCCGCGAGCACTACTGGGACAAGCGCTTCGAGGAAGCCGGCCTGCCGATCATCGGCGACGACATCAAGTCCCAGGTCGGCGCGACGATCGTCCACCGCCAGCTCGCCCGCCTCTTCCACGATCGCGGCGTGCGGATGGAGCGGACGTCGCAGCTGAACGTCGGCGGCAACATGGACTTCTACAACATGCTCGAGCGCGAGCGGCTCGACTCGAAGAAGATCTCGAAGACCAACGCCGTGACCTCGATCATGGGCCATGAGCTGCCCGCCGAGGACGTCCACGTCGGGCCCTCCGACTACGTCGCCTGGCTGACCGACCGCAAGTGGGCGCACATCCGCCTCGAGGGGAAGGCGTTCGGCGACGTGCCGCTCAACGTCGAGTTGAAGCTCGAGGTTTGGGACTCGCCGAACTCGGCGGGCGTCGTGATCGACGCGGTGCGGATCGTCAAGCTGGCGCTCGACAACGGCATTGCCGGCCAGCTCGACGGGCCCTCGAGCTACCTGATGAAGTCCCCGCACACGCAGCGCCCCGACGACGAGGCGCGCGAGCAGACCGAGGAGTTCATCGCGGCCCATGCGCGCGGCAGGTCCCCGGTGGCGGGGGCGACAACGGTGCCGCCGGCCGAGACCAAGGCCGAGGCCTGAGATAAGAGCCCGCCTCGCGCGGGCTCCTATGCTGCCTTCTAAGTGTCGGTCAAACCGCTCTCGATAGCCCAGGTCACGCCCCACCGCCGGGCCACTCGGAACCCGGTCAACGAGTACGTGAGGCGGGTCTCCGAGGAGTTGGGTCGGCGCGGCCACGAGATCCTGCTCGTCACCGCCGGCGATCCGGTCAAGAAGCTCCTGGGATCGAACTCGCTCGACGTGGTCCACGTCCACGAGCCCTTTGCCCCGAGTGTCTCCTCGGCGGCGTTGCGGCACTCCCTCTCGCTCAACGTCGCGACCTTCCACGCGCCGCAGGAGCGCGTCCTCTCGACCCAGGTGGCGCGGCCGCTGGTCGAGGTCTTCTTCGGCCGCCTCGACGCTCGCACCGTCGCCGCCCCGGCGACCGCCGGTTTGCTGGAGCGCTACTTCCCCGGCCCCTACGAGCTTGTCGAACCGAGCGGCTCCGATCGCGACTGGGCCGAGGTCGCCGCCGAGCTGGAGGCGATCTATCTGCGCCTCCTCGCTCGACGCCAGGACCCCACGGGCAATCCCGAGTTGCGTCGCCGCGTCGCCGAGCGCCCGCTGATCGAGGTCGACCTTCACATGCACACCGACCACTCTCCCGACTGTGCGACTCCGGTTGAGGTTCTGCTGGAGACGGCCCGGGACCGGGGCCTTGGAGCGATCGCGATCACCGACCACAACGAGGTCTCCGGTGCGCTCGAGGCGCGCCGGATCGCAGAGCAGATGGGCGACATCAAGGTGATCGTCGGCGAGGAGGTGAAGACCGCCGAGCAGGGTGAGGTGATCGGCCTCTTCCTCGAGGAGAAGATCGCGCGCGGGATGACGATGGCGGAGACGATTGCCGAGATCCGCCGCCAGGGGGGGTTGGTCTACGTGCCCCACCCGTTCGACCGTTTCCACTCGGTGCCCGATTACGAGCATCTGATGGACATCGTCGAGGAGATCGACGTGCTCGAGGTCTTCAACCCGCGGGTGGCGCTGACCGCATTCAACGAGGAGGCCGAGCGCTTTGCCCGCAAGTACCGGATCGTCCCCGGTGCCGGCTCCGACAGCCACGTCGCCCAGGGGTTGGGCAGCGTGCGGGTGCGGATCCACGACTTCGACGGGCCCGGGGAGTTCCTCGAGGCGATGCGCGACGCCGACATCACGCGCAAGCACAAGAACCTCGTCTACGTGCAGGCGTTGAAGCTGCTGCAGACAACGGGGCGGCCGAAGGCGCCGAAGAGGAGCGTTCCCGACGCCAAACCGGTGCGGGGCGGACGGCCACGGAGGGGACGCTCGGCGAGCAAGAGCTGATGCAGTCGCGCCGCGCGAAAGGAGCCGCGCCCGCTCCGTCAAAGAGATCGCCGAGCGTGCCCGCAACCGACGACGAGATCAGAGAGAAGTACCTGGAGCGAGCGATCCGCGAGCTCAACCAGCTGACCCACGAGCTGCAGGAGTGCTCGTACTGCCCGCGCGGCAAGCTGATGCCCGTGCTCGGCTCCGGGCACCCGCAGGCGGACGTCCTCATGCTCAAGCACGCCCCTGGCGCCGCTGAGATCGAAGAGGGCGTCGCCTTCTACGGGCGCGCCGGCAACGCGCTGATGAAAAGCTTCAAGCGGCTGGGGATCGACCCGCTGGTCGTCTACGGCACCCTCTGCGTCAAGTGCCCGATTGCGGAGCCCGACCTGGCCGCCGAGCAGTGTGTGCGGCGCCTGCTGACCGAGATGGCGATTGTGCAGCCGAAGATCGTCGTGGTGATGGGGGAGCCGGCCCTGCGCGTCCTCAACGGGCTCGAAATGCCGCTGTCGCGGCCAATCGAGCCACGCGAGGGCGAGGTGCAGGCGTTCACCCCGACCGCGGACGCGCTCTTCACCGCCGACATCGACGAGTCGCTCGACGAGGAAGGCGCCAAGCGCCGCTTCTGGCAGGCCTTCAAGACCCTCGGCGACTGGTACGAGGACCTACCACCGTATTGACGGGCACCGCGGCGCAGATGCACTTGCGGATGACGCGTCTGGGCTGCGCATTGCACCGCCCACCTCCTCACGAATAGCTCTGCTATTCGCTCGTCGGCGTGCGGCGCACTGCTTTGCCCATTCGCGCCCCCGCAAGCACCTCTGCTTGCGGCGACCGTCAATCCGGTGCCGCAGAGGTAGCCAGGGAAGACATGGCATCGACATTTGCCGACGCCAGCCCCCTGACCACGATCGTGTCGAGGGCGGTGTAGGCGGCGAGACGCTTCTGGGCGTCCTCGCGGTCCGCGGCGGCAACGCCGACCGTGCCCTCGGGCTCGGCGAGGCGGCCGAAATGGTTGCGGTAGCCGTCGTGAAGGTCTCGGTAGAAGGACTCCTCCCTGGCGAGCCGCTCGGCGGCGTCGGAGCCCACAGCGGTGCGGACGTAGCCCAGGACCGGCGGCGTCTCGCGACCCGCCTCGCGAGCGCCCTTCTCGACACGCTGCCGCGCCTCAGCGGCGAACTCGGGCGTCATCCAGTTGAAGAAGACTCCGTCGAACTCGGCGCCGGCGAGCTCACACATCTTTGGGCCCATCGCGGCGAGCACGAGGCGCACACCAGGCAGCCGCTCGCGCAGCTTCGGCAGCGACTCGCGCATTCTGGTCAGGGGCCTCTCCGAGAAGCCGGCACCGACGCCCAGCCAGAGCCGCGCTCGGTCGAAGTGCCAAGCGCTCGATGTCAGCGGCGATCTCCTCCGGTGGGGTGCGGTCGAGTGCGATGACCGCCACTCCGAGGTCGACCTCAGGCGCCGCCGCGGCGAACACGGCCAGCGTCTCCAGGCCTTTGGCGCCCGGGTGGTCGTTGGACCACATCGAGGCGTAGCCGAGCTCGGCGCAGCGGCCTGCGAGCGGCCGCGCCACCTCCGGGTCGAGGCCCGCCGCCACCCCAAATCCGCGACTCATCGGTCTCCTTTCTTCGCCCGAAACACCTTCTCCATGCATTACATGGACAACGTGTTTCGGGCATGTGGTGCGTGGAGATAATGCATGGAGGCGGTGTTACGGGCCGTCCTTCTCCAGCAGCGCCACGCACTCTATGTGCGGGGTCTGGGGGAACATGTCCACCGGCTTCACTCGCCGCAGCCTATAGCCGGCCTCGACCATCTGGGCTGCATTTGGAGCCAGCGTCGTGGGGTTGCAGGAGACGTAGACGATTCGTTTCGCCTCGCACTCGAGCACCCGGCGCACGATCTTCTGCGAGAGGCCGGCGCGCGGCGGGTCGAGCACGACGACATCCGGTTTGCCGGCCTCCTCCAGCAGGGGCCGCAACCCGGTGCGGGCGCTGGCGGTCCTGAAGCGCACGTTGGCGATCCCGTTGCGCTCGGCGTTGCGCTCCGCATCGGCGATCGCGTCGGGGACTATCTCCAACCCCCAGACCTCACCTGCTCGCCCCGCCATTGTCAGCCCGATAGTGCCGATGCCGCAGTAGAGGTCGAAGACGCGCTCGCCTCCGCTCAGCCCCGCGTACTCGGCGGCGACCGCGTAGAGCCGCTCGGCCATCTCGGTATTCGTCTGGAAGAAGGCGTCGTGCGACATCTCGAGGCGCAGGCCGCAGAGCTCCTCGCACAGGTGCTCCTCGCCGAGCACGCCCGTCGGGCCACCGGTGCCGCCGGAGTCGCCCGCGATCACCGTATGCAGGTCGACCGGGGGCTTGGGGAACCGGGCCGACGCCGTGACGAGGCGGGTCTGGATCTGGCCGGTGCGCCGCCCCTCCCGAACCGCGAGGTTACGAAGCACGCCGGTCCGGCCGCGGCGGTCGTAGGCGGGGATCGACTCTCGGCGGGCCCACTCGAGAACGTCGTTGCGAGCGGCGTTGCCGCGCTCGGAGGCGAGCAGGCAGTCTTCGACCGGAACGATCAGGTCCCAGCGGCCGCGCTCGTGAAAGCCGAGGATCGTCTCGTCGTTTCGCTGTCCGAACGAGTATTCGAGCTTGTTGCGGTAGCGCCACTCCTCGAGAGCCGGTGCGATCTCCTCGAGCTCGAAGTTGTCGAGGCCGCCGATCCGTCGCAGTGCCTCGTCGACCTGCTCGCGCTTGTGGATGAGCTGGCGCTCGTAGGGGAGTCCCTGCCAGGGGGCACCCGGACAGGGCTCGCCGCCGTGGATGCAGCGGTCGGCGATGCGGTCGGCAGCGGGACGCAACAGCTCGACGGTTCTCGCCTCGGCAAAGCGTCGCTTGGCCTTCGTGACCTCAGCTCGAACCCGGTCGCCCGGCAACGCACCGGCGACGAAGACGACGTACCCGCCGGTCCGAGCCACGCCGCGCCCGCCGAAGGCGAGCGAATCGATGTCGACCTCGAGCAGCTCGCCGCGACGCGGTCGAGTCGCTGGCGCCTCACCGGTGGCCTGTTCCACCTACTTCAGTTTCTTGCGGGCCCGCCGTGCGGCCTGCGTCGCCTGTTTGCGGACCGGCTCCGCTCGCCCCCCGACCTCTTTGCGGGCCTGCTTGACCAGCCGTTCGAGTTCCTTCAACAACGAGTCGGTCTGCCGGCGGCCGCGCTTGACCAGGTCAGAGATCATCTTTTCGGCGTCGCTCCGAGTTATCCGCCCCCGCTGCACGGCGTCGTCGACAACCTCCTGAAGGCGGTCGCGGCTCAGCGTGACGCTGTGTTCCAGGCTCTCGCGGAACTGCTCGACGCTCTTGTCGAGCCCGGCCGGGCGGTTGCTGCGCTTGGCCGCCGGTTTTTTCGCGGCTTTGGCTTTTTTCGCCGCTTTGGCTCTTTTTGCGGCCGGTTTTCTGGCGGCGGTCGTTTTCGACCGCGCCCCAGATTTGGCTTTTTTCGTCGCTTTGCCGGGTGCCTTTTTTTTCGCGGCCATGCTCAGTTGCCTCCTTGTCGCTGTCGCTTCTGGCGAATGATGTGTGCGACGAGCCTGCATTTGTACGTCCTAGAGACGTACAAATGCAGGCTCGATGGCTGACTATCAAATGCAGGCTCGATGACTGACTATCTCACTCCACGGCTCGAACGTCCTTTGCGGGGGTGGCAAACGTTGCTTCGATGGGGGCGTGGTCGGAGAGTCGCAGGGCGAGATTGTCGCAGCGAACCTCGCGCCGCTCGGGCGGCCAGCGCCACGGGGCCTCGACGACCTCCAGGCCCCGGGACAGCAGGTGGTCGATGGCGCCGGGCGCCGTTGGGGGCGTCAGGCCGAAGCGCTCGGCCAGCTCCTCGAACGCGGCAGGGCTCTCCGCGGGTCGCAGGTTGAGGTCTCCGCCGAACAGCAGCGGCTGCTCGCCTGCCCACCTCACAGCGGCAGTTGCCGCCTGCAGCACGTCCTCGATGGCCAGCTCGGGCCGGTCGTTTGTCGCGTGGAGGTTGGCGACGCAGAGCCCCGAACGGGTGCGGGTCAGGGCCATCGCCCGCCGCTCGGGCCTGCCCACGTGGATCGCCAGCTCGCCGCGCGCGACGATCCCGCCAAGGATTCCCGAAGGACGGACGAGCGTGAGGTTGGAGCCGCCCTCGCCGGACGCGATCAGGTCCGGGTTGAGGCGGCCGGCGAGGGCGCGAAGCGCCCCCAACGAGTTGCGGGAGGTGAGCACGCGGTGCGCGTCGGCGCCGCAGGCGCGGGCCAGCGGGGCGGCGAAGCGCGGCGGGCACTCCTGAAGGAGGGCGACATCCCAACCTGTCTCGGCCAGAAGGGTTGCGAACTCGGGCAGCAGGTTGCGGTTGACCTGCGCGTGGGTCGCATTGCTCTCCGTGATCCGCAGCAGCCGCGATCGCCAGGTGAAGAGCGTCGGGTCGGGTGGGAAATCGCGCCCATGGAAGAGGTTCCAGCCAATCGCCCTGATCTCCACCCTCTTAGTATCTTCGCCTTGAAGAGCGATTTCCTCACAGGCGAAGAGCTCGGGGCATTTCGACTGGGCAAGCTGCTCGACCGGGCTCTTGAGCTGAAATCGGGACGGCGGGACGGCGCCGGTGCCGGTGAGCTGGCGGGCCGCAGCATCGCGCTCGTCTTCGAGAAGCCCTCGACGCGGACCCGGATCTCGTTCGAGGTCGGGGTTGCCGAGCTCGGGGCGACGCCGATCGTGCTGCGCGGCGACGAGCTGCAGCTCTCGCGCGGAGAGTCGATCGCGGACACGGCGCGGGTGCTGTCGCGATACGTCGACGCGATCGCGATTCGCTCCGGCTCCCACGAGGTGGTCAGCGAGCTCGCCGCGGCGGCCGAGGTGCCTGTGGTCAACGCGCTCACCCCCCTTCACCATCCCTGCCAGGCGCTGGCCGACCTGCTCACCCTGCGCGAGCGCTTCGGAGAGCTCGCCGGCCTCCGCCTCGCCTACGTTGGGGACGGCAACAACGTGGCCCGCTCGCTGGCGATCGCCGGTGAGCTTGCCGGGGTGGAGGTCGTGATCGCCGCGCCGGCGGGCTATCAGCTGGAGGAGGGTCATGGCGCCAGGTTGACCGACGACCCGCGCATCGCCGCCTCCGGCGCCGACGCCCTCTACACGGACGTCTGGGTCAGCATGGGCGACGAGGAGGCGGCGGAGCGACGCCGTGCCGACCTGGCTCCGTTTCGGATCGATGCCGACCTGCTGGCCGTGGCCAAGGACAGCGCCGTCGTCCTCCACTGCCTGCCGGCCCATCCGGGTGAGGAGATCACCGAGGAGGTGCTCTACGGGGTCCGCTCCGCCGTCTGGGACCAGGCGGAGAACCGGCTGCACACCCAGAAGGCATTGCTGGCTACGCTGCTCGGCGACTAATGCCCTTGTCTGGGTGCCTCATTTCCATGCTGGTGTCGTGAGAGAGCGCATCGGTCGCATCACATGTATCCGGAGATCAACCTCGGCCCGCTGACCCTTCAGACCTTCGGTCTGATGTTTGCGCTTGCCTTCCTTGGGGCGGGCGCCCTGATCTGGAAGCGGCTGGAGGAGATCGGCAGGCCGGTCGACTGGGCCTATGAGATGGGATTCGCGGCGCTGGCAGGGGGCGTGGTCGGCTCGCGGATCTACTTCATCGTCCAGAACTACGACAGCGTCAAGGAAAACCTGCTCGCCAACATCTTCTCCGGCTCCGGCCTGGTCTGGTACGGCGGCGCGATCGGCGGCGCGCTCGCGGTCCTGCTCTGGGCCTGGTATCGCGACTTCCTTGGCCTCGCCCTCCTCGATCTGGCCGCACCCGCCCTGGCCCTGGGCTATGCAATCGGCCGCGTCGGTTGCCAGCTCTCCGGTGACGGCGACTATGGCAAGGCGTGGGACGGGCCCTGGGCGATGTCCTACCCCGACGGCACCGTGCCAACCGACACCGCGGTTCACCCGACCCCGGTCTACGAGACTCTGGCGATGGGCCTCGGGGCCTGGGGCCTCTGGCAGCTCCGCGACCGTCTCAGGGCTGGCGTCCTCTTCGCGATCTATCTCGTCTTTGCGGGCGCCGAGCGCTTCCTGATCGAGCTCATCCGCCGCAACGATCAGCTCGCGCTGGGGCTGACGGCCGCTCAGCTCGAGAGCCTCGGCATGGTCCTCGCCGGAGCGGCATGGCTGGCCGTGGTAAGGCGCCGGCACGGTAGCCTGTCGAGCCCGCTCGCCCTGAGGGCTGCTGATTCCCAGCCGATAGCGTGAGAGCGACCAGGCGAGAAGGTCTCACTCGATGCCAGTGTCCATCCACCGATCCGATCCGGCCCACACCTGGGTTGTAGCTGTGGAACCCGCAGAGAGGGAGGATTGTCCGTGACGACCGGGCTCGCCATGGTGGACCAGGCAACCGAGCGGATTGCCGCGGCCGGCTGCGAAACACCGGACGACGACGCGAAGGCCTTGGTTGCGAGGGCGCTCGAGATGAGCGTCGAGCAGCTGATGCGCGACGGCACCACTGACGTGTCGCCGCAGACCATCGAGGAGATCGAAGATTGGGTCCGCCGGCGGACCGAGCATGAGCCGCTTGCCTACATCCTCGGCCATGAGCCCTTCTGCGGAATCGACGTGGCGGTCGACTCCCGTGTCCTGATCCCCCGGCGCGAGACCGGCCTGCTCGTTGAGGTCGCGGCCGGGCTGCCCGAGGGAGCGCGCGTACACGAGGTGGGTACCGGCTCGGGCGCGGTCGCGCTGGCTCTGCTAAGTGAGCGTCCGGACCTGCATGTCACCGCGTCCGATCTCTCTCCGGAGGCCGCCGAAGTGGCCCGCGAGAACGCCGCACGGCTCGGCCTTTCACTGGAGGTCACGGTCGCCGCCGGGCTGCCGGACTCCCTAGAGGGCGATGTCGACCTGGTCCTGGCCAACCTTCCCTACGTAACCGACGAGACGATTTCCGACCGGTCCCCCGAGATACGGCGCGAGCCGCGGATTGCGGTCACGGGGGACTGTGGGGAGGACGGGCTGGGAGTCATCCGCGGGCTGATCGAGGAAACGCCCAGCGGCTGGCGGATGGCGCTCGAGCACGACACCCACCACGGCCCCGTGATGCGGGAGATGCTCCGCGAGGCGACTACCATGCGCGACCATATGGATGGAGAGCGGGTCACAGTCGGCCTCGCGCCTTGAGCGCGGAGCGAGCCAGCGAGCCATGAGCGAGGCTTCCAGCCGGGCCGCGCCTGCGGCGGGCTCCACCGAGGCGGAGCGACTCGCCAAGCTGGAGCGGCTGCGCGCCGAAGGCATCGACCCCTTTCCCCGCTCCTTTCCGGGCCGCACCGCGATCGCCGCGATTCATGCTGCGCACGATCCCGAGAAGCTCGGGCCTGGTGAGCACCCCGAGTGGTCCTACCGGATAGCCGGCCGCCTGACCGGCCAGCGCATCCACGGCAAGGCGACCTTCTTCGACGTGCGCGACCTCTCGGGGTCGATCCAGGCGTACGCACGCCTCGACACGCTCGGGAAGGTGGCCTACGAGCGAATCGAGGAGCTCGACATCGGCGACGTGGTCGGGGTCGAGGGCGACCTCCACGTGACCAAGCGCGGCGAGCTGGCGCTCAGCGTTCGCGAGTGCACGCTGCTCGCCAAGGCGCTGCGCGACCCGCCCGACCTCTTCCACGGCATCTCCGACGTCGAGACCCGCCACCGCCAGCGCGAGCTCGACCTGATGGCGAACGAGCGCTCCCGCGAGATCTTCGCGATGCGCGCCAGGGTGCTGGCGGCGATCCGCGACCACATGAACGAGCGCGGCTACGTCGAGCTGGAGACGCCGATCCTCCAGCGCATGACCGGGGGGGCAGCTGCGCGCCCGTTCAAAACGCACCATCACGCACTCGACCGGCATCTCTACCTGCGGATCGCCACCGAGCTCTACCTGAAGCGGGCGATCGTCGGCGGCTTCGAGGACGTCTACGAGCTGGGGAAGTTCTTCCGCAACGAGGGGATGTCGCCGCAGCACAACCCGGAGTTCACGATGCTCGAGTGGTTCGTCAGCTGCGCTGACTACAACGGCGTGATGGCGTTTGCCGAGGAGCTCGTCGCCGGCGTCGTCGAGCGGGTGCTGGGCACGACGAAGGTGGAGCGCGACGGCGAGACGATCGATTTCGCGACGCCGTGGAAGCGGATTCGCCTGTGCGACGCGATCGAGGAGGAGACCGGGGTCGACATCGTCGAGTCGAGCCGCGACGAGCTGGCCGAGCTCGTCGGCGACGACGCGGACCCCGGCGACGACTGGGCGGGCCTCGTCGACACCCTGCAGGGCAGGGTGGTCGAGCCGAAGCTGATCCAGCCCACCTTCATCGTCGACCTGCCGCTTGCCCTCTGGCCGCTCGTCAAGCCGCAGCGCGAACACCCGCAGCTGCTCGGAGAGGCCTTCGATGGGATCGTCGCCGGGATGGAGATCGTCGGCGGCGGCACCGACGTCAACGACCCGATCGAACAGCGGCAGCACTTCATCGAACAGCGCGAACGGCAGGAAGCGGGGGCCGAGGAGACGCCGCACGAGCACGACGAGGAGTTCGTGCGGGCGCTGGAGTACGGGATGCTCACCGCCAGCGGCTGCGGCCTCGGGGTCGACCGGCTGATGATGATTCTCAGCGGCGCGAAGAACCTGCGCGACGTGATCCTCTTCCCGTCGATGCGGGAGCGACCCGCGGAGGAGTAGGGCTGGATGCCGGCCTGAGGAGTGGGCCCAGGTGCGCCAGCCCGGGGCTGCCCCCGGCGTTCGCATCCGGCGCCGACGGGACGGAAATAGACCCATATCGTCGGTTTCCGTCCCGTCGATGGCGGGGCGATGGTGACGGGACGGAAATAGACCCATATCGTCGGTTTCCGTCCCGTCGATGACGAGGGGCGCCTACTCGATCTGCACCAGCCGCTCCGGCTCGTGCTCGACCTGGAGCGTCGTGTGGTGGACGTCGAACTCTCGCTCCAGCAGCTCGTCGAGGGCGAGGCGGGCGCGATGGCAGTCGGTCTCCTGCTTGACGGTGACGTGCGCGGCCAGGGCCGGGAACTCCGAGGTGACCTCCCAGACGTGCAGGTCGTGGACCTCGACCACCCCCGGCTGTTCCGCCATCCGCCTGCCGATCCGCTCGGGGTCCAGGCCCTTGGGTGAGGCCTCCAGGAAGATCCGCCCCGATTCCCGCAGCAGGCCGTAGGCGGAGCGCAGCATCAGGCTCGCGACCAGCAGCGAGGCGATCGCATCGGCCCGGTCGAAGCCGGTGAGGATGATCACCACCGCGGCCACCCCGGTGCCGACGAAGGCGTAGAGGTCGGTGAGGATGTGCTGGAAGCTGCCCTCGATGTTCAGGCTTTCGCGGTTGGCGCGGGCGAGCACCGTGGTCGCGGCCAGGTTGACGACGATCCCAGCCAGGGCCACGAAGAGGACAAGGGCGCCGTCGACCGCAGGCGGCTCGATCAGCCGGCGAACCGCCTCGTAGCCGATCAGCGCTGCCAGAACCAGGAGGGCGACGCCGTTCGCCTGCGCGGAAAGGATCTCGGCGCGTTTGAGGCCGAACGTCATCGAGCCCCCCGCGGGGCGGCGGCTGAGCCGCAGGGCGACGAGCGAGAGGCCGATCGCCGCCGCATCGGTGAGCATGTGGGCCGCGTCGGAGAGCAGGGCGAGCGAGTTGGCGACGATCCCTGTCACCACCTCGGCGGCCATGAAGCCGAGGATCAGCGCGAGCGCGATCCAGAGCTTGCCGCGGTCGGCGTCGGCGCTGGCACCGTGGCTGTGGCCCGCGTGCGAATGCCCCATTGCCCTCAACCTTAAAGGCCGAGTGCAGCAACCCTAGAAGGCCGAGTGGAGCAGCCCGCCGTCGAGCGGGATCACGGCTCCGGTGAGGTAGGCAGCGCGCCTGGAGCACAGGAAGGCGACGAGGTCGCCGTACTCCTCGGGTGTGCCGAGGCGCCCGGCCGGAACCTGCTCGCGGGCCGCCGCTTCAGCCGCCTCCATCGAGCCGGCGTTTGCGGCCAGGCGCTCGGTCGCGAAGCGCCCTGTCGCCACGGTGTTCACCGTGATGCCGGCGCCCGCAACCTCGCGCGAGAGGGTCTTGAGGAACCCCACCGTGGCCATCCGGTGCGAGTTGGAGAGGTTGAGGCCGGGGATCGGCTCACGGGTGGCGCTCGAGCCGACGTTGACGATTCGCCCCCAGCCGCGCTTGCGCATGCCCGGAACGACGGCCCCGGCCAGCACCCGCGGGGCAAGGACGAGCGAGTGGTAGGCGCGTTCCCACTCGTCCAGGTCGTGGTCGAGGGCGCCGCCGAGCGGCGGCCCGCCCGTGTTGGCGACGAGAATCTCGATCGGCCCCAGGGCCGCCGCGACCTCGCCGGGCAGGGCGGCGAGCCGGCCGGTGTCGGCCGCGTCGGCGACGAACGGTGAGGCGTCCCCGTCGATCCCGGCCGCCGCCTCCTCGATCCCCTCCCGGGAGCGGCTGGCGATAGCCAGCCGCGCTCCCTCCCGGGCCAGTGCGGCCGCGATGCCGCGGCCGATGCCGCGGCTCGCACCCATCACCAGGGCAACACGGCCCTCAAGACCTAGATCCATGGCTCCCACCGCCAAATCGACGCGCCCACACCGCGGATTGTTTCATCGCACCGACGGACGCGCTCCAGCCCGGATGGAAGGGATGCCCGTCGCAGCCCGCTCGTTAAAGTGCCATCCCAGTGCGCCCGTAGCTCAGTGGTCAACGGAACCTTCACGGGTTTCAAAGAGCGTCGGTCTTTCAAGCCGAAGGTCGCGGGTTCGATTCCCGCCGGGCGCATTTCTTTCGTCAGGGAGCGTCGCCAGCCAACTGGCGGGGCAGCCTTGCGGACCAGGCCGCGAACAGCCCCACGGCAACCGCTGCGCCCAGCCAGTGCAGACCGAGGATCACGAAGAGCGCGCTGACGATCCCGGCCAGAATCGCTCTGACCATCACCGGCGCGACCGGCAGCCCCACGGCCCAGGCGGTGAACCGCGCGCAGAGCAGCCAGGCCAGCGGCCCGACGATCCACCCCCAGTCAGCGAAGAAGCCATGGGAGAACACGATCGCGAGCGCCAGGGAGAGAACGAGCACAGCCAGGGCCTGCACCACGGCCACACGCCAGAGAATGTCTGAGTCCACGCCTGGATTCTTTCAGCCTCCGCCATGGTGGAGGCACACACCGGGCCATGTCTGTCTCTTTACAGTGGGGCCAGAGGGCACTACCGTCGGCGCATGACATCGACTCCCGCATACCCTTCCCTGACCCGGCTCCCCCTTCTGGCGGCTGCCATCGCTCTGGTCCTGACGCTCGGCGCAGGCTCGGCGCAGGCGGCGTTTCCCGGCGCCCCGGGGCAGATCGTCTACTCGAAGACCGCGAGCAGCGACGAAGGCACCACAGGGGGTCTCGTCTCCCACAGTCCCAAACGCCGGGGAGGGAGCCATCCGCTGACCGACGACATCGGCGACGACTCCCCCTCCTACTCGGCCAACGGCCGCATGATCGCCTTCTCCGGCAACCGCGAGCCCCCGAGGCCCGGCGCCTCTGTTCACATCTATCTGATGAACGCCGATGGGAGCGGTGTGCGGGCGCTGACCAGCGGCGAAAACTACGACCGCGACCCGTCGTTCTCGGCGAACGGGCGGCAGGTGGTCTTCGACCGCACAACTCCGCCGAGCCAGAAGCCGCAGATCTTCATCGTCAACATCGACGGCACCGGTTTGCGCCAGCTGACCGAAGGCGACAGCAAGAACTACGACCCAACGTTCGCGCCGAGCGGCAAATGGATCGCCTTCGTCAGCGACCGCGATCATGACGTGAAAACCGACCGCAGCGACATCTTCTCGATGCGCCCCGACGGCACGAAACAGAAGGTGCTGATCGACGGGCCGCGCAACGAGTCCGAACCCGACATCTCGCCGAACGGCCGCATCATCGCCTTTGGCAGCAACCGCGGGGGCAGGTCCGACATCTACGTCGCGAAATCGAACGGGCGTGGGGTGCGCGCCCTGACACATGGCCCCGAGAGCTGTCACTACAGCGCCTGCTACGGCAGTCCCGCCTGGGCGCCGGACGGCAAGCACATCGCTCTGCTGAGCCTTCGTCGCTACAACAGCGACGTCGAAGTGATACGAGCCGACGGTACGGAGCGCAAGAGCTTCGCCTCCGGCGGCACCGAAGAAGAAGGCTACGGGACCAGGGTCGGCGCGCCCACCTGGGGGCCGCGCCCGCGATAGGTCATATGGGGTGGGTGGCCCGTCGCCAACCCACGTTTCGCATAGCGGGCGGCACGCCTTGAGCGCATAGGAGGACCACCGAGTGAGTCGGCGGGGCGATTCAAAGCCAGGGTGACTCAAAGCGGCCCCTCGAGCCCTGCCAGCACCATGAAGCGCCCCGTGATCGGCACGGCGCAGATCAGGCCGATCGAACCGACCAGGGTTGCGACGATGACGCTTGCGATTACCTCGAGGTTTACCGTGTCGAGGACTCCAAGCTGACCTGAGCCAAGAGACGAGAAGCGTTGTCAGCGAGGTGCCAACGCAGGCGAGCACCAAAGTATTGACGGTGGCGCTCACATGGTCGCGCCCGACGTCGATTGCTCGCCGGAACAGCTCTCCGAAGCCTTGGTCGGGATTGGCTCCACGCAGGGCCATCACGGTAGAGGCCTGGCTGATCGTCACGTCATCGAGAACGCCCGGCGAGCCGATCACCATGCCGGCGGTCGACAGCGGCCCGACCCCTCCTATATAAATGCAACTTAGATTCATTCTCTTTTAACTCTCAGCCATCTCGGACATCCTGTGAGCAAATCTCGGCAGAGAGGACCGATCCCAGTGCTTGACCCCTTTCAACTCCCCTTTGTGCAGCGCGGTTTGGTCGAGGTGCTGATCCTTGCGATCCCAGCGGGACTCCTCGGCACTTGGATCGTGCTGCGAGGCCTTGCGTTCTTTTCGCATGCAATCGGCACCGCCGCCTTTCCCGGTCTGGTCCTGGCAGACGGACTGGGCTTCCCGGCCGCACTTGGAGCCTTCGGCGCTGCTGCTGTCTTCGCGGCCGGCGCATCTGTGTTACGCGGCCGGCGCACCGGCCAGGACGCCGTAGTGGCACTGGTTCTCGTCGGCTGCCTCGCCGGGGGAGTAATCCTCGCCAGCGATGTGTTCGAGTCCGGCTCAAACATCGAGACGCTGCTGTTCGGAAGCCTGCTCTTGGTCAACGGCGGGGATCTTGTGCTGGCGGGTTGCGCCGCTGCCGCGACGCTCATAGCCAGCCTCCTGATCGGCCAGCACTGGCTTCGCATCGGCTTCGATCCGACCCTTGTCGATTCCCCTGGCCCGAGCCCCCGACTCTTCGATGCTGTGCTGCTGGGCCTGGTGGCCCTGGCGGTGACCGCAGCGCTGACCGTGGTCGGAGCCCTTCTCGTCACTGCGCTTTTCCTAGTTCCCGCGATCACCACCCGCCTGTTGACCGATCGGCTGCTGAGCTGGCAGCTCCTGAGCGTTGGCCTGGTTGCCCTCGAGGGCACGGTCGGGCTATGGCTCTCGGTTAAGACCAATGCCCCTCCGGGAGCGACGATCGCCTGCGTCTCCGGTGCGGTCTTCTTGGCGGTGGCGCTTGTCCGCGCCCTGGTACGGGTGCCGCGCTTGGTGGCCGTTGCTGGTGCGCTTGGAGCTCTGGCGCTACCAGGAGCGGGCTGTGGCTCTGGGTCAGGTGGGGGCAGCTCCAGCAGGCTGGATGTGGTGGCAACTACAACTCAGATCGGGGACTTCGTGCGAAACGTCGGTGGCGAAGCGGTCGAAGTCGATCAGATCCTGCAGCCGAACACCGATCCGCACGAGTACGAGCCCCGGCCTTCGGATGTCGAAGGTGCGGCCAGCGCGGAATTGGTCTTCGCCAGCGGAGATAACCTCGATGCCTGGGTGGATCAGATCGTCTCTGGCAGCGGCAGTGACGCCGAAGTCATAGACCTGGGCGCCAGGGTCCCGATTCGGCTTCCCGGTGAGTCCTCGGGTGCGGAGGCCTCTCAATACGACCCTCATTGGTGGCATGACCCGCGCAATGCTGAGGCAGCAGTGCGGGAGATCGAAAGAGCCCTGGTGGGTGCCGATCCCTCCCATAAGTCTGAGTTCAAGCGCAATGCCGATGCCTACCTGACCGAACTGCAGGCGCTTGACCACGGGATTGCCAAGTGCATCGACTCAGTGCCAGAGCCCCAGCGCAAGCTGGTCACCGATCACGACGCATTCGGCTACTTCGCCAACCGCTATGGGATCGAGGTCGTTGGCGCAGTGATTCCCTCCCAGACGACTCAGGCCCAAGCCTCGGCCAAGGACCTGAGCGAACTGGCAAAGACAATCGAGGCCGAGGAAGTGAAGGCGATCTTCCCGGAGAGCTCGCTCAGCCCAAAGGTGGCCGAGGCGATCGCGCGCCAGACGGAAGCCTCCGCCAACTACACGCTCTACGGCGACACGCTGGGGCCCGAAGGCTCGCGCGGGGAGACCTACGTGGGGATGGAGGAGGCAAATGCCGATGCAACGGTCCGGGGGTTCACCGGCGGAGAGCACGGATGCAAAGTCAACCCCTGATCGAGGCCAGCGGCCTCGCTGCCGGCTATGAAGGCAAGCCTGCGATCTCCGACGTTTCCTTCTCTTTGGAGCGCGGAGAGAGGCTGGCGCTGCTGGGGCCCAACGGTGGCGGCAAGACGACCTTGCTGCGTGCCTTGCTGGGCGAGCTGCGGCCGCTTGCTGGCGATCTCCGGGTCGGCGCTCGTTGTGCGACGGTCCCGCAGACCGAGCGCTCTCAACTCGACTATCCCGTCTCAGCTCTTGACGTGGCCGCGATGGGAGCACTCTCCCGACTCCCTTGGTGGCGGCGGCCGGGACGGCGCGACCGGGAGGCGGCGATGGAGGCGTTGGGCAGGGTCGATCTTGGTGACCTGGCGCAGGAGACCTTCGGCAAGCTCTCGGGCGGCCAGCGCCAGCGCGTACTGATTGCCCGCAGCCTGCTTCAAGACGCCGAGGTCCTACTGCTTGATGAGCCCTTCTCCGGTCTTGACCGCGCCAGCTCCGAGCGTCTTGAAGCACTGATCGAGGCGCTCGCCGCTGATGGGAGGGCAGTTGTGATCGCCACCCACGATCTCGAGCAGGCCCGCCGCCTGGACAGCGTCCTTTGCATCAACGGAACTCAGATCACGATCGGGGCGCCAGAAGAGGTCTTGGACCTCTCCGTCCTCGAAGCCACCTACGGCGGAACGATCATCGAGCTGCCGGGTTCGGGGTCTCGCGCGATTCTTCCCCCGCACCATCACTGACCATGTTCGAGCCACTGCAAGACGAGTTCATGCGGCGCGCGATCGCCGAGATGACATTGATCGGGATCGCCGGAGGAGCGCTGGGCTGCTGGGTCATTCTCTACCGCCTCTCCTATGCCGCTGAGTCGCTCGCTCACTCGATTTTTCCCGGCTTGGTCCTCGCAGCCATCGCCGGGGTGCCGCTGATCGTTGGCGGGGTACCGGGAATCATCGTGGCCGCGCTGGCGATTGCGATCGTCTCGCGTGTGCCGGGCGTCAGTCGGGAGGTCGCGGTAGGGGTGGTGGTGACCACCTTCTTCGGGCTTGGGGTCCTACTGGCGCTCTCACCAGATTCACCACCTGGCATTCAGGAGGTTCTCTTCGGTGACATCCTCGGACCTTCTGACGCAGACCTTGTAGGCGCAGCTGCTCTTGTCCTGGTGGTTTGCAGCGCGCTCGCGCTACTTCACGGACGGTTGCTGGCGGGCGGTTTTGATCGCGGCGCGGCGCGATCCCTCGGCACAGCGCCAGGGGTCACTGAAGCTGCCCTCCTCGTTCTTCTTGCTGGCGCGATCGTGATCGCTGTGCAGGGTCTTGGGAACTTGCTTGTGGTCGCAGCCTTCGTCGGGCCGGCCGCGGCCGCTCGCCAGCTGACCGATCGGATTGTTCCGATGCTTGCTCTTGCGGTTGGGATCGCGGTGCTCGCCGGTATCGCTGGCCTATATCTCTCCTACTACGCGGGAACTGCCGGGGGCGCCTCCGTGGCATTGGGGATCCTTGGTGCTTACATGCTCTCGCTTGTCGCCGGTCGCCTGATCTCCATCCTGGGTAGTGAAAAGCGAGCCTCTGCGGAGGCTACGATCGTCTGAATGGCGACTGCGACCGACATCAGATGGGCTGAGCACGCTCTGGCAATGCTTGGCGAGGCGGGCTACCGTCGAGGAGGCGCTCGCACCGCCGTGGTGGAGGCCCTTGCCCGTCACGACTGCGCTGTGACCGCCTTGGATCTCGAGAAAGAGCTGCTCGGCCGCAAGGTGTCGGTTGGACGGGCCAGCGTCTACCGGGCCCTTGATCGGCTGGAGGAGTTGGGGTTGGTGCAGCGCTTCGAGGCTGCGCGTGGAATCGCGAGCTATGAGCGAGTCAATCCCAACGGGCACCACCACCATCACGCAATTTGCCGGCGCTGCGGCAGGATGGAGCCCTTTGAGGACCGTGGCCTGGAGCGAAAGATCGAGCAGATATCTGAACAGGTCCCTTTTGAGATCGCCGAGCACGACGTTGTGCTGCGCGGTCTCTGCGAGCGCTGCCGAGACTGACCCTGGGCTATCTGGTCGCTGACGCTGTGCCGGCTGCGTGGGCACTCGTCGACGGAGTCCCCGAGCCGCTCACCAGCAAGGCCGAGGCGATGAGGCCGAGCTGCCCTCATTTCATTGGCGCAGAGCCGTTTCTGCGTCCATTCAGAGCAAATTCGTGCGTGAGCTCAACGATTTTGAAGTGATCTGCTCAAAAGCCGATCCACAAACAAGGAACTAGAATTCGGCTTGAGAAGTAGTTTTCTTAGCCCGGGCGGTTAGCTCAGTTGGGAGAGCGCCTGCCTTACAAGTGCGAGGCCGGCGGTTCGAGCCCGTCACCGCCCATCGAAAAAGCCCCGCAAATGCGGGGCTTTTTCGAGCCATTGCTGAGATTTTGGAGGGTCCCTTTCAGCCGAATTTCCTCTCTGTGCCAGTTTGTGCCTATATCGAGGGCGGAAATCTGTATCCATGAGGTGTTTTCGGGCGCAGTTGCCTGCGCATAAATGGCCAGGGCCCCCCTCAGGCTGGTGCGCCCAGCATGCGCGATCACGTATGGACCTCCGTACTGGCGTAGAGTCGTCGTGCGCCTGATTGTGGGGACGGATTCGCGGCGGTAATCGCTTACCCGGAAGGGATGTCCGACTGGAATACGAACCTTTGTTCGTATGGAGAGGATTGGGAAGGGCAATGGCTGATCGAAGCGCAATCGAGTGGACCGAGGCGACCTGGAATCCGGTCACCGGCTGCTCCAAGGTCTCCCCCGGCTGCGCGCACTGCTATGCGGAGACCTTTGCGGAGCGCTGGCGCGGAGTGCCCGGTCATCCATACGAGCAGGGCTTCGATCTGAAGCTATGGCCTCAGCGTCTAGATCAGCCGCTGCGCTGGAAACGCTCGAGGACGATCTTCGTGAATTCGATGAGCGACCTCTTTCACGAGGAGATCCCCGATGATTTCGTGGAAGAAGTCTTCCGAGTGATGAGCGAGGCCCATTGGCACGTTTTCCAGATCCTCACGAAGCGCCACGAGCGCCTTCTCGAGTTGGGGAGCCAGCTGGATTGGCCGCCGAACGTCTGGATGGGCGTTTCGATCGAGAATCGGCGTTTCGTGCATCGCGCCGATTGCCTTCGCAGCGTTCCGGCCGCGGTGCGCTTCATCTCGGCTGAGCCACTTCTCGGACCACTTGAGGGCCTCGACCTTGATGGGATCGACTGGCTGATCGCCGGCGGCGAGTCAGGCCCCGGCTATCGACCGGTCAAGGAGGAGTGGCTGTTCGAATTGCGCGACCGTTGCCTCACCTCGGATGTCGCGTTCTTCTTCAAGCAGTGGGGTGGGGTGCGTTCGAAGACCGGAGGACGTTTGCTTGACGGACGCACCTGGGATGAGATGCCCAGCGTCCGCAGCATTGCCGTCGCATGACCAACGAGCCCGGTAGATCGTGGGGGTACTGGACACGCGCCAAGCTTGAAATCCTCTCCGACTATCTCGCCGCATTCACGACGGCATCGAAGGGCCAAAGCGAGCGGATCTATCTCGACGCGTTCGCTGGCGAAGGTGCGGGGCTTGACCGCCTGACCGGAGAGGAGTTTCCGGGCTCGGCACGGATCGCACTGGAGGCAGGTGGAGATGCGGGGTTCACGAGATTCCGCTATTTCGAGAAGGGCCAGCGCGCGGCAGAACTCGATCAGCGCTTGCGGGCCGACTATCCCAGTCGTGACATCAAGGTCTATGAGGGGGATGTCAACGACACGGTTCACGAAGCATTGAGGGATCTGTACGAGCTGCGCTGGGCGCCTACGTTTGCCTTCCTGGATCCGGACGGCATGGAGCTTGCCTGGGAGACGCTCGCGGCGTTCGCTGACCACAAGCGCGGCTACCGTGCCCCAACGTCGACCAAGCCCGAGTACAAGGTTGAGCTGTGGATGCTGTTCCCAACCAGCGGAATCGTGCGCACGCTGGCCCTTGACGAGGCGAAGGCCAATGAGGCCGACTTTGCTCGGGCGACACGCCTCTTGGGCAGCGAAGCCTGGCAGCCGATCTATGAACTGCGACGCGACGAAAAACTATCGGCAGCAGAGGCGCGCGAGGAGTACGTCAACCTGATGCGATGGCGGCTGGAGCAGGTGCTGAAGTACCGCTTCACGCACCCCTTCGAGCTGAAGAACACGAAGGGCAGCCCGCTGTACCACATGATCCTCGCCACCGACAGCGACGCGGGCACGAAGATTATGGAATCCATCTACACCAAGGCCGCAAGTCGCTTGCCAGCGATGCTCAAAGAGGCTCGTGACCGACTCAGCGGCCAGCAAACTCTGGAGCTGGGCTTGGAGGAGCCGAAGGACTCTGAGCTGAGCTACCGCTACGAGCCTCCCTGGGAGCCTCGGTTCTGACGCCACCGAGAGGGCTCTAGACGGAAGATCGTAGAAATTCTGGGCGGAAGATCGTAGAGAAATGCAGACCATCTCAGGCCGGGCGACCGAGACCGACTTGCCATGGGCAGGTCTCAGCTCCATGCATGGTCATGTAGCGCGTTCTTAGCTGGCTATAGGTTCGAGTACGCCTATATCGACGGTGGTCTCCACTGCATCATTCGCTCGGCGAACAGTTCGAATGCCTTGGGAGCGTTAGAAAGGTGTTTCGGCGCCGATTGAGGATCTGGCTGACGGCTTCTTGTCAGTATGTTCTCAAGGTCGCGAATTCGCAGGCCACCCAAAAAGAGTACAGCGAGGGTTTCTTCATCTATGTCGGTTGGTTGAACCCGCTTGATCCTTCTTGTCAGGGATGCGCTCTGACGCTCACCCCAGTCATCTCCTAGAGAAGCGATCAGATCGAGAAGAGAAGTGGACACATTCTGTAAGGTCACGCCGCTACTATGTGCGTAGCGCGTAGCCTCTTTGCCTCGTTGAGCTGCATCTGACTCGCGCCCACGTGCATACGCTCCCTGGAAGCGCTCAAAGGCACGAAGGTGCGCCGCGAGATTTGCCTCGGCCTCGTCGGCGGCGAGCGCGGCCCGCAATGCTGCTTGTTCTGCGGGATCGTCGCTGTGGATGTACTCAGGGGTTGCGAAGGTGAGCCGCCTGCGGGTCGATGAGGTGAAGTCGTCTCTGGCTGGATCGTTCGCTATTCGCTGAGCAACCCGGCCAAATAGTTCAAAAAAGACGGCTGCGTATAGAAAACGCGGTCCTTGAGATATCCCCAATGCAGTACAGATTGAGCGGGTCCAGTCGGCCGCCTGATGCGCGGCTTGCGCTGCGTCTCGGGTTTGGCGTTCGTAGGCTGGCACTGGCGGCATGATCTTCGCGGAATGGCCCAGGATGGGCAACCCCAAGGATCTGTTCGTAGTCCGAGTGCGTCGGAATGCAGGTGCTGGGTCCGTGACGTACGCTGCGGCTTATGCCGAGCGCTGCCAAGCATTGTCGGGCTTCCCGCTGGTCCGGCAATCCACAAGATCTGGTCGAGACCGCACTTGCTGGGCAAGAGGTCATGCGTTCGGCTTCAGATGGCTCCCAAGCCTGCTCGATCACGATCGGCTATAGGGGCCGAGAACGGCACTTCGATACCCCAGAGGAATTTCTAAGTAAATTCACTCGAGCAGATTCGAGGGGGATCCAGTCCGTTATTGTGAGTTATGGTGCGGATCTGAATCCATTGCGCGCCAACGTAGTGCTGTATCGCTACATAATCCCGCCATTTGTTTCGGTTCACGGTGAAGATCATTCTGTCGTGGACGGAGTGGCTCGTAGTCTCGCTGCTACGTTTGGAGTACATCGCTTTGCATGGTGGGGAATGCGCCTGTATGCACCGGGGAAGGCCCCCTTTGCGAGCCGTTTCAAAGCTCAGTTGGGAATGTTGGGAACCGTTGCCATCACGGCAACGGTTACCGCCGTCGCGACCTTTGTAGTCACCAAGCTGCTGTCCTAGGCGTCAATGCGGAGGGTTAGCTATCCATCGCGGCGCTATTACGGATTGCTTGGTAGATGAACTCCCAGCGCTCGACGCTTTTTGGTGACTCACCTCGAAACTGAATCTGGCTCAGCATTTTGATATCCGCCTTGGGTATCTCGGGATGGGCCTTTACAAACTTCTGCAGGGATGCCGGTGGCTCTGTGGGCGGTGAAGCGATGATTGGCCTGCCCATTAGGTCCGACATCGCAACTCCGAGGGCATTTCCAATTCGGTAAAGGACATCTGCCGATGGTTTCTTCGTCGTATCCCTGGGGTTTTCGAGCTCGGACAGGTAGCTCTTAGAAATTTCGGCCTTCTCGGCAAGCTGGCTCGCGCTCATCCCTCGGTCATTCCGATAACGCTTGATCTTGGCACCGATGCTCTCCCCGTTAGTCATGCTTACCGCTCCTTTTCCCAGCCTCATTTCGCGCGGTGCACCAGTGCAAGCACTCTTCCGTTCCTCCCGTATCGCTTGGCGCTGATCCTTACCGCCCCAATTGCATCGGAACACAGCTCGTCGATGCTCCCTATCTCGTCCAAAATCTCGCCTTCCAGCGCGCGAGCCAGCCCAGCCGCACTCGCCGACTTATGGCGCTTGATGAAAGGCCAATCGCCACGGCGGACGCTGTAGTCCAAGCGCAGCCTGGTGGGACACTCCTCTTCGTGGCCAGTCTCCGCCGGTTTATGGCGATCGCTCAAGATCAACAACATCGCTGGCTCTGAATGAAGCATCACGGCTCGCCGAGCGCTCGCCTCGATGCTGGCGTCAAACATGCGGGCAAGCTCCTCCACGGTATCCAGGTCGAAGTTGCCCTCCGCGAGTTGCGGTGCGAAGAAGCGCTTCGGTAAAAGCAGCTCGGCGCCCGCGACATCGCACATCCTCTCCAGCCAAGTCCGCTCCCCGTTGCAGCGGAATTGCGGGTTCTGTCGAAAGCCGGGTAGCAGCGTGTGCCCCGACTCATGGCAGATCGTGAAACGTTGGCGCTCGCGGCCATCTGCACGGCGAACCCGCACGGCCAGCCCGTCCTCACATGGCGCCAAGACCCCGGCAAATGGCTGGTTAGCCACCTTGATGTCGCTGATGCCGCGCAGCGAGGCAAGCATTTCCACCGGGGTCGGGGGCCCCGTGACTTCGCCTTCGTCGAGGAGCTGCTCGCAGAGCAGGCGCATTAGATCCTCGTCGGAAAGCTCTGGCTCGGAGTTTCGTGCTTCCTCAAAAAGAGAGAGTTGTTTCGATTTCGTGATCACGAACTCTGGTACGGGATTCTTGCATGCGGCGGGGAAACCAGCTAGTGTTCGCCACAACGAATTTAGTTTCGGCAGAGACTGGAGGCTTCAATGGCAAAGTCGACACGCAATACAGGCAAGTCGTGGACCCCGGCCCAGCGGCAAGCGCTAAGGAAACTGGCAAGACAGAACACCCCGACACGGGTGATCGGGCTCAAGCTAGGCCGGACTGCCGCCGCCGTTCAATCCCAGGCTTCGAAGCAAGGGACGTCCCTAAAGCCCACAAATCAATCGCCCTATAACCGCAGGAAGAAGCGCTAGCGATGGTCTTGATGGTCTCTTACGACCTGAACGGCCGAGAGCGGCCGTCCAGCTACGAGGCCGTCAAGGCCTATCTCGAAGAGCATTCGGTCTCTTGGGCTCGGCCGCTGTATTCGCAGTGGTTCATCGAGACCAAGCACTCGCCGGATGCATGGTTAAAGGCTCTCCGAGATAGCGGTTTGATCGATTCGGACGATCGTCTCTTTATTTGCCAGGTCCGCCAGCCATACGAAGGGTGGCTGACTGAGGAGGTATGGAAGTGGCTCAACGCACGCATCTAACGGCTTCAGACTGCTCGCTTCTTAGGAGGAAACTGCAATGACTGCAACGGCAATCAATGAGCGGATCTCCGCGCATGACGCACTGGCGGTGCTGGAGGAGCGGCTTGATCTTTCCGGTCTGCGGTTCAAGTTGGCGCATCCAGAGGACGTGGTGCCTCCCAGCCAAGAGCGCGTTGATCTCATGGAGGCCGAGTACAGAAAGTTCCTTGCCTTGCGCCTCGCGTACCCCGATGCCGACATTGTTCCCTGCAAGCTCGTTGACGAGATGTGGCATTGCCACATTCTCGACACCCGTGCCTATGCCGACGACTGTGGGCGAATCTTTGGGGGCTTCATGCACCACTTCCCGTACTTCGGTTTGCGGGGAGAGGACGACGCGCAAGCCCTTACCGATGCCTATGCCGACACGCTTGAGCGCTACCGCGATGCTTTCGGTGAGCCGCCGGACGGGACATGGATTTCGACCGATGCAAAGCGGCGGTGCCGAACGGGCTGTAAGCCCATGCGGTGCCGATAGCGGAGTCCGCGGTTTTACGACCTGACTCATAGCTTGGCGATCAAGGAGGAAAGAGAGAACGACTTCTAGGCCGTAGGAACTCAGAGAAAACATTAAAAAGTGCCCCCGCGCTGGTGGAACAGCCGGGGGCGCGGCACAGGAGGTATTGCTCCCATGCATGATCAGCGTAGTCCGCGTGGCTCTTCGCCGCGCAATTCATCTCTCGCAACCCACTCGCAGGACGCCGGAACCCAACGCGCTCTGTTGGCATTCGTCCTTGCGGAGCATCCAACGCAGCTCACGACGCCCGAGGTCGTTCGCGAGCTGGCCCAAGATCCTGGCGACTTCGCCGAACGAGACGCCGTGGAGCGCGCAGTGCGCGACTTGGTCGGCGCTGGCCTGCTCCACAGGCAGGGCGCCTTCGTCCTGCCGACTCGCGCCGCTCTGCATTTCGATCGGCTCGAGTCCGAGCCTGGCGGAGGGCGGCACTGATGGGCCGCCGAGCGAAGGGAACTGTGGTCCCACCGGCGGGCGATCGTCGCAGCTGGGCCATTCGCTTTCCGGCGTATGGCAAGCGGCATATCGTGACGCTCGGCCGCCCGGAGGACGGCTGGAATCGCCAGCGCGCCGAGGCAGAGCTGGCGAACGTCATGGCCGACGTTCGGCGCGGCATCTGGCAGCCCTCAGCGCCAGAGCCTGAGCCCACGAGGGCACAGCTCGAGCCGGTGTTCGGCGACTTCGCCGATGAATGGTTCGACGGGGCCTGCCAGGACTGGAGGCCCCGAACGGAAGAACTGTACCGCTGGCGACTCGACAGCCATCTGATGCCGTTCTTCGAACGGCACCGCCTCTCGGCGATCACCGTCCAGGAGGTCGACCGCTACCGGCGCCACAGCGTCCGCCAACGCAACAAGCTCGAAAAGGAACGTCAGCAGCAGTTGGCGCTTCCACCGGCAGAGCGCGAGCGCCTACCACGGCCCCTCTCGAACGAAACGATCAACAAGTCGATTCGCCTGCTGGGAACGATCCTGGAGCTCGCACTCGAGTACGGCTACATCGATCGCAATCCGGCCAAGGGAAAGAAGCGCTTCCTGCGGGAGTCAAAGCCGCAGCGCACCTACCTGCAGCCCGTACAGGTGAGCGCCCTGCTTGAGGGGGCCGCTGAGATCGATGAACGAGACGACGGTCGCCGCCACCCGCTCTTCGCCGTTCTGGTGCTGGCCGGGTTGCGCATCGGCGAGGCCCTTGACCTGCGTTGGCGTGATGTCCACCTGACCGAGCGAAAGCTGCGGGTTCAACAGGCAAAGACCGACGCCGGCGTTCGCGAGGTGGACCTGACCCCGGCGCTTCAGGAGTTGCTCTCCGAGTACCTGAAGCGCGCGCGTCACACCAGGCCCAACGACCGGGTGTTTCCAACCCGGCGCGGGCGGCCGGACAACCCGTCGAACATCCGCAACCGCTTCCTTGCGACGGCCGTGCGGCGGGCCAACGCGAAGCTGAGGGAGGCCGGCCATCAGGAGATCGGGAAGATCACTCCGCACTCGCTGCGGCGGACCTTCATCTCCTTGCTGCTGGCGGCGGGTGCCGACGTCCCTTACGTGATGGCGCAGGCCGGGCACACGGATCCGAGGATGACCCTGGGTATTTACGCGCAGGTGATCACGTCCAAGACCGATCACGGAGCTGCTCTCGACGGGCTTCTGACCCCCGGAGATTGGCCGCAATCGGAGGGCGATTCGGAGTATGAATTCGGCTGAAATGGACCCCCCAAAATCTCAGCAACGGCTCAAAAAAGCAAAAAAGCCCCGTATTTGCGGGGCTTTTTTGATGGGCGGTGACGGGCTCGAACCGCCGGCCTCGCACTTGTAAGGCGCGCGCTCTCCCAACTGAGCTAACCGCCCGAAGAGACAGAGAAAGCTAGCTGTCAAGCGAAATTCTAGCCCTAAGGCTGTTGAACTCCCTTCGATAAAGAGTTTTCGAGCTCAGGCACGAATTGCTTTTTAGTGGCACAGAAAAAGGCTCTGTGCCAATTGGATCCTCCAGGTTCTTGAAGAGAATCTGGCTAGAAATATCGGGCTCTCCAGAGGATCTTGGAGAGCTTGACTACAACAGAAACTTCATCACCCCCAAAGATGCGGAAATCCGCGGGGATTCGGCCGGTGGGTTACCCCGGTTACTCCTGCATTCACGCAAGGCAGCAGCGAAGTCGTCTGTCTGTACGCAGGTCGTGGATTGGGCTTACAAGATCGGCATTAGCGCAGCCGTCCCACGCGAGAGGACCCCGAGGGGCCTAGGACGCCTCGTAGTTAACAACGAGTTTGATCGAACCGTTCAGGCCGGAAATGCAGCTGGCCTTGTAGCCGTTACGGCCGACGATGGAGTCGAGACTGCAGAACCACCCGTTCTTGCTGTCGTCATAAATGGTGTCGCGAGTGAAGTAGCGCTCAGACCACTCCTTGAGAATCTCACCCGCCTGTCGGCAACCAGTGGGACGAAGGGGGATGATGTTCTCAAGCTGGCCCTCTGCGAAATCTAGATTTCTGCAGGAGCCGTCGGCGCGGGTAGCCGAATCGCCGGACTCGCTCCCACAGCCGGGCAACATCGCTAGACCAAGGCCAATTGCAACAGCTACGGTCCGCCCACGAATTTGCCTCGACTCTTGTCGATCCCTTCTCATTAAGAGCAACCGTATGTGCAATGGCCCCTAGGAGTCGAGCCCTGCATTGGTTGGATGGCCATCCGTCGGAAGCTTTATGGAACAGTCTCAAGCTCATGCGCTGGAAAGCAAGCAGAAGAGACAGAGATCTATCTCCGAGGACCACCCTTTCTGCGCGCCGAATTGATGCTCTGGCGCTTGAGTACGAGCTACTTCGGGAGGACGACCGGTCGTACCCCGCCGTGATGGTGGCGATGGCAAGCGCCGTGGCCATCGTCGGAGGAACGAGCATCTTCTTTCTCCTGCGTGGGTGCGGAGTCGAGACGACCGCAACCTGCGCCCGCTATCCACAGCAGATCTACGCCCTTCTTCCCACTCCCACCCTCGCGGTCACCGCCCTTCTCGTTCAGCAAGCTGTGGTGGCGACGATCAGAGGGCGTCTACTGCTGGCAATAGAGGCCGCGCTTTCGGTGGACCTCGCCCAGACCTATCAGCTGGGACCAGGGAGGGTGCCCATTTACTCGACGTTCCATTTTCAGCAACAGATGAACCACGAAGCGCGCGGTGCGGCGCTTTGGACGATCATGCTCTCACTGCCCCTGCTTCTGTTGGTGGGACTTATTTACTACAGCGGTCTTGAGCTTCACGGAGTAGCTCGGTGGGTGTTCTACGGTGGTTACGTATCTCTCATGGGAATCATTATTTGGAGTGGACTTCCGGTGCTCAGGGGCTACCGTCGCCTCGATTCGATACTCAACGACTACATGCAGCAGCGTAGATCCAACGGCATCTTCCGAATCTGACAATCCAGTCCGTCTTTCCACTCCCACTTAGCGCAAACGAGCAGCAACGATGTGTTGGGCGAGCTGCAGCCACGCGTATGCAAGTACTCAGGTCTTTAGATCGCAGACCACCTGCTCAAGGCGAAGCGGTTGACTCCTAGCCACTCCTCCTCGTTGGCAAGCGCATTCTGCCACCGAGTGCCCCGGCTTCGGATTGGATCTGTTCGGAGTTGCCGCAAACTCGATCCGCATGCCCAAGTAGGCTTAACGGGCAATGGCAGATGGTGCAATCATTCGATTCGACAAGGAGCATCGGCTTGAGGTCGAGGAGACAGTTGATGCGGTCGTCGAGGCGATCGAGGCTGCGGCCGACCGCGAGGCTCCGCTGATCGAACTGACCCAGGCTCATAAGAGCAAGGCAGCCACACGGGTGGTCGTCAATGCTGTGTCGATCCGCACCATCTCTCCACCAACCAAATTCCGGAGCGCAAGCTTTCAGTAGGGCGTGCGGCTTCAGACACGGACTCGATGGATGTAGCTGTCGTCGGCGTTGTGGGTTCAGTCCTCGGGACGATCGGGGGCACGCTGCTCGGCTGGTACTTGAGCAGAAAGACGATTCGCGAGGTAGCCCAAGAGGAACGCCGATGGCAGGAGGAGCAGACTATTCGGGAGCGCCAGGATGCAGCGGTCGAGCAACTGCGGACGGAACTGATCCAGCTACAGGGTGTGCTGCCGAAGAGCGTCCGGTCACCGGCCAAGGCGATTGACGACCTGTACGCTGCTCACCAGCAGCTGCGCGAGGCTTGGACGCGTGCGAGTCTTCTGACCGATGAGGAGATTGCTGAGCGAGTGGCTGCTCTCGACATGGCGATCTTCCTCGCCATTCAAGATAGCCAGGGTGCGAGGTCCGACGCGAACCCGATCAACTACTACGCCCTCGAGGAAGCAGCGGTGGATTTACGGAAGGCCCTTGATGCCTTTCTACGTAGAGAGCAGCTGTCAACGGCCATGTTTCCCTCTGCACGTGACCAGGTTGATATCGCCGGATCGCACGAACATGGTTTTGGACGAGTGGCGAGGCACCAAATCGAGCGGCGGATAGCCAATCGGGCTAATAAAGATGATCTCCCGCCTGGATCCTCGGCCTAGGGACGCCAAGAAGCTCTGCCGCAGCCCTGATTGACGAGTCTGAGCACCTGCCTCGCAACTATTCTTCTTCGCTCTCGCCCTGCGCGACAAGCGGCGGTGCGACGCTGAGTGGTGAGTTGAAGTCGGTTTCAGTCGGTCCAGCTCAACGGAACGGATCGTATTGGGCTTCCGATGAAATGCTCGCGTGCAGCTCGGCGAGGCGAGCCTTGATCTCCACGGGATCATGGGCGATCGTTGGTTTCCAGCCGTAGGCGCGGGTGACCGTCTCATCCAACTGGCGGTGAAGGTTGCTGATCTCCGACCATGCACCGTCATCAACTTGGTTGTAGAAGTCGGTTAGGCCGAGCTCATTTTCGATACAGATCGCTTGACGATGTTCAATCGAGCTCCCTGGCAGCATTGCCGATTTCGTCACGAGCGTCATCGTCTGGCTGTGGCCAAGGGAAGGTCTCAAAGCATGAGGTGGGCGTGTAACGGAGATCCACGCGAAGGGTCGATGACTCTGAGCGCGCCCACGCACCGTGAATCGAAGATGTAAGGACTCCCATCGAATAGTCATCGTCGAATGCAAAAACAATCGTCAGATCACTTGGGCAAACAGACGCATCTGCCCAGCAAAAGAGGAATCGCTTGCCGATGCGATTGCCTGCGATGTAGCGTGGCAAGGGCGCAACTGCAAGACGCATCTCCTGTGCTGGCGATCCGAACAGCCACCAGCGCTCTCGCCTCTGCTTCATTTTGTTGTCGTCGCGCACGGGTTTTACCCGTTCTCTCACCAGCTCAAGGGCCTCTGGGTATTTCATAGCCTCCTCAAGCGCGCGAAGCCCAAAATCTATGACGAACCGGCGGGGCTTCTGTTCGGGATCCTCAGCAATATCGTCCCCGACTAGATAAGGGCGAACCACGTCGGAATAGTCGGTGTTCGACGAGAGAAGCAATTCGGCTTCATCGGGCGCCAGATAGAATTCGCCCACCGGAATCGGCCCCTGGAACGACCGACCGCGGTTCGCGGGCAAGGGGTCGTACTCCTCGACTGCCACCTTTGACTCTCGCAGTCGAGTATTGATCCCCTCCACGGGCTCCCCGTCGAGTACGAAGTGCTCGGGCGGCTCACTTGGATTCTGCACCCAGTTGACGATGCTGACGTTTACAACTGCCTCGCCCGGCCACTTCTGACGCGATACGGCGTCGGTGATCACACCGCCCTTTTTGACAACGTAGTTGAGACTTGCCCCGCGCGCCCGGTTCTGGCTGATCGAGTTGGTCCCTACCATGCCGGCGCGATCTCCGGGTCGCATCTGATCTGCAGCAAGGCGAAACCAGTAGACGCAGAAGTCCTTGAGGCCGGCATCAAAGTGATCCTTGAGCCATTCCACGTAATCCTCATCCAGAATCTGGCGCAGATTCTGGGAGCCGTGGTACGGCGGGTTGCTGATGATCGCGTTCGCCTCGCCCCACTCGACACGCAGGGCATCCCCGCGACGGATGCCCGAGAGATCGGCCAACGGCAACGTGCTCTCGCCCAGTTCCAGCTTCTCGACCGCCAGCCGGTGGCCCATCCACAGGGTCACCCGCGCCAGGTCGACACCGAACTGCTCGATCTCGATGCCGCGCATGTTCTGCAGTGGGAAGAAAGCGCTGAGCCCTTGTTGTGCTGGTCGTCCCTCCGCCAACGCCAGCTCGGATGCACGAGCGGCCAGCTTCGCCTCGATGCGTCGCAGCTCCCGGTAGGCGACGTAGAGGAAGTTCCCTGACCCACAGGCGGGATCGAGGACGACGTAGTTGAGGAGGTCTGCTTGGGCTTGCTGGGCCTCTTTGTAGGTGGACAGCGCCTCGATCCGTTCAGTCCATGGCTCGACGATCGTCGGCAGAACGATCTTCTGGATCTCCGACTCGTGGGTGTAGTGGGCACCGAGTCGCCATTGCTTCTCGTGACCGAACACTCCTTGGAGGAGCGAGCCGAAGATCGCGGGCTGGACCTCGTGCCAGTTGGATGCGCTGACTTCACGAAGCAGCGCCAGCTCCTCGGGTGTTAGGTCAATGCGGCTCGGCTCTGCGAACAGCGAGCCGTTGGCATATGGCACATCGGCGTAGAGCCCATGTTTCGGTCGCTCGGGACTCGGATCGTTCAGATACTCGAAGAGCCGACCGAGGTCGTCTGCGCTTGAGCGGCGCGGATTGGCGATCAGATCATCGACGACCCGAGTAAACCCCTGTCCCGGGATCTGACCCATGTCCTCGGCGAACATGCACCACACGGCCTGCAGGATGAAGCGTCGGCGCGACTGTGGATCGCCCTCGCCACGCTCCTCGAGACCCTGAAAGAGGTCGGCCAGCTTACCGGCCGCCTCGAGCGAGACACTCTCTTGACGGGCGTTGAAGACCGGCTCGCCGCCGGTCAGGAACAGCAGCGATGTATAGCGATCGGGAAGCTCGTCGAGGTCGAATTTGACCTGCGGTGCCTTTGGGAACTTTCCCGGCTCCCAGACCTCAAAGCGCTTGAAGGCACAGAGCACCACGTACTCGGGAGCGGGGATCCCCTTGTCCGGCGTCGGCGGCGTTTTGCCAGTAGTTCAGTGCCTGATCGCGATGCTTGGAGAGGTGCTTCGCCTCGCTTGCCGATTTCATCTCGACGATGCAGACACGTGGCCAGATCAGATCGACAAAGCCACCTTCTTGAAAGCGCTCGAACTCGGCGACGTCCGATAGGCGCTGGCCGTAGCACTCGAAGAGCTCGGTGAGGAAGGTCTGCGCCTCGCCGCGCTCGTAGCCGTCCCGCACGCTCCAGCGCGCGACGAACCGTGTCAGGTTGGCCCTGATCTCCTCGCCGGTGAGGGGCATCAGGACCGGCTAAGAGGCGAGGCGCTGTTGCTCGTCCTCTGTTGCGGTCAACTCGCCCTGGTCGCTGTCGGGCGCCCGCCAGTAGACCGACTTCATCAAGCGCGCATGATCGGCTCGGGCCGCCCCGGCGGCGGTCTCAAGGGCTGCGATCAGATATGCGCGGCGCTGCATCCTTCTTCAGCTCCTCGGCGGTTTCGCGGAGACGACGTGCTGCATCCTCGACGTAGAGCATTGCGCCCTCGACCTTGCGGAAGTGCTCTTCTTCGCGGGCTTGCTTTGCGCTGACGGTCATCTAAACGACTTTAAGGGCGACCCCGGACGCCTGTGGCGCGCAGAATCGCAAAATAGGGAAACAACTTCATGGCAGATCTCCCCTATGACGGCTCACGCCTCGCATTCGGACCCCTGATCGACGTTAGCCGAAGTCCATGGGGCGCTCTTCTCTCAGCCTGGCCGCGTTTTCCTCTCCAGCCGGGCTACACCGGGAGTGCTCACCCCCACCTACTTTGCAATGTGGTGGGGATGAGCACTCCCCTCCGGGGCCCCACTTCAAACCTTTATCCCAACCTTGAGCGATAGTGGGTCACCGCCGAGAATCTGAGTATTCCCATGCCTGGGCCCTCCAAAGCTTCCAGTGGCCGCTTTCGCCAACCGACTCAGATCGAAGGTGCGAAGTCCTTGATCTGATCTGCTGAGCAGGGAGCGATCCCAATGGCTCAGCTCGCCCACTTTCTGAAGGTGAGACCACTCGGAGGCCAGAGGATCGCCAAGGAGCTGCAGGACATCGGTTGCGTTGAGATCAAGAGGCTGATCGCCGGCGACGATCCTTGGCTCTGGCTAAACAGCCATGGCGCCCACCATTCAAACACGGGTTGGCCGCGATGAAGCCTGCCATCAACAGGCTGGCCCACCTCCGGGCAATCAACGAGGCGCGGCTCTATCGCGGAGCGAGACGCCGAGACCGAGTGGATCAGCGAGCGAGCTCTGAAGCCGGGCTATCCGAAGGGAGCCAAAATTCCCGATGCGGTCGTCGATCTCGGAGACGAACACCACGCGATCGAGGTCGAGCTGACGGCGAAGAGCGAGGCCTCGGAGTGCGAGCGGATCATCGCCGAACACAGCGCTCGCTATGACGCCGTCGTCTATTTCTGCTCGCCGAAGGCCCTGGGCCTGCTGGAGAGGATCAGCGAGGAGGCGAAGAACCCCAGCTCTTCGTCCGAGCCCTGCCCGATTGGTCTTCCTCCCCGCCGAAACCGAAGAGAGACTCCTCCGCGAAACATCCGCAAACGCGGAGAACCGAGACCAGACGATGTTCCAGTCCTTGACCTGATCTCTGAACAGGGCGCCATCCCCATCGACCAGTTGGCTCACTTCTCTGGGCTTCAAGCTGGATAAAGCCAAGCGGACCGTGAAGCGACTCCATGAGGCAGGGCTCGTCAGGAGAGAGAAGCCTCTCGCCGCAGAGCCCGAGTGGATCTGGCTCTCCAAGCGAGGCGCCCGTTTTTCAACCGTCGACCTGAGCGCTCCTCGGCCCAAGGTCGGCTCGCTGGCGCTGATGCGCGCCACCAACGAGGTGCGGCTGATGGTCGAAGGGAATTCCGAGGAGGCCCGCTGGATCAGCCGGCGGGTCCTGCTGCGGGAATATGGCCGGAATGCGTCGGTGCCGAAAGCGGTCGTCGAGATCGGAGACGAGCGCCACGCGATCGAGATCCGGCTCAGCGTTGGGCCAGAGGCGAAGATCCTTGAACAGATCCGCCATCGCCTCCATGACTTTGACGCGGCTGTTTACTTCTGGGATCCGACGGCCCTAGCGCAGGTGAAGCGCCTCAAAGAGGAGTGGGGCTGGCGGAATCTGGTTGTGCGGGGGCTGTCGCTGTAGTGTCTGGCTAAGCAGTTTGAAAGGCGAGCGAGGTCAGGCTTGTCCGCTGGAAATCGGATACTGAACCTTATGCAGCAGGCTCAAGGATTCAAAGCAATTCGTTCTTGGCGGGGTTCGCAAGACCAGGCTTTCGAGGAGCTGTGCTATCAGCTTCGAGATCCCGCTCCGGATCACGCTGAGGAGATAAAGACCGGCTCCCCTGACGGCGGCCTTGAGTGGTACTTCAAATTCTCAAACGGAGTCGAATGGGGTTGGCAAGCGAAGTACACCTTCGATATCGACGCCCTCCTCGGGTTGATGGAGAAGTCACTGAAGACAGTCATCAAAAAGCGGCCGGGTTGTCGGCGCCTGACGTTCTGCATTCCCTTTGACCTGTCGGACCAGCCTGGAGAAGGAAAAAGAAAAGGAGCCCGGCAGAAGTTCGAGGATCGTAAGAAGAGTTGGTGCAAGCGAATTCCTGGAGCTAGACGAATAAAAATCGATCTCTGCGCCGAGGGTGCTCTCCTCGAAAGGCTCAACGGCCATCCCAATCAGCGGGGTATTACGTGGTTTTTTTGGAACGACGACATCTTCACTCCGCATTGGTGCAAAAAGCGGCTCGACGTGACGCTTCAAGCGGCTGGGGATCGATATACGCCAGAGCTTCATATCGATCTTCCGGTGGCGTTTTCTCTGGAGGGACTAGCTCAGTCGTCTCTTTATTGGAGCCAATATCAGCAATATCGCTCGCGTGTACTAAAGCTTGCGCAGAGAGTAGAGACGAGCCGTTGGACTGGCCTGGGTGTCACGCCGCAGCTTCGCGATCTAGCTCGCGCCCTAGAGGATTGGCGTCCGGCGGCTATCCAGTCAGTGTCTCTCCCTGGGCACCTAGATCGCCAGAGGCTACTTGGCGCCACCAATACTGCGATCGACGCTGCTTCTGCTTCTTACCCTGACTTACCCCGCTCCCGCCGGGACAAGCTCACAAAGAAGCAAGAGGGATTAAGAAATCAAAAGTCCTCCCTCCGATACGCGCTCCAGCTGCTTGAAGACGCTCTCTCTGAGCTTGCATCCTTTTTGGGGTCGCCGGCGTCAGAGGCAGCGCAATGCGGAGCGCTGCTCCTCACCGGAGACGCAGGTCAAGGGAAGACACATCTGTTCTGTGACACCTGCAGCCGCGCCATCGAAGCGAATCAGCCCGCGGTAGTTCTCCTCGGCGGTCAGTTTTCTGGCCGAGATGTGTGGTCGTCGATCGCCTCGCAATTCGGTGTGGGCGACATCGGAAGTGAAGCGCTGATATGGACGCCCGTTTGTCAAGCCCCCAACCACCAAAGGCCCGCTGAGAGCGGGCCTACTTCTTGGCCCAGGAGGCGGCGGTCGGCCTGGTGCGCGACTCGCGGTCAGGCTGATATGCGCGGGTTGGCTACCGCAGGACCGGATTTCGTCATAGCGCCCGCTGTCTAGAGATCGAGCATCGCCGCAGAGCGGCTGCTCATAGCGCTGTCGCGGATGCGCTGCGCGAGGGGCCGAGCCCGCCGCCTCCTGGGCCAAGCAGTGCTTGGTGGCCTCAGTCGGCTGTCGTGACCGCCCAGCAGAAGCCGGCGAAGCTCACGGGCCACGGCGACCGCGCAGAGGGTGCGGCGCTTGCCGCGCTCTGAGTCAAGCCGGACCCAGCTGCGGTGAAGGCGCTGCTGCGCCTTCCAGGAGATCGCGCAGACCGCCTGGGGCTGGCCCTCCTGGCGGCGACGCAGCTCGCGGCCCTTGCGCGGTACCCGGCGGTAGTGCCAGGCCGCCTCGACCAGAAGCCGGCGAGCATGGCGGGAGCCCGACTTGGTGATCGAGCCCTGCCGGCGCTTTTCTCCGGTCGTGTTCTCCGAGGGCACCAGGCCGAGGTAGCTCATCAGCTGGGCGGGTCGAGCGAAACGCTCGAAGTCACCGACCTCTGCACAGAGGCCAAGCGCGGAGAGGGTGTCGATGCCGCGCAGGCAGCGCAGGCGGGCGACGCTCTGCTCCCAGGGGGAACCCTCGACGAGGGCGGCCATCTGGGACTCGAGATCGGCGCGACGCACCAGCAGAGCCTCGATTGCCCCGATCCCGTCTGCCAGGACCGACTGCGCCACCGGCTCGGGGAGCTCCACCCTCCCCAGCCAGTCGAGATGGCGCTGGGTCCAGTTGTTGCCATCGAAGCGCAGGTCATGGCGCAGCAGGAGCTTGCCGACGCGGTGGCGGGCCCGCATCAGGTCGCCGCGGACGTCCTCGCGGGCGCGGACCAAGTCACGCATCGCCTCTTCGGCGGGGGTGGGAACACGGACGGCGTGCAGGCCGCCGATCATCAGCAGCCGCACCAGCCGCTCGGCGTCGCGGCGGTCGGTCTTGACCCGATCTTGGGCCGGGCGCTCGATCTTTCCCGGTGCCGCGACCGTGCAGCCGATGCCCTTCGCCATCAGCGCTCGGGCCAGCCCGAAGCCGGTCGGGCCGGCCTCATAGGCGACCCGCACCGGCGCCGGCAGCCCCGCGCAGAACTCCGTTACCTGCCCGGTTTGCCCACTCATCCGCTGCACGGCCAACTCGCCGGAGTCAGAGTCGGCTATCGCCGCCACCACCTTCGCCGCGTGAACATCCAGACCCACCCACGTCCTAACCTGCGCCATGTCGGCACCCCCATGATTGCGGTCCTCGCCGAGGCCGTTCCTCGGCGACAAACCCGCGCATCTCATGCGCGGGTGCCGACCTTCACATCGGGTTCGGATCGAGCCGGCGCTCAGGTGGGCCGGCCATAGGGTCTAGTGGGAGGAATGCAAGCAGCTGCCGAGGCCTCTGGCTCTCCTTTCTTGTTGTTTATCGATGCCCTGAATGAGGCCGCAGATCCTCATGCTTGGCAGGACGAACTTCCAGCACTACTGGCTGAGCTGGGCAAGAATCCTTGGATTGACGTCGGCCTTTCGGTCCGCTCGTCGTTCCTTCCGGCCGTTATGCCCGAGGAAGATCGGCTACCCGCGCTCGCCCGAGTTGATCACCCGGGTTTTAGGGGTCGGGAGCTAGAGGCCACCGAGCGCTTTTTCGATCATTTCGGTATTGCGCAGCCTCGGGTCCCGCTGCTGACCCCCGAGTTCACCAATCCGCTCTTTCTCAAGCTGTATTGCGAAGGGCTAAAAGGGCTCGGGCTGACCGCTCCACCTGATGGCGAGTCACATATCTCCGATGTGTTCGAACGCTACCTTCAATGGAAGGAACACCGCATCGTTTTGCAGCTCAAGCTCGATCCTCAGGCCAAGTCAATAGCCAGGGCCCTAGAGAAGCTCAGCAAAGCTATGGTCGATGCAGGCAGAGATCAGCTGCCTTATGAATCTGCCTCTGGCATCGTTGATCAGTTCGCGCCAGGAAAGACAGATTGGCCTAACACTATGTTTGGCCAACTTCTGAATGAGGGAGTCCTCACCTCAGAGCTGGCCTGGGACTTTGAGACCGATGACTACCACCAAGTTGTCCGATTCACCTATCAAAGGCTTGGGGACTACCGAGCGGTCGCGGCGATGCTCGCCCCGTTTGCGTCGAAAGAGGAACTCAAAACGGCTTTGGCCGCAGGCAAGCCGCTGCGTGAAACCTTCCTGAAGGCTCCGGCTGGCTGGATCGAGGCTCTATCTGTGCTGCTTCCGGAGCGGCTGGGAGTGGAGCTTTTTGATGCCTCCAATTGGAGACTTGCCAAGAGTAAGAGAGCTGTGTGGGATAGAGCGCTCATGAAAAGCATCGCAAGCCGCCAGCCAACTGCGATCACGGACCGTTCGCGGGAGCTTGTCGGTCGGGCACAACAACGCTCAAGGGGCATGAGAGAAGAAGTGCTCGATGTGCTTCTCGCCGTAGCCCCACATCCAGCTCATCCCCTCAATGCGAACTACCTCCACGACAGAATGATGGCCTTTTCACTTCCTGATCGAGATATGGCATGGAGCAAGCAAACCTATTTCGCCTTCGGTGGAGGAGGTCCACTGGATCGCTTGATCCGCTGGGCGGCGCGAGGACCTGCCCCAGAGACCTCATCCGAAGTCATTGAACTCGCCTCTATTCCCATCATTTGGACCTTCACTTCGCCTAATAGGCAAATGAGGGATTTCGCAACGAAGGTATTAGCAAAGCTCTTCTCTACAAGGCTTGCGCTGCTTCTTGATTTGGTAAAGCGCTTTCAGGGGGTTAATGACCCCTACGTCGCAGAGCGCCTCGCAGTTGTGGCGCACGGGTCGATTCTCTTAGGTGGAGATGGCGATCCCGAGAATGCCCTCAAGCTGGCTCAGGGAATGCAGCGCGTGTTCTTAGTGAAAGAGGAAATTCCCAACATCCTGACCCGAGATGCCGTTCGTGGCGCGTGGGAGTGGTGCTTGAAGCGCGACCTAATTGACACCTCGCAATACTCGACAGTTACGCCTCCCTACAAGAGCACCCCACCGAAGAGTCCGCGCACAAAAGAGGAGCTTGAAGCGAGGTACGACCGCGGTCTGCGGGACGAGGAGGGCAACTATGTCCGGTCTGACTATGCATCTCTCTTTATGTCTCTCTTCGATCTCGGAGACTTTGGTCGCTACGTCGCTGAATCGAAGGTTAAGCATTTCTCTACGGACCCCCTAGGTAAAGCTGCTCCAGCTCAGCAGGATGCACAGGAGATAGACGAAGAGAAACTGAGTGAGTTTGAGAGCTCCTTGAGTACAGGGCAGCGAGCTAAGCTAAATTCAGCTACCGATGTAGCTTCAGTGGCTGAGTTTGTTGAAGCCCTGAGCGATGAGCAGCGGAGCCAGTTGCACAAAGCTATTCGGCCAACCCCGCGTCGACGGGGACGTCCGGAGTACTTCGGCGCGCAAGCAAGATGCTGGATTTTCGAGCGCGTCCTTTCACTGGGGTGGACGCCCGAGCGATTTGATGAGTGGGAGCAGATCTACGCTCGGGAGCGAGACCGAATGGACCACAACCACGAGCGGTTTGGGAAGAAGTACCAATGGATTGCTTTGCGTGAGCTTCTCGCGCGGATTGCGGACAACTTCCACATGGTTGAACGTTACGACGAAGAATCCGGCGTCTACGAAGGACCGTGGCAGTTCCTTGGTCGCGATATCGATCCCACTTTGCCTTCCGCGGCGCGGATCCGCGAATCGGATGGTGATTTGGTTTTCAGAGACACGTTTCCTCCCGAGGCGACCGGGGCGTGGTGGGCGCCACACGGCCCCAACTTTCATTTCGATGACCCGGTTGTACCGGATGATTGGGCTAGCGACACCAGTGACCTTCCGCCTTTTCGAGAGCTGGTGCGCAAAAAGGCACCTGACCAAAGTCGCTGGATTGCCTTGCGGGGCTACTACAACTGGGATGAGGAGCGGGACGACGAAGGGGATATCCAAGCCCCGGCGCGCCGTGATATCTGGAGCCACATCAAAAGCTGGCTGGTTAGCGAAGCAGACGCCGAAAAGCTGATCAGCTATTTAGAAGGCAAGCGCTTCATGGGGAACTGGATGCCCGATGGGCGGGAGATCACTGACGCTGGATACTTGGGAGAGCTTCCTTGGGCTGAGGCCACCCGGCAGTATCCGGCCGAATGGGAGGTGGTGAACCCACGCGAAGGCGAGGCGTTGCCTGGATATGACGTTTACGCGACGTGGATGGAATATCTATGGGAGGGCAATGTCTGGGACTGCTCGATTGTTAACGGCGTCCACGTGGCTCTCCCGGCGCCCCTACTGGCGGAACCAGGAATGTTGCGGTGGAAGCCCAGCACTAGAAGTTGGACAGATGAGAAAGGCTCCGTAGTCGCTCAGTATCGAGAAGCACAGAAGGATCGACATAGCGTCGTGCTTGTTCGAGAGTCTTGGCTTGGAAAGCTGCTGAAGGCCAACGGCTGGCGCCTTGTAGTTGGATGGGTAGGCGAGAAAACTCTCTTTAGTAGCGACCGGTTTTCTCCCAAGATCGTTGGGGAGTTCTGGACTGAGATCAATGGCGTGGCCTCGTTTGATGGAAAAACTTGGGCCTTTGGGGAGCCACGTTTCGAACAGCGTGTCTCAAGATGAGCTGTGTTCAGACCTAAGAGCCATCACATGGTGCCTGAGATGGGCCCGCTTCATGGCAATAGATCCTCGAAACTGGCTTGGTTCACTGGTCCCTGAAGACGCGCCGTCGCAACTGAGCGAGGATTTTGGTTCGGTGGGAAACTAACCGCGACCGGAAAGTTGAGGTGCTCCGGCCACGTTGATCTCAGTCTTTCCTCAAAGTTGCTGACGACGTGGTTCGGGGGAACGTGTTCAAGGAAAAGCCTGAACGCCCGTCCGATAGCGCTCGCGATCAAATCGAAGTGCCATTCACGTGCCTCTGGCGTTTGGGTCCGCCTGTAGGACAGGTGAGCGACTTCGTATCCCATTCGCTCCGGCAATCCGTCAAGCTCTGAGCGCTGCACGCGCTCGCGAAGCTTCTCCCACTCCCCATTAGGGAAGAAATCCACGGCGCGGGCGTCATCTGGAAAGCGATCGGGGTTCGGATCGCCCCAAAGAAACTCCTTTAGCACTCTCATGTGGAGGGCAAGCGACTCGATGCATGCCATCTCGACCTCCCACGATGCAAAGGGTGCCTGGTCATCGACGTGCGCACGAAGGCGATCGGCCAGACGGAACAGCATCTGCGTTTCATAGAGAACGTGCTCGCTCAACGCTTGAAGTTCTTGGTCGCTACGCGCCATCTCTCTGAGTATGGCGCGCGTTAAGGGCAAGAGCTAGGGTTCAAAGCGTCTGCTATCTGAAGAGCTCTCAGGTCACCTCGGCCAGCATTTCCTCGGCTGCCTCCAGTTGCCCCAAGACTTCCTGCAGGTGCAGGACATCATTGGGCGTGAAGGGCCGTGCCGCGTCGCCTAGCCCGTGCATGCGGTCAATTGCTTGGAGGTGTCGGAGTGCTTCTTGTAGTGCGCTTCACCTTGCACTGTCGAGGCGTTCGGCGAGCGCCTGCCGGTAGTGGAGCCACGCATTAAGGCTGAGCGGCGCGTTGCCCACCGGGGACCAGTCCCCCACCTCAAGCGCCGCGCTTACGATCGCCAGGTTGGTCCCAATCTCCTCTCCGACGGTTCTCGCACTTGTCTTTAAGGCCCTCCGACCGCGGCGCTCCTCGATTACGGTCGTCACCAGATAGTTGAGTAGCCCGCCGATCGCTACGCCGGCCAGAGCGAAGACGCCGCCGGCAACCTGGGAGCTCATGCTGTGTTCCCAATCATCATCCGGTAATCGTCCTTCTTCATGCGGACGACAGTCTGGGATTTTCTGCTCACTACGGAACGCGGTGGCTTCAAGCGATGAAGTTCGGATTTTGAATGCGGGGCGATTGCGGAATGTCTTTTGCCAAGCCGAATCCTCGTGGATTTCCGCATCTTTGGGGGTGATGAAGTTTCTGTTGTAGTCAAGCTCTCCAACGTCCCTTGGAAGAGCCTGACCTTCCTATCCAAGTTCTCTTCAAGAACTCAGAGGATCCAATTGGCACAGAGCTTCTTTCTATGCCACTAAAAAGCAATTCGTGCGTAAGCTCGAAAACTCTTTATCGAAGGGAATTCGACAGCCTTCGGGCTAGAATTTCGCCTGACAGCTAGCTTTCTCTGTCTCTTCGGGCGGTTAGCTCAGTTGGGAGAGCGCCTGCCTTACAAGCAGGAGGTCACTGGTTCGAGCCCAGTACCGCCCATCGGAAGGGAGGCCCCTGTCGCAACGAGTCGGCGACGGTAGAGTCCTCCCATCTCCTGACCACTCTCGAGGAGGTCCCCGGTGGCACACATTGGCGGTAGCGCCAGCGCCGACATCGATGCGCCCGTCAATGAGGTGTGGGCGGCGGTTGAGGATGTGCTCACGGCGCCGGAATGGCAGGGCGGTCTGGTTGCCATGAAGGCTCTGGAACGGGATGACGCCGGCCGCCCCACGCTGGTCGAGAGTGAGAGCGACATCAAGGTCAGGCACGTCAAGACACAGGTGCGTTTCAGCTACTCGCCTCCCACGCGACTCTCATGGGCGCAGGAGAAGGGCGATCTCAAGTCGGTTGAGGGTTCGTGGGAATTGGAGGATCTCGGAAAGGGGCGAACCCGCGCCACCTACACGCTGGACAGCGATCCAGGACGGGTACTTGGAATGGTCATCCGCGGCCCGGTCGAGGCCGCAGTGCGGGCGGTGCTGGTTAACGCCAGGCCAGGAGAGCTGAAGGAGCACGTCGAGAGCGCCTGATCCGGGCGCCTGTCGAGGACGCTGTGCACAGCCGTTCGGTTGTGGGCCGCATCGCTCAGCGTGGTTTCGGCTATAGGGTCGGTGCAGTCCTTCCATTCGACCATTTGGAGGTTAGGCGATGAACGAGACCCTGGACCAGGCGGAAGTCAAGGAGCTCACCTGGGGCTGGTGGTTGGTGTTCTTGGTGGGCCTGCTCAGCGTCGTGGCGGGTGTGATCATTCTCTTCAAGCCCGGCGACAGCCTCGCGACCCTGGCGGTGATCGCCGGCATCTTTGTGCTGGCCGACGGGATCCTCGAGCTTGCAAGCTCGTTCATGCGGAGTACCCAGAACCGCGGCATGGTCGCCCTGCTCGGGGTCCTAACGGCGATTGTCGGAGTGCTGTTGATCCGCCACCCGATCGGTGGCGTCGCTGCGGTTGCGCTGCTGATCGGGATCTGGTTGATAGCGGTTGGCGTGATCCGCTTTGCAACCGCATTCGAGGAGTATGAGCACCGTGGCTGGCATGCTTTCGCGGGCGTCCTAGAGCTGATCGCCGGCATCGTGATCGTCGCCAATCCCAACATCGGCTTCGCCACCCTTGCGATCCTGGTCGGCATCGGATTCATTCTCAACGGCGTCGGGATGACGGCCCTCGGCTGGGGGATGCGCGAGGTTAGGCGGGAGGCATTGCGCGCCGGCTAACGCGCCCTCAGCCGCCGCCACAGCGAGGGCGGGCAGGGCCGCTGAGGGCGGGCAGGTGGTTGCCGCATAGCGGGCAGCGGTAGGTCGCCGGCTTGCGGTTCTGAGCTCGACGCATCGCCCACCAGCGGACCTGGCGCCTCTCGTTCACGGCGGAGTCGTTCCCCTCCGCCCAATCAGGGCGCGCCGGGGCGGAGCTGCGGCGTCGGGGTGCCGCCGCGCTGGCGCTCGGAACGGGTGACGACGTCGAAGAAGACATCGTTGCGGCCGCGGCGCAGCCGGCGGGGAAAGAGGTGTCGGGCACGCCGGTGGGCGGCGGCGATCGCCCGGAAGGTCTTCTCGTCGGCGCGGCCCCAGCGGATGCCGAAGATCTCGCGGACGCGCGGCGGCAGCGTCCCCTTGATGATGTGGTTCTGGACCGCGAGGTTGCCGCGGGCGGGCAGCGGCACCGGCTGCCTGAAGGCGACCAGCGGCGCCATCTCGAGCGCGTGCGGTGTCGCCTGCAGATCCGGCGAGGCGAGCATGCCGTCCCACCAGGCCTGGAACTCCCGAAAGCTGCCGGGCACCTCGCTGCGCGGCAGGTCGAACAGCTCGCCGAAGCGCACATAGTCCTGCCACAGGTCCTCGCGCTCCTCGCCGCTCAGCGGCCGCACCAGCGTCTCGTACATCTCCCGCCCCGAGTCGGCGATCACCGCCAGCGTCCACAGCATCAGCTCCGGGTCAAATGCCGAGTAGGCGGTGCCGGCGGGATGGGTGCCGGCCGCCTCGGGAAGCGCGCCGCTGACGCCTTCGTGCAGCCGATGAACCGCGGCGAGGGCCGCATCCGCCTCCCGGCGCGTGCCGAGGAAGATGGTCTCCTGGATCTTGGCGGTGCGGGCGAGGCGCTCGAAGGGCCGGTCGCCGGAGCGGGTGCTCAGCATCGTGCCCGTGTAGGTGAGCGGTTCCAGCGCCCCGATCAGCAGCGCCCGCTGGCCGTAGAGAAGTCCGACCGAGCGCTCCCCATGGACGCGGCGCGCCATCGAGCGGCCCGGCGGGAAGTGGTAGGCGTCGGTGCCTTCCTCGGTCACGGTTGACCGAGGATGCTACTCGCGGGAGGGGGTGTCCGAGGAGAGGAATACCGCCGGCGCGACGCCGCGCGAGGGGTCCGGCTCGTGCAGGTCGTGGGTCGCGAAGACCTCGTCGAGGTCCTCGCGGGTGAGCGTCTCACGCTCCAGCGCGTTTGCGGCGAGGTCGTCGAGGCACTTTCGGTTCGCGGCGAGCAGCGCGCGTGCCCTGCGGTAGGCCTCGCGAGCCAGCGTCATGGCGGCAACGTCCACGTCGCGCCGCGTGCGGTCCGACAGCGCGTAGTCGCCGGTTGGCAGCGCGATCGGCGGGGCGCCGTCGGCATCCAGCGCGACCCCCATCCCGAACTCGGTGACCATCTGCTTGCAGACCATATGCACGCGGTTGAGGTCGTCGACCGCTCCCGAGTAGGACGCCTTCATGACCTCCTCCTCGGCTGCACGGCCGCCCAGCAGGGTGACGATCTCGTCCAGAAGTTCCTCGCGTGACTTCAGGTAGGTGTCCTCCTGCGGCGAGTGGCCGACGAATCCGAGCGCCGGCCCGCGCGGGACGATGCTGAGGATCTCCGGCGGGTCCAGCCCCAGCAGCCGCCGGCAGAGCGCGTGTCCCGCCTCGTGGTAGGCGACGATCCGCCGCTCCTTCTGGCTCAGCCGCCGCGCCTGCTGCGAGCCGACCGACTGGCGGAGCAGCGACTCGTCGAGGTCCTCGCGCGCCATCGCATCGCGCCCGGCCCGCCCGGCGATGATCGCCGCCTCGTTGAGGGCGTTGGCGAGCTGGGCGCCGGTCATTCCGGTGGTCTTGCGCGCCACGTCGGTCAGATCGAGGTCGGGGCCGAGCGGCTTGCCCTTCGCGTGCGCCCGCAGGATCGCCTCGCGCCCGTCGCGGTCCGGCGGCGCCACGAGCACCTGGCGGTCGAAGCGCCCCGGTCGCAGCAGGGCCTTGTCGAGCTTTTCGACGTAGTTGGAGGCGGCGATGACGATCACCGTCCCCGGATCGCGCTCGAAGCCGTCCAGCTCGACCAGCAGCTGGTTGAGGGCCTGCTCGCGCTCACTCGTGCCGCCGTCTCCACTGCCGCCGCTGCGCGCTCCTCCAACCGCGTCCAGCTCGTCGATGAAGATCACCGCCCGGCCCGACTTCCGCGCCTCCTTGAACAGCCGCCGGATCCGCGCGGCACCCCTCCCCACGAACATCTCCACAAAGCTCGAGCCCGAGGCCGAGAAGAAGTCGACGCCGGCCTGCGCGGCGACGGCCCGCGCCAGCATCGTCTTGCCGGTCCCAGGCGGGCCGAACAGCAGCACGCCGCGCGGCGGCTGTGCCCCCAGGGCCGCGAAGCGGTCAGGATCGTGCAGCCACTCGGCGACGTCCATCAGCTCGTCCTTGGCGGCGTCGACTCCCTGCACCTCCTCCCAGAGCACGGGCTTGGTCTTGTTCGCCTTGACGGTTTCCGGCTTTGTCGAGCCCACCGTGCTGCGCAGCAACGTCACGAAGACGAGCAGCAGGCAGAACATGAAGACGACCCCGAAGACCGGGTACCAGTCGAAGAAGAAGTTCTTGATGTCGGTGGTCTGCAGCGCCAGAACTAGATGCATGGCCCGATTGTCCTCAAAAGTGGGGATAGGGAGTGTCGGGGGCAGCCCCCGATTCTCCAATCGCACATACGTCCAGCAGCGCGTTCCAGCACGCGTTTCTCGCTAAAGCTCGCGCCTGCTGACGACGCCGCTCTGCAGCGCACGCTCGACCAGGGCGACGCGCTTTCGGTTCTGCGGCAGGTCCTCGACCCCGAGTTTCTCGAAGAGGGCACGCATGTGCGTCTTGACGGCGTCGACGCTGAGGTGGAGCTCGCCGGCGATCGCCTGGTTGGTGGCGGGAGTCGCAAAGGGGGTTTCGTCCTTGAAGGGACGGCAGAGGGCGACGAGGACGCGACGCTGCCCGGGGGAGACCGTCGCGGCGCCGGGCGCCTCACCTGCCACCGCGGTGGCTTCGGCAGCGGTGTCGCCCGGCCGGCGGTAGAGGACCCTGGTGCGGCCGAATCGGAGGATGTCGCCGTCGCGCAACCGGCGACGACCCTCGACGCGCTCCTCGCCAACGAAGGAGCCGTTGCGGGAGAGCCCGTCGTCGAGCAGCGTGCATTCATCGCGCACGACCTCGATCTGCGCGTGCAGTGCCGAGACCTCTTCGTCCCACTCAAGCTGCAGGTCCGCCGAATCGCCGCGGCCGACCCAGAGTGCGCTCGTCCCCTCTTCGACCACGATGATCTGCTGCTCGCCGGCGCCGTCCCGGAAGACGAGGAAGGGACGCCCACCGCGTTCGGCCTCGATCTGGGCCTTCAGCTCGGGTGCACTCGTCGACTGTGGCTCGGAGCTCATCCGCTGATGATCCTAAGCCTGAATCCCCTGATCTCGCCGGCCTCTCCACTCCGCCTGATGGCTGCAGGCGCTTGCCACCCCATGGGGTGAGGCGAATCACCCCTTCGGGTCCCGATCTCCACCCCTTGGGCCTCTGGGCGGGAGGGCTGCGCCGGGCGAAGCTGTCCCCAGACGCGAAGCCATCCGCTTCATCACAGACAGACCCAAAGGAGATTCCAATGACCCGCACAAGCACCGCCCCCAAGAAGCTCGCCCGCCGCGCCGGCCTCGCCGCCGCCGTTGCCAGCCTCGCCCTGATGGTCTCCCCGGCGATCGGCCTGGCCAAGGCCCCGGTCAAGTTCGGCGCCAAGCTCGACCCGACGGTCCAGCCGTCCAACTCGCTGCCGGCCCATCCCTGCAGCCAGGAAGCCCCCGGCCAGTACTGCACGATGATCGAGAACGACGCCTATGGCCGTCCCGGCGTCGAGCGCGCTCCGAAGTCCGGCCGGATTCGCGTGATCCGCGTTATCGGCGGCGGCCCCGGCAGCTTCCGGCTGCAGATCGCCAAGGTCCGCAGCGCCGACAACTACGCCAAGGTCGTCAGCAACGGCCCGAAGCTCAGCTACCAGGGCCAGGACGAAGCGAACTGGGAAAGCGACAACTACAACGTCGAGAAGTTCAACGTCGACATCCCTGTTCGCAAGGGCCAGCAGCTCGCCCTGCTGGGCAACTACACCTCAATGGTCCGTTGCTCCTCCGGCGGCGACAACACGCTGATCTACCAGCCGTTCCTGCACCCCGGCAACCCCTTCCAGCCGACCACCGACACCGATGGCTGCTGGATCCTGATGGAGGCGGTCATCCGCTAGCCATTCCCGGCGTTTCCCTCCCCGGCACCGACGAGGCCCCGCTCCGGCGGGGCTTCGTCGTGGCTGTGCCAGCCACGAAGCACCCTGTGTCCGCGCACCACCTCGTGTCCGCGAACCACCCCGTGTCCGCGAACCACCCCGTATCAGCCACGCACGACCTGCGAGCCGCCCACGATCGCCTCCTCGCCGGAGTCGCCGAAGACGATCCAGGCCTTGTTGCCGCCGTCGTAGTCGGGTGCCCAGAGCTTCAGGGTCGCCGGGCGGTCCCAGACCGTGCACTCCTCCGCGCCAACCTGGTCGAGGTCGCGCCAGATCCGCACGAAGGGGTTGCTCTCCCACTCCTCGCCGATCGTCGTTGGCTCGCGGTGCCCCGGGTGCACGCGGGTCTCGGGCGGCAGCTCCATCAACCGCATCACCGATGAGCGGAGGTCGGCGAAGCCGCTCGCCCCGGGCGCCATCGTCCCCCCGACCGTCCCCTTGAAGAGGACGTCGGCGGTGAAGAGGTCGCTGCCGTTGACGAGAAGCGCGAGGTGCCCGGCCGCATGTCCGGGGGTGGAGATCGCTTCGATCTCGAGCCCTCCCGTCCTCAGCGTCTCGCCGTCGTCGAGTGTCGTCTCCACGTCCTGGTCGAGCTCGGCCGCCGCGTCTGGATGGGCCACAAACGGCGGGTTGCCCAGCCGCTCGCGCACGTCCGCGAGCCCGGCGACGTGATCCAGGTGAGGGTGGGTGATCAGGATGTGGGTGATCTCGATCCCGTCGCGCTCCGCGCGCTCCAGGAGCGGCTCCAGCTCGTCGTTGCCGTCGATCAGCACCCCCTTGCCGCCTGCTTCGTCGGCTACCAGGTAGGCGTTCGACAGCCACATCGGGTTCTCGGTCCTCTCCAGGATCACTGCGTCTCCCTTCCGGGTCGCGGTCCGCTCAGGGCGGGTTCGAATGTCATCCTGACGGCACCATGACCAGCCTCGGCGCGATGGCGGGGACGTTCGGGGCAACGGCGTCAGCCGGCTTGGACTTCAACCCGGCGGCCGATCGTCTCAGGGCGGTCAACCCCGCCAACGACAACGCCCGCTTCAATCCGGTCACGTCGACGTTCGTCCAGGACGACACCGACCTCGCCTACATCGCCACCGACGTCAACGTCGGCGTGGACCCCAACGTGGTCGCCTCCGCCTACGATCGCAACGACAACGACGGCGCCACCGCGTCGACCCTGTTCGCGATCGACAGCACACTGAACAACCTCGTGCGCCAGGGCGCGATCGATGGCAACGCGGCAGACGCAGCGGGAGGCGGCAGCCCGAACGGCGGTCTGCTTACCTCGCTCGGCGGGCTTGGGTTCGACCCCACCACTGACGTGGCCTTCGACGTTGCGACCGCGGCCGTGGGCGGCGCCAACGTCGGGTACCTCGCGACGCACACGAACGGGGCTGGGGACTTTTCGGAGCTGTCGAATAGCGTCGCGCCCGCGCCCCGCTCAACCGTATGGCCTGTAGATGAAGCGATGCCCGAGCAGCCCGGAAACCGTGGCGAAGCGGTAGCCGCGCCCGCGGAGCGTGTCGATGATCTGCGGCAGGGCGGCCAGGGTGCCGCTGCGGTCGCCGCCGCCGTCGTGCATGAGGATGATCGAGCCCGGCTGCGTGGCGTCGACGACGCGGCTGTAGACGGCGCCGCTGCCCGGGTTCGTCCAGTCGCTCGGGTCGACGTCCCAGAGGATCGTCTTCAGGCCGGCGGCTCCGGCGGCCGCAACCACCGCGGAGTTGACCCCGCCCCCAGGGGGGCGGAACAGGCAGGGCTGGAAGTGCGTCGCCGCGCGGATCAGCGCGTTGGTCTCGATCAGGTCCCAGTAGCCTGGGTAGTAGCCGTGGTGGGTCGTGTGGTTGCCGATCTCGCTGCCGTCGCGGAGGATGCGGCGCATCGTCTCCGTCCGTCCCGCCACCTCCTGCCCGATCTCGAAGAATGTGCCGTGGACGTGCTTTTCGCGCAGCACGGTGAGGAAGCCCTCCGTGTAGGAGCTGGGCCCGTCGTCGAAGGTCAGCGCGACCACGCTGCGGTTGCGCGGCCCGTTGCGGAGCTCCCCGGCGGTGCCGCCGCCGCAGCCCACGACTCGCACGGGTCGCAGTCGAAAGACCCGAAAACCGCGCTGGGGCAGGCTCTCCTCGCAGGCGTCGCGCGAGATCGCAACGCACCTGCGGCGATTCTCCAGAACCCGCCACCGGTAGCGATGCGGTGTCAGGCTCGCACTCTCGGGAAGCAGGGCCAGAACCAGCGTGCGTGGACTCGCCCGCTTGACGCGCGCCGCCAGCGTCGCCTTGGACATGGTCTTTCCTGCCGCATTGATGAGCTCAAGGCCCACCCGCCTATGGGCCTTGCGAGCGCCGCCCAGGCAGAGCCGCCGCTCGCCCCTGCGCCCGATCGGCTGGAGCGCCAGGCAGAGGTAGCGGGAGCCGGCGCGCCGGGTGCCGGGCAGCCGGTCCAGCCGGGCCAGGGGGACCGGCGCAGCAGTTCGGATCGTGAAGATCAGTGAGCGGCCCGCCTGGGAGAGCTGCGCTCGAAGCAGATCGCCGGATCCGGTCTCACCGGATGTGCCGACCGCGCCCGCCGGGTTCGTCGCGGCCCACAGCGACACCCCGGCAAGAAGGGAAATGCAGAGGATCTTGCGAGTGCGCGATATCGGTGACTTGCTGGCGACCGACTCGACCACCGTGTCCATACTAGCTGCGTGGCAGATAGGCCCAACCGCGTACCAGAGCTGCGGACTCGAATCCTCACGATCCTCTTGGCAATGGCGCTGAGCGCCAGCGTGCCGACCGCCGCAGCGTCGCCCGGAGGGGCCGGGCAGGTCATCGAGCAGCCACCGGTGCCGGGCGCCACTCCGTTCGACCGCCAGGGCATGTGGATCTGGTACATCGATCGCTCCGAGGGCGGGGATGTCGCGCAGATCATTGCCCGCGCCGACCGCGCCGGGATCGGCACGCTCTACATAAAGGCCGGCGATGCGGGTCACGTTTGGAGCCAGTTCAACCGGGCGCTGGTCGGGGCTCTGCACGCGGGCGGCCTCGACGTCTGCGCCTGGCAGTTCGTCTACGGCGAACGTCCGGTTGCCGAGGCCAAGGTCGGGGCCGCCGCGGTCCGTCGAGGCGCCGACTGCCTGGTGATCGACGCCGAGGGCCAGTACGAGGGCCGCTACGCCGCGGCCGACCGATACGTTCGCGCGCTGCGCGCTCGCATCGGCACGTCATTCCCCCTCTCGCTTGCCGGCTTCCCCTACGTCGATTACCACCCGTCCTTCCCGTATTCGGTCTTCTTCGGCCCCGGCGGCGCCACCTTCAACCAGCCGCAGATGTACTGGAAGGCGATTGGCACCTCGGTGCGGGCGGTCTTCGAGCACACATACCTCTTCAATCGCGTCTGGGGCCACCCGATCTACCCGCTGGGGCAGACCTACGACTGGCCGGGGCGCAAGCCGATCCTGCGCTTCCGCCGCTTCGCCGAGAGCTACGGTGGCCTGCCGCCGAGCTGGTGGGATTGGCAGGAGACCTCCGGCGGTGGCTGGAGCGCGCTGGGAACGCAGATCGCCGGCCCGGTCCTCGGCTACGAGCCGGTTGCGTCGCACCCCGTGCTGAAGCGGCGCAGCCAAGGCGACCTGGTCGTTTGGGCGCAGGAGCACCTGCGGTCCGCCGGCCAGGTCCAGCTGCCCGTGACGGGGATCTTCGGCAGGCTGACCAACGCCGCCGTGCGTGCATTCCAGGCCGACCACCGGCTTCCGGTCGATGGGGCGATCGGCACGGAGACCTGGCAGGCGCTGCTGGCGTTCGAACCGGTGCGCCCGCGCTGGTCGGGCCGTCAGGCGAAGCGGAGACGCCAGGGGGCTGGCGCGAGCCGCGCGATCCCCCCGCGGCGCCCGCTCTCCGCCTCGCTGCCCGCCAAGGCCTACGAGATCGATCCAGGGCCCGTCCCTTGAGCAGGCCCTTCGGTCGAACCCTCCGCTCGGGCCGTGGGGTTTCCCCGCCGCGCATCCAGCGACCCTGAGATAATCACCCTCTGGGCGTCTGCGCCCAGCGCTCGGGGGCGTAGCTCAGCTGGTTAGAGCGCCGGCCTGTCACGCCGGAGGTCGCGGGTTCGAGTCCCGTCGCTCCCGTAACGCCAGCAATCGGCATTGTAGCGCCGATTGCTGGCGTTCAGTGCATTGGCCTGGTGGGGCCAACCAGGAGGCTTGGGCCACACATTTGGGCCACAAGTGCTGGCTCAGTCGGAGAATTCATCGGTGGTGAGGAGATATCCCTCGATGCTCTCCCCAAAGCCACATGGATGCTGAGGATTCGGCCGATGGCGCGGCTGGCATCGAACCAACGACCTCTCGCGTGTGAAGCGTCTTTGTCGGCGGCGGTTGCTGACACCGAGGACGTCGCTCCTTTGAGGCGACAGCCCGTTTCCGGACGGCCGATCGTCCCGCCTCTAGCTCCCTCGGTTACCCTCGTACCGATGAGTGCCTTTCTTCGAGCCGCCGGATACGGGGTGGTGGCGAACGGCCACAGCGGGCACGAGGACGTCGAAGCGACGACGGGCAAGACGCCCGACTCGGCGGCCCTGTCGGCGGCCCGCGGACCCTCCACGACGACGTCCGTGAGGAGGCCGACGCGCAGGCTTCCTGGGCGGGTCGCGCGCCGCCTCGGCAGCGCGCTGGTCGTCGCGCCGATCCTCGCGCTCCTCGTCTTCTCTGCGGCGGCGGGGGCGGCCGGGGGCGAATCGAGCCCGGGCTTCTGCAAGCGCCGCCTGGCGGTCAACTACGCGGCCCCGCTGGCCGGGATGCCAGGAGCCCACCCGGTGCCCGAAGGCGAACTTCCCTTCGGGCCGCGCAACTTCAGCGTCCACACGATCGGCCACATCATCGGCAGACCACACGTCGCCCTCGCCGGCAGCGACTACGGCTACATGTTTGCGGGCAAAAACGAGCCCTATCGGGTGCTTGACCTCGGCTGGCGCCTGAAGGCGACGGCCTGGGCGGTCGACCGCGACGGCCGCGCACGGCGTGAGGCTCGGCACGCGCGGCTGGCACGTCACCAAGATCAAGGAACTGAGCAAGCTCCGGGTCGCCTTCCCCGCCACCCGGCCCGGCTTCGTCCGCGTCGATGTCCGGATCTCGACCCTGAGCGGCCGCACGCTCGGCGCATACCGGGACTACTTCCGCATCTTGAAGCCGAGCAACGACGTGCGGCTCGCGGTCGAGGACGCGAGCGTCCACCCCGGCGAACGGGCCGTCGGCCTGGTGGAAAACCGCGGCGCCGGCAATCTCTCCAGCGTGTCCGGGTTCCTCGAAGTCGAACGTTTCACCGGCGGCGTCTGGATGACCGTGCCGCAGCCGGTAAGTCCGCAATCCATCCTGCCCTACGGCTTCTTCCTGGCGCCCGGCGAAAACGCCCGTTGCTACGGCTACGACGTCCCCGCCGACGCGGAACCCGGTCGCTATCGGTTCTCCGCCTCAGCCTTCGTCGGCAACTTAAAGCGCAAGGTGACGGTGACCGGCACCTTTGTCGTCGCTCTCTAGCGGCGTCGCTCCCGGCGGGGAACGATGCGGAAGCGGTAAGTCGTGTACGGCGACACGTTGCCGACCGCGTCGCGGGCGCGAACGCGGAATTCGTAGAGGCCGGCGACCAGCCGCTCGGGGACGCCGTAGCCGAGGCCGCGTTCGAAGGCTTCATAGACCGCTTGGCCCCGACTCGAGCAACTGCGCAGGGTCGGGCAGGTCGACCCCCAGACGGACAGGTAGCTGCCGCTGCGGTTGGCGCGGTAGACCTGCCCGGGAGGATCGAGGCGCCGCAGCGTCGCCCAGAAAGGTTCGTCGCGCTTCGAGATCAGGCGGACGCCGTCGGTCGCGGCGAAGCGGAAGATCGGCTTGCGTTCGTGGGTCACATGGGGTGGCATCTGGGTCAGTTCTGGCGCTGATGGAGGGGTCGCGTCGTAGGTCACGGCGACGGTCGCCGGCTGGCCGGTGCCGTCCTCGTCCGTCGCGGCGACGGCGACCGTGTGGAGGCCGGACGAGAGGCCCTTCGGCACCGCCACGTCGCCGACATAGACGCCGAGACCGGCGGAACTCGCCCGGGCGGCCCAGCGCGCGTCGAGGCTCAGGGGAGCCACCGATGCGGGCTGGGCGCAACAGCCGTCGTAGGTGGGCGCGCATGGGACGCCACGGCCGTCGATGGTGCAGCTGACGCTCACCTTGCTCCCCGGCGCATATTCCCAGCTCGGATCCGGTGCTTCGGTCGAGAAGCGGGCGAGCGTCGTCTTGCCAGGCCCGATCAGCCCTTCGTCTCCGGCGGCGGTCAGCTTGACCTGGGGCGGCGCGGAGTTGGCGTCGTCGGCCTGCGCCGGCGCGGTCATGGCGACAAGCGGCAGAACGGCGAGGGTGATTGTCAGAAGTCCAATGAACGATCTCATCGGCGCTGAGGATAACCACACGCGATTTTTTTCCGACGATCAAAAGAGGTGTGTACTAGGGCGGGCTGCAGCTTCTCTTTGTAACCGGCGACCGCGTGCTCGCTCACCACAGGCTCTATCCAGCCTTCTCCAGCTAGCTCAAGGTGCTCCTGCCCCGAACCCCCTCTATGCAAGACGAAGCAGTCAAAGAGCCGCATCAAGACAGCCCTGGCGGCCGCAGCGCCCTCGGCGTCTGCGATCTCCTTGGCAAGGGCTCCTGGGACCTCTGAGAGCGCCTGCAGGATCTCTCCATGGAACTCGGCCAGGGCTGTGCCGGCCTCGGCTTCCTCGAGTCTTGCCCTAAGACTCTCTGTCTCTGCCTTGGCCGCATCTAGCTCCGGCTCCAGCTCGCTTCGCAGCTCGCGCCACTCCTCGGCGGTTAGATCGTCGTTGATGTAGTCGCGCTTTACCCGTTTTAGCCGTGCTTCTGATTCCTGCTCCTCGTGTTGGGCCTGTTTGAGCAGTTCCCGTGCCTCAGCCAATTTCCGCACGGTTGCGGAGGCCATCTGTCTGCGGGTTGCCTCGATATCTAGATCGAGGCCCTGGAAGTAGGCATAGACGGCGTTGTCGATCTTGGCCCTGGGTATGCGGGGCATGTCGCAGCTGTCTTTGTCCTTGAACCGCTTGATGCATCGATAGCCTTCTAAAAGCGTCGTGCTATTTGAGGTGCGCTCCGTTCGGGGCACCATTGATGCTCCACATTTCCCGCACTTCAGGAAGCCCTTCCGGAAGAGGTGCTTCCCGAGGGGGTTGCGGCCTCGTTTGTGAGTGCGGGCTCTGGCCTTGCGCAGGGCCTCTAACTGGTCCCAGGTCCGGCGGTCGATGATTCCCTCATGGCGCCCTTCGATGAAGCCCTCGCCGTCGCGGATCAATCCCGCGATGAACGGGTTCATCAGGACTGCCCGCACCTTGTTTGTAGTCCAAGGGGCGTCGTTGGGAGAAGGGGAGCCGTCTTCGCGTAGCTCCCGGGCGATGGCCATGGGGCCTTTGCCGGCCAAGTGGTCGGCCACGATCCGCCTCACGACTTCGGCGCGAATCGGTTCGATCACGCGCAGCCGTTCATCGAGCTCGTTGCGCTCATATCGGTAGCCGAAGGAGACCGGCCCGCCGAGCGGCAGGCCACGTTTGCGCCGACGAGCCATGCCCGCTTTCACGGCCAGGCTCTTGCGGCGACTGTCTTCCATATTGCGGTCGCCCATGACCGCTGCCATCACCAGGTTCTCGAAGGTGTTGGGGTCCTGGAGGCAGTGAACTCGGACGTCGGCCTTGATCGCCCACAGCGCGATCTCCACCAAGTGACGGGCCTGCTTGGCGTCCCCGCGTGCGAGGCGATCTGAATGCTGGGCGATCAGGGTCGCCCTGGTCCTCTCTGCGTGCTCAAGAGCCTCGGCAAGCTCGGCTCCGCGGTCACGCTTATAGGCGCTGACGTCTTCCTCGTCGTATTCGGCTATGACTTCGAGGCCCTGCTCCTCTGCCCATTTGCGCGCCTCCTTCAGCTGGTCAGGGATGGATTCGCGCTCATCGGGGCTTGATTTCGCCGCGTAGAGGATCGCTTGCTTCCTCTCGTCAGCCACGGAGCATCGCCTCCCCGGAAAGCTCCACTGCAATGAAGCGCTCTCCGTCGCCTGCACGGCCAAAGAAAGCCAAAGCGCTATTACGCTGGCTACGCATCAGGACTACACCTCCTGTTGCCGGCCGGGGGCGTCCACCAGACGTGCCCCGGCATTTATGTATCGGGCGAGCATAGCCTCCGCTCGGGCCGCTGGCTAGCCCACCGCGACTCCTCCTACGCAATGCCACCACTTCACACACACCCTGCCGTTGACTTCGGTGTTAATGTGTAGTTCGCTTAGGTTACTCAGAAGCACCTTGAGCTAGCTGGTTACTTACCTCATAGAGCCTGTGGTGAGCGAGCACGCGGTCGCCGGTTACAAAGAGAAGCTGCAGCCCGCCCTAGTACACACCTCTTTTGATCGTCGGAAAAAAATCGCGTGTGGTTACCCACTCCAACAATTGTTCGGACCCATTTCCATGGAGTGAAAAGCAGAACAGGAGCGTCGTTAAGCGACGTCTCCTGCAGAAGAAAAGTGACGGCGGATTCTTGCTCACCGATTCTTGAAAGGTGCTCATCTGACAGACCATTTAACGCTGATATCCGCACAATCCCCGATGGAGCTTCGCTCTAGCTAGGGCTTAGAGCGATAGCCGTCTGGGGCTAGGGACGTAGTCCCGGATTCGGGCCCCTGTGGTGGCTTTTAGAGCTCGTTGCGTTGGTGATCCTGCGTTGGATGTGGGCTTGTGTTGATGAGCAAACAGCGAGTCTGACTGCCTATTTAACGCTGATATCCGCACAAGTCCTCTCGCATGGTCCCTACAGAGAACTCTCCTCGTAGCTTGCCCCAATCGAAACAGAAGCTGTTTCGATACTCGTCCCGGAGCCATAGCCAAGTAGATAGGGCCGATTTCCCTTTCTAGAGCGATCCCTGCTTCATTGCTCATCGCAGTTCTTCTCCCAAAAACAGGGTATTGCGACCACGATTGGGACGTTTATAGTGCCCCACCGCTCAAGGGACTACCTCCTGGCTATGGGAAGAAGTACCAGGGACTACGGGAAAGACTCAAGGACAAGAAAACGTTGCAGTTATCGGCACAAAATCGAGTGCCGTTCCTTGACAAAGACAATTCCGTGATGTGGGTTGGTTCATCGCAAGGTAGTAAGTGTGTGTGAAGTGGGAAGTGCTGTACATAGTCATTGCTTAGCGCGGTGGATGCACTTGCGTGTTAGCAGTGTGGAAGGCAAGAAGATGTCGCACGATGCCGTCTTCGTCGTTTGAGCCGACGACTTCGGTCGCGCTTTCCAGAACCTGCGGGTGCGCATTGGCCGGCGCAATGCTGTGGGCCGCGACACCGAACATGCTGAGGTCGTTGAGGTTGTCGCCACAGGTGATGAGGTGCGCATCGGCGGCGTCGCACGCCTCCAACAGGGCGGGTATCGCAGCACCCTTCTCGGCCAGCCGGTGTTGGACCAGGATTTCGGCGAAGCCCGGGCAGTAGGAGTTGTCCTGACAGTGCACGATGGCATTGGGACCGACTACTTGGTCGATTTCAAGGGCGAGATCGGCGGCTTCGGCGTCGGGCACGAAGACGGCGATCTGGGCCACCTGCTCGCGGGCGGCGACGGCCAGCAGGTCCCTGCACCGTGGGGCCAGCCGCTCGTCGTTGTAGGCCTGCTTCTCGGCGATGTAGAAGCTCATCGACTCGTTTGCCAACTCGCCGAAGTGCACGCGGTCCCTGGCGCCGTCCCAGGTCGTGAGGACGGGGTCAATGCTGGTTTCGGCGATCACTTCTATCGCGGCACACGCCTCTTCGGCGGCGAGGGTGTTGATGATGAGATGGCGGCCGCTGTCGAGCTCGGTTACGAAAGCGCCGTTTAGCTCGATGACGGGTAGCTCCAATGGGACGCCGGCCAAGAGGGAGCGCATCGCCGGTGCGCCACGGGCGCTTGCAACGGTAACCCGAGCCCCTGCGGCGAGCACCTGGCAGAGCCCGTCTCGCGAGAACTCGCTGAGTGTCGCGTCAGAGCGCAACAGCGTGCCGTCAAGGTCGCAGACGTAGAGCGGAGAGCCTGTCACGGGCACCATCATCGCTGCTGGGGCCAAGCTTTGTCTGGCTGCCGCGATGTCTTTTCGAGTTGCCCCCCTTTTGATCCGAAGCTGACGAATTGCCAGACCAAGGGCAGGCTGAGTTGCTCTGTGCCCCCGGAAAGCTCCGGACCCTCTGCCGGATTTCGTCCGCATTGCTGCCGTTGGCAGCTACGCCTACTTCCTCGTGCGGAGGAGGATCCCGAAAGAAAACGCCATCGATAACGAGAGCCCAGGATGCCGTCGCGTGGTGAGCGGCCGGCCGTTACAGCCTAAGTCGTGATCTTTGAGCAAGAAAAACTCCGCTCAGACGGACAAATGGAGAGGGTGGGGCCGCCGCGAAGGAACTTAAGCTTGTGGGATGGGTCGTGCCTACACGCAGCAAGATTTGAAGGTGCTCTGGGGAGCACAGGCACGCTGCGCCTTTCCAGGCTGCCGGAAGAGGCTAATCGCTGATGCTACGGCTGATGATCCAGCAAAACCGATCGGCAAGATCTGCCATATCGCTGCGCATAGCGACGACGGTCCTCGCGGCGATCCTTCCTTTCCGCCGGAGGATCGCGATCAGCCCGAGAATCTCATTCTTCTCTGCGGAACTCATCACGATGAGATCGATGTGCATCCGAATACCCATACGAGCGAGGAAATCCGAGCCTGGAAGGTGGATCATGAACGTTGGGTGGAGGACACCCTTTCAGATGCGGTAGCTGCACTCACCTTCGCTGAGCTCGAGAAAGCAGTGGCCGCGCTGCTCGCAGTGCCGGCAGGTGCGTCAGGCGATCTCACACCGCCGACACCGCCACAGCGCAAGCTAGAGCACAACTCACTCACGATTGCGGTGGAGCCCTACTATCGAATCGGACAGCTTCGATTTCATGATGTCGAGGCCTATATCGACCAAGCTAGTGGCTTCGATCCGAATTTCGGAGAGCGTTTAAAAGCGGGGTTCTCTAAGCAATATGAGGAGCTCTGGGAGCGTGACTTCCGGGGAGACGATCTCTACATCGAGCTTGCTCAATGGGCATCTGGAGGATCTGGCGCTCTCTTTGATCGCCAGGCCGCTGGAGTGTCAGTGCTGAGCTACCTCTTTCATGTCTGCGATGTCTTTGAGCCTGAGCCAACTGATGATCCTCCCAACTAAGCACCTAACCCTCGACAAGTCGGCGATCGGCTCGGCCGCGATTCTGCTCCGAGGGTTTTCAGACGGCTTCACGGTCTCGGAACTCTGGGAGCGCGTTTCCAATGATGGCATTTCGACCTTCGACCAGTTCGTGATGGGTCTGACTCTGCTGTATGCGCTGGGTGTCGTAGACCATCGCAATGGACGACTGGTCTACTCGTGATTAGCCGAGTATCGGCGAACCACGAGTCGTTTAGGTCGGTCGAGTTTGGACCCCATTTCAACCTCGTGCTCGCCGAGCGAACCGCTAACGCATCCGACCGCGACTCTCGGAATGGCCTTGGCAAGTCGCTCCTCCTTGACATCCTGCACTTTTGCTTGGGCTCAAAGGGCTCGAAGGGCCGAGGAGTGGTCGTTGATGCTCTCTCCGACTGGGAGTTTCGGACCGATCTGACGCACAGCCGCGGCGACCTTGCCTTCTCTCGCGCAGTTTCAGATCCCCGGTGGATCGATATCAAGTCAGATCACGGAGACTGGCCCATTGAGCCCGATACGAGCGATGGAGCTGCCCGCTTCAAGGTCACTGATCAGAGGATTCTGCTGGGACGACTCTTATTTGGCCTCGATTCCGAGATCGAGAGCACTCGCTTTGGTCCGAGCTACCGAAGCCTGATCTCGTACTTGATGCGGAGAGGGCCAGACGGATTCCTAGACCCCTTCACCCACGACAGAAAACAGCAGACCGGCGATAAGCAGGTCAACGTGGCGTACCACCTTGGGCTCAACTGGAATGACGCCGCTTCGTTTGAGGAGCTGCGGGTCCAAAAACGAACGCTCGATCAGCTAACCAAGGCGGTAAAAGACGGAAGCCTTCCCTCGTATCTGGGCTCCGAGGGCGAGCTGGAAGCAGAGCGCGTCCGGCTTCAAGCGGACCTTGATCGGCGCATCAAGGCACTCGAACGTTTCGAGGTTCGTGATGACTATCGAGAGCTTGAAGTGGAGGCAAACGACCTAACCGAGCGGGCGCACCGTCTCGTAAACGAGAACATTCGCGACCGGCGCTTCATGGACCTTTACGCCTCTCGTCTCGTAGAGGAGCAAGAGGCGGTGATCACGGGAGTCGAGGTAGAGGAGCTTTTTCAAGAGGCGAAATTGGAGCTTCCCCGATCAGATTCAGCGTCGTTTGGACGAAGTTCGCATCTTTCACGACGCCGTCGTTGAGAATCGACAGGAATATCTAAAAGGCGAGATCGATCGGCTTGAGGCAGTCGTAACAAGCCGAGACGAGGAGATCGCAGCCGCAGATCGTCGGCGCGCCGAGCTCATGGAGGTTCTCAACAGCACCGGCGCCCTAGAGGAGTACACCCGACGGCAAGAGTTGTTGGTTGAGCTCCGAGGCCACCTGCACGACGTTGAAGCGCGACTACGGCGCCTAAAAGAGGTTACGCAGGCACGCGCTGATTGGAAAGCCAGGAGAGCCGTTGTCGTAGCTCAGGCGCATACGCGATATGAAGCAGCCGCGAGGAACGCGACCGTGCGATCGCGTACTTCAACTCCAATACCGAAGCGCTATATGAGACGCCCGGGCGTCTCATCATCGACGTGAGCGATAAGGGCTTCGAGTTCGACGTGAAAATTGATCGCTCTGAGAGCCACGGCGTCTCGAATATGAAGATCTTCTGCTTTGACCTCATGCTGATGCAGCTTTGGTCGCACCGCGCCGTCGGCCCGGGTGTCTTGATCCACGACAGCGCGATTTTCGACGGAGTTGATGGCCGTCAGGTCGCGGCGGCACTTGAGCTAGCTCACACCGAGTCGAACCGGCTGGGATTCCAGTACATCTGCTCCCTGAACTCCGACGACATCCCCCGTGAAGATCTCAGCGAGGACAGTCCGATTCTGCAGGATGTAACTATCGAACTGCGCGATGACGATCCATCGGGGATGCTGCTTGGTATCGAGTTCTAGCCTTGGCACAGCTTGAGCTGGTCCGGCCTAACTTCTCCTTTTGCACCGGATGTCGATCCCGGAACCGAAGGGCGACGAAGGAGAGCCCCGGCGCAGCCGGGGCTTGCAGGGATCGATGGCCGGTGCCACGATTTCTTGCTGGGCCAGCGAGCCTCGGCGCTTCACAGTTTGTCGATGTCGCGGCCGGTGAAGCTGTCGTCGACGATCTTCGCCAAGTCGCCCCGGCCGATCTCCGACCAGTACTCCCCCGCCGTGCGTCGGAGGACTCCGCGCCCCAAACGTAGAAGGTCCCGACCTCCTGCCGCTGTCTGTAGAGGTAGCCGAGCCACGGAATGGAACCGCTCCCGGATCGGTAGGTCAGATGGACCCCGATAGAGACCGACTCAAGCTTTGCCACCAGTTCGGCGATCGGCACTAGGTCTTCAGAGCCCTCGTCGCGAGCACGCAGCAAGTCGCCGCCCATCTCGAAGTCAAGTTCGAGCGCGCGAACGTCCCCAGCTTGGATCACACGAGGCCAGGTGAGGGCTTTCCCATCGAGCCGGACCATCTGGCCGTCCCGTCCCTCGCGCGCGGCCGGACCGACCGCAAACATCAGCGCTGCGTCAGCCTTGACCTCAAAATGACTACCCCAGCCGACCCTCTCCAAGAGTCCGGCTCGCGCGCCGGAATTCGTGAGCGCCATAAAGGCCCGGATCGAGCAGATGTTGGGAACTTCGTTCTTCCCACCTCTCCCGATCCGGGTGTGCTCGTGCATGTAGGTCAGGTTGAGGCGAGCTGGCCGCAGGGCGGTCAACCACAGAGACGTGGCGGAGATCAGTAGCGCGGTTAGCGCGACGGTGACGGACACGATCTCGCTTGCAGACAAGCCGTGAGGGTAGCCGTGCAGAGCCGCGGGTTGGCCCAAGTGCTCCAACCACCACCAGAGTCTGATCAGGAATCGTGGAAGCCATTCGAACTCGGGTATGTGCAACCAGCCTCTCGCAATCTTTCAACGAGGGTCACAGTACCCGCGAAAGGATCAATCCAAGGACAAGCAGGAAGACCCCGCTGCCGATGGCGATGGTCCAGGGGTGGTTGACCCAGCCCCATTTTCGGGGCGCTCTGGCAGTAAGTTGCGCCGCTGGTTTTGCCGTGCGCCCAGAGGCGGCAGCTTCGGCCTCTTCCAGCTTCATTTCCAGTCCGGCGAGCTGGCTGGGAATCCGGTCGAGAATCGCCCGCTGGAAGTCCAGCCCGTCACCGCCGCCGAACCCGACTTCCCCGAACTCGAAGACCTGCGAGGGAAGGTCGCGGGATTTGATGCCGCCCCCAATTGCCGCGGGAAATGTCAGCGCCCATTTGCCGACGCCGGAAGCGTCCATCGCTTTGTCGGCGCGGGTGGCCAGCATCTGGATCTCCCGTTTCCGCTCGGCGAACTCCTTCGTTGACCAGGTGGGCTTGTCTTCGATCTGGTCGTTATGGACGGCAGTGATGAATTCGCCGTACTTCTGCTCGAAGTCGGACAGAACCTCAATGTGCGTGCGGATTTCATCTGGGCTTTCCACCGCCCGCAGACTAGACCCCAGCGGAAAGTGAAACCGCCGGCATCGGGCTCCCGTTGCGGGACTCGATCATGCAAGCACTGTGAGCTTCCCATCCGCACCGATAATTCGGGGCCCGCGCCGCCTATCCTGAATCAATGACTCAACGCCGGATATTGGATCTCGACTCGGTGGGCGCAGGCCCGGTCTGTAGGGAGCTGCGCGGACTCGGCGACGCTCGGGTCGAGGTCTTCACCCTCGGGGACAGCGTTGAGTTCGCCGATCGCTATTTCGGGCGACCGATTCGGGTCGACTACCAGCGCTTCGTCTCGGCCCTGATCGCTCGTATGGTCACCCTGCCGGAGCTCTCTCTGAGGATGCCGAGGGGCTTCCGCGAAGCCAGCGCGCGAGCCTCCGGATTGCGATCGCCGAGGCGGCAGGGGTTCTGCCTGCCTACCAACGGCTGAGCGGGACGATGCTGAGCGGCGATGAGCGCCTCTTTGCCGTCCTCTATGAAGAGCACCGTCGCCTGAGAGAGGTCTTCAGTGCCACAACCAGGGCGCTGGCGGACTCAGTCCCGAAGCTGATCGACGCTATCGGTCGCGAGATCAAGCCGCCCAAGGCCGACGTTGCGGAGCTGTTCACCCACCGCGGGCTTGCGAACTCCAAGCAGGTCAGCGAGTTGATGAACCTGCCTGCGATCCGCGAGATCAACCGCGCCCAAGCCGACCTCGTTCGTCCCGAGGTCTCACTCCCTGACCTCATCGCTCCCTGGATGGCCGATGAAATGGCTCGGGTCCAGCGACGGCTCACCGCCTCATTCAAGCCCCACTTCGAAGAGGTGCTTCGAAGGAGCCAGGAGACGATCAGGAGGGTGGTCCAAGACAACGCCCTGAATCCGGCCCAGAAGGCACTTCAGGATCTAGTGAACTCACCGGGCACAAGGCTTGGCGCCGCCAGGCCCGCGAGATCACCGCGCAGATCGGCAGCGGATTTGCCCGCGGTCTCGAGGGGACGATGCGCTTCCTCGACGAGAACTGGGTCGAGCGCCAGGGTTACCCAGCCCAGCATCCACCACCAGCTCTCTACGTCATTGCCTTCCTGCCGATGGGCGTCGGCTTGCCGCTGGCGCGCACGATCCGCAACCGCGACGACGAGCGGCTGATCAGCCTGCTTGAGCCGGTCCTCACCAACCCGGAACTGATCGACCGAATGCAGGCCGCGACGGAGGGAGCTCCATTGCTCTCGCCGGTCGCCAAACAACACCTCCGCACCGCATTTGGGTGGCTACGGGTTGGCGCCTACGTCAATGCCTACCCGCCCTTCTACCAGGCGCTTGAATCCGGCCTGCGCGAGGCGGCCCGGCAGAGGGAAGTAATTGACGAGCGCAACCGCTTTCTTGTCGAGACGCGGATGTCCAAGGCACGCAAGATCGAGGACGTCTTTCCGCATCTCCCGTTCACCCCGCGCTACCGGCGTTTCCTGCTCAGCTGGATCTTCGGTGAGGTCGGCAACCCCTTCCGCCATGGCGATGTCAGCGATCCCGAGGAATGCAGGAACCAGGCACTGCTCCTGGCGATGGCGACGATCGGCTGGCTGGAAACCTTTGGCAACTGGGAGAAAAGGCAGTTCCGATTGCTACTCGGCAGCGAGGCCATCTCCGGGCACGGGTTCTCCGCCGCCAGGGCCGCCTAAGCCTCAGTTGGGCTCGGTGTCCGTCTGTCTGTCGGCGATCTCGGCCTCGGTCGCCTCGCGAATACCGACCTCGCGGAGCACCCCCACTTCGACCCGTGGGGAGTTCTCGTCCTCGCCTTCGATCACCGCCGCGACGCTGGATCTGACCTCGATCATCCTCATGACTCCGTCGTCGTCAGTGGGCATGTCAGCCTCACTGCGATGAAGGTCGATATGCCGCTCCCAGACTGCGAAGCCGGCCTTCGCCAACGCGATCGCCTCCTGAGCAGCAACGGTGATGTCGATGCGCCCTTCACCGATCGCGATCCAGACGTTGTCGTACTCCCACATCGAGACCAGGACGGGGGAAATCCTGCCTTCGAATGCCTTGATGTGCTTGTTGGGCCGATCGAGTAGGTATTCGTCGAGGTGCTCAAAAATGTTGCGCAGTGCAACCGCGTCCCCCGCCCGCCGACTGAAACGATTGCGCGCGCTGCGCAGATCGTGGTCTGAGGCCTGTTCTTCGAGCACGTCGCAAAAGAGCACCACGCGCCTGATTGCGAGACTGAGGAAGTAGATCTCGGACTGCAGTTCGCCGAAGGCACCGGGATCCTCTCGGTGCTGAGATTTGTTTGGCGTGCAGTGGAGACGATGACGGTAGTTGGCCTCCCTGACCCGCTCCAGCTGGCGCTCGACCGTTCCACCCCATAGCTCAAGGCCCGCGCCTGCGCTGTGCTCGATCGTGAAGAGATCATCGAAGTTGCTCATGCGCTCGGCTCCGCTGTTCGCGGTGCGAACCCTACCCAGCTCCGTTGGTGAGGCTAGCAGCGCAAAGCGGCCCCTAAAGCCTCCGAATTGCCCTGGCACAGCTTGAGCTGGCCCAACCTAACTGCCCTTTTGCACCGGGCATTGACCCCGGAACCCCTGGCTGGGTGACAGCCCTAAACAACGGCTGTGCAGGGGGCGATGCCCGGTGCCACAATCAAAACTCGTGGCCAGCGAATCGAGCCGTTGGCGCAACCGGCTTTTGCTGTTTTGCCTTTTTTTAAAAGCGGAAATTGGCTGAGGCACGGGAACTGCCCGATCACTTCCGAAGGAATCAGAAGCACGGCTAAAACGGGTAGGGCGCGAAGAACTTTCTCCTCGGTGATCTAAGCGCCGAGGAGTAGCGATATTGGCCCTTCAATGGCCCAATCGGGGCCATGTTTCGGTTTGGAAGGACTTGTGGCCTAGCGATCAGCGAGACCTGAAGGCTTCTCTGCGGAGGGGTAAAGCTCCGAATCCCTTATGCCATGCCGGACTCTCGTCCCCCCCGAGATGAACGAAGTTACGGAGCGGAATTGTCTTTGTCAAGGAACGGCACTCGATTTTGTGCCGATAACTGCAACGTTTTCTTGTCCTTGAGTCTTTCCCGTAGTCCCTGGTACTTCTTCCCATAGCCAGGAGGTAGTCCCTTGAGCGGTGGGGCACTATAAACGTCCCAATCGTGGTCGCAATACCCTGTTTTTGGGAGAAGAACTGCGATGAGCAATGAAGCAGGGATCGCTCTAGAAAGGGAAATCGGCCCTATCTACTTGGCTATGGCTCCGGGACGAGTATCGAAACAGCTTCTGTTTCGATTGGGGCAAGCTACGAGGAGAGTTCTCTGTAGGGACCATGCGAGAGGACTTGTGCGGATATCAGCGTTAAATAGGCAGTCAGACTCGCTGTTTGCTCATCAACACAAGCCCACATCCAACGCAGGATCACCAACGCAACGAAGCTCTAAAAGCCACCACAGGGGCCCGAATCCGGGACTACGTCCCTAGCCCCAGACGGCTATCGCTCTAAGCCCTAGCTAGAGCGAAGCTCCATCGGGGATTGTGCGGATATCAGCGTTAAATGGTCTGTCAGATGAGCACCTTTCAAGAATCGGTGAGCAAGAATCCGCCGTCACTTTTCTTCTGCAGGAGACGTCGCTTAACGACGCTCCTGTTCTGCTTTTCACTCCATGGAAATGGGTCCGAACAATTGTTGGAGTGGGTACGATGCGCTGACGTCATGCGCGCGCGACCGATGAGATCGTCCTTCGGGTGCGCGCTGATGCTCGTCCCGGTGCTCGTCGCCCTCGTCGTTGGGGACGGCCTGACATCGGTCCCGCCTGCTTCGGCCCACGAGCGTGGTCAATGTCCGAGCCTCGCCAGGATCGAGCACTATCGACGCGAAGAAGGGCTCGACCTCGATCTGGCCGGGCATCCACGGCAGAAAGCCGCCCGGAGCCGCGCGCTGCTGAAGGCGTGTCGCGACGGCGAGCACTGGGCTCGGTCGAGCGCGTCGGTCTGGGGCGTGCCACTGCGCAAGGTCGATTTCAAGCTCATGGATTTCCGCCAGAAGGTTCTCAGGCTTTGGAACCGGCAGTTCGAACCTTGGTTGACCCGCCATCCCGAAGCGGCGGCCGCCTACGCCGGCTACTTCGCGAATCCCGAAAAGGGGGGCTGGATCTACATCGGTTTCACCGCCGACCAGGAAGCGCTCGTGGCGGAGATGAAAAGCCAATTGCACCTGTTCGGTGCGGGGCTGATCCGCCCGTTCCCGTATCAGCCGCTCCACACCGAAGCCGAACTCTACGCCCTGTTGGACGACATCAGCAAAGACGAAAAGACGGGCAAGCTGTGGAACAGCCTCGGGGTCGACACCGAACACAACAAGGTCGAAGTGAGGACGACGCAGGTCGCCAAGCTGCGTGCGCTAATCGCCGAACGCTTCGGCCCGGAAGCGCCGGTCGAGGTCGCATTCGGGGAACCGGCCGAACTGCTGTAGGCCGGACACCTGGGCGCCGCGTTCCACTCGTCGCTGTGGGACGGCGACGCGCGCCGTCAATGGCCGTATGGGCTCGGGCGCTCACGGGTTCGCTCCCTCCTCAAATGCGGCCTTGCGGCGCTCCAACTCACGTGCGGTCATAGTTACTCCCTGCGTTCGCGCCCAATGGGCAGTGTTGACGGTGCCGTCATGAAAGCGCACCTGCGCGACGCCTCCTTCGTTCTCGACGCCCTAGACGACGACTGTGCGGCGAATGCGGCATCCGGCTTGGGCTCAGCTCGGAAGCCGCTCCGAGCATGGCAGCGGCCGGCGGCGCTGCAAGGCGCCCGCTTCGCGGGGCCTCGCTGACGCGCCCTCGCTGACGCTCGGGTTCCGCGCCGCCTGATCCGCTGCCCTTCGGTTCGGCGACTTCCGTCAACGAGCCCAGGAGGTGCGCGATGAGCGCCACGGCAACTCAGTCCAGCCCGAGCCAGCTCTGCGAGCTCGGCCACTACACCGTCCCCGACGAAGCCCGCGTCCTGCTCGGCCGCCGGATCGACGGCGTCGTCCACGTCTACGACTACCCACGGGATGGCCATGGCCGCCCCCACTTCGCGCGGCGCTATGTTGCCGGCGCGATCGAGAAGAACGGGACGAGCAGGTTCAGGCAGCCGCGCCACCTGCGGCGCTTGGCGCCGGCAACGCTTCCAGAATGCTCGCGGGGAGTCTGGTGCTCGCGTCCCAGACCTCGATTGCGACGAGCTTGTGGCTGGTGCGGTCGTAGTCGCGGAGGCCGCCTGGTACGCGCTCGCTGACGACATCGTCGGACGCGCCGGTCGGGAACCAGGCGATGTCGGCGTCTGCGTCGTAGTAGGCGAACACGCTTCCGCGAGCGTAGCGCTGGTCGGCTACGAGTCTTGCCCCTGCAATCGCCGATGGGCGATCTCGTAGACCGTAGGGGTGTTTTCGGGGGCGTTCTTCCCCTGCTCCGAGAGTGGGATGCTCGGCGAGGATCGTTTTGGAAATCATGCTATTTCCGAAACGTGCTGTTAGCCTTTTCTCATGTCCTCTCGCTCGGCTCCAACGCAGCTGCGACGCCGCGCCGCGCTTGCGCGCTTGGAGGTTGAAGAGCTGGCCGACGCGGTTTCCGAGCTGCGCTCCGCCTCGCGCTCGAAGCCCGAGTTCGAGCGGGCGGTGGAGCGAGTGGAGGAGCTGAGCGCGCGGGTTCAGAAGACGCTCGACTTGTCCGGCGGCCTGACGGTTGCCCAGGCAGCCGAGCGGCTGGAGGTGAGCGAGCCGACGGTCCGCAAGTGGCTCGCCGAGGGGCTGCTGGAGCGAGTGGCCGGGCGCAAGCCGGTGGAGATAACCCAGCGCAGCGTGATCGACGTCGAGCGCGTGCTGGGTGCCGTTCGCGAAAGCTACCCGGCGCGGCGCTGGAGCAAGGCGCTGGCGGCCTTCCTGCACGACCGCGATCTGCTGGGGCAGGAGTGGGTGCGTGAGGGCATCGAACAGCTGAAGCGCGGCGAGCTGATCGGGCGCTGAGTAAGGTCCCGCTGCGATGGCGGGCAAAGAATGGACGCCCGTCTTGCGGGGTCTTGCGGGCGGGCTACACTTTCCATCTATGGAAACTCGCCTGTGGCCGGACCTTCCTGACAAGCACCGTTGGGCGCTGGAGTTGATGGAAAAGCGCTTGGAGAACACCGCCCAGCCCGCAAGAGAGCTTTCCGCGCGCGCTGAGGAGCTTCGCGCCCAGGCGGCGCAGACCGACATCGATGGCTATCGCGATGCGGCCCTAGCGCTGGCTGACCGTTATGAGCAGGCGGCGGCTTCTCGCCTCGCTTCGGCGTAGCCCTACTGCCTCCCCATCGAGTCCATCCGGGCGGCGATCTCTAACTGCCGGTCGAGCAGGGACTCGGCGTCGACCTTGATGCGCGCCAACTCGGATTTCAGTTCAGCGAGCGTCTCCGCCGCGCCCTCGGCGTCGAGCGAGACCTGATCCCGCCACTTGGCGGAGAGCTGGCGAGCAGTGGCCGAAAGACCGGGCAGCTCGACCGTCGCGATTCGCGCCGACTCCTCGAGGAGCTGGGCCTGCTCGGGATTGCCTTGATCGCTTGCGATCAGCTCACGCCGAATCTCGAAGATGGACTCATGGGCGATCGTTGCGGTTTGGAGCAGCAGATTCAGCTCCTTGATGGCAGTTGGGTCTTCTGGCACGTCGGCCATCCTGCCGGGAGGAGCACTTGGGAGTAGCAAAACTCCGCTTCGTCAGTCGAGCTCAACACTACGCGCCGGCGCAGTCTCCTGAGCCAGCGTTCGTCGAGCTGCATGTCAAATAGATGGAACAATCTGCCCGTGACGATCTTGGGGCTGGGAGGCGAGGAAGCCCTGGCGGGCGGAGCGCCTCGATGAATGACGACTGGCGCCTGCAAGTCGATCTGCACGAGGAGAGTCACGCCAGCGCGCTGACTGAGCGCCTCGACGCCCAGCAGCTCCAGCATGACCTGAGCGAGGCGTTCCACGACCGCGTCATCGTCACTCGAGACGGGGCCAGGGTGTTCCTCTACGCCGGCACCCGCGAGCAGGCCGAGAAGGCCCGCGATGCTGTCGAGGCTGAGGCGCGGCAGCACGGATGGGCGTTCGACGTCGACTTCCGCCACTGGCATCCCACCGCGGAGGAATGGGAGGACCCTGACAAGCCGCTGCCGGAAGACGATGCCGCCAGGCTTTCCGAGCGCGGAGCGCTGATGGAGCACGAGCGCGAGGAGACGGCGAAGAGGGGGTATCCCGAATTCGAGGTCCGGATCGACCTCCCCTCGCGCCACGACGCGGCGGCGCTGTCCGAGCAGCTACGAGCGGAGGGCCTCCCCGCGGTTCACCGCTGGAGGTACCTGCTGGTCGGCGCTGCCGACGAGGACAGCGCCAAGGCGCTCGCCGAGCGGATACGAGATGACGCCCCCAGCGGTAGTCGAGTCAAGGTCGAGGGCACGTGGGCAGCGGCCTACGCCGAGCGCCCGCCCAACCCGTTCGCGGTGCTGGGTGGGCTGGGCGGCTGAGACCCGTGGCTGCAGAGCCAATGCTGGCCGTCCAGCCGAGTGGGTTTGCCGCGTGATCGAGTGGAGGCGAGTGCCCTGGCCGCTGTGGATCTATTCCGCATCCGTGCTGGCGCGGCTGGCCGCTGTGGACGACAGCAAGGGTGATGGCGTCGAGTGCGAATCAGGTGGTTTCGAGCCGAACGAACGGCGACGGCCGCTCTCTCGATCTGGGCGAGGGTGTGAGCCTGACTCGCGCCGATCTACTGACGGCCGATGAGGTGGCGGAGTTGCTGCAGCCGCGGCCGTCGACGGTCAAGGACTACGCGCGCGGGGGATCATCCCGAGCTTCAAGCTCGGCCGGTTCCGGCGCTTCGTGCGCGCCGATGTCGAGGCGACCTTGAAGCTCCTGCGCGAGTCGGGCGGGTATCCATCGCCGCGCTGATCAACCGAGCCTGTGCGAAGAACGTTGCAAAACGCCACGTTTTTGGCGGCGCTGCTGCTATTCTTCGGCTCACGAAACGTGGCAAAACACCACGTTTTACGACCCACCATGCCGGGACGCATCTACAACATCCTCGCCGAGATCGCCGTCGACCAGTATGGCTACGTGACCACGCTGGACGCTGAGGAGCACGGCGTCGATCCACATCGCCTGATCGAGATGGCCAGGCGCGGCAGCATCGAGCGCGTCGCCCACGGCGTCTATCGGATGCCGGTCGTGGCCCCGACCGGCTTGGAGCAACTCATGGAGGCGACACTGTGGCCACGCCGCCGGGGAGTGCTCTCCCACGAGACGGCGCTCGACCTGCATGATCTCTGCGACGTCAACCCGGCGAAGATCCACATCACCGTGCCGGCCGCCTATCGCCTCAGCCGTCCGGTGCCGCCGCTCTACGCGATTCATCGCCGCGATCTCGATGCCGGTGAGGTGACGAGATACGAAGGAATCCCTGTAGTGACGCCGCTGCGCGCGATCCTCGACGGGGCAGAGACGCATCTGCGCGGCGATCTGCTGCGCCAGGCGATCGAAACGGCGCGCCGACTTGGCTTGGTCAGACGCGGCAACCTCGAGAGACTCGATGAGCTGGCTGGCGCGGTACGGCGATGAGCTTCCCCAAGAAGAAAGCGCCCCACAACGTGAGGGTCCTGCGGAACTGGGTCCGTGCCTACGCAGACTCGACCGACCAAGCGGTCGGTCGAGTGACGCGCGCGATCTCCTTCATGCTGATCGCGCTGGTCTTGGAGCGAGCGAGAACGAGAGAGGGAGAGCCGCTGTTCCTGGTCAAGGGTGGCGTCTCGATGGAGCTGCGACTTCGTCTAAAGGCCCGTGCCACCAAGGACCTCGACACCGTCTTCCGCGGTCGTTTCGAGGAGTGGCTGGAAGCCCTCGACGATGCGCTCAGCGGCAGTGTGGAGGGCTTCAGCTTCTCGCGCGCCGAACCGGCGGAGATCCGCGAGACGCACACCTTCCGGGTGAACGTTGCGATCGACCTGAAAGGCAGGAGGTGGGGCCAGGTGGTATTGGAGGTCGCGCCGGCAGAGGCGGCCGAGGTCATCGACATCGACGCGGTGGAGCCCTTCGACATCGGCCAGTTCGGCTTGCCGGCACCCGAGAGCGTCCCCGTCGTCGGCCTGGCCTACCTGATCGCGCAGAAGCTTCACGCCTGCACACAGCCGCCGGAGGAGGGTGAGGAAAACCAGCGATCACACGACCTGATGGACCTGCTCTTGGCGCGTGACCTCCTTGAGGAGAGCGATCTCGCGCGCGTCCGGGAGGCATGTCTGGCGATCTTCGGCGGTCGAGGTATCCATGAGTGGCCGCCCAGTGTGGTCGTCTACCCGAGCTGGCCGGCCGCATTCGCGAAGCTCGCCGGCGAAGAGGGCTTCCCGATCGACGACGTGGAGCAAGTGGCAGAGCTGGTGCGCGAGCTGATCGCCGAGATCGACGCAGCCGCCCCTGCATGCTGAACATCGCGCCTGGGGATTACCTGGATGGCTGGGCGACTCGGCTCCGTCGGCGAGCCGGTCAGCCGCCATCGCCCGGGTGGAAGGCGCGGGTCAGGCGGTCGAGGTCGTCGGGGCGCGCCTTGGCGTGGGTGTAGCGGCCGTCGTCCGCAAGTGCGGCTCGGCCGCCTTGGCCTTCGGCGCCTTTGTCCTCTCAACCTCGGGGAAGGACGTCGGGACGCCGAAGATCTCCTGCTCGAGGCGATCGACCTCTGCGAGCGGCAGCCGCCGCTGCCCGCTGGGCAGGCGGTAGGAGCCGAGGATCTGGCGGTCGATCCAGTTGCGAATCGTGTTCTCGTGGACGCCCAGCCGCTTGGCCGCGTTCTTGATCGTGGTTGTCGTGGGGCGAGGTGGCGCCGCTACAGCCATCGGGTGCTCCTATCCCGGCCTCCTTGGTCGCCTGCGAGTTGTAGCAATTATTGCTTCTATTGTCATTGTAGATTTTGTAATTGCGTCTAGATAGGCCCCAGCCCCTCGGTCGTAGGCCCCAGCCCCTCGGTCGTGCTGGCGGACCGCGGGAAGCTGCTCAACCGCCAGCGGGCTTCTCATGGGGTGGCCATGCTCTTCTCGAAGTCGTCGACGAGCGAGAGGATCTGATCGCATTCCCACACGCGGCCCCAGTTGCGCTGGTTCAGCTTCTTGAGGATCCCCGCCTCCTCGAGCTGCCTTAGTGCGGCCCCGACTGCCACATGAGACTTGGCCGTCAGCTGCTGGGCGGCAGCGACATCGATGATGGGGTGCTCTGGAAGAGACTCGATTACCTGCCTGATGGCGGCGTCTTTACGTGGCTGGCCCAGTTCGGCAAGCCAAGTGGCCTGGCGCTCCGCGATCTCAGCGGCGAACTGCTCGGCGGCGCGAGCAGAGCGTGTTGTGGCGTCGGCGAGCCTTTCGCACCAAGCACTCACGTCTCCCTGGCTATAGGCCCCCAGGCTGTCGATATAGGCATTCGGCTCGTTGCCGAGGACAAGGCTGATAGGAGGCACGTAGTCGCGGATCTCGCCATGGCGGCGCAATACGGCGTAGATCAAGGCGCGCCCCGTCCGACCGTTGCCGTCGGCGAATGGATGGATGTTCTCGAACTGCGCATGGGCGATAGCCGCTTGAGCGATTGGGGATAGGTCATCGCGGTTTATGAACTCGCAAAGATCGTCGAGGAGCGCGGGAACATGCTCGGGCGGTGGCGGCACGTAGGTCGCGCCCACCGGGTTGTAGTCATTTCCGCCGATCCAGTTCTGCTGATCTCTGATTACCCCAGCGATTTCGCTGTCCTGCGTATGGCGAAGGAGAGCGCGATGAATGTCGAGAATGTCGCTTACCGAAAAGGGCTCGGCTTTTCCTCCGAGCTCGATCGCTCTTTTCATCGCTTCGACATTTCCGAGAACCTCCGCGGCGCGGTTATCGCCCCTCCGCTCTCCAGGCCCCTGGTGGGCAGCTCGGGCTAGGCGCTTGTGAGAGATCACCACTCCCTCGATCCGCGAGGACGCAACGCTCTCGGAACGCAACAGGTTCTGGGCAATAGAGCCCAGCTTGGCCACTCGCTCTGGGTCCTGGCCCAGATGAGCAAGCGCCTTGCTTGCTTTGTGCAAGGAAGCGCTGGCCTCGCTGCTGAGCATGAAGGTTCTCTCAGCGATCCGAGCCGGTATGAACGGTCTATACAGGCCTCCTCGTCGGCTTCTGCGACCCCCATAGGCGCTCGGATCACTCGGCCAGGTTGCCTCTTCGTGATGGCCTAAGGCTGTATTTCGTCGCCCTGTCGAGCTCACAGCGATCCTTTCAGAGGATACAGAGCTTTGTAAGGATAGCGTCTTGTCCTTACAAAGCTTAGAGGCCTCTGAAACCCTGCCCCACAGTTCCTCGTGCGCCGCCGTCCGATCCGCGTTAGGGTCGCAGGAACCATCGAGGCCGAGGGTTCCACAGGGAAAAGCGCTTCAGGACACCCGCGCATCGTCGCGGCGCTGCTGGTCGTCGCCACCCTGATCGCCTTCTTGGCGATCTTCTCGATCTGGGTCAACCGCCAGGCGCTCAACACCGACAACTGGGTGAGCACCAGCGACAAGCTTCTTCAGAACGAAGAGGTCAGGACGCAACTCTCCACCTACCTGGCGGATGAACTCTTTGCCAACGTGGACGTGCAGGCAGAACTTGAAAAAACGTTCCCGCCGCGGCTCGCGCCCCTCGCCGGACCAGCCGCCGGGGCTCTGCATCAGCTTGCTCCCCAGGTCGCCGAAAGGGCGCTGGCCACCTCTCAGGCCGAAAGCCTCTGGAGCGAGGCCAATCGCGCTGCCCACGAAACGCTGCTGAAGATCTTGAACGACGAAGGTTCGGCAGTCTCGACCAGCGGTGGCGAAGTCACCCTCGATCTCCAATCGTTGGTGTCAGAAAGCGGCGGCCAGCTCGGGATCGCCGGCAAGCTCGCCTCGAAGGTTCCCGCCGACGCCGGCCAGCTCACCATCCTCAAGTCCGATCAGCTCTCGGCGGCACAGGACATCAGCAAGCTGATCAGGCGCCTGCCGATCGTTCTCACCCTGCTGGCGCTGCTGCTCTACGGGCTCGCCATCTACCTTGCCGGGCCGCGCCGCAGGCAGGCCCTGCGCTCGGTCGGCTTCGGCTTCATCGTCGCCGGCATCCTCGGCCTCCTCCTTCGGCAGCTCGCCGGGAACACGGTGGTCGACGCCCTGGCGGGTAACGAAGCGGTCAAGCCCGCAGTGGAAGCCGTCTGGAGCATCGGCACCTCGCTGCTGGTGACGGTCGCCGTCTCGGCCATCACCTTCGGCATCCTTGCCGTCATCGCCGCCTGGCTTGCGGGACCGACCCGCATCGCCTCGAGCCTGCGCCGTGAGGCCGCTCCCTACCTGCGTGAGCGACGGGGCACGACCTACGCGGTGGTCGGCCTCATCTTCCTCGTACTCATCCTCTGGGCGCCGGTGGTTGCCTTCCACAAACCGATCGGGCTGCTGCTGCTGGCGGTGCTGATGGTGCTCGGGACGGAGGCGCTGCGACGCCAGGCCGAAGCGGAATTCCCGGACGCCACCTTCGGTGGGCTCAGGGACCGGGTGCGGGCGTCAGTTCCGAGGCGGGCGCCGGCGGAGCCTCCGACCCCGGTGGGGGAGAGCAAGGTCGATCAGATCGAGCGGCTCTCGGCCTTGAAGGAGAAGGGGATGCTGAGCGAGGAGGAGTTCGAGGCGGCGAAGGCCGAGGTGCTCGGTCCCGAATAGGAGTGGTTGCACTCGATCGTTGTGCTCGCGGCCTTAGGGAGCACCGGGCGAGCTTTCAGGTCAGCCGATTTGACGGCGGATGTCGTACAGGGCCCTGACCCTCGAGAGCACGAGAGCGCGGAGGTAGTCATCGCCCATCTTCGGGCCGGCGTGGTCGACGAGCGCGTCGTCCAGTCGCCGGCGCAGATCTGGTCGCTTGAGCTCCATGACTGCAACCAGGGTGCCGAGGACGAAGCCACCGGCCTCGCGGTGCAGATCGCTGCCGGAAACGACGTCCGCCGTCAGCCCCGCGATCGCCTCGCCCTGATCGATCAGCGCGCTGATCGTCTCCTCGGGTGAGCGATCGCCCTCCGCCTGGCGCACCTGAAGCGTGCCGCCGACCAGGAGCTCCTCACGGAGGCTGCGTGACCGAATCCGCAGCTTCAAGGGGTAAGCGCCAGGCTCGTCGACGCGCACCAGGAAGTGGAAGAGACGGTCGCTCCGGCCTCTGAGCCGAATGTCGTCGATCGCCCAGCAATCGAGGGGTGGATCCCCGGCAGTCGGCGGTAGGGGCCTTCCCTTATCGAGGTGCTCGCCGCGATGGTCACAGATTCGCAGTCGATGGCCGGCCGGGAAGCAGAAGTTGAGCAGCGGGTGCTGGACGGCGGTCAGGCCGTGGTTCGCGACTCCGATTTCGAGAAGGACCGAGTGGGCCACTTCTTTGCTCTCTTGAGGAGGCCTCGGAATGCGAATCTCGAGGTCGGCTGAGCCGTTCGCCGCAATGCGAGCGGTGAGCCGCGGTGCCCCGAGCAAAGGAAGCGCTGCGACAACAAGGCCTGTGGCGATGCTGCCCATTCCGGCCCATCCTGCCGGAACCTCGGCACGCTTGTCGGCCACGTATTGGCGACGATACTGATCGGGTACAGCGCGATGGTCGAACCCAACGCCACAGCAGGGATCCGCGAGGCTTCCGGGGAGGATGCCGGTGCCATTGCGGCCCTTTGGACCGAGGCATACGTCACGCTCGGTGTGGGCGGGCGCTCCAAGCCCTACACGACTGCGGACTTCCGCGACTCCGCCCGTCACGGGGAGGTCTTCGTCGTCGATGAGGCGGACCGTATGGAAGGTGTGGGAGGCGGCGAGGTAGCCGGTGCGAGACGCGGTGGGATCGCGGGCGTGGTGGTGCTGTTTGCGCCGGGCGATCCGGGGCGCGTGGTCGCCGCGTCTGACGAGGCGGAGCTCTCACGCCTTGCCGTCGCTTCCTCGGCAAGGAGGATGGGGATTGGAAGAGCGCTGACCCGCTTCTGCGAGGAGCGGGCGCGCGCAGCCGACTGGAATGCGATCGCACTCTGGAGCCGGCCCCGCCAGGTCGAGGCGCATCGCCTCTACGAATCGCTCGGTTACCGTCGCGTGCCGGAGCGTGACTCGGTCGACGAGACCGGTCACGACCGCCTTCTGTTCCGGCTCGCGCTCAAGGCATAGCGCGTCGCCCTGCGCTCCTTCTCAAGACCTCGGGTGCCCCGCCTGGATCAGCCGACTTCAGCAGGCGCTCCACGACGAGCACGTCGCGCCAAGCGCCGTCGAGCTGACCGTGGCGACGATGCAGGCCGACCGAGGAGAAGCCGCAGCGCTCGACGAGACGGAGGCTCGCAGTGTTGTCCGTGAAGAGCTTGCCGATCAGCTTGTGGAAGCCACGGTCCTCCGCCGCTGAGGCGAGCGCCTCGGTCAGCGCCGTGCCGACCCCCCGGCCGCGCGCCTCACCGGTCACATAGACGCTGCACTCGCCGATCCCCGCGTAGCAGGGACGGCTGCTGTAGGAGGCGAGGCCCGCCCAGCCGATGGCGCCCTTGCCGGCGTCGCCCACCAGCATTGGGAACCGTGCGTCATCGATCCGTCCGCCAAGCTCCTCGACTGACCGCGGCTCGGTCTCGAAGGTCGAGCCCCGCTCCGCGATCGCGGCGTTGTAGATGGCGCATATCGCCTCCGTATCTCCACGGATTGCGGGGCGCAGGAGGAGTCCCTCGGTTGGAGACATGACCGGATTTTCGGTCTGATTCGCCACCGGGGCAATGGCCACACGTCCAAAGCGGCTTGTCCAGCTGGCGCCGGGCATTGCCGCCTCGACGGGACGGCGGCCCGCGGTCGCCGGTCGGCGGTCGCCGGCCGCGAGGTCAGCCGCCGGCGGTCGTGGGTCAGCCGCCGTTCGGGGTGGACTTGGGAGGCGGTGGGGGTTCCGTTGTCATGGACCTGATCCAGCCGCGCTTCTCCAGATACATGGCTGCCTGCGTCGGCATCACGTAGGGGCCGTCGAGGAGAAGCAATTCAGCCCCCACCAGATCGCGTACGACGCGCTCCACGGTGAGGTCCTCGGGGCTCTTGCTCAGCTCGCGGGCCAGCTCGTAGATCGTAAGTCGGGTGGTGGGATGGAGGGACAGGACGAGCGCCAGCACGGCGCGGCCAACCATCGCTTCCTCCTCGTGGGCGCCGGCGGGCTTCTGTGGCTCCTCGCCGGGCGAACTTGGCTGGTCCTGCATCGCGCTGGTACCTCCTGCGTTTAGCCCCGGGGGTCGGTGCCGCGCCGCCCCCGGGGCGGCTTTGCGTGCACCTCCCTAAGCAGGCGGCCCGGGAAGTTCGCCCCCCCGGTTGCGTTCCGCTCAATCGGACCGCGCCGCGCCGCACCCGAGCCATCGGCGATCGGGCGCGCGGAGCGATCAGCTGCCCGGGGCGCGTGGCGCCAGGGGCCAGCCGGCAGCTGCGGCCGGGCGCATTTCGGCAGTCAATCCGGAGTCCGCGCCAGGACGGAACCGAGCGCGAAGAAGCTCGCGCCGGGTCTCAGCAGATCCGGCGCTGCTTCTTGGTGGCGGCACCGGGCCCGTCCGCGGGCGCGCCGCCCATCTTCGCAACGGCCGACTCGATGTCCTCGCCGAGCATGTCGGCCATGTCGCGACTGAAGTTCTCCTTGACGACCATCCTCAGCACCGAGACGGACTCCGCATTCGGCGGCAGCGGGTAGGCGGGGACGATCCAGCCGCGCTCGCGCAGGCGTTCGGAGAGCTCGAAGACGTCGACCCCGCCATCGCGCTCGGTTGGCGTCACGACGACCACCGGCAGGTAGCGGGAATCGTTCAGCAGCTCGAAGCGACCGGAGTCGGTCAGGGCCTTCTCCAGCCGCCCGGCATTCTCCATCAGGTTGGCGGCGATTCGCACGTATCCCTCGCGCCCGAGGCGCAGGAAGTTGTAGTACTGGAGCAGCACCGAATTGCTGGCTCGGCTGAAGTTGAGGCTGTAGTTGGGCATCTCCCCGCCCAGGTAGGTGATCTTGAAGACCAGCTCCTCGGGCACGGTGTCCATGTCGCGAAACACCACCGATCCCATGCCGGGATAGACCAATCCGAACTTGTGGTTGGAGACGTTGATCGATCGCACGTGCTCGAGCCGGAAGTCCCACTTCAGATCGGGGTAGGCGAAGGGCGCGATGAAGCCGCCGCTGGCCGCGTCGACATGGATCGGGATGTCCCAACCCTTCTCCTTCCTGACCCCGCGCAGCAGCTCGTCGATCGCCTCGATTTCGTCGATCTGTCCGGTGAAGGTCGTGCCGAGGATGGCGCCGACCGCGATCGTGTTCTCGTCGAGCAGCGGCTCCACCTCTTCGGGCCCGATGATGTGGCGGTCAGGCGTCAGCGGGATGACGCGCTGCTCGACGTCGAAGTATTTGGCGAACTTCTCCCAGCAGGTGTGGACGTCGGCGCCGAAGACGACGTTGGGCCTGGCGCTCTCGTCGCCGCGCCGCTTGCGCCAGCTCCACTTGTGCGCAAGCAGGCCGAGCATGATCGCCTCCGAGGAGCCGATCGTCGCCGTCCCGCAGGGCTCCCCCGTGGCCGGTGCGTTGAACATGCCGCCGATCATGCTGATCACCCGCTGGTGGATCTCCTCGGTCTGCGGGTACTCGTCCTGGTCGACGAAGTTGCGGTTCAGCGTTTCGGTGGCGAGCTGCTGAGCCTCCGGCTCCATCCAGGTGGTGACAAAGGAGGCGAGGTTGAGCGCCGGGTTGCCGTCGAGGTTGAGCTCGTCGTGGATCAGCTGGTAAGCCGCCCGGGCGGGCATCGATTCGGGCGGGATTTCGTGTGCGGGAACCTCGTCGATGAAGTAGCGGCTGCTGTAGGTCGTGTTGGTGAGCTGCCCGGCCTCGCGTCGAACCTTGCGCATTGCGGCCACTGTACATGCGGGCGAGCAGGTGCGGCAGAACTTCGGACCGCTGTACAGAGACTGTTTGGCGAACCGGCGCGACCATTTGGTCGATGGCGAATCTTCGGCAGATAGTCGCCTTCGGCGGCGGCGGCTTCTCGATGGAGTCGGGCAACCCGATGCTGGATGACTACGTGCTGGGCCTGAGCGGGGCGCCACGGCCCAAGGTCTGCTTTCTGCCCTCGGCGAGCGGCGATGCCGATCACTACATAGTCCGCTTCTACCGCGCCTTTCCCGCCACCCGTTGCGAGGCCAGCCACATCTCGCTCTTCCGGCGCGAGCAGGGGCCCGCCGACATGCGCGACCACCTCCTCTCCCAGGACCTGATCTACGTCGGCGGCGGCAGCGTCGTCAGCATGCTCGGTGCGTGGAGCGCGCATGGGATCGATCGGATCCTGCGCGAGGCCTGGGAGCGGGGAGTGATCCTCTGCGGCCTCTCGGCTGGCTCGCTGTGCTGGTTCGCCGAGGCGGTGAGCGGGTTTCACGGCCCGCCCCGGCGGGTCGAGGGTTTGGGCCTGCTGCCGTTCAGCAACTGCGTCCACTATGGCCCTGAGTCGAACCGCCGCCGCGCCTACCACGACCTTCTCCGCGCCGGGATGCGACCCGGGTACGCGGCCGAGGACGGGGCGGCGCTGCATTTCACCGGCACCGAACTGAGCCGGGTGGTTGCCTCGCGAGCGGCGGCCCGCGGCTACCGGCTCGACTGCGTGGGAGACCGTGTTGTGGAGATGCGGATCGCGACCCACTACCTCGGCGACTCCCATGCGATCCCCCTGGTGCCGCTGCCGGAGGGCATGTCGACAGCCGTTGCCGCCTGATGGGTACCAAGCGCAGGAACCGCGTTCGCCTTTACTGGCGCTCAGCGCCAGTAAAGGCGAACGCGACCGTCCGACAGGCGAACGCGACCGTCCGACAGGCGAACGCGACCGTCCGACAGGCGAACGCGACCGTCCGACAGGCGAACGCGACCGTCCGACAGGCGAACGCGACCGTCCGACAGGCGAACGGGACCGTCCGATGATCACCAGGGTGCTTGCCCTCGGCGGCCACGACTTCACCTCCCGCCCGCCGGATCGCGCGATCTGTGAGCTGATGCTGCGCCTCGCGACGACGCGAGCCGGCGGGCGGCCGCGGATCTGCATCCTGCCGACCGCCAGCGGCGACACATCCGAGCAGATCAGCCGCTTCTACGCTTCCTTCGGCGAGCGGCCGTGCGAGCCCTCCGATCTCTCCCTCTTCCGCCTCGGCCGCCGCCCGGTTGCATTGCGCGACCACCTCCTCTCCCAGGACCTGGTCTATGTCGGCGGCGGCAGCCTGCTCAACCTGCTGGCTGTCTGGGAGGCACACGAGCTGGACGCGATCCTCAATCTCGCCTGGCGGCAGGGAATCGTCCTCGCGGGGCAGAGCGCCGGAGCGATGTGCTGGTTCGAGGCTGGAATCACCAAGTCCTCCGGCAGGCCAGAACCGGGGGCGGGGCTGGGGCTGCTGGAGGGCAGTCTCTGTGTCCACTACAACGACGAACCGGACCGCCGCGCCGCCTATCTCGACGCGGTAGGCAACGGGATGCCGGGGGGTTACGGCCTCGATGACTACGCCGGGCTGATCTGGGAGGGCAGCGGGGCTCCCACCGCGGTCGCCGCCCGGCGCGGCGCTCGCGCCTACCGCATCACCGCCACGACGTCTGGGGTCGTCGAGTCTCCGCTTCCAACCCGCTTCCTGCCGGCCCCGGTTCCCACAACCCTGCGCGAGGACATCGCCGAGTTCCGCCGCGTCAGCAGGATGCGGAGGGGGGCCGGCTGGCTGGGGTAGCGGTGGCTAGTTCCCGGCCCCGGCTGGCGGTGGCGCGGTCGGGTCGGAGCCCTCCTCGCCGGGCGCCTCGCGGGCGATGTAGTCCTCGGCCAGCAGCAGGTTGTCCTTTGAGCGCTCGACCACGTTGAGAATGTCCTGCATCAGGGCCACCTCCTCGACCTGCTCCTTGACGAACCACTGCATGAACTGCTCGGCGCGGTAGTCCTTGATCTCGCGCGCCAGCTCGAACAGGGCGAAGATCTCCTCGCCCACCCGTTTCTCCTGCTCGAGCGCCTTTTTCACCGGCGTCATCCCGTCGGAGTAGCTTGTCGCCTGCGCCTTGATGTCGGGGATCTGGACCTCCTCGCCGACGTCAAGCACGTACTGGACCATCATCATCGCGTGCTCGCGCTCCTCGAGTGCCTGCCGGTAGAAGAAGGCGGCGAGGCGGGGCAGCGTTTCCGCGTCGTAGTAGACGGCCATCCCGACGTACTGCTGGGAGGCGGCAAACTCGTTGGCGATCTGCTCGTTCAACGCGTCGGCAAAGCTCTTGTCGGCCATGTCTCTCCTTGCTCGAGGGTCGGGGTCCAGAGAACGTAGCCGAAACGCCGAGTTCGGTTAGCCGAACGCCCCGGCCTCACTCCTCCCAGCGGAAGCCGGTGGAGGCGAGCCGCGGTGCGAGTGGGCTGGTCGGCAGGCCGGGCGGTGGGTCGGCCTCGTTGTATCCGCGCGGTGCGGTGTCGTTGGGCGTGTCGGGGTGAAAGAGCGAGGCGAGAGCCTGGATCTGGCCGCGACCGACCCCCAGCTCCCATTGCCCACCGCCGTAGGCGCCGATCCCGCGCTCGGCGCAGTGGTCGTAGGTGTCGCAGAGGTCGCGCAGACCACCGATCCGGGAGGGCTTGACGTTGACCATCTTCGGCGGCCAGGGCAGGGCCTCGATGTCGGCAATCGAGTGGATCGGCGCGTCCCAGGTGAGGCGGTCGCGGGCCGGTTCGAGGACCGGCCTCGTCTCCTCGTTCACGTCAGGGTCCTCCAGCCAGGCGTCGGGAAAGGCCTCGATCAGCTTTGCGTACAGCTCCGGGTCGGTTTCCACGTCGACGGTCGTGCCTTTGTAATAGCCCTTCAGATCGAGGGAGTCGATGGCCCCCGTCGCTACCAGTTCGGCGATCAGCTCGTCCGTCCAGTCGTTGGTCGGATCGAGCTTGAAGCGCAGGTTGGGGTAGGCGTCGAGCTTGCGCCGCAGCGGCTTGATCGAGGAGGGCTCGCCGGAGCCTTGCGATGAGAGCCGCATCGAGCACACGAACTCGACCGGGGCCGCCTCGCGGCCGAGCGCGGCGGCCAAGTCAACTCCCGATTGACGCAACGCAAGGTCGAGCGCCGCCGACTCGAATGCCCAGCGGCGGTAGCGACGCGAGACGTCGCGCTGGGGATCGACGGGGAAGGTGTCGACGTCCCCAATGAAGTCGCAGAACTCGCCGAGCGTCGCATGGCCGGTCAGATCGAGGACCGCGCCCGCGTCCTGCAGCGCGACGTGGTCGAGCGCGTCGTAGGTGACGTCTTCGCCGAGCCCCTCCTCGCCGTCGCCGCGCATGTGGATCACGGTCGTCAGCCGTTCGAATCCGGGTACCTGGAGCTCCAGGCCCTCCAGCTCGTACCCCTCGATCCCCAGCGGCAGGCTCTCAATTCGCTCAAATGTGCCCACGTCCACCCAGTCTATGTGCGAGGCGCGTCCGTCCTGCCAGACTCACGCAAGCGATGAAGCACACTCGCCACGGGTACTGGCTGGAGGAGGCGGGCGATGTCCAGCCGCTGCCTGCGCTGGACGGCGCGCGGAGCGCGGATCTGGTCGTGGTCGGTGGCGGCTATACGGGGATGTGGGCGGCCTGGCAGGTCAAGCAGCTCGAGCCCGCGGCGCGGGTCGTCCTGCTTGAGGCGGACCTTTGCGGGCACGGTCCGAGCGGGCGCAACGGAGGCTTCTGCAACGTGATGTGGTTCTCGCTCCCCAACATGCGGGAGCGCTGGGGAGACGCCGCGGCACTCGCGGTGGCCCGTGCCTCGCAGGAAGCGGTGGCAGGGATCGAGTCCTTCTGCCGCGAGCAGGGGGTCGACGCCTGGTTCCTGCGCGGCGGCTACCTGCAGGTGTCTACCGCGTCGGCCCACGACGGCGCCTGGCAGGACGCCCTTGCTGCCTGCCGGGAGCTGGGCGAGGCGGCTCGACCGGCGAGGCGACTCCGACCGGCGAGGCGGCCCGGCACCCCGGGGCCGAGCCCGCGCAGGCGCTCAGCCCTGCGGAGGTCGCCACGCGCTGCGCCTCGCCGGCGTTCCGGGGCGGAGCCTTCTTCCCCGACGCGGCCACGGTGCAGCCGGCGCGGCTGGCACTCGGCCTGCGCGAGCGGCTGCTTGCCACCGGCGTCGAGCTGTATGAGCGCTCGCCGGTACGGCGGCTGCGAAGGGTGCCGGGAGGGCTCGAGGCCGGGACCGGCTCGGGTGGTCTGGTCCGGGCCCGCGCCGCGGTGGTCGCGATCGGAGGGGCCGCGAAGGCGCCCCGCGCGCCGCTTCGCGATTCCCTCACCGTCACCTCCTCCCACATGGTCCTCACCGAGCCCGTGCCCGACGTGCTCGAGGAGATCGGCTGGACCGGCAGCGAGTGCATTACCGACAGTCGCGCCCTGATCGACTACTTCCGCACAACCCCCGACGGCCGCATCGCCTTCGGCTGGGGCGGCGGCCGGATCGCGATGGGGGCGCGGCTGCACGGGCGTTCTGAGCTCGACCCCGAGGTCGCCACCGCCACCGGCTCCCGCCTGCGGGAGTACTTCCCGGGACTTGCCGGCCGCCGGATCACGCATGCCTGGGGCGGGCCGATCGACGCTTCGCCGACCCACCTTCCCATCGTCGTGCCACTAACCGGCGGCGCGTTCGCCGCCGCCGGTTACACCGGCAACGGCGTGGGCCCCTCGCATATGGTGGGCCGGGTCCTGGCATCGCTCGCGCTGGATCGCCGTGACGAGCACACGCGACTTCCCATCGTCGACCCGTCCCCTCAGCGGGTCCCGCCCGAGCCCCTCCACTGGCTCGGCGGGGAGGCAATCCGCTGCGCCCTGGTGCGCAAAGAGGACGCCGAGCTCGCGGGCCGGACGCCGGACCCTGTCAGCGCCCTCGTTTCCCGGATCCCTGAGCTGATCGGCTTCCACATCGGCCGCTGACTCGACGTGTTCGCCTTTACTGGCGCTCAGCGCCAGTAAAGACGAACGCACCCATGACGAAGAGAGCGACCGAGTGAGCGCGTTCGCCTTTACTGGCGCTGAGCGCCAGTAAAGGCGAACGCGCTCGTTCCCGCCCGGCGAACGCGCTCGTTCCCGCCCGGCGAACGCGCTCGTTCCCGCCCGGCGAACGCGCTCGTTCCCGCCCGGCGAACGCACTCGTTCCCGCCCGGCGTCCGTGGGGGCTGCCCGGCCCTCCTACCAGCGGCTCGTGATGACCTTCTTGCGCGTGTAGAAGTCGACCGCGTCGGTGCCGTTGGCGTGCAGGTCGCCGTCGCAGGAGTCCTTCCAGCCCGCGAAGGGGAACCAGGCGACCGGGGCGGGGACGCCGACGTTGACGCCGAGCATCCCGGCCTCGGCGCCGTACCGATAGCGGCGTGCCGCCTTGCCCGAGCGGGTGAAGATCGCGCCGGCGTTGCCGTAGCGGGACCCGTTCAGGAACTCGAGTGCAGCGTCGAGATCGGGAACCTCGACCAGGGCCAGCAGCGGTCCGAACAGCTCCTCGCGCGCCAGCTCGGACTCCGCGACGGCGACGGCGATTGTCGGCCCCAGCAGCGTCCCGGCGGGGCCGGGGTCGCCTCGCCCGTCGAGCAGGAGCTCGGTGCCTCCGCTCTCGGCCCGGCCGATCGCCTCGGCGATCCTCTCCCGGGCTGCCGCAGAGACCATCGGGCAGATGTCTGTGGCGGGGTCATCGCCGGGCCCAACGTTCAGTGCAGATGCCGCCGCGACCAGCGCCTCGCGCACCTCGGCGCGGCGTGCGGCGTCGCCAACGGTCACGCACACCGACCCCGCCAGGCACCGCTGCCCGGCCGCGCCGAAGGCCGAGCCCATGATCGCCGGCACCGCCTGATCGAGATCCGCATCGGGCATCACGACAAGCGAGTTCTTGGCACCCCCCAACGCCTGCACCCGCTTGCCGGTCGCCGCGGCTCCCTGGGCGACGATCCGCGCCGTCTCGGCCCGGCCGACGAAGGAGATGGCGTCGATTCCTGGGTCCTCGAGGATTGCGGTCACCGCTTCGCGACCGCCGTGAACCAGGTTGACGACGCCCTGCGGGATCTCCTCGATCGAGTCGACGATCTCGGCGATCAGGTTGGCCGGCCGGGGATCCTGCTCGGAGGGCTTGAGGACGAAGGCGTTGCCGCAGGCGATCGCGTAGGGGAGGAACCAGAGCGGGATCATCGCCGGGAAGTTGAAGGGCGTGATCGCCGCCACCACCCCGACCGGCTGGCGCACCAGTTCGACGTCGACCCCGGCCGCCACGCCCTCCAGCGTCTCGCCCTTCAGCAGGTGGGGAATCGCCGCGGCCGACTCGACCGACTCGATCCCACGCCCGACCTCTCCGTCGGCGTCGGCCAGCGTCTTGCCCATGTCGGCGGTGACCAGCGCCACCAGCTCTTCACGTCGCGCCAGCAGCTGCTCGCGCAGCGCCAGCAGCGCCCGTGCTCGCCGCTGTGGCGGCACCTCGCGCCATCCCGGCTGCGCCGCCCGCGCCGCTTCGACCGCCTCCCGCACCTGGGCGGCGCCGCTTAGCGGCACGAGGGCCGCGACCTCTCCGCTGAGAGGATCGACATCCTCGAGCGCCTCGACCCCGTTGGCCGAGCGCCAGGCCCCGCCCACATAGTTGGCCAACCGCACGCCCTCAGCGGGAGGAGGCGGGAGGGACGGCGGGGAGTCATGTCGCGGGAGAGGCGGGAGGGACGGCGGGAGTCATGTCGCGGGGGAGGCGGTGGGGTCATGTCGCGGCGGCGCCCGGCACCGGGATTGGCGGCTTCGACTCCTGCTCGGGGCGCACCGACGCCATTCGCTCGGCGCGGCGCTGCTGGATCAGCACCAGGCCGATCGCAATCACGGTTACCGCGAACATCATTGTCGCCAGCACGTTGACCTGGACCGGGACGCCGCGCAAGCTCGCCCCGTAGACGTAGAGCGGGAAGGTCAGCGTCGTGCCGGCGTTGAAGTTGGAGATCACGAAATCGTCGATCGAGAGGGCGAAGGCGAGGAGCGCCGCGGCCATGATGCCGGGCGCCAGCAGCGGCAGTGTGACGGTGCGGAAGGTGGCGAGTGGAGTGGCGCCGAGGTCGGCCGCCGCCTCCTCGAGGTGGCGGTCGAAGCCGATCAGGCGCGAGCGCACGACGACCACGACGAAGCTGATCGAGAACATCACGTGTGCGATCAGCAGGGTGCTGAAGCCGGTCGCCACCGTGTAGTAGACGAACATCGAAAGCAGCGCGGCGCCGATCACCACCTCGGGGGTCGCCATCGGTATCACGATCAGCAGGTTTGCCAGCCGCCGCCCGTGGAACCTGTGACGTACCAGCCCGATCGCCATCAGGGTCCCGATCGCGGTCGAGACAACGGTCGAGAGCGCGCCCAGCCTGAGGCTGGTGAGCAGCGCCTCGTTCAGTTCGGGCAGGGAGAAGGCGGTGCGCCAGTACTCGGTCGTGAAGCCGTCGTTGAGACCGAAGGTGAGTTTCCCTTTCGGCGTGGCGCCGAAGGAGAAGACGGCGATGACGACGATCGGGATCAGCATGTAGGCAATGGCCAGCCCGGCGTAGACCGGCAGTGCGTTGCGCCGCGTCCAGCCCCAACCGCGTGCCGCGACGTCCATCAGGCGGCCTCCTCGTCCTCGTCACCCATGAACGCACCGGTCCCGGCGAAGCGGATGTAGACGACGACGATAGCCAGGATCAGCGCCATCATCAGGAAGGAGAGCGCCGCAGCCTCTGGGTAGGCGCGCTGGTTCAGGTACAGCGACTGGATCACGTTGCCGACCATCGCCTGCCCGGTGCCGCCGAGCAGCTGGGCGTTGATGTAATCGCCGAGGGCCGGGATGAAGGTGAGCAGGACCCCGGCGACGATTCCCGGCATGGTCAGCGGCAGGGTCACTTTGAGGAAGGCCTGGGTCGAGGAGGAGTAGAGGTCCTTCGCCGCCTCGATCAGGCGCAGGTCGAGCCGCTCGAGGCTGGCGTAGAGCGGCAGCACCATGAACGGCAGGAAGTTGTAGGTGAGGCCGGCGATCACCGCGATCGGGGTGGCCAGCAGCCGCCCATCGGAGGGGATCAGCGCGAGCGACTGCATGATGCCGACCACCGGGCTGGAGTCGCTGAGGATCGTCTTCCAGGCGATCGTCCGGATCAGGTAGCTGGTGAAGAAGGGGGCGATCACCGCAAACAGCAACAGCAGCTTGAAGCGCCCGGCACGGAAGGCGATCGCGTAGGCGAGCGGGTAGGCGATCAGCAGGCAGAGCAGGGTCGCCGTGCCCGCGTAGTAGAAGGAGCGGATGATCTGCTCGGTGTGGCCGGAGAGCGAGTCCGGGAAGTTCGACCACGCCCAGTCGAATGTGTAGCCGGTGGTCAGCGATCCCGAGCGCAGGGCCAGTTCGCCCATGAAGTACATGGGCACGACGAAGAAGAAGACGAGCCAGAGCAGGCCCGGTCCCAGGAGCCAGTAGGGGACCAGGCGCTGCCGCAGGCTCATCTCGTTCCCCTCCTCAGCCGGTGATCACGGCCTGCCAGGCTTCGTTGACCGGTTCGAGGTCCGGCGGCGAGTCCTGGTCGGTGCAGTTGCGGGTGAACTGCTCGGACGGGAAGACCAGCCGGTCCTTGGCCAGCGCCGGTTTACGTTCTTCGAGCAGTTCTTTGACGCCTTCGACCGGCGAGATGTAGGTGACGTATTCGGTGATGTCGACGGCCACCTTCGGCTGGTAGACGAAGTCCATCCAGCCCAGCGCCGCAGCGGTATTCGGGGCGCCGACCGGGATCACCATGTTGTCCGACCAAAGAGAGCAGCCCTGGGTCGGCATTCGCCATTCGGCATTCGGGTTTTCGACCAGCGAGGCATCGCCCGACCAGCCGATCGCGGCGACGATGTTGCCCGCGGTGAGGTCCTCGGTGTAGTCGTTGCCCGTGAAGCGCCGGATCTGCCCCGAGTCCGAGGCGCCCTTGATCCGGTCGATCGCGTTCAGCCAGTCTTCGTTGGTCGCCTCGACCGGGTCGATTCCTTCGGCCAGCATCACCAGCGGCACCGTTTCCCGGAGTTCGGCCAGCATCGTCACCTTGCCCTTGTACTTGGGGTCGAAGAGATCGTTGACCGAGTGGATGTCCGGCGCCTTCGCGGTGTCGACCCAGAGGCCGCCCATGCCGCTCTGCCACGGCACCGAGAACTTTCGCTCCGGGTCGAAGGCAGGGCTCTGCAGAGAGGGCACCAGGTTGGAGAAGACGGTTGGCAGGTCGTCGTGGTTGATTTCCTGCAGGTAGCCGAGGTCATACATCTGTTTCGCCATCCAGTCGGTGACGACGAAGACGCTGCGGCCGCCCGACTGCCCCTGTTCGAGCTGCGGCTGCAGCTTGCCGAAGAAGCCTTCGTTTTCGTTGACGTCCTCGATGTAGTCGACGCTGACGCCGGTCTGCTTTTCGAACTCGGCGACCGTCCCGTTCTGGCCAGGGTCGATGTATCCCGGCCAGTTGGAGATCGTCAGCTGGCCCGTGACCGGCCCTTCCTTGGCGGTCGTGATCTTGCCGGTGTTACCGCCGCCGACCGTGTCACCGCCGCAGGCAGCCAGGCCAAGCGCCAGGGCGACGACCGCCCCCAGCGAGGCGACCGCCACGGTCACCCGTCCCGCTCGTGCGCTCCTGCTTCCCATTGCCCTCACCCTCTCCTTGTTGTTTCAAGCTCTGCCTCGCCGGGCATCTCGCCCGCCCCGCCGTCCGAAGCCGCGCCGTCCGAAGCCGCGCCGTCCGAAGCCGCGCCGCCCGACGGAGACTCGCGCACCAGGTGCATGTGGTCGGGCTCCCAGCTGAGAGCGACCCGGGCGCCGCCTCCGGGCAGCCGCTGCCTCTCCGCATCGCTGGCGTTCGGCACCAGGACGGTCATTTTCACGCCCTCGCCGAGATCGACGACGATCTGTGTTGACGTTCCGAGGTACAGCGAGCTTTCGACCACGCCCTCCACTCGCGGCAGCCCGTTCGACGAGCCGCCGCCGTCATCGCCCAGGGCGTCGATCTTCAGCTTCTCGGGTCGCACCACCGCGTGGCAGCGCTCGCCGTTCGAGAGCCCGTCCGTGGGCGAGTTGCAGGTCGGGCCCCGATCGAGCCGCACTTCGCCGCTGGCGGTCACCGTGGCCGGCATCAGGTTGGAAACGCCGATGAATCCGGCGACGAACGTCGTCTCCGGCCGTTCGTACACGTCCTCGGCCCCCCCGACCTGCTCGACCCGGCCGCCGTTCATCACCGCGATGCGGTCGCTCATCGTCAACGCCTCCTCCTGGTCGTGGGTGACGTAGACGAAGGTGATCCCGACCTCGCGCTGGATCCGCTTCAGCTCGACCTGCAGCCCCTTGCGCAGCTTGAGGTCGAGCGCTCCCAGCGGCTCGTCGAGCAGCAGCACCTTGGGCAGGTTGACCAGCGCCCGCGCCAGCGCCACTCGCTGCTGCTGGCCGCCGGAGAGCTGGGCCGGCCGTCGCCGTGCCTCGCCAGCGAGCCCGACCCGCTCCAGCTCGGCCTCGACCCGTCGCCGGATCTCCCCCCTCGGCACCCCTTTGCGGCGCAGGCCGAAGGCGACGTTGTCGGCGACTCTCATGTGGGGAAAGAGCGCGTAGCTCTGGAAGACGGTGTTGGTCGGGCGCTTGTGCGCCGGCAGCCCGGCCACGTCGGTGCCCGAGATCAGGATCGTCCCCTCGCTCGGCTGCTCGAAGCCCGCGATCATCCTCAGCGTCGTCGTCTTGCCACAGCCGCTCGGCCCGAGCAGCGTGAAGAACTCGCCCCCAGCAAGCTCGAGGCTGAGGCTGTCGACGGCGATCAGGTCGTCGAAGCGTTTGGTGACGTCCTGGAGCTCAACGCTCGGAACCTTCGCTTCCATCCTCCTCCTCGACCTCGGGGCATGCCTCGGTGGAGCCGACACTCAAGAAGGTATGTCCAAGCCGGAGGCATTACAAGGGGCGCCAGCGCCAAAGCCCGCGTCAGCGATTGTACAATCTGTACAAGGTACCTCTAAGTACTCACCTGCATGACCATTGCATAGCGGCGCAACTCGCTCTAGCTTTGTCCATAACGTCGTAGCGTGAGAGGAGAGATGAGAATGGCCATTGCGTCGCAGAGAACCGGGTCGCAGAGAACCGGGTCGCAGAGAACCGGGTCGCAGAGAACCGGGGGAGTCGGCACCAGCCTTCAGGAGTTGGCAAAGCGACATCTCTGGATGCACTTCTCGCGAATGGGGTCGTATCAGGGCGACAATGAGATCCCGATCATCGTTCGCGGTGACGGCTGCTACGTCTACGACGAGCACGGCAACCGCTATCTCGACGGCCTCTCCGCCCTCTTTTGCGTCAACGCCGGCCACGGTCGCACCGAGCTTGGCGAGGCCGCTGCACGGCAGGTCGAGGAACTCGACTTCTACACGTTGTGGAGCTACGCGCATCCCCGTGCGATCGAGCTCGCCGCGCGGATTGCCGCTCTCGCCCCGGCCGACCTGAACCGCGTCTTCTTCACGTCGGGTGGCTCGGAGGCGGTCGAGTCGGCGCTGAAGCTGGCACGCAACTACCACCGGATGCATGGCAAAGGGCAGAAGTACAAGGTGATCGCCCGTGAGATCGCCTACCACGGCACCACTCTGGGCGCCCTCTCCGCGACCGGCATCACCGAGTTGCGGACGCAGTTCGAGCCACTTGCCCCGGGCGGCTGCCACGTTCCCAACACCAACGTCTATCGCTGGCCGGAGGACCGTCACCCGCTGTGGGCGGCGGCCGCAATCGAGGAGAGGATCCAGTTCGAGGGCCCCGAGACCGTCGCCGCGGTCATCCTCGAGCCGGTCCAGAACGCGGGCGGCTGTTTCGTCCCGCCCGACGGCTACTTCCAGCACGTGCGCGAGATCTGCGATCGCTACGACGTGCTGATGATCTCCGACGAGGTGATCTGCGCCTGGGGGCGCCTCGGCCACTGGTTCGGCTGCGAACGCTTCGAATACGTCCCCGACATCATCACGGTTGCGAAGGCGCTGACGTCGGCCTACGCGCCGATGGGGGCTGTGATCGCCGCCGACCGGATTGCCGAGCCGTTCATGGAGGGCGATGCCTCCTTCGCCCACGGCTTCACGTTCGCCGGTCATCCGGTCGCCTCGGCCGTTGCGATGGCCAACCTGGACGTCCTCGAGAGGGAGGACCTCTGTGGTCACGTCCGCGCCAAGGAGGCCGAGTTCCGCGGCGTGCTGGAGCGCCTGCACGACCTGCCGATCGTCGGCGACGTGCGCGGCGCGGGCTACTTCCAGGCGATCGAGCTCGTCAAAGACAAGGACACCAAGGAGAGCTTCAGCGACGAGGAGGCGGAGAACCTGCTGCGTGGATTCCTCTCCGGGGAGCTCTACCGGCGCGGCCTGATCTGCCGGGCCGACGACCGCGGCGATCCCGTGATCCAGCTCGCCCCGCCGCTGATCGCCGACACCGAGCAGTTCGAAGAGATCCACGACGTGCTTCACACCGTGCTCGCCGAGGCCTGGGAGCGGGTCTAAGGGCAGGGATGCAAATGCTCACCGTCCAGAGCCTGCTCGATGAGCTTGGTCTCGCGGTCGCGGCGGGCACGCACGCGGCTGAAGCACCGGTGAGATGGGTTCACATCTCTGAGCTGGCGGACCCGACTCCGTGGCTGTCTGGGGGCGAGCTGATGCTGACCACGGGCATCCCACTCGACACCGCCGCCAAACAGCGCACCTACATACGCCTGCTCGCCGACCACAACCTCGCCGGCCTCGGCCTCGGTACCGGCTTCAGCCACAAAAAATTGCCGAAAGCGCTGGTCGACGAGGCGCGCAAACGTGACTTTCCACTCTTCGAGGTCCCCTACTCGACCCCGTTCATCGCGATCACCGAGAAGGCGTTTGCGCGGCTGGTCAACGAGCAGTACGAGGTGCTCCAGCGGGGCATCGCCGTGCAGCGGCGCCTCGAGCGGTTGGTGCTCGAAGAGCGCGGCCTGGAGGAGATAGTCGCCACGATCGCCTCCGCGGTCGGCGGCACCGTGGCGATTCTCAACGGCCGCGGGGAGCGGCTGGCGGGACGCGGATTCCGCCGTCAGCTGTCCGCCGAGGCCGTGACCGCGATCCATGACGAAGCGCTCGCCCACACGAGCGATGGCCACCCCTTCGTTCCGACTCACCCGTCGATCGCGGGCCGGGCGCTCGCCCACCCGGTGATATCGCCGGGTGGCGGACCGCCGCAGGCCTGGGTGGTGATAGTGCGGGATTCAGGTGGGCTGGGCGACTTCGAGCGACTGATCCTCCAGCAGGCGGTGGCGGTCGTTGCGCTGGAGCTGATGCGGCGCCGCGTGGCACGTGAGACCGAGCGCCGGCTCGCCGGCGACGTCCTCGCGGGCGCGCTCGGTGGCCGTCTCGAACCCTCGGAGCTCCGCCGCCGACTCGAGCCGTTTGGGATCGGCGACGCGGCGGCGGTTCTCGTCTTCGACCTCGACGACCCATCCGCTGCCGAGGCGGCCCTGGAGCGCGCGCTCGCCGCCGATGCGTGCCCGGCTGTCGTTGCCCCGCACGCCAGCGCCGGCCGTGAGCTGCTCTGCGCCGTCGTCGACGCGGCCGACCGCGATCCCGTTGACCTTGCCGCCGAGGCGCGTCGCGCCCTCATCAAAGAGCGCGGAACGGTCCGAGCCGCCGCCAGCCGCCCCGCCCCGCCCGAGGACCTGCGCCATTCCTTCCACGAGGCGCGCTGCGCGCTGGAGGCCACGGCGTTCGCCAACGGCAACGAGCCGGAGGTTGCCTCCTGGCGCGACCTCGGTGCCTTCACCCTGCTCCTATCTCTCCAGGACGACGATGCGCTGAAGCTCTACTGCGACAGCGTGCTCGGCCCGATCGAGGAGGGGGACGAGGAGTACGGCGGCGAGCTGCTGCGCTCGCTGGAGGCCTTCATCGAGCAGAACGGCCAGTGGGAGCGCGCCGCCCGGGAGGTCTATTGCCACCGCCACACGCTGCGCTACCGGATGCGCAAGGTCGAAGAGCTGACCGGCCGCGACCTGTCGCGCGCGCACGACCGGATCGAGTTCTGGTTGGCGCTCCGAGCCCGAGAGCTGGTGGGGTAATGAGGGTCGGCATTCCCAGGGAGGTCAAGGACAACGAGTACCGCGTCGCGATCACCCCCGCTGGAGTCCGCGAAATCGTCGAACAGGGCCACGAGGTGCTGGTCGAGGCGGCGGCCGGTGAGGGCAGCGCCATATCTGACGCCGACTACGAGTCCCAGGGTGCCACGGTCGTCTCCGAGACAAGCGACCTGTTCGGCGAGGCGGAGATGATCGTCAAGGTCAAGGAGCCTCAGCCTGCCGAGATCGAGATGTTGCGCCCCGGCCAGCTTCTCTTCACGTATCTGCACCTGGCGCCCGATCCCGAGCAGACCCGCGGCCTCTGCGGCTCCGGCGCCACGTGCATCGCCTACGAGACGGTCGAGGACTCGCGCGGGCGGCTGCCGCTGCTCGCTCCGATGAGTGAGATCGCCGGCAAGATCGCCACCCAGGCCGGGGCCTTCATGCTCGAGAAGCCGCTCGGCGGGCGCGGCATCCTGCTTGGAGGGGTGCCCGGCGTGGCGGCGGCGAACGTGATGGTGATCGGCGGTGGCGTGGTCGGCATGAATGCCGCCTTCATCGCGATCGGCATGGAGGGCGACGTCTTCGTCTACGACCGCTCGATCGACCGCCTGCGCGAGCTGGAGGTCGGCTTCGCCGGGCGCTGCTCGACCGTCTACTCGACCACGCTGGCGATCGAGGAGATGCTGCCCCGCGCCGACCTCGTGATCGGCGCGGTGCTCGTGCACGGGGCCCGCGCTCCGTTCGTGGTGCGCCGCGAGCAACTGGCGCTGATGAAGCCCGGCGCGGTGCTGGTCGACGTCTCAATCGACCAGGGCGGCTGCTTCGAGACCTCCCGCCCAACCACCCACCGGGAGCCGACCTTCGAGGTCGGCGGGATCACTCACTACTGCGTCGCAAACATGCCGGGAGCGGTTCCGATCACCTCCACCCACGCCCTCACCAACGCCACCCTTCCCTATGTGATGGCCCTCGCCGAGCGCGGTGTCGCAGAGGCGATCCGCAGCGACCCGGGCCTGCGGCTTGGCGTGAACGTGGCGGGCGGGCAGGTGACGCATCCGGGTGTTGCCGAGGGGGTCGGGCTGCCGTGTGTACGAGTGGAGGACGCACTGGAAATCAAACGAAAGGCGGAGGTTGGTTGATGGCGGAACGAAAGGCGGAGGTTGGTTGATGGCGGCTGCGACGGGCTCCATGACGAAGCTGAGTAACTTCATCGGCGGCAAGGCGGTCGACCCGGCCGAGGGGCGGACCGAGGAGATCGTCAACCCCGCCACCGGGGAGCCGATCGCCGCGGCTCCGCTCTCGACCGCGCCCGACGTCGACCGGGCGGTCGAGGCGGCAAAGGGGGCCTTCGAGGGCTGGGCTGCAACGCCGCCGGGCGAACGCGCCAGGGCGCTGCTGCGGATGGCGGACCTGATCGAGGAGCGGGGTGAGGAGATCGCCGATCTCGAGGCCGCTGACGCGGGCAAGCCGCGCAGCGCCGTGCTGGAGGACGAGGTGCCGGTGATGGCCGACAACCTGCGCTTCTTCGCGGGCGCCGCCCGCTGCCTCGAGGGTCGGGCGGCCGGCGAGTACATGGAGGCCCACACCTCCTTCATCCGCCGCGAGCCGGTTGGCGTGGTCGGCCAGATCACCCCCTGGAACTACCCGCTGATGATGGCGGTGTGGAAGATCGGCCCGGCGCTCGCCGCCGGCAATACCGTCGTGCTGAAGCCGGCCGAGACGACGCCGCTGACGACGCTTCTCTTCGCGGAGTGGTGCGCCGAGCTCCTGCCACCCGGTGTCCTCAACGCGATCGGCGGTCACGGCGAGCCGACCGGGGCGGCGCTGGTCACCCATCCGGACGTCGAGATGGTCTCGCTGACCGGCTCGCCGCCGACCGGCAAGGGGATCGCGAAGGCCGCTGCCGACAGCCTCAAGCGCGTCCACCTCGAGTTGGGAGGCAAGGCGCCTGTGATCGTCTTCGACGACGTCTCGATGGAGGCGGCGATGGAGACCATTGCCGGCACCGGCTACTACAACGCCGGCCAGGACTGCACCGCGGCCTGTCGTGTCCTCGCCTCGAGCGCGGTCTACGACGACGTGGTCAGCGGTCTCGCCTCCGAAGCGAAGGGGCTGGTCCTCGGCGACACGCTCGCGGCCGAGACGACGCTGGGGCCGCTCAACTCGGAGCGCCAGCGCGAGCGGGTCGAGGGCTTCCTCGAGCGCAGGCCGGCCAATGCGGAGGTCGTCACCGGGGGCGCTGAGCCGGACCTGCCCGGGTACTTCCTCGAGCCGACGGTCATCGCCGGCCTCGAGCAGGACGACGAGATGGTCCAGAACGAGATCTTCGGCCCGGTGATCACGGTGCAGCCCTTCTCCGACGAGGCGAAGGCGATTGAGTGGGCGAACGGCACCCGCTACGGGCTCGCCGCGTCGGTCTGGACCCGCGACGTCGGCCGCGCGATGCGGGTCGCCAACGCGCTGCGCTTCGGCTGCGTCTGGATCAACGACCACATCCCGCTCGTCTCCGAGATGCCCCACGGCGGCTATAAGGAGTCCGGCTACGGGAAGGACCTCTCGATGTACGCGCTCGAGGACTACACGCAGATCAAGCACGTGATGGTCAACCTCGAATAGCCCACCGTGCATACAACCTCGAATAGCCCACCGTGCATATGCGGTTCGCTCACGCACTCGCCGAACCGGTGCGCCCATGCGCCAACCGATCGAGCACGTCACACCAAGTTCGCCTTCCAAGCTCGCCCTGCTGTGCGGCGCTCACGGTCGTCTTGGCAAGTACCGCCCCCGTTCGCCTATCGCGTTCGTCTTTACTGGCGCTGAGCGCCAGTAAGAGCGAACGCACCGCCCGTTTCCCGCGTGGCGGGAGGGAGAATCGACCCCCGTTCGTCTTTACTGGCGCTGAGCGCCAGTAAGAGCGAACGCACCGCCCGTTTCCCGCGTGGCGGGAGGGAGAATCGACCCCCGTTCGTCCCTTGTATCGATATGCGCCAGGGAAGACGAACGCCGGACCAGGGAAGACGAACGCCGGACGCGGCACCTGTCGTCGGCGCGCACCAGCCCCTTGCCGACCTGGCCGAGCGGCAGCACGGTGTCGTCTCGATCCAGCAGTTGGTGGACATCGGCTACTCACACGATGCGGCATCACGGGCGGCGCGCTCCGGCCGGTTGCATCGGCTCCACCGCGGTGTCTACGCCGTAGGGCACAGATCCCTCACCTGGCACAGCCATTGTCTTGCGGCTGTTCTCGCCTGCGCACCCGATGCCGTTGCCAGCCACGCCTCCGCCGCTCGGCTGTGGGGTCTTCTCCCGAACCACTCCGGGACGATTCACATCACGGCCCCAACACGCCGTCATGCCAGGGCCAACATGCACATCCATTCCGCGCGCCTGGCCGACGAGGATCGTGCCGTCATCGACGGAATTCCGGTCACCGCCCTACCCCGCACCCTGCTCGACGTTGCCGCCACCCTGCCAGCTCGCCTCGACCGTGCCATCGAGCGCTCCGAGGAGCAGCGCCTGTTCGACCTGCGCGCGGTCGACGCGCTCCTGGAGCGCGCCGGAGGCCATCCCGGCGCCGGCCACCTGCGCTGCGCCCTTGCCATCTATCGCGACGAACCCGCCTTCACCCGCTCGCGCCTCGAGCGGCGCTTCCTCGAACTCACGAAGAGCGCCGGCCTGTCGACGCCTGTCACCGGGTACAACGTGGCCGGATACGAGCTTGACGCCTACTGGCAGCTGGAGCGCTTCGCGGTCGAGCTCGACGTCTACGAGACCCATGGCAGTCGCGCGGCTTTCGAGCGCGACCGCCGGCGCCATGAGGATCTGAAGCTGATGGGGATAGAGATGATCCGGATCACCGGTCCCCGACTCGATCGCGAACCGAACGAAGTGATCGGCCGCGTCGAGGCACTCCTGGAGCAGAGGCGCCGCCAGCTCATGGTCGAGCTGGGAGCCAACACAACCGCACCTTCGGGGCGTGCCGATGGTTAGCGCAACCGCACCTTCCGGGCGTGCCGATGGTTAGCGCGCTGTGTGGGGCGGTCAACTGTCGGTGTGCCCATTGTGAATCGGCTCGCTCGAGGCGGCACGTCCCCTGTGTGTCGATTCGCTCGGATCAGCACGTCCGTCGTGGGTCGATACGCTCGATTCGTAATGGAGCTCGATTCGGTGATGGACGATTCGTGATGGAGATGGGCAGGGGGCTCGCAATTGCCGCGGCGGTGCTTGCCGCGATGGTGTTCGTCGCCGCCGCACCGGTCGAAGAAGAAGAAGAAACCCCGCGCTGCCATGGGCGGCGGGCGAAGATCGTCGGCACGGACGGCCCCGATGTGCTGTACGGCACGCCGAGCCGGGACGTCATCTGGGGCGGGCTCGGCGACGATGAAATCTTCGGCAGCCTCGGCAACGACCTGATCTGCGGCGGGCCCGGCGCCGACCTGATCCACGGCGGCCGGGGCAACGACGCAGTCGACGGTGGCGCCGGCAGCGGAGACCGGGTGATCGGCGACCTCGGCGACGACGGGGTGCTTGGGGGCCCCGGAGAATTCGACGATGTGGCCGGCAGCCTCGGCATCGACGTGCTGAACGGCGGTCCGGGCAACTCCGATCTCGTCCACGGGGACTATGGCTACGACCGCATGGACGGCGGTCCGGGGAGCGGGGACATCGCTTCGTTCGCCACGTCGGTCGGGGCGCCGCAGAACGGCGGCGTCTGGGTTTCGCTCGTCGCTCACAAGGCGCGTGGCGACGGCCATGACCGGCTCTTCCGCTTCGAGGGCATCGAAGGCTCCGCCTTCGATGACACCCTGGTCGGCGACAAACGCGACAACGTCATCGACGGCGGCGCGGGCGACGACGCGATCTCCGGTGAGAGAGGCCGCGACCATCTGCTCGGAGGCCAGGGGACGGACAGCTGCAGGGGAGCAAAGGGTCGTGCCCGCTCCTGCGGTCGCGAGCGGCCCCCCAACGGGTCCGCCTATGTCGAGATCGACCGCACCCGGGGTGGGGGCGGTGGTCTGGCGATCGTCGGGGGCCCCGGCCGCGACGAGCTGACCGTCGGCTTCGACCAGGCCGCGGGAGGCTTTGGCATCGTCGCCGCCAAGGGGATCACGGTGGGCGAGGGCTGTACCCGCCCATCCGCGGAGCTCACCATGGCGATCTGCGACCCGGAAGGCCCAGCACGCTGGCTGATGGCCGATCTCGGCCCCGGCAACGACTCGCTCAGCGTGCAGGGCTCTCTCGCCGCGGTCGGGAGTGTCCGCATCGCCGGCGGCTATGGCGACGACACGATCCACGGTGGCCCCGAGGACGACCTGATCGAGTCCGGGCCGGGCAGCGACCGCCTCTACGGCGGCGCGGGTGCCGATGGTTTGGTCGGCGGCCTGCCGGGCCCCACCTTCCTCTATGGGGGTGAGGACGGCGACCTGCTGGCAGCGGGTGGCGGCTGCGCCGGGGGGCGGATGGTCGGCGGCTCCGGCCGTGACGATGCATCCTTCGCCGAGACGCAGGCCCACCCGGGCCTCCTGATCATCTCCTTCCCGCGCGGAAAGGCCTGGATCAACACGATTCCCAACTGCAGCCCGGTTCGCCTTGCCCACTCCAACGAGGACATGGAGGGCTCCTTCGACTACGACATCCTGATTGGCGACAGCCGTGCCAACAACATGCTCGGCCAGCCCGGCGCGGATCGCTTCCACGGCGGTGGCGGCGATGACGTAATCGACGCGCGCGACGGCATGCGAGACCTGGTCATCCAGTGCGGCCTCCGCGGGCGCCCGGCCGGTCGCACCCTCGTCGACCCCATCGACCCCCCCAGTGCGGACTGCTCGGTGCGCAGGGATGGAGAGCCCGTGCCGGGACTCAACAACAGTGGCTAGAGGCGTGATGTGGGTTGGGCGGGTGTGTGGGGGCGTCATCCACGTGCGTGGGTGACCCACATCAAGCCTCTGGCGTTCCCGTGCCGCTCCCACGGTTCCCGAGCGGCGCGGTGGAACGTCTAGGCTTGGCTGATGGCCCGGAGTGCAAGCGCTGAGGAGGCGGCCGCGATCGCTGCGGCGATCGAGCGGTTCAACGCGGATACGGATCCCGCGCCGGGCGCTGGCGAGAAGGCGATTGGCCCGTGGCAGCGGGCCGCGCTGATCGAGGGGGTCGGCGCAAAGGCGACGATCGAGGATCTGGACAAAGGAGGAGCTCAGTGGCTGTCGTGAAGATCATCGAGCTGGTCGGCAGCTCAAAGACGTCCACGGACGACGCGGCGAGGCAGGCGCTCGCCCAGGCCCAGGGCACGCTGCGCAACGTCCGCGCCGTCGACATCGTTTCGACTGGCATCCGGGGTGAGAACCTGGACGAGTACCGAGCCCACGTGCGCGTCGCGTTCCTGGTCGAGGGGACCGACGTCGATTAGATTTCCGGCGTGGACGCGATCGCCCCGGAGACACTGCGCGCGCTCGTTGCGGACGGAGCCCAGCTGGTTGACGTGCGGACCGATCACGAGTGGGGGGCTGGGCGGATCGCCGGCGCGACCCACGTCGAGCTGAATGAGCTCGATGCCCGCGCACCCGAGATCGATCGGGAGAGCCCCGTCGTTTTCTACTGCCGTGGCGACAATCGCTCCGACATGGCCGCTGCGGCCTTCGCGGCCGATGGCTACCGGGTGTCGACGCTGGCCGGCGGGATCCAGGCCTGGGTGGATGCCGGGCTCCCGATCGAGCCGCAGGACGGTTACGTGGCCGACTCGGGCGAGGCCGCCTCGATTCTCGAAGCGCGCAAGCGCTCTCTCTCCTAAATACCCTAATCCCTGTCAGGTTTTGCTATTTTCTTAGTTGGGCTGGCTGACCTGGCAACCCCTACGCACCTGACAGGAGGATCGCGCGCATGGAATCGGCCCCGGCTTCGCCCCAGACCAAATCCGCCGCGGTCCTCGACGATCTCGACGTCAACCACGTCAAACCGCAGCGCGGCAAGGGACGGACGGGCTCGCTGGAGAACCCGGAGACCTACGAGAACGTCCCGGGGCACGTCATCCCAATCCTCGAGCGCGAGTTTGACGACTTCGACAGCGAGGCGCAGCGATTCCTCGCGGGTGAGAAACCGGAAGACGAGTTCATCGGTTTCCGCCTCAAGCAGGGCGTCTACGGCCAGCGCCAGCCGGACGTTCAGATGCTCAGGGTCAAGCTGCCGTTTGGTGGTGTGACCCCGGAGCAGATGGACGCGTTCGCCGGCGTGGTCGAGCGCTATGCGCCGCTGGGCAAAGGCCACATCACGACCCGCCAGAACATCCAGATCCACCACGTGCCGCTGCCCGACGCCGCCACGGCGATCCGCGAGCTGTCCGATGCCGGGCTCTCCTCGCGCGAGGGCTGCGGCAACACGATCCGCAACGTCACCGGGGACCCCTGGGCGGGCGTCGCCGCCGACGAGGTGTTCGACCCGACCCCCTACGCCGGCGCCTACGTGCGCTACTTCGTCCGCCACCCGACGACGCAGCTGATGCCGCGCAAGATCAAGACCGCCTTCACCGGCTCCGACGAGGACCGGGCGATCACCGGCATCCACGACATCGCCTTCCTCAGCCGCGAACGGGACGGCGTCAAGGGGTTCGAGATGCGGGTCGGCGGCGGCACCTCGATCATGGCTCGCCTCGCGCCGACCCTGTACGAGTTCGTCGAGGCCGACAACGGCGATTACCTGAAGGTCACCGAGGCGGCGCTGCGGATCTTCGACCGCCAGGAGTGGCTGCGCGCCAACCGCGCCCGGGCGCGGATCAAGTTCATGATCGACAAGGTCGGGATCGACGCCTTCCGCGAGCTGGTCGACGAGGAGCTGCGCGGCGATTGGGTGGACGAGCGCGACTTCGACGTCGAGCGGCTGCGCTTCGACCACGAGGAGGAGGCAAATGCGCCCGCGCCGCCCGCGGCGGCTGCCTCCCCGAACGGCGACCGCTCCGATTTCGAGCGCTTCTGCGAGGGCAATGTGCAGGCGCAGCGTCAGGACGGCTTCTCGACGGTTGAGGTGAAGGTCGAGCGCGGCGATCTCACCCCGCAGCAGTTCCGCGGCCTGGCCGCGATCATGCGCGAGTTCACGGGTGGCTACGCCCGCAGCACGGTGCAGCAGAACCTGGTTCTGCGCTGGGTGCGCAACGAGTCTCTCTATGACGTTTGGCAGCGGCTCAGCGAGCTCGGCCTCGGTGAGGCCGGCGCTCGCGAGGTGACCGATGTCGTCAGCTGCCCCGGCACCGACAGCTGCAAACTGGGCATCACCAGCTCGATGGGCCTCAACGGCGCGATCAAGGAGCGGCTCGAGGCGATGGAGGTCTCCGACAGCCTCAGCCGTCGGATCCACATCAAGATGAGCGGCTGCCCGAATGGCTGCAGCCAGCATCACATCGCCAACATCGGCTTCTACGGCGCCTCGCTGAAAGTCGGCGGTCGGCAGATGCCCGCCTACATCCCGCACATCGGCGGCAACTACGAGGGCGGCGAGGTGATCTTCGGCAAGCGGTTGAAGTCGCGGCTGCCCGCCAAGCGCGTCCCCGAGGCGGTCGAGCGCTGGCTGCGCCTGTACGAGGGCGAGCGGTCCGGCGACGGCGAGGAGTTCAACGCCTTTGCGGATCGGATCGGCGCCGAGCGTTTCGAAGACGAGGTCAAGGACCTGACCCTGCCTGCCGAGTTCAGCCTGGAGACGATGCAGCAGTTCATCGATTGGAACCGGTCAAGCCCCTACAAGGTCGAGCGCGGCGAGGGGGAGTGCGCGGTATGAAACGAGCAAGGCCCGCCGACCGTCCAAGATGAAGCCACCGCCTACGACACTTTCCGGCTCCATGCCGGCCACGACCGACATCGACCACGAGGCAGTCGCGGCCGACCTCGAGAGCCGCAGCGCGCGCGAGGCGCTCGAGTGGATGTTCGACACCTTCGGTGAGAGCCACTACATCGCCTGCTCCTTCCAGAAGACGAGCTCGGTGACCGCCCACCTGGCCACGCAGGTCAACCCGGCGGCGCGCTTCTTCTACCTGGACACCGAAGTCCTCTTCCCGGAGACGTATGAGACGCGCGACCGGCTCGGCGAGTACCTGGGGATCGAGTTCGACCGCTACAGCAACCTCACCCTGGAGGAGCAGGCGGAGCGCTTCGGCGACGAGCTGTGGGCGCGCGACCCCGACGCCTGCTGCGGGCTGCGCAAGGTCGAGCCGATGCGGCGCGCCCTGTCTTCCGTAGACTGCTGGCTCGCTGGCGTCCGCCGTGAGGACTCCGCGAATCGCGCCAAGACCCCCAAGTTCGGCTGGGACAAGCGATTCGGCCTGTGGAAGCTGAACCCCCTCGCGGACTGGACCGAGCGCGACGTCTGGAACTACATCCGTGAGCACCATCTCCCGTACAACCCACTCCACGATCGTGGCTACCCGTCGATCGGCTGCACGCACTGCACGAAGCCGGTTGGCCCGGGCGGCTCGCCGCGCGACGGTCGCTGGGCCGGCCTCGCGAAGAACGAGTGCGGGATCAACTAGAGGCGCCCGGACGCGCGCTGATGCGCGGCTGCCCTCACTAGAAAGACTTCCCTGTCCCTAACGTTGGTGAGGAGCCCATGAGCGACACGATGACCGAACTTTCCCTGACCCTTTCCGAGCGCCACACGGCGGACTTCGAGATGATCGCCAACGGCGGCTTCGCGCCGCTTGCCGGCTTCCAGGGCGCCGCCGACTGGGAGCGCGTCTGCTCGGAGATGCGCACCGCGGACGGCGCCTACTGGCCGATTCCGATCACCCTGGCCTCCGACCTCGATTGCGCGGTCGGCGACGTCGTCGCCCTGCGCAGTGACGAGGGCAAGCCGGTGGGCCGCCTCACGGTCGAGGAGATCTTCGAGCGCGACACGAAGCGCGAGGCCGAGCAGGTGTACGGCACGGCCGACGAGGATCACCCCGGCGTCGCGGCGATCTACGAGGAGGGAGCGCGGTGCATCGCGGGGCCGATCGAGGCCGACGCGCTGCCCGACCACGAGGACGCCTTCATGCGCCGCTACCTAACGCCCGAGCAGTCGCGCCGGGCGTTTGCCGAGCGCGGCTGGAAGCGGGTCGTCGCCTTCCAGACCCGCAACCCGATCCACCGCGCCCATGAGTACCTGACCAAGGCGGCGCTGGAGACCACCGACGGGCTCTTCATCCACCCGCTGATCGGCAAGACCAAGGCCGGCGACATCCCCGCCGACGTGCGGATGCGCTGCTATGAGGTGCTGATGGAGAACTACTACCCGCAGGACCGGGTGATCCTCGGCGTCTTCCCCTCGAAGATGCACTACGCCGGGCCGCGGGAGGCGATCCTGCACGCAATCGCCCGCCGCAACTACGGCGCCACGCACTTCATCGTCGGCCGCGACCACGCCGGCGTGGGCGACTACTACGGCACCTACGACGCGCAGAAGATCTTCGACGAGGTCGACACCGAGGAGCTGGGAATCGAACCGCTCTTCTTCGAGCACAGCTTCTGGTGCAACGCCTGCGAGGGGATGGCGTCGGGCAAGACCTGCCCGCACGACTCCGACGCGCACGTGTTCCTCAGCGGCACGAAGGTGCGCGAGATGCTCGGCAACGGCGAACGGCCCCCGCAGGAGTTCTCACGCAACGAGGTGGCCGACATCCTGATCGACGCTTACAAGGAGGACTAGTACAAGCATGGCTGGCGAGAACGGATTCACCCTCTGGTTCACCGGGCTCTCGGGGGCCGGGAAGACGACCATCTCGAGGCTTTTGGAGGGCCACCTGCGGGAGCGCGGCTCCAAGCTGGAGATCCTCGATGGCGACATCGTGCGCGAAAACCTCTCCAAGGGCCTCGGCTTCTCCAAAGAGGACCGCGACACGAACATCCGCCGCATCGCCTTCGTCGCCGACCTGCTCTCCCGCAACGGGGTGCCGGTGATCACGGCGGCGATCTCCCCCTACGCGGAGATCCGCGCCGAGGCGCGCGAGCTGATGGGCGAGCGCTTCATCGAGGTGTTCGTGAAGGCCTCGGTCGACACCTGCGCCGAGCGCGACGTCAAGGGCCTCTACGCCAAAGCCTTCGCCGGCGAGATCAAGGAATTCACCGGCGTGTCCGACCCCTACGAGGCGCCGGACAACCCGGAGGTGACCTGCGACACCGAAGCGGAAACCGCCGAGGAGTCGGCGCAGAAGCTGATCGAGTACCTCGAGCAGCGCGACCTGATTCCCGCCTCCGCCGTAACCGCCTGAGGGCGGCGGCGGTCCCCTCCCCGGGGCGGGCTACCGGCCCTCGGCGCTGGGCACCTGGGGCTCGCCGAGGCCGTAGGTGTCGTAGGCGCCGAACTCGGCGAACGTCTTGTGGGTTGGGCCGTGGTAGTCGGAGGAGCCGGTTGGAACCAGGCTCAGCTCCTCGCACAGCTCCAGCAGGTGCGCGGTCTGCTCTTTGCTGTGCGAGGGATAGAAGACCTCGACGCCGTCGACGTCGAGGGCGCGGATCAGGTCGTCCACCTCGTGTGGTGCGGAGATGTCCCAGTAGGGATGGGCGACGACGGCCACTCCGCCGGCGTCGTGAATCAGTTCCACCGCCTGCTTCGCGGTCGGCCAGCGGCGCGGAACGAAGGCCTTCGCCCCGGGCACCAGGTACTCCTCGAAGAAGGGCCCGAGGTCCTCGCCGGCGCCCGCCGCCCTGGCGATGTGCGGCCGCCCGATCGAGAGCGCGTCGCCCGCCTCCCTGACGGCGTCCTCGAGGTGGATGTCGAATCCCTCGCGCCGCAGGTTCTCGATGATCTCGCCGGCCCGCGCCACCCGCTCGTGCTGGGCGCGCTCGCAGGCGGGAGCGATGCGCCCCAGGTCCACCCAGTAGCCGCAGACGTGCAGGTCTTCGGCGTACTCGTGCACGCACGACATCTCGATTGCCGGGACCAGCTCCAACCCCGCCCGCTCGGCGGCCTCGGTCGCCTCGGCCACGCCGGCGATCGCGTCGTGGTCGGTCAGCGCGAGCGTGGTCACCCCGGCCTTGGCGGCCTCCTTGACCACGTCGGCCGGCGCCAGCTGCCCGTCGGACACCGTCGAGTGGCTCTGAAGCTCGATCAGCATGGCCCCGCACCCTAGAGGCATGACCCACATCTCGCCTCTGGCTCTCCTGCCGTCCGAATAGACTGCGCCGCCGTGTTCGAGAAGGTGCTGATAGCCAACCGCGGCGAGATCGCCATTCGTGTAGCGCGGACGCTGAAGGAGATGGGGATCGGGTCGGTTGCCGTGTACTCCGACATCGACCGCGACACGCCCCACGTGCGCGAGGCCGATGAGGCCTTCCTGATCGGCCCGGCCGTCCCGGCGGAGAGCTACCTGAACGTCCTGAGGATCATCGACACCGCCAAGGAGGCCGGCGCGGAGGCGATCCACCCCGGCTACGGGTTCCTGGCCGAGAACGCCGACTTCGCGCGCGCCTGCGCCGAGGCGGGGATCGCCTTCATCGGCCCGCCGGCGGAGGCGATCGAGGCGATGGGCTCGAAGACGCGGGCGCGGGAGATCATGGCCGAGGCCGGCGTTCCGATCGTTCCCGGCGCGACCGCTCCCGCCAAGGACGTCGGCGAGGCGGCCAAGCAGGCCGAGGACGCCGGCTACCCGGTCGCCTGCAAGGCAGCCGGGGGCGGTGGCGGCAAGGGGTTCCGGGTCGCGCTGACGCCCGACGATCTCGAGGAGGCGTTCGAGGGCGCGGCCCGCGAGGGCGAGAAGTTCTTCTCCGACTCCCGTGTCTACGTGGAGCGCTACCTGGAGGACCCGCGCCACGTCGAGGTGCAGGTGCTCGCCGACTCGCACGGCAACGTCATCCACCTCGGCGAGCGCGACTGCTCGATCCAGCGGCGCCACCAGAAGCTGATCGAGGAGGCGCCCGCCCCGCACGTGGACGACGAGATGCGCGAGCGAATCGGCAAGATCGCCACCGACGCTGCCGCCGCGGTGGGCTACCGCTCGGCCGGGACCGTCGAGGGGCTTCAGGCGGACGGCGAGTACTTCTTCCTCGAGATGAACACCCGGGTGCAGGTCGAGCACTGCGTGACCGAGATGGTCACCGGCGTCGACATCGTCCGCGAGCAGCTGCTGGTCGCGGCCGGCGAGGCGCTCTCGGTGTCCCAGGAGGACGTCGAGCTGCGCGGCCACGCGATCGAGTGCCGGATCAACGCCGAGGCGGCCCACAAGAAATTCGCGCCGGCGCCGGGCGCCATCGCCACCTACCGCGAGCCGGCCGGACCCGGGGTCCGGGTCGACTCCGGGGTCGAGGCGGGCTCCGAGGTGACCCCGATGTACGACCCGATGGTCGCCAAGCTGATCGTCTGGGACGTCGACCGGGAGCACTCGACGCGCCGCATGCTGCGCGCCCTGGGCGAGTACGAGGTCGGCGGTCTGACCACGCTGATTCCCTTCCACAGGGCGATTCTGGGAACCGACCAGTGGGCCCGCGGCGAGACCTGCCGCGACCTGATGGAGGATCGCGAGTGGCTGAAGTCGACGGCGCCGGAGCAGGCTGTGGAACCGGCGTCGGAGGAGGGCACGGAAGTCGTGGCCCGCGACTACAGGGTCGAGGTCTCCGGCAAGCTCTTCGACGTCAAGGTGATCGGCGAGGCGCCGGCGGGCGGCACGGCTCCCGCCGCAGGCGGCACGGCTCCCGCGGCGGGCGGCAGGCGCCCGCCGAGGCGAGAGCGAAGCTCAAGCGGCGGCGGCGGCGCCTCGAGCGAGTCCCTTCCATCGCCGCTGCAGGGGACCGTCCTCAAGGTCGCCGTGGAGCAGGGCGCCACGGTGGAAGAGGGTGACCTGGTCTGCGTGATCGAGGCAATGAAGATGGAGAACGAGATCGCCGCCCACCGCTCCGGCAAGGTCACCGCGTTGAACGTCACAGAGGGCGTGGCGGTCTCGAGCGGTGACGTCCTGGCTGTCATCGAGTAGCCGATCAGCGGCAGCATCGACTGGCCGACCAGCGGCAGCATCGACTGGCCGACCAGCGGCAGCATCGAGTAGCCGACCAGCGGCAACATCGAGTAGCCGAAATCGAGTAACCAGATCGCGGAAACGCCCGATGTGCGGGACCGCGTTCGCTCTTACTGGCGCTCAGCGACAGTAAAGGCGAACGCGCAGCCTGGGGCTGCCGCTCGGCCCTTCTAGGATGCGTACTTCTAGGTAGGGCAGCCGGTAGGCCGCCTGCGACGGACGCCGCTCGCCAATGCTCTACCGGTTTCGTTCCCGTTCGCGGCGCGCTCGTTCCCGTTCCTGTTCTCGCTGCCGCTGTTCGCGGCGCTTCTTGGCGCGGAATCGCTGGAATTCCCTGCGGGTCAGCGGCAGCGGCGGCGTCGCTTCGCTGCACTGGCGGCCGACGCAGTCGATCAGACGCGTTATCTGCCGGTGCAGGAAGTTGCGGACGGGGAAGAAGTTGGGGACCTGCTGCAGCGAGTTGAGCTCGTAGGGGTCGCGGTTGATGTCGTAGAGCTCCTTCTCGCCGGTCGGCCAGGCGATGTACTTGTAGGGGCCGAGGCGGATTCCCGCGTAGTCCTTGGGCGGCGCCAGCAGCGAGGCCCTGGCGCCACCACCCTGCGCCTGCCGGCGTGCCAGCGGTCGAACGTGCGAGATCGCACCGTTTTCTTCGACATCGCTCGATTCGACGAAGGACTCGAAGAGGATCGGGCGGCGGGTTCGCAGTTCGGGGTCCGCGAGGTAGGGGACCAGCGACCGTCCGTCGATGCTCTTGTCGGGTGTGACGCCCGCCAGCCCGAGGATGGTCGGTGCGATGTCGACGTTCGCCGCCAGCTCGCCGGTTTCGCTGCCGGGCGTTATCCCGGGCCCACGGATCAGCAGAGGCATGTGGGTGGCCGGCTCATAGGCGAGGAACTTGCCGCCCAGCAGCCGGTGCTCACCGAGGAAGAAGCCGTTGTCGGAGGTGAAGATCACGTAGGTGTTGGGCAGCCGCTGCATCTGGGCCAGCGTGCCGATCAGCTGCTTGACGCCGTCGTCGATCGCGCGCAGGGACTCGAGCTGCTTCTCGAAGAAGATGCGGTAGGTGTGCTTGTCGGACGGCGTCAGGTGGGGCGCGTCGCGGATGAACCGCGGCTTATCGCTGACGTTGCCCTCGTCGAACCCTTCCGAACGGTCGTGCGGAAGCCGCTTGCCCTTGAACCAGTCGTAGTGGCGCGGTGCCGGCTCGGGCCCGGCCGGTCGGCGGAAGTCGCCGTGTGGCGCCGTGTAGTCGAGCTGCAGGTAGAGGGGCTGGCCGGACGGCGTGGCGAGCATCTCTTCCCTCGCCAGCCAGTTGAAGACGTCGGTCTCATACACGCAGGGATGGCCTTCGACCGGCGCGATGGGGCAGCCAAATTCGTCACGCGCCCCGTATTCGCGGGTGTCCCAGCTGCCGGAGTCTCCGAGGGGTCCGTCGATCTGGCCGTTGTTGTTGAGGAGGTAGCCGTAGAAGTAGTGATAGGTATCGGCATTGAGCGCCGTGTGCCAGGCGTTCCAACCGGGGGGCACCGTGGTCCCGTCGTCGAAGGGCGCGTCGCCGTAGCCGTTGAGGAACTTGCCGATGTGGATGGTTCGGTAGCCGGCGCCCTGCAGCCAGGTCGCCAGGTTGTGGGTCATCGCGGCGCGGAAGGAGAAACCGAAGTAGCCGCCATTCGGCTGCACGTTGCCCTTGACGCCGTCGTTGTGCGCGTAGCGCCCGGTCAGCAGGGTGACCCGCGACGGGCAGCAGAGGGGGTAGGAGACGTAATAGCGGTTGAAGGTCATCCCCCGTTTGGCGATCAGATCCAGGGTGTTGGGCATTGCTCGGGTCGTGGGAGCGCCGGGGTAGGCCTGGAACGTCGCGTAGAGGCCGTCGAGGGTCTGGTCGTCCGTCTGGATGACGACGAAGTTGGGCGGTTCTTCGTTTGGGTTGAGAGGCGCTTCTTCTTCCGTGACGGCACGCGCTCCGCTTGCGGTCAGCGCCAGCACAACGAGCAGCGCGAGCAGCCCCGCGGCGAGCGACACCCAGGTGCTTGACTGCAGGCGGCTTTGGCTGGATCGATGCATAGGGCGAACGCTGGACGACCTATGGGGTCGAAACCACCCCCGTCAACGAAGTTGCGAACGCTAGACGATCGCCCCCACGGCACCGCGGGTCGCCCCCACGGCACCGCGGATCGCCCCCACTGCGCCGCATGACGGGCTCGCGGGCCAATTCAGCGTCCGAGGGCCCGATATCAGGAAGCGCCGAGCTTTTTCGCTGCGTCGCGGAAGTTCTTGACCGTGGCGCTGGGCGCTTTGCGACCGTCGAGCTTCTGATTGTGGCGGTTGACCCAGATCACCGGCACGTTCATCTTCAGCAGCGGAGCGACATCGGTCTCGTAGCTCGAGCCGATGTGCACCCAACCTTTCTTGCCGCCGATCCGCCGGGCGCCCTCTTTGAAGTGGACGGGGTCCGGCTTGTAGCTGCGCACCTGCTGGGCGGTGACCACGAGGTCGAGTTCGGTGCGAAGGTGGCGGCGGGAAATGCCGAGCAGTTTGTCGTCGACGTTGGAGATGATCCCGATCTCGTAGCGCTTGGCGAGCCGGTCCATTGCCGCGTTCGCCTCGCGGAAGGGCTGCCAGCGGGCCACGCTGTCGGGTAGGAACTGGGCGCGCGAGGGCTCGATCTCCCAGCCGATCTCCCCGGCCACCTTGACGATCGTGCGGCGCAGCACCTCCGCGTACAGTTCGTAGGAGCCGGCCATGATTTCGGCCTGCACCTCCATGAAGCGGGCGAGAAAGCCCGTCTCGTCGAAGCTGAAGCCGTCCTTCTCCGCCTCTTTGTTGCAGGCGTCGATGATGCCCTTCTCCCAGTCGATCAGGGTGCCGTAGCAGTCGGCTGTCACCCACTTGATGGTTTTGAGACTGGGAAGAGGCATCGGCGGCGGCGCATTATGTCAATGACCCCCCGTGAGAGCTTCGCGCTTCGATCTTGGATAGGCTGCCGCCGCGCCGCAGGGGCGCGCAGAATGAATTTCCTCCGCTGAATGGACCTCCTCGAGTATCAGGGCAAGCAGCTTTTCGCCGAGCACGGCATCGCCGTGCCGAGCGGCGAGGTCGCCTCGACCGTCGAGGAGGCGGTGGCGGCGGCCGAGCGGATCGGCTACCCATGTGCGATCAAGGCGCAGGTGCTGATCGGCGGGCGCGGCAAGGCCGGCGGGATCAAGATCGCCTCCGACCGCGCCGAGGCCGAGCAGCACGCCGGCGCGATCCTCGGCATGGACATCCGCGGCCCGCACGGCGAGGGGCCGTTCACGGTCCACCAGGTCTGGGTCGAGGGCGGCTCCGATATCGCGTCGGAGTACTACGCGTCGGTGATCCTCGATCGCTCCGAGAAGAAGCTGCTGGCAATGGTTTCCGCCAAGGGCGGGATGGACATCGAGGCCGTCGCCGCTGAGGACCCCGATGCCCTGGTCAAGGAGCACATCGACCCGACCCAACCCTTCGATGCCGCCGCAGCGCGGCCGATCGTCGATGCCGCCGGGCTCGACGAGGACATCCGCGCCGCCGCCGCCGAGGTGCTGGCGAAGCTGGCCGAGGTCGCGGCGGGCGAGGACGCGACCCTGATCGAGGTCAATCCGCTGATCGTCACCGCGGACCGCGAGGTGGTGGCGCTCGACGCGAAGGTGACCATCGACAACAACTCGCTTTTCCGCCATGAGGATCTGGCCGAGATCGACGCCGAGGCGGTTGCGGACCCCCAGGAGGCGATGGCGAGGGAGAAGGGCCTCACCTACGTGAAGCTGGACGGCGATGTGGGAATTCTCGGCAACGGCGCCGGGCTCTGCATGTCCACGCTGGACGTGGTCGCTCAGGCTGGCGGTGCGCCGGCCAACTTCCTCGACGCCGGCGGGGGCTCCAAAGCGGACGCGATCGTCGACGCCCTCGAGGTGATCACCTCCGACTCAAAGGTGAATGCGATCCTCTTCAACATCTTCGGCGGCATCACCCGTTGCGACGAGATCGCGAAGGGCATTGTCGAGGCGTCCGGGAGCCTCGACCTGAAGGTGCCGCTCGTCGTCCGCCTCGATGGCACCAACTCCGAGGAGGGCCTGCGGATTCTCGCCGAGGCGAGCCTGCCGAACCTCCATCAGGAGAAGACGATGCTTGGCGCCGCCAAGCGGGTGGTCGAACTGGCGAAGACGGGTGCCACGGCATGAGGGGCGCCGCTTCATGAGCATCATCGTCGGCGAGAGCACGAAGCTCGTCGTCTCCGGCCTGACCGGCCGCGAGGGATCCTTCCACGGGCTGCGCAACCGCGACTACGGCACGAACCTCGTCGCCGGGGTGACGCCCGGCAAGGGGGGCCAGGACGTGGACGGGGTACCGGTCTTCGACTCGATCTCCGAAGCGGTGCAAGAGGCCGGCGCCAACACGTCGATGATCTTCGTCCCGGCGCGCTTCGCCGCCGCGTCCATCGACGAGGCGATCGACTCCGGCGTCGAAACGGTGATCGCGATCACCGAGGGCATCCCGGTGCTCGACATGCTGAACACCTACTGGAAGGCGAAGGAGGCGGGGGTCCGGCTGATCGGTCCCAACTGCCCCGGCGCTCTGTCCCCGGGCAAGGCCAACGTCGGCATCATCCCCGCCCAGTTCTTCGACCCCGGCAAGATCGGCGTGGTTTCGAAGTCGGGCACGCTGACCTACCAGATCGGCAACGAGCTGAAACAGGCGGGCGAGGGGAACTCTTCGATCGTCGGCATCGGCGGCGACCCGATCGTCGGCTCTGACTTCATCGACATCCTGGCGCTGTATGAGGCCGACCCTGAGACCGAGCTGATTGTGATGGTCGGCGAGATCGGCGGCGACGCCGAGGAGCGCGCCGCCGAGTTCATCGCAGCGGAGATCTCCAAGCCGGTCGTTGCCTACATCGCCGGCTTCACCGCTCCGCCGGGCAAGCAGATGGGCCACGCCGGCGCGATCATCTCCGGCTCCTCGGGCACCGCGCAGGCCAAGAAGGAGGCGCTCGAGGCCAAGGGCGTGCGGGTCGGCGAAAGCCCGACCGAGACGGCGCAGATCGCCGTCGAAGTCCTGCGGGGCTAGCCCAGGGCACCCCTCTGGGGTGCAATGCTCGACGACAGGGGACCCTCCGGGGTGCAACTCTCGGCGACAGGGGACCCTCCGGGGTGCAACTCTCGGCGACAGGGGACCCTCCGGGGTGCAACTCTCGGCGTGATCTTGTGTCACAAGAGGAGACCGTCGCAGGCAAGCGAAGGGAGAGGCGCGATGTTTTCCAGTCGGTTCCGAGGGGCGAAGCGCGGCGTCTTCGTCGTCGCGGCGGCGGCGGGGCTGATGTCGATGGCGGCGGGAGCGATGGCGCAGAACGCCTACGTGACCAACTCCGGCGACAAAACCGTCTCGGTGATCGACACCACGACGAACGCCGTGGTCGCGACGATCTCGGTGGGTCTCGAACCCGTTGACGTGGCGATCGTGCCCGACGGTACGCGAGCGTTCGTGGTCGACATGGGCGACAACGCCGTCTCGGTGATCGACACCGCGACGAATACCGCGATCACGACGATCCCCGTCGGCTCCAAACCGCGCGGGATCGCCATCTCACCCGACGGCGCCCGCGCCTACGTCTCCAACTCCGGCGACAAAACCGTCTCGGTGATCGACACCACGGCAAATGCCGTTGCCGGCAGCCCGATAGAAGTCGGCGAAGAACCCGATGGCATCGCGATCTCCCCCGACGGCAGTCGCGCATTCGTCGCCCAGCGGGGCGGCAACGTCTCCGTGATCGACACGGCCACGAACGCCGTCGTCGGTTCGGTGCCGGATGCACTGGCGCCCTCCCGGGTCGCCATCGGTCCGCGCGGAGGGCGCGGCTTCGTCACCGACAGCGGCTCCAACTCCGTCACGGCCTTCAATCCCATCAGCGGCAATGTCGTTGGCGCGCCGATCGCGGTTGGCTCACAACCGGCGGGGATCGCGATCGGGCCGAATGGCGCCCTTGCCTACGTGGCGAGCCCAGTCGACGGCACGATTTCGCCCGTCGACACGTCCCTCAGCTCCCCGCTCAGCACACCGCTTGGCGGCTTTCCGGGCGCCACCGGAGTGGCAATCGACCCCGGTGGCCTCCTGGGCCTTGTGACCAATGGCACCGGGACCTCGGCGACGGTCCTCGACACAACCCGCAACGCCGCCGCCGGGACGGTGACCGTCGGGACGGCGCCGGCGGGCGTGGCGGTCGTTCCCGATCAGGGCCCGCGCGCCTCCTTCTTCGTGTCGCCCACGCTGAGGCGGGCGAAGAAGAAGCTGACCTTCCATGGCAGTGGCTCGACGGACCCGGATGGCCTGATCGCCAACTATGCCTGGGATTTCGGCGACGGCGGGCACGCCCAGGGGACGGCACCGACCCGGGTGCACCGCTACGGGAAGCCCGGCACCTACATCGTCACCCTGGTCGTCACCGACGACGACGGGTGCTCGACCGAGCGCATCTACACCGGTCAGACCGCCTCCTGCAACGGCTCCACGGCGGCGGCGGCCACCGAGACGCTCACGGTTGCCGATTACCGCGGGCCCATCCTTCGGCTTGCGGGCGGCGGGCGGCAGCGTCTCCGGGGCCGGATCCTCGTCTTCGCGCGCTGTCCGCGCGAGCCGTGCGCCATGCTCGCCCGCGGAGTGGTCGGGACGACCATCGAGAGTCCAACCGGCACCCGCAGGATCGGGCATCGGATCGGGCGCGCAATGGCATCCGCTCCCGCTGGCGACTGGGCCAGGCTGGGGCTGCGTGTTCCGAAGGGAACCAGGCGAGCCGTCCTGCAAGCGCTGCGACGCGGCGGCGCAGCGAAGGCGAGGCTGGCCGTGGTGGCCACGGACGAAGCTGGCGACCAGACGGTTGGCAAGCGAGATGTCACGCTGGTCTGGCCCCGCCGCCGGCACCGATAGCCGGCACCGATGGCCGTCACAGATCGACTGGCACCGCCGGTTGGCACCGCCCGCTGGCGTCCCTCGCAGAGCCGCCCGCGGAGCCGCCCGCGGAGTCGCGTTCGCTCTTACTGGCGCTGAGCGCCAGTAAAGACGAACGGGGGGTCGATTCTTCCTCCCATCACGCGGAGGATGGGCGGCGCGTTCGCTCTTACTGGCGCTCAGCGCCAGTAAAGACGAACGCACCGCCCTGCACCTGGGGACGCTGCGGCGCCACATGAGTCTCCACGAGGCTCCACGGCGATGATTCCGCCACGTCCACGGCGATGATTCCGCCACGGCGATGATTGAGTGGCGTTGCTAGGGTCGGGGCAGATGGCCGGCGACATGATTTCCTTTGCCCGCGGCGCTCCCAGCGCCGACATCCTGCCCCGCGAGGCAGTGGCCGATGCCGCGAGCCGGGCGCTCGCCGAGGATTGGGAGACGGCACTCTCCTACGGGACCGGAGTCGGGCATCCCGGCCTCTGCCAGTGGATCGCCCAGCGGCACGGCGGCCTGGACGCTGGGCAGGTAATGGCGACGAACGGGTCGCTGGAGGCGGGAGCGATGCTGTTCGACCACCTGCTCGAGCCCGGGGACCGGGTGGTTGTCGAGCAGCCGAGCTATGACCGCACCCTGCTGATGCTGCAGCGGCTTGGGGTGGAGCTGGTGCCGGTGCCCCTGGAGGCCGATGGCATCGACATAGATGCGCTGGAGGCGGCGCTGGCCGCCGGGCCGATCAAGCTCGCCCACATCATCCCCAACTTCCACAACCCGGCCGGATGCACCCTTTCGGCCGAGAAGCGGGTGCGAGTGGTCGAGCTGGCCGCCGAGCATGGCTTCTGGGTTCTCGAGGACGACCCCTACCGGGAGCTGCCATTCGAGGGCCAGGCGCTCGAGACGATGCTGTCGATTGACAGGGCCGAACGTGTGATCCACGCCTCATCGTTCTCGAAGACCGTCAGCCCGGGCGTGCGTGTCGGCTACCTCGCCGGGCCGGAGGCGGAGATCGCCAAGCTCGCGAAACGCGCCAACGAGACCTACATCTCACCGAACATGCTGGCCGAGGCGATTGTCTTCGAGCTGTGCCGCTCCGGCGCGCTCGACCGCAACATCGAGTTCGTCAAGGGCGCCCTTCGCGAGCGCCGCGATGCACTGGTGGATGCCCTGCGCGAGCAGATTCCCGAGGCCGAGTTCGTGGTTCCCGGCGGCGGCTACTTCCTCTGGCTCGACCTCGCCTCCGGAACCGACACAGCGGCTCTGCTGGCCGAGGCGAAGGGCGAGGGCGTCGCGTTCGTTGCCGGCCCCGATTTCACCGTCCGCGGTGGCGAGAACAGCCTCCGCCTCTCGTTCGCCAGCGTGCCGCCGGAGCGAATTCCGGAGGGCGTTGCCCGCATCTCCCGCGCGCTGGACCGGGTGCGCGCCGGCTCCCCCGCCTAACCCCGCCTAACCCCGCCCAACCCACATCGAGCCTAGGTTGAACTGACTCCAAGGTCTCCCGCCGGGCGTGGGTGCCGGTGTCTCCCGCCTGGGAGTGAGTGCCGGTTTGTGACCGGCTCAGTGTGCCGGTTGTCGACCGGCTCAGGGTGCCGGTTTGTGACCGGCTCAGCGGCCGTAGCGGTCGGAGGAGAGGATCAGCTGCTCGGGGATCGCGGCTCGGGGCGGGGGGGACGGGTCCGCGAGCACGGAAACGGTCTCGGCGACGCTGCGGGAGACGTGATGGGATCCGTCGCGGGAGGTAACCGTGACGCCCTCCTCGTCAGAGCTCTCGACGGTTCCAACCAGGCCCGGGTTCAACCCGGCGTCCTTGAGGTAGTGCAGCAGCTCCTCGGCCTCGTTCTCGAAGCGCAGCACGTGGACCTTGGCGCCGACCTCGACATCGGCGAGGAGGGAGCCCGTCTCGCGAATCCCCTCGACAATCGGGTGCCCGTGCGGGCAGGTGGTCGCGTCGCCGATCGCCGCCCGCATCCGCTCCTCCAGGACCGGGGACATTGCGTGCTCGATCCGCTCCGCCTCCTCGTGGACCTCGTCCCAGGGGATGCCGAGCACATCGGTGAGGAAGCGCTCGATCATGCGGTGGCGGCGGACGATGTGGCTGGCGTGCTCCCGCCCCGACTCGGTGAAGCTGAGCAATTTATCGGCCCCCCGCTCGACATATCCGTCGGCGACCAGGCGGCCGATCATCTCGTGGACCGTGGGGGGTGAGAGCTGCATCGCGCGGGCGATATTGGCGCCGGTCATCGGCAGCCCGGCCTCTTCCAGCCAGAACATGATCTCCAGGTACTCCTGCTCGGCGACAGTCGCGTTCTCCTGCGACAAGCGGCGCTCCTTTCGGTTGAGTGTCGACCACCTCCGATAGTAGATGACCGCCCTGCGATTCCCGCATCGACGGACCGGGACGCGTGGCGTCGGTGGGAATCGAGGTCGATACGAGTCGAATCCCCTCCGGCGGATAGTGTTGGGTCGTGGAGGAGACCGGGGACACGGGTCGGCGGCTGGACTGGCGCGGCGCGGCGCCGGAGGTGCGTCGCGATGCTGCCGGGGACCCCGAGCGAGATGCACCCCGCAGGGATGCCCAGCTCGCGACTCCAGAGGGCCCCCTGCGGGAGCTGATCGACGGTGTGCGGATCCGCGAGGCGCGGACAATCCCAGACGACCGCGGAACGATCTGCGTCGCCTATGACCCCCGCTGGGGCTTCAGCGACGAGCCCATGGTCTACGCCTACGAGGTGACGATCCGCCCGGGCGCGATCAAGGGATGGATCCTTCACGAGACCTACGACGACCGGCTCTTCCTCGCCGCGGGCACGGTGAAGTGGGTGTTGTATGACGACCGGCCCGAATCGTCGACCAGGGGCCTGGTATCGGAGCTCTACTTCGATTCGCACCATCGCAGCCTGCTGCGCATTCCACGCGGGGTCTGGCACGCCGTGAAGAACGTCGGGGGCGAGGACTCGCGGATGGTCAACTTCCCCACCGCCCCCTACGACTACGAGAACCCCGACAAGACCCGCCTGCCTCTCGACACCGAGTCGATCCCCTACTCCTTCGAGCACTGAGCGGGGGTGGGGAGGCGGCGGCGGTGATGCGAGCGTTGGTGGGGAGGCGGAGGCGATCGGAAGGCGAGAGGCGATCGGAAGGCGAGAGGCGATCGGAAGGCGAGAGGCGATCGGGAGGCGGGCGGCTGGGATCTGGCGGCCCGCGCTGAACGCCCTGCGACGGCCGCCCCGCGTCGAGGACCCACCGCTGGTCAGCGTCGTCACGGCCACCTACAACTGGTCGGAGGTGCTGCGTTGGGCTATCCGCTCCGTGCGCGCCCAGGGCTACCCGCGCTGGGAGATGATCGTCGTCGGCGACGCCTGCACAGACGACTCGGGCGAGGTCGTCGAGTCGTTTGAAGATCCTCGAATCCACTGGCACAACCGCGAGCACAACGCGGGCAGCCAGTCGGAGCCCAACAACGACGGCATCGCGCTTGCGCGGGGCGAGCTGATCGCCTACCTGGGGCACGACGACCTCTGGGCCCCGGACCATCTGACTCGCCTGGTTGCAGCGCAGCGCAGAGCGTCCGCCGATGTCGCCTTCTCGATCAGCGAGGTGATCGGGCCGCCGGGCAGCGGGATGCGCAACCTCTCCGGCCTGAAGGCGAACGGCTACGAGGGAGGGCACCTGCCGCCCAGCGCGCTGCTGCACAGGCGGGACCTCTCCGAGCGGATCGGCGGCTGGCTCGACTACCGCGAGATCGACCTGCCACCCGACACCGAGTTCCTCGAGCGCGCCCTTGCGGCTGGCGCCTCCTTCACCTGCTCATGGGCGCTCACCTGCTTCAAGCTGCCCTCGGCGATGCGCCGCAACTCATATGTCGAGCGCCCGTCCCACGAGCAGGAGGAGCTGACCGGACGGATGCGCCGCGAGCGGGCGTTCCAACTGCGCGAGCTGGGCCGGGCGGTGGCCAGTCGAGCGCTGCATCCCCGGACCGACCCGAAAAGCTTCGGCCCCCAGGTCGGCCCCGGCGCCGGCAAGGGCGCTCAGGTTCGCGAGGCGCGTCGCATCCGCGGCCTCGACTGACAGCGCCCATAACGCGACTGACAGCGCCCATAACGCGACTGACAGCGCCCATAACGCGACTGACAGCGCCCATAACGCGACTGGCAGCGCCCCATAACGCGACTGAGCGCCGCTCAGCGGCGCTCGACGAGGCTGGAGACGATCGCCTCGTAGACGCCATCGCCCATCGCGCCCTCGGTGACGGTGACGTTGTCCCAGGAGGCAAGGGCACTGCGGAGGCCGGGATCGCGCTCGGGGCCGTTGGCGACGACGAAGAAGCGGCCCACGGCGGCGGCGACCTCGAGGTCCTCCACCGAGTCGCCGACCGCGATGCAGTTCGCTGGGTCATAGCCGCGGGCACGGGCGTGGGCGGCGACAGCGTTTGCCTTGCTCACCATCTGGGGCACCAGGTGGTAGGCGTGGGTGGGGCCGTCGATCGCCGGCATCTCACGGCCGATCGCGCCGTTGTCGAGCAGGCGCAGGTCATCGTGTCCCTCCCTGCGAAGCAATTCGTTCGCGGCCTTGACGTCCACCTTGCCGCGGAAGAGGTGGGAGAGGACGCGGCCATGGTGCCAGGGGGAGTGATACTCAAGGTGTCCCTCGAACTGCCCGAACAGCATCTTCGGGATGCCTCGCTGCTCGATCTTCTCGTACACCGTCCCATCCTCGTCGGGGACGAGGTCGCCGGTCAACAGCGTCGTCTGGCCGTCGATCGCAAAGGCGCAGCCGGCCTCGTAGATGTAGGACGCCTGGCCCATCAGGCGCGCCGCCTCGTGGACCTGCGGCTCGCGCCGCCCGGACATGAGCACCACCTCCACCCCGGCCCGATGGCAGGCCTCCAGCCCGCGCGCCTGGGCCATGGAGAAATCGCCCTCGGCGTCGCGGAACAGTGAGCTGTCCCGCCCGAGCAGGGTCCCATCGAGGTCGGTGTAGACGCATCTCAAAGCCATTGCTGGGTCGCTACCGTAGCCGGATGCCCTGGCGACTCGCCGATCGCGCCCTCGATCTAAGCGAGCCGTTGGCCACCGGGATCGTCAACGTAACGGCCGATTCGATGTTCGAGGGGGCGCGGAGTGGGACGCCGGAGCAGGCGGTCGCCGATGGGATGGAGCTGGTCGAGGCCGGATTCGACATGCTCGACGTGGGGGCGGTGGCGGCGCGCAGCGGGCCGCCGGTCCCCGCCGATGAGGAGGCCGCGGCGCTGCTGCCGGCCGTCGAGGGACTTGCCGGGACGGGGGTGCCGGTCTCCGCCGACACATTCTCGGTGGAGGTCGCGCGGCGGGCGCTCGCGGCGGGCGCGGTCGCCGTCAACGACATCTCCGGGGGCTCGGATGAGATGTTCGAGCTGGTTGGCGAGACCGGCTGCGGCTACGTGCTGACTCACATCGAGGGACCGCCGCGGGAGGACCGGCCGCCGCGCTCCTACGACGACATCGTCGACCACCTGAAGTCGTGGTTCGGGGGGCGAGTCGAGATGGCCCGGCGACTTGGAGTCAGTGAGGAGCAGATTGCCATCGATCCCGGCCTCGACTTCGATCTCACCACCGAGCAGGACCTGGAGGTCCTGCGCCGGCTCGGCGAGTTGCGGGAGCTGGGACTGCCGCTCTACGTGTCGCTGTCCCGGAAGGACTTCATCGGCGCGGTGCTGGCGGGTTCCTGGGAGGACCGCCTGCCGGCCGGCGAGCGGGAGTGGGGAACCGTCGCCGCCCTTGCGTTGGCGGTTCGCGCCGGGGCCGACGTCCTCCGCATCCACGACCGCAGCTCGCTGCAGGCCGTGCGGGTTGCGGGCCGAATCGCCCGTCCCGGGGCCGTCCGTGTCGACTTAGTGCCGCATAGCGACACTAAGTCGACACAGCCGTCACAGCGGGGCGCGAGCTAGTGGCAAAGAGCCTGCTGGAGACGCCCTGGGCTGTTGCGATCGACCTCGCCCGCCGCGACGGTCGCATCGTCGCCGAAGGCTCCGAAGAGGAGCGCAAGGCGAAGCGGGTGGCGATTCCCGGCTCGCTGGACCCGGCTCTGGTCGAGGCGCTGCGCGCAGTCGGGATAGAGCGCCTCTACTCGCACCAGCGAGAGGCGCTGGAGGCGGCCGCCTCCTCGAACCTTGCGATCACCAGCGGCACCGCCTCGGGCAAGAGCCTCGCATTCAACCTGCCGGTCCTCGACAGCATCGCCCGCGACCCCAAACGGCGTGCCCTCTACCTCTACCCGACCAAGGCGCTCGCTCAGGACCAGGCGCGAAAGCTGGGCGCGCTGCGCCCACCGAACCTGCGCGAGGCGATCTACGACGGCGACACGCCCCGCGAGGAGCGGCCGGCGATCCGCCGCCGCAGCAACCTTGTCCTGACCAACCCGGACATGCTCCATGTCGGCCTCCTCCCAAACCACAAGAGCTGGGGGGACTTTCTGAGCAACCTCGGCTGGGTGGTCGTCGACGAGGCGCACACCTACCGCGGCGTCTTCGGGTCCCACGTCGCCAACGTGCTGCGGCGGCTGCGGCGCGTGGCGGGCGCCTACGGCGCCGAGCCGCGCTTCCTGCTGACCTCGGCGACGATCGCCAACCCGGTTGAGCTGGCCGAGCGGCTGGTCGGCGAGCCGTTCGAGCTGATCGACGATGACGGAGCGCCGCGCACCGGGCGGGAGATCGCGATGTGGAACCCGCCGCTGATCGACCGGGCGAGCGGGACGCGCCGCTCGCCGCTCTCCGAGGCGGCCGAACTGCTGGCAGATCTGGTTTCTCAGGACGTGCGAACGATCTGCTTCCTCAAGAGCCGCCGCGGGATCGAGCTGATTCAGCGTTTCGCCCGCGACGCGCTGCGGGCGCGCGGAAAGCCCGATCTGGCGGAGCGGATCGTCCCCTACCGGGGGGGCTACACACCACAGCAGCGGCGTGAGATCGAGGCGCGCCTGGCCGAGGGGGAGCTGCTTGCGGTGGTTGCCACCGACGCCCTCGAGCTGGGTATAGACATCGGCGAGCTCGACGCGGCGATCTGCGTCACCTTTCCGGGGACGGTCGCCAGCCTGCGGCAGATGTGGGGGCGCGCCGGGCGACAGCGGCGTGGGCTCGCCGTCTACGTCGCCGGCCATGACGCGCTCGACCAGTTCTTCTGCCGCCACCCGGACGAGTTCATCGGGCGGCCGGTCGAGGCGGCGATCCTTGACCCCGAAAGCGATCAGATCGCCTCCCAGCATCTGCTGGCGGCCGCCTATGAGTTGCCGCTCACCGACGCCGACGACCAGATCTTCGGCGAGGGCTGGCGCGAGCGCGCCGGGCGGCTGACGGCGGCTGGAGCTCTGCGCCGCCGCGGCGGTCGGCTCATGCCAAGGAGCAGTGGGTTCGTCGCCGCCGAGATCCCGCTGCGCTCGGCATCCGCCGAATCGGTTGCGGTGATCGAGCGCGCCTCGGGCGAGATGCTCGGCCTGGTCGAGGCGGAGCGAGCATTCACGACGGTCCATCCCGGCGCCATCTACCTTCACCTCGGTCGCTCCTACGAGGTTGAGCAGCTCGACATCGCGGGCCGTCGAGCGGTCGTTTCCCGCTTCGACGGCGACTGGTACACGCGCCCCAAGAAGGACACCGAGATCTACATCGAGCAGGTGCGCGAGCAGCGCGAAGTGGCCGGCGTCGAGCTGCACTTCGGCGAGGTTTCCGTCACCGAGCAGGTGATCGCCTTCCAGCGGGTCTCCATCTCCGACCAGAAGGCGATCGACGTCGTGGCGCTCGACCTCCCAGAGCAGCACTTCGCGACGCAGGCGCTCTGGTATGTCCTGCCGGAACGGCTCAGTCGCTCGCTGCCTTCCCGCGTCCTGCTCGGCGCCCTGCACGCGACCGAGCACGGTCAGATCGCCGTGCTGCCGCTGATCGCGATGTGCGATCGGTGGGACATCGGCGGCCTGTCCACCAACGTCCACTTCCAGACGGGGCACCCCACGATCTTCATCTACGACGGCCACCCGGGCGGGGTGGGGATCACGCTGCGCGGCTACGAGCAGTTCGAGCGCCTGCTCGAGGATGCCGAGCGGCTCATTGCCGAGTGTCCCTGCGAGTCGGGCTGTCCCTCCTGCGTGCAGAGTCCCAAGTGCGGCAACCTCAACGAACCGCTCCACAAGGACGGTGCCCTGGAGCTGATGCGGCTGATGAAAGGGGAGCTGCCTGCGAAGTGAGCTTCGCTCCCCACGCCTCACACGCTCTGGGGTCGACCTCGATGTGGCCAGTCAGGGAATCGCCTTCGAGACGGCCACGCCCCTGGTCGGCTCTCCTGATAGACAGCCGACCATGAAGCAGGTGGCGGTCATTGGCAGCGGGAACTGCGAGGAGGGCTCCGAGGTCTGGGGGCTGGCCGAAGAGGTCGGTTGGAGGCTGGCCGAGGCCGATGTGGCCGTTGTCTGCGGAGGCCTGTCGGGTGTGATGGAGGCGGTGGCGCGCGGGGCGTCGCAGGCCGGCGGGACGGTTGTCGGAATCGTTCCCACCGCTTCAGTCGAGGACGCCAATCCATACTGCACTCACGTCGTCGCGTCGGGGATCGGCTACGCGCGCAACCTCGCTGTTGTCGCTTCCGGGGAGGCTGTTATCGCCGTGGGCGGCGAGTGGGGAACCCTGTCGGAGATCGGCCACGCCCGTACGCTCGGCAGGACTGTGGTCGTCCTCCGCAGCTGGACGCTCAGTGGCCAGGGGTCGATGGAGTCGGCGCCAGGCGTCGTTTCTGCCTCAACCGCCGAGCAGGCCGTGGCGGCCGCGCTCGACACCGCCTGAACGGGGAGGCCGTGGCCGCCGCGCTCGACGCCGCCTGAACGCGGACGTGCCATGCAGTTGACCACCCAGGTGGTGGTCAACTTACGTAACGTCTGGCCAGAGCTCACGCAGGGTGAGGATGGCGAAGGCGTGGGACCAGGCGAGGGGAGTTGTGGAGCGGGGCATGCCGGTGCGGACATCGACGCGCTCGGGGAGCAGTCCCGTCGGAGTGGCGGCGCGGCGCAGGTCGCCCATCAACCGCAGGGCTGCGCGCCTGTCGCCGAGCCCGGCGAGGCTCCAGGCAGTCCACGCGGTTGGAGCTGTCCAGGGATCCTCGCCGGGCCAACCCTCCGACGGGACGATGCCGAAGCGGCCGCCGCCCCCCGCCAGCCGCAGAAGCGTTCGGCGGACCAGCGGGAAGAGGGCCGGGCGGGGAAACGGGCGCACGGCCCACGCCGCGGACGAGTCGAGCCCGGAGCCGGGATCGCCGGCCTGCCGCGCCAGGCCCCGCCTGTTGGCGAAGAGCTGCCGGATGCGCACCGCGCTGGCTCCGGACGCGATCGCATTCCCGAGATGGTCCCCCTTGTCGTTCTCCTGGTAGTCGGCCCGGTTTCGCCAACCTAACCGTCGCGCTGGTGCCCGCTGGCCGCTGGCCCGCGCGGCTGCTGTCACCCATCCCCGAGCGTCGCCCTGGGCTTCACGGCCCTCGACTGGCACCCCGGTTCCGCGGAACCGCGCGGCGGCCTCAAGATTCAGTCCCAGCAGGAAGCGAACTATCCGCCGCGCCTCGGGCCTATATCCGGCCGCGGCGAGGGCGATCGCCACCGCGCTTGCGTCGCGGGGCCACACGTATGCCCAGCCGTCCCGGGCCCCGGCGGCAACCGCGCCCGTCCGGCGGTCGGTAAGCGCTCGCAGCACCAGCAGCGAGCGCCGGTACATCCGCCGGGCCCATTCCGGCGCCCCGGCGTCGAGCGGCCGGGCGCGTGCCAGCCAGCGCCGGTCGGCGCTGGCCTCGCCGGACCCGCCGATCCGCCGCACCACCACGACCTTCTGGTTGCCGAACCGAGCGACCGTGCGCAGCGCGTTGGTACCGGGCAGATATCGCTGCTGGACCGAGTCGGCCCGCCAGAGCGGCAACGTTCTGCCGTCGCGGAGCCGCGCCCGCGCAACGAGCGCTTCGCCGGCCGCCGCCGTTCCGGCCAGCTGCCGCTTCGCCGTCACGGCAACCAGCGGCCGTCCCGCCGGCCCCGGTACGCGCAGATCGACGACGTCGCCATAGGCATCGACAGCCGCGGTGCGCCCCCCGGTCCCGACGACCGCCACGCCCAGGAGCGGCGCCGGACGCCCCGGCAGCCCCGGCGGCGTCCGCGGGTCGTCGGCAGAGCCCCCGGAGACCAAAAGGGCACCCAGGGCGACCGCCGGTACCACCGGTAGCCACGCACGTTTGTTTAGAAAAATAGGCAATTTTTCTCAATATCTAGTACAGTCCAGCTGTGGCTGCAGTAGCAGAGACCGTCAGCCTTGTGGACAGCATTGTCCGTTTGCGCCGTGCCGAGCGCCTGCCCGAGGCGGCTTCGGATGTCGCTCCGGTGCGACGGCGACTCGAGTCCCAGCTTGGACAGGCGCTGTCTCGGTCCCGTGCAAGCCGGATCCTCGGAGTCAGTCAGACGGCGTTGGACCGCTGGGTCGACGCCGGACAGATCCCGGTGGTGATCACTCCCCGTGGTCGGCATGAGGTCCCGAGCCAGGTTGTAATCGAGCTGAGGGAGTCGATCGACCGGCTGAAGAGCAAGGGGACCACACAGCGCCCGCTCGCCGCGGCGCTGGCGCAGCGACGTGACGCCGCGGACAAGGCTCGTTTCGCCGATGGGGTGGTCGGTCGGGGGCGACCACCGACTGGCCACGGCACCGCCTCTCGCCGCAGCCTCGCCTATCACCAGGCGATCGCGGACCGGCTCGATGACCAGCTGGTCGCCGATGCCCGCGAGCGCCTCGAGCGCCTATTCGCCGAGGGTCACCTGCACCGTCGCTATGCAGCTCGCTGGCGCGAGACCCTGGCCCTGCCGAGCGACCGGATCGCAGAGGCAATCACCGCAGGCACGCAGGAGGCCCGCGACCTCCGCCAGAACTCTCCCTTCGCCGGCGTTCTCAACGAGCAGGAGCGCCGTCGGATCATCGAAACGGTGCGGTAAGCATGCGCAGGGCTGAGCTCGAACACGTCATCCGGGCGGCTGCCGAGGTGGCGGGCGATGACGAACTGGTGATCGTGGGAAGCCAGGCGATCCTCGGCCAGTTTCCCGATGCCCCGCAGGAGATGCTCGTTTCCCGGGAGGCGGACATCTATCCAAAGAATCATCCTGAGCGCGCCGATGAGATCGACGGCGGCCTGGGCGATGGCTCCTACTTCGACTCCTCGTTCGGTTACTACGCCCACGGGGTCGGCCCGGAGACCGCCAAGGCCCCGGCCGGCTGGATGGACCGCCTCGTGCGGGTGCAGGGCGAAAACACCGGGAACGCAATCGGTTGGTGCTTGGAGATCCACGACCTGGTCTTGTCCAAGTGCGCAGCGGGACGCGATCGCGATTGGAGATTTGCCAGGGAAGCATTGCGGCACGGTCTGGTTGACGCCGGGCTGTTACAGGGCCGAGCGGTCGACCTCCCGTTGCCCGCTGGGGACATCGCGAGGATCCAGCAGATGCTCGCGTCGATCATCTAGCCTTCTCGTCGCGGAGGCCATTGCCGCTTCATTGTCACAGCGACACGTATTCGTGTAACGGTTACGAGCATTCTGGCCTTGGGCAGCGCCCTTCTGCGATCGAGACCGAGACGCTTTGGCCTGCGCTATTCTTTACCTATGGGACGAAACGTAAAGAACGGAATGGCGGCTGGCTCCCGGCGCCGGAGCCAGACCAAGGTCTCCTCCAAGCATCAGGTGACGATCCCTGTGGGTGCCTTCCGCAGCGCCGGCCTTGAGCCCGGCGACACCCTGAAGGTGCAAGCCGAGGGCGCCGGGCGCATCGTGCTGACCCGGGTCGACGAGCTGCTCGACCGCTACTCCGGTTGCCTCGACACCGGCGGCAAGTTGCGAGCGCAGGTCGAAGGGCTGCGGGAGGAGTGGCGGTAGTCCTCGACTCCGACGCGGTCGCCGGCTTTCTCGATCGAGCCGACGCGCTGCACGAGCCAGCCGACACGGCGATCCGTGACCTCGCCGCCAAACAGCGGCTGCTGGTCTCGGTGATCACCTATGCCGAGATCCTGACCGGCGCCAGGCTTGGCCATCACAAGCTCGAGGCCGTCACGGGTTTCTTCGCCGATGTCGTCTCCCGAATCGTCCCCGTTGATGTGCAGATAGCTGAGCGCGCCGCCGAGCTTCGTGCCCGGGCGAAGGCGCTGAGAATGCCCGACGCCCTGGTCGTGGCGACCGCCGAGGTCGACGCCGAGGTCGACTCGCTGCTGACCGGCGACCGTGACATCCCCAAGCTCCGCGGCCTGGGTTGTGAGGTGCGGCTCCTTTCTCCCGCGAGCTGAGCGACGCCTGCGAGACGCGCCGCTCCCCGGAAGAAGGCATCGCCCGTTGCTCCCAATGGCCGAAGCTGTGGCTGTCCTGAATGCCCGTACTTGCCCGGATATTGCCTTTTGGTAGAGCACACGACTGAAAAGCGTGTGGCGTTTCGACGAAAGTCGGCCTTCGGCAGGCTCGCAAACCGCATTGCCAAGCCGTTTCAGTTTCAGCGGTTGCAGCGGTGGCCAGACCGATTTCGGCGATTTTCGGAGGTCATTGCCACTTCATTGCCACTTCGAGGATGACCAAAGCCTCCAGAATTGATATTTCCTGCCGTTCCGGGGTCACTCCGAATCGTTGGCTCAGAAAGGCAAATTCGCAGATGGGCCCCAAATGTGTTGGGATAGGCGAACACGGCACCTTGCAGCAGGAACGCGTGGAGGCGCATGCCCGAAATAGTCGACATCCCGATTGCCGATTTGCTCCTTGACGCGGGCAATCCGCGTTACAGCGATATCGCCAAAAACCAGCAGGTGGCCGCTATCGCACTCGCCGAAAAGCACCCCACCCACATCATCAAACTCGCCGGCGACATAGTCGAGAACGGACTCGACCCGACGACGCTGCCGGCCGTCGTCGCAACCGACGACAAGCGAAAGAAGCGCTACCGGCTGCTCGAGGGCAACCGGCGCCTTTTGGCGATTAAGGCGCTCGAGACGCCGACCCTGATCTCCGCCGTGCTCCCGGCCGGGGCATCGAAGACCTTGACCGAGCTCTCGCGGCGCTTCGCGGCGGACCCGATCGCGGAGATGAAATGCGTCCTCTTTGCGACCGAGGCCGAAGCCGAACACTGGGTCTGGGTCCGCCATACCGGCGAGAACGAGGGCGCCGGTCTGGTCACCTGGGGGGCAATTGAGAAAGACCGCTACAAAGCCCGCCGCACTGGCAAGCTGAAGCCAACCGGGCAGGTGATCGAGTTCGTCGAAAAGCATGGCAACCTCAGCGCCGAAGCGCAGGCCTCGAACCAGAAGATCCACACCAACGTCGAGCGCATGATCGAGACGACCCACGTCAAGGAGAAGCTTGGCATCGACGTAATCGACGGAGAAGTCGTCTCCTGGTATCCGGTTGAGGAGGTCGTTAAGGGCCTGACCAAAATCGTCGATGACCTGCTGAGGAAGAAGAAGAGCGTCAACGATCTCTACTACGCCAAGCAGCGCAAAGCCTATGTCGACGGTTTCTCCCGCTCCTATCTGCCGAAGAAGAAATCTGCACTCAAGCAGCCGGTGCTGCTGAACGATCTCACCGCCGGGAAGAAAAAACCCCGCAAGGTAAGCGGCGCCAAGAAACCGAAGACAAAAGAGAAGCCGCGCACCACGGTCGCCAAGGACGGGCTCAACGTCACCCCACCGCGTATCAACGCCGTCTACAACGAGCTGCTTAACCTGAACGCCGAGACCTCCCCGAACGCCTGCTCGGTGTTGCTCCGCGTCTTCGTCGAGCTCAGCATCGACCATGTGCTCGAAGACAAGCGGCTGATGTCCGAACACAAAATCGAAAAGGAACCGCTCAAGGTCCGCATGAAAGCGGTTGCCAAGCACCTTAAGGGCACGGGCGCCATATCCAACAGCCTGCAGAAGGCCGTCAACGCGATCGCCGACGGTCAGTCGATTCTCGCGCCCGGGCTACCAACCTTCAATCAGTACGTCCACAACAAATACACCTTCCCCAAGACCTCGGACCTCTATACGTCTTGGGACGAGCTGACCCCGTTCTTGGAAAAGGTATGGCCCTAGAGCGCCCCGCCCACCAGCTCTATCCCTCGCCGCTTCGCTACCCCGGAGGCAAGGGCAAAGTCGCCAACTTCTTCAAGCTACTCTTCCTCGAGAACGACCTGTTGGGCAGCGAGTACGTAGAGCCCTACGCCGGCGGCGCCAGCGTCGCCCTCTCGCTGCTCTTCGAGGAGTACGCCAGTCACATCCACATCAATGATCTCGACCGCAGCGTCTACACCTTCTGGAAGGTGGTGCTCGAGCAGCCCGACCTGCTCTGCAAGCGGATTGCCGATGCCCGCCTCGGCGTGCACGAGTGGGATCGCCAGCGCAAGGTGCAGACGGCCACCGATCCCGAGGAGGTCGACCTCGCTTTCTCGACCTTCTACCTCAACCGCACCAACCGCTCCGGAATCATCGGTGGCGGCATCATCGGCGGCCGAGAACAGACCGGGAAATGGAAGATTGACGCTCGCTGGCGCCCGAAGGACTCGATCGCGCGGATCGAGAAGATCGCCCGCTTCGCTAGCCGCATCACTCTCACCGGCCTCGACACTGCCGCCTACATCGAGACCGTCCTGCCGAGCATCGACTCGCCTTTTCTCTACCTCGACCCGCCCTACTACGGCAAAGGCAAGGGCCTCTATCCGAGCTTCTATGAGCATGCGGACCATGAGCAGATCGCGAGCCTCGTATCAGCTCTTGAGGTGCCCTGGGTCGTCTCCTACGACGCCGAGCCAAAGATCGAGATCCTCTACGCCGACTCCCTGAAGGTCGACTACGGCCTGCGCTACACAGCCCGTGCAAGTTCGAAAGGCAGTGAGGTGATGTTCTTCAGCGAGAATCTCCACATTCCACAGGCGGCGTTGCCTCCGGCCGTCACTTGGAAGCTCTTGAACTCCGCCCGGGCCGCTGCCTGACGGCAGACGGCAACGATTAGCGCCGCGCCAATAACCCCCCAAACTAGCGTGCGGGTGGACCCACCCGTGGACCGCCGATCCACCGCCGCACCGCTTGCCAATGGGGTTGGAGCCAGCCCCGCAGCCGCCGACCCCGCCCGCCCCTCATTCGAGGATCGATCGGGGTCGGCGGCTGTGGAGGAGTGAGAAAACTGGCAAGCGGTGCGGTGGTTATGGAAGGCATAGGGAACAGAGTGGGGAGGGGTCAGACTGGGTCAAAAAGAGAAAAACAACAACAACAACAACAAACTGCAAAAGGGCCGCGAAGGAAAGGAGAGCGAACGGCAGCGGCATCTGTGCGCAAGGATGCCGGGCCTTAGGAGGGCCGTGCGGAGCATTCAGATCGGCGGATATTGATGTCCGGCATGATCTCGCGCGTGGACAAGCACCTGCAGCCACAACTCGAAGCCTGCGAGGCGACGAGCTGGCCCGACGCCGCCGCGCCCGCAAGCACGCCGTAGCCGAGCTCCGCGCCGTCGCCCCCCCGGCCACAGCTTCGGCCGCCGCGCCCGGTAAAACCTAAATCATGAGTCGGCCTATCCCGGTGGCTTCAGACCCAGTTCAGGACCCACCGATCATCTGGCGCACGAAGCTGCGCTCGAAAAAGGACGGCGTCAACCACGCGAAGCAGGTGGCCTATTGCGTCCACGGCGGTCGGGTCGGCATTGGCTGGGGTATCGAGGAGTTCCCGAGTGGAACTGGACTTGCCAGAGTCGTTGAAGCAATCCGTCTGAGCGATCGACCCAACTGGGGACGGCAAGCCGCCTCGACCGTCCGGCTCTTCGGCGAAGAGGCTGCCATAGGAGATTTCATCTGGACTCGGGATCTCGAGGGACGCTTTCGCCTGGCTCGGATCACTGGGCGCTACCGCTACAACAACTCCACCAAGGCAAAAGAGGTAGACACCCACCAGGTGCGAAAGGCAGACTGGGCGCCGAGGCCGCTCGGGGACCTTGAGGTTCCAGGCGCTGTTGTGCGTGCCTTCTCTGGCATTTCGACGAGCTTCAGTCGGATCAAGGATCCCGGGGCGCGTACCTACACCGCGTGGATTTGGGAGAAGGTCCATGGCAGAAAGCCCGCGCCCTTGGCTCTCTCCACAGATGAAGTGCTGCAACATCTCGACCCCTATGACCTCGAGGATCTGATCTACGTCTGGATGCAAGTTTCAAAGGGTTTCCTAGCGCTGCCAAAGGCGCGCCGTACGGACACGCCTGCCTATGAGTGGACCATGCTCCATCGCAAGACCCACACGCCCGCGATCGTCCAGGTTAAGTCTGGCGCTCAGGCAGTCGACCTCGAGGCGCTAGCTGCCGCGGCACCGGACGAGGACACAACGCTCTTCGCCTTTTCAGCAGCCGGTGAGTACACAGGGACTCCGCCGCAGAAGGTGACCTGCATCGAGACGAAAGATCTCCTCGCCTTCGTCAAGAAGCACCCCAGGTTGTTGCCCCCGCGCGTGCGCACCTGGTTCGAGTTGGCCCGACCGACAGGTCGTTAGAGATCGCGAACGCGGCTTGAGGATGCAGCGCCACGTTGCTTGGGCGCACCGAAACACGGGCAGCAAAAGGCTGACGGCCCAACGTCCTGTAGCGAAACTGTCGATACGGCTTCGCGCGGCCGACGGATGGCCAGCAGATGCAAAAGTTCGCGCGTCTACCCAGTAATTCCGCTACAAAAGTTCAACGCCCTGCAGGCCATCCTCTACGATCATTCTCCGATGGCTAGCTATTCGGATAACTGAGGATTTGATTGCGGATCAGTTATTCAGGAACCGGATTGCAGGAGTCCGGGCGAATGACAACTACGGTGCTCGTATTGTCGGCGGATGGCGTTTGCGACGATCGCTTCGAGCAGCTCGAGGTACGTCCAGCCGGCTGCCGATGCCGAGCGGCAGAAGTCGCCGACCTCCGGGTGGAGGTGCGGCAGGGGGTTGGCCTCGAGGAAGCCCAAGCTGCCCTCGCTCGGGTCGTGTCGCATGTCGATTCGGGCAGCGTCCCGGCAGCCAAGTGCATCGAAGGCAAGTAGCGCGAGCCGCCGGGCTTCCAGGGCCAGCCGATCGTTGGCGACCGTGTCCCAGCGTACGAAGGCGCTGGCCTGCTCCTTCTGTGCGTAGCCGTAGATCGGCAGCGGCCCGCCCTCGGGATCGGTGACTTCGATCGGCTGAAGGGCTATCGGCCCGTCGCTCGTCTCCAGCACCGCTACCGTCAGCTCCGGTCCGCAAGCCACCCGCTGGACGATGGCTGGCTGCCGGTAGGTCGAAAGCACGTACTCGACCCGCTGGAGGATGAGCGTCTCGGTGTCGACGACGGCAGCGGCGGAAATCCCCATCCCGCCGCCCTCCGCCACCGGCTTGACGATCGCCGGGCCGTCGTCCAAGAGCGCTCGCAGGCCGGTCGGCGCAGCAGGCTCCCGGACGAGCAGCCAGTCCGGGACGTATCCGCCTGCCTGGCGCACGAGTAGGTTGGCCAGGTTCTTGTCGAGGGCCGCAATCATCGCGTCCGGCGGCGAGAACGTGTAGGGCAGCTCGAAGAACTCGCACATCGCTGGCACAATCGCCTCGCGGTAGCGCAGCCCGTGCATCTCGCAGAAGTTGAAGACGAGGTTGGTGTTTGCACGCACGTCCGGGTCCAGGAGCCGGTGCGGGTCACCGAGATCAGCGACTTCGTAGCCGGCCGTCCGCAGGCCCTCTGCGAGTGCCTCCACTGTCTCCGGCTCGTCCCAGTCGGCGTCGCTGTCGGGGGAGTACCTGCGTGCGTCCGAAAATCCCTCGCGAAGGTTGTAGAGAAGCGACACCCTCATGCGCGACCCCGACGGGCAGAGGAAACCAGGTCCACCAGGAGCTGGGGGAATCCGACCCCGCTTCCGTAAAGCAGCGACCTGGCGACGCTGCTGTCGTCGCTCAGGTAGGGGATCGTGTTGAGCTCGTTCACGACGAAGCGTCCGCTCTCGGGATCGACGAGGAAGTCCACCCGAGCGAGCCCGCGACACTCTGTGGAGAGGAACGCAATGCGGGCGGCTTCCATCAACTCGGCCGTCAACCCATGGTCGAAGTTTGCCGGAACCTCGATCGGGCTCGCGGCCGACCCGTACTTAGCGTCGAAGTCGTAGAGGACGGAAGTTGGCTGGATCTGAGTGGGAAGGCCAACCGTGACCGGACAGCCTCCGTAGACACCCACCTCGACGTCCATCCCCTCGACGAGCCGCTCGACGATGGCGATGTCGTCGAACTCGAGGGCCTGCCGCAGCGCAGCGCTCGCCGCCTTAGGGGCGTCGACGCGCGCCAAGCCAAGGCTGGAGCCGCTGCGCGCGGGCTTAACGATGCAGGGAACCCCGACCCGCTCGGCGATCGAAGTAACCACCCTCGCGGGATCGGCTTTGAAGCACGCCCGGGAAACGCAGAGACCGTCGACGACGGGAAGTCCGGCCGATGAGGCGAGCGCCTTGAAGGCGACCTTGTCGTAGCACCGGATCGAGGCCTCGGGCCCGCTCCCGACGTAGGGGAGGGAGATCGCCTCGCAGAGCGCCTGGATCTGCCCGTCCTCGCCGATCGTCCCGTGAATGACGGGAAACGCCACATCCACGTCGAGGCTCCGGGCCCACGCGAGGAATTGCTCCTGCCAAGACAGCCACCCGGCGCCACCTTGAGCCTTCCGGTCCGCGAAGTCAGACGGATGGGCCGCTTTCAGATCCCATCGTCCCGTTGGGCGGAGGTCAATCCACGCCGCTGCCAGGCCTTGTGAGGCGAGCCCGGCATGCACGACTGCGGCGCAGGAGCGACTTACCTCCGCCTCGCCCGAGGGACCACCGGAGATGACGCATACTCTCGGCTTCTCAGCATTCGTCAAGCGCTCACCACATCGCCCGCGGCCTCCCCGGCTTTTTCCCACCATTCCCTGCCACTCGGCGGCAGGGTGTCGATCGGATCGAAGTAGGGGAACTCCTCGGCGTCAGCGTCTGCCGGCGCTTCCCGGTGCGATCCGGGGTCGCGTCTCCACCGGGAGATGCCGCGCTCGCAGTCGTAGGAGGCCGGCTGGTGGATCCAGCGCTTCCCGACCGACGGGACGTCGCAGATCACCCGCGGGATGGCGAACCCCGGCAGCCTGCCCATCAGCGCCCGCTGCAGAGACTGCGCTTCCGCGATGCTGGTGCGCCAGTGCTCCCCGTTGGGGATCATGTCGCAGACGTAGAAGTAGTAGGGCATGATGCGGGCCTCGTCCAGAAGGCGTTCGCAGAGCTGCAGCAGCGCGGAGGGAGTCGCGTTCACGCCCCGCATGAGGACGCCCTGGTTGCGCACGTCGCGGAAGCCGAGTTCGAGGAGCTGCGAAGTCGCGTGCCCCACCAGCTCGGTCACCTGGTTGGCGTGATTCGCGTGGGTGTGCAGAGCCAGGTCGACTCCCCGCTGCCGTGCGACCGAGGAGAGCTTTGCCATCGTCGATACGACAGGGGGATCGAGGAAGTACTGGGGCAGCGTGACCAGGCTCTTCGACGCCAGGCGAATGCTGCGCACGTGTGGAATCTCGAGCAACTCCAGGACAAAGGCCTCAAGCCGTGCGATAGGCACGTTGGCGACATCCCCCCCTGAGACGAGAACGTCGTGGATCTCGAGGTGGGCACGCAGGTAGGCGAGCATCTGCTCGTGGCGTTGGATGCGCCGCAGCTCGAAGTTGCGCTTGGAGATGAGGTTCGTGCTCGGTCCCACCAGATCCATGCGGGTGCAGTGACCGCAGTACTGGGGGCAGGTGGTCGTCAGCTCGAGCATCACCTTGCGGGGATAGCGATGCGCAAGCCCCTCCACCGTCCAGGAATCGGCCTCGCGGAGGCTGTCGCGGCGAGCGCGGGGATGGTTCGACCAGCGCAGGTGACGGTCGCTGCGGGCAGGAGCCATGTAGCGCCGAACGGGGTCCCCCCAGAGGTCGTCCTGGTTCATCGTGTTGAGGGCGTGCGGGGGGATCCGCAGGCCCATCGTCGCGTGTTTCTCCTGGTCGATGACGATCTCAGCGGCGAGGTCGTCAGGAAGGGAGTTCCCGAAGATGCGTTTCAGTCCGTCGACCGTGGAGACGGAATTTCGACGTTGCCAGCGGGCGTCCCGCCACGTCGTTGGCGTGACGTCGCGAAAGCCCGGAAGGCGGCGCCAGTCGGGTTCGGCGAGAGTCGCATGGGCCCGGTCCAAGGAAGTGTCATCGGGCAACGGAGCTTCACCGTCCTCTCACACAGGTCGCCGCGTGCCGAGAGCGGCGCAACGGGGTGGGAGTCGAAGGGCGGCGACGGCCCAAGCGGACCAGGCGCTTTGCTATGTAGCTAGGGCAACGGGGGGGGGGGGGGGGTAGGTGCTTGAGGTGGCGGTACAGGTCGAGGTCGCACCGCTTCCCGTGCTCGATCCGGAAAGACGACAGCCGCGCCTCGTATTCGTACCCCTCGGCCTCCGCCAGCCGCTTCGACGCGGTGTTGTCGAGGTTCACGAAGAGGTCGATGCGCTCTACCGGGAGCCGTTCGAACGCCCACCGGGTGACAAGGCGCAGGCCGAGGGAGGCGATTCCACGCCGCCGGAAGGACGGGAGCACCCAGTACCCAACCTCGGCACGACGGTGCTTCCACGCGAAGTCAACGAATCCGACGTTGCCCAGTGGCTGGTCCGTGCTGTCACGCAGCGCGAAGTGCAACGCGATCCCCTGACGACGCTGCCGCTCCTGTCGCTCCAGCCAGTCGATGGCCGCGGCTTCTTCGGGCTCGGGCATGCTGGTGAAAGCCTGGATATCCGGATCGGCGGCGGCCGCCATGACCGCGGGAAGATCAGCTGCCCGCCAGGGTGCCAGTCGCAGGTCTTCAGTGGCGGGGAGGGCAACGCCTTTCTCGATCTCAATTGACACCTCTGCCGTCGGCGCCTCGTTCACGAAGCCCTGCCCGTGTTCGATGGGCGGTCGGATGCGGCCCCTTCTGCCAGCGCGATCGTCCCCCTCGGCACTTCGCCCCACCTGGAGATCTCCGTCGGAGGCTCCTCCGTTGCCACGCGCTTCAGGTTGTTGAACCGAGTGACCGCTCGCTGGACGTCGCTGGAGTCGAGGTAGTACTCGTAGTAGATGTCGTCCCCGTCGGCGTTGAAGACGATGTCGTGGTAGATCACCTCGTCGTAGATCGCCATGCTCGTCTTGAGGTCGTCGGACAGGGTGCTTCGCTGGACGAAGAGAAGTCGCACGCCCGCCTCTAGCTGTTCCTCGACGATCTGCGCGAGTTCGGGTGAGCCCTCCTCCCAGAGGACGACGCGTTCGATCTTGACGTCGCGCTCACGGATCGCTCGTCGGTTGCGATCGAGGTAGTCACGGCCGGCGGGGGACAGCCACCAAGAGTTGTCGCACTCCGGGATCGTCGTCGCCAGCACCGAGTCCTGCACGAGGTCGATCTGATTGGCCATGGGAGTGGCGTCACCGGCTGGCACGCGTATTTGACCTCGATTGAGATCTTGAAGGAATGCCCGCGTATCTCCCAGCTCGGCTCGCATTAGGTCGATGAAAAGCAGCGCACTGCGATCACGGGCAAGCACGCTCTTGGCGCTGGTGGCGATTTCCCGTAGATCGGCGAGCAGCCATGGCGTGTCATCGACGGCAGCCATCAAGACTGAGCGCTGGTCCTCGACTTCAATGCGGTGCTCAAATCGGCGAAGAAGGTCGTAGACCAAGGCGAGTACCGTTCCGGTCAACCCGATGCATACGCCGAGCAATACGGTCGCTGAGGTCACCAGCGCCAAGAGAATCGCGAGGGCGACCGAAACCACGACACCTATCAGCAAGGGCGACCGCAGCAGATGGATCCCCGCGGCTGGCTGTAGTAGACCCGTGGTATAGCGTCGCGATGGCATTCAAGAATCCTTCGTCCCCCCGAGGGTACAACCATGGGCCCGTGCTGGACTGCCACAGGGAGGCGGTGAGCAACTCGGGCCTAGCTGATCGAGTGCGTCGGTCAGCCATACGGCGGCGCGCAGGCATGCTGCCGTCGGCACGCAACCGTTGGCGGCGGGCCGCTAGTAGTGTGAGCGGCGTGGTGGCAAATGCAAATGACGCTCCCGATGTCGTCGATCTGCGCAGCTGGGCGATGGAGCACCTGCTGTATGAGTTCGGCATGTTGCGCGAGACTGCGGAAGAGCTTGCCCGTGGGCATCACGCGGGCGATGCTGTTGTGCAGAACGCACTACTTGAGAGCTTCACCGTGCATGCCCGCGGGTTGCTTGACTTTCTGTATGGCAAACGCAGAAAGCGTGATGATGCCCTCGCCAGTGACTTCTTCGTGGATACGACGTGGGAGCAAGGTCGCCCAGCTCGCTCTGGACGGCTTGGCGAAGTGAACCGCCGTGTGGGCAAAGAGATAGCCCACCTCACCTATTCCCGGGCGACTGTTACCGAGCGGGCGAAGGGTTGGGACATAAGCGCCATGTATATGGAGATGGCGCAGGTCTTCGGATTATTCGTCCGCCTTGTTCCCGAGGAGACGATCGGGCGGGAGTTCTTGGAGGTGGCTAACTCGTTGCTGCCGGGGAGGTCGGCACGGGAGTTAGGGGGTATCTCATGGCTTGGCTCGACAGCGCCCGCGAGCGTTGCCACTCACGTCCTTCGGCCAGCTGAGTTGGCCGATGAGATTGTGCCTGGGTAGGCCGAGGGGACTTGCGGGGACCCCGTGGCTACTCGATACCAAGGCTATGGTCGAGCTCTCCGTTCTGGATCAATGGCGCCCTCGATCCGCACTTGACGCTCGACAGTCTTCTCGTCGACCTCTCTGCTGACGCTCGCCTCCTGTGCGCCGCTGCGGCGCATGCGCTCGGCGAGGCGCTCGAGGGCGCCGACGTCCATGCCCGCCTCGCCGACTGCTGGCACTGCCAGTGTGGACTTATCGGGAGCTGCACCTCAGGCTGCAATCTTGACCTAGATCAGTCGAACATGTCGATCGGGGCCATGTCGACAAAGATCGTGCTGATCGCATTGAAGCCCGGGAGGTCAACGGTCGGATCCGGCCCGGCGGGAAGGTGGGGCGGGCCGTCGGATGAGTTAAGCGGCTCCGAACACCAGGTTGCATCGAGCTGCTCAGTTTGGGGCGCGCCAGCGTTGGTGAGGAGCAGCGGCGGGGGGTGGCCGTTTGAGAAGACCATCATGCCGGCGCCGTTGACGAAGGATTCCGCATCGTCGAACCTGCGGCTGTGGCGCATTTTGTCGGCGCGCGAATGGATGAAGTCGGCGCGACGGGTGGTGCCCAGGAGGAGGTCCCAGATAACGCGGTCCCAGTTACGCCCCCTTTTGGCTCGCTTGTAGTCGACGAAAGGCCGGCCGCTCGCCCGCATCATCACCGCCATCAGCTCGTCGGCAATGTCGATCGCTTGTGTGCTCGGGGCGACGGCGGTGCGGATGCCGCACTGCGGGCAGCTTTCGTCGCAGACGTCGATGAACCCGTACTGGGCGCCGCGGTGCGCACGCGGGGGCGTCACGCGCCGATGTTCCTTCGTCGCTGTCCAGGTGAATCGCGGCCAATGGGTGTAGAGGTCGAGCTGATCGCCGGGTGCGTAGGTCGGCTTGTCACACACCTTTGTCTGAAGGAGCACGGCGTTGTTGGCCGAGGTGTTCGAATCCGAGTACCGGCAGGCGATCAGCAGGTCGCCCAGCTCGACGGGGTGCCGGCCTTCGAAAATCACCTTCGGGCTCTGGTGGCAGTAGATCCCGGCGAAGCGGCAGCTCAAGCCGATTGGATTGAGCAGGGCGTCCACCCGTTCGTCCATTTCCCTCAGCGAGTGGGTGAAGAGCGCGAAAAGAACGTCAATCTCGGTCGTGGTCCCAGGCTGAAAAGTTGCGGCCCATTTCAGTCCTTCTTGTACGGAGTCATGGATCGTGTTTCGCAGCGTCATCTTGCCTCGGAGTCTTACTCGATTCGGCGACGTGATTCTCAAAGACGCTGGCGAAAAGCAGCGGGCGCGACGCTCTGCTGAGCATTCGTTGGTCGGGCAGTGTCGGCTAGACGATAAGTTCGTGCCCCTCGATTGTCACGTGCACCACTCTAACCCCCACGATCTTCAGGACTCGCCAGCGAGATCCATTGGGCTAGAGCAGTGGCCAGGAGGTTGGGGCTTGTTCCTTTGCAGACGGCACCGAGACTGTGATCTCGGCTCGGCGCCGCTCCCGATCGCGCGTCATCATCATGATTGGCGCGGCCCTGCGAAAGGCGAGCTGGTCGATCTCCCTCATGTCGAACTCCGGCAGAGGCGCCGCCTCCTCGGGGGCCTTCTGCACCGGTTCGGACCAGTTCTTTACGCACCATTTCCGACGTCGTCACGATGAAATACCAGAGCACCAAGAGCCCAATCATCCCGATGGCGATCACTGCGACGGTCGCCATGTTGGCGCCGCCGAGCAGTTCCCAACCCAGCAGGGCAAAGGCGCCCAGCTGCCCGACCACCGCCCAGAGCGTGAACGAGCAGGAGATGAGCAAGGTGAGGTTTGTCCCCGTGCGACCGGCCGTGGCGTCAGCGGGGGCTTCTCCCGAAGGGCTTCGAAGAGAAACGGCGCGATTACAACTACGATTCCGAAGAAGATGTTGACGTTGACGAGTTCTGACTTGCTGATCTGGACGGGAAGGTCGGAAACGTTGATTGAGCGAGCACGGTGCCAAAGAGCGCGCCCGCACCGGTCAGCGTCGTTGCCCAGCTGCCGAAGCTCCATTTGGGGCTGGGTGCAGGATTGGAGAAGTTCGAGCGCGAGCCCCAGTTACTGCCGATGACCATGAGCATCAGCAGTACCGCGACGGCAAGCGCGCCGCCGATCAGGATCGCCGGCCAAGAGGTGTTCGGAGATGGGGGGTTGACTTCCACCGACTGGGCAACCGGCGACGCTCCCCCCGACACGACCAGCTGACCGGTTGCGGCTTCGCCCAAGTCTTCGAGCCCTGCGAAGGTGACCTTGATCCTCTCCGCCGTTCCGGCTGGCACTTCGGTTGGCGTCACCGACGCGACACTGACCCTCTCCGAGCTCGTCGCCTGAAACGTCACCGAGATGTGGGCGGGGGCCGTACCGGCATTGAGCAATGAGAAATATGAGGTAGCGGCGTCGTTGCCTTGCTTGCCCGAAATCTTCAACGGTGGGGAACCCAGCACCGATAGTTGGGGTGCTGAGGGCGGCTGCGCTGCTGTAGCGCCCGAAGCGGCAAGGAGAGCGAGGCTTGCGCAGAGCAGGAAGCAGATGGGAACCCGGCGAATTAGCATTTCAGCTCCGCGGCGAGCCTATTGCGATCTAGTACCGAGAGTCAAGTAAGACTAAGTCTTCGCTGAGCTAACGGCGGTCCTGAATCCTCGCTCGCGAACGCCGCGCACAGCGTGGGGCTGGGAGTGGTGAATCGTTATCGGTCGTTGCCCTTCCCAATGACCCGCATCCCCTGCTTCGACCGCTTGATCTCGCCCTTCGCCTCCAGCCGCCGCGCCAGAGAGCCCGCCTGGTTCGCCGACACCCCGATCGCCTTGGCGATCTCGGCGACCGACGCCCCCGGGTCCGCTTCGACCGCCGCCAGGAACTGCTTCGGCCGCTGACCCCTCGCAACCCGCTTCGACCCGGCCCGCCGAGCCCGCCGCCGACCGTGCCTCGGCGCCTTCGCCGGCTCACCGCCATCGAGCGACCTCAGCGCGTCCTGCAGCTCGGCCGCCTCCGCCTCGATCTCGACCAGCGCCGCCTTCAGCACCGCACGAACCCGCTCAACCCTCTCCGACACGTCTCCGCCCTCCCTCGACTCCGACTGGTTTCACCACCGACTCTATCCCCGACCGCACCAAACCCGGGAAGTCGTCAGCTTGCCGTATCGCCCGGCCCGCTTCACGTTCAACCGATCCACCGGCTGATCGTGCTCCTTTACCAAGGGCTCACGCCGTTCCGAACACGTCGATCGCGTTGTTGGGATCAAACCGCGCCAACAGGCTCTCGACCCCAACTTTGCGGGGAAGGTCCTTTGCACCAGCCCGCCACTGTGACCAATCTAGTGCCGCATCCATGTCGTTCGACACATACTCTTCGCTCTCCTCGACTACGGCCTCGAACATCCGTGCGACCGCATCGGAGTTGGCGCTTGGATCATCAACACTGGCGAAGGTTGCAGTGACCTGGTACGGATTCGCAAAGAGCAGGTGCACGATCCGCTCCTCGGTCTCACTGAGCTCCGCTAGCCTCTCCCACAACTTCACTGGCGAGAGTCGGCGCGATTCCATGATCCAACTGACGTGCCACAAATATCCCGTCTTGCCACTGACTACGGCCCCATTGGGCTGCGCGGCCCACGGCCGGCGGCTGAGCCTGACCCGCATCTTCACCCAGTAGTCGCGGCGGGCGTGCTCGATCAACCCCGCGTCGCGGTGCTTGCCCCCGATCCAGGCCTTGGCGAAAGGGTCCTTGGCGGCGATCTCGCAGCTGGTGTCTTTGTAGGAGGAGAAGAAGCGCTGAGCCCCGCTCTCGAGGTCGCGCAGAAGCTGGTTCAGCCGCAGCAGATCGTCGGAGTGCGGGCGCCGGCAGTGCGAGACCCGGTTACGCAGTTCCCGCAGCACTTCGATGTTCGGTTCCCAGCGCTGCCACGGCAACAGGCTGGGAGTGAAGAGCTTGGGCTTGCCCGAGATCAGCTTCAGCAGCTGCCCAGCGTCGAGATACGCGAGCGGGTCGCTCGCGTCGGCGGAGGCCATGTAATCGTTGACTTGGTCTTCGTCAGCGCGGCGCAGAGCCTGGTCGTCGAGCTGCTCGGTGTAGCCGATTCCGTAGCGGCAGCGCAACTCCGTGTAGACCAGCTCGCGCAGGTAGGTCTCGAGCTGCCACCAACGCCCGAAGAAACGCAGCGCTTCCTCCGGCACCCCGCCATCGAGGATCCTGCGCATTTCGTCGCTGCCTGCCATTGCATTTGAGCCTACGCCCGCCCCTCGATGTCCGCCGAACGACCCGAAGTCAGCTTGCGCAACAAACACGCTCGACAGTCAGCCCGCCGGCCTCCAGCAAACTTGCGCGACGCGGCTCTTCGCAGTTGGCCGCAACGCCGTGCAGGTTCAGCGATGGCTCGGCCACGACTGGCCAGCCTTCACCCTCAGCGTCTACGTCGACCTGCTCGACGGCGACCTCGGTGAGCCCTTACCGAGCTCGAGCCTTTCAACGGCCGCGACGACTGCGCCGAATTCGACTTCTTCGCGGCCCCTTCCTGTTCGCGCCGCTGCTTGAGGTCATCGCGGAGCCGCAATAGCTCACCGCTCACCCAGGGCGTGCTCGCGCGAAGCGGAGCGCGGTCTGGTCGGTCAGAATCCTTCATGTCATATGCACGACTCGATGGACGCGGAGATAGCTCGGGCGATCGAGCGGGGCGAGCGGAACGCCGAGACCATCAGCCTGATCAAAAGGCACTGCCGCCACGCTCGAATCGAGCACTCCCGGTTTCACGGTGTCTCGATGGTCGAAGAGATGACGGGACTACCGATCAGCGTACGGGAGATGCGCTGCGAGTATGCGCCAACGCCGAACGCGATCCCGACAGACCTCCTTGAGGGCGCGGTCCGCTTCTACAAGAACAACTGTGACGGCTGCCCGCACCGGGAGGCCCAAGGTCTCCCCAACCTGAAAACGGTCGCCGAGCAAGAGCTCGCAAAGCAGGATCAGGCACGCCGCCAGCAGGACGACGAGGAGCGGCAGCGGAAACAGGCTGAGATCGAGCGGGCTTCCAGGCGCGCCGAGGCCGTTTCGGGCGAGTCCCAAGGGACGCGCAAAATGGTGGCGCTGCTCGACGGAATTGATTGTGAGAAACCCGACGGGCGAGCCGATGGGCTCATCGACCTCTGTCGCTTACAGCCGGAGCTCTGCACATCCGCTGCCGCAGAGGTGATGCTCGATACCGCCGAGCAAACGAAGAGCGATGCTCTCTTCGGGGCGCTCTTGCATCTTGACCGGGCCGACCGCCTGCCACGGCGGCGCCTCCTGGAGGTGGCGTTGCGTGCTCTCTCAACGGCGGCGCTTGGTAACGCAGCGACAGCGGTAACCCGCCTTGCCGGGGCGCTCAAGGCTGGCGACCTTGCCCCCACCGTCTTTTCGGCGATGCGCCTTGACGCGCCACCGCACGATTTCGGTCTTGCGCCGGTCGGCGATCCAACACTGCTGCGATTGCTTGCCAAGAACGATCTGCCGACCCTCCTCGATGAGATGGTTGCCTCAATCAAGAGCGAGCTCTACAGGCGCCGAATCGCAACTGGGGCTGCAGCGCGGCTGATCGACTTCGAGCCCGCTGTCGCAGGAACGCTGCTGGGACCACTGATCGATGCTCTCTCTTTGCCCGATGCGCTCAGCGTCTACATGGGAGAGGGGCGCGACGAGTTGTTGACTGCACTGAGCGCCTCATTCGCAGCTGACCCCGAAGCGGGTGCCGCGCTGATTGAGGACCGCGCTGTCGGTCTTAGTGAAGAGGTTCGCTCGGCGCTTCTTAGCGCTCTCGATTCGGCAATGCGGGAAGGACGTCGAGGTGAGGGCGACCCCGAGGTGAGCAGGGCGGTAATCGACTTTGCCTTCCGCCGCCTTGCTGGGGACTGGGGAGACGAAGTCGCCTTCGAAGCAGCGACTTTGATCAAGAACACCACTGAGTGGGAACCGGAGGCGATGGAGGGCCGGGTCGACCAGCTCTTCGGTGCTCTGTTGGCGGCAACAGCTGCTCCCGTCAAGGGGCCCTCGCCCCTGGAGGTCGCAGACGACAAACCGCCAATTCTGCGGGCCATGGAGGAGCAGAACCAACAGATCCATCGTGATGCGGTGATTCGTGAACTGCGCGAGGCACTGGGCTCACTTGCGATTCGCGCCCCCGAGGCGGCCGCCGAAACAGTCTTCACCGTGATCGAGGCGCCGGAGATCGATTCAGAACAAGGACTCGAGCTGTACGAGGAGGCGGTTTGGCTACTCGGGAAGCTTGGTCGTCGGCCGGCTCTTGCCCAGAGTGCTGCCGGCGCTTTGGAGCGCTCTGCTTCACAGTGAGCAAGGTGTGCGCTGGCGGGCGATTGAGGCTTGGGCGCAAATCGCGCGAGTCGCAAATAGGGAGCTGCCACCCGATCTCGCCGAGCTAATCCCGCGGCTCTTGCAAGACCCCTTCGTCGTTGTTCACATGGCGATGGTGCGCGCGCTGCGGGAAGGGGTGCGGATACCCGACAAGCAGCTCTCACCGTCGGTGATGGCCCTAATCAACCTCTCGGGTTACTACGCGGAGAAACAGGACTCCCATAGCCTGGAGCTAATCCTCGCAGTGCTTTGGACGGCCCTCGGGGGTCTCCGAGAAGAGATCTCCTTGCCGCTGCGCGAGCGCTGTTTAGTGCTAGCGCAGCATTTGCGCCGTTATCCGAAGGAGAACTTCCTCGAAAGGCAGCTGGAGACAGCGCGGACTCTGCCGTCTTTTCCACGCCGCTTGATTGAGGTCCTCGCTGACCCCAGCAGAGAAACGGGGGGATATCGGGGCGATCGCTTGTGGGTTGAGCTGCGAGAGCTCCCGGCCGACGTGATCGCTGCCAATCTCGAGGAAATCCTCTTTGCTGCTCGAGGCCTATTGCCAGAACACACGCGCCGCGCCGAGCACTTTGTCGAGGTGCTGCAACGAGCGGGCCTCTGGGGGGAGGCGGTCTCGCTTGTCGAAGAGATCCTTGCCTCCCGGCCCGATGACACTGAGAACGCGATTGAGCGCGATCACATCCTGACGACACTCGAGCTTTCTCAGGTGGAGGCCGAGCTCGTTGCTGGTAATTCGAAGGGCGCCCTTGAGGCCCTGGATCGGGCAAAGGAGGCCGACCAGAGATTTCGAACTGCGGTCGCCAGTAAGAAGATGCCGTGGGAGGAAGAAGGGTGAACGAGGGCCGGACACAGTGGCGAAGGGCGGCACTTGACGGTCTTAATTCAAATGGATCGATGCCCGGTTCTCGAGCCGAACAGCTCGAGAGCGCTGCGACGCTGGTTCGGGGTGAAGTTGGCGAGGGAGAGACGGGGACGACGGCGAAGGCGTTTGCTGCGTTCAGTGCTGCCCTCGAAAGCCTCGCCGAACTTGAGCGTTGGGAGCACGGCACCCTTGAGGCTGAGCATGACGCCGAGCGCCATCGACGGGCAGCCGCACACAAGGCGAAACTGGCAAGCGCTGGCCTAGCTGAAGAGGACCCCTTACTTGACCCCTTGCTCGAGGTGCTCGGTCGGATTGTGGAGCTGCAAAGGTCTTGATCAGATTGCTGAAATCCGAGAGAAGCTCGCTGTGATCGCATTGCCGTTACGCGAGATTTCAAGTACCCCGGCCCGGCGCCGAGCCCCTACGGAGGAGCCCGAGGACCCACCGCCACCGCCGCCACGTGCCGCAGTGATCAGCTCAATTGACGGTAGCCCGGTGACCTCCGCCCATATGGTGCAGCCGGGCCGAGTACACGAGCTCGCGGTCGAGACAAGGGTGCTTGACTGGCCGGTCGACAAGCCGCGCCTCACCCTTCGCTTTCTGTCGAGATGGCCTGCATCGAGCGTCGATGTAACCGAGATCGCCCTCGAGCGACCAGAGGAGGAACAAAAGGGTGTGCGGATCGCAAGCGGAGTTGGACACCTAGCGCTGTACGCCGCGGCGGCAAATCCAGCGGAGCGGCTGGCATTGACAATCGAGGGGGAGCTAAGCGGTGAAGGTGGGGCACGGACGATCGCGCTACTTGGTCACCCGCGGATCGAAGTGCGGACCTTCGATCCCGCCTCTGACATCAGTACTGGTGCCCCCGCGCTTGATGAGCGGATCTGGCAGATGCTTACCGAGCTTCGCGACGAGGGTACCGCTCCCGCAGAGGAAGATTCCTTCGGCCGCTTCCTCGGGGCGGTGGCGAAGGCAGGAGCGCGAATCGAAGCAGAGCGCCAGTTCCCCGAGGGAAATGAACCATCGGAGGCTCAGTTTCAAAAAGCAATGCTTATGCGTTTGGCAATGGCCACAGAGCTCGGTGGACGTGTCACGGAGCATGCTTGGCAGGGCGGCGGAGAAACAGACCTTGCACATGACGGAGTTGTGGCGGAGCTGAAGGTCGAGAGGACCACCCCGGCCACACTTGATCGCGCCAGCACCTATTTGGCGCAGACAACCCAGTACGCCAGCGCAGGTCAGCGCCAGCTTTCAATCCTTACGATCCTCGACATGACACCAAAGGAGGCACCGTCGGGGGTTCTCGCGAACTCGGTGGATTGGCTTGTCCCCAAACTGCATGGCCTCGATGATCCAGCCTATCCGTCGAAAATCGCGGTCGTAATCCTCAGCGGAGGCCTGCCGCGTCCTTCGGACTGGTCGCGCTGACAGCAATCATTCCGAATTCAGACTCGTTCGAGCGGTGACTCGAAAGCGCGACACCAAGCAGTTCAGGCAAGCATGGCAAGCATGCAAGGAGGCCGGGTTGACCGTCGAGGAGCGCTATGAAGCGAGCGAGGCCCTACACACCGAGAAATAATCCAGCCATCGCCTCAAGGCTGCGACGAACCAAGTTACGCCCCATCTCTGCGATGCCTTTGGCATCCCGCGGGATCAGTCCGTCATGAACGATGCTTTCACGGGCTCCGCGGAACTGTATGTGTTCGGACTCTATGACTCTACGCTCGCCACTGTTCTGAGTGATCCGCTTGGCCAACTCTGGCCCTTGCTTATCGCCAGATCGCTTCGAGGTCATCGACTCCAAGGCGATCGCGTAGTCGATGATCTGATCTGCTGGCCGGACCCGCTCGGTGCGGGCGAGGAGATAGCGTCTCGTCGCCACTCCAACTCGGCTCAGGTCTTTGCCTGCCAGTATCCCGTAGCAATCCGCGACGCGTGTGATACGCAACTCGTCAAGCCTGTACTGGTAGTCGCCGGCGATTGGCCCCGCCTCATCTGGCGTGCGCCCACTTCCTCCACCTGCGAAGTCAACCCTTCCCATGACCAAGCGCTCTTGGACGGGCGCCTCAGTCATAAGTGCCATGGCGAGCAAGAAACGTGTCAACCGAATCTGGTGCGCGGTCTCGACTTCCGCAACCACGCCATCAGAGAACGTAAAGCCCACTGGGCCAGCCGACGCCGGAAGCTGAACCCGATACTCAAAGACCACGCCATCCGGAGCGTCCTCGCCAATGGGTACGAGGAAGTCAGTTTCAGAGGCGGGGCGCACAACGGCGTCGCCTTGTAGCTCAAACCCCGCGTCCTGAAGCGCAAAGCCGGCGAGGGCTGCGTGAATCGCGCAGGGCACTGTGCCGCCCTCAACCCGGAGCACGTCTAGAAAGCGGCTGATCTCGGCGTCCCATTGCGATCGCTCGAGGTGAGGATCGATTAACACGCGATGCAGCAACCCACTCAGCCAAGGGTCTAGAAGTTCCAGGCCACCACCCCCTGCAATCCCAGCCACATGCAGGAACTGGTCTTTCTGCACGTGAGGGCCAATAACGCGGTCGCTTTGCAGAGCTTCGATCGCCTCTTGCCGGCATCCGGACCCGCCGTGCATCATCCAGGAATCGGGGGTTTCGATCTCCGAGCGCCGCGCGGCGCCGTCGCAAAGCCGCCGCAATGCAGTCGCCGCGGCGCCGGATGTTTGCATAGGCCGTGGGCGCATTTCTCTCAGCGATCTTCCCTCGGGTCAGGATACGGAGGCCCGGAGCGGTGCTGATTCGCGTTCTCAGGTCGCCGCTACGCCGCGGCGACCTGCAAGATCCCGCCGCCCAGGAAGGCGAGAGCGACGAAGGGCCAAACCCAGTCGTTGGCCGCAAGCCGGGTTTCAAGGGCGGTCGAGGCTTCGCCGTCGGGAAGCGGTTCGCCGTCGAGGAGGTGGGCGCCGGTGGTCATAAGCAGGGCCAGGAAGAAGATCAGTGCGGCAGCCAAGAAGTTGACGGTAAGGAAGATGGCGATCGGCCAACCGACGGCTTCGGGCGGGTCTAGGGCACCTGGCAAGCCCAAGGAGAAGAAGCCGCCGACCCCCCAAACGGTGGCGATGGAGAGCGAGCGGAGCCTGCCGTCGAGGAGGCCTGCGACGTGCCAGCGATTGGAGTCGATCTGGTTTGCCGCCCAGCGCAGCAGGGTGTTGGAGGCGTTGTTGGCCCACAGCTGCACGGCGGCAAATAGACCCGCGAGGGTCTGCAGCCCGATCCCGGCGGCCGCCACCGGGTGATCGGCGGTTTGAGCCAACGAGAAGAAGACGACCGCGATCAGGAGCACGACGCCGATGGGGACCGTGGACTGAAGCTGACGGGATTTCACCCGCGCATTGTCCTGACGGCATCGGCGGCCTCTCCACTGCCACGGTCGCCTCGACCCTCCACGGCAGCGTTCTCGGGGTCAACTGACTCGTTGCCTGCCGTGTTTCGCCAACGACCTCGACGGCCAACTCGTCGCTCCGACGATCCCCGCCGAGCCAAGGAGAGCCACCTCGCCGCCGGGCCAGATAAGACCGCTGCAAACAGGCGCATCGTTTGAGCCAGATCGAAGTAGCCCGCCCCGCACCCACCGCTGACTCGATTCCGCTGGCGTAGCGCAACGTCGAATCCCGAACGAGCATTCGCTCCAGACGAGCTCGCCCATCGTCAGAGGGGGGAGTGCGGTCCCCAATCTCATGCAGACGTCAGCCAGATCGCGCCCCGGCACCAGGCGCTCCCCTCGTCGTCCAAACCCGGTGCCTTGCTGCCGGTCAGCAGACCCTCGCCGTTTCCCGCTTAGACCCCAAGCCAGCCGCGCGAAGGATGCCCTGATGGCACGATCGACACGAATCTCGGAGTTCCGCGAACCCCTGCGAATTACGGTTCCGCGGAGCCTAAGAGCAGCCATGTCGTCGAAGCGGGCATGCTCGGGCTGGCCATCAATCCAACGGTCGCGTCTTTTTCTTTGATGCCATATCAATCGAGTCCGGAGGCAAAGAGAACGTAGTCGCAGAGAATGAGATAATCGATTGCGATGGCTGGGGGTTATTTACTAATCGATGGACAGTGGCGCGAGGCGGGAGCGAAGTACCAAACGCTGGCTCCCGCGACGGGCGAGAGCTTGGCCGATGTCGACATGGCTAGTTCCGGAGATGTCGCAGAGGCCGTCGCCGCGGCGAGGCGGGCGCAGGGCGGTTGGCAGCAGTTGGGCGTCGACCGACGCGCCGAAGCCCTGGGGGGGTTCCTTTCTCGATTGCGCGAGGCTTATGGCAACGAGGGAGAACCGACTCCGCTCAAGTCTCTCATCTCCGAGGAGGTGGGTAAGCGCCTCCCCGAGGCCGACATCGAAGTGGCGGAGAGCGGTGACATGGTCGAATACTTCCTCACGGAGACGCCCGCCTCTCTGGGGATCGAGGAGCTGAAGCTCGACCAGGGCCTCTGGCCGAGCAAGTCGAGTACGGTGACCCTTCAGCCCGTCGGCGTAGTCGCGGTGATCAAGCCGTGGAACTACCCGCTTGAGTTGCCGATCTGGTCGATTGTTCCGGCTCTGTTGGCCGGAAATGGCGTCGTCTTCAAGCCGGCCGCCGAGTCGAGCCTTGTCGGCGTCGAACTGGCGCGTATGCTCGTAGACGGTCTGCCGCCCGGCGTCTTCAACCTCGTCACCGGAGGCGCAAAGACCGGTCGCGCTCTTGTCGAGGCCGACGTGAACATGATCGCCTTCACCGGCAGTGGACAGGTCGGGCAAGAGATAGCCACCAAGGCCGCCCCTCGGATGGTTCGCTGCATCCTGGAGCTGGGCGGCAACGATCCCGCGTTGATCGAACCGGACGTCGATCTCGAGCTCGCGGCCAACGGTCTCGTGTGGGGCTGCTTCAGCAACGCAGGCCAGGTCTGCGTTCGGCCAAAGCGGATTCTCGTGCATGAGGATGTGGCCGACGAGCTGCTTGATCTGATCCAGGCGAAGACGAAGACCTTGAGGCCCGACATCGATTGGGCACCGATGATCAGCGAGGGTCAACTCCAGAAGGCGAGTCGACAGATCGACAAAACCGTCGAGCAGGGAGCCATCGTGGTCGCGGGCAACAGGCGCCTTGATCGCCCCGGCTTTTACTTCGAGCCGACGATCCTCGACTGGGTTGCTCCGCAGATGACAGTCGCGCAGGAGGAGTGCTTCGCACCGGTGATGCCGTTTATCCGTGTCGCGAGCATGGAGGAAGCCTGCGCGATCGCGAACGACACCCGCTACGGCCTCGGTGCATCTGTTTGGAGTGGGGACCGAGAGCGGGCTACCCGCACCGCACAGGCTCTAGAGGCGGGCATGGTGTGGGTCAACGACGTCAACGTCGCCTTTCCGCAGGCACCCTGGGGCGGGGTCAAGGGCAGTGGCATCGGCTCAGAGCTCGGCAGGTGGGGAACACAGGAGTTCACCCGTCCTCGCCACTTGAACATCGAGCGCAGCGACGAGAGTCGACGCGATTGGTGGTTCCCTTATCCGGATGATGGATAACGATGTGGTTTGAGACGACAGGCGTGGCGCTCACCGAAGGCTCTGGGACAGGGGGGTCGCCGCTTAATGCCTTTGACAACGCGCTTCGCGATGGCGGGATCGCGGACTTCAACCTGATCAAGGTTTCAAGCATTGTCCCGCCCAGGGTGCCTGTGATGAGACTGAAGCCCCAGGCCCACCCGATCAGCGGAGAGGGTTTGATGGTGCCGACCATCTACATCGACATGACGTCCGACCAGGTCGGCGTCGAGTTGGCTGCTGCGGTTGGGGCGGGAATTCCGAGATCGGGTGACGGCGCCGGCATCGTCTTCGTCGCTAGCTGTGAAGGAAGCCGAGAGCAAGCAGAGGAATCAGTGAGCGAGATGGTGGGAGAAGGCATGGAGAAGAAGGGAACCCCCGCAGGCGAAATACGCGTCGCCTCCATCCACACTGTCGTCCGCGAGCCATGGACCACCGTTCTAGCGGCCGCTGTCTTCATGGACGACACGATCAAAGCTACCCTTCGTGACAATCTGATTGAGATGTCTTCGTGAGCCATCACTTGGCATCGCCCACGGAGGCTGCTGAGAGCCTTCCTCCTGTTTTCTTCGATCTGGAGCTGCCGTCGCTCAAGGACGTTCTGCTGGACCGATACCTGAGGCCAGCGGCGAAATGGCTCCTCGGCTCGGCCGAGTCGCCGTATCTGTTGCCGCAGGCGGCAAACAGCAGTTGGGAGTGTGCTCTCGCAATATGGTATCTGCTGGATCTGCGAACGACGCTTACAGACAACGATCCGCTGAGCAATGAGATTCCCCTCAAGGCTGCGCAGACCGCGCGCTGGATACTCGATCGCGCGGAGAGGGGGACAGATGGCAACATGCACTGGGAGGGGGTGACGTGGGATACGGCCGTCTGTGTTAGATCGGTTCTCCGCGTGCTCCGCGAGCTTCCGGACAGCTTCTCCGATGCAGAGCAACAGCACGGCAAAGAGATAAGCGCGAGCGCGCTCGAGTGGCTCTTGACACGCTTCGAAGTCTGGGATCGGGAGATCATCTATCCCTACGGGCCCGCCGACGTGGCGCAGATCCTCGAAACGCTCCTCTACGTTCAGCGCGAATGGCCGCAGCTACTTGACGCCAAGTCGGGTCCCCTGACACAAGTCCCGGACGCAATCGACGAAATCGCCGCCTACCTACTAGCAGCGAAGGATGAGATGGCGATGGGTCGCAACCAGGCGCAGGGTCCCGAGGCGCTGGCGTTTTGGTCCGACTTCTTCCAGTCGGGAGAGGTTATCGACTGCTTGTCGCAGTACGCGCAGTATGTGAATGCCCCCGATCGCCGAGCCAGCTGCGAGGAACACGTCTTCCACTGCATTCGCTATTTCGAGCTGAATCAGGTCAACGGCCAGTGGGGGGCCCACGTTGATACCTGCAGGGCCCTCTACGGGTACTTGAGGGCTACGCACGTGATCCCGGTCGCACGACAGGAGAATCACATCGTGCTCAAGGCGCTGCGTTGGATGTGCGACGATAAGCAGACGTTCAGCGACGGTAGCTTCCTGCATTCCCCCTTCGTCACGGTGTTTTTCGCCGCTGCGCTTTGGGAGGCATACGCTCACTGGCCGCTTGCTAGGCGCTCGGTTGGAGAAGTCTATGACGTGGCGTTGTGGTCAGCCCCAGTACGAGCGACTGAGGAGCGCGGCCTGCGGTTGGCGTTAGAGATCGAGCGGGAGCGATTGCTGGCCGCCCAGGACAAGGCCACACGACGCTTCAAGGATCTTCGACGCCACTTCGTGGGGACGCTCGTGGCGGTCATTGTGACCGTAGTGGGTACTGCGCTTTCGATCGTTCTCGGGGTACTTGAAATGTCGGTTACCGCAAAGGAACCGGCGGTTACGGTCAGTTACTTCGCAATCGTCGTGGCTGTGTTGGGTACGCTGACCGGATATGCCGCTCGCAGCGGCGGTGAGTAGTTCCTACCCCGCTTCTTACCGAGCCTTGCTCGCCTCCGTCCTCCGGATCGTTGTCCTTTCCGGACGGGCGATACCGATCAGGGCAATCAGTCCAAGAGTCGGCGGCATAGCAGTCGGCGCCGTGGCCCTCGCGTGCACCACGACGACGCCCGTGCGGTGCCGTTTCAAGGGGCATGACCATCCCGGCATCCGCTACTTCGCCGAGCCGTTCGAGGCGTCGGCCAACCGGGACGTGGGCCAAGGCACGCGGGAGCTGACACGTGCGGCCCGCCACTTCGATCTAACTCAAAGAATGCGCCCGTTTGCAGCAGGCCTTCTCCGACCCGGCTGCCGACCTGGCAGTTATCCGTCCTGCCCCAGCAGCTCAGCCCCCCGGTGCCGCCCCTTGCGCAGCTGGGCAGACGCCAAGGCGAGTTTCCACGAAGTACCGTCTCGGGCGAAAGTCCGCATAGGCGGATCGGCAACTCAACTGGGAGGCAGAGATGGCAATCGTCAACAAGGACGAAGTGGCTAGGGCAGTAGCCACACGAAGCGGGCTCGACAACGGCCAGGCAAAGAGCGCAGTCGAGGCCACGCTGGAGGAGATCTCGAAGCAGATCGCCGCGGGCAACGAGGTGCGCCTGACCGGCTTCGGGAAGTTCTCGGCCGCCGAGCGCGCCGCGCGCCAGGGGCGCAACCCGCAGACCGGCGAGACGATCGAGATCGCAGCCAAGCGGGTGCCGAAGTTCAGCGCCGGGGCGGAGCTGAAGAAGGCGGTGGCGTAGGGAGGCTATGCGCTGATGGCCGGCAATGAGATGACCCTGGACGCGGCAAAGGCCAAGCTCGACGCAGTGCTCGATCAACTGGCCGAGGCCGGCTTCTCCGTGAACGGATGGGACGACGGGACGATCTGGGTCCACAAGCCTGGGCCTGAGGGTGGCAACGCAAAATGCGAGCCACGCGATGCCGAGGAGGGCAACTCGTAATGGCCGCCAAGCTCGAGAAGACTATGAGCCTGTCTCAAAACCGCCCCTCGGGAGAGCTTGAGCACCGGGCAACGAACACCGCCGGGTAGACACAACCCAAGCTCAACCGCTGTATCTACGAAGGCCGCGTGGCGCTCCGCACAGGGCAGGCCGCCTAACCGCCGATCAGCCGCGTTACAACGTCTGTGGGTAGGACAGTTAGTGCCCTCCCGCGCCATCGACTCCCACCGTAGAATTAGAGGAGATGGCAACGCCCTTTAGCCCCAACTTCGACCCCTTCGCCCAGCAGCGACGGATCATGCGCCAGCTGGTCCCCAAGGATCCCTTGGCCGATTACCACCGCACCACGAAGCAAGTGATGGCCGCTGACCCCGCTACCCGCCAGCGTGAGGTTATGGAGGCAATCGCTGCTCCGAGCCGCATGGCCGAGCTCGGCCGCCTGCTGCACCCTAAGCCTGTCGACCCCCTCGCCTACCAGCGCCGACTGGTGGAGCAGATCGCCAAGCACCCCCTCGACGAGTACAGCCGCGTGGTCCAGAAGATGATGGCGCCGATTGATCCCTTTGCCGCCCAGCTGCGGGCGCTGGAGGGGATCTTCCTCAGCGCCCCGCTGGCGCAGTACAACCGGATCGTCAAGGGCTTCGCCACTGTCACTGGCGGGACGATCGCGACGCCCATCCCCACTTCCGAAGGCGCTGAAGGGCCGCAGGACACCGATGCCATCTCCTTTCCGCTGCCCAGTAGAACGATGGTCCTACACCTGCTGTCGATCGCTTTCGTCTGCGCCTGGTTGATCGCCGATGGCGTCGATGCGGAGCGCCTCGGCGCATTGATGCTCGCCGCATTGGCCCTCGCCGATCACCTCTCCAGGTTCGAGTAGATCGTCAAACAGGGCAACGGCTACGTGCTGAGCAGTGATTTCTCGTCTCAGAGGCGCGGCAGTCGCCCCGGGTGGGCTTCCGCCAACCGCCGCACGTTCCCGACCGCCTTTTCGCTGTGCCCGAATATGAATCGCTCGGCGTCGGCGTAGGTCCGCAGGTTGAGGTCCGCTACCGCCTCCCGCGGCACCCTGATTCTTCTCAGCCCGTCGCCCTTCCCGGCCAGGACCAAGCAGGCGTCGGGAGCCAGGGGAAGCGCGGTCTCCAGCTTGCCGTCGGCGCTCCGCTCGACGTTGAAGCCGTTGTCGGAGGCGACGAACTCCCCTTCGCCGGGCCGCAGCAGGTACCACTCCATTTCCAGCGGATGCCTGCCGGCCTCCAGCAGGTTGTCGACCATTGCCCGCCACGCCTCCTCGCGGACGTATTCGGCTCGCAGCCGTCCCTCCGACATCGCCCGCTGCAGATGCAGGCGCATTCGCTCAAGCTCCTCCCCTGGCCGCTCGACACCGCGCTCGCGCGCCGCTTTGGCAAACGCGGCGGGATCTCCCACATGCTCGCGCAGCACCGCCTCGGCCGTCTCGCGGATCATCGCTTCGGCCCGCGCCAGCGCCCTCGGCGTTCGCTGCACCTGCAGCGCGATGAAGATCGAGATCGCGATTCGGTCGTGGTCGCCCATCCGCTCTGGGCACTCCAGCAGCAGCTCGATCGCCTCGGCGGCGTGGTCCTCGACCAGGCTGATCAGCGACTCGATCCGGTTGTCTTTCTCGGCCTCGGTGGAGCGCACCGAGTAGAAGCGATGTCTCGTCGCGGCCGTCTTCACGGAGACGCGTGCGGTGGCCCCGCTGGTCGTGTCGATCTGGGCCAGCCGCCCGTCGTTGTTGCCAGGCGGCTCGGCGAAGCGCGCCAGCAGGAAGCGAGGGACGATGTGGTGGCGCTTTGCCTCCGACTCCGGCATCCGGCGCCGGCCGGCGCCGATCTCGTGCATCGCGAAGGCAAGCGACCCCTCGGGGTAGGGGTTGGCCTCCGCCGACGTCAAGCTCTGCTCTGACCATCGGGCGCTGGCGTGGTCCTGACCCCGGCCCGCATCGCCAACTTGGGCCACGAGCCGGGGAAGGTGCGCTCGGCGTTGGCCCTCGTGGCGTCGGGCCAGTCTGGATGCGAGGTGGCGAGCAGGACGCCGTAGGCGTTGACCGCGTCGGCGAGCCGGGCCAGGAAGGCCAGCTTGGCGGCGTCGAAGCGGCCGCTCTTGCTGGCCTCGCCGATCCAGAGGCGCGGCCCGTCGGAGCGGAAGATGTCGACCTCCCAGCTCTCCCCCTCCGGCGTCGCCAGCGCCAGCTCGAAGCCGCGGCCGGCTGGCCGCGTCGCGCCCTCGAAATGCTCGCGCACAGCCAGCAGCGGCAGCTCGCCGTCGTTGGCCAATAGCTGGAAGAGGACCTCGGCCATCCGGTAGCTGAGGACCGGCTCGTCGGTGTCAAACCAGGCCCGGCGGTCGGCGGGCTGCCTGAGGTCACAGCGCTCGCAGGTGAAGGCATCGGTGACGACGCCCGAGCGGTGCCAGGCCAGCTGCCGGCAACGGGCGCATTTCAAGACCACCCCCTGGGTCAGGACGCCGGCGTCCTGCAGCGGCCGCACGACTGCGGCGGCATCCTCGCCGAGCAGCTCCTCGAAATGCGCCCAGGTCAGGTAGCGACGGCGGTCGTGGCTCAGCTTCGGCCCCGGCGAGGGGTCCTCCCGGTAGGCGTCCAGCAGCTTCCGCACCGTCGGATCGAGCAGGGCGGCGCAGAGCGCGTCGAAGCCGCCGAACAGGTTCATCGACTCGCGCGCGTAGATCCCCTTGTCTGAGACCTCGCAGCTCCAGCCGCTCGGCTCGAGCACCGCGCCCAGCTGCTCGACGAGGTTCAAAGGACGCAGGTTGGGCCGCCGCACCGAGCCCTCCAGGCTGGCGCCGGAGAAGACGAGCGCGCCCATCGCGAAGTAGCTGACCCCCTGGCGCGAGGTGCGCGCGAGGCCGCTGTCGGCGGCGATCGCCGGTAACAGTCGCTCGCCGAGCGCGGGGTGGCGGATCGGCGTCCACTCCCGGCTGCTGACCTCGGAGATCCAGCGCATCTGCGTCTCCGGCGCGGTGCTCGGGCGACGGGGAATCGCCGTGTCGAGTTCCAGCACCTCACCCTCGAAGACCTGTGCGAGCTTGGAGCGGCCCTCGCTGTCGAGTCCGCTCAGGCGCAGGGGGTCCTCCGGAATCGCCTCGCGCCAGTCGCCGACCCGCGGTGCCCGCTGCCCGGCCAGACCCGCGAGCTCGGCCTGGGCGGACTTGCAACGCTCGGGGGCGGAGGTGCTGATCACCAGTACCTCGCGGTCTTCGGCCGCGGCGTCGTACTGAATCGCCCGGGCCACGCTGGAGACATAGTCGGCGTCTGCGGCCAGCCAGGACGGAAGCCACCAGGCCAGCCCGCCGAGCCGCTTCAGCGCGTAGAAGAGGGTGAAGTCCCAAGGGTCGTCGCCGACCACCACGCTGGCCGGCGCCTCGAATAGCGGCCGGCTTCGAAACAGGCCCAGGCCGACTTCGCCGAGCGCCCAAGGCGATGGCGGCTCGCCGGCGCTGCGGCGATCACGCAGGTATGCGCTCAGATCCTGGGCCCCGACCTGATATTCGCCGACGGCGATGCCGCGATCCCCGAGCCCAGCCACGAAAGCCTCCGACAGGCGTCCGCGCAGTGCCGTCGCCAGCAGCTGCTGTGCCCGTCCGAGCTCGGACGCCAGCGGGGTCCCGATTGCCTCGGGCAACTCGGCGAAGTCGGCGACATCCGTGAACGGCCAGCCGGCCGAGCTCGACCCGTTGAAGCTCTCCAGGCGCTCACCGGCGAAGCGCGCCCGCAACGGTGCCAGTCGCTGCCTGATCACCTCGATCTGCTCAGGGCGCGGCTGCAGGTCAAGCACGACGTCATCGCGCGCGTCCGCGATGAATCGTTCACCCCCTTCCTTTCCAGCCAGCTTCTCCTCATAGCCGGCGATCGTCTCCGCGTAGAACTTCGGTTCCAGCCGCTCCATCTCCGCCAGCGTCGGCGCGTATACGACGAATGCGTCGGGATCGAAGACCTCGGCGAGAGTCCAGAAGACCTCCTGCTCGGTGAAGTCGGCGCTGAGCGGGAAGATCAGGTTTCCCGAGCCGCCCCAAAACCGCGTCTGCGCCGCCAGGGCGGCCTCGAACGTGGCCAGCCAAGAGACGCCATCAACGGTTGCTGGCGCCAGCAGGCCTAGGCGCGCCGGGCGTGCCGACATTGCGATCGGCAGATGCGACGGAGGCTGGCTGCCTTGCGCTGCCACGCCCTGACCCTAATGCCGCCCTGGTCGGTCGTCTCTGCCGCGCATCCCCACCAGCCGACCTGCCTCCCATTTCGCGGTGCCATCCTGCAGTTAAATCGGAGGGCTCCGGTGCTTGAAGCCCGATGAGCGCACGGCGCTGATCCTCAGGCCGTCGGCTTCTCCTACCGCGAGATCGCCCAGCGCCGCGACTGGACCTACACGAAGGTCAACTGCTGCATCGCCGAGGGCGGGGCGGCGCTGCGCGTAGTCACCGCTTAATCACGCCCCTGCCCGACCTACCTGCGATTCAAGTCCGCCGATCTGGATGTCAAAGGCGTGCAGCGTCCCACCCGAGGGGCTTCGGGGTTTCAGTTAGCCAAGATCGCCGGGTTCTCATTCATCTCCTAACTAAGTGTTGACTACTCGGTGAGTACTGCGGTATACAACGCGCATCGCTGACCGGATCATCATTCCCATCTATGGACCCCGGGGGTTGAGGTACGCCGAGCATGACCTGATTGTTCCGCGGTTGGAGGTACCAGTCGCAGAGCCCCCAGATGTGCCGAGCTTCTCCGCGGTCACCGGTGGAACCGGTTCGCGAGCGGCCTACTCGGTCGGAGCCAGCTCCCAGGCCTCTGTCTCCATGGCCCAGGCCGGAACGGCCGTGGGAAATCGATGTCGTCGCAGGTCTCTCGCCGCTGCGTCGACCCAAGCCAAATATCGTTTACTTCGCTGGTGTTGACCTCGTCAACTCCGGTCACGCCTTCATCGAGGGCGAGGGCGAGGATTTTCCCGAGATTCAGCACACCGGCGCCATCGTGGCCATCGAGGCGGCATCGTTCCTCCCGCATGAGACGTTCGAGGTTCTGCGCGAGTGGGCGGAGGAGCTGCGGGTGGACGCCCTACCGGTCTATGTTCGACGGCTCGGCTAGTCAGGCGTCTCAAGCGGCTGTGCAGTATCGAACGGCCATCGATGCCTACAGGTCGATCGCCAAATGGGTCATTTCGTCGTTTGGAGCGGTCGCCGCCGCCCTAGTGGTCGGCGTGCAGCTAACCTCCCTGGGTGAGCTTCACGGCTGGCGCCTCCACTTGGCGTTCGTGAGCGTGGCCGTCGTATTCGGTTGCGTACTGACCATCATGGCCGTCGCGTCTCGCCTACTCGTCCCGTTGCGGGTGAACTACCGGGGCTTCGCCAAGGGTCGCGAGTTCGGGCCTCTGCGCAAGGCGCTGAAGCAAGACAACTCGGATTTAGAGAATGAAGCTGACACTGCCGCAGCCTTGGCAGAGAAGTTCGAGACCCTGCGTTCGGAGCTGCGAGCAACGAGGCGGAAACATGAAGAAGATTCAAGCGCCATCACCGAGCAGGCGGTCAAAGACGCGGAACAAGATGTCGCCATCGTCTACGAACATGTGATGAGAATCAGCTGGCTGGGCCGTTTCCTCCGAACGAAGCAAATTTACCGACAGACCATGGCCGTGCTATACGTGGCTGTCGTGATCGCGGCGGCCGGGGCGATCGGCTTTGCCTACTTCTCCAGTCCTCCCGCTGAAGACCCTTCCTCAAAGCATGCGCAGGTGCACGTAACCGTCGGCGGCCCGCGGCTGCTCGATTGGCCGCGGTCGTGCGCGAGGCTCTACTTTGCGCTCGACAAGCTCGCGGCCGCCGAGCCGCGTGTGGGTCCGCTCTGGCCTGCGGGCTCGCTGAGCAAATGGGACCGCACCTGTGGTCTGCGAAGCAAGGGGGACGTGGAGCGCGCCCTCGAATTCCTTGGTCGCCGTTAGCGCCGCCGTCTCGGTTTCTTAAATCGTCACCTCGCGTTGTCGAAGCCCGACCAGCGAACCGCCCTGCTCTGCTCGGCCTCTGGCACAAGCTCGTTCAAGCCCGATCGTGAGGTTCAGCCCCCAGGGAAGTACCGACGACCCTGCTTCTTGACCTCTTTCTCCGGGTCGCCGACACCCGGTAGAGGTAGTTCGCTTGATCTTCATCGCCTTGGCGATCTCCGAGGCGCCGATGCCCCACGTACGGTCGCCGGGTCGAGCCGGAGTAAACCCATCATGGATCCCTGCCCCGAGCTGGGCAGACAAGGCCAGGAGAAGAGGGCAATTTGTGACTCAACCCTCTCTGGCCTTAGTCTTACGCGCGCGTGGAAGAGCACGACAGGGCAGAACAGTCGAAGCCGGTGGGGGACACGGGATCCGACTTCGCTGCGGGCACTCATCACAACGAGGTCAGCGGAGCCGTTGATGGTCCCGTCGTTCAGGCGCGCGACATTGCGAACCTTCACATCCACCAGGCCGTCTCGAAGCTGCCGGTCCCAAGGCAACTCCCCCCGAGGCCGCCACGGTTCGTCAATCGGAAGAGCGAGGTCGAACGGCTCGACCAGCTGATCGCCAGTCCGAAAGAGAACGAAACGCCGCCGGTGGTTCTGGTCGTCGGCACGGCCGGAGTGGGGAAGAGCGCGACCAGTAAGTACTGGGCCCATCTCAATAGCACGCGCTTCCCCGACGGCCAGCTCTACTCGGATTTTGCCGAGCTGCGGCATCATGGAGGCGTCAGCGTCAATGACGTATTGGGCGGCTTCCTGCGTGCGCTGGGTCTGGGGGAAGAGGTGATCCCCGCCGAGCTGGCCGAGCGCACGGCCCTTTTTCGCTCGCGGGTAGCCGACCGGCGCCTTCTAGTCATGCTCGACGACGTCGACCAGGCGGCTCAGGTGAGCCCGCTGATCCCCGGGGGTGCGAACTGCGCAGTGGTGGTGACGAGCCGGGCGCCGCTCGACGAGCTGGTGACTCTGCACGGAGCCGCGGCCGTCCGGCTGAAGCCGCTCGATCCGCCGAGTTCGGAGGAGCTCTTGGCGAGCATGGTCGGGCAGTCACGCGTTCGGGCCGAGCCCGAAGCGGTCGCAGAGCTCGCGCGGATCTGCGGAGGCCTGCCGGTCGCGCTACGCATCTGTGGAGCCGAGCTGGCAGGGCCGCGGGAGGAAAAGCCGATCTCATGGCTGACCAAGCGCTTGGCTGACGAGGACTCGCGGCTACAGCGGCTCTCCTACGGCCCGGGCCATTCGCTGCAGGCGGTTTTCGATGATGCCTACCGCGCGCTGCCGCACGCCGAGGCCGCCTTCTACCGGCGGCTCGGGCTCCACCCTGGGCCCAACTTCACGGCACCCATCGCGGCGATCGCGAGCGATACCGACATCGAGCAGGCGGAGGACTTGCTGGACGACCTTTGCCAGGCACACCTCGTCGAAGACCGGGGCGAGCGTTTCCGTTTCCACGAGCTGCTGCGCGCGCACGCGTGCCAAGTGGCAGAGCGCGACGAGACTGCCGACGCGCAGGAGGGCGCCGTGCGAGCAGTTGTTGCCTTCCTCGTCGGCGCGGCGCAGCGAATGGACCATGCGATCACGCCGGACAGGCTTCGAATCGCCCCGCCGCCGCCGCCGACTGGCGAGCCCAACTTCGACTCGCCTGCCGAGGCTCTGATCTGGTTCGAGGAGGAACGCCCCAACCTCCTCGCCGTCGTCCGCGCCGCCAACGAGAGTGGGCTCGACGAAGAGGTATGGAGACTGGCGGAGGCGATGTGGATCGCCTACGGAAACCACAAGCACTTCGACGAGGCTCGAGAGGTCTACTCCCTCGGGACCGAGTCGGCCCGGGAAGCCGAAAACCCAGAGGCAGAGGCCCGCATGCGCCAACAGCTCGCGCGGGCTCAGATTGATCTCAAGCGCTACGACGAAGCCGAGCGGGAACTGGGGGTGGCTGAGCGGCTTGCCGCAGGCACCTCGAATCTAATGCTGCAGGCTTCGGTCGTCGAGTTCATCGGCCTGTTGCACTTCAATCGCGGGGCGTACCCCGCCGCGATCGCAAGCCTGGAGCGCTCCTGCTCGGCCTTCGGCGCGATCGGCTATCAGCGCGGGGTTGTGTTGCAGGAGTATCTGCTCGGCAGGTCGTTCACCGCGATGGGGAAGCCCCGCGATGCGGTCTGCCACCTCCTCAGTGCGCGCGAGCTCGTCGACCAAGAGGGCGACGCACTGACCTACGGCCGTGTGCTGATTCGTCTCGGGGAAGCCCAATTGGCTGCCAAGGACGCGGCGAGCGCCGCCTCCTCGTTTCGTCAGGGGGCCTCAGTAATGAGCCAGCACGAAGCGCCGCAGTACGCGGCGCTCGCCCTTGAGGGCATGGCCAACGTCTGTCGCCAAAAATCCAACCGAGCCGGCGAGATCGAGCACCTCTCCGCTGCCCTAGACATTTTCAGGGTGCTGGATGATCCGCGCGCAAGGACGCTTGACGCCCGTTTGACTCAGCTCGCCGCGTAGCTCGTAGCGAGATCACGCGACCTCCGGTAGCCAGCTCGAAATCGTCCGGCAGATCCTCGCCATCGGGCGCGTTGAGGTGCGCGTAGACCGCGGATCCGACGAGCCCGCCATCAGTCGGGTAGTTCGTGCTCACCGTCCACGAAGAGCCACCGCGCGCGCCTACCTCGAAGGAGGTCGCGCTGAGCGCTGCGACTGCCACCCGGCAACCCGGGTAGGCACTCAGCGTGGCGCCGACCCAGGTCACAGCCTCGCCGTCGGCCGCCGGGGCACCCTGCGAACGCACCAAGACCCCGGCGCTCTCCCGCAGGCGATGATCGTTCTCCAGCTCGTCGACCGCGAGGTGGCGACTCGGCTCCGAGGCGGCGCGTTCGGGCTCGAGCACCGCCGGGAAGCGCTCGATCGACAGCCGTGGCTCTGCCGACCCCTCGGGCCAGTCGGCGGTGGTGGCGATGGCGAGATGAGCTGTCGCTGGGTGCCACTCCGGCTCCGGTTGAGGCACGGCGAGTACGCGTGCCTGGAATGCCGTCGGCTCGATGTCGAGCAGCTCGTAAATGGTCGCTCGAAACCGCTCCAGGGCATGCCCGACAGCGGCGAAGTTAGCCTCGACGAGATCGCTATAGCGCGACGGGTCGAATCGGTAGCCGACCGCGTCGAGCTGATCGCGAGCGGGAAGGTCTCGCTGCCAGCGCGGAGCTCGCGTCCCGAGCGTGGCCATCGGCGTTCCTGGTGTGACTTCCTCCTCGTCGAAGGCTGCGAGGATCGTCGGCACGCCCGTTGCGGCTGCGTAGAAGGTGACGGAGCCGTTGTCGCCGATGACGCTGTCGGCCGCCACCAGGCTTGCGCGCCAGCTTCCGCGATGGGGGATGAGCCGCAGGCCGGCGTCCAGGCTGCGGCGCAGCCAGGTGCGAAGCTGCCAGGGTCCGTGGGCGACCCAGGTGTTCGGATGGAAGATCGCCGCCACGGCGTATTCGTCGACCGGGAGCTCCGCTAGCAGTTCGGCGACAAGCTGGGGATTGCGCCCGAACGCCGACTGGGTTCCCCACGTGGAAGAGATGACGACGAGCCGCTGGTCGGGGTCGACGCGCAAGGCGGCGCGGTAGCGGTCGCGCCGCGTCCGACTAGCACGCAGCTCGTCGAAGAACGGGTCGCCTAGGGTCGCCAAGCGCTGCCTGGGCCCGTCCTGCCAGTGCTCGCGCTGGCTCTCGTGGGAGAGGACGATGGTCGTGTCAGGGACGCCGGGCTGTGCTGATGTGGGCAGGGGAGGCTTGCGGTCGGGGAAAAGCGCAATTCGCTTGTTGTAGCCCGGTCCGTGGGTAGTGATCAGGAGCGGACAATTCAGGCGGTCGAGCGCTCCGTAGTGGCTGGCACAGATCGCCAGGTTGAACCTCTCCGCGACGGCCTGTTCCCACGGCACCAGGCGGCCACCGATTGCCGTCACGGTCTCCGCGACGCCTGCCTCGAAGGCGGAACCTTCGGCGACGGTGAAGAGAACCTGGATCCGCGGGTCATCGCCGACGGCCTCCGCAACTATCTCGAGCAACCACCACAGCGTCGTCACAGTCCGCAGGACGACTAGGACCGTGCGCTGTGCTTTTAGTGTTGTCCAGCGATCAGCATCTGCGCCAACTGGAACCCGCAACCACGACTCGGGGGGGGGGGGGGGGGGGGGGGGGGGGGGGGGGGGGGGTAGCATCAGCCGAAGCTAATCGGTCCGTTGAAGTCTCGACCCTGCACCACGGGCCCAGATGCGCCGCTGACCTCGTTGACGGTTTGGGACTGATCGAGGTGAACCCGCGCTTGGCTGATCCAGAGCCTCAGCTCCTCGCCGAACTCGGGGTCGCTCTTTGCCGTGATCGCCAGGTAGGCGGCGATCCGCTCGCTGTCGGCCGACTCGGGCTGGGCGATCATGCGCTCGATCTCCGGCGATGGCGGCTTGCGTTCGGCCGCCTTGCGCAGCAGGCGGCCGAGGCCGGCGATGGCGGCGCTGCCCGCTGCCTCGCCAGCGCCGCCGAACAGGCCGCCGATCACGGAGGCGAGCGAGGCGACAGAGACCGAGTCAACCATCTTGGATATTCCTCAGCATTTCAGGTAGGGCAAAATATAGTCGGCGAGAGAACCCGCGCGTGAGTCGCCAAGTCTCTACTTGAGCTCAGCGCCCATCGAATGCCGCGAGGGGGAGAGCACGTGCAAAGCGTCGGCCTCGGATCGTTGCGGGTCTCGGCCCAAGGGCTTGGCTGTATGGGAATGAGCGAGCACTACGGACCGACGGATTGGGACTCCGCACTGGCGACGATACAGCGCGCCCTTGAGCTTGGAGTCACGTTCCTCGACACCGCCGACGTCTATGGGATGGGCCACAATGAGGTACTCGTCGGCCGCGCGATCAGCGGCCACCGAGACGAGGTTCAGCTGGCGACGAAGTTCGGCATCGATCGAATGCGGAGCAGCGAGGGGCGACGTGCCCGCGGTGAAGCCAGCTATGTGCGACGGGCGTGCGACGCGTCGCTACTGCGACTCGGGGTCGAATTCATCGACCTCTACTACCTTCATCGTCCCCCCGAAGATGTGGAGATCGAGGAGACGGTCGGTGCGATGTCGGAGCTGGTCGCAGCGGGCAAGGTGAAACACCTCGGCCTCTCCGAGGTCGATGCCCGGCAACTGCAACTGGCGCACTCGGTGCACCCGATCGCGGCGGTGCAGAGCGAGTATTCATTGTGGACGCGCGATGTCGAGGTCATTGTCCCGACAATGTCGGAGCTTGGCGTCGGATTAGTCCCCTTCGCCCCGCTGGGTCGCGGCTTTCTCACGGGCGCGCTCGATGTCACAGAAATATCGTCGAACGACGGTCGCCGCCGTCTTCCGCGCTTTCAGACAGAGGCGGCGTATGCCAACCTGCCGATTGTCGAAACCATTCGGCGCGTCGCCGCGGGGGCCGACGCCCACCCCGCACAGGTGACCCTTGCCTGGGTGCGTGCGCAGACCGAGCGACTCGGCGTTCCGATCGTGCCCATTCCCGGTACCAAGCGAGTGCGCTGGCTCGAACAGAATGTCGGCGCGCTCGATCTCAAGCTTTCGGAGGTGGATCTCGCTGCACTCGACCCACTCGCAGAGCGGGTCAAGGGCGAGCGTTATTGAGATCAGAGATTCCACCTCCTCGACCCTGCCCCGCGGGGCGAGGGGCTGGGGCGGAGGGTTAACTCCAGCTCCGCGAGGGGTATCGCCCAAGCGGACGGCCTCTTTTTTGGGCGCCCTCGCCGGAATCCGCCCAGTCCGTAGACGTTCTCTCTGCTATTTGTAGACGCCACCCTCGAAATCCTCTAAGCTGCACCGACCTGTTGCGGTAGGGCCCACTGCAACGGTCGATCTTCCCCAATCAAAACGGCGACTTTCCCAGGTCGACCGGGGGACTGATCACAAGCAGGAGGCGCCGCCCTCTCCCTGGGGGCGACGTCAGTAAGGCACAAGCGGCTCGGTCGTCGATCCCTAATGACGCCCGGCCCTTGTGCTGTGCTCGCATTTTCCAGTTGGGGGAATCTCCTGGGCACCAGTCCCATCGCAAAAGCCCCTCAAACCCCTTCTCGTCGATTCGACAATGGCCCGGCCCCCACCAGCGAGGCCAAGCCAGCAATAGACCCGACCGCAGCGCTAACGGGCCAACCGCTCCAGAACTCGCTGGTTGTCCTCCACCAGCTTGCTGAGGCGAGCCTGGAACTTCTTATCTTTGCGCCGCGCGTCGATGTGCTGGTCGATCGCATCGCGCACGGCCTCCGAGACGGGTACGCCATCGGCACGGGCCACAGCCTCGAGCTCGGCGGCCTTCTCCTCTGGAAGGCGCATCGTGAAAGCCTTGGTCATCGTTCAGTCCTGGTCAGGGTGTTAGGTGTCTACTGGACAGTAGCCACCGCAACTCTCTATGTCAAGGTATCTTGATACCGGCAAGCGCCATCGACGAACAGATTGACATAGCCGACTTTCTTGTGATCGCCGAACGCGTGCTGGACGTCGACGCGAAATCGCTCCAGGGAGCTACCAGGCTGGAGGAGGCGGAGTCGGCTCTGGCGGCACCGTTTGCAGGCTTTGGCGATGCCCTTTTCTACCCCGATCCGATCCAGCGCGCGGCGATTGTCTGCTCGCGGATCATCCGCAACCACCCGCTCCCCGACGGCAACAAGCGCACCGCCTATCTCTGCATGCTCGTCCAGCTCGAACAGGCCGGTTTGACCTTCGAGCATCCCGAGGACGACCAGGACGTGACCGCGGACGTGATCGAAGCGCTCGCGGCAAACGAGCTCTCCGAGGAGGAATTCGTGGAGTGGGTGCGAGAGCACACGGCAGCAACGAAGTCAGCGGACTCGGCCGATGCCGATCAATAAGCCGATGCCATGGCTATCCGGCTCCGTCAGCTGCCGCGCTCGTCGTATCGGACTTTGACCCCGTCCTGATGGGGAAAAAGTCGGCAGCGATCGCGATTCTGTCGGTTCCGGGTGTGCGCATCCGACTTTGGCCGTGCTGGAGCAGGGAAAAGGCGGACACCTCACCGTGCTCGGTCTCGCCCCACCAAGTCCCTGAGACGCTTGAGGTAGGGATAGTCGGCGAGGACCTCACCTCACCCCACCCGCGCCCGCGCCAGCTCCTCCCCCGCCGCCTCTTCGCCGAAGTAGGCGGCGACGATCATCCCCGCCAGTTCGGGATCTCCTTCGATGTCCGGGCTCTTGTGCCGCCGATAATAGGTTTGTTATCGTGCCTCTTGAACCTAAGGAGAACGAGATGGCAGACAACAGCAAGACCTTCGATCAGCTGGTCGCCGAGGAGGAGGACTCGGACCCCAGCTTCCGCGCCGAGTGGCAGCGGCTGGCGCCGGCTCGCGAGTTCGCGGCGACCCTCCTGCGCTACCGCGCCGAGCATCAGCTGAGCCAGCGAGCGCTCGCCGAGGAGCTTGGCGTCTCCCAGCCGCGGGTCGCAAAGCTCGAGTCCGCCGAGCACAACCCCGAGCTCGACACGATCATCAATGTTGTCCGGCGCCTCGGGATCGAGTTCGTGCTCGATGTTGCTCCTGCAAGGAATAAGCCCGCACTCGTAACCGCTCGAGCGCAGAAGGGCGGCGCGATCGACCACGACGAGGTCTCGGTCGTGGTCGCAGCCTCCGCCTGAGATCCTTTGACGCCCGGCTCTTGTGCCGTGCCCGCAATTTTTTGGTCGAACCTCCCCAAATACCGGCGCCCCGGCCCTATCTGGGATTCGACTTACGAAGACAATAGGCAGGTAGATTTTCCGGTGTATTTTCTGGTAGTCTCTGGCAACAAACCCAAGGAGCACAACGATGCCCGTCCTCACCGCACCCGCAGCAGACCGGCTCGACCATGACGCGACCACGCTGCCGATCGGCGAGATCGCCGGCTATCTGCAGGACCAGCTCGGCCAGCGGATGGCAGCCCACCTCGCCGGCCTCGCCGACGCGAAGCAGATCGGCCGCTACCGCCGCGAGGACGGCCCAACGCCCAGCCAGCGCACCGAGCAGCGGCTGCGCGAGGGCTACAAGATCGTGCGCATGATCGTCGAGGCCTTCGACGAGAAGACCGCAAGGGCATGGCTGTTCGGCACCAACACCCGCCTCGACGACGAGGCTCCGATCGCCGTCCTGCGCGAGGCGACCGAGCCCGAGCAGTTCGCGGCCGTGCGGCGGGCCGCCCGCCAGCTCGCTAGCTTTGAGGTGTGAGCGGGAGGCAGCTGTGGCGGGTCGGGCATCGCTTGCATCCGCTCGGCTTCACCCCGCACGACCTCTGTGAGTGGAGCCAGCGCTTCGATGACGCGAAGCGGCGCTTTCGCACCGTCTACTGCGCCGAGCAGCCCGCGACCTCCCTGCGAGAGGTGCTGGCCGATTTCCGCCCCAACCTCGCCGCGATCGAAGTCTTCCTCGCCGCGTTCGGTCGCAACGCGAGCGCCGAGCTGAGCGCCGAGCCGGTCACTGCTCGCTGGCGCGAGGAGCACGTGCTGGCGCCGGCCGAGGCGCAGCTGGAGGGCCCGCTCATCGACCTCACCGACGTCCGCGTGCGCGGGGAGCTGGAGCAGCGCCACCGAGGCCTACTGGTCGAGCACGACCTCGAGCACCTCGACCTGCACGAGATAACGACGCGGCGGCGAGCGGTCACCCAGGCGATCGCAAGCGACCTCTACAACCGCCTCGGCGCAGCGGCAGTCAGGTTCCCTTCGCGGCTCGACGGCAGCCCTTGCCTCGCCGTTTTCGAGGGACAAGGGGAGCTGGTGGCTGCCGGCTCACCGATCGAGTTGACCGATCCAGCGCCCGACGTCCTGCTGGAGGTTTGCGCGGCGTGGGGCCTGGAGCTGGAGCGGACCTGACCCGCAGCGTCCATCCAACAAGAGTGCCCATCGCGCCGCTGGTTCGTGTCCGTCCCCGTCAGGTGCCGCGCCCGCCGTATCGGACTTTGACCCTGTCCTGATGGGGAAAAAGCCGGCAGCGATCGCAAATCTGCCGGTCCCTGGTGCCCACAACCGACCTTGACCGTGCTGGAGCAGGGAAAAGGCGGACACCTCACCGTCCTCGGTCTCGCCCACCAAGTCCCCGAGACAGACGCTCGAGGTAGGGATAGTCGGCGAGGATCTCACCCCACCCGCGCCCCCATCAGCTCCTCCCTCGCCGCCTCCTCGCCGAAGTAGGCGGCGACGACCATCTGCGCCAGCTCCGGCGCCGCCGCCGCGAACTCCGCCGGCGCGCCCTTCTCCAGCGCCATGCACACAGCGGCGTCGATTGCGCTTACCATGAAAGAAGCAGTTACAGGAGGTGGTGAGTGGCGAGACCCCGTCTCGCGGCGCGCGCTGTCGATAGCGCGGGTGAGGCGCTCGAACATCTCTTCTCTCTTGGCCAACGCCGCACCGCCGGCGACGTGGACTTCAACCAGCAGCCCGCGCCCGACCGCCGGCCGCTCGCAGGCAAACCGCCCCAGCGCCGCCAGCGCCGCCCGCAGCCCGCAGCGCCAGCTCGGCTCTGCCGCCGCGGCCCCCAGCAGCGCCCCGCAGAGCCGCTCCGCTTCGGCCTCGTACGCCGCCGCGTAGCACTCCGCCTTGCTCCCGAACTCGCGGTAGAACTGCAGCCGGTACCCCCCGTAGCGCTTCAGGACGTCGCGCACCGCGACCCCCCGGTAGCCCAGCTCCCCGCAGGCGGCCAGCATCGCCTCCATGATCCGCTCCCGCACCTCCGAGGAATGCTCGTTAGGCAGCGTCCGCAACCGCGCCAGCTCATGGCGCGCGCTGCCCGCCGGCCGCTCCAGGTCGGCTCTGGCGCGGTGGCTTGCTTCGGAGCCTTTCTGTGGCATCGATTCCTCGCCGGCGCGCCACGTCTCGGCCGTCCGAGCCCGACCCGCCCAGCGGAGAAAACGATAACACTCTTAGATAGAGCCTTGCTCCTCAAGCCGAGAACATCGGGTTCCCAAAACTCGCCCATCTGTGCAAGTTCGCCGCGGCCTCGGCTATCCTTGCGCCATCGTGGCGGCCCTTCCCGAGCACTTGCAGCCGCTCCCCGCCGGCCGCCAGCGGCTGCCGCGCGAGGTGATGGAAGCCCACCAGCGCGACCGCGTCATCAGCGCGGCGATCGAGGTCTTCGCCAAGCGCGGCTACCAGGCTACGACCGTCGACCACATCGTCGCCGCGGCGACGATCGGCGTCGGCAGCTTCTACGCCCTCTTCGACGGCAAGGAGGACTGCTTCCTGCAGGCCTTCGATCGGATCGTCGCGCAAAGCCGCGAGCGCATAGCCGCCCACCAGTCCCCCTCCGCCGCTTGGCCCGAACAGGCCTGCGCCGCCCTTTATTCTCTGCTCGACCTGATCGCCGCAGAGCACTTCCAGGCCCGACTCGTCTTGGTCGAGGCCCAGACCGCCGGCCCGGTGGCCGAGGCTCGCTATCACTCGACTCTCGAGCAGCTTGCCGCCTTGATGCGCCGCGGCCGCGCGCTGGGCTCCGCCACCGCCCAGCTGCCCGCGAGCTTCGAGGAGGTCACGCTCGCCGGCCTCGCCTGGCTCCTGCACCAGCGTTTGGTTGTCGCCCGGCTCGCAGACATTGCCGAGCTCTTCCCCGAGATGGCGGAGATGCTGCTCGAGCCCTACCTCGGCGAGGCCGAGGCAAGCCGGGTCATCGCCGCCCAGGCTGCCACGCCCGCCGGCTCCTGATAGCGCCGCCCCGCCGCCGCCCGCCGACTCCCCCCACCCCCCAACTGGGGGGTTGAGTCCGTGGCCTGCCCCCCGCAGCCTGCCTCCTCGCCGCCGCCGCGCCCTCTGGCGCCCGAGCCTCTGCACCGCGCGATCGTCGACCTGGTCGACGAGCACGGCTACGAGCGCACGACGGTCGAGATGGTCCTCGACCGCGCTGGCGTCGACCGGGCCGAGTTCGACCGCTGCTTCGCTGGCATGGAGGACGCCTGCATCCAGACCTACGACCGCATCGCCGCCGGCGTCGGGCGCCGCGTCTTCGGCGCCTACGAAGCGCAGGAGAACTGGCGCGAGGGGCTCCGCGCCGCCGCCTATGAGATCACCCGCTTCTTCCGCGACAACCCGCGCGACGGCCGCTTCGGCGCCTATGAGGTGATGAAGGCGACCGACATGGCCCAGGCGCGCCGCGAGTCGACGCTCCAGCTCTACGCCGGCATGATCGACGCCGGCTGCCAGGAACTCGATGACCCCGACTCGGTATCTCGCTCCACCGCGGAGGCGGTGATGGGCTCGATCATCGGCGTCCTCGTCAAGCGAATTCCCAGCGAGGGACTCGACCACGCACCCGACTGGGTTCCCGAGCTGATGTACATCGCCGTGCGCCCCTACCTCGGTCCCGAAACCGCCGCCGAGGAGCTGAGCATCCCGCCGCCGCCGCAGCAAGGGGAGGAGGGAGGCTGACACGTTCCCGAAAACAAATGCGCACACAAGGGTCAACGCCAGTGCAAGGATTCCCACCGCACCGATATCGTCCCCGCGTGGCAAAGCGCGAGCCCCCAGACGGCGAACCGGCGCCCGGGCTGCCGCGCCTGCCCCCCGGCCGCCACGGCCTGCCGCGCTCCTTCGTCACCGAGAACCAGCGCGGCCGCCTCGCCGCCGGCACGATCGCCGCCGTCGTCGAGCACGGCTACCACGACGCCACGATCAGCCACATCGCCGCCGCGGCCGGCGTCTCGCGGCGCACCTTCTACGGCTACTTCTCCGGCAAGCAGGAGTGCTTCCTCGACACCTACGAGCTGATCGAGCGCCACCTGATCGAGTCGATGAGCGCCGCCGGGGCCGAGCCCGCCGACTGGCCGCAGCGGGTCCGCGCCGAGCTGGCCGCGCTGCTCGAGACCTTCGCCGCCAACCCCGACCTCGCCCGCTTCTACCTGCTCGCCCCGCAGACCGCGGGCGGCGAGCTGCTCGAGCGCTACCGCCTCGCCCTGCAGCGCCTGCTCGCCGTCCTCACCGACGGCATGCCGCCCCCGCCGGCGACCCGCAAGCTCTCCGAGGCGGCCGAGCACGGCCTCCTCGGCGGTATCGCAGCCTCGATCGTCGCCAAGGTCAGGGCGGGGGAGGGCGAGGCGCTGCCCGACCTCCTCCCCGACCTCCTCGAGCTGGTCCTGGCGCCCTACCTCGGCCGCGACGACGCGGTCCGCATCGCCCGCGCCGACCTCTAGACCCCGCCGCGCTTCTCGCCCCCGGCGCCGCCGTTCCCGCTCAGGGAGCCGAATGGCGCGCGCAACTTCTGTTTGCAGCCTGGGTTCTAGGCAAATGTAGACGCCATCCTCTAGACTTCGAATCGTCGGCCAGGGTTGCCGGCAGGGAGCAGTAGCAGTGGATCGCTTACGCCTTCTCAAATCCGCCTTCTCCGAGACCGGGTCCCCCGGCGCCCCCCGCCACCCCGAAACCGCAGCCGCGACCCCCCGCCCCGCCGCCCTCCACCCCCTCGCCACCTACCCGATCGGACGCCTGGCATGAACCGCCGCCACCGCAACCAAGGAGAACAGGTGAATCACACCGAGCACACCGCCAAGACCCCGTCCCCCCGGACCGGCATCTTCGCGGCGCTCCGCGCCCGCCTTGACGCCAAAGGCACCGCTGCGCCCTCCCACCCGCGCCCGCGTGCCCGACGTCACCGCCCTCGCCCTCCTCGCCCTCACCCTCACCGCCTTCCTCGCGCCGCGCTGCCTCCTCGGCCACCGCCCCGCCGCAGAACCCTTCCACGAACTGAAGTCCGAGAGCGTCGCCATAAACGACCACAACGGCCACATCCTGATCGCCGACTCCGGCCTCGGCCTCCTCTACAACTACGCCTCGGCCACAGATGCCTCCCCGGCCGATGGGACGGCTCGGCCACCCCCGCCGGCTCCTTCGGCGGAGCCAACCTCGCCGTCGCCGTCGACAACTCCAGCGGCGACGTCTACGTCGCCGACGCCACCGACGCCGTGATCGACAAGTTCGACGAGGACGGCAACCTGATCGAATCCTTCGGCGACACCGTCATCCCGCCGGGCGAACCCGAAGAAGGCGAACCCGCCCCCGACGGCCGGCTCGCCGGCCTCGCCACCCCCGCCGGCTCCTTCTCCCCCGCCTCTCAAGGCGGCTTCGGCATCGCCGTCGACCAGGCAACCGGCAACCTCTACGCGATCGACGCCGGCCACGAAGTCGTCGACGTCTTCGACCCCTCCGGCGCCTACCTCGAACAGATCAGCGGCGAACCCGAACCCTACGGCTGCGGCGGCGCCTACACCGACGGCATCGCCGTCAACGACGCAAGCGCAGAGCTGCTCGTCTCGGACTCCTGCGACCTGAAGACCTACCGCTTCGACCTTGCCGGCAACTTGGTCGGTGTGATCGACGGCTCCGAGACCCCGGCCGAATCCTTCGGCGGCGGCTACACCTCCGTCGCCGCCGACAACTCAAGCGGCGACGTCTTCATCAACGACACCGCCCACGAAGTCCTCGACCGCTTCGACTCCGCCGGCGCCTACCAGGACCAGATCACCGGCTTACCGGGAGGCGGCTTCGGCGGTCTCGCCGTCGGCCAGGCCGGCGGCGAGCTCTACGTCTCCGACGGCGCCACCGAGACCGTCAAGCTCTTCGGCCTGCCCCTGCCCGCCTTCCCCCTCGAAGTCGAGAAGACCGGCTCCGGTGCGGGCACCGTCACCAGCTCCGGTGCGGGCATCGACTGCGGCGGCGCCTGCAGCCACGAATTCGAAGAAGGCACCGCCGTCACCCTCAGCGCCGCCCCCGCGCTCCACTCCGGACTCGCCGCCTGGACCGGCTGCGACTCAGAACCCAGCCTCACCGAATGCGAAGTGACGATCGCCGCAGCCAGCTCGGTCAGCGCCGAATTCGCCGCGATCCCCCAGATCGCCCTCGAAGTGCAACTCGGCGGCGCCGGCCACGGTGTCGTCACCAGCGAACCCGCCGGGATCGAATGCCCCGGCACCTGCGCCGCCTCCTTCGACCAGGGCTCGACCGTCGCCCTGATCCCCTCCTCGGGCCCCGCCTCCGTCTTCGCCGCCTGGAGCGGCTGCGATGCCGAACTCGGCGGCCGCTGCGAAGTGACCATGAGCGCCGCGAGGTCGGTGAGCGCCCAGTTCGCCCCCGCCCCCGCCTGCCCCAACGCCACCCTGCGCGCCGAAAACCGCTCCACCAACCTCCCCGACTGCCGCGCCTATGAGATGGTCACCCCGCCTTACAAGCAGGGCTACCCGGTCAACGTCGAGGCAATCGCCGAAAGCGGGTCACGCCTCATCGGCCAGAGCTTGGGAGCCTTCGCGGGCACGCTGGGCGCACCTCAACTCGCCGCAGTGAAGGTACCGAGTATGAGTTCGCCCGCGGGCCGATGGCTGGCAGACGACCGCGCTCGCGCCTTCCAACCCCCAGTTTCGCGATGCTAGCAACTGGAAGGCGAGCGCCGATCTCTCGCGCACCCTGTGGAGCATGCCGACCGCCCCCGTCGGTCAGGATGACTATTACGTCCGCGGCCGATGGGGCGTTCACGATCCGTCGGCCCGCTCACGAACCTTCGGACCGTCTCCGCCAGCGCCTGGAGCGCCGGGCAGTGGGAACGTGGGCCTCATCCCGGTGAGGGGGCGTCGAGCGATCTCTCACACGTGCTGTTTGAGATCTTCGTCAACGAAGGGGACGTCGTGGCCGGGAGACGAAACAGCTGAAGACGGTAGAAGCCTCGTACGAGTACGTCGGCACCGGCAACTCCGAATCCATCATGGTCGGAGTCAGCGGCGGCGCCGGCAGCACCAGCCTGATCGGGAAGTGCGGTGTTGACGCGGGAGGGCCCGCAAGCACGTACAACGCGATCTCCGCGACGGCGCGACGGTGTTCTTCACCCCGGAAGGCCTCGACGCCGGTCCGTGCGGTCAACCGCGCCGCCGGTCGACGAGCTCTTTGCGCGCCTGCACGAGTCTGAGACCGTGAGCTCTCGGCGCCCTCGCCAACCGATTGCACGACCCCGGCCTGCACGAGCGCGCCCGCTGCCGACGCGCTCTTCGAGGGCGCCTCGCGCGATGGCTCAAAGGCCTTCTTCGCCTCCACCCAGCAGCTCACCGACCAGGCGAGCGAGGATGCCACCAGCGGCGACAGCGCCGTCCGCTCGATCGGTACCGGCTGCCCCGAAGCCCATGAAAGCGGCTGCAACCTCTACCTCTACGACTTCGACAACCCGCCCGGGGAAAACCTCGTCACTCGTCTCCGCTGGCAGCGCCACTCCCCACGTCCAGGGCGTCGCCCGGATCTCCCAGGACGGTTCGCATGTCTACTTCGTCGCCCAGGGAGTCTTGACCGGCACGCCGAACAGCCAGGGCCAGACGGCGCAGGCGGGTGAAGAAAACCTGTATGTGTTCGAGCGCGACGCCGCGTTCCCGAACGGCAGGACGCCGTTCGTCGCGACGGTGGCATCGAGCGATCAGGACGTCTTGGGGGGGAGAACTCGAACGGAGATACGAGGCCGGCGCAGGCGACCCCCGACGGTCGCTTTCTGGTCTTCCAGAGCCACGGCGAGCTGACCCCGGATGACACGAGCAGTGGGGTCTGGCAGGTCTTCCGGTACGACGCCCAGAGCGAAGAGTGGTGCGCGTCTCGGTCGGCCGGCATGGCTTCAACGACGACGGCAACACCTCGGTAAACGACGCGACGATCCCCAGATCTGGCTTCGAACGAGGAACCGCCGGTCAGATGCCGCAGCCCTTCGCCCTCTCAAACGACGGCTCCTACGTCTTCTTCCAGAGCGCCACCGGCCTCACCCCCAATGCCCTCGACGACGTCACGGTCGACGCCGCCGGCAACAAGGCGATCAACGTCTATGAGTACCACGACGGCGAAGTGTCTTTGATCTCCGACGGCCAGGACATCACGGTAGCCGAAGGTCCCAGCGGGTCCGGGTCAAACGTGAGGCTGCTCGGCACCAGCGCCTCCGGCGCCGACGTCTTCTTCACGACCGGCGATCAGATCGTCTCCCAGGACGTCGACACCCAGGTGGACGTCTATGACGCCCGCATCGAAGGCGGCTTCCCGCGCCCCGCCACCCCGCCCGCCTGCTCCGGCGAGAGTTGCCAGGGCCTCCCTCTGGCGCCCCCCGCCCAATCGGTCCCCGGCAGCTCTCACTTCCAGGGCCCCGGCAATCCGGCCCGCAAGCGCCATCACAAGAAACAGCACCACGGAGGACCCACCACAAAAAGCACAGGCGAGCCGCCAATCACAACCGGGGGGCCAACCGATGAGACCTCAAGACCAACCCCCTCCGCGGCCCCCTCACCGCCTCCTTCCTGGCGACCCTCGCCCTGCTCGGCGCCAGCGCCGCCCCGGCCGTCGCCGCAACCCCCGCCCCCCACTGGACGATCACCTCGAGCGCCGGCCCCACCATCTTCGCCACTGGGGCGATCGAATGCGGCACCGCGATCGGCAACGTCTGCGACAGCTACACCATCTTCGCCACCAACAACGGCACCGAAGCGACCGACGGCAGCCCGATCACGGTCGCCGACGCCCTGCCCGCAGGCGTCATGGCGACCGAAGTCTCGGGGGTCGACTGGGAAAAGAACGCAGATTGAAGAACTCGAATGCACACCGGTGCCCCTGCAGTGCACCACCGAACGCCAGATCCCGCCCGACGACACCCTCGAGATGACGATCAAGGTCGAAGTCACCGCCACCGGCACGGTGACCAACGAAGCAAGCGTCTAAGGCGGCGGCGCCGCCCCGGCCACGACCAGGGAGCAGACCGCGATCGGCACCGCCCTCGCGCCCTTCGGCGCGCAGAACTTCGGCTTCGACACCACCGCGCTCGACGGCTCCACCGAAACCCGGGCCGCCGCCCACCCCTACGAGCAGGCGACGACCATTCGCCTCAACACCCTCACCAGCGAAGAAGCCTATGACTCTCCCCAGCGGCCCAGGGACGTCGTCGTCGACCTGCCCCCAGGCTTCCTCGGCAACCCGCAGGCGACCCCGCGCTGCCCGCTCACCTCGCTCGAACAGGCTCGGGAAGACTTCAACTTCGAATCACCGAATTCGGCCAGTCGTCACCAATTGCCCCACGGGCAGCCGCGTCGGCGTCTTCCGCGCCGCCAGTGGCTTGCTACTTCGGCGGCTCGCTCAAGACATTCTCCGGCCACCTCCGTCTTCAACTTCGTCCCCGAGGGCGACCATCCCGCCGAGCTCGGCTTCCGCTACGTCGACGGCGTCATCGTGCTCTACGCCGATCTCGTCCGCACCGACGACGGCTACCGCGTCCGGGTCACGATCCCCGGCATCCCGCTGATCGGCATCTACCACGCCACACTGACCCTCTTCGGCCAACCCGGCGCCGCGCAACGGCGAAGCCTGCAACACGGCGGCCTTCATCACCAACCCGGCCAGCTGCGACGGCGAATCGCTGATGACGAAGGTCCAGGCCGACTCCTGGGAACAGCCCGGCACCTGGGTCTCCAGGGAAACCGCCGCCTATCCGCAGGTCAAAGGCTGCGACCTGCTCCAGTTCGACCCCGAACTCGCCCTCCAGCCCGAAAGCCTCCCAGGCCGACAGCCCCACCGGCCTCAGCGTCGAGCTCAAGGTCCCCCGCACCTCGACCCCGGTCGGGGTGCTGCAGTCCCCCCAGCTCAAAGACGCCACGGTCACCCTGCCCCAGGGCCTCGCCGTCTCGCCCTCCGCCGCCGACGGCCTCGCCGCCTGCCCGGCCACCGGCCCCAACGGGATCGACATCCCCCAGGGCTCGGCCCATCCCGACGAAGCAGGCGTTGGCGAAGCGATCGGCCCCAACGGCCTCTCCTACCTGACCGCGGGCAACTGCCCCGCCGCCTCGACCCTGGGCACGGTCGAAGTCGAGACGCCCCTGCTCCCCGAAGCGCTCGAGGGACACGTCTACCTCGGAGACCCCCGACTGCTCCCCGTGCAGCAACGCCGACGCGCAGAGCGGCAAGCTCCTGAAGCTCTACATCGAAGCCGCAGGCTCGGGCGCCGTCGTCAAGCTCCCCGGCACGGTCTCCGCCGACCCGGCCACGGGCCGCCTCGTCGCCACCTTCAAAGACAACCCCCAGCTCCCCTTCTCCGACCTGCGCCTGCACTTCAAGTCGGCGGCCGAGGGCGGCGCTCGCCACCCCACCCACCTGCGGGCACTACACCACCACCAGTGATCTCAAGCCGTGGAGCTCTCCGCAGACCCCCGACGCGACTCCCTCCTCGAGCTTCGACGTCAACAGCGGCCCGGACGGCTCCGCCTGCGCGAACACCGAAGCCGCTCAGCCCAACACGCCGAGCTTCGAAGCCGGCACGCTCGACCCCGCTGGCCGGCACCTACTCGCCCTTCGTGCTGAAGGTGAGCCGCGAAGACGGCTCCCAGCGGATCACCGGCATCGACACCACCCTGCCCCCGGGGTTGACCGGCAAGCTGGCGGGCGATCCCCTACTGCTCGGAGGCCCAGCTCGCCGCCGCGAAAGCGGCCGGCGGCAACGCCGAGAAGGCCAGCCCCTCCTGCCCCGCCGCGAGCGAAGTCGGCACCGTCAACGTCGGCGCCGGAGCCGGATCCCAGCCCTTCCACGTCCAGGGCCACGCCTACCTGGCCGGTCCCTATAAAGGCGCGCCGCTCTCGCTGGCGATCGTCACCCCGGCGGTGGCCGGCCCCTTCGACCTCGGCACCGTCGTCGTCAGAGCCGCCCTCTACGTCGACCCCGAGAACGCGCCCAGATCCACGCGGTCAGCGACCCGATCCCGACGATCCTCGCCGGCATCCCCCTCGACGTGAGGAGCATCGCCCTGAACATGAGCCGCAACCAGTTCACCCTCAACCCGACCACCTGCGACCCGATGGCGGTACTCGGCGCCGCGACCACGATCCCCGGCCAGAGCGCACGCTCTCTCATCCCCTTCCAGGTAGGCGGCTGCGCTGCCCTCGCCCTTCAAGCCGAAGCTCTCCCTGCGCCTCAAGGGCGCCACCAAGAGGAGGGGCACCCGGCCCGAAGCTGATCGCGACCTACGCGCCAAAGCGGGCGAAGCCAACGTCGCCCGCGCCGCGGTCACCCTGCCCCGCTCGGCCTTCCTCGACCAGACCCACATCCGCACGGTCTGCACCAGGGTCCAGTTCGCCGCCGACGCCTGCCCGCAGGGCTCGATCTACGGCCACGCCAGCGCGATCACCCCGCTGCTCGACCAGCCCCTCGCCGGCAACGTCTACCTGCAGATCCTCCAACCACAAGCTGCCCGACCTGGTCGCCGACCTGCAGCGGCCCGGCCTCCCAGCCGATCCAGATCGACCTCGTCGGCCGCACCGACTCCGTCAAGGGCGCCCTGCGCAACACCTTCGAAGCGGTCCCCGACGCCCCGGTCTCCAAGTTCCGCCTGGAGCTGTTCGCCGGGCGCCGCGGCCTGGTCGTCAACAGCCGCAACCTCTGCGCCCACGACTACCGCGCCACGGTCAAGCTTGACGCCCACAGCGGCAAGGCCTCCGACACCCGGCCGCTGGTGCGAAACGACTGCGGTAAGGGGCACAAGGGCAAGGGACACAAACGCCACCGCTGATCGCCCCCCACACCGCCGCCAGCGCGACGGCCCGGGCAAACGACTCTTCCTACTGAGTCGCCCAGGCGGTTGCGCGCTTCGGTGCAGGAGCCGAGTGACCGATGGATCAAAAGTCCTTCGCCTCCTACCGCCTCCCCCGCGGCCGCCACGGCATCCCACCCGAGCTGGTCGCCGAGAACCAGCGCTGGCGCCTCCTCGGCGCCGCCGCCGAGGTCTTCGCTGAGCGCGGCTACGCCCACGCCACGGCCGCCGACATCGCTAGCTGCGCCGGCGTCTCCCGCTCCACCTTCTACAAGCACTTCGACAACCTCGACCAGTGCCTCCTCGCCGCCTACGAGATGGCCGCCGATTGCCTCTGCGACCTCGTCTCTGCCTCCTGCGAAGAGCAGCGCAGCGACTCGCCCGCCCGCCTCCGGGCCGCGATCGAGGAGGCGCTCGCCTTCCTCGCCTCCGAGCCCTCCCTCGCCGGCCTCCTCACCGCCAAGGCGCCCGCCGGCCTCCCCGCCATCGCCGCCGCCCGCGATCGCCTCCTCAACCGCCTCGCCGGGCCCCTCCGCAGCGGCCGCAAGCTGCGCGGCGCCGACGCCCCCGACCTCCCGTCCGACCTCGAGCGCCGCCTTATCGCCGCCGCCCTCGGCCTCATCTCCGACCGCGTCGTCGCCGCCGAGGCTGCCCGCCTCCCCGACCTCGCCCCCGAACTCGCCGCCCTCCTCGCCACTCCCTACCTCGACGCCGCCTCCGGCCTTTAGGGCCTTTCCCGGTAGGGGGCGTGCCCCTGGGACGGTTCAGGACCAAGCGGGGCGCTCGCGGCGCGGATTCCGCATGGCAGCGCCATGTGGGATTCGCGACGGGGCCGAATCCGCGCCGTGTCCTGGGCCGTATCCAGGGGTGCGATCCCCTATGGGGATTGGCCCTTAACGCCACCGATCGCTCTCGGGTCCGCGCCGACCCGAGGGAGGCCGCACCCAGGCGCCGCCCCAACTGGTGCCCGACCTCGCCTGGCCGCGGTCGATCCGGGCCATCCGTCCAACAGGGGGACGAAATCGCCGCGCTCTCGTCTTATAAACGCTATGACTTCTATTCAGAGACGCCACCCTCAACCAGTCGCCCCTTCGCGACCCAACCGCGACCGCGAGCTCCTCAGCTTCGTCGGCCGCCACGGCATCGTCGCAATCGGCCACGTGATGGCGCACCTCGGCGTCGGCCGCACCGCCGCCTACCGCCGCGTCGCGACCTGTGCCGAGGAGGGGCTGCTGGAGCGTATCGACCTCCTCCGCTCCGAGCCCAGCCTCCTGCGCGCCACCCGCGCCGGCCTGCGCTACGCCGGCCTCGGCCTGCCGCTCGCGGTCGTCTCGCCCGGCGCGGTCGATCACTGGCTGCGCTGCGCCTCCGTCGCGCAGCAGCTCACCCGGGAGTTCGGCGCCGACCAGGTTCTCACCGAGCGCGAGCTGGCCCTCGCCGAGCGCATCGAGGGCCGCCCGATCGCCAGCGCTCGCCTCGGCGAGCTTCCCTCCGGCGCTCCCCGCCTCCACCGCCCCGACTTGGCGATCCTTGGCGACAGCGGCCCGATCTCCGTCGAGGTCGAGCTCACCCCCAAGGCGCCGCGCCGCCTCGAGGCGATCCTTCGCGCCTGGCGCCGCGCCAGTTGGGTCACGGAGGTCCGCTACTACTGCGCGCCCGGACCGACCCGACGCGCTCTGGAGCGCGCCGCGACGAAAACCTACGCCGACCAACGGCTTCGCATCCTCGAGGCGCTGCCACGATGACCCAGCGCCAGGAACACGTCACCCTGGCCATCGGCGCCGAGCTCTGGGCGCTCACCTGGCCCCTGCTCGCCGGCTTCCTCCTCGGCTTCGCCGCCGTCCGTTTCCTCCAGCGCCGCCGCTTGCGCTGGACCTGGGCCCTTTCCGCCATCCCGCTCGCCTACCTCGTCTGGTTCCTCGACTGGCACCTCGGCCTCGTTCTCGCGATCGCCGCCGCCACCGCGATCTGGCTCGGCGCCCGCCTCCACTACGAAGCGATCCGCCGCGGCGGCGAGGAGGCCCGCGAGTGCCGCGACTCGCTCGGGCCCCTGCGTTTCGCCCTCTCTTCCGCCGCCGGCAGGCGCGCCCGCCGCCGGCCCCTCGCCCCGGGCAGCCTCGCCCTCGGCACCCCCCGCCGCGGCGGCGTCTGTCGCGTCCCCTTCGGCTCCGGGCGCGGCGTCCACGCCCTGATCGCCGGCGCCACCGGCTCCGGCAAGACGGTCACCCAGGCGGCCATCGCCCGGGCTTACGTCGACGCCGGCATGGCGGCCATCGTCGTCGACCCCAAGGGGGACCCGCACCTGCGCGCCACCCTGTACGACGCCGCCGAGCGCGTCGGCGCCGCCTTCCGCGCTTGGACCCCAAGCGGCCCCTCGGTCTACAACCCCTTCGCCCGCGGCGGCCCCACCGAGATCGCCGACAAGGCGCTCGCCGCCCACCAGTGGTCCGAGCCCCACTACGAGCTCGCCACCCAGCGCCTGCTCGGCCACGCGCTGGCGACGATGCGCGCCGCCGGCGTCTGGCCTCCGACCATCTCCGGCCTCGTCGCCCACATGGACCCCGAGCGTCTCGACGCTCTCGCCGCCAAGGTCGGCGGCGACACGGCCGAGCGGGTCCACTCCTACCTCGACGGCCTCTCGGCCCGCGGCCGCTCCGACCTCGGCGGCGGCCGCGACCGCCTCGCCGTTCTCGCCGAGGGCGAGCTCGGCCCCTGGCTCGATCCCGCAACTCGGAGCGGGGGAGACGCTCGACCTCGCGCTTCGCTTCAGCGTGGCGACGTTCTCTACTTCCACCTCGATGCCGACCGCTACCCGGTCGCCTCCAAGCTCCTTGCCGCGGCCCTTCTGATCGACTTGATCGGCCTCACCGCCGAGCACCAGGGCGCCGGCCTGGGAGGACTCCTCGTCATCGACGAGTTCGCCGCCCTCGCCGCCGATCAGGTCTCCCGCCTCTTCGCCCGCGCCCGCTCCGCCGGCCTCAGCCTCCTGCTCGGCGCCCAGAGCCTCGCCGACTTCCGCGCCGCCCGCCCCGACGATCCCTCCGACACCCTCACCGAGCAGGTTCTCTCCAACGTCGAGTTCGTCGTCGCCCACCGCATCGGCGACCCCGACTCCGCCGAACGCCTCGCCCGCGTCGCCGGCACCGCCCCCGCCTGGTCGATGACCGAGCGGGTCAGCGCCAACGGCGCGCCACTTGACAAGGGAGAGGGCACCCGTACCCGCCAGCGCGACTTCCTCATCGGCCCCGACCAGTTCAAGCGCCTGCGCACCGGCGAGGCGGTCGTCATCGACCCCAAGGCAAAGCGCCCGGCCCAGATCGTCCGCATCTGGCCCCCGCGCCTGACGGCGGGTTGAGGCGATGAGCTACCACGCCGATCGCTGGCTTCCCCTCGGCCGATTGTGGCACCGGCCGTCGATCCCTGCAAGCCCCGGCTGCGCCGGGGCTCCTTGCGGCCCGGGCCTTCGGCCCGGGTTCCGGGATCGCCGTCCGGTGCTTTTTTGCGGCCAGGGTTTCCAGCGAGAGAAGAGGTCATGTGAACGCTGCTTCCACACGCGGAGCTTACGGCACTTCGGGATGGTCGACGCGCTTCGTCGAAGGGCGGGTGGCTGAGATGGCGCCAATCGGCGTCGAGCCGCACGCGGACCTGGTCGAGGCGATCGCTCTGCGCGTCGCCGAGCTGCTCGGCGCTGCTGCACAGAACGCCGCGTTGGCCCGTCTCGTCGACGCCAATGCCGTGGCTCGTGACGGCGTCGAGCGCGACTGGGTCTACGCCCACGCCAGCCAGCTCGGCGCGATTCGGCTGGGCGGCCCGCGCGGTCGGTTGCGCTTCGACCTTCAGGTCGTCAGGGAGCGACTCGGGGGCTCGGACCCCGCCTCTTGGCGGCCTCCCAGGCGCGCGGCACGACGGCCCGGAGCTCGAAAAGTCACCCGGATGCCGCTGGGGCGCAAGATAAAATGAATACCCACTTCAAAAAGTGGCCGGGGCGCGCGCTAACGCCCCCGGCCTGACACCGGGAGGTAGCCCGATGCAGCACAACGATAACCGCGCCCGCACGGAGAGTTCCTGATGGCCCGCGAGACGCAAGGCAGTTGCAAGCCACGGCTCCTCGCCGACGGCACCTACGCCTTCGACCTGCGCTTCCAGGTCCACGGCGAGCGCGAATCCCTCGTCCTGCACGAGCGGCCCGGCTGCACCTGCGGCTGCGGCGGCGCCTGGGATGAGCCCGCGGCGCGCACCCACCTCGGCAACGTGCTCGCCGAAGTGCGATTGGGAATATGGGAGCGTCCGCAACCGCCCGCCGCGATCACCGAGTTCGGCGCCGACGACGACGTTCCCACGTACGCCGCCTACAGCGCCTGGTGGCTTGGGGCCAAGGAGAACGGCGAGATCGGCGAGCAGCCGATCTCCACCAACACGAAGCGAGACTACGAATGGCGCCTCGGCTACTCGCAGCGCTTCTTCGGCGCCACCCCAGTCGACGAGATCGACCGCGGGCTCAGCCTCGACTTCAAGGCCCATCTGCTCGCCGAGGCACGCAAGCAGCGCGAGGCGCTCGCAGCGGGCGCCGATCTGCGCGACCGCCGTTGTCGCAAGGTGGTCCCACTCGGCCCCGCGTCGATCAAGAAGATCCTCGACACCTTCGCCTCGGTGCTCGATGAGGCAATCGAAGACGGCCACCGCGACGACCAGCCGGCGCGCGGCCGGCGGATGAAGGTCAAGGTGCCGAAGCCCAAGCGAACGTTTCTCGAGATGGACGAGCTGGCGGCGCTCTTGGATGCCGCCGAGGAGCAGGACGCGGCGATGCTCGTCACCGCGCCGCCGGATGCCGGTGCGACGGCCACCGCTGTTGCCAACCTCGCCAGCAAGGGCCTCTCGGCCGTGCAGATCGCCGCCGAGATCGGCCGCAGCAAGTCGAGCGTCACCTACCACCTGCGCCGCCTCGGTGCCGACATCGGTCGCGGCTACATCGGCCGCCGCGCCGTCTGCGAGGTGCTGGGCCGCGGCGGTCCCCGCGTCGGCGAGATGAGCGAGCTGCGAATCGGCCACGTGCGCCTCCACGACCCCAAGGGTGCCCGCTTTCGCATCCCCGACGCCAAGACCGAGAGCGGCATCCGCGTCGTCGAGGTCAGCCCGGTTCTGGCCGAGGTCCTGATCGCCCATGTCGACCGCCTCAGGCGGCTCGGCCTGCCGACCGGCCCGGGGAACTACTTGTTCCCCAACCTGCGCGGCGGCCCGATGACCCGCAAGCGCGTTGCCCAGATCGTCCGCGAAGCCGCCCAGCTCGCCAGCGAACGACTGGCGGAAAAGGGCCTACCGCCGCTGCCCCACACCACCCCCCACACCCTCCGCCGCACCTACATCTCAATCCAGCTGATCGCCAACCAAGGCGATGTCAAGTACGTCATGTCCCAGGTCGGCCACGCCAATTCCTCGATGACGATGGACGTCTACGCCCAGATGGAGCAGCGCGCCAAACGCTCGCACGGCAAGAGCTTCGACCGCCTCGTCCGCGAAGCGCGCGAGCAGGTCAAGGCGCTCCCCGCACTGCACTCCGAGCACCTACCAGGCTCACCCCGCGTCGCCGTCTCCCGGCCCTGAGCGACCGCCGCGAAGACTGCGACGTCGACCAATCTGCTCGGCGACGGATCACCGTTCTGGCGCTCGTCGACTCCTCCGGTACGGTCGCCGTCGCCTTCATGGCACCCTTTGACGATGCGGACCAACAACTGGGAGCGCGACGAGATCCGCGGCTACTTCGATGCGCAGGACTTCGGCACCATCACGCACCTCGAGAAGGTGGCGAGCGAGCGTGCCGGGGGCGTCTCGCACGACATCTGGGATGTCCACTGCGCCGATGGGCGCTGGTGGGCGGTGACGAATCCGCTGAACGCCTACTCCCAGGAGGACTTCAAGAGCCGTGACGTTGTCCTCACTTTCCATGTGGGCCTCACGGTTCGAATCGCAGAACAGCGCCGCCCGCCGGTCAATGAAGAGGCGGCCGGGTTGCTCCCCGGATCTTGGAGACGCTGGCAGCAAGCGGTCGATGCTCTTCCCGGCACTCAGGAGGCCGAGGACTTTCAGGCCGTAGGGGTGCGCCTGCGCGAGTGCCTCGTCTCCTTCGCGGCGGAAGTCGCGAACGACGACCTCCTTCCCGAGGGCGAAGCGCCGCCCAAGGCCGCGGACGTCGTCGGCTGGACCAACCATCTCATCGACGCTCTCGCGCCGGGTCCGGGCGCAAAGCATTGGCGCTCCTACTTGAGGAAGTTGACCCGGGAGACGTGGGACTACGTCAACTGGCTGACTCACGCCAAGAACGCCCGCTTCGAGGACGCCGAGTTCGGCGTCGCCGCCGTTGAGCACTTCCTTGCCTGCGCTACCGCGACCTTCCTCAGGGCCGCGAAGGAGAGCCATCGCCGTTGCCCCCAATGCGGCTCCTACGCGCTGAGCGCCGAGCGCTGTCGCCAATGTGGATGGGTCGACGCCAATTACGAACCGCCACCCTACGAGCCTCTATCCGAGGAGGAGCTCGAGGAGCGCCTGGCCGAGCCGTGCACCCCGAGCTCGGACATCTCGACGCTGATCACCGTCGACGACACCATCCGCGGCGACGGTCAGAGATAGTGCCCTCAGATGTCGCCGCTCGGCAACCCGTCGGGCTATAGAATGCCTCGGCGCGGGGCCGGCACCACCAGCCTCCTGACGCCCCTTTTGGGACCACGGCGAGGTAGCTCAGTTGGTAGAGCATGCGACTGAAAATCGCAGTGTCGCCGGTTCGATTCCGGCCCTCGCCACTTCTCTTCCCGAAGTGGCAATGACCCCCCTTTTCATTGCCACAATCCCGCCGAAACCACGCGTAACCACCGGAACCGAGCGCCTTCGAAAGCGGGAAAACAGACCAAGCTCGACGCCCGATTTTTGGCTTTGCAGCAGGGTTTGCGAGCAGTTCTGGCGAGGAAATCCGCACCCTTGGACAGGTGACTGAAAATCGTGGTGTCGTGGGTTCGATTCCCACCCTCGCCATTTTGGGGAAGCCCCATCCCGATGGGGCTTTCCGGAGTTGCGGGTGGAACCGACCCACGACACCACGATTTTCAGCTGCAAAAAAAAGAAAGAAAGACCAGGAAGACCCACCCTGGATGCCTGGTCTCTCCTAAGAACCATCAGTTCCTTGATAGGTATATCCCTGTTCCTTACTTTCAAAGTGTCCCCTGGGTGGGAAGCAGTTTCTATAAGGGAAGAAGAAATATGCCCGGGATACACAGGTAAAACAAGAGCCACAAACTGCTAGTAAGCGTTCAGTGTTCGCTGCGGATCGTGATTGCTTCCTCGACCCAGTTCGGCAAGTTGGTCTTGATGTAGTCGTAGACGGACTTACTGTCCGTAAAAGGAGGGTCGTAGGCCTTCACAATCGCAGATAGCGATTTATCGCCTACGGTAAAGCCTGCAAATGGGTTGGCGCCTTTGGTGGTCTGGTTACCAGAGAGATCTTTCAAACCGTGGATATAGACCCCACAAAGACCCTTTCCATCCTCCCAAGCCTTCTTAATCTCGTAGTCGACCCACGTTCTCCCGGCGGTTGAACTTCCAATGAGAACCACGTTGCAGGATTTGCCCGCCATCTGTTCATCGATCCACTTTTCGATGGCGGCCTCACCACCTTGTTCCACCTCCTCCCACTCGTTGGATGACAGGATAGGCTGGCCCTCGATGGCTCCCATCTGCCGGATCTGAGAAACACGATGAACGTCAGGCTTATAGTGGAACGAATTAAAGACTCTGCGAGCCATTTGATCCTCCCGTCAATAGTGAGCAGTTATCGAGAGATCTTGATTATTAAGTCCCTTAGCAGAAATGATGCTTGCGACTGGGAACAAATGTGAATCTCTCTTCGGAAACTGCGGAAATAACTTGTCCGTTCTGCGCGATTGCTGCCGGCACAGATGATTCCGTCGAGTTGATATACGAGGCGCAATCGTGGCTCGCCTTCTTCCCCACTTCACCGGCGACCCCGGGTCATACGCTCGTAATCCCACGGAAGCACGTCCCCGACCTCTGGGCGGTGGAGCCGCTGCTAGCGGAAGCTCTGATGGCTGCCGCGATTCAGATAGGGCAGTCAATAGACAGAGCCCTCAAGCCGGAGGGCATGAACCTGATCACCTCGAAGGGCGAGGCGGGCGAGCAGAGCGTTTTCCACCTGCACCTGCACTTGGTGCCGCGCTGGCACGGGGATGCGCTCGATATCTGGTCTGAGAAGAAGGCGATCGGTCGCGAAATGCGCAAGAGCCTTGGGGACGAGATTCGCGCGGCGCTTATCGGCTAGACCGCGCAGGAGACGACCAACTCGGCGCCGAGCAGTAAGCCGTAGAAGACGAGCAGGGTGAGGCTTAGAAATGTGCCGAGCCAGCGCAGGCTCCATTTTCCTTCGGCTATTTCGGAGAAAAAAACGCAGCTTGTCGCGCCCATGAAGAAGGGCTTCACCTTGGGGTCGAAGTCCTGCACGCGTGAGCCGAGGCGACGAAACCGGCGCTCGGCGCGGAGGAAGTAAGCGTCGAGGCCCCAGAGAACGACGACGATGCCGGCACCGATGCGGGCGAAAGCTCCGTCGCTACCGTTTACTGCAAGGCCGATGAAGGCACCCGAGAGGGTCACAGCCCAGCCCTTAATCAAAAAGCCGTTTCCGCCGAGGCGGGAAACGACGGCCTGGATCATCTCAAGGTGCTTGACTCGGTTGGGTTCGAACTCGTCGTAGCCAGCCATCGCTGAACCCTACTCTGGCGGATCCTCCTATCGGCCGGCTGCCTGAGCGGCAGCCTCGATCCATGCAGGGGCGTTGTTATAGCCGTCCCCGTAGACCCAGTCGTAAGTGGGATAGATAGTCGAAAGGGCCTGGCGACCCCCCAGCACTGTTGGGATTGAAACCTGGTCGAATGGATTTGGTCCAAGCGCCTCTGTTGATCTATCCCAGGCTGGAATATTGTTGAGATAGATTCCGAGTAAGCCCATGCCTGCGTTGTGCGATTCCGCAATCTCGTAGAGAACCCATTCACGCTGATAGGTCTCGGCGCCAATCAATACCGCAGTTACAGACGCTCCGGCCAAACCCCCATCGATTAGGGCTTTGATCGCTGTGGCGCCTTTAGTCTGAGCTTCCTCCCATAGCGAGTGGTCGTAGTAACCAACCTCCTCGTCCTCAGCGCGAATCGTCTGGCTATTGCGAATGACGTTGGCACGCTGGATATCGCGCTGATAGTGAAACGAGAAGTAGACCTGGCGTGCCATCAGCGCTGATGCCTCTATGCGGGAAGCCTGTCCTGGCTCTTTGAAACAGGGCCGAGCGGCACAACGTCATCCTCAAAAACAGCGTGGATCTCGATGTGTCCTCCTAGCGCGTCGACGTAGTCAGCAAGGGTGCTCAAGTAGAGGTTGTCGCTGTGCTCGATGCGCGAAACGTTTGCCTGCGTCATGCCAAGGAGATCTGCGAGTTGCGCCTGTGTCTGACCGCGCTGCTTTCGGAGTTCATTGAGCCGGACGGCCGCGACGATTGCTCGCTTTCGAGCATCGATCTCTTTCGCAGCGCCAGGGCGACTACGAACCTCTCCGCTTAGCTCGCCGAATGGCTTTGTCTTTGGCATGGGTTCCCTCATCTTTGTAATCCATCATTTTTAGATGCTGCTGATAAATCGAATCTGCGACTGGAATCATTCGCTTGTAGAAACGCTTCGTCCCTCCTGCCTTATCGCCACCAATGAGCAGGATCGCTACTCGTTTAGGGTCAAAGGCAAAGAAAATGCGCATCGTTTGCGTAACTCGTAGCTCCTTCATGTTTGAGTGCCGCGATCCCTCTACCGAGTCAACCAATGGCCTGCCTGCGATGGGTCCTATCTCTTGCAGGGCTTCAACTGAGGCGACCACTTTCCGTTGCTCGGAATCGGTGAGCGTGTCCCACCATTCATCGAACTCGGTGGTTCTCTCGGCGCTCCAACTCATCCCGACCAATTATAAGACTTACCTTGTATAAGTCAAACCTTGTTTTCGTTCGCCCCCAAGCCAATCTCGGGCCACCTATTTGTCAAGCGTGGGCTAAGCAGGGAAGGGCTCAGGAATGGTCGGCAAGTCGTGCGTAGTAATCCACTGCCATCTGGCGGATATGGGAGTCGCTGTCCTTCAGCAGCGGTTCGATCACTGGCAGTAGCTTCGGGCTGAGGCGATCCCCTAGGGCGGCCATGGCGTTGAAGCGGACCATCTCGTCCACGTCGTTAAGGGCCTCCACGAGTCGGGGAGTGGCGTCTGGTCCTGCTAGCTGTGCGTAGTAATCCACTGCCATCTGGCGGATATGGGAGTCGCCGTCCTTGAGCAGCGGCTCAATCACTGGAAGCAGTTCGGGACTAAGGCGATCACCCAGGGCGGCCATGGCGTTGAAGCGGACCATCTCGTCGATATCACTAAGGGCCTCTATGAAGGGCCGAAGGCTTTCTGGGATTTCAGGGAGCTCACCGGCCTCGTCTTGATGTTCTCCGCCCATGTCTGTGTGGGCTTCGGAAAGAGCCTCAAGCGAATTTTCAATGGCCGCAAGCTCACGCTTAAGTTCTTTTGCGTCAGACTCATCGCCTGTATTAGCTAATGACTCTTTGACGCGGCTTAGCTGCAATTTGAGAGACGCCTCATCGTTACTATCGCTATCGCGCTGGTTGGGAGGAGGCTCACCAGCGGCGCGGGTGCCTCGTGAAGGCACCTCAGTCGATGAGTCCCGCTCAAGGCTCTCTACGGCCTTCGGGGGGAGTGTTGGGATCTTGCCGAGAGGAGGCTTAGGAAACGCCGGTCTACCCCAGAGCGAACGCAAGAGTTCCTCGAGGCCGGCTTCGTCGAACGTAGGAATTTGAAAGCGCTCGCAGATACTGCGGAGTTCCTCCGGCACGTCAGAGAGGTCTGCCGACGGCAGAATGATGATCTTGACTCGGCGCACGAACTCCTCTTGGTCTTCTTCAAAGAGTGCCTTGACAGCGGCAGCCTCTCTGGCAACCCCAGCACCGACCCCCTTCTCCTCCTGATCAAGCCACCGTCGCCTGTAGGCTTTGTCGACGGCGATCAGTGTGAAATCGCTAGTCGCGACCAGCTTCGAGCCGAATGTTGACCACTGCTGGTGATCCGCGGCATGGAACAAATCGAGCTCAGCGTCGATTCCCCCAAGGGTTCGAAGGGCTGTGGTGAACCTAAGCACCTCCTGCTGCCAGGACTTCGAGGTCTGGGCATAGGAAACAAACGCCGAAGGCCTTTTTTGCTCATCCTTGCTTCCGGGCATGGGTCCGACGTTAGCGTTTCAATTGGAAGGACAGGCGTGATGGAGCGGTTCCTCAAAAGCGAGCCACAATCAAACCTGCGCCACCTCAACCGCTACGCTTGGCTCGTGGATGAGGAATTCTCAACTTCGATGTCAGTGCCGCTGGATAGCGACGGATTTTTGAGGCGTGAGTGCCCAACTTGCGAACGGGAGTTCAAGTGGCTTCCCGCCAGCGATGATGCAGAGGAGGATCAGGAGACTCCCTCTGCTTCTGAGAATGGCTATTACTGTCCTTATTGCAAGGCTCAGGCGTCTCCTGATGCTTGGTTCACCAAGGCGCAGATTGAACAGGCAAAGGCTGTACTGACGCGCGAGTTCGTCGAGCCGGAGCTGATGAAATTTAAGGAGACCACGGAGCAAAGCGCTGCTGGCGGATTTTTGGATATCAGCGTCGATGTTGATACGCCGGATGACCCTCCGTCATTAACAGAGCCCGATGACATGCGTCGCATTGACTTTCCTTGTCATTCCCAAGAGCCAGTCAAGGTCCTTGAGGATTGGTCTGAGCCTGTGCACTGCATGATTTGCGGAGCCGCTGTTCCTTCTAGCGCCTGACTGGCAAGCTCGTGCCCACCTACTTGCCAAATTGAGGTGGGCACGAGGCGCTGAATTGTTTGGTCCCATCCCTCTGGGGAGGATCGCTAGCTCTTAGTCCGTGAGGGCTCCACTCGATCAGTATTTCCGGGCCCCTATCTCATGGCTCTCCCTATTATGGGTTCGACATGCGAGCACGGGACTTAGCAGGGGGCCTTCTGATTACGGCTCTGTTGCTCGCTTTGAGCGCCTCTTCCGCGTCGGCCCTTACTGTCGTTCGCAGCGGGGTCGTCAGCGAAAGCGTGTACTTCAAGAGCGATGTAGGGAAATGCAGTGGGGCCTCGAGTGCACGAGTCGCGCTGCCCGCTGGGGCTGCGGACGCGCAAGTCATATCGCCTCAGGTCGGAGCTGTCTCCGATGACGTCAAGATCGTTTCGGTGTCCATAAGCCAACCCGGCAATCACCCAATCGTTCAATGGATAGCGGAAGGTGCACGACCGTGTCCTTGGGATCTAGGTGAAGAATGGTCTGCTGAATTCAACGGTCGTGTCGAATACAAGTTGCCTGTGCGTGTGATCCTGCCGCGTGCTCTCGGCGAACGGATGGTGGCGGTGTCTTTGAACAGGGCCTTCGAGAGCACTTTTGCCAATGCGACTAAAGTCACTCGCTTTATTTGCCGCAAGGGCCAGTTGGCAATGCGTTGTCGCGTGGGCTGGTTTATCGGCGACACCAGCTATCGAGGTGCAGTAAGCGTTCAGCTCCGAGCGAGTCCCGCAACTCCATTTTGGTCCTACCGGCTACGAGTCAAGGTAAGAGACGACTACTGCCATTTTGTCCTACATCGCCAGAATTGCCTAAAGCAGGTTCGGCGTCAAAAGCGAGGCCTGCGTCTCGGCTGGGACGAGTATGAACGCTGGGCTTCCTGAAACGTCCTTGATTCTCTCAGCGGAACGATTCGATTCGACAACGGGTTAGCCGTATGGCTGCGAAAGCCACAGCGGCATGTCGTCAACGAATGCAATGGTCGCGATCACCATGCCCGCGATCCCGAGTCCCTTGAGGATTCCGGGCATATTTCTTCTTCCCTTATAGAAACTGCTTCCCACCCAGGGGACACTTTGAAAGTAAGGAACAGGGATATACCTATCAAGGAACTGATGGTTCTTAGGAGAGACCAGGCATCCAGGGTGGGTCTTCCTGGTCTTTCTTTTCTTTCTTTTTTGCAGCTGAAAAGCGTGGTCTCTTCAGTTCGATGAAATTAGACACCACTAGGTGTATAGTGATGCTATGAGTCGAACCCAGATCTACCTTGGCGAAGACGAGCTGGAGCTTCTTGATCGTGCGACGCAAGAGACCGGAGCGTCGCGCTCTGAGCTAGTCCGTCGCGCGGTGCGAGCCACCTTCGGCCGTCAAGGGAAGGACGAGAGACTCGGCGCGCTTCACGCAAGCGCTGGTTCATGGCGCGGACGCCGACGCACCGGAGCGGAGTATGTCGACGCCATGCGTGGCGGCGATCTCAACGAGCGCTTGTCCCGTCTCGGCGTCAAGTGAAGCTGCTCGACACCAGTGTGGCGATTGACCACCTCCGTGGCTCGCCGGAGGCGGTCGAACTACTCAGCAGCTTGATCGAGACCGAAGAGCTTCTGCTCGCAAGCGAGGTCGTCCGCTTCGAGCTCTTGGCCGGTGTCCGCAAAGGTGAGCTGGAAGCACTTGAGCAGTTTTTCTCGGCACTCTCGTGGGTGCCCGTCGGTGAGGAGGTGGCACGGGCTGCTGGCACGCTTGCCCAGCGCCACCGTCGTTCCCACAGCGGCATAGACGATGCCGACTACCTGATCGCCGCCACCGCGCTCCTGCTCGAGGCCGACCTGCTCACCTCGAACGTGCGCCATTTTCCGATGATCCATGGACTTGAGCCGGCTTATTGAGGGTTCTTTCGATCCGGGCGCTTTCGAAATCGCTCGCAGCGGCGCCCTGGGGTGATGCCGGTCGATCAATGAAGCTATTGGAGTGGACGGTCGAACATTGCAGGCCAGCGCCGCCATGGTAGGTGCTGCCAGGGAGGCCCTTGTTGAGCGGTTTCTCGACCTACGCCGAAATGCCGGCCGGGCCGTGCGGCCCGATCTCCGAGCCTGACGCCGAGAGGGGAACGAGGGCCGCGAGCGCTGAGGACTTCGAGGCGCTTACTGCAGACTTCCCCGCCGACAGCGAGGGCCTCATCTCAGGCCGGTTGTTCGACGGCTATCAGTAGGCGAAGTTTCACGAGTGCGATTAAGCATTAAGGTAGAGCTGCTAACCTTAATGCATGAGTTTGGAGCTTAAAGCTTGAAAGGGGCTGCCCTGATGGCGGATCGGGGTCGCTACGAAGAGCTCAGCTGGGCCTCGGACTTCACGCGCAGCGGTCGGAGTCACAGTAAAGCGCAGCGCTACAAGGCGTTCATTCCCGCTGAGGTTGCTGACGAGGAACCAGCGCTGAAAAGCGCCACAGGGGCTCTGTGCGAGCGCGCCGGAACCACGGTGCGAGATCTCAACTCAGACATCTCCGGACTTGTCTCGTTGGAGGGAATGGGCCGTCAGCTGCTGCGCTCAGAGGCTTTGGCTTCCTCACAGATTGAGGGCCTCAGCATCTCCCACAAAAAACTCGCCGAGGCAGAGCTCGAGGGTCGCAAGGGACATCACAGGGCGCTGGAGATCCTGGGCACCATCAGGGCTCTGGAGAGAGCTACGGAAATCGGTGCCGAGAGCAGCGACTTCACTCTTGATGCAATCACAGAGATCCACAAGGAGCTGGCCATCGTGCCGCCGCTCGACAAGATCGCGGGGCAAATTCGCGAGGAGGCCAGTTGGATCGGCGGAAGCGCGCCTCCTAATGCCGAATACGTAGCCCCTCCTCATGAGCATGTTCGTCCGCTACTCGATGACCTCTGCGAGTTCATGAATCGAGACGACATTTCTCCTGTTCCGCAAGCGGCAATCGCCCACGCCCAATTCGAGCTCATCCATCCATTTGGAGACGGCAATGGCCGCGTCGGACGCTGCCTGATCCACGTTCTCTTCCGCAGGCGGGGAGTCGCTCCCCGCTACGTACCGCCGATCAGCCTCGTCCTCGGCGCCAACAAGGACGCCTACATAGCCGGTCTCCAGGCTTTCCGAGCCGGCAAGACCGATCAATGGGTCGCCCAATTCGCCCGCGCGGTTGAGACCGCAGCCGCGCAAGCGCGGAAATTCTCGGCTGAGGTCGCGTCGCTCCAGGACGACTGGCGGATGAAGCTCGGATCGGTCCGAAGCGATGCGGCTGTCCTCAGCCTGATCGACATCTTGCCCAAGTACCCGATCATCACGGCGGCTGTGGCAGAGAAGGAGATCGACCGATCGCGGCCCGCGACGATCGGCGGGCTAGCTCAGCTGGAAGGGATTGGCGCACTGAAAAGGCATCGCAATCAAAAGAAGGGCGACAGCTGGGAGGCAAGGGGCCTCTTCAAGCTCTTGAGCCGCTTTGAGGACACCGCGCGAGAAGCCTGAGCGGGCACTTCAGAGGTCAGAATTGTGCTCGTCCCTCGCCTGTAAGATAGGCCGCTGTTGGTCCCATGACTTCCGCTTTTTCGAGCGGTTTTCGGTCCACGGCGAGGTAGCTCAGTTGGTAGAGCACGCGACTGAAAATCGCGGTGTCGCCGGTTCGATTCCGGCCCTCGCCACTTTGGAAAGCCCCTGCAGGATGGGGCTTTTCAGGTGCCCCTCTTTGCCTCTGTTCGCCGGGGTTCTCTATTCCGGGCCTCGAGGGGCAGGGTTAGGGCTTCGTGGCCCATTTTGATTCCAAGTTCCCGCACCCTCGCATGACGCGCGCGGCGCGGCCTATCGAGCCGAACTACGTTGCTGGGTCCTACATCTGGGCTGGCGCCGGTCGCCCCCCGTCCATTGCCGGTATTGAGGCTCGGGCGTTGCGCTAGCTTTGGAGTTGGAACGGGATGTGGAAGAGAGCGAGCGATGGGCGACGGACAAGAGCCTGGCGACCGGAAGATCCTTCTTTGTGCGCCATGGTCTGCGGAGGTGTTCGTGCGGATCCCGGGGAATTCGACCGGCGAGTGCGATCTGTGCGGTGCAAGCGTGGTGATCTCCCCCGAGGGTAAGCAGTTACTTGCCGAGGAGCCGGACACGGGCGTCGTTTGCCCATCCTGTGTCGAGAAGGTACCCGACTTGGCGCCGGATTCGACACCGGAAATCACTCCGGCGGTGAGGGCGAAAGTCAAGGCGCTGACCGGGACGGACCCGGAGGAGATTCTCTCCGGCTCCTCAGTGGGCGAGTTCGCCGAGAGGGTCAGGAAAAACGAGGAACGGCGCTCCGGTTCGTGACCCGCAGGCAGCCCGGCAGGGATATGGAACTCGTCATGGCGATGGGGTGCGCGCCAGCGCCGTGTCCAGGGCGGCGACGATCAGCTCCGGTTGTTCGATCTGGGGGTAGTGCCCGGCGTCGGGGAGCTCAATCGCCTCAACGCCGGGGCGCAGGGCGCGGAGGCCGTCGAGGACCGCGGGGCGGGCGACCGGGTCGTGCAGGCCCCAGGCCAGGGTGAGCGGGCCGGGCCAGTCGCGGATCGCTCCGTGCCAGCGGTCTGTGAAGCGTTCGCGCTCGTCCATGTAGTGGATGGTGCGGTGGGCGACCCGCTGGCCGTCGTTGTGGGAGATCAGCGACCATTGGTCAGCGGCCTCCTCGGCGCTCAACGGGTGCTTGGGGGAGAAGATCCTGGCGAACTGGGCGCGGAACGTCCTCTCGGTCGTGAGACGCGCGAAGAGCGGGCCGAGCCGGCTGCGCAGCATGCGCTGGCCGATTGTCGGCTTGGCCAGGTGCAGCAGCATGCTGCCGTTGAAGAGCAGCGCTCCGGTCAGGCGCATGTCGAGCTCCCCGCGCAGGTCGCGGGCCATCAGCTCGGTGGCGACCGAGGTGCCCATGTCGTGGCCGACGATGAAGACGGGCGGCGAGCCGGCCCGCCGGACCAGCTCCTCGGCGGCGTCGGCCTGCCAGGCGAGCGTGTAGACGTGGTCCCGCGGCTTCTCGGAAAGTCCGAAGCCGAGGAGGTCGAAGGCCAGCACGGCCTCTCCTCCTTGCCGCAGCGCGAACAGCTCGTGCCAGTCGTAGGAGCTGGATGGGAAGCCGTGCAGGAACAGAAGCAGGGGAGCTTCGGATCCATCGCGGCGATGGATATAGAGCTCCCGGCCGAGGACATCTTCGATTGTCCCCGCGCGGCGCCATCGTTCGACCCTGTCCGTCAGCACGACCCCATGAGCCTCCCACAATCTCCTGCCCCCGCCCGGCGGTCCTCGACGGCAGGGGCTCCGGCGATGCGCGTTAGGATGCCCGGCCATGTCGATGGTTCGCTTCGTTTCGTTGATTGCGGGAGTGCTTGCGGTGTCGCTCGTCCTGGCGGCATGCGGTGGCGAGAGTGGCGGGACGACGACCATCGCCACGGAGGCCGGTGGGGCCACGACTCCGACGGGGGAAACCACCGCGACGAAGGAAACGACGACCGCCAGGGAAACGACCGCCAAGGAGAACCGGGGACGAGCGCCGCCAAAGAGGAACCCGCCAAGGAGAAGACCGCCGCCAAGGAGAAGACCGCCAAGGCGGAAACGGGCGGGGAGGCGAATGCGGCCGTGGAACAGGGCAAACAGGAGTTCATGGCGAATGGGTGCGGCGCCTGCCACACACTTGCGGCGGCCGGTACGAAGAGCACCGTGGGCCCCGACCTCGACGGAACGCTCCCCGGCAAGAGCGAGTCATTCATCCGCGAATCGATCGTCGATCCCAACGCGGACGTCGCCCCCGGCTACAGCGAGGGCATCATGCCTCCCACCTTCGGGTCCACGCTCTCGAGCTCGGAACTCGAAGCGCTCGTGGCCTTCCTGCAGCAGAGCGCCGGGAAGTAGCGCCGCTCTCGCCCGTGCGACTGGCGAGCGCCGGGCCGGGCGGGGTCGGCGGTTCAGCCGTCGAGCTCGACCAGCAGCTCGCTGACGCGGCGCGCGATCTCCTCGCGGGTGGCGCGGACCTCCTCGAGGGGGCGACCCTTGGGGTCGGGGAGGTCCCAATCCAGGTAGCGCTTGCCGGGTATATAGGGACACTCGTCGCCGCAGCCCATCGTCACCACGACGTCAGCCCATTCGGCATCTTGGTTCACCAGCTTTCGTGGCACCCGGCTGCTCAGGTCGATGTCGAGCTCCCTCATCGCCTCGACAACCTCAGGGTGGACCCGCTCGCCCGGTGTGGTTCCGGCCGACCGAGCCTCGTGATCCTCGCTGGGACCGCCTGTCGAGGGAGTGCGGACACGGCCGCCGACGGCTTGCGTGAAGAGCGCCTCGCTCATCTGCGAGCGGCCGGCGTTGTGGAGGCAGACGAACAGGACGCGTGCCATCAGCCGCGGCCCTCTTTCGGAGCGCCTTCGGCGGGTCGGTCGGTCCTGTCGCGGTGCCCGTCCATCGACGCCAGACACTAATCGCCCCTCGAATCGTCGCGTCTACAATTCGTGAACAAGAGCGAAATTCGCAACAGAGCGATGAGGCTCGCTCCACAACCGCGGCCGCGGGTCGCTGATGGCCTCTACCACGTCCACCGACGCTGATAGGAGGCTCGTTTCATGCGGCTGCCGCGACATGACCGGCGTGAGCTTGCGGCGATCTTCGCCGGCGGAGTGGTCGGCACACTGGCCCGGGTGGGGTTGGCGCAGGCCGCCTTCACCGGGGCGGGCGCCTGGCCCTGGTCCACCTTCGTCGCCAACATGGCGGGCGCGCTGCTGCTCGGCTACTTCGTCACTCGCCTGCAGGAGCGGCTGCCGCCGTCCAGCTACCCGCGGCCCTTCCTCGGCACCGGCCTGTGCGGGGCGCTGACCACGTTCGCGACTCTGCAGCTCGAGCTGTTCCAGATGCTCGAAGCTGGGCATCTCGGACTGGCCGCCGCCTACACGGCTGCCACCCTTGCCGGCGGGTTCGCCTGCGTTCACCTGGCGACCGTGGCGGTGCGACGGACGAGGATGGCGCGTTGACCCCACTCGCCTGGATCGCGGTTGCCCTTCTCGGCGGAGCTGCGGCGCTCGCCCGCTTCCTGCTCGATGCCGCGCTCTCCGAGCGCCCCGCCGGCCCTTTCCCCGCGGGCACGCTCGCCGTCAACCTGAGCGGCGCGGTCACCCTCGGCCTGGTCTCCGGAGCGGCGCTGCACGGCACCGCCCTGACGATCGTCGCCGGCGGAGGACTCGGCTCCTACACGACCTTCTCAACCTGGATGTTCGAGTCCCAGCGACTCGGCGAGGCTGGTCGCGCCGGGTTGCTCTGGCTCAACATCGGCCTCTCACTCTTCGCCGGCCTGGCGGCGCTGACGCTGGGCCACTGGCTGGGGGGAGTGCTGTGAGCGAGGTGCAGGCGGGACGGAGCGAGGCATACGCGGGTTGCGGCGAAGCGTTGAAGCTCAGCTTCTACTTCGGAGAGCACGACCGCCACGACGGCCGCTTCCTCTCGGAGGCGATTCTCGAGCTCTTCGGGCGCCGCAGGCTTGCGACCAGCGTCCTGCTGCGGGGGACGGAGGGGTTCGGTGCGGGCCAGCGCCTGCAAACGGACCGCCTGCTCTCCCTCTCCGAGGACCTTCCGCTGGTGGCGGTGGCTGTTGATTGGAGGGAGAGGATCGAGGCCGCCGTCCCGGAACTGGTCGAGATGGCCGGCGACGGCCTTCTCACCCTTGAGCGCGCCCGCTTCGCCGTCGCCGGCCACCGGCCCGAGCATGAACCTCATCAGGAGGTGAAGCTGACCGTGTACCTCGGACGGCGGAGCCGGCTCGGCGGCGCGCCGGCGCACGTCGGCGTCGTCGAAACGCTCCACCGGCATGGCGTCGCCGGTGCCACCGCCCTGCTCGGCGTCGACGGCACCGCACACGGGCAGCGCCGCCGAGCGCGCTTCTTCGCGGGCAACGCCGACGTTCCCGCGATGGTGATCGCGGTTGGCGAGCGGGAACGAATCGCTTCCGCGGTCGCCGAGCTCGACGACTCGCTGGACCGCCCCCTCGCCACGCTCGAGTCGATCCGGGTCTGCAAGCGAGATGGCCGTGCCCTCGCGCGCCCCCGCTCGCTCCCGGAGGTGGACGCCGCCGGCCTCGGTGTTTGGACGAAGCTGATGGTCTACTGCTCGGAGCGCTCCGAGCACCGCGGCAACGCCCTGCACCTGGAGCTGATCCGCCGCCTGCGGGCCGAGGGGGCGGCGGGCGCGACCGCGCTGCGCGGTGTTTGGGGCTATCACGGCGACCACGCGCCCCATGGCGACCGGCTGCTGGCGCTGCGCCGCCACGTCCCGATCGTCACCGTCGTTGTCGACACACCCTCCCGCTGCGAACGGTGGTTCGAGGTCGCCGACGAGCTGACGGAGGAGACGGGACTGGTCACCTCCGAGGCTGTTCCCGCTCTGCAGATCAGCGGGCCTGGCGGCCATCTCGAGGGTGGCCTGCGCCTCGCCAGCCCGCTGCCATAACCGTCCGCCGCGCCCTCTACCGTGGATTACGAGATGGAGCAACAGACTCTCACCGACGCTTCGAGCCCCGCCCGAGTTGCCCTCCGCGACCTGCAGGATGGCCAGCGGGTGAAGGGCGTGTACGCGGTCCGCGAACGGGAGCTGCGCCGCAAGCGCAACGGCGACGCATGGCTGCGAGTGCTTCTCGGCGACGGCAGCGGCAGCACCGAGGCCGTCTGCTGGGAAGACGCCGAGGCGCTCTACGCACTTGCCGCTCCCGGCTCGCCCGTCTTCGTCGCGGGAAGCTTTGAGGTCAGCGAGCGCTGGGGCTCGAAGATCAAGATCGCCGAGCTGCGCGAGGCCGCCCCGGACGAGTATCGGCCGGAGGACCTCGCCGTCGAGCCGGAGGTTCCCCTCGAGCGCCTCGAAAGGGATCTTCGCGAGCTGCTGGGCACCGTTCAGGACCCCCAGCTCCGGACGCTGCTCGACCTCTTCTTCGGTGAGGAATCCGAGATCTGGGCCCGGTTCCGCGAGGCGCCGGCGGCGAAGGTCTACCACCAGGCCTACCCGCACGGCCTGCTGGAGCACACCGTCTCGGTCGCCCGGGCGGTGAGCGCCGCCGCGAACTTCTTCCCGGGGATCGACCGCGAGGTTGCGGTGGCCGGCGCGCTGCTGCACGACATCGGCAAGATCGAGGCCTACAACGACGATCCGCTCGCGATCGACCTCACCGACGCCGGCCGCCTTCAGGGCGAGATCCCGCTCGGTTACTACAGGGTGCGCCGCCAGATCGAGGAGATCCCGGGCTTCGAGCCCGGCCTTGCCAAGGCCGTCCTCCACATCATCCTCAGCCATCACGGCTCGCTCGAGCACGGTTCGCCGGTTGCTCCGGCCACGCGCGAGGCCGTCCTCGTCCACATGATCGACAACCTCGGCGGCACGCTTGGCAGCTTCGACCGCCTCGAGCGCGAGCTCCCGGTCGGCGAGTCCTGGTCGAACTTCGATCGCGCCCTCTCCGGCTCGGCCTACTTCGGCCAGCGCGCCGCCGCCTGAGCCGAAACCCCAGCGCGCGGCCGCCTGAGCCGAAACCCAGCGCGCACCGGCCGCCCTCGCCCGGGGCCTTGAGTCAGAGGCTCAGAAGCGCCGCGTGCAGCGTTCGATTCGCTTCACGCTGCCGTGGGAGCGGTTGATGCAGCGGACCAGGCGCTTTCGGTTCCCCCCGTGCCCGCCCGTGGTCCTGAACGCCTTGCGGATCTCCCGCTGGACCTCGTGGTTGACGCTGTTGAACGTCTTGCCGATTTCCTCGATGCCGCTCGACTTGATCGCGTCGCCGGTCGTCTTCAGGACAGGCTTGACGATGAACAGGTAGCAGAGGAACAGGATCCCGGCGCTGACCGCGAGGCGGATGAGCCCCGAGGTGAGGCTGCCAAAGAGGTTTCCCAGGATGTTCATCGGTGCGGGGACAGTATCCCGCCCGCAAAACGTGTCACATGGCCGTTCGGACCCCCCGCAAAGTGCGGGTTCCCCCCTTCTGGGCGGGGGGCCGCAAGGCCCGCCTCATTATCCTGCGATTCGTGGCGAAGGACACAGAGAAGCTGATCCGCCAGCTCTCCCTGATCTCGTTCCTGATGGCCCAGGGCAGGCCCGTATCGGCCCTGGAGATCAAGCGCGAGGTGGAGGGTTACAGCGACATGAACGACGATGCCTTCGCGCGCCGCTTCTACGCGGATCGCGCCGAGCTGGAGAGTCTCGGGATCCAGCTGGGCATCGAGAAACCGGGCGAGGGGTTCTTCGAGGCCGAGCTCTACTCGCTGCCCCCGGAGAACTTCTACCTCGACCCGATCGAGTTCTCCGACAACGAGCTGGCCTCGCTCTCGACGGCGCTCTCGCTCCTCACCGACGGCGGCTTTGCCTATGCCGAGCCGCTGCGGCTGGCGCTCCAGCAGGTGGCCTGGGGACACCCGAACCCGCTCAGCGAGGGCGAGCGCGCGCCGGTCGAGATGGCGATGACCGCCTCCGCCGGCGGCCGCGAACTCTCCCAGCGCCTCTCGAAGATCGAGACGGCGATCTCGCGCCGCAAGACGATCGAGTTCACCTACTACACGATGGAGCGCGACGAGACCGAGAAGCGCAAGGTCGATCCCTACCACCTGGTCTTCCGCGGTGGCCAGTTCTACCTGATCGGCCACGCGCACGAGCGCGACGCGGTCCGCGTCTTCCGCCTCTCCCGCATCCAGGGAAAGGTCGGCTACGCGACCAAGGCCGAGCACGACTTCTCGCCGCCCGAGGACTTCGATCGCCGCGATTACGGGCAGCGCGCCGACTGGCAGCTGGGGGAGATCAGGGGCACCGCGAAGATCTTCGTCCGCGGCCGCATCGCCTGGCTGATCGAGCGCGACTTCAGCGCTTACGGCGAGCTTCGCCCGGCCAAGAAGTCCGACGCCGCACAGGGCAAGGGCTCGATCTTCGAAACCGACTACGCGTCGCCGCGCGAGCTGATCGCCTGGGTGCTGCGCTGGCGCCGCAACGCCAGCGTGCTCGGCCCCGATGAGCTGCGAGAGGAGGCGGAGCGGCGGGTGACGCTGCTCCGCGACCGTCACCAGAACGATTTTGCCCTGGCCGAGACCGTCGACCGGCCGCTGCGCGACGCGGCCCGCCGGTCCCGCGCCAACGGCCGCGGCGAGGCGGCAATCCGGCCGGAGCGTTTCGCTCGCCTCGTCACCCTCGCCGGCCTGCTGATCGAGTCGGCCAAGCAGGGTGAGCGGCTGGGTGTGGCAGACCTGCGGCAGCGGCTGGAGCTCACCGAAGAGGAACTCCAGGAGGACATCGACCTGCTGAACGTCGTCAACTTCGGCGGTGGCACCTACGTCCTGTACGCCGAAATCCAGGGCGACGAGGTCGATGTCGACTCCCAGCCCTACGGTGAGAACTTCGCCCGCCCGGCGCGGCTCCTGCCGCTGGAGGCGAAGGCGCTGGTTGCGGCGATCGACCTGTTTGGCAATCACCTGCCGCAGGGCGGGCTGCAGAGCGCCCGCGAGAAGATCATCGCGGCGCTCGGCCACGATCCCTCCGAGGAGGGGCTGGAGATCGCCTCGGGCGGCGGCGGCGACGTCGAGGTTGCGCGGGCGGTCAACGACGCGATCGCCTCTCGCCGCGTCCTCGCCATCCAGTACTACAAGGAGAATGAGGACCAGTTCACAAATCGCTCGGTCGAGCCCTACCGGCTGGAGAATGGGCGCGAGGGCTGGTACGTCGAGTCATACGACCTGACCAAAGAGGGCGTTCGCCACTTCAAGCTCGACCGGATCAAGGAGGCGACGGTCACCGAGGACGCGTTCGAGCCCCGCCCGGAGGTGGAGGAGCTGGCAGGCGTCGAGGGCTGGATGACGGACGGCGAGGTGCCCACGGCGCAGGTGGCCCGCGTCTGGGTCTCGCCGGACCGCGCCCGCTGGTTGCGCGAGGAGCGAACCGTCGTCGAGGAGCTGGCCGACGGGGCCGTCGTCGTCGAGCTCCCCTACGCGGGGACGTCGTGGCTGGTGCGGGAGATCCTGCGCGGTGCCGGCGACCTCGTCGTGCTGGAGCCCGAGGACGCGCGCCAGGCGATCGCCGCGGAGGTTGCCGCCTGACAGGTCGCCGGCCCACGGGTTTTCGGCCGGTGAGGTTGCATTTGTACATGCCAGGGACGTACAAATGCAGTCTCATGGAGGCAATGTGAAGCGGGGCCGGTGAGTGGAGTCGATGTGACGCAGGCGCCGGGACATCCGGAGATAGCGCGGCTCGTGGCGCCCAACCCGGGGCCGATGACCCACGAGGGGACCAACACCTACCTCCACGGATCGGACCCCTGCACCGTGATCGACCCCGGCCCCGACGATGCCGGCCACGTTGACGCCGTTCTAGCTGCGGCGGAGGACCGGGGAGGAGTCGGCGTCATCCTTCTCACCCACTCCCACATCGACCACGCCGCGGCGGCGGAGCGCTTGGCCGCGGCGGCCGGGGCGGGTGCGGCGGCCGGGGCGGGCGAAGATGCGGGAGATCGGCCAGGTGATGGCGCTCCACCGGTGATCCTGCCGGTCGACGGCGAGGAGCACGGTGGCCTGCGCGCGATCGCAACCCCGGGCCACGCCACCGAGCACGTCTGCCTCCTCACCGCCGACGGCGTCTGCTTCAGCGGCGACCTGGTGCTCGGCGCGGGTTCCACCTTCGTCCCTCCCGACGGCGGCTCGCTCTCCTCCTACATGGAGTCGCTGCGGCAGATCCAAGCGCAGCCGCTGGAGCTGATCTGCCCGGGCCACGGTCCCTGGGTGACGGACCCCGCCGCGAAGCTGGCCGAGTACATCGAGCACCGCGAGATGCGCGAGCGCCGCCTTCTTGCAGCGCTGGAGCGTGGCGAGCGCTCCCGCGAGGCTCTGCTGGCCGAGGTTTGGGACGACGCCCCCGAAGAGATCCGCCCCGTGGCTGCGCTCGTCATGGAGGCTCACCTGCAGAAGCTGACGGCAGAGGGCCGCCTTCCCGGTCCCGTTCACGAGTGACGCCTGGGGTTCCGGTCAGCTACGGGTGACGCCTGGGGTTCCGGTCAGCCACGGGTGACGCCCGGCTTCGCCGGCCGTCGCCGGCGGCGTCTCACGGTCCTGGTCGGCTGGCCAGCCGAATCGTCGTGGAACTGATAGACACCCGTTTGTGACCTCTTCATCAACCGGGAAGCGGGCGGTGCGTGCTGGCCTTCTGGTTGGAGCGGCCGGGACGGGACTGGCAGCCGCCACCACCGCGGCCCTCTGGCACTGGCTGGCGCGACGGCCGCTGCCGAAGGTGGAGGGGACGATCGAGCTGGACGGGCTGGAGGGCCGCGTGCGCGTGCGTCGCGACCGCTGGGGGGTTCCCCACATCGAGGCCGAGAGCAGCGCCGACGTCTGGTTCGCGAAGGGCTTCTGCCACGCCCAGGACCGCCTCTGGCAGATGGACTTCTATCGCCGCGTCGTCTCCGGCCGGCTCTCGGAGATGGCCGGAGCAGAGGTGTTGCCGGTCGATCGGCTGATGCGCACCCTCGGCATCCGCCGCACGGCCGAACGCGAGGCGGCGGCGCTGGGCCCGGAGCTGCTCGCCCTGCTGGAGCGCTTCTGCGAGGGCGTCAACGCGGGAGCGAAGAGCCAAAGGGCGATGCCGTTCGAGATGCAGCTCATGCGCCTGCGCTTCGAGCCGTGGCGACCGGTCGACATCCTCAGCCTCGGCAAGTTGCTCTCCTTCGGCTTCTCGACCAACTGGGAGCGAGAGCTTCTACGCGCGGACATGGTGCGGGCGCTTGGCCCGGAGCGGGCGGCCAAGCTCGACCCCGTCTACCCGGCGGACAACCCGATCGTCACCGGGCAGGCCTGGTCCGGCGACGGCCTCGCCTTCGCCGAGCAGATCGATGCCGTGCGCCGCACGATCGGGATGGCAGTGGAGGCGAGTGGCTCCAACAACTGGGCTGTGTCGGGGGCGCTGAGCGCGACCGGCTCGCCATTGATCGCCGGCGATCCACACGTCTTTCCGAGCATGCCGGGGCTCTGGTATCAGGTCGGCCTCACGGTCGGGGATCGATTCTGCCGCGGCGCTTCCCTGCCGGGGATCCCGGGCGTCTCCATCGGTCAGAACAACGACGTCTGCTGGACATTCACCAACACGATGGGCGACATACAGGACCTCTTCGTCGAGCGGATCGAGAACGACCACTACCTGTTTGAAGACGAGTGGCGGCCGCTGGAGGTCGTGCGGGAGGAGATCGCGGTGAAGGGGCGCGACGCGCCCGAGACGATCGAGGTGCGAAGCACGCACCACGGCCCGATCGTCAACGAGGCGCTCGGCGCCGATGATGCCGAGCCTCTCGCTCTGCGTTGGCTGACGCTCGACGACCCAAACGCCTTCCCGGGTCAGTTCGAGCTGCTGCATATCGAGTCGGGCCCGGAGTTGGTGGAGGTGATGTCCGGATACACCACGCCGGCGATGAACATGGTCTGGGCCGATCGCCATGGCTCGATTGGCTACAAGCTGGTCGGGCGGTTGCCGAAGCGCAAGGGGGGTTGCCCGGACCTGCCGAAGCCGGGTTGGACCGGCGAGTTCGAGTGGGAGGGCGTCGTTCCCTACGAGGAGCTGCCCGAGGTGGTCGATCCCGAGAGGGGCTTCCTCGTCACCGCCAACAACCGGATCGTCGGCGACGACTACCCGCACCACATCACCAGCGACTGGCTCGACGGCTTCCGAGCTCAGCGGATCGAGCAGCTGCTGCGCGAGAGCGACGAGCACGACATCGAGGGCTTCGAGGCGATGCAGACCGACAACCTCTCGATCCCCGGAATCGAGGCGGCCCGGCGGCTGGGCCGGCTCTCGCCCCCCGGCCAGCGCGAGCGCAGCGCCCTGGAGCGGCTGCGCAGCTGGGACGGGCGCCTTGACCCCGACTCGATCGCCGGCTCGATCTACCAGGCCTTCCTGCTGCGCCTCGGGCGCGAGTTCGCCCGCGCCGCAATCGGCGACCGCGACCTCTGCGAGCGCTGGCTCGACCGGGCCGATAACGGCTTTCTCTCCCACGTCGCCGCTCCCTGGCGCTGGCACTCGCACCTGATGAAGCTCTGGGAGGAGGGCGACGAGCGGCTGATCGGCCGCCCCTGGGACGAGCTCGTGCTGGAAGCGCTCTCCGGCGCGCTCGACGATCTCAGCGACCGCTTCGGCGCCGACCCCGAGGGCTGGCGCTGGGGGGATGTCCACGAAATGGAGTTCCCCCACGCGTTGGGCGCGGCAAACCCGCTGCTGCGCCGGCTGCTCAACCGCCGCCTCAAGGCCGGTGGCGCCCAGGAGACGGTGAGCCAGATCGCCTACGACCCCAACGATCCCTTCCGCGCGGTCTGGGCACCAAGCTGGCGGATGGTGGCCGACCCAACCGACCCCGATCGTTCGCGCTGGCAGATGTTCACCGGCCAGTCCGGCCATCCGGCCAGCCCCCACTACGACGACCTCCAGGCCGACTGGCTGGAGGGCCGAACCCAGCCGATGGCCGGCGAGGGCCCCTGGCGCGAGCTCGACCTGATTCCTCCCTCCGCCTGAGCATCCCGGGGCCCGCCGCCGAGGTGAGCGCCCCCACAGGCATGTGTTCGAGAAAGGGCGTGCGGGGAAAATCACGGACGTGCTCGAGAAATTCCCCCACATGGGTGGAAAAAATGGGGTCACCCCCCCGGATTGCGTACACCGAGGACCTCGTGGTGGGAGGCGAATCGAAACAGGGCTAGAACGGTTGGGGGTAGAGATGCGCCGCCTTGCCCCATGCCTGATGGTGCTGGCCGTCGTGCTGCCCGCCACGGCCAGCGCCAGGACGATCCACTTTCGCGGTCAGGAGGTCAGAGCTCCCGCTGGCTGGCCGGTCTACAGGCTGGCTGCACACCCACGGATGTGCGTGCGGATGGACCGCCGCGCGGTCTATGTGGGGCGACCCGGTGCCAACCAGCGTTGCCCGGCGGGGGCGATCGGGCGCCGGAGGGCGATTCTGGTCGGCCCCGCCACCAGGGGGCCTGATCCGGGCGCCCGGGCGGCTGCAGGCCCAAGCGCCCGGGCGGCTGCAGGCCCAAGCGACCGGGCGGTGGCGGGCGGGGGCGGGCGAGCGCGACGCGGCCCGTCCGCATGTCGGCGGCATCCGATTTCACCGGGCTCGGCTTCGACGCCTGCACGGCGCCTTCGCGAGGGGCGATGTCGGCCTGGGCCTCCTCGCCATACCGGGCGCTCGGCGTCTACATCGGCGGTCTCAACAGCGCCTGCTCACAGCCCAGCCTGACGGAGAGTTGGGTCAGAGAACAGGTCGCCGCCGGCTGGCACCTGATCCCCACCTACGTCGGGCTGCAGTCGCCGACGAGCAGCTGCGGGTCCTGCGCAAAGCTCAGCCCGAGCTCGGCCACTTCGCAGGGATCGGACGCGGCGGCCGACGCCGTCAACCTTGCGCAGGCCGTCGGCATCGGGCCGGGGAGCCCGATCTACTTCGACATGGAGGCCTACACGCGCAGCACCAGCGCCACCAGCGCCACGCTCGCCTTCCTGGAGTCTTGGACGACGCGGCTGCGCGCTCTGGGCTACGAGGCGGGCGTTTACAGCAGCAGCGCTTCGGGCATCGCCGATCTCGTCTCCAGGCTCGGCACCGGCTACACCGAGCCCGACGACATCTGGATCGCCAACTGGAACGGCATGAAGAGCACCAGCGATCCCTTCGTGCCGGACAGCGCCTGGAGTGACCACCAGCGCATCCACCAGTACCGCGGCGGCCACGACGAGACCTACGGTGGGGTGACGATCAACATCGACAACAACTACGTGGAAGGGGCCACCGCCGGAGCATCGCCTTCGAGTGAGGACCCGGAGGGTCACCTTGACGCGGCCGGCTCGCCCCAGCCGGGGTGGATGAGGATCACCGGCTGGGCCTTCGACCCGAGCGCGCCGGCGGAAACGGTGTCGATCCGCGCCTACGTTGGCGGCAAGCCCGGGCAACCGGGGGCCGAACGCCGAGAGCTGGGCCCTGCCGCCACGCTGTCGCGGCCCGACGTGGCCGCTGTCCACAGGGCGGCCGGCGCCAACCACGGGTTCGACGTCAGCTTCGCGACCGTGAAGAGCGGCAGGGAGCCGGTCTGCGTATACGCGGTCGACATCGGCCCCGGGTCGGACAGGCTGCTGGGTTGCCGAACGATCGGCGTGCCGGTTGCGATCTCCCTCTTCCACATAAGGGCGACCCGGAACGCCGTTCGGGTCAGGGTCAGGTGCGAGTGGCCGGCAGGGAACCGAATGCCCCGGGCAGATCCTGCTCCGCGCTCGGGTCAGGGTGCGCACCGCCGGCCGGCACAGGGGCCGAAGGGCAAGGACCCGCGTCGTGAGGCGGGCGATCGCACGGCGATCCTTCAGGTTGACCGGCGAGAGGTCCCATGCGTTCAGGGTCCGCCTCAGCGAGCGCGGTCGTCTGTTGACGAGCGGCCGCCCGAAGCTGTGGGCGCAGCTGGTCGTCGCGATTCCGGGTGGCCACCGTGTGCACTCGGTCGTGCTGCGAGCCCGTAGAGTCCCGGCACGATGAGCCGCCGGGATCAGATCAAGCTGACCGAGCAGGAGCTGCTGGAGCTGCTCGAGGGGGAGCGGGTTGCCGTCGTCTCCAGCATCGGCCCGCGTGGATGGCCGCACTTGATGCCGTTGTGGTACGTGCCGCGCGACGGCGAGGTCTGGATCTGGACCTACGCGAAGTCGCAGAAGGTGCGCAACCTCGAACGTGACCCCCGCGCCACGCTGCTGGTCGAGACGGGCCACGAGTACGGCGAGCTTCGCGGCGCGATGATCGAGGCCGAGGCGGAGATCCACCGCGATCCCGAGACCGTGCTCGGCTTCGCCGAAGAGCTGACCCTGCGCTATGCGGAGGGAATCTCCTCGGTTCAGGGCGACGCCAAGGCGGCGCTCGAAGCGCAGGCCCCAAAGCGGGTCGCGATTCACTTCAAGCCACTGCGCGTTGCGACCTGGGACCACCGCAAGCTCGGCGGCGCCTACTAAGAGAAACGGCTGCAGCTCCGCGACATGAGCCCCCGCGCCGGGTTGGAGAGTGACGCGCCCGCTACTCTCCGCGATCCCGTGAACCCCCGATCCCCTGGAACTGATCCCTTGGAACGACAGCCGACACCAATCGATTCCGGAAGACGACGGCTGACAGCTGCCCCACTGCTCCTCTTCCTGACCTTGGCAATGCTGGCAGCTGCGGGTGCGGCGCCGACCGCCGCCAGCGCCGTGCCGCGGTCCTTCTTCGGGATCGTGCCGCAGACCGCGGTCACCGAAGCCGACGCCGAATACATGCGCGCCGGGCGAATCGGCAGCATCCGAGTGTCGGTGCCGTGGTCGACGGTGCAGCCGACACCCGACCCGGTTTACAACTGGTCGGGTCTGGACCAGGTGGTTGCGCTGGCGGCCCGGCGGCGGCTCCGAATTCTGCCCTTCGTCTACTCGACGCCCGGCTGGCTGGCGCGCAAGTTCACGACGCTCCCGATCGACAACGCCCGTGAGCGCCGTGCCTGGGCCGCTTTTCTGCGTGCTGCGGTGGAGCGCTACGGCCCCCACGGAGAGTTTTGGCGGGAGCACTGGGCGGGGTCCGAAGACCCCGTGCCGAAGATGCCGCTGCGCGAATGGCAAGTTTGGAACGAGGCAAACTTCTTCTACTTCACCTATCCGGTTTCACCCATTCGCTACGCGCGGCTGCTGAAGGGCAGCTACCGGGCCATCAAGACCGCCGACCCGGGGGCGCGGATCGTCCTTTCGGGGCTGTTCGGCGACCCCGATGAGGGCGGTAGGTTCGGCATGTCGGCTGCGGATTTCCTTTCGGCCCTCTACCGGGTGCCGGGCATCAAGCGGTACTTCGACCACGTCGCCCTGCATCCGTATGCCTTCCACGTCGACAACCTGGAAGAGATGATCGAGCGGACCCGGAGAATCATCGTTGAAAACCACGACCCCGGGGCCGGCCTTTACATAACCGAGATGGGCTGGGGCTCTCAGAACGACCCCAACATCGTCGCCTTCGAGCAGGGCATCCGCGGCCAGGTCCGCGAACTGCGCGGCGCCTACCGGTACATGCTGCGCAACCGCCGCCGTCTCAACCTGAAGGGCGCCTACTGGTTCTCCTGGAAGGACGTTGTCGGTTCCTGCGACTTCTGCGACTCGGTCGGCTTCTTTCGCCGCGGCTCGCGATTCGAGCCAAAGCCCGCCTGGCACGCATTCGTTCGGCTCACCGGTGGCCGCCCGCGGCCATAGGCGCAGGACGCTGCGACGTCTTACTTGCGGCGTCGCCTGAGATTCAGCTCGATCGTGCTCGTGGTGACCTGCGAGTCGACAATGGCCCTGGCGACCATCCGGACGGGCTTGCCCCTGCGCCTGGACCGCTTCAGAAGTCTCTTGCCTGCCTTCCCGAGCGTGACCTTGACCCGCATCTTCCTGTGCGCGGGGATGGAGAACCGGGCGCGTCCATAGACGGTTGGCTTCTCCGACTTCCTCGTCGAACTCCTCGAATGCCTGGCGTTGGCTCTGCTCTTTTCCTGGCTGAGCAACTGGAGCACCCCGCGGCAGGTCGCGTCGAGTACGCACACGACCGGCAGGCTCACGGTGTTGCCCTGGAGCCGGGGCTTTCCGATCTTCACCGGGTTCGTCGGCGGAGGTGGCGGAGGCGGCTGGTCAATCGTCAGCTCCGCCTGCATCAGGACCTCGCCCAGCGTGTACCAGGCTCCCAGCGCGTAGAAGGGGTTGGGACCGAAGCCGCAGCAGCCCGTGCCCTGGCGGTCGGCCGGCAGCGGGACGGTGAGGTCCCCCTGCGTCGACGGGATGTCGACGTATGGGCTGATCCAGGCCGACAGGAAGCTGCTGTTGAGGTCGGCCGGGATCGGCGTCGTGTTGTCGAGCATCGCGCCTCACCCTGCACCGCTGAGCAGGATGGAATACACGCTGCTGTATCTACTTGAGGTTTCCGAGGGAGCTACCAGCCAGCTGCTGCTCGACCTGCTCGGAAACCCAGGCGTAGGTCTTCTCAAGTCCGTCACGCAGCGAGATCGACGGCTCCCAGCCGTAGGTCTCGCGGATCAGCGTGTTGTCGGAGTTGCGGCCCCGCACGCCCTGGGGAGCGTCGAGCTTGTAGCGGCGCTCAAGCTCGACGCCGGCGATGTCCTCGACGATGTCGACCAGCCCGTTGATCGTCACCAGCTCCGAGGAGCCGAGGTTGATCGGGTCGATCCGCGGCCCCTCGGCGATCATCAGAGTGCCCTTCACGCAATCGTCGATGTACATGAAGCTGCGGGTCTGGTGGCCGTCGCCCCAAATCTCGATCTCACCGCTGCCGGTCTGCGCCGCTTCGGCAACCTTGCGGCAGATTGCCGCCGGTGCCTTCTCGCGTCCGCCGACCCAGGTCCCCTCAGGCCCATAGACGTTGTGGTATCGGGCGACTCTGGTTTCGAAGCCGAAGTCCTCCATGAAGTGGCGGCACATGCGCTCGCTGAAGAGCTTCTCCCAGCCATAGCCGTCCTCGGGCATTGCCGGATAGGCGTCTGACTCCTTGAGGGCGGGCACCTCCGGGGTTTCCTGCTTCTCGGCCGCGTAGACGCAGGCCGAGGAGGAGTAGAAGAACCGCTCCACGCCAGCATCGCGAGCAGCCATCAGCACATGGGTGGAGGGGAGCACCGAGAGCATGCAGAGCGCCTTGTTTCCCTCGATGAAGCCCATCCCGCCCATGTCGGCAGCCAGGTTGTAGACCTCGGTGCAGCCATCGACAGCCTCGCGGGCGGCATCCAGAAGCGAGACGTCGAGGACGCGGTTGTCGGCCTCGTCGAAGACCTGATGCCACTCCGAGAGGGGCTTGCAGTCGACCGAGCGAACCTCCCGCCCCTGGCGAAGCAGCTCCGCGACAAGATGCCCACCAATGAAGCCCCCACCGCCGGTGACAAGCACGAAGCCGCTGTTTGATGAGTTTGGCATCTGGGCGCATATTAGGGAGGGACTGCCGATGATGGATACACGGCGTTGAGGCCGTCAACGACTCAGGCGCTGGGTATGATTCCCGCCTTCCGCGGGTTGGCATTCGGCACGATTGGTTGTCCGACCCGTTTGTGCCCGTGCAACGCCGGCATCGAAGGGCAGACCTCGTATAACGCTCGCCATCGCCATATTCCTCGCTGCTCTTGTCGTGGCTATCCGCGGTGGCCGGCGCGGCCTTCGCGCGCTCGTCGTCCTCGCAATCGTGCTCTCACCGCTGCGCGGAGGTCTCCTGGCCATCGCCAACGATCTCCCGCTTGGCGATCCCGACCTTGGCGTCAACGCGCTCGTGCCAGCTTTGGCCGCGGCAATCGCCGTCGGGTGCATCGTGCAGAAGCGACCGCGACTCGACGAGTTCCCGAGACCGTTGCTGCTCGCCTGGGTCTTGATCGCAGTTGCAGCCGCGCTCAGCTTCCTCACCAGCGTCGTCAGTCTGAAGCTGTACGGGATCGGCCTCGCCCAGTATCTGGTCTACCCGACCATGGCGCTTGCTACTTGGCCTCTGCTCGAGGTCGGCGATGCCCGGCGGCTCAGCCGCCTGATGATCGCGATGGGAAGCCTGGTGGCAATTACCGTGCTGCTGCAGGCATCGGGGGTCGAAGGCTTCATTCAAGCCGCGAGCGCCCAGGTCGATGGGCTCGCCGCCGATCGCTACGCCGGAATCACGGGAAGCTACCTGCACACCTCGGCATTTCTTGGCGTCGCTGCGGTGCTGGCGATGGGCGAGTTCAGCCGGATCGAAGGCTGGAAGGAGCGCCTGGGCGCCACCATCGTGCTGGCGGCAATCCTCAGCGGCCAGGTTCTCACCTTCAGCCGTTCCGGGGTGATGATCGCAGCGATTGGCGCGATCGCGCTCCTCCTTTTCGCCGTGCGTGGCGCCCGTGTGCGTTTTGCGGTCCTCGTTGTGCCGGCGGTCGTCGTGGCCATCACAGCGGGCTCGGTCGGCGGTGTCGCCCCTGACGCGGCCGGTGCCAGGGTCACCTCCGGTTTCAACCCCAAGGATGATCCCGGCAACAAGCTCCGGACTGAATCGTTCGAACGGGGGTTTGAGACGTTCGGTGACGCCAGCACTGCCCAGAAGGCAATCGGTCAGGGTCTCGCCTCGACCGGCAACGCCCGGCAACTCGTCAACGACGGTCGTCAGGAAACGGTCGAGAGTTACTACTTGAAGCTGCTCGTCGAGACCGGGGTGGTCGGGCTGATCCTGATCGGCAGCTTCCTCGTCTGGGCCGGTGCCTTCTTCGCCCTGCGAGCCTGGCATCCCCCGAGCCCTTGGGCCGCCGGCATAGCTGCCGCCGGGCTGGGCCTCTCCCTCTACAACGCCATCTACCCAGCCCTGGAAACCCAAATCCTGGCTCTGACTTGGTGGTTGCTGCTGGCCCTCTGCCTCAAGACCCAGCAGGAAGCAAGCGCTCCCCCGGAGGGCCAAACCGAGCCGCGAGTAGCAGCCCAGCCGGAGATGGCGAGTTCGCGTGGCTAGCTTTTGAGTGAAATGAACGATCGCACGAGGCCGGGGGTGAAGGTCGCCTTCTTCCCGATGCATCCGGTTGACGACCGAGCGAGCGGAACATTTTGCGTGCTGCCGGCGACGAGGTCCGCAGATCGTGGCGTGAGAGGCGAGGTGTTCCCCCCTCCAGCCAGAGCTCTTCCAGACGTCTCTATCGGCGCAAACCGAGCGGGATGGCGCATTCGAGCAGCGGTCTATTGGTATGCAATCGTGCTGCCCCGCCGCCTGCTCCACACTCCTGCGGGCGAGAAGGTACGACGTCATCTTTGTCCAGCGCTCGATGTTCCGCTGGTCGTCGCCTCCGGTAATGGAGTGGCTCGCGCGCCGTATCACCGGCCTCCCGATCGCCTATCACCTGGACGATGGGATCTGGCTCGCCGCGCGGCCGCGGTGGTCCGAGGCTCGGTGCCGGCTGGCAACGACGGTGGTCACAGGCAACGAGGCGATCGCCGAGTTCGCCGAGGGCGCCGGCGCGAAGGTCACGCCGATCGAGTACGCCGTCGATGCCTCCGCCTACTCGGTGAAGCGGCACGAGAACCGCTCGCCGGTGATCATCGGCTATACCGGCATTGCCCCCGATGAACACCTGGCCCCGATCGCGCGCCCATTGCGGGAGGTGTGCGAAGCGACCGGGGCAAGAGTCAAGGTCGTGGGTGGCCTGCGGCGCCCTCAACTCGCCGAGCTCGATCCCCACCTCGACTGGCGACCCTGGGACCCCGACGACGAGCACTCCTGGGCGGCCGACTTCGACATCGGGATCATGCCGCTTGCTGACACCGAGATCCATCGCACCAAGGAGCCGCTGAAGATCAAGGAGTACATGGCCGCCGGCCTGCCGCTGGTCCTTTCGCCTGTTGGGCACAACCTGCGCATCGTCAGCGACGGTCGCGAGGGATTCTTCGCCGCGAACGACGACGAGTGGAGCGACAGGCTCATGCGACTTGTCACGGATGCGAGCCTGCGGGCAGAGCTCGGCGGCAACGGCCGCCGCCTGGTGCTTGAGCGCTACGACCTTCCGCGCCTGCTAGACGAGCTGGCCGCGCTCTTTCACAGCCTGGCGGGAGACGGTCGGCCCTCACGTTGAATCGCGACCATGCCCTCGCGCTGCGCCGTCTCCAGGGCCTGCCTCGCGACCTCTCCCTGACCGATGTACACAGCACCACGCCGGGAGCCCGTCTCCTCCGATGCCGGGGCGACCGGGTAGGCGACCGTCGCGGTCTCCGGCAGCGATAGCTGCTCGACGCTCAGCGGAACGCCGTCGTAGATGTCATAGCCGTACCCGGGCTCGCCGGGAACGTGGAAGTCATCGATCGCAACCAACACATCCCGCCAGGTCGTCAGCAGGCAATCGAGCTCCTCGTTGAGTGGTAGGTCCTTCTCCCAATGGGCGTCGAGGTAGGCGAATGGCTTCGAGATGCGGTCACCCTTGGCCAGGTGGCGCACGGCCGCCGCGGAGTCGCCCCAGATCATTGTCACGTTGTCCAGATCTCGGAGCGCGAATCTGCCGGCGGAGCGGAAGCGGGGACTCACCTCAACCGTATAGGTGTCGAATCCCAAACCGGCGAGCCAGCGAGTGGTGAATCCGAGGAAGGTGCCTGTCTCGATCACTGCATCTGGCGAGAATTGCCCCAGCAACAGGTCGATGGTCCGCCTTCGCGCTTCCTGCCCGTTGAACGGCTCTCCGAAGCCCGGCCAGGGATGAAACCAGAGCATCCTCTGCCGTCGCGCCAGGGCGAGGGCGCACTCGAGCGGAGCCTTTGCGCGCTCCCAGCCGCCTGGGTGGTCAAGCCGTTCGACCATCATGGCCGCCACTCTATGCAGATCGGCTCGGAACTATCGTTCCCTGCCTCGTGACTGCGGCCAACGACGAGAACCGCGCACCGGAGGCTTCGCTGCTTGCCGAGCAGCTGGATGCCGTCGAAGTTCCTGACGCCGAGGCGGGCGGCGGCGCCGCGGCTCCAATGGTCGGCAGCTTCGTCGCGACCGGCGTCATCCAGCTGATCCAGGCGGTGATTGGAGTCGTATTGGCGCGGATCCTGGGGCCGGCGGATCGGGGTGAGCTGGCTGCAGTGATCCTCTGGCCGACGCTGCTGACGACGATCGGCAGCTTCGGCCTAGCCCAGGCCGCCACTTACCATGCTGCGCGGACGCCGAGGCTTGGCGTCCTGGTCGGCAGCACACTCGCGGTCGCCGCTGCCGACTCCGTCCTGCTGTTGGCGATTGGCTGGGCGATCTTTCCGCTTGTCCTGAGCGGGCACGAGGACGCTGTCATCCGCGACGCGCAACTCTTCCTCACTGCGTTCGTGCCACTCAGCCTGGTTGCCGTGTCGATGATGTCGATCCTCAACGGGAGCCATCGCTTCGGCTGGTTCCAGAGCCTGCGATTGATCCTGATCGGGACGACCGTGGCGGGAATCGTCGCGCTTGCTGCCACCGGATCGATGACGGTTGGCTCCGCCGCGGCCGTGTACATCGCGGGCTACCTGGTGACCGCAGCGCTGGCCCTCGCGGTCATGATGAGGACCGTCGGGCGGGATATTGGGCTCAGCCGCCACAGCGTGCGAAGCCTGCTCAGCTTCGGCTGGCGAAGTCAGCTCAGCACCAGCATGTGGTCGCTCAACGAGCGAGCGGACCAGCTGGTCATCTCGGCCTTCTTCAGTCCCGCCAGCCTCGGGCTCTATGTCGTTGCGGTGACCCTGACCTCGCTGACGACGCTGGTTGGCTTCTCCTTCGCGCTGGTCGCCCTGCCGATGATCGCCCGCCTCAAGGCGCTGCAAGAGCGTCAGCGTATGGCGCGGCTGATCGTGGCGTCGACTCTACTCGGGGCAGCTTTGGTCTCCCTTCCGATCTTCCTGGTTGAGCCGACCCTGATCAGGTTGCTCTTCGGCGAGGATTTCGTTGGTGCCGCCGGGGTCGGGCGCGTCCTTCTCGTCGCAGGGGTCGTCTTCGCCCTTAACCGGGTGCTCGAGGCGGTGTTACAGGCCCTAGGCAGGCCGCTTGAGTCGAGTATCGGCGAGGGGGTGGCGCTGGCCGATGACAGCAGCGGGCCTGGCCGCTCTGCTGCCGACGATGGGAATCATGGGCGCGGGAGTCACCTCGCTGATCGCCTATTCGGCGAGTTCGGCCTTCATGGTCATTCGCGCCGCAAAGGCGCTCGAGATGCCGCGGTTGCGGTTGCTCGCACCAGAACGAGGAATGGTGCAAAGGCTTCGTTCGCTGACCCGGCTCATCCCGCGCCCCGACTCCGGGTAGCAGGATAGAGAGCCGGTTGCTGTGGGTGCGGGTGGCAGGGACTTGTCCACGTCAGCCCGCCGGGCCGTTCCGGACCCAGGCTACTTGACAACCGCCGGTGGTCGGCTACGGACCTGACCGTGTCGGCCCAGCCTGCGCTTTAGGGCGGGGAGGAGCGGGATTTCCGCGAGCTGACTGTCCGGTAGGGCGCGCTTCTCGAGTGCGCCCGCGTCCCGCCAGCCACGGATTCTGCCCTTCGCTCCCCGTGCGGTGCGGTCGAGGATGATCTGACCGGCACACATCGTCATCTCACACAGGACCGTGCGCGCGATTCTGCGAGGGCTGGTCATGACCCCGTAGCGGCGCAACATGTAGGCGCGGCTCCAACCGCTCAGTTCGTACTTCTGGCCCGAGCGGCTGCCGAGAGTCGCCGATGACAGGTGGCGAGCCCGGGCCCGATGGGCAAGGGCACAGTTTGCGCCATACGCGCGGAGCCGCAGGGCCAGGTCGAGGTCCTCGTAGTAGGCGAAGATCCGCTCGTCGAAACCCCCCACCGCCTCGAACGCATCGCGCCGGTAGAGGGCCGCGCCGCCGGTCGGTCCGAGTGGCGGGGGCGCCTCCGCCGCATCGCGCACGGGTCGTCCGTTCAAGTGATCGAAGGCCATCAGGGTTCGGCGGTCGGCGATAACGCCGGCCGAGTCGATGGTTCCCGGCGCAGCGCTCTGCGTCAGCACGCCGGCCACCATGTCGACTCCTGGGTCCAACGCATCCAGCATCGCCTCGATGAACTCCGGCTCGCACTGCACGTCGTTGTTGACGAGCACGATGGGATCGCCTGCCTGCCCGGCGATAGCGAGATTCAGGGCGACTCCGAAACCGAGGTTGCGGTCGAGCTCCACGATCCTCACCCGAGGAAACCGCGTCTGCACCATCGCGACTGAATCGTCTTCCGAGCCGTTGTCGACCACCACCACCCCGCACGGCCTCGTCTGACGCTCGAGACTGGTGAGCAGCCGACCCAGACGAGCGGAGCCATTCAGGTTGGGGATGTAGACGGTCGCCTGCAAAACCGCTGGGCGGGAGGTCCCCCAGCGTGACCGACGATAGCCTTTCGGCCCGTGGACAACCTCAAGGGCCTGATTCTCTCCGGCGGTGCCGGCACGCGGCTGCGGCCGATTACGCACACCTCGGCGAAGCAGCTCGTGCCCGTCGCCAATAAACCGGTGCTCTTCTACGGGATCGAGGCGCTGGTCGACGCTGGGGTGAAGGAGATCGGGATCATCATCGCTCCGGAGACCGGGGACGAGATCCGCGCCGCGGCGGGGGACGGCTCCGACTTCGGCGCAGAGATCACCTACATCGTCCAGGACGAGCCGGCAGGCCTGGCCCATGCGGTGCTGACCGCCGAGGAGTTCATCGGCGACTCGCCCTTCGTCATGTACCTGGGTGACAACCTTCTGGCCGACGGCCTGCGCGGCCTGGTGGCCAACTTCCGCGAGTTCGAACCCGATGCCCTGATCCTCCTCACCCCCGTCTCCGACCCGAGCTCCTATGGGGTTGCCGAGTTGGAGGGGGAGAAGGTGGTGCGGCTGGTGGAGAAGCCCAAGGACCCGCCCTCAAATCTCGCCCTGGTCGGCGTCTACCTGTTCGGCTCCTCGATCTTCGATGCCGCCCGCTCCCTCGAGCCCTCCTGGCGAGGCGAGCTGGAGATCACCGAGGCGATCCAGCGGTTGATTGAGGGGGGTCACCGGGTCCGGTCGGAGGTGGTCGGCGGCTGGTGGAAGGACACGGGCCAGCTCGCGGACATGCTGGAGGCCAACCGGCTGGTGCTGGAGGAGATCGAGTCGCGGCTGGACGGGGAGATCGACGAGGGATCCCGGGTCGAGGGGCGAGTGATCCTTGAGGAAGGGGCGACCCTCGTCCGCTCGGTTGTGCGCGGGCCTGCGGTGATCGGTGCCGGCGCGCACATCGAGGACGCATACATTGGCCCCTACACCTCGATCGGCGAGGACGTGCGGATCTGCCGCTCCGAGGTTGAGCATTCGATCATCCTGGCGGGCTCCGTGGTGGAGGATCTGGGAACGAGGATGGAGGCGAGCCTGCTCGGTCGCGAAGTCAAGCTCACCCGCAGCGACGGCATGCCGAAGACGCTCCGGATGCTGGTCGGCGATCGTTCGGAGATCAAGATCATCTAGTGACCGGGAACTCGAAATGAAGCTGCTGGTCACCGGCGCGGCCGGGATGCTCGGGCGCGACATCATGCTCGCCTCGGGCAACGCCGGCCACGAGGTGATTGGGTTCGGCCACACCGAGCTGGACGTCACCGACGCTGCTGCAATTACCGCCAAGTTCGAGCATGAGCGGCCGGGGATGGTCATCAACTGCGCCGCCTGGACCGATGTCGACGGCGCGGAGGACGCCGAGCAGGCTGCGATGGAGGCCAACCGCACCGGCGCCGGCAACGTCGCCGCCGCAGCCGCCGCGGTCGGCGCCAGCGTCGTCTACCCCTCCAGCGACTACGTCTTCGACGGCACCAAGGGCTCCCCCTACGTCGAGACCGACCAGCCGGCGCCTCTGTCCGCCTATGGCCGCAGCAAGCTGGCCGGGGAGGAAGCGACCCGGGCCGCCAACAGGCGCCACTTCGTCATCCGGTCCTCCTGGCTCTTCGGAGTGGGCGGTTCGAACTTCGTGGAGACGATGCTCCGCCTCGCCGCCGATCACGGAGAGGTTCTGGTCGTCCGTGACCAGGTCGGCTCGCCGACCTACACGTGGCACCTCGCCTATGGGATCGTCCGCCTCATCGAGGGGGTCGAGTTCGGCATCCACCACATGGTCGGCGCGGGCACCTGCTCGTGGTATGAGTTTGCGCGGGAGATCTTCGAGCAGGCCAAGATCGAGTGCCGAGTGCTCTCGGCGACCACTGAGATGCTCGGTCGCCCCGCCCCGCGCCCGGCCTACTCAGCCCTGACCAGCCAGCGCGACCATGCGATCGAGTTGCCCTCGTGGCAGGATGGCCTGGCCGGCTACCTGGCCCAGCGCCCCACCGAGCGGGAGGCCGCGGTATGAGGATCCTGGTGACCGGTGCGGCCGGCTTCATCGGCTCGACCTACGTTCGCCTGATCGGGGATGAGCACGAGATCAGGGTCCTCGACAAGCTCACCTACGCCGGTCGGAGGGAGAACCTGCCCGAGGACGTCGACCTCGTCGTCGGTGGGATCGAGGACCCGGCGGTCGTCCGCGAGGCAATGGAGGGGTGCGATGCAGTCGTCAACTTCGCCGCCGAGTCGCACGTCGACCGCTCGATCGATGACCAGGATGCCTTTGCCCGCACCCACGTGATCGGCACCGGGGTGCTGCTCGATGCCGCCCGCGAGTTGGGGATCGGTCGCTACCTGCAGGTTTCGACCGACGAGGTCTACGGCTCGATCGAGTCGGGCTCCTTCACCGAGACCTCACCGCTCGACCCCTCCTCGCCCTACTCGGCGACCAAGGTTGCGGGCGACCTGCTTGTCTCGGCCCACGTCCACACCTACGGAATCGAGGCGTCGATCTGCCGCGGCTCCAACAACTACGGCCCGCGCCAGTACCCCGAGAAGCTGATCCCGCTGATCGTCCTCAACGCGATCCACGGCGACTCGCTGCCCGTCTACGGCGACGGCCGCCAGGTCCGCAACTGGCTCTACGTCGAGGACTTCTGCCGCGGCATCCACACCGTGCTGATGAACGGCCGCCCCGGCGAGGCCTACAACGTCGGCGGGCCCGACGAGTGCGAGAACATCGAGGTGGTGAGGCGGGTGATCGAGTTGACCGGTGCCGACCCCTCGCTGGTCGAACACGTCACGGACCGCCCCGGCCACGACCGCCGCTACTCACTCTCCAGCGAGAAGATCCGCAACGAGCTTGGCTGGGAGCCGCAGGTGCGCTTCGCGGAGGGCCTGGAGCGCACCGTCCAGTGGTACCGCGACAACGAGGACTGGTGGGGCCCGATCCGTTCCGGCGAGTACCGCGCCTATTACGAGAAGCAGTACGGCCGAGCCCTGGGCTGATGCCTGGCAGGCTGGAGACGAAGCTCGATGGGCTCATCCTGATCGAGCCCGAGGTACACGGCGACCAGCGCGGCTTCATGGTCGAGACCTATCTCCGCGACAGCTGGGCGAACCTGGGGGTGGAGGTCGAGTTCGTCCAGCACAACCACTCGCGCTCCTCACAGGGCACGCTGCGTGGCATTCACTTTCAGACCGAGCCGGGGCAGGCGAAGCTGGTGCGCTGTTCGCGCGGCAAGATCTTCGACGTCGCCGTGGACCTGCGGAGCAGCTCGCCAACCTTCGGCCAGTGGGAAGGGCATGTGCTCGACGATGAGACTCACCGCCAGCTCTTCGTCCCGGTGGGCTTCGGCCACGGCTTCGCCGTGCTCAGCGAGATTGCCGACGTCACCTATCTCCTCTCCAGCGCCTACAACCCCGCCACCGAGTCCGGCATCGCTTGGGATGACCCCGATGTGGGCGTCGAGTGGCCGGCGAAGGACCCGCTTCTATCCGAGCGAGACAAGGCGGCCCCCCGTTTGGCGGAACTCGCCAGCGCCCTGCCTTTCTAGGCTAGGCGGCAGACAGTCAGCGCAAGTGGCCCGGCGACGTCGAGCTTCCAGGGAATCCCGGCTCTGTCCGGCGGTATCTCCAGCCGGGAAGGTTTACCGGGGTCGAGCTTCCCGAGGGGGACGACGAGCTTGTCGGCGAAGCGACGCAGCGCCACCGGCGTGGCATCGCTCGACTGCACAATCGCCCCCCCGCGCGGAAGGTCCAGATAACCTCCGTCCTCGTCGGTGTGAAAGTCGTTACAGCCGTGTGTGGGGAGGCGTCGGACCCTCTTCAAATGCAGGCGCAGAATGTCGACGGCGATCACGTCGGCACCGCCGCGAACCTCCTCGTCTTGTGACATCAGCTCAGGAAGGGAGTAGGCGAACGTGTCATAGCGACTGGCCAGTTCGAAGTACTGAGCTACCGAGAAGTAGAGCACGCCAGCCGTCGCCACTTCGGGCGCGTCGACCGCTGGGACGAAGTTGGGGTTGGCGTTGGCACCGGCCAGATCCATCACAGTGGTATAGGCACGGGCCCGGGTCGAGTGCAGGACGATACCGTCGCGACCTTCCTTGAATCGCGGCAGGTTGCCGATGACGCCGGCAACCGCCACGGCCAGCACCAGCGTTACACCCAGGCGGCTCAGCCGAACTCCTCGGGCGAACTCGACGACAACAAGCACCAGAACGAGGGCACTTGCGTATAGGTACCTGTTTTCCCCGGGTGTCCTGCCCTCTGTGAGCACAAGCCCTTGGAGAGTCCAGAGCGCCAGCAATATCGTGAGTGTCGACCACAATGTCACCGGTATTGGGCCTCGGCCGCGAAGGCGTCGAGCCGCATAGACGACGAGCGCGACCTCGAAGGTGGCGAAGACCAGCGTTGCTGATGCCTGCTCTAGGCTGAGCCCCTGCAGGAAGAGTGAGGTTGCGGGTCCTGCGCCGACGATCGACTCCCGGCCAAATAGCGATGTGGCCGCAGCGGCAAAGGAGTCAACAAAGTAGAAGGGAAGAATCGGGATGTTGGAGAGTTCTGGCGAGCCTGCGGTCCCAAATTGAAGCGCCCAGATGCGCACGCCCAGATAGAGCCCAAGGGGAACGACGAACACATAGGAGCGACGAATCCTGTTATTCCCGAGCAGGACGGCAACTGCCACGCCAGCTAGGAAGGCAAGCCCGGTCGAGAAAGAGGCCACCGAGAGACAGAGCAAGGCGCAGGCCGCAACATCCCCCTTGCGATCCTCGCGTTCGACCGCAAGTAGCGCGCCCAGCCCGAACACGACCGTGTAGATGAGCTGCGCGCCGATCAGCGGCTGCAGGATGATGCTGGTGGCCGTTCCGAGGAACAGCGGCATCATCGCGGGCGCCAAGGCGAGGATCGGCCCGATGCGCCGCCGGGAGAATGCATAGACGAGGCCGCTGCACGCCAAGACTCCGACGACCTCCGCGAGCTTGAAGGGAAGGAAGGAAATTCCCCAAAGTGCAAGCAGGGCCTTAAAGAAGACCAGCGGAACGGTCGACAAGTGTTGGTTCAGGGGGCGAAGCAGGTCGACGAAGGACCCCTTTTCGGCGAGGTCGATCCAGGCCCACTCGTCGCTGGCGAAGAGGGCTCCGCGCTCGAGCCAGAGGAGCAGAACAACGGCGGCTGCCATCGCTAAGATCAGCATCGCGAGACCTGCACGCTTTGAGTCGAGCCGGTCGAGTCGCTTGAGCGTTGCCCGCCAGCTGTTGCCCCCCGGGCCGTTCATCGGCGGAGCAGTCTATCTACGCTTATGTCGACAACGGTCCTCTTCAGCAATGTTCGCGCCGACCACCTGGTGCAGCGGCACCACTACGTGGCGCGCTGGAGGGCGGAGAGGGACAGGACGATCTGGCTGGACACGCTGGGGTCGAGGAACCCCCGGCTCGCCGATCTGCGCCGGATTGGGGGCGAGCGCGCCGGTCAGAGCCCCGAGGCGCTGCTCCCAGGTGTGGAGGTGGTGAAGCCGCGCTTCGTACCGCTGTTCGGGAAGCCGTTCTACGGATTGAATCGGCGGCTGCTGGAGAGGCAGTTCGACGATCTCGGCGTCGATCCGGCCGCGAGCACGGCCTGGGTCTATCTTCCCCATCCCGTCGTCGTCGACATTCTGCGACGGAACCGATGGGGCCGCGTCGTGTTCGACCTCTGCGATGACATAGACGACATGGAGGTCCATCCCGCGCTGCGCGAGGGTGAGACCAGCCTGCTGCGCAGCGCCGACGTGGTCTTCGCGACCGCCGAGGCGCTCGTCGACAAGGCGCGCCGGGTGCGGAGCGGCGAGGTCCACTACGTGCCGAACGGGGTCGACGGTGCACGCTTCGGCGGCGGAATCGAGTCGCCCGGCAAGCTGCGCCGGATCCTCTACGTCGGTGCGATCTACGAGTGGCTCGACGAAGACCTGATCGCCGAGGTGGCCGAGCGGCCAGGCCCGATCTGGAATTCAGGATCGTCGGCCCGCTGCGGCGGCCCCTGCCGCGCCTGACCGGATGCGCGAACGTGTCGGTGCCAGGGCCGGTGGCAGCGGAGGACGTGCCAAAGGAGATCGCCGCAGCTCAGCTCTGCATGATCCCCTTCCGTCCCGGCCCGCTGACCGAAGCCACCGATCCGCTGAAGCTCTACGAGGCGTTGATCGCGGGTCGCCCGGTGCTTGCGACGGCGTTGCACCAGGGCGAGCGCTTCGCCCCGGCCGTTCGCCTCGAGGCGACGGCGGCCGGCTGGCTGGAAGCCATTGCGGATCTGGAGAGCGGTGCGTGGTCATTCGACGTCGATGCACTTCGCAGCCGCGTCGCCCGCGAGGAGGACTGGCGCGAGCGGTTCGCGCGCATGGATCGCGTCCTCGACGCCGAACCGGTCTCGGTATGAAGATCGGAATCGTCCTCGGGACACGTCCCGAGATCATCAAGCTCGCGCCGGTGATCGAGGAGATCGAGGCCCGTTCCCTGGATCGCTTCATCATCCACACCAACCAGCACTACGACTGGGAGATGGACGCTCAGTTCTTCGAAGAGCTGGAGCTGCCTCCCGCAGATCTGAACCTCGGTGTCGGTTCGGGCTCTCACGGGGCGCAGACCGGCAAGATGCTCACCGCCATCGAGGCGGCGATAGTCGAGCAGGAGCTGACGCACATGGTCGTCCAGGGGGACACAAACTCCGGTCTGGCTGGGGCGCTCGCTGGGGCCAAGCTGCTGCGCCGGGTCGCCCACGTCGAGGCGGGGCTGCGCAGCTACGACATGCGCATGCCGGAGGAGCTGAACCGGCGCTTGATAGACCACCTCTCCCACGACCTCTTCCCGCCGACCGAGACGGCCCACGCCGTTCTCACCGGTGAGTCGGTCCCGGGCCAGGTTCACGACCCGACCGGGAACACGGTCGTGGACGCGGTGCTGCGCTACTCCCCTCGCCGCGACGTGCCAATCGGGGAGCGTGAGGCGATCGTCCTGCTGACCCTTCACCGGCCCGAGAACGTCGACCACGAGCCAACGTTGCGCGCGATCCTCGACGCCGTGGGCCAGGTCGCGGCGGACAACGATCTGGACGTGACGTTTCCGGCCCATCCGCGCACGCGCGGCCGGCTGGAGGAGTTCGGCATCGCCCTGCCACCACGGGTCGAGTTCGCGCCGCTCAAGTCGTTTCGGGACCTGCTGGCGCTGCAGGCGACCGCGCGCCTGGTGATGACGGACTCCGGTGGCCTTCAGGAGGAGTCCTGCGTCCTTGGCTCGCCGTGCGTCGTGCTGCGTACGCATACGGATCGTCCTGAGACGATTGAGGTGGGTGCCAGCCGGCTGGCGGGCGTCGAGCGCGATGGAATCATCGCCGCGAGCGAGGCGATGCTTGCGGTGCGACGCGCCGACTGGGATCAGCCCTTCGGCGACGGCACCTCCAGCCGCGCGATCGTCGACCTGCTCCTCGCGTCCGGCACCGCGCCCGTTCTGAGCGCTTCGGACTGAGCTCGACCGAATACCCTTGCTCGGATGAGTGAGGGATCCAGCGCTCGCATCCACTCGATGGACGCTCTCCGAGCCTCCACGATGATGTTGCTGGTTCCTGTCCACGCCGCCAGCTTGCTCGCGATCAATGGCCATTCGGGTGGTTGGGCGACGGCGATCTACTGGCTTGTCCACGTCTTCCGTCTACCCCTGTTCTTCGCGATGTCGGGGTTCTTCTTGGCACTGTTGCTCACCCGCAAGGGCCTCCACGAAACGGTTCGCAACCGCACGGTTCGCATCGTCGTTCCCCTGGTGCTGGGTCTGGCAGCCCTGGTGCCGCTGATGGTTCTGGTGGCTCGTCAGGCGGGCACGGCGCTCGCTCCGGGGGAAGCTGCCTCAGACTCGAGCATGTTCGCCTTCGAGCCGAACTTCCTCTGGTTCCTTTGGTATCTGCTGATCATCGACGGCGTGGCGATCGTCTCCCATCTGCTCGCACCGAACCTCCTGCAAACGATCGGGAGACGCTTCAGCAGCCTGATTTCCCGGCCTTTGGGGGGCGTCCTCCTGCTTGCCGTGCCCACCACGCTCACCCTGTGGCCAGCCGTCACCTGGACGGTTGCGCCTCCGGGGGACTCGTTTGTGCCCGAGCTTCCCACCCTTCTGTATTACGTGCTCTTCTTCGGCCTCGGAGCGACCCTTTACACCCATCGCGAGCTCGTCGATTCTGCCAGCCGCCACGCCTGGCGATGGGCTGCCTGCGCGCTCTCGGCCACAGTTCCGGCGGCAGTCCTGTTCAGCGTTCACAACTCCAGTTCTTACAGCTCCCGGCCGGAGGTCCACTTTGCAGCGCTGTTGATCTACGCGATCGCCACCTGGACCAGCCTCATGGCTCTGGTCGGGTTGGCCGATCGGTACCTGAACCGGCCCCGGCCGGCCCTCCGCTACCTGGCCGACTCCTCATACTGGATCTACCTCTCGCACCTGCCGGCGATGGTGCTGGTGATCGGCTTACTTGGGGCGACGACGCTGGGCGCCGGTCCCCAGTTCTTCCTGGCCACTGTCAGCGCTCTGGCGTTCTCGCTGGTCACCTATGCCCTCTTCGTCCGCTACACGGTGATTGGGCGCGTCCTCAACGGCCCTCGAACTCGGCCCCAGCGACGCTGGCGTCTGCGCTTCAGGACAGCCCTACACGGCGCGTCAAGCTGAGCGTCGGCTCGCGCCGAGCGCGGTTATCCCCAGGCTGACGGCTAGTTTGGCCCCGATCCCCGCGTAGACGGCGGCGTTGAGGAGCGGGGAGTGCTCCGGGGCGTCGAAGCGGCGGTAGAAGCGGCCCATGCCGCGATGAAAGGCAATCTCCTGCTTGGGCGCTCGCCGACCGTCGCTTGAGCCCCCCTTGACGTGAAGGGCGACCCCAGTCGGCTCGTAGAAGACCTTCCAGCCCGCCTGCCAGAAGCGCCGGCACCAGTCGAGGTCCTCCATGTAGAGCCAGTAGCCCTCGTCGAGCAGGCCGACGTCGCGGACGGCCTGCGCCCGGCAGAGCATGAAGGCGCCGTTCACAGCATCGACCTCTCCCGGCTCATCGTCATCGAGATGGGTCGCCCGGTACTGGCTGAGGGCCCCCGAGGCGTCGTCGGAGCGCCCGATCCCGGTGAAGTGGGCGAGCGCGCTTAGCGGCGTCGGAAAGGAGCGCTTGCAGGCGTGGTCGAGATCGCCCGACTCGGTCACCAGCTTGCAGCCAACCATTCCCATCCGCTCGTCGGAGCGCAGCCGGGCCAGGCCGGCGTCCAGCGTCCCGGCGTAGACCTCCGTGTCGGGGTTGAGCAGCAGCACCGCGTCGGCTTCGCTCGAGCGCAGCACCACGTTGTTGGCGGCGGAGAAGCCGATGTTCTCGCGGCGGATCAGCCGGACCGCCGTGAACTCGCTTTCGACCATGTCGGGGGTCCCGTCGGTGCTGCCGCTGTCGACGACCGTTACCCGCATCGTCCCGGTCGCCGGATGCTCCCCCAGCGAGCGCAGGCAGCGCCGCAAAAGCTCTTCGGCGCCGTGGCTGACGATGATGACCTCGAGGTCCAGCGGACTCGCCATCTCGCGCAGTCTCAGTAGGCGCCGTCGCCGCGGATGATCGCGCTCGGGGTCCTCAGCAGGATCGCCAGATCGCCGGTCACCGAGATGTTGTCGAGGTAGTCGCGCTCCATCGCCAGCCGCTCCTCGAAGGTCAGGTCTCCGCGGCCGTAGACCTGCATCGGCCCGGTGAGTCCCGGCTTGACGGCCAGCCGCACCCTCTGCCGCTCGTCATAGAGGGCCACGACCGCCTCCTCCTCGGGCCGTGGCCCGACCAGCGACATGTCGCCGATCATCACGTTGATCAGCTGCGGCAGCTCGTCGAGGCTGGCACGGCGAAGGAGGCGTCCGGCGCGCGTCACCCGCGGATCGTTGGCGATCTTGAACGCGGGCTCGTCCAGCTCCTTCAGGTCGATCAGCTCGCCGAGGCGCTCCTCGGCGTCAGCGACCATCGTGCGGAACTTCATCATCGTGAACGGATCGCCGTCCTTCCCGACGCGCCGCTGGCGGAAGAAGACCGGGCGGCCGGAGTCGATCAGGATCAGGACGGAGATCGCCAGCAGCAGCGGGGAGATCAGGGTGAGGAACGTCGCGGAGACGGTCAGGTCGAGGGCGCGCTTCATCGCCATGGTCGAGAGTGAGGGATCGGAGAAGCGGAAGTCGAGCACCGGCAGCTCGGCCAGCCGGTTCAGCTCGATCCCCGGCCCGAGCAGCCCGTAGTGCTGGGGCAGGAAGGTCAGCGCCAGTCCAGCCGCCTTGCACTCCTCGATGAGATCCTCCGCTGCGGCCTCGCTCAACTCCTGCTCGGTAACCACGACCCGCTCGATTTCATATTCCCGCGCCACCCGGGAGATGTCGCCGATCGTGCCCAGCCGAGGCAGCTCGGCGGGGCTTTTGTCGCCAGGCAATGAGAGGTAGCCGACCAGCCGAAGGCGCGTCTCGGGATGGGTGGCGACGCGTCGCGCCACCGTGACGACGGCGGCAGCCGAGCCGACCACGACTCCCGTCGCGACGCCGATCACCCGGTGCCACACAAAGCGCAACACCGCGCGCACCACGAACATTCCGACGAATGCCCCCACCCCGACCATGATCGCGCTGGCGGAGGAGAGCTGGCCCGCGGGGCTCAGCGCCAGCAGACCGTCGAGAGCGATCGTGCCGAGGGCGCTCGCCGAGACCAGCGAGGGCAGCTCGTCCAGCGTGCTGTGGCGAATCCGGCGATGGTCGTTGTCGTAGAGGCCGTGCAGCTTCACCACGAGGACCCAGACTGGGCTGAGTAGCGTGGCCCAGAAGAGGGTGGCGATGTCCGTCGCCGATGTCGCTGCCGTGGCCACCCACAGCGCGGCAATCACCGCCAGCCAGTCGCCGGTCGCGAGCAGGCGCCGCAGCAGGGCGCCGCGGCGACGCGAACCGGCTGGCCCAGCCAGGCCCAACCGGGCAGCGAGGTCGGTCCTCTGCGCCTGCTGGCCGGCCGCTGCCGGAGTGCGATCTTGGGGTTCTTGCTGTGCGACTGTCCTGGGGGCGTGTTGAGTCATTCGGCGCTCACCTGCAATCTCGGCTCACGCGGGTTCAATTCCCGCGCTCGCTCGAGGTCCGCCTCGGCACCCGCGGCGTCGCCGGCCTCTTCTCGCATCCCAGACCGCAGGTAATAGAGCTGCCAGTTGTGGTCCTCGCGGTCGATTGCCTGCGTCAGCCGCCTGACGGCCTCCGGGTAATCGCCCTGATACTCGGCGATGAGGCCAAGCTGTACGTATGGCGACGCCGCCCATGGCTCGATCGAGCGTGCGGTGTCTGCATGGCTGACGGCACTAGGGATGTTGTCGTCCGCCGCAGCCCTCTGGCTTGCCTTGATCTCGCGATCGACGAGCAATGGGCCAACCAGGGCGATGGCAACTATCCATGCCAACGCCAGCCCTGCCAGCGCCAGGCCATAGCGCCGCGTCTCCGGTGAGCGAGCGGCGCGGTGCTCGCCAGCCGCGAGCTGTTTGCACCTTGCTCCCACCAGGACGCCGGCGGCCAGTAAGAAGACCGCTGCGAGGCCGGCGAGCTCCCAGAACCAGTCGAAAGCTGCGCCCACTGCGAAGGCCAGAATCACCGCGAAGAGGACTGCGTTGCGCTCCCGCTCGGACCCGGACGCGAACCTCCAGGCCGAGAAACCCGACCACAACAGGGTGCCGGTCAGTGCCAGTACCACCAAGCCACCGACGATCCCGAGCTCGGCGAAGGCCTCCAGATAGAGGGAATGCGCGTCGTGGACCGCCAGGTCGATCGAGCGATGCTGCTCCCACGAGAACTCGTAGACACCCGCTCCGTTTCCCAGCACCGGCTTTTCTGCGAACGCGTCCACGGCGACGCGCCAGAAGTCGTGCCGCCCAGCGCCGGAGAGCTGGCCGAAATGCCGCTCCGGATTGCTGGGAAAGTAGAGATCCGGGCTTGAGAACTGCTTCCAGGCACGGCCACCGGCGACGATCGCCAGGCCGACTATCGCTGCGACGGCCACCAGCGCGACGCCGCGCAGTACCAGCGGACTTCTCGACACCTTCAGCGCCTTCCCGGTCATGCGTCCCTCCCGGCGCTCGACGCGCCGCGACAGCGCAAACGCGAGCAGCGTGAGCGCCGTACCGGCGAGGAGAATCAGCAGCACGGTGACACCCTGGTCGACAGCCGCCTGGCTGGCGAGATTGTCGGCCAGGTCCCGGCGGTCCTGCACTGCCAGGATGGCGGGCACCACGCCGACCAGTCCGGCGCCCAGCGTGACGAGCAGCCAGAGGCGGTCGCGGGACAGCGCAAGCAGGCATGTGGCGGCAATGACGAGCGCGAGCAGCCCGCCGCGCGAGTACGTGAAGTAGAGGGTGAGGAGAACCGCCGGCATCGCCGCCACCGATAGCCAGCGCAGGGCCTTCCAGCCAGCCTGGCGGCTCATCCACAGCAGCATCGCCACAGCCATCCCACAGACCGCTCCATTCGCGTTCCAGTAGCCGAGCGGGTAGCGGAGGCGCGGCCCCGTTCCAAGCGCGTTCCCGACCTCCAGCACATGCGGCAGGAGGCGGCTGAATAGGCCGAGGAGCGCGACCAGGGTCAGGGCAATTGCGATGCCTTCAGCGCAACGTTGGCGCCTTTCGGTGGTTTGCGCGATGAGGAACGCAGCAAGAAAGAAGCCGAGGTAGGCGAGAACGCGGTCAACCTCGATCACGCTCAGCTCAATCGACCCCGACCAGAAAGATGAGACCGCTGACAGCAGCGCCATACCGCCGATCAGGCCGGTCGCCCAGTAGAACGGCCGCGCCAGCGTCGCCGAAGACGCTGCGCCGACGACGATCAGGCCGACCACAACCAGCCATGCTGCGAGGCCCGCGATGTGCCGGGCGCTCACGTCGAATCCGCCTCCGGCCAGGGCAAGTCCGACGAGCAGCGCGACGGGGGCGAGTAGTGCCGCCGATTGCTTTAACCTTGCCCCCAATGCAAGGGATGCGTCATCACCCGGGCGGGCGATCGGGCCTGTCTGTCGTGGGGCTCCTATCAGCGTTGGTTCTGCTGGCACTGTCTTTGTGCGGAGGGGTCGCTAGGGCGGATTCGTCTGGAACTCAGTATTCGGATTTGCCACCCACCGTCACCGGCAGTAACTCCCCCGCGCAGCCTTCCGGCCACGAGAGCGCGGCGCGTTCCTCGCAGGCTAGCGGAGGAGCAGCCGCACCCGGTCGGGGCGGTTCTAAGGACTCGCACTCGTCTGGGGCCGGATCGTCGACGGATAGCGGTTCATCTTCATCGGGGGGCAAGGCGTCAAACAGCAACGGGGGCACCGGGCAGGGTAGCCGAGACAATGGCACCGCCGGTGGATCCGGGAGTGATGCCAGCAGCCCTGCTGGGCTTCCCTCCACCGAGGGGGACAGCGGTTCCTCGCCGCTGGTGCCAATCCTCATTGCGATCCTTGCTCTTGCCGCGGTTTCGATCGCCGTAGTGGTGATCAGGGCACGGCGTCAGCGCACGATGGGTGGTCACCCCGCTTCCCCAGAGGCGGGCTAGTTCCGTGCGGAGAGCCCTGAAGCAACTCCCGTTGACCCTGCGCGCGCTTTCCGCGGCCCTGGCCATTGCGGTCGTGGCGGCTGGCGTTTCGGCACCCGTGGCCGACGCTCTCCCGGGCACGTTCTGGGGCGTCGTCCCGCAGAGTCTGCCAACGGAAGAACAGTTCTCACGCCTAAAGCGGGGCGGGGTCGACAGCATCCGCATCCCAATTCCGTGGAATTTGCTCCAGCGGGATCCGGGGACCGCCCCGGACTGGACTGGTGTCGACGCCGCCGTGGGCGGTTCCGTGCGGGCGGGACAGGAGGTACTGCCCTATGTCTACGGAGCGCCGACCTGGGCCGTGCCTCAGGGGTTGGTCCCCGGCTCCCACGGAATGGCCGCGGCTCCGCAGCACCTGCCCGTCAGCGGGGCGGCGCGGGCCGGATGGATGGCCTTCCTGAAGCTTGCTGTCGGCCGCTACGGCCCCCGCGGCTCCTTCTGGCTTGAGAACCCCGGCCTTCCGAAGCGCCCCATCCGAACCTGGCAGATCTGGAACGAGCAGAACTTCAAGTATTTCGTCGTCAGGCCGAACCCCGCGGAATACGGCAAGCTGGTGAAGATCTCCTACACGGCGATCAAGAGCGCAGACCGGGGCGCGCAGATCCTGCTCGGCGGAATGTTCGCTCGTCCCAAGGAGGCGGCCTACAAGCTGAAGCCGCCGCAGGCCTACCTGGCCACCGACTTCCTCGACCTGATGTACAGGCGGACACCGGGCATCAAGTCCAGGTTTCAGGGGATCGGACTGCATCCATACACCAGAGACTTCAAGTTCCTGAAGCCCGAGATCGAAGAAGTCCGACACGTCCTGGCGGCCCACCGCGATGCGCAAAAGGGCCTCTGGATCACCGAGCTGGGGTGGAGCTCCCAGCCCCCGACTCGCACGAACCTCTTCGCCAAAGGCGTGACGGGGCCAGGTGGCGCAGCTGAAGGGTGCGTTCCGCGTGCTGAGCGGCGGTCAGCGGCGATGGAAGATCGAGCGCGTCTACTGGTTCTCGGTCGACGACCAACAGGGTGCCTGCAACTTCTGCGACGGCACGGGTCTGTTCGGCGAAGGTTTCATCCCGAAGCCCGCTTGGTATGCCTACGTCGGGTTCGCGGGCGGCAGAGCCTCATAGCGGTCTATTGCCCGGAGTCCTCGTCGGCGTCATGCGGTAGGTTGCCGAGCTAAATTGGCCTGGCGCAGGATCTTCGAAGAGCGGTTCGCGTGGGCCTGGCTCGCGGCGGCGATGGCCGTTTCCGCGGTGTTGCTCCTCAGGTTCGGCCGGGAAACGACGTTCTCGATCGACGAGCTTTCTGTGTTCATGCAGAGCCCCGGTCTCGACCTGAGTGGGGCTCTGCATCCTCACGACGGCCACCTGGTGTTCGTGGTGCGCTTGGTCTACAAGGCAGTCTTTGAGATCTTTGGCTCGTCGTACCTGACGTTCCGCCTTCTGGGTGTCGCCACCGTCCTGCTCACGGTTGGTCTCCTCTTCGCCTACCTCAGGCGTCGTGTTCCCCCGTACGTTGCGCTTGCCCCCTGCTTGGTCCTGCTCCTCTTTGGCTCGGACGCACTCCACGTTCTCTCCGGCAATGCGTTTGGGGTGCTGTTCGCGGTCTCCTGTGGCGTTGCGGCCCTGATGGCCCTCGAACGGGACGACCTCAAAGGGGACGCTGCGACAAGCGCCCTCCTATGTCTGGGAATCTTCACCTACAGCGTCACACTGGCATTCGTTGCGGGTGCGGGGATCGCCATCCTGCTGTCGCGTGACCGCTGGCGACGGCTATGGGTGGTGGCGATCCCGATAGTCCTCTACGGTGCCTGGTCGATCTGGGCGGTTCACTACTCCAACGGCCCGGAGAACCAAACCCAGCTCTCTAACGTCCTCCTCCTGCCCTCGTGGGGGGCGCAGTCGCTAAGTGCCGTCCTCGGTGCGCTCACGGGATTCGACTACCCGTTCACGTCGGGTTCGGCTGCCGCGCGGATCGGGCCGCCTCTGGCTCTTCTCGCCCTGATCGGCGTCGGCTTGCGGCTGAGGCTGGGCCGGATCCCCGCATCTCTGTGGACGGCACTCGGGGTCATCGTCGCAATGTGGGGCATCGGAGTCCTGACCTTCGGCGGAAACCGGGTGCCGGACAGCCCGCGATATCTCTTCCCTGGCGCTGTGACAACGCTGCTCGTTCTTGGTGGCTGTGCGGCGATTCTGCGCTGGTCAAGGCCGGCGCTGATCGCTCTCTACGTCGTCGCAGCATCCGGAATCGCGTTCAACGTCTTCATTCTGCACAACGAAGGCGCGAGGCTGCGCAGCGAGGCAGTCGAAATCAAGGCCAGCTTTGCCGGGCTCGACATAGCTGGCGACAACATGAGGGCGGATTTCACCCCGGCTCCTACGCCGAATCTGGCGAGCCCGTTTCCCGGAGGTCCGCTCTCGTTCGCGTTCGGAACCGTCACTGATGCCGGGCTCGAACCCCCGGCGGCCTACCGCGCCGCCTCCCACAGCTACGGCCCGCTCGGATACTCGGTAGAGGAGGTCCGCGCTGCCGCTGACTCTGTTCGCGCCCAAACCGACTCGGCCCTGGTTGATGCGCTCGGTCTCAAACCCGAAGCAACGGGCCGGGTCGCCGCCGACTCGACTTGCCGGGTGGTGCGGTCGAATGGGGCGGACGATGTGGAGGCGAAATTGCCGGCGGGCGGGGCGGTGCTGGAAAGCGGCGTGGACGGCCCGCTCGAAATCCGCCGCTTCGCCGACAATCACTGGTGGTTGAAAATCGGAAGGCTCTCTGCGGGGCAGCCCGCGGTCCTCCGTGTTGCCCGTGATCCTCTGCCCGATCCGTGGTGGATCTCGGTTCCGACTACTCCCCTGCGAGTCTGCGAACTTCGATGAGCGTTCCCGGTCTGTCGGTTGTGATCCCGGTCCTCAATGAGCGCGAGGCGCTACCGGATCTGCTCGGTGAGGTCGAGCGGGCGTGCAAGTCCCTTCAAATCTCCTGGGAGGCGATCGTCGTCGATGACGGTTCCACCGACGGCACGACGGAGCTGATCGAAGAGCTGGGGGCAGAGCGTCCGGAGATTCGCGGGATCAGGCTCCGCCGCAATTTCGGCAAGTCGGCGGCGTTGGCTGCCGGCATCGAGCACAGCAGCGGCGAGACGATAGTCACAATCGACGGCGACGGCCAGGACGACCCGGCGGACATTCCAGCCCTGCTTGCGGAGCTGGACCGGGGCGCCGATCTGGTCAGCGGCTGGAAGCGCCAGCGCCGCGATTCGCTCAGCCGTCGTCTGGCTTCGCGGCGTCTTCAACCGGGTCACCGCCTGGCTGACGGGCGTTTCGATGCACGACATGAACTGCGGCTTCAAGGCCTATCGCGGCGAGTGCGCGCGTTCGCTGGACATCTACGGAGAGTTGCACCGCTACGTTCCCGTGCTCGCGGTCCAGCAGGGTTGGCAGGTCGCCGAGCTGCCGGTCAACCACCGACCCCGCCGCCACGGCAGCTCGCGCTTCGGGACCGAGCGCTATCTGCGGGGTGCACTCGATCTGCTCACGGTCGTCTTCATCGGTCGCTACCAGTACCGACCGCTCCACCTTTTCGGCGGGGTGGGCTTTGCGGTGACCGCGGTGGGCGTGGTGATCAGCGTCTACCTCACGGTTCTCAAGATCACGGGCGAGGCCATCGGCCAGCGTCCGCTGCTCTTCCTCGCAGTGCTGTTGATCGTCGTCGGGATCCAGCTGCTGACCTTCGGCCTGCTCGCCCAGATGACGGTCCTCAGCCGTCAGGATCACCAGGCCTCGCGTTTGGCTGCCGTGCGAATAGAGCGGCTGGTCGGCTTCGAGTCGACCGGACACTCGGGCGACCGGGCGGGCGTGCCGTAGCGACTCAGCGGCGCGCCACGGTCACGAGATTGACCGATGGCCGCGCTCCCGGAGCGATGCTCAGTGCCGATTCGTCGAACTCGCAGTCGTGGGGACCGGGCGCGGGCCCACTGGCACGCGCCTCACGCAGGCGCTGAACCTGCTCCAGTAGTCGTATCCGCAAACCGTCGGGAAAGAGCGGCAGCGTTGCGGGCAACATCAACCACCTCGCCCGGAGGGTCCGGCGCAGCTCGATCTCGAGGACGTCTCGTCTGCCGGTCATTCCGAGCACTTCAATTGCGCTGAAGTGCGGCGCCAGCCGGCGTCGCAGGGTTCGCTCGCTGTACTCGGTAACGTGCCAGCGGTTCCATGGACGCTGCGCTGGTAGCAGGCGCGTGCGGCGGTTCGGCGTGGTAAGCACAAGTGACCCACCCGGTCGCAGCACGCGGCGGGCTTCGCTCAGGTAGCGATCCGGATCGTGGACGTGCTCGATGACCTGGAAGGAGAGCACGGTGTCAAAGCTTTCGTCGGGCAGCGTGAGCGGTCGGTCCGGATCTATAAGCGCGAACTTCAAGCGCGGAACGCTGAAGTGGGCCTTCGCGTGCTCGATCGCCTCGCGGGAGACGTCGACGCCCACAACCTGCCGCGCGTCGGCCGCGATGTCGGCGGAACCGTAGCCGCTGCCACATCCGTAGTCGAGCACCTCACGTCCCTCCGTGTAGCGCTCCGCGAACCGGTAACTGACGATATGAAACAGATAGATCAGGTACTGCTCGGGCGTCGCTTTGAAGTGCTCGACGACAACCCGCTCGCTCGTGCGATCCATTGGGCTGATTATCCTGATCCGGGCGCCAGCTCAGCGGAGCGGGCGGGTTCAAGCGACTTAAGGAACCGCCGGGCAATCGCCAGCGGATCACCGACCTCGAGAAACCGGCGATGCGCGTTCTCGCCGAGGCGGGAGCGGAGGTCTGCGTCACCCGCGAGGCGGGTCATCGCCGCGGCAAGCGCCCGGGGTTCTCCGGCCGGAACGAGGATCGCATCCTCACCATCGGTGAGCACCTCGCGCGCCCCCGGCGTGTCGGCAGTCACAATCGATCTGCCCACCGCCATCGCCTGGTAGACCTTGTTGGGTACCACTCGCTGCGCCTTCTCACTGGTGCCGAAGATCCCGAGGCAGATCGCGGCGGAGGCAAGCTCGCCGCCGAGTTCCTCGTAGGGGACCCAGCTCTCGTGTTCCAGCCCAGGGGGGCGGTCGCGGGCCAGCTCCGAGTCGAGCCACGGTCGCAGCTGGCCGTCTCCGATCAGGCGCACGGGCGGTGCCTCGGGCATGCGCGCTGCCGCCAAGACGGTCTCCAGTCCATGCAGTGGCGACAGCTTGCCGTAAAAGAGGGCGTGGACCTGGCCCCGTGGCTCGGGCGCGCGCGGGAACAGATCCGGCTCGGCACCTACCGGCACCACGCTGATGGCCTTGCGTGGAGTGCCGAATTGCGAAGCGAAGTAGGCGGCGTGAGCCTCCGTGTCGGTGATCAGCAAATCTGCCCGGCGAGCTGCGAAGCGGTCAAGGCGTTTGAGTGAGCCGCCAGCCAGCCGCCCAACTCGTTGACGGTCGCCAAGCAGGGTGTCCGAGAGCGAGATCATTGCGTCCACCACCAGCGGCACGTGCCGGGCTCGGGCGCACGCCGCGGCGAACGGGGCGTCGAGTTGGGCGGGGTAGCCAGCGACGATCGCGTCAACGGCCCCCACCCGGCGCTGCTCGACCGCGAGCGCTGCCCATGAGGCCGCAAAACGCATTGCTGTCGTCGGCAGGCGGCTCGGCGAGAGGAACTTCCCGGCCTTGTGGCGGGTGAGCTCCCAAACCGGGCGGTGGCACTCGATGACGTCGACACCCAGCTCGCGCAACCCGGCGAGCAGCACACGCGTGCGCGGGTAATCGCTCTCGTATGTCCCGATCCACAGCAGGCGCGGGTTCATCGGCGGGGAACTGTAGTTGTGCGTTCAGCCTGCGTGGCTCCGCCCTCGACGTCGCGCGGGCGGAGCAGCCTGCGCAGGGCGAAGGCGGGGATCTGCGAGGGGCGCTGCAGCCCCCAGAATTCCTGCATGTAGCGGAGGAAGGCGACGGGCCCGGGCCTCGTGCCGTCGAGCGCCGCCTGGGCGCGATGGCGCTCCCAGAACCACCACATCATCGACAGCGAGCGGCCCGATGAGGGGTCGCGGGCAAGCACCCTGTGCGCGCGCCGCTCGCGGCCGCTGACCGGGGCCGCCGCCAGCTCTGCCAGAGCGTCCGCGGAAACGGGTGCCGCCAGCTCGGTGGCCAGATAGGACAGTGTGTCGCGCAGCGGCAGGGTGAGGCGGCTGCGCTCGGCCATCCAGACCAGCCGGTCCCAGTCCAGATCGTTCCCCGATGCCTCCAGGACCTTGAACGCGTCGGCAGCCCATCGGATTGGCCGCATCGGATTCCAGGCGGCGCCGTGGACACAGACATGGAGTAGCTGGTCCGCCGGGCAGAGGGCCTTGGCGGGCACCCCGGCGACCTCCAGGTCGACCGACCCGCGCCAGAGCTCCTCCTCGAGTCCGGGGCGCCACAGGATCCTTCGGTGCAGGTCGACCTCTGCACCGCTCGGGTCGGCGAAGGCCAGCGAATGATGCACCTTCAGCCACCGCAGCGGATTCTCCTCGATGGGCTTGAATCCGGCGTCTCGCAGCGCTGCCACGGCCTCCGCGATGTGCTCCGGGCGCACCGCCAGGTCGAAGTCGCCTGCCGGTCGCGCGCCGGCGTCCCTGTAGGCCGACTCGACCAGCGCGCAGCCCTTCAGCGCCATCGGCTCGAGACCGGCGTCGCGCAGCGCCTCGATAGCCCGCTTCCCGATCCTGACGCCGCGCTGGTTTCCGACCCAGCTTTCGCGATATACGGCTTTCAGCGACTCCGCGTCGGGGTCGTCCTCCGGCAGCGGTCCGAGGTTGCGGTAGGCGAGGGGGAGCAATCGTTCGGAGCCCGGGTCAAGCGAGTCGATCGCACCGTTCTCGCTGCGGCGCCACTGCCGCCATGCGTCCTGGGCAGCCTCGCCTCGCCAGAGGCCCGCTCGCAACAGCAGCAGCTCTTGCGCGGTGGGCTGCCAGTGCAGCGCCCCCCCGGCCGCTCACGTGCCGCTGTCCAGCAGGCCGGACGCGGCGCCCTCGCCACCACCGCCCCGACCCTCGCGCGAAGCGACGCCCTCTTCGAGGCGGCCGCCGCGGACTTCCACGAGGCGGTCGGCCCGTTGGGCAACGAGCGGGTCATGCGTGACCAGCAGGAGCGTCGGCCGGGGGTCGAGCGCCCCGAGGTTGTCGAGGACGCGGTCGGCCGTTGCCGGGTCCAGGTGGCTGGTCGGCTCGTCGAGCATCAGCAGCGGCGGTCCGCCAAGCAGCGCCCGCGCCAGCGCGATCCGCTGCCGCTGCCCGGCGGAGAGGCGCACGCCATCGTCGCCGATGTTCGTCTGATAGCCGCGGGGGAGGTCGGCGACGAACTCCTCGACCGTGGCGAGCGCCGCGGCTCGGTCGATTTCGGCCTGGGACGCCTGGGGGCGGCCGAATGCGATGTTCTCCGCCACCGAGCCACGCATCGTCGCTCCGTCCTGGAGCAGGGCGCCCGCCTGGCGTCGCAGTGCCCGGACGTCGATCTCCGCCAGCGGCGCACCCTCGACGGTGATCCTGCCCGACCAGGGCCGGTAGAGACCCAGCAGCAACAGAATGAGCGTTGTCTTGCCGGCGCCGGTGGGCCCGAGGATCGCCACCCTTTCCCCGGTCTCGACCGCGAGCGATACGTCGAGCAGCACCGGCGGCTCCTCGCGCGAGTAGCCGAACGTCACCTCCTCCCAGGCGACGGCCCCCTTCACGTCTATGCGGCGGGTGCCCCGGTAGGGCTCGCGCTCGGCGTTCTCGAGCACGTCGTCGATCCGCTCGATTGCCGCCAGGCCAGTGAGGACGTCGGGCAGGGCCGCCACCACCCAGTTGAGCTGGCCCCGCGCCATCGCCAGCACAGCCATGAAGGCGATCAGGTCACCGAGCGACATCGAGCCGTTGGCCACGGAGATGCCGCCTCCGATCAGGACGACGACGCCGGCAACTCCTCCAAGCGCGATCTGCGACAGGCCGTAGGCTTGCTGCACCCAGCCGACCCGCTGCCCGGTGACGCCCAGATCGGCGGCCTGCGCTGCATTGGCGGCGATTGCCTCCTCCTCCGCCGTGCGCAGCTTGATCAGCGTCGCCGAGCGCAGCGTCGCCAGGGCGAGGGCACTGAATGCATCCGATGACTCCTGCCAGGCACGGACTCGCCGTTTCAGCACGTCACGCAGCAGCCGCGCCATCAGCACCAGCAGGGGGAGCGTCACAACCAGCACCGCGAACAGGAGCGGTTCGATGATCGCCAGCGAGGCGATCAGGATCGCTGCGGTGCCGAGCGAGGGGATGACGATCGCCAGCAGGTATTTGGCCATCGTGTCCAGCCGCTCGGTGTCCTGCACGATCAGCGAGTGGAGGCGGCCGGTGTCGGTCACGTCGTAGAAGCTGCGGGGCAGCCAGATCACATGGTCGATCAGCTCCGACCGCACCCGGGCGACCGCCGGTTTGGTGACGTTGAGGACCACGTAGCGCCCGATCAGCCCCAGTCCCAGGCTGAGCAGGTAGAGGCCGAGGATCGCGGCTCCGATCAGGAGCAGTTCGCCGGTGTCGTCCGAGGGGATTGCGTGGTCGAAGGCCCGGCGGACGAGAAGCGCGATCGGCACCAGCGCCAGCGACTGCGCCACCGACAGCACCAGGCTCAGGGCCGCGAGCCGCCCCGATCCGGTTATCAGCCGCGAGAAGGCCCCCCAGACGCGCATCGCACAACGGTAAACGTTCCCGGGAGGGGGAGCGTAAGATCGGTGGGTTGGGCACCGATGCGAAAAGGACCGTGGGATCCGACCCGCTGGCACCGTTCAGCGCACCGGTCAGGCGCTGGTTCGAGGACTCCTTCGCGGAGCCGACCCCGGCCCAGGCAGGTGGCTGGGATGCGATCTCCGGCGGCGCCAACGCCCTGATCTGCGCCCCCACCGGCTCCGGCAAGACGCTGGCCGCCTTCCTCTGGGGAATCGATCGCCTTGCCCGTCGAACCCCTGGCGAATCCTCCGCCGGCGCCGGGGTCGACGGCCACGGCGTGCGGATTGTCTACGTCTCGCCGCTCAAGGCCCTCTCCTATGACATAGAGCGCAACCTGCGCGCCCCGCTGCGGGGGATCGGCGCCGACATCTCCGTCGGCCTGCGCACCGGCGACACGTCCCAATCCGAACGGCGCGCGATGCGCAAATCGCCGCCCGACATCCTCATCACCACCCCCGAGTCGCTCTACCTGATCCTCTCCTCGGGAGCCCGCGAGATCCTCACCACGGCCGAGGTGGCGATCGTCGACGAGATCCACGCCGTCGCCCAGTCCAAGCGCGGCTCTCACCTGGCCCTCACCCTGGAGCGCCTGGAGAACCTCGTGCTGCAGCATCGCGACGCGCAGGGGGATGCGGCGCCAACCGCAGAGGGACAGGGACTCCAGCGGATAGGCCTGTCGGCGACGCAGAGGCCTCTGGAGCGGATCGCCCGGTTCCTGGTGGGCCCGAAACGAGAGTGCAAGATCGTCGACGCGGGCCGCAGCAAGGAGCTCGACCTGGAGATCGTGGTGCCCGTCGAGGACATGTCCGACCCCGGTGCCCCGGCCTTCCCCAGCGAGGACGGTGCACCACCGGACGGCGAGCCCAGCGCCCACCTGCGCTCGATCTGGCCGGCGATCTACCCGGAGCTGCTGAAGCTCGTCCGAGAACACACCTCGACGATCATCTTCGTCAACGCCCGCCGTGCGGCAGAGCGACTCGCCAAGCGCCTCAACGAGCTCGCCGCCGAGGAGGTGCAACCCGTCGAGCTTCCGGCCACCGAGCATGGGGGACACGCATCGCCCGCGGCCGGTGGCGACGGTTCCTCGCAATCCCCATCGGACCCCGATTCCCCTCCGGAGATCGCCCGGGCCCATCACGGCTCGCTCTCCCACGAGGAGCGGACGGTGGTCGAGGAGATGCTCAAGTCCGGGCAGTTGCCCTGCCTGGTGGCGACCTCCTCCCTGGAGCTGGGGATCGACATGGGAGCCGTCGACCTCGTGATCCAGGTCGAGTCGCCGAAGTCGGTCAGCCGCGGGCTGCAGCGGGTCGGCCGCGCCGGCCACTCGCTGGGCGAGGTCAGCCGCGGCCGCATCTTCCCCAAGTTCCGGGGCGACCTGCTCGAGTGCGCAGTTGTCGCGAAGCGGATGCGGGCGGGGGAAATCGAGGAGACCGTGATCCCCCAGAACCCGCTCGACGTGCTCGCCCAACACCTCGTCTCGATGGCCGCCCTCGACAAGTGGGAGGTCAACGAGGTGGAGCGCCTCGTCACCGCCACCGAGCCCTTCCACGACCTCTCCCGCGAGCAGCTGGAGAACGTCCTCGACATGCTCGACGGGCGCTACCCGTCGGATCGCTTCGCCGAGCTGCGCCCGCGCATCGTCTGGGACCGCACCAAGGGCACGATCCACGGGCGCAAAGGGGCTCTCCAGCTGGTCGTCACCAACGCCGGCACGATCCCCGACCGTGGCCTCTACGGTGTCCACCTCCCCGATGGCCGCCGGGTCGGTGAGCTCGACGAGGAGATGGTCTACGAGGCGCGCCCCGGCCAGACCTTCCTGCTTGGCGCGACGACCTGGCGGATCGAGGAGATCACCCGCGACCGGGTGATTGTCACTCCCGCCCCCGGCCTTCCCGGCGCCGTCCCCTTCTGGAAGGGCGATGGGATCGGCCGCCCCGCCGAGCTGGGCCGGGCGATAGGCGCCTTCGCTCGCGAGGCCGTCTCCCGCGAGCCCGCCGAGCTGGCCGCTGAGTGCGACCTCGACCGCCGCGCTGCCGAGAACCTCGTCGCCTACCTGCGCGAGCAGCAGGCGGCGACCCGCGTCGTCCCCTCCGACGAGACAATCGTCGTCGAGCGCTTCCGCGATGAGATCGGCGACTGGCGCCTCTGCGTCCTCTCGCCTTTCGGCGGCCGCGTGCATGCCGCCTGGGGCCTCGCTCTCTCCCAAAAAATCCGCGCCGAGCGCGACCTGGAGGTCGATGCGATCTGGTCCGACGACGGCATCGTGATCCACCTCCCCGACGCCGACGAGCCGCCGCCAGCCGATCTGGTGATGGTCGAGCCCGACGAGCTGGAGGACCTGGTCGTCAGCGAGCTGTCGGGCTCGGCTCTCTTTGGCGCCCGCTTTCGCGAGAACGCGTCGCGTTCGCTGCTCATCCCTCGCGCCTACCCCGGCAAGCGCACGCCGCTCTGGCAGCAGCGGCTGAAGTCCCAGAGCCTGCTCGAGGTGGCCCGCGACCATCCCCGCTTCCCGGTCGTGCTGGAGACCTACCGCGAGTGCCTGCGCGACGTGCTCGACCTCCCCTCGCTGCGCGACATTCTCACCGACCTCCACTCGCGCAAGCTCAGCCTGGTGGAGGTCGAGACGCCCACCGCCTCGCCCTTCGCCTCCTCGCTCCTCTTCGACTACGTCGCCACGTATATGTATGAGGGGGACACGCCGAACGCGGAGCGCCGCGCCGCCGCCCTGGCGCTCGATCGCGACCTGCTGCGCGAGCTGCTCGGCCAGGAGGAGCTGCGCGAGCTGATCGACCCCGAGGCGCTGGTGGAGGTCGAGGCGCAGCTACAGCACCGCACCGAGCCGGGCCAGGCCGCCGATCGCGATGCGCTGCAGCAGGTTCTGCGCAGCGTCGGCGACCTGACGGCCGAGGAGTGCGCGGAGCGCGTCGCCGAGGGGTACTCGGCGGCCTCGATGCTGGAGAAGCTCGTCGCCGAGCGCCGCGCTGCGCTGGTTCGGATCGGCGGTGAGGAGCGCTACATCGTCGGCGAGGACGCCGGGATGTACCGCGACGCGCTCGGTGTGCCGCCGCCCCCCGGCCTGCCGGAGAGCTTTCTCGAGGAGCACCCGGACCCCCTCGTTGGGCTGGTCCGCCGCTACGCACGCACGCACGGGCCCTTCCCCACAGCGCAGCTTGCCGCCCGCTACGGGATCGACCCAGCCCCCGCCCTGCGAGAGCTGGAGCGCACCGGCGCCGCCGTCCGAGGCGAGCTGCTGCCGGGTGGAACGGAGCGCGAGTGGTGCGACGCCGACGTGCTGCGGCGCGTGCGGCGCGCCAGCCTTGCGCACCTGCGGCGTGAGGTGGAGCCCGCCGATCGCGACCGCTTTGCCCGTTTCCTGCCCAGCTGGCAGAACGTCGACGCCCATCGCGCCGCCGGGGCCGGACCCGACCGCCTGCGGGACGCACTCGTTCCGCTGCAGGGGGTGGCCCTGACCCCGAAGGTCTGGGAGGGCGATGTGCTGCCGCGACGTCTGGGCGCCTACTCCCCGGCCTGGCTCGACGAGCTCTGCACCAGCGGCGAGGTGGTCTGGATCGGCGCCGGCCCGATCGGCCGCAACGACGGTCGCGTTGCCCTCTACTTCCGCGAGGACGTGCACCTCGCCGGCCCGCCGCCCGCCAACGCGAAACTGGAGCGTCCCGAGGGGGAGGCGCACGACGCGATCCGTGAGCGTCTTGCTGCGGGGCCCTCCTTCTGGCTCGACCTGCTCGCCGATCTCGATCATCCTGCGGACGAGCTCCACACCGCCCTCTGGGACCTCGCCTGGTCGGGTGAGGTGACCAACGACGCCTTCTCACCGCTTCGCGCGCCGCGCCTGCGGGCCGTTCCGGATCCCGAGCGCAAGGGCCGTCGATTCGCACGGCGGCGCTCCGGCGCCGGCGCCGCGGTGCAGGGACGCTGGTCGCTGAGCGCGCCGCTGTTCGAGGACGCGCCCTCGACGGGCCCGCGCCTGCGGGCCCAGGCGGAGCTGATGCTGGAGCGCTATGGCATCGTCACCCGGGAGACCGTCCTCGCCGAGGGCGTGCCGGGCGGCTTTTCGACGCTCTACTCAGAGCTCTCCAACCTGGAGCTGCTGGGAACCGCGCGCCGTGGCTACTTCGTCGAGGGGCTCGGCGGCGCCCAGTTCGCAGTGGCGGGCGCAGTGGAGCGCTTGCGCTCCCTGCCCGAAGACGACGAAACCCACCTCATTCTCGCGACCACGGACCCCGCGAACCCCTACGGGGCGTCGCTGCCCTGGCCAAAGCCGCCCTCCGGCCGCCGCCCCGCCCGCGTCCCGGGCGCCCACGTCCTGCTGCGCGGCGGCGAGCCGCTCGTCTATGTGGAGCGGGGCGGGCGCAGCATCCTCCGCCTCCGCGAGCTGGACGACACCGAGCTGGCCGCCGCGATGACGGCGCTTGCCGGGGCCGCCTCCGCTGGCCGCCTGCCCAAGCTCGCCATCGAGAAGCTAGACGGCGAGCCCGTGATCGGCTCCGGCCACGAGGAGACCCTGCTTGCCGCCGGCTTCAGCCGCGGCCCCCGCAAGCTGACCGTCTCGGCGCGCTGAGCTTCGATGGTCCCCGCCGGGGAGGAGCGCAGGGATGCGTCCTTTCTAGCCCACCCTCATGGGGTCGACCTCGACAAAGAGGACGATGAAGCTGATTTCACTCGATTGGAGCGAGTAGTAACGGGTCTGTATGGCGTTGCCTTTGGCTGCCGTCTGCGCGGGAGGGGTGAACTCCATTGGGATCGTGTCGTAGGTGTCGCGACCGACAACACCACCTCCAGCCTTGTAGGTCCCGTTGACGAAGAGGCCAACCTCGGCGTCCCAAAGAGTTGTGGCCTGTGACTGCACTCTGTTCGCCCCAAATCGAGGGCTGAATTCCATCGCAAGCGGGGCGGTGATGGAGGGCGCTCCGGCGGTCTGCCACAAGTTACTCGAGGTGGTTCTGGCGGCGGTTTCGAATGTCCTCAGCGGCGGCCCCCCGATCTTCTTCCACGGGTAGGAGCCCTGACCGTCATACACCAGCTGCCAGAAGACCGATTCGCTCGCTTTGAAGATGCAGCGGTCCCCGACGGTTGGCGAGGCCGGCAGGGTGCTGACGAGGCCGTAGTCCGTATAGGGCAGTTGGGCGTCCGTTCCATCGTTGCCGGTGCGGCTCAGGCTCAGCGCGAGCGGTTCGCCTTCGTTGAATTCGCCCTGCCCGGCGACGTGGGTGATGTTGTAGAGCGAGTATGCGCCGACATCGAAGAGGAGGCTGTTGACTTCGAAGATGTGGAAGTTGTGCGGTTCGGATTCGCTGCGAACCATCAGGTAGCTGGGCGGCGTTCCGGTCGATTCCAGGCCGGTGTCGAGCCAGGGCTCTACGTTTGCGCCGTCCCCGTCGGTCTCGTTGATGTAGACGCCGCTCGCTTCGCCGGGATTGAGGTTGTTCAGTCGCAGCTCCCCTGGGCCGGGATTGCCGAATCCCGTGGCCGGGTCGAAGGAGTAGAAGATCGCGCCGCCGATAACTCCTTCGCCAGCCGGGCCTTCGGGCCCTGTCGCACCGGTCGCGCCTGCTTCGCCTTTGGCGCCGGCCACGCCCTGCGGCCCTGTCGCACCGATGGGGCCCTGCGGTCCTGTCGCACCCACGAGACCTTGCGGACCAACTGGGCCCTGGACCCCGGTTGCACCGTCTTCGCCGGTTGCACCACTGACCCCGGTAGCCCCCGTCGGGCCGGTTGCCCCTGCTGCACCGGTTATGCCCGTTTCCCCCTGCACGCCAGTCGCACCCTTCTCTCCGGTTGCGCCCTTGGACCCTTCAACACCGGTCGCACCGGTCGCGCCTGCTTCGCCTTTGGCGCCGGCCACGCCCTGCGGCCCTGTCGCACCGCTGGGGCCCTGCGGGCCGGTTGCACCCACGAGACCTTGCGGGCCGACCGTTCCCTGGGCCCCTGCCGAACCTGTGTCGCCCTTGTCACCCTTTGCTCCGGTCAGTCCGGTATCGCCTCTGTCGCCCTTGGCTCCGGCCGGTCCCTGCGGGCCGATTGTTCCCTGGGGACCCACGGGGCCCTGTGCGCCTGCGGGGCCCTGGGGACCTGCACTTCCCTGAACTCCCTGCAAACCTCCGAGTCCCTGCGGGCCAACCGTTCCCTGGGCTCCTTGCGCTCCGGCCTGGCCCTGGAGCCCCTGCGGACCTGCTGAACCTTGCTTGCCGTGCGGCCCTCTCGGTCCACCGCTCGGTCCCCGTGGTCCGGGTATGCCCTCCGCTCCCCTCGGCCCGGGATTCCCCCGTGGGCCCCGTTCGCCACGCGGGCCCGGTGGCCCCTGTTCTCCGCGCAGTGCCGGCGCATCCGGCCTTTGCCGCCCCTTCGCTCTGCCCTTCTTGTTCTTCTTCTTCGCCACTGCGCTTGCAAGGTGACCGGCGGGCGTGAACGCCACCCCACTCAGCGCAAGAACGAGGGCCAGCACTCCTGTCATGGCGAGCATCGCCAGCCGACTCATATCTGGCACTCCCTTCTGAGTGTGGTGTGCTCCCATGCCGCTGCCCCGTAGTGAAGACATCATCTTTCCCGGTGACTTGGTGTGCACCAAACGTATCGACCATTACTACGTGTGGGCAATCAATCTGGACGACTATCCGCTTTCACACCGTTACACCGTGAAAGTCCCCAGTCGCCCAGCCCAAAACTCACACCAACCTGTGGACATGTGTCCAGCGACAACTGTCACGGCTCGACGCGGCAGCCCCCAGCGTGGTCTCGGCCAGCGAGCTGGCGGCGGCTACCTAGCCGACCCGGACCGGGTCCACGCGCATCCAGCGGAAGAGGAAGGCTCCTTCACCGCCGCTGACCTTGTACTTGGCAGTGAGCACCGTGGAGGCGGCCAGTCCGGTCTTGCGGTGCAAGCGAGCGGCCGTGGAAGCTCCCTGGCCATCCTGAGCCACGGTCACAACGGCGTCACCGTCAAGTGCTTCGGCGCCGCCAATCGCGTAGCTCATGCGGGCAGCGGTGGCTGTTGTAATGCTCTTTCCGTAATAGCCGATCTCGACGTCGTAATCGCCTTTGAGCGGCAATGTGACGCTCGGTCCAGTGGTCGCAAGGTTGGTATATGTCGCGGATGCTGTGCCCTGTTCGGCCGCTACTTCGCTGTAGAGAGGGGGCCCGCCTATCTTCTTCCATGGGTAGGTGCCTTGGCCGTCGTAGACAAGCTGCCAATACACGCCGCTGGTTTTATCGGCCATGAAGGTGCATGTATCGCCAACCACAAGCGCAGAGGAAGTCGGTAGGAATTCCACGAGCCCGAAAGTCTTAGGGGTCAGTGACTTCCATTCATGGGAGGTGGTTCCTGGGGTGATCGAGCCGGCTGTGGTGACTTGCATCTCTCGCCCGCCGTACCGTGTGCCCTGTTCGACGGCGACGATCGTTCCACCGGACAGCTCGGCCGTGTTGTCGGCGTCGGTGGATCGCGTTGGGGAGGCGCCGACCACGTAGATGCCGTTCTGCGATTTCGTCGCCTGGTTGGGGACCAGGACGCGGTCGCCGTCGGAGAGCGTCACTCCGTCGACGGCGTCGCCGCCGTTCAGCGCGGTCGAGATGGTGACGTTTTCGGTTGTAGCCACGCGAACGGATTCCTTGTAGTCGAGGACGCCGGTGCCCGCAGGCCCTTCCGGGCCGGTGGGTCCCTCGGGGCCGGTCGCACCTTTCGGGCCGGTGTCTCCCTTGTCGCCCGTACGAGAGAATTCGACGGCGACCCTGTCGCTGTCCGAGAAGCCACCGTTGCCGGCAACATGTTCGATGGAAAGTTCGTCCCAGCTGCCCTTGTCGACGAGCGCACCGTTGACTCTGAAGATGGCGAAGGTGCCCGGCGAGTCAATCTTTCGAAGGAGCAGGAAGCCGCGAGGATTGCTCGTCGATTCATCCCAGGTGTCGAGATAGGGAGCCATCGATCCGCCATCGGCGTCGGTCTCGCTGATGTAGAGCGAACCGACGGTCCCGACGCCGGAGAGGACGCCGGTGGTGAAGTCGATCAGACTGGGGTTGCTCCCGTTGCCGTCGATCCCTGAGTAGCCCTGCGTGAAGGCCGAGTCCGGGACTTCGTTGCCGACCGACACCGGGACCGCTTCACCTTGCCGATGCCACATCGACAGTTTCCCTTCGAAGGAGAGAAGGAAGAGGGAGTCGCCTTCGGCGAACGGGACTTTTTTGACTTCTTCGAGGACCGTTTGGGTTCCGCCAACCCACTTGCGCAAGATGAACGCCACTTCGGTCGATGTTTCGGCGACCACCGCGAGCTGGTAGCCCGACGGTTTCGACCCAGCTTCGGAGAACAGCCAGACAGAGAATTGGCGAGGAGACAGGAGGCCGCCCGTCGTCTTCTTCATGCCGACCATTGCGTCGCCTTCCAGTTCTTCGTTGTTCCGGTAGACGCCGCTGCGCGAGTCGGCTTCGTAGGTACCCGGGATATAGCTTCCGGGTGACCAGCCCCATTCGCTCCATGTGCCGGCACTACCTGCCCATGGGAGCTGGGTGAAGCTCGAGGGTGGCGACGAATACCTGAGGGAATCGGTGACCGGCATGGAGCCGACCAGTTCGGCAATCGATTTCGTCTGTCCCAGCTTCAGATTGCCGCTGTTCGGGTCCGTTGCTTCCATGTTGGTGAGATAGCCATAGCGGGGCGCGACGGAGGGCCCTTCGGCACCGACATCACCGTTGCGATAGAAGCTGACGGTCATCGGTTCGTCGGGCGTCAGGCCGCCGAAGCTGAGCAGGCCGCTGGGAATCGCCTGCCAGCCACTTTCTTCAGCCATGTCACCCGTGACCGTAAAGACGGTCGCTTTGTGATTGCTGACTTGCTGGAGGACGATGTAGCCGCGGATCGCAGCGGTTGAGTCGTCCCAGGTCTTGATGTAGCCACTGAGCGGGGACCCCTGACGATCGGTGTTGCTGATGAGCAGTTGGCCTCCGGAGACCTTGATATTCCCCGCCCCCGGATCGGTGTAGTCGGTGTTGTCTTGCCAGACATAGGGCAGCCCGCCACTTTCGCCTGCCGCACCTTCGGCCCCGGTGGGGCCCTCAGGCCCGGTCGGCCCAACGGCGCCCGCTGCTCCTTGGGCTCCTGTCGCGCCGGTCGCCCCTTTGGCGCCCACTGCTCCTTCTGGCCCGGTTGCACCCGTAGGCCCTTTCGCGCCCGCCGCGCCTTCGGCCCCGGTCGCCCCTTGCTGGCCCTGGGGACCTTGCGGTCCAGTCGGCCCTTCGGCCCCGGCGGCACCCTGCGGTCCAGTCGGCCCTTCGGCCCCGGTCGCCCCTTGCTGGCCCTGGGGACCTTGCGGTCCAGTCGGCCCTTCGACCCCGGCGGAACCCTGCGGTCCAGTCGGCCCTTCGACCCCGGCGGAACCCTGCGGTCCAGTCGGCCCTTCGGCCCCGGTCGCCCCTTTGTCACCCGTGTCGCCCTTGGGCCCCTGCGGTCCAGTCGGCCCTTCGGCCCCGGCGGCACCCTGCGGTCCAGTCGGCCCTTCGGCCCCGGTCGCCCCTTTGTCACCCGTGTCGCCCTTGGGCCCCTGCGGTCCAGTCGGCCCTTCGGCCCCGGCGGCACCCTGCGGTCCAGTCGGCCCTTCGGCCCCGGTCGCCCCTTTGTCACCCGTGTCGCCCTTGGGCCCCTGCGGTCCAGTCGGCCCTTCGGCCCCGGCGGCACCCTGCGGTCCAGTCGGCCCTTCGGCCCCGGTCGCCCCTTTGTCACCCGTGTCGCCCTTGGGCCCCTGCGGTCCAGTCGGCCCTTCGGCCCCGGCGGCACCCTGCGGTCCAGTCGGCCCTTCGGCCCCGGTCGCCCCTTGCTGGCCCTGGGGACCGGTAGGTCCCTGTGGACCGGGCGGGCCAGCAGCACCGGTTCTGCCTTGGGCCCCTTCGGGCCCGGTTTCTCCTACCGCGCCGAGAACTCCTGGTGGACCAACCGGGCCCTGGGCTCCCTGCGCTCCGCTCGGTCCCGGGAGTCCCCTGGGGCCTTGCCCGCCGTGTTCGCCATGCGGTCCCCGGGGCCCTCGTTTGCCCCGTGGGTGTGCGCGCGGCTCGCGATGGACATGCGTTCTCGCCTTCCCGGTCTTGACCACGGCGTCCGCTAGGTGATTCCAAGTCGCGTTTGCTGAGCTGCTCGTGGCGAGACCGAGAGCCAGCAGACATGTCAGGCTCAAGGTTCCAAGTTGTTTGCGCGCCGGCTCCACCCGGCCACGCACTGACATGAACATCTTTTCCTCCTCGGCGAACTGTTGTCCGCCGAACGTATCGGCATCAAACGCACACACACAATGAAGCTGGACGACTATCCGCCTCTACACCGTTACATAGTGAGAAGTCGATGGATGCGCCCCCAAAAACTCACTCCGAGGTGTGGACAGCTGTTCAGCGACAATCGTCTCGGCCCGGCGCCGCCCGACGCATAGTCGGATTCCACACTGACAACTGTGGTGACCTCCATGGCGTCACACTGACGGGCCGAAGGCGTCCATGTGTCGGACGGAATCGGCCCATCAGCGGATCGTTGCCTCTTCTCCCCGCGTCGGCGGGCCGAGATCCATACTGAGTGGTGACCCAGATCTCGGCCCACCGACAGGGCGTTGCGAACTATTCGACAGTCATCGCCCAGGTTCCGGTCATCGCGAAGACATCGCCTTCGACGACGACCCTTCCGCCGGTCTTCGCAGCGCCTATTGCGCCGGTTGCGGGGTTGAGCACCCAGCCATCCGTCACTTCCCCTTCGAGCCCCAAGGGAGGTTTGCCGAGATAGACGCAGAGGTGCCCCGGTTCTGCTTTCGGATTGCCGACGGTGCCTGCTGCGCAGCCCTCGACCAATTCGTTGTAGCGGACGAAGTGGACGTGTTCTTCATTGAGCGCACTTGGCAGCGGTGCCGTGAAGGAGATCGCCGCAAACCCGAGGAGGAATTGTTCGTAAGGTGCAGTGTTGGATCCGTCCGGAAGTCCCCTCCGGGCGCCGATGGTGTAGACAACTCTGCCTGACGCCGACCAGACGCCGGTCTGCGTTTTCAGCTGCGGCCCTTCTGGCCCGGTGGCGCCTTGCGGTCCGGTCGCACCTTGCGGCCCAGTGACGCCCGGGCTCCCTGTGGACCCACTGCGTCCAGTGTCGCCTTTGGGCCCAGCCACGCCTTGGGCGCCCTGTGGTCCGGCGGTCCAGTGTCGCCTTTCGGCCGCCCCGCCCTGGGTGCCCTGCGGGCCTTGTGCTCCAGGCCCCTGGGGCCTGCGGCCCTGGTGGCTCCCATTCGGCCCTGCTGCGCCGGTATCGCCCTTGTCGCCCTGAGGGCCGGCCGTCCCTGTGGTCCCGCTGGTCCCTGTGGACCAGCGGCTCCTTGGGCACCTGCGGCTCCTTGTCCGCCTGCGGCTCCTTGTCCGCCTTGCGCGCCCGCTGAGCCCTGTGCTCCTGGGCCTCCCTGGGCCCCTGCCGAGCCCTGTGCCCCAACCGGCCCCTGCGCGCCCTGAGGGCCGGCCTGTCCCTCGGTGCCCTGTGGGCCGCTCGAGCCTTCCTTGCCGGGTTCGCCACGGGCGCCGCGCTTGCCTCGTTCCCCGCGGGGCCCTTCCGGCCCGCCGCTCGGTCCCCGTGGTCCCGGTATGCCCTGGGCGCCCCTAGGCCCCGGATTTCCCCGCGGCCCACGGTCGCCCCGCGGGCCCGGTGGGCCCTGTTCTCCCTGCAGCACCCGTGCGTGCCGCTTGTGCTTGCCCTTCTTCTTCGTCTTCGCCACGGCGCTTGCGAGGTGACCTCCGGGCGTGAACCCCACGCCGCTCATTGCAAGGCCGAGGGCCAGCAGGCATGCCGCGGACAGCATTCCCAACCGCATGCGACGTAGCTCCACCGGGTTGCGCAGTGACAAGAACATCGTTTCCCTCCTCGGTGAACAGGTGTTCCTCGAACGTAGCGACCGCCACCGCGCGCAGGCAATGAAGATGGACGACTATCCGCCTCCACACCGTTACATAGTGAGAAGTCGATGGTTGCGCACCCAAAAACTCACTCCGAGGTGTGGACAGCTGTTCGTTGACAACTGTCGCGGCGCAGAATGAACAGTGTTGCCTTTGCGCGCTACGCGGGCCGCCATGTGCCGGCCGACCCGGTCAGGCGGACGGGCGTACTAGGAAACGGTCCAGCTGTCGCCGGAGTGGAGGAGCTCGTCGAGGTCCGCGAGGGATGCTCCGGCGTGGGCGGCCGCAAGCTCCTGTTGGCGCCCTTCGCCATAGACCGGCCGCTTGGCGGCGCGCAGGACGCCGATCGGGGTCGGGCCGGTTGGGCGTTCTGCAAGGTGCGCAAGGGCGGTTGCGTAGCTCGGGTCCTGGCGGTGCGCGTCGTGAACGACGAGAGCATCCTCGCCGACCTCCGCCACGTCAGCCAGCTCCAGGTGACCGTCGTCGGAGCGGATGACGCCGCGCTCGTTGTCGGCGCCGAAGCGAAGCGGCTCGCCGTGCTCCAGGCGAATCTGGTTTGGGCGCCCCGCCTTGCCGCGGATCGCGTCAAACGCCCCGTCGTTGAAGACGTTGCAGTTCTGGTAGATCTCGACGAAGGCTGAGCCCTCGTGTTCGGCGGCGGCGCGCAGCACGCCTGCGGCGTGCTTTTTCTCGACGTCGATAGTGCGTGCCACAAAGGAGGCTTCGGCGCCGAGCGCCAGCGACACGGGGTTGAAGGGCGGGTCCTCGGAGCCGAACGGCGTCGACTTGGTGATCTTGCCCTTCTCGCTGGTCGGCGAGTACTGGCCCTTTGTGAGGCCGTAGATCTGGTTGTTGAAGAGGAGGATCTTGATCGGGACGTTTCTCCGTAGCGCGTGGATGAGATGGTTGCCCCCGATCGAGAGCGAATCGCCGTCCCCACTCACAACCCAGACGGAGAGGTCATCGCGGGAGGCGGCAATGCCGGTTGCCAGCGCCGGCGCGCGCCCATGGATGCCGTGCATCCCGTAGGTGTCCATGTAGTAGACGAAGCGCCCGGAGCAGCCGATGCCGGAGATGAAGACCGTTCGCTCGGGCGGCACGCCGAGTTCCGGCATCAGGGCCTGCACCGTGGAGAGGATCGCGTAATCGCCGCAGCCCGGGCACCAGCGGGTTTCCTGGTCGGACTGGAAGTCGCCTTTGCTCAATACGGGCACACCGGTTCCGTCGCCGCTGCCGTTGCTTCCGTTGCCGCTCATGAGAGCACCTCCAGGATTCCCTCTTCCAGCTCCTCGGCGAGGATCGGCAGTCCCTCCATTTTGTTGTAGCCGATCGCATCCACGAGGAAGTTCCCCCGGATGATGCTGAGCAGCTGGCCACAGTTCAGCTCCGGCACCAGCACCTTGGGGAACGCCTTCACGACATCGCCGGTGTTGGTCGGGAGCGGGTCGAGGTAACGCAGGTGGGCGGTTGCGATCGGAATGCCCTTCTCGCGAACCCGCCTCGCCGCAGCCTGAATCACGCCGTAGGTCGAGCCCCAGCCGAGCACCAGCAGCTCGGCGTCCTGGTCGGCGTCGACCTTGAGCTCGGGCATCTCCTCTGCCAGCTTTTCCAGCTTGCCGGCCCGCATGCTGGTCATCAGGGCGTGGTTGGCGGGGTCGTAGCTGATGTTGCCGGTTCCGTCCTCCTTCTCGAGGCCGCCGATCCGGTGCTGCAGGCCGGGCGTCCCGGGGATCGCCCAGGGCCGTCCGCCATGCTCGTCGCGCTTGTAGGGGAGGAACTCGCTGCCGTTGTTCGCTGCGGTCGCGAAGTCGGGATCGATGTCCGGCAGCTCGTCCGAGGTGGGGATCCGCCAGGGCTCGGAGGAGTTCGTGAGGAAGGTATCCGCGAGCAGGATCACCGGCGTGCGGTAGCGGATGGCGACGCGAACGGCCTCCACCGCGCAATCGAAGCAGTCGGCCGGGGTTGCCCCGCCGATCACCGGCAGGGGCGATTCGCCGTGGCGCCCGTGGATCGCCATCAGCAGGTCGGTCTGCTCGGTCTTCGTGGGCATCCCGGTCGAGGGCCCGGACCGCTGCACGTCGATGATCACCATCGGCAGCTCGACCATTGCCGCCAGCCCGATCGTCTCGGACTTCAGATCCATGCCCGGCCCGCTCGTCGCGGTGATCGCGAGCTGCCCGGCGAAGGCGGCACCGACCGCCATGTTCGCGGCGGCGATCTCGTCCTCGGCCTGCACGGTGTGGACGCCGAACTGGCCGTGGCGCGCCAGGTGGTGAAGCAGCTCGGAGGCCGGCGTGATGGGGTAGCTGGCGAAGAACAGCTGCAGGCCGCTCTTCACGCTGGCCGCGACCAGGCCCAGGGCTATCGCCTGAGCGCCATCCACGTTGCGGTAGTCGCCGGGGTCCAGCGGCGCGGGTGCGATTTCGATCGGGTTCGCGGCGAGCTCCGTCGTCTCGCCGAAGTTGTAGCCCGCTTTGAAGGCGGCGACGTTCACCGCGAGGATCTCCGGCTTCTTGGCGAACTTCGCTTCCAGCCAGGAGAGCGTCGCTTCGACGGGCCGCCCGTACATCCATGAGATGAGTCCCAGGGCGAAGATGTTCTTGCTGCGCTGCGCCTGCGCCGGTTTGATCCCCTCTATCCCCTCGGCGGCGCGCGTGGTCAGCGTCGTCATCGGCACGCGGAAGACCTTGTAGCTGTCGAGTGTCCCGTCCTCGAGCGGGTTGAACTCGTACCCGGCCTTGTGCAGGTTGCCCTCGGTGAAGGCGTCCTCGTTGAGGATCAGCATTCCGCCCGGCTCCAGCGCGGCCAGGTGGGCGCTCAGCGCCGCCGGGTTCATCGCCACCAGCGTGTTGGGGTGGTCGCCCGGGGTGAGGATGTCGCGCGAGGCGAAGTGGATCTGGAACGCGGAAACGCCCCGCGGGGTCCCCGTCGGGGCGCGAATCTCGGCCGGGAAGTCCGGCAGCGTGGAGAGATCGTTGCCGAGAACGGCGGTAGCCGCCGTGAACCCGGCCCCCACCAGTTGCATGCCATCCCCGGAATCGCCAGCGAACCGGATGATGACGCGTTCTTGTTTCTTAGCTGTCGTCGTCACTTTCGGGCCGGGTGCCTCAGCCAACCCAAAATTTAACGCTATTGGCCCCTCTACCGTCCTGCATCAGTAGGAAACCGCAATCTGCATAGGATTTCCCCCGCGACTGGTCAGCGGTTGTCCTCGCGAATTCTAGGAGGCGCCGGGCGCGCTCTGCGAGGCTGGTTCGCCTTGGGCGGCCCTGTCGAAGGAGCCTCGAAGGAATGCCTCGGCTGTGGGCACGTCGAGGGGATGGGCGAACAGGAAGCCCTGCCCGCTGTCGCAATCCTCCTCCTTCAGCAGCGAAAGCTCGCTCTGCTGTTCGATGCCCTCGGCGAAGGTCTCGATCGAGAGGGCCTTGCCGAGCTGCACGAGGGTGCGGATGAGTGTCTCGCCCTCCTCGTTGCGCCTCAGTCCCGAGATGAACGACTGGTCGATCTTCAGCGCGTCGACTGGGAACTGCTGGAGGTGGGCGAGGGATGAGTAGCCGGTGCCGAAGTCGTCAATCGCAATCTGCACCCCGAGTCGCTTGATCGTGTTGAGCCGGTCGGCGGTTTCCTCCGCGTTGTGCATGAGCGTTGTCTCGGTGACCTCGATCATCAGCGCCGCGGGGTCCAGGCCACTTTCGTTGAGTGCGCCTTCGATGTCGGCCGTGATCTGATTGGTGTCGAGCTGGCGGGCGGAGACGTTGACGGCCATCGTGATCGGATAGCCCGCAGCGCGCCACTCCGCGCCCTGAGCGCAGGCCTGCCCCAGGACCCACCTTCCCACCTCGGTGATCTGCCCCGTCTCCTCGAGAAGGGGTATGAAGCTGTCTGGCTGGAGGAGGCCGTGCGTGGGGTGGTTCCAGCGGAGCAGAGCCTCCATTCCGGTGGGGTGCATGTCGCTGAGCTTGACCGTGGGCTGATAGACGAGGAAGAACTCCTCCTTCTCGAGGGCATCGCGCAGGTCCATCTCGAGTTCCATGCGCTCCTGCATGGTCTTCTGCATGTCGGCCTCGAACACGATGTAGCGATTCCTGCCGCCCCACTTGGCCCGGTACATCGCGATGTCGGCGTTGCGCAGAAGTTCCTCGGCCGTGATTCGCTCGCCCGATCGCGATCCCGATGCTCGCCGACACGGTCACGCTGGTCCTCTTCCCGCCTCCAATCTTGAACGGCTGGTTGAGCGCGTCGAGCAGGCGCTCGGCGACGAGCTCGGGCCCTGCCGCCAGCGACACCCCCTCGGAGACCACCACGAACTCGTCCCCGCTGAGGCGGCCCAGCGTGTCGGCGTCGCGTATTGCGCCGCCGAGTCTGGCGGCGACCCCCCGCAGAAGCTCGTCGCCGACGCCGTGGCCGAGCGTGTCGTTGATGTCCTTGAAGTTGTCGAGGTCGATGAACAGCACCGCCGCCGGGGTCTTGTTGCGCTGCGAGCGCGCGAGCGCCTGTTCGGTGCGATCCAGGATCAGGGTGCGGTTCGGAAGACCGGTCAGCGCATCGTGGGTTGCGAGGAAGGCAAGCTGCTGCTCGCGCCGCGTCAGGTCCTCATCGGTTCGCCGGCGCTCGCTCTCAAAGCACTCGCACATCCGCAGCAGGCTGAACTCGAGGCTCAACTGCAGCTTGTTCATTGCCCGGGAGAGCGCGTCGGGGGAGACGTCCAGCTGTGCCGCGCTGTCGCGCATCACCTCGGCCATCGCATTGCGCCACTGGAAGCAACGCCGGGTGACCTCGTCCAGCGACACCGCACGGCGCACGGCGAGGTCGCCAAAGATCTCCCAGGTCTCCCGACCGGCATCGATTGCCACCTCCATGGCCTCACCTGCGATCCACCGGGCGACAGCCACCGTGGAGCTCCTGCCGATTCGTTCGAAGCTGTCCTGCACCACGGGGTCGACGTCGTGATCGTGCCCGGTTGTTCGGCTGACCGTCAGCGTGAGCACGTCCTCGACACGCCCCTTCAGTGCCTCGCCCAGACGATGGAGGTCCTCCGCGGGTTGATCCAGGGGCGGCGTTGGCGGCAGCGGCGCCGACGGCTGCCCGGACGACAGCGGCGCCGACGGCTGCCCTGAGGAGGCCGCCGAGCGTGCCGCGCCCCCATTCCTGCTTGGGCGTCGTGGAGCCATTGTGTTTACAGATCGACACAAACCGCTCTTACTTGAGGATTGGCGGCGATCGTTGGGGGTTGCCGTCGGCTCGGCTGGAGGCCGCGACCCGGGCCGGCACGAAGGCGACGATCTCCGCGCCGTTCACGGGCGAATACAAGACCCTGCTGCTCTGGGACCCACCGATGCCGTTCGGCGGGCGGGGCGCCGAAACCACGAAAGCATTCGGGAATAGCCGCATCACGATCAGCGCCGACGTGGTTGCACCCAGCCCAGGCCGCTGCGCCCCGCTCAACACCTACACCGGGTCCAGCCGTGGCGACGACTACGGCGGGTTCCTCTACGCCGGAGATGTGATCTACGGCTACGGCGGGGACGATCACCTGCGCGCCTACCGAGGCGACGACTGCGTGTACGGGGGGCGTGGGAACGACCAGATCGCGGGGATGGACGGCGCCGACCTGCTCGTCGGCGGGTCCGGACGCGACGACATCGGCGCCGGGGAAGGCGACGACCGCATCCTTGTGCGCGACGGCCGGCGGGACGTGGTGCGCTGCGCGGGCGGCGACGACTTCGTCAAGGCCGACGGGCTCGACCGCCTCAGCGGCTGCGAGCGCGTCGGCCGAGGCTGAGGCCCCGACTCACCGCCACGACCTGGCGCCACTCAGGACCTGACGCGAACCCAGCGCTTCGCCGGCGAGTAACCGTCCTTCCTCGCGGTTGCCGCATAGCGGCCCGGCTTCGTGTCGACGGGAACGCCGATCGTCGCCCTGCCCTTGGCGTTCGTCCTGCTCGAGAGCTCCTTCCCGCCGATCTCGAGAATCACCTTGGCGCCCTGCAGCGGCCTCCCCGCGTCCGTCGCCCTGAGCGTGACCTTCCTGTCCTGCCTGACCGCCCTCGGCTGCGCCGTGAAGGTCAACCCGGGCAGGAGTCGCTGGTGGAAGTATCGGAGGTCACCCTCTGAATCTGCGAGGGCCAGGAGATCCAGCGGGCCGCGGGAGCCCTCGGCGTTGAGGCGGTAGACAGCCCCGGTGCCGTTGGGGGGCTTGATCGAGACGATCTGACCGAGCTTCGTTGCCGCTGGGTTTGTGCGAGCGGCGTAGATCTTCCGATCGCGGTCCCAGAAGAGCCACAGCCGCCCGCCGGGCCCGGCCGTCAGGCCAGTGTGTCGCGCCTCCTGCTGGCCGCTCACCACGCTTGCGTTTGCCGCTCCGACCCGCCACCACGCCGGCCTGGCGGAGTACGGGTTGAGGCCCGAGCCGTAAGCCATGTAGACACCGCCTCCGTCGCGGCCGCTGATCGAGGCCCTCTGGCCGATCCACGGCGCCCCCGACTTCGGCGCGGTCATTGCGGTCCCGCCCGCCAGCGGCATCGCCTTCACCGAGCCCGAGCCGGCTTCGGGCAGGTCGTTCCAGGCGACGAAGCCCGAACCGCTGGCGAGATCGAAGGCGACGTTGGGATCGACCTCGTCGGCGGCCGGCGACAGCTGGACATCCGGGTCGAGCGGACTGAGGCCGACGTGGTAACCGCTCTCGCCCGGGCCGGAATCGCCCCAGGCGGACACCACTGTGCCGGTTGGGGCTACGGATGCTCCAATGCCCGCCGCGACGTAGACGGCGCTCGGCATGGCCGTATTCGAGACGGGGGCCGGCGGAGACCAGGTCGTACCCGTTTCCGGCGCGGTGGCCGTCGAGAGGACTTCGTCGATCGCCGTCATCGGGAAGAGGCCCGCGAACAGCACCCGCAGGCCCCCTTCGGGCCCGGAGACGAGATCGACGCTGTTGTTCATCCCCGTATTGGATGCGTAGAAGATCGTGTCCGGCCCCGTGACCGAATTCCCGTTCGCGGCGATCGCGCTGTGCAGAAGCGTGCCGGACAGGACGTCGGCCTCCCGTGTCCAGGCGACATGCAGGACGCCGTCGGCGGTGCGCTCGAGCCCGATTTCGTCGGTATTGATGGCTTCGACACCTTCGATTCCGGTGACCGGTGACCACTTCCCAGGCGGACCGGCGAGGGCCGAGCTCGCAGCCACCAGCACCACCGTTGTGGCGACCAGGTGCGCAAGTGCCCCCCTCAGATGCATGCACCGCAGGGTAGGAGCGCCCGCCACACCTGTCGAGACTGGCCCCACAGATGTCCGGGGCGGCGGGCAAACGCGCGGCTGCCGGCGTGCTCGGGGGCCATAATTACGGCATGGGTGAATCGGAGGAGGCCCAGAACGGCATCGATGGCTCGGGGAAGCTCCAGAGTCCCGACGAGCTGCTGCACAGCGTGCCGCTATTCGCGGACCTCAAGCAGGTGGAGTTGGAGCGGTTCTCGCGGGTTGCCGTGCCGCGCTCCTTCCCGGCTGCGACCCGTGTCTTCCACGAGGGGGACCACTCCGACGCCTGCTACATCGTCCGCTCCGGCAGCTTCCGGGTCACCAGGGAGCACTCCGACGGGCGCGCCATCACGCTCGCCACGCTCAGGCCGGGCGACATCTTCGGCGAGCTGGCGATGCTCGACGGCGAGGTGCGGTCGGCCAGCGTCGAGGCGCTCACGGACGGTGAGCTGCTCGCGCTCCCCGCGGGGGAGGTGCGGGCGCTGCTCTCCCGCCATCCGGAGATCACGGTGAAGCTGGTCCGGGCACTGGTGCGGCGGCTGCGCGCCGCCAACGAGCGGATCTCCCGGCAGTCCTTTCAGACCGTTCCCAGCCGGGTCGCCGGTGTCCTGTCCCAGCTGGTCGTCGAGGAGTCCTCGTCCGCCGGCGAAGGCGGTGAGGTGACGATCCGGATGAACCAGGCCGACCTGGCGCAACTGGCCGGAACCTCGCGCGAGAGCGTCAGCCGCTTTCTCGCCGAGCTCGAGCGGGCAGGTGTCGTCCGCCCCGGCCGCGGCCGGGTCACGGTGCTCACTCCCGCAAGGCTCAACAACTACATCTTCTGAGATGCCCGGTGCCTGCGAAGTTCCCGTGCGTTCCGGTGACAGACTTCGCTGATCTGCGGAAGTCAATGGTGGGGCGGCAACTGCGTCGCCGCGGCATCCACGACGAGCGCGTTCTCGCCGCGATGGCGGAGGTGCCCCGCGAGAAGTTCGTGCCCGAGCGCCAGCGGCACCGGTCCTACGCGGACTCGGCGCTGCCGATCGGGGAGGGCCAGACGATCTCCCAGCCCTGGATCGTCGCAGCCATCTGCCAGGCACTCGAGCTGCGCGGTGAAGAGCTGGTGCTGGAGGTGGGGACCGGTTCTGGATACTCGGCCGCGGTGCTCTCCCTGCTTGCCGCGGAGGTGATCAGCGTCGAGCGCCACGAGCCGCTTGCGGCGGAGGCGCGGCGTACCCTCGACTCGCTTGGCATTGCCAACGTCGAGGTGCTGGTTCGCGATGGCAGCCGCGGCGTCCCGGAGCGGGCCCCGTTCGAGGCGATTGCCGTTCACGCGACCGCGCCCGCCGCGCCGGCGACGCTGCTGGGTCAGCTCACGGAGGGAGGTCGCCTCGTGGTACCAATCGCCGCCAGGACCGCCGACATGCTGACGGTCTTCCGGCAGCAGGATGGCGAGTTGCAGAGCGAGGTCATCGGGCCCTGCCGTTTCGTCCCCCTGGTTGGGGAGGAGGGATTCGGCCCCGCCTGACCCGGCCGCGAGCCCGCGGCGCTCCCACCGAGCCTGCGGGCCCAGCGCTGCTGCTACCGGTGCTTCGACTTCTGGTGCCGCTTGCCGATCAGCCGGTCACCGCCCCCACCGCCGACCATGCGACTGTGGCCGCGGCCGGCAATCAGTACGTCCCCTCCCCCCTTGCCCAGCAGGGAGTCGCCAGGGTTGCTGGCGATCAGCGTGTCGGGGCCAGGGGACCCCTCCAGCGCCTCGACCGACCCCAGGACGCGGCCGGGCGTGCATGGCGTGCCGCTGCGCTTCGCCGGCCCTCCGATTTCGGCAAAGACACCCGGTGTGAAGCGGAAGAAGCTGGCGTTGTCGTTGCTCGGCCCGCCGTCGAATATGTCGCCGTCGCAGGGGTCACCGCCAACCAGCACGTCTGAACCCGGGCCCCCGATCAGGACGCTCTGGCCACTGTCGTAGGGGACGGCGAGGTCCGTGCGGGCGCCGATCAGAGCGTCGTCGCCGCCACCACCGGCAAGACGGTCGGCGGAGCTGTCGTCGCCCGCCTCGATCACGTCATTGCCGGGCCCGCCGTTCAGGCTGTCGGCTCCCGGTCCGCCGTCGATCCTCACTTCGACGTTGCGCGGGACACTGCCGTCGACCGCCACGTAGTCATCGCCACCGTCGACGTCGATCAGGATCGTCTGCACATCCGCAGGGCAGACAGCCGCGCCGCCGACAGCGCTGCACCCCTGTGCGTTGGACGCGGGGAGCGGGCTCTGGGCGGTTACCACGAAGTCGGAGCCCTGAAGCGAGATGGAAATGGAGTCGTTGGCCGAGGTGCCGCGCACGCTGAGCGAGCCGCTGTTGTCGATGCTGCGGGTACGGGAGACGACGGGCCCGGCGCCGGCCGCGGGCGTTTGATCGCAGGCCTCGGTGACCGCCGCGCGGTCGCAGCTCGCCCCGTCCGGCCCACCGAAGAGCTCGTCCGTCCCGGCTCGCCCGTCGAGGTGGTCGTAGCCGGCGCCGCCGTCGATCCTGTTTGCTTCGTCGTTGCCCAGCAGCGTGTCGGGGTACGCGGAGCCGACGATGTCCTCGGTGTCGGGGTCGATCGTGTCCCTGCCGTCGCCGCGGGCTGTGCCGCTGGCCAGGTCGACGGTCACCGCTTCGGAGGCTGTGGAGAAGGAGGCGATGTCGCGCGCACCGGGACCGCCGTCCATAGTGTCGAAGCCGATGTCGCCGCGGACGACGTCGGCGTCACCCGGCCCGCCGAGCAGATTGTCGCTGCCGTGGCTGCCGAGGAGTGCGTCGGTTCCCTCGTTGCCCTCGAGCGTGTCGTCGCCGAGCCCGCCATCCAGGGAATCGTTCCCGAGGCCACCGTCGATCGTGTCGTTTCCGCGCCCACCGAACAGCCGATCGTCGCCCCCCTCGCCCTCGATGACCTTGTCGCTGGCCTTGCCGGCGTAGGCGATGTCGTTCCCGGCTCCCCCCCTGAGCTGATCGGGGCCCCTTCCGCCAAACAGCTGATCGTCGCCGGACCCACCGAACGCCCCGTCCGGCCCCTTAGCTCCGAGCAACTGGTCGTTCTCGCCCCCGCCATCGAGGCGATCGCCGCCGGTTTCGCCGAGCAGGCGGTCGTCGCCGCCCTCGCCGTAGAGCGAGTCGTTGCCCCGGCCGCCATGGATCGTGTCGTCGCCGGGGCCGCCGCAGATCGCGTCGTTGCCGTTGGGCCCGCCGGAGATGCGGTCGTCGCCACCACCCCCGTAGATCACGTCGCTTGCCTTGCGGCCGACGATCACGTCGTTCCCAGGCGTCCCCACGATGGTTGCGTGCATGCCGGCGCAGGTTGCCGCTGAGGCCTGGCTCCAGGCGGGGACGAGCACCAGCAGCAATGTGGCGCTGGCGATCGCGCCGACCAAGCGGCGATGGGGAGAGGAACCAATATGCATCTGGTGTGGTCATCGGCGGCCCGTCCTGGCTCCCAAAGCCGCACTCGAATATCCGTCCACCAATCGGTCCGGGACGGATTGGGCGTTCGGCCCGTGCCGGTTGGGTGTCCGGCCCTGATCGGTTGGGCGTACCGAGAGTCCTCCAGTCGGATACGCTCGCACCGCCATGAGAGGCGGCATCTACGTACTCAACTTCTACTCGGCAGTTTTCGTCGATCAGCTGAAGCGAGGTCGCAAGACGGCGACGATCCGACTCGGCGACAAGACCGCCAAGTACGAGCGCGGACAGGTCGTCTGGGTGACGGTTGGGTTTCGCCACAGCCCGCGGGAGAAGATCTTCGCGGCGGTGATCGACGATGTCGAGATGAAGAGGGTCGGCGAACTGTCGCCGCGCGATATCGAGCACGACAATCCTGAGTTCCGCCGGCTCGAGGACGAGATCAAGTTCCTCGAGCAGATCTACGGCCGCACGGTGTCTCGGGAGGACATAGTCACCGTGATCCGCTTCTCGCAGATCGTCGAGCCTCCGGGGGCCCACTTCGGCAACGGGGAGACGCCCCGTCACAACTGAGGGGCGATGCGACGCGACGGCCAGAACGAATCACCGCGTGCCGACAAACCGCCCACCCCCAACGAACCGTCCCACCCCAATTGACCGTTGATCGTGTGACCCTGCGCATCCGTACAGCCTGATCAAGCCGATGGCCAACTACTCGTTCCTCACCACCTGGTTGCTGGATTCACCGCGCGAGCCGGTGTGGGAGGCGATCTACGCGCAGGAGCGCTGGCCAGGGTGGTGGCGGGGTGTGGAGGAGGCAGAGGAGATCAGGCCCGGAGAGGACGGCGGGGTCGGCTCGGTCTCGCGCCTGGTCTGGAAGAGCCTGTTGCCCTACCGGGTCGAGTTCGAGGTGACGACACGGAGGGTGGAGCGGCCGCATCTGCTCGAGGCCGACGCCGTCGGTGAGCTGAGCGGGGTCGGGCGCTGGCGGCTCTACGAGCACGGGGGTGTCACGGCGGTCCTCTACGAGTGGAACGTCGCCACCACCAAGCGTTGGATGAACCTCCTCGCGCCGGTTGCCCGGCCCGCTTTCGAGTGGAACCACGACTGGGTGATGGCGCGCGGCGGCGAGGGAATCGCCCAGCTGCTCGGCTGCCGCCTTCTCGCCAGCCACTGAACCCGGGCGGAAGGCGGGGCCGCAGCGACTCGTTACTTGACCGAGCGCACTTCCCGCTATCTTTTCTGCGGTTGGCACTCTCTCCTATAGAGTGCCAAGCGCTCTTGAGGGTCCGGTGAGCGGCTCTCAGGCGGAATTTCCTGACTTTGACCAGTAACAGCGACCGATAAACGGAGGTTCACGGATGAAGCTGAAGCCCCTCGGGGACCGGCTGATCGTCAAGCCGATCGAGGAGGAGGAGACGACCGCGAGTGGCATCGTCCTCCCCGACACGGCGAAAGAGAAGCCGCAGAAGGGCAAGGTCGTCGCCGTCGGCGATGGCGCGATCAACGAGGACGGCAGTCGCCGCCCGCTCGACGTGAGCGAGGGTGACGAGGTTCTCTACTCCAAATACGGCGGTACCGAGGTCACCGTCGAGGACGAGGATCTCCTCGTGCTGCGCGAGTCGGATGTCCTCGCCAAGCTCGGCTAGACCCGCCAACCGGACTTAAAGACCAAGGAGGACTGAAAGCACATGGCTCACAAGGAGCTGAAGTTCAAGGAGGAGGCACGGGGGGCCCTACAGGCCGGCGTCGACGCAGTCGCCGACGCGGTCAAGGTCACCCTCGGCCCGAAAGGTCGCTACGTCGTGCTCGACAAAAAGTTCGGCGCGCCGACCATCACCAACGACGGCGTCACCATCGCCCGCGAGATCGAGGTCGAGGACGTCTTCGAGAACCAGGGCGCGCAGCTCGTGCGCGAGGTCGCCACGGCGACCAACGACGTGGCCGGCGACGGCACTACGACGGCGACGCTGCTGGCCCAGATCATCGTCCGCCAGGGCCTCAAGAACGTGGCCGCCGGCGCCAACCCACTGGCCCTGCGCCGCGGCATCGAGAAGGCCGTCGACGAGGTCGTCGACAACCTGCGCGGCAAGCAGTCGAAGGAGGTCGCCGGCAAGGAGCAGATCGCCCGCGTCGCCGCCATCTCCGCCGCCGACGACGAGATCGGCAACGTGATCGCCGACGCGATCGAGAAGGTCGGCAAGGACGGCGTCGTCAACGTCGAGGAGGGCCAGACCTTCGGCATGGAGCTGGAGTTCACCGAGGGGATGCAGTTCGACAAGGGCTACATCTCCCCGTACATGGTCACCGACCAGGACCGCATGGAGGCGGTGCTGGAGGACCCCTACATCCTGATCGCCAACCAGAAGATCGGATCCGTGCGGGACATCCTGCCGGTGCTGGAGCAGGTGATGCAGGGCGGCAAGCCGCTGCTGATCGTCGCCGAGGACGTCGAGGGCGAGTGCCTCGCGACGCTCGTCGTCAACAAGCTGCGGGGCACCTTCACGGGTGTCGCCGTCAAGGCGCCGGGCTTCGGCGACCGCCGCAAGCGGATGCTCGAGGACATCGCGATCCTCACCGGCGGTGAGGTGATCACCGAGGAGATGGGCCTCAAACTGGAGAACACCCAGCTCTCCCAGCTCGGCCACGCCCGCCGCATCGTCGTCTCCAAGGACACGACGACGATCATCGACGGGGCCGGCGAGGGCGAGGACATCAAGGGCCGGATCAAGCAGATCAAACAGGAGATCGACAACACCGACTCCGACTTCGATCGCGAGAAGCTCCAGGAGCGTCTCGCCAAGCTGGCCGGCGGTGTGGCGGTGGTCAAGGTCGGCGCCGCGACCGAGACCGAGATGAAGGAGAAAAAGCACCGCGTCGAGGACGCGCTGCAGGCGACCCGGGCAGCTCTCGAGGAGGGTGTGGTGCCGGGCGGCGGCGTGGCGCTGCTGAACGCCCAGTCCGCGCTCGACGCCGAGGCGCTCGAGGATCCGGACGAGGCGACCGGCGCCCGGATCATCCATCGCGCGCTGGAGGAGCCGGTTCGCCAGATCGCCGAGAACTCGGGGCTCGAGGGCTCGGTTGTCGTCAACAAGGTCCGCGACCTGAAGGCCGGCGAAGGCCTGAACGCGGCCAGCGGCGAGTACGGCGACCTGGTCGCCGACGGCGTCATCGACCCCACGATGGTCACGCGCTCGGCGCTCCAGAACGCGGCGTCGATCGCGAAGAACATCCTCGTCACCGAGGCCGTGGTTGCCGAACCGCCAGAGAAGGAACCGGCCGGTATGCCCGGCGGCGGCGGCATGCCGGACATGGGCGGGATGATGTAACGAGCGCCGACCAGGCGTATGCTCGCCTCAACAGGCGAGTGACTTTGCGAGGGGCCCGGGCGACCGGGCCCCTCGTATTTATGGTCCTCCTTCCGACTTGGGGGTGAAAGCGCGGCCTGAATCGCCTCGCTTCCGCATGAGAGGCGGAAATCGCGCGATGCGCTGCGCCGAGCGGCGCTGCGCATCCGGAACGGCCCGCGAGGACCTGCCGCGCAGCGCTCCCGGCCTTCTCCAGGCTTCCAGCGGGGAAAGGCCCGAAGCGCCGCCGCGGACCGCCCCGCCCGCCAGCGCTGCTCACTTTGACCCCACCCCGCTGGGTCAAAGTGAGCTGCGCCACTCCGCGGGCACCGGGCCTGGCGCTGTCCGAACCCCCGTGGGGTGCGCCTCCCGCACTGCCCCCTACCTGCAGGTGTGGGGGCAGCGCGGGAGGCGCGGCCCCAGTGCCGCCAATTACCCCGGTGGGGACGGGCATTCCAGCGGGTGCGTCGATGCGACGCCCGGGCGATTCACCCCCAACTCGAGAGGAGAGCCTTGTTTATGCACCCGGTACCGAACCGGACCCACCACCACCGCATCTCCCGCTCCCTCACTCCCCCCTCGCCCTCTTCACTCCCCCTCACCCTCCCTCCCTCACTGTGTGTCTGCGCGGCCCAGTTGCGCAAGTCGACACAAGCATGGGACGCAATTGGCACAGTGCGCGCACCACCTGTGCGTCGATCCGGTCCACGATCTCAGCCGCGATGGGCGCCAGACGACAATTCATCCCCGCCGACGGGACTGAGATGCACCTACGCCGACGGGACTGAGATGCACCTATATGGTGCGAAATCGTCCCGTCGATCGGATGGCCACGCCGACGGGACGGAAATGCACCCATACGGTGCGAAATCGTCCCGTCGGCGGGCGAGCGGCTCGATCGATTGGGCAATTTCTGATTTAGCGAACGAGCAACATGGTGTAGTAGCGCTCGCGCAGCTTGCAGAGCTGGGACTTACGGCCAGGGCTGTCGGGGCACGTGTGGCTGCCGGACGTTTGCACCGGGTGCATCAGGGTGTCTACTCCGTTGGATACCGGTCGCTTACAGCGGAGGGACGATGGATGGCGGCGGTGCTCGCCTGCGGTCCGGGCGCGGTCCTCTCGCACCGATCGGCCGCTGTCCTTTGGGGCCTTTGCCCCGATCAACAATCCAGGATCGACGTGACTGCCCCGAATCGACGCGGGCGCGCTCTCGAGGGGATCGCCGCGCATCGTAGTGGTGCATTGCTCCCCCAAGATCACACATTGGTGAGGGGAATTCCGTGCACGAGCATCCCGCAGACCCTTCTCGACATGGCCAGCGCTGTGTCCATCCGAGAGCTGGCAAATGCAGTCTCCGAGGCGGAGGTGCTGCGTCTGCTGGACCGGGCGGCCGTCCGGGAGGTGCTCGAACGCAATCGCGGGCGGCGCGGTACTGGCAGATTGCGCTCGCTGCTTGCGGATCTTGACCCGCAGACCCGCAGAACGCGGAGCACGATGGAGCGGCGGTTTCTGGCGATTTGCAGGCGCAACATGTTGCCGATCCCTGAGGTCAACACGTCGGTTCGGGTGGCTGACACCAGGGTCGAGCCCGACTTTCTTTGGCGCGATGTGCGGTTGATCGTGGAAACGGACGGTCGCCAATGCCACGACACGGCCTCCGCGTTCGAGCGCGATCGCCGACGCGACCAGCAACTCCAAATGGCTGGCTGGCGTGTCGTTCGCTGCACCTGGCGCCAGGTGGTCGACGAACCCGTCGAGCTCTCGCGCACGTTGCGTGCTCTTCTCGCGTGCTAACCGTCGGCTGCGGCGCCGACGGGACTGAGATGCACCCATACGGTGCGAAATCGTCCCGTCAACCGGGAGGCCACGCCGACGGGACTGAGATGCACCCATACGGTGCGAAATCGTCCCGTCGGCGGTGGGCAATAGCCCGATCGCCTACGGTCTCGCTTCCTTGGCTGTCGCTTCCTTGGCTGCCGCAGGGAGTGAGACTGATCCCAAGTGGAACCTCGGGAGGCTTCAGCCCTCCGCCAGGACATCGGCCATGTTGCGGGGGGTGATGCCCAGCGCTTCGACGTCGGCGGTGCCGCGCTCGGTGGTCATCGAGATCTCCATCAGCTCGGCCTCCTCCCACGTCGCGAATACAGACTCGCCGAAGATGGAGCGGAGGCCGAGCAACCCGGCGCGGACCATCGGCAGGGGGAGGTGGACGAGCGGCCGGGGCCGCCCGGCGACACGGCTGACCAGGTCGGACATCTCGTCGTAGGAGAGGGTCTCCGGCCCGGCCAGCTCCCACCGCGCCCCGCCAGCGTCACGCTCGGCATGGCCGGCACCGCGATGGAGGGCGGCTACCACGCAGCGGGCCACGTCGCCGGCCCAGATAGGTTGGAACCGCGCCCGGCCATCTCCGGACACCGGCATCACCGGCAGGAAGGAGAAGCGTCGCAGCAGGGTGACCCACGGGTCGGAGCGGTCGTAGACGATTGAGGGGGCGAAGACCATCGTCTCCAGCGGCGAGGAGGAGACCGCCTGCTCCGCCAGCCACTTGGCGCGGAAGAGGCGGGTGCGCTGCGCGGCGGAGGCGTTGAGAGCGCTGAAGAAGACGAAGCGGCGCACGCCGGTGCGCTCGGCGGCGCGCAGCAGGCGCACCGTGGCGAGCCCGTTCAGCTCCTCAATTCGGTGGCGCGGCTGGTCGCGGATCGTCGCCGCCAGATGGATCACCGTGTCGACCCCGCGCAGCGCCTGACGCACCAGGTAGGGGTCCGACATCTCACCCAGGTCACCGAGGGCGATCTGCACGTCGACCCGCCGCTCGCCAAGCCGCCGCGGCTCGCGCACGAGGCAGCGCACGTCCTCGCCCCGCTCGAGCAGCAGCGGCAGCAGCCGCGAGCCGACGCTTCCGGTCGCTCCGGTCAGCAGCAGCATCGCCGCTCCTCGCTGAGGTTTGCGTCTCCCATCGTTCCCCGCCAACTGAGGTTTGCGTCTCCCATCGTGCCCCGCCAACCCTAGACACGATGGGCCAGTGACGTCTCCCGAGCGGGCCGCGTCGTCGCCTCCCGGCGCGCATCCCTAAAATGTGCGCTCCCCCGCTGCGGTGGGGGCCTGAGTCCCGCGCCGCCCCCCGAAAAGACGATTTAGGAGAAAAGCCCCGAATGACCTATGTCATCGCCGAGCCGTGCATTGGCACCAAGGACAACTCGTGTGTTGAGGTCTGTCCGGTCGACTGCATCCACCCGACCCCGGACGAGCCCGACTACGACTCGGTCGAGATGCTCTATATCGACCCGGACGAGTGCATCGACTGCGACGCCTGTGTCGAGGCCTGCCCGGTCGACGCCTGTTTCGCCGAGGACCAGTTGCCATCTGAGTGGGCGAAGTACACCGTGATCAACGCGGACTACTTCAAGAGCACCGCTTCGGCGTAGTCGTTCGCGGCATCCGGCCGCTTCGCGTGTCGAGTGCTCCTCCGCCTCGCGTACCGACGGCTCGCCGGTTTCAGGTCTCGACGAGCAGCGTGACCGGGCCGTCGTTCACCAGGGCGACGCCCATGCAGGCGCCGAAGACCCCCTTGGCCGCCCCGAGGCGTTCGCAGAACCGGTCGTAGAGCGGCTCTGCCTCCTCGGCGGCCGCCGCCCCGGTGTAGCTGGGGCGGTTGCCCTTTCGCGCATCCCCGTAGAGGGTGAACTGGCTGACGCAGAGCACCTCGCGCTCGCCGAGCGGCTCGTTCATCCTGCCCTTGGCGTCATCGAAGATCCGCAGCGCTCGCACCTTCTCGGCGAGACGATCCGCGTCCGCGGTGCCGTCGTCGCGGCCCACCCCGAGCAGGACGAGCAGGCCCGGACCGATCTGCGCCACTCGCTCCCCCTCTACATCGACCGCCGCCTGGCTGACCCGCTGCACCAGCGCCCTCAATCGTCCCTCCTGCACCCATTGCTCCTCTGTGGAACCGCCACCGCAAAGCTACACGCGCAGGCGCGGCCCGGCCCCGCTCGCAGTGGCCCGCTCAATCGCCCCGCTCAGCAGTCCTACTGGATGACCGGCAGCTCGCGACCGCTGGGCGCGGCGGGGGCGGCTTCGGCCGCCGGCGCCGGAGCGGCCTGCAGTACCGGCAGCTCCTGCGGGGTGGCGGCGACGATGCCGCGGGCGGCCTGGCGGATTGCCTGGGAGGCCGGTGAGTCGGGCTCATCGGTGACCAGCGGCGAGCCGGAGTCGGCATGCTCGCGCAGCGGCTCCGAGAGGGGCACCTTGCCCAGCAGCGGCACGTCGAGCTCGTCGGCGAGGAGCTGGCCGCCCCCCTCGCCGAAGATCGTGAAGCGCTCGCCGGCAGGGGTCGTGAAGCCTGACATGTTCTCGATGACGCCCAGCAGCTCGAGGTCGAATTTCGCGGCCATCTCGGCGCTGCGCCGGGCGACCGACTGGGCGGCCGGCTGCGGCGTGGTGACGATGACGATCTTTGCCTGGGGGAGCAGTTGCGCGAGGGTCATGGCGACGTCGCCCGTCCCCGGGGGGAGGTCGAGCAGCAGGTACTCCAGCTCGTCCCAGGCGACATCCTCGAGGAACTGCTGGATCGCTTTGTGGAGCATCGGCCCGCGCCAGACGACCGCGGCGTTCTCCTCGACGAAGAAGCCGATTGACATCACCTTCACTCCGCCCGCCGCGTCGAGCGGCAGGATCTTTCGCTCGGCGTTCACTTCCGGCCTGTGGTTGACGCCCAGCATGCGCGGGATCGAGTAGCCGTAGACGTCACAGTCGAGCGCGCCGGCCGCGTGGCCTTCGGCGGTCAGCGCCGCCGCCAGGTTGGCGGTCATCGTCGACTTGCCGACACCGCCCTTGCCCGAGGCGACGCAGACCACGTTCTTGACCTGGGCCAGGGCGCCCTCGGGCAGCTTGCCGCGCCCCAGCGTCTTCTGCAGGCTGCTCTTCTCCTCATCGGAGAGGATGTCGAAGCCGACCGCGACCTCGGTGACGCCGTCGAGCTCGGAGACCTGTTTGGCGACGGCCTGCTCGAAGTGAGAGCGGATCGGGCAGCCCGGCGTGGTCAGCGAGACGATCACCTCGACCCGGCCACTGTCCTTCACGTCGATCGAGCGGACCATCCCCAGCTCGACGATCGAGCGGCGCAGCTCGGGGTCGATCACGGCGCGCAGCTTCTCGGTTATCTGATCCTGCGTTGGGAGGGGCATCGACACCATCTTCGCAAAGGCGCTATCCCGGCGGTGCGCCGGACATCCGTCCGAGAAGAGAGACAAATCCATCCGAGGGGGGAGAGAACGACGACGCCGCGCCCTTGGCCCCATATGTGTCTGTGTCGGCAATCTGAGGAGGATTGATGTCGGGAGCACGTGGGGGTCGCGGTCGGGTCGTCGGGTTGGGGATCGGCCTGGCGATCGCGTTGCTGCTGCTGGTGGCGGGCGAGGCGAGGGGGGCGAAGTACACGGTCGCCCAGTGCGGCTGGCACGTTGGAGCCGACGCCGACTGGGCCGACACGACCGGCGGGGCAAAGTTCCGCCCCGATGCCTACTGCGTGACGCCGTCCGGAGCCGACCCCTTCGACGGCGCCCACCTGAAGAGCTTCACCCGGAGCGGATCCGCGACCGTTTCCGGGACCCGCTTCGCGCGGTGGCGCTGGGTGGCGCCGCCGGGGACGGGCATCACCCGGGTCAGCGGAACCTGGTGGCACACGCTGCACGACGGGATGGAGCAGCGGATCGGGGTTGGCACCTCGAGCGGCGGCTTCAACGTCTTCGCCGCAGCCAGCGCCACCGACGTCACGCCGCGCAACTTCGTGGCCGGCTTCTCGCCCGCGATGCCCTCTCTGGAGGATCGCCTGCTCTGCGCGCGAGCCGAGAGCAAGTGGTGCGGTCTCGAATCGGACTCCTGGTCGGCAGTGCGGGCACTGACCATCACCGTCGAAGACAACACCGGTCCGGGGGCCGGGATCGGCGGCGACCTGACCGCGGGTGGCTGGCGGCGCGGCGCCCAGAGCGTCTCGTTTTGGGGCTCCGATACCGGCGGCGGCATCCGCTTCGGCGAAACTCTGCTCGACGGCGCCCGCGTGGCGCTCGCCGAGTATCCGTGCGCCAAGGAACTGATCACGGGTGAATGGCGGGGCACCCGGATGCGCCCCTGCGAGCCGAGCGCCTCGGGTGCGGCGAGCGTTGCAACGACCAACTTCAGCGACGGTCCCCACGTGCTCGGGCACTGCGCGACCGACTTCGCGGCCAACACGGCCTGCGTGACGCCGCGGACGGTGCTGATCGACAACAACCCGCCGGCCCACCCGCGCAGCCTCTCGCTTGGCGGCGGTGAGGATTGGCGGCGCGTCAACGACTTCGACCTCGGCTGGGCGAATCCCGATCAGGGCCGGGCCAGCCCGATCGGCGGCGCGTCGTGGCGGATTCTTGGGCCGGCCGGTTTCGACAGCGGCGTGCAGTTCGCGGCCGGCCGCAACCTGACGGAACTGCGGGACCTGCGCGTGCCGCGGCCGGGCGTCTACTCGGCGCAGATCTGGCTTCGTGACGAGGCCGGCAACGAGGCGCCCACCTCGGCGGTCGCGGTACCGCTGCTCTTCGACGACGTTGCCCCCGGGGTCGCTTTCGAGGCCGCCTCCGGCACGGGCATACCGGACGCGATCCGCGCCGACGTCGCCGACGAGCACTCCGGCGCGGCGGCGGGGACGATCCACTACCGGCGGCTTGGCGTCCAGCAGTGGACCGAGCTGCCGACCAAGTTCGAAGCGGGGGAGACGCCCGCGGCGGCGCGGCTGGTCGCCAACGTTCCCGACAGCCTGGACCCCGGCACATACGTGTTCCGCGCCGACGCCTCCGATGCGGCCGGCAACACGGCCTCCACGACTCGTCGTGCTGACGGCACAGAGATGGCGCTGCGCAAGGTTCCGCCGCCTCCCGCCGCGCAGAAGGCGGCGAACACGGCGGCGGTCCCCGCGGCGAAGACCCGGGTCTTCGCCCACCTGCGCTGGCGTCATCGCCGTGGCCCGCGCGTGACCGTGCCGTTTGGCGCCGGCGCAGCGCTAAGCGGGCGCCTGGTCAGCGCCGACGGGGCCGGCCTCGCCGGCCGCCGGTTGCGGGTTGTGTCACGACCGTCGCGGGGCGCCCTCGCCCGCCGGCGGGTCGACACGGTTCGCACCGGGTCGCATGGCGGCTTCAGGCTTGCCCTGCTTGCCGGGCCCTCGCGCCGGATCACCGTCAGCTACCGAGGCGAGTCCGGGCTCGCCGGGGCCCGCCGCCCCGCCCTCGCTCTCCGTGTGCGTGGCGGCGTCGTCTTTCACGCCGGGCCGCGGGCGCTGCGCACCGGCCAGGTGGTCCGGCTGCAGGGCCGGGTTCGCACCCGGGGCGCGCCACTGCCGCGGCGGGGCAAGGTCGTTGCCGTCCAGTACTACGAGTCGGCGGCCCATCGCTGGCGGCCGGTCCTCATGAGCCGCACGGACCACAGCGGCCGCTTCCAGGCCCGCTACCGCTTCCGCTACGTCAGCGGCGCGGCCCTGATCCGGCTTCGCGCCGTCGCCCTTGCCGAGGAGCGCTGGCCCTACGCCCCCGGCGCCTCCCGCTCCGTGACCGTCCACGTAAGCGGCTGACCCCGCCCGGCTGGCGGGCCAAAAACCGCCGACGGGACGGAGATGCACCCATGTGGTGCGAAATCGTCCCGTCAACCGGAAGGCCCCGCCGACGGGACGGAGATGCACCCATACGGTGCGAAATCGTCCCGTCGACTCGCTCTGGCCGGTTTGCGATGCACGGGGGGCGGTACGGATGAAAGTCAAATCGACTTTGCCGTTTGCACCTCCATTTGCAAGAGTCTGGTCGGGCGTCGGTAGACGACGAGCTAAAGCGCGGGTCTCGGGGCTTGGGCCCGCCGCGCTGCTTGTCCCCTAACGGGTGACTTCAAGATGCGCGCCCCGGTGTCGCGCCGGCGCCCGCCTTCTCCTTCGGCGGCCTGCTCGCACTCCAATCCGCGGCGAGGCGACGATATGCCTTCTCGCCGCGCTCGGCGAGTTCGCGCTCGGCCTGCCGCTCGGCGGCGGTGGCGCTGATCCGCTTGCCCACCGTGGCGGTTGGAGAGCCGTGGCGCCCCTGCCTTGCGCTCGACTGCCCGTAGCTTCGCCCGGGTCAGCGAGGGACGGCCGAAGGCGTAGTCCTCCCCCTTGGTGAGCAACTGCCAGGCGATCACAGCGATCTTGCGGGCCACTGCGACCGCCGCCACCTGAGCTCCGCGGCGAGTGCGGATGCGCTCGCCGAAGGCGCGTAGGGGACCCGGGGAGCGGATCGCCGTCCAGGCCGCCTCGACCAGCACCGAGCGAGCCTGCGCATTGCCCCGCTTTGAGATCCTCCCGTGGCGGGCAGGTGTGTCTCCCGACTGGCGAACCATCGGGTCCAAGCCCAGGTAGCCGACCAGCTCGCGGGCGCTCTCAAAGCGAGAGACCTCGCCGATCGCCGCCATCAGTGAGACGGCGGCGCCCACCCCGATCCCGGGAATCGTCATCAGCCGTTTGGCCTCCTGGGAGCCGTTCGCCCACTCGCAGAGCCTTGCGTCGATCGCCTCGACCTCGGCGTCGCAGAAGTCGATCTGGCGCAGGCAGCCGCTGACGGTCTCGGCCTCCTCCTCGGGCAGGGGCTGGGCGTCAAGCCATTCACGCCCTCTGGCGCCGAAGAGGTCCGATGCCGGCGAGCGCCCCAGCAGGCAGCGGGCGAGCGTGGCGTGGATCTCGTTCTTGGCGCGGACGCGTTGGCGCACGAGCGCTCCCCTGCGCGCCACCCGCCGCCGCAGGGCGCCGATCTCGGCCGATGGCACCCAGACCGAGTCGAGCATGCCGGCATCGAGCAGGCGTGCCAGGGTGCGGGCGTCGAAGCGGTCGGACTTCACCTTCGCGTGGCTGATCGCCCGCACCTCGGCGGCGTTGGCGACCACCACGCGAGCTACGTGGGGCATGAGGATCCGGGTGATCTCGAAGGCCGGCCCGGTGGCCTCCAGCACCACCTGGTCTGTGGGGTCGAGACTCTGGGCGAAGAGCTCGAGCTCGGTGCGATCGGTGGCGATGCGGCCGGCCGAGCGTGTCTCCCCGTCGGCGTGGATCGCCACCTGGCAAAAGCTCTGATGGACATCGAGTCCGATCGAGCGCATTGGTTCTCCTTTATCGAGTTGTTCGTGGAAGAGCAGCTCGGGGCAAACGACAACTACGGATTCGCGCTCGCAGCGCAACCGGGCTGGTCGCAGGGGCGGCCACATAGGGTTTCGGGCTCTCGGCCCATACCGCAGGCGCGGCCTGCCCTTCGATCTGCTCCGGGAAGGCCCCCGTCCCGGTCAGCCGAAGCTAGGACCAGGAGCGGACGGCTTCCCGCTGTAGTTTCATGCCCAGTAGGGTGAGGTCGATGTCGCAAGCGACCCTCCACACCAGCGCCGGGGAGATCGTGCTCGAGCTGCACGACGACGATGCCCCGAAGACGGTCGAGAACTTCCGCAAACTCGCGGCCGACAGCTTCTACGACGGGCTCATCTTCCACCGGGTCATACCCGACTTCATGATCCAGGGTGGGTGCCCGGAGGGGACGGGCCGCGGCGGCCCCGGCTACACGTTCGAGGACGAGATCAACGAGCACAAGATCGTCCGCGGCGCGCTGGCGATGGCCAATGCGGGTCCCAACACAAACGGATCTCAATTCTTCATCGTCACCACCGAGGCGGCGCCGTGGCTGGACGGCAAGCACACCGTCTTCGGCCGGGTCAGCGACGGGATGGATGCGGTCGACGCGATCGAGTCCAGCGAGGCAGACACCTCTGACCGCCCGCGCGAGCCGCAGACGATCGAGCGCGTCGAGCTCTCCGAGTAGTCCCGCCTTCACCGACGGACCGAAAACGAGCCTGGCACCCGCCGCAAGCAGGGGACCAGTTCGATCTACCGGATCTCCGACCCCGCTGTGATGGAGCTGTGCGACCGGGTCTGCGCGGGGATGGAGTCCCAGCTCGCCGAGCTCGAGGCGCTGCTCAGCGGCTGAGCTCGGGACCGCCGGCAGCGCTCTCGGCATCCCCTCCGTCGCTGCCACCACGCCGCTTCAGCAGTTGCTCGCCCGGTCTCCAGAGGCTGACCAGGCCGGCGACCAGGGTGACGAGGAAGAGCTGGCCGAGCATCATCTCGAGCCCGGCGACCATGCGGCCCGGCTGCCCGGCAGGCACGAGGTTGCCGTACCCGGTTGTCGTCAGCGTCGTGTAGCTGAAGAAGAGGAATTCGCTGCCCTTGGCATCGGCCACCTGGCTGAAGAACGGGCCGGCCTGGATGCGGTCGATGGTGGCGTAGGCGAAGCTGAAGAGGATGCCCAGCACGGCGTAGACGCTGATCGCGCCGAGGATCGTGCGGGAGCCGATCTCGGTGGAGGTCACGACCCGGCGCAGCACGGCCAGCATCGCGATGGCGAGCAGCGTGACCTGGATCGTCGAGGCCAGGTTGAGCCAGGTGCGTTCACCGGTCGCAGCGCCGACCGCGCCAAGCACGATCGAGACCGCCGAGAGCAGGATCGCCGCCCGCACGAACCGCGGCCGCGCATGGGAGCTGACCAGCGCGACGACCGAGGTGGCGGTGGTCACGACGATCAGGATGACGGCGGTCCAACCCTCGTTGTCGATCAGCGATGCGAGTACGTAGGTCGTCAGCACCAGCACCAGCACCAGGCCAAAGGCGTCGCGCGCCCGCTGTGCATCCTGCAGCCACCTCTCGCGCGCAAACCAGCGGCTTGTTGTGCTGTCCATATGCGGACGTTCGGCTGGGAACGCGCCATTCCTGCCACGTTCACGCCGACGGGAGTCATCCGTCACGCAGATCGCAGTCATCCGTCACGCAGATCGCAGTCATCCGTCATGCCGATCGCAGTCATCCGTCAGGCCGATGGGGCGTCGACGGTCACGAGGATATGACCCGCCCCTCACGGTGCTCGCCGCTTTGGGCGGCAGGGCCCATATAGAGTCGAGCGCCTCTTGCTCGCGGTAACCGATTTCACCGTCGAAGCGCAGCGGCTGTTGCGCGACGAGACGCAGTTCAAGTGGTACGTCGTCACGCTTCTCGTCCTGGTCCTCTACGTCTACTCGGTTGAGGTCGAGCGGCGTCGCTGGGACGTGGTCCTCGCCGGGCTTGCCTTCTGGCTCGCCGACTGGATCAACGAGATCGTCAACTCGCTGATCCTCCATTTCAGCGACCGCGCCGCGCTGTGGACGACGACCGGCGATACGGCCTACCTGATCCTGATCGGGCTGACGATCGAGATCTCGCTGATGTTCGCGATCTCCGGTGTCATCTTCGCGAAAACGCTGCCCGAGGACCGGCGAATGAAGTTGCTCGGAATGCCGAACCGGTTGACGATCGGGCTCGGCTTCTCGATCTTCGCCGTCTTCGTCGAGGTGCTGCTCAATGGCACCGGCTACTTCCACTGGGACTACTGGTGGTGGAACTTCCCCTTCGTCTTCCCGATCGTCATCTTCGGCTATCTCTGGTTCTTCCTGATCGCCGCCTATGTGTATGACCTCCCCGACAACCGCAGGCGGCTGCGGGTCGTCGGCGGAATGGCGGCGCTCGTCGCCATCTCGCTGGTCGTCTTCGGCCCGCTGCTCAACTGGATCTGAGTCCACGGGTGAAACCGGGTCTGAGTCCACGGGTGAAACCGGATCTGGATCAGCGATGAAGCTGGGGCGCGAGCAGCCGGTAGGACCTGACTGATCGTGCCGGGCTCGCAGCGGAGGGGGAGGGATTCGAACCCCCGAGAGCACCTTACGGCCCCTAACGGTTTTCAAGACCGTCGCATTCAACCGCTCTGCCACCCCTCCGGGTGCAGCAGAAGTCGATGCTAGACGCTCGGATTGGATTCGACGCCCCGCGCGGATGGCGTTCCTGTCCCTGCGCGGCGGTCGGTGGCGTCTGGCGAGCGTGGAGCGAACCCCCCCTGGCAAGCGTGGGCCGTGGTGATTGGATGGAGCGATGCGAAGGCTGCTGCTCCTAGCCCTGGCGATGATCTTCTTCGATGTCGCGTTCTACGCGGCCATCGCTCCGCTGCTTCCCGAGTACGTGGCGCGGTTTGGGCTCAGCAAGGCGGGCGCCGGAGTCCTGTCGGCCGCCTACGCGGTCGGGACACTGCTCATGTCACTGCCGGCCGGGTTGATCGCCACCCGAGTGGGGCCGCGCCGCACCGTCATCAGCGGACTGCTGCTGCTCGGCGTCGCCAGCTTCGTGTTCGGCTTCGGCGAAGACATCGTGCTGCTCGACGCGGCGCGCTTCGTGCAGGGCATGTCTGGCGCGCTGATCTGGTCGGGAGCGCTGACCTGGCTGATCACGACCACACCGCGGGAGCGCCGCGGATCGGTGATCGGCACGGCGCTTGGCATGGCGGTCGCCGGCGCGCTCGTCGGCCCGCTTCTCGGGGCGATTGCCGCCGAGATCGGCACCGAACCCGTCTTCGGCGCCGTGCTGGTCGTCGCGGCGGCCCTCGCGTTCCTCGCCTCCCGCCTCCCCGAGGCCGCCAGCCTCGAGCGCCAGCCGCTGAGAGAGGTGGCGGCGACGATCGTCAGCCGTCCGATTCTCACCGCAACCGCTTTCGTCGCGGTCCCGTCGCTGATGTTCGGGGCGGTGGAGGTGCTTGTGCCCCTGCGCATCGACGAGCTCGGCGGCGGGCATGCGCTGATCGCTGCCGGCTTCGTCGCCGGCGCCGCAGTCGAGGCGACCCTTTCCCCGATCGCCGGCCGCTACTCGGACAGGGTGGGACGCCGCCCGCCCTTCGTCACCGGAATGGGAATCTGCGCGGCTGCGATGGTTGGAATTGCGCTCGCGCAGGGACTTGGCACGGTGACGGCCGCGCTGGTCCTCAGCTCCCTGGGGGCGGGGATCTGCTTTGCGCCGGCGACAACGACGCTCTCGGAGGCCGCCGACACGAGCCAGCTCCATCAGGGCTTTGCCGCGGGGCTCTCCAACATGGCGTGGTCGGCCGGCCAGGCGGTGGGCGCGCTTGCCGGGGGCGGCATCGCAAGCGCCGCCGGCTTTGCGGCTCCCAGCCTGATGGTCGCTGCCCTGCTGCTTGTCACGGGCGCCTACGGGTACCGCGTCCTGGGCGGGCCCGCCATGCAGCCGGCGCAGGGATAGGTGGGACGCGGCTATACCCTGCGCAGATGACCAGGGGGCATGGGAAACCCTCCACTCAGTCCGGCGTCTGGCGCAATTGGGCCGGGGACCAGCAGTGTCGACCGGCGGAGATCGTCCGGCCGCGCGAGCGCGACGAGCTTGCCGCGACCGTGGTGGCGGCCGCCGAGGCGGGGCGCACCGTAGCGGTGGCCGGGTCCGGCCACTCGTTTACCGAAGCCGCGATGACGAGCGGCACGATGATCGACGTCGGGGCGCTGAGCGGGGTGATCGACGCCGATCCCGCAACCGGGCTCGTTCGGGTCGGGGCGGGAACGGTGCTGGCCGACCTCAACGAGGAGTTGAACCGCCTGGGCCTGGCGATGGAGAACCTCGGCGACATCGACCGCCAGACGGTGGCGGGCGCGATCTCCACGGGCACGCACGGTACCGGCGCGAAGCTGCGCAACATCTCCGCTCAGGTGGAGGAGGTCGAGCTGGTGACCGCCGACGGAAGCGTCCACGAGCTGGGCGGCCACGACGGCCCATCGGACATGCTGCGGGCTGCCCGGGTCGGCATCGGAGCGCTGGGCGCCATCTCGGCAGTGACGCTCCGCTGCGTCCCCGCCTTCACGCTGCGCCGGGTGGACACTCCCCTCCCGCGCGAGGAGGTCCTCGACACCTTTCAGGAGCGGGCCGACGCCAACGACCACTTCGAGCTGTTCACCTTCCCCTACGCGGAGTCCGCCCTGGTTCTGGAGCGCAACCGCACCGCGGAACTGCCACACGCTCGCGGGCGGCTCGCGGGCTACCTCAACGACATCGTCCTCGAAAACTGGGCGCTGGAGGCGCTCTCGGCAACCGGCAGGCGCTTCCCCGCGTCGATTCCCCACCTGTCCCGCCTCGCCGCCCGCCTTGCCTCCGGGGGCGAGACGATCGACCGCAGCGACCGGGCCTTCGCCAGCGAGCGCCGGGTCCGGTTCACGGAGATGGAGTACGGGGTGCCGCGAGAGCACGGCCCGGAGGCTGCGAGGCGGGTGATCGAGTGGGTGCGCGCCAACAGCTACCCGGTCTTCTTCCCGATCGAGATGCGGGTGACCGCCGGCGATGACGCCCTGCTCAGCCCCTCACACGAACGGGATACCGCCTACATCGCCGTCCACCAGTACCGCGGGATGGAGTGGCGACCGTACTTCGAGGCGGTCGAGGAGATCATGAGCGGCTACGCGGGCCGCCCCCACTGGGGCAAGCGCCACTTCCAGACCGCCGCGACGCTGGCGCCGCTGTACCCGGCCTGGGCGCAGTTCCAAGCGGTGCGCGACGAGCTCGATCCCAACCGCGTCTTCACCAACGAGTACGCGGCCCGCGTCCTCGGCCCCTGACCCCCTCGGTCCCGCCGATGGGCGGGAAACCGGCCACATATACATAGGCCTGTTTCGGGCCGATCGACGGGCGGGCAACCACCTCGGAGCGGCTGCCGGACGGTGGGACCTCCCTTCGCACCGGTGTCAGAAGAAGGTTTGGCCCTCACCGCGGTAGGTGGGCACGACGTCGACGATCTCCCCACCCTCGACCAGATGGAGGACGTCGAAGCGCTCGCAGAGCTCGCCCGCCTTGGCGTGACGGAGGTAGACGCGGTCGCCGATCGACAGATTCGCGGCCGGCGGGCCGAGCATGGGCGTCTGCACCTCGCCCGCACCCTCCTCGGGGTCGAGACTGAGACCCGGTGGAAGCCAGGGAACGGGGAGCCGCGCAGGATCGCCGCTGCCCGATGCGAGATAGCCGCCGCCCAGGGCGGTCGCCACGCCGGGGGCCGGCTTGCGCACGATCGGCAGCGCAAAGCCGGCGGCTGGGGTGAGCGAGAAGCGGCTGTAGTGGTCGAAGAGTGCAGGGGCGTAGAAGCCCGAGCCGGCGGTGACCTCGGTGACAGTGTCCTCAGCAGACGTCAGCTCGAGGCTGCCGGTGCCGCCGCCGTTCACGATCGGCAGCCCGGCGTGGTCGCGAACCGCCGCGACGATCGCGCCGCGGCGCTCGGCCAGCTCGGCGGCGGAGCGGCGCTGCATGAAGCGGATCGCGGCGCCGCGGAGGCGCCGTCCCGGTGGTCTGTCGCCGACCCCGGCGATCTGGCCCTCGTACGCCATCAGCGCGACCAGCTCGACCTGTGGGCGACGCTCGATCTCCTGCGCCAGCGCCACCGCCTGCTCCACCGTGTGGACAGGGGAGCGCTTCGGGCCGACCTTCACCCGGCCGCCCAGCGCCCACCAGCTCGCGTCAACATCGATGCAGACCCGCATGGGTGCTGCCCCCGCGCCCAGCACCGACTCGATTGCATCGAGGTGCTCCGTGCAGTCGACCATCACGATCGGCGCACCCTGCGGGTTGGCAACCGAGCGCAGCGCCAGCTCGCCGAGCGCCCCCCTGTCGGCCGTCGGGTAGGCAAGCAGCAGGTTCTCGTACCCCTGCTCGGCCAGCCACAGGGTCTCCGGCAGGGTGAAGGTCAGCAGGCCGGCGAAACGCTCGTCCCGCGCCAGGATGCGATCCAGTAGCGCCCGGCAGCGCAGCGACTTGCTCGCCACCCGCACCGGCTTGTCGCCGGCGCGCCCCAGCATCTCCTCCGCGTTGGACCACATCGCATCGAGGTCGACGAAGGCAAACGGCGCCTCGACCTCCTCGAAGATCTCTTCAAGGCGCGCGTGCGGGTTGTCCTCCTCGAATTGGCCGTGTGAGTGGTCGGGGGCGGGCGACACCGGATGAGCGTAACTGCGCCGCCCCCGGTTTTCCGCCGACGGGACGGAAACAGACGACATAGGTGCATTTCCGTCCCGTCGGCGTGGCCATCCAATCGACGGGACGATTTCGCACCGTATAGGTTCGTTTTCGTCCCGTCGACGACGATCGGTGGCCGGTGGCCCGCAGCCGACGTCCAGAGAAGGCGACGCTAACGAGTATCCGGTTCCGTCCGGCACAGGTGTCGATCTCTGTGAGATCCGTGCCTGGTCCGGAGTCAACCGGATACTCATGGGCGGCGCTAATGTGTTGTGCCCCCGGAGAGGTGGCCGAGCGGCTGAAGGCACTCGCCTGCTAAGCGAGTAGGGGGCGCAAGCTCTCTCGAGGGTTCGAATCCCTCCCTCTCCGCTCCCGTTGTGTCGCAGGCCTCGGAGACAGATGTCCTGAGATTTCGTAGACACCTCCCTCTCCGCTTTGGCGGGTGGTTCGCTTCATCGGACGGCGTGGTTCGGGAGAGGTTGCGGAGTGCAATCTCACACCTGTGTGCCGGGCCGCGTTAGTAGGGAGATGAACCGTGAGGATCTCTCCTTCTCCGTCGGAGACGACAGTTGTGCCGCGTGGCTGTACTGGGCGGGGGACCGCGATCGGCCGGGGGACCGCGATCGGGCGGGGGACCGCGATCGGGCGGGAGACCAGGCGGCAGGCGAGTCCCGGTCCGCGAACCCTGCGGTGGGGGGCGGCTCAGCCACCGGCAACCCGGGAACATCCCCGATCGTCGTCATGGCGCACGGCCTCTCCGGGACGCGGCGGGACCGGCTTGGACCGTTTGCGGAGGCGTTTTCCAGGGCGGGCTTCGCTGCGATGGTCTTCGACCATCGTGGCTTCGGGGACAGCGGGGGAGAGCCCGACCTATTTCACCCACGGCGCCAACTGGAGGACTGGCGCGCGGCGATCGCGTTCGCGCGGTCCCTGCCCGCGGTTGACGCGGAACGCGTCGCAACCTTCGGGTCCTCGATGGGCGGCGGCAATGCCCTGGCCGCAGCCGCGGATGACCACCGCATAGCCGTGGCGGCGGATGACCACCGCATAGCCGCGGCGATCAGTCAGGTTCCGTTCCTCGACATCTGGCAGGCCCACCGCGCCCCGCTGCGGGTGAGCGCCCGCATGATGCTTGCTGCCGCCCTCGGTCGTCACATACCCGCCGTGGGGCAGCCCAACGAGGCGGCGTTTATCAACGCTCCCGGTGGGGAGTCCGGCTGGCGCCGCGTGGTTGCCGCCGGCGAGGACTCGCGCTGGCGTAACCGCGTTTCCTCACGGTGGTTGCTCACCTCTCCGTATCGCACCAGCCGCCATGCCTCCAACTTGCACTGCCCATGGCTGGTCTGTGTCGGGGAGGCCGACCGAGTGGCCCGGCCGGGCCCCGCGATCGCGGCGGCGAAACGCGCCCCGCTGGGAGAGCTCGTCGTCTACCCCGGTGTCGATCACTTCGATATCTACGATGGCGCCGAGCACGAGGCGTTGGTCGGCGACCAACTCGCCTTCCTGCGTCGGCATCTTCGACCGCACCCGGGCTGAGCTCCACGGCTCCAACCGATCGGAGACCCGGCGATACGGCGGGCGGTTCGACACCTCACCGGCGACGCTCTCCGAGGAGACCGCGGTGCCCAGCGAGCACGAGAGCGAGGTCCGCGGGCTGCTGGCCGATTGCTCCGCCCTCGCCGCTCGCCACGGCGTCGCGGACCCCGGCGAATTGATCGCGATCACCGCCGGACTTCCCGAGCAGGAACTTGGCACCAACCTCTTCGAGGTCCACCGGGTGCCCTGAGCCCCTAGAATCGCCCCTCCGGGCTGCGACCCGGCAACCCGCGCCTGTAGCTCAGTTGGATAGAGCGTCGGTCTACGAAACCGAAGGTCACAGGTTCGAATCCTGTCAGGCGCGTTCCGCGTTGCCCCGCCCGCCTCGGGAGGGTTCCCGGGGAAGCCTGGCGGGCTATTGGGTATCGGGTAACGCCCGCCCCGCGAATTCGGCCGGGCCGCTTACGGCCGCGGCTGCCAGGCGATGCCGGAGAGGTTGGGGATGCCGCTCCTGATCGTGCGCCTATGGGCGCCGTCCGTGGCGCGCATCACGATGACCTCGGAGAGCTTGCTGTGCCTGGACACTTCGATCGCCGCGATCCGGCGCCCGTCCGGCGAGTAGGTGGGCGCGACGAGGATCCCGGCGCGGGTGAGGACGTGGCGGTGAGTGCCGTCGAGCCGCAGGGTCACCAAATCGGCGCCCTTGGAGACGACAAGCCGATGGCCGGTGGGCGCGAACTCCGGCTGGACCTGGCCATCCGCGCGGTGCGGTTTGTCGGGGACGCGGGTGGCTGTTAGGGAGGACCGTCGGCCCGCGTCGGGAGCCGGAGGTGTGGGCGCTGCCGCCACGGCCGCGGCGCGGCAATGCAAGCGCTTCACAGCTCCAACGATATTGCCGCTGCTCCAGGACGCTGAGAAGCTGCCTGTTCCCTGATCGCTTCTCCTGATCGCCCGGCCGAGTGTGCGGCACCGTCTCAAGCGCGACTACCGGCTCGCCTTCTCGATGCAGCCGTCAGACGGCGATGACGTCGACGGGATCGTCATCGTCCTCTACGCCGGCCCTCGAAACCATCGTCAGCCAAACGGGACGTCTGGACGATCGTCCACGACCTGTTCGAGACCGAGAACCCGCCCGAAGACCACCTCCGCCCACCCTGCTGCGAGACGGGCACTCCCCACATCGCGAGCGACTCACGGGCTGCTCTAACTTGGCACAGTTTGCGCGCCACACGTGCGCTTTCGCCTCGTAGGCTCGGTAGCAAGCACCGTCGGGTCGAGGGTCGGCTCATCTCCATTTCCAGAGCGGAAGGCAGCGTATGATGTTCCGTATGAAGGAGCGAATAACGATCTCGGTCGAGCCCGAGGCCCTGGAGACCGTGCGGAGTGAAGTAGCTGCCGGCAGCGCCCCAAGCGTGTCTGCCGCAATCGAAAGGATGCTGCTCGCGCAGAGCAGGCGCCAGGCTCTGAGGGAGCTTCTCGACGACCTTGACGCCAGATATGGGTCGCTCACCAAAGAGGAGGAAGAGTGGGGCAGGAGGGAAGTGGAAAGGGCATTCGGCGAGACTTCATCCTCGACGCCGGAGCGCTGATAGCACTGGAGCGCGATAACCGGCGACTTCGGGCGATTCTCCGGAGGTCGCTGGCGCCCCGCTCCCAGGTCATCATCCCGGCCAGCGTTCTCGCGCAGGCTTGGCGTCGCGGTCCGCGGTCCGCCCCACTGGCGAAGTGGATAGGCAAGAGCGAAGTCGACGTTCTCGACGAGGATCGGGCAAAGGGGATTGGCGTGCGATTGGGTGCGCGAAACTCGACAGACGTTGCCGACGCCCACGTCGTGTCTTGCGCGATCGAGCGTCGCGCGGCGGTTATCACCTCGGATCCCGACGACATCGAAGGTCTCGCCGAGGCCGGCGAGGACCTGGTCGTCATCGCGGTCTGAGCCCGCCTCTTGTGTAGAGGGCACGCGCGCGCGTCAGGCGCCCGCCCGTCGACGGTTCTTCATGACTGGACGAGCTCCTCGAAGCGCAGCGCCGCACGCGTCGGCAGCACGAAGGCGCCGCTGCGGTGCAGGAGACCCGCGGCGGCGAGATCCCGCACCGCCTGCTCGACATCGTCGCGCTCTCCTGGGTCTTCCGGTGTCTCGCTCATCTCCCGAGCCAGCTCGGGAGACGGTGAGCTGGGCTGGGTGGAGCGAGAGGACCTCGGTGAGCAAGGCGAGCTGAGCGGCCTCATCCTCGTCTGCGGGTGAGAGAGAAGCATTCGCCGACGCGCTGGGACAACTACCCTGATCATGCATGGGAGACGAGCACCTCCTGTGCCATGCCCCGGGGCGTTCCACCGCCGCCGGGGCGCTTTTCGAATGTGGAGGAATGATCCCGACGCTTCCGGACGGATTCCTCTTCGAGACGATGCTCTAATCGGGCGGCGGAGCAGCGCCAGCGGCTCGACGCCGATCCGGCCGGCGATCCGCTCGACGCTCTTGAGCGTCAGGTTGCGCTC
>CAVPRR010000004.1:0-640848 GCA_963707965.1 uncultured Solirubrobacterales bacterium
CGTTGCCCCGCCCGCCTCGGGAGGGTTCCCGGGGAAGCCTGGCGGGCTATTGGGTATCGGGTAACGCCCGCCCCGCGAATTCGGCCGGGCCGCTTACGGCCGCGGCTGCCAGGCGATGCCGGAGAGGTTGGGGATGCCGCTCCTGATCGTGCGCCTATGGGCGCCGTCCGTGGCGCGCATCACGATGACCTCGGAGAGCTTGCTGTGCCTGGACACTTCGATCGCCGCGATCCGGCGCCCGTCCGGCGAGTAGGTGGGCGCGACGAGGATCCCGGCGCGGGTGAGGACGTGGCGGTGAGTGCCGTCGAGCCGCAGGGTCACCAAATCGGCGCCCTTGGAGACGACAAGCCGATGGCCGGTGGGCGCGAACTCCGGCTGGACCTGGCCATCCGCGCGGTGCGGTTTGTCGGGGACGAGGGTGTGCTGGTAGGAGCCGTCGGCCCGCATCAGCCAGGTGTGGGCGCTGCCGCCACGGCCGCCGCGGCAATCAAGCGCTTCACAGTCCAACGATATTGCCGCTGCTCCAGGTAGAAGCTGCCTGTCTGATCGCTTCTCCTGATCGCCCCCGACTGTGCGGCTGAGCCTCACGGGCTGCTCTAACTTGGCACAGTTTGCGCGCCACACGTGCGCTTTCGCCTCGTAGGCTCGGTAGCAAGCACCGTCGGGTCGAGGGTCGGCTCATCTCCATTTCCAGAGCGGAAGGCAGCGTATGATGTTCCGTATGAAGGAGCGAATAACGATCTCGGTCGAGCCCGAGGCCCTGGAGACCGTGCGGAGTGAAGTAGCTGCCGGCAGCGCCCCAAGCGTGTCTGCCGCAATCGAAAGGATGCTGCTCGCGCAGAGCAGGCGCCAGGCTCTGAGGGAGCTTCTCGACGACCTTGACGCCAGATATGGGTCGCTCACCAAAGAGGAGGAAGAGTGGGGCAGGAGGGAAGTGGAAAGGGCATTCGGCGAGACTTCATCCTCGACGCCGGAGCGCTGATAGCACTGGAGCGCGATAACCGGCGACTTCGGGCGATTCTCCGGAGGTCGCTGGCGCCCCGCTCCCAGGTCATCATCCCGGCCAGCGTTCTCGCGCAGGCTTGGCGTCGCGGTCCGCGGTCCGCCCCACTGGCGAAGTGGATAGGCAAGAGCGAAGTCGACGTTCTCGACGAGGATCGGGCAAAGGGGATTGGCGTGCGATTGGGTGCGCGAAACTCGACAGACGTTGCCGACGCCCACGTCGTGTCTTGCGCGATCGAGCGTCGCGCGGCGGTTATCACCTCGGATCCCGACGACATCGAAGGTCTCGCCGAGGCCGGCGAGGACCTGGTCGTCATCGCGGTCTGAGCCCGCCTCTTGTGTAGAGGGCACGCGCGCGCGTCAGGCGCCCGCCCGTCGACGGTTCTTCATGACTGGACGAGCTCCTCGAAGCGCAGCGCCGCACAGGGCCCGCAGGGAGCTTCGGGTGCGCCCGGCAAGATCGTCTGCAAGGCGAAGCTGAAGGGCAAGAAGGTCAAGGTCAACTGCACGTTCAAGACGACCAGCAAGCGCCACCAGACGCGCCCCACCTGCGCTGGCGCCTGATGCGCGGTGGCCGCGCCTACAGCCACGGCACGGCTGGAGCCGGCGGGGCCCTGCGGCTTGACCTCAGCAACCTGCGCGAGGGCCGCTACGTGCTCCATGTACAGGGCCAGAAGAAGGGCACGGTGATCGTCGTCCGTTAGGGCGAGCTCGGCAGGGGCGGGTCCCATATCCCGCCCCTGCCGCCAGCAGCGTTTGCGTGCGGATCCGGCGCCCGCACGGTCAGGCTCAAGCCAGCCAAGACGAACCATAGCCACGCCGACCCTCGCAAGTACGAAACACCAACGACAGGTTGCCCGCCAACCCGACCCCCCGGCCTCGACACCTGAGCGCGCCCGCTCCCCAGCATGGGCGCAAACCATGGCGAGGGCGCCGTCAGCGTGCTCGGCGCGCGCAACGCCGCGCGCCCCTGGCTCTTTGACGCCGGGGTCGCGATCTGGGGCCTCTCGTTCATCGCGGCCGGTACGGCGCTGGCACTCGACGCTCCGCAGAGCTGGCGCGGGCGACTCGGCCCCGCTTTGATCGCCCTCACCGGACTGGCGCAGATCCTCGACGGCTTCCCCTTCCCGGCCGACTGCCGCTGGAGCATCGATGCCTGGTGTCGCGCCCGGGAGATGGCGGGAACCCTCTCCTGGCAGCACTACGCCCATGGTTGGACCTACTTCCTGGGCGCGATCGCACTTCAGCTCTCGGTCTTCGCGATGGCGTGGCGCTTTCGCGGCGACCGCCGCTGGGGCAGATCGGACCTGCTGGCATTCGGGGCAGGCCTAGCTGGATTGGCGGTCTTCGCCGGCCTCTTCTTTGCCACCGGCAACGAAGTGAACGGCAACTACGGGCTCGTCCAGCGCATCAGCCTGGCCGCGGGCGGGCTCTGGGTCGCCGCGTTGGCGATCGGCCTGCTTGCGATCCACGGCCACGGTCGCGATCCTGCGGTGCGCTTCGTGGAGCGGATCCGCATGCTTCCGGGTGGGCGGGTGCTGCCGCGGCCGGGGAGCGAACAGCACGGCGACGCAGTGCCAGAGAGCGTACGGATGAATGTCAAGTCGAATTTGCCGTTGGCACCTCCGTTTGCAAGAGTCTGAGCGGGCGCCGGTAGACGACGAGCTAAAGCGCAGGCCCTGGGGCTTTGGCCTGCCGCGCTGCTTGCCCCGTAGAGGGCCCAGAAGATGCGCGCCCATCTGTCGCGCCGGCGCCCTCTCTGCCCGGCCCACTCGCCTTCCAGTCGGCGATCAGTCGCCGGTAGGCGGCCTCGCCCCGCGCCACCAGCTCGCGCTCGGCCTCCCGCTCGGCGGCGCTCGCCGAGATACGCCTGCCGCCGTGGCGTTTGGGCAGCGGCGGTGCCCCTGCGGCGAGTTCGGTCCGCCGCAGCTTGGCGCGCACGCGCGAGGGCTGCGCGAAGGCGTAGTCCTCCTCCTTGCTCAGCAGCTGCCAGGCCAGGCAGGCGATCTTGCGAGCCACCGCGACTGCCGCCACCTGGGAGCCCTTGCGGACGCGGATGCGCTCGCCGAAGGCACGCAGGGGACCCGGCGAGCGGATCGCCATCCAGGCAGCCTCGACCAGGGCCGAGCGCGCCTGGGCGTTGCCGCGCTTGGAGATCCGCCCGTGGCGAGGCGCCCCCTCCCCGGACTGGCGGACCTTGGGGTCCAGGCCCAGGTAGGCGACGAGCTGGCGCTGGGTGGGGAAGCGGGAGATGTCGCCGATCGCCGCCATCAGCGTGACCGCCACCCCCACGCCGACGCCGGGGATGCGCCACCAGCCGCCTCGTCTCGGGCGAGGCGACCGCCCACTTGGCGAGCCTTGCGTCGATCTCCTCGATCTCGGAGTCGAGGAAATCGATCTGGCGCAGGCACCCGGCGACTGTCTCCGCCTCCTCGCCGGGCAGCTCCTGGGAGGCGAGCCACTCGCGGCCCGCCACGCCGAAGAGGTCTGAGGCGGGAGAGCGACCGAGCAGACAGCGCACGAGCGCCGCGTGGACCTCGTTCTTGGCACGGACGCGCTGGCGGACCAGCGCGGCGCGGCGGGCGGTGCGGCGACGCAGAGCGCCGACCTCGGCGCTCGGAACCCAGACCGACTCGAGCATGCCCGCATGCAACAGGCGTGCCAGGGTGCGGGCGTCGAAGCGGTCGGACTTCACCCGGGCGTGGGAGATCGCCCGCACCTCGGCGGCATTGGCGACCACGACGCGAGCAACGTGGGGCCTGAGTATCCGGGCGATCTCGAATGCCGGCCCGGTGGCCTCCAGCACCACCTGATCGGCGGAGTCGAGGCTTTGGGCGAAGAGCTCGAGCTCCTCGCGGTTGGTGGAAATGCGACCCGCGGAGCGGGTTTCGCTGCCCTCGTGGATCGCCACCTCGCAGAAGCTCAGGTGAACATCGAGCCCTATCGAACGCATCTGCTCCTCCTCGCTTTTGATTTGCGGTGGAGCAGATCAGGGCAAACGACAAGTACGGATTCGCGCTCTCGGCGCAACCGGGCTGGTCGCAGGGGCGGCCACATAAGATTCCGGGCTCTCGGCCCATACGCTCGGCGCGGCCTGCCCACTTCGATCTGCTCCGGGGAAGGCCCCTGTCCCGGTCGGCTGAACTTAGGGCCGACGCCGGACGGGGAGAACTCCCCGCGGGTAGTTTCATGCCCATATGATTGTCGCGATGGAGGCTGGAGAGCCGGGGAAAACGGAGGGAACGCCGTCGCCCAAACCTGGGACACGGAGGCCGATACCTCCGACCCAGGCTGCGCGTCGCCGCAAGATGCTGCGCTGGGGAATCGTCGCCCTGGCGGTGATCGTCGGCGTGATCGCCTGGCTGGTGACGCGGGGGGACGACGGTGGCGGCGAATCTGAACCGGCGCCGGCGGGCTTCGAGGCGCGGATCGTCGACGATGCGGAACTCGAAGACATCGCCGCCTCCGCGGGACACCCCGTCTACTGGGCTGGCCCCATGGACGGCAAGGAGCTGGAGGCGAACGAAAGCAAGGAAGGGAACGTGCAGGTTCGGTATCTGGACGAGGGAGCCAAACCGGGTGCCGAAGAGAAGAAGGCGGTGACGATCGGCAGCTACCCGGTGGCGGACCCGGCGGGGGCCGTCGACGGCTATGCCGAACGCAAAGGCGCGATAGTCATCCGCGCGCCCGACGGCCGCAAGCTCGTCTCCAGCGTCGAAGTACCCACCAGCGTCTACTTCGCCAGTCCCGACAACAGCGTGCAGGTGGAGGTCTACGACCCCTCCTACAAGCGCGCCATAAGCCTGGCCCGCTCGGGCAAGGTGCAGCCGGTCAGCTGAGCCAGCGGTTCGGGACCTGGGCCCGATGAGCTTCTTAGTCGCATGGGTGGTCTTCCCACTCGTCCTGCTGGCACTCTGCGTCGGGCTTGGCCTGCTTGTCGACCTGCTTAGCGGTCGCCGCCTGCCCGGCGTGCTGGTTGTGCCCGTCGGCTTTGCCGCGATCGTCGTCGTCGGAGAGTTCACCACCGCCACGGACGCAACGGCGGAGTTGACGGTTCCGGTCGTCCTCCTGCTCACCGTGCTTGGCGCCGGCCTCTCGTTCCCGTGGCGCTTCGGCCGCCTCAAACCGCTGCCGGCCGCTGTCGCGGTTGGTGTCTTCCTGGTGTTCGGCGCTCCTGTGATCCTCTCCGGCGAGCCCACCTTCGCCGGCTACATCAAGCTCGACGACACCGCCACCTGGCTGGCGATGACCGACCGCGTCATGGAACACGGCCGCAACCTCGCCGGCCTCGAACCCTCCACCTACCGCGCGACGCTCAGAGCCAACCTGCCCGGCGGCTACCCGATCGGCGCCTTCATTCCCTTCGGCACCGCGCAGAAGCTCGTCGGCGGTGACCTGGCCTGGGTCTTCCAGCCCTACCTTTCCTTCCTTGCGGCGATGCTCTCACTGTCGCTGTGGGAGATCCTCGGCGGTGTGGTCCGGCGCCCCGGCCTGCGTGGCGGAGCAGCCTTCATCGCCGCCCAGCCCGCCCTGCTGGTCGGCTATGCGCTATGGGGTGGGGTGAAGGAGATGGTTGCCGCCGCCGCCATCGCCCTCGCCGCCGCCCTGGCCCCTGCTGCGCTGCGCGCCGGCGCCCGCCCTCGCGACACCATCCCGCTCGCGATCGCCTGCGCCAGCCTCGCCGCCCAGCTCAGCATCGGCGGCCTCGTCTGGGTCGCCCCGATGCTGCTCGCCCTGGCCGCGCTCGCGCTGCGCCGCTTCGGCGCCCGCGGCGCCGATCGCCCTCGCCGCTCCCTTCGTCGCCCTCCTCGCCCTCCTCGCGCTGCCGGCGGCCCTCCTCGGCCTGCCGCCCTCCAGCCCGCCGATCACTGACCCACATGCGCTCGGCAACCTGATCGCGCCCGCTCAACCCCTTCCAGGCGCTCGGCATCTGGCCGGCGGGCGACTTCCGCGTCGATCCCTCCTCGACCCCGGCCACCGCAGTGCTCGTCGCGCTGGCGCTCGCCGCTGCCGCGATCGGGCTCTGGGTCGCCGTGGCGCCGCCGCGCCCTCGCCCTGCTGCTCTACTGCACCGCCTTGATCGCCTGCCTGGCGATCGTCGCCATTACCTCGCCCTGGAACGGCGGCAAAGCGCTCGCCACCGCCTCGCCGATCGCCCTTTCGCTGGCTGTGCTCGGCGCGCTGGCGGCGCTGCGACTGGACCGCCTCGCTGGCGGCTTGCTGATCGTGGCCATTGCCGGCGGGGTGCTGTGGTCCAACGTGCTCGCCTACGGCGGCGTCAGCCTCGCCCCCTACGGCGAGCTCGTCGAGCTGCAGGGGATCGGCAACCGGTTCGCCGGCGAGGGCCCCACGCTGATGACCGAATACAACCCCTACGGCGCACGCCACTTCCTGCGCAAGCTCGACGGCGAAGGTGCAACCGAGTTGCGCGAGCGCACCGTGCCGCTTCGCGACGGTGGCGTGGGAGAAAAGGGCTACGCGGTCGATACCGACGAACTCGACCTGAGCGGGCTGCTCGAATATCCGCACCCTTGTGCTGCGTCGCTCGCCGGTTCGCAGCCGCCCGCCCTCGCCCTACCGGCTCGCCTACTCCGGCGACTACTACGAGGTCTGGCAGCGACCGCTGGAACCCTCTGGTGCGATCCCCGAACACCAGCCCTACGGTGAAGGGCTCCAACCCGCCGCGGTTCCGAAATGCGGTGAAATCGTAGGTCTGGGCCTGCTCGCCCTTTCACACCACATGGCCAATGTCCGCCTGCTCGCTGCACGTCACGCGCCGGTCTACGACGCCACCGACGGCAGCTTCGAAGTGCCGCGGGCGGGCGACTACACGGCCTGGTTGAAGGGCTCGGTGCGCGGCCTCGACGAGCTCTACGTCGACGGGCGCAAGATCGGCGAGGTGCGCCAGCGGATCGAAAACGAAGGCGGCTTCATCGAACTGGGGGAGACGCACCTGAGCGCCGGGGCCCACGAGGCGGAACTGCACTTCGGCGGCGCCGATCTGCACCCGGGCAGCGCCGGGTTCCCACGACCCGAAACCGGCCCACTGCTCTTTGCGCCGACGGGCGAAGAGCTGGGCGAACTGGTCTCCGTCCCGATTGAGGAATCCGAGCGCCTCTGCGGCAAGCCCTGGGACTGGATCGAGGCGGTGGGATCCGGGCTGAGTGCCTATCCACGAGCCGGGGCGAGCGGTTCGGAGCAATTGTGAAGTCAGTCGATCCCGAAGGCCTACGGGGGGCCTGCGGCGCCGAGCCGCTCCGGGTCGCAGCGGAGGACATACGCCATCGTGATGGTCTCGCCTCGCAGCCAGCGGGTTACGTCGTCGGCCTGTTCGCAGTAGTAGGGCAGCTGGTTTCCAGCGTGCCTGCGGACGATCGCCCAGGTGGCCGACGTGTCCCCCTGCCACCTTTCTTCCACCGCCGTGCCCCGCTGATCGTCGAACGGTTCGATCTGGTCGCCATAGCACGGGACCGATGGAGGTACGAGGAAGCAGCGCAGCTCCACGCTGTTTGGCACGTGTGAGAGCGCCTCCGGGGCGCTGGCCATCCAGTAATCGCTCTCCCAGCGGTCGTTGACGCCCCCGATCCCGGCCACCGGGTTGACGTATGCGTAGTTGTAGGGGAAGAGCAGCGCCTGCTCGGCCATCGGTATGAGCAGTGCGGCGGAGAGCAGCACGGTGGCGAGGCGCCTCCAGGTCTCCTGCGGCTGCCTGGATCCCGCCCAGGTCCAGAAGCGCTGTGCCCCGACGCCGGCGAGGATCGCGATCGCCGGGAGGACGTAGAGGTGCTGCCGCATTCCGCTGTACATCACGGAACCGCCGAGGATCGCGACGAGGGGGAGGAGGAGCGCCTGCTGGAGCACGAGGACCAGGCCGAGCTCCGGGCGGTTCCAGAGCTCGCCACGCCAGTCGATGCCGCGAGCCCGCGCCAGCGTACGGATTCCCAGTACAGCGCCAAGTACCGCAAGGCCGGCCAGCAGCAATGGGTAGGACGCTCCGATCCAGGCCGGCAGGTACCACCAGGGTGGGTGCTCGGAGAGCAACTGACCCGCGGTCAGCGTGGTGCCCTGCCAGGGGAAGTTGCCGGAGCCGGACGCCGATTCGACCAGCAGGGTCAAGGGTGCCTTCGCTGCGTTGGGATAGACGACGGCGAAGGCCCCAGCCCCAACCCCGACGCCTGCCGCAACCGCGAGATCCGCATCCGCGGCGCGCACGATCCGGCCAAGTCTCAACTGCCCGAATCGCAAAGCTGCGTAGGTGAGCAGAGAGGCGATGACCGGCGCCCAGAGAGCCAGGCGGGTGCCGACCCCAATGAAGATGCCGCCCGCCAGCAGTGCCCCGATCGCCAGCCTTCCTTCGCCGGCCCTCCTGCCCGTCCGGCAACCCAGCGCAGAGCGAGTACCATTGCGACGGTGACCAACGTGTAGCCGGTCGCCGTCGGGATGTCCTTGGGATTGAAGAAGCCCTGTCCGGTCCACTCGGGAACCGCGAGCAGTCCCGCCGCCGCCCAGATGCCAAACCTGGGCGAGCGGGTCAGCAGCGAGACCGCAGCGCCGACCGTGGCCACCACGAGCAGGGCAAGCAGGGCGACGGTGATGTGGCGGACGGCGTAGGCGCCGGCGGAGTGCGAGATCTCATCCAGCGGCTCGTTGCCGGCAAGGAAGTTGGCGACATGCGCCACGGCCTCGAATGCGGGCCCGTACACGTAGGGGGTTGCGGCAGCGTCGTTCGGGTCGGGCCGGCCATCGGCCAGGTCAGGTTCGGGCACGTACCAGCCGCTGTCTATCCAGGAGGAGGCTCTTTCGACGTGAAGGGGCTCATCGAGCGTGACGCCCGTCGCGAGGGCCCCCCGCGAATAACTGCACCATCCCCAGCATGAGCACGGCCGCAGCGATGGCGGTGAGCGGGTCCAGCACGTCGAGCAACCGGTTTGCGCGCCGAGCCACGGCGTGAGGTTACGGTTTGGTCGCGGTGGAGGGGCGTGGCGTGCCTACGCCGGGTATATAGTCGGCGCGATGGAGGAGGGGAAACCGGGAGTGGAGCCGGGGAAGCCGGGGGAGGAGCCTGCAAAGCCCGGCAAGGAGGGCGCCAAGCCCTCGCTCACGCCGAAGAACCGTCGCAGGCTCCGCGTGGGGGTGATCGCCGTGGCGCTCATCGTCGCCGTCGTGGCCTGGGTGGCAAGCCGAGACAGTGGCGGCGGATCATCAGAACAGGCGCCGACCGAACCGGGCCCGCCGCGGATCGTCACGGAGGCGGAACTGCAGGAAGCCGCGGCGAGCCTGGGCCAGACCATCTACTGGGCCGGCCCGGTGGAGGGTCAGGAGCTGGAGCTGAACGAACTGGGCGAAGGCGGCGTTTTGGTCCACTACCTTCCCGAAGGCACGGAAGCCGGAAAGGGGCCGTCGAAGGTGCTGACGGTCGGCAGCTACCCCCTGTCCGACCCGGCCGCAGCGATCGCTGAAGTGGCCAAACGGCCCGGTGAGATCGTCCGCCACCTTCCCGACGGACGCACGGTGGTAACCAGCGAATCGAGTCCGACAAACGTCTACTTCGCCAGCCCGGACAACAGCGTTCAGGTGGAGGTCTATGACCCCTCGGCGAAGCGCGCCATGAGCCTCGCCCTCTCGGCGAGGGTCCAGCCGATTGGCTGACCGGCGCTCAACCGACCGTCGACCTCGAGTTCTGTGAGCGGTCCCGCGAAGGCGGCCAGCGCGGGTTGCCGGATCCCGCACCGAACGCGCCGTTTCGTAGAATCGCTGCCGTGAGGGGGGTTTCGAAGCTGCTGATCGCTGCTGTCGCCGGGGCGTTGCTTGCCGCCGGCATCGTCGCGTGTGGGGGTGGGGGCGATTCCAGCTCGAGCACAACCGGAGCCGCCTCGCAGGGCCAGGCGAGCGGCGACACGTCTTCGAACGCCAAGGCGGCGAAGAGCGGCGGAGACGAAGGGTCCGGCTCCGGCACCGGGAAATCAGGCGATACGGGAGGGAGTTCGAGCGGGTCGGGCGGTGAAGGGGAAAGCTCCGGCAAGAGCGCGAGCGACTTCGTCCCCAAGCACCACAACGACTCCGGCGGTGGATCCGCCCAATACAAGGTCAAGGGTGGCGACAACAGCGTGCAGGAATACGGCGAAGAGGCCGATACGTCCGAACTGGATGCCGCAGGCGCCGCGCTGCACAACTTCCTCGACGCCCGCGCCGAGGGCAACTGGGCGGCAGCCTGCCAGTACATGTCGAAGTCCGTCACCGAAGGGTTCGAAAAGCTCGTTGCCCAGTCAAAACGGATCGAAGACAAGAGCTGTGCCGGCAGTGCTCGAAAAACTGATCAACCCGGCAGCGAAGGCGTCGATGCAGGCCGAAGCGGAAAAGGCGGATGTCCGCTCGCTCCGCATCGAAGGTGACGGCTCCTTCGTCATCTACACCAGCATCGAAAAGACCATCCTGGCGATGCCGATGGTCGAACGAAGACGGCGCCTGGAAGGTCTCGAGCCTCGCCGGTACCCCGCTCAATTAGCGCCACCCAGGACTCGGCAGCGACCCCAGCCTCCGCCGGGCGCCTGGAAGCCCGGCCGAGCAAGCTCAGATGACGGTGTCGCTGGCGACCTGCGGGAGGAAGCCGAGCATCACCTCAGCGCGCGCCCTGATCCCGTCTGGCCGGCGCTCGATCAGGCCCAGCGCGAGAAGCGCATTGATGTCGCGGGTCACGGTCTTTGCCTGCTTGTCCGCATACAGGATCGCCAGCTCAGGGGTCAGCGTTGTGATTTGCGATCGCGGAACCGGTTCGCCGGTCGGTAGCGCGAGCACCAGCTCGCGGCGCCGGCGGGTCGTGGGGGTCGACTTGCCCGCAAACAGCTCGTCCACATATTGTCGCCAGGCGGACTCGTAGTTGACGCCGCGTACAGCCTCAAGTTGTTGTTCGAGTCCGTCGGCAAATCCCCCGATGGCGTAGGCGAGGAACGAGGACAGGCTCCCACCCGACCTGCTCGCCCGATCGAGCTGGCGGTAATAGGCAGTGCGGGTTGCGTTGTAGTGGTTCGAGAGGAGGTACGCCGACACGGAGGGCACGCCGGCCGAGGTCAGGACCCCGAACTCGACCAGCCGCGCGGTGCGGCCGTTGCCGTCCCCAAAGGGGTGAATCCAGGCAATGTAGACGTGGGCGACGGCAGCCCGCAGGAAGGCCTTCAGGAACGACTCGCGGTGATCGTCAACCGGGGCGAAATCCGGTCCGTTGAGCCAGTCGCACATTTGCTCGACGAGGAATTTGCAGTCCTCGGCGGGAGCCCCGCGGTAGACGTTGCCGACCACCACGTCTCCGGTGCGGTGCTCGCCGGGCACGACGCCCTCTTCGAGGTCCAGCCCATCCAGCACCTGCTGGTTGAGACTCGCCAAGCGCGCTGGGGTGATCTCGAACCCTTCGCCGGCGAATACCTCTCGTTCGATCACGTGGCAGGCCGCGACGATGTTCTCGATCTCGCGTCGCTGGTACTCCTGGCTGACCGGCAGCTGCAACTGGCCCTGCACCGCTTCCAGAGCCTGCTCTTCGGTCAGGGTGTTGCCCTCGATTGCGGTGGTCGCAAGGGCCCCCTTTGCGAGGTAGAGGGCAGACAGCCCCTGCGAGACGGCGGGAGGCAGTGGCGTCGTTGCAATGTGGCGGCATTTCGAACGCGCCTCACCGAGTTGCTCCCAGAAGAGCCACGGAACCCGCTGCAGATCGAGTTCGAAGGTGACCCAGGGGTGAGAGTCACGGAAGGGACGTTTGCTGTCCCTCGTAATGTCCGCTGGTCGCGCCAATCAAACCCCATAGTAGAGGGAAAAACCAGATTTCGACGCAAAAAATGTCCCTGAAAATGTCCCCCTAGGGAACCTCGAGCCAGGTGCCGGTGGGGCCGAGGTTGTGGAGCGGGGTGCCGGCGATCTGGCTATGGCAGCCCCAGGACTCGTGGATGTGGCCGCAGACGGCGAGGCGGGGGCGCTTCTCCTCGATCGCCCGGAGAAGGGCGGCGCTGCCGAGGTGATCGCCGCTGCCGCTGGCGTCGCAGTGGCCCTGCGGGGGTGAGTGGAGGACGAGGATCGCGCCCTCGGGGCAGGGGTCGAGCATGGCCGCCGCCGACTCGTCGTCGAGGTCGAAGCTCCAGTCCCAGGGCGTGATCGGGACTCCCGCGCCGAGGCCGTAGAACTCGGTGCCGTCGATCGTTGCCCCACCTCCGTGCAGAACGGTGGCAGCGGGCCAACCGGCGGCCGCCTCGCGCAGCGCGTCCTCGGTCTCGTTGTTGCCGGGAACCAGCACGGTTGGCTTCTCGATCGCGGCCAGGGCGTCGATCATCTCCTCGAGGCCCTCGTGCACCGAGGCGAAGTCGCCGGCACCGATCACCACGTCGGCCCCGGCCGACATCTCGACCAGCTTGGCCGCCTGGTCGACGTCGCGGTGCAGGTCGCTGAATGCGAGCAGTCTCACGGCCCTCAAACTACCTGGCGCCGGCTCCCTTCGGCACCGCCAGGCAGGAAGCACGATCGTCGCGAAGCTCAGTGCCAGACGGCGCGACCGGACCATCGCCCGGCAACGTCCGAGCGCCATGTTCACCTCTTCTTGGTCCGTGTTCGCCTTTACTGGCGCTGAGCGCCAGAAACAGCGAACACCCCCCGCTCGTCCTCGGCCGGCCAGCACTGTGTTCGCCTTTACTGGCGCTGAGCGCCAGAAACAGCGAACACCCCCCGCTCGTCCTCGGCCGGCCAGCACTGTGTTCGCCTTTACTGGCGCTGAGCGCCAGAAACAGCGAACACCCCCCGCTCGTCCTCGGTCAGCCAGCACTGTGTTCGCCTTTACTGGCGCTGAGCGCCAGAAACAGCGAACACCGGCGCGTTTCTCGTTGACCAGGGTTAGGATGCCCGTGGGTGTTCGTTCCCAGTCGAATCCAGCCGCGGAGGCGGCGGACCGGTGCCCTCGTCGGCGTGTGCGCAATCGTCGCGCTCCTCGTTGCGATGGTGACACCGAGCCGAGTCGACGCAGCCCGCGTTCGCTGTACGGACACGTTCCGGGTGCTCCACAACGACCACGTTGGCAGACTCTCGCTGCCGGGCGGCAACGGCCGGATCACGATCCTCTCGTCGGGCCGGCCAGCTGCGCACAGGCTTTAGCTCTCTTCACCCGCTTCCTCGACGATGTCAGCGGCCACCTGTCGCCGCCCTGGATCCTCGAGGCGCAGACGGCGAGCTTCCGCCGCAGCGCCGGCGGGCCCGGCTTCCGCATCAAGCCGGTTAGGTGAGCTTGCGGTAACCTCGCCGCCATCATGCCTGACGTCTTCTGGATCGGACTTGTAATTGCCGCCCTTGGCGTGCTCGTTGGCTTCGTTGCGGGGGCCAAATCCCGCACCACCCGGACGTTGACCGGCGCCGCGGTCGGCGCCTATCTCGGCGTCATGGCCGCCTTCCCGCTGCTGGCGATCGGCCTCGCAACCAGTTAGCGAATTCAGCTGTCCTCCGCCGCGTAGCTCTCGAGCAGAGCCTGCTCCTCGTCGCGCCGCGGGAAGCGGAAGAAGACGAGGGCTGCGCCGAGCAGGACGGCGGCGATGCCGGCGGTGTAGGCCCACTCGTCCCCCTGCAGGAAGGAGGACTTGGCGGCGGCGATGATCTGTTCGGAGTGGCCGGGGTACTGCCCGGCCAGGTCGGCGGCGCTGGAGAAGGACTTGGTCAGCTCGCTCTGGACGTTTTCGCTCACCTTGTTGGCTTCCGGCGAGGAGGCGATCGCCGCGTTGGCGGCGGCGGCGTAACCGGCGGTCAGCAGCGCACCGAAGATCGACTGCATGATCGCCCCGCCCAGGTCGCGCTGGAGGTCGGCGGTGCCGGAGGCCATCCCGGCGCGGCGCACAGGCACCGATCCGGTCAGCGAGTGCGAGGCCGGGGTGCCGGCGAAACCGACGCCGACGCCGATCAGCGCGTAGCCGAGGCCCACCTTCCAGTAGGCGAATGCCCTGCTTCCAGAGCAGCAGCATGACGAGGAAGCCGAGCAGGCAGAAGGCGTAGCCGAGCAGCAGGGTGAAGCGCGCTCCGCGGGTCTCGACCAGTTTCGCCGAGCGGGGCGCTACGACGACCATCAGCGCCGCCGCCGGCAGGATCGCCAGGCCCGAGTCGAGGGTCGAGTAGTCGAGCACGTTCTGGAGGAACTGCTGGCCGATGAACATCGCCCCCATCAGCGAGCCGAAGACGATGATGCCGGCGCAGGCCGCCACCCAGAAGATCCGCCGCGAGGCCACCCCGAGGTCGTAGAGGGGGGACGGCGCCCGCCGCTGGCGCAGGACGAAGGCGCCGATCGCAGCCAGCGCGACAATCCCCAGCCCGATCGCCAGCGTGCCCTTGCCCGGGACGGGTGCCAGGTTGATCCCGAGCACCAGGGCGGCTACCAGCAGCATCGAGAGGAGGCCGCCGAGGTTGTCGACGGGGTTGGTGGTCTCGTTGACGTGGGCCGGTACGAAGCGCCAGGCAAGGAAGAGGGCGAGGAAGGCGAGCGGCAGGGTTACGAGGAAGACCGAGCCCCAGTCGAAGTGTTCGAGCAGCGCGCCGGAGAGCAGCGGCCCGAGCGAGGCGATCGCGCCGCCGATCGCCGACCACAGTGCGATTGATCGCGTTCGTGCCGCGCCCGACCACAGCGCTGTGATCAGCGCGAGCGTCGTTGGAAAGGCCATCCCCGCGGCGACGCCTCCGAGCACGCGGGCCACGAAGAGAACGCCGTCGGTGGGCGCCAGGCCGGCGAGGAGCGAGGCGGGGATCGAGAGCCCCATGCCGAGCAGCAGCATCATCTTGCGCCCGTAGCGGTCGCCGAGCGCGCCCAGGTAGAGGACCGAGGTCGCCAGCCCGAGCGAGTAGCCGACCGCGATCAGGTTGAGCGTCGTCTGGCCGGAGCCGAAGGCCTTGCCGATGTCGGGCAGGGCGACGTTGGCGACCGCCAGGTTGAGGTTGGCGACGGCGGCGACCAGGATCAGCGCGGCCAGGACCAGGCCGGCGCGCTGTGGACTCATCTCCTCCATCTGCAGGGGCAAACCTAACCTGGTTGACGGTCCTCACGCGAGGATCGGCTTCGCCCTGAAAGGATTACCGCCGATGGCGGATAACCGCAAGCGCCCGGAGGCGCCGCGCGCCGAAAGGGTCCTGCCCGGCGTTTGGCGGCTGCGATTGCCGCTGCCCTGGCCGGGGGTGCCGCACGGCAACGTCTGGGCGGTTGCCGCCGACGGCGGCATCGTCCTCTTCGACACCGGGATCGGCGGCAAGGGCGGTCTGCGCCGCTTCGACCTGGCGCTGGCCCAGGCGGGCTTCGGGCTCGAGGACATCCGCCTGCTCGTCTGCACCCACGCCCACACCGATCATTACGGCCTCGCGGCCCCGATCGTCGAAGGGGCCGGCTGTGAGCTCTGGATGCACCCCGCCTGGGAGCACATCCGGCCGCACGCCGAGGAACCAGCAGCATCGCTTGAGCGGCGGATCGAGGTCGCGCGGAAGAGCGGCTTCCCAGCCGACCTTCTGGAACGCTTTCGGGACAGGCACAAAGACGATGACGACAGCGGCATCGACGCGATCGCCATCCCGGACCGCGAGCTGCTGCCCGGGGTCGAGGTGCCCACCGACCTCGGCGTGTGGAAGGTGTATGAGACGCCGGGCCACGCTCCATCCCATGTCGTTCTGCATCAGCCGGAGCGCGGGCTGCTGATCTCCGGCGACCACCTGCTCGGCCGCACCGTGCTCTTCTTCGACCACGGTCACAGCCCCGATCCGGTCGGCGAATTCCTCCGCGGCCTCGAGGAGGTCGAGCCGCTGGACGCCGGCCTCGTCCTGCCCGGCCACGGCCGCACCTTCCGCGACCCCGGAGCGAAGATCGCCGAGGCCCGGCGCCAGGTCGACGAGTTGCTCGGCAGGGTGCGCGAAGGGCTTGCCGAAGGCGAGAGAACCGCCTTCGACATAGTCGCCGGGCTGCTCGGCCCCGAGAACGTCAACTCACCCGGCAGCGCCTGGGCTCTGCAGATCGTCCTCTCCAGCCTCGATCACCTGGCGATCCTCGGCGAGGCCGCACCGGTCGAGGGCACCGACCCCCAGCGCTGGGCTCTGGCCTGAGGGACTCCGCCCGCCCACTGGGTAGTCTCCAGCGCTATGTCCAGCTTCACACTCATGCGAGACGTGGCGGCGCCGCCCGAGGTCGTGTTCGGCGTGCTGACCGACCACCGCGGCTACGCCGAGATCACGCCGGTGCGGCGGGTGGAGCTCGAGCGGGAGGGAGAGCCGGCGCCGAACGGGGTCGGGGCGATTCGCGTCCTGCACGTGGTGGGGCCGCCGCTGCGCGAGGAAGTGCTGACCTACGAGCCGCCGCGCCGCTTCTCCTACCGGCTGCTCTCCGGGGCCCCCGTGCGGGACCACGTCGGGACCGTGGAGCTGACCCCGGATGGCGGGGGCACCAGGGTGACCTACGCGGTCCGCACGATGCCGACCGTCCCCGTCGGAGGGGCGGTGGTCGTCGGGGTCGTGAAGCTGGCGATCAAGCAGCTCCTGAACGGCGTCGTCACCGAGTCCGAGCGGCGTGCCGCAAGCGGAGGTTGAGCCGGCCCGGATGGGCCAGCGAATCGACGATAGGGAGCTGCGGCGGCGGGCGCTTGCCGGCGTCCGCGACGAGGTCGAGGCGTTTGGCTTCGCCGCCCTTGGCTTCATCGAGATGTGGGAGCTGCGCAGGTGAGCTCCGGCGCGGGGCCTCCCGCGCGCTGGCGCGATCCGGGGCGGTTCTGGCGCGAGCACCGGTTTCTCACAGTCGCCCTCCTTGCGGGCGTGGTCGCGGTGACGCTCGGTGCCGTGGTCGGCTACGAGCTGCTGAAGCGCCCGCCCGACGTCCATAACGTCGAAGTTGCCTTCAAACCCGAGAAGCCGAAGAAGCCGAAGGCGAAGACCGTCAACTGGCCGCGGTTCGGGTACGACCTCGCTCGTACGCGCTACCTGCCGGCGAAGGGGGTGAAGCCGCCCTACCGCCTGATCTGGCACTACACCGAGCGGCCGCTTCTCGAGTTCCCGCCGGTCTACGCGGGCGGCAAGCTCTACGCGGTGAACAACAACGGCACGGCGTTCGCGCTGGACGCGGACACCGGCAGGGTGCTCTGGGAACGCACGATCGGGCGCCTCAACGCGTCCTCGCCCACCTACTACAAGCATCGGCTCTACATCGTCAACCTCGTCCCCGGACATGTGGTGAAGCTAGACGCAAGGACCGGCAGGATCCTCTGGAAACGCTCACTCCCCGGCCGCGCCGAGTCCTCCCCGCTGGTGATCGGTCGCACGCTCTACTTCGGCTGCGAGGACGGTCAGCTCTTCGCGCTCAGCACCCGCAACGGCAACGTCCGCTGGGCGACCACGCTGGGCGGTCCCGTCAAGTCCGCGCCCGCCTACCACCGGGGTGTCCTCTTCGTCGGCGACTACGGCGGCTACATGAACGCGGTGGCCGCCAGGAGCGGCAGGCTGAAGTGGCAGAGCGGCTCGCTGGGCCAGGGGTTCGGCACCGCCGGAGAGTTCTACTCGACCCCGGCGGTCGCCTACGGCCGCGTCTACGCCGGGAACAACGACCACCGCGTCTACAGCTTCGACGAGAATGACGGGACGCTGGCCTGGAGCTACTCGACCGGCGGCTACGTCTACTCCGGGCCGGCGGTGGCCAACACTCACCACACCCGCCCGACCGTCTACATCGGCTCGTTCGACGGCAACGTCTACGCGCTCAACGCGAAGAGCGGCGAGCCGCGCTGGGTGCGCTCGGCCGGGGGCTCGGTGATCGGCTCGCTGACCGCGGTCGGCAACATCGTCTACGTGGCCGAGTTCAGCAACGGCTCGACCAGCGGCTTCGGGATGAAGGGCGGCCGCCGCGTCTTCCACTACAAGACCGGGACCTACACGCCGGTCATATCCGACGGGCATCGCATCTACCTGGTCGGCTACTCGAGCATCAACGCGCTCCAGCCCTACAGGTACAAAGCTGGCCTGGACGACAACATGCGGGCGCGGCCCGCGCACAGGCGCCCCGGCGCGGGCAGCCCCTGACGGGTGCGGGGCACGTTTGTCGGCCGTAGCCCGACGAAGGCGCCCCGGCGGGCCGGTCAGCCGCCCACGAGCACCGAGGCGTACCTGCCTCCGCCGACGAGCGCGCCCTGTTCCAGTGTTTTCAGCGCAACCCGGACCGGTTGGGCGGAGCGGAACCGGGTCAGGGTGAAGTTGTAGGAGACGGGCTTCGATTCCACCCGGTGGAACGCAGGGGGAAGCACGCGGCGGGCGGACCTCTCCGCCGCCAGCCCTGAGCCGACGAGGTCGATTTCCCGCAGCGGGGGCAGCGGCCCCTCCGCGAAGCGGGCGCCGAGGTAGTAGCGCAGCGGCTGGTTGCCCGCGTATTTGATCGTCACCACGGCCTTACCGGGGTGCAGCGGCTGCACCTGGCGCGCCGCATTGCGGAGGTCCTCTCGCTGCAGGCGGGGGAGGCGGTCGATCTCGATCGTGAAGAGGAGCGAGCAGAGGCAGAATGCGGCGGCGAGAGCCAGTCCCGCCCGCCTGGCCCGGCGGACCGCGAAGCCGGCGCCGAGCAGCACGATCAGCGGCACGAAGACCGGGATCAGATTGCGACCGTCGAAGTAGTCGGCGCCGAAGGCGCCGAGGAGAAGCGGCAGGCCGAGTCCGGCCAGCCCCACCGTGGCGGCGATCCCGGCGCCGCGCCGCTCCGGCGGCTCGCCGCGCCACAGCAGCAGCGCCAGGGCTGCCACCGCAAGCGCCGCCGGCACGCCGAGTGGGATCGGCCCCGCCTCGCGCATTCCGTGCTCGTTGCCGTTGTCGCTGCCTGCCAGCTTCGCCCCCGCTCGTTCCAGCCGCTCGGAGATGGGCTGCTCGGCGATCCAGCTCGCGTGCGCATTCTCGGCCTGGCGCAGGGCGATCGGCAAGAGCAGCGCGGCCGCCGCAGCCACCGCGGCGATCGCCAGGCCAGCGCGGCGCCGGTTCCCAGATCCCAGCCAGAGCAGCGCCGCCTCCGGCAGGACCACAAAGGCGGCGAAGTAGTGGGTGGCGATTGCCAGCGCCGAGCAGGCGGCCCACCATGCGAGGTCCCGCTTCGCGTCACTGCGCCGCGCCCTGGCGAAGAACAGGAACGAGAGGGCGGTGAGCAGGAAGACGAGCGCATAGGCGCGGGCGTCCTGGGAGAACCAGATCAGCACCGGGCTGACGGCGACGATCGCTGCTGCGATCAGCCCCGCCCGGCGCGGCAGCAGGCAGCGCGACCGCTGCCAGGTAGACGATCGCGATCGAGGCGGACCCGGCCAGCGCGGAGAGCGAGCGCAGCCCCACCTCACCGGTCCCGAACGGCCGCGACCACAGCCACGCCACGAGGTAGTAGAGCGGCGGGGTCGACTCGCTTCGCGGGACGGTGGAGAAGGTGTCAAAGAGGCTCGCGTGGAGCACCCGGCCCACGGTCACCGCCTCGTCGTAGCGGTAGGACTGGAGGTCGAGGGTCGCGAAGCGGAGGGCCGCCCCCAGCACGACGATCCCGGCCAGGGCGACGAGCTGCGGCGACGCGCCGACGCGCCGGCCTGCCTGCTCGAGCCGGACGGCTACGGGCTCACTCCACCGGGGGGTGGGGGCGGCGGCAGCGGCGGTTCGAAGGCATAGGGGGGGAACGACGGGGAGCTGAGCCTACGCCTGACGACCGCGAGGCTGGCCGGGTAGTTCTGGAGCCGGTAGGAGTTGTAGGCGCCGAAGTCCTGGTAGTAGACCAGCATGCGGCAGCGTGGGTGGCGCTGCGCCCAGGCGAACAGCCGCTTGACGAAGCCGGTGTCGTCGCTGCTGTTGAGCCCCCACTCGGTGAGCGTGAAGGGCTTGTCTTCGCGGGCCGCGAAGCGGCGGTAGAGATTGGTGAGCGATTTCCAGTCGGGATAGTCCGAGTAGAAGTCGGTTCCCACCCAGTCGACGTAGCGGCTGCCGGGGTAGAAGTAGCCGGGCAGGTTCTGACGGACTTCCGGCGAGCCGGCGGGCAGCGGGCTCCAGACCACCACGATCGGGGCCCTCGGCAGGCCCGCGGGCGGCTCGCCACTCTGGCTCTGCAGCGGCGGCAGCCCGGCCCGGGCGAGGCGGCGGTCGATCGTCTCGAGCTTGCCGCCGCCGTGCAGCACGACATACATGCGGCGGAAGGCGCGCTTGTACCAGAAGGGCCTCTGGTAGGACGCCTTCGGGCTGCCGATGCAGTCATATGCCGAGTAGGCGTTGAGGCAGCGGTTGGGCTCACCCAGGGGTCGCAGGTAGGCACGCATCTGGCGCTCCCAGAAGAGATTGTTGAGCGCGATCAGGTAGTCGTCGCCCTTGCCCAGTGCGATGCCGCGCGGGGTGATGATCTGGTGCCCGTCGGTGGTGTCGGCGGTGGAGACGTGGAGGATGGGACGAGCGACGGCGCTCTGCCAGCGCCTGATCGAGCCCTTCAGGTCCGTCCCCCAAGAGCGGAAGGTCTCGATCACCGCCGGGTGCTTGCCGACGATTTCGGTGAATTCGGTGAACTGGGACGTGACGCCGCTGTCGGTGAGGCCGAAGAAGGTCTTATCCGGACCGGGCTGAAGCAGGCTCGCCCTCGCCGGCGCAGCCGCTCCGATCACAAGCGACACCGTTACGGCCAGCGTCGCAAGTACGGTTCCCCTCTCTCGACTGCAAGTCATCCGAGTTCCCTTCGACTGGATGGGCACCTACACCTTCCCCAACACGAGCCGGACGCAATGGTTCTTATGGGCTGTGGTTGGGCTCACCGCGCTGGCGGCGGCCATCCGCTTCTCCACGCTTGGCCTCCAAAGCTACCGCCACGATGAGGCGGTCACCGCCGGGCGGGTCCTCCTTTCCGGTTTGCCGCAGACCATGCACGAGGTCTGGGCGGGCGAGTCGACCCCGCCGCTCTACTACCTGGTGGCGTGGCTGTGGTCGCACGTCTTCGGCGTGCACGAGGTCGGCCTGCGCTCGCTCTCGGCGCTGTTCGGGACGGCCACCGTTCCGGTCGCCTTCCTGATCGGGAGGGAGCTGATCGGCCGCCGCGTTGGGCTCGCCGTCGCGGCAATCGTCGCCGTCGAGCCAATGCTGATCTGGTATTCGCAGGACGCGCGCGGCTACGCGCTGCTCGTCCTGCTCAGCACGGCCGCGCTGCTCTTCTTCCTGCGCGCCCGCCGGAGCGGAGCGGCGCGCGACCTTGGCTGGTGGGCCGCCTGCTCCGCCCTGGCGCTTGCCACGCACTACTTCGCCGCCTTCCCGCTCGCGATCGAGGCCGCCTGGCTGCTGGCGGCGGTGCGACCGCTGCGCCACGTGCTGTGGGCGCTTGGCGCCGTGGCCCTGGCCGGCCTCGCGCTGGCGCCGATCGCGCTCCATCAGGCCCAGGGCAAGAACAATGACTGGATCGCCACCTTCGGGATGGCCCGCCGCCTTCAGGAGGCCGGGATCAGCTTCTTCGTCGGCGAGGCCGGGCTGCTCAAGCATGCGCTCATCCCCATGACGTTGTTCGCCGCCGCGGTGGTCCTGCTGCTGATCCGCGGCGGGGCCCGGGAGAAGCGGGGGGCGGCGGTGGCGCTGACGGTCGGCGGGGGCGCCATCCTGCTGGCGCTCGCCCTCGCGGCGCTGGGGCAGGACTTCGTGCTGGGGCGCAACCTGCTGCCGGAGCTCGTGCCGCTGGCGCTGGTCGGGGCGGCCGGCATCGCCTCGCCGCGCGCCGGCTGGCTGGGGTTCGGGGTGGGCGCGGCGCTGGTCGCCTACCTGCTCGCGTTCTGCGTCTATGCGGACTTCCGGGTTCCCCTGCAGCGCGACGACTGGCGTCGCGCGGCGCGGGAGATCGGGCCACCGCTCGGCCCCCGCGCGATCCTGGTCTGGGAGCAGGGGGACGAACCGCTCGCCTTCTACATAGACGCCGGGGAGAGAAGGGTGAAGTGGAAGGAATGGCGCCGCGAGCCGGCCCCGGTCGCCGAGGTCGATGTGGTCAGCGGTCGCCCGCCGCCGCCCGGTGCGCGCAGCGCCCTGCCACATCAGTTCCACCGGGTCCAGCGGGTCGGGCTGGGCCGCATGACGCTGCTCCGCTACCGCTCGGCACGCCCCGAACCGCTGGGCTGGGGCCGCATCGTCGGCAACTTCACCGGCTATTCCAACAACGCGGTGCTCCTCGACGGCCCCGGCCGCTGATCGCCACCTTCCCATCCATCCAGCGGGTCGCTGTTGCGGGTTACCGGCCGGCGTGGCATTGTCGCGACGTGATCGATCCGCTCGAGCGCTGGCGAGAGCACGGGGAGAAGCCCGACTTCGCCGGCCTGCCGAGCTTTGCCGGAGTCGCCGACCGCATCGTCCGCGAGATCCTCACCGGCATCGCCCTCCGCCGCCGCGGTCGCTGACGCCCGCCGCCGGGAGCCGGGAACGCCCTCGCCGGGCCGCCCGACGCGACGCCAGTGCCGGTTCCGAGGCCGGCGCCTACTTGGCGGTGACGGTCAGCGTGCCGCGCTCGTGCTCCCCGCCCGGGCAGAAGAGGGTGTAGGCGCCCTTGTCCAGCGTCAGCGAGAAGTTGCCCGAGAGCCCGCTGGAGAGATTCTCCTTCTCGCCGAGGATCTCGGCGCCGTCAAGGACCTCGAACTCGGTCACCTTCGTCGTTCCGGCGTTTTCCACTTCGAAGAAGATCGGTCCGGCCGGCGCCTTGGCGGTGGCCGGCTCGCAGCCCGCGTCGGTCAGCTTGAAGGAGAGGGTCTTCGCGCCCGCCGGAGCGCTGTCGCCGCTGGAGCCACAGGCGGTGGCGAAGACCGCGGCAAGCCCGATTCCGAGCGCTACCAGGACTGGGCGGGTGGGGATTCGATTCATCTGAGGGAGCTCCTTGGTAGGACGAGGGACAAGAATTAGGGCACCCTAACAAAAACCGACTGCTGCAGTCGGAATAACTGGAGCCCCGGGTTCGGAGGACGTCAGGCCGGGCTCTGGGCCGGTGCGGCTCGGGGTGCCCGGGCGGGAGCGCGACGGGGGCGCCGGCGGTCGGGCCAGAGGACGTAGATCGCCATCGGCGCTGCATAGATCAGATAGATCAGCGCCTCGCCCAGGGTTGGCTGAGGCTGCAGGCCGAGCATCCCGGTCAGCAGCGATCCGGAGACGGTGCCCGGTTGGACCAGCCAGGTGAGGTCGAGCGCCTGGCTCTGCAGGCCGTTGAACCAGCCCGCCCCGTGGGCGGTGTGAAGCGACGTCGCCAGCAGTCCTGCGGCCACGAAGACCAGCACGAGACCGGTGACGCGGAAGAAGCGGGCCAGGTTGATCCGCACTCCACCGCGATAGATCCCGATCCCGATGGCGATCGCGACCAGCAGCCCGAGGATCGCCCCGGCGCCGGCGGCGGTCGTGTCGCTTGCGTCCTGGAAGGCGGCGAGCAGGAAGACGGAGGTCTCGAAGCCCTCCCGCAGGACGGCCAGGAAGGCCATCGCGACCAGCGCCAGCGTCGAGCCGGTTGCCAGCGCGGTTGCGGCGCTGCCCTCCAGCGCGGCCTTGATGCCACGCGCGTGGCGGCGCATCCAGACGATCATGTAGCTGACGGCGGCGACCGCGACGAGGCCGATCACCGTCTCCAATCCCTCCTGCTCCCGCTGCGGCAGCTGCTGCCCGATTACCCGTAGCGCCACGGCAACCCCGACGCAGAGGGCAAGCGCAATTGCGATCCCACCCCACATCTGCCGCAGCGCGTCTCCCCTCGCCTCTTTGACGAGGAACGCGGCGATGATCCCGACGATCAGCGAAGCCTCGACGCCCTCTCGCAATGCGATGACCAGGGTCGGGATCATGCAGCTGGCCTGTCTTTCTCGTTCCGTTTGGGTGGACGGGATCGTTGATTAGGCATACCTAATCGCACCTTTCTCAAAACCTAGCATGCGAGTCGGCATTGGGTCACCTCCCCGCCGACGGGACGAAGCCGTCCATATATAGGGCAGACCCGCAGGGCGGAATCGACCCATCGATCGGAGGTGCAGCCAGGCCCCGGTCGTGGCAGTCAGGGCCGGGTCAGGGGAGCCAGGGCTCGTACCACTGGCAGAGCCCGCGGGTGAGGCTGTTTGCCTCCTTCGGCCCCCAGGTGCCCGGCTCATAGGGGTGGACGGGGCCGGGGTCGTCGAGCAGTGGCTGCACGATGCGCCAGGTCTCCTCGACCGCGTCCTCGCGGGTGAAGAGCTGGCTGCGGCCGGCCAGCGCGTCGCCGAGCAGGCGCTCGTAGGGTTCGGGGTCCTCGCCGGGGACCTTCTCGAAGAGCACCTCGAGGTCGGCCGGCTCGAAGGCCTCCTCACCCGCCTTCTTGGCGTAGAGGCGGGTGCGGGCGCCCGGCTTGGGCTCGATCCGCACCGTCATCTGGTTCGGCTCGGGGAGCCGGCCCCGCCCGACGCCCAGCCGCGGCGGCCGCTTGAAGACGACGTTCACCTCGCTTGCCTTGACCGGCAGGTTCTTGCCGGCGCGGATGAAGAAGGGGACGCCGCTCCAGCGCCAGTTGTCGATCGTCAGCTCGACCGCGGCGAAGGTCTCGGTGCTCGAGTCCGCCGCCACGTTCTCCACCGCGAGGAAGCCGTCGTACTGGCCGCGCACGTAGCGCTTCGGGTCGGCGGCGCGGACGGCGCGGAACAGCTCCACCTTCTTGTCGCGGATCGAGTCCGGCCGATTGCCGGCGGGGGGCTCCATCGCGACCAGCGAGAGCACCTGCAGCGCGTGGTTCTGGATCACGTCGCGCATCGCACCGACCGCGTCGTAGAAGCGTCCCCGGTCCTCGACCCCGAAGTCCTCGGCGATCGTCACCTGCACGTGGGCGACGTGCTCACGGTTCCAGACCGGCTCCAGCAGGGAGTTGGCGAAGCGCAGGTAGGCGATGTCCATCACCGGCTCCTTGCCGAGGTAGTGGTCGATCCGCAGGATCTGGTCCTCGGGGAGGATCTCGTGCAGTTCGGCGTTGAGCGCTCGGGCCGAGTCGAGGTCGTGGCCGAATGGCTTCTCGATGACCACCCGTGCGCCCTCGGTCAGGCCGGCCTCGCCCAGCCCTCCGACCACCGTCGCGAAGAGGGCGGGCGGAACCTCCAGGTAGAAGACCGGCTGGCGGGCATCGCCGATAGCCGCCGCCACCCGCTCGAAGGTCGCGGCGTCGGAGTAGTCGCCCTGCACGTATGAGAAGCGGGCGGCGAGGCGGTCGAAGACGTCCTCGTCGGGGCTGCCGACCGTGGCGCCGATCGCGTTGTGGGCGTGCTCGCGCAGCCTGGCGTCGTCCCAGTCGTCGATCGCGACGCCGACGATCGGGCAGTCCAGCTTGCCGCGCGCCTCCAGCCGGTAGAGGGCGCGGAAGGTCATTTTCTTCGCCAGGTCGCCGCTGATCCCGAAGATCGTCAAGACGTCCGCGTCCGCGCCGTTGGTGGGCCTTCCCGCGCTCTTGGCCATCGCCCGCCAGGCTATCCGAGCCGGACACCGGTCGCGCGGGGTTGGGGGCGCTGGGTCGCGCGGGGTTGGCGGGTTCGCGGTCGCGTAGGGTTAGCCGCATGGAGCGAGGGCGGGCTTTTCGGGGGAGGTGCTGCTGATGGAGCTGGGAATCGTCGGTCTCGGCCGGATGGGGGCCAACATGGCCCGGCGCCTGATGCGCGACGGGCACCGCTGCGTCGTCTACGACGTCAACCCGGATGCGGTCTCCGAGCTGGCGGGCGAGGGAGCCGACGGCGCCCCCTCGCTGCAGGAGCTGGCTTCGAAGCTGACCGCGCCGCGGGACGTCTGGGTGATGGTCCCCTCGGGGGAGATCACCGAGAAGACGGTGGGGGACGTCGCCGCGGTGCTCGAGCCGGGCGACGCGATCATCGACGGCGGGAACTCCTACTACCGCGACGACATCCGCCGCGCCGAGATGCTTCGCGAGAAGGGGATCGACTTCGTCGACTGCGGCACCAGCGGCGGGGTGTTCGGCCTGGAGCGCGGCTACTGCCTGATGATCGGGGGGCCCGAGGAGGCTGTGCGCCGCCTCGACCCGATCTTCGCCACCCTGGCGCCGGGGGTCGAGTCCGCGGAGCGCACCCCCGGCCGCTCCGGCGAGCCGTCGCCTTCGGAGAACGGGTACCTGCACTGCGGGCCGAACGGCGCCGGCCACTTCGTGAAGATGGTCCACAACGGGATCGAGTACGGCGTGATGGCCGCCTACGCCGAGGGGCTCAACATCCTTCGCAACGCCAACGCCGGCAAGCTGAAGCGTGAGGCCGACGCGGAGACCGCGCCGCTCGAGCAGCCCGAGTACTACCAGTACGACCTCGACCTGCCCGAGGTCGCGGAGGTATGGCGGCGGGGCAGCGTGATCGGCTCCTGGCTGCTTGACCTGACGGCTGCGGCGATGCAGGAATCGCCCGACCTCTCCGACTTCGCGGGTCGCGTCTCGGATTCCGGCGAGGGTCGCTGGACCTCGATCGCCGCAATCGACGAGGGTGTGCCGGCGCCGGTGCTCACGACGGCGCTGTACGAGCGCTTCTTCTCGCGGGGCCTCGACGACTTCGGCGACAAGGTGCTGTCGGCAATGCGCAAGCAGTTCGGCGGCCACGACGAGAAGAAGCCTTGACCCCGCTGCTCGAGGTGGTCGCCGACGAGAGGGCGGCTGCGCGCCGCGCCGCTGAGCTGATCGCGGCGGCGGGTCGGGCGGCGGTCGACGAGCGCGGTTTTTTCGCGATGGCGATGAGCGGTGGCCGCACCCCCTGGGCGATGCTGGCGACGCTCGGGACGATGGACGAGATGCCCTGGGCCGAGACCGAGCTGTTCCAGGTCGACGAGCGGATCGCCGCCCCGGGCAGCGAGGAGCGCAACCTGACGCACCTGGTGTTGGGCCTCTCGCTCGAGCACCAGGCTTCGCTGCGCCCGATGTCGGTCACCCAGCGCGACCTCGAGGCCGCCGCTCGCGAATACGAAAGCTCGCTGCCCGAGCGTCTCGACCTCGTCCATCTCGGCCTCGGGCCCGACGGCCACACCGCTTCGCTGGTCCCCGGCGACCAGGTGCTCGAGATTACGGACCGCCGCGTCGCCCTCACCGAGACCGCCTATCAGGGCCACCGCCGGATGACACTCACCTACCCGGCCCTGGCCGAGGCCCGCGGCATCGTCTGGCTCGTCACCGGCGCGGAGAAGCGCGAGACCCTCGCCAAGCTCCTCGCGGGCGATCGCTCGATCCCCGCCGGCCGGGTCGAGAACGCCAATATGACCATCGTCGCCGACCAGGCTGCCGCCGGCGAGTAACCAGCCTTTCGAGAAGGAAGTTTGCGAATACGCTAACATTTACCTATGAACGTTCGGGAACCGCGATCCATGGCCGAGGCGCCGGCGGCGTCGCTGGCGAAGGAGATCCACCGCCGCAGTGGACTTAGCCAGGCGGAGCTTTCACGTCGGGCCGCCTTGCCCCGGTCGGTCGTCAATGTCTACCTGCATGGGCATCGCGAGCCGGGAGCGGACACGCTCGCTCGCCTGGCGGCGGCTGGCGGTTTCGAACTCGACTTGGCGCCTCGTAAGCCCCCAGTCGATGTCGAGCGAGCGAGCCGAATCCTCGTTCAGGTGCTTGAGCTTGCCGAGGCGCTTCCGTTTCGCCCACGCCCCACCCTCGACTACCCCCGATTGCCCGATCGAGTCGCAATCCCGGAGACAGGTCGATGAGCGAGCTGGTCGACAAATTGTTCGCAATCCACGATTCGCTCACCGCTGCCGGCATCGGACATGCATTTGGAGGGGCGATTTCTCTTGCTTACTGCGTGGAGCACCCACGTGGCACGGCCGACCTTGACGTCAACATCTTTGCCGACGCCTCAGAAGCGAAAGCGGTCCTCGCTGTCCTTCCAGCCGGGGTTGAGATCAGCGAGGAAGACATTGCCAAGGTGGAGCGCGACGGACAGACGCGGCTGTTCTGGGACGGCACCCCCGTAGATGTCTTTCTGAACAACCTTCCCTTGCATGACGCCGTCGCTGCCTCGGTCGTTTGGGTTCGTCTCGAGGGCCGCGATGTCCCGATGCTCAATTGCGCCTCGCTGGCCATCTTCAAGGCATTCTTCGATCGCACGCAGGACTGGGCTGACCTCGAGGCGATCGCCAAGGCAGCGCCCGAGGAAATCGAAGAGGCAGCGGCGACGATCGCCGACCTAGTGGGAGAGGATGATCCGGCGGTTTTCCGCCTTCGAGCGCTCCTCCTCTGAAGCCGTGGTATTACGAGGCGGGTACGAAGCGGTTCACGTCGCTCCCCTTCGCGACGAAGACGTCTGAGACGAGGTTGGGGGGGAAGAGGCCGTGGGCGGCGATTCCCGGGTCGGCCTCGAGGCGGGCGGCGAGCTCGGCCGGGTCGCCGATCTCGCCCCGGTAGTCGGCGATCACGCCGTGGTCGGGGCTGCGGGGGACGTCGCGCAGCTCGACGTCGTTTCCCAGCCGCGCCAGGGTCGAGCGCAGGCCGAAGACGAACAGCTCCAGCGGGACCGGCGCCGTCAGCTCGTCGACCGGCTTGCTGGAGTCCGAGATGACGACGAAGCGGTCGGCCGCCGCAGCGACGATCTTCTCGCGCAGGTGCGCCCCGCCGCCGCCCTTGATCAGCCAGCCGTCGGGGGTGACCTGGTCGGTGCCGTCGATCGCGATGTCGAGCCGCTCCAGCTCGCTGAACTCCTCGACCGGGATGCCGAGCTCGCGCGCCTGCTCCTCGGTGGCGACCGAGGTTGCGACGCAGCGGATGCCGCTGAGCTCCCGCCTCGCGATCGCCGGTAGCAGGTGGGCGACCGTCGACCCGGTGCCCAGCCCCACGGTCATCCCGTCCTCGACGAGCTCCGCCGCCGCCTCGGCGGCGATTCGCTTCTCCTCGTCGGCGGGACTCACCGCCGGGACTTTATGCTCGCGGGGCGATGGATGCGCGAATCTGGCTGACGGGAGAGGGTGGCGAGCCGCGCTCGTTTTCGCTGGCCGCCGAGCGCACCGTGGTCGGCCGCGACCCCGAGGCCGACGTCTGCATGGACGACGAGGCGGTTTCCTGGAACCACCTCGAGATCGAGAGCCGCGGCGGCGTGCTGATGGCAACCGATCTCGACAGCAGCAACGGCACGGCGCTGAACGGCGAGCCGCTCGACCGGCCGCGCCGCCTCCGCGACGGCGACGTCCTCACCGTTGGCGGCCACCGGCTCGAAATCTCGGACAAGCTGCCGGGGAGGGGTGGGGAGACCGTGCCGGTCTCCGCGCCCTCGGTCGCCCTCACCGAAGAAGAGCGGGCGACCGCCGTCGCCCTGGTCGCGCCCTACCGCAGCGAGGGAGCCTTCGCCGGCCGTCCCGCCACCCGCGCCGAGCTCGCCGAGGTGCTGCACGTCAGCGAGCGCACGGCCCAGCGCCGCCTCGACGCGCTGGCGGCGAAGCTCGACGTCCCCGGCGATGCCGGCCGCGAGCGCCCCCGCCTGATCGCCGCCCGGGTGATCGAGCTCGGCCTCGACCGCCCTCGCTAACTCCAGATCCGTTTTGATCCAAGCCTGCCTAAATATCCTCTCTGTGCCGAGACAGCTGCGCATCGCCCTGCTGGTTGCCCTTGCGTTTGCGATCGTCACTCCCACCGCGGTGGCCCTGGAGCGCGGCGTCGTCTACTCGAAAACGATGGAACGCGAAACGCCTTCGGGGGAAGATGAATTCGGGCCCCCGGTGGGTGGCCTCTACATGCTGCGCGGCAAACGGCGCCACCGGGTAACCGATGTCCCCGGCGATGTCGAACCGAGCGTCTCGCGGGAGGGCACGATCGCCTTCGTCCGCGACGGAGACATCTACGTGGTGCAGCCCGACGGCACTGGGTCACGCCAGCTGACCTTCGGTCGCGAGATCGATCGGCGTCCGCTCTTCGCTCCCGACGGGCGCAGCCTCCTCTTCACCCGGCAAGCCGCCGAGAGCGACCCCCGTGACCTCTTCCTCGTACGTCTCGACGGGACGCGCCCGCTGGCTTTGGCGGCGGCACCTGAGGACGAGGCCGAAGCCGCCTTTTCGCTGGACGGCAAGGCAATCGTGTTCGTTCGTAAATTGCCGGCCGCAGAGGCCGGCGTCAACGGCGACCTCTACTCGGTAGGGCCAAGCGGCACCGGCCTGCTGCGATTGACCAGGACCGCCGAGCAGGAGTTTGGCCCTCGCTACTTCGTCGGCGGGATCGTCTTTAACCGTCGCCGGTCTCACAAAAACGGGCCCCCGGATGTCTTCACGATGCGTCGTGACGGCAGCGGCGTTCGAATCGCAATCTCTATGAAGGGCGGGGCGACGCTCGGCGTGGTCACGCCAAACGGCTCGACGCTGATTTTTAGGAGTGGCGGCAGCTTTTGGAGCAAAAGGGTGGGCAAGGGGGGAGACCCGGCTGCCAGGAAGCTAATCGGCACTTACGGGGCCGACGACCTAACAGTCTCACCCGACGGCCGCAAGATCGCCTTCCACCTCTACTTCGACGAACAGTTCGGCCTCGCCGTCGTCGACCTTCTCAATGGCGAACTCAAGACCACCGAGGTCCACAACGTCGAAGGCCGCCCCGTCCAGACCCACATCGATCCCAGGTTCGCCTGGTAGCACTCGCTCACGCGTCTGGCTTGGAGCGGGCCAAACGTGGCACGGAGCGGGGCGCGACTGTCGTTGGCCCGTTCGCGGCTGGGGCCGAGCATCGGTCGGGCAGTTGTCATTTCTCAGGAAAGGAACTCCGATGCCCAAACGATCGATGCTCATCGCGCTGCTCGCCGTCATCGCCCTGGCGTTGCCGGCCAGTGCGACGGCAGCCCCGAAATCGGGCGCTGTCGTCTTCTCCAAGGTCGTGACCAAGACGACCAACGAGGTCGTCAAAGACAAAGAAGGCAACCCCGTCAAAGACAAAGACGGAAAAGTCGAAGTCAAAGAGACGACGACGACCGAAGGCGGCCTCTTCGCGGTGCGCGACGGCCACCTCAACCAGCTGAGCGAAGACGCAACCGACACCGAACCGGCCTTCTCCCCTGACGGGAGGACGATCGCGTTCGTCCGCGGCGGCGATCTCTACTCGGTTCGCCCCGATGGCTCCGGCCAGCGTCAGCTGACCAGCGGCGCCGAGCTCGACTCCGCGCCGGTGGTCTCACCCAGCGGGCGCTATGTCGTCTTCGAGCGCCGCGCAACCGCCGGCGCGGCTGCGGACCTCTACACGGTCCGCGTCCTGGGTGGCGGCCTGCACCGCGTCACCAACTCCGGCGATGGCGATCACGATGCCGCCTTCTCCCCAGATGGGAAGACGATTGCGTTCGTCCGCAGCACGGCCGGAGCCAACGACGACATCTACTCGGTGCGGCCGAGCGGCGCGAAGCTCGCCCGCCTGACCAGGACCGGGGGGATCGATGAGTTCGAGCCGCGCTACTTCGCCGGCGGCATCCTCTTCAGCCGCGGCGACAGCGGCACAGGGCCGAGCGCCTACGCCGACATCTACACGATGCTCAGCAACGGCCGCAAAGTGCGACCGCTGGTCAAGGGCGTCGGCTCGGCCTACGTCGAAGACGTCACCTCCGACGGCCACGTGCTGCTGTTCCGGCGCGACCAGGGCCTCTGGGTGAAACGGATCGGACCCGGCAAGGCGCGCAAGCTGAGCCAGCTTCCCGACGGTTCGGAGACCAACGCGGTTTTCTCCTCCGACGGCCGGAAGGTCGCGGCGTTCATCGAGGCCGAGGGCAGGGAGCAGCTCTCCTCGATCGACGTCAGGACCGGCTCGACGAACCAGCTCGCCGAAGGGTTCGTGCCGAGCGAAGCCTCCGAAGCCGGCGGCACGACCACCTCACTCGGTCCGGTCATCGCCTGGCAGCCGTCGCCCAAAGCCGGGCATTAGCCGGCGCGGGCATCCGCCGGCCCGCCCGGGCCGGTCAAGGGGGTCTCCTCTGAATCTTGGAGGGGACCCCCTTCCGCGTGGAGGGGCGACGACGTGCCCCCTTCCGCGTGGAGGGGCGACGACGTGCCCCCTTCCGCGTGAAGGGGCGACGACGTGCCCCCTTCCGCGTGAAGGCGCCGGTATAACCGCCTGCATGGGAGAACCGGCAATCGGCTCGACCCTGGCGGGGTACCGGCTCGACGCGCTGATCGCACGGGGCGGGATGGGGGTCGTCTACAGGGCGACGCACCTGGCGCTCGACCGGCCGGTGGCGCTGAAGGTGATCGCGCACCACCTCGCTGGGGAGGAGGGGTTCCGCGATCGCTTCCTGCGCGAGTCCCGCCTCGCCGCCCGCCTCGACCACCCCAACGTGGTTCCCATCTTGGACGCCCGCGAGGAGGAGGGCGAGCTGATCATCGCGATGCGCCTGATCGAGGATGGCGACCTGAAGAGGCGGATCGCCCAGCGGGGGCCGCTGCCGCCCGCGGAAGCGGTCGAGCTGCTCCGGCAGGTTGCGGATGCGCTCGACGCCGCCCATGCCGCGGGCATAGTCCACCGCGACGTCAAGCCCCACAACATCCTCCTGGAAGGGGAGCGCGCCTACCTCTCGGACTTCGGGCTCGCCAAGGCGCTCGGCGACTCGGGGGTCCTGAGCGGCGCATCGATCGTCGGCACCGTCGAGTACATGTCGCCCGAGCAGTGGCGGGGCGAGAAGGTCGGGCCGCCGGCCGATGTCTACTCGCTGGGATGCGTGCTCTACGAGACGCTGACCGGGGTCGTTCCCTTCGTCCGCCAGGCTGGCGACACCGAGCCCGAGATGCCAGAGGGCCTCGACACGGTGATCGAGCGCGCAGTTTCGAAGGACTCGGCCGCGCGCTACTCGACGGCCGGCGCACTGATCGAGGCGGCCCGCGAGCGCCAGGGCGCGACTCCAGCCGCGACCCGCGTTCTCTCTGCGCAGGAGGACCGGCCCACGGTTCGCCTGGGCGACGTCCCTCCCGGCCGTGCCCCCGGCCTCAGCCGCTGGCGACGCCCGCTCGCCGCCGGGTTCCTCGCTTGGCTTCTATCGGGGCTGGCCGTTTCTGCGGCGGCGATCGTCCTCGCCATCCTGCTGCTGGGAGGTGACGACGTGTCGGTTTCGTCACCGATCCCTGTTGGCGCGGGCCCGTTGCGCCTCGCCGTCGGCGACGACGCGCTCTGGGTGACCAGCGCCGCGGACGGCACCCTCTCGCGGATTGACCCGGAAACGAAGGAGGTGGTCGACTCGGTGCGGATCGGCAGGGGGATCTCGGGTGTCGCGGTCGGCGAAGGCTCCGTCTGGGTCACCAGGCCACGTACGGGGGACGTGCTTCGCCTGGATCCCGCCGATTTCGCCGGGCAGCCGCCCGAGAGAATTGAGGTCGGCGGGCGGCCCGGCGCGATCGTCGTGGCCGGCGGCCGTGTCTGGGTGGCGGACGAGGATGGCGCGGGCGTCGCGGCGATCAATGCGCAGGGCGCCAGGGTGTTCAGGCGCGGCATAGCCCCCCAGGCGGTGCCGCTGCGACTCGCGGCCGGCGCCGGCGGCCTCTGGATCAGCAGCGCTTCGACCGGGACGATCCGCCGTGTCGACCTCGGAGACGCCGTCGCCGGCTCGGCGATCGCGGTCGGGCGCGGTCCATCCGGCATCACGGTCGGCGGCGGCATCGCTTGGGTCGCCAACAGCCGCGGCGACACCGTGATCCGGGTCGATCCGGCGACCCACACGCTGCTCGGCGACCCGATCGCGGTGGGCGACCGGCCCGGCGGGATCGACGCCGGCACCGACGCGGTCTGGGTCGCCAATGCCGGTGACGACAGCGTCACCCGGATCGCGATCGGGGATGGCAAGCCGATCGGCGACCCGGTGGCGGTTGGCAGCGCCCCCGGCGCCATTGTGGTCGGACGGGAAGCCGTCTGGGTCGCCAACAACGGCGACGGCACCGTCACTCGCATAGAGCCCTGACCGCCGCCGGTCGCTGACATGTTTCCGCCCCGATGCGCCGGAAGCGGGAGATATAGGAGGTTCCTGCCGGGCCAAAGACGCCGTTTCAATGCCCGGAACACCGTTTCCACGTAATACATGGAATCGAAGTTCCGGGCTCGCCAGCGGGAGAGGTTCCGGGCTCGCCAGCGGGAGAGGTTCCGGGCTCGCCAGCGGGAGAGGTTCCGGGCTCGCCAGCGGGAGAGGTTCCGGGCTCGCCAGCGGGAGGTGTTCCGGCCTTGACGGCGGGAGAGGTTGGCGCCGTTTCCGGCCCATCGGCAAGGGCTTGGGGATGCGGCCCGGTCGGAACCGACGGGCCGCTCACCCGACTCGATAGGGTCGAAGGGACGGATGGCGTCCGAGGGAACGACAGCTCGCGGCGGACAGGCGGATATCGACCGGCTCTGCATCAACACCATTCGCACCCTGTCGATCGATGCGATCCAGAAGGCCAACTCGGGCCATCCTGGGACGCCGATGTCGATGGCCCCGGTCGCCTACACGCTGTGGCAGCGCTTCCTGCGCTTTGACCCCGCCGACCCGATCTGGCCCGGCCGCGATCGCTTCGTCCTCTCCGCCGGACACGCGTCGATGCTGCTCTACGCGTTGCTCCATCTGGCGGACGTGCGGGCCGTCGAACCCGACTACGAGGTCGTCGGCGCGCCGGCGGTCAGCCTCGAGGACATCAAACGCTTCCGCCAGCTCGACTCGCGCACCCCCGGTCACCCCGAGTACCGCTGGACCTCAGGGGTCGAGGCCACCACCGGCCCGCTCGGGCAGGGGATCGCAACCTCGGTCGGGATGGCGATCTCCTCCAAGTGGCAGGGCGCCCGCTACAACCACCCCGGATTCGAGCTGTTCGACTTCGATGTCTACGCGATCGCCGGCGACGGCTGTCTGATGGAGGGCGTCTCCAACGAAGCGGCCTCGATCGCCGGCCACCTGGAGCTCGACAACCTCTGCTGGATCTACGACAACAACCACATCACGATCGACGGCAAAACCCGAATCGCCTATGGAGACGATGCCGCGGCGCGCTTCATGGGCTACGGCTGGAACGTGACCCGGGTCGGCGACGCAAACGACACGGAATTGGTGGCCAAAGCCTTCGAGGAGTTCAGGGGCGAGCGGGGCCGCCCGACCCTGATCATCGTCGACAGCCACATCGGATATGGCTCCCCGCACAAGCAGGACACCGCCGCCGCGCACGGCGAACCGCTCGGCGATGACGAGGTGCGGGAGACGAAGCGTGCCTACGGTTGGCCCGAGGACGCCGAGTTCCTCGTCCCCGATGGTGTCAGGGAGCACTTTGCAGCGGGGATCGGCAGGCGGGGCGCCGAGCTTCGAGCCGCGTGGGAGGAGAGGCTGGCGGATTACGCCAAGGAGCACCCCGACCTGGCTGCCGAGATCGACGCGACCCAGAGGCGGGAGCTGCCGGAGGGGTGGGATGCCGCAATCCCCAGCTTCGAGGCCGACGAGAAGGGGCTGGCGACCCGCAAGGCGTCCAACCAGGTCGAGAACGCGATCGGGGAGCGGCTGCCCTGGCTGCTGGCCGGGTCCGCCGACCTCACCGACTCGACATCCGTGCGCCTGGACTTCGACGGCGTCGAGGACTTCGAGCCTGGCGCCTTCGGGGGCCGCCAGCTCCACTACGGGATCCGCGAGCACGAGGCGGCGGCGATCTCAAACGGCCTCTCGCTCTCAAAGCTGCGCCCCCTCTGGTCGACCTATCTCACCTTCTCCGACTACGCGCGGCCGGCGATCCGGCTCTCGGCGCTGATGGAGTTGCCGGTGATCCACGTCTTCACCCACGACTCGATCGGCCTCGGCGAGGACGGGCCGACCCACCAGCCGGTCGAGCAGCTCGCCTCGCTGCGCGCGATTCCCGGCCTCGACGTGATCCGCCCCGCCGACGCCAACGAGGTCGCCGAGGCGTGGCGGGTGGCGATCGACCGCACCCACCAGCCGGTCGCCCTCGTGCTCACGCGCCAGAGCGTCCCGGTCCTCGACCGCTCCACCTACGCCTCGGCGGAGGGGCTGCGGCGCGGCGGCTACGTGCTGGCCGACCCCGACGGTGGCGATCCGGAGGTGATCCTGATCGCGACCGGCAGCGAGGTGGCGCTGGTGGTCGCCGCGCACGAGGAGCTGAGCGCCGACGGCATCCGCTCGCGCATCGTCAGCCTGCCGTGCTGGGAGCTGTTCGACCGCCAGGACGCCGACTACCGCGAAGAGGTGCTGCCGCCGCAGATCACCGCACGGGTCTCGGTCGAGGAGGCCTCGACGATCGGCTGGGACCACTACGTCGGTGCGGAGGGGACGCGGATCGGCATGCACACCTTCGGCACCTCGGCTCCACTCAAGGACGTCCAATCCAAGTTCGGGTTCACCCCGGACCGTGTCGTCGAGGCAGCTCGCGAGGTGCTTGAAAGGGGCGGCGCGCGAGGTGGTTGAGAGGGCGAAGGGAGCGCGTAAGCGAGCGGAGGGAGCGCTGTGAATCCAACCGAGCAGCTGCACGACCTGGGCCAGAGCCTCTGGCTCGACAACATCACCCGCACGATGCTGGGCGATGGAAGCCTGGGCCGCTACATCGACGAGCTTTCCGTCACCGGCCTCACCTCAAACCCGACGATCTTCGACAGGGCGATCTCCGGCGGTGACGCCTACGACGAGCAGGTGGCCGCGGCCGGACCGGGCACCGGGTCCCCCGAGGAGCTCTTCTTCGAGCTGGCGCTTGCCGACCTGCGCGAGGCGGCCGACCTCTTCGCACCCGTCCACAGCCGCACAGATGGCGTCGACGGCTGGGTCTCGCTCGAGGTCTCACCGCTGCTCGCCGACGACACCGCCGCCACGATCGCGCAGGCGACGAAGCTGCACGGCGAGGCCGCCCGCGAGAACCTCTTCATCAAGATCCCCGGCACCGGTGCCGGTCGGGCCGCGATCGAGGAGGCGATCTTCGCCGGCGTCCCGGTCAACGTCACCCTGCTCTTCTCCCGCGCGCACTACCTCGGCGCCGCCGAGGCCTACATGCGGGGAGTCGAGCGGCGCATCAGGGCGGGGCGGGACCCGGCGGTCGGCTCCGTCGCCTCGATCTTCGTCAGCCGCTGGGACAAGGCCGTGACGGACACGGTGCCGGACGAGCTGCGCGACAGGCTTGGGATCGCGATCGCGATGCTCACCTACCAGGCCTACCGCGAGCTGCTGGATTCCGAGCGCTGGCAGCGCCTCGCCAACGAGGGCGCCCGCCCGCAGCGGCTGCTCTGGGCGAGCACCGGCACCAAGGACCCGGACGCCCCCGATGTCCTCTACATAGAGGCGCTGGCGGCGCCGTTCACGGTCAACACGATGCCCGAGGCCACGCTGAAGGACTTTGCCGACCACGGCTCGGTGCGCGAGCCACTGCCCGAGGACGGCGGCGACGCGGAGGCGGTGCTTACCGAGTTCGGCACCGCCGGGATCGACGCCGAGGCGCTCGCCGCGCGGCTCCAGGAGGAGGGCAAGCAGAGCTTCGACGATTCCTGGGCGGACCTGTTGAAGTCGATCGACTCCGAGCGCGAGCGTCTGGCGACGTCATGAGCGCTGGGAAAGGTTCTCCCATGGGCACCGTCCCGTTGCGGGAGTGCGGGCCATGGCAGGCGCTGGAGAGGCACTTCGCCGAGCTTCAGGGCGTCCGCCTGCGGGAGCTCTTCGATTCGGACTCGGAGCGGGGCGAGCGCCTGGTGGCCGACGGTGCCGGCCTGCACCTCGACTTCTCCAAGAACCGGATCACCGACGAGACGCTGATCCTGCTCGGCGAGCTGGCTCGCGAGCGCGGCGTCGAGGAGCGGCGCGAGGCGATGTTCGCCGGCGAGCACATCAACGTCTCCGAGGACCGCGCCGTGCTCCACGTGGCGCTGCGGATGCCGCGCGAGCGCTCGCTCCTGGTCGACGGGGTCGACGTCGTGAAGGAGGTCCACGCGGTGCTCGACCGGATGGCCGCCTTCGCTGAGCGGGTCAGATCGGGCGAGTGGAAGGGTCACACCGGCAGGCCGATCCGCAACGTCGTCAACGTCGGCATCGGCGGCTCCGACCTCGGCCCGGTGATGGCGTATGAGGCACTGCGCCACTTCAGCCTCCGCGACATGACCTTTCGCTTCGTCTCCAACGTCGACGGCACCGACTTCGCCGAGTGCACCCGGGACCTCGATCCCGAGGAGACCCTGTTCGTGATCGCCTCGAAGACCTTTACGACCCTGGAGACGATGACCAACGCGCGCACCGCCCGCGAGTGGGCGCTGGCCGGGCTGGGCGGCGAGGAGGCGGCGATCGCCAGGCACTTCGTCGCCGTCTCCACCAACGCCGAGCAGGTGGCCGGCTTCGGTATCGACACAGAGAACATGTTCGGCTTCTGGGAGTGGGTTGGGGGTCGCTACTCGATGGACTCCGCGATCGGACTCTCGACCATGCTGGCCATCGGACCGGCGCAGTTCGCCGAGATGCTGGCCGGCTTCCATGCGATGGACGAGCACTTCCGCGAGGCGCCGCTGGCCGAGAACCTGCCCGCGCTGATGGGGCTGCTCTCTGTCTGGTACGGCGATTTCTTCGGCGCCCAGACCTGCGCGGTGCTGCCCTACGATCAGTACCTGCACCGCTTCCCGGCCTACCTGCAGCAGCTGACGATGGAGTCCAACGGCAAGCACGTCACGCTGGACGGCAGCCAGGTCGGCTACGACACCGGGGCGATCTTCTGGGGCGAGCCGGGGACCAATGGCCAGCATTCCTTCTACCAGCTGATCCACCAGGGAACGCGGCTGATTCCCTGCGACTTCATCGGCTTCATGCGCTCCAACAACCCGCTCGGCGGGCACCACGACCTGCTGGTCTCGAACGTCTTCGCGCAGGCTGAGGCGCTCGCCTTCGGCAAGACCCCCGAACAGGTGCGGGAGGAGGGGACGGCGGAGGAGGTCATCCCGCACCGGGTGATGGAGGGCAACCGTCCCTCGAACACGATCCTTGCCGAGCGGCTGACACCGCACACGCTGGGCACTCTGGTCGCCCTGTACGAGCACAGCGTCTTCACCCAGGGGGCCGTCTGGGGGATCGACTCCTTCGACCAGTGGGGCGTCGAGCTGGGCAAGGTGCTGGCGAAGCGGATCGTCCCCGAGCTGCAGGCCGATGAGGAGCCGAAGCTCAGCCACGACAGCTCCACAAACGCACTGATCCGCCGCTACCGTCAGGCGAGGCGGGAGGCGGTCCCCGCTCCCGGCGAGCCCCCGGCTGGCCGGGGGCAAACGGCGAGCTCCGGGGACTAGGGAGTGCTCCTCCTCGACCCCCTACCGCTCGCCGCGTCGGAGTCCAACCTGCTCGCGGCGCGCGAGCTGATGGCGTTCACGCTCGGCTTCCATATCGTCCTCGCCTGCCTCGGTGTCGCCCTGCCGGCGATGATTCTGATCGCCAACTGGCTTGGGCTGAGGCGCGGCGATGAGGACGCGATGCGGCTGGCGCGGCGCTGGTCGAAGGCGATGGCCGTCACCTTCGCGGTCGGCGCCGTCACCGGGACGGTCCTCAGCTTCGAGTTCGGCCTCCTCTGGCCGCACTTCATGGCGCGCTTCGGCGACGCGTTCGGGATCGCCTTCGCGATCGAGGGGATCTTCTTCTTCACCGAGGCGATCTTCCTGGCGGTCTACATCTATGGCTGGAAGCGGCTGACCGGCTGGGCGCACTTCTGGTCGGGGGTCCCGATGGTTATCACCGGAGTGGGCGGCGCCTTCGCGGTCGTCACCGCCAACTCGTGGATGAACCAGCCCCAGGGCTTCATCCTCGACGGCGCCGGCAGCGTGGTCGAGACGGAACCGCTGAAGATCCTCTTCAACCCCGCCTGGGGGTATGAGGTCCCGCACATGATCCTCGCCGCCTACATGGTCGCGGGTTTCCTCGTCGCCTCGATCTACGCGGTCGGGATGCTGCGCGGGAGGCGCGATCGCCTCCACCGGCTGGGGCTGCTGATCCCGCTCGTCGTCGCCTCCATCGCCACCCCGATCCAGCTCTTCGTCGGCGACATCGCGGCCCGGGCCGTCGCCGACCACCAGCCGGCCAAGTTCGCCGGCATGGAGTGCATCCAGGAAACGGGAACGAACCAGACCGAGTACGTGGGCGGCATCTGCACGAGCGACGGCGTCAAGGGGGCGATCGGCATCCCCGGCCTCGACTCCCTGCTGGTCGGGTTCAGCACCGACACCGAGGTGACGGGACTCGACTCGATTCCGCCACAGAACCGCCCGCCCGCGAACACCCTGCTGCACCTCGCTTTCGACGCGATGGTCGGGATCGGCACGGCGCTGCTGGCGCTCGGTGCCTGGCTTGCGCTCGCCTGGTGGCGGCGGCGCGACATCCCGCGCACGCCGTGGTTCCTGCGCGCCGTCGCGGTCGCCGGCGCTGCCGCGGTCCTGGCGCTGTGGTGCGGCTGGATCGTCACCGAGGTGGGGCGCCAGCCGTGGATCGTGCAGGGGTTCATGCGCACCTCCGAGGCGGTTACGCGGGCGGATGGGATCTGGTTCGCCTTCGCCGTCGTCGTGGCGCTGTATGGGGCACTCGGCACCGGGGCGATCCTCGCCCTGCGCTCGATGTCCCGGCGCTGGCGGACCGAGGAGGGGGAGGCCCTGGAGGCCGGCGAGATTCCCTACGGGCCCCCCGGCGAGGTACGGTGATCGCCTGTTGATGGTGCGACAGGCAAGGCGTGAGAGGCTGCTCCCGTGACGCGAGCCGATGTGGCGGCGATGATCCTCTGGACCGGTGCGACGCTGTATGCGGTGTTTGGCGGCGCCGATTTTGGCGCCGGCTTCTGGGACCTGATCGCCGGTGACGCAGGGAAGGGCGAGCGGCCGCGAGCGCTGATCCAGCGCTCGCTCACGCCAGTCTGGGAGGCCAACCATGTCTGGCTGATCTTCATCCTGGTGGTGTTCTGGACGGCCTTCCCGGATGCGTTCGGCGCGCTGATGTTGACGCTCTACGTGCCCCTGTCTCTGGCTGCCCTCGGGATTGTCCTGCGCGGCGCGGGCTTTGCCTTCCGCAAGTCGATCCAATCGCTGGGGAACCGCCGGGCCCTGGGCGCCGCGTTCGCCCTCTCGTCGGTGCTGACGCCGTTCTTCATGGGCACCGTGGTGGGTGCCGTGGCTGCGGGCAACGTGCCCGCCGACGGCAACGGCGACCCATTCTCGAGCTGGATCGCACCGCTGCCGCTGCTGATAGGCGCCCTATTCGTCGCCAGCGGCGCCTACCTGGCTGCGGTGTTCCTGATCTCCGATGCGCGCCGCAGCGGCATGCGCGACCTCGAGGAGTACTTCGCCCGCCGCGCGCTTGTCGCCGCGCTGGTTGCCGGCGCCTTCGCGCTGGCCGGCATCTTTGCCCTTCACGCCGACGCCCGCTTCGTCTACGACGGGCTCACCGGCGATGGGCTGCCGCTGGTTATCGTCTCCGGGCTCTGTGGCATTGCCGTCATCGGGCTGCTGCTGCGCGGCGCGCGGCGTGGCCTGCGGCCCCTCGCCACCGGTGCCGTGATTGCTGTGATCTGGGGCTGGGGCGTCGCTCAGTTCCCCTACCTGCTGCCGACCTCGCTGAAGGTCACCGAGTCGGCGGCGCCCCACCAGACCCTCGGCGCGGTCATGGTTGTGTTCATCGCCGCCACCGTGATCGTGCTCCCCGCCCTCGCCCTCCTGTACCTGCTGGCCCAGCGCGACGTCCTCGACGAGTGAGCGGGGACGGTGCGGCCGGATTGAGCGGCAGCGGCGTGGGTGCCGAGCCCGGCGAAGGTCGCGGTGAGCCGGCAACCGAGGGCGCCGCCGCGCTCCGTGGGGTCCTGTTCGACATCGACGGGACGCTGCTGGTCACCGGCGGCGCCGGCGCCGCCGCCTGGCAGCGTGGCTTCGAGGAGCTGCATGGGGTCGAGGCCGACGTCGACGAGCACACCGACGCCGGCATGACCGATCCCGAGATCGCAGCCATCGTCTTTCGAGAGGTGATTGGCCGCGAGGGAAGCCAGGTGGAGCGCTCGAAGGCCATCGCCGCCTACCTCCGCCACCTCCCCGACACCGTCGCGGAGTCGGGCGGCTACCGGGTGATGCCCGGTGTCGAGCAGCTGCTGCCGGAGCTGATCGAGCGCGGCGTGCTGCTTGGCCTGGTGACCGGGAACATCGAGGCAGCCGCCCACGTCAAGCTCGCGCGCGGGCGCCTCAACCGCTTCTTCAGCTTCGGCGGCTACGGCTCCGACTCCGCCGATCGCACCGAGGTGACCAGGGCGGCGCTGCGTCGAGGCGAGCTGGTCTCAGGCGGCACCCTGGCGGATGGCGTCTGCATTGCGGTTGGCGATACGCCGCGCGATGTCGAGGCCGGCCACGAAGCCGGCATCCGCGTTGCCGGGGTCGCGACCGGCAGCTACTCCGTCGACCAGCTCCACGCCGCGGGTGCCGACTGGGCCCTGGGCGACCTCGCGGGCGGCCTCCCCTCCTGACCCCTCCGCCGTCGCAGCACCCGGCACCGGGTCCGTGCCGTCACGCGTCGCAGCTGGGCCGTGTTCGACGAGGCTGGCATCAACTGCAATCCGAAGGCGCGCCGCTGATCGCGTCCTGGCTCAGGAGAGGGTGCAACGAACCCGATAGATCGGGAGTCAGGCGAGGGTGCAGCGGGCCTGGTAGATCGAGAGGAAGCCGTTCTCGAACCCGTTTCGCGCGGCACGCAGGTAGAGGCGCCAGACGCGGACGCGTTCGGGGCCGGCGAGGTGCAGCGCCTTATCGAGGTTCTCGTCCAGCCGCCTCGCCCAGTGGCGCAGGGTCTCGGCATAGTCGGCGCTGTGCTCGGAGACGTGGCGGGTGACGAACCCCGCCCGTTCGAGCGCGAGCAGGACGCGCGAGAGGTGCAGCGGTTCGCTGTCGGGGAAGACGTAGCGCTCGGAGAAGGCGCCCGCCTCGGGGTCGGTGTGGCGCAGGCGGGCGATGCCGTGGTTGAGCAGGCGCCCGCCCGGTTCCAGCATGCCTGCCAGGGTGCGGGCGTAGACGTCGATCTGCTCCTCGCCGACGTGCTCGACCATGCCGATCGAGGCGATCGCGTCGAAGCGCTCTCCGGCCAGGTCGCGGTAGTCCATCACCCGAATCTCAACCCGGTCGGCGACGCCGGCCTCCTCGGCCCGCTGGCGCGCCTTCTCGGCCTGCGGCGGCGAGAGGGTGATGCCGACGACGCTGGCGCCGCGCTCGGTCGCCGCCCGCAGCGGGAAGCTGCCCCAGCCGCAGCCGACGTCGAGCACCCGGTCGCCCTCCCTCAGCGCCAGCTTGCGGGCGACGGTCTCCAGCTTCTCCTCCTGCGCCGCCTCGAGCGTCTCGGCGCCGGCGGCGAAGAAGGCGCAGCTGTAGGTCATCGACTCGTCGAGGAAGAGGGCGAAGAAATCGTTGGAGACGTCGTAGTGGTGGCGGACGGCGCGGGCGTCGCGCTCCTTGCTGTGGCGGCGGCCGCTGAGGACCAGCTCGGCGGCGGGGCGGCGGGGCGGCGGGGTCAGGCCGGCGGCGCGCACGGCGCCGAGCAGCAGTCGCGCCATGTCGCCGCGACCGAGGGACGGCGGCTTCCAGCTGTCGAGCAACTCGATCACCGCGTCCATGTCGTCGACCTCGATGTCGCCGCTGACGTATGCGCGCCCAAGGCCGAGCTGGCCCGGAGCCCGCAGCACGCGGGCGGCGGCGCGGGGCGAGCGGACGCGGAAGGTGGGTCCCTCGCCACCGGTTGCGGGCAGACGAGCCCCGTCCCAAAACTCGATCGCGAAGGGGCGGTCGGGGATGCACCCTTCGATCTCCCGGCGCAGCAACGCCGTGCTGGCGAAGTGCATCGTTGGACACTACCGACACGCTGAACCGCCGGCCGGCGAAAAGCGCCCATCGAAAAGCACCCATCGAAAGCGCCCATGTGAGTCGAGATCCGCCCATCGATCGGCGGACCCCTGTTTTCTGGAGGTGCGGATCCCTATGATCGTGGTGTTCCCCGATGCCAGGTCGAGCCCCCCTTCCCTCCGATGTTCAGCCGGTCGCAAACGAGACGCGCGACAGGATCCTCACCGGGCTGGTGACGCTGGTCCCCTTCCTGGCGCTCGGCCTGGCCGCCTGGCAGGTGTGGGACCGGGCGCTGCACTGGCGCGACGTCGTTCTCTTTCTCGCCATGTACCTTCCGATCGGGCTCGGGGTTACGGTCGGCTTTCACCGCCACCTCACCCACCGCAGCTTCAAGACATCTCGCTGGCTGCGCGGCCTGCTGGCGATCCTCGGCTCCGCCGCGATCGAGGGGCCGGTGATCTCCTGGGTGGCCGACCATCGCAAGCACCACGCGTTCTCGGACGAACAGGGCGATCCGCACAGCCCTCACGTCGATCACGGCGTTGGGCTTGGCGGAGCGCTGCGCGGTCTCTTTCACGCCCACATGGGCTGGCTGTTCATCCACACCCAGCGCGGCAACCGGGAACGCTATGCGCCCGATTTGCTCAGCGACCCGGTGGTCAGCTTCGTCGACCGCACCTTCCTGCTCTGGGCGGTGCTCGGTCTGTTCATTCCCTTTGCCCTCGGCTGGCTGATCGGGGGCACCCTCGCCGCCGCCGCCACGGGACTCCTGTGGGGCGGCCTGATCAGGGTCTTCGTGCTGCACCACTTCACCTACAGCATCAACTCGCTCTGCCACGTCTTCGGCCGCCGCGACTTCCAGACGACCGACAGGTCCCGCAACCTCGCCCTGATCGCCGTTCCCACCCTGGGCGAGGCCTGGCACAACAGCCACCATGCCTTCCCCACCTCGGCGGTCCACGGCCTCGGCCGCCGGCAGCTCGATCCCTCCGCTCTTGTCATCGGCTCCCTCGAGCGCGCCGGCTTGGTCTGGGACGTGGTCCGGGTCTCACCGGAGCGGCTGGCGTCCAAAGCGGCCTGAGCCGCGCAACCCCGCGGTCGTCCACCTCCACCTCCAGCCCGGGATCCGCCGGGGGAGCCTGCCCCAGATCGGCGGGGGGGGGGGGGTGCTTAGGGCGCTGCGGGCGACTGGTACCAGTCGATCCAGCCGCCGCAGGCATCGCCCAGCGGCACGATCCGGTGCGGTTCGGCCGGGACGGCGACCAGCTCGCCGATATGGGCCTTGCCGTCGTAGCCGGTGAGGCGCTGCAGGGTGCTTGGCTCGGCGGCAGCGACTGTGAACCGGATCGAGCCGCCCTGGCTGACGAACTCGCCCGCCGGCCAGAACTGCCCGTCGTTGGAGAGGCTGATCGTGTTGGGGCGCTGGCCGTCCAGCGCCGGCTTCAGCGGCAGCCGGAAGCCGGGCGCGGTCACCGTCAGCTCGAACGGCGAGAAGTACTGGAGCGAGAGGCGCCAGCGGCCGGCCGGCAGGTTGAGCGTCTGCGAGGCTCGCTCGCCGGTTCCCAGCGTGTCGCCGGCGTCCCACCTGGCCCGCGGCCCGATCTCCGGAGTGGGGAACAGCGAGGCGCGGCCGGCGTTTGATGTGAGGATTCGAATCTCCGGCGACGCGCAACCCGCCCGCGCCGCCGCCTCGGTCCCCTCCAGCAGGACGTGACGGTTGCGCGGTGCCGGCCCGGCCCTCTTCCAGAGCAGGTAGGAGGGAGTGGCGGCCACGTGTACGAAGTTGGGTGGCGCTTCGCTGTTCCAGGCCGCCCGCCCGCTGATCACGTAGGGGAAGCGGTTCAGGGTGGCGCGTGAGAACGAGTCGAAATCGGTTGGGCTGTAGGCGTCGCCCGTGTCGAACGGCTTCTCCGGGTTCGGGGTGACATCGGCGTCGGGGAACTCGACCAGCGGCACGTGGGTGTCGGCACCGAGCAACTCGTAGGGGGCATAGCGGTCCTGGCCGACATAGAGGACCGGCTTGCCGTGCAGGATCGGCAGGAAGCTGCGCAGCTCCGCGCCGTGGCCCGCCGGGCCCACGGGTGCGTCGCGCAGGACCAGGAGGCTGGAGCAGGCGGCGCCGCCCACGAAGAGCACCGCGAGCGCAGACCACGCCAGGCGCACCACGCCCCCTCCCCTTCGTGCCGGCGGGCCGATTTCCGGTTCCGACGGGCCGACCTCCGGCCAGATTGGTGCATCTCCGTCCCGTCGGCCGTCGGACCGGCGGCGGGTGGGGAGGAGGCCGGCGAGCAGGGGGCGCACCGCCACCAGCATCGCCAGCGGAGCGGCGATCGTCAGCGCCTTGGCCTGCGAGTAATCGCCGCTGAAGGGCAGTGAGACAAGGTAGAGAGCAGTGCATGCCCCGAGTGCGATCGGCACGGCGAATTCGCGCCGTCGCACCCACCAGGCGAGGCCCAGCGCCAGCGCCAGCCCGGCAACCGCGCCGGCAAGTCCGGTCAGGTGAGCCCCGCCGACCCCGTTGAGGCGGTAGTTGGGCGTGGGCCAGATTCCCAGCGCCTCAACCGGGGAGACGGGCCCGTAGGTGTTGGTTCCCGCAACCTTGTTGAAGCCGTGGGCAAAGCCGAAGGGGCCAACCAGGGTGATCGCCGCGCCGATCGCCGCCACGACCACGATCGCCGCCAGGGTCGCCGGCCGGAGCAGAAATCGCAGCAGCGCTCGCGGGGTCAGAACCCGTCGCACCTGGGGCTGCGTGAGGCTCCAGAGGGCGACGATCGCAATCGGCCAGGCCAGCCCAGCGAAGCTGTAGGAGAAGAAGACGCCGCCGGCCAGCGCCAGGAACGGCAGTGCGAAGCGCAGCCGTGCCCAGGTGCCGGGGGGGAGGCGGCCGGGTTCGCGCAGGGCCATTGCGAAGGCGAGCACGAAGAGGGCCTGCGCCATCTCCTTGAAGGTGCCCTGGGCGAAGGAAGACGCGGTGAGATAGGAGACCGCGACAAGGGTCGCCGCCAGCACTCGCCGCGCCGGGGTGAGGTTTCCAAGGGCGGCGAGCGCCGTCAATCCGACCATGACGCCGATTGCCAGGATCTCGCCGACGAACGCGGGCCCCAGCGCGATGCCCGGCACCGCCACAGCCGCGGCCGCGAGCCCGTGCGGCCCGAGTGGGTAACCAGTGTCTGGAATCGGCCCGAAGCCGCTGCGCAGCCACTCGGCCCAGGCGAGGTGGAGGCCGAGGTCGTTGTTGAATCCGACCCCGAGCAGGCCCCAGCGCCCGCTCACCGCAAACGGGATCGAGAGGGCAAGCGCGACGACGATCGCGACCGGCAAGCCGCTGCGCAGGGCACCCTCGGTGCGGTAGGGCGAGCGCGCCGCCACCGCGCCCGCGGCGACGAGCAACAGCACGAGTCCCAGCAGCGCCGACGTCCCATGGCCGGGTGCGCGGGAGAGCACGCCGGTCACCGCGACGATTGCGCCGAATCCGGCTGCCGGCTCCAGCCATGACCAGGAGCTGCGCCCCGCGACGGAGAGCAGCGCGCGCCCAACGAGCAGCGAGGCGGCGCAGATCAGGGCCGCCGAGGCATAGGTCCCGAGCATGAGGTCGGGAAACTACCTGCTCGGTGCCTCCCGGCTGCCGTTTAGGCTGCCGGTTCGATGCCGGGACTCTGGAAAGCCGGGATGGTTGTGTTGATCGCCTGCCTTCTTGCCTCCATGGCGATTGCGATCGTTCGTCTCGCGACGACGCCGACGGAGATCCTCGGCATCGGCTTCCGCGGCCTCCCGGCCCGCCACGGCGGCCGTTAGTATCACCGCGGCCCGACCAGCGACTCAGATTCACAGACAGGAGGCGGCGTGTTCACTCGCATCGTGGTTGGAACCGACGGATCGGAGACCGCCACCGAGGCCGTCCGCCAGGCCGTCGACCTTGCGAAGCTCTCCAGCGCCCAGCTCAGCATCGTCAGCGCCTATGAACCGGTTTCACGGCGCCGGATCGAAGGCGAGCAGCAGGGCGCCCCGCCAGACGTGCAGCACGAGATCGGCCCCCGCGAGGACGTGAATCTCATTCTCGAGGGCGCGGCGGCCACCGCCAAGCAGGAGGGTGTGGACGTTCAGACCCACCCGGTCGAGGCGAATCCCACGGACGCGATCCTCAACGTCGCTGAGGAGACCGGCGCCGACCTGATCGTCGTTGGCAACAAGGGTATGACGGGGGCACGGCGCTTCCTGCTTGGCAGTGTCCCCAACAACGTCTCCCATCACGCCCCCTGCAGCGTGATCATCGTCCGCACGACCTAGTGCCGCGTTCGCCTGCGCGGTTCCCGTCGAGGCTCAGACCCCTGGGTCGGTGGCCCGCCCGGCGTCGATCAGACCGGCTCCCTGGAGGGTCGGCGGCAGGCCGAGGTCGCGGGTGGTCTTCCGCAGCCGTCGAGTCAGCCGATTCACCGTGCCCATCGGGGAGGCGTTTGACTTCAGCACTCCGCTCGCCAGGACCATTGCCGCCACGCCGGAGACGTGGGCCGCCGCCATCGAGGTGCCGACGTAGTCCGCAGGCTGGCCGAAGCGGCGGGTCGTGCCGTCGACGAGGGTCACCTGGTAGATCGGCCTGGCGGACACCGACGGGCAGCCCGGCACGGGGGTGCCGCCACCGGGCGCGACGACATCGATCCCTTTACCCGTCAGCGAGTAGCTGCCCAGGCAACCCCCCTCGGTGGTCCCCCCGACGCCAATCACACGAGGCCCCGTGGCAGGGGGGGAGACGCACCCCTCCGAGCCCAGGTTGCCGATTGACGCAACCGCCACCACGCCCTTCCGGAAGGCATTGCGCAGCTCCTCCTCGATGCTCGGCACGCGCTTCCCGCAGCTGAAGTTGAAGCTCATGTTGATGACATCGGCACCGCGACCGACTGCGTACCGGATCCCCCTGGCGATGTCGCTGGCCTTTCCACTCCCGTTCCTGTCGAGGACGCGAACGGGGATCAGCTTGGCACGGTAGGCGAGCCCGGTCAGTCCGATCCCGTTGTTGGTCTTCTCGGCGATCGTTCCGGCGACGTGGGTCCCGTGGCCATTCTCGTCCAGGGGCATGTGGTCGTCCTCGACGAAGTCATAGCCCCCTGCGAATTGTCCCGGGCTGAAATCGGGGCTGCGGCGGAAGCTCCTTCCCTTGGCCCGGTAGGCGATTCCCGTATCGAGGACCGCGACGTTGATGCCCATTGCGCCGGAGCGCTCCGCGGCCGTCAGGTTCGCCCAGGCCCCGACGGCGTCGATGCCGCCTGGGGACGTGGGTAGCGTCGGCGCCCCGGTTCCTTCCCAGGGGAGGAAGTTCCACTGCTTTGCCACCCAGCCTCCCGGGGACACCGAGGTCTCGACCAGCGGGCCCGGGTCGTTGGGCAGCGCGATTTGAGGCTGCGGCTCGATCGACGCCGTGGCGATGTAGTTCGGCGCGGCGTAGACGACTTGCGGATTGCGCCGCAATGAGGCCGCGGCCTTCCGCACGCTCACCCGTGGCGGCAGGCCCACGGCTCGCCCGTGGCGCTGTCCCGCGAACCTGACCACGAGCTGGCGCGGTGCGAATTCGCGCGCCGGGGAGATCCCGGTCGTCGCACCGGCGGTGACCGAGGTTGCCGCCAGCGCTGCGAGCAGCACAAGCACAGCGAGCATCAAGAGGCGTGGGTTCATGTTGTTTGGACTCGCCGGATCCCCGGCAATCGGGAGGGTTCTTCCAAGAAACACCGGCCTGGCGGCGAAGTTGTTGGTGCCACATACTTCCGGATCGATGCCCGCCGAGCCCGCACCCATCGCTCACCGGCGCTTGATGAGCCTCGCGATCGAGCGTGCTCGCGAGGCCCAGGCCCACGGCGACGTACCGATCGGCGCCGTCGTTGCTCGCGAGGGGGAGCCGATCGCCACCGCCGGCAACGAGCGTGAGCTGCGCGCCGATCCCACCGCCCATGCCGAGATACTCGCGATTCGCGCCGCTGCCGAGGCACTGGGAGGCTGGCGACTGTCGGGCACGACCCTCTACGTGACCCTCGAGCCCTGCGCCATGTGCGCGGGGGCAATCGTCCTTGCGCGCATCCCCGAGGTTGTCTTCGGGGCTCGGGACCCGAAGGCCGGTGCCGCCGGCAGCGTTCTCGACATCCTCGCGGAGCCCGCCCTCAACCACCGGCCGCGGGTCAGCGGCGGCGTCATGGAGGCAGAGTGCTCCGGTCTGCTGAGGGACTTCTTCAGCCTGCGCAGAGGCTCCAGCGGAGAGGGTGGGATTCGAACCCACGAGGCGGGTTAACCCCGCCCACGCGATTTCCAGTCGCGCTCCTTAAGCCACTCGGACACCTCTCCGGGTTCCTGAAGCCTAGAGTGAACCGACTCCAAGTTCTCCCGACACTTTGCGGGAGATCGATAGTCTGCCGCGCCGATGGACTTCGCCCTCACCGATGAGCAGCAGGACTTCGTCGCCGCGCTCCGCGACTTCTGCGAGCGCGAGTGCGGGACGTCCGAGCAGCGCGAGCAGCTCACCGACGGCTACACCAAGCACCACGACGACGGCATCTACAGGCAGATGGCGGAGCTGGGCTGGCTGGGAATCACGATTCCCGAGGAGCACGGGGGGTCTGGCGGCTCGATGCTCGACGCCTGCCTCTTCATGGAGGAGACCTCGCGGGGGCTTGCCCCGATCGGCGGCTACGCGACGACGCTGATCGTCGCCGGCGCCACCCGCCGCTTCGGCAGCGAGGAGCAGCAGGGCGAGATCCTCGGCGGCATCGCCGGGGGCGCGGTCGAGGCGATCGCGATGACCGAGCCCGAGGCCGGCTCCGACGTCGGAGCCCTCACCACGTCCGCCGAGCGGGTGAACGGCGGCTTTGTCCTCAACGGGCAGAAGGTCTTCATCTCCAACGCCCATATCGCCGACCACATCCTCGTCGTCTGCCGCACCACCAGGGGCGAGTCCAAGCACGAGGGCCTCTCGATGATCTGGGTCCCGCGCGAGGTCGAGGGCCTCGAGATCGTCCCGATCAAGACGATGGGCGGGGAAGAGACCAACACGCTCTACCTGAGCGACGTCGAGGCGCCGGCCGACGCGCTGCTCGGCGAGGCCGACAAGGCATGGACCCAGCTGATGGCCGGTCTCAACGTCGAGCGGCTGATCCTCGCGGCGACGATGCTGGGAATCGCCCAACGCGCATTCGACGATGCGCTCGCCTACGTCAAGGAGCGCAAGCAGTTCGGCCGCCCGATCGGCTCCTTCCAGGCGCTCCAGCACCGGCTCGCCGACATGGCGACCGATCTCGAGGCGGCGCGGCTGATGACCCGCTGGGTGGCCACCCTGACCGATGAGGATCCCGGCCGGATGCTGCCACGAGAGGCCTCGATGGTGAAGCTGCACGTCACCGAGGTCGCAAAACGCGTCGCGGTTGAGGGGATGCAGCTGATGGGCGGCTACGGCTACTCCTCCGAGTACGACATGGAGCGCCTCGTCCGCGCGACGATGGTCTCGACCATCTACGGCGGCACCTCGGAGATCCAGCGCACGATCATCGCGAAAACGCTCGGCCTCTGAGATAAGGAATCAACCTGGGGCATCGCCCCTCCCGATAGTGGGGGATCGTTCGTCCAGGGGGGCCGAGCGGCCTTCCCTGCTCTCTGAGCTCCGGCCGATGTGCCCCATGTGGGCATTCAGAGACAAGCATGGGTCGCGCTGCTCCTCGCGAGCGCCCTGCTCGCCGTGCTCGCCTCGGCGGCCGCGGCGGCGACGCGCGAGCCGCTGGCAAGGGCGCTCGAGCAGGCCCGCTATGCCTCCACCGCCATCGAGTCGGCTGCCCCCCCGGACCCGGCGGCGCTGAGGGCGATGGTCCGCGACTCGGCGGCGCGCTTTGCCGCCGCCGGGAATGAATTCGAGATCTCCTCCAGCTACTACGGCCCAGCCGAGGTCGCCTCGGTCGCGGACACGCTGCGGTCCCTCGATCACGGGCCGGAGATGGCGACGCTTTCCGTCTACGTCGCCACCCGGGAGGAGATCGCTCAGATCTGCGGTGCGTCGGTGGTCGCCTGCTACCTGCCCGCGATCGAGGAGATGGTCGTCTCCGGCGCCGACGCTCCCGTTGCCGGCGTGCCGCACGACTTCGCGATCGCGCACGAGTACGGCCACCACATCGCCAACAGCCAGCCGGGCAGCGCCCTGCCGGCGCTCGAGGCGGGGACGAGCCGCTGGGCGACCTACGAGCGGGTCTGCCAGCTGACCCGCTCCGGCCGCCTCTTCCCGGGTGACCAGGGCACTCACTACTGGGAGGACCCGGAGGAGGCCTTCGCCCAGTCCTACGCCCGCCTCAACCGGCCCACCGCGCGGGTGTCCTGGCAGTACACGCCGCTGCTGCAGCCGACCGCGACCTCGCTGGAGAAGATCCACGCCGACGTCACCCGTCCCTGGAGCGGGCCCGTGACCGTCCCCTGGAGCGGCTCGGTGAGGGCGAGGCCCGCCGAGGTCGAGGGCGCCGACCCGGCCGGGGCGGCCGACGGCGAGGTCGGGATCGGACCCGGCCGCGCGCTAGGTCTCCCTTCCTGGGTCGACTCGCGCCTGCTGAGCACCCCTCTCGACGGCCCGGTCTCGGTCTCGCTTCAGGCGCCGCCCGGCACGGCGGTCGTCCTCAGCTCGCCCGGCCCGGGCGGAAACCGCGACCTCGCCACCGCCCTCACCGACGCCTCCGAAGAGGCGACGCTCGCCTACTCGAACTGCGGCCATGCCGCGCTCCGCCTCGAAGTCCGTGCCGACGGGAACGGCGGCCCCTTCCAGGCGGTAATCGCAAGGCCCTGAGTAGCGCTATCCTTCTCGGCAGCCTCGTGCCTCGGCCCGGGGTTTTCTCTTGTAACGGCGTCCGTTCGGCAACGAGGAGAACATGGCTCGCGGAGATGTCCGCATCGCGGTGACGCTGGCTTGCGAAGACTGCAAGCGGCGCAACTACCAGACCAACAAGTCGCGGCGAAACTCGCCGGACCGGATCGAGCTGCGCAAGTACTGCCGCTGGTGCGGCCGCCACACGGCGCACAAGGAGACGCGGTAGCCCCCGATGGCGAAAACGCGTGCACAGCGCAAGGCGGAGAGACGCGCTCGCGAAGCCGAAGCGCAGAAGCGCTCCGGCGCCGGTGACGAGCGCCAGGCCGAGTCGCGGGCCCAGCACGACACCCAGGTCCCCGTCTCCGGCGACATCGCCGAGGTCGAGGCCGTGGAGGCCGGCATGGCAGCCGGTGCCCCCGAGGGCAAGCTGGAGACACCGGATGCCCCCACGTCGACCCGTGCCGAGCGCCGCGCCGAAGCAAGGGGCGCCAAGGACGCCGAGAAGCGCCAGCGCGAGGAGCGCAAGCGCCAGGAGCGGGAGCAGCTGGCGCGTCGCCAGAAGCAGGCGACGGCCGAGCGCCAGCGCGGTGGGGTACTCGGCTTTCTCGTGTCCTGCTGGGCCGAGCTGCGCAAAGTCCAGTGGCCCGACCGCGACACCCTCGTGCAGGCGACCGCGGTCACGATCATCTTCGTGACCGTTGCCGCTGCCTATCTGGGCGCCCTAGATAGCGCCTTCAGTTTCCTTATCCGAAAGATCCTTTAGGCGTCAACGGGATCGCGAGCAAGTCGAGGCTTATATAGATGTATCGCTGGTACGTGATCAACACCTACTCTGGGCACGAGAACAAGGTCAAGCACAATCTCGAGCACCGGGTTCAGACAATGGCCCAGAACCGCAACGTGCGCCAGGTGGTCGTCCCCACCGAGCAGGTGATGGAAGTCAACAAAGACGGCCAGAAAGAACCGAAGGAGAAACGGACGATGCCTGGCTACGTCCTGGTCAATATGGAGATGACCGACGACGCCTGGGGCCTGGTCAAGAACACCCCCGGAGTGACCGGCTTCGTCGGCGCGCGCAACAAACCCGTGCCGCTCTCCAAAGCTGAGGTGGACCGGCTGCTGCACCGCGAGACGGCGGAGCGACCGCGCACCCAGGCCCAGTTCTCCATCGGAGAGTCGGTCAAGGTCATCTCGGGCCCCCTCTCGGACTTCTCCGGCGAGATCGCCGAGATCAACGAGGATGCCGCCAAACTCAAGGTGCTGGTCTCGATCTTCGGTCGTGAGACGCCGGTCGAGGTGGGATACGACCAGGTCAAGAAGATTTAGCGCGGCGGCCGCTACCCTCCCCCATTCCAATGGCCAAGAAAGTCCTCACCCTCATCAAGCTGCAGATCCAGGCGGGCAACGCCAATCCGGCGCCACCGGTCGGCCCGGCGCTGGGCCAGCACGGCGTCAACATCATGGAATTCTGCAAAGCGTTCAACGCCCAGACCCAATCGGAGGGCGGGACGATCATCCCGGTCGAGATCACGGTCTACGAGGACCGGACGTTCACCTTCATCACCAAGACCCCGCCGGCCGCGATCCTGATCAAGGAAGCGGCGGGGATCCCGAAGGGCTCCGGGGAGCCGCACATCAACAAGGTCGGCACTATCTCCATGGACCAGGTCCGTCAGATCGCCGAGCGCAAGATGCCCGATCTCAACGCCAACGACCTCGATGCCGCCTCGAAGATCATCGCCGGCACCGCGCGCTCGATGGGCGTTGACGTCAAATAGCCATGGCTCACGGCAAGCGCTACCGCAAGGAGTACGACAAGGTCCAGCGCTCGCGGGCCTATCCGCCCGCCGAGGCGATCTCGCTGATCAAGGAGACCGCAAGCGCCGGCTTCGACGAGACGGTGGAGCTTCACGTGCGGCTCGGGGTCAACGTTCGCCACGCGGAGGAACAGTTGCGGGGGACACTCGCCCTGCCTCATGGTCTCGGCAAGGACGTCGCCGTTGCCGTCTTCGCCCAGGGCCAGCAGGCCCGCGACGCAGAGGCAGCGGGAGCCGACTTCGTCGGTGCCGACGACCTTGCGAAGAAGATTCAGGAGGGCTGGACGGACTTCGACGTGGTGATCTCGACGCCGGACATGATGAAGACGGTCGGTCAGCTCGGCCGGGTGCTCGGGCCGCAGGGCAAGATGCCGAACCCGAAGGTCGGCACCGTCACCGACGACATCGAGAAAGCGGTCACGGAGTCGAAGGCCGGGAAGGTCGAGTACCGGACCGATCGCCAGGCGATCGTCCACCTGGCCATCGGCAAGGCGAGCTTCGACGCGCAGAACCTGCTGGACAACTGCCTGGCGGTGATCGACGAGATCCAGCGTGCCAAGCCCGCGTCCGCGAAGGGCCGCTACATCCTCTCCGCGACGCTGACGACCTCGATGGGCCCCGGCATCAGGCTCGACGCCTCGAAGACCGGTGAGCGCGAAGTCGTCGCCCCAGCGGAGCCCGAGCCCGCAGCGGAGCCGGCAACCGCCTGACAGCGCACCGTCTCCGGCTCGACCTCTCCCATTCGACCTCTTCCATTCGACCTCTTCCACTTGGCCGGTGGGCGCGGACCCCGGCATGCGTGGGTTGAGGCCATTGGTCTACACTGCGACGCCGCACGCCCGAGACCGCCGGCAGTTGCCGACGGGCCGATTCGTGGGACATAGACACATTTTCGGCCCATCGGCGATGGAAGCCCGGTGCAGGTGAACGATGAATCGAGACGAGAAGGCAGCCACAATCGAGGAGATCGCCGCCCAGATCGAGGGCGCCGAGTCGATCTTCGCGGTTGACTACCGAGGCATCAGCGTCCCGCAGGCCGCAGAGCTGCGCGGCAAGCTGCGCGAAGCCGACGCCACGTTTCGGATCGTCAAGAACAGGCTCACCAAGCTGGCGGCCGAGAGGGCCGGCGAGGAGCGCCTTGCTGAGCTGCTCGAGGGGCCGACCGCTCTCACCTTCATCCAGGGCGACACGGCTCTGGCAGCCAAGGCGATCTTCAACTTCAGCCGCGAGCACGACGTCCTCGTGTTCAAGGGCGGCTTCATGGATGAGCTCAGCCTCGACGGCGAAAGATTCAAATCGATTGCCCGACTGCCCTCGCGCGAGGTGCTCGACGGGCAGTTCGCCTGGGTGGTCGCGAGCCCCCTGACCGGCCTAGTGCGAGGGCTTGGTTCGATGATCTCCGGCCTGGCCCTGCAGCTCGGCCAGATCGCGGAGAAGGGTCTCGTCTCGGGCGAGGCTCCAGCCGCTTCCCCAGCGGATAGCGCCGCCACGGCGTCGGCCAAAGAGGAGCCGGATGCGGCGCCGGCCGGCGAGGAGGATGCGGTGACGGCCGACGAGGAGCCCCAGGGCGCGGCAACCGACGAGGAGTCCGAGGCCGCGCCGGCCGACGAGGAGTCCGAGGCCGCGGCAGCAGACGAGGAGCCCGAGGCCGCGGCAGCCGACGAGGCGCCGGATGGAGATGCAGGGGGCGAGCAGATTTCTGATTCTGAAGACGACGCAAGCAAGGAAGAGGAGTAGATGGCAACCAAGATTTCGACAGAGGACTGGATAGAGGAGCTGAAGGGCATTTCGGTCCTCGAGCTCTCGGAGCGGATCAAGGCACTGGAGGAGGAGTTCGGCGTCTCCGCCACCGCGGTTGCGGCCGCTGCGCCGGCCGCTGCGGGCGCGGCGGCCGGCGAGGGCGAAGGAGGCGAGGAGGAGGCTTCGACGGTCGACGTCGTACTGACGGAGATCGGTGGGCAGAAGGTCCCCGTTATCAAGGTGGTGCGCGCCGCCACCGGTCTTGGCCTCAAAGAGGCGAAGGCGCTCGTCGACGAGGCCCCGAAAGCGATCAAAGAGGGCGTGGAGCGCGAGGAGGCCGAGAAGATCAAGGGAGAACTCGAGGAGGCTGGCGCGACCGTCGAGCTGAAGTAGGCTGTTGCGAGCCGTTGGTTTTTCTCGGCCTGGCGACAGCCGGTCGCGACCGTGTGTTATTTTTCGCGGTCGCGCGCCTGTTGCTATTCCCTGCCTATATCTGCGCTGTATCCACGTCCCTCTGACCGCTTGAGGAGGAGTCGCCGACTTTGGCACGTTCCAACGCTGCCCCCGTAACCCGCAGGAGTTTCTCTCGACTGGAAAACCCTCTTGAGGTCCCCCATCTGATCGATATCCAGCGTCGCTCGTTCGATGGATTGACGGATCCGAAGAAGGGCGGGCTGCGAGAGACGATCAACGACGTTTCCCCGATTGAGGACTACACGGGGAACCTCGCCATCGTCTTCAGCGAGTTCAAGTTTGAGGAGCCACCGCACTCGATCGAGGAGTGTCGTGAGAAGGACATGACCTACTCGCGGCCGCTGACCGCGACCGTGGCCTTCCAGAACAAAGAGACGGGCGAGATCCGCGAGCAGGCCGTCTTCATGGGTGACTTCCCGTGGATGACGGATCGCGGCACCTTCATCATCAACGGCACCGAGCGCGTCGTCGTCACCCAGCTGGTGCGCTCCCCCGGCGCCTACGTGATGGCACCGAAGGACCCCGAGAAGCAGGTTTTCATCGCCAACCTGATGCCGGCCCGCGGCTCCTGGCTGGAGCTCGAAATCGACAAAAAGGGCCGCGTCTTCGTTCGCATCGACCGCAAGCGGAAACTGCCGGTGACCGTGCTGCTGCGGGCGATGGGCTACGTCGAGGACGAGCAGCTCCTGAAGATGTTCGACAACTCGGTCTACCTCCGGCACACGATCGAGGCCGACACCGAGGCGACCAGGACCGAGGAGGGCGCCCTGATCGAGCTGTTCAAAAAGCAGCGTCCGGGCGAGCCGCCCTCGGTGGACGCGGCCCGCAACCTGCTCGAGCAGCTGTTCTTCGACCCCAAGCGCTACGACCTGACCAGGGTCGGCCGCTACAAGCTGAATGCGCGCCTCGACCTCGACATCGACCTCGACAAGCGGGTTCTCACCCACGACGACATCATCTCCCTGATCCGGGAGCTGGTCAGCCTGCCGAAGAAGCTGGGGATCCCCGAGGACATCGACGAGGAGAACCCGATCAAGGACTACGCGGCGGAGGCCATCACCTACCCGCGCGAGCCGGTCGCCGAGCACCTCGACGAGTACGAGCACTTCGGGAACCGCCGCCTGCGGACGGTGGGCGAGCTGATCCAGGAGGCGTTCCGGATCGGTCTATACCGGATGGAGCGCGTGGTGCGCGAGCGTCTCACGACCGAAGACGCCGACGCGATCACCCCGCAGACGATCATCAACATCCGCCCGGTCGTGGCAGCGATGAAGGAGTTCTTCGGCTCCTCGCAGCTGTCGCAGTTCATGGACCAGACCAACTCACTCGCCGGGCTCACACACCGGCGACGGCTCTCGGCGCTGGGAGCCGGCGGGTTGACCCGCGAGCGGGCCCCGATCGAGGTGCGCGACGTGCACCCGACCCACTACGGCCGGATGTGCCCGATCGAGACCCCGGAGGGCCCGAACATCGGGCTGATCGGCTCGCTCTCCTCCTACGCGCAGGTGTCCGAGCACGGTTTCGTCACGACCCCCTACCTGGTCGTCAAAAACGGCGTCGTCACCGACAAGATCGTCCACCTGGATGCGACCCAGGAGGAGGAGAAGATCATCGCCCAGGCGAACGCCGAGGTCGACGAGAAGACGAAGAAACTGAAGGGCCCCCAGGTCCTGGTTCGTGCCTCGGACCAGGAGTACGCGACGGCGGCGCCCAAAGAAGTCGACCTGATGGACGTCTCGCCGACCCAGATCTGGTCGGTGGCGACGGCGCTGATCCCCTTCCTCGAGCACGACGATGCAAACAGGGCGCTGATGGGCTCCAACATGCAGCGCCAGGCGGTGCCGCTGCTGAAGCCCGAGCCACCGCTGATCGGAACCGGCATGGAGCGCCGCGCCGCGATCGACACCGGCGACGTGGTCCTCGCAGAGGGTGCCGGCGAGGTCACCCATGTCGACTCCGAGCGGATCATCGTCACGCGCGGCTCGAAGAAAGACGAGTACCCGCTCCACAAGTTCATGCGCTCCAACCAGGGCACGATCATCCACCAGCGCCCGGTGGTCGGCACCGGGACGAACGTGAAGGAGGGCGACGTCCTCGCCGACGGCTCCTCCACGGCGGGCGGAGAGATCGCGCTGGGCAAGAACTGCCTGGTCGCCTTCATGTCCTGGGAGGGCTACAACTTCGAGGACGCGATCATCCTCTCCCAGCGCCTCGTGAAGGACGACGAGCTGACGTCGATCCACATCGAGGAGTACGAGATCGATGCGCGAACGACCAAGCTGGGCGACGAGGAGATCACCCGCGACATTCCCAACCGCTCCGAGGAGAGCCTGCGCAACCTCGACGAGCGGGGCATAGTCAGGGTCGGGGCCGAGGTGGTCTCCGGCGACCTGCTGGTCGGCAAGGTGACGCCGAAGGGCGAGACCGAGCTGACCGCCGAGGAGAAGTTGATCCGCGCGATCTTCAAGGAGAAGGCGCGCGAGGTCCGCGACACCTCGCTGAAGGTCCCGCACGGCGAGGGTGGCGTCGTGATCGACGTGCTCACCTTCAGCCGCGATGCGGGCGACGACCTGCCGCCCGGCGTCAACGACCTGGTGCGCGTCTACGTCGCGACCAAGCGCAAGATCGCCGAGGGCGACAAGCTCGCCGGCCGCCACGGGAACAAGGGTGTGATCTCCAAGATCGTGCCCGAAGAGGACATGCCCCACCTCGAGGACGGCACCCCGGTCGACGTGATCCTCAACCCGCTCGGCGTGCCGAGCCGGATGAACATCGGCCAGGTGCTGGAGACGCACCTCGGCTGGGTCGCCGGCAACGGCTGGTACGACGACGGCTCCGACGCCTACAAGCAGGCGCACTCCGACGAAGGCGACGGCCGCGTCTACGTGTCGACGCCGGTCTTCGACGGGGCGACCGTCGAAGACGTCGACGAGGCGCTGTGCCGCTGGCAGGAGGAGAACGCCGACCGCGGCATCGACCTCGGCATCGACAGGCGCGAGCGCGCGGGGGCGCGCTGCGCGGGCACCGTTCAGCTCTACAACGGCCGCACCGGCGAGCCCTACGAGGGCACGGTGACGGTGGGGAACATGTACATCCTGAAGCTGCTGCACCTGGTCGACGACAAGATCCACGCCCGCTCGACCGGTCCCTACTCGCTCGTCACCCAGCAGCCACTGGGCGGCAAGGCGCAGTTCGGCGGCCAGCGCTTCGGCGAGATGGAGGTGTGGGCGCTGGAGGCCTACGGAGCCGCCTACACACTGCAGGAGATGCTCACGGTCAAGTCCGACGACACGGTCGGCCGGGTCAAGGCATACGAGGCGATCGTCAAGGGCGAGAACATCCCCGAGCCGTCGATTCCGGAGTCCTTCAAAGTCCTGCTGAAGGAGATCCAGAGCCTCTCGCTCGACGCCAACGTCGTCTCGGAGGGCGGCGAGGTCGAGATCTCCGAGGAGGACGACGACCTCCTGAAGGCCGCCGAGGAGCTGGGCATGGACCTGACCGGCGTCCGCGCCGACGCGTCCAACGGCGCCGCCGACGAGAAGGAGGAGCAGGTGGTGGAGGGGGACGAGGCCAGCGGCGACGGCGCTGAGCCCGAGAGCGAGGCCAAAGAGACGAAGGTGGAGGACTAGTGGTGGCCCCTCCCGGAAGTCCTGCGGCGCATGGACGGCTGCGAACGCTTCGCGTGGCGATGTCCTCGGTCGGGGCAATGGCGCTGCCATTGCACCCTCCCTGCGTCCTGGCCACGCTCGGTTCTCGCACGCCCATACACCACACGACCCCCAGGAGTGACCACCGATGATCGACATCAACAACTTCGACGCGATCGAGATCGGTCTCGCCTCCTCGAAGAAGATCCGCTCCTGGAGCTGGGGCGAGGTCACCAAGCCGGAGACGATCAACTACCGCACCCTGAAGCCCGAGAAAGACGGGCTCTTCTGCGAGCGCATCTTCGGCCCGACCAAGGACTGGGAGTGCTACTGCGGGAAGTACAAGCGGGTCCGCTACAAGGGCATCGTCTGCGAGCGCTGCGGCGTCGAGGTGACGCGCTCCAAGGTCCGCCGCGAGCGGATGGGCCATGTCGACCTGGCTTCCCCGGTGTCCCACATCTGGTTCTTCAAGGGCGTGCCGAGCCGGATCGGCTACCTGATCGACATGGCTCCCAAAGAGCTGGAGAAGGTCCTCTACTTCGCCGCCTCGATGGTCACCTGGGTCGACGTGGAGGCCCGCGACAAGGACCTCGGGAAACTCGAGAAAGAGGTCAAAAAAGTCAGCGACGGCTACGAGGCCGAACGGCAGAAACGGACCCAGGAGCTGAGCGAGTCCCTGGAACGTCGAATCAAGTACCTCGAAGAGGGCGCCCAGGAGAAGTTCGACGACGACGACCACATCTGGGCCGATTCGCTGAAACTGACCGCGGCGCAGCTGCGCAAGCTGAAGGACGACGAGCGCACCAAGATAGTCAAGGAACTGCGCAAGACCTTCGAGGCGGAGATCTCCGACACCGAGGCCTACATCGAAGAGGCCATCGAGCGGATGGGTGAGGTCTGGAAGATCTTCACCGAGATGAAGCCGAAGGACGTCATCAACGACGAGACGGTCTTCCGCGAGCTGAAGGACCGCTTCGGCTCGCCCTTCGGCTGGGGCGAGTACTTCCGCGGCGGGATGGGCGCCGAGGCAGTGCGCGACCTGCTCGAACAGGTCGAGCTGGAGGATGAATGCGAGCTGCTGGAAGAGGTCATCAACAGCTCCAAGGGCCAGAAACAGGCCCGCGCGGTGAAGCGCCTCAAGGTTGCCTCCGCCTTCGTGAACTCCGACAACAAGCCGGAGTGGATGATCCTCGACAGCGTGCCGGTGATCCCGCCCGAGCTGCGCCCGATGGTGCAGCTCGACGGCGGCCGCTTCGCGACATCGGACCTCAACGACCTCTACCGGCGCGTGATCAACCGCAACAACCGGCTGAAAAGGCTGCTCGACCTCGGCGCTCCCGAGATCATCGTCAACAACGAGAAGCGGATGCTGCAGGAGGCCGTCGACGCTCTGTTCGACAACGGCCGGCGCGGCCGCCCGGTCACCGGGCCGGGCAACCGCCCGTTGAAGTCGCTCTCGGACATGCTGAAGGGCAAGCAGGGCCGCTTCCGCCAGAACCTGCTCGGCAAGCGCGTGGACTACTCGGGCCGCTCGGTGATCGTCTCCGGGCCGAGCCTGCAGCTGCAGCAGTGCGGCCTGCCGAAGCTGATGGCGCTCGAGCTCTTCAAGCCCTTCATCATGGCCCAGCTGGTCGAGCGCAAGGCTGTCCAGAACATCAAGGCCGCGAAGAAAATGGTCGAGTCGATGGTGCCCGAGGTCTGGGACGTGCTGGAGGAGGTAATCCACGAGCACCCGGTGCTGCTCAACCGGGCCCCGACGCTGCACCGCCTCGGCATCCAGGCCTTCGAGCCGATCCTGGTCGAGGGCAAGGCTATCCAGGTCCACCCGCTGGTTTGCCACGCGTTCAACGCCGACTTCGACGGCGACCAGATGGCCGTCCACGTGCCGCTCTCAGCCGAGGCGCAGGCCGAGGCTCGGATCCTGATGCTCTCGGCGAACAACATCCTCTCGCCGGCCCACGGCGCGCCGCTGGCGACGCCGACCCAGGACATGGTCCTGGGGATCTACTACCTCACGTACGGACCGCCCGGCGAGGAGCTGGCGAAGCGCGACGAGGAGCTGAAGAGGGGGAAGGGCGCGAAGCGCAACGGCTCCGCGCCCAAGGTCTTCCGCTCCGCCCAGGAGGCCGAGCTGGTCTACGAGAACGGCGGCTGCAAGCTGCACGATCTCGCCGAGTACCGGCGGGCGGGGCATGAGCACTTCCTAACCACGGTCGGGCGGATCATCTTCAACGAGAAGATCGAGCGCGCCCTGGCCGAGGCGCTGGGCGAGGACTTCGACCCCGAGCTCTACGAGTTCGTCAACAACGCGCTGAAGAAGCGCAACGTCAACGAGATGGTCTCCAACCTGGTCGAGGTCCACGGGGCACCCGTGGTCTCCCAGATGCTCGACGCCTTCAAAGACCTCGGTTTCCACTACGCAACGCAGGCCGGGATCTCGGTGTCGAAGAACCACGTCGTCTCCCCGCCGGACAAGGCGGAGATCCTGGAGCGCTACGAGAAGAAAACCGCGGCGATCCAGGCCCAGTACAACGACGGCTACATCACCGCCGAGGAGCGCCACGAGGCTGTCACCGGGCATTGGAACAAAGCGACCGACGAGGTCGCCCAGGCGATGGAGGACAACCTCGACGAGCTGAACCCGATCTACATGATGGCCAACTCCGGCGCCCGCGGTTCGTTCAAACAGATCCGTCAGCTGGCGGGGATGCGCGGCCTGATGGCCAATCCGAAAGGCGAAATCATCGAGCGGCCGATCAAGGCCAACTTCATGGAGGGCCTCTCGGTTCTCGAGTACTTCATCTCCACCCACGGCGCCCGCAAGGGCCTGGCCGACACGGCGCTGCGCACGGCCGACTCGGGCTACCTGACCCGGCGCCTGGTCGACGTCGCCCAGGACGTGATCGTCCGCGAGGAGGACTGCAAGACCAAAGACCACGTCGAGATGGCCCTGCGCAAGGACGACGGCTCGCTCAACGACAACCTGTTCGGCCGTCTGGCGGCGAAGAAGTTCGAAACGAAGCGCGGCCGCGAGCTGCTGAAGCGCAACCACGAGATTACGCTGGCCGACGTCGAGGCGATCGCCGAGGCGCTCGGCGGCGACGAGGTGAAGGTCCCGGTGCGCTCGACCCTGAAGTGCGACGCCGAGTCGGGCGTTTGCCGCGCCTGCTACGGCGTTGCTCCCGCGACCGGCTCGACGGTGGACATCGGTGACGCGGTCGGGATCATCGCCGCCCAGTCGATCGGTGAGCCGGGCACTCAGCTCACGATGCGGACCTTCCACACAGGTGGCGTTGCGGGCCAGGACATCACGCAGGGCCTACCGCGCATCGTCGAGCTGTTCGAGGCGCGCAAACCGAAGGGCCTCGCGCAGATGGCCGAGGAGGCCGGGAAGGTCTCGGTCGAGGAAACAGACAAGGCCGTGAAAGTGACGGTCACCGAATCGGGCGGCGAAGAGCACACCTACAACTTCCCGCCGCGCACGCGGCTGCACGTCGCCGATGGCGACAAGGTCGAGGTCGGCCAGCAGCTCAACGAGGGTTCGCTCTACCCGGCCGACCTGCTGTCAATCCGCGGCCGCACCGAGACCGAGCTCTACCTCGTCGCCGAGGTGCAGAGGGTTTACCGTGCCCAGGGCGTCGACATCAACGACAAGCACATCGAGCTCATTGCCCGTCAGATGCTGAAGAAGGTGCGGATCGAGTCGAAGGGATCGACCGGCCTGCTGCCCGGACAGCTCGAAGACCGCGGCAGCCTCAAACGACTCAACAAGCAGGTCAAGGAAGAGGGCGGTACGCCGGCCAAAGGCGAGGAGGTCATCCTTGGCATCACCAAGGCGTCCCTTGCCACCGAGTCCTTCCTCTCCGCCGCCTCCTTCCAGGAGACGACCAAGGTGTTGACCGACGCGGCCCTGGAGGGCAAGCGGGACCGGCTGGTCGGGCTCAAGGAGAACGTGATCATCGGGAAGCTGATTCCCGCGGCCACCGGGCTCAAGCACTACCGGACGCTGTCGGTCGAGCCGGCGATGCCGATCGAGCCGCCCAGCGACGAGGGTCTGCTCGACGAGGAGGAGCTGGCCGCCGAGTTGGGAATCGACGGCACCGAGGCGCCGGTCGAGAGCTTCGGCCCATCCTTCGCCGAGGAGCTCGAGGAGCTGGCGCAGGAGATCGAGCAGACCTCAGACGATTCCTAGGAGGGACCGCGCACCCCTCCTGCGGGGAACCCTATGACGCGAGCGGCTCTTTGGAGAGGCGGGAGATGAGGTCGTCCAGGGAGACGAACTCGACCGTCACGTCGTCGTAGGAGCGAGTGTGGGGGCTGTCGATGTCAGTGGTGACCACGAAGCTCGGGCCGCTGGGATAGAGGTGCCTGAAGGCGGCCAGGCCACCCACCTCGAATGAGGCGGCCTTCCACTTGCACTCGATCGCAATTGGGCCGTCGGGACCACGTCGGGGGAGTACGAAGTCAACCTCGGCGCCGTGCTTGCTTCGCCAGTAGCGCAGTGTCCGCCGCTGGAGGCGCCCCTGAATCTCGTTGAGGACGAAGTGCTCCCAGAGGATGCCCAGGTCGTCGTCGCGCAGCGTGTCCCAACCGCGGTGGTAGCAGACGAAACCGGTGTCGAACCCAAAGACCTTCGGTGCCGCCACGATCTCGGTCGAGCGACGCGAGCTGAAGGGCCGGACAATGTGGGCAACGAAGGTGGCCTCCAGCACCGCGAGGTAGTTTGAGATGGTCTGGCGACTGACCTCGCACGGCGCCGCGAAGCGGGTTGCCTCGAACATCCCCCCGCTTTGGGCGAGCAGCAGCTCGAGGAAACGCTGGAAGGACCAGTGTCGCTCGAGGCGGAACAGCTCCTGGATGTCCTTTGCCCAGTAGGCGTCGACCCAGTCCTGGAAGTCGCGTTCGGGGATCTCGTCCGCCAGGAACATTGGGGGCAGACCGCCGTGCAGAAGGCGGTGGCCGAGGTCCCCCTGCTCGAAGTCGACGAGATCGGCGGCGATCATCGGCGTCAGCCACACGGTCTCCTTGCGGCCGGCAAGGGTGTCACGGAATTTCGCGGTCGCCTCGAGCGTCGAGGAGCCGGTGCCGAGAACCTGGATATCCGGGAAATGGTCGGCGGCGATCTTCAACAGCTCTGAGGGGTTTTGCAGGCGGTGGATCTCGTCGAGGACGAGGCGGCGCGCCCGCCTCTCCCGCAGGAAGCCCTCTGGGTCCTCCATCAATCGTCGTGTCCGCGGCAGCTCACAGTCGAAATATTCGATGTCTTCGAGACTGCGGCAGAGGAAGGTCTTGCCGGCGCGGCGGACGCCGGCCAGCCACAGCACAGACCGCCGGCTCCACGCCCGCTCGATTGCCTCGACCCAGTGCTGCCGTACAACCATATACATGTAGTTTAGCGTTTAGACGTACCATATGCAAAGTCATCAACATATAGTTGTAGGAACGACGAGGGACTGCGGGGGCGACCTGCTTTTCGACGTCTACCGGCGAGAGGCGCGCCGCGGCGCGCGGGCGCTGCAAGAGGCCTGAAGCGCGTCAAGGGGCATGCCCGCGGTGCCCTCCGGGACGCTGCCGGCGCGGCGGGCGCGGCGGTGCTTCCTCAGGCCGCCGCCGGGGCCGCGCCGCGGGCCACGGGGGTGCAGGGGCTGCGGGCGCCAGCGCCTGAAGCCGTCGTCTGTGCCCTCCTCGGCCGCACCGTCGGCCTGCGGCGGACGGCTCGCCCACCAGACGAGCCAGAGTGCGCCGAAGACGGGGATCTTCAGCACCACCAAGAGAAAGAAGATGGGCAGCCATCCCTCCACCACGATCAGTCTAGACATATCCAACCGCCTGTATCGGAAATCATCACCGACCCTCGGCTGATCCGTCTGCGGAGGGCGCCGCCGAACCCGAACGCCACTGGGAGGCGGCCGAGGCCGAACCCGAACGCCACTGGGAGGCGGCCGAGGGCGTTCCCCTGGATTCTCGATTCCGCTCAGCCGAGGCTGCGGGCCCAGGCGGCCAGCGCCTCGGTCTGGGCCTCCTCGAGGCCGAGGTGCGGTTCGGTGGGGACGAGCAGGGTCGGTTCCGCACGGCCCCGCGCCCACTCGTGGCAGCTCTCGTCGAAGTTGTCGTCGATCCACGCCACCGCCCTGTCCCTTGTGTAGGCGTCAAGCGGCCCCAGCTTCCAGTGCGCCGAGCCAAAGCGGGCGGCGCCGTCGAAGCTGAGGTGGGGAAGCTCTGGGAGGCCCAGCATGTTGGGGAGATAGTCGTTGGCTTTCTCCTCCCAACCGCTCGCCCAGACCAGCTCGTAGCTCTCCGCCAACCGTCGCAGCCGCTCGCCGGCCGCGAGCGAGATGCAGTGCACCATTCCGTCGATCAGCTCGAACCGCGCCAGACTCCGATCGGGTGCCTCCTCAAACCCGAAGATGCTGATGACGCCGTCCACGTCGACGGCGAGGATGGGCCGGCTCATGAAGCCAGGCTAGCTACCAGCGGTAGTGGGCAAATGCCTTGTTCGCCTGCGCCATGCGGAAGATGTCGTCCTTCCGCTTCCAGGCGCCGCCCTGCTGCTGAATCGCGTCGAGGACCTCGTTGGCGAGCCGCTCCGACATCGAGTACTCGCGACGGTTGCGGGCGAAGTCGACCAGCCAGCGGACCGCCAGGGTGCGAGCGCGGCGGGCTGGGACCTCGACCGGCACCTGGTAGGTCGCACCGCCGACCCGGCGCGACCGGACCTCGAGCACGGGGGTGAGCTGCTTGACCGCCGCCTCGAGCGTCTCGACCGCGTCCTCACCGGAGCGCTCGCCGACGATCGCCAGGGCGTCGTAGACGATCCGCTCGGCGAGCGACTTCTTGCCGTCGTGCATCGTCTTGTTGATCACCTGCTGGACAAGCCGGTTGCGATGCCTGGCATCGGGCTCGACCGGGCGGATCTGGGCTGCAGAGCGGCGCGGCACTAGGGGGTCGTCCTCATCCTGCTTTGACGCCGTAGCGGGAGCGCGCCTGCTTGCGGTCGGAAACCCCCGCCGCGTCGAGCGTGCCGCGCACGACCTTGTAGCGGACGCCCGGCAGGTCCTTGACGCGGCCGCCCCTGACCAGGACCACTGAGTGCTCCTGGAGGTTGTGGCCCTCGCCGGGGATATAGGTGGTGACCTCCATGCCATTGGTGAGCCGCACGCGGGCGATCTTGCGAAGGGCGGAGTTGGGCTTCTTCGGCGTCACGGTCGCGACGCGCGTGCAGACGCCGCGTCGCTGTGGGGCCGCGACTCGCTTCTTGCTGCCCTGGCCCGACTTGAGTCCCGGCGTCGTGGTCTTCTTCTTGGGGCGCTTGCGGCCCTTCCTGATCAGCTGGTTCGTGTTCGGCACGGCCGCGCATGGTACAGGTCTTTCATGCCAGCACCGACTGAGAGTCTGACCCGAAGCCCCGGCCGGACGGTCCGTCAGGCACGAAGCGCGGGCCGCTGGACGGTGGGATATTCAGGAATGAAGCGCGGGCCGCTGCAGGCCCTCGTCCGGCTGCGCGGCCGGCGCGTCGCCCCGTTTGTGCGCGAACCGTCCGCGCTTGCGGCGACTGGCGCCACCGAATCTGGCCAGGCGCGGCCCTCTCGGCCTGTGCTGGCGCCGCCTGACGCGAGCCCCCCGCGCTCGTGGCTTCCGGGCCAGCAGGAGCCCTCCGAGCATCAGGCCCGCACTGGAGGCAAGCTCGGCGTAGAAGCCGTTGTCGAGCACGGCGCTCGTCCCCGAGAATCGCGATGCCTGCGCGGCGGTGTCGAGCGCTGCCGGAAGGTCCACCAGGAGGATGACCGCGAGGCTGAGCAGTCCAAGTGCGAAGACAAAGCGGCCGAGCCGCCTCCTGCCGGTGGCCAGCGCGACCGCTGCGAGGGCAGCGGCAAGCAACGCCACCGGGAGCAGCAGGTAGAGGTGGGGCTGGCCGGCACGCTCCACGCCCACCGTTGGCGGGGTCGCGGCCGGGAGCCCCGCGTAGCCGGGCTGCCCGACCTCAACGGCTCGGTAGTCGACGAACTGCGACACCGCCAGGCAGGTAGCGGAGGCGACGATCACCGCGCAGATCGCGCGCTGCGGGGTCAGCACTGCGCTGGCGCGGGTTGCGGCGCGGACCGTCATGGCGAGAGTCCCGCGCAACTCCTTTTCGAGCGCCGAGAGGAGACGGAAGAGCAGCACGCCCGCGGCGCGCAGCCGCCCGCCCGCCCATCGCGACAGGCTCCCCACCACCGCGTGGATGCGCCGCGCCGGGGGGCCGGCGGTGGCCCGCAGGCGCCGCCACGAACGCTCGAGCGGCGGCCAGGCCCGCTCCAGCTGGCGGTTGGCCAGGCGGTCCACCCCTCGCGTCCAACGTACGGCCAGGCCAGATGCGGCGCCGATGCGCCGCCGTACCGCTGCTATCATCGCCCGGCGCTTAGGCTTCCTTTTCGCTGAACGTTTCGCCGGGCCCGCTGGGGCCTTTTTCATGCGCCGAACCCGGTTCCCACCGGACGGCTTTCGTTTTGTTCGCCCCCGCTTCACGACAACCCTTACCTTAAGACCATGCCACGGACCTTCCCCCTAGAGAAAACCCGCAACATCGGGATCATGGCGCACATCGACGCCGGTAAGACGACGACGACCGAGCGCATCCTCTACTACACGGGCCGCACCCACAAGATGGGCGAGGTACACGAGGGTGCCGCCGTCATGGACTGGATGGAGCAGGAGCAGGAACGGGGGATCACGATCACCTCGGCGGCGACCGCCTGCGAATGGGAGGGGCACCGGATCAACATCATCGACACCCCGGGCCACGTCGACTTCACGGTCGAGGTTGAGCGCAGCCTGCGCGTGCTCGACGGGGCGATCGCCGTCTTCGACGCCGTCGCCGGAGTCGAGCCGCAGTCGGAGACGGTCTGGCGCCAGGCCGACAAGTACCGGGTGCCGCGGATCGCCTACATCAACAAGATGGACCGCACCGGTGCCGACTTCTTCGGCGCGGTGCAGACCATGAAGGACCGCCTTGGGGCCCATCCGCTCCCGATCCAGATCCCGATCGGCCGGGAGGGCGACTTCGAGGGCGTCGTGGACCTGATCGAGATGAAGGCGCTGGTCTGGAAGGACGAGCTCGGCGCCGAGTACGAGGTCGAAGAGATTCCAGCCGACCTCAAGGAGCAGGCCGAGCGGTACCGGACCGAGCTGATCGAGGCCTGCGCCGACTACGACGACGAGCTGATGGAGGCCTACCTCGGCGAGGAGGAGATCCCCCACGAGCGGATCGCCTCCTCGCTGCACCGCGCCTGCCTCGACGCCAAGGCGACACCGGTCCTCTGTGGGTCCTCGTTCAAGAACAAAGGCGTGCAGCCGCTGCTTGACGCGATCGTCGAGTTGCTTCCCTCGCCGCTCGAGGTGCCGCCGGTCACCGGGCTCGTGCCCGCCGGTAAGGGCGACGGCGAGCCGACCGAGGCGACCCGTCCCGCCGACGACGATGGCCCCTTCGCAGCGCTCGCCTTCAAGGTGATGACGGACCCCTACGTCGGCAAGCTGACCTACTTCCGCGTCTACTCGGGCAAGCTCACCGCCGGTGGCCGGGTCCTCAACGTCTCCACCGGCAGGACGGAGCGGATCGGGCGCCTGCTGATGATGCACGCCAACAGTCGCGAGGAGATCGAGGAGTGCTACGCGGGTGACATCTGCGCCGGGGTTGGGCTGAAGGAAACCGGCACCGGCGACACGCTGGCGGCCCCCGATGCGCCGATCCAGCTCGAGAACATCGAATTTCCGGAGCCGGTGATCGCGGTCGCTATCGAGCCGAAGACGAAAGCCGACCAGGAGAAGATGGGCACCGCCCTGCAGCGCCTGGGGGAGGAGGACCCGACGTTCCAAATCGAGTCCGATGAGGAGACCGGCCAGACGTTGATCCACGGTATGGGCGAGCTGCACCTCGAGGTGATCGTCGACCGCATGCTGCGCGAGTTCAACGTCGACGCCAACGTCGGCCGCCCGCAGGTTGCCTACCGTGAGACGATCCGCAAGCGGGTCGAGAAGGTCGAGGCGCGCTTCGTGCGCCAGACCGGCGGTCGCGGCCAGTTCGGCCACGTGGTCATCAACGTCGAGCCGGCACCCGGCGAGGGCTTCGACTTCGTCAGCAGGATCAAGGGTGCCGCGATTCCGACCGAGTTCATCAAGCCGGTCGAGCAGGGCATCGAGGAGGCGCTCGAGAACGGAGTCAAGGCCGGATACCCGATGGTCGACGTCCGGGTCGAACTCATCGACGGCTCCTCCCACGATGTGGACTCCTCGGAGATGGCCTTCAAGATCGCCGGCTCGATGGCGATCCAGGACGGCGCTCGCAGGGCCAGCCCGGTCCTGCTGGAGCCGGTGATGTCGGTCGAGGTGGTCACGCCCGAGGACTTCCTCGGCGAGGTGATCGGGGACCTCTCGCGCCGGCGAGGAAAGGTTCAGGGCCAGGAACAGCGCGGCAACGCGCTGGCTGTGCAGGCCTTTGTGCCACTTGGCGAGATGTTCGGCTACGCGACGGACCTGCGCTCCTCGACCCAGGGCAGGGCCACATACACGATGCAGTTCGAGCGCTACGAGGAGGTGCCGTCGAGCATCGCCGAGGAGATCGTCGAGCACAGAGCGGGGGAGCCAGTGGGCGCCGCGTCATGAAGCGGGATTCGACGCACACGGACAGGCGCCCGCGGGGCGCGATCGTTCCAGCTATATTTCCCAGGTTCGCCCTCAGGCAGCGAGATGTCGGCTGCCAGGTATTTCCAGACAGACTCAATCAGCCAACGCAGACAGAACCCGACTTCGAAAGGTAGAACGGAGAGCGATGTCAAAGGAGAAGTTCGAGCGCGACAAGCCGCATGTGAACGTCGGCACGATCGGTCATATCGACCACGGCAAGACGACGCTGACGGCCGCGATCACGAAGACCCTCTCCGGGAAGGGCGAGACCGAGGCGAAGAGCTTCGAGGAGATCGACAACGCTCCCGAGGAGAAGGAGCGCGGGATCACGATTGCGACCTCCCACGTCGAGTACGAGACCGACAACCGGCACTACGCCCACGTCGACTGTCCCGGCCACGCCGATTACGTGAAGAACATGATCACCGGCGCTGCCCAGATGGACGGTGCGATCCTGGTCGTGTCCGCCGCGGATGGCGTGATGCCGCAGACGCGCGAGCACATCCTGCTAGCCCGCCAGGTCAACGTCCCGCACGTCGTCGTCTTCCTCAACAAGGTCGACCAGGTCGACGACGAGGAGCTGATCGAGCTCGTAGAGGAGGAGGTCAAGGACCTGCTCAACGAGTACGACTTCCCGGGCGACGACACGCCGATCGTGAAGGGCTCGGCGCTGAAGGCGCTGGAGGGCGACGAGGAGGCCCAGAAGGCCGTCTTCGAGCTGGCCGACGCGCTCGACTCCTACATCCCGGAGCCGACCCGCGAGCTCGACAAGCCCTTCCAGATGCCGATCGAGGACATCTTCTCGATCACGGGCCGCGGCACCGTTGCCACCGGCCGGATCGAGCAGGGTGTCGTCAACACCGGCGACGAGGTCGAGATCGTCGGGATCAAGGACACGACGAAAACGGTTGTCACCGGCGTCGAGATGTTCCGCAAGATCCTCGACGAGGGCCAGGCGGGCGACAACGTGGGCTGCCTGCTGCGCGGCACCAAGCGGGAGGAGATCGAGCGCGGCCAGGTGCTTTGCAAGCCCGGCTCGATCACGCCCCACACCAAGTTCAAGGCCGAGGTCTACTGCCTGAAGAAGGAGGAGGGCGGCCGCCACACGCCGTTCTTCTCCGGTTACCGGCCGCAGTTCTACTTCCGCACAACCGATGTGACCGGGATCGCCAACCTTCCCGAGGGAACCGAGATGGTGATGCCGGGTGACAACGTACAGATGACGATTGAGCTGATCCAGCCGATCGCGATGGACCAGGGCCTGAGGTTCGCGATCCGCGAGGGCGGCCGGACCGTCGGCTCGGGAGTCGTTTCCGAGATCATCGAGTAGCAATCTGGGGCGGGCCTAGGCCCGCCCCGTCGCCGCTCTGGGGCGGCGAGACAACTGCAAAGGACATACGACCGGGGCGGCGCCCCCTCTGAGTCAGGTGAGGCTCGGAGATTGAAAGGGCGGCGCCCCTTCCGCGCGGTAAGACCCGCGCGAGAAAGACAAGAGAAGAGCTTCAACCGTGGCAACGATAGCGGCGCAGAAAATCCGAATCCGACTGAAGGCGTACGACCACGACGCCATAGATCGGGCTGCCCGGGAGATCGTCGAGACGGCGGAGCGCACCGGCGCGCGCGTCTCGGGCCCGGTCCCGTTGCCGACCGAGAAAAACGTCTACTGCGTGATCCGCTCCCCGTTCAAGGACAAGGACTCGCGCGAGCACTTCGAGATTCGCACCCACAAGCGGCTGATCGACATTCTCCAGCCGTCTCCGAAAACCGTCGACTCACTGCAGAGGCTGGATTCGCTTCCCGCCGGCGTCGACATCGAGATTCGCCTCTAGGAATGGCCGCGATCCTGGGAAAGAAGCTGGGCATGACGCAGGTCTTTCGCGAGGACGGAACGGTCGTCCCGGTGACCGTGATCGAGGCCGGACCGTGCAAGGTGACGGCTGTGCGCGACACCGAGCGGGACGGGTACGCCGCCGTGCAGCTGGCCTTCGACGAGGTGCGCGAGAGCAAGCTGAGCAAGGCCGAGCTCGGTCACCTGAAGAAGGCCGGCGCGCCACCGATGCGCCACCTGGTCGAGTTCCGCGACGAGGACCTGGGCGCCGAGGAGGGGCCAAAGGTGGGGGACGACGTCACCGTCGCCGCGTTCGAGCCGGGCCAGAGGATCAAGGTTTCCGGCGTCTCGATCGGCAAGGGCTTCCAGGGCGGCATCAAGCGCCATAACTTCAGTCGCGGCCCGGTCAGCCACGGCTCCCACAACGTAAGGGCACCCGGGTCGATTGGCGCCAGCGCCTTCCCCGCCCGCGTCTTCAAGGGGATGCGGATGCCGGGTCAGATGGGCAACAGGCGGGTGACTCAGCGGGGACTCGAGGTCGCCGACGTGGATGCCGAGCGCAACCTGCTTCTGGTCAGGGGCTCGGTGCCCGGCTCGCGCAACGGCGTCGTGGAGGTGAGGACCGATGGCTAAGGCAACGGTGCTCGGAAAGACGACGAAAGCAGACCTGCCGAAGGACCTGTTCACAGAGCCGTTCCACCAGTCCCTGGTCCACGAGACCGCAAGGGCCGACCTGGCGGCACGGCGGCGTGGCACCGCCTCGACTCTCACCCGCGGCGAGGTCTCCTTCACCACCGCCAAGGCCTGGCGCCAGAAGGGAACCGGCCGCGCCCGCGCTGGCGCGCTGGGCGTTCCCAACCGCTTCGGTGGCGGCGTCGCGTTCGGCCCCAAGCCGCGCCACTACACCGTCAAGGTCAACCGCAAGGCCCGTCGCAGGGCGATGCGGGCGGCGCTTTCGGTCCATGCCGAGCGCGGCACCGTCGCGATGCTCGATCCGGCCGGCTTCGAGACGCCCTCGACCAAGACGGCCGCGGTGGCGCTGGAGAAGTGGGGCGCTGCCCGCCCGGTCCTCGTCGTGCTGGGGGCGGAGGAAACCGGCGTGCTCAAGAGCTTTCGCAACCTCGCCCGGGTAACGGTCGCAGAGGTTGGCGCCATCGGGGTCGCCGACGTGATCGGCGCTGCCTCCCTTGTCGTCTCCGAGGGAGCTCTAACGAAGCTTCAGGAGAGGTTGAGCTGATGGACGCTCGCACCGTGATCGTTCGCCCCGTCGTTTCGGAGAAGAGCTACGCGCTGATCGCCGAGGGCAAGTACACATTTCGGGTCAACGACCGCGCCCACAAGACGCAGATCGCCGCGGCGGTTGAAGAGATCTTCGACGTCGACGTGGCGGGCGTGCGCACCGCCAAGGTGCGCCCCAAGCCGAAGCGTCGCAACCTGAGCAAAGGCCGGACTCGCGGCTGGAAGAAGGCCGTCGTCCAGCTCGCCCCGGGGGAACGGATCGAGCTGTTCGAAGGCGCCGAGACCGCGTAGGCGATGACCTTCATCTTCTAGGGAAAACCAATGCCGAACCGCAAGACAAAACCAACCAGCCCCGGGCGACGCTTCGCCACCTACCCGCTGCGTGAGCAGCTGACGGCGTCAGAGCCGGAGCGCAAGTTGACCGAGGGCCTGCGCAAGTCCGGCGGGCGCAACGCCAACGGACGTGTCACAGCCCGTCATCGGGGTGGGGGAGCGAAGCGTCGTTATCGGCGGATCGATTTCAAGCGCCGCAAGGACGGTGTCCCCGCACGGGTCGCAACGATCGAGTACGACCCGAACCGCAGCTGCTATATCGCGCTGCTGCACTACGCCGATGGGCAGAAGAGCTACATCCTCGCTCCGGCGGGCCTCTCGGTCGGTGACCAGGTTCAGGCCGGCCCGGGCGCTGACATCAAGCCCGGGAACGCGCTGACCCTGGGAGACATGCCGACCGGCACGATCGTGCACAACGTCGAGCTCGTCCCCGGCCAGGGCGGGAAGCTGGGCCGCGCCGCCGGGGCCGCAATTCAGCTCGCGGCGAAGGAGGGTGAAATGGTCACGCTCCGGCTGCCCTCCTCGGAGATGCGGATGGTCCGTGCCGAATGCCGTGCCACCGTGGGCTCCCTTTCAAACGCCGAGCACCAGAACGTAAAGATCGGCAAGGCCGGGCGCAACCGCCACAAGGGAAAGCGGCCTCAGACGAGGGGCGTGGCGATGAACCCGGTCGATCATCCGCACGGCGGCGGTGAGGCTCACCACACGCCCGGAGGGCACCCCGTCACGCCATGGGGCAAGCCGACGCTCGGCTACAGGACCCGCAAGAAGGGCAAGCAGTCGGACCGCTACATCGTGCGTGGCCGGCGGCGCGGGAAGAAGAAGAGGTGACCGCGGTGGACCTGACGGAAAGAGGAAGTCGCTGATGGGACGCTCGACCAAAAAGGGCCCGTGGGTCGAAGAGACGCTGATGAAGCGCATCAATGCCATGAACGAGTCCGGCAAAAAGCAGATGCTGAAAACCTGGTCGCGGATGTCGACGATCTTCCCGGAGATGGTCGGCCACACGATCGCCGTCCACGACGGCCGCAAGCACGTGCCGGTCTTCATCTCGGAGTCGATGGTCGGACACAAGCTTGGGGAGTTCGCTCCCACCCGGACATTTCGCTCCCATTCGGGCACCGGCAAGGGAGCTGAGTAGAGATGGCCGACGAGAAACGGAAAGGCACCGGGAAACGCGCGGCAAAGGATGCCCCAGAGGAGAAGGCGGCCGCGAGCAAAGGCGCCGCCAAGGACTCCGCCGCGAAAGCCGCTCCGGAGGAGAAGGCCGCGAAAAAGGATCCGGCCCGAAAGGCCGCGAAAGAGGCTCCCGCCGGGAGGTCCGCGCCGCAGAAGGAGGCGCCGAAGCCCAGGAGGCCGGCGCCGATCGTGGTCAGGGCCAGCTCGCGCTACGTGCGCGTGGCGCCGCGCAAGGCGCGGCTCGTCGCCGACCAGGTTCGCGGGCTGCACATTGACCGCGCCCGGGCGTTGCTGGAGTTCTCTCCGCGCGGTGCCGCGCGGGACATTCGCAAGGTGATCGAATCGGCCGCCTCCAATGCCGAAAACAACCACGATCTGATCGCCGACGAGATGCGCGTCGCGGAGATCACCGTCGACGAAGGCCCGACCCTGCGCCGGTTCCGGCCCCGGGCGCTTGGACGCGCAACCCCGATCAAGAAGCGGACCAGCCACATCGCTGTGGCTCTAAGCCCGGAACAGGAGTAGGCGGATCATGGGACAGAAGATCCATCCAGGCGGCTTCAGGGTTGGCTACATCCACGATTGGAAGTCGAACTGGTTCGACGAGAAGGGCTTTGCCGACCTCCTTCAGGAGGACCTGCAGATTCGCTCGCACATCGAAGGCAAACTCGCCCACGCCGGACTGTCCAGCATCACGATTGAGCGCCGCGGCGAGGTCTCCGTCGACATCCACACGGCTCGCCCGGGCATCGTGATCGGCAAGTCCGGGAGCGAAGTCGACGCGCTGCGAAAGGACCTCCACAAGCTGACCGGGAAGCCGGTGAAGGTGAACATCCGCGAGGTGAAGCGGCCCGAGCTGGACGCGAAACTGGTTGCCCAGTCGATCGCCGAGCAGCTCCAGAACCGCGTGGCATTCCGCCGGGCGATGAAAAGGGCGCTGACCTCGGCGATGCGCTCGGGCGCCAAGGGCGTCAAGGTGCAGGTCTCCGGGCGTCTCGGCGGCGCGGAGATGGCCCGCACCGAAAGCTATTCCGATGGTCGGGTTCCGCTCCACACGCTGCGGGCCAACATCGACTACGGCTTCTTCGAGGCGCGAACCACGGCGGGGCGGATCGGGGTCAAGTGCTGGATCAACAAGGGAGAGGTGATGCCCGAGGGCTTCCGGTCCGACCAGGTTCCAGCCGACGGCGAGCCACAGGCCGGCCGCGGCCGCGGGCGCCCGGGCGGCGACCGCAGCCGCGGTGGCCGGGGCGGAGGAGGTCAGCGGAGCTGATGTTGATGCCGAAGCGGGTAAAGCACCGCAAACAGATGCGCGGCCGGATGCGCGGCAACACCAAGGGCGGCAGCACCGTCGCCTTCGGCGAGTACGGGCTGAAGTCGCTGGATAGAGGCTGGATCAGCAACCGGCAGATCGAGGCGGCCCGTGTCGCCATGACCCGCAAGATCAAACGCGGCGGCAAGGTCTGGATAAACGTCTTTCCCGACAAGCCCTTCACGAAGAAGCCCGCCGAGACCCGAATGGGCTCTGGCAAGGGCAACCCCGAGGGTTGGGTTGCGGTGGTAAAGCCGGGCAAGGTGATGTTCGAGCTGGCCGGCGTGCCGGAGGACCTGGCGCGTGAGGCGCTGCGCCTCGCCGGCCACAAGCTCCCGGTGAAGACCAGATTCGTGAGACGCGAGGGGGCGGAGTAGTGGCCACTCCTGCAAACCGATGCCGGACTCGTCGGAGGCGCTGCCGATGAACGCGAGCGAGGCCCACAACCTCAAGGACGACGAGCTGGTTGCCAAGCTGATCGACGCCAAGAAGGAGGCGTTCAACCTGCGCTTCCGCCACGCCACCGGCGAGCTGGAGAACACAGCTCGGCTGGGGGGCGCGAGGAAAGACGTGGCGAGGCTGCTTACCGTTGCCCGCCAGCGGGGAATAGACGTAGAGAAAGAGTTGAGGAAATGAGCGACGACGAGCAGACCAAAGAGCCCCAGGACGAGCCGCAGGACACTTCCGCCGAGGGCTCGGACGGCGCGCCCGCGGACGAGTCCGCTGAGGCACCGGCCACCGAGGAGACACCGGCCACCGAGGAGGCTGAGGCCGTACAGGAGGCTGAGGCCGTAGAGGCGGAGCCGGCTGCCGCTGAGGAGCCTGCCGCCGAGCAGGCAGAGGTGGAGGAACCCGCTGCCGCTGAGGAGCCGGCTGCCGCTGAGGAGCCTGCAGCCGAGCAGAAGCCCGCGAAGGAGCCCAATCCCGAGGATGAGCTGCCATGGAAGGAGAGGCGGCGACTGGAACGGTCGCGGCGCCCACACGAGGCGCAGCCGCAACGCGGTACGGAGGAGCGCACATCGGAGCGACTCGAGGCGCGCCGGGCGAAGGCGTCGCTGCGCCGCAAGCAGCGGGTCGACACCAGGGCCCAGAAGGTCGAGCCCCGAACCGGCACGCCCTCAGCGGAGCGTGCCGCCAACCCGGCCAAGGTCCGCCGGGGAGTGGTGGTCTCCGACCGGGGCGAAAAATCGATCACGGTGCGGATCGAAATCGTCCGGCGCCACCCGACCTACGAGAAGGTGGTGCGCAGCACCCGCACGCTGCACGCCCATGACGAGCGCAACGAGGCGAGCGAGGGAGACGTCGTGCAGGTGGCTGAGACGAGGCCGCTGTCGAAGACCAAGCGCTGGCGCCTGGTCGAGGTTCTGGAGAGGGCAAAGTGACCCAGCGCCGCCCCGACAGGCAGGCGGGCCGGGAAGGGACCGCCTCGTGATCCAGCAGGAGTCACGGCTCAGGGTCGCCGACAACTCGGGTGCTCGGGAGATCCTCTGCATCAGGGTCAAGGGCGGCTCCCATCGCCGCTACGCCGGTGTCGGCGACGTGATCACCGCCACGGTCAAACAGGCGAGCCCGCAGGGCGGCGTTCGCAAGGGCGAGATCGTGCAGGCGGTCGTCGTGCGCACCCGCAAGCAGCTTGGCCGCTCCGACGGGACATACATCTCGTTCGACGAGAACGCAGCGGTGCTGATCGATCCGCAGAGCAACAACCCGCGCGGCACCCGGATCTTCGGACCGGTCGCCCGCGAGCTGCGGGACCGCAACTTCATGAAAATCGTCTCCCTGGCGCCCGAGGTGCTCTGATGGCAAAGGCAATGCGCATCAGGACCGACGACCAGGTGGTCGTGATTGGCGGCAAGGACGCCGGCAAGAGGGGGCGAGTGCTCAGAACCGATCCGAAGAAGGGCCGGGTCTACGTCGAGGGCCTGAACCTGGTCAAGCGGCACGAAAAACCGCGCCCCACCCAGGACGTGCGGAAAGCCGGCCAGCAACTGGGCGGCATCATCGAGAAGGAGGGGCCCATTCACGTCTCCAACGTGATGGTGCTCGACCCCAAAGACAACAAGCCGACCCGCGTGGGCGTGCGCCGCGACAAGGGCGGCAAGCGCGAGCGATACGCGAAACGAAGCGGAGCGTCCATCTGATGGAGGCCACGGCAACGGTCCAGTCGCAGGCCGCCCCACCGCCGCGCCTGCGCGAGCGCTACGAGCAGGATGTGCTGCCGGCGCTGATGACGAAGTTCGGCTACTCGTCCGTGATGCAGGCACCGCGCCTGACCAAGATCACGCTCAACATGGGGATCGGCGAGGCCAAACAGGACGCCAAGATGCTGGAGGCTGCGCAGAAGCAGCTGGCGACGATCGCCGGCCAGCAACCGAGCGTACGGCGCGCCCGCAAATCGATCGCGTCCTTCAAGGTCCGCGAGGGAATGCCGGTCGGTCTCTCGGTGACCCTTCGGCGGGCGCGCATGTGGGAGTTCCTCGACCGCCTCTGCTCGATCGCGGTGCCGCGGATTCGCGACTTCCGGGGCCTCAATCCACGTTCCTTCGACGGCCGCGGCAACTACTCGATGGGTGTCCGCGAGCAACTGATCTTCCCGGAAATCGATTACGACTCGATCGATCAGGTGCGGGGCCTCGACGTGACTATTACCACGACCGCGGGGTCCGATGTTGAGGCCTTCGAGCTGCTGCTGCGGCTGGGCCTGCCCTTTGCCAAAGACGGACGCCCCGGCGAGGCCGAGGCCGAGGCGGAGGCCGAGGAGGAGCGCCGCAAGGAGGAGGCCCGTCAGCGGGCCGAGGCCGAGCGGGCCGCGCTCGAGCAGCTGAAGGAAGAGAACCCCGACGCATACGCGAAGCCCGAGCCGGAGCACGGCGAGGAGGGCGAGGGCGAGGGCGCCGAGGAGAGCGAAAAGGACGAGGCCGATAGCTCGGCCGGCGAGGAGACTTCAGAGGATGGCTAAGACTTCACAGAAGGTTCGACAGGGCCGAAAGGCCAAGTTCAAGACTCGCGCGTACAACCGCTGCCGCCGCTGCGGCAGGCCACGCGGCTACTATCGCAAATTCGGCCTCTGCCGGATCTGCCTCCGCGAGGCTGCTCACGAGGGCTATGTCCCGGGCATGACGAAGTCGAGCTGGTAGGTAGACGAGATGCTTACTGACCCGATCGCCGACTACCTGACCCGGATCCGCAATGCGCTGCGCTCCGGCCACGACGAGGTGGAGATCCCCGCCTCCCGGCTGAGGCTGGAGATGTCGCGGATCCTCAAGGAGCAGGGGTACATCCGTGACTTCAGGCGCGAGCCCGCCCGGGTTGGCGAGGCGATCAAGATCCGACTCAAGTACACCGAGGACCGCCGCCCGGCGATCATCGGGCTGGAGCGGATCTCCCGCCCGGGGCGCCGCCGCTACGTCGACCGCAAGCAGGTGCCGCGCGTCGATGGTGGCACGGGCACGGCGATCATCAGCACCTCGGTCGGGGTGATGACCGGGCATGAGGCGAAGGCGAAAGGAGTCGGGGGCGAGGTAGTCGCCTACGTCTGGTGAGTTGATCTGATGAGCAGGATCGGAAGAAAACCCGTCCCCGTCCCCGAGGCCGTCACGGTCGAGCTGGGGACCGGCCGCGTTGCCGTCAAGGGCCCCCGGGGCGAGCTGACGCAGCGGCTCTCCCCCGAGATGACCGTCGAGCAGGGCGATGGCGCCGTCACCGTGCAGCGCCCGACCGACCGTGCCGAGCACCGCGCCCTGCACGGCCTGACCCGCAGCCTGATTGCAAACATGATCGAGGGAGTCACCGAGGGTTTCGAGAAGCGGCTGGAGATCCAGGGGGTCGGCTATCGCGCACAGCTGAAGGGCGGAAAGCTGGAGATGGCTCTGGGCTACTCACACCCCGTTGCGATCGAGCCACCGGAGGGGATCGAGTTCGAGGTTCCGCAGCCGACCGCGATCATCGTGCGCGGGATAGACAAGCAGCTCGTCGGTCAGGTGGCGGCGGACATTCGCAAGCGGCGCCCGCCGGAGCCCTACAAGGGCAAGGGCATCCGCTACCGCAACGAGCACGTCGCCCGAAAGGTCGGAAAGAGAGCGTGACATGACCGTCCTCACGAAGAGAGAGCGGCGCCTGCGGCGCCGGCGCCGAGTTCGCGCCCGGATCGTCGGCACGGCGGAGAGGCCGAGGCTGTCCGTCTACCGCTCGAACCGGGGCGTCTTCGCACAGCTCGTCGACGACGGCACGGGCAAGACCCTGGCTGCCGTGAACTGGACCGAGTCGGAGCTGCGTAAGCTGACGGCGAGCGAGCAGGCGAAGCGCGCTGGCGAATTGCTGGCCGAGCGGGCAAAGTCCGCTGCCATCGAGACCTGCGTCTTCGACCGCGGCGGCTACAAGTACCACGGCCGGGTGAAGGCCCTGGCGGAAGGCGCAAGAGAGAAGGGTTTGGTTTTCTAGTGGCTATGACGCCGGTGCAGAGATGAAGGGAATGAACACAGCAAACGTCGAGACGGTGAGCCCGCGCGGGCTCGACCTGCAGGAGCGGGTGATCGAAATCAACCGCGTTGCCAAGGTGGTCAAGGGCGGGCGCCGGTTCTCGTTCACGGCACTCGTTGCCGTCGGCGACGAAGAGGGCGTGGTCGGGATCGGCTACGGCAAGGCGCGCGAGGTGCCGCTGGCGATCCAGAAGGCCGTTGAGAATGCGCGCAAGGACCTGATCCGCGTCCCCAAATACGGGCAGACGCTGACTCACAAGATCATCGGGCGCTTCGGCGCCGGGCATGTCGTTCTGCGTCCCGCCAGCCCCGGCACCGGCGTGATCGCCGGTGGTGGCGTCCGGGCCGTTCTCGAGCTCGGGGGTGTCCGCGACGTGCTGACCAAGAGCATCGGCACTCAGAACCCGATCAACCTCGTGAAGGCGACGATGGACGGTCTGACGCGGCTGCGGCGGCCCGAGGAGGTGGCCGAGCTGCGGGGCCTGAGCGTGGCTGAGGTGCTGGGGGTTCAGAAGCCGAGTGGCGGTGCCGTCCAGGATGCGGAGCACCTACCCGGCGCGGGATCGGGCGAGGCGTCTGCGGGCCCTGCCGCGGAGGGCGCCCCAGTGGGCACTCCGCAGGCGGGCTCTGTCGCGGAGGAGGGGACCTCCCCATCCCAGGCCACAGACGCGGAAGCCACGCCGGCGCCGCCCGCAGATGGGACGGCTGCCGAGAGCCCCAACGCCGGGCAGGTGGAGCCCGAGGCACAGCCGGAGGACGTCGTGTCCGGTGAGGAGGCCAAGGCGGCCGGGGAGTCTCCGAGCGAGGGTGAGGGATCGTGAGCGGGGTGAAGATCAGGCAGGTGAGATCTGCCAACGGGGCCAGTCCCAACCAGAAAGCCACCCTTTCGGCGCTTGGGCTGGGGAGGATCGGTAAGGCCGTGGAGCGGAAGGACAGCCCGCAGCTGCAGGGACAGATCCGAGTTGTCTCCCATCTGGTCGAGGTTGCTGGTGGCTGAGAGAAGCGCAAAGGCCAAGGGAGCGAAGGCGAAGGGCGTGGAGCCAGCCGGGCGGGCCGGTGAGATCGGGCTGCACAACCTGAAGCCGAAGCCCGGTTCGCGACGGCCCCGCAAGCGGCTGGGACGCGGCGAGGGCAGCGGCCTGGGCAAGACATCCGGCCGCGGGCATAAGGGCTATGGCTCCCGGTCGGGCGCAAAGAAGAAGGCCGGATACGAGGGTGGCCAGAACCCGATTCACATGCGGATGCGAAAGCTGCGCGGCCCGCATATGAAGAAGTCGATGCCGTTCGAGAAATTCCGGACCAAGACGCAGCCGGTCAACGTCGGGGACCTCGAGGAGCGCTTCGATGCCGGCGCGGAGGTGACGCCCGCGGCTCTCAAGGAGAAGGGCCTCGCGAAGGGCTCCGACCCGGTGAAGATCCTCGCCCGCGGCGACATCTCAAAGAAGCTCACCGTCAGCGCGCACGCGTTCAGCGCCGCCGCCAGGGAGAAGATCGAGGCGGCCGGCGGGTCCTGCAGCACTCTGGAGTCCTAAGTGCTCAGGACGATTGCGCACGCTTTCAGCGTTGCGGATATCCGCAAGAAGCTCGCGTTCACCGCGGCGATGCTGTTGCTCTACCGGCTCGGCGCCTACATCCCCGCACCCGGCGTCGACGCCGACGCCGTCAAGGAACTCTCCTCCAACTTCTCCGGCGGCAACGTGCTCGGCTTCCTCAGCCTCTTCTCCGGCGGTGCGCTGGAACGGCTCTCGCTGTTCGCGCTGGGGATCATGCCCTACATCACGGCCTCGATCATCCTGCAGCTTCTCACTGTGGTGGTGCCCTCGCTGGAGAAGCTGCAGAAGGAGGGCGAAGTCGGGCAGCAGAAGATCACCCAGTACACGCGGTATCTCACCGTTGGGCTTGCCTTCGCCCAGTCATTCGGCTTTGTCTTCCTCTTCCGCTCCTTTGGCAGCAAAGCGGGAGGCAACGTGATCGGCACGTTGACCGGGTCCAAGATCCTGCTGATCGTGATCTGCCTCACGGCGGGCACCACCCTGCTGATGTGGTTGGGCGAGCTGATCACCCAGCGGGGAATAGGCAACGGCATCTCGCTGATGATCTTCGCCTCGATCGTCTCCGGCCTGCCCGGCGGGATCCAGGCTTGGTGGACCAATCCCGACCAGGTCTTCGTCGTGATGATGCCGTTCGTGGCGCTCGCGGTGATCGTCGCGATCGTCTTCGTCCAGGAGGGGCAGCGCCGCATCCCGGTCCAGTACGCGAAACGTGTGGTGGGGCGCAAAATGACCTCGGGCGGTTCGACCTACCTGCCGCTGCGGGTCAACATGGCCGGCGTCATCCCGGTCATCTTCGCCGCCTCGATCATGGCCTTCCCGCCGACGATCGGGCAGCTGCTCAACACTCCCGCCGCCCTCGACTTCGCCGCGTTCTTCAGCCCCAACGGGTGGGCCTACGTGGTGGGCGAGGTCTTCTTCATCATCATCTTCACCTACTTCTACACGGCGGTCACCTTCAACCCGGTCGACCAGGCCGACAATCTGAAGAAATACGGCGGCTTCATCCCCGGCGTGCGGCCGGGGCGGCCGACCGCCGAGTACCTCGACCGGATCCTCTCGCGCCTGACCTTCCCGGGCGCCCTCTACCTGGGCGCGGTCGCGGCGCTGCCGACGATTCTGATCAGCCAGACGTCGGCGAACTTCTTCTTTGGCGGCACATCGATCCTGATCGTGATCGGCGTCGCCCTGGACACGGTCAAGCAGCTCGAGGCGCAGCTGATGATGCGCAACTACGAGGGCTTCCTCAAATAGGCGCCGGCGGATGCCAGAGCTGAATCTAGTGCTGCTCGGCCCGCCCGGCTCCGGCAAGGGCACGCAGGGCGAGCGGCTGCAGGAAGACCTGCAGCTTCCGTACTACGCGACCGGCGACATCCTGCGGGCGGCGGTGCGCGACGAAACGGAGCTGGGCCGCACCGCGAAGGAGTACATGGACCGCGGCGACCTCGTTCCCGACGATGTGATCGTGGGGGCGATCGGCGAGCGGATCGACTCCTCCGAGGCGGCTGACGGGTTCATCCTCGACGGGTTTCCCCGCACAGTGCCGCAGGCGGAAGCGCTGGCGGCCAAGCTGTCCGAGCTGAGCAGGGAGATGACCGCCGTGCTGCTGATCGGGGCCGACGACGACGAGGTGGTGCGGAGGCTCGGCGGCCGGCGCACCTGCGAGACGAACGGCCACGTCTTCCACGTCGACTTCAACCCGCCCGAGCACGACGGCGTCTGCGATGTCGATGGCAGCGCGCTGGTCGTCCGCGACGACGACAAGCCCGAGGTGATCCGTCACCGGCTCGACCAGTACCACGAGAAGACGGAGCCGCTGATCGACTTCTACGACCGTCAGAGCCTGCTGCGGCGGGTCGACGGCACGGCCGCGCCGGAAGAGGTGGCTGCCGAGATCCGGCGCGTGCTCGCGACTCTGAAGCTGGAAGCGGACGAGGCAATCTGAGCCCCTCGCGGGCGGCGGCTAGCGTGTATCGGATGATCATCAGAAAGAGCCCGGAGGAGGTCGAGAAGATGGCGGCCGCCGGGCGGATCCTGACCCGCTGCCTGCGGGTCGTTGCCGCCAAGGCACGCCCTGGTGTGACCACGGGCGAGCTCGACAGCGCAGCGGAGAAGTTCATCCGCTCCCAGGGCGCGGAGCCCGCCTTCAAGGGCTATCGGGGATTTCCGGGCTCCATCTGCGCCTCGCCCAATTCCATGGTTGTCCACGGAATTCCCGGTCCATACGCCCTGAAGCGCGGCGACATCGTCTCGATCGACGTCGGCGTGGTGAAGGACGGCTGGGTCGCGGATGCGGCGATCACGATTCCGATCGGCGAGGTGGGTCCTGAGGCGCGCAGGCTTCTCGAGGTGACGAGGGCGGCGCTCTTCGCCGGTGTCGAGCAGATGCAGCCCGGGAACCACCTCGGAGACGTCTCCGCTGCGATCCAGCGAGCGGTGGAGATCGAGGGCCTCTCCATCATTCGGACACTCGTCGGGCACGGGATCGGACGTGAGATGCATGAGGACCCGCAGGTCCCGAACTTCGGCGAGTCCGGCAAGGGGCCGCTGCTGGAGGAGGGCACCGTGCTGGCAATCGAGCCGATGGTCAATGCCGGCGGTTCGCTGGTCCGGACGGGCGACGACGGCTGGGCCGTCTACTCCCAGGACGGGTCGTTGGCGGCCCACTTCGAGTTCACCGTGGCTGTGACGGAGGACGGCCCGCGAATCCTGACTCCATGGCACGACGAGGATTGAGGGCTCCCCTGCTATCTTTTCCGTTCGGCCCGATGGGTCGTTTGTGCCTGCTGCCCAACTCCTGGGGCGTGTGGGATCCCTGATTCCGAACGAGACCGGAGCGATGAAGGTTCGAGCTTCCGTAAAGCCGATGTGCGAAAAGTGCAAGGTCATCCGCCGCAACGGCGCGGTGCTCGTGATCTGTCAGAACCCGCGCCACAAGCAGCGGCAGGGGTAGCAGTTATCTGATGGCACGCATCGCAGGGGTCAACATCCCAGTCAACAAGCGGGTCGAAATCGGCCTCACCTACATCTTCGGGATCGGACGCTCGACCGCGCAGGACCTCCTGGCGGCAACCAAGGTCGACCCAAACACGCACGTCAAGGACCTGACCGAGGACGAGGTCGTGCGCCTGCGCGAGGCCGTCGAGGGGCACGAGGTCGAGGGCGACCTGCGGCGCGACCGCTCTCAGAACGTCAAACGCCTGATGGAGATCGGCTCCTACCGGGGCCTGCGGCATCGCCGCGGCCTGCCGGTGAGGGGTCAGCGCACCAAGACCAACGCGCGCGGCCGCAAGGGCCCGCGCCGGATGAGCGTGGCCGGCAAGCGCAAGGCTCCAACGCCTAAGTAGGAGAGACCCAGTGGCCGCAGCCAAGAAACCCGCCAAGGGGCGCGCCCGGCGCCGTGTCAAGAAGAACATCGCGTACGGGCAGGCGCATATCAAGACCTCCTTCAACAACACGATCGTCACGCTGACCGACATCCAGGGGAACGTGATCGCCTGGGAGTCCGCCGGCTCGGCGGGCTTCAAGGGCTCGCGGAAGTCGACGCCGTTCGCGGCTCAGGTGACCGCCGACGCGGCGGCCAAGAAGGGCATGGAACACGGCCTCGAAAAGGTCGAGGTGTTCGCCAAGGGCGCCGGCTCCGGCCGGGAGACGGCGATCCGGTCCCTGCAGGCTGCGGGGCTCGACGTCACCACGGTCAAGGACGTCTCGCCTCAGGCCCACAACGGCTGCCGCCCGAAGAAGCGGAGACGCGTCTAGATGGCTCGCGACACCTCTCCCCAGTGCAAGCAGTGCCGCCGCGAGGGGCAGAAGCTCTTCCTCAAGGGCGAGCGCTGCTTCACGGACAAGTGCGGCGTCGAGCGGCGCTCCTACCCGCCCGGGGAGCACGGTCGCGGCCGGATGCGGCAGTCCGAGTACCGCGTGCAGCTGCGCGAGAAGCAGAAGACGCGCCGCTACTACCAGGTCCTCGAGAAGCAGTTCCGCGCCTACTACGAGAAGGCCTCCCGGCAGGAGGGGGTGACCGGCGAGAACCTCCTTCGCCTCCTGGAGTCGCGCTTCGACAACGTTCTGGTGCGCCTTGGGTTCGCTGCCTCGCGGCGCCAGGCGCGCCAGCTGATCCGTCACAGGCACTGGATGGTGAACGGGCGTCGCGTCGACGTTCCCTCCTTCCAGGTTCGGCCCGAGGACGTGATCTCGATCAAGTCCGACTCGGCCGCCACCGACACGATCCGGAAGGCGACCGAGCTGATTTCGACCGTACCGGCCTGGCTGCAGGCCGACCATGACTCGCTTACCGCCAAGGTCCTGCGCTATCCGGAGCGCGCAGAGATCTCGGCACCGGTACAGGAGCAGCTGATCGTCGAGCTGTACTCGAAGTAGCCCGGACCCCGTTTCTGAACACGCATACGCAAGGAACTCATGACCACTGACTTTCAGGTCCCTCGCATCACCTCGGAGAAGGCGGACGACCGCAGCGGCACGTTCACCATCGAGCCCCTCGACAAGGGCTTCGGTTACACGTTCGGCAACAGTCTCCGCCGCGTCCTGCTCTCCTCGCTCGGCGGCGCCGCCGTGACGAGCGTCCGCATCGAGGGCGTCGCCCACGAGTTCTCGAGCGTGCCCGGCGTCCAGGAGGACGTCACCGACATCATTCTCAACCTGAAGGACCTCGTCGTCCGCATGCACACGGACGCCGACGAGGTCGAGGCACCGCTCGTGGCCACCGGCCCCGGTGAGGTCAAGGCCAGGGACATCGACCTGCCCTCCGGGGTGGAGATCCTCAATCCGGATGCGCCGATCGCAACCCTCGAGAAGAAAACCAAACTCGAGGTCTACCTGACCATCGGCCGCGGCCGTGGCTACTCGCCGGCTGAAGAGAACAAGTCGGACGACCAGCCGATCGGGGTGATTCCGATCGACTCGATCTTCTCGCCGATCCGCCGCGCCTCCTACTTGGTGGCAACTGCCCGTGTCGGTCAGCGAACCGACTTCGACAAGCTGACCCTTCAGCTGGAGACCGACGGCTCGATCGAGCCCGCGGCGGCGCTCCGAGAGGCGTCAGAGATCCTGATCAAGACCCTGGCGATCTTCACCGACGCCGAGCGGGTCGAGGAGCTCACCGCCCGCGAGCAGGCCGCGGTGCTGCCGGCCGAGGCGCTGGCGGGGTCCGGAGGAGACGGCGCCGGCGGCAACGACGGCCTCGATGAGATCCTGATCGAGGAGCTCGAGCTGGGGGTGCGTTCCTACAACTGCCTGAAGCGGGCGGGTGTGCAGACGGTCGGCGACCTGGTCCGCAAGACGCGTTCGGAGCTGAACGCGATTCCCAATTTCGGGCAGAAGTCGATCGAGGAAGTGATCGAGACCCTGCACTCACGCGGCCTCGACCTGCAGCAGGACTGAGGACGCGTTCGCGAGGGGAGCGGAGGGGACCATGCGGCACCGCAAGAAGCGCAACAAGCTGAGTCGCGACGCGGCGCATCGGAAATCGCTGCTCTCGAACCTCTCCAAGCAGCTGATCGAGCATGAGCGGATCAAGACCAGCCAGGCGAAGGCGAAGGCCGTCAAGCCCGAGGTCGAGCAGCTGATCACTCTCGCCAAGCGTGGCGACCTGCACGCTCGCCGCCGGGCCCTTGCGGCGTTGCACAACGACAAGTTCGTCGTGCACAAGCTGTTCGAGGAGCTGGCGCCGCGCTACGACGAGCGCCCCGGTGGCTACACGCGGATCGTCAAGCTGGGGCCGCGGCAGTCGGATTCGACCGAGATGGTCTACCTGGAGCTCGTCTAACCGATAGCGCCCTCTACCGCACCCCTTTCGCCAAGGGGGACCGGCAGGGGGCTTCACTTAACTTTTTCGCCGGGAAGACTCACTCTCTCGCCGAGTGGTCAGGGCGAAAAAGTACAAGACGTTCCGCCCCCTGCCGGTCCCCCAGCGAGCCTGCCGCCGGCGAATCCCACCCCGACGCCTCCCGCGGGATAGGCGTAGAAACAGATTCGAAGCACGGACCAGCGGCGACTCCAACTCCGCCTTGAGAGCATGGAGGCTCAGTCGTAGGACACCGTCTCCAGGTAGAGGCCGTGGGGAGGGGCCGTGTCGCCCGCCGCTGGACGGGGAGCGCCTGCGAGAAGCTTTGTGAAACTGCCTTGGCTTCGGCGGCCGGAGCCGACCTCGAGCATCGTGCCGACCAGGACGCGGACCATGTTGCGCATGAAGGCGTCGGCGGTTATCCGGAAGCTGAGGATGTCGCCCTCCTGCTCCCAGCTGGCGTGGTGGATGTCGCGGTCGAAGCGGACGTGGTCGGTCTGGGTGGGGGTGAAGGCCGTGAAGTCGTGCGTTCCCGGGAGTGCGGACGCGCATGCCTTCAGCGCTTCGAGGTCGAAGCGGTGCGGCCACCAGAGGGCGCGGCCCTGCTCGAAGGGGCTCGGGGCCGGGCGGGCAAGAACGCGGTAGCGATAGCTGCGCGACCTGGCGCTGTGGCGTGCGTCGAATCCGTCCTCAGCGGCAACCACGCGGGTGACGGCGATGTCAGCGGGTCCGACGCCGTTGAGGCGACGCGCAAGGTCCTCCGGCGCCTCCGCCTCGGTGACGAAGCTGGCCACCTGCCCCAGCGCATGCACCCCGGTGTCGGTCCTGCCGGCCACCGTGAGCTGCACGGGCTCGCGCAACACCGTGGCCAGCGCCGCCTCCAACTCCCCCTGCACAGTGCGCAGACCGGGTTGCGCAGCCCACCCTCGGAACCCCGTCCCGTCATATTCGATGTCCAGCCGCACCGTCGTCACGCGCGCAGTATGCACCCGTTGAGGGCGAGGGAGGGGGTGTCGCCGACCCCGTCGCGCCACGTCATGTTTGGGCAGGGTGCCCGGTGCCCGACCTAGAATTGGTCTGTGCGTGTGCTGCTGACAAATGACGACGGTATCTCCGCCCCCGGTCTGCAGGCGGCGCGACGGGCCCTGCGCTCGCTGGACGGTGTCGAGGTCGACGTGATCGCACCGGACTCCAACCGCAGCGCCACGGCGCGCAGCATCACGACCCGCTCTCCGCTGACCGTCGAGGAGGTCGAGTTCGGCGACGGGGACAGCGGCTTCGCCACCGACGGCACGCCGGTCGACTGCGTGCGCTTCGCCGACCTCGGCCTGCTGGGCGGGCGGCCCGACCTGATCGTCTCCGGCATCAACCACGGCTCCAACCTCGGCGACGACATCACCTACTCGGGGACGGTGGCGGCGGCGTTCGAGGGCATCGTCCTGGGCATCCCGGCGGTTGCCGTCTCACAGCAGTCCTCGTCTGGCGGCATGGGGTACGTAAGCGGCCGCTTCGACTTCGGGGCCGCCGCTCCCTTCACCGCCCAGCTGGTTGGACACCTGGTGGACGGTCCGATGCCCCCGGAGACGCTCATCAACGTGAACTTCCCCGCCGGCGAGCCGGCCGGAATCGAGGTCACAAGGCTCGGGAAGCGTCTCTACAACGACGAGCTGAACCTGATTGGGGAGGACAGCAAGAGCGGCAAGAGGCGCTACGAGATCTATGGCTTCGAGCCCTCCTTCGAGGACGAGGCGGGCACCGACCTCTCGGCGGTGGCGCGGAGCCGGGTGTCGGTGACGCCGATCCACTTCGACCTCACCGACCACGGGGGGCTGGCGCGGCTGCGCGAGTGGGGGTTCGAGGAGATGCTCGCGGACAGCGCCCCTTCCTCGGTGTGAGCGCCGCAGGCCCCAAGGAGCGCCGCGCGGCAGAGCTGCGGCGCGAGATCGAGCACCACAACCGCCGTTACTACGTGCTCGACGATCCTGTCATCGATGACGACGCCTACGATGCGCTCCTCGACGAGCTGCGGGCGATCGAGGCCGAGCACCCGGGGCTGCGGACCGCTGACTCCCCCACCCAGCGGGTCGGCGCCCCGCCCCTTCACCGCTTCGAGCAGGTCGAGCACGCGGAGCCGATGCTGTCCCTCGCCAATGCGCGGAACGAGGAGGAGCTGCGTGCCTGGGAGACCCGCATCCGCAACCACCTGCGTCGCCTCGACATCGCCGCGTCGGCGTTCAGGTACACGACCGAGCCCAAGATCGACGGCCTGGCGATCTCCCTCACCTACGAGGACGGGGTTCTGGCCCGGGGCGCGACGCGCGGCGACGGCCGGGTCGGCGAGGACGTCACCCAGAACCTGCGCACGATCGGGGCGATCCCGCTGCGGATCTCCGGCGCGCCGCCGCTGGTCGAGGTGCGCGGCGAGGTCTACCTGCCGATTGCCGACTTCAGAGGCCTGAACGAGCGCCGTGCCGAGGCCGGCGAGCATGCGTTTGCCAACCCGCGCAACGCGGCGGCCGGCTCGATCCGCCAACTCGACCCGGCCGTCGCCGCCGAGCGTCCGCTCTCAATCTGGTGCTACGGCCTCGGCGCCGTTCGGGGGCTGGAGCTCGAGACCCATACCGAGGAGGTCGAGTGGCTGGCCGATCGCGGCTTCAAGGTCAACCCCGACGCCAGGCGCCATGAGGGCATCGAGTCGGTGGTCGATCGCTGCCGTTGGTGGGAGGATCGGCGCGAGGAGCTCGGCTACGAGATAGACGGGGTCGTGGTCAAGGTGGACGAGCGGGCCCTGTGGCCGCAGCTGGGCGTCGTGGGCCGCGAGCCCCGCTGGGCGATCGCCTGGAAGTTCGCGCCGACGACGGCGACAACGAGGCTGCGCGACGTGGTGTGGAACGTGGGGCGCACCGGTCATCTGGTGCCGTTTGCGATGTTGGAGCCGGTGCATGTGGGCGGCGTCACGGTGTCCACCGCGACCCTCCACAACGAGGAGGACCTGGCCCGTAAGGACGTCCGCGTGGGCGACGAGGTCGTGGTGATGAGGGCCGGGGACGTGATCCCCCAGGTGGTGGCGCCCCTCCTCCAGCGGCGCCCCAAGGGGACGCGGCGGCCGGGACCGCCGAAGAAATGCCCGGCCTGCGGCACGCCGACGGTCAAGCCGGACGATGCGGTCTTCACCATCTGTCCCAACAGGGCCGGGTGCCCTGGGCAGTCCTTCCAGCACGTCAAGCACTTCGTCAGCAAGGGGGCGATGGACATCGAGGGACTCGGCGAGAAGCAGGCGCTGCGCTTTCTCGATGAGGGCCTGATCGAAGACGTGGCCGACATCTACCGGCTGGATGCCGAGCGCCTGGTGCAGCTCGACCGTTTCGGCGAGACCTCGGCTCGCAACCTGCTGGCGGCGATCGACGCATCCCGCGGGTGTCCCTTCAAGAGAGTTCTCTACGCGCTCGGCCTGCCCGGGGTCGGCGTCGTCACGGCGGGGGCACTGGCCGACCACTTCGGCTCGATTGACGCGCTGCGTGCCGCGGACCCCGAGCGGATCGAGGAGGTGGAGGGGGTCGGCCCGATCATGGCCGTGCAGATAGCCGAGTCGCTCGCCGATGAGCGCACCTGGGAGCTGATCGAGAAGCTGCGCGACGAGGGGCTGCGGCTGGAGCAGGGCCCGTCCGAACGCCGCTCCGTCGCCGGCCCGCTGGAGGGCAAGAGGCTGGTCCTCACAGGCATCCTCCCCGATCTGACCCGCGAGGACGCTGCAGCGCTGATTGCGGCCGCTGGCGGCAAGGTTGTCAACTCGGTGTCCAAGAAGACCGACTACGTCGTCGCCGGCGAGAGCCCCGGCTCGAAGCTGGCGAAGGCCGAGGAGCTCGGCACCGAGATCCTCGACGAGGCAGGGCTGCGCGCGCTGCTCGAATAGCGCCCCACACGGTCGCCGCCGATCCGCTCCGGGCTCTCAGTAGGAGGCGATGGCGGCGGCGATCCTGTCCTGCTCGTAGTGAGCCAGGGAGAGGTCGCGGACGTTGCCCATCAGGATCGAGAAGATCATCACCCTGCCGCTGTGGTTGAAGCAGTAGCCGGAGAGCGCGCTGACGCCTGTCAGGGTGCCGGTCTTTGCGCGGCAGCGACCCGCCGCCGCGGTGCCATCCATGCGGTCGGCGACCGTTCCCTCGCGGCCGGTCAGCGCCAGGTCCTGGATGAAGCGGTCGCCGACCGGCGTCGCCCGCATCGCCTCCAGCAGCCGCACGACCTGGAGCGGCGAGGCGCGGTTGGTTCGCGTCAGGCCGGAGCCGTCCACGGCACGCACCGCGGAGCCGTGGCCGCGCGCGAATCGTTCCACCACCCCGGCGCCGGCACTGGTGCTGCCCTCACCGCCGTAGTGTGCTCCGATCAGCTTGATCAGCATCTCGGCAAAGAAGTTGTCGGAGTAGACGTCGGTGGTCTCGACCAGCTGCGACATGGTCGGCGAGCGGACGGTGGCGAGCGGCTCGGCGGTCGCGGGGGTGGAGCCCAGCGCGACCCTGGGCCGCATCGCGACTCCGGCCCCGCGCAGCGAGCGGGCAAGCTTTGCGGCTGCAAGCCGCGCCGGGTCCGAGGCGAAACCGCTGGCGCTCGAGTTGAGGTAGCCGGAGTTGAAGGAAAGGCCCGAGAGCGGGCCGATGTAGGAGCTGGTTGCGTAGCCGGAGTCGGCCACGCCCCGGAGGCGGTCGAAGATCGTGTCGTCGGCGTACAGCCGTCCCCTGACGGCACTGACTCCGGCGGCTCGGATCTGGCCCTTCAGCGCGAAGAGGTTGGTGCCAAGGCCGCCGAGAAAGCGCTCGTAGAAGGCGGGGGCGCCGAGCGCCGGGTCACCGGCGCCCCGCAGGTAGAGGTTGCCGTGGAGGACCCCGTCGCCGTCGAGCTCGCCGTCGGCGAGCACCCTGGTGGCGATGCGGAACCGCGGGCCGAAGCGGGCGAGGGCGGTCGCGGTCGTGAACAGCTTCATGTTCGAGGCGAGCGGCCGCTGCCGGCGGGCGGCCCGGCTGCAGACCGCCTGCCCGGTGTCGCCGTCAACCACGAACAGGCCGCTCGCATGCCCGCCGCCACGTATCAGCTGCTGGCGCATCTCCTGGCACGCTTCGCTGGCAGCGGTGGCCCGCGCCGCCGGCGCCAGGCCCAGCGCGAAGGCGGCTGCGGCGACGATTGCACCCCGTCTCATCTGACCTTGCAACACGGGAATCCCTCAGGGTAGCGGCGGCGGCAAGGAGCGCAGGGCAGCATCCGAGCGGGCGGATGCTCGGGGTTGCCGCGTCATCCGCGGCAACCTGTCCGGGCCGGAGATGCCCAACGCCGACGCCCCGACCGACCATCCTGGGATAATCCATGTTTATGGGCAAGGTAGTGGAGATCGATTCCACCCCCCGTCGCAAACGGGGAAAAGGTCGGAAACGTCCGTCCAAGACAGCCCTTGTGCTTGGTGGCGGCGGCTTCACGGGCGGCGTGTACGAGATCGGCGCCCTGCGCGCCCTCGACCTGCTCGCGGTCAACAGCACCGTCAACAACTTCGACGTCTACGTCGGCACGAGCGCGGGTTCCTTCGTGGCCACGATGCTGGCCAACGGCGTCACCCCCGACGAAATGATGCAGGTCATCAACAAGGAGGTTCCCTCGGAGTTGAAGGACCTCGACCTCGACCGGGTGCTGAGGCCCAACTACCTCGGGTTTCTGCAGAAAGCCGCGATGCTGCCGCTGCGGACCGTGGAGCTGGTGCGCAGGCTGGTGCAGATGGGCGAGTTCTCGGCAATCGACATCGTCGTGGGCCTCGCCGAGGCGCTGCCGACCGGTCTCTACTCCGGCGACGGGATCGCCGACTACGTCGAGGCGGTGCTCGCCGACGCCGACCGCGTCAACGACTTCCGCCTGCTCGACCGGGAGCTCTACCTCACCGCCACGGATCTGGATACCTGCGAGCGGCTCGTCTTCGGCGAAGATGGATGGGACGACGTACCCATCTCCAAGGCAATCCAGTGTTCGACCGCGCTGCCAATCGTCTACAAGCCGGTTGACCTGAAGGGGCGTCAGCTGGTCGATGGCGGCATCCGCTCCACCACCAACGTCGACATCGCGGTGGAAAAGGGGGCGAAGTTCATCCTCGTCGTCAACCCCATCGTCCCCTACGTAAACGATTTCGAGAAGACGATTCCGACTGTCTTCGGAACGCGGGTGCGGCGGGTCTCCGACATGGGCCTACCTGCGATCGCCAACCAGGCATTCCGGCTTATTGCCCACGCCCGGCTGCACCAGTCGGTGGAGATGTGGCAGGAGACGTACCCGGGCGTCGACATCGTCCTGATCGAGCCTGAGCCCAACGACGAGCTGATGTTCGGGACGCCGATCATGGACTATTCGCGGCGCCTGCAGATTGCCCGCCACGGCTTCGAGTCGGTGACCGCCACCCTCGCCGAGGACTACGATCGCTACAGGTCGATCGCCGAGCGCCACGGCCTTGAGATCTCCGAGCGCCGTGTTCGTCACGTCGTCGAGCGCGCGGCGGAAGAGGAGCCAGAGCAGGCCTCCGCCTGGCGTCGCGTGCTGGGGCAGACCACAGCGGCACTCCTGCGCCAGTCCGGCGAGGCCTCCTAGAGGCCTCCTCTGAACGCATCTGGGTGAGATAAAGCGGGGCAAAATAAGAAGGGCCCGACTTGTGCCCTGGTATTCTCGGCGAGTCATGCCCGCTCGAGCGGCTTCAAGGACCACTGCGAAGCTAAGTATCGGCGCCATGGCGATCGCGATTGCCGCAGCGGCCTTGGCCGTGTTCTCGGTCTTTCAGCCCGCTTTCGATGCAGCATTTGCCGGATCCGAGAACTACTACTCCCTCGAAATCGAGAACAACACCCTGCTCCAGAAAGGGACTGGCTGGCTGATCGTGGCCTGCGCGATCGGCATCCTCGGAGGGGCGTGTCTCCACCGCTTGGACGGTCGACGAGCAACGTTGTGGGCCTTGCTCGTGCTAGTAGGGGGCGCCGTGATCCTCGGCACAACCGTCTACCAGGTGACGGGAAACCGCGATGTTGTGCAGAGTGGGCCTAATCCCTTGCTCATTCTGAGCGTTGCCCGTGGCAGTCCGGCCGTTGGCATCCATGCTGCCCAAGCAGCGGGCGTACTCGCCGCCTCGGCGGGTCTCGTTCTCACCTTTCTCTCTCGGTGCAAGCGTCAGCGAGCGAGCTTGACGAGCAAGCCCCGCCGACCCGCTTCGAACGAGACGTAGAAACCCTTGGCTACGGTGAACCCGCTACCCAGGGCTGGCGCCCGGCACCTTGCGAAACTTCTGCGCATTCGCTGAGAGCAGCGAGCTGGTGCCGTAGGGATCGGCGATAAGTCGTCGTGGCTTGGGCTGGCCGTCTCTGCTCATCAGCCAGTCGCGGATCGAGCGGATGTAGCCGTCCAGGTCCGCCTGCTCGTTGATCTGCAGCTGCATGAGCATCAGAAGGCAGTTGAGGCACTCTCGGTTCAGAAAGCCGTGAGTCCGAGGAGTGAGCCAGTCCTTGAGCGGATCGAGCTTGACCTCGAGGCCGCCGGTCGTGATCGGGTTGACCTTCCGGATGCTTGGCCTCGGCCGGTTCCAGAGCTGGTGCTCGATCATGGGGCCGTAGGTCTCGATCCAGTCGATGAGCTTCGGCACCTTCCTGCGGTGCCGGTACGCGATGGCTGTGAAGTGCTCCCAGAAGTACGGGTTCTTGAAGGCTCGATCGACGGCTCGCATGATCCGCGTATTGCCGTGGAGCTTCGCCGGCGTCAGGAAGTCGAGGATCGCCTTCCTGAAATGCCACGCGGAGCGGTAGTGGATCGCGTTCGGCCAAAGCTTCTGGGCGGCGTTGATCGTCCCGCTGTGCCCATCAGTGAGGACTCGCTCGGGCTCACCGCCGACTGATCCGAGGAAGCGCTCCCACTCCGGCGTCGAGGCAGTCGGGAAGGCCTCCAGGCGCCAGAGCCGGCTGACCCCACCGTCGTAGGCCATCGCTGCGAAGACGTTGAAGCCGACCGGACCAGACTTCGGTCGGCCGTCCGGCGTCCAGGCATGGACTTTGAAGCCGAGGTGATCAAGCACCACGGTGCCTTCATCCGGCCAGTCCCAGCGGCGGAACGGCTCGAAGACAACGGGCGCGAAGACCTCGACCCAGTCTGCGACGAGCTGGCCGTGCCGTGTGTAGCGGTCGCCGCCGTTCCCGTCGCTGGGAAACCGGCCCGCCCGCCGGCGAGCGGCGGAGGCGGCCGCGCTATACGTCATGCCCTTGCCGACATCGATCAGGGCCTGGGCCACATCGCGAGCCGGGAAGCAGTAGTTCCGGGGCCCCGACGGGCCGTGGTGCTCGTGCAGGTCTCGCTCGCACATCACGCAGACGCCGCCGATCGTCGTCTGGCGTGGCAGCTGCTCAACGAACCGATGGAAGGGCTCGTTCTTGCCCGTCTTACCGTTGATCCAGCAGCGGTAGCGCTGGCGCTTGTGCCCAGGCTTCCCGTACTTGCGGTCGAAGACGACGTAAGAGTCCGGGTGTTTCGGGCACTTCGGCTTCGGATCTGAACTAGGACGGCGGCCCACTCAACCTCACCACGAACGGGATCGACAACCCTCCAACGGTAGGTCAAGAACTGGACGCTTTATCTCACCTAGATGCGTTCAGGGGGAGGCCTCTAGCTTCGAAGTGTCCGGGTAGGGGACGCCGGCCCCCACTCACACGCCGCGAGCAGCCCAGCTGATAAGGGAGCCGACTCCCTCGCCGCTCAGCTCGCGTAGAGCTTCTCGATCTCGCCGTCGTGCTTCGCGGCGACCACGGCGCGCTTCACCTTCAATGTCGGGGTCAGCTCGCCGCCTTCCTGCGAGAGGTCCTGCTGGAGGATTGCGATCTTCTTGACCTGCTCGACCCGGGCGAACTTCTCATTGACGCGTGCAAGGTGCTCCTCGATCGCGTCGCGGACGCCTCCGTTCGAGGCAAGCTGCTCGACGTCCTCGGGCAGTCCATGGTCCTTCGCGTAGGCGACGGCCTCTTCGGGGTCGAGGGTGACCAGCGCGACGAGGTAGGGCCTGCGGTCGCCGACCACGACGCACTGTGAGACGAGCGGATGCTGCTTGATCTCGTTCTCCAGGTTGGCCGGGGTGATGTTCTTGCCACCCGCGGTGATGATGATGTCCTTCTTGCGGCCGGTGATCTTGATGAAGCCCTCGGAGTCGATCTCGCCGATGTCGCCGGTGTGGAGCCAGCCGTCGACGATCGTCTCCCGGGTGGCCTCCTCGTTCTTGTAATAGCCCTGGAAGACATTGGGGCCCTTGACGAGGATCTCTCCGTCGTCGGCAATCTTCACGTCGCAGCCCGGGAACGGCTTGCCGATCGTGCCGATCTTGAATTCCTCGGGCGAGGAGATCGTCGCCGCGGTCGAGGTCTCCGTCATTCCCCAGCCCTCGAGCACGAGCACTCCGGCGGCGTCGAAGAAGCGCAGGATGTCGGGGTTGATCGGTGCCGCTCCGGAGACCGCGAGGCGGAGCCGCCCGCCAAACAGGCCACGGATTTTCGAGAGCACATTCTTGTCCGCAAACGCGTACTGCTTGCGGAGCAGAAAGCCCGGCTTGCGGCCGGCGCGTTCGGTCTCGCGCATCCTGCTGCCGACCCGTATCGACCAGTCGAAGATCGCCTTTTTCAGGCCGCCCTCTTTTTCCATGCCGCTGGTGGCGGCGGTGTAGATCTTCTCGAAGATGCGCGGCACAGATGGGAAGTAGGTGGGCTTCACCTCTGAGAGGTTGGGCAGAATCTTCAGCGGGTCGCGCTCCCAGTAGGCGAGCGTGGCGCCGAGGTCGAAGCTGCCGAGCTGGATCAGCAGAGCGAAGGAGTGGGCGAGGGGGAGATAGAGGTAGGAGACGTCTTCTTCCTCGATGACGCTGGTCTCGTTGACCATGTCGAGCATCGCCCGGTAGTTGCCGTGCGTGATGATGCAGCCCTTCGGCGGCCCGGTGGTGCCGGAGGTGTAGATGAACGTACAGATGTCAGCTGGCGCGACGGCGCTCCAGCGCTCCTCCCACTCCGAGGCGTCGTGTTGCGAGCCCCGGCCGGCGAGCTCGTCGCCTGAGATCGCGTCCTCACTGGAGCCGGTCATCCGCACGACGTGCTCGAGCAGCGGTAGCCGGTCGCGAACCTTGCGGATCTTCTCCAGCTGCTCGTCGTCCTCGACCACGACCACCTTGGTATCGGAGTTCTCCAGCACGTACTGGCACTCCTCGGGGGAGTTGGTCTGGTAGATCGGCACGACGATCGCCCCGATCGACAGCGCCGCGAAGTCGAAGTAGGTCCACTCCGGGCGGGTGTTTGCGAGGATCGAGACCTTGTCGCCCTTCTCCACCCCGAGACCGACCAACCCGAGTGCCAGTGGGCGCACCAGATCCGCCACCTCGACGAAGCTCCGGGAGAGCCACTCATCGCCCTCCTTGAAACGGATCGCGGGAGCATCTCCGTAGATCTGCGCAGCCCGCGGCAGCAGATCCGCGAGGGTGAGTGATCTTGTTCCCCGCTCCACCGCGGGGAGTCTAGTTAACCGCTGTGCGGCGCCGCTATGCGGCGCGAACCTCTCGCTCTTCCCGCCCGTTCGAGGAGTGCCGTAGAGACGACTTGAACAGAGATTTGTCGATGCGACCGTGGAAGATCGGGACGCCCATCTCCACGCACTTGCCGATCACCTCCTGCCGTTTCATATGAAGCTCGTCGGCAAGCTCGGACGGGGTGAGGTGATTGGCCACAGGGGACCTCCCAAGTCGTTGAAATCGAGTACCTGGATACTTACCGCTGACGGCGGACGTGTCAACAGCAAACGGTCGCATCTTGCGGCATTTCGGGACCCCGCGGGCTCGCTTCCGCGCGCCCCGTGCGAGCCGGGCCCGGACGTCGGCCGCGATAATGCGCTGGTGTCTGAGGTCGCCACAACCGCGATTGCCCGCCGGGGTCGGGCCTGGGTGATCCTTGCCCTTGGCCTGGCGGCGGTCGTGCTCAGTTACGCCCTGGTTGAAATCGCAACGCGCAAGCCGGGCCCGGACGCCGTTCGCGTCTCGGGTATCGGAACCTCGCAGTCCGTCTTTGGCGGGGTGCCGCAGGAGGGCGAGCGGCTCGGTTCCGCCGACGCCCCGATCTCGATCCAGATCTTCAACGACCTGCAGTGCTCGACCTGCCGGCCCGACTTTCTCGGGACCATCCCGGGCCTGGTGGAAGGCCAGGTGCGCCCGGGTCGCGTGAAGCTGCTGATGCGCCACTACTCGGTGGCCGAGAGCCCGTTGGAGCTGGGCTTCTTCGGTGCCGAGGCCGCGGCGCAGCAGGGCTACGGCTGGCAATACACCTATCTCTTCTTCCGCAACCAGGGTGAGGCGAAGCGACTCGGCGTGACCGACAGGTTCCTGGAATCGCTGGCGGGGTCTATCAGCGAGCTCGATGTTCCCGAATGGCGGGACTACCTGGATCGCGAGAGCGCTTCGGACGGGACGATCACGCGGACACTGGAAGGCGAGGAGGAACTGGGCACGAGGCTCGGCATCCGCACGCGCCAGGCGGCCATCGTGAGTGGCCCCCGAGGAACGCGCACGCTTCAGGACGGCCCGAGCCTGGGCCAGATCGAGCAGGCGATCGAAGCGGTGCAGTAGGAACCCGGTCTCTCAGGGCCCCGCTCGAATTTCCGTCGCGCCTGTCCCCAGACCAACACCACCACCTGGGTGAGCGGGAATCGCCCCCCGACTCGGCCTGCGAAGCGGAGAGTCTCGCCGATCTCGGTGGATTGAGGCTTAGTTATCTCATGCGGATCCACCACGGGGCGACCCTATTACCCACTCCCGACCGCGCGATCCCGCTGGATCTCCGGCGGATCAGGGCCAGCGAGACCATGCCCGAGCTGCGTCACCGGCATAGCCGCGAGACTGTCTCCCTCCGTGACGAACCTCCGTGCCCACCGCACACCCGGTCGCCACCTGCACTGGCACCTCGTCCGGCGTCGCCATCTTCTGCTTCGCGGCGGCGCCGCAGCGGCGCTGCTGGCCGTGGTCGGCCCCGGCTTGCTCGCCGGGCTCGCCGACGACGACCCGGCCGGGATCGCCACCTACTCGATCCTCGGCGCCAAGTACGGCTACGAGTTGCTCTGGGTTCTGGCCCTCTCCACCGCGGCGCTGATCGTCTTCCACGAGCTGGCGGTGCGGCTGGGGATCGTCACCGGAAAGGGCCTGCTGACCCTGGTCCGCGAGCGCTACGGCGAGCGTGCCGCGGCGTTCGTGCTCGGAGCGCTGATAATTGCGAACACCGGCACGCTGTGCGCTGAGTTCGCCGGGGTGGCGGCCGGGATGCAACTGCTCGGGGGCATGAGCCGTTACCTCAGCGTGCCGCTCGCGGCCATCGGTGTCTCCCTCCTGGTCCTGCGTGAGACGTTCCGCCATGTCGAGCATGTGCTGCTCACCCTCAGCTCCGTATTCGTCGCGTACGTGATCTCAGGCGTTCTCGCCCACCCCGATTGGGGAGCGGCCGCCAAGGGGCTGGTCGTGCCGAACCTGCCGCTGAACCGCGAGGCCCTGCTGGTCGCCGTGGCGACGATCGGCACGACACTTGCGCCATGGGGGCTGGCGTTCATCCAGTCCTACGCGGTCGACAAGAAGCTGCACGTCAAAGACCTCCGCTACGAGCGAGTCGACGTGATCGTCGGCGCCGTCCTGACCGGGGTGATCGGCTTCTTCGTCGTCATCGCCTGCGCGGCGACCCTGCACGTCCAGGGGGTCGACATCAACGACGCCCGCGACGCGGCCCGCGCCCTCGAGCCGCTGGCCGGGAACACGGCGGCAACCCTGTTCGGGCTCGGCTTCCTCGGCGCCGCCCTGCTCGCGGCGGCGATCGTCCCCCTCTCCACCGCCTACTCAGTGTCGGAGACCCTTGGTCGCAAAGCCGACATCAACGACAGCTTCCAGGAGGCGCGGGTCTTCTACGTCAGCTACGGCGTGGTGGTCACGGTCGCCGCCGTCCTCGTCCTCATCCCCAACGCTCCCTTGATTCAGATCCTCTTCCTCTCACAGGCGCTCAACGCCGTCCTGCTCCTGGTCCTGCTCCCGTTCATGCGCTCGCTCGGCCGCGACCGCGAGCTGATGGGCCCCCATGCCCTGGGACGCGGCGACAGGCTGGTCACCGGAATAGCCCTGGCCGTGATCGCCGTCTCGGTGCTGGCGCTCGGCGTGTTGACGGTCCTCTAGCGATCAGACGCCGAGCAGGAAAGCCCCAGTCTTCGGACCTATTCGGCCGTGTTCGCTGCGAATCGGCAAACGTTGAGCAATCGGGGCTCCCGGATTGATGTGGCTCTAGAAAGCCCAGCTGAGTGGAACCCGCGTCACTAGTGTGTCACTGATTCCGTGTGGCGCGCTCGGGGCGCCTTCTGACTTTCGAAGAGCAGGCTCTGAAATGACGTGGGCCGAACGGCATAACTGGATGACCCAGCCGCTCGAAGCGCTGCTGCCGCCGCCAACCTCGCGCGCCCGTCGCCTGGCTCTCGTACTGCTGCGGCTTCAGCTCGTGATAGCCGTGACCCTTCTGCTCACGAAGCTGGTTCAGCTCGGCCTCGGCCCGTAGGCGACCGTTGACCTCACTAGCCTTTCGCGCGCAATGAGCACCCTCGAGGCCATCGTCCTCGGCCTTGTGCAGGGGCTGACCGAGTTCCTGCCGATCTCCTCCAGTGGACACCTGCGCATTGTTCCGGCGCTGTTCGGTTGGGAAGACCCCGGTGCGGGCTTCACGGCTGTGATCCAGCTGGGGACGATGGCCGCGGTACTGCTCTACTTCCGCGCCGACCTTTGGCGCATCGCCCTTGCCTGGCTGCGCGAGCTGCGGTCTCCCTATCGCCAGCGCAGCCACGAGGCAAACTTGGGCTGGTTCATCATCTTGGGAACCATTCCGATCTCGATCTTCGGCTTTGTCTTCAAGGATCAGATCGAGTCGAGCGCCCGCAGCCTCTACCTGATCGGCTCGGCGCTGATCCTCTTCTCCTTCGTCATGGTCCTCGCCGAGCGGGTGGGTACGCGACGGCGAAACCTGATCGAGATGAACGGTCACGACGGGCTGTTCGTCGGCATGGCCCAGGCGTTGGCCCTGATCCCCGGCGTCTCGCGCTCGGGCGCAACGATCTCCGCTGGCCTCTTCCGCGGCTTCGACCGGGTCGCCGCGGCCCGCTACTCGTTTCTTCTCTCCGTGCCGGCCGTGGTCCTGAGCGGCCTATTCGAGCTGAGAAAGATCGGCGGCGATGGCACGGCCTCGGTGGAGGCGACCGTGATCGCCACCCTCGTGGCCTTCCTCGCCGGCTATGCCTCGATTGCCTGGCTGCTCCGCTATCTCGGAACTCACACGCTGGAGGTATTCGTCGTCTACCGGATCGCCCTGGGCGTGCTTGTCTTGGCGCTGGCGGCAAGCGGCGCGATCAGCTAAGCGCCACCTACAGCCGGTCGGCGCGCTTGAAGCGCCGTAGAGGACCGTGCGACCTCACCCGTATCGGCAAGGGCGAGGTCGCCGTCGCGGTGCGGCCACTCTCATTGACCGCGCAGTTGATGATCACGCCCGGAAGCATCGCGCGAGACGCGACAGCGGTTGACGGCCACGCCCGCCCAGATCACCTCGACGACGCCGAAAGGCCAGGCTCCGGCGAGGAAGCCGTAGAGGCTGGAGAGCAGGCAGCCGCCGGCGAACGCCAGCGTGAATCGAGGGTCTCGGCGCTCCAGCGCGTACATCACCATCATGAAGGTCACCGCTAGGGCGCCGAACGCTGTTAGCACCTCGTCAGTCTGACGCTTGACCCGACCGCGTGCTGGTGATCGGGTGTGCGGTGCTGTCGCCCGGTCTGGGACGCGATGCCGACTGAGCAGGGACACCGACACCCGTAGCGCAAAGACGCGCAACCTAGCCCCGGCAGCGCTCGTTGTCGGGGCTCCGGCATCGTCTTAGGCGACATCGGCACCAGCCCCTTCTAAACCGTCTAGATGACGTGCCTGACCACGTTGTTCATCGGGGGTAGATCAGAGTTCCCCAGAAAACTGGGGATGCCAGCATTGCATGCGCTAAGAGCGAATCCTCGCGCTTTGCGCCGCCTGATCGTTGGAGGACCGATTTGCCTCGACGGTCAACAGCTCGATCTTGCGCAGTGCCGCTCGCCCCTCGGCGATACACCGGTTCACTTTGGTTCGGCGCTAGCCAGCGATCCCGCGCAGTCGAGGCAGCACGACCTCCTCAGCCCGGGCTTGGCTGATCGCGTCGGGGAGTAGCTGCGCGCGAATGCCATCGATGATCCGATCGTCTGCGAGAAGCTGCTGCAGGGCGTCGCTGAGGTACTTGCTCAGCTCGCTTGGTGCCGTTCGTACCTCAGCCAGCATCTCCTCGCGCCCGTCGATCAGTGCCACGACGTCCGCCCAGTCACGGCTTGCCAGGAGGTCGCCGTTCCCCCTGCCCGCATAGGCCTCGAGCTTCGTTGCCAGTAGAAAGGGTGGCGGAATGGCTTGGATGCTTGCGCCGGAAGGCAGCTCGACCGATACGGCGTGGGGAAAGGCCCGCTCCTGCCACTCGTTCTCGAATCCAAGCAGCGCAGCATCCATCGGCATCGCATCGAGTACGAGCTTCTGCCCGGGATGGTGCCAGCGGCAGATGATCTCTCTGTCGTTGCGAAACCCCGCTGCTCGCAGCCGGTCCTCGAAGGCGTAGTAGGCCGAGCGGGTGGCGACCTCGATGATTACGTCGACGTCTTTCGTCGGCCGTGGTGGGGGAGCCGCCGGGTCGGTTATCCACAGCGGGATCGTTGCTCCGCCGACAAAGACCACCTCGTCCACGAGGTTGCCGAGCGCTGCGACACCACGCTCGAGCAACTCGATGCTCATCGGGGATTGTTCCCCGCTCGCAGACTCTGAGAAAGGTGCTTCGCCGCAAGAGAGCGGATCCGGCCATTGCCGAGACGGATGGCGTCGATCAGGGCTAGGCGTTCTGCCAAACGGGGGTCTTTGTGCGCAACGCTCGGAGCGTTCTCGTGTAGGGGCTCGAGCGCCACGCCACGCACTTTGCCTTTCGGATCGGGCCAGACGGGAGGCGGCTCGTTCGCCGGAGCCAGCTCGCCGTCAAGCGGTGGTGCCGCCCATGCCGTTGGCATGCCCCGGATCAAGCCGCCCTGTTGGATCGGGAACTGGTACTTGAGCCCATGGACGAGGAACTCCTCGGCGTTAGAGCGATTGACTCGCTGACGCTCCCGATCGACTAAGCGCGCCCCCTCTAGTCGCTTCAAAGCCCGATGGATGCCAGCAGGGTCCAGGCCCAAGGGCTCCCCGACCGAGCGCACGGTCCAACCATTCGGCTCGTCGACGAGCTTCAGCAGCACGAGGATGTCCTGGCCCTTGAGCATGGGGCTCAGGATAGTGATTTGTTTCATGTTTCGCAACATGAAACAATATCGGGGCGCCCGGTTCAAGTTCCCATGAGAGCTGGAATTGCGGGGGCTTGCATGCCGTTTGCATGCTGAATCCGGGCTCGATCCAGGGTTTGACCTCAGTCGAACCCTGGCTTGGCTTCTGCATGCCACCACCGTCACTAGCTGTAGTTCCTGACCACGTTGTTCATCCGGGATGCTTCTATGAAGTCAAGGGCACCTCGACGAGGCGGCTGAAGAGGCTTCTGGAGAGATGGCGCTTGAGCGCCCGCATCGCTTCGCGCTTCGTCTTGCCCTCGCCGATTCGGCGGTCGAGGTAGGCGCGCGTCTCGGCGTGGTGTCGCGACCGCGAAAGGGCGATCGTATGGATCGCATTGTTGACCTGGCGGTCGCCGCCGCGGTTTAAACGATGACGGACGGTCTTGCCCGATGAGGCCGGGATCGGCGCCGTCCCGTTGCAACGCGCGAAGGCCGCCTCGCTCTTGAACCGGCCTGGGTCGCAGGCGAGGAGCTTGGCGGCCGAGATCGGCCCGACTCCCACGTCCTCAAGCAACGTCGGGGCGAGCGAGCCGACGATCTCGGCGAGGTCGCGCTTATAGCGGGCGGCGTCGGCGGCGAGAGCGCGCGAGTGGGCCGCGAGGTCGCGCATCACCGCGAGCACCGCGCGCTCGGCGATCTCCGCGTCCTTGCGGGCACGCATCTTCGCGAGACGGCGCTCGAGCTGCTTGCCACTGCCCTCGCCGATGCGCTCACGCAGTGCGGCTGGCGCGGTGACGTGCAGCGCCTGCAGCTGGTTGAGGAGTCTCGTGCGCTCGCTCAAGCAGGATTGGTAGGCGGTCAGCAGCGCCGCGAGGGCGCCCCGCGCGCCGCCTGCCCGCGGCGTGGAGAGGCCCTCGCCGCCCAGCACCTTCCTCGCTGCCGCCAGGGCGTCGATCCGGTCGGACTTGCCGGCGCGTCGGTCACGCCTACGCGGACGCTCTACCTCCACGACCGAGTGGCCGGTGCCCTGGAGGTGCTCGCAAAGGCCGGCGCCATAGCTGCCCGCTCCCTCAATCCCGAAGACGAGCTGTTGTCCTTCTGCCACGAAGTCGGCAGCCCAGCGCTCAAGCTCGGCGTAGCCGGCGGCGCCGGCCTCAATGACGAGCTCCCCGAGCAACTGCCCGAGCCGATCCAGGGCCACCGCGAAGTGGCTCTCCTTGTGGCTGTCGACCCCGACTGCGACCATTGTCTTCTCCTCATCCTCGTTGACCTGGGTGATGTGGAGACCGCCGGACAGAGCTGTGTTGAGTGATGTCCAGGCTTCTATGAAGTCACGGCGGCATCCGTGGACGGCGGCGGGAGACAAATCCCGGGGAGGGCACCGGACGGCCAGCCTCCTTGCGAGTCATCCCGCCGCCGTCCACACCCTCTTGAGGGTCTCGGACGCCACCAATTGGCCCTCCTCGCCTCGATGGGCGGAGAAGGTGAGACGAAGCTACACAGCCTCCTTGGAGGCTGGGGGTGTCCACCACCCAGCACCAAGGAGAGACCCGGATGAAGATTCACGCTAATGCCCCCTTCGGTCCGAAGGGAAGGCTCACGATGGTCAGGCGCGTCACCGAGCAGGGGTGGTCGCTGACGGAGGCGGCCGAGGCCGCCGGAGTCAGCGAGCGCACCTGCTCGAAGTGGGTCGCCCGCTACCGCGCCGAGGGTGAGGCGGGCCTGCTCGATCGCAGCTCGGCCCCGAAGACAGTCCCCAACCGCACCGAGGAGCGCCGCATCGAGGCGATCGCGGCGCTGAGGAGGCTGCGGATGACCGGCGCGGAGATCGCCGAGTGCCTGGGGATGGCACTCTCCACCGTTTCGGGGATCCTCACCGGCATCGGCCTCGGCAAGCTGAGCCGCCTGGGGCCGCCCGAGCCGCCCAACCGCTACGAGCGCAAGCGGCCGGGCGAGCTGATCCACATCGACATCAAGAAGCTGGTCCGGATCGAAGGAGGAGCCGGGCACCGGGTGACCGGCAAGCGCAGCTCCCACGCTCGCGGCGCCGGCTGGGAGTTCGTCCACGTCTGCGTCGATGACGCCACCCGCCTTGCCTACGTCGAGGTCCTCCCCGACGAAAAGGCGAGAACGTGCGTCGGCTTCCTACGCCGGGCGGTGGCCTTCTACCGCCGCCACGGGATCAAGGTCGAGCGCCTGATGACCGACAACGGCGGCGCCTACCGCTCCACTGTGCACGCGATCGCCTGCCGGGCCCTGAAGATCCGCCACATCCGCACCCGGCCCTACCGGCCGCGCACCAACGGCAAGGCCGAGAGATTCATCCGCACGATGCTGGGCGGCTGGGCCTACGGGGCGATCTATCGCTCCTCGGCCGAGCGCACCGCGGCGCTATCCGGCTGGCTGGAGTTCTATAACTGGCGCAGACCACACGGCTCCCTCAGCCACAAGCCGCCCGGTGCTCGCCTCGGTGAGCTGAAGCGGAACAACCTGGTCGGGTCTTACAGCTAGACGCCCGCTTCCTCCAGCGCCTCGGCGGTGGCGGCACGGCCAAGCTCGATCATCAACTCGGCCCTGTGGAAGTCCAGCATGCGGACGTCGCTGGTGGGAATGGTCACCAGGATGTCGGGCGGCGATCCTGCCAAGCGGTACCGGCTGACGAGGGTCTGCATTGCGCCGATCGAGGAGCTCATCACGTCGAACCCGGTCAGGTCGCTGGGGAGTTCGCCGGCTTCGGTTTGCGCCTCCTCCTCCCGCTCAGGCTCGACCTCGGGACCCCGGGATAGGGCAGATCGGATCGCGTCCCGGTCCAGCGCCTGGGCGGCGCCCCGGCGAAAGCGAGCGATCGGCTCGTCCCACGGCCGCGGTTCCGCCGGCTCGGAGACGGCCGGCGTGGCCTGACGCTCGCCGCCCGCGGAGACGCCGACCGTCAGGTCGGCGTCGAGTGCCGCCGTCGGGCTCACCGGGATCGGATCCATGAGGCCGCCGTCGGCCAGCAGCCGCCCATTGAGCATCACCGGCGTGAAGATGCCCGGCAGCGCGATCGAGGCCCGGATCGCGATGTCGAGGCGGCCCCGCCGCAGCCACACCTCGCGTCGCGAGACCAGGTCCGTGGCCACCGCGGTGAACGGCGCTTCGAGCTCCTCGATCAGCCGATCCCCGACCAGCTCCCGGACGTGCGCGAGAACTTTCTCCGCCCGCATCGCGCCCGGCGCCCCGAGCGAGACGTCGAGCATCCGCAGGACGTCCGCCCGAGTCAGACTCCGCGCCCACTCCTCGAGCTCCGCGAGCTTCCCCGCTGCCCACACACCCCCGACCAGCGCCCCCATCGAGGAGCCGGCGACCCCGGCGATCTCGAAGCCACGCTCCTCGAGAACGTTGATAACGCCGATGTGCGCGTAGCCGCGCGCGCCCCCGCTCCCAAGTGCCAGCGTGACTCGGCGAGGCTCATCCACCCTTCCGAGACTAGCGTCAGAGTTCACCCAGAGGCTGACACTTTTCATTGGCCGCTTTGAACTTCGGATCTTCGCGGTCGACTTGGGATTCCTTGAACACCGGCCCTTCGCCGGAGAGGTTTGGCTCTGGCAATTCCACGTCGTTTTCGCCCATGCAGGCGACGTATTCCTTGATCGACTTGCGGAAGGCGCCGGAGTTCATCGGCGGGCCTTCCGGTCTGCCCTGGGGCAGTTCCACACCGCATTCTTCGAATGCCTTTTTCATCTTCGCCCCGCCTTTGCCGAAGCCCTGGGGCGGTCCCCCTTCGGGCGGCATTCCTTCCGGCGGTCCACCGGCAGGGGGGCCTCCCTGGCCCGGTTCGGGCAGTTTGACTCCCTCTTCCTTCAGGCAGGAACGGGTTTCTTCGCTGATTTCGGCGATGCCGCCGGGGCCGCCGGCCTGTTCAGAGCTCGCGGCGCTGCTTTCTTCGGTGGTCGAGTCGCTACTGCCGGAGCCACCGCAGCCGCTGAGGAGCAATGCGACGAGAACCACCAGGGCACTCATCCACCCAATCACATGCACTCGCCCAGGCTTGCCACATCGGTGTTTCGTCTTCATTTCTTCCTCCTCTTTCTGAGCTGTTGGAGTGAGCGTCGGCGGCTCATTCGCCGAAGAGTTCGACCGAGCCGCCGCCTTCGCCGCCGCTTTCACTGCCGCCCGAGGCGGGCAAACCACCAAGGGCGCTCGTTTCGACTCCGGATTCGGTGGCGCTGATTGAGCTGACCTTCACCGTCGAGCCGTGTTTGGCGCCCAGCACGACGACGCTGTCCCCAGGGTGGATCTTCTTCACGCCGACGTTGGAATCGCGGCTGATCTTCGATCCGTCTTCGACCCGCACGGCGACGGTGGAGCCTTCGGAGTCCTTGACGTAGATCGTGCGGCCGTCGACGCTTGAGACCGTCCCCGACACAGCCGCGCCGGAGCCGCTGCCCGGGAAGCCCGCCGGGAGGCTGCCGGACCCTTCGGAGCCCGATCCTCCTCCGCCTTCTTTACTGAGGAAGGAGGGGAGGCCACCGGGCAGGCCGGTGGCAGAGCCCCCTTCGCTGCCCTTCTGCACGAGCACGCCGCCGAGGAAGCCGCAGGCGGCGATCAGGAGGGCGATCAACGCGAGCGGCAAGGGAGCGAGCAGGCGGTTGCGCGGCCGGGGTGGAAGTTCCTCCTCGGCCAGCTCCTCCCATTCCCCCTCGGGCGAGGCATCATCAAAGCGCTCGTCGTCACGCTCGTCGATCTGCAGCTCGGTGGTCCGCGTCATCTCATCCTCCAAGTCGGTGTTGTCGGCGCGCTCACTCAAAGCGCAGTGCCTCGATTGGCCGCAGGCGTGCCGCCCGCGCCGCCGGATAGGTGCCGAAGAAGAGGCCGGAGCCGAGCGAGGCGGCGGCGGCCAGGGCGATCGAGTACGGCGCCACCGCCGGCTGCACGCCGGCGATCTTGAACTGGCTGCCGACGACGCCGACAACTATCCCCAGCACGCCGCCCATCGCCGAGACCAGCAGCGCCTCGGTGAGGAACTGGGCGAGGATGTCGCTGCGCCTGGCGCCGATCGCCTTGCGGATGCCGATCTCGCGGGTGCGCTCGGTGACGCTGACGAGCATGATGTTCATCACGCCGATCCCGCCGACCAGCAGCGAGATCGCCGCCACCCAAGCGAGCAGCGTCGTGAAGACACCTTCGCTGGAGCTGGAGGCTTCGATGATCGAGCCCTGGTTGATCACCGAGATCCCTTCACTGACGCCGTGGCGTTCGTCGAGGATCGAGGTGGCCTGCGCTTCGGCTTCGGCGATTGCCCCCTTACTCACCGCCTGCACGGTGATCGAGCTCAGTTCGCCGTAGCCCGCGAGGGTGTCTTCGACGGCGCGGATCGGGGCCATCACCACGTCGTCTTGGCTCTGGGTACCACTGGAGCCCTTGGCCTTGGTCACGCCGATCACTTCGAAGCTCTTGCCGTTGGCCTGGATCGCCTTGCCGACGGCGCTCTGGCCGGGGAAGAGTTCGGAGGCGACTTCCGGTCCGATCACCGCCACCCGCGCTCTTTCCTTCACCTGGACCGCGGTGAAGAAGGAGCCCGATTCGACCTGGTAGTTGCGGGCTTCGGCATAGGCGGGCGTGGTGCCGACGAATTCGCCCGGTTCGTAGCTGGAGGATTCGTAGACCAGTTCGGTGCCGCTGGCGCTGAGCACGGGCGAGACGCTCTTGATCGCGGGCGCCTTCGCGGGGTCTTCGAGCGCTTCGGCGTCTTGCCGGTTCAGCGTCACCGAGACCGTCGCCGAGCCGGCGGTGGTGGCGCCGGGCGTGGCAAGAACGGTCAGGGTGTTGGAACCGAGCGCGTCGATGCTTTCCTGCACGGCGTTGGAGGAGCCTTTTCCGACCGCGATCAGGACGATTACCGAGGCGATGCCGATCGTTATCCCGAGCACGGTCAGCGCCGTGCGCATCCGGTGGGACGTCAGGCCGACCCAGGCGGTTCGGATCGTCTCGGCGGCCACTAGGCGGTCCTCGCCAGGCGGGTCCGGTCCTCGGCGGCCTCCGCTTCGGAGCGGTCGATCTCGTGGTCTTCGACGATGCGCCCATCCGCGAGCCGGATCAAGCGCCTGGCGTGGGCGGCGACGTCGTCCTCGTGGGTGATCATCACCACCGTGTGACCGTGGCGGTTCAGCCGCTCGAACACGGCGAGCACCTCCTCGGTCGAGCGCGAGTCGAGGTTGCCGGTCGGCTCGTCGGCGAGGGTCAATGCCGGGTTGGTGACAATCGCCCGCGCGATCGCGACCCGCTGCTGCTGGCCGCCGGAAAGCTCGGCGGAGCTGTGCCCGACACGGTCGGCCATGCCGACCCGCTCCAGCGCGCGCAGCGCTCTCCGCCGCCGCTCACCGCGGGGCAAGCCGGCGTAGGCGAGCGGCAGCTCGACGTTTGCCAGAGCCGTGATCTTGGTGACGAGGTTGAAGCCCTGGAAGACGAAGCCGATCTTGCGGTTGCGCAGGTCTGAGAGCTCGTCCTCGCTGTGAGTGCGGACGTCGGCGCCGTCGAGCAGGTAGCGGCCCTTGCTGGGGACGTCGAGGCAGCCCAGCATGTTCATCAGCGTCGACTTGCCGCTGCCCGACGGCCCCATGATCGCCACGTATTCGCCGCGCTCGATCCGCAGCGAGACTCCGCGCAGCGCATGGACGCGCATCTCACCGATCGCGTAGGTGCGGGTCATGCCCTCGACCCGGATGACGGGATGGCGACGGGTGTCCATCAGGGCGCCCCCGGAAGGCCGCTGGGTGGCCCGCCGCCGCCGATACTCGGAAGGCTGCCCCCGCCGGGGAAGCCGCCCCCTTCGCCGAAGCCGCTCGGTGCCCCTTCGCCCCCGGCGGCGGCCGTGATTTCGGGCAGCACCACCGTCTCGCCCGCCTTGAGGCCGCTGAGGACCTGCGTCGTTTCGTCGCCTTTGAGGCCGGTCGTTACGCTGCGCTGGGCTTCCTTGCCGTCCTCGAGCACGGTCACGCTGCCGCCGCCCAGGCCGGAAGTAATCGCTTCGCTGGTGACGGCGAGTGCGTTACCCACCTGTTCGACGACGACTTCGGCGCTTGCCGACATCCCCGCGCGCACGCCCCTGGCGCTCTGCGTGAGCGTGATCGTCGCCGGATATTCGACGACGCCGCTGCTGGAGCCTTCGCTCGGCAGTACGTCGACCTTGGTCACCCGGCCGGCGAGTTCGGTGCCTTCCATCGAGCTGACCGAGACGGTCGCCGGCTGGCCGACCTTGACCTTGCCGATGTCGGACTCGCTGAATGAGACTTCCATCTTCAACCGGCCCAACTGGCTGAGGACGATGAAGGCCGACGAAGAACCCGATTCGCTGGAGCCACCCGACGAGCTGGCGCCAACGGCTCCGAGGCCGCCTATGCCTCCGCCGCTCGATTCGCTGCTCGAAGCGCCCGTCGCCGCTGAGGCTTCTCCGCTGACGGTTTCTCCCACGGAGCCCGAAACGGAGGCGATCGTGCCGGAGATCGGTGCCCGCAGCGCGGTTTCGCGGACTTCCTGGCGGGCGCTCTTGACGCTGAGGTGCGCCTGGCGCAGCTTCGCTTCCGCGGTAGCGACGCTGACGGTTGCGCCTGCCGGAGAGCTGGATTCCGCTTCGCTCGATGCCGCTTCGCCGCTCGGTTCGCTCGCTGCCGCGCTCGGCGCTTCTTCGGGCGCGCCGCTTTCGGGTTCCGTGTTCGGCGACTCCTGTTCGCCGTTGGCGCCCGACCCCTGGTTCGACTGACCCTTTCCTCCTTCTGACTGGGAGGGCTTGGTCGTGGCGGTGCCCGACCCCCCTTCGGTGCCGCCCTTGCCTTCCGATGGCGCGGGTTCAGTCGTTTCTTTCGTGCCTTCTTCGCCTCCCGTCGCGACGGCGGAGCTCGGTTCATAGCTGGCGAGGACCGTGCTTGCACCGCCTTCGTAGACGGCCGAGACTTCCTCGCTTTCCTCGGCCGCTTCCAGCGTTTCCTCGGCTTCGGAGAGCTGAGCTTCGGTGGAGGCGAGCGAGGCTCGCGCGGAGCTGGAGTCGATCCGTGCCAAGACGTCGCCCTCGCTCACCTTCTGACCCGCATCGACGTCGACCTCGGTGACTTCGCCAGAGGCGCCGAAGTTGAGTTCGACCTGCTGGACGGCTTCGAGGCCGCCGTTTCCCGAGACGGTCGATTGCACGACACCGCGTTCGACGGCCGCGGTCCGCTGAGTCGCCGCGGAGTCGGCGGAGGAGGAGCCGATGGAGGTGATCGCCAGCGCGATCACGACGAGGCAGAGCAGCCCCAACGCATAGTTGTGCCAGCCGCGCGGCAGCGATCCTCCTCGCTTCGAGGATCGGCCGGAGCGGGTTTTGGCCCAGCGCCTGGCGCCGGCGATCGGTGAAGGCAGCTTGGTCGGACCCCGCATCGCCGACATGTAACCCGCGCTTCATTAGCGCCACCGCAGAGGCGGTGAAGAAGTGCGTAAGAATCAGGCGCCGGGCGTCGCCGCGCCGGCCTCGGCCGGGAAACGGAGCGTCAGCACCGCGCCTCCACCCGGCGCGTTCGCGGCCTCAACCTCCGCGCCATGCGACTCAGCCGTTTGGCGAACGATCGCCAGCCCCAGCCCCGAGCCTGGGCGGCTGCGCGCGTCGGCTGCCCGGTAGAAGCGATCGAAGACGAACGGCAGGTCTTCGTCGCGGAAGCCGGGGCCGTGGTCGCGGACCCTGAGGGCGCCGTCGGCGAGGCGCACCTCGACGGCGCCGCCCTCCGGGCTCCACTTCGCCGCGTTGTCGAGCACGTTGTGAACGGCGCGGGCGATCCGCTCGGGCACACCGCGCACCGTGCAGGGCGAAAGGCTCGCCTCGAAGCTGAGGCCGGGCGCGTGGCGCTTGGCCCGCTCGATCTCGGCGGCGACGATCGCTTCCAGGTCCACGTCGTCCAGCAGCTGCTCGGGCTCGCCGCGGCGCGCCAGCTCGACCACGTCGTCGACGAGGCGGGTGACGTCGTCGATCTGCTCGATCAGGTCCCGCTCCAGCTCGGTCTGGTCGCGTTCGGAAAGCTTCCCCTTGCCTCGCAGCAGAATCTCCAGGTTGGCCTTGAGGCTGGCCAGCGGCGTGCGCAGCTCATGCGAAGCGTCGGAGACCATCTGGCGCTGCGCGTCGGAGGAGCGCTGCAGAGCGTCGAGGGTGGCGTTGTAGGAGCGGGCGAGGCGGCCGAGCTCGTCGTCCTTGCCGTCTTCTGGCAGGCGCCGGGAGAGGTCGGCGCCGCCCGCGATCGACTCCGTCTCGTCGGTGAAGCGCCGCACCGGCGCCAGCGAGGCGCGCGAGACGAGCGCGCCGAGCAGCGCCGCGAGGGCGATGCCCCCGGCCGCGACGATCGCGAGGATCAGCAGCAGCTCGCGCAGAACGCTGTCGACTTCGTCAAGCGGCCTGGCGACCTGCACGGCGCCGCCGCCGTCAAGGGGCTCGGTGAGAACACGCAGGTGATCCCCGGCGACCATCTGGTCTTCCAGCAGTGGCCCTCTTTCGCCCCGCGCTACTTCCTTCGCTTCCGCGGTCAGCGGCACCCTGATCGTGTCCTGGGCTGGCAGCTCTCGCACTGCGCCCTTCGGGCCGATGATCTGGACAAGCCCGGTGGCGCCGCCGAAGCGCGCCTGGGGCGGTTTCGGCAGGCGCAGGTCTTTGGGCGGGGTCGGCAGAGGTCCATTGCCGGATTGAGAGAAGAGTTGGATGCCGTCCGCCCGTTCGCTCAGAGCCGAGTCCACCTCTCCCCGCAACTGCGAGCGCACCGCGAGATAGGCGGCAAAAGAGGCGGCGAATACGGCGATCGCGACGGCGACGGCCGCGGCGACGGCGAGACGGCGGCGGATGGTCATGAGCGCGGGCGGCGCAGGACGTAGCCGACGCCGCGAACGGTCTGAATCAACCGTGGCTCGCCGCCGGCCTCCAGTTTGCGCCGCAGGTAGCCGACGTAGACGCCGAGGGAGTTGGAGTCGGGGCCGAAGTCATAGCCCCAGACCTGCTCGTTGATCGTCGTCCGCGAGAGCACCTTGCCCTGGTGGCGCATCAGCAGGTGCAGGAGCGAGAACTCGGTGCGGGTCAACTCCAGCTCGCGCTCGCCAACGCGGACCTCGTAGCGCATCGGGTCGAGCACGAGCCCTTCGTAGCGCAGCTTCTCCTCTTCCTCGTCGGCAGGAGTGCTGCGACGCAAGAGTGCTCGCAGGCGCGCCAGCAGCTCCTCCAAGGCGAAGGGCTTGACGAGGTAGTCGTCGGCTCCGGCCTCAAGGCCCCGCACCCGATCGGCCACCGTCTCGCGCGCGGTCAGCATCAGGATCGGTATCCGCTCGCCCGCCGCCCGCAGCCGTTCGCAGACCTCCAGGCCGCTCAGACCGGGCATCAAGACGTCGAGGATCATCGCGTCCCAGGTGCGGTCGCGCAGCAGCTCGATCGCCTCCTCGCCGCTGGCCGCCTCGGTGACCCCGTAGCCCTCGAGTGCCAGCGCTCGCCGCAGCGCCGCCCGCAGCGGGTACTCGTCGTCGACCACGATCACGTCCATCGCACACTGAGGATGGCGGGCGAAATGAAGAACAACATAAGAAGTGGCTTGGCGCGCTGCCCGCGCTGCCCGCGCTGAGGGACTCTTCGAGATTTTTTCGCCTGGCCATAGCTCCGCTCCCCCAACGCATCGTCGGGAGCACTCTCGACCGAGAACGCTCCCGACGATGCGTTTGGGGGGGCTGGTCTAGCCCTTTGACGGTTCCTCACAAATTCGCTATTGCTGTTCCCCGGATGGACCGCGAGTTGGTCGCGTGCGAGCTTGCGTCACTCCAGCTTTGGCCGCTGCGTCACGATTGCGTCACCGCGCCCTCCGCGCGCCCCCGCACCTCCGCCCAGGCCACTCGGCGATTTGGCTCTGCGCGTGGCCTTGCGGAGTCACGCGGATATGCCGATGCAATCGGGGCGCCCGGTTCAAGTTCCCATGAGAGCTGGAATTGCGGGGGCTTGCATGCCGTTTGCATGCTGAATCCGGGCTCGATCCAGGTTTGACCTCAGTCGAACCCTGGCTTGGCTTCTGCATGCCACCACCGTCACTCGCGAACTCGGTGAAGTTTCCGTCCTAGCGGTCTATTTAGAATGTCCCTATAATGTCCCGCATACGAGACACGGAGGAGGCATGTGACCGCTCAACTGACATACGAGGAGAGACTTGGCAAGTTCGACCGGGGTCTTGAAGATCTTCAGCGAGGCTTCATCGAAGCAGTGGAACACGTACGGCAGTCCCCCGAGGCCGATAACTCCCACGAGGAGCGTTGGCAGGAGATTGCAAGCCGACTCAAAGACCTGCGCTATGGCATCGAGGCGGACGACTACGACAAGCAGCAACTCACAACGCTCGCCAGCACGCTGCTCGATATTCGCGACCAACTAGATCGCGAGGACGCCTCTCGGAATCTAGACGTGTGCGATCAGTTGCTGATCCTGCTTGAGCGTATCCGTCACGTTGTGCGTGACGCTTTGGACGAGCACGTCACTGGTGTATCCGGCGATGTCGGGATGGTGATGAAAGACCTCGATCACTGGCTACCTCAGATCCCTGACCAGACCATCGCGCGCTACCTCGACGTTGATCGCCGGACGCTTTCTCGATGGAGAGGGCAGGCGGGCCTACCTCGACGCAGTCTCCGCGTCTTCGCGCGACTGGTGGCAATCCTACGGCACAACTGGGACCCCGATGGCATCATCGCCTGGTTTGACCGCCCCCGACGGGATCTCGGTGGTCGCCGTCCCTCAGCCCTCATCGACGATCCAAACGCTGAGAGCGAATTGATCAGCGCAGCCCGATCAGGCAGAAATCAATATGCCTCGTAGGGCCCAGCCGAAGTTCATTCGCCTCACGGAAGTGGCCTATCGAGCCACGTCCTATGACGTACCTCTATGGGTCAATCCAAACCGACGCAATGGACGCTGGAACATTGCTGATAGCGAACCAACGCAATACATGGCGCTCGATGCCGAGGCCCCCTTCGCGGAGATCCTCAGACATGAGGATCTCCGAAGCGAGGAGGGTGCCTCTCACTATTCGGCGACTATATGGCAGTTACAGATTGACTCCGACCTAATCGTCGACTATCGAAGCTTCGAGCTAGCCGATGCGGCGGGCTTTGACCCAGAGGCTTTGGTTCACGACGACCATGAGCGCTGCCAAGTCGAGGCACAATGGCTCATAGGTCAAGGGGCTCGAGGAGTTCTCTCCCCTTCGGCGGCATTGCCCGGCAGCGTCAATTTGACGCTCTTCGGGCCACGGGTGGCCGTGCCGTGGGGTGCCACAATCGAACTCGCTTCCTCGATTCCAACACAAAAAATTACGACTGGTCATCCACCGCCCGGACTCACCGAACGTGTCCGCTATTTCGGCCAGCCCGAACCAATGCTTCAAACATATCTCCAAGAAGCGGATCGGGAAGATCTTGGAGGTCATCCCTGATCTAAGCCTCTTCCGACCTAACTATGGGGGGTCGTCCAATTGGCAAGACGCCTGACTTTCCATCTGGTTATCTGGGTTCGAACCCCAGCCCCCCCCAACTATAAATCGCCGACTATCCGACTATATTTCTAGCTGGAAAGTCAGGCGTCTGTGGCTTTTGGCCGCGGACGGCACGAGTTCCTTGAGGAGCCCGCCTTTGCGGGCTCCTCAATTTAGCCCCGGCTCAAGCTGGGGCAACAAGGATGGTCAACATCTGGGACTTGTGCGGGAGCGAGAACTTTGGGAAAGCTTCATTCATCGGGGCGCCCGGTTCAACTTCGCATGAGAACTGGGATTTCGCGCGATTGCATGCCGTATGCATTCCGAGCTCCCCATAGATCCGGACTTGTGGTCGACGTGTCCCGAGCTATGTCCAGTGGTGTGGCCACTTTTGCCGCGGTGAGCTCGACGGTCTGACGGCGGGCGTATTCGACCACGGCGTCGAAGGGGACGAAGACGACCTCGAAATCGGCATGGTGAGGCGATCCTTGCCAGGTTTTATTTTAAAGCTGGTAATTCACGTTAAACGTGTATACTGCGTGCCGAAAACCAATGCCTCGCATTTCGCTGAAACCACTTGATGATCGTCTTGCTGTCGGCAAGACAACGCTGACGAGTCGAGAGCTGCGCGAGGAGCTGGGGCTCTCTCCAAGCGCGACGTCCAACCTGCTTACGCGGTGGCAGCGTGCGGGGTTGGTCGACCGCGTGGCTCGTGGCCGCTACGCGATCCGCCAGATCGGCCTCCTTGGCACGCGAGCCTCATCGGAGGACGTGGCGCTCGCGGTCGCCGCGCTGGTTGAAGGGCGGGCCCACAGAATCGCCTACCACTCAGCCCTTGACTTCCACGGTCTTTTGACCCGCCCCGTGCGGACCGTCCAGCTTGCTTCCCCGCATCGCTTCGCGAGCGCCGTGATCAGCGGGCGGCCACTGGAGGTGGTCTTCGAACGTGCTGACAGCGTTGGACTAGGAACCGAGCCGGCCGGGTACGGAGCCGTCGCCTCCAACCTGGAGCGAGCGCTGCTGGACGCGGCTGCCCGTCCAGACCTGGTCGGCGGGTACTTCCCCCTCGCAGAGGCGTTGGCCGCCTCCAGTCCCGACGCGGTTCGCCTGCGCGATATGGCGGAGCAGCTTGACGCCAGCCCGGCCTTTCGGCGAATCGGATCGCTTGCCGATCGCTTGGGGCTCGCGGGGCTGGCCGGGAAGCTCGAGCCCCAGGCGCCCCTCAGTTGGGACCTCGACTTGGACCCCGGGCTGCGGGAGTCGAGCGGCGCCTTTCGCGACAGCAAGTGGCGCATCCGCTGGCCTGTCGACCCTCGGGCGGTTGCGCGGGAGGTTGCGCAGTGATCCACCAGAACGTGATCAAGCGCAGGGCTGACGAGGACAGCCTGTCAGCTCCCACGGTAGAGCGCGATTACGTCCTCGCGCACTCCCTGGCCGCGATTTCCGATCATGATCGAGAGGGACGGCTTGTCTTCAAGGGTGGGACCGCGCTGCGGCTCTGTCACTTCGAGGACTATCGCTATTCGGCCGATCTGGACTTCAGCCTGATCGGCAGCTTAGATGTCGAGGGGGCGCTTGGCCTCGTCGCCAATGCGCTCGCCGACTGTAAGGAGCGCGTGGGCTTTCAGCGGCTTGCGCTGGACGAAAGCACCCCACCGCGCATCGAATACGTCGGTCCTCTTGAAGCGAAGCCGCGATACCTGAAGCTTGACCTAGCAGCCGACGAGCTTGTCGAGAACACGACAACCCTGCCGATCAGACGTTGCTATGAAGACCAAGGGGAGTGTCGATGTCGCGTCTACACCCTCGAGGAAGCCGCGGCCGAGAAGCTGCGCTGCGTCATGCAACGCCTGCAGTGCCGTGACCTCTATGACCTGCACGAGCTGCTGGTGGTAAACGGCGTCGACGCCGAAGCGATCTGGCCGCTATTCGAACGCAAGGCGCGCCATCGCGACCGTGACCCCGATCGTTTCGGCGATTCCTTCACCGACCGCGCGCCGCGGTGGGAGGAGCGCTGGGCCAAGGAGCTCATCGAGTACATCACCTCGCCGCCTCTGTTCGATGGCGTGCTGCGTGCCGTTCGCCGCGAGTTGCGCTTTGTGCCCTTGTGAGTGAGCCGTTTGCTTGCTTGCGTCTGTTCGGCTGGGTGCGGCGAACTCGAACTTCATCGGGGCGCCCGGATTTGAACCGGGGACCTCACCGACCCGAACGGTGCGCGCTACCAGGCTGCGCCACGCCCCGAGGCGGCGATTATCTCAGAGTCCATCGCGAGGCTCGCTCGCGCGGCTGGCGATGAGACCGAGACAATCGCTACTTTGCAGCGTCCCGCGGTTCCAATGGATGCCTTGACCCCCAAACTCGCACCCGTCGTCGTCGTTGCGGCGCTTCTCAGCGCGCTCGGTGTTCTGGCCGGTCCCGCCGCCGCTCGCCCATTCGTGCCGCCGGGCTTCATCGGCATCGTGCCGCAGACGAGCTCCAACGATTCCGACTTCGAACTGATGGAGAAGGCGGGGGTGAGGAGCATGCGGTTGCAACTCCGCTGGGATGCGGTGGAGCCGCTCAGTCCCCGTCTCGTCGCCCCGGACTGGTCGGACTTCGACCGGTCCGTCTCGCTTGCTGCCGCGCACGGGATGCGTGTCTTCCCCTTCGTGTGGACCACGCCACCGTGGCTGGGGCCAGATCCGGCGCTGGAGCCCTCCACCAGCGGTTGGGCCCTGTCCGCGTGGGCGTCGTTCCTCCGGCAGGCCGTGCGACGCTACGGCCCGGACGGCTCCTTCTGGTGGCAGAACCCCGATCTGCCGTACATGCCAGTCCAGCTCTGGGAGATCTGGAACGAGGAGAACATCGTCACCTTCGGAAGGGCGGACCCGGAGCTCTTCGCACGCCTGATACGGGTGAGCGGTCGGGCGATACACCGTGCCGACAGGGGGGCGAGGGTGATCATCGGCGGGCTCTTCGGGCGGCCGCTCCAGATTCCGCCCAACGTGGGCTCCGGGGAATTCCTCTCCCGCATCTACAAGGCCGGCCGCGTGAAGAGGTTCTTCGACGGCGTGGCGCTGCACCCGTACGTCGCGCGCGCCGAGGCGATGCGCGCCCAGATTCTCAATTTGCGCCGCATCATGCGCATCCACCACGACGCCGGCACGCGGCTCTACATGACCGAGCTGGGCTGGGGGTCCGACGGCTTCGAGTCGCGCTGGGAGCGGGGGCTGCGCGGGCAGGCGCGTGAGCTTGACCGGGCGTTCTCGATGCTGGCCATCAACCGGCGTTCCTGGCACATCGGCGGCGTCTGGTGGTTCTCCTGGGCTGACGCGGCCAGCAGCTGTCAGTTCTGCGACTCTGCCGGCCTGATGACCGGCGCCCGTGAGGCGAAGCCGGCCTGGTACCGCTTCAACGCCTGGACGGGCGGCGACCCCGGCACGATTCCGCGTGCGTCGCTGTGGCGCTGATCGGCTGAGCAACGACGACGACGGGAAGGTGGAGGGCACGAACGCACCACCGGGGTGTCCGGCCGGCTCCGCCACGCGAGGCCACCGTCCGGGCGAGGCCATGGAATCGATCATCTAGGCTCCGCAGAACCCGAAGTCAAATCAGGAGGAGACTCACATATGGCTTTCTCGGTTCCCGACCTTCCGTACCCCTACGACGCGCTCGAGCCCCACATCGACGAGGCGACGATGCGGGTTCACCACGACAAGCACCACCAGGCCTACGTGGACAAAGCGAACGGTGCCCTGGAGGGGACCGAGTGGGCGGACCGCGACGTCGAGGACGTCCTGCGCAGCCTCTCGAACCTGCCGGGTGACAAGCAGACGCCGGTTAGGAACAACGGCGGCGGCCACTACAACCACTCGCTCTTCTGGCAGATGCTCAGTCCCGACGGTGGCGGTGAGCCGCAGGGCGAGCTGGCCGCGGAGATCGGTGACACCTTCGGCTCCTTCGACGCATTCAAGGACGAGTTCAAAAAAGCGGGGATCGGCCGCTTCGGCTCCGGCTGGGCGTGGCTGGTCAAGGACAGCTCCGGCCTTGCCGTCGTTTCGACGCCGAATCAGGACTCGCCGGTCTCCGACGGCAACACCCCGCTGCTCGGCTGCGACGTCTGGGAGCACGCCTACTACCTCAAGTACCAGAACAGGCGCCCCGACTACATCGACGCCTTCTGGAACGTCGTCAGCTGGGACTACGTGGGGGAGCGCTTCGCCCAGTAGGTGGACGCGGCGGGCCGCGCCGCCTCCGGGCAGGCGCGGTTCGCTGCTGTCAGAGCGATCGAACCCTGCGGGAGCATGGTCGGGTGATCACGTGCCGGCGGTCCTGCGGCCGATCGCCGGAACGAACCTGCCCGTCCGCTCCGCGTAGCGAAGGTAGGGTTCGCCTCCGAGCCGGAGGAGGTAGGGCTCCTCGAGTGCGCGGACGATGACCTCGAAGCCGGCGATGGCAAGGGGCAGCCCCGTCATCGATACGACGGTGGGGTCCAGCAACCCCCAGCCCGCGAACATCGCGAAGAGCCCTGTGTAGATCGGATTGCGGATGAGCCGGAACGGGCCGGAGGTGACGAGGTCGGGATGCTCTGAATCGTCGACCCCGATTCGCCAGGACGGCCCCATGTCGAGCTGGGCGGTTCGAGCCAGCGCCGCCCCGAGGATCCAGAGAACGATGCCGGCGATGCGGCTTGCCGCTCCGTCCAGTGCATCGAGGGGGGAGAGCGCGCCCGTCAGGTCGAGAATCGCCCCGAGGGCCACTCCGGCGAAGGCCGCGGTCACCAGCAAGGTGCCGACGATCTGAGCAGGCCCCTCGATCCGGACCCGGCTCGAGCCGACGCGGCGAGCCTGGATGACCAGCTGGATTCCAGCCGACACCGCCAGCACGCCGAGAAGGATCAGGGAGAGGACTGGCATCGGCGGAGGTTGGTCAGGAGCGCCGTGGGCGTGTGATCATGCCTCGCCTGGCTCAAGGGGGCGAAAGTCGGAGGTCCTTGCGCCGCAGACCGGGCAGAACCAGTCGCTCGGGATGTCCTCGAAGGGCGTTCCGGGCGGGATTCCGCCGTCGGGGTCGCCAATCTCCGGGTCATAGATAAACCCACAGCTTTCGCACACCCAGAGCGTTGCTTCCTTCGTCGCGGTCATACCAAAAAAAGCTTAGACGAACTCAGCTGTCGCCGAAGCTGACGGAGACGGGTTCGCGCTCCGAGGCATCCTCGATCTCGAAGAACTCGCGGGCGGTGAATCCGCCCTGGTTCGCGATGATCGAGGCCGGGAACTGCTGGATGGAAGTGTTGTAGGACTGGACGTTGGAGTTGTAGATCCGCCGCGAGGCCTGGATCTCGTCCTCCAGCTCGGAGAGGCTGCGGCTCAGCTGCTGGAAGTTCTCGGTGGCGCGCAGCGTCGGGTAGTTCTCGGCAACCGCGCGCAGGTCGGTCAGGGCCCCTGTCAGTTTCTGCTCGGCTTTGGCGGTGTCGCCGACGCCATGCGCGGACATCGCCTCCGCCCGTGCTTTGGTCGCTTTCTCGAAGACCTGGCTCTCATGGGCCGCGTAGCCCTTCACGGTCTCGACCAGGTTCGGAACCAGGTCGTGGCGGCGCTTGAGCTGAACGTCGATGCCGCTCCAGGACTCGTCGACCCGGTTGCGCGAGGCGATGATCGAGTTGCGCTTCGCGATGTAGTAGAGGACGGCGATCACGATGATCGCGCCGATCACGATGAGAGCGATTTTCATGCGCGCATCCTACTTGCCGGGCAAAGGTCCGCAAGTCGAGTGCTCGCCAATACTCGGCGGGCGTCCTTTCGGCCCGAAGCCCCTTTCCATGACCGAACACATTTTTTCCATGTAATGCGTGGAAAAGTTGTCTCGGGCTGCCCGGGTGGCGAAGCGAGCCTGCATAAGATCGCGCTATGAGCGCAAAGGACGAAGCGCAGGAATGGGCCGAGGTCGTTGGCGGGTACGGGGAGCGCCACAACCTCACCTACGAGCCGGTCGGCGGCATCAACCCCAAGGACGGCCCGGTGGCGCTCTGCGTGGGTGGGACGAACCGGCTCACGGGCCAGCTGGACGAGGGGTTCTGGGGCGCCTGCTGCGACGCGGACGAGAGGGAGGCCGGCGGCCTGTTCGGCAAGGCGGTTCTGCCAAACGCGATTCTCGCCAAGGCCCACATGCCGGACCTGGCCAAGGTCGTTCCGACCTTCAACGTCGAGTCGATCGAGGGGCGCGAGGTCGTCACCCAGCATTTCGCTCGCAGGGTTGAGTTCGAGTCGATCGACTTCAACAAGCGCTTCCTGGCCACCGTGCCGCGCGAGTACGACCCGGTCGCCCTGCGCGAGCTGTTCAGCCCCGGGTTCCTCGAGTGGACCACGACGATGACCGGTGAGATCGACTTCGGCATCAACGACCGCCAGCTCTGGTTTCTCTGGCGCCTGCGGGAGCGCAGCGAGCGGCAGCTGGACGAGGCACTGCACAACGCCGGGCAGCTGTTCGGGCGGCTTCACGCCGAGATGGACGAGGAGGGCATCCACACCTACCCCGCTGGCCCCTGGCACGCCGGGATGGAGCCGTTTCCCGAGGGTCAGCCGGGGTAATCGGGATCGCCCGGAAGCACGACCCGAAACTCCTCGGGCGTGCCGATCACCTTCGGCAGCACCGCCTCGACCGGCCGGTCGCGGTGCGCCTCGATCACCTCGCTGGAGGTGCGGAAGGGGAGGAGCGACTCAAGCTGCTTGATCGTCGGGAAGGCGAGCGCCAGCTCACCCGCCGCCTGGGCGCGCAGGGCCAGCTGCGGCTCGAACCAGCGGGCATCGGTCGTCTCGACTTCGTCCGGTTGCGGTGAGGTGTGGGCGGGGGCGAGGGCGAGGAAGAACCAGGCGTCGAAGCGCCTGGAGACGACCTCGGGCGTGATCCAGCGCGAGAAGAGGACCAGCTCGTCCTCATCCCGGAGCTCGATGTTCGCCTCCTCGCGCAGCTCCCGGACCGCACATGCCCTGTAGCCGGCTTCGCCCGTGCCGTCCTCGGCATCCACTGCGCCGCCCGGGAAAACCCAAACTCCGGGCATGAACTTGGCGCTCTCGGTCCGCTTCAGCAGGAGCACCTGCAGCGCCCGGTCCGTGTGCTTCCCGCCCCTTCTGAGCAGGACGACCGAGGCCGACGGCCGGGGGACCGCCGGCTCTCCGAGATTCGGTGCCTCCGCGGGCCCGCGCTGCCGTTCGCTCATCCGCTCACCCTATAGAGGGCGCACGCGAGCCCCTCTCAGTCGAGGCTGCGCTCGCGGCGCCTGCCCAGCCATCCGCGGTGCGCAAGCCAGGCCAGAAGGCCGATCAGGATCGGCGGGACCAGGATCGCGAGGCCGACGAGGCTGACGCCGGCGGCGACGGTGAGGATGTGGCCGGCGTCCCCGAGGGCATCGTCCACTCCCCAGCCGCCGCTGTTTCCCCCGGCTGCCGCCGCCCCAGTCTCGATTCGCAGCCAGACGGCGGAGAGATGCGTGTGGCGCCGCAGGTTCGTGAGGCGAGCCCGCAGCGCGGCGACACGCCGCCGGGCGGAGCGCAGCTTGGCTTCGGCCGCCTCTCGGTCGGCTTCGGTGTCAGCCCCGGCGACCTCCGCGAGCAGGCCGTCGACCTTGGCCCGCGCGTCCTGCAGACGTTCTCCGAGGCCGATTGTCGGGGCGGTGACGTCCACGGTCGATTCGTGCCGCGAGCGAACCTCGGCGATCCCAGAGAAGGCGGCCATCGCATCGCTGAGCTTTCCGCTGGGGATCAGCAGGTTGAAGGTCGCGCCTGCTTCCCCCTTGCTGCCGTCGCTGATCGAGGAGCGCAGGACTATGCCGTCGTAGGCATGGACGGTTTCGAAGACGTTTGCGGCCGCACTCCGGACGTCTGAAGCGTCGGCGCCGAGCACGATCTCGGCAGAGCGCTCGACGTTGCGATGGGCGGCGCGCGATGCATACGGCCCGGCGCCCGGCCCGGGGCCCGACAATCTGTCCGGCCCGGGGCCCGACAATCTGTCGATCGTGCTGTCGATCGTGCCCTGAGCGGCCCTCGCACGGCCCGCAGCTGCATTGCCCGCAGCGGAGGTTGGGGCGCCCGCAGCGGAGGTTGGGGGGGGCGCGGAAAACTGCGTCGAGCTCGCGTCGCTGCCCGAGCCGGCCTCCTTGAATTGCGGGGCAGAGACGTCCGCGGTGCCTCCGCTCGGCTCGTCTTCGGTTGTGACGATCAGGGCTGTCGCGACGACGATCGCAGCAACCGCGGCCGCGCCTGTCGGGGCCAGCAACCGGCGCCTGGGCACAGCCCGGAGCAGCTCCGGGATGCGGCCAAAGGCCGGGCGCAGCTTCGCGATGCGGCGGGCTCCCGAGCTCGGGCGCCGGCTCGCTTTAGGAAAGCCGGCATCCGCCCGGGAGTCGAGCGCGGTCGTGAACTCCGGGCGAGGCGCAGGGCGCAGCGCCCGAAGCTCGGCGGAGAGGTCGATCTCGTCCCTATGCGACTTCATTGCATGCCTCCCTCAGCTTGTCGAGGACCCGGTGCAGCCTCGTTCCCGCGTTTGACTCGGTGATTCCGAGCACCGCGGCGATCTCGGCGTTGGAGAGCCCGGCGAAGAACTTCAGGGCAACCAGCTCCCGCTCACGGCCGCCGAGCGCCTTGAGGGCGTTCGCGACGATCAGCCGGCGCTCGCTCTGCTCGGCTGGGTGGACGGCGGCAGGGCTCGCCAGATCGACGGGATCGACCGCAAGCGCCGCCTGCCTGCCGCGTCGCCGCAGCTCGTCGAGCGCCGCGTTGCGGGCAATCCCAAACAACCAGGCGCGGGCGCTGCCCCGGCCCGGGTCGAAGCGAGACCGATTGCGATAGGCGCGCTCGAAGGTCGTGGCGGTGACGTCCTCGGCCGCGGCGCGATCGCGGATCAGGCCGGCCGCGTAGGCGTAGACATCGTCGCGGCTGGAGCGGTAGAGGCCGTCGAAGGCGATCCCGGCTTCGCGAGGCGGGTCGCCCGCCGGTGCGAGAAGGGCCTGACTCATGCCCCTACTACGGGCTGGGCGCGGTTTCGTCACATCTCCCGCGGGTCAGGCCGTCCGCGCTCTCGCGGGTCAGGCCGCCTGGGAGAGGGGCGCCGGCGCGGAGATGGCGGTCGGCGTCGGGTAGGCGGCGGCGTGGGCTGCCTCGATCGAGTCGGCGGTCATCTCGACCAGCTGCCGCAGCTCCCCCTTGGAGATCGAGAGGGGCGGCATGAGGACGATGACGTCGCCGAGGGGGCGGATGATCGCCCCGCGCCTGCGGGCCTCGAGGGTGACGCGGTGGCCGAGGCGCAGCGCCGGGTCGTGCTCGCCGAGGTCGATCCCGACCATGAAGCCGCGGCCGCGCACCTCGGCCACCTGGGGCAGCTCCTCGATGGCACCCAGCAGCTCGCCGAGCAGCCTGATCTTCGGCTGCAGGCGAACCAGGACACGTTCCCGTTCGAAGGCCTTGAGGCTGGCGATGGCCGCGGCGCAGGCGAGTGGGTTGCCTGTGTAGGTGTGGCCGTGGAAGAAGGTGCGCTGCTCCTCCGGCGCGCCGAGGAAGCCCTCGTAGACGCGCTCGGTGGCAAGGGTCGCAGCCAGCGGCAGGTAGCCGCCGGTCAGGCCCTTGGCGAGGCAGAGGAAGTCGGGCGCGACTCCCTCCTGCTCGCAGGCGAACATCGTTCCGGTGCGGCCGAAGCCGGTCGCCACCTCGTCGCAGATCAGCAGCACGCCGAAGCGGTCGCACAGCTCCCGCACGGCCCGCAGGTAGCCGGGCGGGTGGACCAGCATCCCGGCCGCCCCCTGGACCAGCGGCTCGACGATTACGGCGGCGACCTCCTCCTCGTGGGCCGCGAGCACGCGCTCGAGGTCGGCGGCGTCGCCGGGCTCGGCCGCGTGCGTCTGGAACAGCAGCGGCCGGTAGGTGGCGTGGAAGAGGTCGATGCCGCCGACCGAGACCGAGCCGATCGTGTCGCCGTGGTAGGCGTCGCGCAGATGGACGAAGGAGGTGCGGCGCACGTGTTGCCCGCCGCGCTGCTGCTGGTACTGGAAGGCCATCTTCAGGGCGATCTCCGTCGCGGTCGAGCCGGAGTCCGAGTAGAAGACCCGCGAGAGCCCCGGTGGAGCGATGGCGACGAGGCGGGCGGCCAGCTCGGTGGCGCTGGGGTGGGAGAGGCCGAGCATCGTGGAGTGGGCGACCCTGCTGAGCTGGTCGCGCAGCGCCTGGTCGATGTCGGGGTGGCGATGCCCGTGGACGTTGCACCACAGCGAGGAGGCGCCGTCGAGATAACGCCGCCCCTCGGTGTCGATCAGCTGCGAGCCCTCGGCCCGCTCGATCACCAGCGGCTCTTCCTCACACCAGCTCTGTTGCTGAGTGAACGGGTGCCAGAGATGATCGCGGTCAAGCTGCACGTGGTCCACCGAGATCGCCACGAAACGACCCTAGAGCCGCCTCCGGCCGGAATGCCCGGTGCGAAAGTGCGGTGATTGCGGGTTCTTCCAGCCAGGGGCGGCGCCGGCAAAGCCTCGTTGTGACTCTCCTGCCCCCAGTCGCTTCGGAAACTGCCGCGTGCGTGATGTCGGTCACATGCACAAATATTGTCGCCACGAAATAGTTGCAGATGTGCAACGATTCTGACAATGCAGGCAAGCGACGTCGCAACCATCGCCGAGAGCGGCCCGATTCGAGAGGCGACCGCCGACGTGCAGAACACGGCTGCCCGGCTCAACGCGCTGCTGCGTCACCTCTTCCTCTACGACCGCGGCAACCTGCTGCGCGTGATCGAGGAGAGCGGCCTCTCGATGACCCAGTGCAAGGCGTTGCTGGAGCTCGCCGGGCTGGGCCGGGCATCGGAGCCGAGGCACGTGAGCGACCTGGCGGAGAGGTTCGGCGTCTCGGTCCCCTCGATGAGCAGGGCCGTGGACGCCCTCGTCAAGAAGCGCTTGGCGACTCGTGTCGAGGATGCAGAGGATCGGCGGGTGCGCCGCGTGACGATCACCGAAAAGGGAAGGAACCTCGTCGACACCATCGTCGTGGTCCGCCAGGCAGGCATGCAGGAGTTTGCAGCGAGCCTCACCGCGGCCCAGCGGCGCAAGCTCGATGCGGCGGTCGATTCGCTGATGGACCGGGAGGACATCGCCGAGGTCTACGAGCACCTGATGGAGGTTGGGCCCGGATGACCCGCTACCGCCACCTGATCACCGACGAGAACCGCAAGTGGTGGACGCTCGGGGCGATGTGCTTCGCCCTGTTCATGATCATGCTCGACAACACGGTCGTCAACGTCGCGCTGCCGTCGATCCAGCGCGACCTTGGCGCCTCGATCTCGGGGCTCGAGTGGATCATCAACGGCTACACGCTGTCCTTCGCGGTGCTGCTGGCGACCGGTGGGCGCCTGGGCGACATCTTCGGCCGGCGCCGGATGTTCCTCTTCGGGGTTGTCATCTTCGCGCTCTCGTCGGCGACCGCGGGCCTCGCCACCAGCTCGACAGACCTGGTCCTCAGCCGCGTCGTCCAGGGCGTGGGTGCGGCACTGATGATGCCGGCGACCCTTTCGATCATCACGGATGCCTTCCCCGCGCACGAGCGCGGCAAGGCGATGGGGATGTGGGCTGGGGTTTCGGCTCTGGCACTCGCCGTCGGGCCGGTCCTCGGCGGCTTCCTCACCGAGCACGTCAGCTGGCGGGCGATCTTCTACCTCAACATCCCGGTGGCGGTTGGCGCGATCGTCGCCTCGCTGTTTGCCGTGCGAGAGTCGCGCGACACCACGGTTGGGCGGGAGGTCGACTACACGGGCGTCGCGATCCTCACCGGGGCCCTCACCGCGCTCATCCTGGCCCTGGTGGAGGGCAACAGCTGGGGCTGGGGCTCGGCCGAGATCGTCGCGCTGCTGGTCGGCGCCGCGGTGGGGCTTGCGTCGTTCGTTGCGGTCGAGCTGCGGGTCAGGACGCCGATGATCGAGTTCCACTTCTTCTCCGATCGCAACTTCCTCGGCGCCGTCGTCGTCGCCCTGATCGTCTCCTTCGCGATGCTCGGCGTCTTCTTCTTCCTCGCCCTCTACATGCAGGACATCCTTGGCTACTCGCCGCTCGAGGCCGGCGTTCGGTTCCTGCCCTCCACCCTGATGATCGTCGTCGTTGCGCCGGTCGCCGGTCGCCTGTCGGACCGCTTTGGGCCACGCTGGTTGATCGCCACGGGGCTGATGGTTGTAGCGGGTTCCCTCTACAGCTTCAGCGGCATCGCGGTGGATTCCAGCTACATGGACCTGCTGCCCGGCTTCATGATGCTCGGCATCGGGATCGCGCTGACGATGTCGCCGATGACAAGTGCCGCAATGAACGCGGTGGCGGTCGAGAAGGCGGGCATTGCCTCCGGCGTGCTCTCGATGTTCCGGATGGTGGGCGGAAGCCTCGGCGTCGCCGTCACCGGGGCGATCTTCCAGGGGCTGATCCGCTCCCAGCTGGACAGCCAGCTCGCCGGCACCGGTGTGTCGGCAGCGCAGCGCTCGGCGCTCATTCATCAGTTCGGCGGCGCCTCGCCCGAAGCGCTGCGCGGCATGGCGCCGGCACAGGCCAAGCAGGTGGCAGCGGCCGGCCAGGAGGCGTTCGTCTATGCGCTCGGCCACGCGATGTCGATCTCCGCCGGTGTGGCGCTGGCGGGCGCTCTGATCGCCGCCCTGGCCATTCGGGTAAGGCGGCGGGACGGCGACGCCGGCGTGGTCGAGCCGGCCGCAACTGCCCCGGGAGCACGGGGGATGGCCAACCTGGATGCCGCACCGGGTACGGCAGTCAACCCAAATGCCAGTCCCGAGACGGCCGCCGACCGGTCTGGCCGCACCGAGACGACGGTCGACCGAGACGGTGGCGCGGGGACAACGGGACGCACGCCTGTCGCCGCATCCGACTCCCCCTGATACTGCGACGGCCGCGTCGGCCCGCCATTTGGGCGTTTCAGGCCAGTCCGTGGCTTGGCGGGAGGTGCAGCGGGGGCCAGGCGGCGGGATTGGAGAGATCGATGTGCGGGAGGATCTCGATCTCGACCTTGCCAAGGGCTGCAATCGTCTCGCGGTTCGACTCCTCGACCCGGTCCGGGTGCTCCGGCCATGGGGTGAGGACGACCGCAACGACGTCGAGTCCAGCCGACCTCGCTGCCTCGATCGTCAGCAGGGTGTGGTTGATCGTGCCGAGGCCCGGCGGCGCGGCAATCACCAGCGGCAGGGCGAGGTCGGCGGCGAGGTCGATCACCCTGTAGCCCCGGCTGAGCGGGACCAGCAGCCCGCCCACGCCCTCGCCCACGAGGTAGTCGGCGGCGGCCGCGGCGTCGATCGCCGCCCGCACCAATCGCTCCGGCTGGATCTCCTCGCCGGCGAGCTCCGCGGCAAGGTGCGGTGAGCATGGTGGCCCGTAGCGGTAGGGCGCGATCTCCTCATCGCCCTGCGCACTGCCCGCGGCGCGGCGCAGCAGGAGGTGATCGGGTTCTTCGGGATCGTCGAGCCCGGTCACCGCGGGCTTGAAGACGGCGACGCTCCGGCCCGTGGCGGCCACGGACCGGGCGATGACCGCGGCGACGACGGACTTGCCGACACCCGTGCCGGTGCCTGTTACGAAGAGGCCGTCGAGACGAGCATCGGGGTTCGCCTCCGCGCGTTCCGGGTCGGCCGGTTCGCTCACGGGCCAGGCCGGTGCTCCCGGACCGCCGTCATGCGACAAGGAGCTCGTCCGGTACCGGGGTCGCGGTGACGCCCATCTCCCGCGCGACGGACCCGACGAGCTTTGCGGCTTGCCGCAGCTCGTCGGCGCGGTGGGTCGCCATCACGGTGAATCGCAGCCGTGAGGAACCCTCGGGAACGGTTGGGGGGCGGATGCCCTGTGCGAAGACGCCGCGCGCCAGCAGCCGCTCGCTCATGTCCATCGTCTGCTCCGCAGCACCGACTGCGACCGGGACTATCTGCGTTCCGGAGCCACCGGCGCGCAGCCCCTCGCCGGCGAGAGCCTCGCGCAGGACCGCTGCGTTGGAGCGCAACGTCTCGACCCGCTGGGGTTGGGCATCGAGCAACTCGAGCGCGGCCTGCGCCGCGGCGACGGCGGGCGGTGGCGGCGCGGTCGAGAAGATGAAGGGGCGTGCTGTGTTGAGGAGGTACTCGATCAGCTCGCGGCCGGCGCAAACGTAGGCGCCGTAGGACCCGAGCGCCTTGCCAAGCGTGCCGACGACGAGGTCGACCTCGTCGCTCAGGCCCGCGGCGGCAACCGAGCCGCGCCCACCCGGTCCGAGCGCGCCCGTCGCATGCGCCTCGTCGACCATCAGCCTGCAGTCATGGCGGCGGGCCAGCCGCACGAGCGCCTCCAGCGGAGCAACGTCTCCGTCCATCGAGAAGACGCCGTCGGTGGCGATCAGCGAGCCCTTCCCGCCGGCCCGCCGCAGTCCCCACTCGAGGTGCTCCATGTCACCGTGGCGATAGACGAAGGTCTCGGCTCGCGCCAGCCGGCAGCCGTCGATGATGCTGGCGTGGTTCAGCTCGTCGGAGAACACCACCTCGCTGAGATCGGCGAGTGCCGCGATCGCGCCAATGTTGGCGAGGTAGCCCGAGCCGAAAAGCAGCGCCGCCTCATATCCCTTGAACTCGGCCAGGCACTCCTCGAGGCGGCGGTGCGGCTTCATGTTGCCCGAGATCAGGCGCGATGCACCCGCTCCCGCGCCCCAGCGCATCGCCGCGTCGGCTGCGGCGTTGCGCACCTGCGGGTGGTCGGCCAGCCCGAGGTAGTTGTTCGAGCAGAGGAGCAGGACGGGACGCCCGTCGAGCAGTACGCGCGCGCCCTGCGGGCCCCCGATCAACCGCAGTCGCCGGTAGAGCCCCCGGTCGCGAAGCTCCTCCAGCCGTTCTGCGATGTCAGTCATGCCGCCTGCGGGTAGGGAGGCGGCTTCTCCTTCTTCTTGATCACGCGGAGCTGGGTCGAGGGGTCCCAGAAGTCGGCCTCGTCCTGGCGGTCGATCAGTTCCCCCATCGGCGTCGCCGGAGTCTCGCCGGCAAGCCAGCCGGAGCGGTTGTCCGGGCGCGGGTTCGAGCCGTTGTCGGCCTGGCGAGCCACGTTCAGCCCCAGCTCCTCGAACATGGCCCGGTCGTCCTCGGGCTCGGCGCCCAGGGTGGTGAGGAAGTTCCCCATCATCACCCCGTTCAGGCCGGCCTTCACGGCCAGCGGCTGGAGGTCACCCAGGTTCTCGACTCGCCCGCCGCAGAGCCTGAACAGCGCCCCGGGGATGATCAGGCGGAAGATGGCCACCCACTGGACGACCTCCCACGGGTCCATCAGCGGTCGGTCTCCGAACTTGGTGCCCTGCCGTGGATTGAGCAGGTTGATCGGGACTGAGACCGGATCGAGCTCGGAGAGCTCGAACGCCATCTCGACCCGCTGCCGTGGCGTCTCGCCGAGGTTGAGGATGCCGCCGACGCAGGTCTCGAGACCGGCCTCCTTGACCGCGTCGATCGTGCGCAGCCTGCCCTCGTAGCGAACCGTGGTCGAGACCTCCGGATAGTAGGAGCGGGCCGACTCCACGTTGTGGTGGACACGCTGGATGCCCGCCTCGCGCAGACGCCTGGCCCGCTCGACCGACATGTGGCCGATCGACGCACAGCGCTTCAGGTTGGTGTGCTCGGCCACCAGCCTGGCGCCTTCGACGATCTTCTCGAAGTCCCGTTTGGAGAGCCCCTGGCCCTGGGTGACCATGCAGAAGCGGTGGGCGCCCGCCGCTTCGGCTGCCCTGGCGTGCTCGAGGATCTGCTCGGGCTCCATCATCGCGTGCATCGGGGTGTCGGCCTCGGCGTAGCGGGACTGCGCGCAGAAGCCACAATCCTCGGCGCAGCCACCGGACTTGGCATTGACCAGTGAGCACATGTCGGTCGACTCACCGAAGTTCTCCCTGCGGACCTCCCAGGCCCGCTCGACCAGCCCCCCGATCTCCTGATGGTCGGTCAGCCCGCCGAGGGCCAGCGCCTCGTCAAAGGAGATCAACGGTGGCATCGCCGCAAGGCTAGGAATCGCACCGGACGCCGTTGCGTCCCGCGCGGCTCCGGCCAAGCCGTTCCCCCGGGCGTCGTTCTGGCGAATCGGTTGCACAGCTCATACAGGTGAGTCCGGAACCGATTGGCTGTTGGCATGGGCAATCAACGAACGGCTGGGGCACTCCATGCGGCGGGCGAGTCGGCACAGTTCCGTGCAATAGAGTTGGATACGAGGTTGCTTGCCATTGCCGTCGCCTCGTTGCTGAGCCTCTTGCTGGCCGCATGGCTTCTTGACTTTCGCGGTTTGCCTCTGGTTCTGATTGAGCTCACCTTGATCGCCGTGATGGTTCTGGCGTATCGCGTCCTCGATCCACAGATCGCGAAGTGGCTGCAAGGCGCCCGTGGCGAGCGCGTCGTGGGAGCCGAGATCGAGAACCTGGCTCCCGATGGCTGGCACGCGTTGCACGACGTTTGCCTGGGCCGTGGGAATGTCGATCACGTTCTGATCGGACCGGGTGGCATCTTCACGATTGAGACCAAGAGCCATCGTGGTCGGATCCGCATTGATCGGATCGAAGGGCGCATGCTCCACCAGGCCTATGCCGAGAAACAGCTCCTTGAGCGGATCACCGGCTACAAGGTCGAGCCCCTCTTGGTATTCAGTCAAGCATGGCTTGTCGGGAACGTGCCCGCGAAGCGGGAGGGCGTCACCATCCTCCCCTCGCGAATGCTGGTCAGCTTCATCGCCCGGCAAAAGCCCGTCGTATTCCCCCGGCGTGCAGCTGAGGTCTACGGGCACCTCGTCGGGGCACTAACCGAAATCAACACCTAACCTCAATCCCCCGATCTCGGTGGCCTCTCCACTCCGCATCCCTTCCTCCACTCCCGCATCCCGTTGCCGGGAGCGGATTCCCTCCTTGGCCTGCAAAGCGGAGAGCCTCACCGATTTCGGTGGATTCCGGCCAAAACGCGGCCACGTCGGGCATCGCCAGACCCATGCGCTTGAAGTCGTAGCATTCGCGACATGGCTCGGGCCGACAAGCCCCGCACGAATCGTGACCCCGCTGAGGTTGAGCGGAAGATTGCCCTCCTGCGGGCGCCGCACATTGCCCCGCTTACGGCCTTCGTCGAGCGTTTGCGTATGTCTCATCCGAACGCGGCAATCCCGTACTTTGATCCAACCGAGGCTGGGACGAAGGCCGGGATCCTTTGCTTCTTTGAGGCCCCGGGTCCAAGGGCAACGCCCCCGGCAGGATCTGGGTTCGTGTCGGCGGATAACGACGATCAGACAGCGCAGAACATGTGGACGCTCCTGCGAGAAGCTGGGATTGACCGCAACACCGAGTACATCGCATGGAATGTGGTCCCATGGTACGTCGGAGACGGTAGGCGGATCAGAGCCGTCCGGGCAGCCGACCTATCGGAAGCGAAACAGGCCACTGAGGAGCTTCTGGGGCTACTCCCTACTGTTCGTGTAGTCGTTCTGTTCGGCAAGGCAGCCGCGCGTGCTTGGCATCGAATCGGCGCTCCACTTGACGCGATCGAAGCCCCGCACCCGTCACCGCGAAACGTAAACAGCCGCCCCTGGGTCCGCGAGGCGATCCGCACAGCGCTTATCGAGGCACGCCATCGCGTGGGCGAGTCGCTCGGAGCTCAGCCAAGTTAGCGACCGCTGCCCGCAGCCGGAGATCAGGAAATCCCCCCGTTCACAGCGTCGGTCGTGACTAGTTCAGAGCCAGAGGCAAGCGCCTCACGGAACTCCGCCAGGCTCTCTTGCCTTGTTATTGGCGCCCCGACCGTCGGCGGACTGGGGCTCTAACAGTCGCATCCACAGCGCGTGATCGGCATTCTTGGGTTTCCCCGCTAACTCCCACAACGCTCGGTAGTGGCGGGCGAGTCCGTCCCAAGCGGTCTTGGTCTCGATTGGCAGGAGTGTCCAGCCCAGCTGTTCGAGCATGAGATCCCCCTTGATGCGGTTGCATATCCAGCAGGCGCAGACGAGATTGTCGAGAGCATTGGTCCCACCTCCTGACCAGGGCACTACGTGATCGAGCGTTGCGCTTCGGGACGGTATTGCTGGATGTGTTTCTCCGCCCTTCCAGTTCGGGTGGTAGGGGAACTCCTCCGGGAACAGTTCCGAGATGAGCCGCATGATCTGAGTCGGGATCACCCGGCAACCGCAATAGCGGCAATGGAAACGGTCGCGCCGGTAGATGGAAGCGATGATTGCCTCGGAGGGATCGGTGCGCCGATCCACCTTGCATTTCAGATAAGCGATGGGCGCCATGAGCTCCTCGGCCGCCGCGCGGCCTTCCTCGAGCAGCGCCTTGACCAGACGCTCTAGCTCATTGGGATAGTCGTCTGTCTGCGGGCGGGCCATGAACAACGGGCCTTACTCGACCGGCGTGTTGGCGAGCGACTCCCAGAGGTAGAGGGAGGCGAGGCTGCGGTGGGGGCGCCAGGCGCTCGCCGATCTCCAGCACCCGCTCCGGCGCAGGGGCTTCGTCCAGCCCGTACTCGATCTGTACCGCGCGGCGGATTCCGAGGTCGCCGCCGGACAGCACGTCGGGTCGCTCCAGGTGGAAGATCAGAAACATCTCCGCGCTCCAGCGGCCGAGACCGCGCACCGCGACGATCTCCTCGGTCACCTCCTCGTCGGGGAGCTCGCCGAGCCGGTCGAGCTCGAGATCGCCCGCGAGCACATGAGACGCGAGATCACGGATGTAGGAGACCTTGCGGCCGGAGAGACCGGCGGCGCGCAGGTCCTCCTCGCCCGCAGCCAGGAGCTGTTCGGGCGTCGGCGTGCTGCCCTCGAACAGGTCGAGCACCCGCAGGTAGATGGTCCGTGCCGCTTTGGTCGAAAGCTGCTGCCCGACGATCGTTCGCAGGAGCGCCCCGTAGGCGTCGGCGGGCCGCTCCTCGCTGCGCCGCCGCAGTCGCGTCGACAGGTCGATCTTCCCGAGCCGCTCGATCAACGCCGCCATGGTCGGGTCGGAGGCGGCCAGGGCCCTGCGCGCCCTGGCGCTCACGGGGCGGATTCGCGCTTCATCGCCCTCGCCACTCGGGCTTGCGCTTCTCGGCGAAGGCGCGGATCCCCTCGCGGAGGTCCTCGGAGCCGAAGCAGGATTCGCGCAGAGCGATCAGGCTCGCCTCCTGCTGCGTGTTCAGCGTGGGGTTCTCGTTGAGCAGCCCGATGGCGCGCTTGTTGCCCCGCATCGAGAGCGGGGCGTTGGCCGCGATTGCGGCCGCCAGCTCAACCGCGGCATCCTCCAGCGCGTCGTCGTCGACCACCTGGTGGACGAGGCCGATCTGCTCGGCGCGCGATGCCTCGAGGTTGCGCCCGGTCAGGAACAGCTCCTTGGTGCGAGCCAGACCGACGACGTCGAGGAACCTGCGCAGCCCCGTGTGGCCGTAGACCAGGCCGAGCTTCGCGGGTGGCATCCCCAGCTTCGCCCCCGCCGCGCAGATGCGCAGGTCGCAGGTGACGGCCAGCTCGAGGCCACCCCCGAGACAGTGGCCGTTGATCGCCGCCAGCGTCGGCCACGGGTGTGCCGCCACCGCCTCCATGGCCGCGTGGAAGGGGTGGGCGATCAACGCCTCGGCGTCACGCTCGAAGGTCTGCTCTGGGATCGAGGTGATGTCGTAGCCCGCCGAGAAGGCGGGCGGCGCGCCGGTTATCAGCACGCAGCGGGTCTCGATCCCCTGGTCGAGGCGAGGCAGCACCTCGGCGAGGGCGTCGAGGATCTCGTGATCGAGGGCGTTGCGCCGCTCGGGGTTGGAGATGCGAACCCGGACAACCGCCTCGGCGGGGGAGTCGAGCAGGAGCTTGCCGCTGGCGAGCCGCTTGGTCACCGTTTCACTCCAGCACGATGAGGACGTCGCCTTCGCTGACCGCCTGCCCCTCCTCGCAGAGGATCTCCTTCACAGCGCCGTCGTCTTCGGCCTCGACCGGGATCTCCATCTTCATCGACTCGAGGATGACGACCGTGTCGCCGTCCTCCACCTTGTCGCCGACCTCGACCTCGATTTTCCATACGTTGCCGGTTATGTGTGCCTCGATGTCAGCCACGAGGCGGGAGAATATCCGCGCGTGACGGCGGAGCGAGTGAGAACCGGTGTCTGACCTCGTGGCGGGGAGCTCGCTTGCCGCGATCGTCGCGGCGCGCAACGAGGCCGATCGGATCGGCGAGACGCTGGCGGCGCTTGGCCGGGTGCTGCCGGAGGCGGCGCTCTGGGTGGCCGACGACGCCTCGACCGACGCGACCGCCGAGACCGCGGTTTCGGCGGGTGCCCGGGTGGTCAGCCGCGGTCGTTCCCGCGGTAAGGGCGCCAACGTGACAGCCGCCGTCGAGGCCGCGCTGGGCGCCGACCCGGCGCCGCGGTTGGTCCTCCTCTGCGACGGCGACCTCGGCTCCTCCGCCGCGAATCTCGCGCCACTGCTCGAGGCGGTCGAGCGCGGCGAGTGCGACCTGGCCATCGCCGCCTTCGGCCGCCGCGTCGGCGGCGGCTTCGGTCTGGCACTCGGCTTTGCTCGCTGGGCGATCCGCACCCTCTGCGGGCTGGAGACGATCGCACCGATCTCGGGCCAGCGCGCGATGCGGGCCGAGGTGCTGCGCGCCGCACTTCCCCTTGCGAGCGGCTACGGGATGGAGATCGGCATGACGGTCGATGCGGTTCGCGCCGGCCACGGCGTCCGGGAGTACGAGCTGGATCTCACCCACCGCGCGACCGGGCGCTCAATCGCCGGCTTTGCTCACCGCGCCCGCCAGCTCGCAGACTTCGCCCGCGTCTATCTTTCGCGGCGGAGGCAACCCAGGTGATCCTCGCCATCGATCAGGGGACGACCGGAACGACCTGCCTCGTCTTCGACGAGGAGGGTGGGGTTGCGGGGCGGGCCTATTCGGAGTTTGAGCAGCACTTCCCGCGGCCCGGCTGGGTCGAGCACGATGCGGTGCAGATCTGGGACGTGACGAGGCGGGTGGCGACCCAGGCGATATCCGACGCGGGCATCTCGGGCGCCGAGCTGGACGCGATAGGGATCACCAACCAGCGCGAGACGGTCGTCGCCTGGGACCCGTCGACGGGCGAGCCGGTCCACAGGGCGCTGGTTTGGCAGGACCGCCGCACCGCTGGGCTCTGCGACGAGTTGAGGGAGGCCGGGCGCGAGTCGCTGGTGCGGGAGCGCACCGGACTGGTCCTGGACCCCTACTTCTCCGGCACGAAGATCGCCTGGCTGCTGCGCAACGTCGAGGCGGCACGCCGGGCCGTCTTTGGCACGGTCGACTCCTGGCTGCTCTTCAAGCTGACCGGCCGCCACGCGACCGACCACACCAATGCCTCACGGACGATGCTGTTCGACATCCACAGGCTGGTGTGGGACGAGGAGCTCTGCACGATGCTCGGCGTGGACCCCAAGAGCCTGCCCGAACCGCTCCCCTCCGCGCACGTCTACGGCACGACCTCGGAGTTCGGCGGGGAGGTGCCGGTCGCCGGGATCGCGGGTGACCAGCAGGCGGCCCTGTTCGGCCAGGCCTGCCACAGCGCCGGCACGGCGAAGAACACCTACGGGACCGGCAGCTTCGTCCTGTTCAACGCCGGCTCCGAGGCGCCCGAGCCCGTCCCCGGGCTGCTGACCACCATCGCCTGCGGCCTGCCGGCTCCCGGCCGGCGGGCCGGGAACGGGTCCACATCTCCCGTTTCAGGCCCATCGGCGACGGTACCCGCATATGCGCTGGAGGCCTCGATCTTCGTGACCGGCGCCGCCGTGCAGTGGCTGCGCGACGGCCTGGGGATCATCGACGCGGCGGCAGAGACGGAGGCACTTGCCGCCTCGGTCGACGGCAACGGCGGCGTCTACTTCGTCCCTGCGCTCACCGGGCTGGGCTCACCGCACTGGGACCCCTACGCGCGCGGCACGATCGTTGGGCTGACCCGCGGGAGTGGTCGCGCGCAGCTGGCGCGGGCGGCACTGGAGGCGATCGCCTACCAGACGGTCGATGCGGTTCGGGCCGAGGAGGCCGCGTCGGGAGAGCGGCTGGCGCTGCTGAAGGCCGACGGCGGCGCGGTTGCCAATCGCTGGCTCATGCAGTTTCAGGCCGATGTGCTCGGCATTCCCGTCGTCGTGCCGGAGATCGCCGAGACGACCGCATTGGGCGCCGCATATCTGGCGGGAATCGCCACCGGGCGCTGGAGCGCCGAGCAGGTTGGAGCAATGTGGCGCGAGGCGACTCGCTACGAGCCACGGATGGGCGCTGAGGAGCGCCAGGCGCTGATCGGGGACTGGCGCCGCGCCGTCGAGCGGTCAAAAGGTTGGGTCATTCCGGAGGCTGGGGGCGGGATCGCGTGATCCAGCGTCGCCTCGCTCGAGCCAGGGGCCAGGAACCGGTCGCGACATTCCGGGAACCCACCGCGACACCCGCGTAACCCGCCGGCCGGGCAGGGGTTAGGCACAGCAGGCCGGCCCGCCCGGTCCTGGTCCTCGCACCCATGTCCGACATCAAGCCACAGGTCTACAGGGACGACCGGCCCGCCGAGCACTTCGATCAGTTCCACGACGCCGCGCGCAGGGGTGTGGGCTGGACCTACACCCCTGTCCGCTTGCTGGTGACCCTGCCGACGCTGCTGATCTACCGGGTTCGCGCGATCGGCCGCGACAAGGTTCCGAGCTCAGGCCCCCTATTGCTTGCTCCCAACCACTTCAGCCAGATGGATCACTTCTTCATCGGGCTCTACCTGCGTCGGAAGATCCGGTTCATGGCCAAATCTCAGCTCTTCGGACCACCGGTCCTCACCTACGTCTACAAGCACGGCGGCGTCTTCCCGGTTCGCCGCGGCCACCGCGACGAGGCGGCGTTCAAGACCGCCTTCACGATCCTCGAGCAGGGTGGGATGCTCCTCGTCTACGCGGAGGGTGGCCGCTCGCGGAGCGGCGAGCTGGGCACCGTGAGGCCCGGCATCGGCCGGATCGCGCTGGAATCCGGGGTCCCCGTCGTCCCTGTGGTGGTTCACGGCTCCGAGAAGGTGCGGCGCTGGAAGCGCTTCCGCTTCCCCAGGGTCACGGTGCAGTTCGGCGATCCGATCTCGTTTCCGGTCGAGGCGTCCCCGAGCCGCGAGCGCCAGCTCGAAGCGGCGACAGAGGTCTTCGGCAGGGTGCGGGCGATGTACATGACGCTGGAGGAACGCGGCCGTCGCAATGTGATTCGTGCCCTGCGCGAGGGCCTGCCTGCGCAGGATCCCGGTAAGACCTCGACCGAGGTCTGATCGCCGCTCGCCTCAAACCGCTCCCAGAGGCCGGCCCGTGCCGAGATGGGTTCCTACTCGTAGCGCGCGTCGAGCCGCTCGTAGAACTCGGGGTCGTGGCCCGGCGTGACGATCGCGTCCGGGAACTCGCGGCGGAAGAGCTTCAGCTCCTGGAGGGAGCGGCGGTAGTTGTGGGCGTCGAAGGGCCGGGGCGCAAGCGGCGCGCTGCCGTCGAGCTGGCCGCTGGTGTAGGTGGCGTCGCCGCCGATCACGAAGTCGCGAGCTCCGAGGTGGGCGATGACCGACATGTGGCCCGCGCTGTGGCCGGGCGTGTAGGCGAGGCGAACAGAGCCGTCGCCGAAGAGGTCGAACGTTCGGCCGAAGGTCGCATACGAGTCGATGCCGCCCCGGTCGAAATCGATCGTTCGGTAATCGAAGGCATAGTCGAAGTGGACTCGGCGGTAGCCGTTGAGGGTGGCGCGGGGGCCCACGGTGGCAGCCGCCCACTCGGTTTCGCTCACGACGAAGGTGGACTGCGGGAACTCGGAGATGGCCGAGGTGTGGTCGATGTGCATGTGAGTCATCACGACCACCGGTATCTCACCCGGGTCGAGGTTGCGCCTGCGGAGCTGGGCCGGGACGTCTGCCCCGGGCTCCAGGGTTGGCTTGAGGATGCGGGAGAACAGGGGGCCGAAGTTCTCGCGCCCGTCGGTGGCGATCGAGGGGTGCAGGCCGGTGTCGACGAGGATTGCCCCGGCGCTCGGGTGACGAATCAGGAAAGCCGGGCAGGGGATCTTGACCGGCGACTGGCTGGTCAGCAGGCCCCGTAGGACCTTCACCTTCTCGAAACGGCCTCCCGGTCGCTCCAGGTTCGACCGCGACTGCGTGGTGTGCCCGGCAACGATCGGTTCGATGCTCACCGTGGCGCCCTGGCTGCCGCCGGCGAGCGGCTCGTGCAGCGGCTTCGCCTCTACTTGCACCTTCATCGCGGGGTCACATTACCTGGGAACGGGTCGCCTATAGGCTTGCGCGCGGGATGTCAGAGCGCCTGCATTCGCACATATTCAGGCCGGGTCTGCTCGAGGATCAGGTTTGCCTGGTCTCCGGGTCCGGCAGCGGGCTGGGGCGGGAGACGGCACTGGAGCTGGCGCGGCTCGGCGCCGCCGTGATCGGTTGCGGGCGCCGCGAGGAGCCGTTGGCGGAGACGGCGGCGCTGGCCGAAGGCCTCCCCGGCTCCTTCGAGCACGAGGCGATGGACATCCGCGACGAGGACGCCGTGGACCGGCTGTTCGACGGCCTGCTCGAGCGCCACGGGCGGCTCGACGTCCTCGTCAACAACGCCGGTGGCCAGTTCATGAGCCCGGCCGAGGCGATCACTCCCAAGGGCTTCCGAACGGTGATCGAGCTGAACGTGCTGGGCACCTGGCTGATGTCGCATGCGGCCGCAACGAAGGCGTTTATCCCGCAGCAGGGCGGCAAGGTGCTCAGCGTCACCCTGTCTCCTCACAACGGGATGCCGGGGATGGTGCACTCGGGCGCGGCGCGCGCCGCCGTCGAGAACATGATGCGGACGCTGGCGATCGAGTGGTCGCGCTTCAACGTCAAGCTCTGCGCGCTGGCGGCGGGTCAGTTCGGCACCGAGACGCTGCGCACCAAGTACCCCAAGGTCGTGGTCGAGAACGTGGAGCGCTCCGTGCCGCTGGGTCGCGTCGGCGAGCCCGAGGAGATGGCCTGGCTGGTCGCCTACCTCGCCTCGCCCGCCGGGGACTTCTTCTCCGGCACGACAATCACCATCGACGGGGCCAGGGACGATTGGGCCGGGCCGTGGCCGCCGGAAGCCATCGCCGGCGAGGGCGGCGAGCCAGTCTCCGAGGAGCGCCGCCCCAAGGCCTAACCATCCCTCGCCGCCCCCGAAACACCGTTTCCATGCAATACGTGGAAACGGTGTTTCGGGCCGATCTGCGCAGGCGCGCTCTAACCGGCTGCTGGCGCGGGGCTACCTGCGCGGCTCGAGGATGACCAGCGGGATCTCGCGCCCGCCGCTGCGTTCCTGGTATTGCCTGAATGTCCCGTAGGTCTTGACGGCCACCGGCCAGAGGCGCTCACGCTCCTCCGGCGTGGCGACCCGGGCGTGCACCTGCCGAACCTCTGGCCCGATCTGAACCGTGGTGTCGGGGTTTGCCCTGAGGTTGTAGAGCCAGGCGGGGTTCTTCGGGTAGCCGCCTTTGGAGCCGACGATTACGACGTTCTCGCCATCCCGGAAGTAGAGCAGCGGCGAGGTGCGCTTGGCGCCGCTCTTCGCGCCGACATGGTCGAGCAGCAGGATCGGGGGGCCGAACAGGGGCAGGTGGTGCCCGAAGCGACCCCCGGTGGCGCGGTAGAGGCGCGCATGGAGCCCCATGACGCGGCGGAGGGCAGGCCAGATCCGATCCGCCACCTCCAGGTAGACGATCCGGGGCCTGCCCCCTGTTGCGTTGGTGCTCAGGTGTACATCCCTCCGAGCATCCCGCCGGTGATGTTCAGCACCTGGCCGTGGACGTAGTTTGCAAGCGGCGAGGCCAGGAAGAGGACGGGGCCCGCGGCCTCCACCGGCTGGGCCGGGCGGCCCAGCGGGATGATCGCCGAGGCCATCTGACGCATCTGCTCCGGGATTCCCAGCTCGATCTTCTCGCCGGTCGGCGACGTCATCTCGCCTCCGGCCTCCTTGGCGGCCGTCAGGCGTGTCTCGACGAAGCCGAAGGCGACGGCGTTGACGTTGATCTTGAACTGACCCCACTCCTTGGCAAGCGTTTTCGTCAGGCCGACGACGCCCATCTTCGCGGCGGAGTAATTGACCTGGCCGGCGTTGCCCATCGTCCCCGACGTCGAGGAGACGTTGATCAACTTGCGGAAGACCTCCGTGCCCTCATTGCGCTCGGCCTTGGCCGCCTCTCGCCAGTGGGGGGCGAGCGCCCGCGCGACGCGGAAGGGGACGACGGTGTGGATGTCGAGCATCGCCTGGAACTGCTCGTCCGTCATCTTGTGCGCGACGCCGTCCCATGTGTAGCCGGCGTTGTTGACCGCGATGTCGACGGAGCCAAAGGCGTCGACGGCCGCTGCGACGAGCTGGTCGGCAGCATCCGGCTTGGTCAGGTCGCCTGCGTGGACAGCTGTCTCGCCGTCGATCTCCTTTGCCGCTTCCTGCGCGACGTCGGCGTCGAGGTCGTTGATCAGCACCTTCGCGCCCTCGCCGGCGAACAGCTCGGCGGTGGCCCGGCCAATGCCTCGGGCGGACCCGGTGACGATTGCCGCTTTCCCATCAAGAAGTCCCATCGGTCTGCGTTCTCCTTCTCGTTCGTGAAGTCGGCCCGGAGGCTACATGGAAGCGCGCAGTCCTGGTTGACTGGCCAGTCGGCTCGAGATCTCGCTGGGTCTGCGGTGCCCCTGATTCGGCGACGAGGCGCTTCCGCCGCGCGGTGGGCGACCATTGGTGCCCGTCCAACAAGGAGGCTGAACGTGGAGCCCTCGGATTACCCCGTCACTTTCTCGGTCGACTACCCGGATCGGAAGCTGAATCGCCTCAGCACCTTCTTCCGGATCTTCGCCGCCATTCCGATCATGATCATCTCGGCGATGCTCGCCGATGGCTCGTACGGCGAATACGGATACAACGACTTCGTCTTCGTGACGGGAGCAGGGATGGGGCTCGTCGCCCTGCCGGCCGCCCTGATGATCCTCTTCCGCCAGAAGTACCCACGCTGGTGGTTCGAGTGGAACCTCGAACTGCTGCGTTTCCTCAACCGGATCGACGTCTACCTGGCCCTGATGGACGACCGCTACCCGTCCACCGACGAGCAGCAGTCGGTTCACCTGAGCTTTCCCTACCCCAATGTCGAGGCCGAGCTGAGCCGCGGGATGCCGATCGTCAAGTGGTTGCTGGCGATCCCGCACTACTTCGTGCTCTTCTTCCTGGGAATCGGCGCATTCTTTGCGGTCCTCATTGCCTGGTTCGCGATCCTCTTCACCGGTCGCTATCCACGGGGCCTCTTCGCCTACGTCGAGGGCGTGATCCGCTGGTACAACCGCGTCCTCGGCTACGCCTTCACGCTGGTCACCGACCGCTACCCGCCGTTCCGGCTCTCGGCCTAGACTTTTTGGTCCAGGAGCCCGTTTGGCCCTGACAACCGTGACCGGCTGCCGTTTCCCCTCACGAATGCCAACTTGTGCCTGTCCAGAATCTGATCCAACGAGGGGAAGAACATGACTGGTTTTAAGAGGAGCCTGCTTGTCGTGCTCGGTATCGCTGCGCTCGCCATCCCGGCGGGGGCGGTCGCCAAGCAGGGAGAGAACCACGGCAAGGGGAAGGCCAAGGGTCACCGGCCGCACGACGTCGCCTATGTCTTCAAGGGCAACTACGCCGGCGACAGCTCGGTGGATGTCAAGGCCGGCAACTCGCGCGTCCGCAAGGGCGGCTACGTCGGTCAGACGGTCGCGTTCGATCTCTCCGCCGCGCGCATCCTCGTCGGCGACACCAATGGCGACGGCCAGCGGAACCTGGACGACGTCGAGACCGGGGACTGGGTCCTGGTCAAGGCGCGCCTGCCCCGCACGGCCCCCGGCGACCAGCCCTTCGACGCGAAGCGGCTGACCGACAAGACACACAACCCGGGTAAGTAGAAGGGCCCGAAGAACCACTCGTAGCCATACGGCGCAGCCGAATCCGGACGGCGCGGACGCGGCGGTGCCGTCCGGATTCGGATTCATCGCTTTCCGATTGACGCCAGGTCGCGTTGAACCTATCGCGCGGATTCGGCGGCGGCGATCGCCGCCAGGTCGCGCGGCCGCAGCAGGGCGACCAGGGTGCCGCCATCGAGGACGGCGAGGCCGCCCTTGCGCAGCTTGACGCGGGCGCCGGTGAGACGCGCCACCTCGCTGGAGAAGTCGGGCTCGTGGCCGACCAGCAGAACGTTGCCACGACCCGCAGTGAGCTCAGGAGCGTCGAACGCTCCGCCGCGCAGCTCGGACGCCGTCTCGACCTCGATATCGAGGGCCCGGCACGCAAGCCGTGCCGTTTCCGCGGCGCGCAGCTTCGGACTCGTCAGGCAGGCGTCGATGCCGGCGCCGAGCGCCGCCAGGGCCCGCCCGCCCGCGGTTGCCTGCCGCTCTCCCTTCGCGGTCAACCGTCGGGCGGCATCGTCTCCTTCGCCATCCTCGGCGTCGCCGTGCCGGAGCAGATAGAGCATCCTGCGATGGTAGGGCTGGCTGTTGAGCCGCCGCTTTGCCGTCAGCCTTCGGCGATGGCGCGAAGGGCCGCGCGGCCCTCGCCGATCAGCGGCTCGCCGTGTGCGAAGAGGAGGTGCTCGAAGCGCTCGTCCAGCAATCCGGTGCAGCGCTCACGGATGCGACGCTTGACGCCCTCCGGGTCGTCGCCGATCAGGTTGTCGGGGACGAATCCGACATCGCCGTAGTGAATGAGACTGTCGGCGAAGAGCAGCGCGCCGTCGCCGGCCTCGATCCGCAGCACGGTGTCGTCCGGGCAGATCGCGTCCATCTCGAGCGCAACGACGTCATCTGCAAGCCGATCCCCGAAGGCAAACCCTTCGACCGGTGGACCGTCCTCGAACTCGTGCAGACCCGCCTCATGACAGAGGATCGGGCAGCCGAAGCGCTCCGCCAGGAGCGGTGCCTGCCGCAGATGGTGCCTGTTGGACAGCACCACGCGCTGCACCCCGCGATCGTCCAACCATCCGATCCCATCGGAGGGCAGCAGCGGATCGATGGCCGTGCCCGAGCCGGCGAGAAAGTGGCAGCTGACCTCGATCTCGATTCGAGGATGGACGGCCTTCCAGTTGAACACGCCGGGGAGGACCTCTTCCATAGGTTAGGTAGCCTAGAGGCCGGTGTGCAGGTCGCCCAGTAGCCGCGGCGGTTGGCTCGCTCTACGAGGGTCGGCGATAGACACTCGTCGATCCAGAGCTTCACGCCACCGCGGTGCGACCAGCCGACCGGATTCGATTCTGTCTGACCGGCCGGCCTCGGCGTGGATTGCCCTTCGCCCACAAAACGGCGACGGCGTACGCCTCCTTGGGGATGTGCGGGTAGTCCTCTTGGAGCGCCTCGCGGCTCTCACCGCCTTCGACAAGCCGAGCCAGAGTCCGCACCGGGACGCGCGTCCCTCGGATGACCGGGGTGCCGCCCATCTTGCCCGGATCGACCTCGACGTATTTTTCGCGCAGACGCACATAATCGGAGGCTCGCTTGGCCACGTCGGCAGCATTCTTGGTCATCGCAACCCGCAGGGCACGGGACAGCTCAAACTCCTCCGCGCTCGCAGGATTCCGCTTGACGATCCAGTTGCGCAGCTCGCGCTTAAGCTTGATCGACAGGCTGATCGGGAGTTCCGAGATCAGCGCCAGCGCCGCTGCCTCGTCGGCCGCGAGCAACGTCCTGCCTCGGCTTCGTCGTGCGTTGGCAACCCGCTGCTCAAGCGCCTTGTTCACGGTATTGATCGAGACACCGCTGATCTCAGCGATCTCGTTCCTCGTCAGGAGAGGAGAGGATGTTGCCCTCGAAGCCATAATCCGCACCCTGCAAGGCACAGATTAACAGGTCTTCGGTCTTTCGGAGACAAGATCGTTGCTACATGCGGTGGGCTCTTATGTACGTTTCAGCGAGGCTTGTGTATAGCGCCGACGTTCCGGGCGGGTTCCAATGTGCTCCGCGCACATTGGCCAGCTCCGGTGGCGCCGAGCCGAGTAGGTGCCGAAAGACCCGACCTTGCCACCGCTCCGCGTCGAAGCGCTCAAGAGCGTCGAGCAGCGCGGGGTCGTGGATCACGACCGCTGTGCCTACTCGTAGCTGCCGTCTCGAAGCTGGGCGATCAGCGCCAGGACGTCATCGACGCGGTCATCCTCGATGCGGTCGGCCGGTCGCTGTCCCTCCAGCAGTCGGTGAGGGGAGAAGAGCCATAACCGAGCCTCGTCTGGCGGGTAGAACTCAGCCAGCTCTTCCGCCAGCCACGCGAGGGTGAGCAGTCGGTCGAGGCTGCGACGCTGTGGCTCAGCCTTGCCGGTCCGCCAGCGCGAGACAGTCTGCGGCGTCGTACCGAGCAACTGCGCGATCTCCCGCCCCTGCACGCCGGCCTCGTCTCGAATCGCATCGAGCTTGCGAGCGAGGGCACCGGCGCCCGTTTTTGCGGCGGCCTCCATAATTTATCTCCAAGGTGCGATCAACATGTTAATGAACATCTTGCTTAACGAATTGATAAACAAAATAGCAGCTACAGCCCCATCTGTTTGCCGAGGATCTCCTTCATGATCTCGTCGGTGCCGCCGCCGATCGGGCCGAGGCGGGCGTCGCGGACGGCGCGCTCGATGCCGTACTCGCGCATGTAGCCGTAGCCGCCGTGGATCTGGAGGGACTCGTCGGCGATCTCCAGGACGGCGCGCTGGCTGACCAGCTTGGCCATGGTGACGTCCCTGATGCAGTCGTGGCCCTCGTAGAAGAGGCGCAGGGCGTTGTAGGTGAGCGCGCGGGCGGCGTCGGCCTGGGTAGCCATCTCGGCGACCTTGTGGCGGATTGCCTGGAATTTGCCGATCGGGCGGCCGAAGGCCTTGCGCTCGAGGGCGTAGGAGACGGTGACCTCGATCAGGCGCTGCATCGCCCCGACCGCGCCGATCGCCATCAGCAGCCGCTCCCAGGCGAAGTTGGCCATGATCAGTTTGAAGCCCTCGTTCTCGGGGCCGAGCAGGTTCTCGGCCGGGACCTCGACGTCGGTGAAGGCCAGCTCGCCGGTGTCGGATGAGTGCCAGCCCATCTTCTCCAGCTTCTGCGCAACCTCATAGCCGGGCATCTCGCGCTCCAGCACCAGGAACGAGATGCCGTGGTGGCCGCCATCCTGTGTCGTCTTCACGGCGCAGACGAGGAAGTCGGCGCGGACGCCGTTGGTGATGAAGGTCTTGGCGCCGTTGACGACATAGCCACCGTCCACCCGCCGCGCGAAAGTGGAGATGCCGGCGACGTCGGAGCCGGCACCCGGCTCGGTGATTCCCAGAGCGCCGATCTTCTCCCCTGCGATCCCGGGCACCAGCCAGCGCTGCTTTTGGTCCTCGGTGCCGAAGTTGAAGATCGGCGGCATGGCGATCGAGGTGTGGGCGTTGAGGCTGGCGGCCACGCCTCCGGACCCCCCGGAGCGCGCCAGCTCCTCGACCCAGATCGCGTCGTGCAGGTGGGTCCCGCCCTGCCCGCCGTAGAGCTCGGGGAACTTCAGGCCGAGGAAGCCGAGCTCGGCGCAGCGCCTGTAGAGGTCGCGGGGGAATTCCCGCTCCGCCTCCCACTCGTCGACGTTGGGCGCGATCTCCTTGGCGACGAACCTGCCGACCGTCTCGCGCAGCTCCTCGTGCTCCTCGTCGAAGGGAGGCGGAATGGCCCGCACCCCGCTGTCCTTGATCACCGTCACCGGCCAGAAGCTAGCGCTTCATCGGATCGATGTGACTCGTCAACGGAATGGTCACGGAATCCCAGCACGTGAATGGTCACGGAATCCCAGCACGTGAATGGTCACGGAATCCCAGCACGTCGTCAACCGCCGCTACCGGCGTCCGCGCTGGTCCTCTGCCGTGAGCCGGAACCCCGTGAGCAAACGGGTTCAATGCGTTGAAACCGCCGCGCGCAGCGGTTTCCTTGACTACCCTCATCCGGCGTCGAACTTGCACCGTTACGTGGCGTGGACCCACATCCACGTGGCGTGGACCCACATCCTGTGCGGCCATGGACAACGAGACACTCAGCCTCCTCACCATCCCGCTGTTCACCGGCGCGATTGGCTATGTGACCAACTCCACGGGCGTCTGGATGCTGTTCTACCCGGTGCGCTTTGCCGGCTTCAAGCTGCCCGGCCTCGCCGCCCTGGCCCACCTCTTTCCTCGCCGCATCCAGCAGATCCCCGGAGTCGGACAGGGAGGGATCGGCTGGCAGGGGATCGTTCCCTCGCGCGCGGCGAAGATGGGATCGATTGCGGTCGACAAGGGAATCGCCAAGCTCGGGGCCCCACGCGACTTCTACCGGCAGCTCGACCCAGAGGCGATCGCCGAGCACATCCTGGCCACCGCGCGCGGTGACGTTCACGACGTCGTCGAGCGGATCATGGAGCGCGAGAGCCCGCAGCTCTGGCACGACCTGCCACCGCGCGTGCGTGCGGCCGTCCACGCCCGGGTCCAGGAGCAGCTGCCGGAGATCGTCCGCGCGATTACCGAGGAGATCGGAACCCACGTCGACCAGCTCGTCGACCTGAAGCTGATGGTCATCCACCGCATCGAGGCAAACCCAGCGCTGGCCAACCGGATCTTCCTCGAGGTGGGTCGCAGGGAGCTGCGCTTCATCGTCAACTTCGGGTTCTTCTTCGGCTTCCTGCTCGGCATCCCGACAGCCCTGCTGACCGTGCTGGTCCTCACCCAGTGGTGGGTGCTGCCGATCGCCGGCGTGCTGATTGGCTACACGACGAACCTGCTTGGCATCCGGATGATCTTCGAGCCGGTGCATCCCCGGCGGGTCGGGCCCTTCAGCATTCAGGGCCTCTTCCTCAAGCGCCAGCCGGAGGTCGCCGGGGTCTACGCGGACATCATCGCCAACGACATCGTGACGATGGGCAACATGGCCGAGGACCTGATGTACGGGCCCAACTCCGACCGCACGCGGCAGATGATCGAGACCGCCCTGCGCCCCGCCGTGGACCGGGCCGTCGGCCGCGCCAGGCCCGCAGTGCGGGCGGCGGTCGGCCGGCGCGAGTACGACACGATCCGCACCTCCGTCGCGGTGGAGGTTGCCGACTACACGGTGGCGCCCCTTGCCGACGCCGACTTCAACCGCTCCCAGAGCGACGGCATCCGCGAATTCGTCGCGGCGCGGATGCGCAGGATGGACCCGGAGGACTTCTCGGAGATGCTGCGCACCGCGATGCGCGAGGACGAGTGGCTTCTCTACCTGCACGGCGCGGTACTCGGATTCGGCGCCGGCCTGCTACACCTGGCGATATTCGGATGAGCGATCGCAGGAGGCGATCCCCGTATGGACGATGAGAGTGGGGTGCGTGGCTCCCGGCCAGGGCGGTCGCTGGTGCCCCTCGAGCCGGAGCCGTCCCGATTCGAGGAGGTTCTGCGGGCGGCCCCGGGCCTGGCCCGCATCGCCGTCAATGTGAGCTGGCGGGGCGCCGCCGGCGTGGCGAACGCCTACGTCAACGGCGCCTCGCAGATCGTCCGCGCCGCCTCAAGGGGAGAGTCGACCGCGCAGGTGATTCAGGAGGCCCGCGCCGGGCTGCGCGCCTATGGCCGCGACCTGCTTGGCATCTCCGACACGGCGACTGGGCAAGCAGCCGGCTCCCGCGGGGGCCCGCCGGGCGGTTCTCACCCAGGTGCCGGGGACTTCTCGACCGAGGCGCTGCGCCATCGCGGCCAGGAGCTGCTGCGCCAGTCAGCGGACGTCAGGGTCGACCAGGACTCACACCCCGCATACATGCGGATCCTCGACGCCCTCGCCCCCGACGAGGCGCGCATCCTTCGCTTTCTCGCGCAGGGCGGTCCGCAGCCCTCGGTCGACGTGCGGTCCGGCCTGCCGCTGACCTCGGAGCTGATCGCCCAGGGGCGCACGATGATCGCCCAGGAGGCGGGCTGCCGCCACGCCGACCGCGTCTACGCCTACCTCAACAACCTGCACCGGCTCGGGTTGATCTGGTTCTCGCGCGAGACGATCAGGGACGCGCAGCGCTATCAGGTGCTCGAGGCCCAGCCCGCGGTGGTGGAGGCGCGGGCCGAAGGCGGGCGCCTGACCCGCACCGTCCGCCGCAGCATCGTGCTCACCCCGTTCGGCGAGGACTTCTGCGCCATCTGCATGCCGCGCGAGGAACTGGAGCCGCTCCAGTAGGCGCCTTCGCGCCCCTCCGCCCCGTCGCGTTCGCTGTTCCTGGCGCTCAGCGCCAGGAACAGCGAACGCGACGGCAAACCGCAAACGCGCTCGCCTAAAGGCCGTAGCTGCGGCCGATCACCTCGAGCATGATCTCGTCGGTGCCGGCGCCGATCCGGTTGAGGCGGACGTCGCGGTAGGCGCGCTCGATCTCGTACTCCTTCATGTAGCCGTAGCCGCCGTGGATCTGGATGCACTCGTCGGCGACCTCGCAGGCGATGCGCGAGGTGTAGAGCTTGCACTCGGAGATCTCGCGGACCGGGTACTCGCCGTTCTTGTAGCGCCAGGCGGTGGCGTAGGTGAACTGCCGCGCCGCCTCGATCTTGGTTGCCATCTCGGCGAACTTGTGGCGGATCACCTGGAAGTTGCCGATCGAGCGGCCAAAGGCCTTGCGCTCCTTGGCGTACTCCAGCGTGCGCTCGAACATCCGCTGCGCTCCGGCAACGGCACCGGCGCAGGCGACCATCCGCTCGCTCTGGAGCTCCCAGGCGATGTGGTAGAAGCCCTTGCCCTCCTCGCCGAGCAGGTTGGCGACAGGCACCCGCACGTCCTCGAAGGCCATTTCGGCCGTGTCGGAGGCGTGCATGCCCATCTTCTCCAGCTTGCGGCTGACGCTGAAGCCGGGCACCGTCTCACCGCTCTCGTCGCGCAGGTCGACGACCAGCAGGCTCATCCCCTCGTGCGCCTTCTCAGGGTCGGTCTTGACGACGAGGACGATGAAGTCGGCGCGGGCGCCGTTGGTGATGAACGTCTTCGAGCCGTTGACGACGAATTCGTCGCCGTCGCGGATCGCGCTGGTGCGGATCCCGGCGACATCCGATCCGGCCTCGGGCTCGGTGATGCCGAGGCAGCCGACTCTCTCGCCGCGGATCGCCGGCGGCAGGTAGCGCTGCTTCAGCTCCTCGGTGCCGAGCATCTCGATCGGCGGCAGCACCATGTCGGTGTGGACGACGAAGCCCATGTTGAGCCCGCCCGAGCCCGAGTAGCTCATGCACTCGGCGCGCACCAGCGAGTAGTAGTAGTCGCCGCCCTGCCCGCCGTACTCCTCCGGGAAGCAGAGCCCGAGGAAGCCGAGGTCCCCTGCCCGCTTCAGCACCTCGCGCGGCCAGGTGGTCTCCTCCCACTCGTTGCGGTGGGGAAAGAGCTCCTTTTCGACCCAGGCCTGCATCGACTCGCGCAGGTCTTCGTGCTCCTGGGTGAAGAGCATGTGCTTGCGCTCGGCGGCGTGATCGGGCTTGATGACTTTTGAGCCGTTGGTCGTCGCAGTAGCCACTGGTCTCTCTCCTCCGTTCGCTGGCCCGGATCGGCGGTGCCGGCCGCCCCGGAGCCCATTTGTAACCCTCGAAATCGGAGTGGACAGTAGCACTTCCCACTTCCAGCCTGCTTCGGCTATGGTCCCCGGCGGGATGGACTACGAGGTCGTCAAGTACGAGGTCGCCGGTGGCGTCGCCACCGTGACGCTGAACAATCCGGAGAAGCGCAACATGCTCTCCGGCCAGATGCTGGTCGAGCTGGTCGACGCGATGAAGGTTGCGCGCGACGCCGAGGAGGTTCGCGCGGTCGTCCTGACCGGCGCCGGCGAGAAGGCCTTCTGCGCCGGCGCGGACCTGGGCGGCTTCGCCGCGGACGCGCCACTCGTGGCCAAACACTTCGCCACGGACCTCTTCCTCGAATTCTTCCGGCTGATGCCGCGCCTCGGCAAGCCCTCGCTGTGCGCCGCCAACGGCCACGTGCTGGCGGGCGGGATGGGCCTTGCCCTCTCCTGTGACCTGCTGATCGCCAAGGAGGGCGCGACGTTCGGCACGCCGGAGATCAACGTCGGGGCCTTCCCCTACATGATCATGGCGATCATCTATCGCAACGTCCCGCGCAAGAAGGTCAACGAGATGATGCTCCTGGGCGAGCGGCTGAGCGCGGAGCAGGCGGTCGAGTACGGGCTGGCGAACAAGGTCGTGCCGGCGGGAGAGTTCGACGCCGCCGTCGCCGACTGGGCTCAGAAGCTGGCCTCCAAGAGCCCGGTGCTGATGCGGCTTGGCCACGACGCGATGTACCGCCAGCAGGACATGGCCGTCGACGACGCGCTCGAGTACCTGCGCTCGCAGCTCTCCATCACGTTCTCGACAGAGGACATCGTCGAGGGTGTCACCGCATTCTTCGAGAAGCGCGAACCGCAGTGGAAGGGACGGTAGGAGTGGCGAGCACCGACAAGGAGCAGCAGCACCTCCTCCCGGGGACGGCCCCGCTGGGCGAGCTGACCGAGCAGCTGCACGAGCGGCGCGAGAAGGCGAAGCTCGGCGGCGGCGAGGAGAAGATCGCCAAGCAGCACGAGCGCGGCAAGCTGACCGCCCGCGAGCGGATCGACCTGCTGGTCGAGGAGGGAACCTTTGTCGAGATGGGCATCCACGGCCGCCCGCACTTCGCCCAGCGGGCGATGGAGGGCAAGGAGGCGCCGGCCGACGGGGTGATCACCGGCTGGGGAGACATCGACGGCCGGGCCTGCTGCATCGCCGCCTACGACTTCACCGTGATGGCGGGCTCGATGGGGATGACCGGCGAGCTGAAGGTGACCCGCCTGCGCGAGATGGCGCTATCGAAGCGGATGCCGTTCGTCTGGCTGCTCGACTCGGCCGGCGCCCGCATCCAGGAGGCGACCGGCTCGCTCTTCGCCGGTTCCGGCCACCTCTTCCGCGAGGAGGTCGAAATGTCGGGCGTGATCCCGATGGTCGCGGCGATGATGGGGCCCTGCGCGGCCGGCACCGCCTACATCCCGGCGCTCGCCGACTTCGTGCCGATGGTCTCCGGCCAGGGGGCGATGGCGCTGGCCGGGCCCCACCTGACCAAAGCGGTGACCGGGGAGGACATCTCGATGGAGGACCTCGGCGGCGCCAAGGTGCACTGCCGCAAATCGGGAGTGGGGGACCTCGAGGTGAAGGACGACCCCGAGTGCATCGAAGCCATCAAGAAGTACCTCTCCTACTTTCCGCCCAACTGCGAGCAGAAGCCGCCAATCGTCGAGAGCTCCGATCCCGACGACCGCATGTCGGAGAAGCTGATGGAGATCGTCCCGGAGTCCTCGCGCAAGCCCTATGACATGTACGACGTGATCCGCGAGATCGTCGACGATGGCGACTTCTTCGACATCAAGCCGAAGTTCGCCAAGACACTGATCACCTGCTTTGCCCGCTTCGGCGGCCAGCCAGCGGGCATCGTGGCCAATCAGCCCAAGCAGCTGGCCGGCATCCTCGACAACGACTCAGCCGACAAGGCGGCGCGCTTCATCAACCTTTGCGACGCCTTCAACATCCCGCTCGTCTTCCTTCAGGACGTGCCGGGCTTCATGGTCGGCGCGAAGGTCGAGCACGCGGGGATCATCCGCCACGGGGCGAAGATGCTCTACGCGGTCAGCCGCGCCACCGTGCCGAAGGTGACCGTGGTGGTGCGCAAGGCCTACGGGGCCGGCTACTACGTGATGTGCGGCAAGGCCTATGAGCCCGACCTGATCGTCGCCTGGCCAGGGGCGGAGATCTCGGTGATGGGGGCCGAGGGGGCCGTCAACATCATCGGCCGCTCGGCGATCGAGGCCTCCGACGATCCGGACGCCACCCGCGAGGCGATGCTGAACGCCGTCCGCGAGCAGATCGACCCCTACATCGCGGCGGGCAACGCCGTCATCGATGACATCATCGATCCGCGCGAGACCCGCCCGACGATCGTCAGGGCTCTTCGCATGGCGAAGACCAAGCACGTCGAGAAGCCCGCCAAACGCCATGGAGTGATGCCCGTATGAGCCGGCGGGGCACCCTTGTCGGGCTATGCCCGACTGACGCGCCCCGAGGAGGTGGCAGATGAGTTCGTTCGACGCTCCGGTTGTCATCAGTTGTTCCATCTCTGGCGTGATCGCCAACCGGGACCAGTGCCCGGCGATCCCCTACACGCCGGATGAGTACGCGGCGGAGGCGCGGCGGGCGGTCGACGAGGGCGCCTCGCAGATCCACATCCACGCCCGGAAGCCCGACGGGACCCCCTCGTATGAGATCGAGGACTTCCAGGCGATCACCGAGGCGATCCTGGCCGAGGTCGGCGACGTCGTCATCAACTACTCGACCGGGGCGATCGGCATCCCGATCGAGAAGCGGATCGCGTACCTGCGGGCCCTGAAGCCGGATGTGGCGGCGCTCAACATGAGCTCGATGAACTACGCCAAGTACTCCAGGCGCCGCAAGGACTTTGTCTTCAAGGCGGTGTTCGAGAACAGCTTCGACACGATCATCGAGTTCCTGACGGCGATGAAGGAGCTCGGGGTGAAGCCCGAGCACGAGTGCTTCGACGCCGGCCACGTCGCCAACCTCGACCCGCTGATCGACATGGGATTGCTGGAGCGGACGCCGTTGCAGATTTCGCTGGTGATGGGAGTTAACGGCGGCATCCGCCCGACTCCACGCAACGTCGGCTTCGTGGCAGATCAGATTCCCGGTGGCGCTGAGGGCCGGAACCAGTGGCAGGTGATCGGCATCTCCCGCGACCAGTGGAAGCTGCTCGGCGCGGCGCTGGTGCTGGGCGGCAACGTCCGCGCCGGCGTCGAGGACAACCTCTACCTGCCGAACGGCGAGATGGCCAAGTCGAACGGCGAGCTGATCGCCAAGGCAAGGCAGATGGCCGAGGATGTCGGCCGCCGCGCGGCCACCGTGGCCGAGGCCCGCGAGCTCTTGGGGGTTCCCAGGCGTGAGCGATCTGCCGCTTAGCGACGTCAGGGTCCTCGACCTGACCCGCCTCCTGCCCGGCGGCTTCTGCTCGCTTCTGCTCGCGGACCTCGGCGCCGAGGTGCTGAAGGTCGAGGACACCGGGATGGGCGACTACATCCGCTGGGCACCGCCCTACTACGGCGACGAGGAGCAGCAGGAGCTCGGGACCCGCTCGGCGCTCTACCTCGCGCTCAACCGTGGCAAGCGCTCGATTCGCCTTGACCTCAAGTCCGAGCGGGGGTGCGAGGCTCTGCTGCGGCTTGTCAGGTCCCATGACGTGGTCCTGGACGGCTTTCGCCCCGGGGTGCTCGACCGGCTCGGGGTCGGCTACGAGCAAATGCGCCAGGCCAATCCGGCGATCGTGTTCTGCGCGATAACCGGTTACGGCCAGGACGGCCCCTACACCCAGCGCGCCGGCCACGACATGAACTACCTCGGCCTGGTCGGGCTGCTCGGCCTGACCGGCGCGCGGGACGGCCCCCCCGTCCAGTCGGCCGGTCAGATTGCCGACATCGGCGGCGGCGGGCTGATGGCGGCCTTCGCCGTGATGGCGGCGCTGCACGAGCGGCAGCGGTCCGGCGAGGGGCAGATGGTCGACGTCTCGATGGCCGACGGGGCGCTTTCCTGGCTGGCGCTGGTCGCCGGTCGCTACTTCTGCGACGGAGAGGTGCCGCGCCGCGGAGAGCAACAGCTGGCGGGAGGACTGCTCTGCTACCTGCCGTATGAGGCCGCGGACGGGTGGGTCACCTGCGGGGCGCTCGAGCCGAAGTTCTGGGCGGCCTTCTGCAACGGGGTCGATCGCCCCGATCTGGTCGAGAAGCAGTTCGAGGCGCCCGGCTCCGACGCATGGCGCGAGGTTGCCGCGGTATTCCGCTCGCGCACGCGAGCGGAATGGCTCGCCTTCAACGACGAGCACGACTGCTGCATCGAGCCGGTCCTCGACCTCGGCGAGGCGCTCGACTCCGACCTGGTCCACGCACGCGAGATGGTGACGGCGATCGAGCAGCCCGGCCTCGGCACCGTGCGCCAGCTGGGCGTGCCTCTGAAGATGAGCCGCACCCCGGGCGACCCGACCCGACCCGCTCCGGCCTTCGGCGAGCACACCGATGAGGTGCTGCTCGAGGCCGGCTATTCGGCGGATGAGATCGCGGAGTTGAAGGAGTCCGGTGCCGCCGCCGGCCCCAGCGCCGATTCCGCCACCACCTTCCGCGCATGAGCGCTGGATGCTGCAGGGCTCCGGGATCGGTGTGATGTCCGCCAACACTCAGGACCTACTGCGGATGGGGGCGCTGGTCGAGGCCTCGGGCGTCCCGGCGCCAACCATCAAGCACTATCTGCGCGAGGGCCTCCTGCCCGAGCCGGTCCGGACGAGCCGCAACATGGCCTACTACCCGCCGGAGTTCGTCGATCGCATCAGGCTGATCAAGCAGCTTCAGGAGGAGCGCTTCATGCCGCTGAGGGCGATCAAGTCGCTCCTCGAGGAGGACCCGGAGCGGGTGCGTGCACTGCTCGAGCTGGAGGATCGCATCTTCGAGCGCGCCCTCGCCGGCGAGCGCACGCGGACAAGCGCCGCCGAGGCGCGCGAGCGCTACGGCGTCCCAAGGGAGGTGCTCGACCGGCTCGAGGAGCTGGAGATCCTCAGCCCCAACAGCCGTGGCTACTCGCCCTCCGACGTCAAGATCATCGAGGCGATCAGCCGCTTCCGCGCCGGTGGCTACGACGAGGAGATCGGCTTCACCGTCTACGACACCCTGCGCTACAGGAGTGCTCTCGAGGCGCTGGTCAAAGAGGAGGTCGGCATGGTGATGGACAGACTCGCCGGTGAGGTTCCGCCCGAGCGCGTCGTCGAGATGCTCGAAGCCGGCGCCCAGCCGCTCCAGGACCTGATTGCCGCGCTCCACACCAAGCTGATGGTTGCCGAGCTGGAGCGCCAGCGCTCCCGCCGCGGCTGACTGGGTTTCAGGCCCCCTCGCGCAGCTCGGCCAGGCCCTGCTCATGGGAGACGAGCGGCGCGTAGCCGAGCTCTTCGCGCGCCTTGGCGATGTCGATCGTGCACTCCTGGGTCAGCAGCCAGGAGCGAAAGGTCGTCATCGGCGGTGCGCCGGGCAGCGGCAGGACCTTCCAGGCGGTCTCGGCCACCCGCGCCAAGGGAGCGGCCATCCAGGCGGGCAGATTGCGGTCCGGCGGCTCCACGCCCTGCGTGCTGAGCATCGCGGTGACGAAATCTCGGAAGACGACCGGCTCACCGTCGGTGACGAAGTAGGCCTCGCCCGGGCGGCCCCTATCGGCCGCCAGCAGCAGCCCCTCGACGACGTTGTCGACATGGGCGGTGTCGGTGACGTTGCGGCCGCCGCCGACCCAGGCGAAGCGCCCTTTTTCGACGGTCTGCGACCAACTCCGGCAGCAGCGTCGTGTCGCCCCTGCCCCAGACGAAGCGCGGCCGCACCACCACGGCCTCGAATCCCTCCCGGTTTGCGGCGCGAACAGCCTGCTCGGCCCTCGCCTTGGTTGCCGGATAGGGCGCCTTCGAGTCCGGGCGCAGGGGCGCCGTCTCGTCGACGCCCACCAGTGGCTCACCCGCCATCAGCGCAGCCTCGGTGCCGCAGTGGACGAAGCGGCGAACTCCGGCCTCCGCGCAGGCGGCGAGGGCATTGCGCGTGCCCTCGACGTTGCCCCGCTCGAAATTCGCCCACGGTCCCCACTCGCTGACGTGCGCGGCCAGGTGAAAGGTGACGCCGGCACCGGCAGCGGCGCGGGTCAGCGAGTCGCGATCGCCGATATCGCCGCGCACCGGCTCCGCCCCCAACTCGGCCACACGGCGAGCAGCTGCGTCGGAGCGCGCGAGGGCGCGCACGGGACAGCCTTCCGCGAGGAGGCGCTCGATCAGTCTGCCGCCGATGAAGCCCGATCCGCCGGTCACGAATGTGGCGCCAGCCATTCGGGCGATGTTAGCCTGGTCTCCGCGTGAGATCGGCGCTGATCACGGGGGCGTCGACCGGGATCGGCAGGGCGACCGCGCTGCGGATGGACGGCGACGGATGGCGGGTGTTCGCCGGGGTGCGGCGCGAGGAGGACGCGGAGGCGCTGCGCGAGGCGGGGTCGGATCGCCTGACACCGCTGATGCTCGACGTCACCGACCCCGAGCAGATCGCCGGCGCGGCGAGCCGGATTGCCGATGAGGTGGGCGATGCCGGGCTCGACGGCCTCGTCAACAACGCGGGCGTCGGGATCCTCGGTCCGTTGGAGACGCTGCCGATCGAGGAGCTGCGGCGCCAGCTTGAGATCAACCTGATCGCGCAGGTGGCCGTCACCCAGGCGATGCTGCCGCTGGTTCGAGGCGCGAGCGGGCGGATCGTCTTCGTCAGCTCGATCGGCGGACTGATGGCGCTGCCGTTTGGCGGCCCCTACCACGCATCGAAGTTCGGGCTCGAGGCGATATCCGACACCCTGCGACAGGAGCTGCGCCCGTGGGGGATCCGGGTCGTGGTGATCGAGCCGGGCTCGATCGACACGCCGATCTGGGAGCGGGGCGCGCGGATCGCCGACGAGGTGGAGAAGCGTGCCCCGGCTGCGCAGCAGGAACTCTACGGCGAGACGATCGAGCGCTTCCGCAGCGCGGTTCGGCGTACAGCCGCACGCGGCATCCCGCCCGAGAAGGTCGCGGCCAAGATCGCCCGCGCGCTCACGGCGCGCCGTCCCCGCGCTCGCTACCTCGTCGGCCTCGACGCTCGCGGCCAGGCGCTCCTGCGCCGCCTGCTGCCCGACCGCCTTCTCGATCCCATCATCGCTCGGGTCATGCGTATCTGATCGGCTCTTAGGCGTGGAATCCCGACCTCCACGGGCTCCGAGTGCGGCCGGACGCCGCCGCCGCCTCATATACTGAGACCTCAACCGATTGACTGGTCAGTCAACCGCCAGTGGCCGGCGGAAGTAACCGCCAGTGGCCGGCGGAAGATGTGAGGCTCCCATTGCGCGCAGCGGCCGTACAGCTCAACTCGACAAGCGACAAGGCGCGGAACGTCAGCGCGGCGGAGCGGCTGGTGCGCGACGCGGCCGCCGACGGCGCCGAGCTGGTCGCGCTGCCGGAGAAGTGGAACCTGCTCGCCTCGGGTGAGGAGATGGCAGCCGGCGCCGAGCCGCTCGACGGGCCGACCCTGAGCGCCGCCCGCGGCTGGGCGCGGGAGCTTGGCATCCACCTGCTGGCCGGCAGTATCTCCGAGCGTGGGCCCGAGAAGGCCTTCAACACGTCGGTCCTGATCGGTCCCGGCGGTGAGGACCTCGCCGTCTACCGCAAGATCCACCTCTTCGACGTCGAGGCCGGCGGCGTCTCCTACCGCGAGTCCGATCACGAGGAGGCGGGGACCGAGGTCGTCACCGCGGAGGTGGGCGCCGTCACCGCTGGGCTCACCGTCTGCTACGACCTGCGCTTCCCGGAGCTGTACCGGATCCTTGCGGTGCGGGGAGCCCGCCTGATCACGGTCCCCTCGGCGTTCACCCTGGCCACCGGCCGGGACCACTGGGAGGTTCTGTTGCGGGCGCGGGCGATCGAGAACCAGGTGTTCGTCCTGGCCCCCAACCAGGTCGGGGAGGCGCCGCCGCACTACAGCTCGCAGGGACGCTCGGCGATCGTCGATCCGTGGGGCGTCGTTCTCGCCACCGCCCCTGACGAGGAGTGCTTCATCGTCGCCGACCTTGACCTTGCCGCCCAGGATCGGATCCGTGAGTCGCTCCCCTCGCTTGCGAACCGGCGCCCGGATGCCTACGCCTGGCCCCAGCTCCAGAAGGCGCGCGCCTGATGGCCTCCAAGGCTCCGGCGATCGACAAGCGCCGCCAGATCCTGGACGCGGCGATCCGCGTCTTTGCTCGCCAGGGATTCCACTCGACGCGTGTCTCCGACATCGCCGACGAGGCGGAGGTTGCGTACGGACTCGTCTACCACTACTTCAGCTCGAAGGAGGAGGTGCTGAACGAACTCTTCAGCGAGCGCTGGTCGCTGCTGCTGGCGGCGATCGAGGAGGCCGACAGCAGCGAGGCGTCTCCGCGCGCGAAGCTGGAGGCCGTTGCGGGCTTCATCGTCGAGTCCTACCGGCACGACCCGGAGCTGATGAAGGTGATCATCGTCGAGGTGACGCGCGCCGCCAACTCCTTCGGCCGCACCCACCTGCCCGAGATCCGCCGTGCCTATGACTCGATTGCCAGGATCGTTGCCCAGGGGCAGGAGGAGGGCGTCTTCCGCCGCGACATCGACGCCACGTTCGCGTCGATGTCCTTCTACGGGGCGATCGAGCAGCTCCTCTCGGGCTGGATCTTCGAACTGATCCCGGGGTCCGACACGGATTTCGAAGAGGCAAAGACGCTTGTGGTGGCGACGATCTGCGACGGCCTGGAGCCGCGGTGAGGCGCCTGGGCGAAGCTTCCCGCGGCTGCGACGGCGAGGTGGTTTACTGCGGTGCTCCCAAGGGGAAGGCCTAGCCAGTGGACAACGACATCGTCAAACGACTCATGTGGAGCGGGCTGCTCGCCGCCAGCAGCGCTCTCGCCAGTCTCCTTGCCGCCCGGCTCTCCGCCGTGGTTTGGCGCCGGCTCTTCGACGAGGAGCCGCCGGAGTAGCGGGCACCATGACCGAGCCGACGACACCCCCCAAGGAGCCGGACGAAAGATCGGTCGCCGAGCTCGTCTTCGACGTCTCCGAAAGGACGTCGACGCTGATCCGCGCGGAGATCGAGCTGGCCAAGACCGAGATCGGCGAGAAGGTCGGGAAGATCCTGCGCGGATCGGCGGTCGGCATCGCGGCCGGCGCATTCGCCTTCCTGGCTCTGATCCTCATCATGGAGGGGTTTGCGTGGCTGCTCAACGAAGAGGTTTTCGACGGCAAGGCATGGCCCGGGTTCTTCGTTGAGGCGGCACTCTTCCTGCTGATTGCCGCGGCGGCGGGAACCTTCGCGTATCGATCGGTCAAGTCCGGAGCACCGCCCCTCCCCGAGTACGCGATCGAGGAGGCAAGGCGGACGAAGACCGTGCTTGAAGGGGACGGCGAGGAGAAGTGAGCACGCAACCCGAGCCGATCCGGCCCTCCACAGCCGGCACGCAGGGCCGCTCCGCGGCCGAGATCCGCCGCGACATCGACCTCCAGCGGCAGGATCTCAGCCGCTCGGTCCAGGCGCTGCGCGGCCGGGTCGCCGAGCTGACGGACTGGCGCCGCCAGGCGCGCGAGCACCGCCGCGAACTGGTGATCGGCGCGGCGGTCGTCGGCTTCGCGATAGGCGGCCTGCTGGCCCTGCGCCGCCGCTGACGCGCCCAGGCGCGTCAGTCCAAGACGGACTTGGTGACGCTTCCGACGCCGATCAGGCCCGGCCCGACGTGAGCTCCGATCACGGGCCCGACCTCCGAGACGAAGACCGGCTCGCAGCCGAATATCTCGCGGCAGTCGTCAACCAGGCCATTCGCCGTCTCATGGTCCTGGATGTGCTGGACGACCCAGGCGTCCCTGCCCGACTCGTGCCGCTCACGAGCGTATTCGCGTAGCCGCTCCAGCGAGCGGGCTCGGGTCCGGACCCGCTCGATCGGGGTGACCTGCTCCTCCAGCGTGAGGATGGGCTTGATCTTCAGGGCCGAGCCGATCCAGGCGCGGGCGCCACCGATCCTTCCGCCACGCCGCAGGTACTCGAGCGTGTCGACTGCAAACCACATCTTCAGCTCCCCGCGCGCTCGCTGAGCCCGAGCGAGAACGGTCTCGCCATCGCCGCCTCCGGCCGCCGCGGCGGACGCGGCCAGCGCGCAGAGCCCCGTGCCGCCGCAGGCGGAGCGCGAGTCGAAGATGTGAATGCGCTCCCCGCCCTTGCCCTCGGCCACGAGGCGCTCGCGGGCCTGGCCTGCCGCCTCGCACGTGCCCGAGATCCCGGAGGAGATGTGGATCGAGACCACGTCGCGGCCAGCCTCCAGCAGCGGTTCGTAGACGGAGACAAAGTCGCCGATCGAGGGTTGCGAGGTCGTTGCTCCGTTGTCGGAGGCGCGCAGCCGCTCGAAGAACATCCCGTAGTCGCCGACCTCAGCCTCTGGCTGCTGCTCTCCGTCGATCGAGACATAGAGGCTGATCACCTCCAGCTCGCTCTCGGTGGCGAGCTCGGTCGGCAGATAGGCGGTCGTGTCGCAGACGACCGCGGTTTGGGCACTGTGACTCAAGAAGTGGGATTCTCGCAGACCTGCCGCTACACTTTGTGAAGTGACGGACTCCCAGAAGGCAGCGATAAGCCTCACCGGCAAGGCCGCGAAGAAGATCGGCGAGTTGCTCGGCGGACAGGACGACTCCGAGGGTCAGGCGCTGCGCGTCGCAGTTCGCGGCGGTGGCTGTTCGGGCTTCCAGTACGCGCTCGCCTTCGACCGGCCGGCTGAGGACGACCACCTGTTCGAGGTCGACGGTGTCTCGGTGGTCGTCGACAAGGTCAGCATGCAGTTCGTACTCGGCTCCGAGGTCGACTACGTCGAGGGGCTGCAGGGCGCGGGGTTCCAGGTCAACAACCCCAACGTGGTAGCGGCCTGCGGTTGCGGTTCCTCGTTCCAGGTCAAAGAGGACGCGGCCGAGTCGGCCGCCACCGTCTGAGCCCCAGTCGCAAGCCTCTTCACGCCTGATTCGCCGCACGGGCCGGGAAGCGCCCGGTGAGAATCACCATGCGCGGCCACACGTTGAAGCTTCGCCACTTCACGGCGATGCTGACGTGGCGCAACGACGCCAGGCTGCGCTGATCTACTCGATCTGAAGCGGCGGCGACTGCTGCGGGGGCGGTTGCTCCTGCTGCGCCGCCACCGCGGGCTGGTCGACGCCGAGCGTCTCGGCCAGCTCGCCGGACTCGAACATCTCGTCGACGATGTCGGCGCCCCCGACCAGCTCGCCGTTCACGTAGAGCTGGGGGAACGTCTGCCAGTCGGAGATCTCGGCCGTCACCTCGCGCAGCGGCTGCAGCGCAGGCAGCACGTCGATGGCGCCGTACTCGACGTTCATCGCGTTGAGCACCTGGACGACTCGCATCGAGAACCCGCAGCGCGGCATCTCGGGCGTGCCTTTCATGAAGAGCAGCACCGGGTTGGCGCCGATCAGCTCCTCGACCTTCTCCTTCAGCTGTGGATCGGCCATTGCGCGGATTGTAGAGATGGCCGTCCCTCCGCCTGCGGCAGAGCCGGCGATCGCCAGCCGCACATGCGGGTTTCGGATAGTCACTAAGACGGTTCCGTCTTGACCGAGAGGGCGTGGATCGTGCCATCCGCGAAGCGCTCGCTCACCGCAGCCTTCACCAGCCGGTGCTGATCGATTCGCGAGAGCCCCGCGAACTGCGGGGCCGCCACCGTTGCGCGCAGATGGTCGCCCGCGCCGGTCTCGTCGATCACCTCGACGTCGGCACCGGGCAGCGCCGCCCTGATCATCGCCTCGAGCTCCGCCAGGTCGGCCACGGGGAGGGCTAGCCGGAGACCTTCTCGCCCAGCGCGCCGAGCATCTCCTCGACCCGGACGAACTTGACCCGCGGCCGGCCGTGGGGCTCGCCGCGGCCCACCTCGGCCTGGTCGATCGCTTCCCAATCCTCGAAGCTGACGAAGCGGATGCCGCGCTCGCCGAGCAGCTCGTCGACCGCGGCGGGATCGGGGCTCTCGGGTTCGAGCAGGGCCCCCGAGCGGACATCGGCAAGGAGGTGGTCGACGGTTTCCTGGGCGCATTTCTTGTTGGTGCCGATGACGCCCGAGGGTCCGCGCTTGATCCAGCCGGCCGTGTAGTGGCCGGTCCTGTGGCCGGCGTCGTGGGAGTCGAGGATGCGGCCGCCCTCGTTGAGGATCAGGCTCCTTCTCTCGTCGAAGGGCACGCCCTCGATCGGGATCCCCGTGTAGCCGACCGAGCGCAGCACCAGCCCGCAGTCCAGCTCCTCGCGTTCACCGGTGTCCCTGGCACGCAGGGTGCCGCCTTCCTCGACCAGCTCGTTGCGCCCGATCACGATCTTCTCGACCTCGCCCTCGCCTCTGATCTCGACCGGGGAGCGGAGGAAGCGCAGGACGATCCGCTTGCCCTTGCCGGCCGGCTCTCGCTGGGCGAAGTCGCCCAGGATCTCGACGTTGACTCGCGAGGTCTTGTCCGCCTCGTCGGACTCGATGAAGGCTCGGCTGGCCGGGTCCAGCTCGACATCGGCGGGGTCGACGATCACATCGGCGCCCTCCATCTCGCCGAGCTCCTTGATCTCTGGATTGGTGAAGGCCGCCTGCGCCGGGCCACGGCGGCCGAGGACCACGATCTCGCTGATCTGGCTCCGGTCGAGCGCCTCTATCGCGTGGTCGGCGGTGTCGGTCTGGCGCAGCTCGTGCTCGGTCAGCGCCAGCATTCTGGCCACGTCCATCGCCACGTTGCCGTTGCCGATAACCACCGCCCGCTCGCAGGAGAGATCGAACTCCTCGTCCGCGTAGTCGGGGTGGGCGTTGTACCAGCCGACGAAGGCGGTGGCGGCATGGCTGCCCGGCAGGTCCTCGCCCGGGATGCCGAGCCGCCGATCGCTCTCGCAACCGACCGTGAAGACAATCGCGTGGTAGAGACGCTCGAGGTCCTCGACGTCGATGTCATGGCCGACCTTGACGTTGCCGAAGAAGCGGAACCCATCGCGTGCCGCGGTCTTCTGGTAGACGCGGATCACCGACTTGATCTTGGGGTGGTCGGGCGCGACGCCGCCGCGGACGAGGCCGAAAGGGGTGGGGAGGCGGTCGAACAGGTCGACCTGGGCATGCAATTCCCCGTCCTTGAGAATGTGCTCCGCGCTGTAAAAGCCAGCGGGGCCGGCGCCGACGATGGCAACGCGGAGCGGGTTGTCAAGCGTTCCGATCTGAGTCATTTCCTGTTTCCGTACGGGTTGTCAGCGTGATTGGCGCCCAGTGAGCCAGGGGCGCGGGGAAGCATAGGGAACGCCACGCGGTCCACGTCCTATGCTGACACCAGCAGCTTGCTGCAGCGGGGGCAGACTCCGTGGCTGAGCGCCGGCAGCTCGTCGCGCCTGAAGAGCTCCAGCCTCCCAGCGGCCTCCTCCACCTCCACCCATTCGCCATCGACCTCGAAGCGGTCGCACCAGCCGCACATCGGCAGCACGTCCTCGCCACGCGGCGCGCCGGAGTCCAGCACAGGCTGGGACTCGTCCCGCGGCTCCTCGGAGCAGAGGCGAGCGGCGAACATCACCGTTCGACCGGAGCTGTGGGAGACGATCCTGATCTTCATCTCGCGGCGGACGTCGGGGCTGTCGCAGCGGAACGGCAGCTCGACCTCGCGGACCTCGTCGCGTATTCGCCTCAGCAGCAGCCGCTGCACCTTCCGCATCTCGCTCCCGGAGACGAAATCCCACAGGGAGCGTCCCAGGCTGGTGCCGGCCTCGTCCCAGCCGTTTTCTTCAGCGAAGCGGTAGTAGCCCTCGTCGACCTTGATCAAGCGGTCCTGGTCGTCGATCGCGTAGCTCAGCGCCTCGACGGTCATCTGAGCTGCGGGGCCTCGGCGGCGATGCTGGCAGTGCCGTCGAGCGCGTCGACGGCCCGGCGGACGGACATCGCGACGCAGGTGAAGATCGGCGTCTCGCGCTCGGTGTACTCGCTCGACTCGGTCGGGCGCAGCTCGTTGACCAGGTCGAGGAACATCCCCGGGTCGTCGCCCTCGAAGGCGACGACGAACTCCTGGTCGTCGAGGCCGAACGAGTAGGAGGTGTTGATCGTGATCTCCGGGTAGCGACGGCCGACCTCGATGTGGCTCTTCATGATTCGCTGCCGCTCCTCCGCCGGCAGCCCGTACCAGCGGCGCTGCTTCACCATCGGGTAGAGGAAGAGGTACTTGCGATCGGAGACGCAGATCTCCGGTCGTGCCTGCTCATCGCTGTAGGGCGAGCGTTTGGTCATCGAGAGGAAGGAGTAAGGCGTCTTCGCCCATTTCGCCAGACCGCTCTGGCCGAGCACGACCTGGAAGGTGTGCAGGTCGTCGAGGTTCGGGCTCTGGCTGAGCAGGACGAGGTCGACGTCGCCCCTCGTGCCTATTGTTGAGTAGGCGCGCAGCGAGCGGTCGAGGGCGAAGTCGTCACATGCCGCGAGAAACTCATGCTTGTCGGCGGCGCGCAGCTCGGTGTCGCGGCGGCGCCATGCGGGGTCGATCTTGAAGAAAGTGAACTTTGCAAAGGTGCGGTCGGCCATCGGGGTCACGATAGCGATCGTTGCGTTGTCGCTTGGAGCCCCGACGGGAGCCGGGTGGGGGGCTTCGCTTGACTTTTTCGGTGAGGCGTCTGCCGCCGTCCGAGATTCGGGCGCCGAAAAAGTACAAGACGCTTCGCCCCCCACCCGGCTCCCGTCGGCCTCCGAGGAGACACTGGACGCACGCCCCCCTGCCCATTCCCCGGCGGCCGTGCGCCGCGAGGGAGATCGGCGCACCCGCGTCACGCTGGCGTGGCTCCCGGCTGGAACCGGGGTCGAGCAACTCGCCGATCGTGGTCTTTCGCCCGGATTGTTGAGCGCCGGGCTGGGGCAGGTTCCGGCTGAGCAGACCTACCTCGACATCACGCAGGGCAACCGGGTCTTCGATTCCCTCTACGACACCGAGCTGCCCCGTTTCTCGCCGGGCAGCGGCTGTGCTGCTTGGTGGCGAGCTGTGCAGGTGCGGGCCGAGTCCGCGCCCGCCGACATCGTTCCGGGCCTGCTGTCCTCGACGCTCGAAGCCGCCGGCATCGGGGTGCGGGTAGGCGGCGGGGCGCTGGAGGGTGTTGGGAGCCGGGTGGGGGGCGAAGCGTCTTGTACTTTTTCGGCGCCCGAATCTCGGACGGCGGCAGACGCCTCACCGAAAAAGTCAAGCGAAGCCCCCCACCCGGCTCCCAACAGGACCCTGGCGGTCCGATCGGCGAGTCTGCAACAGGTTCGGGCGCTCGTGCGAGGGCTGCACGGCGATGACCTGCTGATCGCCATCGAGCGGCCGCCGCCGGCGAAGGACCATGCGCTGGCGATCGGGATCGCCGGGCGAGGCTTCGATGGGAGCCTCACGTCGGACAGCACACGGCTCGGGGGCTTCGTGCTCTCCACCGACGTCGCGCCGACGATCCTAAACCGCCTCGGCGTGGAGGTGCCCTCCGAGGTGTCCGGAGAACCGCTTCGGGCGGGCGGGAGCATCGAGGCGGGATTCGTGGCGTCGCTGGGCGACAGGATGATCGCGATCCCGGAGCGCCGTGGGCCGGTGATCGGGGTCGGGCTGCTCGTCTGGCTCCTCGCGCTGGCGCTGCTGGCCGCCACGACGCGCGGGCGGGCGGCGCGGTTCGGCGTCAGGCTGGTGGCCCTGAGTGTCATCTACCTGCCGCTTCTGCTGCTGGTCGGCGCTGCACTGGAGCCGAGCCGGGGTGTCGAACAGCTGCTGGCAGCCGCCGGTGCTCCGCTGCTCGGGTTGATGACCCTGGCGACCCTGGGTGGCTACCGGGCGCTCGCGGTGGCCAGCGCGCTCACCGTGGTTGCCTACGCGGTCGACGTGATTGCCGGCTCGCCGCTCACAGCGCTGTCGCTGCTGGGGCCCAACCCGGGTCTTGGGGCCCGGTTCTACGGGATCGGCAATGAGCTGGAGGCCATCCTTGCGGTGCTGGTTGTGGCGGGGACCGGGGCGGCGCTGACCGGCTTTGTGCCCCGGCAGTCCGCATCCCGGTGCGCGGCCCTCTTTCTTGCTGCCGGCCTGTCCCTTGCTCTCGTCTTTGCCGCGGGGCGCTTCGGGGCCGATGTCGGCGCCGCGATTGTGCTGCCGTTCGGGAGCGGCGTGGCCGCCTACCTGGTTACGTCGCGGCAGCGTCGCAGGGCGCTGCTGATCGTGGCGGCGCCGCTCGCTGCGGTTGCGTTGCTGGCGCTCGCCGACCTCGTCTCCGGGGGGAATGCGCACCTGACCCGGTCGGTGTTCGACGCCGGTGGGCTGGGGGACCTCGCCGACGTGGCCCAGCGACGGCTGCAGCTCTCCGCCCACAGCTTCGTGCGGCCCTTCGTCCTCGTGTTCATGCCGCTGGTCGTCATCGGTGCGGCGCTTGCAGTCGCCGGCCGGAGCTGGCTTGCTGCCTGGTTGCGCGGCCTCCGGGCGATGCGCGCCGGGCTGTACGGCGCCCTTGCGGCGACTCTGCTGGGAACCCTCGCCAACGACTCCGGTGCCGTGGTGCTGGAGATTGGCGCCGTCTATCTGCTCGTGTTCACCTGTTTCGCCTGGGCGGAAAGCCATGTTTCGGGCGCTGCCCGATCGATCGACTAGGCTTACCGCGTCGTGCGTATCGCCCTTGTGTCCCCATATTCGTGGAGCTACCAGGGCGGCGTGAACCGGCACGTCGAGGCTCTGGCCGAGGAGTTTTTGCGTCGTGGCGATCACGTCCGCGTACTCGCTCCGTTCGATCCGCCCGGTCGGCTCAGCCGAGCGCTGCACCGAGCTGCGCCCGAAGCGCGCCAGGTGCCCGATTACCTGATCCCACTGGGTCGCACCGTCGGCGTCTCCGCCAATGGTGCGGTCTCGAATCTTTCGCTGTCCCCGGGAGGCGGATTCGCGAGGGTGCGCCGGGAGCTTCGCGACGGCGGCTACGACGTGGTCCATATCCATGAGCCGGTGGCCCCGCTGATCGGCTGGGGCGCCGCGCTCGGCTCCCGGACGCCCGCCGTGGGCACCTTCCATGCCTACTCGACGAAGGCGGTCCCGAACCACTTCGCCTCGGCGCTGGGCGCCAGGCGCGTGCTCAACCGGTTGTCGGCGCGGATCGCCGTCTCCGAGGCCGCCGCCTGGACCGGCCGCCGCTGGTTCGGCGGCCACTATGACGTCGTCCCGAACGGTGTCGACGTCGATGCTGCTCCGGGCAGGCCCAAGCCGGCGAGCGAGGAGTTGCGCGTGCTGTTCGTCGGCCGCCCTGAGGCGCGCAAGGGACTGCCGATTCTGCTGACCGCGTTCGAAGCTCTGGTCGAGCACGTCCCGTGTCGCCTCACGGTGATTGGGGCAGGGCGGGCGGACGTGCTTCGCTACCTGGCGGACTCCGAGACGTTGGACCGGATCGACATTCAGGGCAGGGTTTCAGGGGAACTGCTCTGGGATGCCCTGCACGGGGCCGATGTGCTGTGCGCGCCGTCCCTCTCGGGAGAGAGCTTTGGCATGGTCCTGACCGAGGCCTTCGCCGCCGGGACACCGGCAATCGCCTCCGCGATCGCCGGCTACTGCGACGTGGTGACCGACGGCGTCGATGGCGTGCTCGTGCCTCCCGGCGACCCGCAGCGGCTGGCAGAGGAGTTGCAGCGCGCCCATCACGAGCCCGAGCGCCTGGCGGCGATGGGCGAGGCGGCGCGCGAGAGCGCTCGCCGCTACGCGTGGCCGCGAATCGTCGACCGCGTCACCGAGGTCTACGAGCGCGCCATCGAGGCGCCGGCTCCCGAGACCGCAGTCGAGCGCGTCGCGCACTGGGCCGGACTGCGGCCGGCCGACGGGGCCCCGCCCCGCCCGCCACAGCGGCTGCCATCGCTCGATCCGCCGCCGGCCCAGCCCGGAAGCCGCCGGCGGCGCGTCGCCCGGCGTGTCGGCCTTGGAGCGACCGGGGCGCTGGGCGTCGGACTGACCGCGCTGGCAGCGCAGAAGATCGGAGTCGACAACGTGCTTGCCAGCATGGTCCGCTCGGATGCCACCTGGGTGCTGGTCGCCTGCGGGTTGATGGCCCTCTCACTCTTCTTTCGCGCTGCCTCCTGGTACGGGATCGTGCGCGCGGCACTGCCCAACCGACCGGTCCGGCGCCGCGATGTGACATCGGCGACGATGATCGGTGTGCTGATGTCGGCGACCCTTCCCGCTCGGCTCGGCGAGCCGGCGCGAGCGATGACCCTGGCCCGGCGCATCGGCCGCATGCGGGAGACCTTCCCTGTTCTGCTCGGGACCCTCGTCTCCCAGACCCTGCTCAACATCGTTGCGCTGGCGCTGCTCGGGACGATCATCGTCTCGAGCAGCGACCTCTTCCACTCCAGCACCGAGAAGCTGTTCGTCTTCAGCTTCGCGCCGCTCGCCCTCCTGATACTCGTTCTGGTCGGGCCGGTGTTGATGCGCCGCAACGGCAACGGGCGCCTGGCGCGCGTCGGCGCGGCGATGCACCGCGCGTTGCTTCAGGTACGCGCCGGGTTGGCGGTGTTTCGCGATCCAAGGCGCGGGTTCGTCGCCGGCGCCACACAGCTGGGTGCATGGGCGATTCAGCTCGTGGCCTGTTGGGCGCTGCTGGCGGCGCTGGGGTTGAGCGGCCAGGCGGGAATTGGGGCCGCCGCAGCCGTGCTCTTTGCAGTCAACGTCACCGCGGTGGTTCCAGCGACGCCGTCGAACATCGGCGTGTTCCAGCTTGCGGTGATCAGCGTCCTGCACACCGGCTGGGGAATCGGGACCGCCGACGCGCTGGCCTACGGAGTCATCCTGCAGGCGGTTGAGATCGCCACCGCGGTCACATTGGGGTTGCCGTCGCTGGTGCGCGAGGGCCTGACCTGGAGCGACCTCCGCATCCAGGCCCTCTCCGCCGCACCCGTTCGCCTCGAGCCGGAGCCCCCGGCGCGCGACGGCGTCCGCGTCAGCTGAGGCTATGTCTCGACCGGCTCGCGCTCGGGTGGAAGGGCGCCACCGCGATCGCTGCCGGCGATCAGCTCGTCCGGCGCCTTGCGCTCCGGAATGAATCCGGACTTCATCCCGAAGTAGACGGCCTGGGGGTGGTGGGCAACGATCGCCACGGTCGATTGCTCGGGCATCACGGCATGGCCGCCGGAGAGGGTCATGCCGATGGCTTCGAGGTCGAGCAGGCGCCAGACCTTCTCGTGCTCGGACTGGTCGGGGCAGGCCGGATAGCCCCAGGAGTAGCGGCGGCCCTGGTCGAGGTCGATGCCGAGCTGGCTGCGGATCTCCGAGTGCAGCCACTCCGCCAGCCCCTCGGCCGCCTGTACGCCGAGCCCGTGCACGAAGAGCTGCTCGGCGAACTCGCCTTTCCTCTCCAGTCGCCCGATCAGCTCCGTCACCTCGGGTCCGACGGTGACGCCCTGCAGGGCGACGACGTCGCGTTCGCCCGAGTCCAGCGGGCGGTAGAAGTCGGCGAGGCAGATCCGGTCGTGCCTGGGCTGTCGCGGGAAGACGAGCCGCTCCAGCTCGCGCCCGGGATCGTCGGGGTCGAAGACGATCAGCTCGTTGCCCTCGGCATTGCAGGGGAAGTACCCGAGCCGGGCCTGCGGATGGAGGTAGTCCTGCTCGCGCCACATCCGCTCCAGCCGTGGGGCGAATCCCTCCTCCTCTCCGTCTCCCTCGACCAGCTTGCGCCAGGCGTCGCCCTTCACGCCTTTGCCGCCCCAGTGCAGCTTGAAGAGCACATGGCGGTCGAGGTAGGGGAAGACCTCGTCGAGGTCGACCTCGACGTCGCGCACGCCCCAGAACGGCGGGTCCGGGATCGGGTTGTCGGTGCGAGCGGCCGAGCGGACGCTGGCATCCGTGGTCGGGGGCCCCTCGTCGACCCGCTCGCCCTTCTCGCGCAGCTGCCTGGCCTCGGTGTGGATTCGCTCGACCAGCGCTCCGCGCGCCTCGGAGTCGACCAGCGCGTCCATCGTGTCTAGCCCCTGGAAGGCGTCCTTGCAGTAGAAGACGCCGGGCTCGTAGACATCCTCGGACTCCTTGCCGTGCGGGTAGAGCGTGCGGCGGCCGAAGTCGCGGTTGATCGCGGCTCCTCCGATCAGCACCGGGAACTCGAGCCCCCGCTGGTGCAGCTCCTGCACGCAGATCGGCATCTGCTTCGAGGTCGAGACGAGCAGGGCGGAGAGGCCGATCGCGTCGGCGTCGTTCTCGACCGCGGCCTCGATGATCGTCTCCACCGGCACCTGCTTACCGAGGTCGATCACCGTGTAGCCGTTGTTGGTGAGGATCGTGTTGACGAGCGACTTGCCGATGTCGTGGACGTCGCCGAAGACGGTCGCGATCACGACCTTGCCCTTGGTGTGGCCGTCGATCCGGTCCAGATAGTTCTCCAACTGCGCCACGGCGCGCTTCATGACTTCGGCCGACTGCAGGACGAAGGGCAGGATCAGTTCGCCGGCGCCGAATTTGTCGCCGACCTCCTTCATCGCGGGCAGCAGCACCTGGTTGAGAGTCGGGACGGCGCCGATCTTCTCCACCGAGCGGTCGATCCAGTCCTCGACGCCGTCCTTCTTGCGGCGCAGGATGTGCCAGTGCAGGGCCTCCTCGGGCTCCATGCCCTCGGTTGGGTCATCGGCCTCCTCGGCCTCCTCTTCGCCCTGCGACTCGAAGTGGGAGATGAAGCGCTCCAGCGCGTCCTCGCGGCGGTTGAAGACGAGGTCGTCGGTCAGCTCGCGCTCGGAGTCGGAGATCTCGCTGTAGGGGGTGATGTGGTTCGGGTTGACCATCGCCAGGTCGAGCCCGGCCTCGACGCAGTGGTGGAGGAAGACCGAGTTGAGAACGGCGCGCGGCCGCGGCGAGACGCCGAAGGAGACATTGGAGACGCCCAGCGAGGTCTTGACACCGGGGATCTCCGCCTTGATCCGGCGGATGCCCTCGATCGTCTCCACCGCGGAGGGCTTCCACTCCTCATCGCCCGTGGTCAGGGTGAAGGTGAGGGCGTCGAAGATCAGCGCCTCGGGGTCGAGGCCGTGCTCGTTGCAGGCGATGTCGCGCAGGCGTTCGGCGATCTCGACCTTGCGCTCCGCTGTCTTCGCCATCCCCACCTCATCGATCGTCAGCGCGATCAGCGCCGCGCCGTGCGCCTTCGCCAGCGGGATCACCGTGTCAGCCTTGTCGCGGCCGGCCTCGAGGTTGATCGAGTTGACGATCGCCCGCCCGGAGATCTGCTCGAGGGCAGCCCGGATCACCTCCGGCTCGGTCGAGTCGACCTGGATCGGTGCCGGCTGGGTCAGCGAAATCCGCTCGACCACGGCTCTCATCTGCTCGGCCTCGTCGGAGCGCTCGGTGAGCGCCACGCAGACGTCGAGCACGTGGGCGCCGCCTTCCACCTGGTCTTCGGCGACCTGGACCAGGCCGTCGTAGTCGTCGGCGAGCAGCAGTTCCTTGGCCTTTTTCGAGCCCTGCGAGTTGACGCGCTCGCCGACCAGCGTCGGCCGCGGCTCCTGCACGAGCGGGGTGGAGGTCATCATCGAGGAGACCTCGATCGGGCCGGGCGCCGGGCGCTCGCCGGGGACGGCGCCGTCGACCCGCTCGCGGATCGCGGCGATGTGCTCGGGCGTCGTCCCGCAGCAGCCGCCGACGATGCCGACCCCGTAGCGCTCGACGAACTCGCCCAGTGTCGCGGCGAGCGGCTCGGGCTTCTCGGGGAAGATCGTCTCTCCGTCGGGCCCCTGGAGGGGAAGACCCGCGTTTGGGATGCAGTGCACCGGCAGCGGGCTGTTCTCGCCGAGGAAGCGGATCGCGTCGCGCATGTCCTCCGGCCCGGTGGAGCAGTTGAGCCCGATCACGTCGACGTCGAGCGCACCCAGGGTTGTCAGCACCGCGCGGATGTCGGTCCCCAGCAGCATCTTCCCGCCCTGAGGCAGCAGCGAGACGCTGGTCTGGATCGGCAGCGTTTGACCGGCCTGCTTGAAGGCCTCGCGGGCGCCGAAGATCGCCGCCTTCACCTCGAGGATGTCCTGCGCGGTCTCGATGATGATCAGGTCGGCTCCGCCTTCGACGAGGCCGCGCGCCTGCTCGGCGAAGACCTCAACCAGCCGGGCGAAGGAGATGTCGCCAAGGGTTGGGTCATCGGAGGCGGGCAGGAAGCCGGTTGGGCCGATCGAGCCGGCGACGAAGCGAGCCTCGCCTGCCGCCTTGCGGGCGATTTCAGCCGCCCTGGTGTTGATCTCCAAAGTGTGCTCGCCCAGGCCCCACTCTTCGAGCTTCAGTCGCGAGCCCTGGAAGCTGTCGGTCTCGACCACCTCGGCGCCGGCCTCCAGCATCGAGGCATGGACTCCCTCGATCACATCGGGCCTCTGCAGCACCAGCGCCTCATGGCACTTGCCCTGCAGGCCGCCGTAGTCGGCCTGGGTCAGGTCGAACTGCTCCAGGGTCGCACCCATGCCGCCGTCGAAGACGAGGACCCGTTCCCTGGTAGCGGCTAAGAAGTCACGTTGTGGCATCGGTAAAGCGTGTCACCTCCATCGACCCCGGCATTAGCACCGGACCTCAATCCTGGGATCTTGGCCGGTTGCTGCGGTGTCTGCGGGCCGGGCCCCTCAACCGCTCTTGATGGTTCGGTGAAAGGTACCGAAGTCCTCAACGGCGCATGAAATCTCAGCGTCGCAGGCCGAGGCGCCGCTTCAGGCCCCGGGCGTTGACCGCTCGCATCACGCGGCCGACGAGGCCGCGGCGGCCCCGCGTGTAGGGGAACCAGGTGGGTTCGCGCTTGCCCGCGAAGCGGGTGACCACGACCGACTCCGTCCGGCAGTACTTCCTGATCCCCGGCTCGCCGTGGCGGTAGCCGATCCCCGACTGCTTCCAACCGCCCATCGGCACGTCCATCGCGAAGTAGTTGACGAGCACGTCGTTGACGTTGACAGCGCCGCACTCGACCCGCCGCGCCACGCGCTCGGCCCGGACCTTCTCTCCGAATACAGAGCCCGAGAGTCCGTAGCGGCTGTCGTTGGCGAGCCGCAGGGCCTCCTCCTCATTGCGCACCTTCATCACCCCGACGACCGGGCCGAAGGTCTCGTCGCGCATCACCTTCATCGAGTGGTCGACGTCGACCAGCACCGTCGGTTCGAAGTAGTCGCCCTGTCCCCCGACCCGCTTGCCGCCGGTCAGCGCCCTCGCTCCGGAGGAAATCGCGTCGGAGACGTGGTCCTCGACGATCGCCGTCTGGTTGGGCGACGTCATTGCGCCCACGTCCTTGCCGTAGCCGCGGTCGTCGGCTCCCTGGCGCAGCTTGCGGACCTCGACGGTCAGCTTCGAAACGAACTCGTCGTAGGCCGGCTCCTCGACGTAGACCCGCTCCACCGACATGCAGATCTGACCCGAGTTCATCATCCCGCCCCAGGCCGCCGCGTTGGCGGCGCGGTCGATGTCGGCATCGGAGAGGACGATCATCGGGTCCTTGCCCCCCAGCTCTAGGCTGATCGGCGTCAGCGTCTCGGCGGCGCGCGCCATCACCTTGCGACCGGTGCGGTCAGAGCCGGTGAACTGGACGAAGTCCACCTCATCCACAAGGGCGCCGCCGGTCTCGCCAACCCCCTGCACGCAGTCGAAGACGTCGGGCCCGCCGATCTCCTCCCTCCAGGCCCTGGCCACCTCCGCCAGTCCAAGCGGTGTGAACTCGGAGGGCTTCACCACCACCGCGGCGCCGGCCTGCATCGCCGGGATCGCGTCGCCCAGCGCCAGGACAAGCGGGAAGTTCCACGGGCTGATGATCCCGACCACCGGGTGGGGCCGGTACTGGATACGCAGCTTCTTGGCGGCCAGCAGTGGGGTGTGAGGTCGGACCCTCTCCTCGCCGATGAACTTCGCGGCCTTCGTCCCATAGAAGTTGATCAGGTCCGCGAGATAGGCGGGCTCGTTGGCGGCGTCGGCGCGAACCTTGCCGGTCTCCTCCTGCATGGTGTCGAGCACCCGGTCGTGGTTGTCGAGCAGCCAGTCGCGCAGCTTCCCGAGCCAGCGGTAGCGGCCCTCGATTCCGATTGCCTCCCACCCGGGCTGATTGGCGCGCACCCGCGCCACGGTTGCGGCGACGCTCTGCGGGGAGTCGATCTTGACCGTGGCGATCCGCTCACCGGTTGCGGGGTTTTGGACCTCGAGGCTGCCGGCGCCGTCGTTCGGGCCGCCCCCGTTGCTCGCGTCGGTGTTCGCCCGCGCGGTTCGAATCTCCACCTGGTGCTCCTTCCCGTAGCCCTCGGCTGCTCAGCCAACTGTAGCCGGGGGACGAGCGCGGCGCGGGACCAGGCGGTAGACCGGCCCGTCGAGCGAGGCGACGTAGATGTGACCGTGCGTGTCCTCGCCGAAGGAGCTCGGTGTGGAGACGCTGAGACCAAGCCTGCGGTCGTGGGCGGCACGGTGCAGGTGGGGGATGAGGCTGCGCAGCTGTCCCTCGCAGAGATCGGCGTAGACGTAGCGCCCGGCCAGGGTGGGCAGGCGGCGGTCGCGGACCACGTAGCCGCCGATTATCGAGCAGCTTCCGGCGCGGCTGTGGGGGTAGGCGAAGATCGGCTTCGTTGTCCCGCCCGGGTCGGGCGTGCCGCTGTTCTCGTCGCGGTAGCGGGAGACGCCCTCGAAGGCATCCCAGCCGAAGTTGGCGCCCCGCGCCGCCGCCACCGTTGCGTAGTCGAGCTCCTCGAAGCGGTCCTGCCCGACGTCGGCGATCGCTATTCGCGGTCGCCCGTCGGTCGCCGTATCGAAGGAGAAGCGAAACGGGTTGCGCAGGCCGTAGCTGTAGATCTCGCCGCGCCCGCGCCTCCCTGCGATTGGGTTGCCGGCTGGGATCGAGTAGGGGCGGCCACCAGACGGCCGCGGATCGATCCGCAGCAGCTTGCCCAGCAGGCTGTCGCGGTTCTGTGCGTTGTTGGGCGGGTCGCCGCCGGAGCCGCCGTCGCCCGTGCCGAGATAGAGGAGGTTGCCCAGGAACTGCAGCTGGCCGCCGTTGTGGTTCGAGTTGGTGCGGTGCGCTATCTCGATCACCGCACGGCGCGATCCTGGCGCCGCTCGCGTTGCGCTGCGGCGTTTGAACTCGTCGACCCTGATATCCCCCTGATGGTCGGTGTAGTAGACGTAGAAGCGCCGGCTGCGCCTGTAGTCGGGGGGAAAGGCGATCGAGAGCAGGCCGCGCTCGCCGCCCGACTGTACGAGTCCCGAGATGTCGAGGAAGGGCTGAGGCTGCTTGCGCCCGTTGCGCAGTACCCGCACCGTCCCCGGCTGCTGGACCACGAACAGCAGCTGCGGGAAGCCGGGCGCGCCGCTCACATATACCGGGGCGTCGAAACGACCGATTCGCTTCAGGGCGACGGCGCGGATTCCGCCCGCGCCTGCGCTGGCGGTTTCCAGTGGGCCCAATTTGCCCGCCTCGCCGGATGGCGCCTGCGCATCGCCGCAGGCCGCCAGGGCAGCCATGGCGATAGCTGCGATGACAATGCACGAGCCCCAACGCCGTCCCGTGGGCGACACGTTTCGTTCCATGGGGACACGTTAGTGCCCTGCTTCACAGCGGAACAACCTGCTCGGGTCTTACAACTAGCGCGCGTTGCCGCGTTGCTTCTGCGGAATTTCGACCACCGCGCCGCTGTCGGTGACCACCGTGTTCGGTGGGACCTCAGAGATCTGCGTCGAGAAGGTCCCACCCGCCCCGACCCCGCTGGCGGCCTCGGCCTTTCCGTTGAGACCAGCGCCGATCGAATAGAGAACGGTGAAGTCTCCGGTTTTCACGGCACTCAGCTTCCAGACGGCCTCCGTGGTCGCCCCGGGTTCCAGCGGGCCGAAGTCAAACGTCTTTTCGTTGGCGGTTTCCGCTCCGGCCGGTTCCTTCGAGCCGGCCAGTTTCGGATAGTGCTCGGAAAGGACCCAGACGGGACGGTCCGGCTGGGCGAGGCCCGGTTCGGGGTCGCGGATGCCGAAGGGGAGATTGGACTCCTGTCCCTCCCTGCCCGCGATCGAGATCGTCATCGTGAGGGCCGGCATCTTCCTCTCGCCGGTGTTGCGGACGCCGATCCTCATCAGCGAGGTCTCTCCAAGGCGCTGCCTGGGCGGGAACTGCGCGGTCACGACCCTGACCGGATAGCTGCCCGCGGCTTCCTGGGAGCTCGAGGATTCGCCGCCGCAGGCGGAGATCGTGAGGGCGAGTGCCGCGACGACCACGCCCGCCGCCCCGCGAAGTGTCCGCCCCCGCCAGAGGGGTGCGGGGGATTTCGAGACAGGCTCCTCCAAAGCGGCCGGAACATACCACGGTGTTTCAGGTCCTCCGTTGGCCGGGGAACGCCGGGCGAAGCACTTAGCCGGATCTCAACACTCGTGTAACGGTCGCCGCTGACCCATCGCATAAACTCAGGCCACGGAGCAGGGGCCGTTGGATGCGGCCCCGCTTTTGTCGGAGGAGGAGATGGACACAGCCGCATCGATAGGCAGGAGGTTCTTGCCCGCGAAGTCCTTCTTCGAGCAGGTGGGGGCGATGATGATCCTCACCGCGAAAACGCTCGTTTCCGCGGTCAGGCCTCCGTATCCGTATGGCGAGGAGTTCATCGGCCAGTTCCTCTTCGCGTTGCAGCTTTGCTGGTTCCCGCTGTTGGTTTCGACGGTGGCGATCTGCTTCGGCGCACCCGGCATGCAGGCGGCCAACGTCCTCTCGCTGTTCGGCGCACTGGACAGGCTCGGCGGATTCTTCGTTCTGGCGGCGATCCGCGAGATCGCACCCTTCGTCACCGCCGTGGTCGTGGCCGGTGTCGCCGGCACCGCAATCACGGCCGATCTCGGTGCCCGCAAGATCCGCGAGGAGCTCGACGCCCTGCAGGTGCTCGGCGTCGACCCGATCAAGAACCTGGTCGTGCCTCGCTTCCTGGCCCTGATGCTGGTCACGGGCCTGCTGGACATCTACGCACTGGTCTTCGGGCTGACCGGCGGCATCCTCGCCGAGTTCCTCTACAGCCAACCGCTGGGCGGCTTCTTCGCGACCTTCCTGACCAGTGCCACGACCCTCGACCTCGCGGGGTCGGTGATCAAGTGCACCCTGTTCGGCGCGATCATCGCCGTCGTCTGCTCCTACAAGGGGATGACGGCGTCGGGAGGTGCGGCGGGGGTGGGCCGCGCCGTCAACCAGGCGGTCGTCATCGCCTTCCTGGGGATCTTCGCCTTCAACTACGTCTTCACGCAGACGCTGCTCGCCACCAACCCCGACCTGCAGACGATTCGATGAACGCCTGGCTCGCAGTCCCGCAGGCCTGGCTCGACTCCGTCGGAGAGATCGCCCGTTTCGGCTCGCGCGTGGCGGGGCTGGTCTACTCGGGCCGTGTCCTGCGCTTCTTCGGCGAGGGCCTGCGCCAGGCCGGCATCCTGATCCTCGGCTCGGCGATGGTCATCTGGGCCACCGTCTTCATCCTCGGGCTTCAATGCGGGATCGAGGGCGCCTACCTGCTGCGGGCGCAGGGCGCTCCGGCGTACGCCGGCCTCTTCTCCGCCCTGTGCGACCTGCGCGAGATCATGCCCTACGCCTTCGGCTACATGCTGGCGGCGAAGGTGGGGACGGGGATCGTCGCCGAGCTGGGGGCGATGCGGATCTCCGACGAGATCGACGCCCTCGAGGTGATGGGCGTGCCGCCGGTCACCTTCCTCTGCGCGACCCGCCTGCTCGCCGCCTGGATCGCCTTTCCGTTCATGTACCTGGTCGGGATCGGGGTCATGTACCTGGCCAGCTACATCGCCGTCGTCCAGCAGGTCGGCGACGTCTCCTCGGGCGGCTACCTGCTGATCTTCTGGCAGTTCCAGAACCCACCCGACCTGGTGTTCAGCCTGATCAAGGGGATGGTGATGGCGACCGCGATCGTGCTGGTCGGCTGCTACTACGGCTACACGGCCTCCGGCGGGCCGGTGGGAGTCGGCACCGCCACCGCGAAGTCGATGGTGCTCAACATCGTGCTGGTTCATATCATTGGCTTCCTGGGGACCCTGATCTTCTGGGGGGCCAATCCGAGGTTGCCGATAGGGGGTTGATGACAGCCGTGCCGATGGACGATCCGAACCAGATCAGCGACACCGGGCGCAGCGAGCCCGCGGCGAGTCCCGGAGGTCCTGCCGCGCCCGCGGCTGCCGCCGGGCCCTACGTGAGCGAGGACGGCGCCGTGATGGGTCGTGACTTCGTCATCCCGGGCGTCGACCCGGCAGAGGCCGATCCCTACCGCTTTCACACCGGCCGCAAGCGCGACCACGGCGGTCAGGACGCGATCGAGATCATCGACCTCGTCAAGCAGTTCGGCCGCGCGCGCATCCTGAACGGGCTCAACCTCGGTCTTCCCGAAGACCAGGTTTCAATCGTGCTGGGCCCGTCGGGCACCGGCAAGAGCGTCCTCGTCAAGCACATCGTCGGGTTGCTGTACCCGGACTCGGGAGACGTGCTGGTGCACGGCGAATCGATTCCCAACATGACCGACGACGAGCTGTTCGACGTTCGCAAAAAGTTCGGCCTGCTCTTCCAGGACGGGGCGCTGTTCGGCTCGATGAACATCTACGACAACACGGCGTTCCCGTTGCGCCAGCACACCGACAAGAGCGAGGAGGAGATCGGCGAGATCGTCAATCGCCGGCTCAAGGAGGTGGGGCTGATCGAGGCGATCTACAAGATGCCGAATGAGCTCTCCGGTGGGATGCGCAAGCGGGCCGGGTTCGCGAGGGCGCTGGTGCTGGAACCGGCGATCGTCATGTTCGACGAGCCCGACTCCGGCCTCGACCCGGTGCGCACCGCGCTGCTCTGCGAGCTGGTCCGCGAGGTGCACGCGGAGCACGGAGGCTGCTACCTCGTGATCAGCCACGACCTGAACACGGCGCGTCGCATCTCCGATTTCATCGCCGTCCTATGGAACGGCAAAATCGTCGAGTCGGGGCCGAAGGAGGAACTGTTCGACTCGGAGAACCAGTTCGTTCACCAGTTCCTCAACGCCGACGTCACGGGCCCCCTCTCGATGGATTGAGCGGGCAAGGGGGTCGAGTGCCCCTCTTCGCTCAACTTCTTCGGTGGGGCGTTCCGCGCCGTCCGAGGGTGAATTGCCGAAAAGGTACAAGCCGCCCAGAGGGGCACCCGACCCCTTCCCCAGCCTCAGACCCGCCCAGGTTGACGGGCGCCGATGCCGGTGAGATTGCCTAGAGCGGGCGCTTGGTTCGGGGGAGTGGCCGCCTGGGCGGTGCGGCATGCGAAGGGCGTGCTCGCCGTGTCCCTTCTTCTCGCCGTCGGGGCGGGGGTCGGAGCGACTCGGTTGCCGACCGACGCGGGGACGGACACCCTGGTCGATGCCGACACGGCTGCCTACCGGGCGACCGAGGAAATGCGACAGGAGTTCGGAGAAGAACCCGTCGTCGTTCTCGCAGAGGGGGACCTGCAACGGTTGGTCCTGACCGCCAACCTGGGGCGGCTGCTGCGGCTGGAGGGGTGCCTTTCCGGCAACGTGCCGAAGGGCGCGAAGCCGCTTCCCGGGCCCTGCGCTGAACTGGCGCGGGGGGACCCGGTCCGCTCGGTGACTGGTCCTGCCACCTTCCTCAACGAGGCTGTGATCCAGATCGATCGCCAGCTGCGCCGCCTCGTCGCCACCGTGCCGCCGCAGCGGCTGCGCGAGCTGCTGCTCTCGATTGCCGCTCGCTACGGAATCACCAGCGCGCCCAGCCTCTCCAACCCCGACTTTCTCGCCGCCGTCGTCTTCGACCTGGGCCGGGCGCGCGGGACCCCCAAGGCACGGCTCGCCTATCTCTTCCCCAACCGCCACACGGCGCAGATCGTCCTGCGGTTGCGACCGGACCTGGGCGAAGCGGAGCGCCGCCGGGCGTTGGAGCTGATCCGTGCCGTTGTCCATGACCCGGTTCCCCGCCGGGCCTGCAAGTTCAAGGGCAAACCGGAGCCCTGCTTCGAGCTGCGCGGCGGCCGCTACGTGATCTCCGGCGTCCCGGTGGTCGTCGAAGGCCTCGCCGGTGCGTTGAAGGACGCCCTGCTGGTGTTGCTGGCGGCCGCGGTGGTCGTCATGGCACTCGCCCTGGCAGTCGTTTTCCGATCCCGCCTGCGGTTGCTGCCGCTGGCACTCGCGCTGGCGGCGGCCGCTCTCACCTTCGGCCTGTTCGGCGCGGCGGGCGGGTCGCTGACGATGGCCTCGATCGCGGTGCTTCCGATTCTGATCGGCCTGGCCGTCGACTACGCGATCCAGCTCCAGGCCCGCTACGACGAGGCCATTGCAGTCGGTGCGATCAGGGGCGCCGACGCCGCCCGCCTCGCGGCGTCCGGGGGCGGCCCGGCAATAGCCACCGCTTGCCTGGCGACCGCAGTGGGCTTTCTCGCCCTTCAGCTTTCGCCGACCCCGATGGTGCGCGGCTTCGGCCTGCTGCTGGTGGCTGGCATCGCGATCGCCTTCGTCCTTGCCTTCGTGGCGGGCTTTGCCGCACTCGGCCTACGAACCGAGGCGGGAGCGCCGGGTGCCCCTCCGCGTGCTGGGTTTTTCGCCTCGCGGTTTGCGCCTCTCGCCAGGTGGTCTGTGCAAAAAGCAGGACGCCGCACGCATCCGCGGCACCCGACACTCCCGCCCCCGTTGCAGCGTGCTCTTGCTGCAGCGCATGCACACCCACGGCGGGTGCTTGGAATCGGACTGGCGCTTGCCATCGTTGGCTGGGGCCTGGGGACTCAGATCGAGACGCAGACGGATATCCGCAAGCTGGCGCCGCAGAACCTGGATGCGGTGCGTGAACTGAACGAGCTGCAGGACGCCACTGGGGTCTCCGGCGAGCTTGACGTGAGCATTCGTGCCCCCGACCTGACCGACCCGGCGACGATTCGCTGGATGGCCGGCTTCAAACGGCGGGTGCTGCGCGCGGGCGGCTACTCGGGGCCCAACCCAAGCTGCCGGAGGGCTGAGGTCTGTCCCGGCCCTGCGCTGTCGGACTTCATCACCGGTGGCGGGCTCACGGCCGGCAGCGAAGGCCCCCTCACTCGCGGCGGCATCCGCGCCACCCTGGGCCAGATCCCCGCCTACGACCTTCGTCAGGTTGCGACCGTGGCCCCGAGGACGGGCCTGCCCGCCGGGGCGGCGCTGCTCAGCTTCGGGATTCGTGCGCAATCGCTGCAGGATCAGCAGGCGCTGATCGACCGAATCCGGGGAGAGATCGGCGAACCTGGCGCCAAAGGCGGTCCGCCGCGCGGGGTGTCGGTCGAGTTGGCTGGGCTTCCAGTCATCGCCGCCTCCGCCGCCAGCGACCTCTCGGATAGCCGCTATCTGCTGACCTTGGCCAGTTTGATCGCCGTGGCGCTGGTGCTGCTGGTGGTCTACCGCTCGTTCACCCGTGCCCTGATGCCGTTGGTGCCGATCGCTATGGCGACGGGATGGTCGGCGCTGGTTCTGTGGCTCTGCCGCATCCCGCTCAACCCGATGTCGGCGGCGCTTGGGGCATTGACAATCGCGATCGCCACCGAGTTCAGCGTCCTCCTCGCAGCCCGCTTCCGCCAGGAGCGGCGCGCCGGGCGGGAGCTCACCGCCGCCCTGCGCGGCGCCTACGCTCGCACCGGCGCCGCGGTGCTGGCTTCGGGTGTCACCGCGACGGCTGGGTTTGCGGTGCTGGTCGCCAGCGACGTGAGGATGCTGCGGGACTTCGGCTTCGTCACCGTGATCGACCTCGCGGTCGCATTGCTTGGCGTGATGATCGTGCTTCCTGCGGCCCTGACCTGGGCGGAGGAGCGATGAGGGCTCGCTACTCGATCGTTGTGGGACTGCTGTTTGCGGCGATCGTCGCGGTCGCTCTGATCGGGGGGGTTGGGGGCGATGGCGGCACTCTTGGGCTCGACAGGCAGCCGGTTCGCTGGCCTCTTCCCGAGTTCGCCGTCCCGGTTGCCGCGGGGGGATTGGAAGGCGATGCGAACGTGGCTCAGGACGACTGCTCGAGCTCTCAGGTGCCGTGTCCTGCGGGCGCGCGGCGCACTCCGGCCTGCCGCGTTCGGGGGGCGGACGCGATCCGCGTCTGCGACCTCTTCGACCGCCCGCTGGTGCTCTCGTTCTGGTTCGGCGAGGGAGGCGAGTGCGTCGACCAGCAGGACGTCGTCGACAGTGTGTACGCGCGCTACCGTGAGCGCGTGAGCTTTCTCTCCCTCGACGTCCACGACGATCGCGACGCGGTTCGCGATCTGGTCCGGCGGCGCGGCTGGAGGATGCCCGTTGGCTATGACCGCGACGGCGCCGTGGCCGGCCTCTACCGGGTCGGTGTCTGTCCCACCTTCGCCTATGCCTATCCCGGCGGAACGTTGCAGAGTGCCAGCTTCGGCCGGCTGACCGCCGGCCAGCTAGAAACGCGGATTGAGGAGCTGCTTCGCGACACCCGCGCGGCGGAGGCGCACTGATGGCTTCGGCCGAGGCGGCGGGTTCTGGACTTGGGTGGCAGCCCGCCCCGGTGCAGGGTTGGGTGGCGCCGCATCTCAGCGCCGAGTTCCCGGGGTTGGGAATCGCCTGGATCGAGGTGGACGGCCGTCCCGGCCGCAGTCCCGAGCCCGTCCGCCGTCGCCTGCGCGTTCTCTCCGACCGCTTCTTCGGCGCCCACGCGATCCACATGCGCGAAAGGTCGATCCCCTGGGCCTACCGCGTGTTCTTTCGCCAGATTGGCCTCGACCCTGACCGGACTCGCACACCGGTCGAGCAACTGGCGCTGGAACGCCTGCAGGACGGCGCCTTCAAGAGCCGCGGGCTGCCCGCCGACGCGCTGACCGTCGCCACGGTCGAGACCGGGATTGCGCTGCGCGCCTTCGACGCCGAGCAGCTCACCGGGACCCTCTGCATACGCGACTCGGCCCCCGGCGAGTCACTGGCCGGAGAGCCGGGCGAGCTGGCCCAGGGGACGCTTGTGATTGCGGACGAGTGCGGTCCGGTGGGACTGCTGTTTGGCGGGACGGGGGAGGGACATGGCGTCGTGGGTGGGACACGCCGCCTTGCGATCGCAGCGGTGCAGGTCAACGGCGTGCCCCAGATCGCGGTCGACGAGGCGCTCTGGATGGTTGCAGCGACTCTGGAGGCGGCCTGATGCGACGCCGCGGTGGATCGGGGCGGCCGGGTGATCTACACTCGGGACCGGGTTGATGCCGGACTTGCTTGATCGAGATGCCCGTCCCGCGCTTCGAGTCGGCGGCGATGAGCGCCTGGCTCGCGCTGAGCTGCGGCGCCAGATCGGTCGCCTTGAGTGGCAGCTGTCCACCCTCGTCGCGGAGGCGTTTCCCCGTCTGGAGATCGACGCTCGGGTTCCAGCCACCTGCCGCGCGCCGCGGGCGCTTGGCCTCGGCGAGTTGGAGGTGGTGCGCGATTCCCTCGCGATCCAGATTGCCGAGGCGCGCCGTGCCCTGCGCGAGCGGGCGGACCGGGAGGCTCGAAATCGCGAACTGCTCGAACGGATGCTGGTCAGGCCGGCAGAGTTCCGCTGGATGCGGGTCTCCCGCGCCGACATCGGCGAGCCGGGCTGCGGTCACTGGCACTCCCGCCCGCGTCTTGGGCCGGTCGGGATGCTGATGGGCTGGTGGCGGGTCAAGGTCTCCTCGGGATGCCCGTTATGCGGACGGCTTGCGGCCGTTGAGCGTGAACCGAAAGGCCGATGATCGACCCCCGGCGCCGTGGGGGTCGTTCCCGCTCGCCGAGCTGACCGTTCTCGCCGGGATCGCGATGCTCGCGATAGGGATCTTCGGTGGCAGCCGGACCGCGATCGGGGTCGGCGTCGTGCTCGCCGCGCTCGGCGGCTTAGAGGTTTCGGTGCGCGAGCACCTCGCCGGCTATCGCTCGCACACGACGCTGCTCGCCGGAACGGTTTTCGTGCTCGTCGTCGGCGGCCTCCGCTTCGGGGCCGGCCTGATCCTGGCGATCTGCCTCGGCTTTGGCGCGGTGGCCTTCGCCGCCGCCTTCATCGGGTTGCGCCGCGCATTTCAGCGAGCCTCCGGTGGCCTCTCGTTCAGGGTCGGCCGCCTGCGCGGCTGACGGTCCGGGACGCACTGCACGGCGTCCCGGAGCCGTCGGGCCGCTGTGACTCAGACGAGCACGGCTGAGCGCGCTCCCACGTCCCTCGTCGTCAGCGCGGTTGAGAGCAGCGCTCGCTGGCGGGGCGTCAATGTCCCCAGCCGCTTGTTCTCGTTGAGGGAGAGGTTCTGCAGTAACTTGCGAGCACGGGTTCGGCCCCAGCGGCGCTGGCTCGTCAGCAGCTCGGCAATTGACATGCTCTCGGTCTGCCACGGGGACTCGCGGATCACCTCCGCCACATCGAGCTCGCCACGCGCGATCGAGCGCTTGAGCTCCGCCCTCGCGAGCCTCACGTGGTTGGCACGGGCGAGGGCCTGCATGTGCTGCGGGGTGTTGATGGCGGAAGCAGTTGTCAAGGCAGGGGCGATCGAGGCAGCGTCCACTGGTAGTCCTCCCTTCGGGTCACTAACTGGGGTTCTGGATGTGCGCCGCACCCGGCTGCACCCTGTCTGGTCGATTCGGGTGCTAACCGTCCGCTCCTCCTGTCCCAGGTTGCGGTCGGCGCGGAGGCAAGCTATGCCGTCGGAGTGGTGAGCGTCAACCCGCAGTCACGCAAGAGCCGCGGGGTCGTTCGCTAAGAGCACCTTTTTCTCGGCGCCCTCACCTTGTTCGAATTTGGACAAGGCGGAAACTACCCCGAGAGGGGTAGGTCCGGGAACTCCTCGATGGTCCGGGCGATCGTCTCGAGCGCGCTGTCCAGGTGGCTGCGCTCGTGAGTCGCCATCAGGCTGGTGCGCAGCAGCGCGCCACCGGGCGGCACCGCAGGATGGATGGCGACGTTGGTGTAGACGCCGGCGTCGAAGAGCTTCTTCCAGAGGAGGACCGCCTGCCAATCGTCGCCGACCATCACCGGCACCACCGGGGTGGTGGCGACCGTCCCGTCGGGGAGGATCCCCGGCTCGACCAGCTTGAGGCCGAGTCCCCGCAAGCCTTCGCGCAGGTACTTGGCGTTGCCAAGCAGTGCCTCGAACATCGGTGGGCCATCCGCGCGGATGACTCGGAGCGCCGCCAGGGCGGCGCCGACCGCTGCCGGCACCGCCGAGGCGCTGAAGATGAAGGACCGCGAAGCGATCCGCAGATACTCGATCACGTCGGCCGGGCCGGCGATGAAGCCCCCGCACGAGGCCAGGCTCTTGGAGAAGGTTCCCATCCGCAGGTCAACCTCGTCCTCTAGCCCGAACAGCTCGCAGGCGCCCGCGCCGCGGGCCCCCAGCACACCCGCTCCGTGGGCCTCGTCGACCATCAGCCGCGCCCCGTGCGCCCTGCACAGCTCGACGATCCGCGGCAGGTCGCAGACATCGCCCTCCATCGAGAAGACGCCGTCGACGACGACAAGGACCCCGCCCCCGTCCTCCGCCGCCCGGCCCAGCATCTTCTCCAGCTTGTCCATCCGGTTATGCCGGAAGGGGCGCAGCTTGGCGCCCGAGAGCCGGCAGCCGTCGAGGATCGAGGCATGGTCGCCGGCGTCGCAGACCACCGTGTCGCCGGGCTCGAGGATCGTTCCGATGCAGCCGAGGTTCGCCTGGTATCCCGTCGTGTAGACGATCGCCTCCTCGGTCCCCATCCACTCGGCCAGCTCGCGCTCCAGCTCCACGTGCAGCGGCGTTGTGCCGTTAAGCAGCCGCGATCCGGTTACTCCCGTCCCGTAGGTCTCGAGTGCGTCGCGCGCCGCCTGCTTCACCCGCTCGTCGCCGGTCAGCCCGAGATAGTTGTTGGAGCCGAGCATGATCGTCTCGCGACCCTCCATCTCGACGACTGGGCCGGCCTGCGAGGTGAGCAGGCGGAAGTACGGGAGAAGGTCGTGCTGCCGTGCCGCTTCGAGCTGCTCGAGGCGGTCGTGGCTGCGGGCCTTCTCGAAGACGTCGACCGAGGCCTTGGGGACCGTTGCCGGCTCGCGCATGCGCAGAGTGTAGGTTCCCGTGCGCGCGGAGTCGGCGAGGGAGCGGTTCTTCGCGCAGCCGCGAAGCGCGAAACTCAATGTCCATGTCAGGCGTCTCGATCAGTCCGGTTCGCACACGGCGCGACCTGAAGCGCTTCGTCAAGGTCCCCTTCAGGCTCCACCGCAACCATCCACAGTGGGTGGCGCCGCTGATCTACGAGCGGATGGAGTTCCTCAACCGCAAGAAGAACCCCTACTTCGAGCACGCCGAGGCGGAGTACTTCATCGCTGAACGGGATGGCGAGCCGGTCGGCCGCATCACCGTCCAGGTGGACGAGCGCTGGGACGAGTTCCAGGGCGGCAGCGACGCGATGTTTGGCTTCTTCGAGTCCGAGGACGATGCCGAGACGGCGAGGGCTCTGCTCGACTCCGCCATGGAGTGGGCCCGCGCCAGGCGGCGCTCCCGCATCCTCGGCCCGATGGACTTCACCACCAACGACGAGGTCGGGATCCTGATCGAGGGCTATGCCCTGCGCCCGATGATCCTCGAGCCCTGGCACCCGCCCCACTACAGGGAGCTGATCGAGGCCCACGGTTTCGAGAAGGCGATGGACGTGCAGATGTGGGAACTGAACCTGGGGGAGCTGAAGGAGGGCGAGCGCTTTGACCCCTCGATCCACGCCGCGGCCGAGAAGGGGCTGCGCGAGGAAGGGATCGAGATCCGCAACATGCGCAAGCGCGAAATGGCCGACGAGGTGCGGCGGTTCATGGGCGTCTACAACGACGCCTGGGGCAGCAACTGGGGATTCGTCCCGATCACCGACGCCGAAGCTGAGTTCCAGGCCAAGAGCCTCAAGCAGGTGCTCGACGAGGACTGGGCCTACATCGCCGAGAAGGACGGCGAGGCAATCGGCGCCGCGCTGACGCTTCCCGACATCAACCAGGTGATGGCGAAGTTGAACGGCCGGCTGCTGCCCTTTGGGTTGCTGAAGTTCGCGTTCGGCAGGCGCAGGATCGATCGCCTGCGGGTCTTCGCGCTCGGCGTCAAGCACGACTACCGCCACACCGGCGTGGCGGCCGGGCTTTACCTCAAGCATCTGGAGACGGCGCAGAAGCCCGGTGCGATCGAAGGCGGCGAGATGGGTTGGATCCTCGAGACAAACGGGCCGATGAATCGCGCCATGGAGGGGATGGGTGGCAGCATCGTGAAGCGCTATCGCATCTTCGAGAAGGCGCTGGGCACCTGATTCCGGAATCTGGTGCCCAGCGCCTTCCGGCCTCAGCAGGAAAGTCCCAACTTGCGGAGTGGGTCGCGTGAATCGCCGATGGCGGCCGCATGCATCGCTACAGTCGGCCAATGGCCGATCTGGAGCTGGAGCCGGTCCGCGTCCGCGTCCTGCCTCGCGAGTCCCCCCGCACGCCTGCAGTGAGCGGCGATGCGCGCACCGCGGCGATAGCCGCTGCAGGCGGTGTCCTGGCGGGCGCTGCCACGGTGGCGGTCGTGCGCGCGGTCGGCACGATGACCTCGGCCAAGCGGTCGCCGCGCCGGCTCCTGCGGCGTCGCGAGCAGCCCGCGAAGGTCGTCGCCAGTCGCTCCTTCTTGGTTGACGTGCACCTGCTCGGTCGCTGAGCGCCGGACGGTGGGCCGGAAACACGCCCATACGGTGGGGGATGGTCCGGTCGATCGGGTGGTCCTGCCGACGGGACGGAGATACGCCCATACCGCCGGACATCGGCCCGTCGGCGGAGCGCTGGAGGTGGAGGTGCGGCCGCCCTCGCCCTTCAGGCTGCCGGCATTTGGTGGCGCCGACCGCGTGATGCGGGTGAGCGGAGGCGTCGCCACCCGCCTCCTCCGGGTCGAGGACAGCCCGGTCATCGTTCGAGCCTGGCAGCCGAGTGCGGCGCGCGTCGTGGTTCGCGCTGAGCCGGTCGATCCGGCCGCCGTGGAGGTACCCGGTTCGGTCCCCCATCCAGCGCTCAGGCCGGCCGACCGCGCGCTCCTGACGCTGGCGACGGAGCGCATGCGCTTTGCACTCGGCGTCGACGACGACCTGAGCGAGCCCTACCGCCGCTTTCGCCGTGACCCCCTGCTCGGCCCGTTGCTGCGCCGCCGGCCCCACCTGCGGCCACGCCGCCGGCCGTGGGCCTGGGAGGCGCTTGCCTGGGCGATCGTCAGACAGCTGATCGAGTCCGGCCGGGCGGCCGGGATCCAGCGCCGAATCGTCGGCCGTTGGGGCGTGCGGCTGGGGCGCGAACGGGAGGCGCTGCGGGACGTCCCGCCGGCCGGGCTGATTGCCGGCCGCGCGCCCGCCGAGCTGGAGTCGACGGGACTGGCCCTTTGCCGGGCGGTCGCCCTGCGGGCGGTGGCTCGCGAGATCGCCGCCGGGCGGTGCGACCCAGCCGATCCGGCGTCCGATCGGCGGCTTCTGGCCGTTCCCGAGGTCGGCGCCTGGACGGTTCAGTGCCTGGGCCTCTTCGGCCGTGGCGACCCCGACGCCTTGCCGGCGGGAGACCTCACCTATCTGAAGCTGGTCGGCCGCCTCGCCCGGCTCGGCCGTCGCGCCACGGTTGAGGAGGTCGAGGAGTTCTACGCTCCCTACGCACCGTTTCGCGGCCTTGCAGCCGCGTGGAGCCTTTCGGGAGCCGGGGTTGCGCCCGGATAAAGAAACCCGGCGTTCTGCCGATAAGTCCGGGGATGGAAAGCGCGGGACGCGGCAACGGCTGGCCCGATGACCGGGTCTCGGAGTTCATCGACCAGATCGCGTCGGCGGGCGAAGACTACCGGCGTCTCGTGGAGCGCCTGCCCGCGATCGTCTATGCCTGCGAGCTCGGCGAGCAGGGGCGCTGGCGCTACGTCAGCCCGCAGGTGAAGGAGATCCTCGGCTACAGCCCTGAGGAGTGGACCGGGGATCCCGGACTGTGGACGCGGCAACTTCACCCCGACGATCGCGAGCGGGTCCTCGAGCAGGAGATTCGCAAGGCCGTGGGTGAGCGGCTCGGGCCGCCAACGGACTACCGGATGATCACCCGCGACGGTGACGTGGTCTGGATCCTCGATGAAGCGGTGCTGGAGCCAGACGTCGACGGAACGCCAATCTGGCACGGAGTCCTCTATGACATCACCGAGCGCAAGATTGCCGAGGAACAGCTGCGGCGCGTCGCTGCCCAGCAGGCTGCGGTGGCGCGGCTCGGTCGGCATGCGCTCCAGGACAGCGATCCCCATGGATTGATGCGGGAGGCGGTTTCGCTGCTGACGGAGATCGACGGTGTCGAGGGCGCCTGCATCTGGGAGGTTAGTCGCGATGGCCGGCGGCTTCAGCTGCGCGCCGGGCTCGACGGTCGGATCGTCGGGACCGAGCGCCATGCCGTGGCGACGCCCGAGTCTCACGCCGGTGCGGCACTCCAATCGGGGCTTCACGTGATAGTCGACGATTGGTCGTCGGAGCGCCGCTTCTCGATGCCCCCGGCGCTGAGTGAGCTGAGGCCTCGCAGCAGCCTTGCGGTGCCGATCGCCGGCAAGGAGCACCCCTTCGGCATCCTCGACATCCACGCCACCGAACCCAGCTGGTTCACCCCGCAGGACGTCCACTTCGTCCAGGCATCGGCCAACGTGCTGGCGGACGCGATCGAGCGCCACTCCGCCGACCAGGCGCTGCGCCACCGGGTCCTGCATGACTCGCTCACGGGCCTCCCCAACCGGACCAGCTTCGTCGATTCGCTGGAAGACGCGCTGCGGCGGGGCACCGCTTCCGGATCGCCGGTCGGGATGCTCTTCCTCGACCTCGACCACTTCAAGCTGATCAACGACAGCATCGGCCACCACGCCGGGGACGATCTGCTGCGAGCCGTCGCCCCGCGATTGGGTTCCCACCTGCGCCCCGGCGACATCGTCGCTCGGTTCGGCGGAGACGAGTTCGGCATCCTCATCGATCGCCTCGCCGACGAGCACGAGGCGCTTGCGATTGCCGACCGGGTTTCAGCGGCCTTCTCCGAGCCCTACATGATGGGCGGAGCTGAGCATTTCGTCACCGCAAGCGTCGGGATTGCCGTGACGCGCCCATCGGGTCGCGAACCGGTCGACGCCGAGCTGTTGATTCGCGACGCGGATGCGGCGATGTACCGGGCAAAGGAACGGGGGCGCGCCCGGTTCGAGTTGTTCGATGCCGAGATGCGCGCGCGGGCCGTGCACCGCGTCGAGGTGGAGCGCGAGCTGCGCCACGCGCTGGATCGCGATGAGCTGACCCTCCGCTACCAGCCCGTGGTGGCCCTGGGCAGCGGCGAGATCACCGGGCTGGAGGCGCTGGTGCGCTGGCAGCACCCGGAGCGCGGCCTGCTCGATCCGGCTGAATTCGTCTCCGTTGCCGAGGACAGCGGCCTGATCGAGCCGATCGATCGCTGGGTGCAGGAGAGCGCCTGCCGGCAGGCGCTCGCGTGGCACGCGCAGCGCCCCGATCAGCGGCCACTCGACATCTCGGTCAACCTCTCTGCGCGCCAGGTGGCCCACCGCGATCTCGCCGACTCGGTCGCCGAGATCCTCGCCCGCACCGGGCTCGATCCGATCCATCTGAGGCTGGAGATCACCGAGAGCGTTCTGGTGGAGGAGTCGGCAAGCGCGACCGCAACCCTCGAGGCGCTCAGCGAGATCGGCGTGCGCCTCGTCCTCGACGACTTCGGTACCGGGTACTCCTCCCTCGCCTACCTGAACAGGTTCCCGTTCGACGCCCTGAAGATCGACCGCTCCTTCATCGAAGGGCTCGGCGCGGAGCAGGAGCGCACGGCGATCGTCGAGGCGATCATCGGCATGGCGCGTGCCCTCTCGCTGGATGTGATCGCCGAGGGCGTGGAGAGCGAGCAACAGCTGTCCGAGCTGCGGCGGCTGGGTTGCGACTTCGCCCAGGGGCATCTCTTCTCGCCGGCGCTCCCGCCGGAGAAGGTCACCAGCCTGCTGGGCGAGGGAGGACTCGAGCTACTCGGGGATACGGCCCGGTAGGTAGTCGTTGGTGAGCACCTGAGATGTGGGCAGCAGCGACGAGATCAAGCTGTTGTCGCGCATCCAGTCGATGAACCGCTGCCACTGGGCGGGATCCATGTAGCCGAAGGGAGGTTCGGGGCCCGACGAATCCGCATTCTCTGGCTGCGCGGGTTCGAGCAGCGGCAGCGTCGCCTTCACCTCGGCCTTCGTCAGCTCGGGCTCGAGGTCGGGGTTCGCGTCGAGCAGCGTCGCGGTCGTCGCATCGGGGCGCTCGATCGCCGCAGCGGTGCCGCGGGCCAGCGCTCCGAGAAAGAGCCGGATCGCCTCGGGGTCCTCTTCCAGCTGCTTCCGCCGGGCGACCAGGACAAGCTCGTTGTAGGTGGGCACCCCGAGCCTGTCGACGGGGGTCACTACCGGGTGCTTTCCGCGCACGCGCAGGTCGACTCCCTCGACGTTGCGAAAGCCTCCCAGCATCGCCTGAGCGCTGCCGCCGACGATCGCCGGCAGCAGGCCGTAGCCCACGTTGACCGCTTCGACGTCGGAGGGAGTCATGTTGGCGCGGGCGAGGATCGTCTGGAGATAGGCGTCCTGGTAGGGGATGCCGGCTGTGGCGACCGTCTTGCCGCGCAGGTTCGCGATGCCGCGGATCTTCGACTCCTTGAGCCAGATCATCGAGGTGAGGGGGCGATCCACGAGGGCGGCGACCGCAACAACGTCGAGCCCCTGCTCGTTGGCCAGGAGAACCTCGGGCTCATAGGAGACGGCCAGGTCCGTCCGTCCGGCGGCCAGGTGCTTGATCGGCGCCGCGGGGTCGGCGGGCGTGTGGATGCTCAGGTCGAGACCGGCATCGCGGAAGTAGCCGAGCTTCTGCGCCATGTAGATCCCGGCGTGGTCAGGGTTGGGGTAGAAGTCGAGGGTGAGGCTGAACGACTGCCTTTCCGTGCCGCCCGTCTCGCTCTTCTCTCCGCAGGCAGACAGCGCCAGGGCCGTCGTGACGGCGAGGATTGCGATGACCGTGATGTGCGATCGGCGAACGCTGCCTGCTGCTCGGTTGCTCGTCATGCCTGCTTTCGGTTGGGTTGCGGGTGGGGTTTTATCGCCAAGTGACGATGCGCCGCTCTGCGAACGCGACAATGGCGTACAGACTGATGGCGATGGCGGAGAGGAGGAGGGCCGCGGCAAACATTCGCGCGGTCTCCAGTTGTGCGCTGTCTTCGCGGATCAGGACGCCAAGTCCCGAGCTCGCCCCGACCCACTCGCCGAAGATCGCTGCGATCGGCGCAAACGTGACGCCGATCTTGGCCCCGCTGAAGGTGAAGGGAAGTGCGGTCGGCGCTTCCAGCCGCCAAAGAAGCTGTCCGCGCGAGGCATCGAGCGTGCGCATCATCTTGGTTGCCTCGGGATCGACCGAGCGGAGACCGTCGGCCGTGGCGACCGCGATTGGGAAGAAGCAGACCAGCGCCACGACCGCCAGCTTCGGCCCGATTCCAAAGCCGAACCAGACGATCAGGATCGGGGCGAACACGACGATCGGAATGGCCTGCGAGGCAACGATCAGCGGATAGAAGCTCAGTCGCAGCGTCTCGAATGGGCGCAGCAGGAAGCCGAAGCCGAGTCCGATGGCCAGCCCGCAGAGGAAGCCGAGCAGGATCTCCTGCAGGGTCGCCCAGGCGTTTTCGGCCAGCAGCGAGCGGTTCTCCCACAGAGCCGAGGCAATTTCGGCCGGGGAGGGGGCGAGGTAGGTGTCGACGTTGAGCACGTTCGCGAGAGCACCGGTGCTCGCCGCCAGCTGCCAGGCGCCGATCAGTGTTGCCAGAACGACCAGCGGGAGGGCCCAGCGCTTCAACCCATGCGCTCTTTGGCGCGTCTTGGATCCAGATGGCCGAGAAGCCGCCATACCCTCACCTCGACCCCTCGTGCAGGGCCGCGAGCGCCCGCTCGCGCACGGCGACGAACTCGGGTTCTGTGACGGCGGCGTCGCGGTCCGGTGCTCGGGGCGTCGGCGCGCTCAGCCTTTCCACCACGCGCGCTGGCCGCGCCGACAGGACCGCGACCCGGTCTGAGAGGTAGAGCGCCTCCTCGACGTCGTGGGTGACGAGCACCACGGTGCGCGGATCTGCCCCCAGCGCCCCGGCCAGCCAACCCTGCATCTCAGCTCTGGTGATCGCGTCGAGTGAGGCGAACGGCTCGTCGAGCGCCAGCACCGGCTTGCCGGAGACGAGGGTGCGCAGAAAGGCAACTCGCTGGCGCATCCCGCCGGAGAGCTCTGCAGGGGGAACTGTCTTGAAGCCGGCCAGGCCGAAGCGCTCGAACAGCTGGCCGGCCTGGCGCCGCGCCTCGCGCCGCTGGACGCCGCGGTTGCGCAGCGCCAGCGCCGCGTTGTCGATTGCCGAGAGCCAGGGCAGCAGCATGTCGCGCTGTGGCATGAAGGCGCAGCTGGCGAGGCGGTCGCTCGGCCCGTGGGCCCCGCCGACCTCGACCTCGCCCCCGGCCGGCTCCTGCAGGCCGCAGATCAGCTCGAGCAGCGTCGACTTGCCACAGCCGGACGGCCCAACCAGGCCCAGCACGCCGTGGGCCGGAACCTCGAGATCGAGGCGCTCGATCGTCTGCAGCGGCCCGTAGGAGTGCTGGAGGCCGCGAATCGAAACGGAGACGCCGGGGCCCTCCTGGGCGGCAGGCAATCTGCCCTCGGTGGCGAATTCCCCAATTTCCGTGGGCATGTTGGTATCCTGGCGCACTTCAGGCTTCTGACTAAGAAGGTCAAGAAAGTCCATAACAGGCCGCAGCGAACTTCCAATGGACCCAGCGATCATCCTCTTCGGACTCGGAATCGGCATCCTCGTGGGCATGACGGGGATGGGCGGTGGATCCCTGATGACCCCGCTGCTGATCCTCATCTTCAGCACCCAGCCGACCACCGCGATCGGCACCGACATCTTCTACTCGGCCATCACCAAGACGGTTGGCAGCTGGCGCCACAGGCGGATGGGGACCGTGAACATGGACCTGGTCAAGTGGCTGGCGCTCGGCAGCGTCCCGGCGGCGGTCCTGGGAGTCGCGATCATTTCCCTGCTGGAGCGGCACGTGAACCCCGAACGGCTCGACTCGCTCATCTACGCGGTTCTGGGCGGCACCCTCCTGATGGTTGGAATCATGACGCTGGCGCGGGCCCTGATCCTGCGCAGCCTGGTCACCGAGCGCGACCGCTTCGACGTCGAGCGCCGGCACAAGGTCGCGGCGGTGGTGATCGGCGCCACCACCGGCTTCGTAATCGGGATCACCTCGGCGGGTTCGGGCACCGTGATCGCGATCCTGCTGATCGCCGTCTACCGGCTCTCGCCCAAGAAGGTGGTCGGCACCGATGTCTTCCATGCCGCCATCCTGCTCTGGGCGGCGGGAATCGCCCACTGGATCGGGGGCAACGTCGACTTCGCCCTTGCCGGCAACATCCTGATCGGCTCGGTACCGGGTGTGGTGATCGGCGCCGCCCTCTCCGACAAGGCGCCGCAGGGCGTCCTTCGCACCGGTCTCGGCATCGTCCTGGTCGCCTCGGGGATCGTCACCATCCAGAAGGGCGACCCGACGGTCTGGCCGATCGCCGCAGGCGTTGCGGCGCTTGGCCTCGGCCTGATCCTTGCCGCGCCGCACTGGATCAGCCGTCGCCGCGAGCGGCAGGCAGCCGATGTCGGGGATCTCGCACCCGAGACCATCGGCTGATTTACTGGGGCCATGCGCGTCTCAGCCAAGGTCGACTACGCCGTGCGCGCCGCAGCCGAGCTCGCGGCCGCGAACGAAGGGCCCGTGAAGGGCGAGCGGCTCGCCGAATCGCAGGACATCCCGCTGCAGTTCCTCGAGCACATCCTGCTCGAGCTGAAGCACGCCGGGATCGTCCGAGCCCGCCGTGGCACCAAGGGCGGCTACTGGCTGGCGAAGCCCGCCGACACGATCTCGATCGCCGACGTCGTGCGGGCGGTCGAGGGGCCGATCGCCCACGTCCAGTCGGCGCCGCCGGAGTCGATCGAGTATCGCGGCAACGCCCGGCATCTGCAGGAGGTCTGGATCGCGGTTCGCGCCAACCTGCGGGCCGTCGTCGAGCACGTCACCCTCGCCGACCTCGTCAGTGGCGACCTGCCGCCGATAGTCGCTGAGCTGGCCGGCTCCCCCGATGCCTGGGCGCCCAGGTAAGCCTGTCTCAAAGCCCCGGATAGGCTGGGCGGTGATGCGAGGCCTTCGCCTGCCGGTCATTGCGCTCGCCGCGCTGCTGCTCGCCGCCGCGCCCGCCTGCGCCGCGACCCTCTCGGGCGGAGCCGGCGATGACGCGATCGTCGTGATCAACGGCGACGTGGAGGTCGAGCCCGGCGAATCTGTCGATGGGGTCTTCATCGTCAGCGGCGACGCGCGAATAGCCGGCCGGGTCGACGGGGATGTCGTCCTGGCTGCCGGGGACGTGCTGATTCGCGGCCACGTGGACGGCAACGTGGTTACGATCGCCGGTCATGCCCGGCTGCTGAGGAGAGCGCGGGTCGACGGGGATCTGATCTACGGCGACGAGCGGCCGCAGGTGGCGCCGCGGGCGGCCGTCGCAGGGGAGATCGAAAAGGCCGGCTGGAGCGATTCGCTCGGCTTGCTGTCTTTCGCGGCCGCCTTCGCCTTCTGGCTGGCCGTTTCGATCTCCACCGCCATCCTCGGCGTCCTGCTGCTGCTCTTGGCGCCGCGCGCCGCCGACGCGGCAATCGCGCAGGCCCGATCCCGATTCTGGACCGCAGTGGGGATCGGCGCCGGCGTCTTCGTCGCCCTGCCGTTCGTTGCCTTTGTATCCGCGATCACTCTGGTCGGGCTGCCGCTCGCGCTCGGGATTGGGCTGGTGCTGCTGCCGCTGGCCGCAGTCGCTTACGTGACCGCGGCCTTGGCGCTGGGGCGCGTCATCCTCAAGCCGCCTCGCAATCGCATTCTCTCCTTCCTCGTCGGCTTGGCGATTCTCCGCGCCGCCGCTCTGCTCCCGGCGCTCGGCATCCTCGTCTGGCTCGGCGCCGTCATCGTCGGCCTTGGCCTGCTCGCCGCCGCAATCACCGCGGCCCGGAGCCCTGCGGCGGACGCGGCTCGTGTCCCGGACAGCTGAGCACCGGGACGCGCGGATAGCGCGCGAAGGACGGGTCCTCGTGAGAGCGCCTGCAGAGGCTGAAGGTCGAGCCGCGCGTGTTCGGAACGAGCCGCTGGTGCGTGCAGCTGTCACAGAGGCCGTTGCCGGTCTCGGCCACGCGGTGTTCAGTCCGCCGCGGGGACGCCGCCGGCGACCACGTTGACGAAACTCTCGAGGTGGCGGGTGGTCCAGCACTCGAAGGCGCCGTCGCAGTGGCGCTCGTAGGCGGCCATCACCGAGTCGCCGTAGTTCCAGTAGAGCTTTGGCTCGGGGTTGAGCCAGAAGAGGCGCCCGGCGCGCGAGGCGATCTCGGCGAAGACCTCGGTGTGGGGCTCGCGCCCGTTGGTGCGGGCGTCGCCGAGGACGATCACCGTCGAGCGGGGGTCGAGGTCGTCTGTGATCTCGGTGAGGAACTCCAGCCAGACCCTGCCGTAGTCGGTGTAGCCGGAGACATCGGCGACACCTCCCTCGCTGGAGATCCGGTCGGCGATCGTTCGGAAGTCCCTCTCGTGCTCGAAGACCTCGGTTACCTCGGAGATCCGCTCGATGAAGACGAAGCTGCGGAGCTTGCGGAACGAGTCGTGCAGGGCGTGCAGCACCGAGAGGAAGAAGACGCTGGCGGAGGTGACCGAGGTCGATACGTCGCACAGCACGTAGATCTCGGGGCGTCGCGGGCGCTTCGGCTTGTAGCGCAGCCGCAGCGGGACGCCGCCGGTCTCCAGCGAGGCTCGCATCGTGCGTCGGACGTCGACCGCTCGCCCCCTGCGACGGCCCCGCTGCTCGTGCCCGAGCGTCGCCAGCCGTCGCTTCATCTGGGAGACGGCGCGGTGCACGGCGGCGAGGTCCTGGGTGGGGCTGGTTGGCAGCGCTCGGTCGAGCTCGGCGAGGGGCCGGGACGGAGGCAGCGTGGAGGTGCGCTCGATCAGATCGCGTTCCAGCTCACGGCGCAGGTGGCGCTCGAAGCGGTTGAGCTGCTCGCGGTCGATCGGCGGGCGCTCGGCGCCGCCGTCATCGGAGGCGGGCCGGGTTCCTGCGGACAGCCCAAGGGTGCGGCGGATGCGCTGCACGTCCACACCAACTACGCCCGAGCCCTCTCCCTGACGGCCGAAGGCGGCGATCGCAAGCCGTGCAAGGTCACGCATCTGGCCGTCCCTGCCTTCGACGATTGCCTGGCGGACCTGCTCGCGCAGCTCATCGATATCGAGCCGATCGCCCCCCTCGTGGCGCTCCCCTCTCTCGCCGATCCCCCGCTCGATCGCCTCAGCCTCGGCGGCGCGGAAGAACCAGCGCTGGAACAGCAGCTCGAAGAGGCGCCGGTCCTCCTGCGACTTCGCGATGGTCGCCGCGAGCGCCTCGCGGAAGTCGTCCTGAGAGGTCCAGGGCACCTGCTCGAGGGCGGCGAAGGCGTCGAGGATCTCCGATGTCCCGACAGCGACACCTTCGCTGCGCAGCTCCTCGCAGAAGCCGAGGAGCTTTGCCGCCAGGCCAGGCGGTCCCGGGTCGGCCTGCGGCCCGAATGGAGAGGCTGCCGCCGGGCTCACCCCGGTGCCTGAGCCGGCGCGCCCGGGAGCTTCAACCCGACCCGCTCCGCGACGAGGTCGATATCGGTTCGGTGCTTGACGATGATCGACATCGACTGCTTGAAGGTCTCGCGGTCGATGTCCTCGGCCCCCATCAGCAGCAGGGTCCGCGCCCAGTCGATCGACTCGGCGATCGAGGGGGGCTTCTTCAGGTCGAGCGCCCGCACCATCTGCACCACCTCGACCAGCCGCTGGGCCAGGGCCTCCGGCAGCTCGGGAGCGTGGAGGCGGACGATCTCCATCTCCCGCTCCAGCTCGGGGTAGTCGAGCCACAGGTAGAGGCAGCGCCGCTTCAGCGCCTCGGTCAGCTCGCGCGAGTTGTTCGAGGTGAGGACGACGATCGGCATCGTCGTCGCCGCCACCCGCCCGAGCTCGGGGATCGAGATCTGGAAGTCCGAGAGCAGCTCCAGCAGCATCGCCTCGAACTCCTGGTCGGTCTTGTCGATCTCGTCGATCAAGAGCACGACCGGCTCGGAGCTGGCGATGGCCTGCATCAGCGGACGCTCCAGCAGAAACTCCTCGCTGAAGATGTCGCCGTGCACCTCCTCCCAGCCCGACTCGCCGCCGGCCTGGATCCGCAGCAGCTGCTTGCGGTAGTTCCACTCATACAGCGCCTTCGCCTCGTCGAGTCCCTCGTAGCACTGGAGGCGTATCAGCTCGCGGCCGCTGGCGCGGGAGAACGCCTTGGCCAGCTCCGTCTTGCCGACGCCGGCTGGTCCCTCGACGAGGATCGGCTTGCCGAGCCGCTGCGCGAGGAAGGAAACGAGCGCGGCGGACTCATCCGCAAGGTAGCTTGCGCGCGCGAGCGCCTCCCGCATCTCGGCCACAGATCCCGGTGCGTGCGCTTCGCCCATCCGGGCGATGATAGTCCGCGCTGGCATCCAGCTCGGCCTGCGAAGCGGAGGGTCTCGCCGATCTTGGTGGATTGAGGCTGAGAACCTGACCCACGTCACATCAAGCGACTAGCCTTAGGATCCGCGTCTGCACTCCCCACTCTTCAGGAGGCCACACCCTTGAGCCGACTTCGATTCCTCTTCGCGTTCGCTGCCCTGCTCGTCCTGGCAAGCGCTTTCGTCGCCTGCGGTGGCGGGGGAGGCAGCAGCGAAGACCCGCAGACGGTTGTCGACGACGCCACCCTGCAGGGAATCCAGAGTGCCGACCTCGACCTTTCGCTTGGCGTCAAGGCCCGGGGAGACGAAGGGGGCGACATCGACATCAGCCTCTCTGGCCCGTTTCAGAGCGAAGACGGGGGCAAGCTTCCCCAGCTCGACATGACGGCGAAGGCGAGCGGCTCGTTCAACGGTGAAGACGTCAACTTCGACGGGGGGCTGACGCTTCTCTCCAACACCGCCTACGTGCGCTACGAAGGAGTCGAGTACGAAGTCGACCCGACCACCTTCAGCTTCGTCCAGTCGGCGCTGAAGGAAGCCCAGGCGCAGGGCGGAGGGGATGGGCAGGTTCCCAATCTCACTGCCTGTCAGGACTTGGTCGGCGATCTGAAGGTCGCCGACTTCATCGACAACCTCGAAAACGAAGGCAGCGCCGACGTGGGCGGGACGAGCACGACCAAGGTGAGCGGCGAGCTCGACGTTTCCGGCGCACTCGACTCGGCGCTCAAGTTTGCCGAAGACCCGGCCTGCGCCGCGCAGCTCGGGGCGGCCGGTTCGCTGCCCTCCTCCGACGAACTCGACGAAGCCAAGAGCCAGGTGAAGAGCGCCGTCAAGACGGCGAAAGTCGAGCTCTACGTGGGAGACGACGACATCGTGCGCCGGATCTCAGCGCAGCTCGAGATAGAACCGCCCAAGGGCGCGGGCAGCGGGCCGAAGAGCGTCGAACTCGATCTGGACCTGAGCCTCACCGGCGTCAACGAGGACCAGGAAATCTCCGCCCCGAAGGGAGCAAAGCCCCTCAGCGACCTCTTCCTGAAGCTGGGCGTCAACCCGATCGAACTGCTGGGGCTCCTCGAAGGCGAAGGCGAAGGCCTGGGCAACCTTCTGGAAGGTCTCGGCGGCGGTTCCGCCAGTGGCGGCGGGGCGGCCAGTGGCGGCGGCTCTGGGGCGGGCAGCCAGCAGGCCTACCTAGAGTGCCTCCAGGGCGCACGGACCCCGGTCGACCTGCAGAAGTGCGCCAAGCTGCGCTAGCAGCGGCGCGGCGGTTTCGCGGGCGGCCTCCTGTCAACCGGCGGGTCGCCCGCGACGCATGAGCGGATTGCTGCTCGCATTGAGCTTCGCCGTCATCCTCGCCGGCGCCCTGCTGTTCACCAACGCAGTGGAGTGGATGGGCCACCGGCTCGAGATGGGGGAGGGGGCGGTTGGCAGCCTCCTCGCGGCGGTTGGGACGGCGATGCCGGAGACGCTGATCGCCATCGTCGCCCTGATTGGCGCCGCAGAAGGAGGCGACCAGGTGGCGATCGGGGCAATCGTCGGTGCGCCCTTCCTCCTCGGGACGCTGGCAATGGGCCTGGTCGGTCTCTTCGCATACCTGTATCGCGGACGGCGGGCGCAGGGGCTTGACCTGAACGCTCACGCGGCGACCGTGGAGCGGGACATCGTCACCTTTCTGGTCTTCTTTGCCGGTGGGCTGGCGCTTGCCTGGGGGGCGCCGGCGCAGCTGCGCATTCCGGTCGGGATCGCCTTCGTCATCGCCTATCCGCTCTACATCCGCCGCACGCTGCGTGGGTCCGGTGCGGTTCAGGACCATGCGACGCTCGCCCCGCTCGTCTTCGAGCGCCGCCCCGAGTACCGGACCAACCCGAGCGTTCTTCTGTCGGCGATCCAGCTCCTGGTCGGGCTCGGCGCGATGGTCGGCGGTGCCCACCTCTTCGTCGAGGAGCTGCTGAACATCGCCGAGAGCCTCGGCGTGGAGGCGGTCGTGCTGGCGCTCATCCTGGCACCGCTGGCGACCGAGCTGCCCGAGAAGGTCAACAGCTTCTTCTGGGTGCGCGAGGGCAAGGACTCGCTGGCGCTCGGCAACATCACCGGAGCGATGGTCTTCCAGTCGACGATCCCGGTTGGGATTGGACTCATCTTCACCGACTGGGCGCTGAGCGCCAACGCCGCGATCTCGATCGCGCTGGGACTGGGGGGCGGGTTCCTCGCCTATGAGGCGCTGCACCGGCGGGGCCGCTTCAGCCTGCCGGTCGTGGTCGCCTGGTTCACGCTGTATCTGGCCTACATCGTCACCGTCGCACTCACTGCCTGACGGGGTGAGTGCCTGTCTGGTAGAGCGCGGGCTCAGGCGGCGGCGAGCTCGGCCAGCGCCTCGAGCACGACATCGTCGTGCGTCTTCGGCGAGACCTTGGGAAACACCCTGGCGATTCTTCCCTCGGGGTCGATCAGGAACGTCGCCCGCAGCACGCCCATGTACTTCTTCCCGTACATCGACTTCTCACCCCATGTTCCGTAGGCGTCGGCCACCGCGTGATCGGCGTCGGCCAGCAGGGTGAAGCCGAGGTCGAACTTGTCGGCGAACTTCTTCACGTCCTCGGCGGAGTCCGGGGAGACCCCCAGCACCCGCGTGCCCGCCTCCCTGTAGTCGGCCTCCCTGTCGCGCACGCCGCAGGCCTGAACCGTGCAGCCCGGGGTGTCGGCGCGGGGGTAGAAGTAGAGGACGATCGTCTGGCCACGCAGGTCCGACAGCGTCAGCTCGTTGCCCTCCTGATCCGGAAGGGTGAAGTCGGGAGCCTCCTGCCCGGCCTCGAGCATCAGTCCTCGCGGCCCGGCTCCTGACCGTCCTCGCCTTCGTCGAGCTCCTGGTCGCCCTGCTCGAGCGCGGTCTCCGAGACCGATCCCGCCGAGCCCGGGTGGTAGTGGGTCTGGAAGCGCTCGAGGGCTTCGTCGCGCCGGTCCTCGTCGACTGGGACCTCGTCGGAGATCCTCACCCAGTCGGCCCCCTCGTACTCCTCCATGTTGAAGACCTCCTGATCGAGCGACGTGGAGTCGTCGACCACGACGAGCACCTCGGTTTGGGGGTTGAAATAGGTCCCCGGCTGCATCAGCAGCTCGTCGACCTCGACCAGATTCTCCTTCTTGGCGCGCGCCATCAACCCGATCCTACGAAATCCGCCAGTTGACGCTCTGTCTCGGTCTCGACGTCGAGCGGCGGCTGCCCCTGGCGCAGGCGCCGCTCGTTGCGAGCGACGACCAGCCGGCGGACTTCGTCGCGCAGCTCGGTATCGGGAGAGGGAGGTGTCGCGGGGGCGCCGAGCAGGTGCTTCACCTCCGCATCGACGTCGAGCGGCGGCTCTCCACGGCGCTGGCGGTGGTAGGACTTCGCTTCGAGCATCTGACGTGCCTCGGCAACCTGCAGGGCTCTGTCGACCGGTGTCGCGTGAGCGGAGCGCTGCGGAGGAACATCCTGCTCGATTGCGAGGGGCCCCTTGCCGATGCTTCTCCACGCGGGCCCGGAACGCGCAAAGGCAATCGCGGCGATCGGCAGGGCGATGAGGGTGATCAGCACAAGGACCGTGCCGGTGTCGATCGCAATCGCGCCCGGAGACAGCTCCATGTTTCAAGGGTAGGGGGTTCCGCCGAGTCCGAATCATCCGCTACTCTTGGGACCGGTTGACTGACCAGTCAATCAGTCGCTACTCCCATCCGAGAAAAGGAGCTTCGAGCCGTGGTTGATTTCACCCTGACCGACGAGCAGAAGGATCTGCGAGAGCTGGCGCACAACTTCGCGGAGAAAGAGGTCCGCAAGGTCGCCTGGGAGTACGACAAGGACGGCACCTGGCCCCAGGAGATCGTCGAGAAGGCCTGGGAGGTGGGGTTGATGAACACCCACATCCCCGAGGCCTACGGCGGTCCCGGCCTCGACTACCTCTCCGGCACCCTGATCGAGGAGGAGATGGGCTGGGGATGCTCGGGCATCGGCACCTCGCTCACCTGCAACGGCCTGGCCAGCGCTCCGGTCATGCTCGGGGGCTCCGAGGAGACCAAGAAGAAGTACCTCGGGATCCTCACCGAGGAGCCCAAGCTCGCCTCCTTCTGCCTGACCGAGCCCGACGCCGGCTCCGACGTCTCCGGGATGAAGACCCGCGCCGTCAAGAAGGGCGACAAGTGGGTCATCACCGGCTCCAAGTGCTTCATCACCAACGGCAGCCACGCCGACTGGTTCACGGTCTACGCGAAGACCGACCCCGAGGCAGGCCATCGTGGCATCACCGCCTTCGTCATCGACGCCGACTCTGCTGGCGTCAGCGTCGACAAGAAGGAGGACAAGATGGGTCAGCGGGCCTCCAACACCGCGACCATCTCCTTCGACGAAGTCGAGGTCCCGGCCGAGAACATGCTGGGCGAGGAGAACCACGGCTTCAAGCTGGCGATGATGACGCTGGACCGCACCCGGCCCGGCGTTGCCGCGATGGCGGTCGGAATCGGCCGCGCCGCCTTCGAATTCGCCGCCGAGTACTCCAAGGAAAGGGTCCAGTTCGGAGTGCCGATTGCGATGCACCAGGCGATCCAGTTCATGATCGCCGACATGGCGACCAAGGTCGACGCCGGCCGCCTGCTGGTCTGGAACTCGGCGGTGCTGCTCGACCAGGGCAAGCGCAACACGCTGGTCTCCTCCGAGGCCAAGCGCTTCGCGGCCGACTCGGCGATGGAGATCACCGTCGACGCGGTCCAGGTCTACGGCGGTTACGGCTTCATCAAGGAGTACCCGGTTGAGAAACTGATGCGCGACGCGAAGATCATGCAGCTGTACGAGGGCACCAGCCAGATCCAGCGTCTGGTGATCGCCAAAGAGGTGCTGCTGCCGCGCAACATCGACGCGGTGACGCCCGAGGCCGAGGCGAAGGCCTCTGAGAGCAGTCAGTCGGAGCAGGCAGCCGCCACCGTTTAGCGCCTTCATGCGTTTCTAGGCCCGCCGCAGGGGCCGGGCCTTGAGGCAGGTTTGGGCAGGGGCCCAGTCCGGGAACCGCCGGCCCCCCGGGGCCGGCGGTTCCCGAGCGTCTTCGCCGCCGGCTCTTTCGCCGACGGGACGGAAATGCACGTATACGGTGCGAAATCGTCCCGTCGGCTGCTGTTTGCGGTGGCGTCAGGCGACGCGGGGGGCCGCGGCGCCCTGGCGCGCAGCCTTCTGGCGCCTGATCTTGTCCAGCTCGACCTTGCGCAGCCGCACCGACTCGGGCGTGACTTCGACGCACTCGTCGTCGCGAAGGAACTCCAGCGCCGCCTCCAGCGAGAGCCGATTGGCAGGCGAGAGGCGCACCAGGACATCGGCGCTTGCGGCGCGCACGTTGGTCTGGTGCTTCTCCTTGATCGCGTTGACGTCGATGTCCTCGGCTCGGCTGTTCTCGCCGACGATCATCCCTTCGTAGACCTCCTCGCCCGGGCCGACGAACAGCGTGCCGCGGTCCTGGAGGCCGAGGAGTGCGTAGCTGGCGCTGGTGCCACGACGATCCGCGACCAGCGATCCGGTGGGGCGGGTGCGCAGCTCTCCGGCCCAACGCTCCCAGCGGTCGAAGACGTGGTGCATGATCCCGGACCCACGAGTCTCGGTGAGGAACTCGGTCCGCATTCCGATCAGCCCACGGGCGGGGATCAGATAGTCCATCCGGACCCAGCCGGTCGCGTGGTTGACCATCTGCTCGAGCCTCCCCTTGCGCCCCGCCAGCAGCTGGGTGACGACCCCGACGTGCTCCTCGGGGATGTCGATCGCGAGCCGCTCAACGGGCTCGTGGACCTTCTCGTCGATCTCCCTGGTGATGACCCGGGGCTGGCCGGCGGTCAGCTCGAAGCCTTCGCGGCGCATCATCTCGAGCAGCACCACCAGCTGCAGCTCTCCGCGCCCCTGCACCTCCCAGGCGTCGGGTCGTTCGGTGTCCCTGACCCGGATGGAGACGTTGCCGACCAGCTCCGCGTCGAGGCGGGCGCGGATCTGGCGAGCGGTCAGCTTGCTGCCCTCGCTGCCGGCAAGGGGGGAGGTATTGATCCCTATGACGATCGAGAGCGAGGGCTCGTCGACCGTGATCACGGGCAGCGCCCGGGCATCGTCTGGATCGGCCAGCGTCTCGCCGATCGTCACATCGGGCAGGCCGGCGATGGCGATGATCTCACCCGGCCCGGCCTCCTCGGCCGCGATGCGATCCAGGGCCTCTGTCACATAGAGCTCGGTGACGGCCGCACGCTCGATGCTGCCGTCGGCCCGGCACCAGGCGATCGCCTGGCCACTGCGGATTGTCCCGTTGCGAACCCGGCAGAGCGCAAGACGGCCGACGTAGGGATCGGCGCCGAGATTGGTGACGTGCGCCTGGAATGGGTGCGTGGGGTCGTATTCGGGTGCTGGGATCCGATCCACCATCAGGTCGAGGAGAGGCGAGAGGTTGGCCCCCTCGGTGCCTTCCTCCAGCGACGCCCAGCCCGCTCTTGCGTTGGTGTAGACGATCGGGAAGTCGATCTGCTCGGAATCCGCGTCAAGCTCGATGAACAGCTCGTACACCTCGTCGACGACCTCGGCGATGCGGGCGTCGGGGCGGTCGACCTTGTTGACGACGAGGATCACGGGCAGCTTTGCCTCCAGCGCCTTGCGCAGGACGAAGCGGGTCTGGGGGAGCGGCCCCTCTGAGGCGTCGACCAGCAGCAGCGCGCCGTCGACCATGGTCAGGCCTCGCTCCACCTCGCCGCCGAAATCCGCGTGGCCGGGCGTGTCGACGATGTTCAGCTTCACGCCCCTGTGGTGGACGGCCGCGTTCTTGGCGAGGATCGTGATGCCCTTCTCGCGCTCCAGGTCCATCGAGTCCATCACCCGCTCGGCCACCTCCTGGCCCTTACGGAAGGCGCCGGTCTGCCAAAGCATCGCGTCGACCAGCGTCGTCTTGCCGTGGTCGACGTGGGCAATGATTGCGATGTTGCGCAGGTCGTCTCGCGTGTCCATGGTGGGTGCCGTGTTCACTGCTCGCTGTGGATGGATGATCGGGGCCGCGTTCGCCCTTTCTGGCGCTCAGCGCCACTGACGGCGAACGCGCTGGCGGAAGGATAGGGCGGCGAAAAAAGAGGCCCGCCGGTGGCGGGCCTCTTCAACGCAATGAGCGGTGAGCCGCTACGAGGTCTGCTGGACGTTCGCTGCGGCTGGGCCTTTGGGGCCTTCTTCGGACTCGTAGCTCACCTTGGATCCCTCGGTCAGGGACTTGAAGCCCTCGCCGAGAATCGCGCTGTGATGGACGAACACGTCCTTCGAGCCGTCGTCGGGCGTTATGAACCCGTAGCCCTTGTCGTCGCTGAACCACTTGACAGTTCCAGTTGGCATGCATTGCCTCCACTTCATGTGCTGCGAACGCGGAGGCTTCGGTAAAGCAACGACGCGAGCGCTAGACACAAACTTTGCCGGATAATCCGGCCTAACGCGGAAGACCGTAGCAGGGTCGGCCCCTCGCCGGTCTCTCAGAACCCCCGTCTCCGCGCCTAACGCAGGCCTACCCGGTGCTGACTGTCGCATTATCTGAGGGGCGGATACTGCGGCGGCAAACTACGAAGGTGGCTTTAGGAGCCCGTGAGCGCAGTCGATATCTTGAACGAGATGAAGCCAGGGAAAGGCTTTTCCGCCCGAGCTGGGCGTTCGTCGATTGCCGTGCTTGTGGTCGCCCTGCTCACCCCGGCGTCCGCGTGGGCGGCTGCCGGTCGGCCGAGCGATGGGGACCTCTCACCGCGGCTGGCGGAGCTGGCGAATCCATCCGTGCGCTCCGCACCGGCGGCGAAGCAGGCGAGGATCTTGAGCCTTGCGGAAGATGGTCCCGGCAGCCTGGTCCGCGAAGGCAGCCGCGTCCTTGTCGAGGTGCGCTTTGACCACGGCGCCGCCGCCGGACTCGACGATCTGCGCACGGCCGGCGCAAAGATCGTCAACGTCAGTCGCCGCTACCAGACGGTCACCGTGGCGGCGAAGCCAGAGGAACTGCGCGCACTCTCCACAGTCCCGCGCGTCGCGGGCGCCACCGAGGTGCTCACGCCGATCACAGCCGCCGGCTCATCGTGTCCCGCCGGCTCCGTCGTCTCCGAGGGCGACGAACAGCTTCAGGCGGCCCAGGCGCGGAAAGAATTCCGTGTCGATGGCGCCAGTGTCGACGGCGCCGGCGTCACGGTCGGGATCCTCTCCGACTCCTTCAACACCGCCACCGAAGCCGTCGGCGGTGGCTCCATCGCGACGAAAGAAGGCGACGACGTCTCCAGCGGCGACCTGCCAGGGAACGGCAACCCGTGCAGCAACGCCGATCCGGTCAACGTCCTCGACGACACGGCATCGTCTGGCGCGGATGAGGGACGCGCGATGGCTCAGATCGTCCACGACCTCGCGCCGGGCGCCAAGCTCGCCTTCGCCACGGCCTTCACGGGCGAGCTCTCATTCGCGGCAAACATCGAGAGGCTGGCGGAACCCGTCTCAGAAGGCGGCACCGGCGCGCAGGTCATCGCCGACGACGTCACCTACTTCGACGAGCCGTTTTTCCAGGACGGCCCGGTGAGCGTGGCGGTGAACAACGTGACCGGAAGCGGTGTCTCCTACTTCTCGTCGGCCGGCAACGACAACCTGATCGAAAAAGAAACCGGCAACGAAATCGCCTCCTGGGAGGCGCCCAGCTTCCGCGACTCCTTGAGCTGCCCGGATGCGTTGATGGCCATCGGCGGATTGAAAGCGCTTCACTGCATGGACTTCGACGCGGGGATCGGCGTCGACAACACGTTCGGCATCACGGTCGAAGAAGGGGCAACGCTCACGGTCGACCTTCAGTGGGCGGAAGCTTGGTTCGGCGTAGGCACGGATGCGGACGCGTTTCTGCTCGACGACGAAGGGCAGCTGATCGAAGTCGAAGGTGCCCCCGTGTGGAGCATCGAAGACAATCCCAGCCCAGTCGAGGCAGGCGGTACGCAGGAGCCGTTCGAGTTCTTCCAGTGGGAAAACACCGGTCCCACCCAGGAGGTCCAACTGGCCATCAACCGATACAGCGGTGGCACACCCAGGCTCAAGTTCGTCCTGATGGAGAACGGTGGCGGGGTCGCTGAAACGGAGTACCCAGCTTCTTTGGGCGGGGACACGGTTGGCCCGACGATCTTCGGGCACAACGGGGCGGGCAGTGCGGTCAGCGTGGGCGCGATCCGCTACAACACGACGTCTGCGCCGGAGAGGTACTCATCCCGGGGGCCGGTGACCCACTACTTCGGCCCGGTCAGCGGCACCTCGCCCGCCGCGGCACTTCCCTCACCCGAACCGCTCAGCAAGCCGGACCTGGTGGCTACGGACTGCGGCGTGACGACGTTCTTTGCCTTCGAATTGGCCGGAATGTGGCGGTTCTGCGGAACCTCCGCTGCGGCGCCTCACGCAGCTGCAGTTGCCGCGTTGATGCGTGAGGCCAACCCATCGCTCACATCGGACGAGGTCCGGGACGCGCTCGCGGCCAGCGCTGTACCGGTTGGCTCCTTCGGGCCAAACGCTGTTGGCGCGGGGCTTGTCAATGCCGTGGGGGCGCTGGGCGAGGTTGCAGAACCGGTCCCCCCTGAAGAAGAAGGTGGGACGGAAGGCGAACAGGAAGGCGAAGGAGGCGGGGTCGAAGAAGGCGTCGTGAAAACCGGGGGAGGGGGGGCGGCGCTTCCGTTGGAACCGGAGCCGGAAACGGGAGCGCTGACCTATGCTCCGGTTTCGGCCAGGGCCAGGCATCGCCCGGCGCCCCGCACCTTCCTTCGCTGGCATCCGCGCCGGGTGATCCGCACCCGGCACCGCAGGGCGAGGGCGGTGTTCTGGTTTGGCTCAAACGAGCAGCCGGTCACCTTCATCTGCCGCGTGGACGGCGGCCTGTTCAGGGTCTGCAAGCGCAGGTTCGCGCGGCGGTTCGGGGTTGGCAGGCACGTCCTGCGGGTGATCGCCCGCGACGCGGCCGGCAACTTCGACCGCACGCCGGCCCTCTACCGCTTCCGGGTGAAGCGATAGCGGCTTGCTGAGGGCCTATCCGAAGCGTCGCACGATCCAGTGGCCGACCAGCAGCAGCGCCAGCAGGGCGGCGGCGGTGCCGAGCACCAACGGGTCGGTGAGGCTGAGGCCTTCGAGGCGGGTGCCGAAGTAGACGGCGAGCGCTGTGATCGGCAGGTAGCCGATGACCGTCGTCCAGGCGAACCTCCAGACCGGGACCCGGGCGGCGCCCGCCGCATAGGAGACGAGGCTGAAGGGGACTATCGGGATCAGCCTCACCGAGAGCAGCAGGGTGGCGCCGCCGCGCTCGATCGCCGCCTCGGTTCGCTCGAAGCGCTCCGTGCCGAACCAGCGGTCGAGCAGCGGCCGCGCCACCGATCGTCCCATTCCGAAGCAGAGCAGTCCCGAGAGCAGCCAGCCGGTCATCGTCAGGGCCAGGGCGGGGAGGAATCCGTACACGAAGCCCGCGGCGGCGTCGACGATCTCGGCCGGGTAGAAGACGACCGCATGGGCGAGGGCCAGACCGACGATCAGCAACGGCCCCGCGACGCCGAGGTCCTCGAGGCGGTATCGCACCTCGGCGGTGTCTCCGCGCACCGCGGCCTCGAATGCGTCGCGCAGCGGGGGGACCGCGAGCACCAGTGCGGCCAGGGCCGCAATCCCAGCAAGCGTGATCGTGACTGCGACCAGGGAAGGTCTCGGCGTCTCCACTTCCGTGAGTATCGCGGCGAGGCTACCCGCGCAGCCGCTCGGCAAGCGCCGAGTATCGATCCGTGCCGCGGTTGCGGCGAACGCTGATCTCCAGCGTGGTGGGGTCGCCGACGAGAACGCAGCTCTTGCGTGCGCGGGTGATCGCCGTGTAGAGCAGCGGGCGGCTCAGCATCCGCGTGTGGGAGCGGCTGCACACGGCGACCACGACCGGGACCTCGCAGCCCTGGGCCTTGTGGACGGAGATCGCATATGCGATCTGCAGCGCGTCGGCTTCGCCGTAGGGGATCACGAGCGAGGCGCCGTCGTCGGTGTCGACCATGATCTCCTCGTCGTCTGGGTCGTCCGATCGGAGAAAGACGATTGAGCCGTTCATCAGGCCCAGCTCGGCGGAATTGCGGGTCTGGATCAGCCGGTCGCCGACTCGGAACCGGTTCCTGAAGGCCGGCTTTCCATTCGCATTGAGGCGCTCCTGGAGTCGCCTGTTGAGCGCGTCGATTCCAACCGCGCCCTTGTACATCGGCGCCAGCACCTGCACGTCGCGAATTGGGTCGACGCCAAAGCGCTTTGGCGCGCGCTCGGCGACCACTTCGACGACCGTGTTCAGTGTGCTCTCGGGATCCGGCCGGGCGATGAAGAAGAAGTCCTGTTCCTGGTCTTCCTCGGGCTGAAGGCGCGGTGGCCGGGCGTTGTTGATCGCGTGAGCGGCTGTCGTGATCATCGAACGCGCCGCCTGGCGGAAGATCTGGTTGAGCCGGACGACCGGTGCGATCCCGGAGTCGATCAGGTCCTCGAACGGTTTGCCGGCGCCGATCGGCGGCAGCTGGTCCGCGTCCCCCACAAAGACGATGTGGGTCGACTCGGCAAGGCCACCGAGCAGAACCTCCATCAGGCGCAGGTTCAGCATCGAGGCCTCGTCCACGATGACCATGTCGACTGGAAGTGGGTGCCCGGGCTTGTAGTTGGGCTGGCCGCCGGGTCTCCACTCGAGCATTCGGTGGATCGTCTCGGCCTCGTGACCGGTTGCTTCTTCGATCCGCCGTGCGGCGCGGCCGGTGGGGGCACAGAGGGCGATCGTCGCGTCCGCACGTTCGGCCTCGGCGACGATCGCCCGCGTGCAGACGGTCTTGCCGACGCCGGGCCCGCCGGTGAGGATCGAGACCCGCGATACGAAGGCGGCTCGCACAGCCGCCCATTGCTCAGGCGTAAGCTCGCCCTCGGGGTCCTCGTCCGCGCCCGGGTCGTAGTCGATGTTGGGCGGAGAGGCGGCGCGGGCGCACAGCGTCTCGGCCACGGAGATCTCGCTCTCGTGAGTCACCTCGCGATACGCGCGTGCGTCGTCGACCAGCAATCCCGGGGCCTCGACCAGCACATCCGGGTCCGGGTGGAGGCCGAGCAGCTTCGAGGTGCGCCGCGCGAGGTCCTCGACCGGCAGGTAGGTGTGTCCTTCCTGCTCGGCTTCGGAGAGCGCGTAGACGGCGGCGGCCTGCGCCCGCCGGTCGGATTCGGGCAGCACGCCAGCGGCCAGCGCGATCCTGTCAGCCCGGATGAATCCGATGCCCTCGACCTCTGTCAGGCGGTAGGGATCCCCCTGCAGGGTTGCCAGCGCCTTCTCTGCGAAGCGGGCGTGGATCGGTGCCGCCAGGTAGGCCAGACCGTGCGGAGCGAGCTGGATGTGGAGGTGGCGGATCGCACGCGAGGCGTGCCAGGAGTCGGCTGCCACCGCGGCCTGCTCCGGGGTGACCCCCTGCAGGGTGCCGAATATGCCCTCCGGATCGGTGGCGATGGCCTCAAGCACCCGTGCGCCGTGGGCCTCGACCAGCCGCTCGGCCCGCACCGGCCCGATATGTCGAAGCGAGGTCAGGTAGGAGATCTGTCCCTTGCGGTCGGCTGGGTCGAGCGGCAGCGCTCCAGTCGCCCGCAGCTGCCGCCCGTAGCGGGAGTGCGTTTGCCAGTCACCGCTGACTTCCGCCCGGTCGCCGGTGCTCAGGTGCCCAACCGGGCCGACCAGCGAGAAGCCCTCCCCGGAGTCCGCGTCCTCCACCTCCAGCACCGCATAACCGTCGTCCTCCGAGCTGAAGACGACGCCCAGCACCTCGACCGTACCCGAGAAGTCGGCCTCGTCCGCATCGAACAGAATCCCAGTGCCGTTCACAAGATCAAGCTAGCTCAAGCCAGCCACTGGCAAGACGGCCAATCTCCTAGCCTAGGTCCGCGAGCTTCTCGTCAAGCTGCCGCCGCAGCGTGTCGCAGGTCGCGTCGACCTCCGGGTTGTGGCGCTCGGAAGCCAGAACCCCAACGAGGACCTCGGCATCGGCCTTGGACATCTCCAGGGTGATCGTTTGCTCCGTCATCGTGAAACCTCCTCGGTTGTTCAGCGACCAGCTTGACGTAAGTGCTCGCGGCCCACCCGCAGGCACTGAACGTGGTGAGGCACGTCGGCTAGCTGGCCATCGGGTCGGGCTCGCCCAGCTTGGTCACGTCGGGGGCCTCGTATACCTCACCGGGCTTGCCGCCGAGGACCAGGACGCGAATGCCTTGGTCACCGGGCCAGACCTTGCGCTTGACGCCGGGACCGACCCGGGCGACGTGATCGGCGTCGAGCGGGTGGCGCTCGCCTTCGATCTCCAGCTCACCGCCGCCGCGCAGCGTGATGTAGACCTCCTCCTGACCGTCCTGTCCGTGATCGTGCTCCGGGTAGTTCTCGTAGTTCGGGGGCATGTCGATGATCTGCATGCCGAACGACTCGACGCCGAGCTCGGCTCGGGCGCGCTTGAAGCCGCCGCCGAAGACGGCCTCCATCTCGTCGATCTTCTTCACCGTGTGGCCTGCCATGGCTTCTCCTTGAGGGGGGATTGTCTCCCGTCTGAGACTGGGAAGGAACGATCGTAACGTTGGCGCCGGCCCGGCTCCCTCGTTGCGGCTTCGCCCGTGCCCAACCTCGCCGGCGGCGCGGCTGGCGCTCAATCGAGCAGGCCGGCCTGCCGCAGGATCGAGACCGAGTCCGAGTAGACGTCCTTTCGCTTGATCAGGCCATCCTCGAACGGGATCGAGTCGATCCCGTTCCAGCTGATCGTCCGCCCGGTCGGCGGTGCCTCGAGGTCGCCTCGCCGCATCGTGTTGGTGTGCGTGGCGGTTGCCGTCCACTCCTGCACAACCAGCCCCTCGCGCACGTAGAGCCGCCGCGTCTCGAACCTCAGGTCGGGCCAGGTCTCGAAGATCGAGGCGATGTGGCTTCGCACCTCCTCGCCGGTCGCCGACTCGCCGGCGGTGTGGTTGGCGAAGACCATGTCCGGCGCGTGCATGGCAACGATCGCGTCCAGGTCATGCGCGTTCCACGCATCGTTGTAGCGGCCGATTGCTTCGGTAAGCGCGCCGATGCCGTCTGCTTCGCTCACGGCGACAACTCTAAACGCCCAGAAACGAAGCCCAGAAACGAGCGCCCAGGAGCGAGCGTGATCTGCCGAAAGCTCGCGAAAGCGCGAGAATCCGATCGTGTATGGCCAGGGCGCAAATCAGAGTTCGGCTCCGGCCTCGGGCGCACAGGGACGAGTTGACCGGCATGCGCGACGGCGTCCTGCAGGCGAGGGTGACGGCGCCGCCTGTGGATGGCAAGGCCAACAAGGCGCTCCGCAAGCTGATCGCCGAGCGGCTCGGTGTGGCTCCGTCGCGCGTCAGCGTCGTGCGCGGCGAGAAGTCGCGGGAGAAGCTTGTTCGCGTTGAGGAAGTCGAGCAGACCAAGGTCGATACCGAGCTCGGAGGGCAGTAGGCGAGTGGTCAGGTGCGCCGAGGTCGGCTAGGGTCGTTTCACCCCGCCTCCCACAGAACGGAGCCGCATGGCCTACGAGATGCAGATTCGAGGCACGCAGAACGAGGTGAAGATCCGCAGCCCGTGGGCCGCGGCGCTGCTGCCGCTCGTCACGTTTGGCATCTATCACCTTGTGTGGTGGTACCGGATCAACCGCGAGCTGCGGGACTATGGGCGCGCGAAGGGTTACGACCTCGGGCAGAACCCGACCAACTCTCTGCTCGCTCTGTTCCCGGGCGGCATCATCGTCGTGCCCGCTCTGCTCACCTACTGGCGCGGGGTGAAGCGCGTCCAGGGGGCATCGCGCCTCGTCGGCAGCGAGCCCCTCAACGGTTGGATCGCACTGATCCTCTATCTCTTGCTTTCGCCCGGCCTGTGGGCATATGTGCAGGTCTCACTGAACGAGCTGTGGCGCCAGGAGGCTGAGGCGCTGCCGGGGCAGGAGCCGCCTCCCAGCCCGGCGCCTCAGATGCCCCCGCCCCTGGCGGAGCAGCCGCCAGCGGAGCCTCAGCAGCCACCGCCTCCCTCGGAGCCTCCTCCCCCCGGGTCTGCGGGATAGGTTGCCGGAGCGGAGCGTGCGCCTAGACTCGCTGCGTGGACCGTGCGCTGCTGCAACAGAGTCTTGCCGAGGCCGGTGAGCCAGGCTACCGTGCCTCCCAGGTCTGGGAGTGGGTAGCCCGCGGGGCGCGCTCCTACGAGGAGATGACCAACCTGCCGCTGGCGCTGCGCCAGCGGCTGGCGAGTACGGTGCCGCTCTCGACGCTCTCCCTCCGGGCGGAGGCGAAGTCCGACGACGGCACCGTCAAGGCCCTGTTCGACACGGACGATGGGAAGCCGGTCGAGGCGGTGCTGATGCGCTACCGGGACGGTCGCCGCTCGGTGTGCCTCTCCTCGCAGTCGGGTTGCCCGCTGACCTGCACCTTCTGTGCCACCGGGCAGATGAGGTTCGGCCGCAACCTGAGCGCCGACGAGATCCTCGACCAGGCGCTCCACTTCCGTCGCGCCGAGGCGATCGACCACGTCGTGTTCATGGGGATGGGGGAGCCGACGATGAACCTCGACGCGGTGATCGCCGCCTGTGAGGGGCTGCCCAGCCTTGGCGTGACCCACCGCCGCACCGCGATCTCCACGGTCGGTTGGGTGCCCGGTATCGACCGGCTGGCCGAGTGCGAGATGCCGGTCAGCCTGGCCCTCTCGCTGCACGCGCCGAACGACGGCCTGCGCTCGCAGCTGATGCCGGTCAACGACCGCTACCCGCTGGCAGAGGTGCTCGCGGCCTGCGAGCGCTACCGGGCCCGACGCCGCCGCAGGGTCTTCGTCGAGTACGTGATGCTCGACGGCGTCAACGACCGTCCGGAGCACGCCCGCCAGCTCGCCGCTCTCCTGGACCCCCGCGCCTACAAGGTCAACCTGATCCCCTACAACCCGACGGGCGCCTACGAGGGGTCGGCGCCCGAGCAGATCGAGCGCTTCCGCGCGATCCTCGCCGAGCACCGTCTCACGGCGACCGTACGTCTGACCCGCGGCCGCGACATCGATGCCGCCTGCGGCCAGCTCGCTGCCGCGGTCTCCGCCTGACCGCCGATTCCCTCGGGGCGGCCAGTGCCGGGGCTTGGCCAGTCAGCCAGTTAGGATCAGCCAATGCCGACCGATGCAGTCGCCATTCCCGCCCGGCGTGTCCCGCCGCCTGCGGAACTGAGCCCCAATCCCGTTCGGCGGCTCGCCGAAGACGTGCGCACCGAGCTGCGGGTCAGGCGCAACGGCGGCTACCCGCCCGGCGCCATGGACTTCGACCTCGGGCGTACGCTGCGAATGGCGCACGACCCGCTGCCGATCCTGCTCTCCCTCTACGAGCGGTACGGACCGATCTTCTCCGTTCGCATCCTGCACCACCCGGTTGTCTTCATGCTGGGGCCGGAGGCCAATCAATTCATCACCGTCTCCCACCCGGAGAACTTTCACTGGCGCGAGGGGAGTTTTGGCGACCTGATTCCGCTGCTCGGCGACGGCCTGCTGACGATCGACGACGGGTACCACGACCGCGCCCGCGAGATCATGATGCCGGCCTTCCACCGCAGACAGATCAGCGCCGCGGTTGACGTGATGAGGGCGGAGGCGGACATCGCCATAGCGGGGCTTCGTGCCGGCGAGATCGTCGACGTCTATGGGTGGATGCGCGGCCTGGCGATGCGGATCGCCATGCGCGCGCTGCTCGGGCTCGATCCTGACGAGGCGGGCAAGGGCGCCGCCGCAGCCGAGCACTTCGAGCGCGCCCTCGGCTTCTACGGGATCGACTTCCATCTGAGATTGCTGCGGGGGCCCGGGTCGCCGTGGGCGAAGATGGTGGCCTCGCGGGCGGTGCTCGACGAGATCGTCCACGCGGAGATCTCGCACCGTCGCGCCAACCCCGATCCGGGCAAGAACGACATCCTCAGCCTGCTGCTGAGCGTGCGCGACGAGGAGGGGGAGGGCTTCTCCGACAGGGAGGTCCGCGACCAGGTCATGACCCTGATGTTCGCCGGCCATGACACCTCGACCTCGACCCTCACATTCATGATGTACGAGCTTGCGCGTCATCCAGACGTCGCCTCCGGCCTTCAGGAGGAGCAGGATCGGGTGCTCGACGGGGCGGCCCCCACGATCGACCAGCTCGAACGGGAGATGCCCTACCTGAACATGGTCCTCGACGAGGTGCTGCGGCTATACCCGCCGGCTTGGATCGGGCCCCGCCGGTCCGTACGCGACTTCGAGTTCGGCGGTCACTCCGTTCCGAAGGGGGCCTACGTCAACTACTCCTCCTGGGCCAGCCACCGCATCCCGGAGGTCTTCCCCGAGCCCGAGGCGTTTGTCCCGGAGCGCTTTACGCCCGAGCGCAAGGCGGCCCTGCCCCGCGGGGGCTACGTTCCCTTCGGCGGCGGCCAGAGGATCTGCATCGGCAAGCGCTTTGGCCAGACCGAGGTGAAGCTGGTCGCGACGATGCTCCTGCAGCAGCTCCGCCTCGACGCGCTGCCCGGTCGCACGATGACGGTGCGCCAGATGCCGACCCTTTCGCCGAAGGGTGGCCTGGAGATGCGGGTGCTTCCCCGCGACTGACGGGCACTGGAGTCGCCGGCCGGTTGCCTCCGGCGCCACTTTGCGCGCTACGGTCCGATCCATGCGCGTCGCGGCTGTGCAGCTTGCGGTTGAGCTTGGGGATGTCGAGGCAAATCTGGCCGAGTCGGAGCGGCTGGCACGTGAGGCAGCCGGTCGGGGGGCGGAGCTGGTGTCGCTGCCCGAGTTCTTCACCACCGGCGCGGCCTTCGTTCCCGAGCTCGCCGGCGCAGCGCTTCCGCCGGATGGGGCAGCGGCCGCCATGCTCAAACGCGTGGCCGGAGAGGAGCGAATCTGGCTTGGCGGCTCCTTCCTCTGTCGCGACGCCGACGGTGAGGTGCGCAACGCCTTCCTCCTTGCCGGCCCCGACGGTGAGGTGCTGGGTCGCCACGACAAGGACATGCCGACCATGTGGGAGAACTCGTTCTACGTGGGCGGTTCTGACGACGGAGTGATGGACGCCGGTCCCTTCACGGCCGGGGCGGCCGTCTGTTGGGAGTTCATGCGTTCGGCGACCGCCCGGCGCCTCGCCGGGCGCGTGGATGTCGTGGTGGGCGGCTCCAACTGGTGGAGCGTCCCGGCCTGGCCTCCGCGCACTCTCACACGGCGCATGGAGGAGCGAAACGCCCGCACTGCGCTGCATGCGCCCAGTGCCTTCGCGCGCCTGGTCGGCGCCCCGGTTGTCCACGCGGCGATCAGCGGTGCGATCCGCTGCCGGATGCCCGAGCTGCCGATCGTTCCCTACCGGGGGCGGTTCGAGGGCGGAGCGCTGATCGCCGCCGCTGACGGAAACGTCCTCGCATTGCGCCGCGGCGAGGAGGGTTCCGGCATTGCCGTCGCCGAGATCGATGTCGGGAGGGTGTCACCGGCCGCCCCGATCCCCAGCCGCTACTGGCTTCACCGGCGGGGGCTGCTGCCGGCCATCGTGTGGAACACCGAGCGCCTGCACGGCCGTCGCTGGTACCGGCGGCACGTGCGCGGGTGAGGTACGCGGGCGCTTGTCATCTCCGCTCCGCATTTCGGCGCCTGGACCGGGCGGGACCTGCTGAGCGAGGAGGCGTGCCTGGAGCGCTTGGCACCGCGGTGCTGATCGACGACGAAGACGCGGCTGGTGGAGACTTCTTGCTGAGCTCAATCCGCTTGCGTCTGGGGCGGCCTGACAATAGAGTCGGGGAGCGGTAGGCGCCTTTCCCACGACGAAAGGAGCCTCCTTGTCCCTGGGCACGCTGGATCCAGCCGCACTTGACGCGCTTCGGCAGGACTTCCACGGCAAGGTCCTTGCAGATGGAGGCCCTGGCTATGAGGACGCGCGCTCGATCTTCAACGCAATGATTGCCAGGCGTCCGGCGGCCATCGCGCAGTGCGAAGACGCCGGTGACATTCGGGCTGCCCTCGCCTTCGCCCGCGCCAACAACGCCGATCTGGGGGTACGCGGAGGAGGCCACAGCGTCGCCGGTGCCTGCCTCATCGACGGTGGCCTTACGATCGACCTGCGGCGGATGAATCGCGTGAGCGTCGACCCCGAGGCCCGTGTTGCGACGGTCGGTGGCGGCGCCACCTGGCGAGACTTCGATACGGCCTGCGATCAGTACGACCTCGCTGCAACCGGGGGTCGGGTTTCCGCGACGGGCGTCGCAGGGTTGAGCCTGGGTGGCGGTTCGGGCTGGCTGGAGCGCAAGTTCGGCCTGGCCTGCGACAACCTGCTCAGCGTCGAGCTGGTCACCGGCGACGGCCGCACCGTGCTGGCCTCCGAGGAGGAAAATCCAGAGCTGTTCTGGGCTCTGCACGGCGGCGGCGGCAACTTTGGGATTGCCACCGAGCTGAAACTCCATCTGTATCCGCTACCCACGTTCACCGCGGCGCTGATGATCTGGCCACCGGATGCAGCCCCCGAGCTGGTACGGGCGTACCGGGATTTCGCGAAGGGGGCGCTGGCTGACGTCGGCGGAGCCGTGACGTTTCTCACCGGCCCACCCGCAGATTTCGTTCCCGAGAGCCTCCACAACCGCCTTGCCCTCGCGATTCTCGTCACCTACACGGGTCCCGAGGCCGAGGCACGTGCCGCCCTTGCGCCGCTGCTCGACCGGGAGCCGGCCGGAACGATGATCAGGGGGATGCCCTACCTGGAGCTCCAGTCGATGCTCGGCGACCGGCCCGGCTACCGCAACTACTGGTCGACCGAGTACCTGAACGAGCTGACGGACGAGGGGATCGACGCCTTTTGCGCCCGCGCCGGGGGAATCATCGTCCCGTCGCCGACGCAGCACGTCATCTTCCCCTGGGGTGGCGCGGTCGCGCGCCGGGCGGCCGACTGGCCGGTGGCCAACCGAGACGCTTCCTGGGTGGTCCACCCACTGACCATCTGGGAGGATCCGGCGGACGACGAACGGGCGATTCAGTGGGCGCGAGATGTCTGTGCAGACGTGGAGCCCTGGGCATCCGGTGCCAACCACGCCAGGTTCGCCGGGGGTGAGGCCGAGGAGCGGATCGTGGCCGCCTACGGGCGCGAGGACTACGACCGGCTCGTCGCCGTCAAGGCCCAGTACGACCCCGACGACGTCTTCCGCCTTCACGACCCGGCCCGCCCCGCCGCGACCTCCTGAAACCGCCGCCTCCCGGCGACGGCTACCTGAGGTCCGGAAACCGCCGCCTCCCGGCGACGGCTACTTGATGAAGAGCATCTCCTCGTATTTGGGAAGCGGCCAGAGGTCGTCCGCGACGATCTTCTCCAGCTTGTCAGCCGCCTCGCGAACCTGCGCCATCGCCGCGATCTGCCCGTCGCGAGCGTGGATCGCCATCTCAAGGCCCTCCAGGCCGGGGTCGGCGTTGGCCGCCTCCAGATCGCCCAGGGCGGCGACCAGCTCGTCGACCAGGCTGCGAATCTCGCCCTCGACCGATGAGACGCCGGACTCGCCGATCAGCGCCAGATGGCGGAGCGCCGCCGGCAGGATCATCGTCTTGGCGATCGAGAAGGTCGTCTCCGCCTCGATGTTGGCGCGGATCCAGTACTGCTCGATCCAAACCTCGTAGCGGGACTCCAGCTCCCGCTTGGAGAGCACGTCGTAGTTGTCGAACGCGGCAATCGTCTGCTCGGAGATCACTTCCGGCAGCGCGTCGGGAGTCGTGCGCAGGTTCTTCAGTCCGCGCTGCTCGGCCTCGGCGTGCCACTCCTCCGCGTAGTTGTCGCCGCCGAAGCAGATCTGCTTGTTGGCGCTGTAGGACTCCTTGACGACCTCGATCACGGCCTCAGCCGCGTCCATGCCGCCGCCCGTCTTCTCCTCCAGCCTGTCGGCCAGCTCGTCAATCGCCTCGGCGACGATCGTATTCAGGACCGTGTTCGGGAAGGCGAGCGATTCGCTTGCCCCCAGTGCCCGGAACTCGAATTTGTTGCCGGTGAAGGCGAAGGGCGAGGTGCGGTTGCGGTCGCCCCCGTGCATCGGCAGCGCCGGCAGCACCGTCGTTCCCAGCTCCAGGAACGACGCCGGGGTGTGGGGATCGCCTTCTCCGGTGGCGATCGCCTCGAAGACCTTCTCCAGCTCGGCGCCGAGGAAGATCGAGATGATCGCGGGCGGCGCCTCGTTGGCGCCGAGCCGGTGGTCCTGGCCGATGTTGGCGACCGAGGCGCGCAGCAGCCCCTGGTGCTTGTTGACGGCCTGGATCACGGCGGCACAGAAGAAGAGGAAGTGGACGTTGTCGGCGGGGGTGTCCCCCGGATCGAGCAGATTCGTCCCCGTGTCCGTCGCCATCGACCAGTTGTTGTGCTTGCCTGAGCCGTTGACGCCGGCGAAGGGCTTCTCGTGCAGGAGGCAGACAAGCCCGTAGCGGCGCGCGACGTTTTCCATCGTGCGCATCATCAGCTGCTGGTGGTCGGAGCCGACGTTCGAGTTCTCGAAGACCGGCGCGATCTCGTACTGGTTCGGCGCCACCTCGTTGTGGCGGGTCTTGACCGGGATGCCGAGCTTCCTCGCTTCCAGCTCGGTCTCCAGCATGCAGGCGAGGATCCGCTCCGGGATCGAGCCGAAGTAGTGGTCGTCCAGCTCGTGGCCCTTGGGCGGCTTCGCGCCGAACAGGGTGCGGCCGGTGGAGATCAGGTCGGGGCGCTCGAAGAAGTACTGCTCGTCGATCAGGAAGTACTCCTGCTCGGGGCCGACCGTCGTGAAGACGCGCTTGCTCTCGGCGTCGCCGAGCAGCCGCAGCGCCTTGATCGCCGAGCGCGAGAGGGCGTCCATGGAGCGCAGCAGCGGGATCTTCGCGTCGAGCGCCTCGCCGGTCCAGGACGCGAAGGCGGTTGGGATGCAGAGCAGGGCCCCGTTGGGGTTCTCGAGGATGAAGGCGGGCGAGGTCGGGTCCCAGGCGGTGTAGCCGCGCGCCTCGAAGGTGGCGCGGACGCCGCCGGTCGGGAAGGAGGAGGCGTCCGGCTCGCCCTGGATGAGCTCCTTTCCGGAGAAGCCGGCCAGAGCGCGGCCCTCGCCGGCGGGCTCGAAGAAGGAGTCGTGCTTCTCGGCGGTGGAGCCGGTCAGCGGCTGGAACATGTGGGTGAAGTGAGTGGCGCCCTTCTCGAGCGCCCAGTCCTTCATCGCCGTGGCGACGGCGTCGGCGAGCGCCGAGTCGAGCGCCTCGCCGCCTTCCAGCGTCGCCTGCAGCCTCTCGAAGACGTCGCCGGGCAGACGTTCGCGCTGCACGGCTTTTGAAAAGACGTTGGCGGCGAACGGGTCGTTCTCGGGTTGGGTCAGGTCAATCGCGCCCAGGGCCTCCCCGTTGGAGCTCCACTGCGCGGCGGTCACATTCTGCTGGCGGATACGAGTCATCGCTTGGTCAATCCCTCACTTGGCGTGCGCGCTCCGGCCGGCGGGCGCGTTCAGTTACCGGTCCACTCCTCTGGAAAGAGCACGAAGAGCCTAATGGCAGCGCGTCAGATATGCCTTTGTACGCGCGTACAAGCTTCGCCCGAAACCTTTGTCCCCGCGTTGAGCCGGCGGATGGATGCCGCGGCAGCTGAGGGCAAGTCAAATAACCTTGCCGCGCCCGCAAGTCCAGAATCCGGAGGTCCGACCCGAATGTTCGTTTCCAAGGCCGCCGTTGTCGGCGGAGGCACCATGGGCGGCGAGATCGCGCAGGCGATTGCCGCATCCGACATCCCCGTTGTCGTCAAGGACATCGACCAGAAGTTCGTCGATGCCGCCGTCGAGAAGGCGCGCGCCGTCACCGAGGGCCAACTGGCCCGCCTGGTCAAGAAGGAGAAGCTGACCCAGGAGCAGGCCGACGCCCGCCTTGCCGAGACGATGGGCCTGATCGTCGGGACGACGAGCTATGAGGGCTTCGGCGACGTCGACTTCGTGGTCGAGGCCGTGCCGGAGAAGATGGCGATCAAGCAGGCGGTCTTCCGTGAGGTTGACGCGGCCACGCCGGGGCACGCGATCCTCGCATCCAACACGTCCTCGCTCTCGATCACCGAGATCGGCGAAGCGACGCTGCGGGCCGACAAGGTGGTCGGCTTCCACTTCTTCTACCCCGCCTCCGTGATGCCACTGGTCGAGGTGATCGTCGGCGAGGACACCTCGCAGGAGACCGCCACCGCCGCCTTCAACTTCGCTCAGGCGATCAGGAAGCAGCCGATCGTCTGCGGCGAGGTTCCGGGCTTCGTGGTCAACCGCGTTCTGATGGCGACGATCGGCGAGATCTGGCGCGCCCAGGAAGACCAGGGGCTCTCCCTCAAGGCGATCGATGAGGCGATTGCGGCCGCCAAGGTCGCGCCGATGGGTCCCTTCTTCCTCACGGACCTGCTCGGGCTCGACACCGTGCTGCACGTCGCCGAGCACCTGGCCGACTCCTACGGCGAGGGCTTCTACGTCCACAAGGGCCTTCAGGGCCTTGTCGCCGAGGGCAAGCTCGGGGCCAAGAGCGGCGGTGAGGGCTTCTTCTCCGGCGGTGAGCAGACGATCCCCGGCGACGCCGACCCCGACCCCGAGGAGCTGGTGGCGATGTTCACGGGCCGGGCGCTGATCGAGGCCTGCCGTCTGGTCGAGGAGGGTGTCTGCTCCGTTCGCGACATCGACCTCGGGATGATGGCCGGGGCAGGCCTCGACCCGCGCAAAGGCCTCTTCCCGCCCTTCTGGAAAGCCGACCTGGAGGGACTCGACACGGTGCTGGAGCAGATCGAGCGGCTCGAGGAGCGCTACGGCGAGCGCTTCTCGGCACCGGTGACCCTGAAGCGCCTGGTCGCCCAGGGGCGCCTCGGGCTGAAGTCCGGCCAGGGCTTCTACCCCTACCCGCAACCCGACGAGGGCGAGCAGGCGGAGACCGTGAAGCTCGAGACGCGCGGGGACGTCGCGATCGCCTGGCTCGCCAATATGCCGATGAACGCGATCTCCCCCGATGTGATCCGGGACCTGAAGACCGTCTGGGAGAGGGTGAAGGCCTCCGAGGGGGTTGGCGCGATGGTGGTTGCCTCCTCGATCCCCGTCGTCTTCTCAGCGGGGGCCGACATCAAAGCCTTCACGCAGATGGACGAGGCGGCCGGGGAGGAGCTGATCAACACGGCCCACGCGCTGCTGCGCGACTTCGGGCAGGACAGCGTGGCGACGATCGCCGCCGTCAACTCGATCGCCTTCGGCGGCGGGTGCGAGCTGGCGATGGCCTGCGACGTGCGGATTGCCGCCGAGGCGGCGGTCTTCGGCCAGCCGGAGATCAAGCTGGGGATCATCCCCGGCTTCGGCGGCACCCAGCGGCTGCCGCGACTGGTCGGTCCCAACAAGGCGCTGGAGATGAACCTGGTCGGCGACGCCGTCCTTTCCGAGGAGGCGTTCGATCTCGGTCTCGCCAACCGTCTCGTGCCCGACCACGAGCTCTTCGAGACCGCGCTGATGTGGGGCCGCAAGCTGGCCGGCCAGGCGCCGGTTGCGCGCGAGCAGATCAAGCGGGTCTCCAGCCAGGGCGACCTCGACGAGGGAATAGAGGCCGAGAAGCAGGGCTTCGCCACGGCGTTCCGCAGCGAGGACGCCGGTGAGGGGATCGCGGCCTTCCTCGGCAAGCGCACCCCGAAGTGGAGCGGCAAGTAGCAGCCACAGAGGAAGCTGCGGCGCGGCTCGCGGAGCTGATCCGCGAGTCGCGGTGCACGGTGGCCCTGACCGGGGCCGGGGTCTCGGTGCCCTCGGGGATCCCGGACTTCCGCACGCCGGAGACTGGCCTCTGGGCAAATGTCGACCCGATGAAGGTCGCCCATATCGATGTCTTCAAGCGTGACCCGGCTCGCTTCTGGTCCTACTACCGCCCGCGCTTTCACTCGCTCGGCGACCGGCGTCCCAACGCGGCGCACGAGGCGCTCGCGGAGCTGGAGCGCCGGGGGCTGCTGGAGGGGGTGATCACCCAGAACATCGATCGTCTCCACCGTGCCGCGGGCTCCCAGAACGTCGTTGAGGTCCACGGCTCGATCGAGACCTCTTCCTGCACATCCTGCGATGCAACCTACGGGCTCGAGGAGGTCGACGGTCTCTTCAACGATGAGGGGATCGCCGAGTGCACCGCGTGCGGTGGGCCGGTGAAGCCGGACGTCGTCCTGTTCGGCGAGCTGCTGCCGGAGAGCGCAATGGGCCGCGCCCAGGACCTTGCCGAGCGGGCCGAGCTGATGCTCTGCATCGGCTCGTCGCTCGTCGTCCATCCCGTGGCCGGGTTGCCGCAGGTGACGTTGGGCCGGGGCGGCCGGCTGGCGATCGTCACCAAGGGGTCGACCCCCTACGACTCGGAGGCGACGCTGACGATGAACGGCGAGGTCGATGAGGAGCTTGCCGCGGTTCTGGCCGCGCTCGGCTGGCGATGACTGGGTCGGCGGATTGGGCGCCGGCCATCCCCGCAGCGGTGGTCTTCGACAACGACGGCCTGCTGCTCGACACCGAGTCGGTCTGGACGCGAGCCGAGCGGGACCTGTTCGAACGGCGGGGGCGGGAGTTCACCGCGGAGCACAAGCGCGAGCTCGTCGGCACCTCGGCTGAGATCGTCGGCGGAATCCTCGAGCGCCGGCTGGGGGAGCCCGGTCGCTCTGTCGATCTGGTCGAGGAGCTCAATGAGCTCGTGATCGCAGAGTTGGAGCGCGGCGTCGAGGCGATGGTCGGAGCGCGCGAGCTGCTGGACGGCCTCAAACAGCGCGGGACGCCGATCGGTCTCGTGTCCAACTCGCCACTCGCCTTCGTGTGGCGCTCGCTGGAGATCGTCGGCTTCCACGATCGCTTCGACGTGGTGCTGAGCGCTCATGAGGTGGCCGCTCCCAAGCCGGCCCCCGACCCCTACCTGGAGGCCTGCCGGCGGCTGGGTGTCGAGCCCGGCCCCGACGTTGTCGCCCTTGAGGACTCCCCGACCGGGGTGGCCGCAGCCCGCGCCGCAGGGCTCACGGTGATCGGTGTGCCTTCGGTTGAGGGTGTCGTCCTGGAGGAGGCGCACCACCTTGCCGAGTCGCTCCTCGACGACGTGATCGCGCGGCACCTCGCACTCTGAGGATCGAGACACTCCCTTGAAACACTAAGGCTAAAGGTAAGGGTGAGTCTTACCCCGGCCCAGCTTTTCAGCCCCGCAGTATTCGCCGTCGCCTCAGGACTCGCTCGCAGACCTCAGTGAGTTCGCGAACGCTGCGCTCCTGCTCGGGGCTCAGCTCTTCCCGCAGCGCTATGTCCGCCGCCGAGTCGGCGTCCTCCCGACGTGCCTCCAGCTTGGCCATGTCCGCGTCGTGCGCGGGGTCCACCAGAGCACCGGCCAGCTCGAGGAGCAGTGCCGCGAGGCCGACCTGCAGCTGCAGGGCGGCCTCGCGGGAACGGCCGCCGTCGAGATCGGCCCGGGCTCGCAGAAGCAGTGTCTCGCAGGTGTCCATCTGCTCTCGGCCGCCGAGCACGGCGGCGAGCCGCTCCTGCGGGCGCAGCTCGTCCTCCCGCCGGCGCCGGCGGGAGGAGCCGGCCGCCCTGACGTCGATGTCGTGAGCCACCGAGAAGCGACCGGCGGCAAGCTCTTCGCCGCTGCCATAGCCGATGCGCACCAGCACCGCTCGCTCCGGGCTCAGCTCCTGGCCACGGGGATTCGCGCTTGCCACCGCGTGCGCGTGCAGGGCGCGGTTGAGCAGATCCATGCCCTCGGCGACAAGCGCGTCGACCGTGTCGTCCGCTTCAACCGATTGCCCCAACCAGCTGGCGGCGTCCTCGGCCGAGTCGAAGGGCTGAAAGGCCCGCACCGCGGTGGCCCGCGCCAGCGGCAGGAAGTGGGGTTCAGCCTCGGGCTCGGCCTCCCGCGCCCGCCGGCGCCTCCGCCAGGGCGGAGAGGGTGCCCCCAGGGTGCCGACGACGAGCACGCTCTGCGTGCCGTCCTCGTCTCCGGCGCGAGCCAGGTAGCGGCCATCCGGCACGTCAAGTGTGCCGGCGAACTCGAACTGCACGAATCCAAAGAGCTGGGCCAGAAGCCCCGATTCTCCTATTTCGACGGCGCGGTGCGGTCCCGTGGGCCTTCCATGCCGCCGTTTGACGGCGACGTGCGAACCCGCGGGTTGTCTATCTCGTCGAGCCGATCGGTGAGGCGCAGCCACTGCCTGGGCTTCAGAAGTGCGCTGTAGCGCGAGTCGACGCTTGCGCCAAACGGCGGTTGCCAGCCGATGTGGATGTGGTCGGCGTGGTCGGGCAGGGCGAAGCTCGGCCCGCCCAGCGCCTCAAGCGAGATCAGCTCCTCCGGGGCCATCGTGCCCTGGAGGCGCAGGACAGCCTTCAGAACGGTGTCCGTGAGGGTTCCCGGTCCCTGGTTACCGAACACCGGCACCCCGTTGATCACTGCGATGTCGACGGCGCTGCCGAAACTGTGATTGGAGACGTTGCCGCTCGACGTGTAGAAGCCGTGGCCGCATTTCAGCGAGGTAACCGTGAGGCGGAAGCCCTCCTCGGCCAGGTACTCGAGGGTGGCCAGCACGCGCCGGTCGATCTGGCCGCTGCGGATATCCGAGCGACCGCAATCGTAGATCGAGAGCCGATCGTCGGCCAGGACCCGCCGTTCAAGCGCCGCCTTGGGGAGCAGCAGGGCGCCGGCCCCGCCGAGCTTCGAGCTGAAGGGGCTCTTGCCCTCGGCGCGGTAGATCGCAGTTGCCTCCAGCAGCTTCCAGCCGTCGAGGATCGGCTTGGGGTCGATTCGCGGAGCGCCGCGGCCGGCCGGGCGTATCGAGAAGTTGATGTGGGGGTCGACGCCGTTCTCGCCGGCTCCGATTCGTGCGAGCACGGTGCCGGCTATCACCTTCGAGCCGGCCCTCAGGCCCCCGTCGGCGCCGATCGCCGCGGCGCCGTCCACCCGCTGGTGCGCCCGCAGGCTCTGGCGGTCCTCGGCGCGGCCCGGCAGCCCGTAGAGCCGCGGGCGGATGTTCTGGCTGTCGACCGGAACCCGTTTCTCCTCGCCGGTCGGCATCACCACCTTGCGGTGCTTGCGAACGATCTGCCCCAGCTCCGCGTAGGTGTACCGGTTGCCGTAGGCATCGCGGAGCACCACGTAGCGGCCGAGCTTCTTCGAGTCGCCCATCTTCGTGATCACCCCGTCGTTGACGGCGACGACCGGTGCTCCGCGGCGGGAGAAGATGTTGATTCCGCGCCTGGTCGGGGAGGAGGCGATCACGTCGGCCGCGTTGCCGTAGGAGCGGCGCTCCTCCGGCGTCGCCCGGCTCAACGCCGCGCGGGTCGAGATATCGTCGGCGTAGCGCGCGTCGGCCGCGACCGGGAAGTGCGCACCCTCGGTCAGCCCGGTCAGCGATCCGACCAGATCGGCCGGCAGCTTGCCGTAGGCCCGCGCGTAGAGGAGCACCTCCTGCACGTACCAGTCGGCGTGGTTGTAAGAGAAGATCGCGTCGTAGAGGTTGTCCTGGCCGCCACCCGCCTGCAGGTATTTGGCGGCCGCGCAGATCGCGTCGACAGGGTTGTAGGGGTCCTTGCGGCCGTCGCCATTGGCGTCGACGCCGTAGGCCTCCCAGCTGGATGGGAGGAACTGCATCCAACCCATGGCGCCGGCGCTGGACACGTTGAGGTTTGTGCCAAATGCCGTCTCGATTTTGTTGATCGAGGCGAGCACCTCCCAGGGGATCCCGTACTCGGTCCCGCAGGCCTGGTAGATGGGCAGCAGGAAGGGCGGGATCTCAAAGGAGTCGATGACGAAGTTGGGGACGCCGATCGGCGCTGGGCCGAAGGGGGCGATCGTGATCCCGGGGTTGGCTGCGGTGGGCGCGCCGCCTGCGCCGAATGTGGAGCCGCCGTCCGGTCCGTCGGCCTGCAGCTGATCGCCCCCGGTGGCGCTGGGGGCAGTGACACCGCCGCTCGCATCGCTTCCCGGACCGCCGAGGCCCTGGTTGCGCTTGACCTCCTCCGTCGTGGCGGAGACGCCGTCAGCCGCATCGAGCGTCGTGCCCACCTGCACCTGGCCGGCACCCGACCGGGAGTCCTGCGGCGGCTCGGTCTTGCTGCCGGCCGGCGGCGCCTCACCGGTGCCGGTGGGCGATGAGCAGTCGGGATCGGCGCCATCGACGAGCTCGTCGCGGTCGTCGTCGACCCCGTTCGTGCAGGTCGGTGTCCGGGCCGTGGAAACAGGGGAAACGATCGAGACCTGATCGACGGTCAGCCCGTTGCCGATTCCGCTAACGGAGCTGGCGCCGGCGATGCCCGCGCCCAGCGCGGTCACGGCCGCGAAACTGGCCAGGGCTATGATCAGTGCGAGCTTGTTTCTCACCTGGAAGCGCCTCGATACCCGGTATCACGGTTCGAACCGCCCGGGTGCATCCTCTGCCGACGCATACAGAACCGGCACGCTACTTGGTTAGGTGGGGGTCCGCAACGACTTGCCGCACCCCCCAACAAGGCCTTAATCAATGGCTGTTTCATGCTTGTGAAGCAGGAGGATTTCAGCTCACTCGGATGCGCCCGTTAAGAACCTGGTTCGGCACTGCGCGCGCTCCGCAGAGCTAGGTCTTAAGCTGCCCGCATGAGTCCTGAGCGCGACGATGCGATTCCCGAGCACGAGGACCAGGACAGCCTGAAAGCGCGCAGCGAGCAGGTGATCGGCGAGCTGGCTCAGGCGCTGCTCGACAGCCAGGTTCTGGAGAACGCCCTGGCGGCTGCCTTCGGCGCTCGTGAGAAGGCATTGGAGGCTCAGCAGGCCGCGATGTCGGCGCTCAACCTGCCGTCCGCCTCCGACGTCGAGCGGCTGGGGCGCCGCCTGCGCTCGCTGTCGCAGCGGCTTGACGAGATGGAGGACCAGCTCGATCGCATCAACGCCGATGTCGGCGAGCTGAGGCGGAAGCTCGCCGGCGAGCGTGCCGATCAGCCGGCCTCCTAGGCAATTCTAACCTTCTACCTTAGCCTGAGAGTACAGCGCAAGCGGCCCGCCCGGCTCGCTTCGCGGCATTCTCGAGCGCTTCGTCGGAGAGCTGCGCCGAGCCGGCCGTGAGCTCGGTCACGATCAGGATCGCGGCGGCGGCGATTCCCAGCTGAGGCCCGCGGGCCAGGATGGCCGCTGTCTGCATGTCGGCGGCGGCCACTCCGGTTGTGGTGGCGAGGGTGTCCGCGGGCATCGCGTCGAAGCTGGCGACACGTACCGCCCGCGCCTGCCCGGCAAGCTCGCCCCGCAGGCGCTCGAGCAGGCCGGGGTCGGGTCGCAGCGTTTCGTCCGGCGCAACGCCGAAGGACGTGGCGCTGCCGCCCGCGGCCACCGCCTCGGCGGCGAGAAGCAGCTCCCCGGCCTCTGCATCGAGCCCCGTGCAGGTGCCGACTCGCACAGCGCGCCGCACGCCAAGCTCGGCGAGGTCCGCGAGCACCGCGGCGGCGCTTGGGCCGCCCATCCCGGTGGCCTGGATCGTCAGCTCACGTCCGGCACGTGTGCGCCCCGAGTAGCCCCACAGCCCGCGGGCGTGGTTGCTCATCTTCGGCTCCTCCAGGAGCTCCTGGGCCAGCAGCAGAGCCCGACCGGGGTCACCGGCAAGGATCGCGTCGGCGGCTAGCGGAGTCTTGGGGCGAAGTCGCCTGGGTGGCACCGGGGCTGACATTAGAGCGCTTGTGCTCAGCCGGCCCCTGCCATTAGTGACAAGAGCGGCGCCAGGATCTCCTCCAACGGTCCAAACACAGCGGCCGCAACCGCCCATACCTTGGCCGCAATCGTCAAACCGCGACCGCCGGGGCGTGCTCCGGCGGGCTAGGAGGAAGCAATCAATGAGTAAGAGACTCCTCGCCGCAGTGCCGCTGGCAGTGGCCGCGTCGTTCGCCCTGCCAGCGGCCGCCCTCGGTGCGGAAGGACCGAATCTCGGTGAAACCGTCAGCGCCGTGAACACCACGTGGGTGGTCGTTGCCGCGGTGCTTGTGATGTTCATGCAGGCGGGTTTCGCGTTTCTGGAGATCGGGTTCTCCCGGGCCAAGAACGCCGGGGCCGGGGTTGCGAAGATCCTCGTCAACTTCTCGATCGCGTCGCTCGTCTACTGGGCAGTGGGGTTTGCGCTTGCCTTCGGCGGCGCCGGCGCGATCGCGGGGACCCACGGGTTCTTCCTCAACGTCAGCTCGGAAGCCGCGTCAACGGGCGAAATCATCCCGCTCGTCGGGGCGACCGGGGTCAACCCGGCGGCGCTGCTGTTCTTCCAGTTCGTCTTCTGTGCGGTCTCCTTGGCGATCGTCTGGGGCACTACGCTGGAGCGGATCAAGTTCGGCGCCTACGTGATCTACGCGGTCATTTTCAGCGCCGTCATCTACCCGGTGATCAGCCACTGGATCTTCGGTGGCGGCTGGCTGCAGGCCAACGTCGGGATGCAGGACTTCGCCGGTTCTACGGTGGTCCACCTGATCGGGGCGACCGGCGCCTTCGCGGCGTTGCTGCTGCTCGGCCCGCGGATCGGCAAGTACGCGAAAGACGGCACGGCGCGGGCGATACCGGGGCACTCGATGCCCCTGGTGGGCCTCGGCATCCTGATTCTCTGGCTCGGCTGGTTCGGCTTCAACCCCGGCTCGACCCTGGCCGCGATCGGGAACCGCTTTGCGGAGGTTGTCGTGGTGACGAACCTGGCGGCGGCGGCCGGCGTGATAGCCGCGCTGGGGACGATGTACATGATCTCGAAAAAACTCGATATTGGCATGGCGGGCAACGGTGCGATCGCAGGGTTGGTCGCGATCACCGCTCCGTCCGGCTACGTCGAGTACTGGGCGGCCCCGATCATCGGCGCTGTCGCAGGAGTCATCGTCGTTATCGGCGTGCTCGCGATCGAGAAGGTGCTTGACGACCCGGTCGGCGCGCTCTCTGCGCACGGCCTGGCCGGTATCTGGGGCACCCTGTCCTGCGGGATATTCACCTCGACCCGGCTCGCCGAACTGAACGGCGTAGGAGACGCGGGGTTGTGGTATTCGGGCAGCCTCCACCAGCTCGGCGCCCAGGCGCTGGGCGTGGGAGTGGCGTTCGTCTGCGTGTTCGTCGTCTCCTACGTCACCTTTGCGGCGATCAAGGCGACGATCGGGTTGCGGGTGACCCCCGAGGAAGAGGACGCTGGGCTCGACATCTCCGAGCACGGTATGTACGGGTACCCGGAGCAGTTCATTCCGCGGCCGGAGTACTCCACCGGATTGCCCAGCACAATTGGAGGCGCGGCTGCGATTCCGACGGCCGCTCCTGCCCAGATGACAGCGACAGAGTCGCACTAGGAGGCCTGAGCGCATGAAGAAAGTAGAGGCATTTGTCCGCCATGAGGCGTTCGAGCCGATCAGGGCCGAGTTGCTCGACAGGGGATTTCCCTCGCTGTCGATCATCGAGGCCAAGGGCTCCGGTCGCCAGGAGGGAATCGTCGAGCGGTACAGAGGCTCGACGCTCACCGTGAACGTACGGCCGAAGCTGAAGCTCGAGGTCGTGGTCGAGGACAAGGACAAGTCACTGGTCGTCGAGACCATCCTCAAGCACGCTCGCACGGGGGAGGTCGGAGACGGCAAGATCTTCGTCCTGCCGGTGGATGAGGCGATCCGCATCCGCACCGGCGAGGCGGGAGAGGGGGTGCTCCAGGCGCACTCCGACGAGGAGATCCACGCCTAGGGGTTTCCCAGAACACGATTCGGCGCGAACGGGGCGGCTGCGATGCCGCCCCGTTCGTCGTCCAGTTGCCTGGCTAGCCTCGAGCTCCATGAGTGCTCTGCGGGCAGGCGTCGACGTGTCGCTCCTCGCGCAGCGAGCGAAGGGCGAAGCGGTCTGATGGTGGCCGACGAGCGCATCTCGCTCAGCGAGGCCTCGCGTCGCTCGGGCGTTTCTGCCAGCACCCTGAAGCGCTGGGCCACCGAGCAGGTCGTGCCGGTGAGGAGGGGCCGCTGGACGGCAGCGGCAGCCGCGCAGGCCCGGGTGGTGGCGCGGATGCGTGAACGCGGCCACTCGCTCGACGATCTGAAGCGGGCGGGCCGGGAGGGCAGGCTCTCCTTCGGCTTCGTCGAGGATCTCTTCCCCCAGTCGGACGAGCGGGTGACCGTGGAGGAGGTGGCCCGCGAGACGGGCCTCGAGCCGGAGCTGGTCGAGCGCATCCTCGTCATCCTCGGCACCCCGCTCCGCCGCGAGCGACTGCTCAACCCCGACGACGTCAGGGCGCTGCGGCACTGCGCGCGGGTTCTGGCCGCCGGCTTCCCGCTCGTCGCGTTCCTGCAGCTGGTCCGCGTCTACGTGCAGTCACTGCGGCGCATTGCCGACGCCGAGATGCGGCTCTTCCACCTGTACGTCCACGAACCGAAGATTCGCGATGCTGTCCCTGAGCTGCAGATCGCCGAGGAGATGGGCGAGCTGGCCGCGGACATCCTGCCGCTGGCGGCCCCGCTCACCGACTACCTGCACACGCGCTACCTGCGCTTCTTCCTTCAGCAGGACGTCGTCGGGCATATGGAGAACGAGCTGGACGCGTCGACCCCTCACCTCGGCCAGCTTCCCGTCGCCCTCTGCTTCATCGACCTCACCGGCTTCACCCGCTACACGGAGGAGGAGGGCGACCTCGAGGCGCTCGACGTCGTGGAGAACTTCGTCGAAACGGTGGAGGCGACCCTTCCACCCGAAGCGACGATCGTGAAGACGATCGGCGACGAGGTGATGGTGGTCTCGCCCGACCCCGTCTCCCTCACGGAGTGGGCGGTGCGATTCCTGGCCCGCTTCCCGGAGCGCCCACGGCCGCGTGTGGGCATCCACTGCGGGGAGGCGGTCTATCGCGATGGCGACTACTTCGGCGGCCAGGTGAATCTTGCCCACCGTGTGGTCGGTCACGCCCAGGCCGGGGAGCTGCTGGTGACCGACCGGGTCGTTGGGGCGATCGACGGGCGGGAGGGCCTTGCGTTCGAGCCGATCGGCGAGGTCAGCCTCAAGGGCTTCCCGGCGCCGACGCCGCTGTTCGTCGTCCGCACGGCGAGCTGACCCCGCGCCGCGGGGCGGGCCCGCGGGCGCCTCCGGCCTCCGCGGAGCGGCGAAGCGCGAGACTCTGTTGTGTGGAGACCGACGCGATGCTCGCCGACGCGATGCTGGAGGAGGTGCGGTCGAGCGGCCTGCTGCCGCCCGGTGCTTCGCTCGTTGCGATGCTCTCGGGTGGGCGGGACTCGGTGTGCATGCTCGACCTCGCCGTTAGGGCGCTCGGCCCCGGTGCGGTGACCGCACTTCACGTCAACTACGGGCTTCGCGACGACTCGGACGCCGATCAGGCCCATTGCGCGGCGCTCTGCGAGCGGCTCGGGGTGCGGCTGGAGGTGGAGCGGCCGCGCCGGCCCGAGGGCCCCGGCAACCTTCAGGCGTGGGCGCGCGATGCCCGCTACGCGGCGGCGGAGCGGCTTGCCCGCCCGCACGACTCCCTGATCGTCACCGGCCACACTGCGGACGATCAGGTTGAGACGATTCTCTACCGGCTCGCCTCCTCACCGAGTCGCCGCGCCCTGCTTGGCATGCGCCCGCGCGACGGCAGACTGGTCCGGCCGCTGCTCGCGTTTACGCGGGCGCAGACAACGGCCTATTGCGAAGCGCAGGGACTCGCCTGGCGCGACGACTCGACGAACGCCGAGCTTTCATATGCGCGGAATCGCGTCCGCCACCGGTTGGCTCCCGCCCTGGCGGAGATCCATCCGGCTGCCGCGCAGAACGTGCTGCGCACGGCGGAGCTGCTGCGCGACGAGGCCGAGGTGCTGGACGCGCTGGTGGCTGCCGAGATCGACGGCTCCAGCGGTTCGGCCCGGGGGACGATTGAGCTCGAGCGCCTCGCCGAGCTGCCGCCCGCGCTGCGTCGCCTCGTCGTGCAGCAGCTGGCGGACCGCGCGGCCGGGCGACCGGTTGCGGGCGCGGCCCGGCACGCCGACGAGGTCGCGGCGCTGCGCCGCACCGGTACGGCGATGCTCGACCTGGGCGGTGGGGTGCGGGCGATCGTCGAGCGCGGCGTGCTGCGCGCGGAGCCGCCGAGCAGGCGAGAGCGCAGCGAGTGAATAATGCGGCGGGATGGATTCCATGAGTGAGTCGGCAATCGGGGAGACCCTCATCTCCAGCGACGACCTGAAGCGTCGTGTCGCTGAGCTGGGGCAGCAGCTCAGCCGGGAGTACGAGGGTCGCGATCTGTTCATGGTCGGGGTGCTGAAGGGAGCCGTCATCTTCCTGGCCGACCTGATGCGCAGCATCACGGTTCCCTGCGAGATCGATTTCATGGCGGTGTCCAGCTACGGGTCGCGGACCGACACCTCCGGAGTGGTGCGCATCCTCAAGGACCTCGATGCGCCCATCGAGGGGCGCCATGTCCTGGTCGTGGAGGACATCATCGACTCGGGCCTCACCCTCCAGTACCTGATGCGCGCCCTGAAGGCTCGCGGCCCCGCCTCGCTGGAGGTCTGCGCATTGCTGACGAAGCCGGAGCGCCTCCGCGTCGACCTCGAGCCCCGCTACGTCGGCTTCGAGATCCCCAACCGTTTCGCGATCGGCTACGGCCTCGACCACGCACAGCACTACCGCAACCTCGATTACGTCGCCGCGCTGGACGGCTAGGCGCGAAAACCGCCCTGGTACGCTGATTTTTCCGCCATGAGGCGTTTTTTCAAAAGCGCGGCCTTCCCGATCCTGCTGGTGGTGATCCTCGCCTTCGCGGCCCAGAAGTGGATCAGCACCGGGCCGGAGACCAAGCCACCCTCCTACAACGAGCTGGTCAAGCCGGATAAGGGACTGATCGCCAGCGGTCGGGTCGAAGAGGTGACGATCAACACCAAGGACAACACGCTCGACATCAAGGAAACGGGCGGCGACAGCTTCTCGACCGGCTACCCGCCCAACACCGAGCAGAGCCTGGTCAACCTTCTCGACCGCAACGACGTGAAGACGACCGTGAAGGGGACGGGCGGTTCCAGCCTGCTTTCGCTGCTCACCTACATCCTGCCCTTCGTCCTCTTCTTCGGCTTCTGGATATTCCTGATGAACCAGATGCAGGGTGGTGGCTCTCGGGTCATGAACTTCGGCAAGTCGAAAGCGAAGCGCATGTCGGTCGACGCGCCGAAAATCACCTTCCGCGACGTCGCCGGGGTCGACGAGGCGGTGCAGGAGCTGCACGAGATCAAGGAGTTCCTGGAGAACCCGAAGAAATTCCAGGCGCTCGGAGCCCGCATCCCAAAGGGGGTCCTCCTATATGGACCGCCCGGCACCGGCAAGACCCTGCTGGCTCGCGCGGTCGCCGGTGAGGCCGGCGTCCCCTTCTTCTCGATCTCTGGCTCGGACTTCGTCGAGATGTTCGTGGGCGTGGGGGCAAGCCGTGTGCGCGATCTGTTCGAGCAGGCGAAACAGAACTCCCCCTGCATCATCTTCATGGACGAGATCGACGCCGTGGGTCGCCATCGCGGCGCCGGCATGGGAGGGGGCCACGACGAGCGCGAGCAGACGCTGAACCAGCTCCTGGTCGAGATGGACGGTTTCGAGATGAAAGACAACATCATCCTGATCGCCGCCACGAACCGTCCCGACATCCTCGACCCGGCGCTGCTGCGACCCGGTCGCTTCGACCGTCAGGTGGTCGTCGACCGCCCCGACCGCAAGGGCCGCAAGCAGATCCTCGAAGTCCACACTCGCGGCAAGCCGCTCGCCAAGGAAATCGACCTTGACGCGCTGGCCGGGCAGACCCCGGGCTTCACCGGGGCCGACCTGTCCAACCTGATCAACGAGGCGGCGTTGCTCACCGCCCGCCAGGGCCGTCGAGAGATCTCCATGCAGGAGCTGGAGGAGGGGATCATGCGGGTGATCGCCGGCCCCGAGAAGAAGACCCGGGTGATGAGCGAGAAGGAGCGGCTGATCACCGCGTATCACGAGCTCGGCCACGCGATCGTCGGCCACCTGCTGCCCAACTGCGATCCGGTCCACAAGGTCTCGATCATCAGCCGCGGCCAGGCGCTCGGCTACACGATCTCCCTGCCGACCGAAGACAAGTTCCTCACCAGCCGCGCCGAGCTGACCGACACGATGGCGATGACACTGGGCGGCCGGGCCGCCGAGGAGATCATCTTCGGAGAGATCACCACCGGCGCCTCGAACGACCTCGAGAAGGTGACGGAGACGGCGAAGCAGATGGTGATGCGGTTCGGGATGTCGGAGCGCCTCGGCCCGCGCGTTTTCGGCCACGACCGTACGCAGCCCTTCCTCGGACGTGAGTTCTCCTCCGAGCCCGATTACTCGGACGAGATTGCCCGTGAGATCGACGATGAGATCCGCCGCATCGTCGAGGGGGCCCACCAGACCGCGAAGGACCTGCTCACGGAGCGCCGTAACGATCTGGATCAGATCTCCGGGATCCTGCTGGAGCGCGAGACGATCGACGCCGAGCAGTTCGTCGCATTGCTCGAGGGGCGCTCCGAGGACGAGGTGTTCGCCGACGAGGACGAGGAGGCGAAGCCGGTCGAGTCGGCACCCGAACCGGAGCGGCCGCAGCGTGAGGGAGCCCGTCCGGCCCCTCGCCCCCGCCCGGGCTTCGCCGGCGGCGACGCGAGTTAGGAGGAGGGGCACGACGTCTCCTCCCCGGACTCGCAGACCAACTAATTAGTTGGTCTGCTCTGAGTATCCGTCCCTTGAGGAGACGTCGTGCCCCTCCTCGAGCGGACAAGGCCCCAAGCCGCCTCGTGACCTCCAATCCGTCCCGCAATACTTCGCCCATGAATCCGAGGCTGATGGGCGTGGTGAATGTCACGCCGGACTCGTTCTCCGATGGGGGGCTCTACCTCGATGCGGATGCCGCGATCGAGCACGGGCGGGAGCTGGCTGCGCAGGGGGCGGACATCCTCGACGTGGGTGGCGAGTCGACACGGCCCGGGGCGGCCAGGGTGAGCGAGGCGGAGGAGCTGGCGCGGGTCGAACCGGTTGTCTCCGCGCTGGCGGCGGCCGGGCACGCGGTCTCGATCGATACGTCGAAGCTGGCGGTTGCCGAGGCGGCCCTTGGCGAGGGGGCGTCGATCGTCAATGACGTCACAGCGCTTCGGGGCGACCCGGAAATCGGCCGCCTGTGCGCTGAGCGGGGCGCTGGACTGGTCCTGATGCACATGCAGGGGAGCCCGCGCACGATGCAGGAGAACCCAACCTACGACGACGTCGTCGATGTTGTGAAGGCCTTCCTCGCCGATCGGCTCGAGGCGGCGGTCGCCCAGGGAGTCGAGGAGGGGCGAATCTGGCTCGATCCCGGTATCGGCTTCGGCAAGACGCTCGAGCACAACCTGGAGCTGCTGCGCCGCCTCGGCGAGCTGCGCGCGCTGGGCCGCCCGCTGGTGGTCGGCACCTCCCGCAAGAGCTTCATCGGCAGGATCGACGGCTCCGAGGTCGGCGATCGGCTGGGTGGCACGATCGCCTCCTCGGTGCTCGCCGTGGCTGAGGGCGCCGACGTGCTTAGGGTCCATGACGTCGCCGAGGCCCACCAGGCGCTGAGGGTCTCCAACGCGATACTCGGATAGGTCCGGTGAGGGCGGAGCGGGATCCCACAGACCTCCGGTTCCCCGCGAAGCGGGAAACTGTGTAGCCCATGGAGTCTCACGGGAACGGGATCGAGTCGCGGGTCGAGGTGGACCTGCGCGGTCTGTCGATCTACACGCACCACGGTGTCAGCGACGCCGAGCAGGAGGTTGGCCAGCGCCTCGAGTTCGACATCGCGTTCGACGTCCCCGACTGCGACGCCGTGCTCACCGACCGGATCGAGGACACAGTCGATTACAGCGAGGTTTGCGACATCGTTGCCCTCGCCGCCACCGAGCGCAGCTACCGCACGCTGGAGCGCCTGGCTCAGGTGGTCGGCCAGCGATTGATGGAGCGCTACGGCTGCGAGTCCGTGAGGGTGCGGGCATCGAAGCCCGAGCCGCCGCTGCCGCTGGCCATCCAGGAGGTGGGCGTCGAGGTGACCCAGGAGCGCGGCGAGGAGCCCGACGAGGAGAACGGCGAGGAGGCATGACCTGACGTGCACCCCAGTTGACCGCGCATTGGGTGGTCAACTGGGGTGCGCGCCAAACCAATCGCTCATGATGCGGACTGGCTACCTGGGACTTGGCTCGAACGTCGGCGATCGCGCGGCACATCTGCGCGCGGCCGTAGCCATGCTGCGCGAGCGCGGCGTGGATGTCGAGGCGGTTTCCTCCCCTTATGAGACCGAGCCGGTCGGCGAGGTTCTCGATCAGCCGGACTTCCTCAACGCAACGGTTCGCATCCGCACCGAGCTGGAGCCCGAGGCGCTGCTCGACCTCTGCAAGGAGATCGAGGCCGCGCGCGGCCGCGCGCTCGACGCTCCACGGCACAGCGCCCGCCCGCTCGACGTCGACCTTCTGTTGCTCGGCGATCTGGAGCTCTCGACCGAGCGCCTGAGGCTGCCCCATCCCGAGGTCACCGGCCGCCGCTTCGTCCTCGTCCCGTTGCTCGAGCTGGACCCGGAGTTGACGTTGCCGGACGGCAGCCGGTTGGCCGCCGCCCTCGCCGCGCTTGGGCCCGGCCAGCGGGTGTGGGAGGCGGATGAGCAGAAGCGGGGGAACCGCGAACAGAACTTCCCCGGGCGAGCGCGGAAGGACGATTGAACGCCGCGCGCCGCTAGGCCGCGGCGGCCGGCTCGTTGCGCAGCGGTTCGAGCCAGGCGGGCGGCAGGATCGGGGGGAAGTCGCCGGCGGTGCGGGGCTGGACGCGCTTGACCAACTGCCCGGCGGGGCGTGCCTCGATCAGCGGGCGCAGGTCCTGGAAGGTCATCGCGAGGGACAGGCTGGCGGCGATCTGGAAGTCGGCGGCGTTCAGCTCCTCGCCGTCGAGGGTGCCGGCGGCGATCAGGTCGTCGACCCGCTGCAGGAGGCCGCCGAGGGCGGCGAGGGCAGCGCGCACGTTCTCGTCGGTTGCCGCGTTGATGCGCTTCTCGAGAGCAATGATCGGCGCCGCGGTGCGAACGGCCAGTCCGATCGGGATCCCCAGCCGTGCGCCCTCAGAGTAGCTGCGCAGTGGCGAGGAGTCCTGCTGAAAGGCCCACCAGATGATCTGGCGGATCGGGTGCTGGAGCTCCTCGTCGCCAAAGCGCTCCGCCTCCTCGACTGCGGCGCGCTTCTCGGGGTCCGCCGGGAAGAGGGGCGGATCGGGCTGCACCCTCTCCAGCTCGCGGGCGATCTCCCGCGACCCCTGGATGCGCCGCCCGTCGATCTTCAGCGCCGGCACCGTTGGGCCGGGGAAGCGGAGAGCACGCACGACGACCCTCGAGATCGCCGGGAAGAGGTCGGTGCGCTTGAAGTCGATGCCCTTGTGCCTCAGCATCAGCTGCACGGCTTCCCCCGGGTGGGAGCCCGGGATCGTGTAGAGCCGGACGTTCACTGTGGGACAGATCCTATGCGGATCCCCCGGTCGGCGTCTGGCGGCGGCGAATGTCGCGATAATCGCCTCGTGCTTCTCGCGATAGACGTCGGCAACACGCAAACCCATCTCGGGGCCTTCGACGGCGAGCGCCTCGTTGAGCACTGGCGGTTCCAGACCCGCGCCGGGGCAACCGGCGACGAGCTGGCCGAGCGGATCGGGGGCATGCTGGCGCTGAACGAGATCGGCCTTGGCGATCTCGACGCGGTCTGCGTCTCCTCGGTCGTCCCGCCGCTCGGCACCCAATACGAGCAGCTCACGGCGAGGTACCTGCACGCTGAGTGCCTGACGATCGGGCCCGGTGTGAAGACCGGCATGCCGATCAGGCTCGACAACCCGCTCGAGATCGGCGCCGACCGTCTCGTCAACGCGGTCGCCGCCTATGAGCGGTTCGGCAGCGCCTGCATCGTCGTCGATTTCGGCACCGGGATCAACTTCGACGCGGTCTCCGATGCGGGCGAATACCTGGGTGGGGCGATTGCCCCAGGGCTTGAGATCTCGCTCACCGCCCTGGCTGAGCGCGCCGCCCGGATCCCCCGCATCGACCTCGCCGAGCCGGAGACGGCGATCGGTCGCTCCAGCCGCGCCGCCATCCAGTCCGGCGTCGTCTTCGGCTTCGCCGGTCTCATCGACGGCGTCGTTCGCCGGATCGAGGAGGAACTGGGCGAGGTCAGCCTGCTGGCGACCGGTGGCCTCGCAGCGGTGATCGTGCCCTTCACCGAAACGATTGACGACGTGGACGAGATGCTTACCCTGAAGGGACTTCGGTTGATCTATGAGAGGAACTCGTAAACCGACGCCTCCCGCGGGCGACTTTCTGGCAACGCCCTTTGAGATAGGCGGAGTGCCGATCGCCAACCGGGTGCTGCTGGCACCGTTGGCGGGGATCGGCAACTGGTTCGTCCGACTCCAGGCGAAAAGGCACGGTGCCGGACTCGCAGTCTCGGAGATGATCTCCAGCTTTGGCCTGCACCACCGCAACGAACGCACCCTGCGAGAGTTGATGCGGATCCATCCCGACGAGCATCCGGTATCGGTACAGCTCTTCGGCCACGATCCCGATGTGATGCGCTCCGGGGCGGCGATCGCCGCAGGTGCCGGCGCCGATCTGATCGACATCAACATGGGCTGCCCGGTGAGAAAGGTGCGCAAGACGGGTGCCGGCGTCGAGCTGCTCGGCGATCCCGAGCTGGCGCTGGCGCTGGTTCGCGCCGCGGCCGAGGGCAGCCGCCTGCCGGTGACGGTGAAGCTGCGCTCCGGGCTGCACCCGGGTGACAGCTCCGGCTTCGAGCTAGCCATTCGCCTCGCCGAGGAGGGTGGGATCGCGGCGATCGCGTTCCACCCGCGTGACGCCAAGACCGCTCACGCGGGGAGCCCCGACTACGCGCTCACCCGCGAGCTGGTCGACCGGGTGGACGTGCCGGTGATCGTGTCCGGGGGGCTGAGGAGCGCCGAGGCGGCGCGCCGGGCCGCTCAGGAATCGGGAGCCGACGCCGTGATGATCGCTCGCGGCGCGCTGGGCAACCCGTGGGTTTTCGAAGAGCTGACGGGCCGGCGCACGGAGCCGCCGGGGCGGGGGGAGATCGTCGCTGAGCTGCTCTGGACGATCGATCGCGCCGAGGAGCACTTCGGTTCCGAGCGAGCGAGTCGCTACCTGCGGAAGTTCTATCCCTGGTATGTGGATTGGCTTGACGCTCCAGCCGCGGTCGCCGATGAGCTGCAGCGGAGCGACCTGTCCCGCGCAAGGGAGCTGATCGCGGGCTTCGCCAAGCCCGTGGCGGTTCCGTAGCGCCGTTCGTTCCCGCTGCCGGGAATCGCCAGGTCTCGCTGAGATGAGCCCTTCTTGCCGGGGTTGAGCCCCCGCTATAATCCCGCGACTTCTGGCCCAGGTGCGGCGATGCTGAAGCCGTCGCGCCCGGGCGTTTTTGAGTTTGGGAGCCGTTCCCGCCCTGTTCAACAAACCAAAGCGAGGTCAGCACAGTGACTCGGCAGGCTGTAATCACACCGGAGGGGCTCGAGAAGCTCAAAGAGGAGATCGAGTTCCTCTCGACCGCCAAACGGCGTGAGGTCGCAGGGCGGATCAAGGAAGCCCGCGAGTTCGGCGACATCTCGGAGAACGCCGAGTACGACGACGCCAAGAACGAGCAGGCGCTGCTCGAGCAGCGGATCGCGCAGCTCGAAGAGAGGCTGCGCCGGGCAACGGTGATCGACAAGAAGGACGTGAGCACCGACAAGGTGACGTTCGGCTCGATCGTTCACGTCAAGGACCAGAAGACCGGCGACTCCCAGAAGTTCCAGATCGTCGGCTCCACCGAGGCGGATCCGCTCGAGCAGAAGCTCTCCAATGAGTCGCCGATCGGCAAAGCGCTGGTCGGCCGCAAGCGAAACGACGTGGTGTCCGTCGAGGTTCCGCGCGGCCCCAAGAAGAAACTCAAGATCACCAAGATCGAGACCGCGTAACGGTCCAATAGGCTCGCGTCGATGAGCGAGCCCGACGAGCAGCATCTCTCCGACGTTCTTCGCGATAGGCGCGAGAAGCTGGAGCGCATCCGCGAGGCGGGGATCGAGCCGTTCCCGCACGAGTTCGCCGACCGCGAGGACATCGCCGAGGTGCGCGCCGCGCACGAGGGACTGGCGGCCGGAATCGAGACCGACTCACGGCATCGGGTTGCCGGGCGCATCGTTGCCCGCCGTGGCCACGGTAAGGCCGCTTTCCTCGACCTCCGGGACGGCAGCGGGCAGATCCAGCTCCACGCTCGCAGGGACCTGCTCGGCCCCGAGGCGTTCGAGCTGCTCGTCGACCTCGACCTCGGCGATTTCGTTGGCGTAGAGGGCACGGCGCTGGCGACCACCCGCGGCGGTGAGCTCTCGCTCGCGATAGACCACTGGCGCCTGCTGGCCAAGAGCCTGCGGCCGCCGCCGGACAAGTTTCATGGCCTCGAGGACGTCGAGACCCGCTACCGGCACCGCGAGCTGGACCTGCTGGCCAACGAGGAGAGCCGCCGCGTCTTCGCGCTCCGCGCCCGCACGATCGGCGAGACGCGGCGCTGGCTCGACGATCACGGCTTCGTGGAGGTCGAGACACCGGTTCTGCAGCCGCTCTACGGCGGTGCCCTGGCCCGCCCCTTCGTCACACACCACAACGCGCTCGATCGCGACTTCTACCTGCGGATCGCCACCGAGCTGTACCTGAAGCGGCTGGTGGTGAGCGGCATCGACCGGGTCTACGAGCTGGGCAAGGACTTTCGCAACGAGGGCGTCTCCCACAAGCACAACCCCGAGTTCACGATGCTCGAGTGGTACGAGGCCTACGCCGACTACGAGAAGACCGCCCATGATCTGGAGCTGCTCGTCGCCGAGGTCGCCGAGCGGGTCCTGGGGACCACGGAGGTGGAGCGCGACGGGGTGAAGATCGACCTCGCGCCACCGTGGCGGCGGGTGACACTGCGCGAGGCGGTCCGCGAGCGGACCGGCATCGATGTCGCCGACCACCCGACCCGCGAGGCGCTGGCCGCCGCGATGGGCAGCGAGCCCGATCCGGCCGAGGGCTGGGGCAAGCTGGTCGATGGCCTGCTCTCCAGGTCGGTCGAGCCGGAGCTGGTCCAGCCGACCTTTGTCCTCGACTACCCGGTCGAGCTCTCGCCGTTCGCCAAGGCGCACCGGTCCGAATCGGGTTTGGTCGAGCGCTGGGAGGCGTTTGCCGGTGGGATCGAGATCGCCAACTCGTTCACCGAGCTGAACGACCCCGATGAGCAGCGGCGCCGCTTCGAGCAGCAGGCGGCCGAGCTGGCGCGGGGCGACGAAGAGACGCAGCCCTACGACGAGGCGTTCCTCGAGGCACTGGAGTACGGGATGCCTCCGACTGGCGGTGTCGGGCTCGGGATCGACCGGCTGGTGATGACCCTGACCGGCGCTCGCAGCCTGCGCGAGGTGGTCCTTTTTCCCGCGATGCGCTCCTAGGGCGGACTAGGGGGTCCCCAGAAGCCCGCTACGAGCGGTAATTCGCTTACCGGGGCGGGGTGGGCGCGCTCGGTATCGTTTAAAGGGTAGATGGGCGCTTCCCGATATCCGAAGGGCGCCTCCGGTACTTCGGCCGGCAAACCGCGTTTTGACTAAGTGAGAAGCTGAGGAAGCTTTTGTTTGAGCGATTCACAGAGCGAGCCCGACAGGTTGTGGTCCTGGCCCAGGAAGAGGCGCGCACGCTCAAGCACAACTACATCGGCACCGAGCACATCCTGCTGGGGCTGTTGCGCGAGGAGGAGGGACTCGCGGCCCGCGTCCTCGAGTCTCTCGACATCACCACCGAGCGGGTCCGCTCGCAGGTGGTCCGGATCGTGGGCTCCGGCGAGGAGGTCACGTCGGGCCAGATCCCGTTCACGCCGCGCGCCAAGAAGGTGCTCGAGCTGGCGCTGCGCGAGGCCCTCTCGCTCGGCCACAACTACATCGGCACCGAGCACATCCTGCTGGGCCTGGTCCGCGAGAACGAGGGCGTCGCGGCGCGCATCCTGCTCGATTTCGACGCCGACTCCGACAAGATCCGCAACGAGGTGATCCGGATGCTGTCTGGCCCGGGCGGGCGCCGCCAGGGGGCGGCCGCCGGCGCCGGCGGCCAGGGCGAGGGCAAGAAGTCCTCCAAGCTGCTCGATCAGTTCGGCCGTAACCTCACAAAGCTTGCCGAGGAGGGGAAGCTCGATCCGGTGATCGGTCGTGAAACCGAGATCGAGCGGATCATGCAGATCCTCTCCCGCCGCACAAAGAACAACCCCGTGCTGCTGGGTGAGCCGGGGGTCGGAAAGACGGCGGTTGTCGAGGGGCTCGCCGCTCGCATCAACAAGGGCGAGGTGCCGGAGCTGCTCAAGAACAAGCAGATCTACACGCTTGACCTGGCGGCGCTGGTCGCCGGGTCCAAGTACAGGGGCGAGTTCGAGGAGCGCCTCAAGAAGGTGATGAAGGAGATCACCCAGCGCGGCGACATCATCCTCTTCATCGACGAGCTCCACAATCTGGTCGGAGCCGGCGCTGCCGAGGGCGCGATCGACGCCGCCTCGATCCTGAAGCCGGCGCTGGCCCGCGGCGAGCTGCAGACGATCGGCGCGACGACCCTCGACGAGTACCGGAAATACCTGGAGCGCGACTCCGCGCTGGAGCGCCGCTTCGCCCAGATCAAAGTCGACCAGCCATCCGTGGAGGACACGGTCAAGATCCTCGAGGGCCTGCGCGAGCGCTACGAGCAGCACCACCGCGTGAACATCACCGACGATGCCCTGAGCGCCGCCGCCGAGCTGGCGGACCGCTACATCTCCGATCGCTTTCTGCCCGACAAGGCGATCGACCTGATCGACGAGGCCGCCTCGCGGATGCGGATCAAGTCGATGAGCGCGCCGCCGGTCTACCGGGACCTCGAGGACGAAATCGAGAAGACACGGCGCGAAAAGGAGACGTCGATCGATGCCCAGGAGTTCGAGAAGGCCGCCAGCCTGCGCGACACCGAGCGCCAGCTGACCACCCGCAAGCGACAGCTGGAAGACGAGTGGGCCGAGGGCGAGAACGGAGAGCGCCCCGACGTCGGCGAGGAGGAGATCGCCGACATCGTCTCGATGTGGACCGGGATCCCGGTCTTCAAATTGACCGAGGCCGAGACCAAGAAGCTGATCCGCATGGAGGAGGAACTCCACAAGCGGGTGATCGGCCAGCAGGTGGCCATCACCGCCGTCTCCAAGGCGATCCGCCGCTCGCGGGCCGGGATCAAGGACCCGAAGCGGCCGGCCGGCTCATTCATCTTTCTCGGCCCGTCCGGGGTAGGTAAGACCGAGCTCGCCCGCACGCTCGCCGAGTTCCTGTTCGGCGACGAGGAGGCACTGGTGCGGATCGACATGTCCGAGTACATGGAGAAGCACGCGGTCAGTCGCCTGGTCGGCTCGCCGCCGGGCTACATCGGCTACGACGAGGGCGGCCAGCTGACCGAGGCCGTGCGTCGCAAGCCCTACTGCGTGCTGCTGCTCGACGAGATCGAGAAGGCCCACCCCGACGTCTTCAACATCCTGCTGCAGATCCTCGAGGACGGGCGGCTCACCGACGCCCAGGGGCGCACGGTCGACTTCCGCAACTCGATCGTGATCATGACCTCGAACATCGGGGCGTCGGAGATCGCCAAGAACACCTCGATCGGCTTCACCGTCGCCGACGAGACCGGGATGTCCTACGACGACATGAAGAACCGGATCATGAGCGACCTCAAGAAAGTCTTCCGGCCCGAGTTCCTCAACCGGATCGACGAGGTGATCGTCTTCCACAAGCTGGCTCGCGAGGAGGTCAAGGAGATCATCGATCTGATGATCAACCGGGTCCGTGTCCAGGTCGCCGAGCACGAGCTGCAGTTGGAGCTCACCAACGAGGCCAAGGAGCTTCTGGTTGAGAAGGGTTGGGACCCGTCGATGGGTGCCCGGCCGCTGCGCCGCGCGATCCAGCGCTACGTCGAGGACCCGCTCGCGGACGAGGTGTTGAGGCAGGGCGACATGACCTCCGGCTCGACGGTGATGGTCGACCGCGATCCCTCCGGCGACGAGGAGGACCGGCCCCTGAAGCTGACCATCCTCGCGCCGAAGAAGCTGCCGAAGGCAACGCCGGAGCCTGAGAAGGTGGGCGTCGGCGCGAAGAAGGACGGCGGCGATCGTGAGTCGCAGGAGGGCGAGCAGCCCTCCGGCGATGACGAGGCCTGAGCCAGAGCGACGCCACAATGGCCGAGCCCGGGCGCAGCGCGATCGGCACCTGGAGTGGCGGCAGGTTCATGCGCTTCGGCGAGGCGGTCCCAGAGGAAAGGCTGGAGGCGTTGCTGCGCCCCGGCGAGGGGATCGACACGGTTCTCACCGCCGATGTCTACGGCCAGGGTGAGGCGGACCGCCTGCTGGGGCGCGCACTGCGCGGTGCCCCGGGGGGCGACCGCTGCCTGGCGGGCGCCGTGGGGCACGATTTCTACCGCGGCGAGCGGGACGGCCCGCGCGGCTTTCCCCGCTTCACAGACCCCGAGCTGCGCGGCGCGGGCGAGTACGCGGGCTATCTGCGGATGGCCACCGAGCGCAGCCTGGAGCGGATCGGCGCTGAGCGCTTCGACCTGCTCCTCCTCCACAATCCCGACCGGATCGGCTATTCGAGCGAAGCGGTGTGGGACGGGATGGAGGCGCTGCGCGCGGCGGGGCTGACCGCGCAGATCGGTGTCGCGCCGGGCCCGGCCAACGGCTTTACCCTCGACCTGATCTCCTGCATCGAGCGCTTCGGGGACCGGATCGACTGGGCGATGATCATCCTCAACCCGTTTGAGCCCTGGCCCGGGGAGATGTGCCTGGACGCTGCGGCCCGCCACGGGGTCAGGGTGATCACGCGGGTGGTCGACTACGGCGGCATGTTCTGGGGCGATCTGCGACCCGGCATGGAGCTCGCGGCTGGGGACCACCGGGCATTCCGCCCCAGGGGCTGGATCGAGACCGGGCTTCAGAAGCTGGAGCGGATCGCTCCGATCGCCGAGCGGACCGGACTGACGACGATCCAGCTTGCCTGCCAGTGGAATCTTGCCCACCCGGCGGTTGGGTGCGTCGTGCCCACTCTGATTCAGGAGGCGGGGCCCGGGGCACGCCCGATCGAGGAGAAGCGGGCCGAGCTCGCCGCGCTGCCGGGCGAGCAGCTCCTCTCCGCCGAGGACGTTGCGGAGATCCGCTCGATCGGGGACAACGCCGGCTGCATGGCGTTGAAGGGGGCCAGCCCCGGGCACGAGGGCGAAGAGCGCGCCGACGCCTGGGCCCTCGACGAGGGACTGATCGCCGTGGGAAAGCGCTGGGGCATCGAGCCCGACCGCGACCTCGCTGCGCTGGCGACCTGACACGGTCTCCGCCGCCGGAAGCGTTCCTGCACCACCGCCATCATCGCCGTTTCCACCTCTTACGGGGGCGGCATTCCGGGGCGGAAGCAGCCGGGAATTGCGGTGCGCGACGCGCGACCGCTTGACAAGAGCCATTCCGACCTGTCCACTAGGAATTCGCCAGACCGCATTCCAAAGCGGGATTTGGCATCCTAAGGATGATGTCTTTAATGCCTGGGGATGAGCTTCACGAGCTTGCAAAACGGCAGGATCCCCGGCTTCTAAGAGCGCTGGACGTCGTCGCGCCCGGTAGTGCGCTGCGCGAAGGCATCGACAGCATCGTTCACGCCCACACGGGCGGGCTGATCGTGGTCGGCGATCCGGGCAACGTCTCCCACCTGCTTTCGGGGGGGATCGAGCTCAACATCGACTACTCGCCGGCGATGCTGTACCAGGTGGCGAAGATGGATGGGGCCATCGTCCTCAACGCCGAGGCGACGAAGATCGTCTGGGCCAACGTCCAGTTGATGCCGGACCCAACGATCCTCTCCGGCGAGACGGGCACCCGCCACCGCACCGCCGAGCGCGTTTCCAAACAGACCTCCGCCCTCGTGATCGCGATCTCCCAGCGCCGCGACGTCGTCTCGCTGTACGTGGAAGGGACGACGTACAGCCTTCAGGACATTCCCGCGGTGCTTGCCAAGGCGAACCAGGGGCTGGCAACCCTGGAGAAGTACCGCGAGCGGCTGGACGAGCTCTCGACCCGGCTCACCATGCTGGAGTTCCAGGGCGGCGTCGCCCTCTACGACGCGCTCGCCCTTCTGCAGCGGGCGGAGCTCGTGACGCGGATGGCGGTCGAGGTGGAGCGCTACATCGTCGAGCTCGGCACCGAGGGCCGGCTGATCGAGATGCAGCTCGAGGAGACGATGGTCGGCGTGGCCTCCGACAAGACGGCGCTGATCCGCGATTACTCCCTCGAGGACTCCGAGCAGAACCTGGCCGCGGTGCTGGAGTCGCTGGCCCGGATGCCGCACCAGGACGTGCTGGACTTCGGTCGACTCGCCGAGTTGCTCGGCTACGACCGCAAGGTCAACACCCTCGACTTCCCGGCTGCGCCGCGCGGCTATCGTGTGCTTGGCCGCATCTCGCGCATTCCCAAGCTTGTCGTCCAGAAGATCATCCAGGAGTTCGGTGGCCTGGAGGAGGTCCTTGCGGCATCCGATGCCGATCTCGAGGCAGTTGACGGGGTCGGCTCCACCCGGGCCAAGGACATCCGGGAGGGGCTGCGGAGGCTTCAGGAGGTCGATCTGGTCGACCGGTACCTTCAGAGCTGATGGCGACTGGCGCCGTCGAGAACGAAAGGAGCAAGCGATTCCCGAGTTAAAGGAGGCCACGGAGGCGAGCCCCGAAGAGGATGTCGAGTACATCTGCGACTTCGAGGAGGGCGACAAGGTCGTCTACCCTCACCACGGAGCGGGCCGGGTGCTGAAGAAAGAGACCCGGGCGCTGATGGGGGAGGAACGTGAATACCTCACGATCAAGATCCTCCACAACGAGCTGACCGTGATGGTTCCCTGTGAAAACGCCGGCAGGGCGGGGCTTCGCCGGGTCATCGACGAGGAGGAAATCAAGAAGGTCGTCACGGTCCTCACCGACGACGTCTCGGAGATGCCCAAGAACTGGAACCGGCGCTTCAAGTACAACCGCGAGAAGATCAAGACCGGTGACGTGTTCGAGCTCGCCGAGGTCGTTCGCAACCTTGCGATTCGCGAGATGGAGAAGGGACTCTCCACCGGCGAGAAGCAGATGTACACGCGCGCCAAGAAGATCCTCTCGTCGGAGTTCATGTACGCGCTCGACAAGGACGAGGAGGGCGCGGAGGTATTCCTCGACGGGCTGCTGGAGGAGCGCTTCGTCGCCACGGCAACCGTCTAAGGCCACGAGCGTCACAGCGGTCATCGCGGCCGCCGGTTCCGGTCAGAGGCTCGGAGCCGGCGGTCCGAAGGCCCTCGTGCCGGTTGCCGGAAGGCCGATGGTCGATTGGTCGATCGAGGCGCTCCGGGCTGCCGGGCCGGTGGGCCCCATCGTCGTCGCCTGCCTGTCCGACTGCATGCACAGGCTCGGGGGGCACGACGTCACCGTTGTGGAGGGCGGGGCGACCCGCTCGGCGTCGGTGTCCAACGCGCTGGAGGCGGTCGACACCGAGCTGGTCGCGATCCACGATGCGGCGCGACCCCTGCTGACTCCGCAGCTTGTCGAGGACATCGTTGCGACCCTGATCGCCGACCCCGAGGCCGACGGCGCGATCGCCGCCACCCCGCTCACCGACACGATCAAGCGGGCGGCGGCGGATGGGACGGACAACTCATCGCCCGCCGTGGAGACGACGCTCGATCGGCGGCGGCTCTGGGCGGCGCAGACACCGCAGGTCTATTGGGTGGAGCCTCTGCGCCAGGCGCTTGCCGCCTGGGCCGAGCGCGCCGCCCCCGATCGTGAGCGGGTCGCCGTGGCGACCGACGAGGCGATGTTGGTCGAGGCGGCCGGCGGCAGGGTGCTGATCCATCCCGCGCCACCCGAGAACCTCAAGGTGACGACGCCGCTCGATCTGCGCCTCGCCGAGCTGCTGCTGAGCGAGCGATCAGCGCAGTAGCACCCAGACGAGCGCCGCAGCGAAGCTGAGCTGCCCGACGCCGAGGGCAACACCGAGGCTGGCCGCCCCAAGCGCCCCGGCGACGGCCGCGCCGCCAGCGAACGCGACAAGGAGAACGGCGAGCTGGCGGGCCATGGCGCGGGAGTGTAGGTCTCTCAGGGCTCGCCGCCCGATGCGCGCCCGTGCTCAGCTCTCTCGATTGGCAGGCCGCCGGCCGCGCGCGAGTTATCGCCGCGGTGCTGCCTGCGGCGGCGCCGGTAGGCCGTGTGCTGCACAAGCAGCGTCGTGACCCCGGCGATGACGATCGCGCTGAGGTTGATCGCGAGCTGCGCCATCGAGCCGCGCCAGGCGGGCCAGTCGCCGTAGGCGGCGGCGATCCCAATCGCGGCCGCCGCCGGAATCGTCGTCACCGAGATCAGCACGCCGACCAGCGCCCCCGACTTGGCCGAGGTCAGCGACAGCACGCCGGCTATCCCCGCGAAGAAGGCGACGATGAAGGAGAAGGTGTTGGGTTCGGAGATGAACTCGGTCAGCGGGTGCTCGTCCAGCTTGAAGCCGGCCTCGATCAGCCCCGTCGATTTCGCGATCAGGGCGAAGAGGAAAGCGGCGGTGATGCCGAGCGGAAAGCCGACCGCCAGCGCTGAAAGCGAGCGGAGGGCGACGTCGCGCCGGCGCTCGACAGCCGCCACGCAGAGACCCGCCAGCGGGCCGAACTCGGGGCCGACCACCATCGCTCCGACGATCAGGATCGGCTGGCCGAGCAGCACGCCGACCGAAGCGATCAGGCAGGCGAGAGCGATGAAGGCGAGGAAGTTCGCGTTCAGCTCGATGCTCTCGGAGGTTCGGGACTCGACTTCCTCCCAGACCACAGCGTCGCCGGGCGAGCCGGGGGCCGCACGCTCGGCCCGGTCCGCAGCCTCGGAGAGCAGCGAGTCGATCTGCTCGAGGGCGATCGAGCCGTCCCTGGGTACCCCGAGCTCCTTGAGGTCGTCGATGACGACGCTTGCGTCCTCGCGGGCGACGTCGCAGAGGATCACGTCGCCAGCGGGCTTGCGACCGGCGCCGTCCAGGTAGACAAGACTCGACACGGACGGAGTGGCTTCGAGCAGGTCGACGACCCGCTTGGACCTGGAGTTGGGGACGACGATCCGCAGGTGGACCATTCGGGCGAGGGTACCCGGCCGGGGGGCGGCGATACCGCATTCCAACCCCGTAACGTGGGGGCCGTGCTGACCGACTACCACGTGCATCTCCGTCCCGACGAGGACGGCACGCCTGCCGAGCGCTTCTTCACCGCCCAGAACGTCGATCGCTACCTGGCGGCTGCGGCCGAGGCCGGGATCGCGGAGCTGGGGGTCTCCGAGCACGTCCACCGCTTCACCCAGGCGCTCGCGCTCTGGCGCCACCCCTTCTGGGAGGAACAGGCCCGCGACGACCTGGATGCCTACTGCGAGTTCGTCAGAGGCACCGAGCTGAAGCTGGGGATCGAGTGCGACTTCGTCCCCGGCGCCGAGGCTCGCACCGCCGAGCTGCTGGCGGCTCGCGACTTCGACTACGTGATCGGCTCCGTTCACTTCGTCGGCGATGACGCCGTCGACCATCCGGGCTGGGACATCTGGGAGGGGTCGGGCGACCCCGACGAGGTTTGGCGGCGCTACTTCGAGGCACTTGCCGAGTGCGCCCGGTCGGGGCTCTTCGACATCCTGGCGCACCCCGACCTGGTCAAGGTGTGGGGCCGCGCGCACCCGCTGCCCGAGCGCGATCCCCGTCATTTCTACGAGCCGGCCGTCGCAGCGATCGCCGACAGCGGGATCGCGGTTGAGGTCTCGACGGCGGGCCTCCGCAAGCCCGTCGGCGAGCTCTACCCGGCGCGCGCCTTCGCGGAGATGTGCGTCGAGGCCGGGGCTGTCTTTGCGCTCTCCTCCGATGCCCACCGGCCCGAGGAGGTCGGGTTCGGCTACGACCGCGCGGTCTCCTCGCTCGAGGACCTCGGCGTGCGGGAGATATGCACCTTCGAGCGGCGCCGGCGCCGGCTGGAGCCGCTGGATGGCTGACTCCACAACCCCGTGCGCTCCCGGTTGCAGGTGTCACGGAATTCGCCACCGGGAGCCACGGTCGGCGAGAATCGCCTGAGATGAGTCGGGTAGGGATCGGATACGACAGCCATCGCTTCGTCGAGGATCGTCCTCTGGTCCTCGGTGGGGTCGAGGTCGCTCACGAGCACGGCCTCGCTGGGCATTCCGATGCCGACGTGCTCACGCACGCGGTGATGGACGCCCTGCTCGGCGCAGCCGGGATGGGGGATATCGGCGCCCTCTTCCCCGACGACGACGAGCGCTGGCGCGATGCCGACTCGATCGACCTGCTGCGCACGGTCGTCGGGATGGTCGGTGGGGACATCGTCAATGTCGATGCCACCCTCATCTGCGAGACGCCTCGACTGGCGCCGTACCGGGCCGAGATGGAGCGCATCCTCTCCGAGGCCACCTCTGCTCGGGTCAGCGTCAAGGCGACGACCAACGAGGGAATGGGCTGGATCGGTCGCGGCGAGGGAATTGCATGCATGGCGGTCGTCTCGATCGACGGCTGAGCGCCTGTAGCGGCGGGCCCCCATTAGTCTTCCCTGCTCTGATGGGAAGAATCAGCTCCATAGCGTCGAGCGCCAGGCAGTCGGTCGCCGACGCGGTCTTCGAGACCAGGGTCCTGCACGAAGCTGGGATCCTCGGTGCGGTTCGCCCCGACAAGGCGGCCAGGATCGGCACCACGTTCCTGCGCTGGGGCGCGTCGCCAGCCACCGGCATCGCAACGGCGGCGATCCACTACCCCGGCGAGACCGCACTCATCGACGAGCGCGGCTCGCTGACCTTCGAGCAGCTCCACCGCCGCTCGAACGCGCTGGCCCACGCCTTCGAGGAGATGGGCATCGGGTATGGCGACGGGGTGGGGATCATGTGCCGCAACCACCGCGCCTTCGTCGACGCCACCCTCGCGGCGGCAAAGCTCGGTGCCAGCGCCCTCTACCTCAACACGATGTTTGCCGGCCCGCAGCTGGTCGAGGTCGTGCGTCGCGAGGGGCCGAAGGCACTGGTCTACGACGAGGAGTTCACCGAGCTGCTCGAGGGGGTCGACGAGGGCCTCGAGCGCGTGGTCGGATGGACCGACGGGCCATCAGACGCGCCGACCGTCGATTCGCTGATTGCCGCGGGGGAGGACTCCAACCTGAAGCCGCCCCCCGACAAACCGCGCTTCGTGATCCTCACCTCCGGGACGACGGGCACCCCGAAGGGGGCGCAGCGCTCCAGCCCCGACGGGCTGCTGGCGATGGCGGCCCTGGTCGACAAGATTCCCTTCCGCAGCCGCGAGACGATGATGATCGCGGCGCCCCTCTTTCACTCGTGGGGCTTTCTGCATTTCGTCATCAGCCTGCCGACCGCCTCGACGATGCTGCTCCACCGTCGCTTCGATCCCGAGCAGGCACTGCGGGCCGTCGAGGAGCACGGGGCCCAGGTGCTTGCCGCGGTCCCCGTCATGGTGCAGCGCATGCTGCGGCTCCCCGAGGAGACGCTGGATTCCCTGCGCCTCCCCTCGCTGCGGATCGTCTCGCTCTCGGGATCGGCGCTGCCGGGCGACATGGCGATCGAGTGGATGGACCGTTTCGGCGACACCGTCTACAACCTCTACGGCTCCACCGAGGTCGCATATGCGACCGTCGCCACGCCGGAGGACCTGCGCGCGGCGCCCGGAACCGCCGGCCGCCCGCCGCGTGGCACCCAGGTTCGGATCTACGACGAGGATGGGAGGGAGGTGCCGCGGGGAGAGACCGGTCGGATCTTCGTCGGCAACGAGATGTCCTTCGAGGGCTACACCGGCGGCGGTGGCAAAGAGGTCATCGACGGCCTGCTCTCCAGCGGCGACGTTGGCCACCTCGACTCGGCGGGGCGCCTGTTCGTCGACGGTCGCGACGACGAGATGATCGTTTCCGGTGGGGAGAACGTGTTCCCTCGAGAGGTCGAGGACCTGCTCGCCGATCACGAGGCGGTTGTCGACGTGGCGGTGATCGGTGTTGAGGACGGCGAGTTCGGCCAGCGGCTGAAGGCCTTCGTCGTGGCCACCGCCGAGGCGGACATCTCCGAGGATGACCTGAAGGCGCACGTCAAGGCAAGCCTCGCCTCCTACAAGACGCCGCGCGAAGTTGAGTTCATGGATGAGCTGCCGCGCAACGCGACGGGCAAGATCCTCAAGCGCGAGCTGCACCAGCGCGAGGCTCAGAGGCCGGCGTAGGAGCTGGTTTTCAGCGTGCGCGGGGACCCGCGGCACGCTCCAGGTTCATGCCCCGCGCAATTTGCGGGCGTTTCGCTCGGGACCCGGATGGCAGGCCTCCGAGGCCCGTAGTAGGTTGCGGCTGACATGCGTGAGCCTGCGGTACGGTTGACAGCGGTCAGGGAGGCGACCGACGAGATACACGGCGTCGCCAAGCAGGCGCTGGAGTGGGTGCGCGTGTCCGAGGAGCGGGTGGCCAGGGCCGAGCAGAGGGTCGCCGAGGCGGACGCGCTGGCTGAGGAGAGGGTTGCCCGGGCAGACGCAGGGGCGGAGGAGCTTCGCGCCGAGCTGAAGGAGCGGGCGATGTCGGCCGTTCGCAGGCTGGGCGAGGAGGGCCGGGAGCGGATCGCGGCAGAGCGCAGAAGCCGGCGTGAGGCCGAGGCGCGCATCGCTCATGCCGAGGAGGCCCGAGACCGGGCCGAGAGCGCATTCGAGCAACTGCAGCAGCGCACCCAGGCGGACCGCGAGGATCTCGCCAGGGAGATGAACGCCGCAAGGGCCGACTCCGAGAAAGCGGTCGCCGATGCCGCCAGGCGTGCCGGGGAGGAAGTGGGACAGGAGGCGCGGGAGAGGATCGAGGAGATGCAGCAGGAGGCTGACCGGCGGGTCGCGGCGGCCGAGCAGCGGGCCGCTGACGCAGAGGCTGCGGCGGATGAGGCGCACCAGGTTGCGGTCCGGCTCGAGGCCGAGATCGAGGAGCGCGTCATGCAGGGCACCGAAAGCGTCCGGCGCGAGGCGGAGGAGCGGGTCCGCAAGCTGGTCGAGAAGGTGGAGGGGGAAGCGGCAGAGCAGGCACGGGCGCGCGCCGAGGAGCAGCTCAAGGCCGAGTCCGAGCGGATCCGCATGCAGGGCGAGCAGCGCGAAGAGAGGGCGCGGCAGGTGGCCGAGGACGAGATCACGGCGAGCGCCCGGCGGGCGCGGCGTGAGGTCCTTGCCGCCGCCGACGAGACCGCACCATCCTGGGTGCGCAAAGAAGCCGTGGCCTCGGGCGCCGGCTACCGCACGTTCTAGCGTCGTCCTGAGTCAGAGCTTCGCGGCCACACGGCGGTGGCCAGTACTCGCGACGCTGCTCGCGCCCGCACCCTCGCCCCGATGCCGCCGGCAGCCGCATACCATCTCGACCTATGCGGGAGGTCCGGATACGCGACACGCTGAGCGGAGAGCTGCGCACCCTTGCCACCGATGAGGAGGTTGGGATATACGCATGCGGGCCGACGGTCTACAGCCGCATCCACGTCGGGAACGCCCGGCCCTTTGTGATCTTCTCCCTGTTCGCACGTTTCCTGCGCTCCGAGGGCTACCGGGCAAGGCTGGTCGTCAACGTCACCGACATCAACGACAAGATCTACGACGCGGCGCGTGAGGCCGGAGAGCCCTCGGCGGAGTTCGCAGGGCGTATGACAGGCGACTATCTGGAGGACACGGATCGGCTGGGGCTTGGGCGGCCCGACGCCGAGCCCCTCGCCAGCGAGACGATCGAGCGCATCGTGGCGCTGATCTCCGATCTGGTCGGGTCCGGGCATGCGTATGAGTCCGGGGGGGACGTCTACTTCCGCGTCCGGAGCTTCGACGGCTACGGGAAGCTCTCCAACCGGCGAACGGAGGACATGGACCAGGGCGAGGAGGCCGGGTCGGCCTCGCTGAAGGAGGACCCGCTCGACTTCGCGCTTTGGAAGGCCCACAAGGACGGGGAGGACACCTCCTGGGACTCCCCGTGGGGACCGGGGCGCCCCGGCTGGCACATCGAGTGCTCGGCCATGGCGGAGGCCGAGCTGGGGGCGTCGTTCGCGATCCACGGCGGCGGCTCGGACCTCGTCTTCCCCCACCATGAGAACGAGATAGCCCAGTCCGAGGGGGCGGGACGCCCCTTCGCTCGGGCCTGGATGCACAACGGAATGATCGAGATCGACGCCGAGAAGATGTCGAAGTCGGAGGGGAACATCTTCCAGCTCTCGGAGGCGCTCGATCGCTACGGCCGCGAGGCGGTCGTCGACTACCTGGTCTCGGGCCACTACCGTCAGCCGCTCGCATTCGGCCCCGGGCAGATGGAGCAGGCGGCGGCGCGGGTGGAGCGCCTGCGGAACTTCTTCCGCGAGCAGCCGGCCGGTGCGACCGCGGGGCCGGCGGGCGATGCGGGCGGCGAGGTCGATTCCTTCGTCGCGGCGCGGGCCGCCGCCTTCCGCGATGCCCTCGCCGACGACTTCAACACTCCGCGAGCGATGGGGGAGGCCTTCGAGCTCGTGGCCGAGGCGAATCGACGCGAGCTTCCCGGGGCGCCTGGCGCTCTGCAGGGGATGCTGGTTCTGGTCGGATTGGAGTCGCTGGCGGAGGCCGAGCAGGGAGCCGGTGCCGAGGCGGAGGCGCTGCTGGCAGACCGGCAGGAGGCGCGCGCCGCCAGGGACTTCGCTCGCGCCGATCAGATCCGCGACCGCCTGGCGGCGCTCGGCTGGGAGGTGCGGGATGCGGCCGATGGCGCCAGGCTCGTGCCCCGGGGACGCACGTGACCAGAGCGCACCGTCACCCGTGAGCTTGATCTACGGCAAGCGGCCGGTTGCGGAGGCGGAACGGGGAAGGCGGACGGTCCGCTGCGTCTGGAGGTCCCCGGCAAGCTCCTCGGACGAGCTCCAGCAGCGATGCGGGTCCCCCGACCATCAGGGTGTGGTGGCCGAGGTCGACCCCTACCCATACGCCGATCCACGCGTCCTGCTCAAGCGAGAGGGGTCGCTGCTCGTGGCGCTCGACCAGGTCCAGGACCCGCGCAACCTGGGCGCGGTCTGCCGCTCGGCCGAGTTCGCCGGTGCGGCGGGGGTCGTCATCCCGGAGCGCCGCTCGGCGGAGGTGACAGCGGTCGCCTGCAAGACCTCGGCCGGAGCGGTCGAGCACCTCGACGTCGCCCGCGTCCGCAATCTGGCCGACTGGCTCGGTGAGGCGCGGGATGCGGGCTTCTGGATCTGGGGTGCGGACGCTGCCGCTGCGCAGGCGCCCTGGGACGTCGATCTGAGCTCCTCGACGGTGCTCGTCCTGGGCGGCGAGAGCAGGGGGATTCGCCCCCGCGTCGCGGCCGCCTGCGACGCTCTGATCGCGCTTCCACCGCATGGCAGAGTCGGATCGCTGAACGTCTCGGCAGCCGCAGCCGCCCTCCTTTTCGAGGCGATTCGGCAGCGGGGGGCCGCATAGCAATTGCAGCGGCGGTTGCACGAACATCAGTTCGGGGTTGACAGAACACTGCAGGGCGGTAAGACTTCCCGGCCACACAAGGGTGAACCTCAGCTTGAGTCTGAGGAATCCCAGTCAAGGGCGCCTCAGGGGAGGTACCGGCGCCACGACCCTTCGTTCTCAAGGAGAAGGATCTGTGGCACTATCGACGCCTACGCAGGAAACTCGGCTCCTCAACGGACGCCGCGGCGGTTCTGCCCGTCCAGCGGAGCTTAACTCTCAACCTGAGCTTGATGACCACTATCTGGTCGCTCTCGCCAAGGAGGGGCACACCGACGCCTACGACTCGATCATCCGCCGCTACCGCGGCTTCGTCAGGCTCAAGGCGTCGTCCTACTTCCTGCTTGGCGGGGAGAGCGACGACCTGATCCAGGAAGGCCTGCTTGGCCTCTACAAGGCGGTTCGCGATTACCGGACCGATCGAGAGTCGAGTTTCCGGAGCTTCGCAGAGCTCTGCGTCACCCGACAGATCATCACGGCGGTGAAGACCGCGAGCCGCAACAAGCACACCCCGCTCAACCAGTACGTCTCGTTCAGCCAGACGCCCGCTGCTGCGGGCGACTCGGATACGACTCTCGATGAGATCCTGCCGGGGCCAGGAGTTTTCGACCCCGTCAACCAGGTGATCGCATCGGAAGAGCTGAAGAGCCTCGTCTCGTGCCTGTCGGGCAGCTCGGGGGTCCTCTCGGACCTCGAGAGCCGGGTCCTCTCCCTCTACCTGGACGGTCACTCCTACGAGGCGACGGCCGAGTGTCTCGAGTGCGACACGAAGACCGTTGACAACGCCCTCCAGCGCGTCAAGCGCAAGGTCACGGCGCACCTCGACTCGCGGGAGGTGCCGGCGTAGGCTTTTTAGAGCCTGTCTCAAACCCCCCATGCACGCCTGGCGGCGGCGGACGCTTCGCGGTGCGCCGTCCTCGGAGGCCGGCAATGCACCCAGCATTGGCCGGCCTCCTGCGTCCTTGCCCCGCTCGGTCCGGCGCTCGCCAGTCGCACACGCGGGGTCTTGATGCAGGCTCTTACGTGGGTCGGGCTCGGGGACGACAGCCCACACCGGCCCTCGAGCGGGTCAGCTCGTGGCGGAGACCGGTGGCAGTTCGACCTCGGTGGAGACTCCGAAGCCGGCCAGCGCTGCAAGGAATGAGGCGGCGTCGAAGGCCTGCGCCGGCGCCAGGGCGCCGCTGCGGTCATATGACGGATCGGCGCAGAGCAGCGCGCCATGGGCGACGCTTGCCGCCGTCAGCCCGTAGACGTCGCTGCCGCGGACCGTGCCTCGGCGCGCACCCGAGCCGCCCCGAGCCTCGCAGCTGATGGTGAACCGCGATGCCGCGCGCTGCTGCTCGCTGGGCGCGGCCGGCAGGCGCCGGATCAGCGCCCCGGTCGCCCGGCGCAGCGGTGTGCGCATCGCCAGTCCCAGCAGTGGGGATGAGGCGACGGCCAGCGGCATCAGCCGCGGCGGCACCACCATTCCGTTGAGCAGGGTGCGGACGCGAGCGGTTTCGACATGCCGCGGCACCGTAATCTGCTCGCCGGCGGGGTAGCGCAGCATGCGCTGCTCGCCGATCGGCTCTGGAAAGCGCCATCTGCCACCGTCGGCGCTGCGCGGAGCGGGTCGCCAGCCGCCCGCGGACCAGACCACGTCGCCGCCCCGCATGATCTCCAGCGCCGAGAGGGCGGTGCCGTGCGTCGGCGCGAAGCCATGCACGCAGTAGGCGACGACGATCTCCTCCAGCGGCCCCATCCCCTCGGCGGTGAGCGCCGCGATCAGATCGCCGGGCGCGTAGTCGAACCCCATCCCGGAGACGAGCGCAGCCCCTGCGCTCGCCGCTCGCTCCCCGTAGCGGTCGAAGACCATCTGCATGAACCGCTGCTCTCCGGTCGTGTCCAGGTAATGAGTCCCCGTCTCCACGGCAGCTGCAACCACCGGCTCCCCGTACAGGATGAACGGCCCGGCGCAGGCGGCAACCACCGAACAGGGCTCGAGCATCTCCCGAAGCCCGCTCGGGTCATCGAGCGCCACCGCCGCGATCGGCACGCCCCCGAGCTGCTCCGAGAGAGCCTCGAGCTTTTCGCGGCTGCGACCCGCGATCAGGAGGTCGGCGCCCCGCTCGCGCAGCTCGCGGGCGATCAGCCCGCCGGTGAAGCCGGTCGCCCCGTAGACCGCGATCGGCCCGCCCTTCCCCGTCGCCCCCGGCGACTGTCCGCTCGCTGCCATCTGCGCACCGTAGCGGGCCGGCGTCAGGGAAGATCGGCGAGCACGTAGTCGAGCAGTTCGCGGCCGTGGTCCGAGGCGACCGCGATGTCGCCCGCGCTGACTCGGACGCGGTGTAGGGACTGCATCCGGAGCACGTCGCCACTGGTGCGGTTGTTGGGGAAGACACCGGCGTAGGAGACGCCAAGGCGCTCCAGATGGTCGGCGGCGAGCGCTGTGCCCGGGTTCTCCAGCGGCAGGTCGAGATAGATGGCGTCGAGGCCCCGGCGGTGGAACAGGTGGTGGCGCTCCGCGGCGACCTCGGTCTCCAGGTCGGCGCCCGGTACCTGGACCGTGATCAGCGCGAGGTTGTGGTCGGCGTCGACCTCGACGTGCAACTCGGTTCGCCCTGGCAGGGTCGTTCCGGCCGGCGCGTCCGCGAGCGTGCCGCGGAGCTCGCACAGCTCCAGTGTCTGGCGGACGATCTCCCGGTGGCGCTCCGGCGCGTAGACCTCGCGCTCGTGTCCATCGTTCAGCCTGGCGTAGAAGAGCGCCGCCGACTTGCGGCTGGGGCGCTGGCCGGCCGCGGCGTCGTTTGAGACCGACGCCGGTATCCAGCCGAGCAGGAATCCGGTCTCATGCGCTCCCAACTCGAGGTTGGCGCGCTGGCTGTAGGGGTGGGCGGCTGTGGCCTCGCTGTACATCCCCGCCAGTCCCCGTTCGCGGGCCCAGTCCATCAGGTGGCGCTTGGTACGGGTGAAGAGGTGCTGCCCCCGGGCAGCGGGCATCGTCACCGCCTGCCCCGAGTGCCCGACGGCGTCGCCGGCCGCCGCCAGACTCATACCCTCATGGCAGAGCAGCTCGCCCTCCGGCGATTCGGCGATGCAGGAGACATAGGTCCCCGCCGCGAGCCGACTCGAGACCTCGGTCGGGTCGTACACCCAGCGCACGTCATACGTGTCCCCGTAGGCGATGCGGATCATCTTGCTCAACACGGACCCCTCATCGGGTCGCAGAAAGCGAAACATCGCGCCGACACCCTCCGTGTTCTCGCCCATGACGTCTATATTCGACTCACCGCCCGCCTAGCTCAATTGGCAGAGCACTTGATTTGTAATCAAGAGGTTTCCGGTTCGATTCCGGAGGTGGGCTCTTCTTTCGCTAGGAGGCGTCCTTGTCGCCGACCAGCACCCGCGCCTTCTCCGCGGCGAACTCCTCGTCCGTGAGGACGCCCTTGCCGTGCAGCTCGCCGAGGCGCTCGAGGTGGGTGAGGCGCGCGTCCTGGTCGGTGGCTGGCGCTGCGGCGGGCGGCGGCGCAGCCCCGGGCTTCTCCTCGCCGCCCTTGCGCATCTCCGGCAGGCGCAGCTTCGCAGCCCGCTCGCCGAGGTTGGCGCTCTTCACAGCGGTGGCGAATCGCTCCCTGGTGCGGCCGAACGAGCCGCTGAGTTGGGCGTCGGGGAATTCCTCGGCCGTCTGCCTGCGCAGCTCGCGGATGCCGAAGGCGGCCAGGCCGGCGATCGCCAGCGTGGTCAGGAATGAGCGCAGGTTCTGGGTCGGTGCCGAGAGGAAGTAGATGCAGACGACGATCGCCAGGCCCGCGTAGACGTAGGCCGCATATTCGCGTAGGACCGGCGCCAGGGTGTGGCGGCTGGCCTGCGCGGATCCGGTCGGCGAGGCGATCCAGCCGGCGATGCCGAAGAGGACCCCGATGACGATCACGGTGGTCGCGATGCTGGTCATCAGGGAGGTCGCGATCGACCATGTGGCTTCGACAGCTGGCTTGACACCTTCGTCGACGACAAGCTGGTTGACCACGATCCCTCCGACAACCTCCCGGGCAACGATCACGGCGAAGCCGGCGGCGATCAGTCCGACCCCGCAGAAGAGCACCGTTACCCAGCGTCCCTCGCGCGAGAGGTAGATCGCAAGGCCGAAGGCCAGGAAGGTGAGCAGGGAGAGAATCAGGGCGAGGCCCTTGATCCCCACCGCGATGTTCTGGGCCGTCTTCAGCTGGTCGGAGCGCAGAATCGTCACTTGGCCGGCGTCGGGGGGGAGCTTTTCGGCCAGGTTGGCCCCGATCCCGACCTGGTCGGCGAGGTTGGTGACCAGGCTGCCGAGGTTCAGGGCCACGGTGCCGCCTTCTGTCGAGACCGCTTCACCCTTGTCTTCCAGCACCGCCAGCAGCTGTTCGTGCGCGGCCCGGTTGGCGTCCCGCCAGAGGCTCTGAGCGGTCGAGGTCTTGAGGATCTGATCGGCGCCGTCGCCAGCCACCTGCCTCAGGCCGCCGGACACGGGGCCCGCAAGCTGCTTGGTTTCGCCGGGCAGGATGTCTTCCAGTTCCTTTTCGACATCGACGTTCGCGTAGAGCTGGTCAACCAGGTATTCGCCGACCGCGGAGCGAATCGTCGGGTTCTGGATCAGCTTGTCGCTTGTGTCGACCCAGTCGTCGGTGTTCAGCGCCTGGCGCTCGACCCATATCCCGAACACGCTGAGGAAGGCGAGCACCGAGCCCAGCACGACCAGCGCCTTCACGGTGCGCCGGCGCCCGCGGCTCATGTCTGGTTCTCGCGTTCGGCTCGCCGCGTGAGGAACCAGGGATGGACGCGCTTTCGCTCAGCGCTCATCGGGAGGATGGTATACGTGGACCAATGAGGCTCGAGGGAATCCACCACATCACGGCGATCACCGCCGACGCTCAGAGGAACGTCGACTTCTACGCGGGAGTGCTCGGGCTGCGGCTGGTCAAGAAGACCGTCAACCAGGACAACCCGTCCGTCTATCACCTCTTCTTCGCCGACGAGAGGGGCAGCGCCGGCTCCGACCTCACATTCTTCGAGTTCCCGGGGGTGCCGCCGGGCCGGGCCGGGGCGGGCGATGTCCACAGGATCGTCTGGCGGGTCGGTTCCCCGGGGTCGCTCGACTTCTGGGAGGGGCGCCTCGCCGCGAACGGAGTCCGGTCGGAGCGACTGGGGGAGGGCCTGCGGTTCTCCGATCCCGAGGGCCTCGATCACGAGCTCCTGGTTGCCGGCGTGGACGACGAGCCGCTGATCGCCGACCATCCCGAGGTTCCGGCGGAGCTGGCCCTGCAGGGCTTCCATGCGGTGCGCGCCTACAGCGGTGTGCCTGAGGCGAGTCGTGGCCTGCTGGAGGCGCTCGAGTTCGAGCCGACCGGTGAAGGTTGGGAGGCGCGCGGCGAGGAGCGCGGCGGCCTCTACGTCTACGACGAACCGCCACCGGAGCGGTCTTCACAGGGCGCTGGAAGCGTCCACCATGTCGCCTGGGCGTCGACGATGGACGAGCACGAGAAGTGGAGGGACAGGGCGATTTCGGCTGGCGCGCAACCCACACCGGTCATCGACCGTTTCTACTTCCGCTCCATCTACCTTCGGGAGCCGAGTGGCGTTCTGTTCGAGATCGCCACACTCGGTCCCGGCTTCACCGTGGACGAGCCGCTGGAGCACCTCGGGGAGAGGCTTTCGTTGCCGCCCGACTACGAGCACCTGCGCGCCGAGGTCGAGACGGGGCTCCGCCCGGTGCTCAATCCGCGTACGGCGGCGGCCGGGTAAGCGGGACCGGCGAGTGAGCGGGCCCGGCGGGTGAACGGCAACTTCGTCTGGAGGGACGCGGGCCGCGTGGTCGTGTTTCGGCAAGGCGGCATCGAGGGAGCCCCGCAGCTGCTGCGCGAGCATGGGTTTGAGCCATTCGAGCTGCTGAGCACACCCCGGGCGCTGCTCGGCGCGCCGGAGCTCGAGGCGGCGGCCGCTGCCGTGCACGCGGTTCCGGCGCAGCAGGTTCCCGAGGCGGCCGCCAGCCTGCTCGACCGGGTTCGCTCGGAGTGCCTGGTCGCGCTCGGCGGCGGCCGCACGATCGACACGGCGAAGGCAATCGCCTCGGTCACGGGTGCCCGGGTCGCGGCAATCCCGACGACCCTGTCGGGAGCCGAGATGACCGGGATCCACCGCCTTCCCGCGGGTGCCGAGAGCCGGGTTCGCTCGCTGATTCGTCCACAGCTGGCGATCGCCGACCCGCAGGCGATGACCACTCAGGCCGAGCGGGTGCTGCGGGCCAGCGCTATGAACAGCCTCGCCCATGGCGCCGACTCCCTCTACACACCGTTCGCCAACCCGGTCTCGCAGATGACCGCGCTGCGCGGCGCCGAGCTGATCGCGAGTGCGCTTGACGAAGAGCGCGCCAGGCGCGACGTCGCCGCCCTGGCCCAGGGGGCGCTGCTCTGCGCATACGCGATCGACTCCGCCGCCTTTGGGATGCACCACGTGATCTGCCAGACACTGGTGCGGATATGCGGCAGCCCCCACGCCGAGACCAACGCGGCGATCCTGCCCCGCGCGCTGTCCTTCATGGTCCCCCGCGTCCCCGACGGCCTCTCCCCCTTCGCGGAGGCGATCGCGGCGGTCCCCGCCGGCATCGAAGCCCGGATTCGCGAGTTGGGCGGTGACCCGGCTGGCCTGGGCGAACTGGGGGCGGAACGCTCGAAGCTCGACCAGGCGCTGGACTCGATGCTCATTCGGCCGGAGCTGGCATTCACGCCCGAGCCACCGACTCGCGAGGACCTCGAGAAGCTCGTCGACGAAGCCTGGTAGTTCGTCGAGGAAGCCTGGTAGGCAGGGTTCTCGGTAACTCTGGTCCCTCGCATGTGTAGCGCTCTGCGTGACCGAAGAGCGCCTCAGTCGCTACCACCGGTACACGCGCCGCCACGGGGTTAACTGGCCCATGTACCTGCTCGCGCGGGTCCTCATGACGCCGTTCTTTCTCGCGTACTTCCGGTACGCCCGCCACGGGCGTGACCACGGCCGCGTCAGGGGCGGTCTGATCGTGGCAGCCAACCACCGCAGCTTCCTCGACCCGTTTGTGATCGGCGGGGCTCTTCCCTGGCGCCGGCCGGTGAACTACGTCGCCAAGGTCGAGCTGTTCGAGCCTCGTTGGCGGGGCTGGCTGCTGTCGCGGCTCGGCGCCTTTCCGATTCGGCGAGGTGAGTCGGATGAGATCTCGATGGAGACCGCTCGCCAGGTGGTCCGGCGTGGCGGCACGGTTTGCATCTTCCCCGAGGGAACCCGCATTCGCAGCGGCGCGCTGGCCGCGCCGAAGCGGGGGGTCGGGCGGCTCGCCCTGCAAAGCGGCGTTCCCGTCCTTCCCGCTGCCGTGTTCGGAACCGAGCACGTGCGCCGCGGCTGGCGGATCCGGCCGCGCCGGGTGAGGGTGCGACTCGGCCGGGCGATGACCTTCCCGCGTGCTGCTCATCCCTCACCGCCGCTCGCGGAGGCGGTGACGGCGAGGATCTGGCCGAACATCCTGCTCCAGTGGGAAGAGATGGGCGGCCTGCCGCCGATGCGGCGTGCCGCGGTGATCGGCGCGGGCAGCTGGGGAACCGCCGTTGCCGTGCTGCTCGCACGGGGTGGGCTCGATGTGCAGCTCGGCGCCCGCACCGCTGAGCAGGCGAGCGAGATGGTGGAGGCGCGGGAGAACCGGCGCTACCTCGAGGGAGTCGAGCTGCCCGACTCGCTTCAGGTGGGCCTTGCATCCGACATCGAGCTCGCCGGGCTCGATCTCGTCTGCCTCGCAATCCCCTCTAGTTCCCTGCCGCAGGCGGTTGGTGCGATTGCAGATCGAGTCAGCGACCGTTCCTCGGTGCTGCTGCTGACCAAGGGACTGATCGGCCCGCGCGGTCAGCTTCCATCCGAATACGTCGGCGAAAGGGTCCGGGCTCGTGCCCTTGCCTCACTCGGGGGACCCGCCCACGCACGCGAGGCGGTCTCCGGGTCTGCCGCTCTCGTTCTCGGCTCCGCCGATCCGGACCTGCGCAACCAGCTCGGCGAGGTCTTCGACGGAGCCGGCCTCGTCTGCGAGCGCTCCCGGGACGTGACCGGCGTCGAGATGGCGGGGGCCGCCAAGAACGCCGCCGCGCTTGCCGCCGCGGCCACCCTGCCGCACGGTCTCAATGCGGCGGGAATTGCCGCGGCTCAGGTTTGGCGTGAGTGCATCGATTACGCGATGTCGCGCGGAGCCGAGCTGGAGACCTTCTCGGGGCTGGCAGGCGTCGGCGATCTGACCGCGACGCTGCTGGCGCCTGCGGGCCGCAACCGCCGCGCCGGGGAGCTGCTCGGCCATGGGACGCCGGCGAGGGAGATCCCGGCTCTGATCGGTCAGGCCTCGGAGGGGCTGGATGCGGTGCCGCTGCTGGCCACCGCCATTCTTGCCTCCGGCAGGTCTGCCGAGGCCCTGGGGGGGCTGGCCGCCCTGATCAGAGGTGAGATCGACGCCGATGCATGGGTCGCACAGCTGCACCGGGTCGAGCGGTCGAGGAGGGCAGCCGCATGAGGCGATCCGGAGTCGACCATGCGGAGGCCTGACGTGGGTTATCCACGCACGCGGATGGCGTCGCATGCCGGCACTGGATCGCCACCCGCGGTCTCGCGGGTAGTTTCAACCACCCGCTTCGCCCGCGTGCGGCGCCCAGCTTGGCCTGCGACGCCCCCGCGCACACGCCTAACCCAGATCAGGCCTCTAGGCTTGGCGGGTGAGCGGCGATCTGGAGAACGTCGAGCCGTCGGGCCTCGACCCGGCCGCCAAGGCAGAGCTCGACCGGGCCTTCGAGGACCTGTATCGGGCCCACCTGCGGGACGTCTATTCATATGCCTACTACAGGATCGGCAATCGCCACGATGCCGAAGACCTGACCGAGCAGGCCTTCCTTCAGGCCTACCGCCACTTCGACAGGGCGCGGCGCGAGTCCGACGGCCGGCCGCTGCGCCCGTGGCTGATCCGGATCGCCCACAACCTCGCCCTCAACTACCACCGGGACCGCTCGCGCCGGCCGCAGACCCCACTGGACAGCGCCGACCCGATCGTGGCTCGCCACGGCACGGAGGCGATCGCCGAGGGTCGCGAGGAGCTGCGGCAGGTGATGGAGAACCTGGAGCATCTGCCGGGCGACCGGCGCGATGCTCTGATCATGCGCTTTGCGCTGGGGATGGACAACCGCGAGATCGCCCGTTCGCTGGGTCGAAGCGACGGGGCCACCAAGGTCTTGATCCATCGCGCGATCAGGCAGCTGCAGGAGGAGATGAGCGATGAGTGACATGAGCGAACGCTTGACCGGCAGCAGCTGGGACGTCGAGTTGCTGCTCGCCGACGCGCTGCGGCCAATCGAGCCACCCGAGCGTTTCTCGGGGCGTGTCGAGGACACGCTCGCAGCGGTGACCCAGGCCGCCGCGGAGGAGCTTTCGGATTGGGCCGAGGAACTCTCCGAGAGCGAGTTGCGTGCACTTCGCGACCCCCGCAACTGGGTGCGCCCGGTGGTGGCGGTGGGTGCCGGCGGCATTGCCACCGGAGCCCTCGTCCTGCTCGAGGTGCGAAGGCGTGGCCGCCGGCGCGCCAGCGGCCTGCGCTCGATCGCCGGTCGCATTCGGCCATAGGAGTCGAATTCGGCCGCAGAACGCCGAATTCGAACGTGACGAGTGGTTGGGGCGGACGCTAGGCGGGCGCGGGCTCGCGGGCGCCGTCGATCGGCGTGGCCATGGCTGCGCCGGTGCCGAGCAGGCCGAGGGCCAGGTGGAGGAGGTTGTCCCCCGTGCTGACCGGGATGAGGCCAAGGATCGACTGGCCGCCGCCGAGGATGAACCCCCAGAGCGCGATTGCGATGAACGCGATGCCCAGCCACAGGGCGTACTGGCGAGCCGCGTAGCCGGCCACCAGCAGGCCGGTCGCCCCGGTGAGGATGTGGACGATGTTGTGCCATCCGTTCACGGCGAAGATTCCGAACAGGTCATCGACGTGGCCGGGGCTGCCGAACGACGATGTGTAGAAGAAGCCGGCGATTCCGGCGATCACAAGGACACCCCCAACGAGGGTCGCGTAGAGCCTTGCCGGGGTTGCTCCTTCCATCCCTCTCCTCCCGTCGCGCGGTTCTGGTCGAGCCGATTGTAGGCTCCCCGGTCCGACATGACCCAGACCTGCTACCGGCATCCGAACCGCGAGACTGGAGTCTCCTGCTCGTCGTGCGGCCGGCCGATCTGCCCCGACTGCATGACTCCCACCCCCGTCGGCATGCGCTGCCCGGAGTGCGCCAGGCAGCGCACCCGGGTGACCCGCGGCGCGCTCGGCCCGGGCCGCTACGACGCCCCCGCGACCTTCGTCCTGATCGCGCTCAACGCCGCCGCCTTCCTCGCCGAGATCGCGGGCGGCACGGGCGGCCTCAGCGGCACAGGCAGTTCGATCATCACCGACTTCGGCCTGCGCGGCATCTCAATCGCGGACGGCGAGTGGTACCGCATCCTCACCGGCGGTTTCCTGCATGCGGGCCTGTTTCACATCGGCTTCAACATGTTTGCGCTCTTCATCCTCGGCCGCCTGCTGGAGCCGGCGATTGGCACTCCGCGCTTCGTGGCCCTCTACTTCGCCTCGCTCTTCGCCGGTGCCTTCGGAGCGCTGGCGCTCACCGACCCGCTGCAGGTGACGGTCGGCGCGTCGGGCGCGATCTTCGGTCTCTTCGGCGCAACCTTCGTGATCGCTCGCGGGCGCGGGCTCAACACAGTCGCTTCCGAGCTCGGGTTCCTGCTCCTGATCAACCTGGCGCTTACGTTCGGCATTCGCGGCATCAGCATCGGTGGGCACCTCGGCGGGCTGGCGGGTGGGCTGCTCTGCGCAGTCATAATCGTCGCCGGCGAACGGGGGCTGCTCGGATCGAAGCGGCTGCCCGTTGAGCTGGTTGCGATGACGCTCGTTGGAGTCGTCTCGATCGCCGGCGCCCTCAGCGTCGCCTGACCGCACGCCGGCCGGCCAGAGGACGCGTGCCGACGGGCCTCAAACGTCCACATACGCGTGTCGAGGGGCCTCAAACGTCCACATACGCGTGTCGAGGGGCCTCAAGCGTCCACATATTCGACGAAGTCGGCCCGTCGGCGGAGAGGAGATGGATCAGGGAGCCTTGTCGGGAGGGGTGACGGGGGCCCGGACTTCGGCGAAGCCGATGTTGCCGGGTGGATCGACCCGGTCGGGATGCAGCAGGTGGCCGAGCAGCTCGACGCCATCCACCAGCCGCGGCCCGGGGCGCGAAAACGTCGATGCGGCGTCGACTGCGAAGACCCGGCTCGCGCTGAGCGTCTCGATCTGATTCCAGTGCGTCATCACCTCAGCGCGCGATTCCTCGGCGTACCAGCCACACGGCATTGCGATGACCACATCGGGATTGAGGCCCGAGAGCTCACCCCAGTGGACCTCTGGCGAGTCGAGGCCGGGCGGCCCCGCGACATCCTCGCCGCCCGCAATCGAGATCATCTCCGGGATCCAGTGGCCGCCGACGAAGGGCGGGTCTAGCCACTCCAGCGCGACCACGCGGGGAACGCCGGTCCCTGAGACCGCAGCCCGAATCGCTGCAAGCCGGCCCTCGAGTTCACCCCGCAGCTCATGGGCCTGCGCTGCGACCCCGGTGGCCTCGCCGAGTCGGATCAGCTCCTCCAGCATCTCGGCGAGCGTGCTGGGATCCTGCAGGAGCACACGGGGCCTGCTCGGCAGCTGCGCCGCGATGTCGAGCACCTCCTCGTAGGAGACCGCACAGACATCGCACACGGCCTGGGTGACAATGAGGTCGGGCTGGAGCTCGGCGAGCCGCTCCCGGTCGAGCGTGTACAGGGCCCGGCCCTCGCTGATCGTTGCCTTCACCCTGCTGTCGATCTCGGCGGCGCTGAGCCCGGGTGGTAACACTGTGCGGGTCAGATGGGGACGAGACCGCGACACCGGCGGATAGTCGCACTCATGCGTTACTCCGACCACGCAGTCGTCCAGCCCGAGCGCGAACAGCATCTCGGTGGCGGACGGCACGAGGCTTGCGATGCGCATGCGGCGTCCAATATGGCACTCTCGGGATAACCGAGGTCCAGAAGGCTATATTCCCTAGGCCGAATGGCCGAGGACGACCTCCCGCGAAGTACCGGGTCACATAGCCGATGAGCGTTCTGCTGCTCGTCCTGCTCCTGCTGCTGGTCGCCGTGAATGGATTTTTCGTGGCGGCTGAGTTCGCTCTGGTTCGAACCCGGCGGGGAAAGATCGAGCAGCTCGCCCAGGAAGGCGAGAGCGGCGCCGAGGCGGTGGTAGGCCAGCTCGATCAGATCGCCGAGTCGCTCTCGGCCTGCCAGGTGGGGATCACCATGGCCTCGATCGGGATCGGATTCCTGGGGGAGCCGTCGCTTGCCAGGCTGCTGGAACCGGCGTTTGGCGGCCTTTCCCACGGTGCCGCGATTGGGCTCTCGGTCGCGATCGCCTTCGCCCTCGTGACCGCGATCCACATCAGCATCGGCGAGCAGGTGCCAAAGATGCTCGCGATCAACAACGCCGAGCGCACCGCGCGCCGGGTCGCCTATCCGCTCAACGCATTCCGCGCCGCCACCGCGCCGGTGACCGTGGGATTGAGCGCGATCTCCAACGCGATCGTCCGCCTCTTCGGGGTCGATCCCACCGACATCGAGGAGCGTCACACCGCCGAGGACCTGAAGCAGATCATCGACCGCTCGAAGCTGTGGGGCACCCTGGACCCCGGAGAGGCCGGGATGCTGGGCGGCGTCTTTCACCTGCACGAGCAGGAGGCACGGGAGGTGATGACCCCGATCCCGGCGGTTGTCACGGTGGATGCCTCCGAGACCGTGGAGACTGCGCTGCGCCGCTGCGTGACGTCCGGTCACACCCGGTTGGTCGTGATCGAGGACGAGAACCCGGACCGGGTCCAGGGGATCGTCCACAACAACAGCCTCGCGCGGCTCTACATGAGCGATGGCGCCGACGCACGGATCGAGCCGGTGATTCGCGACGCGGTGATCGTCCCCGAGACGCGACCCCTCGACGACCTCCTCCACGACCTCCAGGTCCAGCGCACCTCGCTGTCCGTCGTCGTCGACGAGTACGGGCGCACGGTTGGGATCGTCACCGTGGAGGACATCCTCGAGGAGGTGGTGGGGGAGATCGAGGATGAGACCGATCCCCGCGCCGGCGCGCTGCGCCAGCTCGCCAACGGCGAGTGGTTCGTGCGGGGCCATGTTTCCCTTGGCGACCTCGTCGATGTGGGGATCGACCTTCCGGTCGACCGCGACGCCTACAACTCGATTGGCGGGTACGTGTTCGGTGAGCTGGGCCGGCTGCCGAAGCGGGGTGACGCGATCACGGCCAACGGCTACACGATCCGGGTCGAGGCAGTGCGCGAGAACCGGATCGAGGCGGTGCGGATCAGCGGCCTGGCCGGCTAGCCGTCCAGCCGGGGCTTGATGTGGGTTATCCACACGCTCGTCTAACCCACATCAATCCCCTCGGGCGATTCCGTCCGCGGCTCCGCCTAGGTTCCCCGGGCAACCCGCCTTCTGCCGAAGCCTGGAGGTGCCGCATGTGGGTTGTGCGTTTGAGCGACAAGCAGCTTGAGGTTCTGAGGGCATTGCTGCGCTCGGAGGAGCATCTTGGCCCCGCTCTGAGGGGAGCCGTGGAGGCTCTCGACCTCGCTCGCTGGGACGAGCTGCCCGAGGCCGAGCTTCCCTGGGAGGAGGTCGAGGCGATCGCCCGCCGCCAGGGCATCTCCGTCGCCGACGTCATCTGGGACCTGGCCGGCAGGCCTCGGTGACACCGCGGGTTGGCGCGGCGGCTGGCTAGTCGTAGGTGTAGAAGCCGGCGCCCGACTTGCGGCCGAGCTTCTCTTCGCCCACCATCTCGACCATCAGGCCGGGCGGCTTGTGGGCCGGCTCGGAGGAGTCGGCGAAGAGCGCGTCGCCGATCGCCTCGGCGACATCCAGCCCGACGAAGTCGAGCAGAGCGAGCGGCCCCATCGGGTGCCCGGCGCCGAGCTTCATGCAGGAGTCGACCTCACCGGCTTCCATGCCGGTTCGCTCGACCATTCGCACCGCGTCGAATAGATATGGGAAGAGGAGGCGGTTGACGACGAAACCAGCCTGGTCGGGCACCACGACGGCTGTCTTGCCAAGCGCAGCGCACCAGGCAAGGGCCTTCTCGCGCGTCTCGTCGCCGACGCCGTCTGCAAAGCAGACCTCGACCAGCTTCATGCGGGGCACCGGGTTGAAGACGTGGAGTCCGAAGAGGCGGCCTGCGATCCCGCTTGCCTCGGCTATCTCGGTGACGCCAAGCGAGGAGGTGGTGGTGGCGAGATCGGCATTGGGGCAAGCTTCGGCGACGGCGGTCAGCACCTCGCTCTTGGGGCCGACTTCCTCGATCACCGACTCGACCACGATGTCGCAGTCGGCCAGGTCCGCGGGATCGGTCGTGACCCGCAGTCGCGAGGGCTCGGCATCGTCGATCTTGGCGCAGGCCGCCACGACCCTCTCCTCGGCGCGCCAGGCGGATGCCTCGCTGCGGGCGAGCAGGATGGTGTCAGCGGTTGTCGTAGAGACTGCCGCCAGCCCCGTGGCGATCGCGCCGCTGCCGGCGATCCCCGGATTCTCGTAACCCGTTCCAGCGCTCATCAGAACGGGTTCCTATCAGTCCGCTCCCGGCTCGTGCCGCGTGCCCCCCTGGCTGACCAACCAGTCAGTTGGCTATCGTGAAATAGGAGAGCGGCGCGGCGCGCCCGACTGGCACCAGACAAACGGAGGCTTCGATGGCGGAGAACGGCAAGGGCGGTTTCGGGGGTCGCGAGGTGGTGATCGTCGAGGCGGTCCGCATCCCGATCGGGCGCGGTCACGAGGAGAAGGGCTACTACAAAGACGTCCACGCTTCGAATCTGCTCGCCAAGGTCTACTCCGAGGTGATCGAGCGGGCCGGCATCGATGCTGCCGAAGTCGAGGACGTGGTCGCCGGCTGCGTGCAGCAGTTCGGCGAGCAGGGGCTCAACATCGCTCGCAACGCCTGGCTCGAGGCCGGCCTGCCGAAGGAGACCCCGGCAACCACGGTCGATCGTCAGTGCGGCTCAGCGCAGCAGGCCGTCAACTTCTCCGCGGCGCTGATCGCCTCCGGCGTCCACGACGTCATGATCGGCGGCGGCGTCGAGCACATGGGGCACATCTCCTTTGCCGACAGCGTCTCGGTCATGCAGGAGCACGGGATGGCCTTCTCGCCGCAGCTGATGGAGCGCTACAACCTCGTGCCGCAGGGCATCTCGGCGGAGATGATCGCCGACAAGTGGGAGATTCCCCGCTCGGAGATGGACGAGCTCGGCCTGCGCTCCCACCAGCTTGCCGCCAAGGCCACCGAGGAGGGCCGGTTCGAGCGCGAGATCGTGCCCTTTAGCGTCAACGGCGACACCTACGCCACCGATCAGGGGATCCGTCCCGACACCTCGCTGGAGAAGCTCTCGCAGCTGAAGCCGGCATTCAAGGAGGACGGCAAGGTCACCGCCGGCAACTCCTCCCAGGTCTCCGACGGCGCCGCCGCGGTGCTGTTGATGGCGCGCGAGAAGGCCGACGCGCTCGGGCTGAAGCCGCGGGCGCGGATCTATGACCAGACCACGGTCGGGGTCGACCCGGTGATGATGCTTACCGGCCCGATTCCGGCCACGCGCAAGCTGCTGGAGCGCAACGGGATGACGATGGACGACATCGAGCTGGTTGAGATCAACGAGGCTTTTGCCTCGGTCGTTGCCGCCTGGAGGCGTGAGCTCGAACCGGATATGGACCGGGTCAACGTCAACGGAGGCGCGCTCGCCCTCGGCCACCCGCTCGGCTCGACCGGCGCGCGGCTGATCACCACGCTTCTGCACGAGATGGAGCGCTCAGACAAGCAGATGGGCCTGGTGACGATGTGCTGCGGCGGCGGCCTGGGAACCGGCACCCTGATCGAGCGCATCTGAGTATCGGCGGAGTCTGAGCCCACCGTTTCCACGTAATGCGTGGAAACGGTGTTGCGGGCCTTTGGCAATGGACGCGCCGCCCGCGATGCGGCGGATCCATGGCTCGGGGGCGTCGGCAGGTGCTGGCTGGCGCAGCCGGCCAGGTAGTCTCCCCGCAGATGGACTTGACGCTCTCGCCATCGGAGGAGGCCTTCCGCGACGAGGTCCGCGACCTGGTTGGAAGAGAACCATCCGGGGCCGGAGCCGGAGGCGGGCCTCGAGGAGGTCATGTCCTTCCGGCGCGAGTGGCAGCGGAAGCTGCACGAGGCCGGTTGGGCCGGGATCTCCTGGCCGAAGGAGTACGGCGGCCGCGGCGCGACCCTGATCGAGCAGGCGATCTTCGTCGGCGAGGCGGCGCGCCAGGAAGCGCCGAGCCCGGCCAACGTGCTCGGCCTGGCGATGGGCGGGCCGGTCGTCATCGCCCACGGCACCGACGAGCAGAAGCGGCGCTACCTGGAGCCGATCCTGACGGCGGAGGAGATCTGGTGCCAGGGCTTCTCCGAGCCGGAGTCGGGCTCCGACCTCGCCTCGCTGAAGACGAAGGCGGTCAAGGACGGCGACGAATGGGTCGTCACCGGGCAGAAGGTCTGGACGACCTTCGCCCAGTACGCGAAGTGGTGCATGCTCGTCGCCCGCACCGACCCCGACGCCCCCAAGCACAAGGGCCTCACCTACTTCCTGATGGACATGGACCAGCCCGGCGTGGAGGCCAAGCCGCTGGTCCAGATCACCGGTGAGGGCGAGTTCAACGAGGTCTTCATGGAGGAGGCGCGGATCCCCGACGCCAACGTCGTCGGCGGCGTCGGCAACGGCTGGTCGGTGGCGATCACGACGCTGATGAACGAGCGCGCCGGGCTCGCCTTCGGCGCGATCTCCCAGATCGCCAACAGCCTCAAGCGCCTGGGCGGGCTGGCGGCCGAGACGCGGATGAACGGCGGCAGTGCCGCCGACGATCCGATCCTGCGCCAGCGCCTCGCCCAGCTCAACATCGAGGCCGAGACGATGCGGCTGAACGCCTACCGCGGCCTGACCAAGACGATGCAGTCGGGAATCCCCGGCCCGGAGGGCTCGCTCGGCAAGTGGCAGTGGGCCGACATCAACCAGCGCATCGCCGAGCTGGCGCTCGACATCGAGGGCGCCTACGCGCCGCTCGACCGCGGCGCCGAGCACGCCGTCGCCAACGGCGCCTGGCAGTACGGCTTCCTGCGCTCGCGCGCCAACTCGATCGAGGGCGGCACCACCGACATCCTCAAGAACATCATCGCCGAGCGCGTGCTCGGCCTGCCGAGGCTCCGCTAGCCGTGTACTTCGACCTCAACGACGAGCAGCAGGCGATCCGCTCGACCGCCCACGACTTCCTCGCCTCTCGCTACAGGTCGGAGCGGATCCGCGAGCTGGCCGAGAGCGAGCAGGGCTTCGAGCAGTCCGACTGGGATGAGATGGCCGAGCTGGGCTGGCCCGGCCTGGCGCTGCCCGAGGAGTGGGGCGGGCAGGGGCTCGGCATCGTCGAGCTGGCCGTCCTCTTCGAGGAGATGGGCTACGCGCTGGCGCCGTCGCCGTTGCTGTCGACCACCGTCGCCGGCCTGGCGCTGGCGGCGAACGGGACCGACGAGCAGCGCGAGCGCTGGCTGCGGCCGCTGGCGAGCGGCGAGCTGCGGGGCACGCTCGCCCTGTTCGATGCCGGCACGCCGGCGACGCTCGGCAACTTCGAGATGGAGGCGAAGGCCGAGGGGGACGGCTTCGTCCTCGATGGCGAGAAGGTGCTGGTGATGGACGCCGCCTCCGCCGGCTTCTTCCTGGTCGCAACCGCCGACGGCAGGCGCCACGTCGTCGAGCGCGGAGCCGACGGCGTGACCGTCACGCCCGAACGCTCGATCGACTTGACGCGCCGCCTCCACTCGGTCCGCTTCGACGGGGTGCGGGTCGGCGCCGACGCGACCCTCGGCGGCGCCCAGGAGGACTACCTGCCGGTGCTGTGGCGCGCCTGTGTGGCGATCGCTGCCGAGTCGACCGGGATCGCCCAGCGGACGATGGAGATGGCCGTGGAGTACGCCAAGGACCGGCAGCAGTTCGGCCGGCCGATCGGTGCCTACCAGGCTGTCTCCCACCGCTGCGCGCAGATGCTGCTGGAGACCGAGAACTCCCGCTCCGCGGTCTACGGCGCCGCCTGGGCCGCCGACGCCGAGCCCGAGTCGCTGCCGCTCGCCGCCTCGATGGCCAAGGCGTATGCCTCCGACGCCGGCTGGCGGGTCCCCGACGCCTCGATCCAGGTGCACGGCGGGATCGGCTTCACCTGGGAGCACGACCTCCACTTCTTCCTCAAGCGCGGCAGGGCCAACGCGGCGACCTTCGGCGACGCCCGCTGGCACCGCGAGCGGGTTGCCGACGCCGTCCTCGCGGCTGCCTCGGAGCCGGTCGCGGCCTGAGAGCCGGGGCGTCGCGTTGAGCGCGCTGGACCGCATCTCGGTTGCCGCGATCGGCATGACCGTCGCCGACCTCGAGGCGGAGGCCAAGCGCGCCGAAGCGGCCGGGGTCGAGTGCGTCTGGGCGCCCGAGCTGTTCCGCTCCTCGGTCACACAGGCCGCCTACCTGGCGGGGCGGACCGAGACGATCGGGGTCGCCACCGGGATTGCCTGGGCCTTCACCCGCAGCCCCTTCATCCTGGCCGTCTCGGCGCTCGACGTCGACGAGATGTCGGGCGGGCGCTTCCGGCTCGGCCTCGGCTCCGGCGTCAAGCGCCTCAACGAAACCTGGCACAACGCCGAGTACGGCCGGCCGGCGCCGCACCTGCGCGAGGCGGTGGAGGCGACGCGGCTGATCATGCAGCAGGCCGGCAGGGGAGAGCCGATCCGCTACGAGGGCACCTACTACGACATCGACATCAGGGGCTGGGTCCGGCCTCACCCGGCGCCTCGGGAGTCGGTGCCGATCTACACCGCGGGCGTGCAGGGCGGGATGTGCCGGATGGCGGGCGACGTAGCCGATGGCCTGATCGGCCACCCGATTCAGAGCCTGCGCTGGATCGAGGAGGTCGTCGTCGCCTCATTCGAGGAGGGCCTGCGCCGCTCCGGCCGCGAGCGCAGCGCCTTCGACTACCTGCCGACCGTCTGCTGTGCGATCGACGACGACGAGGCCCGTGCGATCGACATGGCCCGCCGCACGATCTCCTTCTACGCCACGGTGAAGACCTACATGCCGCTCTGGGAGCTGCACGGCTTCGCCGACAACGCCGCTGCCGCCGGGGAGGCGTTCCGACGCGGCGACATCGCTGCGGTCCCGGCCGCGATCAGCGACGAGATGGTCGACACCTACTGTGCCGCCGGCCCCCTCGACAAGGTCCGCGCCCGCGTCGAGGCCACGGCTGAGCGCGCCGACGGCCTGTTCCTCACACCGCCCACCTACTTCATCTCCCCGGAGGAGCTCGGCGAGTACCAGAACCGCCTCATTGACGCCTTCGGCCCTGAGGCGTGACGGGCGGGTTGGGGTCTCGCGAGCTGGAGGTGCTCAGCCGCGTGCGCGAGATCCCGGAGGGATTCATTCGCACCTACGGCGATGTCTCCCCGGGCGCACCGCGATTCGCCGGAACGGTGCTGTTCGAGTGCGATGACCCCGACCTGCCCTGGTGGCGCGTCGTCCGTGCTGACGGATCGCTGGCCAAGGGCGATCGCCAGCGACGGCACCTGATCGCCGAGGGCGTGCCCTTCCGCGGCGCCCGGGTCGACATGCGGGCTGCTCGGCTGCCCTCCTGACCAACGGCTCAGATATCAGTCCCGCGAGTGCAGTCCCGCGAGTGGCCCTACTCGTCGCGCGGGGTGATGCGGAAGACCGAGACGACCTCGGCCTGGTGCGCCTCGGGGTGGGCGACATAGGCGCTGGGGCCGCCACCGAACCAGCCGGAGGCTTCGTTGTTTCCGACGAAGATTCCGGGGTGGTGGCGGCCTTCGCCGTCCTCGACCCAGACCTTGTCGCCCTCCTTGAAGCCGTGCTCGATCGCGTCGGTCTGCCCCCGCTTGCTCATGGCTGAAGCGTAACCGGTCGGCTTGAGCACTCTCAACGTCGCTATCGACGGCAGCTAAGCCCTCGCAAGGATTGGCGTGTTCAAGTATTGGCGTGTTCGCCTTTTCTGGCGCTGAGCGCCAGAAACAGCGAACGCACGAACATCGCCGACAACGATCCGGTGGCGCGTTCGCCTTTTCTGGCGCTGAGCGCCAGAAACAGCGAACGCACCGGGCAAATCCTCAGACGGCCGGGCAAAATCCTTCAGGCGGCCGAACGCGCTGGAAAAGCTCTCAGGCGGGGAGCTGCGAGACGAAGCGCTCGAACTTCGCCATGTCGGTCACAGGGGGGCCGTGGCCGGGAAGGATGAGGCTCGGGTTGAGGTCGGCCAGCTTGCGGATCGAGCGGCGGTTCTCCACCGGGTCGGGGGTGAGGTCCTTGGGTGGTTCGGCGAGCCTGGTCCGCAGCGTCACATAGGTGATATTCCGGATCACGTCCCCGCAGATCGCCACGCGGTCTGACTCGCGCCAGAAGATCACCTCGCCCGGTGCATGGCCGGGGGCGTGGATCACCTTGAAGCCGGCAACCTCGTCGCCCTCGTGGAGGACCCTGCTCACCTCATGGGGTGGGCCCTGCCAGAGGCGCGCGAAGGTCCTGGCAATCAGGGCCGGCGACGCGGCGACCGGGCGGCGTCCCTCCATTGCGTCGACGTCGTCCGCGTGGCAGGCCAGCGGTACGTCACGCACTTCGCAGACGGCCTTCGCAGCACCCTGATGGTCGGGGTGGACGTGGGTCAGGGCGAGGAGCGAGATCTCGCGGCCCTCGATCTCACGCAGGATGCGCCGCCGGTCCCAGGTTCGGCCGGCGTCGATCAGAACGTCACCGGCCATGTAGATGTTGATCAGCGGCCGCGGGAATTCGTCCAGGAGCCAGACGCCCGGGGCGACACTCTTCATCGGTGTCCAGCGCCGGCAGCTCCACGGGGATCGCCGCTGTGCTCGGCGAGGTCTTCCAGCCGTGCGATCTGCTGCTCGCCCTCGACGCGGGCCGGATGGCCCGGCGGCAGCGGCTCGATCAGACGGCGGACGCGGTTGCGGACCTGGAGCGCGAAGTGGGGGGTTGAGGCGCCGACCAGGCCACGGATCTCCTCTGGTGTGACCTCGTTCGGCGCGCCCAGCAGCTCGGGGTTCTCTGCCTCGCTCACGATTCGCCCCCGATCCTGGTCAGTTCCGCAAGCTCGTCGATCTGTGCCTGCTGTCTCACGTCGATGGCCTCCTGGTCTCCGATCACCCACACGTGGTTGTAGAAAGCGCGCGTCGGGTCGGTGGTGTAGCCGGGCTTGACGTCGAGAAGGTACCCGCGCAGCGCGGAGGGAAGAGTATCGCCGCTGTTGGTGAGCAGCAGCGGTCCCCAGGTGCCCGATGCCGACAGCGCCGCCGCCCCGGGCGCGTCGAGGGGCGAGCTCGAGCGAGCGACGACAAACCCGTGGCCGGGGTCGTTCAGGTTCCAGCCGAAGTCGCCGTTGGCATAACGGGCCAGCGCGATGGCATTGGCAACCGGGTCCTGGCCGGACACTCGCCGCACCGGGATGCCGATCCTGGCGATTTCGCGCACAACGCGAGAGGAGATGACCGCGGAGGGGCCGAGCACGTAGACGGGCGTACGCCGGTGCTGCTTCAGAGCGACAGCGGTTGGGGGGGAGAGCCTGTCACGCCCGGTAAAGAGGACGGGGTCGCCGGAGCGCGCGGCCCAGGCTGCCGCCGGCATGGCGAAGGCGGATCGGTTGGCAGGGGCGACGAGGACATGTTTCGGAGGGGCGTCAAACAGGCTGTCGCGCAGCTTCGCGATCGCCACCGCCCCCGCGACCCCGGTGGGGTCGACCCTGCTCGTCCTCAGCTCGCCGGGCGCGGCCGCCCCACCGATCGCGAACGCCTGGATGTGGTGCGTGGCGCCGCTGCCCTGCGGATCGAGAGCGTCGAGGGCCTGCGATGTCGGTTCTGGAATCCCGTTCGTCTCGGAGATCAAGAGTGGCGCCCCAGTTGGCGCGGCCATCAACACGGAGGCGGCGATTGCGCTTCGCCAGTCGCTCGCGTCGACCAGCGCTACGGCGCTGGGCCGCTGCGCGGCGTTCGTGGAGGGATACGCAGCAAGGGCGACGGCAGCCGCCCTTGCAGCGGGATCGGCGCCCCCGACCCTCGTGGTGTTGCTGGTCGCGAGGCTCGGATATCCCAGCGTGTCGACCGGCGGCCTCGGACCCACCGCAACCGAACGGTCGTCATGGGAGCCGCGCCCGACGAAGACCACGGCGGCGATGAGGCCCAGCGCAAGGGCTGTGAGCGCCGCGATCGCAACGGGGGCAGCCGCGACGCGGCCGTGGCGTCGCGCCGCAGGAGCCGCGACGGGCTGTTCCGGCCGCGCCGGCGTTTGCGATGCGCCTTGCGACGGCTTGGCATCGGGAGTGTCGCGCTGTGGGTGAGGCGGCGCCGAAACCGGTCCTGCAGCCGGAACGCCTGCGTTGATCGGTTGCTCGCTGGCCACGGCCAGAACGCTACACGCGGGCCTCTGGCTGGTCGGTCAGCTAGTCTTTTTGGGGCATTGACTGACCAGTCAATCAATGAATGCGGCCGACGCGACGAGGGGGACGAATGGATTTCGCACTGAACGAGGAGCAGCAGGAGTTCAAGGACCGCTGCCGGGCCTTCGCCCGCGACGTAATTCGCCCTGCGGCGCGCAAACACGACGAAGAGGAGAGCACTCCCTGGGAGGTCGTCAAAGAGGCCCGCAAACAGGGCCTGCAGGGACTCGAGGCGATCCAGCGCTCGGCCTCCGACGCTGACGGCCAGATGCAGGTGATCGCGGCCGAAGAGTTCCACTGGGGCTGCGCCGGCATTGCCCTGGCGATTTCGGGGTCCGGCCTCGCCGCGGCCGGCATCGCCTCCTCCGGCACCCCCGAGCAGATCGCCCGCTGGGTACCCGACTGCTTCGGCACCGGTGACGAGGTGAAGCTCGGCGCCTATGCGGTCACGGAGCCCCAGGCAGGCTCCGACGTGAAGAGCCTGAAGACGACGGCGAAGCGCGACGGCGACGAGTGGGTCCTCAATGGAACCAAGAACTTCATCACCAACGGCGGCATCGCCGATGTCCACGTAGTTGTCGCCACCGTCGACCCGACCCTCGGCACCCGCGGCCAGGCGTCCTTCGTCGTCCCCAAGGGCACCCCCGGCCTCAGCCAGGGAAAGAAGGAGACGAAGCTCGGCATCCGCGCCTCGCACACCGCCGAGGTGGTCCTCGAGGACTGTCGCATCCCGATCGACTGCCTGCTCGGCGGCGAGGAGAAGCTGGAGCGCAAGCTGGAGCGGGGCCGCACCGGCCAGAAGTCGCGCTCCGCGGATGCGCTTGCGACCTTCGAGATCACCCGGCCGCTGGTCGGCGCCTCGGCGCTTGGCATCGCGCAGGCCGCCTACGAGTGGACCCTCGAGTACCTGGACGGCCAGTCCGAGGGCGGCACCCCGATGCTGCAGACGCAGCGCATCCAGCAGACCCTCGCCGACGTTGCGACAGAGATCGAAGCCGCTCGCCTGCTGGTCCAGCGCGCCGCGTGGATGGGCCGGAACGGGGTGCCCATGAGGGGCGGCCAGGGCTCGATGTCGAAGCTGAAGGCCGGCGACGTGACGATGTGGGCCACGACGACGCTGATGGACCTCGTCGGGCCCTATGCGTGGAGCACGGAGTGCCCGCTGGAGAAGTTCTTCCGCGACGCGAAGATCTACCAGCTGTTCGAGGGCACGGCCGAGATCCAGCGGATGGTCATCTCGCGAATGCAGGCCCGCGAATACAGCGAGCGATTTGCCTATGGCGCCGAGGTGGCGGCGAAGGCGATGAGTGAGGACAGCAAACCGGAGAAGGAGCCGGTTGCTGCGTAGTCGCAGGGGAGTCGGGGCGCCCAGTCCCCGGACTCGCGGCCTTCGCCCGCTCTGCACCCGTTCGTTCGGGCAACGCCCCGACTCCGACCGCAACTGCGATTGCAGCCTCGGGGCGTCATGCACCGTCTGCTTCCCGGCTGGCTAGCCTCCCTGGCCATGTTCAAGACTCGCCTTGCCACGGCGGCTCTTCTCGCCGCCGCGGCGGCGCTCGTCTCCCTGCTTGTGCTGAGTGCCGCCGCGCCGGCCGAAGACCTTCAGTCGAAGGTCGACGCGAAGGAAGCGAAGCTCTCCAAGGTGCGAGAGCGCAAGGGAGTGCTGACGACGACGATCACGCGCTACCGGAAGCGGATCGAAGCGCTCACCCGTGAGATTGCAGTGCTGCGAGACCATGAAGCAGCCGTTCGGGTCCGCCTCAACGCCAAGCAGGCCGAACTGGACCGCGCAGTGGCTGACCTGGATGTCGCGAAGAAGCACCTGGCGGTCGTCAAAGCCCGGCTGAAGCGGGCGCTGGTGGCTCTGCGCGAGCGGCTGGTGGCGATCTATGAGGTCGGCACCCCCGACATGCTCAGCGCGATCGTCAGCGCCGATGGCTACGACGAGCTGATCGATCGCACCGAGTACCTGAACCGGATTCAGGGACTGGACGAATCGATCGTGGCGCGGGTGCGGCAGCTGCGGGACCAGGTGAAGCGCACCGTTGCCCGCCTGCGCTCGGCCAAGAACCGAATCGAAGCGGCCCGCGACGCGATCGCAGCGGAAGAGCAGGCCCTGGCGAGGGCGCGAGCGGCCGTGCAGGGCCACCAGGCCGCGCTGGTGGCCGCCCGAGGGCGCCGCGAGGCAGCGCTCGGGAAGATCAACGGGGTGGAGCGTCACCTCGAGGGCTCGCTGGCGGAGATCCAGGCGAGGATCGCCGCTCAGCTTCAGTCCACGTCCTCGGCCCTCCTGCCCGCCGGCCCGATCCGCTACGGCTCGGGACAGCTGATCTGGCCCGTCGACGGCCCGGTTGTCTCCGGGTTCGGGATGCGGTGGGGCCGGATGCACGAGGGGATTGACATCGCGGTCCCGGCCGGGACACCGATTCGCGCCGCCGCTGCCGGTTCCGTGGTGCTGTTGGAGTCCGAAGCGAGCAGCGGCGGCTACGGTAACTTCACCTGCCTCGATCACGGTGGCGGTCTGCAGACCTGCTACGCCCACCAGTCGTCGTTCGCCGTCAGCTCCGGCCAGAGCGTCTCCCAGGGTCAGGTGATCGGGTACGTCGGCTGTACGGGCCACTGTTTCGGTGACCACCTCCACTTCGAGGTGCGCGTCAACGGGGCCCCCACCGATCCGCTTGGATACCTGTAGACGCGCCACCGGCGCAGTCCGGAAGTCCAATTAGTTGGTATGCACCGGCTGGTCGCCCCTGCCACCCTGATACGGGAGGTGAAATGGAGGCACGGTGATTCGCCAGGCGCGCATCTATCTTGCAGGCGCGGTTTCCGGCACAGCGCTGATCGCGGCGGCTGTGGTGGCCTTCGTGGTCCTCGTTTCACTGCAAACGCTGCGTGACTGGCCTCTTGCCGGTCTCGGTGGCGGGGGGAATGAGGCCGCCGAGAGTGGCTCCGTTGTCCCGGGGCAGCCCGCCGCGGAAGGCGGCGCCTCGGTTGCCGGCACGCCCGCAGCTGGGACGGGGAACAGCGTCGAAACGATCGGCAATCGCGGCCAATCCGGCGATCGCACGGCAGGCAATGCGCCGGGTTCCTCCGGCTCCGTTCGTCCGGCTGCGGGCGCGCCCGGCTCGAATCCGGCGGCCGGACGCGGAGACTCCGCCCAGCGGGGCAACGGCGGCGGCTCGGCCTCGCGCGGCAACGGCTCGGCCAATCCACCCGGCGGCGGCGGCAACGGGGGCGGCGACAGCAGCTCCTCGGCTTCGGAAACCGTGACCGGCACCGTCAACGACACCGTCTCCGGCGTCGACAGTGCAACCGGTGGAATGCTGGGCGAATCCGGCGTCACCAAGGTCACCGAAGACGTCGTCAACGGCCTCGCCGGCCCCGAATCGACGGTCGGCAAGACCGTCGACAGGTCCACGGAAGCGGTCAACGGCTTGCTCGGCGACGGGCGCTAACCGCACCGGGGTCCTTACCGTCACAATGCCGTTCCATGTCCGAGCGTGGACAGGCAGGTGCGGTTGCCGACCCGATCGTGGGCTCCTCGGTCTACCCGGCCGGCAGTCGCGTAAACGAGCGAGGTCGCCTCGAGGTCGCCGGCTGCGACGTTGTCGAGCTTGCCGCCGAGCTCGGAACTCCCGCCTACATCTACGCGGAGGACGACATGCGTGGCCGCGCCGCTGCGTATCGGGAGGCTTTCCAGCAGCGAACCGGGGACTTCGAGATCCTCTTCGCAAGCAAGTCGTTGCCCTGTACCGCCGCGTACCGCCTGTTCGCCGAGGAGGGGCTCTCCGTCGACGTCGCCTCGGGCGGCGAGCTGCACATGGCGTTGCGCGGCGGCTTCGACCCGGCGCGCATCCACATGCACGGCAACAACAAGAGCGATGAGGAGATCCTCTTTGCCGCGCGGGCGGGCGTTGGCCACCTGATCCTCGACTCCTTTGACGAGATCGAGCGCTGCGAGCGGCTGCTCGACGGGCCACAGGACGTTCTGATCCGAATCACCCCGGGTATCAAGCCGTCCACCCACGACTACGTGCAGACCGGGCAGCTCGACTCGAAGTTCGGATTCGGGTTGGAGGACGGCCTGGCGGCGCAGGCGATTGAGCGTGTTCTCGCGTCCGACACGCTCAACCTGGTCGGATTGCACACGCACATCGGTTCACAGATCTTCGAGCTGGAGCCATACCGGCTGGCGATCCGCGCGATCGGTCGGCTGGCCGGCGATTGGTGCCGGCTGGTCAACGTCGGCGGAGGGCTCGGCATCGCCTACACCGCCGAGGACGAGCCACCCTCGATCGACGCCTATGTCGATGTAAAGGTGCGCGGTGTCACCGAGGTGTTCGGCGACGCCGTGCGGATCCTGATCGAGCCAGGCCGCTCGCTCGTCGGCAACGCCGGCGTCACCGCCTACCGGGTGGGCACCGTCAAGGAGATCCCCGGGGTGCGCACCTACGTTGCCGTGGACGGCGGCATGTCCGACAACCTGCGACCGATGCTCTACGGCGCGCGCTATGAGGCCCTGATTGCGGATCGGGCCGCAACCGCTCCCGACACCCTGGTGACGATTGCCGGCATGCACTGCGAGTCCGGCGACGTGCTGATCCGCGACACGATGCTTGCCTCGCCAGCGGTCGGCGACGTGCTCGTCACTCCGGTGACCGGTGCCTATGGCTACGCCACGGCGAGCAACTACAACGGCGTGCCTCGCCCGCCCATCGTCTTCTGCCGCGACGGCGAGGCCCGCGTCGTCGTGCGGCGCGAGACCTACGAGGATCTGACCTCCCGCGATGTCTGAACCCGTTCGCATCGGGCTGCTCGGTCGTGGCACCGTGGGGGCCGCCTTCGCCACGCTGGTCTCCGAACGCGCCGAGGCTGTCGAGGCGGCAACGGGGCGGCGTCCGGAGGTGGTCGGGGCGCTGACGCGCAGCGAGGGCGACTTCAGCGACATTCTCGAGCGCTCCGACCTGGTGGTCGAGCTGCTCGGCGGAACGGACCCGGCGCGCGACCACGTCCTGGACGCACTGCGGGCCGGGCGCCCGGTGGTAACCGCCAACAAGCAGCTCCTTGCCCAGCACGGGGAGGAGCTGTTCGGCGCCGCCCGCGATGCCGGTGTGCAGTTGCGCTTCGAGGCGGCGGTTGCGGGTGCGATCCCGATCATCCGCGTGATCCAGGAGAGCCTTGGCGTCACCGAGATCGGCAGGGTCTTCGGCATCGTCAACGGCACCACGAACTTCATCCTCAGCGAGATGGCTGCCACCGGCGCCCCCTACCAGGAGGTTCTGGCCCGCGCCCAGCAGCTCGGCTACGCGGAGGCCGATCCAACCGACGACGTCACCGGTGCCGATGCCGCCGCGAAGATGGCGATTCTCGCCCGCCTCGCCTTCCACACCCCGGTGGCGCTCGAGGAGGTCGCCCACGAGGGCATCGAGCAGGTCACGTCGGACGATCTCGCCTACGCCAAGGAGCTGGACCTATCGCTGAAGCTGCTTGGTGTCGCCGAGCGGCGCGAGCGAGGGATCAGCGTCCGCGTCTTTCCCTGCTTCCTCTACAGCGGCCACCCGCTCGCCCCGGTGAGCGGTCCCTTCAACGCGGTGATGGTCGAGGCACCGGCGATCACCGAGGTGACGATGTCCGGACCGGGGGCCGGCGGTCTGCAGACCGCGTCGGCGGTGCTCGGCGACGTTGTTTCGATCCTGGCCGGCGAGGCGCCCGTCCACGAGACCAGGGCGGTGCTGCCGATGGTCTCCGATGTCACCTCCTCCTTCTACCTGCACCTGGAGGTTGCCGATCGCCCTGGCGTGCTCGCGAAGATCGCCCGGGTGCTGGGCGAGAACGAGATCTCGGTGAAGAGCGTCGTTCAGCGGGGGATCGGCGAGGACGCGCGGCTCGTAATGGTCGTTCATGAGTGTCTGGAGTCGCGCTTCGCCAGCGCCGTCAAGGAGATCGCTGAGCTGTCGGAGCTGCGTTCGGCGCCGCGCTCGATCCGCGTCATCGAGGAGGAGTTCGTTTGAGGCCCCGGCAGCCCCCCGATCGCGCCCACTGATGCCGATTCCGCTGATAGAGCGCTATCGCGACCGACTTCCATTGGAGGAGGGAGATCCCGTCGTCAGTCTCAACGAGGGGTCGACGCCGCTGATCGAGGCACCGCGGCTTTCGGAGCGGTTGGGGGTGCGGACCTATATGAAGTTCGAGGGCGCGAACCCGACCGGGAGCTTCAAGGATCGGGGGATGACCGTCGCCGTGTCGCGGGCGAAGGGGCGCGGGGCCGAGGCCGTGATCTGTGCCTCGACCGGGAACACGGCGGCGAGCGCCGCCGCCTACGCGGCCCGGGCCGGGCTGCGCGGGGCGGTGATCGTGCCGGAGGGGAAGATCGCGATCGGCAAGCTCGCCCAGGCGCTGATGCACGGCGCCCGGGTCGTCGCCCTGCAGGGGAACTTCGACGAGGCGCTGCGGATCGTCCGCGAGCTCGCCGACCGGCATCCGATCGAGCTGGTCAACTCGATCAATCCGTTCCGGATAGAGGGGCAGAAGACGGCCGCGTTCGAGGTCATCGAGGAGCTTGGCGAGGCGCCGGGGGCGCTGGCGATTCCGGTCGGCAACGCCGGCAATGTGACCGCCTACTGGCAGGGCTTCCAGGAGGCGGGGGTGGCTCCGGTTCTCTACGGCTTCCAGGCCGAAGGGGCCGCACCGCTCGTGCACGGCTCGCCCGTTGCCAACCCCGAGACGGTGGCCTCTGCCATCCGGATCGGCAACCCGGCCCGCTGGGAGGAGGCGATGGCGGCCTTCACGGCCTCGCGGGGTCGCGTTGCCGCCGTTTCCGACGAGCAGATCCTCGATGCCTACCGTTGGCTCGCCACCACCGAGGGCGTCTTCTGCGAGCCTGCCTCGGCCGCTTCCGTGGCAGGGCTGCTCGCGCATGGCATGCCGGTGGCCGAGGGTGCGCCCCCGCCGGAGTCGGTCGTGTGCGTTCTCACGGGTCACGGCCTCAAGGACCCCGACACGGCCCTCTCCAAAGCTCCCTCCGTGGTGAACTGCGAGAACGACCTCGGCGCCGTCGAGCGCGCCGTATTCGAGTGACTGCCCGCCGCCGACTCGTCCGCGTCCCCGCCTCCTCGGCCAACCTCGGCCCCGGGTACGACGTGCTGGCCGCGGCCGTGGAGATGCATCTGGAGCTGGAGGTCGAGGAGGCTGGCGAGTTCTCCGTCGAGACGGGTGGGCTGGCTGTCTCGAGCGGCCGCGACAACCTGGTGGTGCGCGCCTTCGAGACCCTGCATCCCGCCGATGGCATCGCCTTCCGGTTGCACAGCGAGGTTCCTCTTGCCCGGGGCCTCGGCTCCAGCGCCGCCGCGATCGTCGCCGGGCTCTTCGCCGCCGACCATCTCTTCGAGCTGGCGCTCTCCAGGGAGGAGATGCTTGTGAGGGCGACCGAGCTGGAGGGGCACCCCGACAACGTCGCGGCGGCGATCTACGGGGGCTTCGTGATCTGCGGGCGCGAGGATGGCGGCCCCCCGAGTGCCACTCGTTTCGATCCGCCCGGGGGGCTCGAGGGCGTCGCGGTCATCCCCTCGGAGGAGGTGTCGACCGAACGGGCGCGGGAGGCGATCCCTGCCGAGATTCCGCTTGGCGACGCCGTCGCCAATGTCTCGGCCGCATCCCAGCTCATTCTCGGCCTGCAGCGGGCCGACCTCGACCTGATCGCGCGCGGCCTCGCCGACCGCATTCACCAGCCGCGCCGTCGCGCTCTGTATCCCCGCTCGATGGAGGTCGTCGACGCCGCCCCCGAGCTGGGCGCCCTCGGCGCGACGATCTCGGGCGCCGGCCCCACGGTCCTCGTGTGGACCACGTGGCAGGACGCCGGCAAGGTCTGCGAGGAGCTGCTGAGACGTTGCGAGGGCTGGGCCGAGGTTCGCCGTCTCCCCTTCACACCACTCGGCGCCGACGTGCCGGAGCTCTAGCGGGATCCTCTCGGAGCCGGTCTATGTCGAGGGTCTGCGGGGGCGCCTGACCGAGCTGTCCAGTCCGCTGGCGGGACCCCGGCGCCGAGCATTACCATCCTGCTGTGCTCGGCAGGTCGAGATTCGCCCTCGGGATCGCGCTTGTGGCCACCGTGGTGGGCGTGGCTCCGGTGACGGCCCGGGCGACGCTCGTCTTTGTGCGCAACCCGCTGAAGCCAACGGTGTGGGCGGCGGCCGACGATGGCGCCGGCAAGCGGCGTGTGGCCCGCGGCACGAACCCCGACGTTTCCCCGGATGGCCAGTGGATCGCCTACATGCGTCTGAACGAGGGACGGGTATATCGGCCTCGCCTGATGGTGGTGCCGGCGGGTGGCGGCGCCCCGCCCCGCCTGCTCGCGAAGGGCTGGTGGGAACCGTACGTATTCGCCTGGTCGCCCGACTCGAGCACGATCGCGACGGTTCGCGGGCCTGAGCTCGGTCGCAGGCGCCTCGTCCTCATCGATGTGGCGAGCGGCGCGCAGCGCACGATCGCGACCGGCTACTTCAGCGGTGTCAGCTTCGCGCCCGAAGGCGGGCAGCTCGTGTACTCGCGGGCGGCGAAGGAAACGTTTCCACCCCGCAGCGATGTCTATCGCCTCGACCTGCTGCCCGCCGGTGCACAGAGCATTGCGCTTGGCGCCCTGACGTCGCGCCTCACCCGTGAGCACGGTTCGCTCAGCCGGGCCCCGACCGAGTTTGGATTGTTGGCTGAACGTCCCCACCGCTTGACCCGCGATTACCGCTCACTGAGCCCGCTGTGGGGGCCAAACGGGAAGATCGTGTTCGTGAAGCTGCTCGGTGCCAGGCGCCGCCGCTATGCACCGAAGAACGAGCTGTACCTCATGGATCCGAGCGGCGGGGCGGTCCGGCGCCTGACGCACACGAGGGTCGGTCCGCTGCTGTCGGGCCTCACGCCGACGCAGTGGTCGGCCGACGGCGACCGCCTGCTCGCCGAGTTCGGTGGCCAGGACACAAGCTATGCCGTCACCGTCAGCCCGCGGACCGGCGCGCAGCGGACGCTTACGAAGGCGCGCGAGCGTGGGTTCGTCGGCACCTCGCTGTCGGCTGACGGAAGCCGGGTCCTGGGCATGACCGGCGGCTACGAACCGGGCCCCGGCCATGACGTCCTCAGCATCCCCTATGGCGGCGGCCGGGGGAAGGTCCTGGCCCGCAACGCCTTCCAGCCCGATTGGAGCCGCTGAGCGAAGCTCGGCTGGGATCGGGCCTCCCCGGGGGCGGCCGGAAGGTATGGTCGCCATCACGGGTCTCGAGAGGAGGGAGTGAGATGCCAGACGGCTACACGATCAAGCACCGGGACGAGTTCGAGGCGATGGAGGGCTCGGGAGATTCGACCTGGAAGCTCGCCCGGAAAGCGCTCGGCACGTCGTCGTTTGGGTTCAACCTTGTTGAGATCTCCCCCGGGGGACAGATTCCGGAGCACGACGAGGCGAAGAGCGGCCAGCACGAGCTCTACGTGATCCTCGATGGGGATGCGACGTTGCGGGTCGGCGGCGAGGACCACCCGGCGCCCTCCGGCACCTTCGCGTCGATCGAGCCGCCGGTCAGCCGCACGATCCTCAACCGGTCCGAAGGCCCTGTGACGGCGCTGCTGATCGGTGTCCACCCGGCCGGCCAGTACACGCCGCCGTCGTTTGCGTAGCGACGTCGAGGCTGCACTTACCCCCGTCATCCTGGGGTCGCGCAAATTCATCGCGCCGGTCGATCGGCTGGCCCTATAATGCCCGGACTCGTCAACCCGTCGCACGCCCTCTCGAAGAAGGCGTGGATCCCGGGAGGTTCGATTGTCCAAGCACCAGACAAGTACTGGCGCCAGCGTGAAGCGCTATTCGCCTGAGCTCCCTTACCGGCCCCGCGTCTCGCCGCCAAGCGTTGAGGACAAGGATGCGTGTGCGATCTACGCCACGGTCCGCAAAGACGCGATGCCGAGCCACCAGCCGATCGTGCGGGCGGTCCCAGCGTTGCAGATGATGCTGCACCGCGCCGGCAACGTGGATGGCGAGGGCGACGGCTGCGGGCTGCTGCTCGACATTCCGCGCAAGATCTGGGCCGAGGAGGTTCGGGCCGGCGGCCACGACCCATCGCTGACCCTCGATGGCGCTTTCGCTGTTGCCCACATCTTCATCGAGCGCTCTCAGAACTGCGCGAAGGTGCAGCACGACGCTCGCGAGTTGCTCGGGCGGGGGGGCTTCCGGATTCTGGCCGAGCGGATCGGCGCGGTCGACTCGACCGCGCTTGGCGCCACCGCGCGCGAGGAGGAGCCGCATTTCTGGCAGGTTTGTGGCCTCGTTGCGGATGCCTCGCGTCGCGACCACGTCCTCTTTGACCTGCTGATCGAGCTGGAGCAGCAGCTCGACGTTCACATCCCCTCGTTTTCAGCCACCACCTGCGTCTACAAGGTGATGGGGGCTCCGAAGGTGCTGTCGGCCTACTACCCGGACCTGAACGACGAGCGCTTCGAGACGATCGGCTGCTTCGGGCACAACCGCTACTCGACCAACACATGGCCATCCTTCAAGCGGGTCCAGCCGTTCTCCGTGCTCGGCCACAACGGCGAGATCAACACGATCGAGCAGCTGCGCCAGGAGGCGCGCATGCTCGGCGTCCCGATCCAACCCGGCTGCTCGGACTCGCAGGACCTCAACCGCACGATCGACACGCTGGTCAGCCGCGACGGGCTCAGCCTCGCAGAGGCGATGGAGACGGTGCTGCCGCTGATCGTCCACGAGATTCGCCCGCTTCCCGAGGACCTGCGCCGCTTCTACATGTACCTGCGCCAGGCGATGGGCCCACTCGCCCAGGGCCCGGTCGCGCTGATCGCGCGGCACACCGACGAATGCGTGTTCTCCGCCGACGCGCTCGGTTTGCGCCCCCTCTGGCAGCTGGAGACGGCCGAGGACTTCGTCTTCAGCTCCGAGCCGGGGGTTGTTTCGATCGGCGAGATGGTCTCCGAGCCCAAGCCGCTTGCCCCAGGCGAGAAGGTGCTGGTGACGATCGACCGCGAGCGCAAGCGCTCCGATCTCCACGCCCACGACGAGATGCTGCGGCTGGTCCGCGAGCGCTGGCTGGCGCGCAACGGCACCGACGATGCCGGGCCATACGATCGAGCCCTGGACACCGGCGGTCCGCTGGAGGGCGGTGACGTGCCCGGCTACTCTCACGCGGGCCCGGAAGAGCCGGTCAGGGTCGTCAACCGTGTCCTGTCCGGGTTCGGATGGCAGCGCGACGACGTCAAACTCGTCCAGCAGATGGCCTCAAACGGCGCTGAGCCGATTGGCTCGCTTGGGTACGACGGCCCGCTGGCAGCCCTCTCGCCGGAGCGCCAGAACCTCGCCGACTACTTCAAGGAGACGGTCGCCGTCGTCACCAATCCGGCAATCGATCGCGAGCGGGAGGTCGAGCACTTCTCGACCCGCGCGGTCTTCGGGCGCCGCCCCTCGATCGACGCCGCCGGCGAGGACACCGGAACGATCGAGACGGCATTCCCGATCGTCCTCGGTGGCCACCACGATATGGCGCCGCTGTCCGATCAGACATACCGGCGCATCGCCCGCGAGCACCACACCTACCTGCTCGAGGACCTCTGGGAGGAGTTCCGGGGGCGGGCGGGTGCCGTCGACATCTCGCTGCTCGAGTCCGAGACCACCCGGGGGGCGATCGAGCGGATCAAGCAGGAGGCGGTCAAGAAGGTCCGCAATGGCGCCGAGCTGCTGGTCCTCACCGACCGCACCGTCTATGACGCCGACCGTCGCTACCTCGATCCGCACCTCGCGACGTCCGCCATCGACCAGGCGCTGAAGCAGTTCCGGGTCGAGCCGGGCGAGGAGAACCTGCGCCGGCGGTGCGGGATCGTGCTGCGCTCGGCGGCAATCCGCAACGTCCACGACACGATGCTGGCGCTTGGGCTGGGCGCCAACGGCGTCTGTCCCTACACGATGGTCGAGGTCATCTGCGTCGAGGACTACGAGACCGACATCGGCAACCTCTGTGCGGCGCTGAAGAAGGGGATGGAGAAAGTGATCTCGACAATCGGGATCCATGAGGTGCGTGGCTACGCGCGCCAGTTCTCCTCGATAGGCGTCAAGCCGGAACTCTCCGAGATCTTCCAGACCGAGGCGTTCGCCGCCTCCGATTCGGGCGGGGCAGGGTTCTCCGATCTCGATGAGGACAGCAACGAGCGGACACGGGTGCTGGCGGGTGACGAGGACGCCAAGCCGGCGAAGACCTTCCGCTTCTACCCCAAGGTCTACAAGGCGGCGATTGCCTCCGCGAACGCATCCGGGTCGTATGCTGAGTACTCCGAGAAAGTCCGCGAGCTCGAGCGCCAGCACCCGGTGTCCATGCGTCACATCATGCGGCTGAAGGGAGATCGCGAGCCGGTTGACGCTGCCTCGGTGGACGCCAGCGTCGGGCACCACGACTTCCCGATCGTGATCTCCTCGATGAGCTTCGGCTCCCAGTCAGAGCCGGCATTCCGTGCCTACGCCGAGGCGGCCAAGGAGATCAACATCCTCTGCATCAACGGCGAGGGCGGCGAGATACGCGACATGTTCGGGCGCTATCGCAAGTGGCGCGGCCAGCAGGTCGCCTCCGGTCGCTTCGGGGTCTCGGCCGAGATGATCAACTCCTCCTATGTCGCCGAGATCAAGATCGGCCAGGGTGCCAAGCCCGGAGAGGGGGGCCACCTTCCCGGCAAGAAGGTGTCCGAGAAGGTGGCTGCCGCCCGCAACGCCGCGCCCGGCACCGACCTGATCTCGCCCTCCAACAACCACGACCTCTACTCGATCGAGGACCTGGCCGAGCTGATCGACGAGCTGAAGACTGTCAATCCCGACGTGCGCGTCTCGGTCAAGGTCCCGGTGGTGCCGAACATCGGCACGATCGGCCTCGGGATCGCCAAGGCGGGCGCTGACATCATCACCCTCTCGGGCTTCGAGGGCGGGACCGGTGCGGCCCGTCAGCATGCGCTGCGCCACGTCGGCCTGCCGTCGGACATCGGCACGCGCGCCGTGCACCGGGCGCTGATGGAGGCTGGCATACGCAACCGGGTAGAGATCTGGGCCGACGGCGGCTACCGCACCGGTCACGACATAGTCAAGCTGCATTGTCTCGGGGCCAACCGCGTCGGCTTCGGCACGCTGGCGATGGTCAGCCTCGGTTGCACGATCTGCCGCGGCTGCCAGCTGGACACCTGCCACGTTGGTATCGCGACCCAGATCGAGACCGTCGAGCAGGCGCAGGAGCACGGTCTGAAGAAGTTCACGCCGCAGGAGATCGACGGGGCCGCCGAGAGCTGCGCCCGTTTCTTCGCCGCGATGGGCGAGGAGGTCAAGGAGGTCGTTGCCGCGCTCGGTTACGAGCGGGCCCAGGACCTGGTTGGCCGCTACGACCTGCTCGAGCAGGCATCCCATCGCGAGCAGATCGATCTGGCGCCTCTGATCACCCCGCTCGATGAGTTCCTCGATCTCGAGCCACTCGATCTTCCGGTGGCGGAGGAGACCGCCGAGGCTCGCGCGGAGGCTGGGCTGGTTGTGGCTCGGCCAATCCGCATGGAGGCGAAGCAGGCCTCGGCGCAGACCGCTGCCCTGGCGGGGGACGTCTGCGCGGGCCGCACGGTGCGCAGCAGGTTCCCGCGCCCCACCGACGCTCATGACCGCGTCCTCGGGACGGAGCTTGCCGGGGCGATTGCCCGCTCCAGGATCTTCGACGGCGGCCTGGAAACCAATGAGGACGTGCTCGCCACCCTCGAGTTCAACGGCGGTTCGGTGGCCGGCCAGGGCCTCGGCGCCTTCAATGCCTACGGCGTCTCGATTCGCGTCGAGGGTGGGGCTCAGGACGGCGTTGGCAAGACGATGCTCGGGGGGACAATCGCTGTCCTGAAGGGCAAGGGCGCCCGGGGCAAGCGGCTGAACGGTTCGGTGGGCAAGTCCTTTGCGTATGGCGCCCAGCGGGGCCGCCTCTTCGTCCAGGGCTCGGCCGATTCACGCTTTTGCATTCGTCTCTCCGGCGCCGACGTGGTGCTTGGCGGCGAACCCGAGCAGGAGATCGACGACAGTCGCGGCTGCATCGTCGACCGTGCCAACGCCAAGGGGTTCGCCTTCGAGTACATGACGTCGGGCCGCGCCGTTGTGCTCGGTGACCTCGGCCCCTGGGCCTGCGCCGGGATGACCGGCGGGCGCGTCTACGTTCGCCAGAACGCCTTCGGCCTCGACCGCGACGTGATCGAAAGGCGCCTCGGCGAGGGTGCAAAGGTGGAACTCACGGACCTCGACGCGGAGGGTCTCCTGGATGTGGAAGACCTTCTCACCCACTATGTGGACGAGCTGCGCGCGACTGGCCAGGACGAGGAGGCCGGCCGCATCCTCGGGCTTGCGGCCGACGCCGCCAGAAACTTCCTGATGGTCGTGCCGCACAAGGTGCAGGCGGACCCGAGCGTCTCCACGGAGTGAGATGGGAAGGGCCGGGTCCGGCCCTTCCCTATCGCGTCCGAGTCAGGAGGTCAGCAATGGCGCGAATCTCGCGGAGGAGGCCGTCGAGCATGGTCTCGGTGCTGGTGTGGATGCGCCACTCGGCGTATTTGCGGTCCAGCTCGACCTGGTCGAGGCGGCGCTCCAACTCCCGGGTGCGGTCGTCCACCTTGCGGACCCTCTTCTCCAGCCGCTTCTCGCTCTTGCGGACACGTCGCTTGACGTAGAGGCGGGTCTCCTCCCGCAGGGCGTCCAGCTCGCGCCGCAGGCCGGGATCCTCCTCGCCGTGCTGTTCGGCGAGCATCTCCTCCACCCCAACGCGCACCCGCTCGATCTCTTCATGGAGCCGCTGGCGGGCGCGCTCCGCCGAACCGGAGATTGCCGGACCGGACAGATGGGGCGAATCGCCTGGATCGCGAGCAGGACTCACGCACCGCATCCTACGACCAGGACTGGCCGGAACCGCGGACCGTTCAGCTCTCGAGGACGAACAGGCGGTAACGGCCGATGGTCAGCTCGTCGCCGTCCTCGAGCTGCTCCCACTCGACGAGGTCTCCGTTGACGAAGACACCGTTGAGGCTGCGGTCATCGAGAACCCGCAACGACTCGTCAGGTTCGGAAACCAGAAGCGCGTGGCGGCGCGAGACGCTGGGGTCGTCCAAGCGGATATCGGCGGCGACGCTGCGGCCGACACGCGTCCATCCGGGCTTGATCGGGAAGATGCGGATAGCGCCGCCGTCGTTTCGGCAGGTGAGGTAGCGCCCGCGCTGCGGGAGCTTCGCTCGCACGTCGACGAGCCAGCTCGGCGGCGTCAGGTCGGTGGAGACGTCGAACTCTGCCGTCGTACCGGCGTGCTCCTGCATGCCCTCGAAGATCGAGTCGCGGCGGAAGGCGAACGCCCCGCAGCGCGGGCAGGCGGGGAGGCGGTCGTTCTCGTTGAGCGACAGCTGAGAGCCGCATTCGAGGCAGAAGAACGTTCCTGACCCAGGTACCGACCCGGTCGCGTGGCTGTCAGAAGCTGAGCTGGGGCTGAGGCTGGTGGAGATGGTTTCTCCTTCCCGGCGCCACCGCCAAGGCATCGTAGCGCGCCACAGCTGTTGTCGCATCCGCGGTTTCCCGCAAATCGGACCGCCGGACCGCGTCCGCGGACCGCGTCGCTTGGCTCCCCTGAGATTGGAGGCTCGATGTGGGTCGGCGCGCATCCAGGCTCTAGAATCGCGCTGCCCATGGGCCCGGTCAGCGCCGAAGTCGAGATCGATGTTCCGCGCGGGCGCGCTTTCGAGCTGATCGGCGATCTCTCTCGCCGGCCATCCTTCACCGATCACTTCGTCTCGGATTTCCACCTCACGCGGCTCGCGTCATCGGGCCCCGGCGCCGGAGCGCGATTCCGCCTCAGCCTGCCCCCGCGCGCGCTCTGGATGGACACCGTGGTCTCCGTGTTCGAAGAGCCTCAAAGGATCGTCGAGCACGGCTGGGGCGGGCACGGCAACAGGACCCCGTCGACCACCGTGTGGGAGCTGTTGGAGGGCCCCGGTTCCCTGACCCGGGTCAGGGTCTCCTACCGAACCGAGCCCTCGCACCGGCTGGACAGGGCGGTTGATGGGCTTGGTGGCGCCTCGGTCTGGTATGGACGCGCCTGGCGCAAGGCGCTCCGGAGGATGCGAGATCTGCTCGAGTCCACCGGAGCTCCGCCCGCGAGTACCGCGGCGGTCGCCGGCGGTAACCCCCAGGCGACCGGCATTCCCTGACCCCGCCTCGGCGCCTGACCCCCGCTCGGCGTGCGTGGGCGCCATGAGGCAGGTTCTTTGGGTCCGGGCTCAGAGCCCGGCTGAGAGGATCTGCCCTGCCGCTGGCGCGGCGACTTCGCCGCCGGCCGCTTCAGCTTCGATCAGCAGGACGCCGACCGCCAGCCGCGGCCTGTCCGCCGGGGCGAAGGCGAGGAACCAGGCGTCCTTGATCTGCTCCGGTTCTTCTTCGCCTTCCTGGTCCGGGCGCGGTCCCAGCTCCGCGGTGCCGGTCTTTCCCGCCACCTGGGCCTCGGGGATCGCGGCTGCGAACCCCGTGCCGCTGGTGACCACGCCAACCATCAGTTCAGCCAGCTCGGCTGCGATCTTCCTCGAGGTCACCCGCACCGGCTTCATCTCGGGCCGCAGCTTGCGGTTCGCCACGATCGAGGTCGGCATGCGGACGCCGCCCTTGGAGATCGTCTGCGCAACGCTCGCCATCTGCAGGGGGGTCGCCAGAACTTCCCCCTGGCCGATTGCGCTCACGCCGAGGTCGAGGTCGTCGCCGATCTCGGTGGGGATCGTCGATTCGGGCGGCTCCACCTCTTCGACGATGCGCTGCGCGTAGAGGGTCGGGGGAGAGTTGAAGCCAAACCGCTCCGTCGTGGCCACGAGTGCCCTGTTTCCGATCTGCGGCCCCAGCGGGGCGAAGTCGGCGTTGCACGACTCGGCGAATGCTTCGCGGAAGGTCCCACCGCAGTACTCGCCGTTGGCATTGCTGATGAAGCGGCCGCCGACGTTGACCCCATTGAGGATTGGAAATTCATCGTCGAGAGAGACGACGCCCTCCTGCAGCGCGGCAGTGGTGGTGACGGTCTTGAACGTCGATCCAGGAGGCTGGGGCGCGGAGAACGCCTGCCCGGCGAGGGCGCGGACATCGCCACTGCGCGCGTCGAGGACCGCTATGCCGCCGGCCCGCCCCGCCAGGGCGGAAACCGTGGACAGCTGGAGATCGGGGTCGATGGTCGTCTTCACGGGGGCGCCGGGGCGGGGATCGTCCTTGCCGAGGACCCTGGCTGAGCTGCCGGAGTCGGCAACGGCAAGCAGCAGCCCACCAGGCGTGCCGGCAAGCCTCGCGTTGAAGGCGCGCTCGAGACCGCTGAGGCCGACCGGTGTGTTGGGTGCAAATCCACGCCGGGCCAGCACCGGAAGTTCTTCCTCCGGGGCAAGGCCCACTTCGCCGGTTACGTCGATGGCTGCACCGCCGAGTGGGTGTTCGCGCCCGTCGGCTGGGCCGCTGGCCAGTGGCGATCCGTCGGCCGCGAGGATTGGCGCTCGCGGCGCCAGCTCGACCCGGTTCTCCAGGTGCTCGCCGGGGTGCAGGCCGGGGAACACGAGGCTCGAGGTCCAGGCGATTCCGCCTTCGGCAAAGGGGAGCTCGAGGCCGGCCGCCACCGTGCCGAAGGCGGCGGTGGTGGCCTCGATGCTCACCGGAACAACCGCCACGCCGTTCACTTCGGTGGTGTCCTGCGGTGAGTCAGGTTCGAGATGGCGCAGCGTCGCCACCTCGGCGGCTTTCCGGTATGCCTTCGCAAATTCGTCTTCGCGGATGGAGCGTCGCGAGGACGTGTTCAGCTCTCGATACATCGCGGCGAAGTCCTTGTGCGCCCAGGCCACCGTGAAGCGGCCGGCAGCGTCCTTCTCGGGCGATCCGGGCATGCCGGCCCGTGCGCCCAGCGCGAATGCGATGACAGCCACGACCGCCATGGGAAGCATGCGGGTGAGAAGGCGGCGGCGCCGCTCCACCTCAGGCGGAAGGTTTTTCACTGTTGGAAGGGGGTGGTGGAGCGGGTTCGGCACTACCCTGCGCTCAACTTTTTCGGTGTTGCGTGCTGGTTGACCTGCTGACGGACTCTCGAAAAAGTACAAGCCGCGCAGGGCGGTGCCTAACTTGCCACCTGTGCAGTTGCGCGGCAATTGGCAAAGCAGCCGTTCCGGCTAGCCGGTGCAGGGGCCGGTATCGACCGGCGACAGCGCCTCCTCGAGGGCTGGGATGACGATGGAGCTCGGGATGGCGAAGCCGCCCGGCGGCCCGGAGGTGGTGGCGGCAAAGACGGTGCCCAGGACGCGGCCGTGGGAGTCGACGAGGGGACCACCCGAGTTTCCGCTCCGCACATTGCCGCGCAGAAAGGCAATCCTGCGCCGGATCGGACCGCGGCCGTACGAGTCCTCGCTGAGCACCGTGCGGGTGTCGCCGAACCGGGCTGGGGTGAGCGCGAACGGACCGTTTTCCGGATAGCCGAGGACTGCTCCACCTTCACCCCGCTGCGGATCGAGGTCGACCGGCAGAGCTGGGAGATCGGCGTCGATGTGCAGGAGGGCGAGATCGTTACCGGGTTCGTAGCGAACCGGGACAGCGTCGAGCGAGGCGCCATCCTGCGTGGTGACGGTTGTGTCCTCCTCGCCGGCGACGACGTGGGCGTTGGTGACGACCAGGCCAGGCCCGGCGACCCAACCCGAGCCCTCCACGCCGAGGCCGCAGGCGGTACCGAGCACACGGACCACCGAACGACCCGCGCGCAACACATCCGGGTCCGAGCCGATTGCTGCGTCGGGAGGCGCCACCGGCGTGGTGGGCCCGGCTATCGAGGGTGCCGGATCGACTCGGCTGAGGGCATTCAGCACCGGTCCCGACGGCGGCAGCAGGTCGTTGAGGTTGCGCAGGATCAGTGAGCGCTGGACGAGCGCCCGCAGCTGCACCGTTCCCGGCGCGTGTAGGGCCGCCGCGCCGAACACCCAGGCAAGTCCCAGCGCGACCGCTGCGACGAGCGCAGCGCCCGCCGCTCCGTCCGCCAGGTGCAGCCTTCTGCCGCGAACCACCCGAGCCCGCAGGGCCAGCGCAAAGCTCTCCATGGTCACCGCGGCCAGCGCCCCCGCCAGCAGCGCGCCAAGCGCCCCAAACAACGGCGCGTAGGGGGACTTCGAGCCCTGCGAGAGCAGCAGCGGGCCGATCCGACTGCCCGCGAAGGCTCCGGCTCCAAACCCCACCAGGGTCATGGCGCCGACGATCAGTCCCTGCCGGTACCCCCAGATGGCCAGTGCCAGCGTGAGGGCGACGATTCCCCAGTCGAGAGCGGTCACGGGCGAATACAAGCAGGCTCAGAGCGCTGGCCGGTCACTTACGTTCAGTAAGGTGACCGGAGGTGGACGCCACCGCAACGACAGAAGCGATTCCAGGAGTCTGTCCTCACTTCCACGCCGCGATCGAGCTGATCGGCAAGCGATGGAGCGGAGCGATCGTGTGCGCGCTCACGGAGCGGCCGCTGCGATTCGGGGAGCTCACGAAGGCCGTCCCCGGACTTTCGGACCGGCTGCTGTCGCAGCGGTTGCGGGAGCTGGAGGACGAGGGACTCGTCGAGAGGGAGGTCGAACCGGGCTCTCCGGTGCACGTGACCTACTCGCTCACCGAAGCCGGAGCCGAGTTGCGACCGGCGATCGCGGAGCTGGGAGCCTGGGCGCTTCGCTGGAAGCGCGCAGAGTAGCCGCGCGGGCGCGCTCCTCGCAATCGGGTTTCGGGATCGAGCGGGCGGGCGCGGGATCGAAGCCGACCATCGCTCAGAGCGAGAGGTCGTCTTCTTTCCCGCTCTCGTTTCCGTTGGCGCTTGCGGTGGCGATGCGGAAGGTCTGGACTTCCTCCCCGCGCTCGATCTGCTCGATCCTCGCTTTCTGTGCAGCGAGGTGATCCGTCAACGCCTTCTCGAGTCCCTTCCCCTCGGCGAACAGGTCACCCATGCGGTCGACCGGGATCTCGGCCCGGTTCACTTCGTCCGCAATCTCCTGCAGGCGGCGATAGCCGTTCTCGAAGGTGATGGTTTTTGTTTTTGTCTTAGTCATGCCTCTTCCCTCGGTCATGCCTCTTCCTCCTTGGTTTCCCTGACTGCCACCCGGGCCCGTCCATCGCGGAACTTCAGGTCCAGGTGCGCTCCGACGCGGACGCCGGAGATCGACGGCAGCGGCTTGCCGGTTTCGTCTGTTGCAAGCACAAAGCCGTGCCGCCTGAAATCGCGAGCCTCGATCACGGATGTGACGTGCCTGAGGTCTCGCTTCGCACCGCTGAATCGGTGTCCGATGCGCTCGCGGGTGAGCTCGCGGGCCTGCGTGAGGCGCGTCCGCTCGTCCTCGAATCTGCGCAATGCGGTCCTGTTGAAGTCGGTGATGAGCCGGTCGATTGCCCGGCCGTAGTCGCGCTGGTGGTCGGCGAGTTGCCGGGCGATGCCATCGTCGAGCACTCGGGCCTGATCGGCGATCCCCGCAATCGCCTCCTCGGTGCGCTTCGGTGCCCTGCCGAGATGAAGGCGCCGCTCTCCGATCCCCTGTTCCCACCCCGAGAGCGCCACGCGGCAGCGGTGGGGAAAGTCGGTGATGAGCCGGTCGATTGCCCGGCCGTAGTCGCGCTGGTGGTCGGCGAGTTGCCGGGCGATGCCATCGTCGAGCACTCGGGCCTGATCGGCGATCCCCGTAATGGTCTCCTCGGTGCGCTTCGGTGCCCTGCCGAGATGAAGGCGCTGCTCTCCGATCCCCTGTTCCCACCCCGAGAGCGCCACGCGGCAGCGGTGGGGGATCGTCTCGAGCGTTGCGCGGGCCTGCGCCAGCTCCTTCTCGCGCGTCCCGAAGAAGGAGGTCTCCATGCGGGCGATCCTCTGGCTGAGCTCGCCGATGCTGGCGCCCCGGGACTCGAGCAGGTCCGAGCGTCGCAGGCGATCGCCGAGCGTCTGCACCCGCTCGAGGTTCTGATCGACCTGCACCGGCACCTGGCTGAGCGCCTGCTGGGCGGATTGCAGGTCCTTGCGCATCTCGATCAGCGACGGGAGCACCATTTCGGCCGAGCGTGACGGTGTGGAGGCGGCGTGTGTGACGTGGTTGCAGACCGGGACGTTGTTCGTGTGCCCGATTGCGGCGACGACGGGCTTGGCGCAGGCGAAGACGGCCCGGCAGAGGCGCTCGTCGTCGAAGGCGATCAGGTCGCGGACCTGCCCGCCCCCGCGGGCGATGATGATCACGTCGACCTGCGGGTGCTGCTGCAGGGTCGCCAGCGCGTCGATGATGTCCCGCGGCGCCGACTTGCCCTGGACCAGCGCCGGGCACGTCACGACGTGCGCGTGGGGCAGACGATCGGTCAGCGCGCGGATCACGTCGCCCATCCCTTCCGAGTCCTTCCCCGCGATGACCCCGACCGCACGCGGGAAGGCGGGCAGCGGCTTCCAGCGGTCGGGATCGCAGAGGCCCTCGGCCTTCAGCATCTTCAGCAACTGGGCCCTGCGCCGGAGCAGCTCGCCCACTCCGGCGAGCTTCACGTCGCTGACGATCAGGCTGAGCTTCCCCGCGGTCGACCAGAAGTCGGGCCGCTCGATCTTGATTTGGACGAGGTCGCCGTCTTTGGGCTCGTGCTGCAGGCGCTTGATCTGCCTGCCAAAGACCTTGCAGGAGAGCGTCGCGTCGCCGTCGGTGATGTCGAAGTAGAGCAATCCCCCCCGGGAGCGTTGCGGCTTCTGCACCTCTCCCTCGACCAGCGCCCCGCCGACGTTCTTGACAGCACGCTCGATGCGGGTCGAGTACGCGCTGACCGTTACAGCAGGAGTCTCCAGTGTCAGTTGTTTCATATGGAACCAACTAACTTATGAGCTGCGTCGGACGGCTCCCGTTTGTGACGGTCGCTCAGGTGTCGGCGTCGTCCTCCTTGGGTGGCCCCGAGCACAGCCGCCCCAGCGCCGGGCAGCCCTGGCAGAGCGCCCAGCTGCGGTCCTGCTCGGCCGCGGTGGGGAACGTCCCACTCCGCACCTGCTCGATCAGGCCCCCGAGCCGCTGGCGGGCGGTCTCGAGGTCGGCTGGGCCGAAGATATGGAGGTCGGGCTCGTCAGGGCGCTCCAGGAAGACGTAGGCGACCTCCACCTCAGGCACCGGCCGCGATTCCGCCACGGCCAGGGCATAGATGGCGCGCTGGACGGCGTACCGGGCGGAGTGCTCGGCCGGGCTCGAGTCCTGGAGTCCGTCGGTCTTGTAATCGACGACAAGCGGCGCCGACCCATCGCGCTCGACCAGCAGGTCGATCGAGCCCCGCACGACCGTGCCGTCGATGCCGAGCAGGATTGGGACCTCCGCGCGGGCGCCGGTGGGGTCGTCGCCCACCCGCTCGCGCAGCAGATCGGACTCGAGCCAGCCGCGAACCAGGCCGAGCACCTCGTCGAGCAGGCCGTCTGCGTCCGGTTCCAACCCCTCGGCTGTCGCATGGCGGCGCGCCAGCTCCCCGGGAGGCTCGCGCCATCCGTTCGCCAGGCTCCACTCCAGCAGCGCGTGCACCACGCTTCCCCTTGCCGTGCGTTCTTCCCGCGTCGCCGCTGTCGCCGCCCCGTTCTCCGAGTACTCCGCTCGGGGGATCGGAGCGCCTCCGTCCGCAGCCTCGTCCGGCATGCGGGCGGAACGGCGAGCGCCGCCGCCCAGCCCGAGCACGCGCTCCATGTAGAAGCGGTAGGCGCACTCGCCGTGGGCGGCAAGCGCGGTGTAGGAGACGGGCAGGGTTGGCACCTCCGGCGCGCGCTGCTCGACCAGCGGCGGCGGGCCCTCGCCGAGATCTGGCACGGTGGCCTCGTCACGGCTGCTTGCCGCCAGCTTGGCCGCCCGCTCGGGAGATGGGAGGTTGACTCGCACGGCAAGCTCGGCGATCTCGAACGTGGCATCGAGCCCCTCGCGCGGCTGCGGCGGGGCGATCGCCAGGGAGGAGTCGCGCTCGCGGTCGATTCCGAAGGCCTCCACGATTCGCTCGACGATCGGAGTCCCCGGCTTCGCCTCCCTTGCGGGCTGCGCCTTCACCACCCCACTGAGGATCAGGCGTTCGCGGGCACGGGTCGCGGCCACATGGAAGAGGCGCAGCTCCTCGGCCGCGTCCCGCCCCTGTTCCTCCTCACGGAGCTCCCGGTATGAGTAGAGGTTGATCGAGGCCGCGCCGAGGCGGCGCAGCTGCATCCCGACCCGCGGTGCCTCCTCGCCGTGACTGACCGTCAACAGCGGCGTTCGCGAGCCCGCCAGCAGCGTGCGCGAGAGATGGGGCACGGCCACCACGCCGAACTCAAGGCCCTTGGCGCTGTGGACGGTCATGATCCGCACGCCGTCGTGCCCCTCCACCGCGGTTGCCGCCTGCCCCTCGGAATCGGCCTCGGCGCGCGAGGCCAGGAAATCGAGCAGGCCGCGAAGGTCACGCCCCTCGCGCTCCTCGAATTCGGCGGCGACCCTGACCAGCTTGCGTACATTGGCGAAACGCGCCTCGCCGGCCGGGCGCATCAGCACAGCGAGGTCGTAGCCGGTCTCGGTGATTGCCGCATCGATCAGATCCGGGAGCGCGATGCGCGGCGCCCGCTCGCGCAGGCTCGTCACCGTCTCCGCGAAGCCGTGAAGCAGCTCCATCTCCTCCGCGGGGACCCCCTCCAATCCCCCCGCATCGCCTGCCCTGGACCCTCTGCTGCCCGCGGCTCGTTCGACGGTCGGCCAGACATGGCGCCCCTTTCCCGCAGCGGCGCGGACAAGCCACAGCGTGTCGGGGGTGACCCCGCATGCGGGGGAGGCGAGAGCGCCGAACAGCGCCTGGTCGTCCAGCGGGTTGGCAACCGTCGCCAGCAGGGCGCAGATGTCGGCAACCTGCTGCTGGGACCAGTAGCCGCGCCCGCCGACCACGTACGGCCGCAACCCGGCGCGATCCAGCGAGTCCTCATATGCGTCCAGGTGGGTGAAGGCGCGCAGCAGCACGACCATGTCGGTGCGCTCGATCCCTGCCTCCACGAGCTCGCGCAGACGCGCCGCGACGAAACGCGCCTCCGCGAGGTGGCTGAGCGGCGAAGCCGCGTCGGTTGCCGGCTGCAGGTCGATGCCCTCCTCCTCCCAGCCGTCGCGCGCGGTCAGCAGCAGCTCGACCGCCGGCCCCTCGCCGGGTGGCGCGGCTCGCTCCGGGGTGGCGCCGACGCGCAGCGGCCGGAAGGCGTCGCCGAGCAGCCTCTCGCCGATCGTGTTGACGGCGCCGATCACCTCGGGGCGGGAGCGGAAGTTGCCGCTCAGCGCCATCGCCTCGGCGCGGGGGCTCGCCTCGATTGCGCGCCGCTGCTCGCGGAATACGTCGAGGTCGGCGTGGCGGAAGCCGTAGATCGACTGCAGCTCGTCGCCGACGACCATCAGCTCGCTGTCGGGGCCGCGCAGGGCCTCGATCAGCCGCAGCTGGAGGCGGTTGGTGTCCTGGAACTCGTCGACCATCAGGTGGGTGAAGCGCGCCCGGTAGGCCTCGCCGGACTCGCTTTGCTCCAGCAGCCGCACGGTGTGGATCTGGAGGTCCTCGAAGTCGATTCCCGCACGCCGCGTCTTGGCCGCCTCGAAGCGCGCCGTGAACTCCTTCAGCAGCTCGGCGAGGTGACGGTAGGACTCGCCTCCCTCGCCAGCCTCGGCGGTGCGCGCCAGCGCCTCCTCGATCGTCTCGCGGTACGCGGTCATCGCCTTCGCTGTGCTGTCGGTGCGCAGCGCCGCCAGGCGGTCAAGGTCGGGAAGGCGCCTCCCGGTGCTCCCCAGGACCTCTCGGGCTCGTTCGACCAGCACCCAGTTGGAATTGGTGGGCTTCAGGTCCTCGATGGCAGCGGCGGCCGCCTCGGCGGCGCGGCGAACCGCCCCCGCGACGTCCGGTGCTGGCGGCTCGGGCAGCTCCGGCCTGGCGACGCCCCGGCTGCGCAGCTCGGCGTGAACGCCGGTGACCATCGCGCGGAGCCTGCCGATGTCAAACGCGGCGAGGGTCCGCTCGCGGCCGTCGTCGTCCTCGGCAAGGAACGCCTCGAGCGCCTCGTCGAAGGCCTCGCGCGCCGCGCGGGCTGCCTCGGCCGCGTCGAGCACGCGGAAGCGCGGGTCGATGCCGGCGGCGATCGGGTGTCCCGCCAGCAGGCGGCTGCAGAAGCCGTGGATCGTCGTCACCCAGGCCTTGCCGATTCCAGCCAGCAGCTCTCGGGCACGCTCGGAGCCGGAGTCGGCCCGCAGCTGCAGCGCGAACCGGATCCGCTGTCGCAGCTCGGCGGCGGCCTTGTCTGTGAAGGTGAACGCGAGTACCGCGTCCGGTGAGATCCCCTCGTCGCAGACGAGCCGGCAGTAGCGGTCGACCATGACCGCGGTCTTGCCGGTGCCGGCGCTCGCCTCCACCAGCAGGTCGTGGCCGGCAGCGCCGATCGCCGCGAGCTGTTCCGGCGTAGGAGCCTGGCCGATCATCGTTCCTCCTCCTGGCTCTCGTCACCCTCGGAGGAGGGCGCCCTGTCGCGACGGCATATCGGTGCGAACTCGCAGAAGAACGGGCAGACGTCGTGACGGCGCAACCCCCGGCGTGGCCCGGGATCGCGGCGGATGTCGCCGCGGCGCATTCGCGCCACGATCTCGTCAGCGCGCCGGCGCGCATCGGCCAGGAGCTCCTCGAAGCCGTCGCGGTCAATCAGGTCGGTGCGGGAGAGGCCGTAGGGGGCGAGGCTGCCCGCCACCTCGTCGAGCACCGCACCGCGCGGCCGCCGCGCCGAGGTGCCGCGGAGCGGCAGGTACAGGCCGCCGATCGGCTGCGCCCCCCATTGCTCCGCGACGGCGGTCACGTAAAGCTGGAGCTGCAGCTTCGCCTCCTCCTCCAGCTTCTTGAGCGATGTCACCTCGGCTGCGAGCTTGTAGTCGATGACCAGGGTGTTTCCGTCTCCGTCGCGGTCGACCCGGTCGATCGCTCCGTGCAGGCGCCAGCTCTCGACCTCGAGCGCCGGCCGGCTGCTGGCACCCTCATCGCCGAACCTCGCCTCCAGCAGCCAGGGCTCAAAGCCCGTCTCGCGCTCCGCCTCCTCGGTGAGGAAGCGCGCCAGGAGGCCGTCAACCCGGCGCACGATCGCGAGCGCGGTTGGGTGACGGCCCATCCTGCGTTCGGCGGCGATCTCCTTCACCACGCGCTTGCCGGCGCCGAGCCAGGCGCCGAGCGATCCGGGGCGGGGGAGGGAATCGCCTCCCGGGCGCTCCCGGTAGAGGCGGTCGAGGACGGCGTGCATGATGCCGCCCTGGATGAGCGGGTCGGGCAGTGGATCGATCAGCTGGGGGACGAGCTCGTGCGCGACGAACCAGCGGTAGGAGCAGAGATCGAATCCCTCCAGGGTCGTGCCGCCATAGGCGGCCACCGTGGCCAGCGCGCCTGTCACGGCCGGATTGGAGAGCGGGCCCGGGGCGCGGGTGGCGGTCTCGACCGTTCGCGCAGCCTCGAGGCGCTTCGCCACGCGCTCGGAGGGCGCGTCGCCGACGCCGACCGCGGCCAGCATCCCCCTGGCGTTTGCGTTCGGACCGTACGCCGCGATCGCGCGGGCAAGCTCGTTCTCGGAGGGCGCGTCGCTGACGTTGTGCACGACCTGGGCCAGGTCGCGTCCCACGGTGAGCGACCTCTGAACCGGATCGGGCCGTTCGCCGGTCGGTGGCGGGTCAAGGAGGCGGCGGACGTCGTCGAGCAGGGGGGAGGGGGACTCCGCCACTCCGTTCTCGTCGCTGTCGCGATATGAGAGATAGAGGCGCCGGCGCGGGAGCGCGAGGCAGGCGTGAAAGACGTAGCGCTCCTCGGCGTCGGTGTCGCGGCGCGCCTCGAGTCCGAGTGCCGCCCTCTGAGCGTCGGAGAGGAAGGGGTCGTCGCGGCCGTCCCGGCGCGGGAACTCGCCGTCCTGCAGCGAACCGACGAAGACGTGGTCGAAACGAGCTGCGCGAAGCCGGTACGGACTGGCGATCCGCACGCGTCCCTCTGCCGGTCCGCTCCAGACGCGGAACCGGATCGCTTCGATCGTTGCAGCGAGCTCCTGCGGCCGTGGCGCAAGCTGGTCGAGCTCCGACAGGTCGTCCATTGCCGCCGAGATTGCCCCCGCAGAGCGCATCTCCAGCGCGTCGGCCGGCTCCAGCGGGGGACCGTCCTCGCGGCCGCGGAGCGGCCTCGAAGCCATCGTCCGGGCAAGATTGCCGACCTCGGCGATCAGCGCGGCGGGGGGGCGAGCGGCCGCTCGCCGGATGCGCGCCAGGTCGTCGGGGAGTCTTCCGTAGCGCTCCTGCCACAACTTGAGTGCCCCGGAGATGCTCTGCACGCGGCGGCGGCGTATGCCCTGCTCGAACCAGTCGACCTTCTGCGGGGTCTGAGCGGAGGGGCCGCGCAGGAAGCGCAGCAGGCTGCCCACCCCGCCAGCGCCGAACTCCGCCTCGAGCAGGGCGATCAGCGCCCCCCCGACCGCCGTTGCCGCAACCGGCATCTCGGCCTCCAATGCCGTGCCGATCCCATACGACTCGAACACCGAGGCGATGAGCGGGCCGCGACGCTCCGGGTCTCGCAACGCAATCGCAATCTCTGCAGGCTGGACGCCGGCCGCGAGCAGCTTCGCCACCTCGGCCGCGATCGCCTCGGCTTCGCCGCGTTCTCCAGCCGAGCGCAGGAAGACAAGTCCCTCGCCGGGCTCCCGGTGCTCGGGTTCCGCGGCGCCGAAGTTGCGCTCCAGGTGGAAGAGGAGGGGGTTGGGAGTGTTGGCGGGGTCGGCTTCGGCCCGAGTCTCGGCGTCGACGCCGATGGCGCGCAGCTTCTCCAGCAGGGAGGCGCGCGCGGAAAGGGCGAGGTTTCCGGCCTCGTAGGGGAACGCGACCGTAACCTCGGTCGTCGCAGCGAGCGCGCGGACCAGCTCGAACTGGTTGCCCGTGAGATCGTCGAGTCCGTAGAGGAAGACGGGCCGTTCCCTCCAGAAGCCACCCGACTGGCGCAGCAGCGCGAGCGCCTCGCGTGCGCTGTCGTGGGGGTCGACTCGAGCGAGGCCGTTGCAGAGCTTTGCGTAGCCGCTGAACAGCGCTGCCAGGTCGCCGAGGTAAGCGGAGCCGGTAGGGCTGTGGGCGTTGGCCTCCATGTCCTCTGGCGCCAGCCCCGAGTCCTGGAGCTCGTCGAGCAGTCTCCCGAAGGCAAGGGCAAATCCGGGACGGGCGGTGGAGCCGCGCAGTGGCCCGAGGTTGTAACGGCGCGCGGCGACCGCCACGGATATCGCGCGCAGTCGTTGCGCGCGCGTGAGCTCCGCGCGCGGTGGGGAACCGCCCGCCGTCAGCACCGCCTGAAACAGCCCTCGGAAGGTCACGACCGCGCCTCCGAGCGCGGCGCCCTCCTCGCACAGCTCGCGCTCGAAGGCGTAGACGTCGTCAACGGTGGGGACTACGAGGACCGGATCTCGGTCCAGGGCGTCGGCGAACCTCCGCCGGACAAGGCCGGCGCGGCCGGAGTTGGGGGGGCCGTAGATCAGGTTGAGCGGCATCTGGGAAGGCGCCCCAGCATAGGCCCGTCCGCGGCGCGGCTCGGTCCCGTCGCCGGAAACCGTCCGGGGCCGTGGCAGGCCGCAAATGGCGAGAATCCGACTCCCGGTTTGCCGTCTTGCGCCGTGTCTAGATTGACCGTCACGTATGGCGCTTTGCTTTGTAGACCCAGCTGACGCGATTCGGGCAATCGCCGACTCGATCGGTCGAGAGGCTCGCCGCCAGCTGCTCGGCGAGGCGGTTCGTGCCTGGGTGGACGAGATCCCGGACGACGAGCTCGAGGCTCACTATGCGAAAGCGCTGTCGGAGCTCGACGAGCACGACCTGTCGATGCTGGCTGCCTGGCACGGCTCGCTCGAGTTGGGCCAGCCGGTCCCCAATCGCGACTTCCTGATGGGCGCCTTCGGCTCGCTTGGCGATGACCGGCGCGAGGCTCTCAAACTGGCCGCTGGGTTCCGTGGCGAGGAGGCGGTGGATGCGGGTGTGACGGAGGAGGACGCGCTCGAGCTCGTCCTCGGTGTGCTGTCCCCGCCTCGGCTGATGGAACTCGCCGCCGAGGCTGTCGAGCTCTACATCTGGGATCGCGCCGGCTCGGAGAACTAGTGAGGATGGCGCGACCGCTCCCTCCTCGCTAGGCAGCGACCTCCAGCGTTGCCCGGATCTCTGAGATCGCCTGATCGTTGTCCTGAAAGTGAACGGCGGCGATGCCCGCCTTTCGCGCCCCTTCGCAGTTGACCTCCACGTCATCGACGAACAGGCAAGCCTCGGCGGGTATCGCGATTCGGTCCAGGGTGAGTGCGTAGATTCGTGACTCCGGCTTGCGGCAACCCACGAAGGCGGAGTCGACCACGGTCTCGAAGATCTCGTCGACCGGCAGCATCGGGCGCCACAGCGGCTCCCACTCGCGCACGTTGTTGGTCAGCATCGCCATCCGGTAGCCGCTTGCCTTCAGCTCGCGCATCAGCTCGATCATCAGCGGGTTCGGGTCAAGCGCCTCGAAGTAGATCTCTTTGAACCGGTGCAGCTCGGGGCGGTGGCCGAGCAGAGGCTCGAGGCCGTCGCCGAGTCGCTCCAGGAAGGCGGCCTCGGTGATCTCGCCCCGCTCCAGCTCGAACAGCGGATTCTCGCCGTCGGCTTCGGCGATGGCCTGCATCGCCCTGCCGAGGTTCTCGGGCGAGATCCCGCTGTGGTTCTGGAACGCCATGAAGGACTGAACGAGGGGCGTCGTCAGCACTCCACCGAAATCGGAGATCACGGCCTGGATCTCGCCCGGCCGCTCAGCCATCTTCCCGCACCAGCTCGTAGTGCCCGAGTCCGTCTCGCCCCTCGACCGACCAGCGGAAGAACGCGATCTCCGCATTTAGCCCCGGGCGGCGTACCGAGCTGGCGCTGATCAGCGTTCCCGCGCCCCGCAGCGGCTGCCCCTCCTCGCCGTCGGTCCAGAGCTCCAGCGTTGCCCGGCGCTGTATCCCGTCCGGCCCGTACTCGGTGGAGAGGAGCGCCTCGGAGACCTCGACCGGAGCGCCGTCGGGGTCGCAGAGGACCGCCGCGACCACCTCGTCGCCGTGTCCCGCCGACGCCGGCGGCCGCACGGCGCTCAGCGCCAGCAGTCCGCCGTCGGAGAAGACGATTCCGATTGACCGTCGCTGGATCTGGTTGGGGGTGCTCATCACGGGGAGTGAAGGGTTGGCGCTTGCCTGGCGCGCACGGCAGCCTATTTGAGTCCGCTTGCGGTCGAGGTGAACGTCTGGCTACCATGACCGGATGGCAGATGACCAGACCGGAACGCAGGCGGACGCAATCACCGATGACGACGTGCTGGAGGCGCTGGAGGAGGTGATCGACCCCGAGCTGGGGCTCGACTTCGTATCCCTTGGCCTGGTGTACGACGTCGACATCGAGGGCGAGGACGTCTACGTCACCTTCACCCTCACGACCCCCGCCTGCCCGATCGGCCCGCAGGTGTCGGAACAGATGAAGGAGTTCGTCGGCGATCTCCCCGGGGTCAACGCGGTCCACCCGAAGATGGTTTTCGATCCGCCCTGGTCCCCGGAGATGATGTCCGAGGACGCCAAGTTTGCATTGGGGTTCTAGGCACGGATTCTGAGGTCATGTGGGGTCAATGGGGGTCAGTTCGTCCCCACCCCGTCCCCACGGCTGTCCCCACGGACTGCTGCAATCCGGCGATGAGCTGGGAGGCTTTGGTCGGAATTGCCACCGTCATCGGCGTGGTCCTTGCCGCGATCCAGGTCTGGCAGGGCAGACGGGCAGCGTGGGTCGATGTCGATAGCGACGCGGCCTCAGCTACCGCCTCTGGGACCCAACCGCTGTTCCAAAACGCTGCCGTAGCTCTGACGGCAATGGCCGCTGTGCTGGACAGTATCCGCCTCGGTTTGACGCAATACGGTCAATCTTTTTTCGACGCTGAGCGACCGCGAGCGGCCTTTCAGGACCTTGAAACCGAGGGTGCAGAGTTGGACAAGCTGCTTTCGCGATTGAAGGTGGCGCCCGGCGTTCCCCCAGCTGCTAGCGCTGCGTTTGAGGAAGCAGCCGAGGCCACGCTGGAGATTTACCGAGCCTTATGTTCAGTTCGTCGGGAACGCCCTGAACACGAGTCTCTCGATCTCTACGCTCGGGCGCAGGTGCGAAAATACTTCGAGGAGGATGTCGCCAGGATCACTCGCGCGCGGGAGGAGTTTGACGCCGCACGTGCGAGTTTCGAGGGTGCGGCGAGTCCTGGCTAGCGGGTGTCAGTCGTCCCGTTTGCCGAGATAGGCGTCCAGCATCGCCCGAGCTTCCACCTCGCTGCCGGCATCAGGTGGCCGTAGCGGTCCGAGCGCGTTCACACTGAATGCGGCATGATGCCAAGTGCGAATGCCGCGACGCCTTGCAGCACAGATAATCACCATTGGCCGCTCAGAGCATCCAGAGTGGAAGCCGAGAGAGGTTCTGGGCTGGCACACCGAGAACGATGACTGGTGGTCTAGTTCTCGGCATGACGGGCGCCTCTGGAAGGATATGACCGTCTTCGTCCGCTTTGTTCCGGGTAGCGGCGCTCATCGGGCGCGCTCAAATTGTCAACCCGGATCCGATCCATTACGAGGAGGGTCCAGAGCCAGATCTTCACTGGAGATGGCATCCAGTTGAATATTTCAACCGGGATCCGATCCGAGGCGTCTTCTTGGAGGACTTTAGTATTAGCGATGGCCGGTTACGCCCTGGCCTCATTGGTATCTCGACCCCAGAGCGTGAAGCAATCAATGCGGCACTCGACACAGCATCGGGTACATGAGCAGCCGACTTCTCGAGGGATTTCCCCCACTGCGTGCAGCTCCGGTGAATAGCGCGAGCCAGGTGTTATTGATCGCTGCCCTTCTATCTGCGGCTCTTGCCTTGAGTAGTTGCGGCGGCGGGGCTGTATCGGCCTCTCCTGAAAGGCCCAAGCAGATTGGCAGCGACGCCGCAGAAGCAGCGGTTCGACCCGTGTTCGAGCGTGACTCGAAATTCGCAGAAGGCTCGAGTTCACCAGCGGGGCACGGGGATTTCGACCTCTTCCACTGCCAGCACTCTCATTGCGTCGCGGAAATCCATCAAGGGAATAACTCCCCATTCATCTACCTCATAGCCGAATATGAAGTGGTTCGGGAAGGCTCTCAGCTGACGCCGCTGCTCACCGGTTATAGCTGTCCGGTGAATAATTCCTACTGTGGCTTCTTCGAACTAGCGGCAGCTGCCGCCTCCAGTGAATAGGGTGGCACGTTCAGCGCGAACGGAATGCTCTGATCTTCACTAGGTCGCTGACTCGTTGAGGTAGGAGTCCAGTAGCGCCCGTGCTTCGACCTCGCTGCCTGGCATCAGATGGCCGTAGCGGTCGAGGGTGATCGTGATCGTCGCGTGGCCGAGGTATGTGCTCAGGGTCTTAGCGTTCAGGCCGGCGGCGATTCCGATGCTGGCAAACGTGTGGCGCCCCTCGTGGAAGCCGAGCGGTTTGAGTCCCGCCTTCTTCCAGCGCTCGTGGGTGCGGCGGCGCAGGATACCGGGGTCGGTTGGCCACTCGGGGTTTTTGGCGCTCGGAAAGAGCAGCCCGTCGCTCGGGTGGTCGAGCAGGACGAAATGGTCGGCCAGGAGCGTGGCGAGCTTGTCGATGATCGGTACGTTGCGCGGCTTACGGGACTTGGTGGGGATGAACTGCTTGGTCCCGCGATCCCAGCTCCGGTGGACGTGGATCCAGCCACCATCGAGGTCGACGGCGCCGACGTCAAGTGCCAGCAGCTCGCCGAGCCGCAGGCCAGCGTAGACGGCGAGCCCGAGCGTGGCCTTGTCCTTCGGGCGCATCGCCGCGATCAGCTTCGCCACTTCGACCGGAGACGCGATCCGGTCGCGGGCTTCCCCTCCGGCCGGGAGCCGAAGTCCGCTGCATGGGTTGACGTGGACCCATCCGCGCAGTTCCGCGAAGCCGATCAAGGCCCGCAGCGCCGCCACGATGTTCCTGATCGTGGAGGGCGACCTGTCCGGCGTCGTCAACCCATCCACCCAGCGTTGGAGTTCAGGCCGCTGTAGGCGACTGATCCGCTTCGACCCCAGATCCGGCACGGCGTACTTGGTCAGATCGCGCTCGTATCCCCCGATGGTGCTCGGCTTGTAGACGTGCCCGCCCCTCTGCCGGAATGTGTCCGACTTCATTCTCAGCCTTCGCCAGCGAGCTCCCTGACCAGTTCCTTGGAGCTCGATGACGTCCTCGTCGCGCAGTTGCCGCAAGATCTGGCCGATATAGACGTCGCTGACGTTTGGGACCACCTCGCGAATATCGGAAATGCTGAAGGTCGGAAGGCGCCGAGGACTACTACTCCGGCGAGGGCGAGGCAGCCGGGGAATGGGTGGGGACGCCGCCGCCCGCCTCGGCCTCGAAGGCACGTCGGCGAGTCGCTCACGTTGGTGCGGAGAAACGTCGACGGCGAGCCTTGCTCTCGATGGGGCGACGCACGGCCTCTGCTTTGCTCCCCTTTGTCGCAACGGTCTTCTGCTCTGGGGGCTCGGTGGCCCGGTCGCCGCCCTCGAAGTCCAAGCAGCCCACCGGGAAGCAGTCCAGGCCGCCCTCAGCTACATGCAGCACAACGCCTGCTGGACCCGCCGCGGAGCCGGAGGCTCGCAGTTCGTCAAGGGCTCGGGCTACCTCGCCGCCGCCTACGTGCACCGCACCTCGCGCAACGGCGACCCCCAGCTCCACACCCACGTGCTCATCGCCAACGCGACCCAGGGGCCAGACGGCCGCTGGACCCGCCTCTACCACCCGGCGATCTTCGATCACGCGACCACCGCCTCCTACATCTACGAGGCCCACCTGCGCCACGAGCTGACCCGCCGCCTCGGCGTCGAGTGGCAGCCAGTCCGCAAGGGCATCGCCGAGGTCGAGGGCCTTGCCGATGAGCACCTGCGCGCCTTCTCCACCCGGCGGGCGGAAATCCTCGAAGCCGCTGGCCCAGACGCCTCGGCTCGCTCGATGCAGGTCGCCACGCTCGCCACCCGCAAGCCGAAGGAGGCAGACGTCGGCGCGTCGAGCTGCTTGAGCGCTGGCGTGTCCGGGCCGAGGCGATCGGCCTCGAATCGCGGGAGACGATCGAGCGCACCTTCGACCCCGAGGCGTTGATGAGGGTCCCAGACCCCGCCGCGCCCCGCACGGTCTCCACTAGCAGGTAGGCCGTGCGGCCACGGCGGGGGCCTCGAAATCGACGGCAGAGACGAATATCAAGCCGACGCCAACTCGCTCCCCAACGGCGCCCCTGCACATGAGGTCGAGCAGCTCGCCGACGCCTTCCTCGCCTCCGAGTCGGTGATCCGGATCGCCGAGAGCCCGAAGGGCGAGCGCTTCACCACCCGTCGCATCTGGGGGCTGGAGCGAGAGGCGCTGGCGGCGGTGGAGCGGATGCGGGTCGACGGACCAGCTCCCGCCGGCGAGCTGGTCGCGGCCAGGGTGATCCACGCCCGCCCGACCCTGAAGGCCGACCAGCGGGAGATGGTCAGACGCCTGCTCACGAACCCCGAGGGAGTCGCCGTGGTGATCGGCGAGGCGGGGACCGGCAAGAACTATGCGATCGAAGCCGCGGTGGAGGGCTGGGCGCAGGCATGGGTCGACCTTCGTGCCGCGCTCCGACCTGGAGCGGGCGAACGTTCTGCGTACAGGGCTTGACGGTGACCGTCGTTGCCAGCCTGCTCCGACCTGGACCGGGCCGAGCGCGCTGGTAGCGAGGGCCTCGGGCAGGGCTCGGTGCTGCTCATCGACGAGGCCGACATATCGACCGACTTCGTATCCCGCGTGGTCTCCCACGCCGAGGCGGCCGAGGCGAAGCTGGTCCTGGTCGGCGACCCCGGGCAACTGGGGAGATCGAGGCGGGTGGCCTGTTCCGGGCGATCGCTGATCGAACCGAGCCGATCCGACTCGACGAGGTGATTCGCCACGAGCACAGCTTGACCGCGAGGCGGCGAAGCGCATCGCGAGGGCGAGGCGTGAGGCGCTGCGTCTCTACCGCTGAGGAGCGGTGACGCGCACGCGAGGCCCGCCGCGAAGCGATGGTCCGCGACTGCAAGTCTTCGAGCGGCGAGCGCGGTGATGATCGGAGCGACGAGTGGAAAGCTGACGGATGCGCGCGATCGGAGAGAGGAGGAGAGAAGTCGAGAGGCGTCGCCAGCAGAGGTGACATCCGGCCGTTCCCGTCTTGGAATGGGTGGATCATGAGGAAGTCAAAGACCCACGCAGAGAGGAGTGTCAGGCGGTGGTACTCCTGCTCGTTCCACGCACGGTCAAAACGTTCGTAGAGCTCCTCCATCGCCTGCGGCGTGTCCGCTGCCTCGACCGGCCGGAATCGAACTGATTCGGTCCCGTCTGGGTGGGTTTCGGTTACTTCGTTCTCGCCGCGCTTGTAATGGCCGGCCGGTCTGGTCGTGCAGCAGAGTGTGGAGCCGCCCTAAGCTCCGGCGACGCTGGACAGCTGTGGTAATTGGTCAGACGAAGGCTCATGGCTCTTCATGAGCGTATCTACCCCTCGTTTCGCAGGGCAAAAATTCGCGGGACACTTCGAGTCAACCATCTGTTTATGCCGAGGGGTCAAGTACACGGCCACTATCAGGTTCGCTTGAAGCGGCGGGGTCCATTTGGCACACGAAAGGTCGGCCAGACCCTACCCACTCCATGCGGCTAGAGGTTTGCCAACTAAGGAGGGGCGTTGACGCGAGGACAACGACAGCGGACGGGACTTGCCGGCGAGTATTGTGTGGCCAGCGCATTGCTGCGACGAGGCTGGAATGTCGCTTTGACCTTCGGCAATACCGAGCATACGGACCTGCTCGCTGAGGACGCAGAGTCACGCCGCCTAATTTCTTTTCAGGTGAAAACTAAGCGAACCTCCGGTAGCTGGTGGATGCCGGGCCCCGCTGACCCATCGAGAAGAGGGGCGGACGAGTGGTTTGCCTTCGTCGGTCTCGCAGTTGATGAAAACGCAAACCCAGATGTCTACCTCGTGCCGAGGAATCATGTTGCAGCTCTAGGACAAGCCCAAAAGCACTTCTCTTCGAAGAGTGGCGGCAAGATCATCAACGTCAAGGACATCGCTGCGTACAAAGACGCATGGACACTCCTGTCCAAACCCGGCGCTGAAGCAAAGTCACGACTTGACGATTGGGTTCGCGATGGCTGTAAGGACACAAGATGCAACGAGTGAGCCAGCTCGTCGAAGAGACGCAGGAAGCGGTAAGAGGATGCTCAAGTGAGCTTCACGCGGATCACTGTTCGGCCTGATCAGATGGGCGGGGTTCCATGTGTGCGCGGCCTGCGAATCCCGGTGGCGACCGTGGTTGACATGATCGCCGACGGCATGGGCGAAACCGAGATCGTTGCCGCGCACCCGGATCTGAAGGCCGAGGACGTGCGCGAGGCGATGCGCTTCGCCGCCGGGGCCGTGCGGGAGCGCGAGCTGCCGGCTAACCGGGAAGAAGCTCCTCAAGGCGTCGACTGTCGCCGCTGAAGTAGCTCGAATGAGTCTGCTTGATCGTCTCCAGCGAGTCAGCGCTGAGGAGAACGATGTCAAGCTTTTCGTCGTCGGCGTTTTCCCGCTCCGCTTCAGCGTAGGCCGTCTGTGCAGAGTCGTAGTCGGTGCGGAAGGACTCAACCTTCGTCTTGCCGGTGGCTAGGTCGTAACTGACCAGGAAGTGCTTGATCTCGTCTGGGTTCATCGCCTGCTCTCTCCTCCGGAAGGTATTGGGCGATTCAGCGCTTGCCACGCAGCCGCCGCGCTTCTTCGGCGGCCTCTCGGTCTTCGGCCTGCGCTTCGGCGCGCCGGTCGGCGATCAGCTCGTCAGAGAGATTTCGGCCCGGTGCCAGGTCAGCGAACAGGCCACGCATACGCTCCGCTGCCTGCCGGCGTCGTTCTTCTTCGGAACGGGCATGTTTGGCTGCGTAGACCATGCATCTCATGGTACGGACCGCCACAGAAACCACCGGCTCCCCAGGCGCCGGGCGTCCCAGCTACCATTTGCCTATGGCAACCGCTGTGGAGAAGCTCGATCTCAAGGTTGGAGAGATCGTGGAGGTCGACGGTCGCCGCTATGAGGTCGTCCCGGACCGCCAAGGTGGCCTCACCCTTGAGCCGCCGATCACGCCGATGGCGGAGCTTCACGCCAAGCGGGGCACCAAACCCGCCTCAGCGGAGGATTTCGAGCGCCTGTCGGTTGATGTCCCCTACGACGGCCAGGGGTAGAGCCGGTCCTCCGGGGCTTCGTCTTCTCTGGTGCTTGTCGTGCGTGGGCCGCCGCGGGTAGCGGCGATAGAATTCAGCTATGGCTGCATCGCCAACGAAAACGGTCGAAGTAGACGCTGAGCTGCTGGAGCGTGCCCGTCGGGCTGCCGACGAGCGCGGCGTAGCCGTCCCCCAGCTGGTTAAGGAGGCCTTGGAGCACGAGCTGGGCAGCGAGGAGCCACAGCCTCCGTTCTCGCTGATTGGCGCGTTCACCGCAGGGCGCAGCGATCTCAGCGCACGGGCGAGCCGCGACGAGTTCGAGCCGCGGCCATTCCGCTGATCTTCGACACCGGACCGCTCGTCGCCGCGATGGTTTCCGACGACGCGGACCACGAGCGATGCGCGCCGTTGCTCAAGCCCGGCTCCGAACGGCGCGTGCTCCCCGCTCCCATCCTGGTCGAGCTCGACTACATGCTGGAGCGCGAACTCGGAAGCGAGGCGTTTCCGGCGCTGCTGGACACGATTCGAGCTGGCGAGCTGGATGTAGAGGATCTGATTGAGAGCGACTACGAGCGCGCCACCGATCTGATGCGGACCTACGCGGACCTCGGAGTCGTCTTGTCGACGCGCCGTTCTGGCCGTGACAGAGCCGCTGGGCGAGGCGAAACTCGCGACGCTCGATCACCGCCACTTCGGCACGATGCGGCCCCGTCACGTCGAGGCGTTTGAGCTACTGCCCGAGGCTTTGTAACGGAGTCCGGCGACGTCGCGGATCAATCCCGGGCCTGTCGAAGTGCGGTCGAGGGTGATCGTGACGCTAACCATTGGGTTTTGCTGCTTGACAAGGCGTCTTGGCTCCCGAGCCGGACGGATCCACGCCTCGATCGTGCGAGAGCGTTGCCTTGGCCGTGGTAGGCGGGACATCCCGAGCACATGCGGCCAGCGAATGTGTGCCGCCAAAGCACGTCGGCCTAGATCGGCCTTCCATTTTCGGAGTCACGACCCACATGATGCCCTGCAGCGCCGCCCGAAAAGCGATCGCAACCGGGCGTCTTTCTAACTAGGTTGGCCGGAAGACGGCCGGCTTCAGCTGTCACTTCCTCCGTCGTTACCACGTTGGCAACGAGACCAACGGAGCAAAGATCGCATGCCGCTCCGGAACCCATCGGTTTAAGTTCAGGTGGGCAACTTATCGAGGGCGTTGCGGAGAGCCGGTTGCAGGTGGGTGCGTCGAATCTTCGGCTATGATCTCTCTTAGGAACCCTAGATGTATGGGCTTCAACCGTAATGAAGCCTAGATGCTACTCCTAGGTTTTGCTTCCTTAAAGCCTAGGTTCGAGCGGTTTATATAGCGCCTTCACATCTTCCGACGTCGCTATGGGGTTGGGCGAGGTTGAGGCCGCGGTCGCCGGCATGGAACCCTGAGCTTTCGCTTCGATATCGGCGGGAGTGCAGTCCGCCAGGGCCTTTTCCTCGTTCTCCAGCTTGACCTTCTGCGTCATAGTGGCAAAAAAGGCTAGCGACCCGTAATGCGCAGGACTCGCATCCCCACGGCCATCCCCATGGAAATGAAAACCGCTCGAATTGCAGGACAAATTCCCACGGCATCGTCGGAGATGATGTCCGAGGACGCCAAGTTCGCCCTGGGCTTCTGAGCGGTCCCATAGGCCGTCCCGGCGGAGATGCGTCAGCCGGGCAGGCGGGGATCGTCCGGCTCTATCTCCTCGGCGGTTGCGTCGAAGTCGTAGGGGCGGCGGTCACCGGGATCGCCCTGGTACGGGGGCCGTGCTCCGCCGACCCCGACGACGATGAAGCGATGCCCGACGTAGGCGCGCAGGAGGCGGCGGGCGATCGCGCGGGTTGGCGGCAGCAGGAGCAGCAGGCCGATCGCGTCGGTGATGAAGCCGGGTGTCAGCAGCAGCACGCCGCCGACGGTGATCATCAGTCCGTCGGCGACCTCGCGTCCCGGGAAGCGGCGCTCGGCGATCGCCAGGTTGAAGCGTTGCCAGGCGCTGCGGCCCTGATGGCGCAGCAGCGCCGCCCCCAGGAACGACATGGCGAGCAGCAGCGCCAGGGTCGGCAGTACTCCGATCAGCCCGCCGACCTTGATGATCACGTACAGCTCCAGGATCGGGACGGCGATGAAGAGGACGACGAGTACGGCCACAGCGTACCTGAGAGCGGATCGAGCGCAGCAGCTCGCGGGCGACTCGCACCCGCGCGCCTTGAGGGGCACGGGAGAGCTTCCCGGCGATCCGCTCCAGCCAGACCATCCGGTCCAGGGCGCCGGGGGGGATCTCAAGCTCGGGAAAGAGCTGGTGCAGGTGCCAGCGCAGGCGGCGCTGGTCATCGGTGCGGGCGCGAACGAGGTTCTTGCGATGGTCGAGCAGCAGCTTGATCTCCATCGCCTCCTCGTCGAGATAGGCGGTCGGCAGGTTCTCGACTCCCTCCTGCAGCGCCGCCCGGGCGACGTTGGCGGCGTCGATCGGATCGGACTTGCCACGCTCGCGCGAGCCCTTGCGCGATTTGCCCATCAGTTTCGGGGGGACCCGGATGACCCGCTCGCCGTTTGCGACCAGGAAGCGCTCCAGGCCGCCGGAGACGTGCCGGCAGTCCTCGATCGCCCAGACCCGCTCGGGGTCCAGGCCGCGAGCCCAGTCGAGGTGCTGGGCGAAGCCGGCCTTGCGGGCGGCCGCAGTCAGCTCGTCGACCAGCTGGCCGGTGCCGTCTGCCACCGCTACCGCGGTGTGGGTGTCTTTGTGGGTGTCCGCTCCGATCACAATCATTCGCATCGTCCCTTCCATTCGTTTGGCCATTGGACGGACCTCCGTCGGACAGACCTAACTTGGGGCGATGCCACGCTCCTATGAAGTCACGTCGGAGATCCTCGGGGGGCGGCGAGCGACAGAACCGATGCAAGTCGGCCCCGCGGGGCCGACAGCAAGACTAGGAGTCAGCTCGCCGCCTGCCCGAGAACCAACCGACCGGGTCGGACGCTTCCGCCGACCTTGGGGCCGACGTTGACAGTTACACAAGCCTAGAGCTGCGTCATCGCCGTCCGGCGGCGCGTGTTGCTCAGCGGCCCGTCTCGCTCAGGGGACCGGCCTGGTTCAGGGACCGGCCTGGTTCAGGCGGCGGCTGTGGCCGCCGCGGCCTCCTCGAGCTCGACCAGCGCCTCGTCGATGCCGCTCGCGATCACGTCGACATCGTCCATCGACTCGTAATCGGCGAGCAGGCCGAAGCAGATGCGGCCGTTGTAGCTCATGATTGCCACTGCCAGCGCATGGTTCTGGGGCAGGAAGGCGACCGGGAAGACCTCCTGGAGCTCGCGTCCCAGCACGTAGAGAGGGATCTGAGGCCCGGGGACATTGGTGACGATCAGGTTGAAGAGCCGGGTCGAGAAGTTGATGCGGGCGGCCTGAGCGAGCAGGGTGGGGGGTGCGAAGTCGTTGAAGCGAGAGATGACCTCTGCGCCGAGCGCCTGCTTGGAGCGCTTCAGCCCCTCCATCTGCTCGCTGACGATTCTCAGCCGCCGCACCGGATCCTCGACGTAGACGGGGAGCGGCCCGCGCATCACGGCGAGCCTGTTGCCCAGCTCACCGCGCTCGTCCTCAGTGCGGATCGAAACCGGGACGAGCGCCCGCAGCTCCAATCCCTCGGTGCGGACGCCGCGCCCGTGCAGCCACCCGCGCAGCGCTCCGGTTACGACCGCCAGCACCACGTCGTTGACGGTGCCACCCAGCGTGTCCTTGATTCGTTTGAACGCCGCGAGCTCCGAGCGGGACCACGTGAAGCGCCGGTGGGGCCCGATCGGTTGGTTCAGCGGGACGTCCGGCGCTGGATCTGCGAACGCGCCGACCACCTCGCCCACACCCTCCAGCGCTTCGGTCAACCGCTTTGCAGCCGCCTCGGGGCGTCGCAGGGCCGCGACCGCGCGCTCAGTCAACTTCAGGGGCGCCGCCGCCGCGTCGGTCGCCCCGCGCGCCACCAGATGCGCCGTGCTCGGCGCCGGATGCGGCTCCCAGTCGTCCTCGACAGGTGCCGGCTCCTGTACCGGCTCGAGATCGAAGAGGACGGTCCCGATGTCGACGCCCGAGATCCCGTCGACCATCGCGTGGTGGGTCTTGGTGAGGATCGCGAAGCGGTCGCGCTCGAGTCCCTGGACGAGCCACATCTCCCAGAGTGGCTTGGAACGGTCGAGCTGTTGGGAGAAGACGCGGCTGGCCATGCGCTTCAGCTGGTCCTCGCGGCCCGGCTCGGGCAGCGCGGCGTGGCGGATGTGGTAGCTGAGGTTGAAGTTGACGTCGTCGGCCCAGAGCGGGCGTCCAGCCTCCAGCGGTGGTACGACCAGTCGCTGGCGGAAGCGGGGGACCTCGTGGAGACGGCCGCGCACGTGCTCAACCAGGTCGACGTAGCGTGGGGGGGACCCGTCGAAGATGAGGATGGCGCCGACGTGCATGTGGCTGGCCGATGTCTCGTTGGTGAGGAACGAGGCATCGACGGCGGTCAGCCGGTCGAGATGGCCTCCTGCGGTGAGCATGTTGCAAGGCTACTTAGAACCTGTCCAGGGGCCCGCCTACCCGCTGGTGGCGAGCCCGATGTTGCGGGCTCGGTCGGAGCGCCTCCACCGGTACCCTGGTGTCATGCCCGGCACCGCAACCTCGGGTCCGATGCGGGTTCTTCTCGCTGCGCCGCGTGGCTACTGCGCGGGAGTCGACCGTGCCGTGCAGACCGTTGAGCGGGCGCTCGATCTGCACGGCGCCCCGGTCTACGTGCGCAAGGAGATCGTCCACAACAAGCACGTCGTGGAGCAGCTCTCGAAGCGGGGCGCGATCTTCGTCGAGGAGGAGACCGAGGTGCCGGAGGGCGAGCTGGTCGTCTTCTCGGCCCACGGGGTTGCCCCCGCCGTACACGAGAACGCCACCGCCCGCCGGCTTCGCACGATCGATGCCACATGCCCGCTTGTCACCAAGGTTCACGTCGAGGCGCGCCGCTTTGCGGCCGATGGCTACACGATTGTGATGATCGGGCACGAGGGACACGAGGAGGTCGAAGGAACGACCGGGGAGGCCCCCGACAGCATTGCCCTCGTGCAGACGGCCGAGGAGGTCGAAGACCTCGAGGTTCGCGACCCGGATCGGGTGGCGTTCATCACCCAGACGACCCTCTCGGTCGACGAGACGGCTGAGATCATCGCCGCCCTCCGAGCCAAATTCCCCGCAATCGTCAGTCCCAAGTCCGACGACATCTGTTACGCGACGACCAACCGGCAGATCTCGGTCAAGCAGCTCGCCCGCGAATGCGAGCTGGTCCTGGTCATCGGCTCGACGAACTCCTCCAACTCCAACCGCCTGGTCGAGGTGGCACGCGAGCATGGCGCCGCCTCGCACCTGATCGATAACCACACCCAGGTTCGGGACGAGTGGCTGGAGGGGGTCGAGACCGTTGGCATCACCTCCGGCGCCAGCGCCCCGGAGGAGCTGGTCGAGCGCCTCGTCGAATTCTTCCGGGAGCGGGGCGCCGGCGACGTCTCCGAGCTGCGCACGGTCGATGAGGACGTGCGGTTCATGCTTCCCAAGGAGATTCGCGAGGAGCAGGCGGCTGCTGCGACAGCGTAGTCCCCCCTCTACGGGACGCCCGCGGCGAAGCTGATCGACCAGATGCGGAGGCCGGGGGAGGGGCGAAGGGTCAGCATGTGGCGCTCGTGGCGGGGGTGCTCCGCAAGGGCGTAGAGAAAAGCCGGGCCGTCGATGCGGATCGGTTCCGCGGAACCGCCTTGACGGCCCGTAGAACCGCCGTCGAGCTCCACGGCGACCTCGCCGCTGCCCTCGACCGTCGCATAGGCGCCGCCCGCCTCGTAGGGAACATCGAGGCTGTCGTCGTCCAGACCGGCGGTCCAAGGCCGCTCCCACGAGCCGCCCGGGAACAGCTCTTCGGTCGGCGGCATGACACGCGCTTCGGGACCGTCCGTCTGGCGCAGTGGCGCCATCGGCGCTGGGAGCTCTCGCAGGGCGTCCTGCTCGCGCAGCTCGGCCTGGATCGCTTCCTCGGTCCCCCGGTATTCGCCCTCGCCGAAATGGAACCAGGCGAGTGCCCCGCCCATCTTCCAGAGGAAGAGGCTTGGCCAGCCCTCGCATCCATAGGCATGCCAAAGGGTCCGGTCTGCGTCGATCGCGATGGGGAAGTCGATGCCAAGCCGCCGCAGGCCGGCTGCCACCGCATTGGGGTCGGCACCGAATGGGAAGCGCGGCGCCTGCATGCCGAACGTGGTGAGGCCCGCGTCCCGATAGCGCCGGTCCCACTCGGCGAGGTAGGGCAGCGTGCGCACGCTGTTCAGCTGCGCGAAGTCGAGGAAGTGGACAAGCACCGGCCCGCCTGCGGTCAGCGCCGACATCGGGCGCGGCTCCCCGCCGACCCACTCGATTCCGGGCGGCAATTCGGGTGCGGCGATGTTTCCTCGCCCTGGCTGCATTCTCCTGACGTTACCCGTGGCGATCTCAGGCGTGCCGGCAGCATGCGTTAGGTTGCACTGGCGATGATCGAGTTCTTGCTTCCGATCGTTCCCCTGCTGTTTCTGGTCGTCTCGCTGCTGCTCGGTTGGTATCCAGGCTGCGATGCGGTGGTGAGGCTTTCCGAGCGGATCGTCACGGGTGAGCGGGCGAGGGGGACCGCGACGCGCTGGCAGCGGCGGCCGCCGGCCTCCCACGCGGCCCACGGCGGGCTCCTTCTTGCCCTCTCCCTGTCCGGCCGGTCTCCGCCAGCCTAGCCGCCTCGAAACAACTTTTGTGCGCCGCAATGTGCGGTTCTGCGTGCCCTTGGCCGCGGAACCCCGGCGCGCTATCTGCGACTGAGAGGAGATGGTTGGATGGGTTATGTAAGGAAGGTGGTCCCGTCGCTGCTTGCGCTAATTGCCACCGGCGGCCTGGCGGCCTGCGGAGGCGGCGGCACCGGGAATGAAGAATCGACGGGAGGCGGCGCCACCGGCTCCAGCGCGGCCAGCACGGGAAGAGCCACCGCACCGGCAACGCAGACGATCGTCGTTCGCAACGCCGAACCCGTCGGTGGGGTGCAGAGGCTCGAATACAGCGCTGGCGAACAGATCCGCTTCACCGTTCGCTCCGACACCGCCGACGAGATTCATCTCCACGGCTACGACCTGATGAAGGACGTGCCCGCGGGCGGCGCGGTCTCCTTTTCCTTCCCGGCCGAAATCGAAGGGATCTTCGAGGTCGAGTTGGAGGAACACAAGGAACAGATCGCGGAGCTGCGCGTCAACCCGTGAGCTGGTTGCCGTTCGCGCACGCGCTGGTCGCGCGCCAGGACCTGCCGGTCCCGGCCTGGCTGTTCGCCTGGGGGGCTTCGATCGTCCTGATCGTCTCCTTCTTTGCCCTGTCGGTCAGCTGGCGGGCGCCCCGCTTCGAGGAGGACCACTGGCGTCCCCTCGGGGCGGGGCTCTCGCGGGCCCTGCTTGGCCCGCCGGCGCAGATCCTCTGCGGAGCGATCGGCGTCTTCCTGCTCGGCCTGGCCGTCTATGCGGGGCTGCGCGGCACCGAAGCGCCGGATCGCAACTTCGCACTGACGTTTCTGTTCGTCACAGTCTGGCTCGGCTTTCCCTTCCTCAGCGTTGTCTTCGGCGACGTCTTCCGGCCGTTCAACCCGTGGCGGGCAATCGGCCGGGCGGTGGGAGGGGGAGTTGCGGCACTGACCGGTCAGCGTCCCATCCACCTCGCCTACCCGCGGTGGCTCGGTCGCTGGCCGGCGGCTATTGGCCTGATCGCCTTCGTCTGGCTGGAGGTGGTCTACGGCGCCAGCGGTGGCGTCGCCGTTGGGCTCTCTCCTCACGTGGCCGCCGTTGCAGCGCTCCTATACAGCGTCTACACGCTGGCGATGATGGGGCTGTTCGGGACCGAGCGGTGGTGCCGGACTGGGGAGGTGTTCTCCGTCTACTTCGGGATGTTCGCCCGGCTCGGGTCGTTTGGCGTCGAGGATGGCCGGCTCGGCCTGCGCAGGCCATTCTCGGCGGCCACGCGCTGGGCCACGACCCCGGGCTCGGCTGCCGTGGTGATCGCCTCGATCGCCACCACCAGCTTCGACGGCGCCCAGGAGGGGGCATTCAAGGGTGCAATCGAAAGCGTCTACGACGGCCTGGTGGACGCTGGCCTTGGACTGACCGCGGCACTGCGGCTGACCGACACGATATTCATCCTGCTCATCTTCGCCGGCGTCGCGCTTGTCTACCTGATCGGGGTGCGGGGGATGGCGAGCGTGAAGGGGGCTCCCTCGCTGCAGAGGCTGAGGACCGGTTTCGCGCATACGCTGATCCCAATCGCCTTCGCCTACCTGGTCGCGCACTACTTCAGCCTCTTCGTCTTCCAGGAGCAGGCGCAATTCACCTACCTGCTGTCCGATCCGCTGGGAACCGCCACCACCGACCTGTTCGGTACCGCTTCCGCAGGCATCGACTTCAAGATCCTCAGCGCCAACGCGATCTGGTACGTGCAGGTCGGAGCGCTTGTCGTCGGTCACGTGATCGGTCTGACCCTCGCCCACGATCGCGCCACGGCCTTCTGGGGCGACTACCGGCAGGCGGCGCGATCCCAGTACTGGATGCTGGCCGTGATGGTCGCCTTCACCTGCTTCGGCCTCTATCTGCTCTCCGTGGCCAACGCGTGAGCTGACCTCGTCGGTCGCCAGGTGTGACCTGAGCTCGTCGGTTGCCGGGAGACCTGTGGAGACTCACGGCCGTCAGGCCGTTACAGGATCTCGGCAAGCCGCCGCTCGAGCGCAGCGGAAACCTCGTCCCGTACCGGGCCCTCCGCCAGGCGTTCGACCAGCGACTCGAGGAACCCCTCGATGACCAGCTGCTTTGCCGTCGCCGGATCGAGTCCGCGAGAGGTCAGGTAGAAGAGCTGGTCGCGGTCGATCTGGGCGATCGCGGCGGCGTGGGTGCAGCGGACGTCGTCGGCCTCGATCTCGAGGCCGGGGATGGAGTCGGCGTGTGCGTCTGGAGAGAGCAGCAGGTTGCGGCTCTCCTGAAAGGCGTCGGTGCCCTGGGCCCCAGGGTCGACCCGGATCATCCCCCGCCAGACTGCCGTCGCTCCGGCGGCGAGCACGCCGCGGAAGGCTAGGTCGGAGAAGGTGTTCGGCGCCGAATGCTCCTGCTTCGTGTCGTAGTCGAGATGCTGGCCGGGCCCACCGGCGTAGCCACCGGTCACCCGTGCCTCGGATCCCGGCCCGGCGAGGTTGGTCTCCATCCTCACCTTGCCGCGCGCCGAGCCGAAGCCGAGCGCCGTCCAGTCGAGCCGGCCGTCCCGCTCCACGCGGGCGCGCTGAGTGGCGAAGATCCAGGCGCGCTCGGAGATGTCCTGGCTGCTGAGATAGCGCAGCGCGGCCCCCTGGCCGACGTGGAGCTCCACCACGGAGTTGAGCAGGGCGTCGGTCGCGTCGCTGTGCGAGAGGCAGTGCTCCCAAACGTCGGCCTCGGCGCCCTCCTCGAGCACGACCAGCGTGCGCCACCCAGCCGCAGTGCCGTCGTCGTCAATCGCCACCTCGACTCTGATCGGCTCGGCGACCTTCACCCCGCGCGGTACGTGGACCAATACCCCGCCGCTCCAGCGCGCCTCGTTGCGGGCCACGAAGGGGTCCTCGATTGGGACCAGGGAGCCGAGCCGCTCCTCCAGCAGCGCTCCATGCGAATCCAGCGCCTCCGCAAGAGGCAGCACAGTGGCGCCTTCCGCGCCCTCGATCTCGGCGGCCACCGCGCCGTCCGAGTAGGCGCCTAGATCGAGCTCGGAGAGGTCCGTGAATTCCCAGCCCTTCGCCTTCTGGTCGGGGAGGGGGAGGCTCTGCGCGAGAGAGGCGCCCCGCTGGCGCCTCTCCTCCAACCAGGTCGGCTCGGTTACGACCTCAGCCAATCGAGCCCTCCATCTGCAGCTCGATCAGGCGGTTCAGCTCGACCGCATACTCCATCGGCAGCTCCTTGGTGACCGGCTCGATGAAGCCGTTGACGATCATCTTCGAGGCCTCCTCCTCGTCGAGCCCGCGGCTCTGCAGGTAGAAGATCTGCTCGTCGCCGATTTTCGAGACGGTCGCCTCGTGGCCGACGTCGGCGTCGTTCTCGCCGATCCGGATCGTCGGGTAGGTGTCCGAGCGCGAGTCCTCGTCGAGCAGCAGCGCGTCGCAGACCACCTTGGAGCGCGACTCGGTCGCGCCGTCGGCGACCTCGAGCAGGCCGCGGTAGGTCGCTCGCCCGCCGTCCTTGGAGATCGACTTGGAGAAGACCGAGGAGGAGGTGCGGGGTGCGGCGTGGACGATCTTGCCGCCGGCGTCCTGGTGCTGGCCGGCGCCCGCGAAGGCGATCGAGAGGATCTCGCCGTGGGCTTCGCGCCCGAGCAGGTAGATCGACGGGTACTTCATCGTCAACTTCGAGCCGAGGTTGCAGTCGACCCACTCCATCGTCGCCTTCTCCTGCGCGACAGCGCGCTTGGTGACGAGGTTGTAGACGTTCTGCGACCAGTTCTGCACGGTCGTGTAGCGGACCCGCGAGCTTGGCTTGGCCATGATCTCGACCACGGCGGAGTGCAGCGAGTCGGTCGAGTAGACGGGCGCCGTGCAGCCCTCGATGTAGTGGACGTCGGCGCCCTCCTCGCAGATGATCAGCGTCCGCTCGAACTGGCCCATGTTCTCGGTGTTGATCCGGAAGTAGGCCTGCAGCGGCATCTCGACCTTGACCCCGGCCGGCACGTAGACGAAGGAGCCGCCCGACCACACCGCGGAGTTGAGTGCCGCCAGTTTGTTGTCGTTGGGCGGGATGATCGTCGCCCAGTACTCGCGCACCAGGTCCTCGTGCTCGCGCAGCGCCGTGTCCATGTCGGTGAAGATCACGCCTTGGGCCTCGAGCTTCTCGTTGACCTGGTGGTAGACGACCTCCGACTCGTACTGGGCGCCGACCCCGGAGAGGAATTTGCGCTCTGCCTCGGGGATGCCGAGCCGGTCGAAGGTGTTCTTGATGTCGTCCGGGACCTCGCTCCAGTCGCGGCTGTTCTTTTCGGAGGCGCGGACGAAGTAGTGGATGTCGTCGAAGTCGATCTGGCCGAGGTTTCCGCCCCAGGTCGGGGTCGGGCGCGAGTAGAAGTGCTCCAGCGCCTTCAGCCGGAAGTCGCGCATCCACTGCGGCTCGTCCTTGTACTCCGAGATCGATTCGACCACCTCGCGCGAGAGCCCCTTGGGGGCCTTGTAGGCGTAGCCGCCCTCGGGATCGTGGAAGCCGAACTTCTCCTTGTAGTCGGCGTTGATCCCGGCAAGCTCTCTCTTCTCTGCGACTGCCTCGGGTGTGGCCATGGTCAGTCGACCTCCAAAGTGATGGTTTCGTCCTCGACGGTCACCGGGAACGTCCGCACCGGAGCATAGGCGGGCAGCGTCTTCGGCCTGCCGGTGGCCAGGTCGAAGAGCGAGCCGTGACGGGGGCACTCGACGGTGCAGGCCGAGGCGTCGAACTCGCCCTCGGCGAGCGGCCCGTCGTCATGGGAGCAGCGGTCCTCGATCGCGTAAAGCGCTCCGTCGCAGTTGAAGACGCCGATCTTCTGCCCGCCGTGCTCGACCAGGCGGCTGGCGCCGGGCTGCAGCTCGGAAACGGGGCAGACGGGGATGGATGTTCCGGTGGCGTCGGGCAATGCTCTACTCGGCTTCGCAGCCTACTTGTGCGGGTTGAGACATTAATCCTAGTTCTCCGGTCGGATTTTAGCGCCCGGGACAAACCGACCGCTGCCGCGTCTCGCGGATCGACCGCTGCCGCGTCTCGCGGATCGACCGCTGCCGCGTCTCGCGGATCCTTCGTGGCAGGCCTTGCCCCTCGTCCCACGGCCCTGGCCCCTCGTCACAGGACCTCGTAACAGAACCTTGACGAGCACCGCCTCCCACGTGAGAGGATCGCCGCGAGCACCACCGCCGGCACGCCGGAGAGATCATGCACCGGATCTGATCGGCCAGTGGCGGAGAGACCTTCGATGAGAGGACCGCATACATGAGCGAGCGAACTGGCTACGAGCCCGGAACACCCTGCTGGATCGATCTCGGCACCCCCGACCAGGACGCCGCCGGCGAGTTCTACGGAGCTCTGTTCGGGTGGGAGCTGCAGGAGGACGAGAACGCCGAGCAGACCGGCGGCTATCGAACGGCACAGCTGCGTGGCAAGGCGGTCGGTGGCGTGATGAAGCTGATGCAGGAGGGCCAGCCGCCGGCCTGGGTGACCTACGTCGCGGTCGAGGACGCCGACGCAACCGCCACAAAGGCGCGCGAGGCCGGTGGCAGCGTGATCGTCGAGCCGATGAGCGTGCTCGACTACGGTCGCATGGCGATCCTCGCCGACCCGACGGGCGCTGTCTTCGGCATCTGGCAGCCGGGGATCCACATCGGCGCCGAGCTCGTCAACGAGGCCGGCGCCTTTTCCTGGAGCGAGCTCAACACCCGCGACCCCGATGCGGCCAAGGCCTTCTACAGCGCCGTCTTCGGTTGGTCGTTCGAGGACCGAGAGTTCGAGGGGATGGGGACGTACACAACCATCAACGTGGGAGACGGCGCGGTTGGCGGTGTACTCGACATGACCGGCCGGGTGCCTGACGAGGTCCCCGCCAACTGGCTCGTCTACTTCGCGGTCGAGGACACGGACGCTACGCTGGCGAAGCTGACGGAGCTGGGCGGTGAGATCCCCTTTGGGCCGATCGAGCTGACGGGCGTTGGCCGATTCGCCGTGGTCCAGGACCCGTTCGGTGCGGCCTTCGCCGTGATCACGCCCAGCTCGGAAGCACAGGAACCGTCCGCCTGAGCCGCCGCGGCTGCCTCTAAATCCCGTTCGCGGCCCGCTCGGCGTCCGGGTCCCCCTGCTCGCCTTCGTCCTCCCATTCGGCCGGCTGGCCGAGCGAGGCGCTCTTGATCACCTTGAGGCCGAGCATCGCGCACTTCATCCGCGTCGCTGATATCTCGATTCCAAGCAGGTCGAGGACGAAGTCCCTCGGCAGCCGCAGCAGCTCCTCGCGCGACTTGCCGACCAGCTCGTCGGTGAGCAGCGAGGTGGCCGCGGTCGAGATCGCGCAGCCCTTGCCCTCGAAGGCGATCTCAGCGACGCGCCCTTCCTCGTCGAGCCGGATCGTCACGTGCTGCTCGTCGCCGCAGAACGGGTTGGTGTCCTCGAACTCCAGGTCCGGATCGGACAGCCGCCCGAAGTTGCGTGGCCGCTTGTAGTGCTCGAGGATCTGCTCGCGGTACAGCTCGTCCATTGCCCCGAGGCTAGCGCAGCCCCGCCCGCGATCAGCCTCAATCGCGGTCCCGCGCACGCCTTCCACGCAGCGCATCCACGCAACGCACTCTCCCGCAATGCATCCGAAGAACACGCTTTCCATGTAATGCATGGAAAGCGTGTTGCGGGCGGTCAGCCAGCGAGGCCGAAGATGCGGCGGGCGTCGTGGAGCCCCTCGACGAGTCGGTCGATCTCTTCGGTGGTGGTGTAGACGCCGAAGCTGGCGCGGGCGGTGGCGGGGACGCCGAGGCGGTCCATCAGCGGCTGCGCACAGTGATGGCCGGCGCGGAGGGCGACGCCGTGGCGATCGAGGATCTCGGAGACGTCGTGCGCGTGCACTCCCTCCAACTCGAAGGAGACCGGTCCGATCCGCCGGGGCCCCCGGGGCGGGCCGAAGATCCGCAGGCCGGGCACGTCGGCCAGGTGCTCCAGCGCGTAGTCGGTGATGTGCTGCTCGTGCTCCCTCACCGCGTCCATCCCGAGGCCGTCCAGCCAGCGCAGCGCCGAGGCCATCCCGATCGCCTGCGCGATCGCTGGCGTCCCCGCCTCGAAGCGCGCCGGCGGGTCGGCGTAGGTGGTTCCGCCGGTCGTCACCTTGCGGATCATCGAGCCGCCACCGAGGAAGGGCGGCATCTCGCGCAGCAGCTCGAGTCTGGTCCAGAGCGCCCCGATCCCGGTCGGTGCGTAGAGCTTGTGGCCGGTCAGCGCGTAGAAGTCGACGCCCAGCGCGCCGACGTCGAGCGGCAGCTTTGGCGCCGCCTGGGCGCCGTCCGCCAGTACCAGGGCGCCGGCCGCACGGGCGAGGCGGGCGATCTCGGCGAGCGGGGTCTCGGTGCCGAGAACGTTGGAGACGTGAGTGACGGCGACCAGCTTCGGGCCCCGCTCCAGCAGCGCCGTGTAGGTCTCCATCTCGAGCAGGCCGTCGTCGGTGACAGGCACCCAGTCGATCTCGGCGCCGGCCCGCTCCGCCAGCTGCTGCCAGGGAACGATGTTGGAGTGGTGCTCCATCTCGGTGAGCAGGATGCGGTCGCCCGCGCTGAGGTTGGCGTCGCCCCAGGCCCGCGCGACCAGGTTGATGGCCTCGGTCGCGTTGCGGACGAAGACGACCTCGCGGCGGTCGGCGGCGCCGATGTGATCGGCAACGGTTGCCCGGGCCCCCTCGTAGGCCGCGGTCGCCTCGGCCGAGAGGGTGTGGGAACCGCGATGGACGTTGGAGTGGTGGGCGCGCTCGTAGCGATCCACGGCCTGGATGGAGGCCAGCACGCGCTGGGCGCTGGCGCCGCTGTCGAGATAGGCAACCGGCCGGCCATGCACCTCGCGCTCCAACGCCGGGAACGCAGCGCGCACCTTCTCTATCGGGAACGCCGACGCCGGAGTGGACGATTTCGTCGTCGTCGGCTCCATGGCGCTGGCTAGGCGGAGGCGCCTGCCTCTACCTCCTCGCCGATCCAGCCGTAGCCCTTCTCCTCGAGTTGCTCGACGAGCTCGGGGCCACCCTCCTTGACGATCCGTCCCTCGAACATCACGTGGACGGAGTCGGGCTTGACCAGGTGCAGGATCCGCTGGTAGTGCGTGATGATCAGGACGCCCATGTCGGGCCCGGCGAACCTGTTGACGCCGTCGGCGACCGTTCGCAGCGCGTCGATGTCGAGGCCGGAGTCGGTCTCGTCGAGGATCGCGATCTCGGGTCGCAGCAGCGCCAGCTGCAGCAGCTCCATCCGCTTCTTCTCACCGCCTGAGAAGCCGTCGTTGAGGTAGCGGCTGGAGAAGTCCCTCGGGATGTTCGCCAGCTCCATCGCCTCCTGGGCCAGCTTGGCGAACTCTTTGATCTTGATCTCGGCTTCGCCGCGCGCCTCACGACGGGCGTTGAGGATCATCCGCAGGTACTTGCTGACCGAAACGCCGGGGATCGCGACCGGGTACTGGAAGGCCATGAAGAGGCCGGCGCGGGAGCGCTCGTCGGGGTCGGCCTCGGTCATCTCCTCGCCCTTGAAGACGATCGTCCCCGCGCTCACCTGCAGCGAGGGATGGCCCATGATTGCGTTGGCCAGGGTCGACTTCCCCGAGCCGTTGGGCCCCATCAGCGCGTGCACCTTGCCCTTCTCGACATCGAGGTCGAGGCCGCGAAGGATCTCCTTGCCGTCGGCGCTCACGTGCAGATTGCGTATCTCCAGCTCAGCCATTCGTCTCCGTTCTTGGTTCGCGCGTTGCGTTAAGCGGCGCTGCCGACGACGGCGGACTTCTCGTCCTCGCTGGAGAACTCCACGAGCTCCGCCAGCGTGGTACCGGCGAGCGCCTTCGTGACGCCGCCCTGCACCCGCATCCAAAGAAGCCTCGTCGCGCAACCGTGGTCGTCGGTCTCGTGCGAGCAGAGAACCCTGCCCTCCGGGCTTTCGTGGAAGCACTCCATTGGGGCGATCTGGCCTTCCAGGGCCTCGACCACCACGTCAAGAGTGATCTCATCGGCCGCCCTGGCCAGTCGGTAGCCGCCGTGGGCGCCGCGGGTCGAGGTGACCAGGCCTGCTTTGCGCAGCTTTGCGACCAGGTGCTCCAGATAGGAGAGCGGCAGTCGCTCCGCATCGGCGACCGCACTCAGGGCAACCGGTGCCGAGCCGGGCGCTCGTCCCAGCTCCACCATCAGGCGCACGCCGTACTCTGCCTTTGTCGAGAACAGCATCCCTAAATCCTACTGAACCAGTCGGTTATCGGGCTGCGCCATAATTCCTTTCACGAAGAGCCGACCGGAGGAGTGAGACGAGGATGACCACCACAAGGCAGTCGACATTTGGGGCAACTCTTCGAACGACGATCCTACTGGCGACGCTCTCTGGGCTGCTTGTCGCCATCGGCTTTGCGATTGGCGGTTCATCCACCGCGCTGCTCTTCCTCGCGATGGCGGCCCTGATGAACATGGGCTCCTACTTCTTCAGCGACAGGATGGCGCTCGCGATGAGCCGGGCAAAGCCGATCTCCGAGTCGGAGGCGCCCAAGCTCTATCAGGCGGTCCGCGAACTGACCACGCGTGCCGGACTGCCCATGCCGCGGCTCTACCTGATTCCCCAGGACCAGCCCAACGCCTTCGCCACCGGTCGCAATCCGCAGCACGCGGCCGTCGCGGTGACGCGGGGGATCCTCAACCTGCTCTCCGACGAAGAGCTGCGGGGCGTGCTGGCGCACGAGCTTGCCCACGTCAAGCACCGCGACATCCTGATCCAGTCGGTGGCGGCGACGATCGGTGCGGCAATCACCTACCTCGGCTACATGCTGCTCTGGTTTGGCGGCGACGACAACAACTCGCCCGTCGGTTTGATCGCTTCACTGGCGCTTGTCCTGCTGGCGCCGATCGCGGCGTCGATCATCCAGCTGTCGATCTCCCGCCAGCGCGAGTACGCGGCCGACGCAGGCGGGGCGCAGATCTGCGGCAACCCGGAGTCGCTCGCCAGCGCGCTGCTTCGCCTCGAGCAGGGGGCCGCGCAGATGCCGATGCGGGTCAACCAGGCCGCCGAGCCCCTCTACATCGTCAAGCCCTTCTCGAGCAAGGGAGTGGCAGGCCTCTTCTCGACCCATCCGCCGATCGAGGAGCGGGTGAAGCGGCTGCGGCAGATGCGCCCGTCCCTCGGCTAGACAGACAACTTCCAATATCGCGCCCCAAAATAGCCGTCTGGCACCGCGCTGGATCGGCTGTGTGTGGTGGCTATACTTTATGAAGTAAAGCCGGATCGGGATTTAGGAGATTTGGATTAGCGATGGCTGGCAGTGCGCAGATCAGGAGTCAGATCGAGGAGATCGAGCCGTTCGAGGCCGCACAGGAGATCGAAGACGGCGATGTCGTCCTGATCGACACCCGCGAGCCGCACGAGTTCCAGGAGGCTCACATCGAGGGCGGCAAGCTGGTGCCGCCCGGGTTGCTGCGCGACGAGATCGGGTCCGCCGCCCCGGAGAAATCGGCGCGGACGATCGTCTACTGCCGCAGCGGCAACCGCTCGGCCACAGCCGCCGAGGAGATGCAGGCACTCGGCTACGAGAACGTCGCCTCGATGGCGGGTGGGATCCTCGCCTGGCAGGAGCAGGGCCTGCCGGTGGTCGCTGCCGAGGGCATGACCGCCGAGCAGCGCGACCGCTATTCGCGTCATACGCTGCTGCCCGAGGTTGGCGTCGAGGGGCAGCTGAAGCTGCTCGACGCGAAGGTGCTGCTGATCGGCGCAGGTGGGCTTGGTGCGCCGGCCGCGCTCTACCTGGCGGCGGCTGGGATCGGCACGCTGGGCGTGGTCGACGACGATGTGGTCGACGCGTCCAACCTGCAGCGCCAGGTGATCCACAACACCGAGCGCGTCGGGATGCCGAAGACCGAATCGGCACGGCGCACGATCGAGGCGCTGAATCCGGACGTCAACGTCGTCGAGTACCGCACCCGCCTCGACGCCTCGAACATTCTCGAGATCCTCCGGGGCTACGACGTGATCGTCGACGGGGCCGACAACTTCCCGACGCGGTACCTGCTCAACGACGCCTCGGTGCGGCTGCGCAAGCCGGTCGTCTCCGCTTCGATCCTCAGCTTCGACGGGCAGATCTCGACGTTCGTCCCCTACGAGGGCCCCTGCTATCGCTGCCTCTACCCGACGCCGCCGCCCGCCGAGCTGGCACCCAGCTGCTCGGCCAACGGGGTGCTCGGCGTGATGGCGGGCACGATGGGCCTGCTTCAGGCAAACGAGGTGATCAAGCTCGTACTCGGGATCGGCGAACCGCTGATCGGCCGCCTTCTGCTCTTCGAGGCACTGGGCACCAGGTTCACGGAGCTGAAGGTCCGCCGCGATCCCGATTGCCCGATCTGCGGTGAGGGAGCTCCCGAGATCCCCGAGTCCGAGCTCGGCAAGTTCCCCGACTACGAGCTGTTCTGCTCTCGATGACGGGCCTGGACTAGGATCGCGTTCCCGATGGCGACGGTCCGCATTCCGCCAGTCCTGCGCCCGCAAACGGGAGGCCAAACCGAGGTCGAGGCTGATGGCGCCACGGTCGGCGATGTGCTTCGCGCTCTCACCGCCCAGCACCCCGACACGGAGGGACAGCTCTTTGGCGCGGAGGGGGACCTCAACCGCTATGTCAACGTCTATCTGAATGATGAGGACGTGCGCGTGCTGGACGGGCTCGACACGGCGGTCTCCGGCAGCGACACTGTGGTGATCCTGCCGGCGATGGCGGGAGGCTCCTCGCCTGACCCTCGACTTCCGTCCATCACGAACCCGGAACTATCCAATCCGCCAGAAGCCCAGAGCTATACTTTTTGAAGTAACGGAAGATCCGTGACGATGCATAACGAGCTACTAAAGCGGCCGTGCGGGGGGCGCTACGGCGACATCGTCGAGTCGATCGGCAATACGCCCCTGGTCGAGCTGCCACGCCTCTCTCCAAAGCCCGGCGTGCACATCTACGCGAAGCTCGAGGGCCGCAACCCGACCGGGTCGGTCAAGGACCGGGTTGCCAAATCGATGATCGAGACGGCCGAGGCGGAAGGCGCGATCGAGCCCGGCCAGACGATCCTGGAGCCGACCTCGGGCAACACCGGGATCTCCCTGGCGATGATCTGCCGGCGCAGGGGCTATCCGGTGAAGGTCGTGATGCCGGACAACGTCACCGAGGAGCGCACCCAGCTGCTGGAGATGTACGGGGCGGAGATCGTCTACTCAGAGGGCGCCAAGGGATCCAACGGGGCAGTTGACGTGGCGCTGGAGATGGCCAAGGACTCGCGCTACTACATGCCCTACCAGTACGGCAACGAGGCCAACCCGCTCGCCCATTACAACGGCACCGCGGTGGAGATCCTCGAAGAGCTCGATGAGGTCGCGGCCTTCGTCGGCGGCCTCGGCACCGGCGGAACGCTGATGGGCAACGGGCGACGGCTGAAGGAGCACGACCCCGAGACGCTGCTGGTGGCCGCCGAGCCGATGCAGGGAGAGATGGTGCACGGGCTGCGATCGCTCGCGGACGGCTTCATCCCGCCGATCATCGACATCTCTCTGCTCGACCGCAAGATCATGGTCTCCAACCGCGATGCAATCGTCTGGACGCGCAAGCTGCTCGACGAGGAGGGCGTCTTCGCCGGTGTCTCATCCGGCGCGATTGCGCGCATCGCGGTTCGGATCGGGGAGGAGCTGGACGCCGGCAACGTCGTCTTCCTGATTCCCGACGACGGCTGGAAGTACCTCTCGTCGGGCGTCTACACGAAACCGATCGACGACATCGAGAACCTCGACTCGACCGTCTGGTGGTAGCGCCGGGGGAGGCTCCCGCTGAAGCCGGCTCCGCCGGGAGCTGGCGGGAGGAGATCCTCGAGGCAAAGCGCGCCCCCGAGGACGTCCCCGCCACCTACAGCCGGCTTGCCCCTGTCTATGAGATCTGGGCACGGCTGACAGAGTCCCGGGCGCGCCGCCGGGTGCTCGAGCTAGCCGATCCCGGGCCGGCCGAAGAAGTCCTCGAGGTGGCGACGGGGACGGGCGCCCAGCTGGTCCAGCTGGCGCGCCGGAACGCGGATGGACGCACCGCCGGGGTGGAGGTCGCAGACGGGATGCTGGCGAAGACGCGTCGGCGGCTGGCCGGTGAGGGGCTGGATGGTGTCGAGGTCCTCCAGGCGGACGCCCGAGAGCTGCCGTATGCCGACGAGAGCTTCGACCTGATCGTCAACAGCTACATGCTCGACCTGCTGCCGCGAGACGAGATCCCTCGCGTGCTGGCGGAATTCCAGCGCCTGCTGCGCCCCGGCGGTCGGCTCGTCATGTCGAACATGACGCTGGGCGAGCGTCGCGCACACCGGATCTGGGATGCGCTCTATGCGCGGGGAATCGTGCTGACGGCCAACTGCCGCGGTGTCCTCGCGGCACCGGTCCTTGCGGAGCTGGGGTTCGTCGGCATCGAGCGCGAGTACTCCGCTCAGCTCGGCTTCCCGACCGAGATCGTGATCGCTCGAAGAGAGAATCCACCCACGGCCTCGTGAGCACCCTGCGGATCGCCCAGAGTCTGATCGACGAGATAGTCGCCCATGCGCGCGAGGATGCGCCGAACGAGTGCTGCGGGATGATCGGCGGCGTCGATGGTGAGGCGCGGACCGTTTACCGAGCGGAGAACGCGGAGGCAAGTCCGCTGCGCTACTCGATCGACGCCGGGGAGCAGTTCCGGCTGATGCGGGAGATCGAAGGGGCGGGGGAGGAGCTGGCCGCGATCTACCACTCCCATACCAAGAGCGCCGCCTACCCCTCGCAGACCGACGTCAACCTGGCCGGCTGGCCGGAGGCCGTCTACCTGATCGTTTCGCTGGCCGACGCCGACGCGCCGGAGGTCAGGGGTTTCTGGATTCGCGATGGCGGGATCGCCGATGCCGAGCTCCGCGTCGAGTAACGCCGGTCCTGCGGGTGGCGGCAAGCTGGTCAAGGTTGCCTATGCGCACCAGCAACCGGAAGCCGAAATGATCCAAGGCCTTCTCACCGCCCATGGCATTCCGAGCATGCTGAGGCGCGCAGCCGGCTTCGACGTCCCAGATTTCCTCGCGGCCGGCCCGCGGGAAATCCTCGTCAGCGAGGAGGTGGCCGCGCAGGCGCGCGAGGTGCTGGAGGGAACCCCGGGGGGTTCTTAGCCTGAATCCCCGCTGTGCGGCGTCAGCTCCGTGTCGCCCGCCACACCCAGGCCATCGCCAGCGGCTGCAGCGGCAGTCGCGCCCACAGCGCCCAGCGGGGAACGCGCTTCAGATCGAGCCCGGGCACCTGCTCTGGGTTGAGGGCCATGTGGACGTTGGCCGGAAAGATGGCGGCCAGCAGGCCCAGCAGCCACCAGCGCGCGAAGTTGCGCGAGCGGCGCGGCATCAGGGCCGCGCCGCCGACCAGCTCGGCGACGCCGCTGACGATCACAGCCTCGCGGCGGCTCGGCACCCACGGTGGAACGATCGCCTCATAGCTGCGCGGGATCACGAAGTGCATCGCCCCTGCCAGGGCGAAGAAACCCGCCAGCACTCGCTGCGATCGGTTCATGGGCCCCAGAATCCTACCCGCGCCCGCGCTTCAGGCTGGGCCTGGCCGGGCGATCGCTCGAAGGTAGTCGCGCCAGGCCGCCTCGATCTCGCCCGCGCGCGCCTCGAAGGCGGCTTCGAGGGTTGGGCCTGAGCCGCCTGGCAGCAGTCGCAGAGCCAGCCGCTCGCAGGCGTCCGGTCCGCGCTCGGTCTCGAGCAGGTCGAAGATGGTCCCGCCGAGGATCACCGCATCGCGCCGGGAGGGCGGGAAGGAGGGGCGGGCGCTCTCGCGCAGGCGGCGGATCACGGCAGCGCGGTAGAGGCCCACCTGGCGTGCGAAGTACTGGGCGCCACCCTCGACCAGCCAGGCCCAGCCGAGGTAGCGGGCGAAGCGCCGCGGCGTCCAGGAGGGGGGGAGATCCGGGTTGTTGGCGGCGACCACCAGTTGCGCGTAGAGGCGCTCGGCCGTTCCCCGCAGCGCCTCGCGGGAGTCGTCTCCGGCTGCGCGGCGCTCCATATGGAGGTCGTTGAGCACATGCAGCTCGGTGGCCATTGCCCAGCCGGCCAGGTAGCGGCGGCCGGCTGCCGCCGCCGACCAGCGCGCCGCGGGCAGGAAGGGGTGCGCCATCGCCAGCAGGGCGGGATTGGTGTGGACGACGACCGTGACATCGCCGGGAACCGACTCGAAGCGATCCTCGAGCCGCAGTCGCAGCTCCTCCATGCGATCCAGGATGCGCTCTGCGAAGGCCGTGTCACCGCTGTCGTGGCGCGCCGCGAAACTCAGAGAGTGCGTCTCCACCCACGGCATGACGCCGAGACTACTGGTTGGGAAGGTGGGGCTCACCAGGCCAGATCGACGGCGCTGTGAGCGCGGCGTGCTATGCGCGCAGGCGAGCGAGCGAGGACGCAGATATACGCAGGTCAGCCGGTCCTAGACGAGGACCGGCTCGGCCTCGGCGCACAGCGAGTGGATCTCCTGGCGAGCGCGGTCGAACTCTTCGTCAGCCATCACCGGGGTGCCCTCGAACTGCAGTTCGCGGTCGATCTCGACCCATGAGCGACAACCGTGGTACTCGTCGCGAACTCGCACGGTGACCGGGCGAGGGATGCGGTGGACCCTCAGCAGAAGGATGTGCAGGGGGTGGCGCCGCTTCCAGTTGAGCCGCTTCTCGGCGTAGTCGGGCGTCCAGACGTAGAACGGCGAGAGCTCGTCGACCACGCGGGGGTTGGTGATGGTGAGGTGGTCGGTGACCTCCGCCCAGCAGCGCAGGCGGACGCGGTCGGGCTGCGGAATGCCGCCATCCTGGATCAGCGCCCTCGGAGGTGGCTCCTCGTCAGGCCACACGCCCTCCTCGAGGGCGCGGCGAAGCTCAGGGTGGTGGGACTCGCGCACCAGGTTGTTCCGCTGGTGGTCGAATGTCGGGTAGAGGAAGAACCGCTCGTAATCGAGCTCGAAGTGCCGGTTCTCCTCCCGGATCCCGCCCTTGCGGAGGGTTAGCAACTGCTCACCCTCAGCGAGCGCGCGCACCGTTACGGCCCATTCCTTTAAAGCGATCGGCATTTGAAAGCTGTACCTAAGAAGGTTGGTGATTCCTGGTGAATCCGGGACTGGAAGACTGGCGCCTCGGCCCTGTCCAAGTGGATGAGGCCACCCGAGATTGCGCATTTTAGACGAGGCTGGCCGAATCGCCAAATTAACGCCTCTTAAACCTCGATCCACAGATCCTGCCGACCGAGAGTCTCGCCGGTCTCGGTGGATTGAGATTTAAGAGGTTTCACCGCCACCAGGCGCTTCGCCTCCCCCGTCGCCCGTGGCTTCGAATCCACCGCCGCCCGGCGTTTCGATCCTCAGGGCGTCCCCGGGCTGCAGGTTCCCCTCCGCCTTGCTCGGCAACGGCTCGCCATTGAGGACGTTTCTGCCGGCCCTGCCGTCGGTGCCGCCGCCCCGCCCCCGCGGGCGGTGACGGCGCCTCTCGGTGATCAGCGTGTAGCGCATCGGCGCGAGCGCTTCGATCTCCCGCACGAGCCCATCGCCGCCCCCGTGGCGCCCCGCGCCGCCGCTGCCGCGCCGCACGGACAGCTCGCGCAGCCGCAGCGGGAACTCCGTCTCCAGAGCCTCGATCGGTGTGTTGAGGGTGTTGGACATCGCGACGTGAATCGCACTGGGCCCATCCGCGTCGGGACACGCGCCCTGGCCGCCGCCGAGCGTCTCGTAGTAGGTGAAGCTCTCGTTGGCGAGCGTGAGGTTGTTCATCGTCCCCTGGCCCTGAGCGGGAACCGGGCGGGCACCGCCCAGGGCCGAGATCACAAGGTCGGCGACCCGGCTGGAGGTCTCGACGTTGCCAGCGGCAACGGCGGCCGGAAAGCGGGCGTTGAGGACGCAGCCGGCCGGGGCAATCACCTCGATCGGCCGGTAGGCGCCGGCCGAGGGAGGCGCATCGGGGTCGGTGAGCACCCGGACGGCGAAGAACGCCGCCGACTTGGTCACCGAGAGCGGGCAGTTGAGGTTGCCCGCGACCTGGGGGTCGGTGCCGCTGAAGTCGAGGGTGAGGCAGTCGCCGGAGATCGTCGCGAGGACCCGCAGCGTGACGTCACGCGGCTGACCGTCGGCGTCGTCTTCCAGTACGTCCTCCGCCGCGTAGGCGCCGTCGGGGAGTGCCGCCAGGGCCACGCGCGCGCGTCGGTCGGCGTAGGCGAGGATCTCCTCCATGCCGGCGCGGAGCTCCTCAGGGCCATGGCGCTCCGCCAGCTCGGCGAGGCGGCACTCGCCGATTCGGTTGGCGGCGCCCTGCGCCCGCAGGTCGGCAAGCCGCTGATGGGGGGCCCGCATCTGGCCGGCAAGCCGTTCCAGCTCGCCATGCTCGATGCGGGTGGGCGGTATCACCACGCCCTCTTCGTCGAGGGTCCGGGAGCGGGCCGGCATTCCGGCCGGGCTCGGCCCCCCGATGTCGGCGTGGTGCGCGCGGCAGGCGGCGAAGCCGAGCCGCTGGCCGGCAACGAAGACAGGCGAGATCAGGGTCACGTCGGGAAGGTGCGTGCCGCCCCTGTAGGGGTCATTGAGGATCCAGGCGACCCCGGGACGGTGCTCCTCGTGCAGGACGGCGGCGACCGCGTCGGGCATCGAGCCGAGGTGTACGGGGATGTGCTCCGCCTGCATGACCAGTTCGCCACCCGTGTCGAAGAGCGCCGTCGAGCAGTCGTGGCGCTCCTTGATGTTGGCCGAGTAGGCGGAGCGGATCAGCGTCGCTCCCATCTCCTCGCAGGCGGCGCGAAGGCCGCCGATCATCACCTGCAGGGTCACCGGGTCGAGGTGGCTCATCTGACTGTTCCGTGTGGCGACTTAACGCCGTGCGGCGACTTGGCGCCGTGCGGGGGGTTTTGAGACGGGCTCCCAGTACCGGATGGCGACACCAACTCGTTACAGGGCCTCATTTCTGAGCCTCCGCCCGGATCGTTCCGGTGGCGTCGACCTCGGTGCGCCAGCCGGGCGGCACGACGAAGGTCGCCTCGGGGAGCTCGAAGATGACGGGGCCCGAGGCGCTCAGGCCAGCGGCCGGTTCCCCGCGCAGCACGGGAGTGTCCAGCCACGTGTCGTCGAAGCGCACCCGCCGGGAGCTCTCGACGAGGCGCCCCGCGGGCGCGGCGGCGGGGCGCGGACGCGGCCCCTCGGCAACCATCGCCAGGCGGATGTGGACGAGGATGACCTCGCCGTCGGGGTCGCGGTGGCCGTAGCGCTCCTCATGGGCTCGCTCAAAGCGCGCAACGAGGTCCGCCGGATCGGGGCGGGTGGTCCCGGGCACCGGCAGCTCGAAGGCCTGACCCGCGTAGCGCATCTCGTAGACGACCTCGGGCTCCGCGTCGGCCAGGTCGCCTCCCATCCGAGCGGCAAGCTCAGCGACCTCGGCGGCGATCCCTTCCGCGCTGAGAGCGGCGCCGCTCAGCATCACCGTGCGGGTCGTGTCGCGGCGGCGGTCGGAGGCACAGAGTCCGAGGGCGGAGAGGACGCCGCCGGCCCGCGGGCACAGGACGCGGTCGATGCCGAGCTCAGCGGCGAGTGCGGCGGCGTGCATGGGCCCGGCGCCACCGAAGGGAAGCAATGCGAAGCGGCGCGGGTCGACGCCCCGCTCGACGGTGATCACGCGGAGCGCCCGCACCATCTCCTGGTTCGCAACGCGGACGATGCCCTCTGCGGTCGCCAGCTCGCCGAGGCCCACTGACCTGGACAGAGCGCCGACAGCGGCGTGGGCCGCTTCGGCGTCGAGGGCCACTCCGCCGGCCAGGGTTGAGTCGCTCGCGAGGTTGCCGAGGAGCAGGTTGGCATCGGTGACCGTGGGTTCGGTGCCGCCGCGCCCGTAGCAGGCAGGCCCGGGGTCCGCGCCGGCCGAGCGTGGCCCGACCCGCAGCGCCCCGCCGGGATCCCGCCAGCCAATCGAGCCACCGCCCGCCCCGACCGTGTGCACGTCGACCATGGGCAGCTGGATGACGCGGCCATCGATCGTCCTCGAATCAGTCCGCCGGACATCGCCGTCCTCAACTACGCATACATCGCAAGAGGTGCCGCCCATGTCGACGCCGAGGACATTGCCGTCGCCGCTGGCGCGGGCGAGGAGGCTCGCGCCGACCGCCCCGCCGGCTGGGCCCGAGAGAACGCTCCAGGCACCTGCTCGGGCCGCCTCGTCGGTGGCGGCGACGCCACCCGAGGACTGCATGACGACGGGCTTGGGAAGTCCCGCCGCGGTGGCGGCGTCGCCGAGCCGGCGAAGGTAGCGGCCGAGAAGTGGGGACAGGTAGGCGTCGATCGTCGTGGTCGAGCAGCGCTCGTACTCCCGGAAGCGGGGCAGGACCTCGTGCGAGGCCGAGACGTGGACGCCGGGCAGCTCGCGGCGCAGGTGCTCGGCGATGCGCCCCTCATGCGTCGGGTCGAGATAGGAGAAGAGCAGGCAGACCGCGACCGACTCGGCGCCGCTCTCGCGCAGCGCCTCGGCCAGCCGCTCCGGCTCCCCGGCGGCGAGCGGTTCGACGACGCCGGCGGGCCCGATCCGCTCGGCCGCCTCGAAGCGCAGCTCCGGCTCGACGAGGGGAACCGGCTTCGGGGTGCAGAGGCGGTAGAGGTCGGGCCGGTCCTGGCGGCCGATCTCGAGCAGGTCGGCAAAGCCGTGCGTGGTGACCAGCGCCGTGCGGGCGCCGCGTTCCTCCAGCAGGGCGTTGGTTCCCACGGTCATCCCGTGCGAGAAGGCAACGACCTGGCCTGCCGCGGCACCGGCGCGTCGCAGCACCTCCTCGACCGCGCCGATCACCGCCATCGATTGGTCATCGGGAGTCGTTGGGAGCTTCGCGGTGTGGACCTGCTCACCGTCGAAGAGGACGGCATCGGTGAAGGTTCCGCCTACGTCGACTCCGAGCAGCACGAACCGAACCTAACCGAGAGGCGGGCTCCGGTCAGTCCCACCTCTCGTGGCGCGTCTTGCCGTCGGGGCCGAGGAGGATGTGGACGCCGTCCAGCTCGGGGTCGATTCCGGGGAAGTCGACACGCACGTGCCCGCCGCGCGACTCGCGGCGCTCCAGGGCGCTTGTGGCGATTGCGCTGGCCAGGGGGTAGGGCTCGGCGAGGAGCTCACGCAGCTGCTCGGGGCGGCGCACCGGCCCGGCCAGGCGCCAGACGGCGTCGCGGGTTGCTTCGGTTGGCGGTTCGAAGCGCCATTTGGGCGGCTCCGGTGGCTCCGTCTTGGCGGAGCTCTCCCGCAGGGCGGCGGCTGCTGCGCGGTTGCCGAAGACCAGGCACTCGATGAGTGAGTTGGAGGCGAGCCGGTTGGCGCCGTGCAGGCCGGTGCAGGAGCACTCGCCGACTGCGTAGAGCCCGGTCAGCGATGACCGGCCGTCCAGATCGACCGCTATCCCGCCCACCGTGTAGTGGGCCGTCGGGGCGACGGGGACCGGCTTCGCGCCTGGGTCCAGCCCGGCTTCGGCAAGGGACTCGAAGACATTCGGGAACCGCTCGGGGTCTATCTCGCGCATGTCGAGCTGCACGTTGGCGACCCCGTCGGCCTTCATGCGATCGAGGATCGCCCTCGCGACCGCGTCGCGGGGCGCCAGCTCGTCGGTGAAGCGCCGTCCCGACGCGTCGAGCAGGGTGGCGCCCTCGCCGCGCACCGCCTCGGTGATCAGCCGCCCGTCAAAGGGGGTGCCGGGAAGGGCCAGGGCGGTGGGATGGAACTGGCAGAACTCGAGGTCGGCCAGGTCGGCGCCGGCCGCCGCGGCCTGCACGGGCCCGGCTCCGATCGCTCCCCACGGGTTGGTGGTTCGCCGCCAGAGTGCCGCGGCGCCGCCCGTCGCGAGCACGGTCGCGGGGGCCAGGATCGGCGCATCCTCCGTGAGCACGCCGTGGCAGCGCTCGCCGTCGCTCCAGAGAGCGGTCGCGGAGGCGCGCTCGCGCACCTCGATCCGCGGTTCGGCGGCAACCATGGCCGCCAGCTTGGCGGTCACCTCGCGGCCGGTCTGGCTGCCTCCCGAGTGGGCGATGCGGCGCCGGGTGTGCCCGCCCTCCAGGCTGAGCTCGAGCTCGCCGTCGGTCTCGAGGTCGAAGGCGACGCCCCGCGACTGCAGCTCGCGCACGGTTCCCGGGGCCGCCACGACCAGGGCCTGGACCGCCGAGGGACGGCAGAGGCCGCGCCCGGCGGCGATCGTGTCAGCGGCGTGCTGGGCCGGGGAGTCGGCTGGGTCGAGTGCCGCGGCGAGCCCGCCCTGCGCCCAGAAGCTGGCGCTCTCGGAGAGCGGCTTGCGGGACACCAGGCAGACATCGGCGCCGGCCTCAGCCGCGAGCAGCGCGGTCCAGAGTCCCGCCGCACCGCCGCCGACCACGGCGACATCGAACTCGGCACTCGCGATTATTTCCGTCCTGCCTCTCGGCGGATCGCGTCGACCTGGCCCCGCAGCCAAGCGGCGGCGGATTCTCGGGCGCGGGCGCCCGCGCCGGCGATCTCACCCTCGGTCTCGGCGGCGCGGCGTTCTGCTGCCTCCACCCGCTTCTCAGCTGCTTCGGCCTGCGCCTCGATCTCGGCGAGGCGGCTCTCGGCCGCGGCAATCGCCCGTTCCTTCGCGCTCCGCTCGCGGCCCAGTTCCTCCTCGTGCTTGCTGCGCAGCTCCTTCAGCTGCTCGGCTGCGCGCAGGCGCTCCTTCTCGAGGTCAGTTTCGAGGGCTCTTATCTCTGCTGTGGCTCGCTGCTCGGCAGCCTTGGCCGAGTCCGCGGCCTGCTGCAGCTCACGTTCGGCCGCATCGAGGGGCGCAGTGGTGTCCTCGTCTGGGCCGCTGGTGTCCTCGTCCGGGCTCATGGGGTCAATCTATTACGCCGTGCCGAGTATGTCGCGGTAGGCCTGGATCGTCCGCTCGGCCATTCGGGCGGCTGACAGCGCGACGACGCGGGACGCGCCTTCAACGCGCGGGTCGGGGTCCTCGACGTGGTGGCGGGCCGCGGCGCCCCAAACGGCCAGGTCGAAGGGTGCGCAGAGCGCACCGGCGACTCCCGCCAGCGCGAAGGGAGCGATCCCAACCGGGGTGGAGAGAACCGGAACGTCGCAGGCGAGGGCCTCGACGCAGGCAAGGCCGAAGCCCTCGTAGTCGGAGGTGACGAGGACGGCGCTGGCGGCGTTGACCCAGAGCGGCATCTCCTCGGGGTTGATCGAACCCCCGGTCAGCAGCTCGGCACCGGACGCTGAGGCCACCTGGGTGGCGAGGTCCACCCGCTTCTCCGGCCGGTTGGGGTCGGCGGGGAACAGGAGGTAGCGACCGTTGGGATCGAGCGCCAGCTTGCGCCGCGCCTCGGAGCGCGGGATCGGGTGGAATCGGCCGAGGTCAGGCCCGCAGGGAAGGACCGCGGCGCCTGGGACCCGAGGCAGTCCGGGCCTGCCGTTCTCGGCTGCGAAGAGGGCGCGGGATACCGCGGCGACGAGGTCGACGTGCCGGGCGAGACGGCGAGAAAGCCGTCCGACGACCTGGTGGCGCACGTCGGTGCCGTGGAAGCTGACGACCAGTGGCTTGGCGCCCGCCAACCTCGCGCACCAGCCCGCCAACCCGTAGTGGGCATGGACGAGGTCGAACCGATCGCGACGCAGCGCCCGGCGCAGGCGCCAGGTCGCCGGAATGTAATGGCGGGACCCCGGCGGGAAGCCGAACACGTCGACCTCGACGCCATGGCGTCGGATCTCTTCGACCTGATCGCGAACCCAGCGCCCCCGCTGGGGCGTCGAGGCATCGGGCTCGAGGTTGGTGACGACCAGCACCCGCATCGCGCTGAGCGTACCCGCCACCGCCGCCCCCGGCTCCCGCGCGGGACTTTTCACGTTTCGGTCGCAGAGTTGGCACACCTGCGTCTGGATTGGTCACACGCGTCCGCCGAGCATCCGTTCAAACCCCAAAAGGAGGCTTTGATGATCTATGCGCTGATGGGTTATGCGCACGCCGCGATCGCACGGCGCGCCCGGGCGATCCGCTCCCTCATCGAGGGAGAGCGAGGGCAGGGGACGGTCGAGTACGTCGGCCTGATCCTGCTCGTGTCGCTGCTGATGGTCGGAATGGTGGCTGCGATGAAGGGATTCAATGGCAAACAGGGCACCGAGCTCGCCGGGGTGATCGTCAACAAGATCAAGGAGGCGGTCGACAAGGTCACGTTCAAATGACGGATGCGATGGGGTGGCCCGTGGAGCCGGGCCGCCCCGCCCAAACCCGCGGTACGGGGGGCTTGGCGTCAAGCTCTCCCCGCTCATGACAGACTCGCGGGCATGCCAGCCTCGCGCAGCTACGATCGGGCGCGGGCCGACATTCGGCCCGTCACCATCGACCCGGGTTTCGTCACAACCGCCGACGGTTCGGCGCTGATCTCGCTCGGCGGGACCCGGGTGATCTGCACCGCCTCGGTCAACGAGTCGGTGCCGCGCTGGATCCAGGGGCGCGGCAAGGGCTGGGTGACCGCCGAGTACGCGATGCTGCCGGCGTCGACCGGCGATCGCAAGGCGCGCGACGTGTCCAAGGGCCGCCAGGATGGGCGCGGGGTGGAGATCCAGCGGCTGATCGGGCGGTCGTTGCGCGTCGCGATGGACTTCGAGGCCCTCGGCGAACGCAGCGTCTACGTCGACTGCGACGTCCTGGAGGCCGATGGCGGAACCCGCTGCGCGGCGATCACCGGCGGCTACGTCGCGCTGCGACTGGCCCTGCAGAAGCTGCTCGACGCGAGGAAGATAGAGACGATGCCGCTGACGGGCTCGGTGGCGGCGGTCAGCGTCGGCATCGTCGGCGGGCAGGCGCTGTGCGATCTGGACTACTCCGAGGACTCCGCTGCCGACGTCGATGCGAACATCGTGATGACCGGCGACGGTGGCCTGGTGGAGCTGCAGCTGACGGCGGAGCGAAAGCCGCTCTCCCGCGAAGCGCTCGACGAGCTGCTCGGGCTGGCGGAGATGGGCATCTCCCGCCTGCGGCAGGTGCAGGAGCGGGCAACCGGAACTTGATCTTCGCGACGGGCAACAGGCACAAGCTGCGCGAGATGCGCGAACTGCTGCCGGGCATGGAGTTGGAGGAGCTGCCGGAGGGCGTCCGGCTGCCGCCTGAGGAAGGTGACTCGTTTGCGGCGATCGCCCTCGCCAAGGCGCGCGCGGTGCATGCCGCCACCGCGAGGGCCGCGCTCGCGGACGACTCCGGGATCGAGACCGTGGCGCTGGGCGGGCGTCCCGGCATCCACTCGGCCCGCTACGGAGGCGACGGAGCCACCGATCGCGAGAACCTCTTGAAGCTCCTGCGCGAGGTGGCCGCGGCCGGCGAGGAGCGGGGAGCGGCGTACGTCTGCGCCCTGGCCCTCGTCGACACCGACGGCGCCGAGCATCTCTTCGAGGCGCGCTGCGAGGGCCGGCTCATCGAGGAGCCCCGCGGTGAGGGCGGTTTCGGTTACGACCCGGCCTTCGTGCCGGACGCGACCGGACCCGACGACACGCGGACGATCTCGGAGTTGAGCCCCGCCGAGAAGAACGAGATCAGCCATCGCGGCCGGGCCGCGCGGATGCTGGCCCGGTACCTGGACGCCGGGAGGACGGCGGCGACGGGGCCATGATTCACACGAAGAGCGGCGCGGCGGCGCTCTCCATTGCCTCCAACGCGACCCTGATCGCGCTCAAGCTTGCGGCCGGGGCGATCACCGGGTCGATTGCGATCGTCACCGAGGCAGTCCACTCGCTGATCGACCTTGTCGCCTCGGTCATCGCTTTCGTGTCGGTGCGCAAGGCCGACGAGCCGGCGGACGCGGACCACCCCTATGGCCACGCGAAGGTCGAGAGCCTGGCGGCGGCAATCGAGGGCATGCTGATTCTGATCGGGGCCGGGATCATCGTCTTCGAGGCGACCCACAGGCTGGTCGTCGGCGCAAGCGTCGATGCGCTGGGTGTCGGGATCGCGGTGATGGGCCTCTCGGTGATCGCCAACCTCGTCGTGTCGACGGTCCTCCTGCGGCAGGCGAAGGTTCACGAGTCGCCAGCCCTGGAGGGCGACGCGGCGCACCTGCGAACCGACGCATTCACCTCCGCAGGCGTCCTGGTCGGCCTCGCGCTCGTCGAGGTCACCGGTGTCGTTGCGCTGGACTCGATTACGGCGATCCTCGTCGCCGGGGCAATCGTCATGGCGGGCCTGCGGATCATCCGGCGATCCTCCGGTGTCCTGGTCGACGAAGCGCTTCCGCCCGACGAGATGGATCGGATCGAGACGGCGATCGCCGTGGCTCGAACTCCCGAGGTCGCCGGTTACCACAAGCTGCGAGCGCGGCGGGCGGGAAGCCGCCGCTACATCGATCTTCATGTCCAGTACCGCTCGGGCACCAGCCTCGAGCGAGCGCATGAGCTGGCCCATGAGATGCGCGACTCGATCGAGGCCGCCATCCCCGGTGCCGAAGTCCTGATCCACTCCGAGCCCGAGACGTCCCTTCGCGATCCTCGCCGAGCGCGCTCCGGGCCGTTCCGCGCCGGTTAGCCGGGGATGCATGCCCGCCGATGGGCGAGCTTCGAGTCGCGTGGACGTCTCCTTCGCCCGCCGCCAGGAATCGGGAGGGACGGTTTGGGGGCTACGGCGAGGGCAGGAGGTTGACGGCGGCGGCGAGGCCGACGGCGGCGACGGTGATGGCGTAGCCGGTGTAGCCACCGACGGCGAAGAGGATCGCCGCGATCGCGCAGACGCTCACGACGGTGATCCAGGAAGCACGCGCAAGTGGCATCGCCCGGTATTTTGGCTGAATGGACGACGGCGCGGCGACGGGAGCGGTTTCGGGTGAGGCCGCCGCGGCTGCTCTCGCCTTCCTCACCGAGATGTCGCCCGACCTTCGCGGGGCGGCAATCGTTGGGCCCGCGGGCTCCGTCCTGGCGGCGAGTGGCGACCCGGAGCGCTGGCGCGAGGACGTCGCGGCGCTGCTGGAGGCGGCGGATCGGGCCGGGGGGGAGCCGGTCGAGCAGGTCCACATCGGCACGGAGCAGGGCGAGGTCTTCGCGTTGCGCCACGCCGGTCTTGCGGCGGTCGCGGTGACGGAGCGCTTCGCGCTCGCCTCGCTGATGCTCTTCGACATGCGCTCGCTCCTTCGCGACCTCGCGCGCGGCGATGGAGCGGTCCGGTGAGCCCCAAGCCGCATCGCGTGCTGCTCGATCGCGTCTCCGGGTACGCGGACGAGGCGGCCGCCTACATGAGGCGCCGCCGCGCGTCCCGCCGCCCGTTCGCCCGGCTCTACTACCCGGGGGGGCGTGCCGCCGATCACGCCGAAGATGCAACCGCCGCCGAGCTCTTCGTGGCTGCCGGGAGGTTGATCGAGGTGGCCGGGAGGCGCCGGTGAGCACGCAGCTCCTCGACACGGACGTTGCCGGCCGCGTCATCGCCCGTGCGCTTTCCTCGGGCGGCGAGTTCGCCGAGGTCTTCGCCGAAAGGCGCAGGGGCCTGACGATGACGATCGATGAGTCGCGGGTCGAGTCCGTTCAGTCCGGCGCCGAGGAGGGCGCCGGGGTCCGGGTGATCGGCGGCGGCACCACGTACTTCGCCCACGTCGACGGACTCGACCCGGCGGACCTCGAGCGCGCCGCCGCCGACGCCGCGGCGGCGCTGCGCGGCGACCGCGCCGAGGGACGGCCCCTGGGGGCGGTTGCGAGCAGCCCGCTGCCGATCGAGCAGCCGCCCGAGGACGTCTCCGCCGAGCGCAAGGCTGCGCTGCTGCGCGATCTCGACGAACGGGGCCGAGCCGAGGGAAGCGAGGTGGTGCAGCTGCGGGCCTCCTACGCGGAGGCTCGCCGCGAGGTCTCCGTCGCCAACTCCGAGGGCCTTCTGACGGGGGACGACCGCACCCGCGTTCGGATCGGTGCGCAGGCGGTCGCCCGGCGCGGCGAGCGAGCCGAGACCGGCGCCGAGACGCTCGGTGGGCACCGCGGCTTTGAGCTGCTCGGCGACGATCCGGGAGCGATCGCCGCCGGGGCCGCGCGCAGGGCCCTGACCCTGCTCGATGCGGGCCCGGCTCCAACCGGGTCGATGCCGGTCGTGGTGGGCGGTGGCTTCGGCGGCGTCCTGTTCCACGAGATGACCGGGCACGGGCTGGAGGCCGACCACGTCCAGAAGGGCGCCAGCGTCTACGCGGGAAGGCTCGGCGAGATGGTTGCCCAGCCGCTGCTCAGCGCCTACGACGACGGCCGTCTGCCGGGGGAGTGGGGGAGCGACGCGATCGACGACGAGGGCACGCCCACGCAAAAGACCCGTGTGATCGAGGACGGACGCCTCACCTCCTATCTCTACGACCGGCTGCGGGCGGCCCACGACGACGTTGCCTCGACCGGAAACGGTCGCCGCGAGAGCTTTCGCCACCTGCCGATCCCGCGGATGACCAACACCTACATCGCCCCCGGCGACGACACGCCGGAGGCGATGATCGGCGAGGTCAAGCGGGGCTTCTACGCGGTGTCCTTTGCCGGCGGGCAGGTCGATCCGGCAACCGGCGACTTCGTCTTCGGCGTATCCGAGGGCTACCTGATCGAGGCGGGACGGGTGTCCAGGCCGTGTCGCGGGGCGACGCTGATCGGAAACTGCCGGGATGCGCTGGCGGCGATCGATGCGGTGGGCAGCGACTTCTGGATGAAGACCGGCATCTGCGGCAAGGGTGGTCAGCACGTCCCGGTCGGCACCGGGCAGGGCCACGTGCGGATCGGGGCGATGACCGTCGGCGGGACGCAGCTGTGAGCGCGCCGCAGGAGAGCCCTACCATCGACCTCGACCTGGCGAGCCGGGCGGTTGAGGCGACCGTCGCGGCCGGTGCCACCGCCTCAGAGGCCTACGCAGGCGAGGCGACGACGCGGGAGGTGCGTGTCTACGGAGGTGAGGTCGAGAGCCTCACGGCCGCCTCCCAGCGCGGGGTCGGGGTGCGAGCCTGGATCGGGGGTCGGGTCGGATACGGCTTCGGCACCGACCTCTCCACGGAGGGGGTGGCGGCCATCGCCGCTCGTGCGGTCGGCGCGGCGCAGGTTGCCGATGAGGATGAGTTTGCCGGCCCGCCCGACCGGGTTGGGGAGGTGCCGGCGCTGACGGGGCTGAGCGATCCCTCCGTTGGCGAGTGGTCAACCGCCCGGGTTGCCGAGCTCGCCCTCGCGGTCGAGCGGAGCGCCCTGGAGGCCGATTCGCGGATCGTCGGGGTTGAGCGGGCGGTCTACTTCGACAGTACGGACCGCGTCGCGATCGCAAGCTCGATCGGCCTCGCCGGCGAGTTCGAGGCATCCAGCTGCTACGCGTATCTCCAGGCACTCGCTGACGGCGAGGAGAGCCGCGAGACCGGCCTGGGCTTTGGCCTCGCGCGCGGGCCCGCTGGCCTGGACCCCGCCGCCATCGGCCGTGAGGGCGCGGAGCGGGCGACGGCGATGATCGGCGCGCGCAAGCCGGCCTCCCGCTCCTGTCCCGCCGTTCTGGACCCGACCGTCGCCGCCAGTTTCGTCGGCATCATCGGCGGGGCCGTGAGCGCCGACGCAGTTCAGCGAGGCCGCTCGCCCCTCGCCGAGCGACTCGGCGAGGCGGTGGCCAGCGACGCCTTCGTCCTCCACGACGACGGGCTCGTCCCGGAGGGCATCGCGTCCTCGCCGCTCGACGGCGAGGGCGTGCCCAGGCGCCGCACGGCGCTGATCGAGGACGGGAAGCTGCGGACCTACCTCCACGACACCTACACGGCGCGGCGCGCGGGCGCCTCCTCGACCGGCAACGCCGATCGCGGGAGTTACCGCACGCAGCCCTCGGTGTCGGCGTCCAATCTCGTCGTCAGGCCGGGGTCGGGAAGCGTCGAGGAGCTGCTGGGGGAGGCGGGCGAGGGTGTCTTCATCACCGACGTTGCCGGCCTTCACTCCGGTGTCAACCCTGTTTCGGGCGTGTTCTCGGTGGGCGCGTCGGGACGGGCGATCCGCGGCGGGGAGCTGGCCGAGCCGGTGCGGGAGTTCACGATTGCCAGTGACCTCGTCTCGATGCTGCAAGCCGTGCGGGCGACCGGTGCGGTGTCGCGCTGGGTTCCGTTCGGCGGCTCGGTCAGCACGCCGTCCCTGCTGATTGGCGAGATGACGGTCAGCGGCTCCTGAAGGATGAGCCCTTACGCCCGAGCCCGCTGTTAGATTGCGGCCGACCTCAACGACGACGGAGGAGCTTCGACGTGACAAAGGCTGAGTTTTTGGACCGACTGGCAGCTGATAACCGAGTTGGCAGCAAGAGGGCTGCGGGCGACGCACTCGATGCGGTGCTCGATGCGATCAGCGACACCCTGAGCACGGGAGGCGAGGTCAGCTTCACCGGCTTCGGCAAATTCCACGTTGCCGAGCGGGGCCCTCGCCAGGGCGTCAACCCTCGCACCGGCGAGCGGATCACGATCCCGGGCGGCAGGGTCCCCCGCTTCTCCGCCGGCTCGGCGTTGAAGGCCAGGGTTAAAGGCTGAGCACGACCCCCTTTGCAGATCGGCTGGCGGCGCTCGTCGAAGAGCGCCACAGCCAGATCTGCCTGGGCCTCGATCCCGATCCGGAAAAGCTCTCCGGCTCCGCGCCGTCGAGCCCCTCGGCGCCGGCTGAGCAGGCCGCTGCCGCGGTCACGGCGCACTGCTGTGCCCTGATCGAGCGGGCTGGCCCCGTATGTGTTGCGGTCAAGCCCCAGTTGGCTTGCTTCGAGCGGCTTGGGGCTCCCGGTTGGGGGGCGCTGGTCGAGGTGTGCGGAGCGGCCCGTGAGGCTGGGCTGCTGACGATCGCAGACGGCAAGCGTGGCGACGTGCCGGTTACCGCGGCGGCCTACGCGCAGGCGCTGGTCGGTGAGACGCCAACTCCGTGGGGGCCGGTCGCGGGGTTGGGCGTCGACGCGTTCACCGCGAACCCCCTGCTCGGTCGCGACGCGTTGGAGCCCCTGGTCGCCGCGGCGGAGGCGGCCTCGGCAGGCGTCTTCGTCCTGGTGAGGACCAGCAATCCCGGCGCCGCCGACATCGAGGACCTTCCGGCACCGGAGCGGCCGCTGCACGAGAGCCTCGCGGCGATCGTCGCCGCGCTCTCGGACCGGCTGGCGGGGACCGGGGGCCTCAGCGGGATGGGCGCCGTGGTTGGCGCCACGGAGCCGGGCCACATCGGGCGCCTGCGGGAGCTGATGCCGCACTCGATCTTCCTGCTGCCGGGTGTCGGTGCTCAGGGGGGCCGCCCGGAGTTGCTCGGCGCCGCCTTCGGGCCGGGGCCCGGCTCGGCCCTGGTCCCCGCATCCCGTGGGATTGCCGCCGATCCCGATCCCGCCGCGGCCGCTGAGCGCCTCCGGGCGGCGGTCTGGAGTGCCTCGACAGCGTGACGGGGGTTTCGAGCCGCTCCAACTCGCCGGCCCGAGGCACGACTCACGACGCAGCGCTGAGCCCAAGCCGCTATACGATCCCGAGCCAATTCGATCCTGCGCCTGAACGATGACCCCCCGCGCCTCAGCACCCGCCCGGGCCCTTGCCGCGATTGCCCTCGTCTGCGGCTTCCTCGTGCTGGTCCTGGTCATCAGCAGCTCGCTTGGAGATGGAGGGGGGTCCGAATCGGGCAACCGGTCGCGGCCAGGCCATGCAACGCAGAAGAGGAGCGGCATCGCGCGCGAGGCTCCCGCCGCGTACGTGGTCCAGAACGGCGACACGCTGACCTCGATCGCTCACAGGACAGGCGTTTCGGTCGCCCGCATCCAGGCGCTGAACCCGGGTGTGGATCCGCAGATCCTGATCTCGGGCGAAAAGCTGCGGCTGCGGTGAACGGGCGCCTCATCGGCGCGGCCGTTGCCGCGGCGCTGCTCGCACCGGCGGCCGTGGGCCCGGCCGCCACCGTTGCGCAGCAGCCGAACGCCGTTGCGCAGCAGCCGAACGCCGTTGCGCAGCAGCCGAACCTCGACGCGCGCGCGTGGGCTGTGGTCGACGCCCGGACGGGCGACGTGCTCGCGTCTCATGCCGCCTCACGCCACCTTCCGGTCGCAAGCACGACCAAGTTGATGACCGCCTACGTCACCCTGCATGAGCTGCCGTTGAAGAGGGTCGTCAGGGCGCGGCCATACGCGGCCTCATACGGGGAGTCCCTGCTGCGCCTGCGCCGGGGGCAGCGAATCAGCGTCCGCGACCTGCTCTACGGCCTGGTCCTGCGCAGCGGCAACGACGCCGCCTACGACCTCGCCCGCGCGGCCGCCGGTTCGGAGGCTCGCTTCGTGCGGCAGATGAACCGCTGGGCTGCGGCGCTTGGACTCGCCGACACGCACTATGCGAACCCGATCGGGCTCGATCAGCGCGGCAACTACTCGAGCGCCCGGGACCTGACGACCCTGGGGAGGCGCCTGCTGGACATACCCGCCTTCGCGAAGATCGCGGCCTCGCGCAGCGCGGTGCTGCGCAGCCTCCACCCGCCGCGGCGGATTGTCACCCTGAACGCCCTGCTGCTGCAGGCGCCGTGGGCGAACGGGATCAAGACCGGCCACACGTTCGGTGCCGCCTACGTCCTGGTCGGAGCCGGCAGGCGAAAGGGCGTGCAGCTGGTCTCCGCGGTGCTTGGGGCGCCGACCGACGCAGATCGCGACCTGGAGACCCTCAGGCTGCTGAGCTACGGCTTCTCCCGGTACCGGGAGCGGGTCCCGATCCGCGCCGGAGCGGATCTCGCGGAACCCTCGATTCGCTTCTCCGGCGGGGCGTTGCCGTTGCGAGCCGCGCGCCCGGTGACGGTTGGCGTCAGGCGCGACCAGCGGCTGAGCGTCTCGGTGCGGGCACCTCACGAGGTCGAGGGGCCGATCGCTCGCAATGCCGTGCTGGGGCGGGCCACGGTCCTCATCGATGGACGGCGCGCGGCGTCGGTGCCGCTGCGCGCGGCTCGCAAGATCCCCGCCGCCAGCGCGTTCGATCGAACCCGCTCCTTGATCGGCGACCACCCGGTGCCGATCACGCTGGCGCTGTTCGTGATACTGATTGGCGCAGCCCTTCTCTGGCGCTTCCTGCGTCGCGGGGCTGGAGGACAGGATGAGATGGTGAGTCGCGAGAAGAGGCAGGCCATGAGCCGCCGCAAGCGGGGTGTGGCGAAGTGATCCTGACCGTCACGCTGAACGCCGCGATAGATCGCACCCTTGCCGTTCCGAACTTTCGTCTCGGCCATCGTCACAGGGCCGTGGAGAGCCGCACGGCCGCGGGGGGGAAGGGCATCAACGTCGCCCGCGCCATCGGCTTGCTGGGGCGCCCGGTGATCGCCACCGGTTTCGTCGGCGGTCCGACCGGCAACCGGGTGGCCGAGCAGCTGCGCCAGGAGGCGATCCTCACCGACTTCACGAGGATCGCCGGCGATACGCGGATCAACATGGCGGTGATCGACCCAACCTCCGGCGAGCAGACCGAGATCAACGAGCGCGGCCCGGCGGTCAGCCCGGAGGAGGTCGAGCGATTCGTCGAGCGGCTCGACTACCTGGCGAGGGGCGCGAGCATCTGCGTACTTGCCGGCACCCTTCCACCCGGCGCCGGCGACGACCTCTACGCGCGCCTGGTCGCGAATCTCAGGGAGCACGACGTGACGGTCGTCATCGATGCCGAGGGTGAGGCGATGCTGGCGGGACTCCGGGCCGGCGCCTCCGTCGTCACGCCCAACGAGCGTGAGGCCGAGGAGCTGGTGGGGCAGGAGTTCGCCGATCGAGGCGATCTGGTTCATGGCCTCTCCGAGCTCGTCCGGCTCGGTGCGGAGGAAGCGGCGATCACCCGGCCCGACGGATGCGTTGCGGTTGTCGGCGAGGGGGCGGAGCGGCGTTTCCTGGAGGTCAGCACCAAGTTGCTTGACGCGGTCTCCACCGTCGGCTCGGGCGACGCGTTCCTGGCCGGCTACGTCGCCGCCCGCTACGACGGCCGCGACCTCGCCGACTGCCTTGCCTACGGCGTTGCCTGCGGAGCTGAGTCGACACAGCATTTCGGCGCGGGCGCCGTTGATCGCAACCGGGTCGAGCGCCTCCTCGGAGAGGTCGAGGTGCACGATCTGGAGGTCCACGCAGAAGTGTAGGCTGGCTAGAGAACGCCACCCTGGAGGATCAATTGGAGATCGACATCGGTCGAGGCAAGAAAGGGAGGCGCGCCTACGGATTCGACGACATCGCGATCGTTCCGTCGCGCCGCACCCGAGACCCCGACGACATAGACATCAGCTGGACGCTCGGCCCCTATCGCTTCGAGCTGCCTCTGATGGCCGCGGCGATGGACGGAGTCGTGAGTCCCGACACTGCCGCCCTCGTCAACCAACTGGGCGGTCTCGGCGTGCTCAACCTCGAGGGGATCTGGACCCGTTTCGAGAACGCCGAGGAGCAGCTGGAGAAGGTCGCTGTCGCTCCCAAGCACCTGGCAACCCCGATCATGCAGGAGATATACGCCGAGCCGGTCAAGCCGGAGCTGATCGGGAAGCGGATCGCCGAGATCAAGGAGCGTGGTGCTGTCGCCTGCGGCTCGCTGACTCCGCAGAAGGTGCGCGAGCACTACGAGATCGCTGTCGAGGCGGGGATCGACATCCTGGTGATCCAGGGCACGGTCATCTCGGCGGAACACGTCTCGACGACGGTCGAGCCTCTCAACCTGAAGGAGTTCATCGCCGAAGTGCCCGTGCCTACGGTGGTTGGCGGCTGCGCGTCGTACTCGACCGGCCTTCACCTGATGCGGACGGGGGCGGTCGGGGTCCTGGTCGGGGTCGGTCCCGGCGCGGCGTGCACGACGCGCGGGGTGCTCGGGATCGGCGTTCCTCAGGCGACCGCGATTGCCGACGTCGCCGCCGCACGCGCCCAGCACATGCTCGAGACCGGGGAGTACGTGAACGTCGTTGCAGACGGCGGCATGCGGACCGGGGGCGACGTCTCCAAGGCGATCGCCTGCGGCGCGGACGCGGTCATGGTCGGCTCGCCGCTTGCCCGTGCCAAGGAGGCGCCCGGACGCGGTTTCCACTGGGGGATGGCGACCTTTCATCCCTCGCTGCCGCGAGGCACCCGTGTCTCCACCAAACAGGACGGGGCGATGGAGGAGATACTGCTCGGCCCCGCCCAGGAGAACGACGGCACCTTCAACCTGATGGGTGCGTTGCGGACATCGATGGCGACCTGCGGCTACGAGGACATACGCTCCTTCCAGAGGGCGGAGGTGATGGTCGCCCCGGCCCTGCAGAGTGAGGGCAAGAAGCTGCAGAACGAGCAGGCCGTCGGTATGGGGTCCAACGGACGCGCCGCCGTTTCGGCAGGCGTTGGAGTTGCTGACGACTGATGCCGGAGGGCCTCGGGACCAGCCACTCCTCCACGGGTCCTGTCGCGCAGAGTCCGGCTCCGGCCAGCCCGGCTGCGCCGGATCCTGCGAACCGCCCCCGCGAGGAGTCGCTGGAGGAGGTGCTGGTTCTCGACTTCGGGGGGCAGTACTCGCAGCTGATTGCGCGGCGGGTGCGTGAGTGCGGTGTGTTCGCCGAGCTGTTGCCGGCGGCCACACCGGTGGAGAAGATCCGGGAGCGGGCGCCGAAGGCGCTGGTTCTCTCGGGCGGGCCCGCCTCGGTCTATGAGCCGGGAGCGCCGCCATTCCCCATCGAGCTGCTCGACCTCGGCATCCCGATGCTCGGTATCTGCTACGGGATGCAGGCGATGGTCCAGGCTCTGGGCGGGGAGGTCGAAGGGGCCGATGCGGGGGAGTTCGGCCGTGCCGAGTTGACCCTTCGAAACGGCGGCGGGCGGCTGCTCGGCAGCCTGCCGGAGGTCCAGAGCTGCTGGATGAGTCACCGCGACACGGTTTTCGCGCCGCCGGACGGCTTCGCCGCGCTCGCCTCCACCCCCGGCTCCCCGGTTGCCGCCTGTGAGGCCCCCGATCGGGGGCTCTACGGCATCCAGTTTCACCCCGAGGTCGTCCACACGCCTTACGGGACAGAGGTCCTGACCCGATTCCTGCGCGACATCGCAGGTTGCGAGCAGCAGTGGTCGCCCGAGTCGGTGATCGCCGAGCAGATCGGCAAGGTCCGCGCCCAGGTCGGGGAGGGCCGGGTGATCTGCGGACTGTCGGGCGGGGTCGACTCCTCGGTGGCGGCCCTGCTCGTGCACCGGGCGGTGGGGGAGAGGTTGACCTGCGTCTTCGTCGACCACGGCCTGTTGCGGCTCAACGAGGCCGAGCAGGTCATCGAGGCGTTCAGCGAGTTCGGCATCCCTCTGGTTCACGTCGACGCGGAGGAGCGGTTCCTGGCCAGGCTGGCCGGGGTGGAAGACCCAGAGCGCAAGCGCAAGATCATCGGCGAGGAGTTCATCCGCGTCTTCGAGGAGGAGGCCGAGAAGCTCCAGGATGCCTCCTACCTGGTTCAGGGCACCCTCTATTCCGACGTAATCGAGTCGGGCGGCAGCGACGCCGCCGACACGATCAAGTCCCACCACAACGTGGGAGGCCTTCCCGAGGACCTCGAACTCGAGCTGGTCGAGCCGCTGCGAATGCTGTTCAAGGACGAGGTGCGCGCGGTGGGCGCCGAGCTCGGCCTGCCCGAACGGATGGTCTGGCGCCAGCCCTTCCCGGGACCCGGTCTGGCGATTCGCATCGTCGGTGGGGAGGTGACCAGGGAGAGGCTCGAGATCCTGCGCGCGGCCGACGCGATCCTCCAAGAGGAGATCCGCGCGGCGGAGCTGTACCGGCAGCTGTGGCAGTCGTTCTGCGTGCTGCCGGTCGTTCGCTCGGTTGGCGTCCAGGGGGACGGTCGCACCTACGCGTACCCGATCGTGATCCGCGCGGTCACCTCCGACGACGCGATGACCGCCGACTGGGCTCGGCTCCCCTACGACATCCTGGAGCGGGTCTCCAACCGGATCATCAACGAGATCCGGGACGTCAACAGGGTGGCCCTCGATATCTCCTCGAAGCCCCCGGCCACGATCGAGTGGGAGTGATCGAGTAGTCGCACCCTCGGCCGGCCAGGGCACGTCCTCCTAGGGTCCGATGCCGTTCGCCGTCTCGATAGCCATCCTCAGCCTCTCCCAGGCGGCGCTCGTGGCGCTGCCGCAGGGGCGGCCCCCGTCCGCCTGGATGCCCGCGGGTCGCTGGTGGGCGGCCGTTCCGGCGGCGTCGATCGTCGTGACGATCGCGGTCGTCGCGGTCGCGAGCAGCTCGGCGACCGTCCTCGCCTGGTTGGCCCTGATCGCGGTGCCGCCCCTGGCGGCGCTGGCGCTCGGCGCGCTCCTGCGCGGGGCCCGCCCTGCTTGGGCCCTGGCCGTGGTGCCGCTCTTCGCGCTCGCCTGGGCGTCGCCGGAGTCGCTTGCGGGCGAGGCTGCGGCGACCGCGCTGACCGCCCTGGGCTGCGTAACCCTGGGCTGGCTGCTCGTATCGGTCGCCCCCGCCACCTGGCTCAAGCTCGGCATCTACGCGATGGCCGCGGTCGACACGTGGTTCGTCGCCGCCGATCTTCTGCAGGGACCGAACGCCGTCCTCAGTGCTGCCGCCCCGGCGGGGTTTCCCCGCTTCCAGGCGATCCACTTCGGCTCGGCGCAGATGGGCTTCGGTGATTTCTTTGTCGCCGCGACCCTCGGTTGCCTGCTGGCCGGCGCGCGAGCTCGCCAGCGGCGCGCGGCGCTGCTGGTAGCCGTCATTGCCCTTGCCTTCGACCTTCTCTTCCTTGCCGTTGACACGCTTCCGGCGACCGTGCCCGTCGCCCTCGCCCTGAGCCTGACGGAGCTGAGCGACGGGCGCCGGGAATCAGACCCCGGCGACGCGCGTGATCGCGAACACAAGCGCGAAGCCGGAAGCCGTGAGGCCGACTTTTCGCCATGAGGCGTGCGCGTGCGCCTCGGGGAGCAGGTCGGTTGCGCCCATGTAGAGGAAGAAGCCGCTGTAGAGGCAGAGCATGTGGCCAAGCGTCTGGCTGGCTGAGAACGAAGCTCGGCGTGCCGCTCCACGGCGATGCCCCGCCCGCTCGAGCCGCCGCGCTGCCTGTTCGGCCCAGTCCACGGCCGGAGACGGTGCCGGCTAGATCAGACCGATTCTCAGCTGTAGCGGTCCCAGCTCTTCAGGAAGGGGAGGGGGTCGATCGGGCTGCCGCCCTCATACCAGCCGGGAGCGGTCCAGATCTCGAAGTGGAGGTGGCAGGCGGTCGCGTCTCCCGTGCTGCCCACAAGGCCGATCGGCTGGCCCGTGCGGACCACCGTCCCGGGACTCAGCGGAGACGGCCTGAGGAGGTGCATGTAGGCCGTGTCGAAGTCCGTGCCCTTGCCGTCGATCACGAGGTAGTTGCCCGCGGCGCCCTGGTAGCCCGAATACTGGACGCGTCCCCCGCGAGCGGCGATCAGCGGGACCCCGCACTTCGCCATCACGTCCTGTCCCTCGTGCACGTGGCCGGAGCGAGCAGCGCCGAAGCGCCCACCAGCGCCTCCGAAGTCGTGCGCGCCGAGGATCGGGAACGCAAACGCGTAGAGGTCGAAGCTGAGGGTGAGCGACCCCGACGAGGACGAAGGGGCGCGGCGCATCGACCGTCGCACAGACCGTTGCAGACTCTGCCGCGCCACCTGCTCGCCACTCTGCGGCAGGATCCGGAAGGCATAGTGGCCGTTTGGCGCCGGTCGCCCGGCGGCCACCGTTCCATCCCAGCGAATGCTGTCGGGGATGCCGGGCGCGATGTCGTTGCGGTAGAAGATCTTCACCGTCAGTCCGGCCGAGTCGACCACGTCGATTCGGAGGTCGTTGTCCGGCTGGTCGCTGCCGATCGCGTAGCGAAGGCGGGGCGTGCGAACTCCGTAGTAGAAGGACTTTCGCGGCGAAGTCCTGGCGGAGATCAGCCGCAGGGCCCCGGCGGTGGGTGCGGGATCCGGCACGCCGCTGCTGCTCGGCGGCGGCGGAGGGCCGCCGCCGGGCGTCGGGGCACCGCCGGTCGCGGCGGCAGCAACACCGCCGAGGCACCCCAGGAGCGCGGCTGCAACTGTCGCGATCGCGACAGCGAGCAGGGGGGCTCGCCTCGAGGCTCCCCGTTTGCAGGCAGGGGTTCGGGCACTGCGGAAATAGATCCAACGCCCGGCGCCCGTCCTGGTTACTGCCACGTACCCTCTCTTTCCGTTGCCTGCGGAGTTAGCTGTCGGGCTCGCGCTGAAAGAGGTGCGCTACGGATTGAACTTCGTCCGATTCGCCCCGGAGACCTGCAAGGGTCCCTGCGGTTCCTCCGCTCCCGTCCGGTGGCCCGGCCGGGATTCGGCATTGCTGGCGCGGCAGTATAGAGCGCAGCCCAGTCGTACGGCAGGCGCGCGTCCCCGACTCGCTGCGGCTATCATCCCGGGGCCGCTGGGGGCTTCCCCGCGGCTTTTTTCCGATGAAGACCTATGTTGCGACATCCGCCGATCGCCAGCGAGACTGGTACGTCGTGGACGCCGCCGGTCAAACCCTGGGGCGCCTGGCGACTCGGATCGCCGACGAGCTGCGCGGGAAGCGCAAGCCCGAGTACACGCCACACGTCGACACTGGCGACTTCGTTGTGGTGGTCAACGCCGAGAAGATCCACGTCACCGGCAAGAAGCTCGAGCAGAAGCGCTACTGGCGCCACACGGGCTATCCGGGGGGGATCAAGTCGCGCACCCTTGCCGAGATGCTGGATCGCCGTCCAGAGGAGGTGATCCGCAAGGCGGTGAAGGGGATGCTTCCCCGCAACCGCCTCGCGCGCCGGCAGCTGACCAAGCTCAAGGTCTACGCTGGCCCGGATCATCCCCACGCGGCGCAGAAACCCAAGCCGATGGAGATCACGTAATGGCAGAGACGCCGGAGAACCAGGAGACCTCTGAGGAGCAGGGGCCCGCTGAGGAGCAGGGGCCCGCCGAGGAGCAGGAGACTGTCGAGGAGCAGGAGACTGTCGAGGAGCAGGAGGCCCCCGCTCAGAATGAGGTGACGCCGGAGGCGACCCCCGAGGAGGCCACGGCTCAGAATGAGGTGACCCCCGAGGAGGCCCCGGCTGAGGATGAGGGCGCCCCGGCTGCGGAATCCGCCGAGGCGGAGGATTCCGCCCCCATGCCGACCGCTGAGGAGGCGTCGGAGGCCGGGAGCGATACCCGCGAGGAGTCCGCCGAGGCGCCGGTTGCCGAGCAGGACGAGGCCGAGGCTGAGCCTGCCGAGGAGCCCAGGGTTGAGCAGAAGAAGAGGGACGCGATTCCCGGCGCCGATCTGGAGCCGATTGCCGTTGAGCCGGAGGAGAAGCCGCTCAGCGCCGAGGAGCGAGCCCGTCGCGAGGCCGAGGAGGAAGAGCGGGCCCGTCGCGAGGCTGCGCTGAGCGGTGAGTCCGAGGAAGAGGAGTCGCACGCCGCGAAGCGTGCACCGGCCAAGATGGAAAACGACTCCCGCTACCTCGCCACGGGCAAGCGCAAGCGCTCGATCGCCCGCGTGACGCTGCTCCCGGGCAGCGGCAAGATCGAGATCAACAGGCGACCCCTCGACGAGTTCTTTCCGCGCCCGCTGCACCAAACGATGGCTCGCCAGCCGCTTGCCACGACGGGATATGAGGGCAGCGTGGATGTTCGCGTCCGCGTTCACGGCGGCGGGATCAGCGGTCAGGCAGGTGCGGTGCGGCATGGAATAGCGCGAGCGCTGACCGAGATCGATCCGGAGTTGCGGGGAGAGCTGAAGCGCCGCGGCTTCCTGACGCGTGACGCGCGGGTCAAGGAGCGCCGCAAGGCCGGGTTGAAGAAGGCTCGCAAGCGGCCGCAGTTCAGCAAGCGCTGACGGGGGTCGTGTGACGCCGGGGCGCAAGCTCTTCGGAACCGATGGGGTCCGAGGAGAGGCTGGGACATTTCTCACTGCGGAGTTGGCGCTTGCCCTGGGAAGGGCCGCGACCGAGTCGCTGGGGGTGGAGCGGCCGCAGGTGCTGATCGTTCGCGACACCCGCGAGTCGGGACCGATGCTGGAAGCGGCGCTGGCGGCTGGTATCGCCGCGGCCGGAGGCGATGCGCTGCTCGGCGGTGTGCTGCCGACCCCGGCCGCCGCGATTCTCGTGCGACGGCTCGGCCTCGACCTTGCTGCGGTGGTCTCCGCATCCCACAACCCCTACCGGGACAACGGCATCAAGTTCTTCAGCGCCGGCGGGACGAAGCTCGACGATGCGGCCGAGGCGAGGATCGAGTCAGTGCTGGAGGCGGGCCCGGCCCCGGCTCCCGCCGGGCGCGTGCGCGACCTGAGCGGGGGGCTGGAGGACTACCTGCGTGCCCTCGAGTCGGCCTTCCCACTCGATCTCTCGGGGGTCAGGGTCGCGCTCGACTGCGCCAACGGCGCAACCCACCGCGCCGCGCCGGCGATCTTCGAACGGCTCGGGGCCGCTGTGGAGACGATCGCCGCCGAGCCCGATGGCCGCAACATCAACGATCGCTGTGGCTCCACCCACCTGGACAACCTGGAGGCGCACGTTGCCACGTCCGAGGCGACGATCGGCTTCGCCTTCGACGGCGACGGGGATCGGGTGCTTGCCGTCGACGCCGGCGGGCGCCGCCATGACGGCGACGAGCTGATCGCCCTCATCGCGCGCGGGCTGTCCGCCCGCGGTGAGCTGGGCGGCGGGGTCGCGGTGACCGTGATGAGCAACCACGGCTTCCACCAGGCCATGGACGGGGCCGGCGTGGAGGTTGCGGTGACCAAGGTCGGCGACCGCTACGTGCTCGACGAGCTGCGCGAGCGCGGCTGGGCGCTGGGCGGAGAGCAGTCGGGCCACATCATCGACACCCGGTTCGCCGCCACCGGCGACGGGATCGCCGCGGCGCTGATGACGATGCGGGAGCTGGGAGGTCGCGATCTCGCCGCAGTGGAGGCGATGGCCAAGCTGCCGCAGACCCTGGTCAACGTCGGCGTCTCGGACCGCGATGCGGTAACCGGCGCCGCCGCTGTCTGGGAGGCGGTCGAGCGGGAGGGGGCGGAGCTCGGCGGCCGCGGGCGGGTCCTGCTGCGCCCCTCTGGAACCGAGCCACTGGTTCGGGTGATGGTGGAGGCTCCCACCGCAGAGGAGGCCGACGCGGTGTGCGAGCGGCTTGCGGGCGTCGTCAGGCAAGAGCTGGGCTGAGATCCGGTCAGACCCGGCGGTGGGTGAGACCCGGGGCGGTGGGTGAGACCCGGCGCCGCCGACTACCCTTTACGGCCTCCATGTGCGGAATAGTCGGATACGTCGGGGGGCGACCCTGCCGCGAGTTGCTGGTCAACGGCCTGGAGAGGCTCGAGTACCGCGGCTATGACTCGGCCGGCGTCTCGGTGATAGAGGAGGGCCGGGTCGACAGCGTCAGAGCGGTCGGCAACCTCGCGAACCTGCGAGCCGCGATGAGGGAGCACGCCGCGAACGGGGGGGGCGTCGCGACAGCGGCACCCCCGGCGACGACCGGAGTGGCCCACACTCGCTGGGCGACCCACGGCCGCGTCACGGAGGAGAACGCGCACCCTCACAGCGACAGCTCCGATCGCGTCCACATCGTCCTCAACGGGATCGTCGAGAACCACGCCCGGCTGCGCGAGCGGCTGGAGGGGGAGGGGCAGGAGTTCAGCTCCGAAACCGATGCCGAGGTGGTCGCCCACCTGATCGCCAGCCATTACGAAGGCGACCTCGCTGCCGCCGTCCGCGCCGCCTTCGCCGAGCTGCGCGGCCATTACGCCTTCGTCGCCATGCACGCCGACCAGCCGGGGCTGCTGGTCGGAGCCCGCAGGGAGTGCCCGCTCGTGGCGGGGGTCGGAGAGGGCGAGAGCTTCCTGGCCTCGGCGATCCCGGCCTTCCTGGCCGAGACCCGCAACGCGGTGGCGATCGAAAACGACGAGATAGTCACGATCGACGCCTCCGGGGTCAGCATCACCGACGCCGCGGGCAACCCGGTGGAGCGGGGCCCGGAAGAGATCGACTGGGACGAGTCAACCGCCGAGAAGGGCGGCTACGAGACCTTCATGCTGAAGGAGATCCACGAACAGGCCGACGCGGTCGCCGAAACGGTCGCCGGGCGCCTCCCCGGCGACGAGGGCGTCGACCTCTCCGAGCTCAATCTGGACGACTCGTTCCTGCGCGACCTGCGCCGGATCGTGATCGTCGCCTGCGGCACCTCCTACCACGCCGGGCTGGTCGGCCGCTATGCGATCGAGGAGTGGGCGCGGGTCCCGGTCGAGATGGATATCGCCTCCGAGTATCGCTACCGCAACCCGGTGGTCGGCTCCGGGGACCTGGTGATCGGAATCACGCAATCTGGCGAGACCGCCGACACCCTGGCCGCGATGCGGCTCGCCCGCGAGCGTGGGGCCACGGTGCTGGCGATCACCAACGTCATGGGCAGCCAGGTGACCCGCGACGCGGACGCCGTCCTCTACACCCGAAGTGGGATGGAGGTCAGCGTGGCCGCCACCAAGACCTTTGTCGCCCAGGTCGCTGCCATGTACCTGATTGGCCTGCGGCTGGCCGAGCTGCGCGGGGCGCTGCCGTCGGAGCGAATCGCCGAGCTGGTGAGCGGGCTGAAGGCCATGCCCTCGAAGGTCGAGTCGACGCTCGCCCACTGCGAGGACATCGTGCGCGAGGTGGCGGCGACTCAGGGCGACGGGCAGTTCTTCCTCTACCTCGGCCGCCACATCGGCCTGCCGGTCTGTCTCGAGGGGGCGCTGAAGCTGAAGGAGATCTCCTACATCCCGACCGACGCCTACGCCGCCGGTGAGATGAAGCACGGCCCGATCGCGCTGCTGGACGAGTCGACCCCGGTCATCTGCGTCGCCACCGAGAGCCCGGTGCTCGACAAGATCCTCTCCAACGTCGAAGAGGTGCGCGCCCGCGGCGCCCACACGATTGCGATCGCAACCGAGGGCTGCGAGCGGGTCCGCAAGGTCGCCGACCAGACCATCGAGGTCGCCCGCACCGACTGGATCCTGCAGCCGATCGTCGCGATCCTGCCGCTGCAGCTTCTCGCCTACGACATCGCCCGTGGGCGCGGCCTCAATGTCGATCAGCCGCGCAACCTCGCCAAGACGGTCACCGTCGAGTGACGGCGGATAGGATGCCGCCTGCATGAAGGCTCGTCAGGCCCTCGCCATAGCCGCAGCGCTTGGCATCGCGATTCTCGTTTCCGCCGGTTGCGGTGGGGGCTCTTCCAGCTCGGACCTGGCCAGCCTCGCTCCGCCCAACACGCTCCTCTACGTGGAAGGAACGGTGCGCCCGACGGGCTCGCTGAAGTCGAATGTCGACTCGATCGCGCAGACGGTCGCTGGCGTCGACAACCTCGGCGACCTCGTCGTATCTGAGCTCGAATCCTCGGCCCGGGACGACGGTGAGCCGTTCGACTACGCGCAGGAAGTCGAGCCCTGGCTGGGCGAACGGGCCGCCGCCTTCTTCGAAGGCTTCGACGGCAGCGACTTCACCGACTATGCGGTGATCGTCGAAACGACCGACACCGCCGCGACGCAGAGCTTCGTCGACAAGCGGGCGAAGGCCGGCAAGGACCCCGAGAAGGACGGCAGCTACGAAGGCTTCGATTACAAGACGGACACCCAGGACTACACGCCTGTCGTGGGGATCGTCGGCGATTTCCTCGTCGTCGCCGAAGACGTCGATGCCTTCAAGCGTGCCGTGGATGCCTCCAAGGGCGACGGCCTCGCCGATGAGGAACGCTTCGACAACGCGATCTCGGCGGCGCCCGAAGGGAGCCTCGCCGACGTCTACGTCGACGTCGGCGCCCTGGCCGTTCCGTCCAGCGACGTGGTCGAACGCCAGGGGCTCGACCCCCAGGTGCTGGGGGTGCTGAAGAGCGCCGGCATCGATCCCAGCGAAGCAACCGCTGTCGCCAGCGTCATCCCGGGCGCCGACCAGGTCGAGATCGACGTCAGCAGCGACCTCGGTGGTGAGAAGCCGCCCAGCGGCGACGCCGCCGACCTGCTCGGCTCGCTCCCAGCCACGTCCTTTGCCGCGTTCGCGGTGTCCGGCTTCGGCGAACAGGTGCAGGAAGCAATTGACGGCCTCGATGCGTCGGGCGTGCCGGGGACGATTCCGCCGCACCAGCTGAAGAAGGGCCTGAACGAACTGGGCATCGATCTGGAAGGGATCGCCGGCTCGCTGGAAAGCGCCGGCGCCTTCGCGGTCGGCAACGGCGAACGCAGCCTCGGCGGCGCTCTGGTGCTGACGACCAGCAACTCGAAGGCGATGGAATCGGTGGCCAACATCGGCAAGCTGCTGCGCGGCGTCCACGTCGCCGGCGTGACCGCGCTGAGCGGCAAGGTCAACGGGTTCACGGTCCACAGCGACGAACTCGGCAACAAGCCCCTGGTGGTCGCCGCGAAGGAGAAGCGACTGGTGATCGGCTATGGGGTGCCCGCGACCCTGACCGCGCTGGCGGCGGAATCGGGCAAGACGCTGTCCGACAATCCCGCCTACAAGGACGCCGTCGCGGCGCTCGGCAGCACGCCGATCGGCGGTTTCGTCGACGGCCCCGCCGCCCTGCGGCTCGCCGACGCGCTCGTCCCGAGCTCCGACCAGAGCTTCCAGAAGGCGAAGCGCTACCTGCAGGCCATTCGCTACGTTGCCCTGGGCTCGGGAAGCGAAGGCGATCTGGCGACCGCGAAGCTGATCGTCGGCCTCGAAAAGTAGCCCGTGCCGATGCCCGTTGGCGTAGGCATCGACCTGTTGGAGATCGATCGGCTGGAGAGGGCGCTGGCCCGTCACCCACGCCTTGCGCAGCGCGTCTTCACCGACGCCGAGCGCGAGTACGCCGCCGCCCGGGACCGTCCCGGCAGGCATCTGGCCGCTCGCTTTGCCGCCAAGGAGGCTGTGGTCAAGGCGCTGGGCCTCGCGGGCGGATTCGGGCTGCGCGACATCGAGGTCGTGGCGGGCCGGCCACCGGTCGTGCGGCTGTCGGGGCGTGCGGCGGAGGCGGCGGCCGGGCTGGCCGTCAAGATCTCTCTCACGCATTCCCGTGACTTTGCGGCGGCGGTCGCGATGGCCGAAACTGCTTGAGATGGAACCCTGGTTGGAGCCGCTGTATGACGCCGAGGGGATGCGGGCGATCGACCGCTGGGCGATCGAGGAGCGGGGGGTGCCCTCGCTGGAGCTGATGGAGACCGCGGGACGGGCGGTTGCCGAAGCGGTCGCGCTGCTTTCGCCCGACGGGCCGGTGCGGGTCGTCTGCGGAAAGGGGAACAACGCCGGGGACGGTCTGGTCGCCGCCCGGCATCTGGTTGAGACCGGGTACGAGGTCGAGGCGCTCCTGCTGTGGCCGGCGGGAGAGCTCAGCGGGGACGCCGCCGCAAACCTGGAGCGCTGCGAGGCAGAGGAGGCGGGCGACGACCTCGCGGCGCGCCTGGCGGATTCCAGCGTCGTCGTGGACGCGATCTTCGGCACGGGGTTCTCGGGGGAGCCGCGGGAGCCCGCCGCCGCCGCGATCGACGCGATCAACCGCTGTGGGGCGCCGGCTGTCGCCTGCGATGTCGCCTCCGGGGTCGACGCCTCGACCGGGGAGGTGGAGGGGGTCGCGGTCGAGGCCGCCGTCACGGTCAGCTTCCACGCCGCGAAGCTCGGGCACCGGATCGCGCCGGGAAAGCGGTGCACGGGTGAGCTGCGCGTGGCCCCGATCGGGATCCCGGATGGCGCTCCCGCGGTGCCGGCGGGGGGTGTGATCGACACGTCGGTGCTGCGCCTTGCGCCTCGCCGCGGGCCGCAGTCGACCAAGTTCAGCTCGGGACAGGTGACGATCGCCGGAGGATCTCGGGGGTTGACCGGTGCCGTTCGGATGTCGTCTCAGGCGGCGATCCGCGCCGGGGCCGGCTACGCGACGGTTGCCGTCCCCGCAGACCTCGAGCAGATCTTCGAGCAGGGGCAGCCGGAGGTGATGTCGGTGGGCTGCCCCGGCGGGGACGGATGCCTGGCGCCGGGCTCGGCGAAGGCCGTGGTGGCCTCCTTCGAGCGCGCCGCCGCGGGCGTGCTGGGGCCGGGCCTGGGCCGCGATCCGGGCTCGGTCGAGCTGGCGCGGGAGGTCCTGGCCGCGATCGACGCCCCGCTGGTGCTCGACGCCGACGGGCTCAACGCGTTCGCGGGGGAGATCGAGCGGATTGCCGCCCGCCGTGGGCCAACGGTCCTCACACCGCACGCCGGCGAGCTGGGCAGGCTGCTGGGGAGGTCTCCGGAGCACGTTTCGGCTCACCGCCTCGCCGCCGCGCGGGAGGCGGCCCGGGCCGGCGATGCGGTGGTCGTGCTGAAGGGCGACGACACGATCGTCACCGATGGCGACCGCGTCGCGGTCAACTCCCTCGCGGCGCCGGCCCTCGCCACCGCTGGAACGGGCGACGTTCTCTCGGGCATCGCGGCGGCCCTGCTCGCCCGTGGTCTTGACCCCTTCGCGGCCGCCTGCGCCGCGGTCGTCGCCCACGCCCGGGCGGGTCGCGACGCCGCCGCCCGGCTGGGTGCGGCCGAGGCGGTTATCGCCACCGACGTGATCGCCTCGATTCCGGTGGGGATGCTTCCCGACGCGCCCGTCGAATAATCTCGACGTCAATGTCACCGCGCCCGCTCCATCCCGAAACCTCGGACACGTACGCTCCCACTGAGGCTCGCCCGGGATGAAGACCGCGGCTGAGATCATGGACAGCCGGGTGCCGGCCATTTCCCTCGGAGCGGACGCGCGCAGCGTGATCGAGCTGCTCGCGAAGACCGACAAGGGCGCCATACCGGTGATCGACGAGGAGCGGCGCGTCGTCGGGATCGTCAGCGAGTCGGACCTGATCCTCAGCGACGAGCAGGCGGACCTGCACCTTCCGCACTACCTCAACATCATGGGAGGCGTCGTGTTCGTCGGCTCGATGAAGGGTTTCGAGGAGCGGCTCAACAAGGCCTTCGCGACCAGCGTCTCGGACCTGATGACCGCCGACCCGGTTGTCGTTCGCGTCGGCGACGACGCCGAGGCCGTGGCCAAGACGATCGCCGAGAAGCACCACAATCACCTGCCCGTGGTCGACAACGATGGTCGCCTCGCCGGACTGGTCACCCGGGCCGATGTGCTGGCGGCCCTCGTCGACGCCTGACCATGGTGCGGGCGGTCGCCCGAATCGACCTCGCCGCAGTGCAGCGCAACTGTGCGCGGCTCAGGTCGGAGCTGCGCGAGGGGGCCGAGCTGTGTGCGGTCGTCAAGGCCGACGGCTACGGTCACGGGGCTGATGCCTGCGTCGAAGCGGCACTCGCTGGTGGCGCCACCACGCTGGCGGTGGCGACGGCGGCCGAGGCCGCCCCGATCGGACGCGGATTTCCCCATATCCGGTTGCTGACGATGGGGGCGCTTACGCAGGAGGAGTTGGACACGGCGCTTGCGGCCGGTTCCGAGATCGGCGTGTGGCGGCCCGGCTTCCTCGAGCTGGTGGCCGATCGCGCCAAGGCGCAGGGTCGCCCGGCTCGCGTCCATGTCAAGTACGACAGCGGCATGGGCCGTCTGGGCAGCCGCGACCCGGTCGAGGTGATGGCCCTTGCCCGCGCCTGCGCCGAGAACCCGAACCTCGAGTTGGCGGGTGTCTGGACCCACCTCGCCACCGCCGACGAACCCGAGTCGTCGTTCTTCGACGAGCAGCTCAACCGCTTCGACGCCGTGGTGGAGGCGGTCCGGGCCGAGTTCCCCCGCGTGACCGTCCACGCCGCCAACAGCGCCGCGGTCTTTCGCGACCGTCGCTCTCATTTCGACATGGTGCGCTGCGGGGTCGCGGTCTACGGTCTCGACCCCTACCAGGGAGACCCTGGGGATCGCGGCCTCCATCCGGCGCTCTCGCTGCGCTCATACGTGGCGGACGTGAAGCACTTCGAGCAGGGCGACAGCGCCGGCTACGGGCGGACCTGGCGGGCGGGTGCCGAGACCTCCGTTGGCGTCCTGCCGCTCGGCTACGGCGATGGGGTTAGGCGCGGCCTCTCCAACAACGCCGACGTACTGGTGCGCGGCCGCCGCCATCCGCTGGTCGGCACGGTGTCGATGGACAACGTGACGATCGACCTGGGGCCGGAAACGGATGTCGAGCCGGGCGACGAAGCGGTGCTGATCGGCTCCCAGGGGGAGGAGGCGATCCTCGCGGAGGAGGTCGCCGCTCGCCTCGGCACGATCAACTACGAGGTCACCTGCGGTATCTCGGCCAGGGTGCCCCGCGTGGAGAAGTGATGCACGCCCCGCGTGGAGAAGTGATGCGTGCCCGGCGTGGAGGAGCGGCGCGGGTGCTCGGTCTCCTAACGTTGGCGTGATGTTGCAGGACCGCACACCGAATCGCCTTGTCGAGTCTCCGCTGGTCGCCCTGGTGCGGCGAGCCCTCGACGGCGGCGGGGAAGCGTGGATTGCGGGCGGCGCGGTGCGCGACGCAGCGCTCGGGCGTGAGGTGACGGACCTCGATCTCGCGGTGGCGGGGGATCCCCGGGCGGTGGCCGGGGAGGTCGCGCGGGAGGGTCACGGTCATGCCTTCGAGCTCTCGGCGGAGTTCGCAACCTGGCGCGTGATGGGGGCTGACACTTCGTGGCAGGTCGATGTGACGGCTCTGCGGGGCGAGACGATCGAGGCCGACCTCGCCGAGCGCGATTTCACGATAGGCGCTGTTGCCGTCCCCCTGACCGGTGGTGATCCGGTCGACCCTCATGGCGGTCTCGCCGATCTCGAGAGCCGGACCCTCCGCGCCGTCAGCGATCACAGCTTCGCGGCCGACCCCCTGCGGCTCCTGCGCGCCGCCCGCCTGGCCACCGAGCTGGAGCTGGAGATCGATCCCGGAACGGTTGCGCTTGCTCGTCGTGAAGCGCCCCGCGCCGCCGAGGCCGCTGGGGAGCGCCAGCTGGCCGAGTTGAGACAGCTCCTTGGCGCCCCCGACCCGCTGCGCGGGATTGCCCTTCTCGACGGGCTGGAGCTGACGGCCGTGGTCCTGCCGGAGCTCGAGGCCCTGCGGGGAGTCGAGCAGAGCCCCAACCACCACCTCGACGTCCACGGGCACACGCTCGCGGTGCTGGAGCGGATGCTGGACGTGGAGGCCGACCTCGAGCGCATCGCCGGCGAGCGCGCCGCCGATGCGCAGCAGCTGCTCGCGGAGCCGCTCGCGGATGAGATGACGCGTGGCGTGGCGCTGCGCTTCGGTGCCCTGCTCCACGACATCGGGAAGCCCGTGACGCGCGGGGAGCGCGACGGCTACGTCACCTTCATCGACCACGATCGCCAGGGCGCCGCCATCGTCGGCGCGCTGTGCGACCGCCTCCGGGCGAGCCGCTCTCTGACCCGGCACCTGCAGGGGCTGACGCTTCATCACCTGCGGCTTGGCTTCCTCGTCCACGAGGCGCCGCTGCCGCCACGCCGAGTTCACGAGTACCTGCGGGCGACCGAGCCCGTTGGGGCGGACGTGACCCTGCTCAGCGTCGCCGATCGACTTTCCGCCCGTGGCAGCGGGCCATTCGCGACCGAGGAGGCGGTCGAGGCTCACCTGCAGCTGGCCCGCCAGATGCTGTCGGCGACGCTCGACTGGCGCCGCGACGGCCCCCCCGACCCGCTGCTGCGCGGAGATGATCTGGCCGCCGAGCTGGGAATTCAGGAGGGCCCCGAACTGGGCGCGCTGCTCTCCGAGCTGGAGGCCGCCCAGTATGCGGGTGAGGTGGGCAGCCGCGAGGAGGCAATCGAGCTGGCCCGCCGGCTGCGCGGCTGAGCGCGGAATCCCGGCCGGCCCGAACCGGGATGAGCACTGACCTGCGTCCCGGTCAGATACGCTCCCGGCCGGATGGGAAAAGAGGAGAAGATCGAGATGGAGGGCGAGATCACCGAGGCTCTCCCCAACACCATGTTTCGCGTCACGCTCGACAACGGCCACAAGGTGCTCGGCCACATCTCAGGGAAGATGCGCCGCCACTACATCCGCATCCTCCCGGGGGACAGGGTGAAGATCGAGCTCTCCCCCTACGACCTCGACCGCGGTCGCATCACCTACCGCTACAAATAGCCGCGCGGCCCATTTGTGGCCGATGGCACGCCGCCGGCGATCCCGTTCCGGTCCGCCAGCTCGGCGACCAGGGCTGACCAGGCGAAGCCCTTCGCTCCCAGGCCGGTTCCGTCACGAGGGTCGTAGTACTCGCGAAGGCCTTCGCGCTCCGCGGCGCCGGTCAGGCCGTTGGCAATGCGCGCAGCCTCCTCGTCGTAACCAAGCCTGCGCAGGCCCAGCCAGATCAGCCACGCGGCGTTGACCCAGGTTGGGCCTCGCCAGTAGCGGCGTATCGGCCCGCGGCCCCCGCCGGGCTCATAGCTCGGCTCCGAGACGGCGACCGAGGGCGGTCCGACCGGGGTCCGGAACCCCCCTGGTGCGAGAAGGTGCTCCTCGACCAGCCGCCGCCCGATCTCTTCCGGCAGGTCTGGCAGGGCGAGTGGTGCAAGTGCGGCCCAGGTGCGGACGCCGGGACGGGCGCCGCCCGGCTGCACCTCGTCGAGAAAGAGGCCACGCGGCTCGTCCCAGAGCCGCTCCACAAGAGCGGGCGTTGCGGAGGGGCGGCCCAGCGCCTGCAGCGACAGCGACCACATGGTGTTGACGAGGACCTCGCAGAGCACGGGACCGCCGCGGTCGCGTATCTGGCCGGCGTCGAAGCCGAGCCGCCGGTTGCGGCGCACCAGGCAGGGGAAGCCAACCCGCGCGTTCGCCCGCCTGCCCCAGACGGGGTCGAACTTCGGCGAGGCGTCGAGGCCGGACTCGTCCGGCTGCACGATCCACAACAGCCCGTCTCGATCGAGGTCGCGGTTGGCCGTCAGCCAATTTGCCTGCGCCGCGATCCCGGGCTCGGCGGCGGGGTCTCCCACGGCAATCCTCCATGCCCAGGCCAGCATGGGCGGCTGGATCGTCTCGGTCTGCAGCGAGCGGCGCGAATGCACGTTGTAGAAGGGGAGCCTTCCCAGCGAGACGGGGCGGTCCCAGAAGATCGTGTGGCCGATGAAGCCGTCGTCGCGCTGGGCGGCGAGCAGGCTCCTCAACTCGGTTTGGGAGCGCCCGGGATCGAACCGTCGCCAAACGATGGCCGCGAAGCAGGAGTCCCAGAACCACTGCCATGGATAGCGGCCTGGGCTGGGCCGGGTGTAGGCGTAGGTGACGCCACTCCGCTCGCCCTCCAGCCAGTTCTGGCGCAGGACGCGCTCGGCGAGCTCGGTTGCCGAGGGCCCGCTCACACCTGCCGAGGCCCCCTCACACCGCCGTGCGGCGCATCTCGCGCAGGGCGAGGGCGCCGAGGATCGCCAGCAGGGCGGACACCGCCAGCACCCCGGACCAGGTTTCCGCCCAGCTGACGCCGCCGACGAAGCCCTGCCGGGCCGCGTCGACGACCTGGGTCACGGGATTGACGCGGGCGACGTCCTGAAGCCAACCCTGCAGGAGGGCAAGCGGCGCGTAGGCGGTGGTGGTGAGAATCACTGCGAGCGTTCCCGCCTGCATCAGCGGTGCCGCGGACTGGCTCTTGAAGCGCAGCGCCAGCATGGTTCCCCAGCATGCGGCGACGGCCGCCATGGCGACGACCATTCCGTAGGCGACGAGGAGGCCGTCGATGCCCGGCCACTGCGCTCCCAGGGCCAGCGCCACGCCGAGGACCGCCGTCGCCGGGATCAACGACCGGGCGCTTGCCGAGAGGACCATGCCGGCCAGCAGCACCCAGCGCGGCGCGGGGGAGACGAGCAACCGGTCGACCCAGCCCTGCTCGATGTCGCGGGCGAGGTTGACGCCGGCGGCCGCCCCGGTGAAGCCCGCCCCCTGCAGCATGCTGACCGCGACGACGAAGCTCTCGTAGCTTTCAGTGGTGAAGCCGCGCAAGCCGGTCAGCGCGCCGAACACGCCGTTCAGCCCGAGGAAGAAGATGGTCGGCGCGAGCACGCCGGGTATCGCCGCGGCCGGCACCCTCACCAGCTCGTTCTTGGCGCGCGAGATCAGCGCCCCGATCGTCGCCAGGTTCGCCCTCCAGGCGGGCAGCGCGGCGGCCCTCATCATCCCGCCCGCAGCCGGTGTTGCAGTGCGCGAGCGCTTGCCCAGAGGCCCAGCGCGATGAGGCCCGAGATCGCCAGGACCGCGGCGAGCATGTCGGAGCCCGAGATCCCGGAGATCATCGGGTCGCGGATCCCGTTGACGATGAAGCTCAGCGGGTTGTACTTGGCGATCGTCTTTGCCGGCTCGATCATCAGTTCCTGGGGGAAGAAGGCGCTGGAGAGGAAGAGCACCACGAAGATCAGCGGGAAGAGGCCCTGCACAACGCTTGCGGTGCCGGTGCGCAGGGCAATCGCCGCGCCAATTCCGCCGACCGCGAGCGCCGAGGCCGTGACCAGGACGACCGCGATCGCAGCTCCCGCCACGCCACTCTCGATCTCGGCCCCGAAGATCAACCCGATCGCCAGGAACCAGAGGGCTGAGAACAGGCCCAGCGCCGCGGTTCCCGCGAGTCGCCCCAGGACGATCGTGAAACGGGAGATGGGCGCTGCGAAGAGGCGGTCGGTGAATCCCATCTCGATATCGACGGCCATTGCGATGCCGCCACTGTTGCCGGCCAGCATCAGCGACTGCATCATCGCGCCGGCCAGCATGAACTGCAGGAAGCTCTGAACCGGTGGAAAGCCCGGCAGGTTGACGGCGCTGCCCGCGCCGCCGGTCTGGATCGCCAACAGCAGGGTCGGAAAGACGACGATCGGCGCCATCAGCTGCGGGCGGCGGAACGTCTGCCTGATGGAGCGCATGCCCAGCGTGCGGACGACTCGCAGGTCGAGGCGGAGGGAGCGAGCGCGGGCCTCTCCCGTCATACCTCCACCGGTTCCTGCTTCCCGCCCTCCCGCTGCTCCCGCTCGAGGTGGTGTCCCGTCTTTGCGACGAAGACGTCGTCGAGGGTGGGCTGGACCAACTCCAGCGAGCCGACTCCGATGCTCGCCTCGTCGAGCGCGCGCACGACCCGCGGGATGTCTGCGGCACCGTTCTCGACCTCGACAAGCACGGTCCTGCCGTCAACCGGCGGCAGCAGGCGGCCAATCCGCGCGCAGATCTCCTCCGCCTCGGCGATCGAGCCCTCCTCCAGCTGGAGCCGGACGTGAGGATTGCCGATGTCGGCCTTGAGGGCCTCCGGCGTCCCCTTGGCGACGATCCTGCCGCGGTCGATGATCCCGACGTTGTCGGCAAGCTGGTCGGCCTCCTCGAGGTACTGGGTGGTGAGGAAGACGGTGGTGCCCTCGTCGTTCAGCAGCCGCACCTCCTCCCAGATCGTTTTGCGGCTGACGGGGTCGAGTCCCGTGGTCGGTTCGTCGAGGAAGAGGACCTGCGGCTCGTGGACCAGCGCCGCGGCCAGGTCCAGGCGCCTCTGCATGCCGCCGGAATAGGTGCCAACGCGGCGGTCGGCGGCGGCGGCGAGATCGACCCGTTCCAGCAGGTCGTCGGCCCGGCGCCTTCCCTCCGCGCTGGGGATGCCCTGGAGCGTGGCCTGCAGGCGGACCAGCTCCCGACCCGTCATCAAAGGGTCGAGCGCAGCCTCCTGCAGGGCTACTCCAATCGAGGCGCGCACGGCCCGCGCTTCGTTGACGACGTCGTGCCCGGCGACGGATGCCCGGCCGCCGGTGGGGAGCAGCAGCGTGGTCAGCATTCGCACCGTGGTCGTCTTACCGGCGCCGTTGGGGCCGAGGAAGGCGTATATCTCGCCCTCGTCGACCTCCATGTCCACCCCCTGGACCGCGAGCACCTCGTCGAAGGCACGCTCCAAACCCTCGACCACGATTGCCGGCATCAGGCCTCCGTCGGCTCGACCTCGGCCAGAGGTGGACGCGACTCCACCCAGCGGCGGCCGTTCGCGCGCTCCAGTGCCTCGGCTGCGTCGAGCAGGAGCTCGTCACGGCCCCAGGCTGCCTGAAGCTGCAGCGCAAGCGGCAGCCCCGCGGCGCTGAGCCCGACGGGAACGCTGATGCCCGGTATGCCGGCCAGGTTGGCGAGCGCAGCGCCTCGCACGTTGGCGCTGTCGGCGGTGTGCGTTCCGGAGGGCAGCTCGACCAGCGGCGCATCGAGCGGCGGTGCGGGGGCGGGCACGGTCGGCCAGGCGATCACGTCGATCTGCTCGAAGAGCGCTGCGAGGCGCCGGCGCATCAGGGTACGGACGCGGCTCGCCTGCACGATCGCGACCGCCGGCGTCAGCATCCGGTACTTGACGATGCCGCGGCCGAGCGGGCTGATGTCGGGATGCAGGTTGTTGACTCGCTCGGGCGTCGCCCCATGGAGGTTCTCCGTGTTGATGATCACGACGCCGGCGATCGCCGCCGTTTCGATATCCGGGAGCGACACCTCCGCCACCGTGCCGCCGGTCTCGGCGCGCAGCGACTCGATCGCGGTCTCGCAGGCCTCGCGGACCTCGGGGTCCACATCCTCGGAGACGCTGTCGCTGACGACTCCGATCCTCAGTCCAGCGGCGTCCTCCGCGACCAGCTCTTCGCCGAACAGCACCGAGCCGAGGAGACGGCAATCGGCGGCGTCGGCGCACAGTGGCCCGGATACCGCCACGGTCGTCACCGCAGCCATGTGATGCCCCTCCATCGTCGCGCGGGCGAAGGTTGGCTTCAGGCCCGTCAGCCCGCAGTAGGCGGCCGGAAGCCGGATCGACCCGAGGCCATCGGCGCCGACCGCCCCGGCGACCATCCGCGCGGCGGTCGCCGCCGCCGGCCCGCTCGAGGACCCGCCCGGGCAGCGCTCGGTGCTCCAGGGATTGCGGGCCGGGCCGTAGACGGAGACGTTGCCGGTGGTTCCCATCCCCAGCTCGTGCATGTTGCCGACGCCGACGATCACGGCTCCCGCGTCGCGCAGGGCGCGGTAGGGGCCGGACTCTTCCGGGGCGGTGGTCTGAAACAGTTCGGCGGCGCCGAACCGCTGCGCCCGCCAGGGCAGCGGCCACTCGTCCTTGATCGCCACCGGGACCCCGTGCAGGGGGCCGGCGGGGGCGGCGGCGAGCATCTCCCGCGAACGCTCCGGGAAGGTCTCCACTATCGCGTTGAGAGCGGGGTTGCGCAGCTCGATCCGAGCCAGCGTGGCGTCGAGCAGCTCGGCCGGGTCGACGTCGCCGGCGGCGATTGCCGCGGCCTGCTCGCGGAGCGGGAGGTCCAGGGCCCTCACGGCGCCCGCGAGAGGTCGGGGGAGCGCTCCGGCTCGACACCCGTGGTGTCGAAGGACAGCAGGTCGCCGATCGCAGGCCAGAAGACCGCATGCGCTGCCGCCATCACGGCCAGGTCCACGTCATCGACGTCGATTCCGAGCGCGGCCATGCCGGCGGGGATGAACTCGTCTGCTCGGTTCGGACCCTCCATTCCGGCTGGCAACCCTACCTGGCCGGGATTGTGCAGTTGCGCGGGGAGGCCGCATTCGGTGCTCCATAACGGCAGAATCCGGGCCGCAACCCTTGGACCAAGGCGGGGTTGCAGGTTGAGATCTTGCGAGGAATAGCGGAAATTCGATCCCGCCGCTCTCGTGCGGCGGTCGCGGCGGGCCTTGCCTGCCTGCTGGCGGCGCTGGTCGCTGCCGCCTGGCCGGGTCTCGCAGACTCGGCGCCGGCTCGCGTTGTCGTCCTCGGCCGCACCGACTCCGCCCCACCGCCGTCGTGCCCGGGCAAGATCGTCAACGAAGTCGAGGTGGTGCCCTGCCGGGTCGAGGGACACGTCACCGGCTTCCAGGCAATTGCGGGTGGCGTACCACGACCGTACGAGGTGCCCTTCGACGGCAAGATCGTCGCCTGGTCGATTACGCTTGCGCGCCCCTCTCGCGAGGACACGGACAAGACGACCGACGAGGTCGGCTTCTTCAACGACTTCCTCGGCAAGCCGTCCAAGGCACGGATCGGGGTCCTGCGACCGATCGTGGATTCCAAGCCGCCCAGCTACAAGCTGGTGCGCCAGAGCCCACTCCAGATCCTCAACCCGTACTTCGGCAGCACGGCGATCTTTGCCCTCGACCATCCGCTCACGGTTCTCCGCGGGCAGGTCGTGGCCCTCACGATCCCGACCTGGGCGCCGATGTTCGCCTTCAACATCGGCGAAGACAACACCTGGCGCGGCAGTCGCAAGCCCAAGCACTGCACCTCCAGGGAAGACATCCAGGGCGGTCATCCGCAGCAGGGAGTCGGCAAGATCAAGCCGTACGGCTGCTACTACTCCAACGCCCGCCTGCTCTACACAGCCACGGTTGTCAAGAAACCGTAACGGCGCCCTGAGCAAGCAGAATCGAGGACGCAGGGAGCGTGGCGTGCTTTCGGCACGCGAGCGACCGAGGACGCCGATAGGCGCCGGTCAGAGCGCCGTTTGGCGGAGGCCGCAGTAGGGACAGTCGCTGACGTCGAGGCCGATCAGCTGGTCGCAGCGGCGGCAGGCGCGCAGGTTCTCCGGGCTGCGCGGCAGGGCCGACGCGGACGGGGCGAGAGGCAGCACCATCGCCACCGGCCGCATCTGCTCGCCGGTCTCCCGGTCGACATAGGCGGAGCCGGGCTCGGCATGGGCAAGCGCCTCACGGCCCGAGGCCGGCGACCGCATCCGGTAGAGCTGCCGCTGGTTCATCGAGGCGGGACAATAATGCACCCGCCGCCCCCGTCTGCGGATGCAGAGGGGTGGCGGCCGTCCATGCGGATCCTGATCTTTCACGGCTACATGCTGCGCGGCACCGGCAGCAACATCTACACGGCGAACCTCGCCCGGGCCCTTGCGCGGCTGGGGCACGAGGTTCACCTCGTCTGCCAGGACCGGGACGCGAGCCTGGATGGGGTTCGAATCCACAACCCCGACATCCATGGCCTGCTGCCCGTCTACGTCAAAGACCCCTACGAGGGCTTCGAGGTCAAGGCCTTTCCCGAGCTGACCGGCGCGGAGCTCGTCCGCTATCTCGACGCCAACGTCGCGGCCGTCCGCGACGTCGCGCAGACCGCCGGCGGAATCGATGCCGCCCTGGCGGGCCACCTCGTCATGGGGCCCGCGATCCTCGCCCGCGCCGGGGTCGCCCCCTTCGCGGCGAAGATCCACGGCTCGGCCCTCGAGTACACGGTCAAGCCCCATCCGCGCTTCCTTCCCCACGCCGAAGAGGGGATGCGCGCGGCGAGCTGCGTGCTGGTCGGCTCCCGCCACACCGCAGAGTCCCTCTGGGCAGCACTGCCAGACGTCGATGGTCTCCGCGCGAAGACCGGCTCGGCCCCCCGGGGAGTCGAGCACCGACGAGTGGCGGGGATCGGGCCCGGCGGGACTCGCTGCGGATGCGGGACGGATCCGTCCCCGCCCCTCGTCGTCTTCGTCGGCAAGCTGATCGTCTCCAAGGGGGTCGATCTACTGATCGCCGCCTGGCCGCTGGTTCACGCCGAGCATCCCGAGGCGCGACTGCAGATCGCCGGGTACGGGGAGTACGAGCAGGGGCTGAGGCGGTTGCTGGCGGCGCTGGACCGCGGTGACCTGGGCGACGCGCGGGAGGTTGCGAAGCTGGGCTGGGGGCTTGAGGGCGGTTCCGCGGAGCCGCTGCCGATCCTGAGCGCGTTTCTTGCCGACCCACCGCCCGGCTACGCCGATGTGGCGAAGGGCATGGCGAACTCGGTCGAGTTCATCGGGAGGCTGGAGCACGACGAGGTGGCGGAGCTGCTGCCGGGCACCACGGCGCTTGCGATGCCGAGCACCTTCCCCGAGTCCTTTGGGATGGTTGCGGCGGAGGCGGCGGCGTGCGGGGCGCTGCCCGTCTCGGCCGGGCACTCGGGCATGCGGGAGGTCTCGCGGCAGCTGGCGGCCGCGCTGCCGCCCGAGATCGGCCGCCTCACCTCGTTTGCGGTGCGGGAGGGGGCGGTCGAGGCGATCGCGGAGAGATTGAGTGCCTGGCTGGCGCTTTCCGAGCCGCAGCGCGCCGGGGCGCGCGAGGCGCTTGTTGCCACCGCGCGGCGGCTCTGGAGTTGGGAAGGAGTGGCCCTCGGAGTGATCGCCGCCTCCCAGGGTCAGCTGGACCGTCTGCCGCTTGCGTAGAATGCCCTCCCTCAATGAGCGCGGAGCGAGAGATGCTGGCCCCTGCGTGCGCGACCGGAGGGCATTTTCCAACCCCGTGATGGGTCGTCTGCCCATAGCGAAGATGCTTGCCGCGACCGTTGCGCTGACGGTGGCGATCTCGGCCGTGATGGTGTCGATCCACTGGAACGGCCAGGAGGCCTCCACGGCCGCGCCGAAGATCGACGACCTCCTCAACGTGATGATCGTCATCTCGGCCTTCGTCTTCTCGCTCGTGATGGTGGTGCTCTTCTACGCGCTGTGGAAATTCCGAGCCAAGCCGGGGGACGAGTCCGATGGGGAGCCGATCCACGGCAACACCCGGCTCGAGGTGGCCTGGACGCTGATCCCGACGATCATCGTCCTGTTCGGCGCCGGCTACAGCTGGGCGGTGCTCAACGACATCGAAAAGAAGGACGCGAACCACATCACCGTCGACGTCTTCTCGCAGCAGTTTGCCTGGAGCTTCGGCTATCCGGGGAAGGACAACGTTTGGTCGGAGGGCGAGTTGCACGTCCCGCTCGACCGCCAGGTCCAATTCAAAATGCACTCCCTGGACGTGATCCACTCCTTCTGGGTGCCGGAGTGGCGGATCAAGAAAGACAACGTGCCGGGGATCACGACGACGGCGATCGTCACCCCCAGCAGGCTCGGCACCTACCAGCTGATCTGCACCGAGCTCTGCGGCTTTGGCCATTCCACCATGCGTGCCAAGGTGGTGGTCGAACGGCCGGCTGATTTCCGCGCCTGGGTCGGCGGCCTGGAGGAAAAGATCCCGCCGTCCTATCTGGAGGCGATTCGCCAGGACACCGAAACCGACCCGATCCCGGTTGGGGCGGGCGGGGCATAATGGGAGCGATCTGATGGCGGCTGCTATCAAGCGACCGGGATGGGTTCGGGGCGCGCTCGGGGCGGTGTTGGGGGCTGCCTTCGGCTTCACGCTCGTCGTGGTGCTGCGCGAGATCTCCGGCCTTCCGACCTTCCAGACCGAGCAGACCGGCTACCCGCATGTGATCGTTCCGCTGATCACCGGCCCACTCGGCTTCCTTGCCGGCTTCGGCTGCTTCGACTACTGGCTGCGCTGGGCGGCTGGCATGCCGGACGTTCCGGAGGACCACTCCCAGCACGGCGCCAGGAGCTGGCGCGACTACCTCCGCTTCAACACCGATCACAAGGTGATCGGCATCCAGTACATCTGCACGAACTTCTTCTTCTTCTTCGTGAGCGGCCTGATGGCGATGATGATCCGGGCTGAGCTTGCCCAGCCGGGCAGCCAGATCGTCGACGCCTCCACCTTCAACGGCCTCTTCTCGGCGCACGCCGCGATCATGATCTTCGTCTTCATCGTGCCGGTCTTCGCCGGGATCGCCAACTACGTGCTGCCGCTGATGATCGGCGCCCCGGACATGGCCTTCCCGCGCCTCAATGCGCTCAGCTTCTGGATGCTGCCGATCGCCGGGCTGATGTTCGTCGGCAGCTTCCTGGTGCCGGGCGGGGCCTTCGACGCGGGCTGGACCGGCTACGCGCCGCTCTCCACCGGCGCCCCGCTGGGACAGTCGTTCTTCAACCTCGGCGTGCAGTTCGCCGGCGCTTCCTCGATCGCCACCGCGCTCAACTTCCTGGTCACGATCATCACGATGCGTGCGCCTGGGATGACCTTCTGGCGGATGCCGCTGCTGGTCTGGGCCAACCTCTCGACCTCGCTGCTGGTCGTCGCCGCGACCCCGTTCATCGCCGGCGCCCAGTTCATGGTCCTCTTCGACCGCCTCCTCGGCACCCAGTTCTTCCAGTTCGCGGGCGGCGGCGACGTGATCAGCTACCAGCACATCTTCTGGTTCTACTCGCACCCGGCCGTCTACATCATGATGCTGCCAGGGTTCGGGATCATCAGCGAGGTCATCTCGATCCACTCCCGCAAGCCAATCTTCGGCTACCGGCTGATGGCACTCGCCCTGATCGGGATCGTCGTGCTCAGCTACTCGGTCTGGGCGCACCACATGTTCGTCGCCGGCATGTTCAGCTGGCTGCGGGTGCCGATGATGATCACCACGCTGCTGATCGCGGTGCCGACCGGGATCAAGATCTTCTCCTGGCTGGGAACGCTCTACTTCGGCAAGATCCACACCTACTCGACCGCGATGCTGTTCGCGCTCGCCTTCATCGTCACCTTCACGATCGGCGGGATCAGCGGCGTGATGCTGGGCATGGTGCCGCTCGACATCCACGTCTCCGACACCTACTTCATCGTCGCCCACATCCACTTCGTCCTCTTCGGCGGATCGGTCTTCACGATCTTCGCCGGGATCTATCACTGGTTCCCGAAGATGACCGGGAGGATGTATGACGAGAAACTCGGCCGGGTCCATTTCTGGGGGACCGTGGTCGGCACCTGGGGGACCTTCCTGCCGATGCACTGGGTGGGATGGACGGGATGCCGCGGCGGGTCGCGGACTACGCGGCCCAGTTCGGCGACTGGAACCTGCTGATCAGCTGCTTCGCGTTCCTGCTCGGCGCCGTGCAGCTGGTCTTCCTCTACAACATGGTCGTCAGCTGGCGCTTCGGGCCACGCGCCGAATCCAACCCCTGGCGCGGCAAGTCGATCGAGTGGCAGGTCTCCTCGCCGCCGCCGATCTTCAACTTCGACGAGATCCCGCGGGTGGTCGGCGGGCCATATGAGTTCGGGGTGCCGGGCGCTCGCCACGCGATCATGGCCGGCGAGGGCGCCGAGGTGGCGAAACCCGAGCCGGCGGCGGTGGGCTCGAAATGACGGCCGAGAGGGCGGCTGGTTCGCCGCTGCTTGTCTTCCTCAACGAGGTGGCCGGCGGGCGGGGCCTCCTGCAGGCGGTGCGCGAGCGCGCCGAGCAGGTCCCGTTCGTCGTCGTCGCGGCTCCGCAGAACCAGCCGGCCGCGGGCCAGCTGGTCGACCCCGACAAGCTGCGCGAAGCCGCCCGCGCCCGCGTCGAGGTGACGATGGCGGTCCTCTCGGAGTTCGGGATCGAGTCGGTGGGCGAGGTGATGGACCCCGACCCGGCGCTGGCTCTCGACGATGCGGTGCGCGCCCATCGACCCGGCGAGGTGCTGCTCTCCTGCCTGTATGAGACGCGCTTTGGCTGGACCCGCAAGGACCTGGTCGAGTGGGCGAAGAGCCGCTTCGAGCCTGAGGTCGAGATCACCCACATTCCGGTGCGGATCGAGGACGATTCGGTCCGCTGGGACGTCATCCACACGCTCGTCGTCGCCACCCGCAGCGTGGCGATGCCGGATCTCGTCAACCGGCTGCGGGAACGCGCGGGCGAGCGCCGCCATCGCTACACGATCATCTGCCCCCGCTCGGATGGCGTCTCCGAGGCCCAGGTCGTCCACGACCTCGCCTCCACCCTTGCCGCGCTCTACCGGGTCGACATCGACGCGACCGGACAGCCGATGAGCCCCGACCCGTTCCACGCGGTGCAGAACGCGGTCGAGCACTACCGGATCGACGAGGTGCTGATCTCGACCTTTGCCGGGGAGTCGTCGCGCTGGCTCGAGGAGGACCTCGTCGGCAAGGTCCGGGAGATCACGGAAAAGCAGGTGGAGCACATCGAGGTCGGCAGGCCGGCGACGGTGGTTGCCGCGGCTGTCGCCGAGGGGGAGGCTCACTGATGGAGAGCGCCACGGTCGCCCTCGACCACTCCCACGGAGAGCACCACGGGCCGCCCGAGGCCAACCAGAGCTCCCGGATTGACCGCCAGACGCTGGGGATCCTGCTCTTCATCGTCTCGGAGGTGATGCTGTTCGGGGCCTTCTTCGCCTCCTATTTCTTCCTGCGCGTCGTCGTCGACCCGCCGGTCTGGCCGCCGCACCCCTACGAGTTGCCGGTCTACGTCGCCCTGGTCAACACCGGGATCCTCGTCTCCTCCAGCTTCACGATCCACTACGCGCTGGAGTCGATCCGGCGCGGCAACCGAGCCGGCCTCAAACTCGGCCTGGTGCTCACCTGGCTGCTCGGCGCGACCTTCCTCTTCATCCAGATCAACGAGTACGTCCACATCGGCTTCAGCGCCCGCGACCTCGCCTTCGGCTCGATCTTCTACGGGCTCACCGGGCTGCACGGCGCCCACGTCTTCATCGGCCTGGGGCTGCTCAGCTTCGCCACGATCCGCGCCTTCCGCGGCCACTTCGGGCCGAAGGCGGAGGACCACCTCGGCGTCGAGGTGCCGGGCATCTACTGGCACTTCGTCGACGTGATGTGGATCATCGTCTACACCACCGTCTACGTCCTCTAGCTCGTTCCGAGCGTCCTGATCCCGAGATGTGACGACAACTCGGGTGCTCGCAGGCTTGCCACCTTGCGGGAACCGAGGCTCTCAAACACTCGCTGAAAAGTCTTTGCCTTTTCTCCTCTGATGTGATATCGGCAGCGTCGAATTAGGGCTACCTAATTTCTCGTCAAAGAAGGGAGAGCGCATCTATGGGTTCCGTGCGCGGGGCCAAAGGCGCGGGGCGCGCCCAGTGGCTCACGGTATTCACAGTCCTGTTACTGGTGAGCTCCGTCGCTCCGGTCCTCGCCGAATCACCCCCGGACGAACCGGAAGTCCCGGTCCCCTCGGCGGCCGAAACGCAGGATTGGCCCGATGGGGCCGATGTTGCCAAGGGCATCGAGGAATCCGAAGCGCTTGAAGCAGAAGAGCAACGCCTCCTCGAAACGTCGTGGGCCGCACGCGAACGAGAGGAATCCAGACTCGCCTACACCGATCTTTCGGTTGAAGACGCGGCAGCGTTGCTTCGATCCGAGTTCGCCGAGCAACTGGCGCTGATCGACCAAGACCCGGCTCGCGCCCTGACCGGCGCTCAGCTGAAGGACCCGCTCGGTTCGACCGGCGCGTTGATCGACATTGGCGGCGATACCGTGCTCATGGACGGGACAATGCCGGTTCGCGCGACCGACGAGGAAGGCCGCCTGCGAAAGGTCAGCCTCGAACTGCGGCACGTCGGCGAGGACGGCTATGCACCGGCCAACCCGCTCACGGAGATCGAGTTGCCCCGCGATGCCTCCGAGCCGATGACGATCGGCAAGAGCGGGCTGGCGATCGCGCCGGTCATCCCGAAGGGCGAAGCGGAAGCCCACCGCTTCGGCGAGACCGACCTGCTCTACCCGCTACCCAAACAAGACATGGATCTACTTGCCGCGCCGCTTTCAAGTGGTCTGGAGCTGTTCGCGAGTCTGCGCTCCGAAAAGAGCCCTGAGGAGCTTCGCTTCGATCTCACGCTGCCGCCTGGGGGCGAGCTTCGCCCCGACGGGCGCGGCGGCCTCGAAGTGAGAGGCGAAGAGGGCCGCTCGATAGCAAGCATCCCCGCCCCAACGGCCGTGGACGCGCAGGGCACCGAGGTGCCCGTATCAATGCATGCCGAGGGCACGACTCTGACCGTCTCGATCAAGCACCGAGGCATGGACGTGAAGTTTCCTTTGCTTTTGGACCCGGCCATCTCCGATTCCTGGTACAGCTCGAATAGCTGGTACAACGGCGGCAGCCTCGCAGCCCTTAGTGACGGCACCTGGCACTGGGCTCATAAAGGACTGGGTTACTCCCCTGTTGCTGCCACGGGGTTACGACATAGAGAAGGTTCCAGGTATTCTGAATGCTCCCGGCATGGGCTCCTTGAATCTCGCGGTCCCGGGTTCGTGAATCACTATGGATTCCGTAGTCAATCTTTGCCGATCCAAGATGCCTAGGGGACATTTTAGGCGCGCATCCATAGTTCTCGCCTGTGCAGTCTTACTGAGTCTTGGGGCATGTGGTGAGGGTGGTCCACGTGATACTGACGAGACGATGATGAATTCCGCCGCAGGCACGGCGCAGGTAGCGAATATTGTGGATCAGAGACAAGGCCCGCTTAAGCCCGTCCGATGGGGCGTCTGGAGAAGAAAAGACCAAAGCATCGAGCTGGGTGCATTGGTTCCATACTGCGGTTATGGTAGACCGAAACCTTACGTCGAGCGGGTGGCGCGGCGGCACGGCCTCGGCGGCGTGGTTCTCACCATGTTCGTTAGGTTTACGCCACAACGAGTTGGACCGGACGCCGGGGGGTGTGTATTTGTGCAAGTTGGCATTTCCCAGTGGGTAAGGCTTGGCAGGAGGGCCACGCAAGTGCGGCTTTACGATGGGAGCACGTTCCCGCCGACGCGGCGGCGGCTCCACTGAGTGGGCCTGTTCCTTGGGAAGCGGTGTATGCCGCTCATGAACACTCCGACGGGTCGGAACACCACGATCCCGGGCGCGCTTAGCCACCCAGTGATGGGTAATCTACACATAATCACGGGGGGCTGAACAATCCGCGTTAGTAAGCGACAGCAACGGTTCGTTAGGCCAGCGTTCTCCACATTCACTTTCGCCTGCGTTCTCTGGGGAGGCAGTCCTCCCTCAAGTGCCAATTCGCTGTTGACGAGTGACAACAGCACGATGCAGGGCATCGTCAAGATGACCGATACGACTAACCCAACACCAAAAGGCCGACCGATTCGGTGGAGGGTGAGTGGTACTCCCGGCCCTAGGACAGTCAGAATTCGCAGCACGGTCGGTTGGTGCCCAGGGGCACCGCGTCCGAAGCCTAGGATCCAACGAGTTCACCAGGGCGAGCGCCAAGACGCTGTGATCCTCACTGCGTTCCTGGTCAACCCAGCGCCGAAGAGTCCCCCAGGACGACCCAGCTGCTTGGGAGTCGAACTACTGGTGGAATACGTGGTTAGGTTCCAGCACGACCGCAACGTGCGCCCGCTCTATGACGGAAGTGTGTCGCCGCCCGCCAGGCAGTAGCCACAGCACTGAGAGCTACAACGGAACCATGTCCGGAATGCGACGCCGGACCATTCAAGCATAATGAAGGGGTGGAACGTCGGGCGCCGCGTCCTGCGTTGTTGCCACTTGATGTTTGCAATCGGCCACTGTGCCCATCTCGACCAGGAGATGTTTAGGACCGAAGGGAACAAACATCCCTATCTCGAAAGCCGGCTGGACTGGCACAGCATTGGGCACGTCACGCGCAACCCGTTCTGGGTTCCACCCCGTACTGATGTATTGGCAATTCGGCTGAATGCGGATGGTTTGGCACCACACAAGATCTACGGCCACGACGGTAAGCGGCCGCCGATCGTGCCTCCGACCGTTGCTGGGCGTGGTCAGAGACTATGCGTATCAGGAGCGGAAAGCAATCGCGTGAGGTGCGGAAACGTCGTCGGGATAAAGCACGTCTACTTCGAGGACCTTAAAGAGAAGCAAGGTGTTCTTATAGTCGATAATCTATCTACGATCGATGGCGACAGTGGAGCTCCAGTATGGAACGCGCGGACGGGGGCGTTAGTGGGAAGTCTTAGTGGTGGAGTCGAAGTTAGTCCGGTTCGTTGTGTGCAGCCGCTGAAAGACACGCCAACGGGACGTCAGAAGACGATCCGCGGTGCACTTGCTGCACCCGAGATGTACAACTTGTATGTTATTACCGGATACTGATAGTCAATGACACCGTGGAATCTCACAGGTCGGATGCTCGTGTACGTCCTATTGGTTGGCGCCGTTTTTGCAGTAACAGGATGTAGTGGATCCTCTCCCGCACAGCCACAGATCAATGTTGACGATGCGCGGCACAGGCAGCAGAGTAGGGGGAATCAGCGCACTCCATGGAAGCTCGCCTATCCCCCAGGTGGCAGCATGGTGCGCATCGGAGTATCGGTTAGATATTGCGTTGGCGAGCCTAAACCTCGGATTACGGAAGTTCGCGTTCGAGAACGCAAGGGGGCTGTTGTTCTCACGGTATTTGTGAGCAATGTCCGTGAGCCAGAAAAGGGCAGGGCTTGTGCTGGGTTGAGGCTCGGTTTCGGGAAGACGGTTGAGCTTTCTAAAGGCCTAGGCACTCGCGCGCTCTATGACGGGAGCACCTCGCCGCCAAGGAAGCGCTGGCCCCTGCCGAGAAGCCGCTAGAAGGAGCCCCACGCTTGCGGAAAGCTGATGAGTCGCGCGGTGTGGGCATTGCGAATCAGGTTCGGGCGAGATTCATACGCGCGATGCTGACTCTCCTCCCGGTACGCTGGGGTGTGGGTGAGACTCTCCGAGGAAGCCGTCTTTCGGTGGGTCGTGATCGTTGGGATCGCGGCTGCGTCGGTGATCGCGCTGACCCTGCTGACGAGATCGCTGTTCGGGGCGCTCTGGGGATTGGTGCTGGTCTGCGCCGGCGCGCTTCACGCCTACCGTTGGTGGCGGGGCCGCCCCTGACCCTCCGCCGACGGGACTGATTTGCACCATATAGGTGCGTTTCCGTCCCGTCGGCTGGATTCACCTGGGCTTGAGGCGGCCTGCGGTGGCGACGGTCCACAGCATCGCCAGCCAGGTGCAGGTCGCCAGGGCCACGTGGACCCAGACGAGCTCGCCGGGTAGCTCCAGCACCCACTGGACGCCCCCAACGGTGCCCTGCAGGGCGAGCAGGGCGATGACGGCCGCCAGGGGCCTGACGGCGCGCCTGTCGCCGCCAGGGCGGCGCAGGAGCAGCCAGACGCCGACGGCCGCCAGGCCGAAGGCCGTGGCGATGGCCGAGTGGCGCTGCACGACCCACTCCAGGGTGTCGGTTCCCTCGAAGGTGAAGCGGTGGACGAGCTGGCCCTCGTGTGCACCCGCATGGGGGCTGGACGCGGTTGCGATCGTCCCCATGAGGATCGTCAGCTGGCCGAGTGGGACCAGGGCGCGAACCGCCCAGACGCCGAGCCGGTCGGGGGAGCGGCGGCGCTCCCAGGGCTCGTAGCGCGAGCACCAGGCGAGGGCGAACGCGGCATCGAGTAGAAGCATCGAAAGGATGAAGTGGCTCATCACCAGGCCCGGCGCCAGGTGGTAGCGGACCACCAGCCCGCCGAGGATTGCCTGGCCAACGACCCCGATCGGCAGCATCGCCCCGAACAGGGCGAGGTGCCCGCGGAAGGGCCGGCGGAACCAGGCGAGCACGCTGGCCGCGATCACCGCCAGCCCGACGAATCCGGTGAAGATCCGGTTGCCGTACTCGATCACCGCGTGGGTGTCCAGCGGCGGGACCGTCTGGCCGTAGCACTTTGGCCAGTCCGGGCAGCCCAGGCCCGAGCCCGTGAGGCGGACGCCCGCCCCGGTCAGCACGATGAGCGAGAGCGCCACGAGGGCGACCAGGCTCACCCTGGCGTAGAGCTGCGGCGTGATCGTCAGCCGCTCACGCATTCGGGCGCCTGTCGGTGTGCGCAGCCACGACACCGGTCCCCCAAGATCATGTCAGCGAGGGGGTCGCGCATCGCCCCGACCCGCTGGCCTATTTCGAGCCGCTCTTGGAGGTCGATTCGATCAGGTATTCGACCAGCTGCTCGAGTTCGGCTGGCGAGATCGACGATCCGAAGGTCGCGGGCATCACGTTGGCCGGGTAGCCCTTCGCGATCTTCGCGTTCGGGTCGACGATCGATTCGTCGATCATCGCGGGGCTCTGCCCGGGCAGGACTTCGTCGAGGCTCGGGCCGGCCACCCCGCCGGCCCCGGCCGCGGCCAGCGTATGGCAGCCGCCGCAGCCGTTGTTGGCGAAGATCTGCGCGCCGGGGCCGCCTGCCACTTCCGGCGGCCCGGCGCCCGGCACCCCGGCGTAGCGGGCGACGTAGGCGGCGACGTCCTCCAGGTCCCTGCCCGTCACGATGTCGGCCGGCATCGACGCCGCGGGGTTGGCGTTGCTCGGGCGCGGGTACTCCACCTGGGCCTTGACGATCCCCTCGATCGTGCTGGCCCCCTCGCCGGCCTCCCGCGCGGCGGCGAAGGCATCGTCCAGGTTGGGCCCGACCTGGGCGGTGGTGGCCGCCTGGGCGAGCGTGTGGCAGACACCGCAGTTCTGGACGAACAGGGTCCGCCCTCGCTGCTCGTCTGCCTTCGTCGTTCCACAGCCCGAGGAGGCGAGGGCGACCGCCGCCATGGCAGCGAGGGTCAACGGGAGGCGCGTTGGGTTGAATGGCAAGGGCATATGCATGCGGCGCGAGGCGCGCCGGAGTCTATAACGCCGCGGTCTCCGCAAAAGCGCCTTGCCAGGCACAAACCGTCGAGTAGGCTTGATGCGATTCTCCGAAAGAGAGGCAGGAGATGCAAGTACGGGATGGGATGTCGGACGTGGTTCTCACCGTTGGTCCCTCGCACACGCTGCGCGACGCGGCAGAAAAGATGGTCGAGAAGGGGACCGGCGCGGCGTTGGTCTCCGATGACGAGAGGCCGGTGCCATGCATCGTCACCGAGCGCGACATACTGTTCTCGGTCGGTCGCGGCGAGGACCCGGACGCCGAGCTGGTCGCCGACCACATGAGTGGCAGCGTCATCACGGCGTCCCCCGACTGGAGTCTCGAGCGCGCCGCCTCCGAGATGTCGAAGCGTGGGATCCGCCACCTGGTGGTGTTCGACGAGGGGGATCTGATCGGCGTTCTATCGATCCGCGACATAGTCCGCGTCTGGACCAGCGAGGGGGCAACCTCTGGCATGACGCCGGACTGAGAGTGCGCCGGTGTCGGCAGGGTGCGCTGATGTCGGCAGGGTGCGCCGGTATCAGTCCGCCAGCGGCGGCTTGATCGTCTCGACCGGGAGAACGGCGCCGCGGGCCCTCTGGCGGCGGGGCAGGCGGAAGTAGTCGCGGGTTGCGCCGCGCGTCATCCTGCGGACGGCGGCGAGGAGTACTACCGCTCCGATGATCGAGTAGATCCAGCCGCGGACCATGAAGCCCTCGGCGAAGATTCCGCAGATCGTGAGCGCGACGGAGAAGGCGAAGACAGCCGGCGCCCATGACGGGCGGGCCGCGTAGAGCAGCTCGGCCGGCTCGGAGGTGTCGTTCGGCTCGGTCATCGTGCAGGGCTCACGAGGCTATGTAGAGCATCGCGACGAGGAAGCAGAGGGCGAAGATCGCCGCGGCGATACCGCCGGCCAGCAGCCCCGTCGTCATGTTGCGCCTTGCCGTTTCGCGATCCATGGCGGGGTTTCTACCAGACGACCGAGTCCGAATCGCCGACCGACGAGTCCGAATCGCCGACCGACGAGTCCGAATCGCCGACCGACGAGTCCGAATCGCAGAAGGACATCAGACCAGGCGGTCCAGCGGCATCGCCAGGAACAGCAGTGCCAGGTAGCCGAGGGAGAACAGGTACGTGCGGAGCGCCCAGCGGCGGTCGGCGCTGCGCAGCAGCCGCACCGCGCAGTAGATGAAGGCAGCTCCGAGCGTCATCGAGGCGATCAGGTACTCGACCCCGAAGCCGCCGGCGCAGAAGGGGAGCTGTGTGACGGCGTAGAGCAGGACCGTGTAGAGGAGGATCTGGCGGCGCGTCTCAGCCTCGCCTCGCACGACCGGCAGCATCGGCACTCCGGCCTTCGCGTACTCGTCCTTCATCAGCAGCGACAGGGCCCAGAAGTGAGGCGGCGTCCAGAAGAAGATGATCGCGAAGAGATAGAAGGCGGTGCCGCTGAGCTCGCCCGTGACGGCTGCCCAGGCGACCAGCGGCGGTACGGCCCCGGCGGCACCGCCGATCACGATGTTCTGCGGGGTCGAGCGCTTCAGCCAGAGCGTGTAGACGAAGACGTAACCCAGCAGGCCGCTGAGCGACAGCGCCGCGGCCAGCGGGTTCACCGCGAGCGAGAGCAGCAGGAAGGATGCGAGCCCGAGCAGCGCGCCGAATGCAATCGCGCTGCCGGGAGGGATGCGGCCGCTCGCCACGGGGCGGTCGGCGGTTCGGGCCATGGTCCGGTCGATGTCGCGATCGATCGCGTGGTTGATCGCTCCCGCGCCGCCGGCCGAGAGGGCGCCCCCGAGGCAGGTGAGCAGGACGAGGCCGATCGACGGTTCGCCAGCCACGTACATCGTCGTTGCGGTCGTGAAGAGCAGCAGCGACTGCACCTTCGGCTTGGTCAGCGTGGCGTAATCGCGGAGAACCGCGAGCGCCGCAGGGCGCCTTGATACGGCCGCTGCCGTGGCTTCCATCAGTGACCCACCACCAGCTCAGGCTACCGGCTGCGACTCACGGGACGGCCGGGCGGAGCTGCCGGTGCGGTGGGCGATGGCCTCGCGGATGTCTCGCATCGGGCGGGCGCTGCGCACGTCGGGAAGCACGTCGAAGTTATGCGGCTCCGGGGGCGAGAGGGCGAACCACTCGAGCGACTCGCCGTGCCACGGGTCGTGGCCGGCCTCGGGGCCCGCCGTGCGGCTGAGGATCGCATTGACGAGCGTCATCACGATCCCGATCGCCAGCACGAAGGCGCCGATCGAGGCGATCAGGTTGTACGTGTTGACGCCCGTGCCGTCGAAGAACTTGTAGGCGTCGATGACCTGTCCGTCCTCGGCTCCGGCGAGGAAGAGGGGCACGAAGGCCAGCAGGGCGCCGAGTGCCATCGTGCAGAAGGAGATTCGCGCCAGGCTCTCTCCCATCGTGTGGCCGGTCATCTTCGGGAACCACCAGTGGAGGGCCGCGAAGCCTCCGAAGACTGCGCCGCCGACCAGCGCGAAATGGGTCGCCGCTGTGGCATCGGTCGTGTTCTTCAGCTGCCATGCGGCGGCAACCATCGATTGCTGGATCTCTGCCGCGAGCCCGATCGAGATCGCGGAAAGCGCCCCGATTGCGAAGAGCAGCGGCGCTCGCATCTGCACGGCTCCCCTTGCGAGCGTGGCGATCAGGTTGAAGGCGACGAGGCCGAAGGGGACGATCAGTGCCAGGGCCATCACCATCGCGAAGTACATCCGGCCGATTCCGATCGGGGCGGTCAGCATGTTCTGCATCCAGGCGAGGGTGCCGATCACGGCGATCGCCCCCAGCGAGCCGATCGTCGCGCCGCGATTGGCGAGCGGGGCCCGGGCGAGCGCCGGGACGATCTCGGCGATCGCTGCCAGGGCGGCGATCAGGATCAGCATGTATGCGCCGGTGTAGAAGATCCAGCTCAGGTGCTGCCAGAGGAGGGGTGCGCCGCCGGCGTCGCCGGCGAAGAAGATCCCGTCGAAGTTGCGGTCGATCAGCAGCATCGTCAGCGCGGCCAGCATCACCGGGCCGATCGCCAGCAGCAACCAGGAGCAGATCGCCGCCGCCCAGGAGAAGACCGGCAACCGCCGCCACGCCATTCCGGGAGCGCGCATGTTGCGCAGCGTCGCAACCAGGTCGATCGCGAGCAGGGTGAAGCCGAGCGTTGCCAGCCCGGTGGCGACGGCCCAGGCGTCGACGCCGTTGTTGGGCAGGAAGGCCAGTTCGGAGAGAGGCGCCAGCGGGTTCACGCCTGCCTCGGACGGCGTGAAGAGGAGACCGGCGTAGAGGACGGTGGCTCCTGCCAGGTAGAGCCAGAGGCCGAGCTGGCCGACCCGCGGCAGCGCGGTCGAGCGGGCACCGATCTGCAACGGCACGACGTAGTGGAAGAGGCCCAGCGCCAGCGGGATCGCGAACAGGAAGATCGCCGTCGTGCCGTACAGCGACAGCATGCGATTGAAGGTGACCGGGCTGAGGAAGGTGTTCTCGGGGACCGCCAGCTGGAGGCGCATCAGCAGCAGCTCGACGAGGGCGATGAAGAGGAAGCCCAGCGCCGCGCTGACCAGCACGAGGCCGACGTTCTTGTGGTCGGCGCCGGTCGCGATCTCGGCCCAGCGCGAGCGGCGCGGCGGAAAGCCGTCGGTGACCAGCTCAGGCGCCCTGCTCGTGGTCACGGTACCTTCCCGCTTTCGATCAGCCCGGTGACCCGGTCCTGGGCCGCCTGGATGTCGCTCTTCTGCCGTTCGACGAAGGCTTCGTACTCCTCGGGCGACACGACGTCGACCTCGGTCCGCATGGTGGCGTACGCCTGCCCGGAGAGGGTCGCCGCCTGGCCGAAGTACGTGCCCTCCCGTTCGGCGCGGAAGGCGACCTCGTTCACCCGGCCGGGGACCGCGTCGCGCTTCCCGGCAAGGTTGGGCACGCTCCAGGTGTGGATCACGTCCGTCGAGACGAGGTCGAGGACGACCTCCGTGTCGACCGGCACGACGAGCTTGTAGTAGGAGAAGGCTTCGTTGGGATAGGTGTAGCGCCAGATCCACTGCTGGCCGGTCGCCGTGATGCGCAGCGGCCCGGAGTCGGAGGCCCTGAGGCCGGCCGGGCCCGTTGCCTGCGCCTGGCGGGCCCTCTCCGTGTAGATCAGGCTGAGGATGAGGATCGCGGCGGCGAACGCCGCCAGCACCGCTCCCACCCGGAGCGGCGTGCGCCGCCCGCCCCCGGCCCGCTCGGCGTCCAGTTCGGAGCGCTGCCCGGAGCCGCGTCTGTGCAGCGCGAGGATCAGTCCGGCGTTGACCGCCACGACGACGATTGCCGCGGCTATGAAGCCAATCCAGAGCAGCGTGTCGATCTGGTCCGTGCCAGGGGAGTGAGGCGCCAAAGCGCGGCCATTCTAATCAGGTGGCTGGCTGGCTCCTATACTCGCCCACCCTATGCGGAGGCGATCTCGCCCATCCCCGGTGCTGCGCGCGATGGTGCGAGCGGGCGCGGCTGGCGCGCTCACGGCGGCGGTTGCCGTGCCGCTGATGCGGCGCAGGCGCCGCATTCCGGCCGTCGCAACGGTCGTGGCCTGCGCCAGTGGCCCCCTGGCGCTCGCCGTGCTGCGGCCCCGCTCCGGCAAGCGGGACGTCGCGCTGTTCGCCCTGCAGATGTGGGGCTTCACGATGGTCCACGAGCTTCCCTACGACGATCCAGAGCGGCTGCGCAGCCGCCTCCTCACCCGTTACCCGATCTCGATTGACCGCGCGATCGGCCTCGGTCGGCTGCCCACGGTTCGCCTGCAGCGGGCACTCGCCCACCTGCCCCGGGTTGGAGCCCTGAACCGCTTCCTCACCTGGGTCCACTGGCTCTGGTTCCTCGAGCCCCACGCGGCGCTGCTCTTCATTCTCATTCGCCACCCCGAGCACTTCCCGCGTGCCGCGCGCCAACTGGCCGCCGTCTTCGACATCGGCTGCGCGGTGTACTTCGCCGCGCCCACAGCTCCACCGTGGTGGTCCTCCGAACAGGGCCTTGCCGGCGAAGAGGTGCGCCGCATCATGGTGGGGATCGGTGAGGAGACCTGGGGCTCCGCCTGGCCGACGATGTACGGGACCCTGGGGAGCAATCCCTGGGCGGCGATGCCCTCGCTTCACTTTGCCGCCTCGGCGATGGCCGCGATCTCGCTGTCCGAAGCGGGGCGTGTCGCCGGGGCCGTCGGCTGGGGGTACGCGCTGAGTCTTGGGTTCGCGCTTGTCTACCTCGGTGAGCATTACGTCACCGACGTCGCCGCCGGAGCGGGGCTGGTCGCCGCTGTCAGGCGTGGCGAGCCGCTCGCCGAACCCGCTGTCCTGGCGGTCAACGGGGGCCTGCGGCGCCTCGAGCGACTCGCCAGCGGCTAGACGGTCCAGACGATTGATTCCACTTTGAGGCATCCACGGCATCTCAATCTGGAGTCAATCGTCTAGCGTCCCTGGGGTGTCTCCCGAGGACTCGGCGAACGGCAACGGTGTCGTTGAGCTGCCGCGATTCACGCCGCGACGGATGGCGCAGACGGCGCTGGTCGTCGTTGCACTGCTGACCGGGATCTACTTCCTCTTTCCGAAGCTGATCGGGCTCGGGGATGCGCTCAGCAAGCTTGGGGAAGCCGATCCGACCTGGATCGTCGTTGCGATCGGCTTCAACGTGGTCGCGATAGCCACCTATATCGCGCTCTTCAAGGCGGTGGTCGGGGGCGACGCGCTGCGGCTCACCTGGGCCGAGACCTACGAGATCAACATGGCGGGTGTCGCCGCGACCCTGCTCTTCTCGGCCGCCGGGGCGGGGGGTATCGCCCTCACCTACTGGGCGTTGCGCAAAGCGGGGATGCGCCGCCGCGACGTTGCGCGCCGGATGGTGGCCTTCCTCACGCTGCACTACATGTTCTACCCCGTCGCCCTCATCGTCTTCGGGGTTCTGCTGCGAACCGGCGTCCTCCCGGGCAAGGACTCGGTCGAGCTGACCGTCGTGCCGGCGGCGGTAGCGGGTGCCCTGCTCATCTTCGGGTTGCTGGTGGCGCTGATCCCACCCGACCTGGGGAAGCGGGTGGCGGGGTTGGCCCGGGGCGAGCGGCCGCAGGCGATCGCCGCCAACATCGCCAAGGTGCCGGCGATCGCCGCGGAAGGGTTCAGGTTCGCGATCAGCCTCTTCGCCCACCCTTCGCGTGGGGGGTTGGCGGTAATCGGGGCCGCCGGCTTTTGGGCGGCGAACATCGGCATCCTCTGGGCCTCGTTCCACGCCTTCGGCATCGAAGTGCCGCTGGCGGTGGTCGTCCAGGGCTTCTTCCTCGGCATGGTCGCCAACCTCTTCCCGCTCGCCCCGGCGGGAGTGGGGGCGGTCGACGCGGGGATGATCGGCGCCTTCGTCCTCTTCGGCCTGCCCGAGGAAACGGTCTTTCCGGCGATCCTGATCTACAGGTTTGTCGCCTTCTGGTTGCCGATCCCGCCCGGGATCGCCGCCTTCTTCCAGCTGCGGTTGCGGGTGCAGGATTGGGAAGAGAACGGGTTGCCGGTCGAACGGCCTCCGGCGGGGGAACCGGTGCTGGGGCCCGCCCGCGATTGAGCAGGCGGAGCCGTCGCATCACGCGTTACTATACAAAGTAAAGTATTAGACTTCGGACGCCGAGGTGGAAGAGATGGCGGAGGCAAGGAAGATCGAGAACGTGATCGTCGTCGGGGGCGGCCCCGCCGGCTATACGGCCGCGCTCTACACGGCGCGTGCCAACCTCGAGCCGCTTGTCTTCGAGGGCTTCCAGTGGGGCGGGCAGCTGCAGAATACGACCGAGGTCGAGAACTATCCCGGCTACCCGGAGGGGATCATGGGGCCGGAGATGATGACCCAGTTCCGCGCCCAGGCGGAGCGCTTCGGGACGCGGTTCGTCACCGACGACGTCGACCGTGTCGAGCTCTCCAACGGCGGCGTGCACAGGGTCTTCCTCGGTGACGAGGAGCACCTGGCAAAGACTGTGATCCTCTCGATGGGGGCGGAGCCGCGCCGGCTGGGCGTCCCCGGTGAGATGGAGCTTGGGGGCCGTGGCGTGTCCACGTGCGGCGTCTGCGACGGGGCGTTCTTCAAGGACAGGAAGGTGATCGTGATCGGCGGCGGGGACTCGGCGATGGAGGACTCGATTTTCATCGCCAAGTACGCCAGCGAGCTGACGGTCGTCAACCGGCGCAGCGAGTTCCGCGCCTCGAAGATCATGCAGGAGCGCGCCAGGGAGCGGCCCAACATCGATTTCAAGACCCCCTTCGTCGCGGAGGAGTTCGTCGCCGGCGAGGACGGCACGCTGGGCCGCGTCCGGCTCCGCAACGTCGAGACGGGCGAGACCGAGGACTTCGCCGCCGCCGGCGCCTTCGTCGCGATCGGCCACATTCCCCAGTCGGCGATCGTCACCGGCCAGGTCGACACCGACGAGGACGGCTACGTGCTCACCGAGCCGGGATCGACCAGGACCAACCTGGCGGGGGTGTTCGCGGTCGGCGACCTCGTCGACCACACCTACCGGCAGGCGGTCACCGCGGCCGGCACGGGCTGCATGGGCGCCCTCGACGCCGAGTGGTACCTGCGCGACACGCCTCCCAGCCCGGAGGCCCACTGGGCCAAGGGCGGCGAGCCGGCCGAGATCGCTCCGGCGCCGGGCTCCTGATCCCTTCCAAGCCCGCGGTTGTGCGGTGAGGTTGCTCCCACCTCCGCCAGGCGGAGGTGGGAGCAACCTCGGCAGGCCTGGACGCTATCCCGGGAAGGCCTCCGTCTGGCGCTCACCCTGGACGTAGCCGGACTCGGGCTCGAGCATGTCGCGAATCTGTTGCTGCAACTCGGGGGAGTTCTCGTGCCCGTGAACGGCTTCGGCGTGCTGGGCGGCGGTCTTCACGACCTCGTCCTCCTCGCCGATGATCGTCAGCGAGCAGTTGCTCTCGCTCTCGAAGCGGCGGCAGTCCGCCATCACTCTGCTCATCTCAACCTCCAGTCTCTGGGTGCGGGAAGGGATGCCCCGTGCACGCGTCTGGTCTACACCGGTGACGGGCTTCCGTCAAGAGCCTGGCACAGTGAACCCGTAGCCGGCCGGCTGCGCCTTGAATGGGCCCTTGCCGATGCTCTAAGGTCGGTGCACGGCCTCCACCTGCACTCATCTCGACTCGATCCGGCACTTCGACCTGCCGGCCGAGATCGCCGGCTGCGAGGAGTGTCTGGCTGAGGGGACGCAATGGGTCCATCTGCGGATGTGTCAGGAGTGCGGGCACATCGGTTGCTGCGACCAATCGCCCGGCAAGCACGCCAGCGCCCACCACCGGCAGACCGGTCACCCCATCGCCCGCTCCGCCGAGCCGGGGGAGGACTGGAGCTGGTGCTACGTGGACGAGACGATGTTCAGGATCAGCCGCAGCTGAACGCCGGCCGGGGGGTCACGATCGGGAAGGCCGGGTCCGGCTCCTCGAGCAGGCCAAGCAACTCGCCGATCTTCGCGCCGTCGCCCTCGACCCGCAGCTTGCCGCTCTGTGCCAGCTCGGCCAGGTCCGCCGTTTTCAGGACCAACTGGTCGAGCGCCTCTCGCGCGACGACCAGAGTCGCGTCGGCATCGGCACCGTGCCGCCCCGGCCGGTGCCGCAGCACTCCGTTGCGGATCGTGATCGCGCTCTCCTCATCGGGTTCGGTCACCACCCAGTCGATCCGCAACTGGAGGTCCCAGGCGCGCGGCCCGTCGAGCCGGATCGCCATCGCGTCGAGCAGCTGGCTGACCGAGAGGTTGGCGACGATGTCGGCTGGCGCGGTCGCGGTCGGTGTCCCGGCGATGCCCTCGCGCAGCTCCTTGGCGCCCATCAGGAAGAAGTTGCGCCAGGTCGCGTTCTCGGCTCCGAAGCCGAGCTGCTCGAGCGCGTCCGCCTGCAGCTCGCGGGCGGCGCGATTGCCGGGCTCGGCGAAGACGACGTGGTTGACGACCTCCGCGACCCAACGGTGGTCACCGGCCTCGAAGGACGCGCGGGCCCTCTCCAGCACGGCATCGGCGCCGCCCATGAACTCGACGTAGCGGCGCGCCTGCTCGGCCGGCGGGTGTTCCCAGAGGTGGGCCGGGTTGCCATCGAACCAGCCCATGTAGCGCTGGTAGATCGCCTTCACGTTGTGGCTGATCGAGCCGTAGTACTCGCGGCAGTGCCACTCCGCGGCCAGGCTGGGCGGCAGCTCCACCAGCTCGGCGATCTCGCGCCCGGTGTGGCCCCGGTTCAGCAGCCGCAAGGTCTGGTCGTGCAGGTAGGCATAGAGATCGCGCTGCTTCTCCAGGAGGTCGACGATCTGCTTGCTGCCCCAGCACGGCCAGTGGTGCCCGGCGAAGAGAACGTCGGAGTCGTCTGCGAACAGCTCGATCGCCTCGTCGAGGTGGTGCGCCCAGAGCCGCGGGTCGCGCACCAGCGCCCCGCGCGGGGTGAGGATGTTATGCATCGAGCGGGCGACGTTGTCGGCGATGCAGAGGACCTTTGCCTGCGCGAAGTGGATGTTCATCTCGGCCGGCGCCTCGGTTCCGGGGGTCAGCTGGAAGGTCATCTCGACACCGTCCACGATCTCGGTCTGACCGGTCTCCGCGACCTCGACCGTCGGCGGGATCAGCGTGATCGTCCCGAGCGAGGTTGTCTGCCCCAATCCAGAGCCGACCTGCCCTTCGCAGCCGCGCTCGAGCAGCGCCCCGTACATGTAGCCGGCGCGGCGGCCCATCGCGGTGCCCGCGAAGACGTTCTCGCTGACCGCGTGGTGCAGGAATCCCGCCGGGGCGAGGACCGGTACGCGGCCATCTTCTCTCTCCTGTTCAGAGAGCACCCCCCTGGCGCCACCGAAGTGGTCAATGTGGCTGTGGGTGTAGACCAGGCCAGTCACCCGCCGCTCGCCGCGGTGCTCGCGGTAGAGGGCCAGCGCCGCTGCCGCGGTCTCGGCCGAGATCAGCGGGTCGATCACGACGATTCCCGCCTCGCCCTCGACGACGTGCATGTTCGAGAGGTCGAATCCCCGCAGCTGGTAGAAGCCGGGCGCCAGCTCGAAGAGGCCGGCGATCCGGTTCAGCTTGCCCAGCCGCCAGAGGCTCGGATTGACGGTGTCCGGCGCCTCGCCGTCCAGGAACTCGTAGGAGCGGAGATCCCAGACCGCTCGACCATGCTCGCTTTCGACCAGCGGCGGCTCGAACTCGGCGACCAGGCCGCGGCGCGCCTCCTCGAAGTCCCGCTCGTCCTCCACGCCGGGAGTGTTTCACCCCGGACGCACGAGGGCCCCGCGGCCGCGGGGCCCTCGTCATACGCCTATCCGCAGGGGTCAGCCGTCGATCGTGTACACGTCCTCGAACTTGCGGACGTGCATCGCCAGCAGCTGGCCGTACTCGACCTTGGCAGCGTCCGGGAACGCTTTGTGGGCCTGTGCGTCGAACAGGAACCAGCCCTTGCCGAGTGCCTCGTGCGCATCGACGATGCCGCTCGACTCCTCGTCCTGGGTGAGGAAACCGGACCCTCCGGTGCGGAAGATCGCCGGGTCGAACTCGGCCACGACACCGCGGTCACCGGTCTTCACATCGTAGGCGACCATGCGGGCAAGCTGAGCGTTGTTGCCCGGGTCCTCCTGGATCAACAGGTTGCCCTTACCGTCGATTCCCATGTTGTCCGGCTTGTTCAGGTAGGGCGCCTCGGAGCCGTCGAGCAGCAGCTCGATCGTGCCGCCCAACCATGGCCGGTCGACGTCCTTGAAGCGGACGCGCCAGAGGCCGCCGCCGTCACGCGTAACCGCCGGCTCGGAGGGGACAACGCCGGGGGAGCCCTCGGTGGTGAGGACGTAGTAGTCGTTCGGGTGCCTCGGATCAAAGACCCCGTCCTCGATCCGGTTGAGGGTAAGGCCCTTCGCTTTCGCGTCCGCGTTCTGGCGGGCGCCGGAGCTGTCCCAGTCGACGACCTCGTCGGAGCCGAGCGTGAAGGGGACCGCTTTGCCTTTGCCGTATTCGGCGCGGAACTCGACGTCGTTCGACACGCCCTCGTCTTTGAGATCGAGAACGCGGTTGACTCCGTTGGTCAGTCCCGCCTCATCGAAGGCGTTGCCGGAGCTTTGCTTGGTGCCGGTGTAGACGAACAGCTGCCCGTCCGCGGAGTCGTCGTTGCCGATCACCAGCGTCCTGTCGCTGTCGTTGTAGGCAGCGATCGTGTTCTCCCATGAGAGCTGGCCGAGCAGAGGCAGCTGCTGCGCCTGCCCGGTCGGGGTCACGCCGAAAAGACGGCCCTCGTCGCCGTTCTCCTCGTTGGCGAGGTAGATCTGGCCCCTGTATCCGTTCCCGCTCGAGCGGTTGTAGAGCTGCTTCCACTTGGTGATGCTGCTCGAGCAGAAGCGGTTGAACTCCGCCGTCTGGGCGAGGAAGGTGTCACTCGGGTCGCGCGGGTTGACTCCGGCCGGCGACGGCATGGGCCCGTAGGTCTGGGTGATGTAGTTCCAGTAGCGGACGTCGGAGTCGATCAGGTCGCGGCCTTCCTCGACCTCGAAGCTGTCGGAGTCGATCTCGAGCTCGGAGACGAAGGCGCCCTTTTTCCCATGACGCCGGACGACGCCCTGGTTGTTGCGCAGCTCGTGGTTCATGAAGAGCCGGAAGTCGCGGTCGCCCTCTTCGGAACGCACCAGCCCGAGGCCGTCCGGGATGCCGACCATCTCGTAGCCGTTCGAGGCGGCGCCGTCGCCAACAGTCAGCAGCGACTTGACGCTGACGCCGTCGCCGACCGGGAGGACGTACGGTTTGGTCGTCGTGTTGGGGCCCGTGCCGGTGTCGCCCGGGGCGGCAATCGCTGTCGCGGTCGTCACGACCAGGATCAGCCCGGCCAGAGCGAACGCTTTGAGTCGTCGGGTGTTCAAGGGATTTCTCCTTCCGGGAGGTGGAATTTCCAGCCGGGCTGTCATCCCGGCTACACCCGTCATTTCTATGGTCGGAAGGCGCGACGAACGTTTAGCGGTCGTGAACTTCGCGTGACGCTGTCTTCACATCGCGGCGGCAAGACTGGGAGCGGCGCGGTAGGCCTCCCCGTGGCTCTGGCGCAGATCCTCGAGCAGGACGGCCGCGCGAGCGGCGCCGATCAGCTCTGTCAGCTCAAGCGGCCCGCGCGGCCAGTTGAAGCCGAGCCGCATCGCGGTGTCCATGTCGGCCGGCGAGCCGACGCCCTCTTCGAGCGCGAAGGCCGCCTCGTTTGCGATCTGGGCGATGAGGCGGGGCAGGATGTCCTCGGCGGCGGGGTCGATCCTCCCGAGCTCAGCGGAATCCAGCGTCGGCGCCTCGATGCCCAGGTCCGGGTCGGGCTCTCGGTGCGGGCCGTCACCGTAGGTGTAGAAGCCGCGACCGCCCTTGCGGCCCAGCAATCCCTCGCCCACCTTCCGCTCCTGGATCGCGTTCGGCCGCCAGCGCTCCGGCTCGCCGCCTTGGCGGTAGAAGGAGCGGGCGACGCTGAGGTTGACGTCGAGGCCGATCAGGTCGAGCAGCTCGAAGGGCCCCATCCGGAAACCACCGCCGAGGCGGCAGACACGGTCGATCGTCGGCGCGTCGGCGACACCGTCCTCGAGCATCCGCAGTGACTCCAGGGAGAACGGGCGGGCGAGGCGGTTGGCGATGAAGCCGGGGCTGTCCTTGGCGCGGATCGGCGTGCGGCCCATGCGCCGGCCGGCCTCCGTGGTCGCCTCCAGCGCCTCGCCGTTCGAGCGCTCGGTGGCGACGACCTCGACCAGCTTCATCAGCGCCGGGGGGTTGAAGAAGTGCATCCCGACCACGCGCTCGGGGTGGGGAGTGTTGGCGGCGATCGCCGTCACCGGAAGCGAGGACGTGTTGGTCGCGAGGATGGTGTCGGGGCCGCAGGCGCCGGTCAGCGCCGCGAACAGCTCTCGCTTCAGCTCGAGGTCCTCGGGCGCCGCCTCGATCACGAGGTCGCAGCCGGCGAGATCGGCCAGGCTGCGCGCCGGCAAGAGGCGCGCGGCGGCGGCGTCCGCGTCCTCGTTGCTCCACAGTTCGCGCTTCACACCCTTGGCAAGTGCCTCGGGCAGCCTTTCGAGCCCCTGCTCCAGGGCCTGGGCAACCGGATCGTGCAGTCTCGTCTCGTAACCGCCCAGGCAGGCGATCTGCGCGATGCCGGCACCCATCGTGCCGGCCCCGACGACCCCGATCCGCTCGACCGCGGTCACGGGCCGAAAACACCCCCTCCAGGGTGCGAAATCGGCCCGTCGATCGCGGTCGGCTGGCGGCGGGACTGAAATGCACCCATTCGGTGCGAAATCGGCCCGTCGGCGGTCATTTTCCTCTGAACTTCGGCTCTCGCTTCTCCAGGAAGGCCTGCATTCCCTCGACCCGGTCCTCGGTCGCCATCGCCAGCTCATACAGGCGGCGCTCGTTCTCGAGCCCCGCCGAGAGCGCCGTCTCCTCGGCGGTCAGCACCGCCTGCTTGGCGAGGCGCGCGGCGATCGGCGGCCGCTCGGCGACGGTGCGGGCAAGCTCCATCGCCTCGGTCAGCCAGAGGTTCTTCTTCACCACCTTGTTGACCAGCCCGAACTTCAGCGCCATGTCCGAGTCGAAGCGGCGCCCGGTCAGCACGTACTCCATCGCCCGCTGCTTGCCGAGCACCCGCGCCAGCCGCTGTGTGCCGCCCCCGCCCGGGATGATCCCCAGCGTGATCTCCGGCTGGCCGAAGCGGGCCGTGTCGGAGGCGACGATCATGTCGCAGGCCAGGGCCAGCTCGCAGCCCCCGCCCAGCGCGTAGCCGGAGACCGCGGCGATGAGCGGCGTCTTCACGGCGGCGACCCGCCGCCAGAACGCGGCGGCAGGGTGGCGGAGCGCCTCCTCGAAGCTGCGCTCGCTCATCGCTTTGATGTCGGCGCCGGCGGCGAAGACCTCGTCGGACCCGGCGATCACTATGCAGCGCACCTCGGGGTCGGGGTCCAGCGCCTCCAGCTCGGAGGCGAGCCGCTCCATCATCTCGGGCGAGAGCGCGTTGCGGGCCTCGGGCCGGTTGAGGCGCAGCAGCGCGACGTGGCCGTCGCGTGAGCTTTCGAGGATCTCCGCCACCTATTCGGCCTTCATCGGGGTCATCGCGTTGATACCGGTCGCGGCACGGCCGATGATCAGCTTCTGGATCTGCGACGTCCCCTCGTACAGCGTCGTCACGCGGGCGTCTCGCAGGTAGCGCTCGACCGGATAGTCATCGACATAGCCGGCCCCGCCGTGGACCTGGATCGCCAGGTTCGCGCACTCGACCGCGGACTCGGTCGCGTAGAGCTTCGCCACAGAGGTCTCCATCGTGTTCGGCTTGCCTTCGTCCTTCAGCGCCCCGGCCCGGTAGACAAGCATCCGGGCCGCGTCCCTCTTGACGATCATGTCGGCGATCATCTCCTGGACCAGCTGGAAGCGGGCCAGCGGCACACCGAACTGCTTGCGCTCGGTCGCGTACTGCACCGAGGCGTCCACGCAGCCGTCGCAGATCCCGACGCAGCCGGCGGCGACGCTGTAGCGGCCGTTGTCGAGCGCGCTCATCGCCACCTTGAAGCCGTCGCCGATCTCGCCCAGCATCGCATCGTCGCCGACCTCGACCTCGTCCAATGAGAGCTCCGCGGTGTCGGAGGAGCGCAGGCCGAGCTTGCCGTGGATCTCCTGGGCGCTGAATCCCTTGCTGTCGTTCGGCACCAGGAAGCAGGCGAGCCCGCGGTGCTGCTTCTCCGGGTCGGTCTGGGCGAAGATCAGCGCCACCTCGGAGAAGTTGCCCAGCGAGATCCACATCTTCTGGCCGCTGATCGACCAGCCCGCGTCGGTCTTCGTCGCCCGGGTCCGGAGGTTGGCGGCATCGGAGCCCGTGTCGGGCTCGGTCAGCCCGAAGCAACCGAGCGCCTCGCCCGAGCAGAGCCGCGGCAGCCACTTCTGCTTCTGCTCCTCGGTGCCCCAGCGCTCGATCGAGCCCGCGACCAGCGAGGTTTGCACCGAGACGACGGTGCGTGCCGAGGAGTCGGCGCGGCCGACCTGCTCGACGATCAGGCCGTAGCCGATGTAGTCGAGGCCGCGGCCGCCGTACTCCTCCGCGACGGGGGCTCCCAGGTAGCCGACCTCGCCCAGCTTGTGCGCGAGCTCGCGGTCGAAGCGGGCGGCGCGGTCGTTGTCGCGCACCCTCGGGGCGATCTCGCGGTCGGCGAACTCACGCGCCGAGTCCGAGATCAGTCGCTGCTCGTCGGTCAACTGGAAGTCCATCTCACCCCTGCTTTCTGTTTCTTGTCAGGCGTCTCGGTCATGGCAGCTCGTCTCCCAGCGTCGCCGCGAATGCCTCCCGCGCCTCGCGCGTGCGTGGCCCGGGGGCGTCGGGAAGCTCATTGCCGTCGATGGCGGCCACCGTCTGGATCTCGCGGGTGGTCGAGGCGAGGAAGGCCTCGTGCGCGGCGCGCAGGTCGGTGACCGGCCAGGCGCCCTCTTCGACGTGGAGCGCCTTGACGAGGCGGTCGCGGGTGATCGACTCCAGCACTCCCAACACCAGCGCGGGCGTGCGCAGGGCGCCCTGCGGGGAGACCCAGAAGATCGCTGAGGTCGGCGGCTCCAGCACCGTGCCGTCGGGCTGTACGAGGACGGCCTCGTCGGCGCCCTGCGCCTGGGCGAGCCTGGTCGCCTGCATGTTGGCGGCGTAGGAGAGCGACTTGACCCCGTTGAGGATCACCGACGGGCAGTAGGTGACGGTGGCAAGGCGCAGTGTCTCGGCGTGGGGCGGCAGCGGCTCGGTTGCGGCGATGCGGCGGCCCCCCCGCGTGACGATCAAGCGCAACTGGCCGTCCGCCTCGCCCGCCTCGGCAAGGACGGCTTCGATCTCCCGCTCCAGGGCGTCCCGGTCGAACTCGAGCTGGATTGCCGCCGCCGATCGCTCCAGCCGGTCGAGATGGTCGGCCAGCGCAAAGAGCCTGCCGCCGTAGATTCGGATCACCTCGAATGCCCCGTCGCCGCGGTAGAGGCCATCGTCGCGAAGCGGCACGGTTGCCTCCCCGGTGGGAGAGATCCTCCCGTCGACGCTTGCCAGCTCGGTCACGGTGCTTGACATCGGCGCGGCGAGGCTATCGGTTCCCCCGCTGCGCAACACGCTTTCCACGCAATGCATGGAGAACGTGTTGCGGGCTGGTCATGCGGCCTCGAAAACAGTCGCCAGGCCCTGGCCGACGCCGACGCAAAGGGTGGCAATCCCGTAGCGGCCGCCGCGGCGGCGCAGCTCGTGCAGGAGCGTCGTGGTGAGGCGGGCGCCGGAGCAGCCGAGCGGGTGGCCAAGCGCGATCGCGCCGCCGTTGACGTTGAGCCGCTCCTCGTCGATTCCGAGCTCGCCGACGCAGGCGAGGACCTGTGCGGCGAATGCCTCGTTCAGCTCGATCAGGTCGATCTCCTCGAGGCCGAGGCCGGCGGCAGCCAGGGCGCGCGGCACGGCGACGGCGGGGCCGATCCCCATGTAGGCGGGGTCGACGCCGGCCACCCCAAAGGAGACGATCCGCGCCAGCGGCTTGGCGCCGAGCCGCTCGACCCCCGCCTCGGAGGCGACCAGCGTGCAGGCCGCGCCGTCGTTGAGCGTCGAGGCGTTGCCGGCGGTCACGGTGCCGCCCTCGCGGAAGACCGGCCGCAGCTTCGACATCTTCTCCAGCGAGGCGTCCGGGCGCGGCCCCTCATCCGCGGAGACCGTCACGGTGTCCCGACCCTTCGGCACCTCGATCGGGACGATCTCCTCCGCGAACAGGCCGCCCTCGGCGGCCACGACCGCCCGCTGGTGGCTGCGCAGCCCGTAGGCGTCCTGCGCCTCGCGATCGATCCCGTAGCGCTCGGCGACGTTCTCCGCGGTCTCGCCCATCGACTCGGTCGAGATCCCAAGCTCGCGCATCCGAGGGTTGACGAGGCGCCAGCCCAGCGTCGTGTCGTGCATCGTCTGCTCGCCGCGCGGCAGGCCGCGTTCCGGCTTGGGGACCACCCAGGGAGCTCGGCTCATCGACTCGACCCCGCCGGCAAGGTAGAAGTCGCCCTCGCCGAGCTTCACCGCGCGGGCCGCCGCGTTGATCGCCTCCAGCCCCGACGCGCAGAGTCGGTTGACGGTCGCCCCCGGCACGCTCGACGGCAGGCCCGCCAGCAGCGCCGCCATGCGCGCGACGTCGCGATTGTCCTCGCCTGCCTGGTTGGCGGCGCCGAAGTAGACGTCGGTGACGTCCTCGGGGTCGACGCCCGTCCGCTCGACGGCGGCGCGGATCACATCGGCTGCGAGGTCGTCCGGGCGCGCCCCGGAGAGTGCCCCGCGGTAGGCGCCCATCGGGGTGCGGATCGCGTCGACGATGTATGCCTCTGCCATCGATCGAGGATTAAACAGGTCTGCATGAGACCAGGGGCGCGCGCGTATCCTTGACCCGTGGGCTTTGTCCTGGCAACGGTCGCCATGCTGCTCGTTCTGGTAGGTGTCCTGCTGGTGGTTGGTCACTTCTATCCGGGGAGCAGCGCCGATCTGGTCGACTGGAAGCCGACCCGCTCCCCGGCACTCGAGGCGCAGAACGAGATCGACGACATCCAGCAGATGCTGGATGCGCAGAACGCGATACGCCGCCGGCGCGGCGCCCCGGAGCGCACCGAGCAGGAGCTGCGCCAGGAAGTGGAGGTCGACGAGCTCACACGCCTGCGACGCCAGAACCCGTCGGGGACCGACTGAGAGCAGCTGGATGGCGCGCGCATTGATCGTCGGTTGTGGTTGCCGCGGGCGGATGCTCGCAGAGCGGCTCCTCGAAGAGCGGTGGGCGGTACGGGGGACGAGCCGCCGCCAGGAGGGGCTGGAGGCGATCGGGCAGGCGGGGATCGAGCCTGCCCTTGCCGACCCCGACCGGCCGGGAACCCTGCTCGAGCTGGTCGGCGACATCGCAGTCGTCCACTGGCTGCTCGGCTCGGCGCAGGGCGATGAGGAGGAGATCGCCGCGATTCACGGGCCGCGCCTGGAGCACACTCTGGAAAGGCTGGTCGACACGCCGGTGCGGGGCTTTGTCTATGAGGCGGCCGGCGATGTCTCGCGTGACCATCTGGAACGGGGTGAGGCAGCGGCGCGGGCCGCGGCGGAGACCTGGCGGATCCCGGTCGAGGTGGTCGGCGCCGATCCGGCCGACCCCAACGCCTGGGCGGAGAGCATGCTGGCCGCGACGCTGCGGCTGATCGGCTGAGCCGCCGGAGGGACGATCGGCTGAGCCGCCGGAGGGACGATCGGCTGAGCCGCTCGGAGGGACGATCGGCTGAGCCGCCGAGGGGCCGGCCAACGCCCGACGCAAAGCCGCACCGGGCTAGACTCGGATCGGCTTTGGACAGTCGACAACGCGCACTGACACGGAGGCTGCGGATGAGCTACGCGAAGGATGTCCTGGTCGAGACCGATTGGGTCGCTGAGCATCTCCACGACGACTCGATCCGCATCATCGAGGTGGACGAGAACCCAGCCCTCTACGCCGACGCTCACATCCCGGGCGCGATCGGCTTCGACTGGAAGGTGGACCTCCAGGACCAGGTGAGGCGCGACTTCCTCGGCCCAGAGGACTTCGGTGCGCTGATGGCCAGCCGCGGAATCTCAAACGACCACACCGTCGTCCTCTACGGCGACCGCAACAACTGGTTCGCGGCCTATACGTACTGGTACTTCCGCTACTACGGCCACGACAAGGTGAAACTGATCAACGGGCCGCGCGAGAAGTGGATCAACGAGGGTCGCGAAACCAGCACGGAGGCGCCCGACCACCCCGCCGCGACCTTCACCGCGCAGCAGGGCGACGACTCGATTCGGGCCTTCCGCGACGACGTTCGCGAGGCGATCGACTCGTCCACGAACCTGGTCGACGTCCGCAGCCCGCAGGAGTACACGGGGGAGCTGATCGCGCCGGCCGGCTACGAGCAGGAGGGCGCCCAGCGCGCCGGGCACATCCCCGGCGCCGCGTCGGTCCCCTGGGCCCAGGCGGTCACCGAGGAGGGCACGTTCAAGTCGGCCGAGGAGCTGCGCGAGCTGTACACCTCTAAGGGCGTGCTCGGGGACGGGGCACCGGTCATCGCCTACTGCCGGATCGGTGAGCGCTCGGCCCACACCTGGTTCGTCCTGCACGAGCTGCTGGGCGAGGGCGACGTCAAGAACTACGACGGCTCCTGGACCGAGTGGGGGAACCTGGTCGGAATGCCGATCGAGAAGGACGTCCAGATCGAGAAGGACGTCTGAGATGGCTGCAAGCCGGCGTCGACGTTTGCCGCTTCAGGAGAGACGGTCGAGAAGGTCGGCGAGGATGCGGGCGGTGGCGCCCCAGATCAGATGGCCGTCGGCCTCGTAGGTCGGGGTGTGGATGGGGATGCCGCGGCGGATCAGGCGTCGCATCGCATAGCCCTCGTGCAGCACCTCCAGCGAGATGGTCAGAAGCGTCTCCACCTCGGCGGGGTTCGGTTCCAGGCCGAGCCCGCCGGGATCGGGTATGAGACCGACGAAGGGGTGGATCCGGTAGCCGGTCACAAAGGTTGCGGTCGGCGGCAGCGCACCGGCCAGCTCGACCGCGGCGGGCTCCAGCCCGATCTCCTCACGGGCCTCGCGCAGCGCGGTCGCGGCGAGGTCGGCGTCGGTCTCGTCGTGGCGACCGCCGGGGAGCGAGATCTCCCCCGCGTGGCGCCGCAGGTCAGAGCGCCGCTCGGTGAGGAGGATGCCGGGCCGCTCGGGCCACCCGTAGACGGCCAGCAGCACCGCGGCCGCTGTGCCCCGGCGCCCCTCGATCGCGCTCGCCTCCTCGGGTGAGAGCAGCAGCGCCGAGAGCTGACGTTCGGTTGGGGTCACGATCGGAATGATCGCGCCATCGGCCCCCGGCGGCCGCCCTCAGGAGGCATTGGCGACGTTCAGGTGTCGGACGCGATGGCGAGCATCGCCATAGCCGCGCGTCTCGTAGGCGATCAACGCCCACAAAAGGATGTTGGCGAGCACCAGCACGGCGATCGCCGGCAGCTCGGTCGCGACCGGGACGAGGACCAGCAGGACGGCGGCCACCACCAGTTTGCGGCGGCTGAGCGTGCGGATGTGGCGGTAGCGGAAGGCGACCAGGCCGAGCAGGTAGATCGCGACGCCGCCGAGCAGGGCGAAGGCGGGAACGGCATGCAGGTGGCCGTCGAAGTGTCCGATCGTCGTCTTCAGCCCAAGCGCGACGAGGATCGTCCCGGCGACCATCAGGAAGTGGATGTAGGAGTAGGAGTCGCGAGCCAGCTCGTTGCGCACGCGGCCCGGAGCGGCCTCGGCGAGGCGGCGGGCGGAGACGATTGCGACGATGTCGAAGTAGACCCACCAGAGGGCGGCGCTGAGGGCAACCCCGAGCACCGCCGCGGCGCCGATCCCGAGGCTGAGCTCGTGCGCGGCGCCGACCCCAATCGCGACGATCGACTCGCCGAGGGCGATGATCACAATCAGCCCGTGGCGCTCGGCGAAGTGCTCGGGCACCAGCTTCCAGCCCTCGGAGCCGAAGAAGTAGGGGCCGGCCATGTCGAGAAAGAGCGCGAGCGCCCAGAGCGCGCCCTGGGCGAGGCCGTCGAACAGCGAGGCGACGGCGAGCAGGACGATCGCCACGGCGGTGCTGGCGGCCAGACCGAGGACCGAATGGCGCAGACCATCGTCCTCGGGGCTGGCGAGCATGAACAGGCCGATGTGGGCAATCCGCACCGCGCCGTAGGCGAGGGCGAAGACCAGCGCCAGGCTGCCGAACGCCTCCGGCACCGCGAGCGAGACGATCAGCAGCGCCGCCATCGCGCCGAACATGACCAGCCGCACCGCCCCCTCCTCGGGGTCGAGGACGCTGGTCAACCAGGCGTAGCCGACCCACGCCCACCACAGGATCCCGAGCACCAGCAACCCCTGGACCAGCCCGTCCCAGGTCGGGTGGTGGGCCATCAGCGCCGTGCACTGGGTGATCGCCAGCACGAAGACGAGGTCGAAGAACAGCTCCAGCGGCGTCACCCGCTCCCCCTCGCGGAGCACCGCGCTGAGCCTGGATTCGCGCGGTTCGGCGACGGTCGCCATCGGGCCATCTTCCCAAGCCCGAGCCGCGGTCGAGTCGAATCGGGCGCAACGCTGCGGACCGCGCTGCCCGGATCGGATGAAGACCGCAGCGGATCGGATGAAGACCGCAGCGGGTCAGATGAAGACCGCAGCGGGTCAGATGATGACCTGGACGGTGCCCCCGTCGACCGACCAGGCGGCGCCGCTCACATACGAGGCGCGCTCCGAGCACAGGAAGACAATCGCCGCCGCGATCTCGCCGACCTCGGCGAGCCGGCCGATCGGCCGCTTCGAGCCCGCGGTCTTGAGTGCCTCCTCCCGGCTCTCCGCGCCCGACATCTCCTTCGATTGGTCGAGCAGTCCGCCGGGCTCCATCCAGAGCTCGGCTTCCACTGGCCCGGGGCAGATCGCGTTGACGAGGACGCCGCTCTTCGCGTAGCGATCGGCGAAGAGGCGGGAGAGAGACAGCTCGGCTGCCTTCGCCACGGAGTACTCGGGCATCGCCGCCGAGGGGCGCTTGCCGGCGGTCGAGCAGACGTTGACGATCCGCCCCCAGCCGCGCTCGGCCATCGTCGGCGCGGCCGCCCGCATCGCACGCAGCGGTGCCATCACGTTGAGCTCGTACTGGGCGAGCCAATCCTCGTCGGGCACCTCGTCGAGGTCGCGCCAGCGAGCGGCGCCGGCGTTGTTGACGAGGACGTCGAGGGCGCCGAAGCGCTCGGTTGCCTCCGCCAGCATGCGCTCGCCGGCGTCCGCGGCGGTGACGTCGAGGGCCAGCGCGGCCGCCTGTCCGCCGGCCTCCGCTCCGGCGCCGGCTGCCTCTTCAGAGGCGGCGGTCAGCCGTTCCTCGTTGCGCGCCACGAGCAGCACCGCGGCGCCCTCGGCGCACAGCAGCCGCGCCGTCTCCCGGCCGATGCCGCGGCTGGCGCCCGTTACGACGCAGGCGCGCCCCTTCAGCCCGAGGTCCATCTCATCCCGACGTCCATCTCATCCCGACGTCCATCTCGACCAGGCGCCCATCTCGGCCAGGCGCCCATCTCGGCCAGACACCCATCTCAATCGACATTCGACGCTCGACATTCGCCGCAGCCCGGGTCTCCATCTACTCGAGCGGCTCGACCTGGTCGGAGACCGAGACCGGCGTCTCGCTGCCGATCACCTTGTGGACCGGGCATTTGCGGGCGATCACGAGCAGCCGCCCCCGCTGCTCGTCGCTCAGCTCCGAGGGCAGCCGGATGCTGACCGCGAACGAGGACGGCGCAAAGTTGTCGTACTCGACGTCGACGTCGACCTCGACCGCGCCGATGTCCCACCCCTTGCGCTCCGCGTACATCTCCATCGTGACCGCCACGCAACCGGCGAGGGCGGCTGCGACCAGGCGCGTCGGCGCCGGTCCGGCGTCTGTCCCGCCCGCGGCGACCGGCTCGTCGACGACAAGCGTGTGGGCGCCGTCTTCGATGTCGACCTCGTGGACGAACCCCTCGCGGCGCCTCGCTACGACCCTCATCTTCCGACGACCCTCACCTTTCGATGACGCCCACCTCGCGCCCCTACTCTCCGCGGCCTTCGAACAGCGCCGGGTCCTCGACGTCGGCGAAACGGGCCATCGCGTAGGCCAGGTCGGAGGCGCGGTTGACGAAATGGATGACGGTTTCTCCCGCCAGTTCGCCTGCCTCGCTCAGCGCGGTGACGTGGCGCTCGGCGCGGCGGATGACGGTGCGGGCGACGTCGAGCTGCGCCGAGACCTGCGTGCCGCCGGGGATCACGAACTTGGGAGGCAGCTCGACCCGGCTCATGTAGTGGTCGATCCGCTCCTCCAGCGCCGCGACCATGTCCTCGGTGGTGCGGCTGACACCGTCCTCGAGCCGCTGAGCGGCCTCCGGCGCCGTGGCCAGCTCCGCGCCCGCCACGAAGATGTCGTCCTGAAGGCGGAGGATGTCGGCGGCCAGCTCGGCCTGTGAGGGGCCGCAGAGGGAGCGGGCCACGCCGAGCGCGGCGCACGCCTCGTCGAGCGAGCCGTAGGCCTCGGTCCGGCCGTGGTGCTTGGGGACCCGGCCTCCGTACCAGAGCGAGGTCGTTCCATCGTCCCCCTTGCGCGTGTAGATCTTCACCACTGGGTGGTCATCCTATGCAGCTGAGGTTAGTATCGGCGCAGGGCGACCGACAGGAGAGAACACGGTGAGAAAGCTGATGATTGCGACGGTTGGAGCTGCGCTGTTGCTGGCGGTGGCGGCGAACGCGAAACAGGCGGGCAGCGGGCCGCGGCTCGACGGCGCCTTCAGGATGACCGCGACGGTCCTGAGCAACGACATCGGCATTCCGCCCGGGAGCGTGACGACGGAGATCTACGTGCTCAAGTCCACCTGCAAATCGGGCGCCTGCAGCAGGGTCGGGTTGACTCGCGAATCGGGCGGCAGGGACATCAGGTCGACTCTGAAAAGGACCGCGCCCGGCGTCTACAAAGGCATCGAGGGCCCCGAGCCATACGTGTGCGTCAATCCGCTGGGAGCCAATGGCGAATTCACCGGCGAGCACAAGATCACCGTGACCAAAGCGAAAAACGGCCGCGCGCAGAAGATCTCGAGCAAGCTCGTGGTTCACATCAGCGGCTGCACCGAAACGGTCGAGGAAGTGACGCTGAAGGGCAAGCTGACCCAGTGAGCCAGCGGCTGCAGTGAACCAGCGGCTGCAGTGAACCAGCGGCTGCAGTGAACCAGCGGCTGCGTTTCCCTATCCGACCGGGTTGAAGACGAGACCGGTCGGCACCTTGGGGAAGAAGTAGGTCGACTTGGGCGGCATGTTCTCGTCGCTCTCGCAAATTGCCCGAACCTGGTCGACCGGGATCGGGCGCAGGATGAAGGCGGTGTCGTAGACGCCGTCCCCGAGCAGCGCCAGCGAGTCCTCGATGCTCTTGGAATAGCCGATTCCCCGCTTGGCGAGGATGTCGTCCTCGCTCATGCCGGCGATTCCCTTAAGAACCAGGGTCTCGAGGATCGCGGCGTCAAGCCGCCGGTAGGCCTCCGGCTTGCCGGACAGCTGCTCGTCGAGCGCGGCGATCGCATCGTCCCTCAGCCGCAGCCGGAAGCCGCGCTGGTGGTGGGAGTCGTAGAGGCCGAAGACGCCGACGCCCACCTCGTCGCGCGGGTCGAGCTCCTCGATCGCCACCTCGGTCACCTCGAACAGCTCGCGCAGCCCCTCACCGAGGCGCTGCTGGCGCTCCGGGTTGTCGGCAAAGCCGGAGAGCAGGCGGTGGGTGGGGAAGACCGTGAGGCCGGGGTCATCGAGTCCGGTCAGCGCCATCAGCGTGTAGTTGTGGTCGCCCCCGCCGCCGATCTCGTCGCGGTAGGCGATCGCCGTCTCGTAGCGGTGGTGCCCGTCGGCGATCAGCAGCCTGGCGCCGGTGAGCAGCTCGGTGACCTGCCCGAGAACCGTGGGGTCATCGATCCGCCAGACGCGGGTGACCGTGCCGCCGGCATCGGTGGCTTCGCCCCAGGGCTTGGTGTTGTCGATCGCTCCGGCCACCAGCGGCCAGGCGTCCTCGGTGCTGAGCGAGAAGATCGGCGAGAGGTTGTGCCGGGTGGCGCGGGTCAGGTCGAGCCTGTCGCGCTTCGGCCCCGGCAGCGTGCGCTCGTGGGGGAGGACCTGCCCCGTCTCGAAGTCCTCGACGCGAACCCGCGCCAGGATGCCGTGGCGGGTGCGGGCTGTGCCATCGGGGCCGCTGTAGTCCTGGGTCATCGCCCAGATCGCGGGCTCGGAGTCGCTGACCAGCGCCCCGTCGGCTCGCCAGGCCTCCATCGTCTCGGCCGCGCGCCTGTAGGGATCGCCCTCGGGGACCTTGCAGTCGAACGGTTTCGGCAGGTCGATGGCAACCGCGTTGTAGGGGGAGCGCTCCAGCAGCTCCGCCCGCTGCGCGGCGTCGATCACGTCATAGGGCGGTGCCGCGACCGCGTCAAGCGACCCAACCACGGCGAGGTCGTAGTGGGTGGCGCAAATGGGGCGGACATCGGCCATCGCCGCGAAACCTAGCTGTTCGGGCCGTCCGACGCGGATGGGAACGTATGTTCGATCAGAGATGGCGTATCCGGCCTACATCAGGGAGAAGGCAAGGCAGCTTCGAACCGACAAGAAGCTGACGATTGACGAGCTGGCCGAGCGCCTGGCCATCTCCCGCACGACCATCTACTACTGGGTCCGCGATCTGCCGATCCCGGACAAGCCTGCGAAGGGCTGGCCCAACTCTGCTCGTCGTAAAGGCAACAAGGCGATGCAGACGAAGTATCGCCTCTTGCGTGAGGCCGCCTATGACGAGGGTTTGGATCTCTACCTTCATCTCTCTGAGATTCCAAGCTTTCGAGAGTTCTTGGTCCTGTTCATTACGGAGGGTCATCGGCGTTCCCGGCACCGCGTTTCGATTGCAAACTCGGATCCTGCGGTCCTGATGCTCGCAGTTCACTGGATGCGGATCCTTTCCGCGAATCGGCTCAAGTATTCGATTCAGCACCATGCCGATCAGCGACCCGACGACCTTCGCCGTTTCTGGGGCCAACAACTCGCAATTGATGGAAGCGAGATTCGGTTCGTCAGGAAGTCCAACAGCGGTCAGCTCACAGGTCGCACCTGGCGGTCTCAGTACGGCGTGTTGACCGTCACGGCGGACGACTGCTACTTCCGCGAAGCGATGCAGGCTTGGACGGATTGTCTGCGAGACACCTGGCTACACTCAGGCGAGATCGGGGCGTAGCGAAGCCTGGTCCATCGCGCCTGCCCTGGGAGCAGGAGATCCCCGGTTCGAATCCGGGCGCCCCGATTTGCAGCAGCCCAGCGCGTGCTGCCGCCGGACGGTGCCTCAGCCGCCGATGCGGGAGCTTCGACGCGGTCATCTACAGTCATCGCCATGAGCGGTTGGAGGCAGGCACGGGCGATCGCCTTGTTACCGGGAAATGTCACGATCATCGTGCCGGCTTTGATCCTTCTGTTCGTGGAGGGCCCTCGGATCGGCTGGGGCGTGACGGGTGCGCCGGCCGTTCTGGTCGCCTTGCTGGGAGTCGCCCTGATCGTGGCCGGGTTCGCCGCTTGGCTGTGGACGGTGCGGCTGTTCAGCAGGATCGGCAGGGGAACGCTGGCGCCCTGGGACCCGACCACGACGCTGGTTGTGGAGGGCCCCTATCGCCACGTGCGAAATCCGATGATCACTGCAGTGTCGACGCTGCTGGTCGGGGAGGCGGCCTTCTTCGGCTCGCCGTGGATCCTCGCCTGGGCGGCACTCTTCATAGTCGTCAACTTCGCCTATTTCCTGCGCTTCGAGGAGCCCGGCCTGGAACGCCGTTTCGGTGAGGAATACAGGGCCTACAAACGCTCCGTGCCGCGCTGGATTCCGCGACGCACCCCGTGGGAACCGCGGAGGCCCGTGGGCGGATGACCATGGGCACCGCACCCTGGACGTTTGTTGGTTGCGCTCCGGCCCGGACGTGCCGATAGGGGCTCGATGGCGGAGGCAGCCGGCAGCAGCAGCACCGAACGGGTCGTCTTCGAGACCGACCGGCAGGTGATCGTCGGCGACATCACCCTGCCGCCGGAGGGCTACCAGAGCCGCTTCTCTGACGCGATCAACCGAAGCGACGTCGCGTTCATCCCCGTCATCGACGTCGAGATCACACCGCACGGCGGGGGAGACACGGAGAGGCACGACTTCATCGTGCTCGCCAAGTCCTGCATCCGGCTCGCCTATCCGGCCAGCGAGCGCAGTTGACCCACTCCCCACCGGGTTCTCGCCCCTCTAGGTTCGCGCTTCACGCCGCCGGCCGCTCCCGGCGAGGGCGCCGAGATCGACCAGGAAGGCGAGGACGACGATGAACCACTCGAAGCCGTTGACGCCGTCCGAGGAAGCCCACATCACGGCGTAGGCAAGCGTCGTCCAGGGCAGCAGGAAGAACCCCAGGAAGGGGACGATCCAGCTCTCGAAGGAGCGGCTGAGCAGGTCGGTGAAGAGCCACAGCACGAACAGCGCCAGCCGCGGCGAGATCAGAGCGAAGAGGAGGACGAGACAGCCGATGGCGCCAAAGCTACCGGCTGCGGCTGGTGGGGATCAACAGCCGGTGGGTCGACATCGGCGGCCCGCAGCTCGGCATCGGCGGCCGGCGGTGTGGCATCAACGGCCGGCGGCTCGGCCTCGCTAACGTCAACGGTGCGTGAGCCGACTTGAGAAGCTGATCGCGATGCTCAGTCCGGAAAAGACGCGAATGCCGGCGCCCGAGGAGGCGCTGCCGGGGCGCAGTGAGCCCGCCTTCGAGGCCCCGGAGCGCCATGCCGTGCTCGGCACCCCGCTGCAGCCGCCCTTCCCGGATGGGATTGAGACCGCCTACCTCGCCCTCGGCTGCTTCTGGGGGGCGGAGCGGCTGTTCTGGGCGCTCGACGGCGTCCACACCACGGCGGTCGGCTACATGAACGGGACGACGCCGAACCCGACCTATGAGGAGGTCTGCTCGGGGAGGACCGGTCACGCCGAGGCGGTGCTTGTCGCCTTCGACCCAGAGCAGATCTCCTATGCAAGCCTGCTCAAGGTCTTCTTCGAGGAGCATGACCCGACCCAGGGGATGCGGCAGGGCAACGACGTCGGCACCCAGTACCGCTCCGGCATCTACCTTGCGAACGACGCCCAGAAGGCAACCGCGGAGATGGCCCGGCAGGCCTACGACGAGGCGCTGCGCTCCGCGGGCCACCAGCCGGTCACCACCGAGATCGCACCGGCCGGTCCGTTCTACTACGCCGAGGACTACCACCAGCAGTACCTGCACAAGGTGCCGAACGGCTACTGCGGCCTGGCCGGCACCGGCGTTTCCTGCCGCATCCCGGCCGCCGCTTCCTAGCGCCCACCTTCCCGTGCCTGCATCAGAGGTTCCGCGTGCACGCTTTGGGCTGCGCGCACCACACGCGCCGAATAGCATCCCGCGCCGGTGACGCCCTCCTTCGGCTCCTATATCGGCGGCTGCCTCGCGGTGGTGGGCATCGTTTCCGCCGTCGGCCTCGGCGGCTACTGGCTGCGGCGCTGGATCGTGCCGGAGTTCTCCGGCGCCCTCGCCCGCCTGGCCGATGCGACGATCGCGGTCGCGCTGCTGATCGTCTCGCTCGAGCTGCTCGGCACGCTCAGCATCCTCTACGTGGGCTGGATCGTCGTCGTCTGCATCGGCGTTGGGTTGCTCGCCGCTGGGCTCGGCTGGCGCATGGCGCCGGCCGACAGGCGCGAAGTCGCCGCTCCGCGCGTGCAGATGCTCGCCCTCCTGCTTGCGCTTGGAGTCGCCTCCTTCACGGTCGCCGAGTGGACCTTTCCCTCCCAGCTCAGCCTCGACTTCGGCATGTTCGGCGGCGACACGACCTGGTACCACATGCCGTTCTCGGCCCGGATCGCGCAGGAACACTCGATTGTGCACCTGCACTTCACAGACCCGCTGCGGCTGGTCGCCTGGTTCTACCCGCAGAGCTCGGAGCTGATCCACGCAGCGGGGATCGTCGTCTTCAAGACAGACTGGCTATCGCCGCTGGTCAACCTCGTCTGGCTCTCGGTTGCCCTGCTCGCCGCCTGGTGCATCGGCCGCCCCTACAAGGTCGGTCCCGCGACGCTGGTTGCCGGGGCGATCGTGCTCGACGCCGGCGTGATGATCGAGACCCAGCCGGGGGAGGGGCGCAACGACATCATGGGCCTCGCCTTCCTGATCGCCTTTGCCGCCTTCCTGATCAACGGGCACCAGCGGCGCGCCCCCACCACCGGGGCGGTTCAGGACCGACCGGAACGCGATGCGCCCCTGCTCGACAGGGGACCGCTGGTCGTCGCCGGGATCGCTGCCGGGATCGCCGCCTCGGTCAAGCTCACCTTCCTGATCCCGGTGGTTGCGATTGCCCTGGGAGTGGTCGTGGTCAGCGGCAGGGGGCGGCGCCTCACCTCCGCCTGGGTGCTGGGCCTCTCCGCCTTCCTCGTCGGCGGTTACTGGTATGTGAGGGCGGCGATCAAGACCGGCGGCAACCCGATCCCGCAGATCGGCTGGGGTCCGCTGCACCTGCCGCGGCCCGACCAGATGCCGCTCGACCCACGACCCCGCTTTGCGGTCGCCCATTACCTGACGGACCCAACCATCTACCGGAGGTGGTTCTTCCCCCGGCTCGACGACGCATTCGGCCCGCTTTGGCCGCTGATCCTGATCGTTGCCGTCGCGGCGGCGGTCTTCATCGCGGTGCGATCCCGCAACCGGATCCTGCAGGTTGTCGCGGCCGCTGCGCTCCTCACCGCGCTCGTCTACATCTTCACGCCGCTCACCGCCGCAGGGCAGGAGGGCTCCCCGACCGGCTTCTTCACGAACACCCGCTACCTCACGCCGGGGTTGGTCCTCGCCCTGACGCTGCTGCCGATCGCCCGCCCGCTTCGCGCCCCGGACTCGCGCGCCTGGCAGACGCTGCTCTTCCTGGTCGCGGTCTACGCGATCACCGTCCTGACCACACCGCGCTGGTACTCGAACTACATAGTGGGGACGGTCTTCCTCACCCTTGCACTGGTCTGGGCGCCGGCGGCCCTGGGGCTCCTGCGGGCTCGCCGGGCGGTCCAGCGCGGCACGGTCGCGCTGGCGGCGGGCGCCGTGGTGCTGCTCGCCGTGGTGCTCGGTCGCGCCCAGGAGGTCCAGTACTACGACCAGCACTACACGCGTACCAAGCCTTTCCTGCAGGACGGCGGACCGCGGCAGGCGTACGCGTTCGCTCGCAAGCAGCACGGCAAGCGCATCGGAGTCGCCGGCTCCGGGGAGATCTTCTTCGGCCAGTACGGCTTCTACGGCGCCAACCTCGACAACCACGTCCAGTACATCGGTGTGCCGGGGCCGAACGGCCAGTACACGCTTGCGACCACGTGCCGCCAGTTCCGCCGCCGGGCCAACGCAGGCAGCTACGACTACCTGATCGTCAGCCAGTACACCCAGGATTCCCCCGAGGCGCCCTACTGGTATCCGATCTATGCCTGGCTGAAAACCGACCCGGCACTGAAGTTGGTGCTCGAAGAGCCGACGATCACCCCGGAGCCCGACTACGTCTTCAAGGTCACCGGCGAGCTCGACCCGGCCGGCTGCGCCAACCTGAGCGAGGGCTGACGGTTAGAGCCAAGGGCTGATGGTTAGACGTGTTCGAGATTTTTCAGCCCCGGTGGGGGGGAAGATCTCGAACACGTCTCAACCGCGAACACGTCTCCTCAGGCGGGGGCCAGCGCGTGTTCGCGGACCAGTTCTGCGGAGCGCTCCGGTTGCTCCCACCAGAACAGGTGGCCGACGCCCTCCAGTAGCTCCAGCCGCGCCGGTATCGACGCGGCGATCTGCCTCCCGTTCTCCGCGGAGAAGATCCTGTCCGCGGTGCCGTGCACGACGAGCGTCGGGGCCGAGATCTCGCCGAGTCGATCGCTCGCGTCGTGGAGGCCGCCGGCCCGGATCTGCTCGAGGATCACCGCTCGCGGCGCTGGCAGCGCCCCGGCCATCTCCCGGAACTCGGCAAAACGCGCCTCCTCGGCGCGGAACGTGGGGGAGAGCATGGCCTCCCACATCGCCCGGTACACGCGCTCGCGGTCGCCCGACGCGAGTGCGGCGCCGAGGCTCTGCGCGACCTCGGGGCCGGGCAGCTGGCCCTTGGGCCCGCCGCAGTAGGTTGCCCCCAGGGTCAGGCTGTGGATTCGCTCGGGGTGGGCGAGGGCGAGCTCCTGCGCGACCATCCCGCCCAGCGAGATGCCGAGCACGTGGGCGCGCTCGATCTCGAGCGCGTCGAGCAGCCCCACGACGTCGCCGGCCAGGTCGACGATCGTGAACGGCATCTCCGCCCGGCCCGAGCGCCCCATCCCACGGTTGTCGAAGGCAACGCACTCGAAGCTCTGGCCAAGTTCAGGGAGAAAGCGGTCTCCCCAGGCGAGGTGCGTGGCGGCCATCCCCTGGATCAGCAGGAGCGGCTCGCCCTCGCCGCGCCGCACGTAATGGAGCTTGGTGCCAGGGACCTCGACGATCGGCATCGGCGGCGATCCTACGCGAAGCGGCTGGCCGGGCCGTAATCTTGGCGCACGCGCCCCCGTAGCTCAGTGGACAGAGCGACGGCCTTCTAAGCCGTGGGTCGCTGGTTCGAATCCAGCCGGGGGTATCCGGGTGGCAGAGAGTGAGACGTGGGCTTGGCGCGGATCAGTGCGCCCGGTGGTGCCGCTGTGCTCTCCCACCCTTGTGGTGTCGGCGTCCTCGCCCGCGCCTGAGGTGCTTGGGCTTGGGGCGCAACTTCACTCGGGTGACCTTGCCCGCCACGTTGTCGAGGCGCAGGCCGGCGACGCGGAACGTCCCTCCGTCCACGCCCGGCACTCCGGCGAGGACGAAGCGGTGGTGCTTGACGATCCGCGCCCCGCGTCGACCGTCGAGCAGCCGCCATGAGACGGCGTAGCGCTGCGCTCCGGGGGCGCGCCGCCAGGTGACGATCGCCTTCGAGCCCCTGCGGCGCACCTGCACCTGCCCGACCAGCGCCGGCAGCCCGGACGCCGGCGCGGTGAAGTGGGCGACGCGGATGCGGGCCCGCGGTATGCCGCGCTCCAGGACGTACGCCACGACCGTGCGCCGCCCCCGCGGCCCCGGGGCGGGGCGGAAGCGCAGCGTGCCCTTGGCCCGCTTCGCCAGGCCGATCGGCGCGCGCACCCCGTGACCCTCCTCCACGAAACTCACGGTCTGGCCGGGGATGCGCCGTATGCGGTATTGCAGCTCCTGCCGCCGGCCCTTCGCACGCCGGACCGACCCCTTGACCGACGGCTCGGCGAGGCCGCGGGCCACCGACGCCGCCTTGATCGGCGCGGCGCCGGCGAGGTCGGCGACGGTGTAGGTGCCCGCGGGCGGGCGGAGGATGCGCAGGAAGGCTTGCTGCACCTGTGGAACGCCGACAATCTGGATGCGGCCGGCGAACAGGGATGTCTCCTGCGCCGGAGAGAAGACCTTCGCAATCCCGTGTGGGCCGCTGAGCACGAACCCCGGCACCCCGCCTTGGCCATCGAGCTTGACCTCGATCGAGGGAAGCCCCTTCGGCAGCGTGAACGTGTTCGCCGCCGAGGCGTGAGCGCCGCCCGCTCGCGACGCCGAGGCGGTTTCGTAGGCGCCGAGGTTCACGTCGCAGTCCGGCGGCCAGTCGGGATCGAACGAACCGCCCCACGGATACTCAAAGCCCGCGCTGATCGGCTCCGGATCGCCTTCGATCACAGAGCCGGGGCTCGGGATCGGGGTCAGCGTGCCGCAGGCGGCGATCCCCTTGCCGGCGACGACCGCGTTGAAGCCGGCCAGCTCGAAGGACCCGATCGACGCGCTCGCCTTGCCGGAGGCATAGAACTGCTTCGCAGGGATGTTGACGCCGCCCTTCGCCGTCACCGACGCTTCCGCCCCAAGCGCGCTGAACGAGGCGTTGCCGTCAAACGTCAGGCTGCCGTCGGTCTTGTATACGGCGCCAAGGCTTGCAAATGGGATCCCGACGAGCTTCCCCTCACCGGAGGCGTCAAGGACGCCGGGCAGGCCGCAGGACCCGCGCGGGAACGCATAGGAGACGTCGCCGTCGAGGCCCACGAGCGGCAGGTTCGGGATCGGGTCCGGCCCCATCACGAACGTCACCCCGCCGGCGATTCGCGTCGGTTTGGCGCAGCCCTGCCCCTTCTCGACGGCGAAGCGGATCTGCTTGAGCAGCACGTCGGTTGCCACCGGGAGCTGGCCCGGGGCCGTGAAGGTGAATTCGCCTTTGCCGGAGACGAAGTCGCCGTTTTCGAGCACGAATGCGATGCCGAGCTTCGATGCGGCGACGGGGAGCAGGATGCTCGTGTCCCCGGTCAGCCGCGACGTCGAGCCGGAGAAGCTCAGGTCGAACTTTTCGAGCTCGGCGATGCCGAGCCAGGCGTCGGTAATGAGGACGTGGAAGTCGCTCAGGTTGAGGCCGCCGCTGTTCGTCGCGCGCAGCTGCGCCGAGCCGCTGGCCCCGCCACCCAACACGCTGTCGAACGGCGCCGGCAGCGCCACGTTGACCGGCACCAGGATCGCGTTCTTGCCGGTGACCTGCGGCGTCGTGTAGCCGGAGACCTTGAGCCCGAAGAGTGGGGTCTTCATCGCCGCGGTGTTGAGGGTCGCGGGGTTCCCGGCGAGGTCGCGGATGACGTCCTTGCCATTCGGCAGGCGCCAGGCGAGCTTCTCGTTCCCGAGCTGGACGTTGCCGATGCTCGCCTCGACCTTGGCGGTTGTCGTGAGCGTTCGCGCGCTGCGGTCGACGACGATCTCCGGCCCCGCGCTGGCGGTCGCGGTGTCCCCCGCGCCTGCTGTTGCGCTTTCCCCACCGCTGGCGCCGGCGCCGCCTCCGCCGGTTGTGAGGTCGATTCCGTTCACGCGAACGTCGCCGCTGGTCGTGAAGCGGTCGCCCTTTTGTTTGAAGCACCCGTTCTGCGCGATGGCCACGGAGGGGCCGACCGCGACCTCATCGACGCAACCGCCTTCGCCTCCCGAGCTGACCGGACCCTGCGGCCCGAACGTGATCGCTCGCACCGGGCCATCGCCGGACCCGACGTCGTAGACCGCAAGCCCTCCTCCGTCGCGCGCCGCGTCAGCGGCGATGTTGTAGACGTTGTCGGCCCGGTCGGGCCCGAGGAGCAACTCGGTCCGCAGCCATTTCACTCCGTTGCGCGAGGTTCGGTGGCGGAGGCTGTTGTCGCTGTTGTCGATCCACAGCGCGTGCAGCCGGCCCGAGGGGTCCATCGCGAAGTCCCGGAAGATCGGGTCGCCGACCTCGCTGACCTGCACCGGCGCTCCGAAGCGCAGCCCGTCGGTGCCGAGGCCCGGGGTTCCGCCCGTGTAGCGGCGCACGACGTAACGGCGCTTGGCGGGCGGCCCGGTGCGAAGCATCAGGTAGAGGCCGTGCAGCCCGCCCGGGAGGCCGGCGAAGCGTGGATCGTCGGCGTCGCCGAGGTCGATCGGAGCGCCCCAGCCCGTGGCGGAGTTGTAGTCCGTACCGCCTCCAAAGCGCCGCACGTAGACGTGGCCGCCGATTACCGCGCCAGCGAACACGGGGGTGAGCGGGTCGACGAAGCCGAGCGAGGATTCGCCTTCGAGGGCGAGGGAGCCGAAGGCGCCGATCTTGGCCTGCGGGACGACCGGCGGCCCCGCCAGCGGCATAGTCTGGAACGTCACCCCGCCCGTGGTGATCTGAGACACCGACGAGACGGAGAATCCGCCGGGGCCGAGCACGATGTCGCCGTCGACCTCGTTCGTGCCGATCGGAACCGGGGCCCCGAACGTGTGCCCGCCGTCCGACGACGCGAAGGCAAACGTCGCTTCGAGCGAGTCGGGGCTTTTGAAGAATTCGCAGCAGCGGTGGGTGACGATGTAGATCGTGCCGTCGGCGGCGATCAGGATGCGGGTGTCAGGGCCGATCGAGTCGGCGGGGGCGCTCAGCGTCAGGGGTCCCTGGCAGCCGCGGTGGCCGCGCGGGATCGGGCAGTAGTGGATCAGGTCGGCACTCGCCGCCGGATCGCCTGAGACGAAGGGGCGGTTCTCCTGCCAGACGACGTGTGCCGTGCCCTCCGCGTCGACCGCCACGTCAGGGTATTCCGCCTCTGTGGAGGGATCGAGGGTGAACGGCTTCGCGGCATGCGCGGCCGCAGGCGTCAGGCAGGCCACCATGAACACGAGCACCGCCACAACTCGTCCGAGGTGCCTCGATGCCGGCAATGCCGCCGCTGCCATATGGGGCGTTTCCCGTTTCGCGATCCCGAAAATACCACGGCGCCGCGCGTGCTTGGCTGGGCGTCGCCCCCGGCCGGGGCCCGCGCCTGGCCGGGGGCCTGGAGGTGCGCGGGACCTAAACTTTGGCGTATGGGCAAGCCTCGCACAGCCGATCCCTGGCGCGACACCGACGTAATAGACGCGCAGGCGCCGCGCTTCAACCAGCTGGTGGTGGGGCTGGTCGCGGTTGCCGGTGTTCTATTCGGTTGGCCGCTGGCCTGGGCGCTGATGGGCGCCCAGCTGCTGATCGGACTGACGCTGGGCCGCCGCTTCTGCATCACATGCGTCGCCTACTTCGTGCTGATCCAGCCGCGCGTCGGCGAGGGACAGCTCGAGGACTCGCGGCCTCCCAGGCTCGCCAACGCGATGGGCTTCGCCTTCCTGAGCGCCGCCGCGCTGGCCTGGTGGCTGGGCTCGCCAACCGCAGGGACCGTTCTCGGTGCGATCGTCGCCGCGCTGGCGCTTGTGGCCGCCGTGAGCGGCTTCTGCACCGGCTGTGAGATCTACAGGCTGAGCGCGCGCCTGCGCGGCATCTCGCCACGTCACCACAGTCACATCGAGCCCGCCGATCTCGGACTCCTCGACGGGCACGAGCGCGCCTTCGTCGAGTTCACCCACCCGCTCTGCTCGGAGTGCCATGAGTGGGAAGGGCGCCTCGCCGGCAAATCCGACCCCCTGGTGACCCTCGACGTGCGCGAACGCCCCGACCTCGCGCGCAAGTACGGGATCGCGGTCGTCCCGACCGTCCTCGCGGTGGCGGCCGACGGCACCGTTCTGGAGCGGCTCGCCCCCTGAGCCACTCGGGATAGCCTTACCCGGTCCCGTTCAGTTCGCTCATCGCCGGAGCCTTTCGACGAGGCGCTGCGGCGCGCCCTCGAGGAGAGGTACGGGAGCTGCAGGACGGCCGCGCCGGACGCGTGTAGGCGGCGCCTCAGCGACAATCGGCGCACATGGCCCCGTGGAAGCTGCCGCTGATCGTGGTGGCGATCGCACTCCCGATCGCCGGTGCCTTTCTGGTCGGGGGCCCCGGGCTCGGGGTCGCCGCCGGGGCGCTCGCCGGGGTCGCGATCCTGGTGATCGCTGCGCGCCTGCGCCCGCGGGGCCCGATCGTGTCCGCCCCCGCACGCGACCAGCGACGCCACGTCCTCCTTGTCATCACCTGCCCCGTCGAGGAGCCCGCCGCCGTGCGGAAGATCGTCGCAGCAACTCTGCCCCGCGGCGCGCAGGACGGCGCCGAGGTGCTTGTCCTGGCGCCGGCGCGCATCGGCTTCCTCGATCGGTGGGCCTCCGACGTCGAGGGGGCTCGCCAGAGGGCGCAGGAGAATCTCGTTGCGACGGTCGCGGCCCTTGCCAAGGCGGGGATCGCGGCAGAGGCGAGGGTGGGTGACGAGGATGTCGTCCAGGCGGTTGAGGACCAGCTGCAGAGCTTCTCCGCCACGGAGGTCATCCTGGTTGTTGGCGAGCATCCCGGGGAGACGCCGGAGGGCGGCGCGGCAGCAACGGAGTTGGGGTCGCGACTCGAGGCGGAGTTCCGGCGCGTTGCGGTCAGCACTCCTGACCGTTGAGGATCACGTCCTGGCGCTGGGGGGCGTCGCGTTGCGTCGCGGCCGGTTTTCGCGGGGGCCGGTCGGCGATCGGCCCGGCCAGCCTTCCCAGCAGCAACACCAGAGCTGGGATGGTCGTAACCGTTATGACCACCAGCAACCACGGCTGGCGCGCGTCGGTGCCGGCGCCGATCACGTGGGCGATGCCAAGCAGCCAGAAGACGGCGGTGAAGCGGTGGAGCGTGCGCCAGCGAGACTTCCCCACCCAGCCACGGGCGTAGAAGGAGAGGCCCAGCGCTGCGAGACCCCAGCCGCCGACGATTCCGATCCCCGTCCAGAGGGGGCGATACGCGCCCGTGAAGGGGATCGAGATGTCGAGGACGGAGGGGTGGAGGTATCGGTCGCCGAGCAGGGTGGCGCCGTGGACGGCGATGGCGAAGAGGGTGGCCAGCGCGAGCGCCTCGTGCAGCGCCCTGGCATCCCCTCCCAGCACCTTGCGCGACTGGCCGCGAGTGCGTACCAGCAGTCCGGCCCCGACCGAGGCGCTGGAGAGGACCAGTGCCGCCGTTCCGGCCGCGCGGCTGGTGATCCAGAAGAGGTGTGGGCCGGCGGACGTCACGACGCCGAGGTGATGATCGGCACGACCGGTTCCGGTTCGGGTTCCCATTCGCTTTCCCATTCGGGGTTGGGTTCCCATTCGGCTTCGCGCTCCGCTTCCAGTTCCCGTTCGGACTCGAGCTCTGATTCGGGTTCGGGCGGAGCGGCGGCCGGTGTCGCTGCTTCGGGGCCGGGCGCTGCGCTGGCACGGGCTTCATGGGCGGCCGCGACCTTCCCATGTGCGCCCTTGCTGCGGCTGAGCGCGGGGTCGTTGCCGGTAGCCAGCTGGACGAAGATGATCGTCCAGAAGATCGCGAACAGCCCCAGCGAGCCGCGAATCGTGCGACTGCGGATGATCGTTAGACGGCGACGCCGCGAACGGGCCCTGGCGCGGGCCAGGCCTCTGGCCTCGAGACTGCGGAGCTCATCCATCCGCGGCATTCTCGGCCGCTCTCCATAAGCCGAGGCCAACGTCTCCTTAAGACTCCCTCAAGTATCGCCTCAGCAGGCGTGGACTGGCGCGGCGCTCTTCACAACCTGGAAGGCGCCGCCCGGTATTCGCTTCAGCTGATTCAGGTTCTCGTCGTTCCAGCGCCGGTCGCTCGTGCCGCCGAAGAACCAGTTCGCGCCGTTGTCGGCGACGATCAGCCCGTAGTGCTTCAGCGCTCCGGCAATCACCTTCGCGGCACCGCTGAACCTGCGAGGCCATAGCTCGGCTTCAGCCGCAGTCGCATTCCCATCGGCGGCGCCGATGGGTTGGAGGTGGCGCCGGCGCAGTGCGATGCGGGGTGGACCCAGGCATCGCGGGTCACGTCGAAGGTGGCGCGGATCGCATGGTCGATGTGGCCCGCGGCGACCTCCTCGTAGCGGATGAGGCCAGGGAAGATCGGCAGCCCCGCGGCGTCGGCCGAGGTCCATGACTCGGGCCTCAGCGCGGTCGAGCGAAGGTCCCAGCGAGCGCCCGCGTCGGCGTTCCAGTGGGCCCGCCCGTGGCGCTTGAAGAAGGCGCGGTAGAGCTCGTAGAGGATGCAGCGCGAGCGATCGACGGCGAGAACGTGGCGATCGCCGTCGCTGCGCTGGCCGCCCTCCACCGGCGCGCCCGAGGGGATCGGGAACGGCCCGCTGTCGCTCTCGTCGCCGTAGGCGGTGTAGTGGATGGCCAAGCGGCGCTGATGCGCGCCGACCACCGCGTAGGGGAATCCGTATGCGCGCGGGGACCCGAAGTCCGGATGGAGACGAGCGGCGCCGTGGGCGTTGATGAACGCGACGGTCGCCGCTGAGTTCCGTGCGAGCGGCGCCTTCGAGATGTCCTGGTTCCAGGCAGCCTGGTTGGGCAGCGAGGGCGCCTGGGGCAAGAGCGACGCCGGCGGGTCCGGAAATACCGGGCAACTGCCCAGGCTCGCATACGGCCCGGGCGCGCTGACGCTTTGCGGCGCGAACACTCCCAGGGCCGAGAGAGCCAGCAGCACGGCGCCTGCGCGCTTCATGCAGATGGCAGCCCGTCGCGCACCCGCAGCCGGCCGACCTCCAACTCCTCTACCTCCAGCCTCCCGATCTTTGCCCTCTTGATCGCCAGCCGCCCGATGGCCATCCGCCCGATCGCCATCCGCCCGATGGCAAAGCCGCCGATCGCCGCCGCGCCAACGGCCAGCGCCCCGATCGCGACCGCCCCCCGTGCCTGCGCAGCAGTCGCCACAGCCCCACGCGCCTCGCGGCGAAGCAACTGAGTCCGGTCTCGCCTGGCCACCTCGCCAACGGTAGCGCGGTTCGCCCGACCGCACGCTAGATTGGAGTTGCGCGGTGGACGTAGCTCAGCTGGTAGAGCTCCTGGTTGTGATCCAGGCGGTCGCCGGTTCGAATCCGGTCGTCCACCCCTTAGAAAGCCCTGCGCAGCAGGCCTTCTTCTCAGCCTGATTCTTCTTTGCCACCGATTCAAGATGGCTGTCTTCTGTTTCTGTGCCTAACTGTGCCCATTCAAGGCCCCCACACGAGGCCGTCGTGCGCTGCCTGTCACGCGCGTTCCCAGTTTGGGCTTGACGCAAGGGACCATCGGCCTTAAGCCTGAATCCACCGATTTCGGTGGATTCAGGTTAAGAGGCGGGCGATTCCTCCGCGGGCCCTTCTCCGTCCACGTCGTACTCGAAGCCGCCGTCGAGATCGGTCAGCCGTAGGGTCACCTCCCGGCTGGAGCCGCCGCGGTCGGTCGCCGTGCATCGCACCTTCGAACCGACCTTGACCTCCACCTCCACCGGGCAGCGGACCTCGGAGAGGGCGACGCCACCTTCCTCAATCGAGTCCCGCAGGGCGCGCTCGTAGAGGACCCCGGGAGCGATCGCATTGACCACGTTCCAGCTGTAATTGATGTCGCCCGCGGTGGCGTCGGTCACCTTGCCGGCAATCTCGAGCTGAATGCTGTTGTCGTTGCGGCCCGAGCAGCTGAACCTCGCGCCGATGTCTGCCTCGACGCTTTCACAGGTGAGCCGGCTGAGCTCAATGCCGGTTCTCTTGACGTAGCCCTTTCGAATTTCCCTGGCGATCTCTTCACCCGAGGCTTCCGATCCCCCACCGACGTTGACTTCGGCCGAACAGCCGGCGACGGCGAGGCACAGCACGATCGCGACCGCTGCAACGATGCCCTGCGGCGTTGACCTGAACTTGAATCGCATCTGAAAGCAGTCCCCTGTGCTGCGTGGCGCGGATTGGACCGCGAAATCTATCCGCTCACAAGCCAGCGGTCTTCTTGGACTGCCGTGAACCGGGCGGCGGTGTGATGAGCGCAATCGGTACCGACACCCCGGCGGATCGGCGCAGGGTGGCGATTCGCCGGTCGGGCTGAACGGCATCGCGGATCTCGCTGACGCGGTCCCCGAGACCCCCGACGGTCGCATCCAGGTCGGGCGCCATGAAGGCCAAGCCCCAGAAGAAGGCGGGGCCGTCTCGCCCCGTCCGTGCGATCGCCTCCTCCGGCTCCTGCACGACCTCGAGGATGACCGCACCGAGGCGGAAGAACGCCTGGCGCGGCGCCCCAGCCGGAGTCGGCTCCTCGCGGATGCGACGAAGATCGAGGCCGGCGCCCTGCAGCGCTGCAACCGTCCGATCGAGGTCGGGCGTGATGACGACCACGTGGTCGAGCGCGGTGATGCCATTCGGATGCGCCGGCGCCCCACTCGGTGGCTGGCTGTCCGACCGTGTCGTCGATAGCCCGTCCAGCGCGTCTCTCTCGATTGCGCGCAGCGACCAGCCCAGCAGCCCGTTGCCCGCCTCCAATCCCGCCAGACGGAACCGCACGTCCCCAACGACGCACGTTTCGCCATCGACCCGAAACCCAATCGCCCGCCAGGAATCCGGTGTGACGGCAACCGTCAGCTCGTCGATCGTGGGCGCCACGAGCAAACCGTAACGGTCGTCTTCCCAACGCCTCCAAGACGCTCGCCGCGGTCCGCCGTTGAGGGCAGGTGGAGGTCTACTCGACGCCGAGACGGCGGCGGGCAACGGGGCGGTGCACCAGGGAACTGCCCATGGGGTGGGGCACCGCTGGCGTCAGCCGCCGAACAGCTCGTTGAAGCGGAGAGCGGCGCGGCTGGGGAGGACGAAGTCGTCATTGCGGTGCAGTAGGCCGGCGCCGGCGAGTTCGCGCACCGCACGCTCCACGGCGTCCCGCTCGGCGAAATCGCCCGGCTCGCCGGCGACGTCGCGGAGCAGCTCGTCGAAGGTGATCTGGAGAGGGTGGAGGCTCAGCACCTGGCCGAGAACCGCGGCCTCGATGGTCGCGTCCTCTCGGGCGGGGTTTCGAATGTCGTCCGTCCTGTCCACGGCTTCACCTACATAAAGGGAGCTGGGCCTCGATCTCTTCCCCTCATGGGTCGACAGGAGGCGATTCCCAGGCGGAGTCCTGGAGTAGTGAGCGTGCCCAGCCCGCCGTCACCGACGAGCGGTAGAAGTGCTGCGTCGTCCCTCTCACACGCTTCTCGTCGACCAGCTCCAGTGCGCCGCAGTCGGCCAGAACGCGGACGTGGTAGCTGAGGTTGCCGAGCGGCTCGTCGAGCCTATCGGCGAGCTCCCGCGGGCTGGTCGGGTTGCCGTCGGGCATGGCACGCAGGATCTGGCGCCGCAGCCGGTGGTTGAGCGCGTTGAGCAGCGTGTGGTTGTTCGGGCGATCGGGAGTCGACACCTGAAGCGGCCAATATAGAGAGAAGCGAATGCTTTTGTCTGTAGAGGCGCTGTCTGCGGCAACACTTTGTGCAGGTTGTACACCGCGCGCGTGGCGCGGCCCTCACGCGTCCTCGCGAACGCCGCCCATTTCGCTGAACACCGCGGTCAATCCCCCGTCCTCTCGCCGCTCGTCGGCGATCACGTGGGAAACGGCGTTGATCAGGGCCAGGTGCGTGAACGCCTGGGGGAAGTTGCCGAGGTGGCGGCTGCTGTGCGCCTCCAGCTCCTCCGCGTAGAGGTCGAGCCAGCCGGAGGACTCCAGCAGGCGCTCGCACAGCACCCGCGCCCGCTCCGCCTCGCCGATCTCCGAGAGGGCCGAGACCAGCCAGAAGGAGCAGATGAGGAAGGTTCCCTCCTCACCGCTCAGCCCGTCGTCGGTCTCGTCGGTCCTGTAGCGGAGGACGAGTCCGTGCTCGGTCAGCTGCTCGGCGATTGCCCCGACCGTGTCGCGCACCCGCGGGTCGTCCGGGGGAAGGAAGCGGACCAGCGGGACCAGCAGGGTGGAGGCATCGAGCGCGTCGGTGTCGTAGTGCTGGCGGAAGATGCCCTCGCGCACTCCGCGCTCGAGGATCTCCTCGCGAATCCGGTCGGCGGTTTCCTCCCATTCCTCGGCGACGTCGTCGACCCCGATGCTGCGGGCGAGGCGCGCACCGCGGTCGAGCGCGACCCAGATCATCAACTTCGAGGAGACATAGTGCTGGGGCTCTCCGCGCGACTCCCAGATCCCCTGGTCGGGATGCGGCCAGGCGTCGATCGCGGCCTCGACCTGCTGGCGGATCACCTCGCGGTCGGCGGGGGTGCCGGATCCGCGCAGTGCCTTCTCGTGCAGGTAGATCGAGTCCAGCAGCGCACCCCAGACGTCGTTCTGGCGCTGGCTGAAGGCACCGTTGCCAACCCGCACCGGTTGCGCCCCCCCGTAGCCGCCCAGGTGGTCGAGCGTGCGCTCGCGCAGTTCGTGCTCTCCGCCGATCCCGTACATGATCTGCAGGCTCGGGTGCTTGCGGCAGATGGCCATGACAAAGCGCATGAAGTCACGTGCCTCCTGGTCGAAGCCGAGCGTGTGCAGCGCCCAGAGGCTGAAGGTCGAGTCGCGAATCCAGCTGAAGCGGTAGTCCCAGTTGCGTTCCCCGCCGGGAGTCTCGGGCAGCGATGTGGTCGGCGCCGCCAGGATCGCGCCGGTTGGGGCATAGGTGAGCCCCTTCAGCACAAGCGCGGAGCGCTGCAGGTGTATGCGCCAGGGGTGGTCGGGGAATTCGCCGTCGCGCAGCCATGCGCGCCAGAACTCCGTCGTCGACTCCAGCCGCTCGCTCGCCTCCGGGGCGCTGCGGGGCCCACCCAGGTCGCCCTCGCCCCAGGTCAGCGCGCAAAAGCTCGTCTCGTCCTCTCGCAGGCGCACCCGGCCGCGAGCCGTGCCGCCGTCAAGGGTCAGATCCATGTCGCTGGTGAGGCGCAGCTCGGTGTCGCCGGCGCGGGCGACGGCCTCGCCGAGTTCGCCGCCGCTCCAATCGGCGGCCTCGACCCCGTAGCCGAAGCGCGGCAGGCACTCCATGTCCAGCTCGACGTGGCCGTCGACGCAGGTCGCCATGCGCAGCAGGGAGCGGTCGGACTCATGCGCGGTCTCGGGGCGAGACCCTGGGCCTTCCTGCTCCGCCCACTCGCCGATCGTCAGCGCGTCGTGGATCACGACCCAGCCGGTGTCGGTCACCCAGGTCGTCTCGATCACCAGCGTCCCCGGCTCATAGCGGCGGCTGAGCGGCACCACGACGCCGCGCGGCGCCAGCTTGAAGTGGCCGGCGCCGCGATCCAGCAGGGAGGCGAAGACGCTGGGCGAGTCGAAGCGCGGCAGGCACAGCCACTCAACCGCGCCTTCGAAGGAGACCAGGGCGCTGGTGTGGCAATCCGAGAGGAAGCCATAGCTGCCGATTGGCGGGAAGCGGTGGTTGGCCGTTGTCAAGGCGAGGCCAAGCTAGCATCGGCCACGGGCGGCCCGGGGCGGGTGGCGGCCCAAACCGCGACGCTACGCTGGAAACTGTGACCGTTCCGTTCGCCCACGTCGCCGGGGCCTTCGTGCCGCTGGAGGTCTTCCCGATTACCCTGGCGGGGGTGCTCTACTGGCACCGGGCGATGGTCCTCTCCTGGGACGGCCGGGCGGTCCCGGCCTGGCGCCAGGTCTGCTTCGGCGCCGGGCTAGCGAGCATCGCGATCGCTCTCTTCAGCCCGATCGGCCACATCTCCGAGGAGTTGGTGATCGCCCACATGGTCGAGCACCTTCTGATCGGCGATATCGCCGCCCTGCTGCTGGTGCTCGGGCTGACCCGCTCCCTGCTGCAGCCCGTGCTCGCCCTGCCCGCGTTCAACCGCCTCCAGGTCCTCGCCCATCCGGCAATTGCCTTCCCGCTCTGGGCGGTCAACCTCTTCTTCTGGCACATCCCGGCGCTCTACCAGGACGCCTACGGCGCCGCGCCGATCCACGCCCTCGAGCACACGACCTTCCTCTTCTTCGGCTGCCTGATGTGGATGCCGGTGTTCGGCCCGCTGCCCAAGCCGGAGTGGTTTGGCGCCGCCTGGAAGGTGGGATATGTGATCGCGGTCCGCTTCACGGGGGCGATCCTCGGCAACGTGCTGATGTGGTCCGGCGCGGTCCTCTATCCGATCTACGCCCCCGGCGAGCGCTACTGGGGGATATCGGCGCTGGCCGACCAGAGCACCGCAGGCGTGATCATGATGCTCGAGGGGACGTTCGTGGCCCTCGGCGTCCTGGCGTGGGTCTTCTTCGAGGTCGCTCGCGAAGGGGTCGAAAGGCAGCGGCTGCTCGACCTGGCGCGGGACCGCGGCGTGCCACTGGACGAGCGCCGCGCCCAGCGTGCTGTCGCCGCCGGCCACGGGGCGCTGCTGGAGGAGCGGCTGACCGGGGCGCGGGATGATTCCAACAGGGCCTGAGCGGCGGCTGCTGCCGGCGCTCGTCTTCGTCGTCGGCACGGCCAGCCTTGGCACCGAGATCGCGGCGGCGCGGCTGCTTGCCCCCTACTTCGGCGCTTCGACGATCGTCTGGGCGAACACGATCGGCGTTGTACTCGTCGCCCTGTCGGCCGGCTACTGGTTCGGCGGGCGCTTCGCCGACCGCCACCCGCACATGCGCGGCCTCTGCCTGGTGGTGCTCGCCGCCTCGCTGCTGATCGCGGCGGTGCCCTTTGCCTCACACCCCTTCCTGGGCTTTTCGGTCAGCGCCTTCGACGCCGTGTCGATTGGCGGCTTCGCCGGCTCGCTGCTGGGCGTGCTCGTCCTGATCGCGGTTCCCGTAACCCTGCTGGGCGCGGCGGCGCCCTGGGCTGTGCGCCTCGCCGTCGGAGACGTGGGGCATTCCGGGGAGGTTGTGGGTCGGCTCTATGCGATCTCGACCGCGGGCTCGCTGTTCGGGACGATGGTCGCCGCCCTGCTCCTCATCCCGCTGCTGGGGACGCAGCGCACCTTTCTCGTCTTCGCGCTGGCGCTGGCCCTGGTTGCCGCAGCCGGCTTGGGTTGGCGCTTTGCGGCGGTCCCCACCGCCCTCGCCCTGGCGCTCACGGTTCCGGCGGGGACGATCAAGGCCGCGGACACCGGCCGCGTCCTGCTCGAGACCGAGACGACCTATCAGTACGCCCGCGTCGTCGAACGCCCCGATGGCGCCCGCGTGCTGGAGCTGAACGAGGGCCAGGCGGTCCACTCCCTCTACCGGCCGGGGACCTACCTGACCGGCGACTACTGGGACGGTCACCTCGTGTTGCCGTTCGCGGCGCGCGCGAAGCCGCCTGCACGGATCGCGATCCTCGGCAATGCGGGGGGCACCGTGGCCCGCGCCTTCGGCCACTTCTTCCCGGACACGGCGGTAGACGCGGTCGAGATCGATGGCGAGCTGACCGAGCTCGGCCGCCGCTTCTTCGACCTTCACAACCCGCGGATGCAGGTGTTCGCCGAGGACGCACGGCCGTGGCTGGAGCGCTCCGCCGGCGGCTATGACGCGATCATGGTCGACGCCTACCGGCAGCCCTATGTCCCCTTCTACCTGACCACCTGGGAGTTCTTCGAGCTGGCCCGCAAACGCCTGGCGCCCAGCGGGGTGGTGATCGTCAACGTCGGACACCCGGAGGGCGGTGAGGAGTTGGAGCGAGTGCTGGGGAGGACGATGGCGGCCGTCTTCCCGAGCGTCCTTCGCTACCCGATCGAGCCGACAAACACGCTGCTGGTTGCCGGCGACGGGGTGCTCTCCCCCGCCGGCCTGCGCCGCAGGGCGGCGTCCATGCCCCGCCCGTTGCGCGGCCTGGCGCGGGAGGCCGCCGCTGCGCTCGGGCCCCGGCTGCCCGGCGGTTCGGTCTACACCGACGACCGCGCCCCCGTGGAGTGGCTGGTCGACGCGTCCCTGCTGGAATACGCGAATGGTGAGTAAAGCCCGCATCGGAGCCCCGGGCCGGGTGAAGGCCTGGCTCGTGACCGGCCCGCTCGGGCGCGGCTTCGCCTTCGCAATCGACTTTGGGATTGCGCTGCGCCGCGGCCTCCTCCGTCGCCACCGATAGCGACGCCTGCCGGGTTGACCAGCGCAGTGTGGTCAACCCGCAACGCGATTGCCGGGCGGCGGCTGCTGCCGATCCTCTAGGGTCCGGCGCCGATGGAGACCACCGTCTCAGAGCTGCCCGGCTCGCGGGTGCGGGTCGAGGTCGAGGTCCCGGCTTCCGACGTCGACCGCAGCGTGCAGCGTGCCGCTCGCGGCCTGGCGCGCGAGATGCGACTGCCCGGCTTCCGCAAGGGCAAGGCGCCTCCATCGCTGGTGATCCAGCGTCTCGGCTACGGCGCGGTCCTGGAGGAGGCGATCCGCAACGCGCTGCCCGAGTGGTACGAACAGGCCCTGCTCAGCACCGGCATCAACCCCGTTGGCGATCCGGACATGGAGATCTCCTCGACGCCGCAGTCCGAGGGCGATCCGCTTGGCTTCAAATTTGAGATCGGGATTCGGCCCACCGCCAAGCTCGGCGACTACAGGGACCTCGAGGTGGGCAGGGCCGAGACGAAGGTGCCCGACGACATCGTCGATCGCGAGATCGAGCGAGTTCGCGAGGGATTCGCGAAGCTCGAGCCGGTCGAACGTCCCGCGGCCGGGGGCGACGTGCTGCTGATCGACTTCGAGGGGCTCGTCGACGGCCAGGCCTTCGAGGGTGGGAAGGCGAGCGACTACCTGCTGGAGCTCGGTGCGGGACAGCTGATCGAGGGATTCGAGGAGCAGCTCCCCGGAGTGAGCGGGGGGCAGACGCGCGAGGTGAATGTCACCTTCCCCGACGACTACCAGGCTGAGCAGGTCGCCGGCAAGGAGGCGGTTTTCACGGTCGAGGTGAAAGAGGTGCGAGAGAAGATCCTGCCGAACCTCGATGACGACTTTGCCTCCGAAGCGTCCGAGTTCGACACCCTGGATGAGCTTCGCGATGACATTCGCAGCCGGCTCTCGGAGGTCATCGGCCAGCGGATCGAGCAGGACTTTCGGATCGCCGCGGTCGACGCTGCCGCCGAGGCGGCGACCATGGAGCTGCCGGACGAGCTCGTCGCGGCCCGCGCCGCGGAGCGCTGGGAGCGGATCGAGCGTCAGCTCTCGGCTCGCGGCATGAACCCCGACGCCTACCTTCAGATGCAGGGCAAGACCCGCGAGGACGTGATCGCCGAGTCCAAGCCCGATGCCGAGCGGGAGTTGAAGCGCGAGGCGGTGCTCGCCGCCATCGCCGAGGCCGAGGGGATCGAGGTCGCCGAGGAGGAGATGGTCGAGGCGCTCGCACACACCGCCGAGCACGAGCGAACCACCCCCGAGAAGCTCTTGAAGCGGCTGCGCGAGAGCGGCCGCGACGCGATGATTCGCGAGGACATCCGCATCCGCAAGGCGATCGACGTGGTGGCCGAGTCGGCGAAGCCGATCCCGATGGAGCAGGCCGAGGCGCGCGAGAAACTGTGGACGCCAGAGAAGGAGCGCGAGGAGGCGGGCTCGCTCTGGACTCCGGGCTCGGATTGAACGCAAAGTCCGCCGCACGCCTTCTATAGAGTCCCGCCCATGAGTCCCCTCGTGCCTATGGTGGTCGAGCAGACCTCGCGCGGCGAGCGCTCCTTCGACATCTACTCGCGCCTGCTCAACGAGCGGATCGTCTTCCTTGGCACCCCCGTCACCGATGAAATCGCCAACCTGATCGTGGCCCAGTTCCTGCACCTTGAGTCCGAGGACCCCGATAAGGACATCAGCCTCTACATCAACTCGCCCGGCGGCGCCGTCACCGCCGGCCTGGCGATCTACGACACGATGCAGTTCATCAAGCCCGACGTGCAGACGATCTGCGTCGGCATCGCGATGAGCATGGGGGCGCTGTTGCTGGCCGGCGGCGCCGCGGGCAAGCGGATGTCGCTGCCCAACTCGAAGATCCTCATCCACCAGGTGTCGGCGGGGTTCGAAGGCCAGGCGACCGACATCGAGATCCACGCCAAAGAGATCATCGAGACCCGCCGCCGCCTCGACGAGATCATCGCCAAGCACACCGGGCAGCCCTTCGAGAAGGTCACGAAGGACACCGATCGCGACTACTTCATGAGCGCGGAGGAGGCGAAGGAGTACAACATCGTCGACCGCGTCATCGCGCACCACTGAGCCGGTGCTGCCCCGGCTGAACCGGCGCTGGCTCTGCGGAGCCGCCCTGCGCTACAGCCGCAGCTCGTACTCGATCGAGTCCTCGCGGTCGGCGCCGACGGAGTCGTAGAGGCGCTGGGCCCTCTCGTTGTCGGGGGCGGTAACCCATTCGAGCTGGTGGGCGCCGTGTTCGCGGGCGACCGCGGCGCTGGCCTCGATCAGGGCGCGGCCGATGCCCTCGCCGCGGTGGACCTCGGCGACGTAGAGGTCGTTCATCAGCACCGTCTCGGCCGGGACGAGCGAGTTGAAGTGCCAGTACAGGCAGGCGTAGCCGACGAGCTCCTCGCCGAGCCAGGCGCCGAGCAGCATGCCGTGCTCGCTCGGCGCGAGGAAGCGGGAGAAGAAGGCACGGTTGCGTCCCTCGTCGATCTCCTCGACCTCGTAGAAGCGCTGGTAGGCGGCGATCATCGGCAGCAGCGTTTCCAGCTGCCGCTCGGAGACAGGCTCGATGCGGACCTCTCCGCGCACCTGCGCCACGGTATCGCGCCGCCCGCAAGGCCTCGCCCGCTTGCAGGGACCGCCGCGGTCCCGCAGTAGACGACGGGAAGTGAAAGGGCCGGGTTGCTGCTCCGTCTAAGCTTTTTGGGGCCGCGACGCCGGTAGGCAAATACCGCCCCGCAAGGAGGGGATCCCGCTGGCACGTCCCACAGACTCGAATGAGCAGCTCCTCTGCAGCTTCTGCGGCAAGTCGCAGCGCCAGGTCAAGAAGTTGATCGCCGGCCCCGGCGTCTACATCTGCGACGAGTGCATTGACCTCTGCAACGAGATCATCGACGAGGAGCTGACGCCACCCACCGCGATTGAGCTGGAGAACCTGCCCAAGCCGCGCCAGATCCATCAGTTCCTGCAGGAGTACGTGGTCGGTCAGGAGGTCGCTAAGCGAGCCCTCTCGGTTGCCGTCTACAACCACTACAAGCGTGTGCAGATGGCTCAGAGCGAGGACCCCGAGGTGGAGCTGCAGAAGTCGAACATCCTGCTGCTCGGCCCGACCGGGTGCGGCAAGACCCTGCTCGCCCAGACCCTGGCCCGCATCCTCAACGTCCCCTTTGCGATCGCCGACGCGACGGCGCTGACCGAGGCCGGCTATGTGGGAGAGGACGTCGAGAACATCCTGCTGAAGCTGATCCAGGCCGCCGACTACGACGTCAAGAAGGCGGAGACCGGGATCATCTACATCGACGAGATCGACAAGATCGCGCGCAAAGCCGACAACCCGTCGATCACCCGCGACGTCTCCGGCGAAGGCGTGCAGCAGGCGCTGCTGAAGATCCTCGAGGGGACGACCGCATCGGTTCCGCCGCAGGGGGGCCGCAAGCACCCCCACCAGGAGTTCCTGACGATCGATACGACGAACATCCTCTTCGTCTGCGGCGGCTCCTTCGCCGAACTGGACAAGGTGATCGAGCGGCGGGTGGGCGAGCGCGGGGTCGGCTTCGGCGCGGCGATCTCCTCCCGCGAGCACAAGGACACGGGGGAGTGGTTCGAGCAGGTGCTGCCCGAGGACCTGATCGAATACGGGCTGATCCCGGAGTTCATCGGCCGCCTCCCCGTCGTCGCCGCGATCCACCAGCTGACCCGCGACGATCTGGTGACGATCCTGACCGAGCCCCGCCACGCGCTCACCAGGCAGTTCCAGCGCTTCTTCGAGTTCGACGACATCGAGCTGGTCTTCGCCGAGGACAGCCTCGAGGCGATCGCCAACAAAGCCCTGGAGCGCGAGACCGGCGCTCGCGGCCTGCGCTCGATTCTCGAGGAGACGCTGATGGACGTTCAGTTCGAGCTGCCCTCGCGCCGCGACGTCACCAAGTGCGTCGTCACCAGGGAGACGATCGTCCAGGGCCGCCGGCCGACGCTCGTGACCGAGGCAGCGCCGCAGGACATCGGCGAGGCCGCCGACGAAGAGCTGGGAGAGGAAACGGCCTAGCAGCTGGGAGAGGAAACTGTCTGCCGCTGGCTCAAACGTCCTGGTCCGAAACGCCCTTTCCATGTAATACGCCTTGGCCCGAAACGCCCTTTCCATGTAATACGTGGAAAAGGTGTCTCGGGCCATTTGTATAGGCCGTCCCTCTGCCGCTGCGGTGCATGGCGGGGATCAGCCGCCACACTAAACTCGCGCTCCGATGATGGAGGAGCGCGATCGCCGACCCACCAGCGCCGCGAGGCGAGACGAGCTGCAGGCGAAGACGAGGTACGACCCCGCCGAGGTCGAGCGCCGCGTGTTCGCAGAGTGGATGGAGGGCGGCTACTTCCACCCCCCGGCGGAGGGAACGGCTGAGGAGAACTTCTCGATCTCGATCCCGCCGCCAAACGTCACCGGGGCCCTGCACATGGGCCATGCCCTGAACGGCTCGATGCAGGACACGCTGGTCCGGATGCAGAGAATGCGCGGCCGCAACACGCTCTGGCTGCTGGGGACCGACCACGCGAGCATCGCCGTCCACGCCGTCCTGGAGAAGGAGCTGCGCGCCGAGGGCACCTCGCGACACGAGCTTGGCCGGGAGGCGTTCATGGAGCGCGCCTGGGCGTGGAAAGAGCAGTACGGCTCGCGGATCGTCGAGCAGTTCCAGCGGCTTGGTGCCTCCTGCGACTACGAGCGCGAGCGCTTCACCCTCGACCCCGGCTACGGGCGCGCCGTGCACCGCGTCTTCAAGCAGCTCTACGACAAGGGCTACATCTACCGCGACCACTACATGGTCAACTGGGACCCCGGCTCGCGGTCGGTGATCTCCGACCTCGAGGTCGAGAACCGCGAGGTGGAGGACACCCTCTACTCGATCGACTACCCGGTTGAGGGCTCCGAGCGGGTCCTGACCGTGGCCACCGTGCGCCCGGAGACGATGCTCGCCGACACCGCGGTGGCCGTCAACCCCAACGACGAGCGCTACGGCGACCTGGTCGGCCAGCACTGCCTGCTGCCGCTGGTCGGGCGGCGGCTGCCGATCGTCGCCGACGAGCACGTCGATATGGAGTTCGGGACCGGCGCGCTGAAGATCACGCCCGGCCACGACCCCAACGACTTCGAGATCGGCCGCAGGCACGGCCTCGAGGAGATCGGCGTGATCGGGCCGGACGGGCGGATGAGCGAGGAGGCGGGCGAGCGCTTCGCCGGCCTCTCCGCCGAGGAGGCGAAGGACGCGGTCGTGGCGGCTCTGCGCGAGGAGGGGCTGCTGCGCGCCGAAGAGCCCTACACGCATTCGGTTCCCTTCTCCCATCGCTCCGGCGAGCGGATCGAGCCGCTCATCTCGCTGCAGTGGTTCTGCCGCATGGACGAGCTGGCGAAGCCGGCGATCGAGGCCGTGGAACGCGACGAGGTGCGGATAACCCCGCCGCAGTGGAAGCGCGTCTACCTGGAATGGATGCGGGAGATCCGGCCCTGGTGCATCTCGCGCCAGCTCTGGTGGGGGCACCGGATCCCCGTCTGGTACTGCGATGCCTGCGAGGAGACCTGGGTGGCGGAGGAGCCCCCCGAGCGCTGCGGCGCCTGCGAGGACGAGATCCGGCAGGACCCCGACGTGCTCGACACCTGGTTCAGCTCGGCGCTCTGGCCCTTCGCGACGCTTGGCTGGCCGGATGAGACACCCGAGCTTCGCGCCTTCTACCCGACCGATTTCCTCACCACGGCCAGGGACATCCTCTTTCTCTGGGTGGCGCGGATGATCATGGCGGGCCTCGAGTTCACCGGCGAGGTCCCCTTCCGCGACGTCTACGTCCACTCGGTGATCCAGGCCCGCGACGGGCGGCGGATGTCGAAGAGCCTGGGCACGGGGATCGACCCCCTGGAGGAAATCGACGAGCATGGGGCCGACGCGTTGCGCTTCGGGCTGCTGGCGATGTCCTCGACCCAGGACGTGCGCTACTCCGACGCCAAGGTTCAGCAGGGCCGCGACCTGGCAAACAAGTTGTGGAACGCCGGGCGGCTCATCTTGCTGAATTGCGAAGGCCAGCAAGATCAATCGAGGCCCGAGCCGATTCGGATCGAGGATCGCTGGATCCTCTCGCGGCTGGAGGCGACAATCGCCTCGGTGACGGCGAAACTGGAGGAGTACGACTTCGCCCACGCGGTCCAGGACCTCTACGCCTTCTTCTGGTCCGAGCTGTGCGACTGGTATCTGGAGATCGTCAAGCCGCGGCTCTACGAAGGCGAGGAGGAGGTGTCCGCGACGCTGCTCTGGGTGCTGGAGCGCGTTCTATGCCTGCTGCACCCGGTCATGCCCTTCGTGACAGAGGAGATCTGGTCCTACCACCCCGCCGGGCGGGGTCACCTGGCCGTTCACCGGTTCCCGGAGGCCGAGGAGGCTCTGGTAGACGCCGAGGCGGAGGCAGAAATGCAGGTCGGGATCGACCTGACGCGCCGGCTGCGCGCCTGGCGGGACCTCGTCGACGTTCCCGCCAAGAGCGAGCTCTCCGGCGTGGTCGACGGAGACCTGCCGCAGGAGTTCGTCGGGAGGCTCGCGCGGTTCAGCATTCGAGGGCCCGAGTCCGCGGCAGGGTCGGGGGAGCGGGAGTCTGACCTCGACGGCGATCGCCCCCGGTCCGACGGTGAGGTCGCAACCATCGGCCCGATCAGGGTGGTCGCTTCGAGCGAGATGGATCCTGGCGCGGTTCGGGCGCGGCTCGAGGCACGTCGCCAGGAGCTGCGCGCCGAGGTGGCCCGCGCCGAGGGCAAGCTCGCAAACGAGAAGTTCGTCGCCAGGGCGCCCGCCGAGGTCGTCGAGGAGGAGCGCGAGAAGGTGGAGCGCTACCGCGCCGAGCTGGAGGAGCTGTCGGAATAGCCGTCAGGGACCCCCAGGCCTACCTCGACTCGCTCGAGCCGATCGGTTGGAAGCTGGGGCTGGAGCGGATGCACCGGCTGAGCACGTTGCTGGGCATGCCCCAGCACCGCTTCGCGTCGATCCACGTCGTCGGGACCAACGGCAAGTCCTCGGTGACGCGGATGACCGCGGCGCTGCTCGGGGCGCACGGGCTCGGCGCCGGTGCCTGCGTTTCGCCGCACTCCTCGCGCTGGGCGCAGCGGGTGCTGATTCACGGCGAGGAGATAGACCCGGCCAGATTCGCCGACGCTGTGGAGCGCACGGCCGAGGCGGCGGACATCGTCAACCGAAGCCTGGAGGACGGTGAGGCGGTCACCCAGTTCGAGCTCGCGACCGCCGCCGCCTTCGTGGCGCTGGCCTCGGCCCGCGTGCAGGTGGCCGTGGTCGAGGCGGGGCTGGGGGGGAGACTCGATGCGACCAACACGATCCCGTCGCGGGTCACGGTGCTCACGTCGGTGGGCCTTGACCACACCGATTGGCTCGGCGACACCGAGGAGAAGATCGCCGCCGAGAAGCTGGCGGTGCTGCGCGATCAGTCGACGCTCGTGCTGGGGCGGGTCAGCCCGCAGGTTGCGGCCCTGGCCGAGCGGGCCGCCCGCGAAAAGGGCGCGACGCTGGTTGTCGCGCCCGAGGATCCGGGCCCGCTCGTGCAGCTGCATCCCGCGGGCCGCTTCCAGCGGTGGAACTTCGCCCTGGCGGTGGCGGCCGCCGAGGCGTTCCTCGGTGAGCTGGAACCAGATCGCGTCGCCGAGGTGGGCGCCAGCATCACCATTCCCGGTCGCCTCGAGCTCCTTGCCGAGGACCCTCCGATCTTTGTCGACGCCGCTCACAACGCGGAGGGTGCGGCGGCGCTCGCCGAGTCGTTGCCGGAGATCGCCTCCGGGCGGCCCATCGTCGCCTGCCTGGCGATGCTCCGGGACAAGGACGCCGCCGCGACCATCGGGGCTCTGGCACCGGTGCTCGACCGGGCCGTCTGCACCGAGCTTCCCGTCGGGACTCTCCAGGCCCGCGGCCGCCCCGGAGCCGCCTCGCATCCCGCCGGCGAGCTGGCGCGCGCCTGCGAGTCGGCTGGCCTGGCGGCCGAGGCCGAGCCGGACTTTGCCGCCGCGCTCGGGCGAGGCCGGGAAATCGCCGCTGCGGCACCGGGCATCCTCCTGGTCAGCGGATCGCACTACGTCCTCGCTCCCGCCCGCGCGGCCATCGGGCTGTGCGAGGATTGAGCCGTGGGTCGCGGCACCGGATCTGAACTGCTCTCGATGATGGCGCTGGTTGCGGCGGTCGTCGCTGCGGTGATCCTCGTCTTCTTCGGCCTCGGCTACCTGTTCGGGCGGGTGTTCCTATGAAAGCCGTCGGAATGGGTGCATATCTGACCCCTCGCGTCACGGGGCGGGCGCGAGCGCCCGGGCAACCCAGGCGCCCGACAGGGTTCGCGGGGCAGGCGGCGAAGTAGACTCACCGCTGCCCTACGGCGGGTCCTCAATCGATGGCTACAGCGATCTTCGGCATCAGCAACAATGGCCTCAACCTGGCCGTCAACCTTCTCGTTCTCATGCTCGTCGTGGTGTGGCTGGCTCTGATCGTCTACACGTATCTCGACGCCAAGCGCCGAATCTCGGACCCGTTCCTCGTCGGCTGCGCGACCATCGGTTCGTTCATTCCCTACGTCGGCACCGCCATCTACGCGATCGTGCGCCCGCCGGAACTCCTCGAGGACGCGCGCGAACGGGCGTTGGAGATCAAGGCCGCGGAACTGCGCGTGCACCAGCTCAAGGAGCTCTCCTGCCCTGGCTGCGGGTTCCCGACTGAGAGGACGTACCTGCGCTGTCCCAGGTGTCAGCGTCACCTCAAGGACCCCTGCCCCAGCTGCAGCAAACCGGTCGATCCGCGCTGGGCTCTCTGTCCCTACTGCACGAAGGCGCTTCCGGGGCAGGAGCGGCGGCGAGAACGCCCTGCAGAGGGCCGCAAGCCGTCCCGTGAGGATCGGCCCGCGCGGCGCGAGGAGAGGGCGGCGTCGAAGCGCCAGCCACCCCGCAAGAATGCAGCCGTGCCCGCCGCTGGGAAGGACCCCGCTCGCGGCAGCCCCCCCAACGAGCCCTCGAGCCCGAGACAACCGCAAAGGAGCCCCAGCCGTGAGCCGGACCCTGATCCTCGTCAAGCCTGACGCATTCGAGCGTGCCCTCAGCGGCGAGGTGATCGCCCGGTTCGAGCGCAAGGGGCTTCGGATAGCAGCCCTGAAGACGATGGTCGCCGGCGAGGAGATAGCCCGCGAGCACTACGCCGAGCACACGGAGAAGCCCTTCTTCGGCGAGCTGGTCTCCTTCATCACCGGCGGCATGCTGGTGGCGATGGTTTTCGAGGGGCACGAGGCCGTAACCGCCGCCCGCCAGGTGATCGGTGCGACCAACCCCTTGGAGGCCGCGCCGGGCTCGATCCGAGGCGACTACGCCCTCGAGGTCACCTTCAACATGGTCCACGGGTCGGACTCCGGCGAGTCGGCCGAGCGCGAGATCGGCATCTGGTTCCCCGAGCTCCGCTGACTTGCGGGTAACCCTGGCATCTGGGTCGCCGCAGAGAAGTGAGATTCTGCGGAAGCTCGGGATCGAGTTCGACGTCGTGGTGCCCGGCGTGGAGGAGCTGATCGGCGGGGACCCCGAGGTCGAGGTGCTGGAGAACGCGCGGCTCAAGGCACATGCGGCTGCCGCCACGGCAGGCCCCGGGCGCCTCGTGATCGCGTGTGACACGGATGTCGTCATCGACGGGAGGGCGCTGGGCAAGCCCGAGGACGAGCGGGAGGCGCGGCGGTACCTGGATCTGCTCTCGGGCCGGGCGCATCACGTGCTGGGCGGACTGGCCGTGCTTGCCGATGGGGAGGAGCGGAGCGGCTTGGAACGAACCGCCGTCGTCTTCAAGAGGCTGGACGAGGCAGACAAGAGGCGCTACGTGCGATTCGGAGAGTGGCGTGGACGGTCGGGCGGATACGCGATCCAGACGCTCGGCTCGACGCTGGTCGACCGGATCGAGGGGAGCGTGTCGAATGTCGTCGGCCTGCCCGTGGGGCTGCTCGCGGACCTGGTGCCGGAGCTGTTCGGAGACGGCTGACCCGCGACGTGGCGGGGCTCGCCGGTGGGGTCAGCCCCGCAGCGCGAGGACCGCCGCCAGGTTGCGGAGAAGGATTCCGGCCACGTCCGGGTCGAAGTGGGTGCCGCTGCCCTCTTCGATCATCCTCGTCGTCTCCTCGACCGTGAACGCCGGCCGGTAGAAGCGGTTGCTGAGCAGCGCGTCGAAGACATCCGCAACCGCGACGATCCGGCCCTCGAATGGGATGTCTCCCCTGGCCAGGCCACGCGGGTAGCCACTGCCATCGAAGCGCTCGTGATGAGTGAGGGCGATTGTCGCTCCCATGCGCAGCAGGTCGCTCTCCGAGCCCGCGAGGATCTCGTGGCCGATCGTCGTGTGCCGCTCCATCTCTGTGCGCTCCCCAGGGGTGAGCGGCCCCTCCTTGTGGAGGATCCCGTCCGGTATGCCGATCTTGCCGATGTCGTGCAGCGGCGCTGCGGCCCTCAGCAGCAGCACCCGATCCTGGTCGATGTCCAGCTCGCTGCCGAGGAAGGCGGCGATGGCGGACATCCGGTTGACGTGACGGCCGGTCTCCGCATCGTGTATCTCGATCGCCCTTGCCAGGCGCTCCACCGTCTCCTGGCGCGTCGCCCGAAGATCCTCGATTGCCCTCCGCTGCGCCTCGATCAGCTCGCTGCGAAGCGCCTCGGCCCGGTCCTCGGCGCTGCCCAGGAGCATCGCATGGCGATGGCGTTCGGCGAGTTCGAAGTCGCGCTGGCGCAGTGAGTTCGCGACGGTGATCCGCAGCTGCCCCGGCCAGAACGGCTTGACCAGGTAGCCCTGGGCGCCGAGGCGGAAGGCCTGCTCGGCCATCTCCGGGTCGTCGATGCCGGTGACGAGGACAATCCCTGTGTCGGGATACTCCCTGGCGATCTCTTCGACCAGGACAAGGCCGGACTCACCGGGCATCTGGATGTCGCATAGGGCAAGCTCGAACGCCGCCTCCGCAAGCTTCTTGCGGGCCTCGGCGACACTGGTTACGAACTCGCACTGGTACCGCTCGCCGAGCGCACGATCGACCACCCGAAGGACCTCGGGGCGATCGTCGGTCGTCAGGATGCGGGGGGTCGTTCGGGGGGACGCGGTTGGGGGGCTTGCTCGCCTCACTCCTGGTGATCCCCGTGGTCCCCGTCCAGCAGGTTGCGAACCGTCTCCAGCAGGACCTGAGCGTTGAACGGCTTCTCGATGAAGGTGCTGTTGGAATCCGCCTCCAGCGCCTCCGGCGCCAGGACCTCGTGACTGTAGCCCGAGATGTATATGACGGGCAGGTCGGGACGGATCAGGCGGGCCTTTTCCACCAGCTCGGTGCCCAGCATCTCGGGCATGATCACGTCGGTCAGCATCAGGTCAATCCGATAGTCCTTGCGGCCGCAGATCTCAAGCGCCTCCGACGGCTGCATCGTCCCGACGATTGCGTAGCCAGCGTTGGAGAGGATGCGCTCCGCCACCTCTCTCACCCGTGGCTCGTCCTCGACGACCAGGACCACCTCGCCGCGCCCGGATGGGGGAACTCGCGAACCGGGCTCGGCATCGGGGGGTTTCGCCGCCACGGCGGGTAGGTGGATCTTCATCGTGGTGCCGACCTGCGGCTCCGAGTAGACGTCGACTCGCCCACCCGCTCCGGTGATGATCCCGTAGACCGTCGCCAGCCCCAGGCCGGTTCCGTCGCTCTTTGTCGTGTAGAACGGTTCGAAGGCCTGGTCGATCGTCTCCGCGCTCATTCCCACGCCGGTGTCGCTCACCCTGAGGCGAACGTAGCGGCCGATGGGGGTTTTCGGATGCATGCTGGCGTACTCGTCGTCGAGCTCTACGTTCTCGGCCTCGATCAGCAGGCGGCCGCCGTTGGGCATCGCGTCGCGGGCGTTGACCGCGAGGTTGACGAGCACCTGCTCGATCTGGCCCGGGTCCGCTTCGATCGCCCAGAGGTCGTCGCTGAAGCTGACCTTGAGCTCAACGCGCTCTCCCAGCGCCCGCCGCAGCAGGTTCTCGATCTCGGCGATGGCGTCGCGCAGGTACAGCACTTGCGTCTTGGCGACCCCTCGCCGGCTGAAGATCAGCAGCTGGTGCGTCAGCGCCGCAGCGCGTTCGGCGGCGCGGCGGATCTCTTCGACGTCCTGGTGCGCGCGGGAGTCGGGGTCGACCTCGCCCGCAACGAACTCCGCGTAGTTCATGATCACGCCCAGCGTGTTGTTGAAGTCGTGGGCGATTCCACCGGCGAGCTGGCCGATGCTCTCGAGCCGGCGCGCACGGTCGAGCTGTTTCCTCAGCGCCTTTTCGCGCTCGTTCTCGCGGCGTTCGCTGATGTCACGGATCGCGGCGGTGGCGATTGTCTCCCCTTCGAGCTCCACGGTTGAGAGGCTGATGTCGACGGGGAGCTCGGTGCCGTCCTTGTGGAGGGCGAAGAGATCGATCGCGGTGCCCATCGGCCGGGCGCGCGGCCGGCGGAAGTAGTCGCTCTGGTGCTGTGCGTGCAGCTCCCGGAATTGCTGCGGCATGAGCACCTCGATGTTCCTGCCGGTCAGCTCGCACCGCGTGTAGCCGAGGAGCGACTCGACCTGGCTGTTGGCCAGGACGATCTGGCTGTCCCGGTTGATCGCCACGATCGCGTCGGGCACCAAGTCGAGGAACGACTCGAGCGTTGACCTTGTGGTCCCGGAATTGGATGGATCCGATCCGGATTGCAGAGCACATACCTCCCAGGCATAGAACACCGGGACTGCCCTGGAGCCACTCCGGGGCAGTCCAGCAAGTCTAGAGTCCCGAGGCTTCAGTCTGGTGCAATTCCCGCATTTGGGATGATTCGCAGCGAATCACCCGAAAAAATGGGCATTCTCAGCTACCTAACAGGACTCGGCGGCCGCGACATGGCGGTGGATCTCGGCACCGCCAACACGCTCGTCTACGTGCGTGGCCGCGGCATAGTGCTCTCCGAGCCGTCCGTGGTTGCGATCGATTCTCGCAGCGGCCAGGTGCATGCCGTCGGTGTCGAAGCGAAGCGGATGCTGGGACGAACACCGGGAACCATCACCGCCATCCGCCCGCTCAAGGACGGTGTCATCGCCGACTTCGACGTCACCGAGCAGATGCTGCGCCACTTCATAAAGCAGGTGCACTCCAACCGCTTCGCCCATCCGCGCGTGGTGGTCTGCGTTCCATCCGGCGTCACCGGAGTTGAGAAGCGCGCGGTCGAGGAGGCGTGCCTGTCGGCGGGTGCCCGCAAGGCGTACCTGATCGAGGAGCCGATGGCGGCCGCGATCGGGGCCGGCCTTCCGGTGGCCGAGCCGACGGGCTCCCTGATCGTGGATGTCGGCGGTGGCACCACGGAGGTGGCGGTGATCTCGCTTGGGGGGATCGTCGTCTCGCAGTCGATCAGGGTTGGCGGGGACGAGATGGACGAGGCGATCGTCAACCACTGCAAGCACGCGTACAAGCTGGCGATCGGCACCCAGACGGCCGAGGAGGTGAAGCTCGAGGCTGGCTCTGCCTCGCCACTGCCCGAGGAGGTGGAGGTGGAGATTCGCGGACGCGATCTCGTTTCCGGCCTGCCGAAAACCATCACGCTCGGCTCCGCGGAGGTGCGTGAGGCTCTCGACGAACCGATCAGCCACATCGTTGAGGCGGTCAAGGACACCCTCGACCGCACGCCGCCGGAGCTGGCCGGCGACATCATGGACAGGGGGATCACGCTTGCCGGAGGCGGCGCTCTTCTGCAAGGACTCGAACAGCGCCTTCGCGACGAGTGCCAGATGCCGTGCCAGCTGGCAGAGTCACCGCTGACATGCGTGGCGGTCGGCTCCGGCATCTCGCTCGAGGAGTTCGAGGCGATCCACCGCGCCAGCAAGATGAACTCGGGAGCGACGCGCGTTGCTTAGCCGCCGCTCAGGTCAAGCCCCAAACTTAGGCAGCCAACGTGTACCGCAAGCAAGTACGCCGCCGTAGGGCGGTCCTAACGCTCCTGGTAATCGGCTCCTTCCTGCTGCTGACGGTCACCTATGGGTCCGGCTCGAGCGGCCTGCAGCGGGGTGTCAGCACGATCTTCAGCCCGCTGCAGGAGGTTGCCGACCGGGCGCTGAAGCCCGCCCGCGACCTGGTCGGCTGGTTCGACAAGACGTTTGAAGCACGGGGCGAAAACAGCGAGCTCAAGTCCGAGCTGGCGAAGGCCCGAACCCAGGCGGTCGCCGGCCAGGAGGCGCTGCAGGAGAATGCCCAGCTGCGCAAGCTGGTCGAATTGGACCGTGGTCCCGCCCTTGCGTCCTCCGCCTATGAGGCGGTGACCGGCCGGGTGATCGCCCGCTCGCCGACGGTTTGGCACGCGTCGGTGACGATCGACCTGGGCAGCGGTGACGGCGTGCGCGTGGACGACCCGGTTATGAGCGGGGACGGCCTCGTCGGGCGGATCGCAGCCGTGCAGGCAGGCTCGTCCCAGGTGATGCTGGTGACCAACCATGCGAGCGGCGTTTCGGGGAAGGTCCTCCCCGGTGGCGTTCAGGGCGAGATCCGGCCCGACGTCGGCAACCCGCAGGACCTGATCCTCGACTTCATCAACTCGACCAGGAACGTTCACCAGGGCCAGGCCGTGGTCACGGCCGGCTGGCGCGCGGAGGGCATCGCGTCGCTGTTTCCGCCCGGGCTCCCGGTTGGCGAGGTCACCCAGGCTTCGATCGTCGAGCAGGAGGCGAGCCAGCAGGTCCACCTGCGACCCTACGCGGACCTCGCCAACCTCGACCTCGTGCAGGTCCTCACGGGCGGTTCGCGCGGATGATCGTCACCCCGAAGATCTTTCTCCGCATGGCCGTCATCACCATCCTCGGTGTGCTGCTTCAGCTCTCCTTCTTCTCGCGGATCGAGCTCTTCCACACCAGTCCCAACGTGCTGCCGGCTCTGGTGATCTGCCTCGGAGTGCTCGGAGGCACCATGACCGGCGCCGTGACGGGCTTCTCGATCGGCCTTCTGGTCGATTGCCTGCTTGTCGGAGCGCTTGGCGCGTCCTCCCTCGTTCTGCTCACCACGGGCTATCTCGCCGGCCTCTTTCGCGAGCGGTTCGAGATCCACAGCTCTCTGGTTGTCCCGCTTCTCTGCATGGGCCTGACCCTGTTTGCGGAACTGAGCTTTGCGGTGCTGCAGCTGACCCTGGGCGTGGAGGCGCCGGTCAGCGTGCTGGTCGTCCGCGACATCCTGCTGAAGGCCATCTTTGCCTTCTTCCTCGGTTGGCCCATCTACGTCGTGGTTCGGCGGATTCTGCGTCCGGCGCTGGTCGAGGAGCCGAGGGTGAGTCGCCGCAGGCAGCCGACAGTGCTGGGAGCCTAGGGCGGTGTACCTTCGCTCCGACGAACGTGGCCCCCAGATGAGCAACGGGCTGGCGCTGCGGATAGCGGTCTTCGGCGGCCTGGCGCTGGCCATCTTCGGCGTCCTCTTCTTTCGCCTCTGGTTCCTGCAGGTTCTGAACGGCGATCGGTACCTGGCCGAGGCGAACAACAATCGCACCCGGGAATTCCGAGTGAGCGCTCCGCGCGGCACGATCCTCGACCGCAGCGGAAAGGTCCTGGTGGACAACCGCACCAGCCTGGCGCTGCAGATCAATCCGCGCAAGCTGCCGGAGGGCCTGGACAGGCGGCGCGCCGAGCTGGGGCAGCTGGCCGCCCTGACCCACAGCTCGCTGCGGAGGGTCCGCCGGCTCATGCACGAACAGCTGAAACTGGCCCCGAGTGCGCCCGTGACGCTGCGTCGCGACGTCGGTCACTACCTCGTGTACTACCTGCAGGAGAACCAGAAGCGATTCCCGGGGGTCGAGGTGCAGCGTGTGTTCGTCCGCCGCTACCCGCAGGGCGCCCTCGCGGCCCACATTCTCGGCAACGTCGGCGAGGTCAGCGAAGACCAGCTGAAGGAGCGCCGCTACCGCGGGCTGGAGCCCGGCGACGAGATCGGCCAGGACGGGGTCGAGGACACCTATGACGGCTTCCTGCGGGGCCGGCCGGGGGTCACCCGCATTCAGGTCGATGCGTTCGGGCAGCCGACGCGGCGTGGGCGGCTGGTCTCCCAACCGCCGGTCCCGGGCAACGACCTGAGGCTCTCGATCGACTCCGGCGTGCAGGCGGCCGGGGAATCGGCGCTTGCCCTCCGAGGCCTGCCCGGCGGTTTCGTGACGATGAACGTGCACAACGGGGAAATCCTCGGGCTCGGGTCCTTCCCGACCTTCGACCCCACCGTGTTCACCAAACCCCTGACCCAGAGCCAGGTCGATGCGCTCTACCGGGACCCGGTCCTGGCACCGCTGACGGACCGTGCGATCGCCGGTCTCTACCCCACGGGCTCGACCTTCAAGCTGATCACCGCGATGGCGGCGCTGAATACCGGTGTGATCACAACGGGCACCCCGATCTACGATGGCGGCTCGATAACCGTCGGGGGCCAGCCATTCCAGAACGCCGGCGGCGCCTCTTACGGCACGCTGTCGCTCGTTCGTGCCCTGCAGGTCTCATCCGACGTGTTCTTCTACACGCTCGGCCTGAGGATGTGGGACACCGGCGCCCTGCAGCACTGGGCCCACCTGCTCGGGATCGGACGGCCGACCGGTCTTGACCTGCCCGGTGCCGCCGAAGGCCTGCTGCCCAGCCAGCGCTGGCGCAACAGGCTCTACAGGCGGGGCGAAACCGACCGGCCGTGGTCCTCGGGCGACAACATCCAGCTGGCGACGGGCCAGGGCGACCTGCAGACCAACCCGCTGCAGATGGCGATCGCCTACGCGACCGTCGCCAACGGGGGCACCGTGGTCACTCCGCACGTCGGTCTGCAGATCGACGACGCCGCCGGCCGGGTGCTGCGGGAATTCGCGCCGAAGCCACGTCGCCACGTCCACGTCGACAGCGGCTACCGGGCGGCGATCCTGGAAGGCCTGCATGACGCGGCGCAGGCATCGGAAGGAACCTCCTACGCGGTGTTCAGCGGGTTTCCGGTGCCGGTGGCGGGTAAGACAGGGACCGCGCAGCGGCCGCCCAACCTCGACCAGTCGTGGTACATCGTCCTCGCTCCGTACCCGAATCCCCGTATCGTGACGGCGGTGACGATCGAGCAAGGAGGCTTTGGGGCCGAATCCGCAGCGCCCGCCGCAAAGGAAATTCTGGAGGCCTATTTCGGCAGGAAGAGCTTCGGTTCTGCCGGTCCGAACGGCGGCAGCCCGGGATGATGTACGCGACTCGCACCCGCCGGGCGCATCCCGAGCCGTTTGCGGTGCGGCCGGGGATTGCCGAGCGCCTTGGCCTGCCCTACATGGACCCGGCGCTCAGCATCTCCGCGGTCGCCCTGGCGGCCTTCGGCGTGTTCACCCTCAGCCAGGCGACTCTGCACGACGTGCCCGGCAACGCCCACTACTTCGTCGACCGCCAGGTCACCTACGCGATCCTCGGCCTCGCCGGTATGTACCTGCTTGCCCGCGTCGACTACTCGCGCTTCCGCGAGCTGCGGGTCGGCCTCTACACCTTCCTCTGCGCGAGCGTGTCGCTCGTCTTCGTTTTCGGTGTCGCGGCGCGCGGATCGCGCCGCGCCTTCGAACTCCCGTTCTTCAGCTTCCAGCCATCGGAGCTCGGCAAGCTCCTGCTTGCGCTTGCGCTTGCCGGCTTTGTCATCGATGGCGCACGGCGAGGCTCGGCACGGCAGCGCACGGTGCGCTACCTGTGTCTGGGCTTTGCCCCCGCTGCACTCGTATTCCTGCAGCCAGACCTCGGCACCTCCCTGGTGTACGGGGCCATCACCCTCGCCGTGATGTACGTGGGGGGCGTCCGCTGGACGCACTTCGCGGTGATCGGCGCAGCCCTCGTCGCTGTCGTGGCAATTGTTCTCGCGGTCGCTCCCGCAGTTGGGACACCGGTCTTGAAGGGCTACCAGGAAGAAAGGCTCACCTCCTTCCTGCACCCGAGCGAGGACCCCAGCGACGCGGGCTACCAGCAGAACCAGGCCGGGATCGCCATCGGCTCCGGAAAGACAACCGGGCGTGGCGATCGGGCCACTCAAACGCGGCTCGACTTTGTCCCCGAGCGGCACACCGACTTCATCTTTGCGGTGATCGGTGAGCGCTATGGATTCATGGGGGCCGCGTTCGTCCTATCCCTCTACGCCCTGCTCTTCTGGCGGGCGCTGCGGATTGTGACGCTCTCGAAGAACTCATATGGGACCCTTGTCGCAGGCGGAATCGCAGCCATGCTGCTCTTCCAGGTCTTCGTCAACGTGGGTATGAACCTCGGGGTCATGCCGATCACCGGGATTCCCCTACCGCTGCTGAGCTACGGAGGGTCCTCCGTGCTCGCGACGTTCCTCGCGGTGGGAGTGCTTCAGAGCATCCACATGCAAGCGCGACTCAGCCAGAAGGGCAGGTTCGCCTGGTGAGCTCGAACGAGCCGGGCCATGCGTACCTACTGAACTGAGCTGAATAGATGAAAAAAACAATTCTGGTAGCGGCCGATCGCGGCGAGACCCGTGTGGCCGTGCTCGAGACCAAGACGAAAGGCGGCAAACGCACCGTCGCGGAGCTCTACATAGAGCGCCGAGGCCGTCGCTCGATCGTCGGAAATATCTACAAGGGGAAGGTCGACAACGTCCTTCCCGGAATGGAGGCTGCCTTTGTCGACATCGGCCTCGAGCGCAACGGGTTCCTGCATGTCGACGAGATCGTCCTGCCGAACGGCGAACAGGCGCCAAGGCGGGGCCGCGGCAGCGGCCGCCGGATCAGCGAGCTGATCAAATCGGGGCAGGAGATCGTGGTGCAGGTCGTCAAGGACCCGCTGAAGTCGAAGGGCGCGCGGCTCTCGATGAACATCTCCATCGCCGGCCGCTACCTCGTCTATGCACCGCAGGGGAGCGGCGTGGGCGTCAGCCGTCGGCTCTCGGACTCCGAGCGCGACCGGCTGCGCAAGATGGTGGACCGCACCTACGAAGGCCCCGGCGGCCTGATCGTCCGGACCGCCGCCCACGGCGCCCGGAAATCGGACTTCGTGCGCGAGATCGGCTACCTGCACAGGCTCAACGAGGTGCTGGAGCGCCGCATCGAGCAGACAGGGGCCCCGGGGCTCGTCTTTCAGGAGGCCGACCTGCCGGTCCGGGTCCTGCGCGACGTCTTCCTGATCGACTTCGAGAAGGCGGTGATCGACTCGCGCAAGGAGCTCGATCGGGTCACCGGGTTCTTCCAGCGCACCGCGCCGGAGCTGGTCGAGAAGGTGGAGCTCTACAGGGGCAAGAAGCCGCTGCTCGAGAAATGGGGCATCGACAAGGAGATCGAATCGACCCTGGATCGGCGGGTCGACCTGCCGTCGGGCGGCTACCTGATCATCGACTACGCCGAGGCACTGACCGTGATTGACGTCAACAGCGGCAGCTTCACCGGTCGTGGCAAAGGCGGCCTGGAGGAGACGATCACGCGCGTCAACACCGAGGCGGCCGAGGAGGTGGTGCGGCAGCTGCGCCTGCGCGACATCGGCGGCATCATCGTCATCGACTTCATCGACATGGCCCGCGCGAAGAACCGGGACAAAGTGCTGAAGACGATGCGCAAAGCGCTGGACGCCGACAAGTCGAAGAGCTATGTCGTCGAGGTTTCGCCCCTGGGGTTGGTCGAGATGACCCGCCAGAACATCACCGACGGCGTGCGGGAGATCCTCACGGCGCCCTGCCCGACCTGCAGCGGGGAGGGCGTTGTCCTCTCCGCTGAGACGGTGGCGCTGGAGGGGCTGCGGAAGATGCGCGAGCTCACCGCGAACGATGCCGAGGCGTTCCTGCTGCGGGTCAATCCGAAGGTCGCAGCGGAGCTGATCGAGCCCGACAGCGGCCTCTCCGAGCTGGAGGCCGAAACCGGGAAGGAGTTCCATTTCGAGGGTGGCGAAGCACTCGCGATCGACACGTTCGAGCTGATCGAATCCGGCAACCGCGAGGAGATCAAGGAGCGAGCGCTTCCGTTCAAGGTCGGCGAGGAGGTGCTGGTCAGTATCGAGGAGCCGCACATGTACAACGCCGACGACGCGGTCGCTCGCATCGACTCCTACATCGTCAGCATCACGGGCGGCGGCCCCTTCGTGGGGAAGCGGAAGCTGGTGCGGATCGAGCGGGTGGAGCGAGCCGCCGCGACCGCGTCGCTGCCGGGCGGCGACGCTGGCGACGGCCCTGACGCGGGCAATGGCGCCAAGGCTGGAGACGGCGTCGACGCGGGCGACGCTGCCAACGGCGGCGACGCCGGTGGAGGCGACGGGGACGCCGCCCAGCCTGACGCTCTAGAATCCGCCGACTCGCGCAGTCGCCGTCATGGCCGCAGGGGTGGTCAGGGTCGGTCGCGCTCCAACTAGGGACGAATGAGCACTCAGGCAGCCGGAATGAGCACTTACGCAGTCATAGAGAGCGGTGGCAAGCAATACAAGGTCGAGAAGGGCACCTCGCTTCTCGTCGATCGGCTCAGCGCCCAGCAGGGCGACAAGGTTTCCCTGCGTCCCGTGATGTTCAGGGACAAGGAGATCGTCGCGGCACCGAGGGAGCTTGAGAAGGTGAAGGTCGAGGCGACCGTGTCCGAGCACCTGCGCGGCCCGAAGATCAAGGTCTTCAAATACAAGCCGAAGAAGGGCTACCGGCGCCGGGCCGGCCACCGCTCGGAGCTGACCAGGCTTGAGGTGACCGAGCTGAAGATGCTGGCCGCCCGCAAGGCGGCTGCGCCGGCAGCGGAGCCGAAGGAGGAGAGGGCCGCCGCGAAGAAGCCGGCTGAGGCCAAGCTGGCCGAGGCGGCCAAGCCGGCCGAGGCGGCCAAACCGGCCGAGGCGGGCAAACCGGCCAAGGCCAAACCGGCGAAGGAGGCCGCTGCAAAGAAGGCCCCGGCCAAGAAGACCGAGGCAGGGAAAGCGGCGACGGAGGCCAAGGCGAAGCCAAAAGCCAAACCGGCTGCTAAAAAGGCCGCTGCGAAGAAACCCGCTTCCAGGAAGAAAGCTGACGATGGCTCATAAGAAAGGACTCGGCTCGAGCCGCAACGGCCGGGACTCCAACCCGAAGATGCTCGGGGTCAAGGTCTTTGCGGGCCAGAAGGTCACCGGCGGCGAGATCATCGTCCGTCAGCGCGGCACCCGTTTCCGTCCCGGCGATGGCACCGGCCTCGGCCGCGACCACACGATCTTCGCAACGCGGGCGGGGATCGTCGACTTCAGGCCGTCCCGAAAGGGTCGGACGATCCGCGTTCTTCAGGACTCCTAGTCCCGAGTCAGAATTGGCGAGTCCGGCCCCAGCTGGGGCCGCGGCCGCACTACCCTCTTCCTCCCATGGATGACAGGGCGAAGATCTGGGTTGAGGGTGGGGCCGGCGGCAATGGCTGCGTGAGCTTCCGGCGGGAGGCGCACGTGCCGCGCGGCGGCCCCGACGGCGGCGATGGTGGGCATGGGGGAGACGTCGTGCTGGTCTGCGATGCGTCGAGGAGGGACCTTGGCGCGCTGCGCGGCAACAGGCACCTCAGGGCCGGTCGCGGAAGGCATGGAGAAGGCTCCAACCGCCATGGTGCGAGGGGGGAGGATCGGCTGATCCCGGTGCCGCCCGGCACCCAGGCGGAGGCGGTGGACGGCAGCCGGGTTGACCTCGTCGAGGCCGATCAGCGGGCGATCGTTGCTCATGGAGGGCGCGGCGGCCACGGAAATAAGCGCTTCACGACATCGACACGGCAGGCACCGCGCTTTGCCGAGAAGGGGACGGCGGGGGAGGCCGGCTGGATCGAGGTGCGGCTGAAGCTGCTGGCCGACGCCGGGCTGATCGGTTTACCCAACGCCGGCAAGTCATCGCTGCTGGCACGTCTGACGCGGGCCGATCCCAAGGTCGCCGACTACCCGTTCACGACGGTGTCGCCGGTGTTGGGGACGCTCGAGGGGGACGACCGACAGGTGGTGCTGGCCGATATCCCAGGCTTGATCGAGGGGGCGGCGGAAGGCGCTGGGCTCGGCCACGAGTTCCTCGCCCATACCGAGCGCTGCGCAATGCTCATCCACCTGGTCGATCTGGCGCCGCTGGACGGTGAGCCGGCGGCCAACTATGAGGCGGTTCGGGAGGAGCTGTCCTCGTACGGGGCGGGCCTCGATCGGCTGCCGGAGCTGATCGTTCTCTCGAAGCGAGATCTGCTTCCCCCCGAGCAGGTGGAGGAGGCGGTTTCCACTTGGCGGCGGCGGCTCGGAAGCGGTGTGCGGGGCGTCCTGGCCGTGTCAGCGGCGACCGGCGACGGCCTCGAGGACCTGCGCGGTCGCATTCTCGCCGAGCTACCGGAAGAGCCTGTCGCGTCCGGTCGGGATGGCGGGCGATCCGGGGCGGGGGCGGCGGGGTTCGAAGCCGAGTACCGCGTCTACCGGCCGGTCGGCGAGGGCGGCTACTCGGTTGAGCGCGAGGAGGACGGCGGCTTCCGGATCGTCGGCCGCGGAGTCGAGCTGCTCTTCGAGCGCCATGACCTCACCAACGAAGAGGCGCTTGCCCACTTGGAGAGCCGCCTCCAGGAGATCGGCGTCGTTGCCGCCCTGCGCGCCGCCGGCTTCGAGTCGGGCGACGACGTGCGAGTCGGCGACCATGAGTTCGAGTTCCACCCCTGATTGCAGAGGCCGGCGGGAGCTTGAGGCAAGCGCCCGGCTGGCGGGAATGCGTGGCTCAGGTGGGCCATTCCGGTCTCTCGTCCATAAAGTGGTGTGCCCATGACACTCGTCGTCAAGCTTGGTTCCTCGATCGTCGCCGGCGACGATGGTGAGCTGCGCGCGGATGTGCTCGACTCGGTCTGCCAGCAGGTCGCGACGCTGGAGCAGGACGGCGAGCGGGTGGTCATGGTCACGTCGGGGGCCATCGCACGGGGGATGCTTCTGATGGAACTGGCGGTTCGGCCGCGGGCCATGGACGAGCTTCAGGCTGCCTCGGCGGTCGGTCAGGGTGACCTCTTCCGCGCGTATGAGCAGCGGCTGGCGAGGTGCGGGACGCGGTCTGCCCAGGTGCTGCTGACCGCGGCCGACATCGCGGCCCGCAGCAACTACATAAACGCCCGCCAGACCCTGCGGCGACTGGTCGATTGGGGCGTGGTGCCGGTGGTCAACGAGAACGACACCACCGCGACAGACGAGATCACGTTCGGCGACAACGATTTCCTGGCGGCCCAGGTTGCAATCCTGCTCGACGCCCGCCTGCTCGTCCTGCTCTCCGACGTCGATGGCCTCCATCGCGACGATCCGCGTGTCGATGCCGAAGCGGAGCTCGTCTCCGAGGTGGGCGATCTATCCGAGCTGGAGGGGATGGAGATCGGCGACCGGACCTCCGCGTTCGGCTCGGGCGGGATGCGCAGCAAGGTCGCCGCGGCCGAGATGGCGAGCGAGGCGGGCATCGCCACCGTCATCTGCAACGGCACCGAGGCGGGCACGCTCACGGGCGCGGCCGACGGCGCCGCGGTTGGCACCCGCTTCGCGCCCCAGCCCGGCAAGGCGTCCAGCTTCAAGCTCTGGCTCAAGTACGCAAAGCCGGCCAGGGGCCGCCTGGTCGTCGACGACGGTGCGGCGCGCGTCCTGCGCGACAGCGGCTCCAGCCTGCTCCCAGTGGGTATCACCGCCGTGGAGGGAAGCTTCGACGTGGGGGACGCGGTTGAGGTGGCCGCCGATGGAGTCGTGATCGGCAAGGGCATCGTCGACTACTCGGCCAAGGAGCTGTTCGGGGTGATTGGGCTGAAGAGCGCCGAGGTGCGCGAACTGTTGCCACACGCGGCCGACGAGGTGATCCACCGGGATCGGTTCGTGCTCGTCTAGCCGATTGCCCACCCAACCCCCCTCAGTACCCTTAGCGGCTATGGCGACGACGACCCAGACCGTGGCGGAAACGTGCGCGGCGGCGAAGCGCGCCGCACAGGCGCTGGCGGCGGCGTCCCCTGAGGCGAAGAACGCGGCGCTCGAGGCGGTGGCTCGTCTCCTGGAGGCGCGCACGGGGGATGTGCTCTCGGCGAACGCCGCCGATCTGGCTGACGAGCGTGTGGATGGGTTGACGCCGGCCCTGCGTGACCGGCTGACGCTGGGCGAGGAGCGAGTCTCAGCGATGGCGGACGGCGTGCGGGCGGTGGCCGATCTGGAGGATCCGATCGGCGAGGAGCTGGAACGGAAGACGCTGGCGAGCGGGTTGAACCTGCGCAAGGTGCGGGTGCCGCTCGGGGTTGTCGCCGTGGTCTACGAGGCGCGGCCGAACGTGACGGTCGACTGCGCTGCGCTGACGATCAAGAGCGGCAACGCGATCGTCCTGCGCGGCTCCCACCACGCCGAGCGCTCCAACGGGGCGCTGGCGGCGATCGTCCGCGAGGGGCTCGCCGAGGCCGGCCTGCCCGAGGACGCGGTGATGCTGGTCGCCGGGGGCGGTCACGAGGACCTGGCCGAGCTGGCGACCCAGGACGGGACCGTCGACCTGCTGATCCCGCGCGGCGGCGAAGGGCTGAAGGCGGCACTGAAGGATGTTGCGACCGTGCCGGTGATCTACGCGGCGGCCGGCAACTGCCACGTCTACGTCCACGCCGACGCCGACCTCGAGATGGCGCGGCGGATCGCCATCAACGCGAAGGTGCAGCGCCCCGGGGTCTGCAACGCGGCGGAGACGCTGCTGGTCGACGCCGCGGTAGCGGCGGACTTCCTGCCCGGCGCCCTCGCCGAGCTGGACGGGGCGGGCGTCGAGCTGGTCGGCGATGAGCGGGCTCGGGCGAACGCCGGCGGCGTCGAGGTGGGCGCAGCGGGCGACCGGGACTGGGACACCGAGTACCTCGACCTGAAGTTGGCGGTCGCCGTCGTCGATTCGCTTCAGGACGCGATCGATCACGTCAACCGCCACGGAACCCGCCACTCGGAGGCGATCGTCACGCGATCCGAAGACGCCGCGGCACGGTTTGCGAAGGGGGTCGACGCGGCCGTGGTCTATACGAACGCCTCGACCCGCTTCACGGATGGCTTTGAGTTCGGGATGGGGGCGGAGATCGGCAACTCGACGCAGAAGCTCCACGCGCGCGGCCCGATCGGCCTGCGCGAGCTGACCACCTACAAGTACGTCGTCCACGGCGACGGCCAGCTGCGTGAGTAGCCAAGCGGCGGCCGGTATCGGCATCATCGGGTCGGCCTTCAACCCGCCCCATCTCGGCCACCTGGCGCTCGCCCAGGAGGCGCTGTGGCAGCTTGGCCTCAGCGAGGTTGTGCTGATGCCGACCGGGGAGGCGCCGCACAAGCGGATCGCCGACGATCCGGGCCGGGAGCTGCGGCTGGCGATGAGCAGGCTTGCCGCGTCCGACGATTCGCACTTCACCGTCTCCACGCTGGAGGTCGAACGTGACGGGCCGTCGTACACCTGCGAGACGCTGGAGATGCTTGCGAGCGAGAGGGGCGACGCGGAGCTGGTGTTCGTGATGGGGGCGGACGCCGCAATTGGGCTGGAGAGCTGGCGCGAACCGGAGCGCGTGGTCGAGCTGGCACGGCTTGCGGTGGCGCGGCGGGCGGGTGTCTCCGACGCGGATGTCGGGGCGGTCCTGCGCAGCCTTGGTGCCGAGGACCGCGCGGCGATGCTGGAGATGCCGGAGTTCGGAGTCTCCTCCTCTGTGGTCCGGGAGCGGGCCGCGGCCGGCCGGCCGCTTCGCTACCTGGTGCCGGAGGCTGTGGCACGGTTCATCGTGGAGAAGGGGATCTACGCATGAGCGATTCGGCGTCAGAGGCGCTGGCACGGCAACTGGCGGTGCTCGCCGACTCGAAAGGGGCAAGCGAGATCGTCATCCTCGACATGCGCAAGCTGGTTTCCTACACGGACTTCCTGGCGATCTGCACCGCTCGCAACGAGCGTCAGGCGAAGGCGATAGCCGAGGAGGTGAAGCTGCGCCTCAAGCAGGAGCGGGAGCTGCTGCCCGCTGGGGTGGACGGCGACGGAGGCGCAGGCTGGATCGTCGTCGACTATCTCGACTCGGTTCTGCACATCTTCACGGCTGAGGCGCGGGAGCGCTACCAGCTCGAGGACCTCTGGCGGGAGGCGCCGCGCCTGGAGGTCGAGCTGGGGGAACCCGAGGCGTCCTCCGCCGCGAGCGCCTGAACCTGAGGCTGAGAGCCTGATGCGAACACCGGTGCAGAGCACGATGCGAACATCAGTTCGGGTGCGGATCGTCGACCGGAAGTGCCGTCCGAAGCCCCCCTTAGGTTGCCGCCTATGGGTAGCTTCAAGAGGGCGCTCCTCGGCTACCGCCGCCAGGATGTGGATGCGGCGCTGTCAATGCGTGACGCGCGGATCTGGGCGTTGGAGCGCGATGTCGAGGACGCGCTGGGAAGCTGGAGCCGTGCATCCGAAACCGCTGCGGGGGCCGAACAGGAGCTGGCGGCGCTTTCGGGGATGGTGCTCGAGCGCGAGCGCGTGATCCACAGCCTGGGCAGGCGGCTGCAGGAGGCGGAGGAGCGCCACGACCGCAGCATCGCCTCGCTGGAGTCGGTCGCCTCGCGGCTGGAGGAGGTCCAGTCGCAGGCTCGTGGCCAGGCCACGCGAATCCGCATGAAGGCGCTGCGCGAGGCGGTCGAGGTGAGCCGCAGGGCGCAGGAGCTGGCGGACATGCAAGCCGCGCCGGGCAACGGAAATGGTCCGGGCCCCGTTCTGCGCGACGCGAGCCCCGACTCGGATGGGCTCTTCGAGGGCCAGGTGAGGCTTGAGATCGGCCCGCTCGACGACTTCTCCCAGCTGGTCGGGTTCGAGGACGCCGTCGGCCAGCTCGGTGTTTCGGAGATCTCGGTGGAGCGGTTCTCAGAGGGCCGGGCGACGCTCTCGCTGCGCCTCAACGAACCGGTCGAGCTGCTGCGCGAGCTCGAAGAGCGCTCGCCGCTCGACTTCCGCGTTCGCCGCGCGGCCGACGACAACCTGATCCTCGATATCGACGAGGATCAGGGCCCCGAGCAGCACGCGGCGTAGCCCCGCCGAACCAGCCCGCCACGGGTCGCGGCTGCCACGGATTCGCTGCAGGGATCTTTCACTCGCGATCCTGACTCGCGGTGTTTTGTCTGCGAACATATGTTCGTGTCAGGGGACAACCCCAACCGCAAGGGCAACGTCGCCGAGTTGGCGATTGCCAAGGAGGCCGCAGCCCTTGGGCTCTCTGTTCTCAAACCGCTGACAGAGCACGAGCGCTACGACCTTGCGTTCGACCTGGGCTTGCGAATTGTGCGCGTCCAGTGCAAGTGGGCCAGCCACAACGGCGATGTCGTTCGCATTCACGTCGGCAGGTCGCGGACTAGCCGCGGTGGCTACATCAGAAGCACTTACCGCAAAGACGAGATCGATGCCCTCGCCGCCTATTGCCAGGAGCTCGATCGTTGCTATCTCCTGCCGGTCGAGATGGTCGCCGGACGACATGTGGTCCACCTGCGCACGTCAGCAGCGCGGAATAACCAGAGGGCGTCGGTAAACTTCGCCGCCGATTACGAGCTTGGGGCTGTAGCTCAGCTGGAAGAGCGCCGCCATGGCATGGCGGAGGCCGAGGGTTCGAGTCCCTCCAGCTCCACTCCCGCCGGTAAGGGGACCGCTGACCTCAGCTTTCCCGATCGCTACGGGTTCGCAGACCTCAAGCAGACGGTGGGCATGGACGAGTTCTACGCGAAACTCGCGCAGTATGTCCGCCGCGCCGAGACAGGCGAGAAGGTCCACATCACTCGCTGGGGCCGCCCCGTTGCAACACTGGGTCCGCACAGCATCGCCAGCCCTCCATCGATTCCCTGAACAAGGTCTGGGCTCGCAGGCAGCCCAATTCCTCAAATCGGCGGGCTGCTCTGCCGATGGTTGAGCGATGAATGCGGCCAACGAGCACGTCTTCTCGCATGGAATGCGGGACACGCGCGAGACGTTCGAGGCGTGGAACGGGCATCCGTGGTCCGTTTTGCGCGGCTGGCTGGCGCTCAGCGTTGCGATTGCGCTGACACTGCTGGGGGCGGTCTGGGTGGTGGCAGGGTTGCTGACCCCCGATCTGACCCCCATCCACCTGGCGGGAGTCACCGAGACGGCCGACCCCGGCGACCTGCTGCCGATCCTCTGGCGCAACTCGCTGGTGCTGGCCCTGCACGCGACGGCGTGCGTGGCGGGCTTCATCGCCGGCGCCTCGATGCCGATCGCCGCCGCCCAGCGCGCCGGCCTCTGGCGCTGGATTCACGTCAAGGCGGGTGAGTTCGCAATCCTCTTCGTCGCGGCGGTCACCCTCTTCTCGCTATCCACTCAGGCCCTCTACCTGGGCTTCCAGGGCTCGACGATCGCCTCCCAGCTGCAGATCTCCCACGCGGTCCTGATCCTCAGCGTCCTCCCGCACGCCCTCCCCGAGCTGGCCGCCCTCTTCCTGCCACTCGCGGCCTGGTTGATCGCCAGCCGCCGCGGCGAGTGGAACCAGCTGCTGGCGGCCACCTTCACCACCGTGCTGCTGGCCATTCCGGTTCTGGTCGTCTCCGCCACGGCCGAGGTCTACGTCTGGCCCCACATCCTCGAGGCCCTCTCGCCGGTGTTCTGAGCAGGTCGCCCCGGCGCGGCGGCAGGCCCCGTGGCCGAGCGCATTCGTAAGATCGCAGTCGATGGCCGGTTACGACCCGAAGACGATCGAGGCGAAGTGGCAGCAGCTCTGGGCCGAGGAGCGGACCTGGGAGGTGGCGAACCCGGGGCAGCCCGGCTTCGATGGCGCCAAGCCGAAGTCCTACGTGCTCGAGATGCTGCCCTACCCGTCCGGAGAGCCGCACGTCGGACACCTCAAGTGCTACGCGGTCGGTGACGCGATTGCGCACTTCCGCCGCCGTCACGGCTTCGAGGTGATCCACCCGATGGGCTATGACGCCTTCGGCCTGCCGGCGGAGAACAATGCGATCAAGACGGGCGAGCCGCCCCGCGAAGCGACCGAGCGTTCGATCGCCTCCTTCCGCCGCCAGTTCCGCGAGTGGGGGATCTCCATCGACTGGTCGCGCGAGCTGGGCACCCATACGCCCGAGTACTACCGCTGGACGCAGTGGATCTTCCTGCAGCTGCTCGAGCGCGGTCTCGCCTACCGCGCCGAGGCGCCCGTCCAGTGGTGCCCGAAGGACGCCACCGTGCTCGCCAACGAGCAGGTCGTCGACGGGCGCTGCGAGCGGTGCGGGACGCCGGTCGAGCAGCGCCGCCTCGAGCAGTGGTTCTTCAGGACCACCGAGTACGCGGAGCGGCTGCTCGCCGACTTCGACCGCCTCGAGTCCTGGCCCGAGCACGTGGTCACGATGCAGCGCAACTGGATCGGGCGCTCCGAGGGCGCCGAGGTCGTCTTCCGCTGCGAGGAGCTGGACATCGACTTCCCGGTTTTCACGACGCGGCCGGACACGCTGTTCGGCGCGACGTTCTTCGTTCTCGCCCCCGAGCACCCTGAGCTGGAGCCGCTGGTGGCGGGCACGCCGGCCGAGCAGGCGGTGCGCGAGTACGTCAACCGGGTGGCCCGCGAGTCGGCCGAGGAGCGCGGCGACGAGGACCGCCCTAAGACCGGCGTCCCGCTCGGCCGCAGCGTCGTCAACCCGGTCAACGGCGAGGAGATCCCGATGTTCGTCGCCGACTACGTGCTGATGGAGTACGGGACCGGAGCGATCATGGCGGTGCCCGCCCACGACCAGCGCGACTACGAGTTTGCGAAGGCCTTCGAGCTTCCCGTCAAGAGGGTTATCGAGGGCATCGATCCGGAGCTTGCGCGCGACGACGAGGGCCTGCCATACGCCGGCGACGGGTCGATGACCGCATCGGGTCGCTTCGACGGGAAGGGCAACCGGGACGCATATGAGGAGATCGTCGAATGGCTTGCCGCCGAGGGCCGGGGCAAAGCGTCGGTCAACTACCGGCTCCGCGATTGGCTGGTTTCCCGGCAGCGCTACTGGGGGGCGCCGATCCCGGTCGTCTACTGCGAGGAGTGCGGGATCGTTCCGGTGCCCGACGACCAGCTCCCTGTCGAGCTGCCGGAGATCGAGGACTACGCGCCGCAGGGGCGCAGCCCTCTGGCCGCCGCCGAGGAGTGGGTCGGGACCGAGTGCCCACGCTGCGGTGGGCCGGCCCGGCGCGAGACCGACACGATGGACACCTTCGTCGATTCCTCCTGGTATTTCATCCGCTACCTCGACCCGCACAATGAGGAGGCCGCCTGGGACCGGGCCGCGGCCGACCACTGGCTGCCCGTCGATCAGTACATCGGTGGGGTGGAGCACGCGATCCTGCACCTGATGTATGCGCGCTTCTTCACCAAGGCGCTGGCCGACCTCGGCCATCTCGCGGTTCAGGAGCCGTTCGCGAACCTCTTCACGCAGGGGATGATCACCCGCGACGGGGCGAAGATGTCGAAGTCGAAGGGCAACACGGTCAGTCCGGCCGAGTACGTGGAGCGCTACGGAGCCGACACCGCCCGCACCTATGTCTGCTTCATGGGCCCCCCGGAGCGTGGGGGCGACTGGTCCGACGAGGGCGTGGAGGGGGTCAATCGCTTCCTCTCCCGCCTCTGGCGGCTGTGCGAAGAGGTCGAGGGGAGGGACGCCGCCGATCCCGGTCCCGGCGGTGCCGATCCCGGTCCCGGCGGTGCCGATCCCGGTCCCGGCGCCGCCGAGGGTGACACCCGCGTTCTGCTCACCAAGGCCCACTGGGCGATCGACAAGGTCACGCGGGACTTCCAGCGCGGCTTCCAGTTCAACACGGCGATCGCCGCGGTGATGGAGCTGGTAAACGAGGCCTATCGGGTCAAGGACTCCCTCTACGCCGACCCGGCGGGCACCGCAGCGGTCCGCTTCGCCACCACGACCGCCGCCTCGCTGATCTTCCCCTTCGCTCCCCATCTCGGCGCCGAGGTATGGGAGCGCCTGGGCGGCGGGCGTGTCTGGGAGCAGGCGTGGCCGCAGGCCGACCCCGAGCTGCTGACCGCCGACACGGTGACCCTTGTCGTCCAGGTCAACGGCAGGCTGCGCGACAGGATCGAGGCCCCCGCGGATGCACCGGAGTCGGAGCTCCTCGCCCTCGCCCGAGAGAGCGAGAAGGTGCGGCGCCACCTCGACGGCAGGGAGGTCCTCAAAGAGGTCGTCGTACCCGGCAAGCTCGTCAATTTGGTCGTGCGCTGAGACCCGCCGCGGCCTGAGTCTGCTAGAAAGCCCCCGCATGCTGGTCAGGCGCCTCGCAGAAGCTCCCGTGGAGGAGTGGCACCGGCTCCGGTCCCACGTTCTCATGGACGCCGGGGAACTGGGCTCCCGCAACATGTCCGTGATCTGGCTTGAGATCCCGGGCGGGGCGGAGCAAACGCTGCGATCCCATGAGGAGGCTGAGCAGGTCTACGTCGTGGTGCGAGGCGCCGGCACGATGTCGGTGGCCGGCGACACACAGCCCGTGGGGGAGGGCGACCTGATCCTGGTTCCCCCCGCCACCGAACATTCGATCGCCAACGACGGCGAGGATGCGATGGCCTGCATCTCCGTCCAGTCGCCGCCGGTCGCCGTCGCGGAGCTGTTCGGCGGGCAGATGGCCGAAGTCGCCGGCTACGACGACGACGACGAAGACTAGGGGCCCCGTCCGAAGAGACTGACACGGATCGTTTGCAGTTCTGTGTCTGACTTTCCCCTTTGTGCGCGCCATTTTTGGGGACCCCCCTGCCAGGGTCCGAGGCGTGCCCGATCTCAGCAGGTCCCAGCTGGTTGTCTACGGGGCTGTTGCCGTGGCGTTGCTGCTCGTCGGGGCGAGGGCGATCCGCGCTGACGGGAGCGGCGGTCCGTCCCACTCGGCGCTCCCGCCGGCGGGCTCGGTGGCCGGCGACGGCTTCAGCCTCAGCAGCACCAGCGGCGATGTCGTCGTCGACGTTGCCGGGGCGGTGCAGCGGCCCGGCGTGTACCGGCTACCCGCCGGGGCAAGGGTGATCGATGCGCTGCGCCGGGCGGGCGGCCCGGCGGCCGGGGCGCAGCTGGAGGCGATCAACCGGGCTGCACTGCTGACCGACGGGCAACAGGTCGTCGTCCCCGAGCGGGGCCCGGGCGGGGTCGTCGCCGGTGTGGCTGGGGCGACGGCGGAAGACGGCCCGATCAGCCTTGGCGGCGCGACCCTAGAGCAGCTCGACACGATTGACGGCATCGGGCCGACGACAGCGCAGAAGATCATCGAATTCCGCGACCTGCACGGTGGTCTCGCATCGGTCGAGCAGCTCGACGACGTGAGCGGGATCGGTCCGGCGACGATGGAGTCGCTGCGCTCCCGCCTCCAGCCCTAGCGCCCACGGATGCGCGAGTCGCGACCGCCGGTGCTCCTCGTGCTCGGCGTCGCCGCTGTCGCCGCCCTTGCACTGACCCACGCCGGCTCGATCCGCGAGCGCGCCGAGGCGGCGATGGGCAGGGGCATGCCGGCGCGGGAGGCCGCGCTTGCACGCAGCTTCGTGCTCGGGGCGGACGAGCGGATCGACGAGCGCACGAGGGAGAGCTTCCGCCGTTCCGGCCTCAGCCACCTGCTGGCGGTTTCCGGGCAAAACGTCGCGCTGCTTGCCCTGCTGGCGTTGCCCGTGCTGGCGGCGCTTGGCATCCCGTTTCGTGCGCGACTGATCTGGGTTCTGGGTCTGATCGTCGTCTACGTCTCCCTGGCCGGAGCGGATCCGTCGATTCAGAGAGCCGGGGTGATGGGCGCCCTGACGGTGCTGGCGACGCTGGTCGGGCGGCGGCCCTCCAGCTTCTATGCCCTGGCGCTGGCTGCGATCGTCACCCTCGCCGTCAACCCACGGATCGCCGCCGATATCGGTTGGCAGCTCAGCTTCGCCGCGGTGCTGGGGATACTTCTGCTTGCCGGCGCGCTTCGGGAAGCGATCACGGCACGGATCGGGGCCCGCGCCTGGCGGCGCGCGCTCGCAGACGGCGCCGCCATCACGGTGGCCGCGACGATTGCGACCGCCCCGCTGATTGCGTACCACTTCGGTGCGCTGTCGAGCACGACGCTGCTGGCGAACCTGCTCGCACTGCCGGCGGTGGCGCCGGCGATGTGGCTGGGAATGCTCGTCGCCGCGGCGGGTCAGGTTCCGGGCTTTCCGGTCGAGGTTCTAAATCAACTCAATGCCCTTCTACTTGGCTACATCGGACAGGTGGCCACGTGGTGTGGCCGGCCAAGCTGGGCCTACCTCCATGTGCGAATGGGAGGCGGCGGGCTGGCGGTGTCCTATCTGGGGCTTTCCGTCGCCGCCCTCCTTGCGATGCGCATCGCACGCCGGCGGCGGCTCTCCGCACTGCGCAGGCGGGGCAGGGCCGCCGCTTGGCCGAAGCGTCGCGTGGGCCGCGACTCTTCGCGCCAGCCGCGGAACGTCGTGCTGGTGCTTGCGGTTGGTGGCGCGGTGCTCGCGGTCGCGTGGGGGCTCCTCGCGCCGACCGGGGGCCCTACCCCTGAACCGCCGCGCGGGCTGCGGGTCTCGGTCCTCGATGTGGGCCAGGGCGACGCGATTCTGCTGCAGCCGGCCGGCGGCGCGGCGATCCTGGTCGACGGTGGGCCACCGGGTGGCGACCTCGCGGCGAAGCTCCGTCTCGCCGGGGTTGAGCGCCTCGGTGCGGCGGTTATCACACATGACCAGACCGACCACGCGGGCGGAGTAGTCGAGCTGCTCGGATGGATGCCGGTTCAACGGCTTCTCTACGCGGTGCTGGACCGGCGCACCATCGCCGCGATCCGCGACGCCGGGGCGGTCCCCGCCCGCATCTCCGCCGGGACCGAGCTGCGCTCCGGCCGGCTGCGCCTCGACGTGCTGTGGCCGCCGGCGGAGCTGCTGGCGGGGTCCCATTCCGGTGAGGACCCCAATCGTCTGGCGATCGTGATGCTCGCTCGTTGGCGTGACTTCTCGATCCTGCTCACGGCCGATGCCGAGGCGGAGGCGACGCCGATCGGAAGCGGGCCGATCGACGTGCTCAAGGTTGCCCACCACGGCAGCGATGACGCCGGGCTTGGCAATCTCCTCGAGCGCACCGAGCCGAGGCTCGCGATCATCTCGGTTGGCGAGAGCAACCCATTCGGCCACCCCACGGCTGCCACGCTGGCTACGCTCGCCTCGCACGGAGTTCGCACCCTGCGCACCGATCGCGACGGGACCGTCGTACTCGATGTCCATCGGGCCTCGATTCGCGTCAGCACCGCGGGCTGACGGCCTCGCATCGATGGACGCTTCTTCGCCGTATTGGCACGTCTCCGCACCGCGAAGCGTCCGCCGCGGCCAGGCGTGCATGGAGGGGAATTGACATGGGTTCTAAACGAATCGCCGAGTCAAAAGTGGGGTTTCCAGCGCCCTGCGCTTTCGCCCACAGTCTCCCCGGCCGATGGCCGTATAGGTGCGCTACAGGTTCGGACAGCAGGTACTGCGACGGATCCCCAGGCCGAGCGTCCTTGGCGACGGCATGCTGGAGCGCGCTCGGAGCACTTCGCTGGCCCTTCTCGGGGTCACCGCGGCGGTCGGACTCGCGACAATCGCCATGGTCCTGCGGCAGGAGTGGCCGGCGGTTGTCGGCAGCCCCATTCCCAATGCACCGTCGCAACAGGAGGCCGTCGGAGGTGCGACCAGGGCAGCCGACGCGAAGACGGCCGGTGGGGCGGTGGCGCATACCCGTGCGGCGAGCCATCCGGCTGCGGGCAGCCCGCGCGACCGGGCGCAACAGCCGGAGGGCGGTGCCGATTCGCCCGCCGGCTCGGCTCCGGCCGAACCGAACGAGTTCGTGGTTACGCCGGCTGCCCCGGTCAAGAAGCCGGGCAAAGGCGGTTCGCACAGGACCCCCGCGCATGAAGGCCCCGAGCCGGCCGCCCCGAGTCCGCAGGCGATCACCGTTGCTGCTCCGACCACGTCGCCTCCGTCGCAGGCCGAATCCCAGCCGGAACCCGAGCCATCGCCGGCGCCGCCCGCCACCACCTCCGGGGCCCCGCCCTCCGAGTCATATGTCCCCGAATGGAGCAATGGCCATGGCCACGCCTACGGCCGCGCCGACCACGACTCGGGCGACCACGACTCCGGCAGCCACGACTGGGGCGACGATGACTACGGCAGCCACGACTCAGGCAGCCACGACTCAGGCAACCACCACTCGGGGGACCGATAGCGGAAATACGCCCGTCGCGTCGATCGTCCCTCGGCACGTCCTTGGCCGGTACCGAGGAGGCGATACGGGGAATAGAGTCGTCCCATGGCCGAAGAGATGCACACCCTCTACCTGTTCGCCGGCACGGATGGGGCAAAGATCGACGCGACGCGTGCCCGCCTGCGCAGCCGGGCCGAAGGCGAGGGCGGTACCGCCTCGCTCCAGGTGCTCGAGCCGAGCGAGGGTCGCGGCGCGCCCGACCACGAGGCGCTGCTCGGCGCAATCCCGGCGCTGTCGCTGACCGAGGCGCGCCGCTACCTGCTGGTCGATGGCGTGGAGCGCTGGGGCAGCCGGCAGCTGGAGGCGGTTGCCGCGGCGCTCGCTGATATTCCCCCGGACCTGACGGTGGTCCTGATCGCCCGTGCGAAGGCGCCGGCAAAGCTGGCCCGCGCGGTCAAAGCGGCAAAGGGCGAGATCCACGAATTCGAGGCGCCGAAGGCGAGGGACATGCCGCGAGTCCTGGTTGCCGATGCCAAACGGCTCGGATTCCGCCTCGAACCGGCTGCCGCCCGGATGCTGGTCGATCGGATGGGGGCCAACCCCCTGCGCCTGCAGCTCGAGCTGGAGCGCCTCTCCCTCTGGGCGGGTGAGGGAGGGGAGGTGACGGCTGACGCTCTCGCTGCGATGACCACGGACACGTCGGAGGCGGTGGTCTGGGCACTCTCCGATGCCCTGCTCGAGCGCGATTCCCGCCGCGCCATGTCGATCGCCGAGCGGCTGATCTCACAGGGTGAGAACGTCACCGGCATCGTCTATGGCCTGGCGTCGCGCCTTCGCAAGGCGTGCGCGGCCCTCGCCCAGCTCGAGGACGGCGTTCCACCCAAGCAGGTCGAGTCGAGCCTTGGGATGCACCCCTACGCGGCGCGCCAGCTGATCGCGAGGTTGCGGGGGCTCGAGCTTGGTGAGCTGCACGAGGCAACCGGGGCTCTCGCCGACCTCGAGGTGTGGTGTCGCGGGGGCACGGACTACGGGGATGCGCTGGCCCTGACGCTGGCGCTCCGCCGCGCCACGGGTGCCGGGGTGGCCTAGGCGGCTGAGCCGGAGGCGATGCGGGCAGCCCGCGCCTTCTTGCGGGCACCGGTGTTCTTGTGCAGCGCCCCCTTCTGCACGGCCTTGTCGATTCGCGAGACGAGCGAGCGGTGCTCGCTCTGGATGGTGGCTGCATCGCCGGCCTCGACGGCGCTTTCGAGGCGCCGGAAGTGGGTCTTCACCGTGCTCGTCAGGAGCCGGTTCTCGGTTCGCTCACGCTGACTGCGTAGGATCCGCTTCTTCTGTGAGGCTATGTTGGCCATGTTTCGGGCGGCCGACTATACCGAGTGAGATAGAGCTTGGAGACCCCCGGTGGGCAGGACGAGAGCGCAATCGCTGCTGACGCCGCCGTGCGGGCGGCGGAGGCGTTCGATCCCGGCGAGGAGTTGACCGGGGACCCGGCGCCCGGTCGTCGCGCCGGCCGGATCGCCCGCTCGACGGCGTTCTTCTCGATCGCCACGGCGGCCTCACGGATCGCCGGACTCGGTCGTGAGATCGTCGCCGCGAGCTATTACGGGGTGAGCGGCCCGATGTCCGCCTTCACGATCGCCTTCCAGGTACCCAACCTGGTTCGCAGCCTGTTTGCCGACGCAGCTCTCCAACCGGCCTTCGTGCCGATCTTCACCGAGCAGCTGGAGAAGAAGAACTACCGCGAGGCCTTCCGGCTCGCCTCGACCCTGCTGCTGCTGGTCACGCTCGTACTGGGCGCGATCACAGCGATGTTCGTACTGATCGCGCCACTTCTCATTCCCCTCTTCGCCCCCGGTTTCGAAGGGGCGATCCTCGACCTCACGGTCACCCTCTCCCAGATCCTCTTCCCGATCCTGATTCTGCTGGGCGTGAGCGGTGTCGTCGTCGGCGTGCTCAACAGCTACGACCGCTTCGGCGCCTTCGCGATCGCGCCGCTCTTCTGGAACCTGACGATCATCGCGGTGCTCGTTCTCGCCGTCCCGGCATTCCACGGCCAGAACCGCATCTACGCCTACGCGATCGGCATCCTTGCCGGCACCCTGGTCCAGCTCCTCGTCCCGGTCTTCGACCTTCGAAACACGCCGTTCAGGTTCCGCTGGAGCTTCGACTGGCGCAACCGCGACGTCCGCCGCGTCCTGCTGCTGATGCTGCCCGTGACGATCAGCCTCGGGTTGATCAACTTCAACCTGGTGATCAACAGCCTCTTTGGGACGCTGGTCAGCGAGCAGGCGCCGGCGGCGATCGACAAGGCGTTCCGCATCTACCAGCTCCCGCAGGGCATCTTCTCGGTCGCAATCGCCACGGTCCTCTTTCCGACCCTTGCCCGTTTTGCCGCGCGCGGCGCGCACGACGACCTGCGGGCGACGATGGCCAACGGAATGAGGCAGATCCTCTTCGTCCTGATTCCGGCGGCGGCCGCGGTTCTGGTCCTCTCCGAGCCGATGATCCGCCTCGTCTACCAACGCGGTCAGTTCACACCGGAGCAGACGACCCTCGTCGCGACCGCGCTCTTCTGGTTCGCCTTCTCGCTCCCCCCCAACGGCCTCTTCCTGCTGCTCACCCGCACCTTCTTCAGCCTTCAGCGACCCTGGATCCCGACCGTGATCGCCGCCGCCAACCTTGCCGTGACGGCGCTTGCTGCGCTCGGCCTCTACCACCTTGGGGTCGGCGGGATCGTCGCCGCGACCGCGATCGCCACGGCGGTCAGCGTCGTGGCCCAGTGCGCCATACTGCGCCGCCTGCTGGGTGGTCTCGAGCTTGGCCGCCTGCTCGACACCGGCCTGAGGATCACCCTCTCCGCGGCGGTGCTCGCCGCGGTCAGCTTCGGCATCTGGGACATCCTCGACGGCGCTCTGGGACGAGGTCTCGCCGGTCAGATCGCGTCCCTCGGCTCGGCCCTTGCGCTGGGTGGGTTCGCCTACCTGGGCATGGTCAGGCTGCTTCGGGTCGCCGAGCTTGAACAGGTAATGCGCCTACTCCGTCGCGGCTGAGCCGTGCTCGACCTGGCGCGCTACCTGATGGGTGCAGCCGAGATAGCGGTGCTCGCCGGCTTCGCCATTCTTGGGGCGTCGGCGCTCCGCGCTCGCCTCCTTCCGAGCGCCTCGGGCGCTCCCGCTCATCTCGCCACAGCGGTCCTGGCTCTCGCCCTCCTGATCTGGATCGCTGAGCTGCTGGGCACCGTCGGCCTGTTCGCGGCGGTGCCGTATCTGCTCGGTGTCGGGATCGTGGGGCTGGCAATTCGGACACTCCTCCCGCCGCCGTCCGCAGGCGGGGGAGCGGGCACCATTGGTGTCCCGGTCGGGAGCGGGGGAGCTGGCACGGGCACGGTCCTGGCCGGGCTGGCAATTGCGCTGCTCGCGTCGATCGAGTTTGCCCTTGGGGCCGCGGACAGCCTGAGGACCGGCATGACCGGGTTCGACACGACGTGGTACCACGCGCCGTTCGCGGCGGGGTTCTTCCAGGGAGGCGATACGTGGAACCTGCATTTCATCGCGCCGCAGTTCCTGGCCTGGTTCTACCCGGCCAACGCCGAAATCTTCCACGCCGCTGGGATGCTGGCCTTCGACCGCGACATCCTCTCGCCGCTGATCAACGCGGGATGGTTCCTGGGTTGCCTGGCCGCCCTCTGGTGCATCGGCCGGCCCTACCGGGTCGAACTGTTCTCTCTGGTGCTGGGGGCCTTGGCGCTGAGGCTCCCGGCCTTCGCGGACCAGGCGGGCGAGGCGCGCAACGACATCGTCGGCTCCTTCTTCCTGCTTGCCGCCGTTGCGATTGCCGTCAACGCCTGGGCGATCGCAAGGGACGGTTCCGCCCGGCGGGACCCACCGGTTGGCGCACTGGTCGTCTGCGGGCTCGCGGCCGGTCTCGCCGCGGGCACGAAGCTCAACTTCCTCATTCCCGCCGCGGCACTGGTGGCCGGGCTCGCCCTCCTCGCGCCGGCGCCATCGCGATGGCGCGCGCTGTCCGCAGCCGGTCTCGCCGCGCTGGCCGGCGGTGGCTACTGGTACCTGCGCAATCTGCTCCACACCGGCAATCCCCTGCCGTGGTTCGACGGTGTGGGGCCAATCTCGCTGCCGGCGCCCGACCAGCCGCTCGGGGGTAGAGAAGGCCACGGCGTCCTCGGATACCTGGCTGACGGCTCGGTCTGGTCGGACTGGCTTCTGCCCGGCCTTCGCGAGGGGCTCACGGTCCTCTGGCCGCTCGTCCTTGGGCTGGCGCTTGGTGGCCTGCTGCTCTGCCTCGGCCGTCGCGCGATTCCGGTGCTGCGCGTTGCCGCTGCCGTTGGTCTCGCGGTCGTCTTCGCCTGGCTGGTCGCTCCAACCTCCGCCTCGGGGCCGGACGGGATGCCACGCGGCTTCGAGTCGGGCCTGCGCTACCTCGTCCCCGGCCTCGTGCTCGGCTTTGGGCTGCTGCCGGTGAGTCCGCCGGTCCGCGAGCGGCTGGGTCGTTCGGTGCTTCGAGCACCGGCGGCCGAGAGCGTTTCGGAGCCGGAGTCACGGAGCGGTGAGCCCAAGGCGGTTCCGCGGGACCGCCTTGGGCGTGTGCCGGGCGAAAGAGCGGCTCGGCCGAACCGGATCGGCGTCGCGGCCGCCGTCCTGGCCCTCATGGCGGCAATCGCACTTGGCTACCCCGTACAGCGTCATTACCTCGACAGCCGCTACGCGGACCCGGCATTCGCTGCCCCCGGTCTCAATGCCGCCTTCCGATGGGGCAGATCGGTTTCGAACGCCCGAATCGCCACCACGACCACGCGCCAGTATCCGCTGTACGGCACCGACCTTTCCAACGAGGTCCAATTCGTCGGCGTCGAACAGCCCCACGGCGGCTTCACCGCGCCTGCCACCTGCCGCGACTGGCGCCGCCTGCTCAACGCGGGGGACTACGACTACGTGATTGCGTCCCGCGACCGCATCGAATCCGGCAAGCCCCCATATCCACCGTCGGCTGCCTGGACGGAAGGTCCCGGCGCCACGGTCGTCCTACGCAAGCCCCCCACGGTGGTCTTCAAGCTCACCGGGTCGCTCAATCCAGCGGGGTGCCGCTGAGCGAGCTTCCCCTGCGCGCCATACTCCGCAGCCCGATGGAGCACATCCGCAACTTCTCGATCATCGCCCACATCGACCACGGCAAGTCGACGCTTGCCGACCGCATCCTCGAGATCACCGGAGCGATTGACCCCAAGAAGATGCGCGCCCAGGTGCTCGATTCGATGGATCTCGAGCGCGAGCGCGGCATCACGATCAAGGCGCAGGCGGTGCGGGTCGAGTACCGGGCCTCCGACGGCCAGGCCTACCACCTGCACCTGATCGACACGCCGGGCCACGTCGACTTCTCCTACGAGGTCTCCCGCAGCCTCGCAGCCTGCGAGGGGGCGCTGCTCGTCGTCGATGCCGCCCAGGGTGTCGAGGCGCAGACGGTTGCCAACACCTACCTGGCGATCGAGACCGGGCTGGAGCTGATCCCGGTGATCAACAAGGTGGACCTGCCCGGCGCCGAGCCGGAGCGCGTCGCCGGTGAGATCGCCGATCTGCTTGGAGGCGATTCCGGGGACATCCTGCGGATCTCTGCGAAGACCGGCGACGGCGTGGTCGACGTTCTGGAGGCGATCGTCGCGCGCATCCCGCCCCCAGCCGGCGATCCCGTCGCTCCGCCGCGGGCGCTGATCTTCGACTCCGAGTTCGACCAGTACCGCGGCGTGATCGCCTACGTGCGGATGGTCGACGGCGCCTTCGAAAAAGGCGAGCGGATCCTCGCGATGCAGAACGGGACCGAGGCCGACATCGACGACATCGGCTTCTTCAGGCCGGCAATGACCGGGGTGGGGGGGATGGAGGCAGGTGACGTCGGCTACCTGATCACCGGCATCAAGGACGTCGCCAAGCTGCGCGTCGGCGACACCCTGACGGCGCGGGAGCGTGCCGCGGCCGAGCCGCTCGAGGGCTATCGCGAGGTGCGGCCGATGGTCTTCTGCGGGCTGTTCCCAATCGACACCGATCGCTACGAAGACCTGCGCGACGCGCTCGACAAGCTGGCGCTCAACGACGCGGCGCTCTCCTATGAGCCCGAGACCTCCGACGCGCTCGGCTTTGGCTTTCGCGCCGGCTTCCTCGGGCTGCTGCACATGGAGATCGTGCGCGAGCGCCTCGAGCGCGAGTACGGGCTGGAGCTGCTGGCGACGACCCCAAATGTGCGCTACGAGGTGCACCTGATCGGCGGCGAGCAGGTCGAGGTCCACAGCCCGACCCAGCTGCCGGACCCCGGATCGATCGAGACGATCGAAGAGCCCTACATCCACGCCACCGTGATCACTCCCGCCGAGTACGTGGGCGCGGTGATGGAGCTCTGCCAGGGCCGCCGCGGGACCCACGTCGACATGCACTACCTCAGCCCGCAGCGGGTGCAGATCCGCTACGACCTGCCGCTCGCCGAGATCGTCCTCGACTTCTTCGACCTGCTGAAGTCATCGACCCGGGGCTACGCCTCGCTCGACTACGAGCCGATCGGCAACCAGGCGTCGGACCTGGTCAAAGTGGACATCCTCCTTGCCGGCGACAAGGTCGACGCACTCTCGATCATCGTCCATCGCGATTTCGCCTACGAGCAGGGAAAACAGCTCGTCGAGAGGCTGCGCAAGACGATTCCCCGCCAGCTCTTCGACATTCCCGTGCAGGCGGCGGTCGGGTCCCGCGTGCTTGCCCGCGAAACCGTCAAGGCGCTTCGCAAGGACGTCACGGCCAAGCTCTACGGCGGTGACGTCACCCGCAAGCAGAAGCTGCTGAAGAAGCAGAAAGCCGGCAAGAAGCGGATGAAGCAGGTGGGCCGCGTCGAGGTGCCCCAGGAGGCGTTCCTGGCGGTCCTGGAGATCGACGAGTAGTCATCGATCGATGACTAGATAGGGTTCCCGCCCATGGCAATCAAGACTGAGGCAATAGGCAAGGAGTGGCCCGCCACGACGTACGAGGTGGGCAAGGAGAAGATCGGCGAGTACGCGCGGGTGGTTGGGCTCGGCAACCCGGTCCACTTCGACCGCGACGCCGCCAAGGCGGCCGGCTACCGCGATGTGGTGGCGCCGCCGATGTTCTGCGTCGTCTACAGCGCCCCGGCACTGGGGCCGGCGATGTTCGACGACGAGGTGGGAATGAACTTCGCCGCGATGGTGCACGGCGGCCAGCAGTTCGAGTGGGGTGAGCCGGCCTGCTCGGGCGATGAGATCACCACCACCTCGAAGTGCCTGGAGATATTCGAGAAGGACGGCAAGGGCTTCTACGTCTTCGAGACCGTCTCCGTCAACCAGAACGGCGAGCAGGTCGTGCGCGGCACCTGGACCAACATCGTCAGGGGGGTATGAGATGGCTGAGCTGAGTGCTGGGGACCAGATCGCCGAGCTGAAGGTGACCCCCGACAAGTACCTGCCGCACCGCTATGCCGGCGCCTCGGGCGACTTCAACCCGATCCACATCGACCCCGAGTTCGCGAAAGCGGTTGGCCTCCCGAACACGATCCTCCACGGCCTCTACATGATGGGCTTGGTCGCCCGCGCCAGCACTGAGGCGGCCGGCGGCGACCCGGGCTCTCTGAAGCGGCTCTCCGTCCAGTTCCGCGGGATGGGCGCGCCGGAGACGGAGATCGTCGTCACCGGCACCGTCAAGTCGGTAGAGGACGGCAGGGCTGTGATCGACACGGTTGCCGCCCAGGGCGAGACCCAGACGATCCGCAACGCCGAGGCCGAAGTAGAGCTGTAGCGGGGCACCCGTCCCCGCTTCTAGACTCTGAGGATGCTCAGCGAGCGACAGGAGCTGATTCTTCGGCTGGTCGTCGATGCCCATCTGGCATCGGGCAGGCCCGTGCCGTCGAAGCAGATTGCCGAGCGGCCCGAGATGGAGTGGGGCGCCTCGACCGTGCGTGCCGAGCTGGCCGCGCTCGAGGCCGCCGGCTACCTGAGCCACCCGCACACCTCGGCGGGGCGGGTCCCCACCGATTCCGGCTATCGCTGCCATGTCGACCTGCTGCTGAAGTCCAGCGCACCGCAGGTCGCCCCTGGCGCCGAGCTGCAGCTGTCACGCCTGCGGCGGGAGATCGACGGGGCCATGCGGGAGACGACTGCAGCGCTCGCCCAGGTCACCGACCTGATGGCGCTCGTCACCGCGCCCCCGCTTGCTTCGGCGACCATCCACCGGATCGAGGTGCTTCGCCTGCAGCCGACGAAGGTGATGGTGATCGCCATCGCCTCCACCGGCGCGGTCGCCAAGCGGGTGTTCGAGTTCGAAGAGCCCGTCGATCCCGGCCTGGTCGAGTGGGCGTCCTCCTACCTGAACGAGTCCCTAACCGGGATGGGCGTGGGCGCGCGGATGATCGCCGACCGCGTGGCCGACCCGGAGCTGGGGCGGGTGGAGTCCGGATTCATCGGGACCCTGGGGGCTGCGTTCACAGAGCTGGAACGCGAGACCGGAGACACCCTCTACATGGACGGGGCCTCGCGCCTGCTCTCCGAAGAGCACCTGGAGGACCTGCCCAGGGCGGACGAGCTGATGACCGCGCTGGAGCGGCGCGCGAGCGTGCTGGGAATGCTGCGGTCCGCGCTCGACCAGCACTCCGTGTTCTTCTGGATCGGCGGGGAGAACCCGCAGCCCGAGCTGCGCTCGGTGAGCGTCGTCGGCGCGAATTACGGGCTTGCCCACCGCAACCTCGGCTCGGTCGGAGTCGTGGGGCCGCTGCGGATGGACTACGCAACCGCAATCTCCTCGGTGCGAGGCGCAGCCCGCGAGCTGTCGCGCTACTGCGAGAGCGTCTACGACGCCTGAGACGCCGATGCCACGCGACTATTACGAGATCCTGGGTGTCGACCGAGGCGCCTCGGCAACGGAGGTGAAGCGGGCGTTCCGCCGCGTCGCGCGGGAGCTGCACCCCGACGTGAACAACCACGATCCCGACGCGGAGGAGAAGTTCAAGGCGGCGGCGGAAGCCTACGAGGTGCTCTCAGATCCCGAGCGGCGCCGCACCTACGACGCCTACGGACACGAGGGCCTGCGTTCCGGCGGCTTCCCGCCGGGGGGAGGTTTCGGCTCGATCGAGGAAATCTTCCAAGCGTTCTTCGGAGGTGGTGGTTTCGGCTTCGAAGTGCGGCGCGGGCCGATGCGTGGCCAGGACCTGATCCACACGGTCGAGATCTCCGCAGTCGAGGCGATGCTGGGGGCCAAGATCAGGATTCCCAGCCACGAGGGGGAGCGAGAGGTCGAGCTGCCGCCCGGCACCCAGCACGGCGCCCAGTTCGCGTTGCGCGGGCACGGAATGCCCGGCTCCGGCGGCGGTCCTCCCGGAGACATGGTGGTCGCGGTCCACGTGATCGTCCCCGGCAACCTCTCCGAGGAGCAGCGTGAGATTGCCGCGAAGCTGGCCGAGACACTCGAGCCGCGCAACCTCGATTCCCGGGGCGCCGAGGCCAGTCTCTTCTCGCGCGTCCGCCGCGCATTCGGCTGACCGGTCGCTTTTCCGCTGCGAGGTGGGCTATGTTTCGCGCCGATGCTCGCAGCGATTACCGGCTACGGGGTGGGGCTGTTCGTTCATGTGCTCGCGGTCCTCGTGGCCTTCGGGCCGACGCTGGCCTACCCGATTTTCAACGCCGTGGCGCAGAAAGCTGAGCCTCGAAGCGTCCCCGGAGTGATCCGGGGCATCCTGCAGACGGATCGCATCCTGATCACCCCGGGGATGATCGTCCTGCTGCTTGCCGGCATCTACCTGCTGTCCAAGGGCGACATCAGCGCCGGCGAATCCTGGGTGACGGTTGGCTTCGTGGCGATCGTCGTCCTGTTCGCGATGGCGCACGCGTTCTTCATGCCCAAGAGCCGCCAGGCGCTGGCGCTTGCCGAACGCGATCTGAAGGCCGGCGACGAGCTCAGCCCCGAGTTCGAGGCGCTCTCGAAGCAGATCGAGACCGGCGGAAAAATCGCCACGCTGATCGTGGTCGTGACGATCTTCTTCATGGTCGTCAAGCCCTGACGGCGCCGCTCGCAGCCAGTCTCCAGCTCGACGCTCGCCTGCCCATCGCGATGTTCGACTCCGGTGTCGGCGGCCTCACGGTGCTGCACGAGTGCCTGGTCTCACTTCCCGAGGAGGACTTCGTCTACCTCGGCGACACGGCGATGTTCCCCTACGGGACGCGTGGGCCCGACCGGTTGCGGGAGCGGATCCGTGCGATCGCCACCCTGCTGCTCGGCCGCGGTGCCAAGCTGCTGGTGATCGCCTGCAACACCGCCACCTCGATCGGCGAGGACGTGGCACGCGAGGTCGCAGCGGAGCATGGGGTGGATGTGGTCCCGGTGGTTGAGCCGCAGGCCGAGATCGCCGCGGCGATCACCGAGAGCGGCCGGGTCGGCGTGCTGGCCACCCCAAACACGGTCGAGAGCCGCGCCTACCGCCATTCTCTGGAGGCTCAGGGGCGCACCCTCGAGGTGACGGAGGTCGAGGCGCCCGACCTCGCTCCCTTCATTCAGGATGGCTCGCCCTTCGACGAGGGCGTGGTCGAGATGGCGCGCGCCTACTGCGCCCCGCTGAAGCGCGCCGGGGTCGACACGTTGATCCTCGGCTGCACCCACTACCCGCTGGTCGCCCCGATGCTGCAGCGGATCCTCGGTCGCGACGTGCGCCTGGTCAGCGGCGGCCACGCGGTTGCCGCGGCGGCCCAGCGAGCGCTGGAGTCCCGCGGACTGGCGCGTCCGCCCGGCGGCGAGGGCGCCTACCGCTTTCTCTGCACCGGCGAGGTCGAGTCCTTCCGAGAGCTCGGCACCCGCTTCCTGCAGATGCCCCTGGGCGAGGTCGAGCGCATCGATATATCCGCTGCCGACTACCCTTAATGCCATGAGCGTTCTCGAGCAGGTTCAGGCAGATGTGCGCACGGCGATGAAGGCGGGCGAGCGGGAGCGAGCAGCAGCGCTCCGCATGGTCGTCGACTCCCTCCAGCAGGACGCGAAGCTGGGCAAGGGCGACGAGGTTGCGGTGTTGCAGCGAGAGCGCAAGAAGCGCCTCGAGGCAGCCGACGCGTTCGCGGACGCCGGTCGGGCCGAGCAGGCTGCGACCGAGCGCTTCGAGGCGGAGCTGGTGGAGTCATACCTGCCGGAGCAGCTCTCCGATGCTGAGCTGGCCGAGCTGGTGGAGGCGGCGGTTGCCGAGACCGGCGCCACCGAGCAGCGCCAGATGGGCCAGGTGATGTCGGCGCTGATGCCCCGGGTTGCCGGGCGCGCTGACGGCAAGCGGGTCAGCGCGGCGGTGCGTGAGCGGCTTGGCGCGTAGGCAGCTGACCCTTGACAACACGGTGGCCGCCGAGCTGGCGGGTTCTGAGGACGCTGTGCTTCGGGCGCTGCGGGGCCACCTCGACTGCGAGTTTCACCTGCGGGGCAACGTGCTGACCCTGGACGGCGAGTCCGATGACGTGCAGACCGCTGCCACCGTGGTGGACGAGCTCGTCGACCTGATCGAGCAGGGGCATGAGGTGGCGCCCGGGACGATCGAAGCGGTGACCGGAGCGCTCGACGCCCATGAGAGTCCGGCGCAGATCCTCGAGGACGTCGTCTGGCGCCACCGCAACACCAAGGTCGCGCCGAAGACGCTCAACCAGAAGCGCTACGTCGACTCGATCCGCGCCCACACGATCACCTTCGGGATCGGCCCGGCCGGCACCGGGAAGACCTTCTTGGCGGTGGCGATGGCCGCCGCGGCGCTCGCCGAGCAGAAGGTGCAGCGGATCATCCTCACACGCCCGGCCGTCGAGGCCGGCGAGAGGCTCGGCTTTTTGCCCGGCGACATCCAGGCCAAGGTCGACCCGTACCTGCGTCCGCTCTTCGATGCCCTCTACGACATGCTCGACCCCGATCGCGTCAACGGCTACTTCGAGCGCGGGGTCATCGAGGTGGCGCCGCTGGCGTTCATGCGCGGCCGTACCTTGAACGACTCGTTTGTGATCCTCGACGAGGCGCAGAACACGAGCCCCGAGCAGATGAAGATGTTCCTGACGCGGCTTGGCTTCAACTCGCGGATGGTCGTCACCGGCGACATCACGCAGATCGACCTGCCCACCGACCAGCGCTCCGGCCTGATCGTCGTGCGCGACATCCTCAGCGAGGTCGCGGACATCTCCTTCGTGCACTTCGGCGGCGAGGACGTGGTCCGTCACAAGCTCGTGCAGCGGATCGTCGCCGCCTATGGAGAACATGCCGACCGCGAGCGGAGCGACCAGCCGCCAGCGGCCGATGGTTGACGCGGCCGATGGTTGACCTCTCCGACGTGCCCGCCGAGCTGCGAGATGCGGTGGCTGCGGCGCTGGGCGCGGCGGGCGTCACCGACGGCCACCTCGCGGTCGAGCTCGTCGACGCGGCGCGGATCCGCGAGCTGAACCGCGCCCATCGCGGCGTGGACTCCCCCACGGATGTGCTCGCCTTCCCCCTCGATGGCGCGGGACCGACCGCCGGGCCGCGCGAGCTGGGGGACGTGGCGATCTGCGCGGAGCACTGCGCCGGCCTGACCGAGGCCGCGGTCCACGGCACGCTGCACCTCTGCGGCTTCGACCACGAGGCCGACTCGGGCGAGATGCTCGCCCTGCAGGCTCGCGTGGTGGAGGGGCTGCGATGACCCGGGCTGGCTTCGTCGGCCTCGCCGGACGGCCCAACGTCGGCAAGTCGACCCTCGTAAACACGATCGTCGGCAGCCGCGTCGCGATCGTCTCGATGCGCCCGCAGACGACGCGCCGGGCGATCCGCGGCATCTCAACCGACACCGAGGCCGGCTGCCAGCTGGTTCTGGTCGACCTGCCGGGCGTGCAGCGCCCGCGCGACGTGCTGACCCAGCGGATGCAGAGCCGGGTCGAGCGCGAGCTCGCCGATTCCGACGTCGCCCTGCTCGTCGTCAACGGGGAGGAGGGGGTGGGGGCCGGCGATCGCTTCATCGCCCGCGCCCTGATCGGAGCGAGCTCCGCGGTGCCGACCGTCTGTGCGGTCAACAAGGTCGACCGGGTGGGGCCCAACGAGCTGGTGCCCGTCCTTGCGCAGGCCGCCGAGCTGGAGGGCGTGGACGAGGTCTTCCCGATCAGCGCGCGCAGCGGCGAGGGGCTCGACGCCCTGGTGGACCGCCTGGCGGAGCTGGTTCCCGAGGGCCCCTACCTCTACCCGCCGGAGGACCACAGCGACCAGTCGAGCGAGCTGCTGCTGGCCGAGCTGATTCGCGAACAGGCCCTGAACCGCACCCGGGAGGAGGTTCCCCACTCGATCGAGGTCGCCGTGACGGATCTCTCAACGCGGGCCGACGGCCTGGTCACCGTCCGGGCGGAGATCTGGGCCGAGACCGAGTCCCAGAAGGGCATCCTGATCGGCAAGGGCGGCGCCAAGGTGGGGGAGATCGGAGCCGCCGCGCGTCGCTCGCTGGAAGGGGAGCTGGGAGCCAAGGTTCACCTCGACCTCAAGGTTCGCGTGCGGCACCGCTGGCGGCGCGACGAGGAGCTCCTCAATCGTCTCGGGATCGAGTAACTACGATTGCCTGGTGTTCGAGCAGCTGAAATTCGACGAGCGGGGATTGGTTCCGTGCGTGGCACAGGACTTTGCGAGCGGCGAGGTGCTGACGCTGGCCTACGCGAACGAGGAGTCGCTGCGGCTGACCCTCGAGACGGGCGAGGTCCACTTCTACAGCCGTTCCCGCGAAGAGATCTGGCGCAAGGGCGAAACGTCGGGCAACGTGCTGCGGCTGAAGCAGTTGCGGGTCGACTGCGACGGTGACGCTGTGGTCGCACTGGTCGACCCGAGCGGGCCCGCCTGCCACACCGGCGAGCGATCCTGCTTCTACCGGGAGCTGGACGGCTCGGCGCCAACGGAGCGCGATGCGCCGTCCGTCCCGGGTGAGCCCGCGCCCGTTTCGCACGAGGCCCTGTCGGCGCTGCAGCGGACGCTGCGCAGCCGGTCCGAGGAGCGACCGGACGGCAGCTACACGGTGAAGCTGCTCGACGATCCGACGCTGATTGGCGAGAAGGTCGAGGAGGAGGCGGAGGAGGTCGTTCGGGCAGCGCGCGAGGAGTCCGACGCGCGCGTCGCCGAGGAGGCCGCCGACCTGCTCTACCACCTCAGCGTGCTGCTCGCCTCTCGTGAAGTCCCTCAGTCCGCGGTGATGGACGTGTTGAATGGCCGTCGCAGCTGAGTCCGAGCTCCACCTGGAGCCCAGCCTCGAGGAGGCGCGCGAGCTTGCCGCACAGGGCAACGTCATCCCGGTCCGCGCCCGCTTCGTGGACGACTGCGAGACGCCCGTCTCGGCCTTTCTGAAGCTGCGCGCCGGGGAGCCCGAGGGAGCGCCCTGCTTCCTGCTGGAGTCGGCCGAGCAGGGACAGGTCGGGCGCTACTCCTTCGTCGGGATACGGCCCCGCAGGCTCTTGCGCCTGCGGGGAGACGGTGAGCTCGAGGAAGATGGCGACCCATCCGCGCCGGACGGGTCGCTTCGCCCGGCGCCCGACCCCTATGCCGCCGTCGCCGAGTGTCTCGCCCGGTACCGGCTCGCCCCGGTCGAGGGCCTGCCGCCGTTCGCCGGTGGCGCGGTCGGCTTCTTCGGCTACGACCTGGTGCGCACGGTCGAGCCGCTCGGCGAGCCCAACCCCGACCCGCTCGGGTTGCCCGACATGGCGCTGATGATCACCGACGTGCTTCTCGCCTTCGACCATCTGCGCCATGAGCTGACGATCATGGCCTGTGCCTTCGCCGACGACGAGGGCGGGATCGACGCGGCCTACGAGCGCGCCGCCGAGGCGATTGCCGACGTCCGCCGCCGGCTCCGCGGTGCCGTGCCCGCGCCCGAGCGCCCCGCCGTCGCCGAGCCGCCCCGCTTCACCTCCAACATGGAGCGCGAGGAGTTCGAAGCGGCGGTCGAGAGGATCGTCTCCTACGTCCACGCCGGCGACGCCTTCCAGGTGGTGCCCTCCCAGCGCTTCTCCGCGCCGGCCCCGGTCGAGGCCTTCTCGATCTATCGCGGGCTGCGCGCGATCAACCCGTCCCCCTACATGTACTTCCTCGAGTTCGGCGACTTCCAGATCGCCGGTGCCTCGCCGGAGCCGCTGGTCAAGGTGAACGGGCGGCGGGTCGAGACGCGTCCGATCGCCGGCACCTACCCGCGTGGCAGCGACGAGGAGGAGGACCGGCGCCTCGCCGAGCGTCTCGTCAACGACCCCAAGGAGCGTGCCGAGCACGTGATGCTGGTCGACCTCGGCCGCAACGATCTGGGGCGGGTCTGCGAGTACGGGACGGTCGGCGTCGACGAGCTGATGGTCGTCGAGACCTACTCGCACGTCCTGCACATCGTCAGCCAGGTCTCGGGAACCCTGCGCGAGGGCGTCGGCGCGATGGACGTGCTGCGCTCGGCGCTGCCCGCCGGCACGCTCTCCGGCGCCCCCAAGGTGCGGGCGATGCAGATCATCGACGAGCTGGAGCCGGTCAAGCGCGGCTCCTACGGCGGCGCCATCGGCTATCTATCCTGGAACGGCGACCTCGATACCGCGATCCATATCCGCACCGTCGTCGTCAAGGACGGCCAGGTGCACGTGCAGGCCGGTGGCGGCACCGTCGCCGACGCGAAGCCGGCTTACGAGTACAACGAGTCGGTGAACAAGGCCAAGGCGGTCTTCCGCGCCGTCGAGCTGGCCTGCGAGCAGCCCGACTGGCCATGAGGCAAGCGACGAATGTCCCGCGAACGATGAACGTCCTGGTGATCGACAACTACGACAGCTTCACCTACAACCTGGTCCAGTACCTGGGCGAGCTCGGGGCGGAGATCGAGGTGGTCCGCAACGACAGGGCGACGGTCGACGAGCTCCTGGAGCGCGGCGCCGAGCGCCTCGTCGTCTCGCCCGGCCCCTGCACCCCGGCCGAGGCGGGGATCTCGGTGGAGGCGATCCGCCGCTTCGCTGAGTCGGGCACCCCGGTACTGGGCGTCTGCCTCGGGCACCAGTCGCTGGTCGAGGCGTTTGGGGGCCGCACGATCCAGGGCGAGCCCGTGCACGGCAAGGATGCCGAGGTCGAGCACGACGGGCGCACGATCTACTCGGGGCTGCCCAGCCCGCTGGTCGCCGGCCGGTACCACTCGCTCGTTGCCGATCCCGACCTGCCCGAGCAGTTGGAGCTCAGTGCCAGCCTCGGCGACATCGTGATGGGTGCTCGCCACCGTGAGCTGCCGGCCGAGGGAGTCCAGTTCCACCCGGAGTCGGTGCTGACCCCACAGGGCAAACATCTGCTGGCGAACTTTCTGGAAGTGAGCTCGGGCTAGCCATGCCGAACGAAATCGTCACCAGGGCGATCGACGCGGTTTGTGCGGGAGACCACCTGACGGCCGACCATGCCTCGGCGGTCCTCGCCGAGATCATGGAGGGGCGCACCGACCACGTCCAGACCGGCGCTTTCCTGATCGCACTGCGGGCGAAGGGGGAGACGGTGCCGGAGCTGGTCGGCCTGGCGCGGACGATGCGGTCCCTGGCGACCCCGGTGGAGACGTTTCGGACCGACCTCGTCGATACAGCGGGGACCGGCGGTGGGCCTTCGACCTTCAACGTCTCCACCACAGCTGCGATCGTCGCTGCTGGGGCCGGTTGCGCCGTTGCCAAGCACGGCAATCGGTCCAACTCGCCCTGCGGCTCCGCCGAACTGCTGGAGGCGCTCGGCGTCAACATCGAGCTCGACGCCGCCCACGTCGGCCGCTGCATCGACGAGATCGGCTTTGGCTTCATGTTCGCCCCACGGCACCACGCGGCGATGGCGCATGTGGCGCCGGTTCGCAAGGAGCTCGGGGTGCGGACGATCTTCAACTTCCTCGGTCCGCTGACCAATCCGGCGGGGGCCGAGCGACAGCTGCTCGGCGTCTCCGACCGCCACTACCAGGAGACGATTGCCGAGGCACTGGTCGACCTCGGCAGCAGGCGGGCGATGGTGGTCACCGCCGACGACGGCGTTGACGAGCTCTCGATCTCCTCTCGGACCAGGGTGATCGAGGTCGTCGACGGCGGCACCGAGGAGTGGTTTGTCGAGCCCGGCGACTTCGGCCTCTCCGCGGCCGAGCTTGAGGAGGTCGCCGGCGGCACCCCGGAGGAGAACGCCGCCGCTACCCGCGCCGTGCTCGACGGCGAGAGCGGCCCCCGACGCGACCTCGTCCTGCTCAACGCCGGCGCCGCGATCTACGTCGGAGGCCTCGCCGAGAGCCTCGCGGACGGGGTCGGAAGGGCCACCAAATCGGTCGACAGCGGCAGTGCCCGCGAGCTGCTCGACCGCCTGGTTGCAGCAACGGCCGGGCTGGGCGATTAGGCTTTCGAGTCTGACGTGGGAATGATCGAGCAGCTCATCGCCGCTGCACGTGACGGGATGGAGGAGCGTCGCAGCCAGACTCCCCAGGCCGACCTCGAATCGAGGCTGCCGGGGCGTGGCCACGATCGGCCGTTCCGCGAGGCGCTGGTGCGGCCGGGCCTCTCGCTGGTTGCCGAGTTCAAGCGCCGGTCGCCCAGTACCGGTGAGATCTCCGCGACCGCGACCGTCGCCGAGCAGGTGGGCGCCTACGAGCGCGGCGGAGCGGCAGCGCTTTCGGTGTTGACCGACGAACGCCACTTCGGCGGCTCGCTGGACGATCTGCGCACCGCCCGGGCCGCCTGCGACCTGCCGATCCTGCGCAAGGACTTCATCGTCGACGCCTACCAGCTCTGCGAGGCAGCCGTGAATGGAGCGGACGCAGTGCTGCTGATCGTGCGAGCGCTCGCCGACGACGAGCTGCGGCATCTGTATGAAGAGGCGCGGGGACTCGATCTGGATTGCCTGGTGGAGGTCCACGATGGGAGCGAGCTGGAGCGTGCGCTGGAGCTCGACGCGGACGTGATCGGGATCAACAACCGCAACCTTGACGAGGGTTCGGTCGACGTCTCCACGACTTACGAGCTGATGCCGGACGTGCCGGCCGGCAAGACGGTGGTCTCCGAGAGCGGCATCTCTGCCCGCGCCGAGCTCGAGGAGCTGGAGCGGGTGGGGGTCGACGCGGTGCTGATCGGCGTGGCGCTGATGAGCGCCGCCGACCCCGAGGCGCTGACCCGCGAGCTGGCCGCTGCCGATGAGATCACCCGCGAGCACCACCTCCCCTGAGGCGCTCATTTTTAGGAGTTTTTTGAGGAGATCGCTGATCATCCCCTGCGGATGAGACGCGTCCTCCGCACGCCATTTGGATCCGCCCTGCTGGGTGGGGCCGTCGTGGCCGCGTTCGGCTGGGTGGCGATCGCCGCCGGATGGATCCAGGCCCAGGGAGATTCGACCACGACCGTCAGCGCCCCACTGGCGACCCCGATCGCCAGCCGGGCGGGCGACGGCACGAACGTCGTCAACGAGATCTACCGCCGGGACGGGCAGGGCGTCGCCTTCATCGAAGCCGAGCACCCCGCAGAAGAACCCTCGATGTTCAGCCCGTTCGGCCAGCCCGAAGGTGGGGGCACGGCGACCGGGTCGGGCTTTCTGATCGACTCCGAAGGCCACGTCGTCACCAACAGCCACGTGGTCGCGGGGGCCAACCGGATCGAGGTGACGCTCGGCTCCTCGGACACCGCCTACACGGCGGAGATGGTTGGGACCGACCCGACCACGGATGTCGCACTGCTCAAGGTGGACGCTCCGGCCGACCAGCTTCACCCACTGGCGCTTGGCGACTCCTCGAAGGTGCAGGTCGGCGACCCGGTGGTCGCAATCGGCAATCCGTTCGGCCTGGACCGTACGGTGACCAGCGGGATCGTCTCCGCCCTGCAGCGCCAGATCCAGGCGCCGAGCGGCTTCTCGATCTCCCACGTGATCCAAACAGACGCTGCAATCAACCCGGGCAACTCCGGCGGCCCGCTGATCGACGCCTCCGGCAGCGTGATCGGAATCAACTCGCAGATCCAGACTGGCGGCAGCAACGGCAACGTGGGCATCGGCTTCGCCGTCCCGATCAACACGGCGCGCGACGTCGTTCGCCAGCTGGAGGAGGACGGAAAGGTCAGGCACGCCTATCTGGGGATCAGCGGTACCACCATCACGGCGGACCTCGCTCGCGCGGTGAACCTTTCTGCAAAGGAGGGCGTCCTGGTGCAGGAGGCGGTAAAGGGCGGGCCGGCCGACGCCGCCGGGATCGAGGGCGGCACCACCTCCGCGACGATCGGCGGCGCCAACGTAGTGCTTGGCGGCGACATCATCACCGAGGTTGGCGGCAAGAGGATCTCCGGGATGGATGATGTGGTCAACGCCGTCGACGCGGCCATGCCGGGCGACAGGATGGAGGTGACCGTGCTGCGCGGCGGCTCCACCAGGGAACTGGCCGTGACGCTCGGCAACCGGCCCTCCTCGGTCCAGGACTCGCAGTCGGGACCCGTCAGCCCACCGTCTCCGTAGGGCGCGGAGGCCCACCCCGCACCTCACGTACCCTGAGGGCATGCGGGTCAAGATTTGCGGGGTAACCAATCTCGACGATGCGGCGGAGGCCGTGAGGCTCGGTGCGTGGGCGATTGGGCTCATCCACTACGAGGGGAGCCCGCGCCGCTGTGAGCCGGCTGAGGCGGTGCGCATCGCTGCGGCGTTCCGGCGCAAGTGCGAGATTGTCGGTGTCTTCGTCAATCCGGAGCTGGACGAGGTTGTGAAGGCGGTCGAGGACGCCAGCCTGACGATGGTGCAGCTGAATGGCGAAGAGGGCCCATCGTTCTGTGCAGAGACGGCGCGGCGGGCCGGGGTGAAGATCGTGAAGGCGATTCACGTTTCCAGCGCCGCCGACATTCACGCCGCGGAGGCCTTCCGCACCGACTACCACCTCTTCGACAGCGGGGGCAGGGGCCTCTGGGGCGGAACCGGCGAGAGCTTCGACTGGGGACTGCTGCGCGAGCGGCGCTCGCAGGTGCCGGCCATCGTCGCCGGCGGGTTGCGGGCCGACAACGTTGCCGACGCGGTTGCAATCACCCATCCGTTTGCGGTCGACGTGGCGAGCGGTATCGAGGCCGAGCCGGGCCGCAAGGACCACGCGGCGATGACCGCCTTCTTCGACGCGGCGCACGAGGTGGCCAGGACCTGACACGGTGCGCGTCACCCACTCGCCGCGGGCGCGGGAGGGAGCGGGCAAGATACCGGTGACGATGACGGCGAGCGAACCAGAGCAGAGCATGCGCGGGGAGGTGGACTCCCGATTCGGCCCCTACGGGGGCCGCTACGTTCCCGAGACGCTGATCGCAGCGCTCGACGAACTCAGCGGCGCCTGGGCCCAGGCGCGCAGCGACGAGGGCTTTCGGGGGCGGCTGGAGTCTCTGCACCGCGACTTCATCGGCCGGCCGACGCCCCTGTATCTCGCCGAGCGTCTCTCCGGGCGGGTCGGGCGGACCGTCTACCTGAAGCGTGAGGACCTCGCCCACACCGGCGCTCACAAGATCAACAATGCGATTGGGCAGGTGCTGCTCGCGCAGCGGATGGGAAAGCCCCGGGTGATCGCCGAGACCGGGGCCGGTCAGCACGGGGTGGCGACCGCGACCGCCTGCGCGCTGCTGGGCCTCGAGTGCGTCGTCTACATGGGCACCGAGGACATCCGTCGCCAGGCGCCCAACGTCGAGCGGATGCGGCTGCTGGGGGCGGAGGTCGTGCCGGTCGAGGCAGGCGCCCGCACCCTGAAGGAGGCGGTCAGCGCTGCGATTCGAGACTGGGTGGCAAACGTCGAGACGACCCACTACGTGATCGGATCGGCGGTGGGCCCGGCGCCCTTCCCGGCGCTGGTGCGCGACCTGCAGCGGGTGATCGGCGACGAGGCCCGCGAGCAGGCGCTGGCCGCGGAGGGAGGCCTGCCGGCGCGGGTGATCGCCTGCGTTGGCGGCGGTTCGAACTCGATCGGCATCTTCACTCCCTTCATCGAGGACTCCGGAGTCCAGCTGATCGGGGTCGAGGCCGCCGGGGAGGGACTCGAGACCGGGCGCCACGGCGCCTCGCTGCAGGCCGGCCGCACGGGTGTCCTTCACGGCTCGCTGTCCTCGGTGATCGCCGACTCCGACGGTCAGATCCTGGAGGCGCATTCAGTCTCGGCGGGGCTCGACTACCCGGGCGTGGGCCCCGAGCACGCCCACCTGCGCGACACCGGTCGCGCCACCTACACCGCGGTCACCGACGCTGCGGCCCTCGCCGCCTTCGCCGAGCTCTCGCGGCTGGAGGGAATCATCCCCGCCCTGGAGGCCGCCCATGCGATCGCCTGGCTGCTGGAGAGCGGAGGCGGCGGGGGGGAGGAGGTCGAGGGCTACGACATCCTCTGCCTGAGCGGTCGCGGGGACAAGGACCTGGCCGAGGTGATGGAGCGAACCGGTGGCTGAGAGCCGGGCGGCAGCACCGTCCGGGGCCCAGCGGATCGCCGCCGCCTTCGACGCCGCCCGGGAGGAGGGCCGGGCGGCACTGATGCCGTACATGATGGCCGGCTTCCCCGACCTCGAGTCCTCGCTGAGGATCGCCGCCGCTTACGCAGATGCCGGTGCCGACCTGGTCGAGCTGGGCGTGCCCTTCTCCGACCCGCTGGCCGACGGCCCCACGATCCACGCCGCTGCCACCGCGGCGCTTGAGGCGGGAGCGACGCTCGATTCCGCCCTGGAGGTCTGCGAGTCAGTGTCGGATCGGGTGCCGGTGGTCCTCATGGTCTACGCGAACATGGTGCTGGCCCATGGGGGCGCCACGGGGTTCGCACGCAGTGCCGCTGAGGCCGGCGCCACGGGGGCGATCGTGCCCGACCTGCCCCTGGACGAGGCGGATGAGATGCGCGAGGCCCTCGACGCGGAGGGACTTGCGCTTGTGCCGCTGCTCGCGCCGACCACGCCAGCCCAGCGCCGCGCCCGCATCTGCGCCGCCGCGGAGGGCTTCGTCTACGTTGTTTCCACAGTCGGCACGACGGGGGAGCGCAAGAGCCTCCCCGCCGGTCTCGCCGACCTGGTTGCGGCTGCGCGGAGGGACGCGGAGGTTCCCGCCGCCGTCGGATTCGGGATCGGGACGCCTGAGCAGGCCGCGCAGGTCGGGGAGATCGCCGACGGAGTCATCATCGGCAGCCGCCTGATTCGCGCCGCCGGCGAGGCGGGTTCGCCGCAGGGTGCCGCGGACGCCGTCGCTGACTTCCTGCGCGAGACCCGTGCCGCGCTTGCCGCCTAGTTCCAGCCCGCAACGCCGGGTTGCCGCCCCACGTTTGCCCCGCCGCACGGGCCGCCGCTTCGTCTAGGATCACGCAGCAATGGGACTGGTGGTCACCTTCTTCCTCGCGCTGGCGGCGGCGACGGTTTCTTACGCGTTCGGCCAGGGTGGCCCGGTCGCCGGGCTCGTCTTCCTGACGATCCTCCTGATCGGCGCCGCAGCTCGCGCCTTCCAGCCACGATCCTGACTCACCGCCGGGCGCCCGCCAACGCGCCGTGCCGCGCCCGCCGCGTCTAATCTGAGCTCATGCGCATCGGCGTGCTCACCGGAGGGGGCGACTGCCCCGGGCTCAATGCGGTGATCCGGGCGATCGTTCGCAAGGGGGTCGAACACCGCGGCCACGAGTTCGTCGGTTACCGAGATGGCTGGCATGGACCGCTGGCACGGGACGTCATTCCGCTTGGGGTGCCCGAGGTGCGGGGCATCCTGCCGCGAGGCGGAACGATCCTGGGCGCCTCGCGCACCAACCCGTTTGCCGAGGACGGCGGCGCGCAGCGGATCGTGGAGAACCTGGCCGCGGCCGAAGTGGACGGTGTGATCGCGATCGGGGGGGAGGACACCCTGGGGGTCGCCTCCCGCCTTCACGAGGAGCACGGCGTGCGGGTGATCGGTGTGCCGAAGACGATCGACAACGACCTCGGCGCCACCGACTACACCTTCGGCTTCGATACGGCGGTCAACATCGCGATGGAGGCAATCGACCGCCTGCACACGACCGCGGACAGCCATCACCGGGTGCTGATCGTCGAGGTGATGGGGCGTCACGCCGGCTGGATCGCCTTCCACGCCGGCATGGCGGGCGGCGCCAACGTAATCCTCATCCCGGAGCATCCGTTTGACCTGGAGCGGGTCTGCGAGCTTGTCGGCCGGCGCCTGGAGGCACGCTTCGCCCCGATCGTCGTCGTTGCCGAGGGGGCCCGGCCAGAGGGTGGCGTGCCCGAGGCCGGGGAGGAGGAACTCGACGCCTTCGGGCACGTGCGCCTGGGCGGGATCGCACACTGGCTGGAGGGGGAGATCGAGCGGCGCACCGGAAAGGAGACGCGTGCCACGGTTCTGGGGCACGTGCAGCGGGGCGGCACCCCGACCGCCTTCGACCGGGTGCTTGCCACCCGTTTCGGCCTGCACGCAATCGACGCCGTCGACGGGGGCGAATGGGGGATGATGACCGCGCTGCGCGGAACCGAAATCCGGTTGGTGGAGCTCAGCCAGGCGACCGCCGAGCTCAAGGTCGTTCCCGAATCGCTCTACGCCGAGGCGGAGGTCTTCTTCGGCTGAGACGCTCTGGCCTGATCGTCGCCGCGCTTGCGGCACTGTCCGCCGCGCCGATCGGCTGTGGCGCGGGAGGAGTCGCCGAAGGCGCCACCGTGACGGTCTACGTCAGCGTGCCCCTGGATGGCGCGCGGGCCGTGCAGGGCAGGGCGATCTGCGCCGGGGCCAGGCGCGAGCTGGCACGCAGCGGCGGACGCACGGCCGGCGTCCGGGTCCGAGCAGTCTGCCTGGACGACACCGGCGGGGGGAAGAGGTGGAGCCTTGCAGCCGTTGGCGCCAACGCCCGCCGGGCGACCGAGGACTCCACCACCGTCGGCTACATCGGTGAGCTCGACGCCACCGCGACCCGCTTCTCCCGCTCGATCGTCGAAGAGGCCGGCATCGCCCAGATCTCAACCCTGTCCGGTCGCGCCGCGATGGCCGAGCTCCTCCGCGCCATCCGCGAGGCCGGCGACGCAGAAAGCCTGCGCGAATCTGTGCACGACGCCCTTCGCTGAGCGTCGAGGGGCGTCCGCCCCCTACACCAGGCTGCGAAGCGCCTCGTCGATGTCCGGATGCCGGAACTCGTACCCGAGGTCAAGCGCTCGGCGCGGAACCACCCGCTGCCCTCCCCGCAGCACGGTCCCAAGCTCCCTGCCGAGCATCATGTCGAGGGCGAAGCCCGGGACCCGAAGAAGGGCCGGCCGGCTCAGTGCCTGTCCGAGTGCCTGCGACAGCTCGCGGTTGGTGACCGGATTGGGCGCGGTCGCGTTGATGACGCCGCTCACGTCCTCGTTTTCGAGGGCCCAGAGGATGATCCCGATCTCGTCATCGATGTGGATCCAGGGCATGTACTGGTTTCCGCCGGCAATCGGGCCGCCGACTCCGAGCTTGAAGGGCGTCAACATCCGGCCGAGCAGACCGCCGCGGGAGTCGAGGACGTGGCCGGTCCGCAAGACCACCAGCCGGACTCCGCTGGGCTCCACCTCGCGTGCGGCGCTCTCCCATTCGCGAGTCACATCGGCATCGAAGCCCTCGCCCGGGTCGGTCGACTCATCGACGATCGCGTCGCCCCGGTCGCCATAGATCCCAACCGCCGACTGGTTGACCAGCACGGCTGGCTTGCGCTTCAGCCCGCCGATCGCCTGCACGAGGTTATGGGTCCCGGTGCGACGGCTCTCCATGATCCTGCGCTTCGTCTCGTCGGTCCAGCGCTGGCCGAGGTTCTCGCCCAGCAGGTTGACGACTCCGTCGACGCCGTCGAAAGCCTCGGCCGGCGGGCGTTCGAGGTTCGGCTGCCAGGTGTGCCAGACCACGCTCGGGTTGCTTCCGCGCGCCCGCTGTCCGTCCCGTGTCAGTCCCACGACCGAGTTGCCACGGGCCAGCAGCGCATCGCACAGCGCCGACCCGATCATTCCGCTCGCACCGGTGACGAGGACCTTCACCGCGTTACGCCACCTCAACCGTCGAGAAGGTGCCTGTCTCCTCGCTGAAGCGGGCGATCCCGTCGCGCTTTGCCTCCTCGATGACTGCCCGTGCGACCTTTGGCGCCACGTCGCGGTTGAAGACGCTCGGGATGATGTAGTCCTCCGAGAGGTCGTCGTCGGTGACGACCGCGGCAATGCCCTGGGCCGCCGCCAGCTTCATCTCCTCGGTGATCCGCGGCGCACCCGCGTCCAGCGCCCCTCGGAATATTCCCGGGAAGCAGAGCACGTTGTTGATCTGGTTCGGGTAGTCGGAGCGGCCCGTGGCCATGATCCGCACGTAGGGGGCGGCGTCCTCGGGCATCACCTCGGGGTTGGGATTGGCCATCGCGAAGACGATCGCGTCGTCGTTCATCTTGCCCAGCGCTTTCGGCGTGATGATTCCGGGCCCGGAGAGGCCGACGAACAGATCCATTCCCTCGATCACGTCGCCGGGCTGTCCCTCGACCTTGTCCGGATTCGAGTTCTCTGCATACCAGCGCTTGATCTCGGTCATCTCGCCGGATTGGTAGTCCTCGCGTCCGGTCGAGAGGGCACCGCGCCGGTCGCAGCCGACCACATGCGTGACCCCGGAGGCGAGCATCATCTTGGTCACGGCGACGCCCGCGGCGCCGAGTCCAACCACGAGCACGCGCAGCTCGCCGATCGGCTTGCCGACGATCTTCAGTGCGTTGAAGAGGGCTGCCATCACGACGACTGCGGTGCCGTGCTGGTCGTCGTGGAAGACCGGGATGTCGATCGACTCCTTCAACCGTTCCTCGATCTCGAAGCAGCGCGGCGCGGAGATGTCCTCGAGGTTGATCCCGCCGAAGGTGGGGGAGATCAGCTCGACCGCCTTGACGATCTCGTCGGGGTCCTGGGTGTCGAGGCAGATCGGGAAGGCGTCGACGTCCGCGAACTCCTTGAACAGCATCGCCTTGCCCTCCATCACCGGCATCGCCGCCTCCGGCCCGATGTTGCCCAGGCCGAGCACGGCGCTGCCGTCGGAGACCACCGCGACCATGTTCTTCTTGATCGTGTACTCGAATGCCTTGGCGCGGTCGGTGTGGATTTCCTCGCAGACACGGGCGACCCCCGGCGTGTAGGCCATCGAGAGGTCGTCGCGCGTCTTCAGCGGGTACTTGTTGTGCAGCTCGATCTTCCCGCCCCGGTGCATCTGCATCGTGCGATCCACGTAATCGAGGACCTTGGCGCCCCTGGTCGAGCCGATTGCCCGCAGGATGCGCTCCCAGTGCGCTCGGTCCTGGGCATCGATCGTGAACTCCCGCACACGTTTTCCCTCGCTGCCCGCGCCGGGCACCAGGTCCACGCCCTGGAGCTGGCCCCCGGCCTCGGCGATCGCAGCGGTCAGCCCCCCGAGGGGCTCCTGCCGCGCATCCAACTCCACGCGGATCATGACGCTGTACTGGGCGCTGACGGCCATGAGCAGCTATCGAATCAGATTCCGCTCGTTGGCCCTCCCGTGCCCTCCCCCGCGGTCTCCCTCGCGCTACCGTTTCCGAGGGTCACCGGCGGTTCCCCTCTCACCAGCAACTCTGCCACGGCCAGGGCCCTGTCCAGCGGCTCGCCCCCTCCCAGTGGCATCGCCGTGTCGGGAACGATCCGTAGCCCCCTGCGCCGGTTGCGCGCCCGCAGCTCCCGGCAGCTTCCCGGCGTGGGGGAGGGGACTGAGGGGATCACCTGTCCGTCTGGGCGCCGGAACACCAACCCTCCGTCCCTTCGCCGGCACACCCCGAACCCACCCTCGTGCACGAGCCGGTGATGGCGCCCGCAGAGCAACACGAGGTTCTCGAGCCTGGTCTTCCCGCCGCGAGCCCAATGCACGATGTGGTGGGCGTCCACCCACCTGCGGTTCTCACAGCCCGGGAACTGACAGCAGCCCTCGTCGCGCACCCGAAGGGCCCTGCGCAGCGAGGGCGGGATGGCTCGCGTCTTGCGGCCGAAATCGAGCTCTCCCTTCGCCCCATGCAAGACCGAGACCAGTGAGGCATCGCAGGCCAGCCGCCGCGCGGTCTCAGCGCAGAGCGCCGGGCCATCGTCGAGCCGGCAGCCTGCCTCACCTCCCTCCCCAGACAGGGCCTCGGCATCGGCATGCACGACCACCTGGTAGCGCTCCCCAGCAGGGCGAGTCCGTCGACTGCCGCCAAGAAAGCCCTCGGCGACCTCCATCAGCGCATCGGAGCGGTTCACTCGCCCGGTCGGCTGCGGTTCCCCAGAACCGCCTCTTGGTTCCGCGGAACCGCCTTGGGAGGTCTCCGATTCCGCGTCCTCGCGCTTGCAGACCGCAGCTTCGCCGCCGGCCAGTGCCTTTAGGAACAGCGCCCCGTCCTCGGGGGCAAGGCGAGCGCGAACGCACAGGCTTCCATCGTCATCCCATTCATAGGAGAGGAAGCGATCGCGATGGGCGGCCTCGGCGCTCTCCAGCGACACCGCCCGCCGGTAGCCGCGCACCAGCCCCTCCAGCTGAGCTGCGGTGGCGAAGCGAGCCATCTCGACCAGCTCCGCCTCGATCTCAGCGGTGGCGATCCTCGTGATCGCGCGCACCTTGGAGTAGCTGAGCTCACCCCGCCTGAACCTCTCCCGCACCGCGGGCAGCCCCGCGAGCGCCCTACCCACCCGCACATGCTCCCGCGCAGAGCGCGGATCGATCGAGCAGCGCCAGGCAACCCACGCCCCACAGGAGTGAAACCCCCAGGCCTCGTGCCCACTCCGCCGGTCGAACTCAGCGACCAGCTCCAGCCAGCGGCACATCGCTGCGGCGATATGCGCCGCCAGCTCGCCGATCTGCCGCTCGATCCACTCGGTCGGCGCGCCCTGCAGCCCCTCTTGCCGACGAGCTGCGCTATCAGCTGCTGGCACACCTCCTTCTACGAACATATGTTCGATAGTAGGGGGTGCCTCAGACGGAAAGATGCGCAGGGTCAGCCGGCAGCAGGCGCCGCTCAAGGGCGGTTCCGCGGAACCGCCTTGGAGGAGGCCCGGCCTCAACCGTTGACCGATCTCCTACTGGACGAATGCGCGCAGTGCGGCGCACGCCCGCGACATCGACGCCCGGCGCCGATCACTTGAGTGCCGGCTGGCGATCGCGCTGGGAGACGTGCGCCCGGGTTGGAGACGTGCGCCCGCACTCAGGTCACGTCGACGACGACACCCGCCGCGTACCAGCTCAGCCACACCATGAGCACCGAGACCAGGACGATCGCGAGGGGGACGGCGGTGGCGATGGTGCGCAGGCCGCCGCGGACGTGGTTGCGCACGATGGAAACGCCGACGACGACGCTCCAAACAAAGCCGGCGGCGAGCAGAACAACTGCGGCCGGCTGTGCGATGCCGAAGAACTCGAGCGAGTCGTCGCCGAATGCGATCAGCGCGGTTGCGAACTCCAGCGGCAGGAACAGATATCCAAACGTCGTCAGCGCTGTGCGCAGGGGGACGCCGGCCAACCTGCCGGCCAGCGCGCAGGCGACGACGAAGACAAGCATCGCAAGCGCGACGAAGCCGGCGAAGAGGGCGGGCCAGGGGAGCGCTGCCAGAGCGGGAGAACGATGGCCGGCGGCCATATACATGCCGAGCAGGCTGGCCACGAACAGCGACTCCCACAGGTCCGGTGCGCGCGGCTCGAGAATCTCTGCCCCGGGAAGGCGCCAGCCGAGCTTCAGGGAGGAGCGATCGGCCGGGCAGTTGACGACGCAGTCGGCGCACTTGATGCACGAGCGGTTGGTCTCGAGCTGCAGCGGGTTGAGGAAGGAGGGGCAGCGGCCGGCCAGCTCGCTCCCCTTCAGGCACGGCTTCTCCACGCAGCTGGCGCAGATGTCGCGGTCCGCCTGCAGGGCGAGGGGGCTGAGCCGCGTTGCGCGCCCGAGCCAGCCGCCCACCGGGCAGAAGTAGCGGCACCACGCTCCACGCCGGGAGACGAGGCCGACCACCGCCGCGAGCGCGAAGATCGCCAGGAACAGGACGGCGCCGGCGCGTGCGGGGCCCTGGAGGTCGAGCCACTTGACCACGAACGTGATCAGCAGGAAGCTGCTCGGGAGCAGCCAGCCGAGTCGCAGCGGCGCCGCGACCCGCCCGTTGCCGAGCCCCAGCCTTACGCCCAAGCGATGCGCCCAGTCCGATGTCAGTCGCAGCGGGCAGAGCAAGCCGCACCAGAAGCGGCCGAAGGCGACCGTAAGGACGGTGAGCAGCGGCAGCCAGACGACCCACATCAGGAAGTTGAACAGGTTGTTCTGGGTATCTGCGCTGCTGAACGGCCCGAGGTGGAGCGCGCCCCGGTTGTCGAACGGGCCGATCTCGACAGAGAACAGGGCGGCGGCGAGGATGCCTGTCAGCAGGACCAGCATGGACAGCGGGGCGATCGTCCTGAGGCGACGGTTCCGCAAAGCGCGGTAGAGCGGATGGCTGTAGCTGAGGCCGATCGAGCGGAAGCGGCTGGCCGCCACCGAGGGTCGGAGCCCGGTCTCGCGCTGTAGCGCGACGATCAGCGCCACATAGCCGAGCACGAAGATCACCTGAAGGACGGAGGGCGCGGCCGTATAGCCGAAGAGCGCCTGGAGTGCCTGGCCAACGCCCCCGGTTTCCGGGAGAAATGCGCTGGCGTTCCAGGCCGTGATCGTGCCGGGAAAGATGCCGGCCGCCTGGAAGGCGAGCGTCGCCCGGCCGACCATGCCCGCGGCAAAGAGCAGCAACACGGCCGAGGTGATCGCGAAGAAGCGCTGCGGGCTGAACAGCCGAGTCCCTCCGCGATACATCACGGTGCCGAGCAGGACGGCCACTGCGAAACCCATGGAGGCGCCGAGGATGACTCGCTGCCACGGCGAGCTGGAAGCCGCCGCGCCGAGGTAGAGAACCGTCTCGGCGCCCTCGCGGAAGACCGCCAGGAAGGCCAGCGTTCCCAGGGCGAAGACCGAGCCCCTGCCGACTCCGGCCTGCGCCTCGGCCCGTAGCGAGTGGGCCATCGAGCCGCCCTCGCGGCGCATCCACCAGATCACGTACGTCAGCACAGCCGCGGCGGCCCACATGACAACCCCCTCGAGCACCTCCCGGCCGGGGCCGGTAACGCTTCCCAGCGTCAGAAGCACGGCTGCGCCGAGGAGGACGCTGACGAGAGTGCCGGTCCCGGCGCCGACCCAGACGCCGGCGAAGTAGCGACGGTTCTCCGTTCGCTCGAGACACGCGAGGAGAATGCCGATCAGCAGGCTCGCCTCGACGGTCTCGCGCATCACCAGTAGCAACGAGGCGGACATGCGCTATTGGCGTTCGGTCCTGCCCGGGGGCTTTGTTTGGGAAACCCGACACCTGAAGTCGGACATAGTTAGGGCACCCTAACAGTCGATTGGCCAGCGGAGATCCCCCTGGCGCCGGGTTAACCCAAGCTTGATCTTGGGGGCGCACACACGGACCATCAATGGTCCGCACACGGAGCCCTTAGAGTTGGCAGCGATGGCAGTCAGCGAGAAGGCGACAGACGCTCAGCCCGACGCTGGAGGGACGGAGGCGGCCGGGGAGCTGTTCCTGATCGACGGCAACTCTCTTGCCTACAGGGCCTTCTTTGCTCTACCCGAGTCGATTGGGACAAGCGACGGGCGGCCGACGAACGCGATCTACGGACTGGCCTCGATGCTGGTGAAAATCGCCGTCGAGCATCGCCCGACCGCGGTGGTCGTGGCCTGGGACGCGGGGATGTCGGGACGTGAGGAGACCTACAAGCCCTACAAGGCACAGCGCCCGCCCCGGCCGGACCTGCTCGCGGAGCAGTGGCCGAACCTGATGCCGCTGGTGAACGCCTTCGGCTACACCAACGTGAAGGTGGACGGCTATGAGGCCGACGACGTGATCGGCGCGCTGGCGCTCCGGGCGCGGGAGCAGGGGATTCCCGTGATGGTTGTCTCCGGCGACCGCGATGTCTACCAGCTGGTTGGCGACGGGGTTCGGGTGATGAGCACCTCGCGCGGCATCACGGAGACGAAGGTCTACGACCGTGAGGCCGTGATCGACCGCTACGGCGTGCCGCCCGAGCTGGTCGCCGACCTGATCGGGCTCAAGGGCGACACCTCCGACAACATCCCCGGTGTCCCCGGGATCGGGGACAAGACGGCGGCGCAGCTGCTGCAGGAGTTCGGCTCGCTGGAGGAGGTGCTGGCAAACGTCGACAAGGTGTCCGGCGCGAAACGCAAGCAGAACCTGGACGAGCACGCGGACGACGCCCGCATCTCCAAACAGCTGGCCACCATTCAGTGCGACATCGATACCGGGGTAGATCTGCAGGACGTCATGGCGGCGCGGCCCGATCGCAGTGCCCTGCGCGACTTCATGCGCGAGTTCGAACTGCGGGCGGTCATGGAGCGGCTGGAGGAGGGGCTGCCGGAGAGCGAAGCGGTACCCGGTCGCAGCGTCCAGACCGAGCTGCAGGTGGAGGCGGTCGAGGGGACGCCCGCCGACCTCGCCAAGGGGCCGGTTGCGCTGGCGATCGCAGGTGAGCGGTGGGCAGCCAGCGACGGGGAGCACGTCGTCGCCGGCTCCTCGACGCTGGATGAGCTGATTGCCGCGCTTGCCGGAAGGCCGCTGACGGCGCATGACGCCAAGTCGCTCGGTGGGGGCCGGCACGGGCTGCTCGCGGCAGCCGCCCGCGGCGGGGTGGAGCTCGAGCTCGCCCACGACACGATGCTGGCCGGGTACCTCCTGGAGCCCCAGCGGCGCACCTACGAGCTGGCCGAACTGGCGGCTGATGCCGGGATCGGCCTCGCCAAACCCGCGGCCGGCCAGGGGGCCCCTGAGAAAGGGCAGCTTTCGCTTGGCAAGGACGTGGAGGAGGGAGCCGATCCCGCCGAGGAGGTCAGCCTCGTTGGGGCCCTCGCGGAGGTTCAGTGCGAGCGCCTCGAGGACCTGGGTCTGGAGCCGCTCCTGCGCGATGTGGAGCTGCCGTTGGTGCGCGTTCTGGCCGCGATGGAGCGCGCGGGATTGAAGCTCGATGCCGAGCGCCTGGCAAACGTGGGCGCCGGCTTCGGCGAGCGGATCGCCGAGCTGGAAGGGGAGATCCACGAGCTCGCCGACGAGAGGTTCACGCTCGGCTCGCCCCAGCAGGTTGGCCGCATCCTCTTCGAGAAGCTCGGTCTGACGCGGAAGCGGCGCGGCAAGACCGGCTTCTCGACGGACGCCCGGGTGCTCGCCCAGATCCGGGACGAGCACCCGATCGTCGAGAAGATCGAGGCCTGGCGTGAGCTGACGAAGCTGAAGAGCACCTACCTCGACACTCTCCCCGAACTGATCGACCCAGAGACGGGTCGCGTCCACACGACCTTCAACCAGGCGGCGACGACGACCGGTCGCCTTTCCAGCACCAACCCGAACCTCCAGAACATCCCGATTCGCACCGAGATCGGCCGGCCCGTCCGCGCGTGCTTTGTCGCGGAGCCGGACGCCAGGCTGCTCTCGGCCGACTACAGCCAGGTCGAGCTGCGGGTGCTCGCCCACGTCGCCGAGGAGGATGTGCTGAAGGACGTCTTTCGGGCGGGCGACGACGTTCACGCCGCCACCGCGGCCGAGGTGTTCGGCATCTCGCGCGACGAGGTCGATCTCGGGCAGCGCTCCAAGGCAAAGATGGTCAACTTCGGCATCGTCTACGGATTGACCGGGTTCGGCCTCGCCGACCGGCTCAACATCCCGCGCAAGGAGGGCGAGGAGTTCGTGGCTCGCTACCTGGAACGCTTCCCGGCGGTGCGCGCCTTCCGCGAGGAGGTGATCGACTGTGCCCAGTCGGACGGCTACGTCAAGACCCTGATGGGCCGCCGCCGCTCGATCCCCGAGCTGCGCTCCGGCAGCCCCGGCACGCGGCGGCTCGGCGAACGCCTTGCCGTCAACACGGTGATCCAGGGCACCGCCGCCGACATCATCAAGGTGGCGATGGTGCGCTGCCACAGGGCGCTGGATGAGGCGGGCATGGAGACCCGCCTCGTGCTGCAGATCCACGACGAGCTGCTCTTCGAAGGCCCGCCGGGGGAGATGGACGACGCGGCCGAGCTGGTGCGGCGTGAGATGTGCTCCGCCCACCAGCTCGACCCGCCGCTGGAGGTCGACATCGGCGTCGGCCGGGACTGGCTCGACACCAAGTAGCTCAATCCGCCAGCTCGACCTCCTCGAAGGTCGCCGTTTCGTTCTCCAGCTTCAGCTCAGCCTCCTTGACGATCGCTCCCTCCACCAGGTCTGCGGTGGTGCAGTTGCCATGCTCGGCATCGTCGTTCTCGTCGTCGTCCTGCGCTGGGCCGGAATTCGGCGATCCCGGGCCGGAGCTGTCGTCGCCGTGGTCATCGGAGCCGGGATTGTCGTCACTTTCGTCCTCTCCCGAGTTGCTCTCGTCCGAATGCGTGCTCTCCCCCGAATGCGACGCGGTGGCGGTGCCTTCGCCCTCGCACTCGATCTCGGTCTGGTCGGTGACCAGTCCACTCACCGTGTCGTTGCCGAAGAGGTCGATGACCAGGCGCCCGGTTTCCTGGTCGAAGGACTGGATCCGTCCGGCGTTCTCCTGGCCGTCCTCGGTCCCGTCGTCATCGCTGTCGGCGTTGCGGGGATCGGTGCCGGCAATGAACTCCTGCCGGTTGCGCAGGTGGTCGCGATCCTGGTCGCGCCACGTCTGCTTCACCGCCAGCGAGAGGTGATGGCGCTTCTCCCAGCGATCGGGGATGCGATCGTGATTGCGGTCTCTGTGCTTTGCCGCGGCGGCTGCCGGCAGTGCCAGTATCGCCAGCGCACCGAGCGCAGCAAGCAAGAAGACCCTGGAGCAGCGAGAGCGGTTCATTTGTCCTCCTACGGTTCGGGGGCAGTCTGCTCAATCAACCCGCTGGCGCTGTGAGGATCACTCGACTCGCCGGAGTCTGATCCGCTGGACCCCGACTCCCCGGGCTCCGAACCGCTGGGCCCCGAGCCGTCGTCGCCATCGCCATCGGTGTGGGTGCTGTCATCGCCTGAGCCCGGTCCGCTGCTCGAGCCGGACCCGCTCTCCGTCTCGGAACCGTCGCCGGGGCCGGAGTGATCGCCTTCCGATCCCGAGCCCTCGCCCGTCCCGTCGCCCTCGTGGCCGGAATGGTCCTGGGACTCCGGGTGGCTGGAGCCGCCATGGTCGCCATCACCGCCCGAGGGCGAGCGTCCCTCGCCGCCGTGGCGGGACGGTCCGCTCGTTCCGCGATGGTCGTCCCCGGGCTCCGTCCCATGCTGGCCATGGGCGTCGCCGGTCGCGCGACCTTCGGGGTTGCTCCCGGTGCCTGGGCTGCCATTCCGCTCCTCGGTGCTGCGCACCGCCGGTGTGGCGGTGGACGAGGCGGAGACATCGCGTTGGACAGGTTCGACGCTGCTCTCCCTGGCCGGGGTTGCCGCCTTGGCATGGCTGGCGCGCTGGCCGTGATCGACGGCGACGCCGGCGCCAACCGCACCGGCGATCAGCACCGTCGCCGCAGTCGCCTTCAGCGCGACCCCCGCTCCCGCCGCGCCTCCGACCCCCGCTGCCCCTGCCGCTGCATCGATGGTTCCCGCGCTGGTGCCGGCCAGCAGTGCCTTCAGCAGCGGCAACGGCACCAGCATCCCCAGCCCGCCGCGCAGCGCCTGCCGCGCTCGGTAGATCGCCTGGCGGGCTGCGCCACCGCTCAGACCGAGCGCGGCGGCGATCTCGTCGTGGCTGAGGCCCTCCAGCTCCCGCATCACAATCGCTGCGCGCTGTGGCTCGGGCAGGGCCTGGAGTCGCCTCATCAGGTCGGCAAGCGCCTCCCGCTGCTCGAGCTCCTCCGCGGGGTTGCGGCCCCCTGCGATCGCCTCGGCCAGGACCTCCGGAGAGGGCGGGCTGTCACGCAGGTCGTTGAGTGCCGTGTTGCGGACTATCCGGAAGAGCCATGGCCTCAGCTCGATCTCGGATTCGTTGCGGCGCAATGCCAGCAGGGCCTTGGAAAACGCGTCCTGGGTGACGTCCTCCGAACGCCCCCCGACGATCGTCGCCGCGTAGCGCGCCAGTGGCCTGCCGTAGCGGCGCACGATCTCCTCGAAGGCGGCCTCGTAGCCCTCCCGGACCAGCGACACGAGTCTCCGGTCGGACTGCGTGCGCAGCGCGGGGCCGAGAATGAGGCGTGGGGTGAGTCCCTCTGCTGGCGGTGGCATCTTCGGTTCGATGGTCCCTTCGAGTTACTGATATGACAGCAGGGCGGTTCAACGGCCCCGGACCGACGTTCGATGCAACACGCGCGCGCGGCGAAAATCACGAGCTCGATGGGACTCCTCGATGGACTCTAAGGGCCTCGCAGTCCTGCTGACCGCCGTCGCGGGTGGGCTGATCGCACTGCAGGCGCCGATCAACGCTGGATTGGGGAGGGCAACCGGAAGCCTTCCCGCTGCACTTGTCTCGTTTGTGATCGGCACGGTCGCCCTCGCGGCGATTGTCGTGCTCAGCGGCAGGGTGGGAGGCCTCCAGTCGACCTTCGACGTCAGCTGGTACTACCTGCTCGGTGGTCTGCTCGGCGCCGTCTACGTCGCCAACGCGTTGATCGCCGTCTCCACGATTGGAGCGGGCGGTGTGGCCGCGGTGACGATTGCGGGACAGCTCAGCGCTTCGGTGGCGATCGACCGCCTAGGGCTGTTCGGCCTCGATCAGATCCCGCTCAGCCCCGAGCGAATCGTCGGCATCGCCCTGCTGCTCGTCGGCACCCTCCTGGTTGTTCGGTGAGGATGCCGCGAGCTCGGGCGGCGCGATATTCAGGTAATGGCTGAAGGACCAACTGACGACGCGTCTGGCGCCGAGCAGACGGATCATCGGCCCAAGCAGCCGCGGCGGGATCCTTGGGATGAGCTTCTGCACGCGCAACATCCAGCGGAACTTCCACTCGTGGGAATCGTGAAAAGACGCGTAGCGGACCAGGGCCTGCTCGCGAGTCTGCCGTCCCTCGACGACTCCGCGTAGCTCCCGTCCCAGCGCGATCCCGAAGTAGAGCGCGGTTCTGATCCCCTCGGCGGTCAGCGGCAGGCAGTGACCGGCCGAATCGCCGGTGAAGAACACGCCCCCCGCGGTGGCGCCGCGCAGCTTGTGCGGGATCCAGTTGCCCTGATAGCGGACCAGATCGCGGTTCAGGTCCCTGGCCAGCAGCTCGGTCGTCTCCCGAACGTGAAAGCGGGGGTCGAAGGAGCCGACACCAGTTCGCAGCTCGTCGTCGGCGGGGAAGGACCAGCCGTAGCCGGCCGGTACGTAGCGGCGGTCGATCCACACCTCCATGTCCTCCCCGCGGCCTTTGGGGTGCACCTCCAACCCGCGAGAGAGCGGCGCGTCGGGAGGCTGGTAGCCGTCGGCTGGGTCCAGGACGCGTCGCCATCCGAGCGCGTCGACCACGAGAGGCGACGAGAGGACGCCGCGGTCGGTTTCGACCTCGATCGCGCCGCCGCCGTTGGCGGGCGCAACACGCCCGTTCACCGTTGCGGTCTCGAAGCTGGCCTCACAGTCGCGCCAGAGCAGCGCGCACAGCTCGCGGTAGTCGAAGGTCGAGAGGGTCCACGGCAGCCGATACCGGGTGCGGCCGTGGGGGGTGTGAACGAGCAGCGAGTCGAAGCGCTGGCGCTCGGCCGCCATCAAGCCCATTGCGCGCAGCCAGTCGGTTGGGATGCCGCAGGCGGAGGTCGAGCGCTCGCCGATCTCGTAGCGGTCGAGCACCATGACCGAGGCACCCGAGCCGGCCAGCTCCCGTGCCACCGCAAGCCCGGCGAAGCTCGCACCGCAGACCAGCACGTCACAGCTCCCCGAGAGGGGAGTGCGCTCGTCACCGCGCTTGGTTGCCCTTGCAGGCACGTGCGGAGGGTATCGACCGCCTGCCGCACGCGATGGCGGGAGCGCGGGCGGCGCATATATGGAACTTCACGGCCGGCTGAAAACCGGGCGGGCAGCGGTGCTGCTGGTTTCTGCCATTATTCGCCGCCGTGGTCGCCGCTGACACACTGACGCCCCCTGTGACGTCCCCTGCTCCTTCCGGCACGCCTGTCGAGGGTTCGAACGGCCTGCTGCTCGAAGTCGACGGCAGGATCGTCCCCAACTACGCGGCGACCATCGTGACCTTCGACGAGGGGGACGTGGTCAAGGGCAAGGTCGTCCGGATCGACAAAGACGAGGTCCTGGTGGACATCGGCTACAAGTCGGAGGGCGTCATCCCGTCCAATGAGCTCTCGATCCGCAAGTCGGTCGATCCCGCCGAGGAGGTTGAGCTGGGCGAGGAGATCGATGCGCTCGTCCTCACCAAGGAGGACAGCGAGGGACGGCTGGTGCTGTCCAAGAAGCGGGCCCGTTTCGAGAAGGCATGGCGCCGCATCGAGGCCGCCGCCGAGTCAGGGGAGCCGGTCGAGGGGAGCGTCATCGAGGTCGTCAAGGGAGGCCTGATCCTCGACCTGGGGGTGCGCGGCTTCCTGCCCGCTTCGCTGGTCGACATCCGCCGCGTCCACAATCTCGACGAGTTCCTCGGCCAGAAGCTCGAGTGCAAAGTGATCGAGCTGAACCGCAGCCGCAACAACGTGGTGCTCTCACGGCGTGCGGTGCTGGAGGAAGAGCGCAAGGAGGTCCGCGAGCAGATCCTCGGTCGCCTCCAGCCCGGTCAGGTGGTCGAGGGCCGGATCTCCAACATCGTCGACTTCGGGGCGTTCGTCGACCTCGACGGCATCGACGGGCTGATCCACATCTCAGAGCTTTCGTGGAGCCATGTGAACCACCCCTCCGAGGTCATCTCGATCGGCGACACCGTGCGAATCAAGGTGCTCGACATCGATCGTGATCGTCAGCGGATCTCGCTTGGCCTCAAGCAGACGCAGGAAGACCCGTGGCAGCGGGTGATCAGCACCCACCGGCCCGGCGACGTGCTGGAGGGGACGGTGACCAAGGTGGTCGCCTTCGGCGCATTCGTGGAGATTCTGCCGGGGGTCGAGGGCCTGGTGCACATCTCGGAGCTCGCGGACCACCACGTCGAGAGCCCGAACGAGGTGGTGGAACCGGGCGCCACCCTGAACGTCAAGATTCTCGAGATCGATGAGGAGCGCCGCCGCCTCTCGCTCAGCATCAAGCGGGTCGAGGGCCAAAACATGCCGCTGCAGAACCTCAGCGAGCAGCTGCAGGATGCAGCCGAGTCTGAAGAGGCTTCCGCCGAGGGCTCAGAGCCCGCAACGGAGGATCCCGCCGCGGAGGAGGAGTCAGAGTCTGCGCCCCCGAGCCCTGTTGCGGAGGAGGCGCCAGAGGAAGCTCCTGCTGATGAGCCCACGGCCGAGGTTGAGGAGCCCACGGCTGAGGCTGAGGAGCCCACGGCTGAGGCTGAGGAGCCCACGGCTGAGGCTGATGAGCCCACGGCTGAGGCTGTGGCTTCAGAGGCCGAGCCGCCCGAGGCTTCCCCCGAGAGCTAAACCGCTCCGTGGCACGGCCGTTGACGATCGGCCTCACCGGTGGCATTGCGGCTGGGAAGTCAGAGGCGCTGGCCGCCTTCGCACGGTTAGGGGCGGCGACGATCTCCAGCGACGCTGTCGTTCACGAGCTGCTCGACTCCGAACCCCTGCTGAGCCGCTTGGCCGAGCGGTGGGGGCCGGCGATCGCTCCGGCGGGGCGCGTGGATCGCCAGAGGGTCGGCGAGATCGTCTTCGCCGAGGCGGAGGAGTTGAGTTGGCTGGAGTCGCAGATTCATCCCCTGGTCGGGGAGAGGATCGGCGCCTGGTTGGCGTCGCTGCCCGAGGAGACCGAGGTGGCCGTGGTCGAGGTGCCCCTGCTCTTCGAGTCCGGGATGGACGGCGTATTCGATACCACCGTCGCTGTCGTCACCTCAGATGCGATGCGGCGCACCCGGGCCGAGGCGCGTGGCCACGCGCTCGTCGGCGAGCGCGAGGCGCGCCAGTTCACGCAGGATGAGAAGGCGTCGCGCGCGGAGCACGTGATCGAGAACGACGGCAGCATCAAGGATCTCGAAGGGGCCCTGTCCACCCTTGTCGACATGCTGTTGGAATGAAGCGCGGGGGTAGGCGGCGGCGATTTCTGCTTGCGGCCGTTGCGGTTGGCGTGGTCACCGTTGCTGCATTCGCCCTGGCGGGCAAGTTTGGCAATGTGATCCGCGAGCTGACCCTCCCCCTGCGTCATGAGGACATAATTCGCCAGCAGGCGCACGACAAGGGTGTCGACGCTTCGCTGATAGCGGCCGTCATCTACGCTGAGTCCCGCTTCCGCGATCAGACGTCGCACGCGGGGGCACGGGGCCTGATGCAGATCACACCGGCAACAGCCCACGAGATCGAGAAGCAGAGTGGGGGTACGACGTTCAGGTTGGTGGACCTCAGCAATCCGGATATCAACATCCGCTACGGAACCTTCTACCTGGGCGCCCTGCTCGACCGCTACGACGGCAACGAGGTGGCGGCGTTGGCGGCCTACAACGCGGGGCCGACGCAGGTTGACCGTTGGGGTGGGCCAACCCTGACCCTGAGCGACATCTCCCTCGACGAGACGCGCAGCTATGTGGTCGAGGTTCTCGACAGGCGGCACGCCTACAGGAACGAGTACGCAAGGGAGCTGGGGTATTGAGCTCCGCCCCGCGACCCAGGGTTGCCGCTCTGGCGCTGGCGGTCGGCCTGGTGCTCGCCGACTCCTCGATCGTCGTCCTCGCCCTGCCGCAGATCTACCGCGATCTGGACACTGGCGTCGCCGGAGTCACCTGGGTGCTGGTCTCCTTCAACCTCGTCATGGCGCTGGTCGCCGTGCCCGCCGCGCACCTTGCCCGCCGTGTGGGCCCGGGTCGGGCAGCGGCCGTCGGGCTTGCGGTCTTCGCCGGTGCGGGGATCGCCTGCGGCCTCTCGTCTGAGCTGAGCACCCTGATCGCGGCGCGCTGCGTGCAGGCGCTGGGGGGTGCTGCTGCAGTGACCGCCGTGCTGGAGTTGCTGCCCGCCACGCTTGGGTCGGAGCGGCGCGCGGTCACGATTTGGGCCGTTGCCGGAGCGACCGGCGCGGCGCTGGGCCCGGCGGTCGGGGGCCTGCTGACCGAGCTCGTCTCCTGGCAGTCGATCTTCTTCGTGCAGGCCCCGTTGGCGCTTGCCGCCGGCGTGCCGATCCTGGCGGTTGCCAGGCACGAGGCGGCGACCGGGGTGGTCGCGGCGGAGCTGCGGGGCACCGGCAGGCCCCACCTGCTCGCCAACCTGGCGCTGGCGATGGTCTCCGCGTCGATTGCGGCTGCTCTCTTCCTGCTCGTCCTGCTGCTGATCGAGGGCTGGCGGTTGACGCCGATCGGGGCCGCCATCGTGGTCAGCGTCACGCCGCTTGCCGCCTTGCTCGGTGCCCGCCTCGAGCCCTCGACAATCAGCGCCCGGGCTCGCGCTGCGGCCGGGGCGATCCTCGTCTCGGGCGGGCTCGGTGGGTTGGCGCTGCTGCCGAAGGCAGAGGTTGCGCTGACCCTGCCGCCTCAGATCCTGGTTGGGATCGGGCTCTCGCTGGTCCTTTCGGCGCTGACCGAGACGGCGCTGGCTGGACGCGCGCCGCAGGCGATTCACGGGGGCTGGACGATCTCGGCCCGCCATGCCGGCGTCGCGGTCGGATTGATCGCGCTGACGCCCCTCTTCACCTCCGACATCGCCCAGCAGCGCCACGATGCGATCGACGCCGGCACCGCGGTCGTGCTCGATTCCCGTGTCAGCCCGCTGCTGAAGCTGGAGCTGTCGCAGCGGATCGACGAACGGCTGGAGAGCGAGCGTGGCCGGGTGCCGACGATCGGCCCCGCCTTCGAACCGCTTCCGGACGATCCCGCCGACCGCTATGCGGTGCTGCAGCTGCGCAGCGAACTCCAGGATCAGCTCGACCGCGGCGCCACCCATGCCTTCAGTCCCTCATTCGGGCTCGGCGCCCTGCTTGGCCTGCTGGCCCTGGTCCCGATCGGTCTGGCACGAAGGGTCGACCTGTGAACCCCGCGCGCCAGGCCAGGACCCTGGTCATCGCGGCGGTTGTCGCCTCGCTGGCGCTCACGGGCATCTACCTGGCCGCCGGGGGGGCGTCCTATGTTCCGGCCAAGACTCAGGACCCGTGCGAGCACCGGCCCTGGCGCAACCCCGAAGGCATCGAACAGATCGTCGAGCAGTTTTCGTTCTCGGCCCTCGATGGCGCCGCCTGCGAGCTTGGCGTCACCCGGGAGAGGCTCGCCCGGGCACTGGCCACGCCACGTTCGCGAGAACGGTTCATGCAGCGATACGGGATCGACGATGCCGAGCTCGCCCGGGCGCTCCGCGCCGGCCTGGTGCGCGCGGTCGACGACGCCGAGGCTGCCGGGGCGCTGAGCCCGCTGCTCGCGGGGCCGCTGCGCGAAACGGTCCGGAGGATCCCAATCGACCAGGCGATCGAACTGATCCGCGACGCCCGCTCGCTGCTCGACAACGTCCAGAGCTTCCTGGGGCCGGCTCAGGGGCTCCTCGAACAGTTTCTTCCCGGCATCGCTCCCTGATCGAAACGCCGGGTCCCTGATCGAAACGCCCGCCCGCTGCGCTCAGCCGCCCTTGATCTGAAAGCGCTTGCTTCCGGGTTGCCAGCGGATTCCGGAGATCAGCTCTTCCGGGCTGGCCCCGAGGGCCCCGGCGAGCTTGACGATGGTCCCCAGCCGCGGCTCTCGGCCACCGCGCTCGAGCAGGGAGATCTCAGTTCGGTGCAGCTCGCAGAGGAAGCCAAGCTCCTCCTGTGAGATTTCCTTCTTCTGTCGCGCATTGCGCAGGTTGATGGCGAAACGATCGCGTGGTTTCATGCAGGGATTCTCTGAGTCTGTCGACAGAAGGTCTACAGACAAAGCCCTTCTCCCGATGGTAGCAGCGGGTGGGCGGCGCTATGGTCAGCGGATGCCGGAGTTCAAGTTGAATCCCGCGTACACGCCAACCGCGGACCAACCGCAGGCGATCGCGGCCCTGGCCGAGGGGCTGGGGGCCGGGGAAAGGTTCCAGACGCTTCTGGGGGCGACGGGGACCGGCAAGACCTTCACGATGGCCGGGGCGATCGCGGCCGTGCAGCGTCCCTCCCTGGTGATCGCCCACAACAAGACGCTGGCCGCCCAGCTCTGCAACGAGTTCCGCGAGTTCTTCCCCGACAACGCGGTCGAGTACTTCGTCTCCTACTACGACTACTACCAGCCGGAGGCCTACGTTCCCGCTCAGGACCTCTACATCGAGAAGGACTCCTCGATCAACGACGAGATCGACCGCCTTCGCCACGCCGCCACCGCGGCGCTGTTCGCGCGGCGCGACGTGATCATCGTCGCCTCGGTCTCCTGCATCTACGGGATCGGCTCGCCCCAGGTCTACAGAGAAAAGATGCAGCTGTTCAAGGTCGGTGGCGAGATCGAACGCGACGAGGTGCTGCGCAAGCTGGTCAAGATGCAGTACCAGCGCAACGACACCGCGCTTGGCCGCGGCACCTTCCGGGCGCGGGGAGAGGTGCTGGAGATCATGCCCTCCTACGCCGAGTCCGCCTACCGGATCTCGCTGTTCGGCGACGAGATCGAGGGGATCCAGCACTTCGACCCGCTGAGTGGGGAGGTGCTCGATACGGTCGATCACGTCTCGATCTGGCCGGCCTCCCACTACGTGACCAGGGACGAGACGCTGGAACGGGCGGTGGAGGAGATCCGTGCGGAGCTGAATGCGCGCACCGCGGAGCTGGAGGAGGAGGGCAAGCAGCTGGAGGCGCACCGGCTGCGCCAGCGCACCGCGTATGACATCGAGATGCTGAAGGAGCTGGGCTTCACCTCGGGGATCGAGAACTACTCGCGGATCCTCGACGGCCGCCCGCCCGGCAGCCCGCCCCACACCCTGATCGACTACTTCCCCGACGACTTCGTCTGCTTCATGGACGAGTCCCACCAGACGGTTCCCCAGCTCGGTGGGATGTATGAGGGGGACCGCTCGCGCAAGCAGACGCTGGTCGACTACGGCTTCCGGCTCCCGTCTGCAATCGACAACCGCCCCCTCAAGTTCGGTGAGTTCCTCGACCGGGTCCAGCAGCTGGTGATGGTCTCGGCCACGCCGGGGCCGTTCGAGCGGGCGGAATCGACGCGGATCGTCGAGCAGATCGTCCGCCCGACCGGAATCGTCGATCCAGCGATCGAGGTCCGCGAGACGAAGAACCAGATCGATGACCTGATGAACGAGGTCAGGGCCCGCGCCGAGGCGGGCGAGCGGGTTTTGGTGACGACGCTCACCAAGAAGATGGCCGAGGACCTGACCGGCTACCTGCTCGAGTACGGGATCAAGGTCCGCTACCTGCACTCCGAGGTCGACACCCTGGAGCGGATCCAGATCATCCGCGAGCTGCGACTTGGGGACTACGACGTCCTGGTGGGGGTCAACCTGCTGCGGGAGGGGCTCGACCTGCCCGAGGTCTCGCTGGTCGCGATCCTCGACGCCGACAAGGAGGGCTTTCTGCGCGGCGAGACCAGTCTCGTGCAGACGATCGGCCGTGCCGCCCGCAACGTCAACGGCAGGGTGCTGATGTATGCGGACCGCGAGACCGACTCGATGCGCGCCGCGATCGGCGAGACGGAGAGGCGCAGAGCGATCCAGGTCGCCTACAACACCGAGCACGGGATCACCCCGGAGACCGTCCGCAAGGGGATCTCCGAGATGAGCGAGTTCCTGGCGATGGAGGACCGCGCGCCCCGCAAGCGCCGCCGCCGGCGCACCGAGGAGTTTGCGGACCCCGCCGAGCTTGAGCGCACGATCGTCTCGCTCGAGGAGGAGATGCTGGCTGCCGCCGACGACCTGCGCTTCGAGGAGGCCGCCCGGATCCGCGACGAGCTGAAGGAGCTGCGCCGCGACCTCGATGGCATGACCGCCGGGGCCTGAGTCGGCCCTGGGGCACGGCGCTCGACCCGCACGATTGGCGCGTGCGAGCATCCGGCGCGTGACGATCTGCACGGAGGTCGGGGAGTGGGCGGCTGGACTGCAGCCGGCCGACCTGCCGCCCGGCGTGCGCGAGCGGGCAGAGCTGCAGGCGAAGAGCATCGCGGCCGGGCGCGCCGCGGGTGAGAGCGCGGCGGCGCCGTTTGCCGCGGTGGCCCCCGACGGCCCGGTTGGCGAGGTATACCGCTCGGCCGCGGCCTCGATCGCCCACGATTGGGACGACTACCTGTTCATGGGGCACACCGGCCACTCGGCGGTGCCGGCCGCGGCGGCGTTCGCAGGCGATCCCGAGCGCGCCCTCCTGGCACAGGTCGCCGCCAACGAGATCGCCGGCCGGCTGGGCGCGGCGCTCTTCCTCGGCCCCCACAACGGGCAATTCTGGGCCTCGATCCACTGCGCCTCCGCCGCGGTTGCCGCCGCGGTCGGCCTCGGCCTCGACGCACCGCGCACCGCGCAGGCGCTGGCGATCGCCCTCTACCAGCCGCCGTACGGGATGTGGCCCGGGTTCATGGGGCCGACGAGCAAGCTGCTCACCGCCGCCGAGCCGGCGGCGGCCGGGGCGCGTGCAGCGCTGCTGGCGGCCGATGGCGTCAGCGGCGCCCTGGATGTCATCGAGCACCCGCGTGGCGTTCTCGCCAACCTGTCCTTCGCGCCCCGTCCGGCGATGTTCGGCGGTCTGGGAAGCGTCTGGCTCACCGACACGCTCGCCTTCAAGCGGCTGCCCGGTTGCGCCTACCTGCAGTCGGTCAGCGAGGCAGCGTGCTCGGCCGAGGTCGAGGGCGGCGATGTGGCCGCGGTGGAGATCGCCGCCGGCTGGCTGACCTGTGAGATGGAGGCGCTTGGCGCCGGTCCCGACCTCTCGCCCGTCCGGGTCAACTTCTCGGCGCGCCTCAGCACGGCGATCGCGCTGATCGCCGGCCGGCTCACACCGGCTGAGCTGGAGCCCGCCTGGCTTGCTGCGAACGAAGATGAGATCCGGGCGCTCTCAGCGAGGGTGACGCTGCGCCACGTCCCGGCGTTGACGGCGAAGACCCTGCTGGGCACGCTGGACGCGGGTGCCTCGCCCGATGACATCGGCCTGCGCGACCTGCTGCGCATCCGACGTCGCCTCGGCGACGTCAACATGGACGAGGCCAATCCCGGCCCGGCCCTGCTGCGCGCGATGGCCGCCGATCGCGACCTGCGCCGCACGCTGGGGAGCGCCCTGCGAGCGCGCCTGGCGGGGCGCGCCGGCGCGGGCGGCATCGAGGGCCTTGACGTCGCGGCGCTGCGCATGACGTTTCCGAGCCAGATGCGGATCCGTCTTCGCGACGGCACCGTGCGCGTCGTCGAGGGGGCCGAGCCGGGCTCCTGCGGCCGCCCGGTCGACGAGCAGCGCGCGGTTGTGGAGGAGAAGCTGCGGGTCGCCGGCTGATCGAGGAGGCTCAGCCCGGCTGATCGAGGAGGGCTCAGCCCGGCTGGTCGAGGAAGCGCAGCACGGCGAGCACCCGGCGGTGGTCCTCGGAGCTGGCGGGCAGGTCGAGCTTGCCGAAGATGCCGGTGACGTGCTTCTCGACGGCTCGTTCGGTGACGACCAGCTCGGCGGCGATCGCCGCGTTGGAGCGGCCCTCCGCCATCAGCCCGAGCACCTCGCGCTCGCGCGGTGTCAGCTCTGCGAGCGGGTCGTCGGGACGGGCACGCCCCAGCATGTGCGACACCACTTCGGGGTCGAGGACCGAGCCGCCCCCGCCCACCCTGCGCACCGCGTCCGCGAGGGCGTCGATGTCCGTGACCCGGTCCTTGAGCAGGTAGCCGAGCCCCTCGGCGCTCTCCGCCAGCAGCTCGCGCGCGTAGGCGACCTCGACGTACTGGGAGAGGACGAGGACCGAGACCTCCGGCAGCTCGGTGCGGATCTCGCGTGCCGCACGCAGGCCCTCGTCCGTGTGGGTGGGCGGCATCCGCACGTCGACCACGGCGACGTCGGGCTTGTGGGCACGGACCTTGCGCAGCAGCTCCTCGGCGTCGGCGGCCTGGCCGACCACGTCGAGCCCGGCCTCTTCGAGCAGGCGCACGACTCCCTCGCGCAGCAGCGCAGAGTCGTCGGCGACGACTACCCGCACGGGATGCTCGCTTGCACAGTGGTGCCCTCGCCCGCAGGGCTGCGGACCTCGAATTCGCCGTCGAGCGCCGCCACCCGGTCGCCGAGGCCGCGCAGCCCGGTGCCGGCCGCCGGGTTGGCGCCGCCCACGCCGTCGTCGCTGACCTCGATCTCGACCACGCCGTTTTCCCGTGCGACGCGCACCGTTGCGCTGTCGGCCTGCGAGTAGCGGGCGACGTTGGTGAGCGCCTCGGCGATCACGAAGTAGGTCGTCGACTCGACCGGGGCGGGCAGCCGCTCGGCCGGCGTCTCGACGATTTCCACGGGGACGGGGGAGCGTCCGGCGAGGCCGCTCAGCGCCGCCGCCAGGCCGCGGTCGCTGAGCACCGCGGGGTGGATGCCGCGGGCCAGCTCGCGCAGCTCCGAGGTCGCCTCGGAGAGCTCCTTCATCGCCTCGTCGAGCAACTCGCCGGCCAGCGCCGGGTCGGAGTCGATCTTGCCGCGGGCCAGGCGCAGGTTCATGTTGAGGGCCATCAGGCGCTGCTGGGCGCCGTCGTGCAGGTCGCGCTCGACTTGGCGGCGCTCCTCATAGCCCGCGGCGACGATCCGCGCCCGCGAGCTGTGCAGCTCATCCACCCGGGCGCGCAGCTCCGCCTCGAGGCGCTCGTTCTCGAGCGCCAGCGTCGCCGCCGCGCCCACCGCGTCGACCAGGGGGGTCTGGTCGGCGAGCGCCGGGTCGCAGATCAGGGCTCCAATCGGCCGGCCGTCGCGCTCCACCTCCCTGACGAACCGATGCGATCCGGTCTCGGGAACGTCCAGCGCCTTTCCCGAAGGATCGACGTAGCGGGACTCGGAGGGCAGCCAGTAGGCCAGCTCGAGCGACGGGTCGCCCAGCGCGTCGGCGAGCAGCTGCCGCAATGCCCCGCCGTGGACCGGCGGCTCGCGCAGGCGCTCGAGAAGGCCGCTGACCGCCGCCTCGCGGGAGAGATGGGTGCGGAGCAGGCCGATCATGAAGGCAAATGGCACGGCCGCAAAGAAGGGCAGGACCAGCACGAAGAGCGCGTTGGGGATGTCGCGGGAGATCTGCGAAACCTGCGTGATGAGCTGCAGTGCGATCAGGCCCAGCGTCACTCCGCCCGCCCAGAGAACGGGGGCGAAGGCGCCCCGCTGCGCCGGTGTCGCACCTCGCCAGCGCCTGACCAGGAGGACCAGCAGCCCGACCAGGGTGGGAACCGCGATCAGCACCTGGAGGGCGAACAGGATGTCGGAAGCCGTTGGGTTGTCCGCGATCAGGATCGGATTCGCCGGGCACTTTTCGCAGCGGTCCGGATCGGGCGTGGCGAGGAACAGCAGCGGCGGCAGCTGCAGCACGAGGCCGGAGACCCAGGCCGCGCCCGCCAGCAGGCGCTCGTAACCGCCGCCCAGGCGGCCGCTCGGGAAGGTCAGCAGGAGCAGGAACAGCAGCACGATCCAGACGTTCGAGATCAGCGCGCCGACGATGAACACGCCGGGCACGTCGACGACGACCAGAGCGTTCGCCACCCAGGCGAAGCCGACGGCCACCATCAGCGCGCCGATCCTGCTCTCGGGCCGGCGCTGCCAGGCCCGCAGGCCGGTTCCGATGAAGGCCCAGGCGATGACCACGGCGAGCACCGCGAAGGGCACGCCGCCGTCCGTCGCGTCGCTGGTCAGCAGGAGGGCTGCCGCCCCCGCACCGGCGAGGAGACCGGCGATTCCCAGAGCGACCAGCAGCCACCGCGGCGGGCCGGCGGCGCTTGGCTCTGTCAGGGGCATCGGTCGATTGTCCTGCATGGGGCGGCCTCCGGGGGTACGGACAGCCGCACTCTTTGCGGCGGCTAGCCGCCCCCAAGAACACCTGCCAGCCGCATTGGAATGCCGATTGCGCCCTGGGAGCCTGGATTCGTCGCATCCAACCCCCACCGAAAGGAACCCCATGCATCCCAAGCGCAACATCGCCGCCCGTGCCGCTCGCTGGAGCGCGACCCATCGCAGGACCGCCATTCTCGGATGGCTGGCCTTCGTGATCGTCTCCGTCGTCGTCGGCGGCGCGGTAGGCCAGAGGACCCTGACCAGCTCCGAAGCGGTCCCCGGTGAGGCGGGGCGCGCCGAAGTCGCCCTCGAACGATCTGGGCTCAACCACAACAGCGAGGTGGTGCTGGTCCAGAGCGCTCAGATGACCACCGCCGACGCTGCGTTCGGGGCAGCGGTTGCGGACGTCACCCGCAGCCTGCGGGCGATTCCGTCCGTGGCCGGCCTCAGCTCACCGGCCGGCGGTGGCGGACAGGTCTCGGCCGACCGCCACTCCGCGCTGGTCGAATTTCAGGTTCCCGGCGACGCCACCGAAGCCGAAGCGAAGATCGGCGCGAGCCTCGCTGCGGTTGCGGCGGCCCAGCGCCGGCATCCTGACCTGCGGGTCGAGCAGTTCGGCGACACCAGCGCCAACAAGGCACTGGAAGCCGTCTTCGCCGACGACCTCAAGAAGGCCGAGAAGACGTCGCTGCCGATCACGCTGGCGATCCTGCTGCTCGCCTTCGGCGCGCTGGTGGCCGCGTTCGTGCCGGTGCTTCTGGCCTTCTCGGCTGTGCTGGCGACGATCGGCCTGCTCGCGCTGCCGAGCCAGCTGATGCCGATGGACCCCAACGTCTCCTCAGTCGTTGTCCTGATCGGCCTCGCCGTCGGGGTCGACTACTCGCTGTTCTACCTGCGCCGCGAGCGCGAGGAGAGGCGCAGGGGGCGGTCCGAGTCCGCGGCGCTCGATGCCGCTGCCGCCACCTCGGGCCGGGCGGTGCTCGTCTCCGGGCTGACCGTGATCGTTGCGATGGCCGGGATGCTGCTCAGCGGCGACCCGACCTTCACCTCGTTCGCGGTCGGAACGATGACCGTCGTCGCCGTTGCGATGCTCGCCTCGCTCTCCGTCCTTCCGGCGGTTCTCTCGAAGCTGGGGGACCGGGTCATGAAGGGGCGCATTCCCCTCCTCGGCCGCTGGCGGGAGCGGCGCGGCAGCGGTTCGATCTGGGCATCGGTGGTCGATCGCGTCATGCGCCGCCCGGTGCTGTCGCTGGTCGTCGCGGCGGGCGCGCTGGTGGCGCTTGCCGTGCCGGCGCTCGGCATGCACACCGTGGTCAGTGGCCCCGACGACCTGCCTCGGGACATCCCGGTCGTCCAGACCTATGACCGGGTGGTCGACGCCTTCCCCGGCGAAGGCACCCAGGAGACGGTTGTGGTCGAGGCTGCCGACGTGACCGGTGGGCCGGTCGCTGCGGCGATCTCCGACCTGCGCAAGCGAGCCGAGTCCGATCCGATGGTTGTTGGGCCGGTCGGCGTCGAAGTCAGCAGCGACGGCGACGTGGCTGCGATCGACATCCCCACGGTCGGGAATGGCAGCGACGCAGCCGGGACCGCGGCCCTCGATCGAATCCGGGACCGGATCGTGCCGGCGGCGTTCGACGGCGTCCCCGGAGCCACGGTCAACGTCACCGGTTGGGCCGCCCAGTCGAAGGACTTCAGCCAACTGCTGGCCGAGCGCCTGCCGCTCGTCTTCTCCTTCGTCCTCGGACTCGCTTTCCTGCTGTTGCTGGTCACCTTCCGCTCGATCGTCGTGCCGATCAAGGCGATCGCGCTCAACCTGCTCTCGGTGGGCGCCGCCTACGGGGTGCTGGTCCTGGTGTTCCAGAACGGGCTGGGCGAGTCGCTGCTCGGCTTCCACTCGAACGGAGGCGTCAGCTCCTGGTTGCCGCTCTTCCTCTTCGTGATCCTCTTCGGCCTCTCGATGGACTACCACGTGCTGATCCTCAGCCGGGTCCGCGAGGGCGTCGACCGGGGGATGAGCAGCGACGACGCGGTGCGCAGCGGGATCGCGGCCACCGCGGGCACGGTGACGAGCGCGGCAATGGTGATGGTTGCGGTCTTCTCCATCTTCGCCACGCTCACGATCCTCGACATGAAGGAGATGGGGATCGGCCTGGCGGTTGCGATCCTGATCGACGCGACGATCGTGCGTGCGGTGCTGCTGCCGGCGGCGATGAAGCTGCTCGGCGACCGCAACTGGTACCTGCCGGCCTCGCTTGGCTGGCTGCCCCGCGTGTACGACTCCGAGCCGGAGGTGGAGCCAGCGCAGGCGTAGCGGCCCAGACCGGCGATCGCCCCGGCTCAGACCGGCGATTGCCCTCCGGTCAAACAGCGGGCACCGCGGCAAGAGCCGCGGTGCCCGCTTCGACCTGTGCGATGGATTCCTAGGCGACCAGCTTCGCTGCCTTGGCCGTGTCGCCGTAGAACTCGCCCCTGGTGACCGCGCCGTTCTGGATCCGCAGCACATGCGCGAACGGCGCCTCAGCGGTGCCTCGGTCGTTGCCGACGCGCTGCGTTCCGGTCACGATGACGCAGCCGTTGGCCTCCATGAACTCCGTCGGCTCGACGCTGAAGGAGGACCAGTAGTTGGGTATCTGGGCAAAGCTCTCGATGATCGCGTCGCGGCCGTGGGTCTCGCCGCCGAGCGGAAGCTCGTCCGACGTCACCCAGACCGAGTCCTCCGAGAGCATCTCCCTCAGCGCTGCGAGGTCTCCGCGCCCGAAGGCCTCATAGGCGGACCGGGCGATGTCAACGTTCGACATATCTACCTCCTTGGGGTTGACTGGCCCCTCCCGCACGTCCACCCTATGGGCCTGCCGCTCGCCCCGCAAGCCCTGCCGGTCTCCAATTTCAGCGGGCCGCCCTCCGCCGTCTTCCATCTAACCTCACGGGTATGGCAGTCGACGTGGGCGAAGCCACCTTCGAGCGCGACGTGATCGAGCGCTCTCGGGTTCTCCCGATCGTGGTCGACTTCTGGGCCGAGTGGTGTGGCCCATGTCGAACCCTGAGCCCGGCACTGGAAGCCGCGGAGGCTGCCCGGGACGGCAAGGTCTCGCTTGCCAAGGTCGACGTCGACGCCAACCGGGCGCTCGCGGCTCGATATCAGGTGCAGGGAATACCGGCCGTGAAGGCCTTCCGCGATGGCGCTGTGGTGGGTGAGTTTGCCGGTGCTGTGCCACCGGCGCAGGTGGAGGAGTTCTTTGACTCGCTGCTTCCCTCGCGCGCCGACGAGCTGCTGGCCGCGGGCGATGAGCTCTCGTTGCGCGAGGCATCCGAACTCGAGCCCCGTCGCGCCGACATCGCCGTGGCGCTGGCTCGCAGGCGGCTCGAGCGCGGGGCGGACGACGAGGCCCTCGAGGCGGTGGGGCCTCACGCGGGCGATTTTGGAGCGGATGGCATCGTGGCCCGGATCCGGTTGGCGCAGGCGGGCCTGGCCACCGAGGCGTTTGCGGCCCTCGACCGTGGCGACAGCGAGGCGGCGCTGCGTGGCCTTCTGGAGGAGATCCCGGATGCGGACGAGGAGACGCGCGAGACGCTGCGCCGCGCGATCGTCGGCATCCTCAGCGAGATGGACCCGGCTGACCCCGCCGCCCGCGAGTACCGCCGCCGCCTCGCCGCCGTCCTTTATTGAGGGAACGTCTGTTCGTCTGCGTAGAATCGGCAGCAGTGGCTGCTTCGGAGCGGATCGTAATCTCCGGTGCCCGCGAGCACAATCTCAAGGGCATCGACGTCGAGCTGCCGCGAGACGCGCTGATAGTGATCACCGGGTTGTCGGGGTCGGGCAAGTCGAGTCTCGCCTTCGACACGATCTACGCCGAGGGCCAGCGCCGCTACGTCGAGTCCCTCTCGGCCTACGCGCGCCAATTCCTGGGCCTGATGGAGAAGCCCGACGTCGACTCGATCGAGGGACTCTCGCCGGCGATCTCGATCGACCAGAAGACCACCTCGCGCAACCCCCGCTCGACGGTGGGCACGGTGACCGAGATCTACGATTACCTGCGCCTGTTGTGGGCACGAATCGGCGTGCCCCACTGTCCGCAGTGCGGGGAGGAGATCACCGGGCAGACCCAGGAGCAGATCGTCGACCGGCTGATGACGCTGGAGGACGGCGTGAAGTTCATGGTCACCGCCCCGGTCGTGCGCGGGCGCAAAGGCGAGTACGGGAAGCTGCTGGAGCAGCTGCGCCTCGAGGGGTACTCGCGGGTCAAGGTGAACGGCGAGCTGCGCCGGCTCGACGAGGAGATCGTCCTCGACAAGAAGTTCAAACACGACATCTCGGTCGTCGTCGACCGCCTCGTGATGAAGACGGATCTTCGTCGCCGTCTTTCCGAGTCGGTCGAGGCGGCCGCGGGATTGGCCGGGGGCCTGGTCGAAGTCGAGATCCCGGAGGGCGAGGCCATGCTGTTCTCGGAGCAGTTCGCGTGCCTGAGCTGTGGCACCTCGATCCCCGAGCTGGAGCCGCGGATCTTCTCCTTCAACTCGCCCCACGGCGCCTGCGAGCGCTGCCACGGGCTCGGCTTCCAGCGGGTGATCGATCCCGAGCTGGTCGTCCCCGACCCAACCCTCTCGCTGGCCGAGGGCGCCCTGCAGCCCTGGAACCGTGGCATCACCGCCTACTGGAAGCGACTGGTTGCGGCGGTCGCGGAGGAGTACGGCGTCGACATCGACAGGCCCTGGGCGAAGCTGAAGAAGGCCGAGCGCGAGATCTTCCTCTACGGGACCGGCGAGGATCGCCACCAGGTCAGCTACACCAACCGCTTCGGCCGGCGCCGCTCCTACAGGGTGCGCTTCGAGGGGATAGTCAACAACCTCGATCGCCGCTACGAAGAGACCGACTCCGAGACGAACCGCGAGCGAATCGAGGGCTACATGGCCGAGCAGCCCTGCCCGGACTGCAACGGGGCGCGGCTGCGCCCGGAGAGCCTCGCGGTCACGGTGGGCGGGATCAGCATCGCCGCGTTCGCCGAGCTCTCGGCGCGGGCGGCGCGCGAGTGGATCGCGGGCCTGGAGCTGACCGAGACCGAGCGCGCGATCGCGCGGCTCATCGTGCGCGAGATCTCCGAACGGCTGGCCTTCCTCGACAACGTCGGGATCGGCTATCTGTCCCTGGGTCGCTCCGCGCGGTCGCTGTCGGGCGGCGAGGCGCAGCGAATCCGGTTGGCCACGCAGATCGGCTCCAGCCTCGTCGGAGTCATGTACGTGCTGGACGAGCCCTCGATCGGCCTGCACCAGCGCGACAACGAGAAGCTGATCGGGACCCTCAACCGGCTTCGCGACCTCGGCAACACGGTGATCGTCGTCGAGCACGACGAGGGCACGATCCGCGCCGCCGATCACGTGGTCGACCTCGGCCCGGGAGCCGGCGAGCACGGCGGCCACGTGGTCGCCGCCGGCACCCCCGCCAAGGTGGAGAGGAACGCGGCATCGCTCACCGGCCAGTACCTGGCCGGTAAGCGCAGGATCGAGGTGCCCGCCGAACGGCGCCAGCCCCGCGGAGCCCTACTCGTCAGGGGCGCCCGCCAGCACAACCTGAAGGGAATCGACGTGGCGGTCCCGCTCGGAGTCTTCTGCTGTGTCACAGGGGTCTCGGGGTCCGGCAAGTCAACGCTCGTCAACGAGACCCTGCACCACGCGGTCGCCAACCGGCTCCACCAGGCGAAGCTGCGGCCCGGCGCCCACGACGGCATCGACGGCCTCAGCCAGATCGACAAGATCATCAACATCGACCAGTCGCCGATCGGGCGCACCCCGCGCTCCAACCCGGCCACCTACACAAAGATCTTCGACCATATCCGCCAGCTGTTCGCCCAGACCCAGGAGGCGCGGGCGCGGGGCTACAAGCCCGGCCGCTTCAGCTTCAACGTCAAGGGCGGGCGCTGCGAGGTCTGCCGCGGCGACGGTCAGATCAAGATCGAGATGCACTTCCTGCCCGACGTCTACGTGCCATGCGAGCAATGCCACGGCAAGCGCTACAACCGCGAGACGCTCGAGGTCCGCTTCAAGGGCAAGAGCATTGCCGACGTGTTGGAAATGTCGGTCGAGGACGCGGTGACGTTCTTCGAGAACGTGCCGAAGATCGCCCGACGCCTGCGCACCCTGCACGACGTCGGCCTCGACTACATCCGCCTCGGCCAGCCGGCTACGACGCTCTCGGGCGGCGAGGCGCAGCGCGTGAAGCTGGCCACCGAGCTCTCGAAGGTCGCCACCGGCGACACCCTCTACATCCTCGACGAGCCGACCACCGGCCTCCATTTCGCCGACGTGCAGCGGTTGCTCGACGTGCTGGAGCGGCTCGTCGACGCCGGCAACACGGTGGTTGTCATCGAGCACAACCTCGACGTGATCAAGACCGCTGATCGCCTCATCGACCTCGGCCCCGAAGGCGGTGAGGAGGGAGGAGAGGTGGTGGCAACCGGGACGCCGGAGGAGGTTGCGGCGATCGAGGCCTCCTACACGGGCCGCTTTCTCGCCGGATTGCTCGAACCGGTCAAGCCCGCGAAGCCCAAGCGTGCCTCGGCGAAGCGCCGCGAGCCGGTCGCGGCGTAGCGCCGCGAGCCCGTCGCAGCAACCTCAGCGCGCCAAGAGCAGCGAGGCCCCGACGGCGCCACCCAGGTCGCCGAGCGAGGCGACGCGCAGCGCCGGCGGGCGTTCGTCGACGAAGAGGTGCTTGCCCATCTCCTTGCCAAGGGCATCCATGTAGCGCTCGCCGAAGCGCTCGCCAAGGCCGCCGCCGATCACCACCGCCTCGGGGTCGATCAGGTTGACGGCGGAGGCCACGCCGGTGCCCAGCGCCTCGATCGCACGGTCGATCAACCTCCCAGCGAGGTGGTCGCCGTGGTCGACGGCGCGCTCCCAGATGCCGCTGGTCAGCCGGTCGCGCCCGTGCTTTTGCATCAGCTTGAAGAGGTCGGTCCTCACCCCCTCTTCGTGTTGGCGGCGTGCCTCGGCTTCCATCGCCGCCCGCCCCGCATAGGCCTCCATGCAGCCCTTGCGACCGCAGGGGCACTTGGCGCCGCCGCGCTTCACCACCATGTGGCCGATCTCACCGGCGGCGCCGCGGCCGATCCAGGGCTTGCCGTCGAGGATGAGGCCGCCGCCCACACCGGTGCCCCACCAGACGCCGAGCAGCGATTTGTAGGGGCTGCCGGCGCCGAGGTGGTACTCGCCTTCGACCGCGACCTGAACGTCGTTGCCGACCCGCACCTCGGTGCCCAGCGCCTCCTTCAGCGCCTTGGCCAGTGGGAAGGCGCCATCCCAACCGGGCAGGTTGCGGGCGCTGGACACGGTCCCGGTGCGCTCATCCACGTCTCCCGGGGAGCCGACACCGATGCCCTCCAGGGCGCCGGGCTCGACAGCGGCGTCGCCAGCGGCCTCCGTCAGCGCCGCCGCCATCTCCTCCGCCACTCCCGCAGGCCCGCCCGCGGTCGGGGTCGGGCGCCGCGCCTCGCCCAGCACCTCGCCCCCTTCGCCGACGATCGCCGCCTGGATCTTCGTCCCACCGAGGTCGATGCCGCCGCGGAGCTTCGCTTTCCTCGCGCTCACGGTCGCAGTCTAGATGTCCCCGGTTTCGTAACGTTGCGGTGGATGACGGGGGTGGAGACGCAGCGAGGTTGGCGTATGTGGTGGGCGAAGCGGCGCTGGTATGAGCGCAATCGCCGCACCCTGCGACGCTGGCGGATCGATCGCCACGCGGCGCACGGGGGCTTCTTCATCCGCTTCCCGGTCGAGGGCGAGGTCCTGGAGGCGCTCGACGAGGGGCGCCTGACGATCGGGGAAGGGACGCTCCTGGAGCCGGGATGCTGGCTGACGCTGGCACCCCAGGCGCGGATCGAGATCGGCGAGGGGTGCTTCCTCAATCGCAACACGATGCTGGCGGCCCAGGGGAGAATCGAGATCGGCGACCACACGATGCTCGCCAACGGCTGCTTCGTCGGCGATGCCGATCACCGCTTCGACGACCCCGACATTCCGATCACCTGGCAGGGATTCACCTCGAAGGGCCCGGTTCGGATCGGCGCCAACTGCTGGTTCGGGGCCAACTGCGTGGTGACCAGCGGCGTTACGATCGGCGAGCGCTGCGTAATCGGCGCCAATTCGGTCGTGACCAGGGACCTGCCGCCGGGCACGATCGCTGCAGGAGCGCCTGCCAGTGTGATCAAGCGCATCGAGCTCCGTCGCTGAGGTCCTATAATTTGTCGCGGCCGTGACCCCCAGGGCATGGACCCCATGAACCTCGCATTGGTCAACCCTTCGCACGGAGTAGCCGGCGTGAAGCTCGTTCGCGCCAAGGACGAGCTGCGCTCGGTGCTCGCGGACGCGCATCGCTCCGGCCGCTCGATCGGCCTCGTCCCGACGATGGGCTATCTCCACGAGGGCCACCTTTCGCTTCTTCGCGCGGCGCGGGCCGAGTGCGGCGTGGTGGTGATGAGCCTCTTCGTCAACCCCACCCAGTTCGGCCCGGGCGAGGATTTCGAGCGCTACCCGCGCGACGAGGATCGCGACGCGGATCTCGCCGCGTCGGCCGGGGTCGACATCGTCTACACACCGTCGGTCGAGGAGATGTATCCAGAGGGCTTCTCGACCCATGTCGAGGTGCAGGGCCTGACGGAGGTTCTCTGCGGAGACCCCGCGCGGCGTGGCCCCGGGCACTTCCACGGCGTCACCACCGTGGTGGCCAAGCTCTTCAACTCGGTCGGTCCGGATGTCGCGTACTTCGGCCAGAAGGACGCCCAGCAGGTGGCGGCGATTCGGCGCATGGTCAGCGACCTCGACTTCCCGGTTCGGATCGAGGTCCTTCCGATCGTGCGGGAGCCGGACGGTCTGGCGATGAGCTCCCGCAACGCCTACCTCGAGCCCGACGATCGGGAGCGGGCGGCGGCGCTGTCGCGCGCGCTGCATGCGGTTGAGCACGGCGCTCGCTCTGGCTCGCTGGCCGCCGGCATCGACGCGGGCCGTCGCGAGCTGGCGGCGGTTGGGATCGATCCCGAGTACCTGGAGGCACGCAACGCCGATGACCTGACGCCGGTCAGCGAGCTGGACGGCCGCCCGGTGCTCGTGGCGCTCGCCGCCCGGGTGGGCGCTGCGCGGCTGATCGACAACCTCGTCATCCGACCATGAGCGTTAGATCCGAAGATCTCGACGCGACCTGAGGACTTGAGTTCCGGCAACGGCGATATGGAGGCCCAGAGTTAATGCAGAGGCAGATGCTGAAGTCCAAGATCCACCGGGCGACGGTGACCGACTGCGACGTCGACTACGTCGGCAGCATCACGATCGACACCGAGCTGATGGCCAGTGCGGATCTGATCACCAATGAGCAGGTTCACGTCTGGGACATCGACAACGGCGCCCGCTTCGTCACCTACGTGATCGACGGCGAGGCCGGCTCGGGCACGATCCAGGTGAACGGGGCTGCGGCGCACCTCACCCGGCCGGGCCACAAGATCATCGTCGCCTCCTTCGGCGCCTACGACGAGACCGACCTGGAGTCCTACTCGCCGGTCGTCGTCCACGTCGACGACGACAACGCGGTGATCGGCGTCGACAGCAGCCCGGAGGTGCTCCTCTCATGAGCGGGCGGGTTCCGGTGACCCTGCCGCGCCTTGCCGAGATGAAGGCGGCCGGCGACCCGATCGTGATGGTCACCGCCTATGACTACCCGTCGGCACGGGTTGCCGAGGAGGCGGGGGTGGACATCGTGCTCGTTGGCGACACGGCGGCGATGGTGGTGCTGGGCTATCCGGGCACCGAGCCGGTATCGATGGACGAGATGGTGATGCTGGGTCGGGCGGTCCGCCGCGGGCTTCAAACACCGCTGATGGTCGGCGATATGCCCATGGGCAGCTACGAGGCCAGCAACGAGCTGGCTGTTCGCGGCGCCCAGCGCCTGGTCAAGGAGACGGGCTGCCAGGTGGTCAAGCTCGAGGCGGGCGGCACCTCGGTCGAGCGGGCGAGGGCGATCATCCGCTCCGGGATCCCGGTTATGGGCCATGTCGGCCTGACTCCTCAGACCGCCACGGCGCTGGGTGGCTACAAGACCCAGGGGAAGACCGCCCAGGGCGCGATCCGGCTCTGCGAGGACGCGCTCGCGCTGCAGTCGGTCGGCTGCTTTGCGATCGTCTTCGAGGCGGTCCCTGCGGCGATAACCGAGACCATCGTCGAGAGGCTGGAGGTGCCGACGATTGGAATCGGCGCCGGGCCCGCAACCGCCGGCCAGGTGCTCGTCTTCCACGACCTGCTGGGGATAACGACCGGCCGGGCCCCCAAGTTCGTCAAGCGCTACGCGGAGGTCCACGCGGCGATGGTGGGGGGCGTACGGCAGTTCACCGAAGAGGTGCGCTCGGGCGGTTTCCCCGAGCCCGACCACGTCTACGGCGTCGAGCCGGCCGAGCTGGCGGAGTTCCGGCGCTACCTCGACCAGGAGAGCCTTGTGTCCCAGAGGGCCTGGGACTGGGAGCCACTGTCCTGAGCGATCCGGATGCGCCGCCGGACCGGGGGGAAGAGCGCACAGCCTGAGCCATCGGGGCCCCGCCTGCAGAAGCTCGAGGCGAAGGTCGGACCAGCCAGACTGACCTTGCCGGCACCCGGCAACCAGGCAGACAGGGTGCCTGTCCAGCCGTTCGACAGGTCGCCACCCTCCTGGAACAGGCCGGTTCCACTGAAGGGCTTCGGGGGCGTCAGCACCGCAAAGGCCGGGTGCTCGCCGGGGCCGCTGCTGACGAAGGCGCTTGGGCCGCCGACAACCGCATACGCGAGCCGAGCGATCCTCATCCTCCCACGTTGTTCCTGGGTCGATGCCTGGACCCAGAGCCGGGGATTGCGGAACCCGAGCACGTCGATGGAGACGACCCTGCCAGCCCGCTTGGACACGGCGGTGAGGTGGGTGGTCAGCCTCGCCAGGGGAAGCGCGGCACTGGGCCCTGCACGGCGATTGGCGGTGCAGGCACCCCGTTCGGCCCTCAACGCAGCGCCCTTCGCACGGTGAGCATCGACCTTGGTGTAGCCCCGCTCGCCGGTGAATCTGATGGTTCCCCGGAAGGTGCCGGCTTGCGGGCCGCCTCCCTCACCCGTGCACCGGCGTGACGGCGCCGTTTCCCGGCCCCCGGGCGGGCGCGAGGCGTGAAACCTGACGGCGATGCGCCCGAGGTTGCCGAACCTGGCCGTTATGCGGTTGCCGGAGATCCTGCCCCGCGTGCTGTAGACCGCGCCGACGTGACCCTTGGACGCGGTGAGCGTGACGAAGCGCCGGCCGAGCGTCAGGACCTGAATCGAGTAGCCGTCGCTGCCTCTCAGCGCGAACCCCGCGAGGTCCCCTGCACGTGTGACCGGGCGACGCTTGCCCGCCACGGCCGACGGCTGCGCGAGGAGCGAAATTGTCAGGCACGCCGCCAACCATCCACAACAGCGCAACGCCCTCATTCGCACAGACTATTGGAGCAGCCTTTTGCCGGGTGCGGCCGAACTACCATTGATTGAGGCCCATGCCCATCTACGAGTTCGATTGCCAGGAGTGCGGGAGCCGCTTCGAGGAGCTGGTGGCGGGCGAGGCGCTGGGCCCAGCCTGTCCGCGGTGCGGGTCGCGCCACACCGTCCACCGCCTGTCGCCGGTTTCCCCGCCGCCTCGCCAGCCGCGCGGTCCGAGGACGCGGGAAGGCGAATCGAGACGGCGCGAGCGCGAGGCGGCTCGTGGCGAGCGGCTTGCCGAGGCGAAGCGCCGGCGCGCCGCGGGGGAGGCCTGATGGGCCTCTCGGCAGAGGAGCGTCGCGGCAGGCTGGTCGAGCTGTACAACGAGGTCGAGGCATGCACTCGGTGCCCGCTGCATCAGACGCGCACCAACGCCGTGTTCGGGGCCGGCGATGCGGATGCAGACCTGATGTTCGTCGGCGAGGCGCCGGGTGCTGATGAGGATCGCCAGGGGCTGCCGTTCGTGGGCCGCGCCGGTCAGCTTCTGGAGGAGCTGTTGCGGGGAATCGGGATGTCGCGCCAGGGTGTGTTCATCGCCAACGTCCTCAAGAGCCGCCCCCCGGGAAACCGCGATCCCCAGCCACTGGAGATCGAGGCGTGCCGTCCTTACCTCTTCGAACAGGTTCGATTGATCGAGCCGAAGGTGGTCTGCACGCTGGGCAACTTTGCCACCAGGCTGCTGAGCGGCAACCCAGCCGGCATCACGAGAGTGCGGGGGACGCCGCAGGTGCACGACATTGGAGGCCGCGCCGTCTTCCTGCTGCCGCTCTTCCATCCCGCGGCGGGGCTGCGGACGCCCGCCGTCAAGGAGACGCTGCGCAGGGATTTCGAGCTGCTGCCTGGGCTCCTGGCCGGGCCAGAGCCGGAAACGTTGTCGGCCGCCGCGGGCGTCGATCACCCTCAGGCCGTCGCTTCGTCTCCAGTGCCTGCGGCTGACCAGCTCGATCTGTTCGGTTGAGCGGTTCTGCGGAGAGGTTCGAGAGCCGCTCAGCGGCGGACACCGAAGCGCTCGGTGCGCGGCTTGCCGAGCGGCTCGAGCCCGGTGGCGTGATGATCGTCAGCGGTGACGTGGGCGCCGGGAAGACCACGTTGATTCGGGGCGCCTGCCGGGCTCTTGGCGTCGAGGGGCCCGTGACCTCGCCGACCTTCACGATCGGACACCGCTATCAGGGCAGGTCGCCGATCTCCCACCTCGACCTCTACCGGCTGAAGGGCCTCGAGAGCGAGGACCCCGCGCTGCTGGACGACTACCTGGATCCCGGGTCCATCACGTTCATCGAGTGGCCGGCGGTCGCGGAGCCACAGCTGGCCGGGCGCAAGAGCCTGGAAGCAAGGCTGAGCCACGCCGGCGGCGATGACCGGACAATCGAGGTGGCCGCCGCACCTAGCCGCGGATAGGCGTGTTTCGAAGCAGGAACGCCGCGGTGTAGCATCGCCGCGTAACTTGGAACCAAGGAGGAAGCGCCCGATGAAGCGATTGACGACGCTGGTGGTGTTGCTGCTGGGGGTGGGGCTCCTGGCGTGCGCAGCGTCTGCCGCAGCGAAGCAATCCGCCTACCGGCATTACGTCGCGTGCGGCCTTTCGCAGAACGCGAAACCGGCGCACACCTGTCAGGAGGGACGGACGAAGGGTGCGTTCTTCCGCAGCAACACGGCCGATGTCTTCTACACGGTGTGCGTCAGCTTCCCGACCAAGAAACAGCTCTGCGCGCCCAAACAGGAAGCGGTGCACGGGACCCTCTACGTCAACAAGATCACATCCAACATTCCCGGCAAGCACCGGGTGACCTGGTTCGTGAAGGGCAAGCGGGTCGGGGTCTTCGACTTCGTCGTCAGCGAGCGCAGCAGCCGGAAGTAGTCCCAAGCTGACCATCGTCCTGGGGTTCGACACAGCGACCGACGACACCGCCGTCTGCGCCGCGCGCGACGGTGAGGTGCTTCACGAGTCGCTGCTGGGCCCGTCCGAGAAGAGGGGCCCCCTGCATACGACGGCGCTGCTCGAGGAGGTGGAGCGTGCCGCGGCCGCGGTCGGAGGCTGGGGCGAGATCGAGCGAATCGCCGTGGGCCTGGGGCCCGGCTCGTTCACCGGGCTGCGGGTGGGAGTGGCCACCGCGCGTGCGCTGGGGCTGAGCTGCGGGCTCCCGGTGAGCGGGGTCTGCACGCTTGACGCGCTCGCTCGTGCGCTGTCCGAGCTGGCGGGCGGCGGATCGAGCCGCCTGGCTGTCGTCGATGCACGGCGTGGCGAGGTGTTCGCGGCGCTCTACTCCTCCGCCGGCGAGCGGCTCTGGGGACCGCTTGTCATCCCTTCGGCGGAGCTCGCCGAGCGGATCGCGGAGTTGCCGGAGGCGCCGCTGGTCGCCGGATCGGGGGCGGTACGATTTCACCAAGAGCTGACGAGTCGGGGCGTCGAGATCCCGGACGACGCCGACCCCGTGCACCGGGTCGCCGCGCGGCACATCTGCGCTCTCGCGGCGGCTGGGTTGGGTGGGGTCGACTCCGGGCCGCTGGCCCCGATCTATCTGAGGCCCCCCGATGCGGAACGGTGGCGTGAGCGAGACACTCTCAAGAGACCCGACTGACGCGAGGCAGCGGGCGGCCGTGCGGCGCCTTGCCTACAGCGACCTTCCCGCTGTCGTCTCGATCGAGCGACGCTCCTTCCCGACGCCCTGGTCGTTGGCGATGTTCGTCCTCGAGCTCTCGAAGCCGTCGGGGATCTGTCTTGCTGCGACCGAGGGGGACGAGCTGCTCGGCTACCTCGTGTGCTCCCGCTATGACCGCGTCTGGCACCTGATGAACGTTGCGGTGGCGCCGGAGCAGCGGCGGTTGGGGGTCGCCAGCCGGCTGATTGCGCGGCTCCTCGAGGAGGCCGGGAGGGGGCTTCCGTTCACGCTCGAGGTGCGGGTCTCGAACCGCGTGGCGATTGCGATGTACGAACGGCTCGGCTTCCGCTCGGCAGGTGTGCGCCCTCGTTACTACCAGGACAACGGCGAGGACGCTCTGATCATGTGGCTGGATTGATCCTCGCCATCGAGACGTCCTGCGACGACACCTGCGCGGCCGTCCTCGACGGTCCGCGCGTTCTCGCCAACACGATCTCCTCACAGGCGGCTGCGCACGCGCGCTTCGGGGGTGTCGTGCCGGAGGTCGCCTCCCGGCACCACCTCGAGCTGGGCGTGCCGGTGGTCGAGGCGACGCTTGCCGATGCGGGTGCGTCGCTTGACGACGTCGACGCCGTCGCCGTTACGGCCGGACCGGGGCTTATCGGCGCGCTGCTGGTCGGGATGAGCACCGCCAAGGCAATCGCCGCGCCGCGGCGACTGCCGCTGATCCCGGTCGATCACCTGCAGGGTCATGTGGCAGCCAACTTCCTGGAGCCCGAGCCGCTGGACCCACCGTTCCTCTGCCTGGTCGCGAGCGGCGGGCATACGCTGCTGGCGGCGGTGCCTGACCGCGCCGGCCACCAGGTTCTCGGGCAGACCCTCGACGATGCCGCGGGCGAGGCGTTCGACAAGGTGGCGCGCCTGCTCGGTCTCGGCTATCCGGGGGGCCCGGCGCTGGAGCGGCTGGCGACGGGGGGCGACCCGGAGGCGTTCGAGCTGCCCGTGGCGATGACCCGCGGCCCGGGCCTCGACTTCAGCTTCAGTGGCCTGAAGACAGCTCTCGTCTACCTCTGCCGCGACCTTGGGCCCGACGGAGTCGCGGAGCGGCGTGCGGACCTCGCGGCGAGCTTTCAGACGGCGGCGGTCGGGCAGCTGTCCGCGAAGCTGGACCGTGCGCTGAAGCAGGGCAATTGGGAGGCCGTCGCTCTGGGTGGCGGGGTGGCCGCCAATGGAGCGCTCCGAGAGGCGGTGAGAGTCGTGTGCGAGCGTCGCGACGCGCGTCTGAAGCTGGTTCCTCCGGAGCTCTGCACGGACAACGCGGCGATGATCGGCTCCGCCGCCCGCTTTGCGCAGCGGCTGCCCTATCCGGACTACCTCGGCTACGACGCCTTCGCGACCGGCGACACGGTGGGCGCCGCGCCGGTCGTATGACCGAGGTCGTCCTCTTCTCCCGCCCCGGCTGCCATCTCTGCGAGGAGGCGCTCGAGCGGATCGTCGGTCTCCGCGCCGACGGCTACCGGTTCGAGCTGCGCGAGATCGACATCGAGAGCGACGAACTCCTTCTGCGCCGCCTGCTCGAGCGCATCCCCGTGGTTGAGGTGAACGGCGAGCTGATCTCCGAGCTGGTCCTCGACGAAGCGAGTCTCCGGGCGCGGCTCGATACTGTGGGGGTCGATGATCGAGCAGGCGGTTGAGGAGCATGGGGTGTCCGACGGGCTGGTGGTCGACGGGGAGCGCCTGTCGCTGGGCGTGGCCGCGCGCCTGTCGCGCTACCTGCAGGTGCTCACCCAGGCGCGCAAGATGGGGCGGGAGACGATCTCCTCTCAGGAACTGTCCGACTACACCCACATCAACCCGACCCAGATCCGCCGCGACCTCTCTGGCTTCGGCAAGTTCGGCAAGCGCGGCGTCGGCTACAACGTGGACTCTCTGGTCGGGGAGATCCGCAAGATCATGCGCACCTCCGGCCAGCACAACATCGCCCTGTTCGGGGTCGGAAACCTCGGGCAGGCGATCGCCAGCTCCGACATCTTCGCCGACCACGGCTTCCGCATCGTCGCCATGTTCGACGTCGATCCGGAGGTGGTCGGGACCGAGGTCGGCGACCTTTCCGTCCGCGACTTCGGCGATCTGGAGGCGGTGGTGGCCGAGCGGGAGGTCGTGGTCGGCGTCCTTGCGGTCCCCGCCTCGGCCGCGCAGGCCGTCGCCGACCGCCTCGTCGAGGCGGGCGTCAAGATCATCTTCAACTACTCCGAGCAGCTGCTCGAGGTGCCCCCGGAGGTGACGGTGCACACGTCGAGCCCCGCTGTCGACCTTCTCTACGCGCTCTACTTCTACCTCACCTAGATGGCTGATTCCACGACCCCGCACACCTGGATTACGCAGTCACACGCGGCCGTGGAATCAACCATTTAGGTCGGCCGGCCCGGCTTTAGCTCGCCAATCCAAGACACGACTCAAGACACGGAGCACTGACCTTGTCACTGGACCTCGACCTCGCCAGGGAGAGATTCGAGACCTCCGTGGACTTCACGGTCGGCCTGGAGGAGGAGTTCGCGATTCTCGACCCCGGCACGCTGGAGCTGGAGCACCGCTTCGAGGACGTCTACGCAGCCTGCCAGAGGGACGACGTGCTGGCGGGCTCCGCCGCCGGCGAGCTGATCGCCTCCGAGATCGAGATCCGGTCGGGACGGGCGGGGAGCTTCACGGACGCGATGTCCCGGCAGCGCGAGCGGCGCAACCGGCTCTTCGACCTGGTCGAGGGAATGGGCCTCGGACTGGCTGCGATGGGCACTCACCCGTGGGCCAGCTACCTGGACCAGCGGATCATCGACACTCCGCATTACCGTCGCCTCAGCCACGACCTCGGCTGGGTCGCTCAGCGCAACAACACCTGGAGCCTGCATGTCCACATGGGGGTGCGCGGCGCCGACCGGGCGATTGCCGTCTGCGACTGGATGCGCGAGCTGCTGCCCCTGCTTCTCGCCGTCTCCGCCAACTCGCCCTTTCTCGATCGCCGCGACACCGGTCTGCACACCGTTCGCACCGAGATCTTCACCCGCACCTTCCCGCGCTGCGGCGTGCCCAGCCCGTTCCGCAGCTGGGACCGCTACGCGAGCTTCGTCGGGATGCTGGAGAGGACGGGGACGGTCGTCGAGTCGACCCAGCTCTGGTGGAGCGTTCGCCCCCACCATGAGTTCGGCACCGTCGAGGTGCGGATCTGCGATGCGCAGACGCGTGGGGAGGAGTCGTTTGCGCTTGCCGGGCTGATCGGCGCCTGCATCGCCCAGGCCGCGCTCGACTACGACGAGCACGGCTACGACGGCGCCGGGACTCCGTTGGAGGATGCTGAGATCGAGGAGAACCTCTGGCGGGCGATCCGCTACGGGATGGGGGGGAAGATGATCGACTTCCGCCGCGGCGAGGAGGTCGGGGCCCGGGCGGCCCTCGATTCGGTGCTTGCCTGGACCGAGCCTGCACGCACCCGGCTGGGAATCGAGGTCGAGTTACCGCAGCGCAACGGCGCCCAGCGAGCCCGTCAGGCGCTCGACTCCGGCGTGGCGATCGAAGACGTCTACCGTGACGCCGTCCGCGAGACGAAGCGGACCTACACAGCCGATGTCGGCGCGCGTAGATAAACTCCCGCGCCGCTAAACCAGCCGGAGGAACCTAACTTGACCAGCTTCTTGACCGAATACGGAGTCGTCGTCGCGCTCGTCTGCGCGGGTGCGGCTGTGTTGTATGGACTTGTGATCACGCAGCGCCTGCTCGCGAAATCGCCGGGCAACGAGCGTATGCAGGAGATCTCGGGCGCGGTGCAGGAAGGCGCCAAGGCCTACCTCACCCGCCAGTACACGATCATCGCCGCGGTCGCGGTTCCGGTCGCAATCCTTCTCTGGGTCCTCCAGGACTACAGGACGGCGATCGGCTTCGTGTTCGGGGGCCTTCTCTCCGGCTCGGCCGGCTTCATCGGAATGAACCTCTCGGTTCGCGCCAACGCCCGCGTCGCCGAGGCCGCACGCGGCGGCGTGCCGCCGGCGCTCGACGTCGCCTTCAAGGGCGGCTCGGTCACCGGCATGCTGGTCGTCGGCCTGGCGCTGCTCGGCGTCGCCGGCTACTACGGAATCCTGGTCATCACCGGCAGCAGCGACAAGGAGGCCGTCGACGCGTTGATCGGCCTCGGCTTCGGCGGTTCGCTGATCTCGGTCTTCGCCCGGCTCGGCGGCGGCATCTTCACCAAGGCCGCCGACGTCGGCGCCGACCTGGTCGGCAAGGTCGAGGCGGGGATCCCCGAGGACGATCCCCGCAACCCAGCCGTGATCGCCGACAATGTCGGCGACAACGTCGGCGACTGCGCCGGCATGGCGGCTGACCTCTTCGAGACCTACGCGGTCACCTCGGTTGCGGTGATGTTGCTGGGCGTGCTCACCTTCACCGGCTCCGGCGGGGACTTCTCGCGCGAGGTGGCGATCTTCCCGCTGGTGATCGGCGGGATTGCGATCATCGCCTCGATCGTCGGGGCGCTCTCGGTCCGGACCAAATCGGACCGGGTCGAGGGAGCGCTCTACACGGGGATGATCGTCTCCGGAATCCTTTCGATCGCCGCCTTCTACCCGATCACCGAGTGGATGATGAGCGACCCGGTGCGGCTCGGCCTCAGCACGGCCGCCGACGCGGTGAGCACCACCGACCTCTGGCTCTGCGCGGTGATCGGCGTCGCCGTGACGGCGCTGCTGTTCGTGATCACCGACTACTACACCTCGACCCGTTTCCGCCCGGTGAGGACGATCGCCGACGCGTCGGAGACCGGCCACGCGACCAACATCATTCAGGGCCTGGCGCAGGGCTTCCAGTCGACCGCCGCGCCGGCGATGGTGATTGCCCTGGCGATTCTTGCCGCCAACGAGCTGGCGGGGGTCTACGGGATCGGAATCGCCGTGATGGCGCAGCTCTCGCTCTGCGGCCTGATCGTTGCCCTCGATGCCTTCGGGCCGATCACCGACAACGCGGGCGGGATCGCCGAGATGGCCGACCTGCCCGAGGACGTTCGCAACGTCACCGACCCGCTCGACGCGGTCGGCAACACGACCAAGGCGGTCACCAAGGGCTATGCGATCGGCTCCGCCGCGCTGGCCGCGCTGGTGTTGTTTTCAGCCTTCAAAAGCGAACTTGCCGAGGAGGCGCCGACCGGCTTCGACCTGGGAGGCCTCTTCAACCTGAGCAGCCCGGCCGTGCTGATCGGGCTGATAATCGGCGGGATGATGGTCTACCTGTTCGTGGCCTTCGCGATCGAGGCGGTTGGTCGCGCCGGCGGCCAGGTGGTCGAAGAGGTGCGCAAGCAGTTCCGCGAGCACCCGGGGATCATGGAGGGGACCGAGAAGCCCGAGTACGGCAGGACCGTCAGTATCGTCACGGCGGCGGCCCAGAAGGAGATGATCCTGCCATCGCTGATCCCGATCGTCGTACCGGTCGTGGTCGGCCTGCTCAGCGTCGACGCGCTGGGCGGCCTGCTGATCGGCGTCATCGTCGTCGGCCTGTTCGCGGCGATCTCGATGACCGCCGGCGGCGGCGCCTGGGACAACGCCAAGAAGCTGATCGAGGACGGCGCCCACGGCGGCAAGGGCTCCCCTGCGCACGCCGCCTCGGTGACCGGCGACACGGTGGGGGACCCCTACAAGGACACGGCCGGCCCGGCGATCAACCCGATGATCAAGGTCGCCAACATCGTCGCCATCCTGATCATCCCGATCGTCCACTTCTAAGTGCTTGATTCCGAGTTCCTGCACGCCACGGATGACGCGCCTGGCACGGCGCCTCAGCGCGCCGGAGGGTTCCAAGCGAGCACTTGAGCAGGAGGTGTGGTTAGGTACGCTGGCGTTACCGTACGAATAGTCGGCTAAGAGCATGAAATTAGCCATCTAGACGGGTTGTCGAGGCCGCGCCAACCGTCTACGGTGGGCTCTAACAGTACAAGTGCCGTTGGTTGCGAAGGCACCCGCCCGCCGCAGAACCTCGCACACGCGGCGACCCGACGTCGAGGCGGTTGCGATGCAAGCAGCCAGACGTAGGTCCATGGGAAACGAGCGGCCCACACGCGCGAATTACATCCTGTTGACGACATGCCTTTTCGTCGTCGCAGCGGCGGCGGTCTGGTGCGCCCCGGCAGGGCACTGGGACCTGGCGCTGTTCGTGATGCTCCTCGTCTTCTCCGTTCTCTGCGACCAGACCTCGGTCGAGGTGGAGCATCTGAAGTTGTCTGGCAGCTTCCTGCCGCTGGTTCTCGCCATGGTCTTCCTCGGTGGGACGCCCACGGCGGTCATCGGGGTCGTGACGATCCTCATCGGTTGGCTCCGCTGGCGCGAACGAGCGCACGACCTCCTCGTCAACCTTCTGACGTACGCGACGTTCCCACTCATCGCTGGAGTCGCCTTCCACGAGTTCATCGACGCAACCGGGACCACGGGGTCAGATCCAGCGTTCTACCTTCTCGTCTTCGCCGTCTTCCTGGTGGCGCTGGCGATCAACTTCTCGATGGTGGCCGCGGACACCCGCTATATGGGGGAAAACTCGTTCAGGGAGGAGCTTCGAACTGCGCTGATCCCCCTGTTGCCGTCGCAGCTCGCCGCGGCACTGATGGCGGTTGGTGTCGCCTTCATCTACCACGAGATCGGTATCTCGGGCGTCGCGCTGTTCGGCATCGTGCTGGTCACCTTCCAGTATCTGCTCGGCGCGCTGCTCAAGTCGCAACAGCGCGCTGAGCAGTTGGAGGTCCGCACCAAGCAACTGGAGGTCCGCACCAAGCAGCTCGAGGCGCGCACCAAGCAGCTGACGAGCTTCCAGGTCGGAATGCTGAGCGCCCTGCTTCGCACCCTCGACCTGCGGGATCAGATGACCGCCCGGCACAGCGCCGCCGTCGCTCACTACTCGCAGGCGATTGCGCAGCGGGCCGGCCTCTCGCGGCAGCAGGAGGAGCTCGTGCACATGGCCGCCCTGCTGCACGACATCGGCAAGTTCATCCTCCCCGACCGGATCCTCAAGGCCAACGTGCCGCTCACCGAGGAGGACTGGATGCTGATCCGGCGCCATCCTCAGCGCGGTGCCCAGGTTGTCGGGTCCCTCGACGGCTACAGACCGGTCGCCGAGATCATCCTTGCCCATCACGAGCGGATCGATGGCGCCGGCTACCCGCGCGGGCTCAAGGGCGAGGAGATCCCCGAGCTCGCCCGGATCATCTCCGTGGCCGACACCTACGACGTGATGACGTCCCGCGACTCCTATCGATCGCCCGTCACCACCCATGAAGCGATCGAGGAGCTGCGTCGCGTCGCCGGTTCCCAGCTCGATGCCCGCTTCGTCGGGGTGTTCATCGAACTACTCGAGGGCAGAGACGCCGACTTCGAGCACGAAGAAGCGGCAGACTTCGAAAAGGAGCTGGAACTGGAGGCACGGCTCGCCGAGAGTGCGAGCTCCGCCATTCGCGTCAGCCGGTTCCGGATGCCCGACTTCAGCGTCGGCTGACGATCCCACCCCGCGCGCCGCCGCCGTTGGTACCTCCGCGCCGCCGCCCCACCACGGCGGCTCAGCCGCCGCTGTTGACGCGTGCGCTGAGCTGATTCACGCGTTTGTTGGTGGCCGTGACCCGCGAGTTCACGTTCGCGATCTGCGCTTCCAGCGATTCGATCTTTCTGGTCAATTTCGCGATTTCTTCGGCGCTGGCGTTCTGGTGTTCCAGCTTGTCGACCCTCTTGGTGAGGGTGTCGAGGGCGTTGCGCGATTCCCTCTCGGCCTTCTGGGCCTTGCCCTGGAGGGCCTTCTGTTCCCCGGTCAGGCTCTCCTCGGTTATGCCGAGCCGGTCGATCAGGTTGGAGAGTTGGGTGGAGACTTCATCGACGGACTGCTGGCTGGCGGCGTCTTCCGCTGTGCTCTTCGCGTTGAAGGCGACGATCAGCGCGACGACGCCCAGGGCGAGACCGACCGCGGCGATCCCAATCAGCACCCATGACTGACGGCCTTCGTTCTCCACTTGCAACCTCCCGGGTTGTCGGAGAGCTCCGGGCGAGCTCGCCGGCTAGACGCGACGGCCGCAATCCTCTCAGGTGTGGCGGCGGCTGAGGTGCGGCTGACGCGGTTTGGGCGCAGGAACGAGCGCCGGTCCAGTAGGTTCGCCGGCGATGGCCGACGAGCCGATCAACGTCGCAGACGTCGAGCGCCTGGCCGCGGCGAGACTGGACGCCGGGACCGCCGGGTACTTCTTCGGTGGCGCCGGGGACGAGGTGACGCTGGAGGACAACGTCGCGGCCTGGCGGCGCTGGCGGCTGCGTCCTCGGGTGCTGGCGGGCCTGAGCGAATGGCGGACGGGGACGGAGCTGCTGGCGGGCGAAGTCTCGATGCCCGTGCTGGTTGCGCCGGTCGCCTACCAGCGGCTTGTCGACCCGGATGGCGAGATTGCGATGGCGAGGGCTGCAGCGAGGGCTGGGACCGTGATGTGCCTCTCGACGCTGGCCACCGTGCGGCCAAGCGAGGTCGCGGCGGGAGCGCCGGCTGGGCGGCGCTGGTTTCAGCTCTACTGCTTCAGGGACGAGGGTGTGACGCGGGCGCTGATGGAAGAGGCGATCGGAGCCGGGTTCGAGGCGATCGTCGTGACGGTCGACGCGCCGCGGGGCGGCAACCGCGAGCGCGACCTGCGGACGGGTTTCAGGATCCCCGAGGGCTTCGGCGTGCCGAGCGTCGCGGCGGCCCTCGGCTCCGAGCGGGCGGTGACGATCGAGGAGACCTTTGCCCTGATGGACCCGGCTCTGAGTTGGTCAGACCTCGAGGAGCTCGCTTCCGAATGCAGCGTGCCGGTGCTCGTCAAGGGGGTTCTGACAGCGGAGGACGCGGCGCTCGCGATCGAGCACGGCGCCGCCGGGGTCGTCGTCTCCAACCACGGCGGGCGCCAGCTCGACCGCTGCCTTGCCACCGCCGACGCCCTCTCCGAGGCGGTCGATGCGGTCGAAGGTCGCGGTGCGGTGCTGGTCGACGGCGGCATCCGTCGCGGCGTCGATGTGGCTATCGCGCTTGCGCTGGGCGCCGACGCGGTGCTGGTCGGGCGCCCCGTCCTCTGGGGCCTGGCGTCGGGCGGGGAGGACGGGGCCCGAACGGTGCTCGAGATGCTCCGCGACGAGCTGGAGCTCGCCCTTGCGCTCTGCGGGTGCTCGTCGCCCGCAGAGCTCAGCCGCGCGCACGTCCAACGGGCACCGGCGACGTCCGTATATTCGGGCTGAATGCCCGCCGGCGCTCGCCACTGAATGGCCCAGAGGATTCCAAGAGACGAATCGCTGAGTCGCGTCCACGGCGTCGGTGGGCTCTTCGCGGCCGCCTACGGCAACGTCGGTTCGTCCATCTATTACGCGCTCGGCGTAACGGCGGCATTTGCGCTCGGCCTCACTCCTGTGGCCTTCGCAATCACCGGCGTGATCTTCATGTTCACGGCGGCCACCTACGCGGAGGCGACCGTGATGTACCCGGAGGCGGGTGGCTCCTCCAGCTTTGCCCGCCACGCCTTCAACGAGCTGGTCAGCTTCGTCGCGGCCTGGGGCCAGATGCTCAACTACGTGATCACGGTCGCGATCTCGGCCTACTTCGTGCCCCACTACCTGGCTGTCTTCTGGCGACCGTTGCACCACGGGCCGGGTGACATCATCGTCGGCGCCGCGGTGATCGCCGGCCTGGCCGTGCTGAACATCCGAGGCTCGCAGGAGTCGGCCAAGCTCAACCTGGTGCTGGCGGTCGCCGACCTCGCCACCCAGGTGGTGCTGGTTGGCATCGGCATCGTCCTGGTGCTGAGCCCGCAGGTCCTGGTCGACAACATCCACCTCGGCGTCGCCCCGACCTGGAGCGACTTCGCGCTGGGGATCGCGGTCGGGATGATCGCCTACACCGGCATCGAGACGATCTCCAACATGGCGGAGGAGGCAAAGGATGCGGCGCGAACGATCCCCCGCAGCGTCATGCTCACCGTGGTCGCCGTGCTCGGGCTGTACCTGCTGATCCCGGTGGTGGCGCTCTCGGCGATGCCGGTCACCGTGGACGCTGCCGGCCACTACACGACCGCGCTCGGCAAGGAGTTCGCCAACGACCCGATTCTCGGCATCGTCGAGAACCTCGGCCTCGGCGACGGCCCCACCGAAGCGCTGCGCTTCTACGTCGGCGTGCTCGCCGCGGTGATCCTGCTGATCGCCACCAACGCCGGCCTGATCGGCGTCTCCCGCCTCACCTACTCGATGGGCCAGCACCGCCAGCTGCCTGAGGCGCTGCGCCAGGTCCACCCGCGCTACCGGACCCCCTACATAGCGATCCTCATCTTCGCGGCCGTCGCGATGGCGACCCTGATCCCGGGCAAGGCCGACTTCCTGGCCACGATGTACTCGTTTGGCGCGATGCTCTCCTTCACGATCGCCCACGTTTCGGTCATCTGGCTGCGGCGGCGGAAGTCGGAGGAGGAGCGCCCTTGGAAACCGCGCTTCAACTTCCGCGCCTTCGGCGCCTCGGTGCCGTTGACCGCGGTCCTGGGTGGGCTCGGGACCTTCACGGCCTGGATCGTGGTGATGGCGCTCTACCCGCGCACGCTTGCGGTCGGCCTCGGCTGGATGGTGCTCGGGGTCGTCATCTACATCCTCTACCGGCGCAATCAGAGGTTGCCGCTGACCGAGACGGTCAAGGTGCTGCTACCCGAGCCGTTGGGCGTCGAGGAGATCGAGTACCGAAGCGTTCTCGTCGCCTTCGAGGACGGCGAGCCGTTCTCCGAGGAGATGGTCGCGACCGCGGTCAAGCTTGCCTCGCGGAGGCGCCGCGGCATCCACATCCACTCGATGCTTACGGTGCCGACCCATCTGCCGCTCGATGCCGAGATGCGCGAGCCGGAAGCCGAGGCCCAGAGCAAGATCGAGCAGGCGAAGCTGATCGGGGGGCAGCGGGTGACGGGGCATGTCGAGAGGGTGAGGCCCGGGCAGGCCGGCTACTCGATTGCCGGGGAGGCCCGGCTGATCGATGCCGCCGCGGTCGTCCTCGGCCTGCGCTACCGCAATGGCACGCCTCTCTACGACAAGACGCTGCAGACGGTTCTCGGCGAGCGCCCCTGCCGGGTCATCGTGGTCTCCGACTACGGTGTGGCGCAGGGCGCCGAATCGGCCCCCGCCCTCGCCTAGAATCGCCGCCATGACCGCCGACAGGCCGAGCGTGCGTGCCTATCACGGTGCGGTTCGCGCCCTCTCCGTGTTCTTTATCGCCCTCGGGGTGGTGGTCCTCGTTACGACCATCGCCGCCGGCGGTGGGCCGCTGTCGGTCGGTGTGCTGATGGGAATCATCTTCGCTGCCGTCGGTGCCGGGCGGCTCTGGGTCTCCAGCCGGGGAAGCGGCCCCGGCCGATGAACGCGCCCGAGCGGCCGAACCGGCCGCGCCTGGAGCCGCTGCTTCAGCGCGGCCTGGGCGTCCCCGGCATCTTCATCGCCGTCTACTCGACGATCGGTTTCTCGATCTATTTTTCCCTTGGCGTCGTCGCCCGCCGCGGCCTCGGACTCACCCCGCTGATCTTCCTGGCCGCCGGCCTGCTCTTCGTCCTCACCACGCTCAGCTACGCCGAGGGCGCCGCGATGTTCCGCGAACGCGGCGGCTCCTCCAGCTTCGCCCGCCACGCCTTCAACGAGCTGATCGCCTTCATCGCGGGCTGGGTGATCCTGATCGACTACCTGATCGTCGCGGCGCTGGCGGCGATTTCCGTACCCCACTACCTGCAGCCGATCACGCCCGACCTCTCCGCCCACGGGGTGGAGGTCGGCATCGCGGCCCTCGTCATCGTCGCCGCCTGCCTGCTCAACGCGCTCAACGTGACGGGGCGCGGCCGGGAGCGCTGGCTCGCCGGGTTGGCACTCGCCGATATCGCCCTGCAGCTCGCGGTGATCGTGGTTGGCGTGCTCGCCGTCTTCCATCCCGACCGGCTGACCGACCAGATCCATCTCTTCACCGATCCCAGCCTGCCCGACGTCGTCTACGCGGCGGTTGTCGCGATGCTCGCCTACGCCGGGATCGAGGCCGCCGCCGATCTGGCCCCAGACCTCGACGTGAGCCGCCGCGACCTGCGGCGTGTCGTATCGCTCGGCGCGATCGTCGTGCCGCTCGGCTACGCGGCGATGGCGGCGGTCGCTCTGATGGCGGTGCCGGTTGTCGCCGGGCCGCAGGGGCCCGAGACGGCCCTCGGCGGCGAATTCGTCGAGGCGCCGATCCTCGGCGTCGTGTCCGCCTACCAGCCCGCCTGGGTCGCGGACGCGATGCGCTGGATCGTCGCTGTGGTGGCCGCGCCGATCCTCTTCTGGGCAACGACCACCGCGATGCTGGGTGTGTCCCGGCACATCTACACGCTGGCGATCAACCGGCAGATCCCCAGCTGGCTCGGCAAGCTCAACGCCCGCCATGCCACCCCACACGTGGCGATTGCCATCTCGGGCGCAATCGCGATCGGCCTGGTCGTGCCCGCCAACGTGAAGCTGCTGGCGAGCATCTATGCATTCGGGGCGACGCTGGCGATCACGATCGCCCATGTCTCGATCCTCAGGCTGCGGGTCACCGACCCCGACCGGCTTCGCCCCTTCCGCGTTCCGTGGAGCGTGGGGTGGCGCGGCGCACAGCTCCCCATCCCGGCAATCTTCGCGGCCGCGGTCAGCGGTCTCGCCTTCATAAGCGTTCTCGTTTACCACGACACCGCGCGCTGGGTGGGGCTCGGGTGGATGGCCTTCGGCCTGATTGCCTATGTCGTCTACCGCAAGCTGGTCGAGGGGACGTCGCTGACCCGCCGTGTCTCGGTCACGGAGCGGGCGCTGACCAAGCAGATGCCAGATGTCGAATACGGGAACATTCTGGTTCCCGTCTTTGGGACCGACCTCGACGACGACATCGTCTCAACGGCGGGGCGGCTGGCCTCGGCGCAGATCGACGGCGGTGGGGAGGGGACACGGCTCGAGGTGATCTACGTGATCGAGGTGCCCCTGATGCTCCCGCTCGAGGCGGAGCTGCCGCCCGAGCTCGAGCAGGAGGCGCGGCGCGCGATTGAGCGCGCCCGCGAAGTTGGCGAGGAGTACAAGAACGTGACGGTGACCGCCACGGTGTCGCGCGCCCGCGATGTTGGCGCCGGCATAGTCGAGGCGGCACGGCGCAGCGGCGCCGAGGCGATCATCGTCGGCGCCGAGCCGCCGACCAAGATCCGGGGCGGTGCAACCCTGGGCGGGATCGGCGCCGCCAAGCCGGCCGAGATCGGCGCCGCAACGGAGTACGTGCTCAAGAAGGCGCCCTGCAAGGTGCTGCTCACCGCCCCGCCCGGGTGAGGCCACCGGCTGGCGCCTCACCGCCCACGCGCGCGGCCGGGCGCCTAGTATGCGACGCATGTTCATCTTGATCGTTGGCTGTGGGCGAGTCGGTGCCTCGGTCGCCCGGACGATGCTGCGGGAGGGCCACGAAGTGTCGTGCCTCGACGAGGACCCCGAGTCCCACGCCCGGCTTGAGGTCGGCCTCGAGAAAGGCTGGGAGGACCTGGGTGGCCAGTTCACGGTGGGAACCGGGCTGGAGACGGACGCCCTGATCGCGGCCGGGATCGAAAAGGCCGATGCCTTCATCGCCTCCACAGACGGCGACAACACCAACATCGTGATCGCCCAGATCGCGCAACGCCGCTACCACGTTCCAACCGTCATCGCGCGGATCCTCGATCCGCTGCGGGCCGAGTGGTACCAGCGCCAGGGGCTGCACACGATCTGCCCGACGCGGGTGGCCATCGACATGCTCGAGAACGCGGTGCGCGAGGGTGCCAAGCGGGGCGGCGGCCAACCGGACGGCTCGGCGGAAGCCGCATAAGGCAGGGGGGCTGGAGCGATGTACATCATCGTCGTTGGAGCGGGGAAGGTGGGATGGAACCTCGCCCGCGAGCTGCTCGAAAAGAACCACGAGGTGACCGTGATCGAGAGCGACCGGCGCCGCTACCTGACCGTCGAGCAGGAGCTCGAGCACAACGTCTCCTACGGCGATGCCTCCGAGCTGTGGGTCCTGGAGCGTGCCGGCATCCAGCGCGCCGACATGGTGATCGCGGTCACCGGCGACGACGAGGACAACATGCTGATCTGCCAGGTCGCCCGTGAGAAGTATGAGGTCGACCGGATCATCGCCCGCGTCAACAACCCGCGCAACCGCGAGCATTTCGATCTGCTCGGAGTCAAGCCCTCGGTCTCCGCGACCGACCTCATCCTTCGCCTGCTCGAGCACGAGGTGCCCGAGTACGGGCTCGTCCACCTGCTCGATCTGCAGGAGGAGCAGCTGGAGATCATCGAGATGCTGCTGGGCAAGGAGTCGCGGGTCACGGGCCGTCGCGTTGGCGACCTCTCGATGCCCGAAGGAAGCCTGCTGATCTCGGTGCTTCGGGGGGGCAAGGGCTTTGTCCCGGGCCCGGAGACGGTGTTGGAGGAGGGGGACGAGGTGCTGGCGGTGCTCGACCCCGGTCGGGAGGACGATCTGAAAGAGCTCTTCGGACCGGCCTCCGGAGGCAACGGCGCGGGCTGACCGATGGCCGCGCGGGAGGTCGACTTCCTGCTGATCGGCGGCGGCATGGCGTCCGCTCACTGCGCCTCGGAGCTGCGCCGGCGCGGGGCCGGCGGCTCGATTCTGCTGGCCGGCCGCGAGGCCGAGCCGCCCTACGAACGGCCGCCGCTCTCCAAGGAGTACCTGCGCGGCGAGGCGAGTCGCGAGGATGCCTTCGTCAACGTGGCCGGCTGGTACGAGGAGAACGACGTCGAGCTGCTGACCGGCGCGAACGTGATGTCGCTCGACCCCGCGGAGCGGACCGCGAAGCTGCAGGGTGGGGAGGAGGTCGCGTTCGGCAGGGCGCTGCTGGCCACCGGGGCGATGGTCAACATCCTGCGGGTCGAGGGGGCCGAGAACGAGGGGATCCACTACCTGCGCGCCTTCGGCAACTCCGACGCGATCCGGGCCGACGCGGAGGCCGCGGAGCATGTGGTGCTGATCGGCGGCAGCTACATCGGCACCGAGGTCGCCGCCTCGCTGACCGCGAAGGGCGTCAAGCTGCACGATCCTGATGATGGAGGAGGTGGCGCTGTCGCGGACCTTCGGCACGGACGCCGGGCGCTGGTTCCAGGAGAAGCTCGAAGCCCATGGCATCGCCGTCCACGGTGGCGAGGAGCTGGAGGCGTTCGAGGGCGACGGCCGCGTCAAGGCCGTCGTGACCAGGAGCGGGCGGGCGATCGAGTGCGACGCGGTCGTCGTCGGCGCCGGAGTGCGCCCCGACGCGATGCTCGCCCAGCGGGCCGGGCTCGAGGTCGACGACGGCATCGTCTGCGACTCGAAGCTGCAGACCTCGGCCGAGGGGATCTACGCGGCCGGCGACTGCTGCTCCTACGACAGCGTCGTCCATGGCCGCCGGCTCCGCGTCGAGCACTGGGACGTGGCGATGCAGCAGGGAATCCACGTCGCCCGCAACATGCTTGGCGAAGATCGCGACTACGACGTCGTCCCCTACTTCTTCAGCGACATGGCGGATTGGGCCAGCCTCGAGTACGTCGGGCCGGCCCGCGACTGGGACGAGGAGATCTGGCGCGGCGACCGCGACGCCGGCGAGTTCTCTGTCTGGTACCTCAAGGACGGCCGCGTCGCCGGATGCCTCAGCGTCGAGCGCCCCGAAGACCTGGCCGAGGCCCGCCGGCTCCTCGCCGACGGAGTCGACGTCTCATCCGCCAGGGACCAGATCGCCGATCCCGGCAGCGACCTCTCGCAGCTCGGCGCCTGAGCCGCCGCGCCCGGCCGGCGGATCCCCGGCCGCATCGGCCAGAGCGCTGGCCGAATGTTCGAGCTGCACCGCTCAGGCCTGACAGAACGGTGGACTGTCCGTTAGCAAAACGTTTAGCTCGTGACACCAAATAGTGGAAAGGAACAGCCTTTGCAGCCAGGGACGCCACAGGCTCCACTTGACACGGCCGAGTCGGAGCGGAAGAGGACGGTACGGGTCGGCCTAGAGACCGCTACGCATTCCATCCTGGGCACCCTTACGCTGGCGCCGCACGGGTACCGAGCTCGCTTCTCGGACCACCTCAACCGTTCGGACATCGATTACGTCTCGCTGACGGACGCTGAGAAGACCCCGCTCGGCGGCGGCCCAACCGAGAGCCATCCCTTTCTCGCCGTTGCCAGGAAGGCTGTCGTCTTCGGCTACTCGCTGGAGCACGACGCCGTCTGAGTAATGCCGGAGGAGGGACTCGAACCCCCGGCGCGCGAACGCCGAGCAGCACGCGACTGCGGACCGGTCTCGGGACCGGCCCGCAACACCGTTTCCACGCATTGCATGGAAACGGTGTTTCGGGCCTCCAGGAACGGTGTTCGGGGCCCCTCGCTAGGCGACGTGCTCGGCCATCGGAGGCCCGTAGCTGTTGTCGCCGGGGTCGCTCTTCTGCAGGTAGAAGACGAGCAGCACGATGAACCCGATGATCGGGATGAACCCGATCAGGATCCACCAGCCGCTGCGGTTGGTGTCATGCAGCCGCCGGATCGCGACCGAGAGGTTCGGCAGGATCAGCCCCAGCCAGACGACGATGGTCAGGAGCATGCTCTCCTCAAAGATGATTCCGTCCATGATCTGCAAGGCGATCGCGACCAGGATCGTGAACAGGAACCACCACCAGAACGCGGGTAGTGAGGCTCGACCATCGAACTTCACATAGTGGTCGAATCCAGACTTGACGGCTTCCGAGAAGCTCATTCAGCGCCCTCCGGTTTCTCACTGCGTTCGGCGCATGCGCCCGGCTGAGCTAGAAAGTAGTGGAACGGACGGCGGAGCCACGGCTTGCCGTGGCGGAGCGGCACGGTCCCGCCCCAGCCGGCGTGAGCGGGGCTTTTCGACGATGCCGGAGGAGGGACTCGAACCCCCGACACGCGGATTATGATTCCGCTGCTCTAACCAGCTGAGCTACTCCGGCGGGAGTGAGGATGGTAGCGGCGTCGCGGCTGCTGGCGAGATGGGAGCCGAGCGCATAGCCTTGCTTGCGTGAGGACCGAGGCGCTGGACAGAGCGGTTAGGACGGTGATTCGGGACTGCCTTGGGGTGCAGCCTGACGAGGAGGTGCTGATCGTCTGCAACCCGGTGACCGAAGAGCTCGGTGCCCTGTTGTGGATCGAGGCCCAGGACGGTGGGGCGGACGCAACGCTTGCCGTCATCTCCGAGCGGGGCTCGCACGCGGCTGAGCCGCCCGCGACCGTGGCCGCTGCGATGCTCGCCGCCGATGTCGTCGTTGCGCCCACGATCCAGTCGCTCTCCCACACCGCCGCTCGCAAGGCCGCAAGCGAGGCGGGGGTGAGGGTTGCCTCGATGCCCGGCGTCAACGAGGAGATGCTCGCCCGCGTGATGGGAGCCGACATGCGGAAGCTGGAGGAGCGGGGGGCGCGGGTCAGCGGCCTGCTCAGCAACGGCTCGGAGGCCCGCATCACCTGCCCGCACGGCAGCGACCTGCGGCTGGGACTCGAGGGGCGCACCGCGATCCCCGACGCGGGCGTTCTGACCGCGCCGGGTGCCTTCGGCAACCTCCCCTGTGGCGAGGGCTTCATCGCCCCGGTTGAGGGAACGGGCCAGGGAACACTCGTCATCGACGGCTCGATAGCCGGCATCGGGGAGGTCGAGTCGCCCGTCTCGCTCACGATCCGCGACGGTCACCTTACGGCTGCAACCGGCGCCGAGGGCGCCCGGCTGCTGGAGCTGCTCTCCGCGCACGGCCCCGACGGAACCAACGTCGCGGAGCTGGGAATCGGCACCAACGAAGAGGCGATTCTCACGGGCGAAATCCTCGAGGACGAGAAGATCCTCGGCACCGCCCACGTCGCCTTCGGAGCGTCCGCGGCGATTGGCGGCACCGTTCAGGTCCCGGTTCACCTCGACTGCGTGATTCTCGAACCGTTCGTGGAGATCGACGGCGAGCCGATCGTCCAGTCCGGCGAGCTGCTCGCCTGAGCGTGGCGCGTCTTGAGATGGATTCCAAGGCGCTGCTCGCGGTTCCCAACGTTTCCGAGGGTCGCGACGCGTCCCGGATCGCTGAGCTGGAGGCGGCGTTCTCGCGTTCGGTTTCGTTGCTGGATCGCCACTCCGATCGTGACCACAACAGGACCGTCTTCACATTGGCTGGTGAGGGCGGGAGCTTGCGGGACGCCCTGGTGGGCGGGGCCGGGGCCGCGATCGAGGCGATCGACATGTCCGAGCACGAGGGAGCTCACCCGGCGATCGGGGCGCTGGACGTCTGCCCTCTCGTCTGGCTCGATCCCGCCGATCGGGAGCCTGCGCGGGCCGCGGCGCTCGAGGTCGGCGAGCGGATCGGGGCGCTTGGCGTGCCCGTCTTCCTGTATGGGGCGCTGGCCACCCGCCCCGAGCACGTCGAGCGGGCCCACATCCGCAACGGCGGTCTGGCCGAGCTGTGGCTGCGCATGGAGGCGGGAGAGCTCCAGGCCGATTTTGGGCCCGCCCTTCCGCACCGCACCGCCGGCGCCACGCTGGTCACGGCCCGTCCCCCCCTCGCCGCGTTCAACGTGGAGCTCGACAGCGGCGATCTCGACGTTGCGCGCGCCGTTGCCGCCGGATTGAGGGAGTCGGGGGGTGGCCTGCCGGGCGTGCGGGCAATCGGGTTGGCCCTTTCGAGCGGACGCACCCAGGTCTCGACCAACGTCCACGATCCGCTCGCTGTGCCGCTGGAGGTCGTCGTCGAGCGCGTACGCGCGCTTTCGGCACCGCACGGTGCCCGCCCGGTCGAGGCGGAGCTGGTGGGTCTCGTTCCGGCGGGCGCCCTGGCCGGCTATCCGAGCGACGTGCCGATCCGCGATTTCGACTCCTGCCCACCAGACAATCGAGCGCCGCCTGGCGGCAATGTCGCGAGGCGGCCCGGAACGCTAGATTCAGGCAATGGCTCAGACGAAGAAGAAGCGCCGTCGCAAGCGGCGGGGCACTCAGGGAGGCCGCGTCGACACCAACCGCCGAGCCGGCCGTCCCCGCAGTCGCGAGGAGGCCAAGGCGCGGGCACGCGCCAAACGCAAGGGCACACCGCGCATCGACGCCCCGCCCACGTGGCGCAGCGCGGCCACCCGCGGCGTGATCGCCGCAATCATCTTCACAGTGCTCCTCGTAGTGCTCTTCCGCCGCTCGCCCGCTGCCGCGCTCGGCCTTGGCGCATTCATGCTCGCCTTCTACATACCGGCCGGCTACTACATCGACAGAACGATGTGGCGCCGTCGGGAGCGGACCAGGATCCGCGCGGCAGAGAAGCGGTGAGCATCGACGTACAGATGCTCACGGTCGGCCCGCTCGGGGAGAACTGCTTCCTCGTGCGCAGTGGCGACTCCGACCGCGTGCTGGTCGTCGATCCGGGTGAGGAGCCGGAACGGATCCTCGCGGCCGTCGAGGGGATGGGGGCGAAGATCGACGCGATCCTCCTCACCCACTGCCACTTCGATCACATCGGTGCGGTTTCTCCGGTGGCGAGGGCCTCCGGTGCGCCCGTCTACTGCCCGGAGGTCGAAACGGTGCTGCTCGCCGACATCATGTCCTACGTCCCGGTCCCCGGTCTCGGCCCGTACGAGGACTACGAGGCCGACGAGACGGTGAAGGGAGGAGAGGAGCTGAAGCTGGCGGGACTGACGCTGGATGTGATCGCCACCCCCGGCCACAGCCCCGGCCACGTCACCTACTCGGTGCGCGGCGAGGACGCGATCTTCTCCGGCGATGTCCTCTTCCAGGGATCGGTCGGGCGGGTCGACCTGCCGGGGGGAGACGGGCCGACCCTGCTCCGCTCGATCCGCACGCTCATCGATTCGCACCCGCCCGAGACGGGCGTCTATCCCGGACACATGGCTGTGACGACGCTCGCTGCGGAGCGAGCCACCAACCCGTTTCTGGCCGAGCTGGCACGCTGACCGACGCTGCGCGCAGGTAAGGTCGCGCCACCATGGCCAGCAAGTACCAGGCGCCCCGCGGAACCTTTGACGTTCTTCCGGACGCCGCTCGCGCCAGGACTCGGATCGAACACGCCGCCGCGGCAATCTTCGCTCGAGCCGGCTACGAGCCAATCGCCACGCCCGCCTTCGAGGACACCGAGCTGTTCGAGCGCGGCGTCGGTCGCTCGACCGACATCGTCCGCAAGGAGATGTTCACCTTCGAGGACAAGGGGGGGCGAAGCATCACCCTGCGCCCCGAGGGCACCGCGCCGATCTGCCGCGCCTACCTGGAGCACGGCATGCACAAGCTGGCGCAGCCGGTAAAGCTTTCCTACGCCGGCCCGTTCTTCCGTCACGAGCGCCCGCAGGCCGGCCGCTACCGCCAGTTCCACCAGATCGGCGTGGAGGCGATTGGCACCGATTCGCCGCTGGCCGACGCCGAGGCGATCATGTTGCTCGCGGACCTGCTCGCCGAGCTCGGCGTGCCGGGGGTGGAGCTGCGGCTCGGCAGTCTCGGTTCGCCGGAGGCGCGCCGCGCCTATCTGGAGGAGCTCAAGGCGCACCTGCGCGCCAACGAGGGCGAGCTGTCGCAGGACGTGCGCGAGCGGATCGACCTCAACCCACTGCGCGCCTTCGACTCAGACGACGAGGGAACGCAGTCGGTCATGGCGAGCGCGCCGACCATCGTCGAGCGGCTCGAGGGTGACGACGCCGAGCACTTCGCCACGGTGCGTGCTCTCCTCGACGCGGCCGGGATCGCCTACGAGATCGACCCGACCCTGGTCCGCGGCCTCGACTACTACACGCGCACGATCTTCTCCTTCGTCTGCGCAGGGCTCGGCGCTCAGTCGGAGGTCGGCGGGGGCGGCCGCTACGACGGGTTGATCGAGCAGCTCGGCGGCCCCCCGACGCCGGCGGTCGGATGGGCTGCCGGGATCGAGCGCATCCTGCTGGCGCTTGGCGAGGAAGGGGAGGCCGTTGGGCGCGATGCGTTCCTCGCCGCCGCGGACGATGGCCAGCGGCAGCGGGCGCTGGCGCTGGCGAGCGAGCTGCGCCATGCGGGACTCGCGGTCGAGGTCGACCTGGCCGGGCGCAGCCTCAAGGGCCAGCTCAAGCACGCGGACCGGATCGGCGCCAGGCGGGTCGTCATCCTCGAGGCCGACGGAGGCGTCCAGCTGCGCGACATGGAGGAGGGCGTCCAGCGCCCGGTCGACACGGCGAGGCTGATCGACGAGATCGGCGGTGCGGGGGCGTGAGCGACCTCCCGGCGCTGCGCGCCAACGGCTACCGGAACACCTGGTGCGGGCAGGTGCTGGGCGACCGCGTCGATTCGGAGGCGCGGGTGGCCGGCTGGGTCCACCGCCGCCGCGACCACGGTGGCCTCATCTTCATCGATCTGCGCGACCGCACCGGCATCGTCCAGCTCGTCTTCCATCCGGACTCCTCGGGCGACGCCTTCGCCCTCGCCCACAGGCTGCGAGCGGAGGACGTGCTGAGCGCGGTGGGCACGGTTGTCCGCCGCTCCGAGGAGACGATCAACCCAGAGCTGCCGACCGGGGAGTTCGAGCTGAGCGTGACCGGTGCCGACCTGCTGGCCGACGCCGAGACGCCGCCCTTCCAGATCGAGGGATTCTCCGGAGAGGTCGGCGAGGACGCGCGCCTCCGCCACCGCTACCTCGACCTGCGTCGCGAGCAGATGCGCGAGGCGCTGGAGCTGCGCCACCGCGTCACCGCCGCGATGCGCGAGTTCCTCGACGGCGAGGGCTTCCTCGACATCGAGACGCCGGTCCTGACCCGCTCCACCCCCGAGGGCGCTCGCGATTTCCTCGTCCCGAGCCGCCTCCAGCAGGGTTCCTTCTACGCGCTGCCGCAGTCTCCGCAGCTCTTCAAGCAGCTGCTGATGATCGCCGGCTTCGATCGCTACTACCAGATCGCCCGCTGCTTCCGCGACGAGGACCTGCGCGCAGACCGCCAGCCGGACTTCACGCAGCTGGACATCGAGATGTCGTTCGTCGAGGTCGATGACGTGATCGAGGTGAACGAGCGGCTCCTCGCCCATGTCTTCGAGCGGGCCGGCGGCCCGGCGGTCGAGCTGCCGATCGATCGGCTGCGCTACGACGAGGCGATGGACCGCTTCGGCACCGACCGGCCGGACCTGCGCTTCGCGCTGGAGCTGGTCGACCTGGCCGGCTCGCTGGCGCAGACCGAGTTCAAGGTCATCCGCTCGGTGATCGACTCGGGCGGTGCGGTGCGCGGGTTGAACGCCGGACGCCGGGAGTTGCCGCGCTCGGAGCTCGACGGCCTCATCTCCCGCGCGCAGGAGCTCGGTGCCAAGGGCCTCGTCTGGGCTTTCCGCGAAGGCGAGGGCTGGCGCTCGCCAACCGCCAAGTTCCTCTCCGAGGAGGAGCTGGCCGGACTCAACGAGCGGCTCGGCGCTGAGGAGGGTGACCTGCTGCTGCTGGTCGCCGATGAGCGCGGCATCGCCAACGCCGTGCTCGGGCAGCTGCGGGTCGAGCTGGCCGAGCGCTTCGACCTCGTCCCCGCGGAGGAGCACCGGCTGGTTTGGATCGTGGACTGGCCGCTGATGGAGTGGAACGCCGCGGAGGGGCGCTGGGACTCGCTGCACCATCCGTTCACCGCTGCGGCCGGTGAGTTCGATCCCGAGGACCCGGGCGGAGCCCGGGCGCTTGCCTACGACCTCGTCTGGAACGGCCAGGAGATGGGCGGCGGTTCGATCCGCATCAACCGCGCCGATGTCCAGAAGGCGGTGTTCTCCGCATTGGGGATCGATGCTGCCGAGGCCGAGGCCCGCTTTGGGTTTCTGCTCGAGGCGCTGCGGTACGGCGCCCCACCCCACGGTGGCATCGCCTATGGCCTCGACCGAATCGTGCAGCGGCTCGTTGGAGCGGAGTCGATCCGCGACGTCATCGCCTTCCCGAAGACGGCCTCGGGCACGGACGCGCTGACGGGCGCTCCGGCGCCGGTCGGAGATTTCCAGCTCAAGGAGCTGGGGATCTCGCTGCACCGCCGCGGCCTTGCGGGTCACTGAACCGACTGCACCCCGCGCCAGCGGGCCTCGCCCGGTATCTATGTGCGAGACATGAGCCTCTTCGATCGCCTCCGACGGTCTCTTCGCGAGCGCCCGCCCGGGCCCGGCGCAACCCCGATCCACGTCGATGACCCGAGCTTCGACGGATGGGAGGTCGTGCGCGACTTCGCTGACGCGAAGACGGCACGAGCCTGGCACCAGGCGCTGAGCGAGGCGGGTATCGAAGCGGCCCTGACGGTGGACTGGCCGCTCGACCGCTTTGGCCATGGGGACATCGCCCTGCGGGTTCGGCCGGAGGACTGGAGCGAGGCCGAGCTTCTCCTCTCCAACCTGGACTGAGCCGCTCGCCGGGCATTGTGTGCTCCTGCCACGCTGGCCTTCCGTTCGCAAGGTTTGCCCTTCCGCTCGCCAGGTTGGCCGAGTGGTGGTACCGTTGAGTCGAGGCTCGAGCCCGTACGCGAGCCGTCTCATCGTTTGACCCAACACAAACGGCTCGGGAGCTGATCTCTCTCGGTCTCATGAGATCGCGAGGAGGCGCCCACCCTTCACTTTAGGGATCAAAGCCAGAGGCGGTACCGGCGGGCTGGAGTCTCTTTTTTGGAACCCGGCTCGATCGAGCGGAGCACCTGTCAGCCACGCACCGCGCACTCCCTCGACAGATTCCTACTTGGTCCCTCGACAGATTCATACTTGGTCAAATGAGTAGAGAGCTGTTGGAGACCCACCTTCGGGACGGAAGTCGAAGGGGACCGGTTCCGCAGGGCGCCTTCACCGGCGCCGCCGGCGGGGTTGCGTGTGGCGATCTTTCACGTGTTTCCCTGGTCTTGGATGCGGGACGAATCGCCTCCGTGACGTTCGATGCGGAGGGCTGTGGGGCGATGCGGGCGGCCACCGCGGCAGTCGCTGAGATGGTCGATGGCGAGGCCGTCGTCGAGGCGGCGCGAATCGGCGCCGAGGAGGTGGATGCCGCAGTCGGCGGGCTGACACCGGGCAAGCGGCATGCCGCCCAGCTGGCCGCCGATGCCCTACACCGGTCTCTGGCGAGCGCGGCCGCGTCCACAGAGCAGCTTGCCCCACGGCGCTCCGGGCGCGTCCTCGTGGCGATGTCCGGTGGGGTCGACAGCGCGGTTGCGGCGCTGCTCGAGCGCGAGCGGGGGGCTGATGTGCTCGGAGTGACCGTGAAGCTATGGGCCGATTCGGAGACCGACGGCGCCAAGGCCTGCTGCTCGCCCGAGGCCGTGCTCGGCGCCCGGGCGGTTGCCCACTCGATTGACATCCCGCACCTGACGCTGGACCTCGAGGAGGAGTTCCGCCGCCGCGTCGTCGGCGAGTTCCTGTCCGGCCATGCGGCGGGGGGGACTCCCAACCCGTGCATCGTCTGCAATGGCGAGGTTCGGATAGCGGCGATGGTCGATCTCGCCGAGCGCCTCGGTGCCGACCGGCTTGTCACCGGCCACTACGCCCGCATCGTCGACGATGGCGACGGGCGGCTGCTTGCCGCCGCAGCGGACAGCGCGAAGGACCAGAGCTACATGTTGGCGGCGCTGCCACCGGCGATGCTGGACAAACTTCGTTTCCCGCTGACGGATCTGACCAAGCCCGAGGTTCGCGCCATCGCTGCTCGCCACGAGCTCGCGGTCGCACGCAAGCCCGAGAGTCAGGACCTCTGCTTTCTCTCCGGTCAGAACAAGGGTGAGTTCCTGAGTCGCCACGGTGGCCTCAGGGACCGGGACGGCGCGGTGCTGGATCGCTCCGGCCAGGTGATCGGCCGCCACCGGGGCCACCAGCACTTCACCGTGGGCCAGCGGCGGGGCATCGGCATCGCCGCGCCCGAGCCCCTCTATGTGCTTGCAACTGACGCCCAGGCGAACACCGTGACGGTCGGAGTTCGTGAGGCGCTGGCGACCGGGAACGTAAGGATCCGCGATGCGATCCTTCACCGGGACGGCCATCGTGTTGACGCCGTCAAGCTGCGCTATCGCTCCGCCGCCGTCCCCGCCACGATTTCCGTGGCGGGGACGGGGCGTCACGCGGATCTGGACGTCGAGCTCGACGCGGCGTTCGACGGTGCCTGTCCCGGCCAGACCGCGGTCCTGCTATCCGGAGACGCGATCGTCGGGCACGGCACGATCGTTTCGGGCGGAGGCCCCACGCGGAAGTAGGCGCAGAGCGCCGCTCGAAAGCCCATGGCCGTACGCCGGGGCTCGCTAGGAGCCCTCCTCCTGCTGGTGCTGGTCGCGCTGCAGCTCGGCTGCCGCCTTCACGCAACGGCTGAACGGCGTGCCCTTCTCACCTTTGACGTGTTTGCGGCTTTCGTCTTTGCAGACACGGCCGGGGGCCATGTTGTCGTGGTTCGCGGCTCTCGCCATCGCGGTCACGCAACGGCTGAACGGCGTGCCCTTCTCACCTTTGACGTGTTTGCGGCTTTCGTCTTTGCAGTAGCGGCCGTAGGCCTTGGCCTTTGCGGGCAGGCCCGCTTTCGGACCGGGCGTCGGGTCCGCAGGGGTGTACGTGGGGCCCTTGCCATCCGGTGCGCCGTGTTCGCCGGACGGAACCCCTTCTGGCTTCCCGGCAGCGAGGGCAGCCGGGGTGGCGCTCAGCGCGAGGGCCCCGGTCACGAGTGCAATCTTCACCTGGAGCTTCATGGCGTGTCTCCTTCGATGTCTTGGCGTTGCGGACACTCTGCGCCCGCCCGACCGTCTGCTCGCAGGTTGAAACGGGGCCGGACCGCCGCTGTCAGGGCCGGAATGCCGCCAATCTCCGGCGGGGCAGGGGAGACCGCGATGCCGACCGCGGGGTTCGTTGTCTCACCGGTGCCCCGCTCCGGGGGCTGCCGATCGGGCGCGTCAGGGTTCGGGCGTTTCCGCCGGCCCGCCGCCGGTGCCCTTTGAGGACCCACCCCCCTGGCCCTGCCCTGCCGGTTCCGCCGGGGGAGGGGACTGAGCGGGAAGCGCTTCAGCGCCTTGTTCCTTCGGGGGACGCGAGGATGTGGGCTGCGGAGAGGAGGGCGCTGGAGTGCTCTTGCTCTTCGAGGGGGAGCCGCCTCCGGGCGAGGGATTCGCGCGGGGCGATTTGTGAGCGGCGGCAGTCTGCTGGCCGTGGTGGGAAGCCGCCGGCAGCCCGTCCGGTCGCCCCTGCCGCTTGGTGTGCGATCGCCCGTCGGCGGGGCGGCCCGGATGCCTTCGCGCGCCCGCTTTGGCCGATCCCCGATGCTCCGGCCTGCCCTGGCGACGACCCGTTCCAGGGGCCCTGTCGTTGCCGTCTCCGCGCTTCCCATGGTCGGCTTTCGCGTTCTCTTCCGCTGTCTGCCGGTTTCCCTGCGCTGGCGTTGCGGCGCCCCCGCCCTGCGGAGGGGCGGCGGGCTGCGAGGCGTTCCTGCTGGCCTTTGGGCCCCCCGGCAGCGGTACGTCGATCAGGCCGCTGCGGTCGACGGCCGTGACCCCGACCGCCGCCACCACCGCGACCGTGGCCGCAGACTTGACGATTGCCGAGGTCGCGATGACCTTGCCCGCGCCGGCGCCAACCGTGCCGGCAACCCCACCACCGGCTGCGCCTGCGCCTGCGGCACCGCCTGCGCCCGCGGCGGCGCCACTTCCGGCGGCGGCGCTGGCCTGGCCTGTGAAGATGCCGTGCAGCAGGCCCAGGGACGCCGCAACGGGCAGCGGGGCAATGGCAGCGAGATCGCTGCGCCGCCCGGCGATGCCGTCGCGGAACGCGCGGCAGCTTTCGCAGCCGCGCAGGTGTGCGCGAATCTCGCGGCGGCGGGTCACCCGGCCGTCGGCGTTCGAGAGCTCTCGCGTCACCGTCTCGCAGCTCATCTCACGCCCCTCCTCCATCTGGCGGAGGCTGAGCCGCGCCTCGTAGACGGTCTGCCGGGCAACTCCCGGGGAGGTTTCGAACGCAGCGGCGATCTGCTCGAATCCGAGTCCGGACAGCTCCCTCATCACAAGCGCGCCACGCTGCCGTTCCGGAAGCTCCCCGAGATCGGCGATCAGCCGGCGCAGCCGCTCCCGTGCCTCGGCCGTTTGGGCGATCTCCAGAGTGGAGTCCGCGTGCTCGGGTTCGAGCTCGACGCTGTCGCGGCGCTTGCGCACCGTTTCGATCGCCTCGTTGCGGGCGATCCGGTAGAGCCAGGGCTTCAGCTTGATCTCCCGCGTCTCGCCCGGCAGGGCACGCAGAACCTTGACCATGGTGTTCTGAAGCGCGTCCTGCGCGTCCTGGGGATTTCCGACCATCGCCAGGCAGAATCGGTACAGCTCCTGGTGGTAGCGGCGGTAGATCGCCTCGAAGGCGCGGCGGTCGCCCTTTGTCGCCCGCCGTGCCAGCCGGCTGTCCGAGAGCAGCCGATCTGGCCCGGCGCGCACCGGGGATGGATTCGAAGCTGCGGCTTCTGTCATCTCTCTGCCATTTCGGCATGCAGAGCCATCCAGTCAAGGGTAGGGCCATATCCATCAATGCTTCAACGGGATGGCCTCACCAGTGTCAGTCGGGTCCGTGGGGCTGGGCGCGGCGCGGTCACTTAGGCTCCATTGCCGTGAAGGCCAGCGAGATCCGCGACACCTATCTCTCGTTCTTCGAGGAACGGGGGCACAAGGTCGTGCCCTCGGCCTCACTGGTGCCCTCTGTGCACGATCCAACCGTCCTGCTCACAACCGCCGGAATGCAGCCCTTCAAGCCCTACTTCCTCGGGTACGAGCGCCCACCGGCGCCCCGGCTCACCGACGTGCAGAGGTGCTTCCGCACCACCGACATCGAGGAGGTGGGCAACACCGCCCGCCACCTCACCTTCTTCGAGATGCTGGGCAACTGGAGTTTCGGCGACTACTTCAAGGAGGAGTCGATCGCCTGGGGCTGGGAGCTCTCGACCGACGGGTTTGGCATGGACCCCGAGCTGATCTGGGCGACGGTGTTCGGCGGAGACGAGGAGCTGGGCCTTGGGCCGGACGAGGAGGCGATCGAGCTCTGGAAGGCGCAGGGAATGCCGGAGGAGCGGATCGTGCCACTTGGCCGGGGCGACAACTTCTGGCAGGCGGGACCGGCAGGGCCCTGCGGGCCCTGCTCCGAGCTCTACCTCGATCGTGGCGAGGACTTCGGCGCGCCCGGCGAGCGCCCGGGCGACGACACCGACCGCTTCCTGGAGTTCTGGAACCACGTCTTCATGACCTACGACCTGAGCGAGGCTGGCGTCCTCACCGAGCTTCCGATGCGCAACATCGACACGGGCATGGGCCTGGACCGGCTGGCGGCGATCCTGCAGGATGTCCCCTCGGTCTTCGAGACCGACCTGCTGCGCCCCCTGGTCGACCTCGCCGAGGAGCTTTCCGGGCGCTCCTACGGCGAGGGAGGGGCCGTGACCCGCGCGATGCGGATCGTCGCCGACCACTCGCGCGGCGCCGCCTTCCTGATCGCCGACGGCGTGGTCCCGTCCAACGAGGATCGCGGCTACATCCTGCGGCGGATCATGCGGCGGGCGATCCAGCAGGGCCGGACGCTGGGGCTGGAGGCCCCCTGGCTGGGCCGCTTCGCCGAGCAAACGATCGAGATGATGGGTGAGGCCTATCCGGAGCTGGCCGCCGAGCGGGAGACGATCGCTCGCTGGGTCGGCGACGAGGAGGAGAGCTTCGGCCGCACCCTGGAGCGCGGCACCCAGCTGCTGGAGCAGCTTGTCGCCGAGGCGCGGGAGTCGGGCACGTCGTGGATCGATGCCACCGACGCCTTCAAGCTTCACGACACCTACGGGTTCCCCTATGACCTGACCAAGGAGCTTCTCGCCGAGCAGGGCCTCTCTGTCGATGACGGGGGCTTCGAGGAGCTGATGGAGGAGCAGCGCCAGCGAGCCCGGGTCGGCGCGGCGACCGCGCACGGCTCTGAGGATCGCCACCAGAAGGTGATCGCCTTTGCTGCGGAGGTGCCGCCGACCCGCTTCGTCGGCTACGAGACCCTGCGCGCCACCACCGGCGTCGCCGCGGTCGCCAGCGAGACCGGCCCGGCTGCGCTCGTCAAGCTGGAGGAGAGCCCCTTCTATGCCGAGGGCGGCGGCCAGGTCGCCGACTCCGGCGTGCTCCGTTGGAGCGGGGGAGAGGTGAGGGTGGTCGACGTCTACCGGGTCGGAGAGGACCAGGCGCTGGAGGTGGAGACGGCGAACGGCATGGTCGAGGCGGGCGCCGCCGTTGAGGCGCTCGTCGATCGCGAGACCCGCCACGCGACGATGCGCAACCACACCGCGACCCATCTCCTGCACGCTGCCCTGCGCGAGCGGCTCGGCGCCCATGTCCGCCAGGCGGGCTCGGCCGTCCGGCCCGACAAGCTCCGCTTCGACTTCACCCACGGCCAGGCGCTCGGCCCCGACGAGCTGCGCGGCGTCGAGGATCGCGTCAACGAGTGGATCAAGGCGAGTCGCCCGGTGCGCTGGCTGGAAATGGAGCGCAAGGACGCGGAGAAGCTTGGGGCGATGGCGCTGTTCGGCGAGAAATACGGAGAGTGGGTGCGCGTCGTCGAGGTCGACGGAGTCTCGCGCGAGCTGTGTGGGGGGACCCACGTTGCGAACACCGCCGAGATCGGCATCTTCAAGATCGTTTCGGAGGGATCGAGCGCGGCGAACGTGCGGCGGGTCGAGGCGCTGACCGGCCCGGCGGCAATCGACTGGTTCCGCGAGCGCGAGGAGCGCCTGCGGGAGGTCGGCGAGCTGCTCGGCACTCCGCAGGACCCGCTGACGGGCGCGCGCCGTGCTGCGGAGCACCTTCGCGAGGCCGGCCGGGGCGCCAGGCAGGCCGAGAAGCAACAGCTGGGTGAGGAGGCAGAGCGGCTGGTGGGTGCGGCGGAGGAGGTCGGTGGGCTGAAGCTGGTTGTTGCACCGGTGCCGCTGGCCGACCAGAGGCAGCTGCTGGATCTCGCCAGCAGGGTGCAGTCGAAGCTCGGCGGCGAGTCCGCGGTGGTGCTGGGTGGCGCCGACGGCGGCAAGGTCGGGCTGGTTGCGCTGGCTTCCAAGAGCGCGGTTGAGCGCGGGCTCTCCGCGGCGGAGATTGTCCGTGAGGCGGCGCCGATAGTCGGCGGCGGCGGCGGAGGCCGCGACGACATGGCGCAGGCGGGGGGCAGGGACTCCGGCAAGCTGGGGGAGGCGCTTGTGGTGGCGCGCCGGGCAATCGAGCAGAAGGTTGCCTGATGCGCGTGCTGGCGCTCGACCACGGCACCGCCCGGATCGGCTGCGCGATCTCCGATCCGAGCGGCACGTTGGCCACCCCCCTGCCGGTGATCGAACCGCCGGAGCCTCGCTCGGTGACTGAGCTGGTGGCCAGCTACGACGTCGAGCGGGTCGTCGTCGGGCTGCCGCTTCACCTCAGTGGCGAGGAAGGCGCCCAGGCCGCCCTGGCCCGGACCTTCTGCGCAGAGCTGGAAGCGATGCTCGACATACCGGTCGAGACCTACGACGAGAGGCTCACCACGCGGATGGCCGAGGCGAGCCGCCGCGAAGGAGCTACCGCACCCTCCGATTCGGTTGCTGCGGCGCATCTGCTCCAGGCCTATCTGGCCGGGCGGGCGGCCATCGAGGGCAGCGAGCCGGACGATGACTGAGGACTGGCTCACCGGAGAGCTGTTCGCCGAGTCAGACGACCCCGCAGCGGTGGAGCGGGAGAGGCGCTGGCGCGAGCGCGAAGAGCGCCGCCGCCAGAGGGACGAGAAGCGGGAAGTCACCGCGCCCCCGCCCGAGACACCGGCCCCGCCCCCGCCGAGGCACCGGGGCCGCCGGCCGCGCGGAGGCACCGGCCCCCCGTCCGTCCGGGAGAACGGGGCCCAGACCATCCCGCCGTGGGGCTGCGGCACTTTCAGCCGTTCGTCGCCACCCGTTGCGGGTCATGGCCGTGCTTGCTGCGGTTGTCCTCGCCTGGTTTCTCATCGCCCTCATGCAGCCGTTTGCCGGCGACGGTTCCGGCAGGGTCGTCGTCACCATCCCGAAGGGCGCCAGCGTCGCGGAGGTCGGCGATCTGCTCGACCGCAGGGGTGTCGTCTCCAGTTCGACCCTGTTTCAGGTTCGCGTCACGCTGGCCGGCAAGCGCTCCGACCTCTACCCGGGCCGCTACGCGCTGGCGCATGGCATGAGCTACGGGGCGGCGATCGACGCTCTCTCGACCGTCCGGGCGAAGAAGACCACGACGGTGACGATCCCCGAGGGATACAGCCGCCCCCAGGCGGCGGGGGTCGCAAGAGAAGTGGGGCTCACCGGCAGCTACCTGAAGGCGAGCGTGCGCTCGAAGTACCTGAGGCCAGCCGGCTACGGCGGCAAGGGCGCCAGCAGCCTGGAGGGGTTTCTCTTTCCGGATACCTTCGAGCTGAAGGCGGGCGCCCCCGCTGCTGACCTGGTCCAGCTGCAGCTGCAGGACTTCAAGCGACGAATCAAGCACGTCGACATGCGCTACGCGCGCTCCAAGAACCTCACCACCTACGACGTGCTGACGATTGCCTCGATGGTCGAGCGGGAGGCTCAGGTGGCGAGCGAGCGCCGCCTGGTCGCCGCGGTGATCTACAACCGCCTGCACGAAGGGATGCCGCTCGGGATCGATGCGACGATCCGCTTTGCCACCGGCAACTACGCGAACCCGCTGACCGAATCGGAGCTGGCGGTCGACTCCCCCTACAACACCAGGCTCAACGCCGGCCTGCCACCGGGACCGATCGACAGCCCCGGCCTCGCCTCGATCGAAGCCGCTGCGCATCCCGCCGGGGTCGACTATCTCTACTACGTGGTGGAGCCGGGGACCTGCGGAAAGCACTCCTTCTCGTCGACCGACGCGCAGTTCCAGGCCGATGTCGCCCGCTACAACCGCGCCCGCGAAGCGGCTGGCGGTAGGTCGCCGGACACCTGCGAATGATGCGGCGCCTGGCTGTCCTCGGGCACCCGGTGACGCACTCCCGCTCGCCGGAGATGCATAACGCCGCCCTGGCCGAGCTGGGGTTGGCCGGGGAATGGAGCTACGAGGCGATCGACGTCTCCCCGGATGAGCTCGAGGGGCGGGTGCGGGCAATGCCGGAGGAAGGGTTTGTGGGCGCCAACGTAACCGTTCCCCACAAGGGGGCGGCACTCGTCCTCGCGGACGTGCTGTCCGAGCCGGCCCGCGAGATCGGTGCCGCCAACACACTGAGCTTCGCCGATAGTGAGATCCGCGCCGACAACACCGACGCGGAAGGGTTGCTGGCGGCGCTGCCCGCCGCGCCGCAGGGTGAGCGAGCGCTTGTGCTGGGCGCGGGCGGCGCCGCGCGCGCGGTGGTCTGGGCGCTGCTTCGCGAGGGGGCTGAGGTGGATGTCTGGAACCGCACGGACCTGCGCTCCCGCAACCTCTGCGAGGAACTGGGCGGTGCGCCGGTGGTGGCGCCCGATGCGACCAGCTATCGGCTGATCGTCAACTCGACCTCGGTCGGATTGCGCGGCGAGGACGCCTTCGCCGAGCTTCCGCTGAGCGCGAGCGGCTTTGTTTCCCAGCAGACCGTTGTGGACCTTGTGTATGGGGCGGGCCCGAGCCGGCTGCTCGTTGCCGCGGAGGCCGCGGGGGCAACGGTGGTCGATGGGATCGAGGTCCTGGTTCGCCAGGGCGCCCTCTCCCTCCGGATCTGGACCGGTCGCGAAGCACCGCTCGACACGATGCGTGCCGCTGCGCGCGGTGGGGGGGACGTGTCGTAGTGCGACGACGGGGGTCAACTTGCCAACGTCTCCCAGCGGCCGGCAATCGCTCCGCGCGCCTATAGCCTTGCGTCCATGAGCAGCTTCCGCTTCACCACCGCGGGCGAGTCGCACGGCCCTGGCCTGACGGCGATCGTCGAGGGCATGCCGGCGGGCCTTCTGCTGGACCGAGAGGCACTCGACCGCGACATGGCGCGCCGCCAGCTCGGCCACGGGCGCGGCGGGCGGATGCAGATCGAGTCCGATTCGGTCGAGGTCCGCTCCGGCATACGCCACGGCCGGACGCTGGGCAGCCCGATCGCCGTGCTCGTGGCCAACCGCGACTACGCGAACTGGGAAGAGCGGATGAATCCCTGGCCGGTCGACGCCGAGGTGGAGGCCGTGCACCTGCCGCGCCCGGGCCATGCGGACCTGGTGGGCGCGCAGAAGTACGGCCACACGGACATCCGCAATGTGCTGGAGCGGGCCAGCGCCCGGGAGACGGCGGCGCGGGTGGCGGCGGGCTCGATCGCCCGCTCCTTCCTTGCGGCGCTTGGTGTCAGTGTCCACAGCCACGTGACGCAGATCGCCTCGGTGACGGTGCCCGAGTGCCCTGACCTGGGTCCAGAGGACTTCGACGGGGTCGACGAGGACCCGGTGCGCTGTCTCGACCCCGACGCGAGCACCGCGATGGTTGCGGAGATAGACCGCCTGCGAAAGGCCAACGAGAGCCTTGGCGGCAGCTTCGAGGTGCGCGCCTTCGGCCTCGTGCCGGGGCTGGGCTCCCATGTCTCATGGGAGGAGCGCCTCGATGGGCGCCTGGCGGGCGCCGTCGCCTCGATCCAGTCGGTGAAGGGAGTCGCGATCGGCGAGGCATGGGACGTCGCCGGGCGGCCCGGCTCGGCGGCTCACGACGAGATCTTCTGGTCGGAGGAGCGCGGCTACTACCGCAACACCAACCACGCGGGGGGTCTCGAGGGCGGGATGACCAACGGCATGCCGCTCTCGGTGCGCGCTGCGATCAAGCCGATCTCGACCCTCACCAAGCCGCTTCGCTCGGTCGACACCGAGACCAGGGAGCCCGCCCAGGCGCTGCGCGAGCGCACCGACTCGACCGTGGTGCCGGCCGCCGCCGTCGTCGGCGAGGCGATGGTCTGCCTGACTCTGGCTCGCTGCTACCGCGAGAAGCTGGGTGGCGACCACATCGATGACGTGCTCGCCGCCCTCGATGCCTACAAGAAGCGCATCGACTGGCGGGGGTGAGCCGGTGAGCCAGCCGGCGATCGTCTTCATCGGGTTCATGGGAGCCGGCAAGTCGGCGGCGCTTGCTGCGGCACGCGAGGCCGGCCTGGACACGACCGAGACGGATGAGCTGATGGAGCGCGAGCTGGGGATGTCGATTGCCGAGTGCTTCGAGCGCGATGGGGAGGAGGCGTTCCGCGCTCGCGAGTCCGAGATCGCCGGCGCCCTGCTCGAGCGGGCAGAAGGCGGGGCGATTGCGCTCGGCGGAGGGTCCGTTCTCTCGGAGCGCGTTCGTTCCGCGCTGGGCCGGCATACCGTCGTCTGGCTCGACGTGGACGCCGGTACCGCGTGGGAGCGCGTTTCGGACAGCGACCGGCCCCTCGCGCGGGAACGTACCCGATTCGATGCCCTTCTTGCCGATCGGAAGCCGCTGTACGAAGCGCTGGCCAACGCGGTGCTGTCGGGGGGCGATCCGGAGACGGTGATTCGGGCGCTGCCTGCGATCCAGGCGCTGGCGGAGCTGCCGAGCGGCGCGAGGCTGCTGTGGGCTGGCAGTGGCTCCGGCGGGTACCCGGTGCTGGTCGGCCGGGGGCTGCTGGATGCGGGCTGGTGGCCGCTGGAGAGCCGGCGATTCTGCATAACCGACACCGCCGTCGGGGCGCTCTACGCGGATCGTCTCGCGCCGCTCGAGTCCCGGATCGAGGTTCCGCCGGGCGAGGGAGCCAAGACGCTGGCGGAGGTGGAGCGGGTGCTGCGCGAGCTGGCCCGCGCCGGAATGACCCGCGAGGATCACGTCGTGGCGCTCGGCGGCGGCGTCGTCGGAGACCTTGCGGGGTTCTGCGCCCACACCTACCAGCGCGGCGTACCCGTGGTGCAGGTCCCGACCTCGCTTGTCGCTCAGGTCGACTCCGCCTATGGCGGCAAGACCGGCGTCGACCTGCCCGAGGGCAAGAACTACGCGGGCGCCTACCACCTGCCGGCGGCGGTGATCGCCGACACCGACACCCTGTCGAGCCTGTCCCCGGAAGAGCTGGCGGCGGGCTTCGTCGAGGTTGTGAAGACGGGGCTCCTGGTCGGCGGCGAGCTGTGGGAGCGGGTGCGGACGATCGATTCGCTGCAGGCAGGCGCCCTCGACGACGTCGTCTTCGCCTGTGCCCGCCACAAGTGCGAGGTGGTTGCCGCCGACGAGCGCGACCGGGGTCTTCGCGCAACGCTCAACCTGGGTCACACGGTCGGGCACGCGATCGAGGCGGCCAGCGGCTACTCGCGCTATCGCCACGGCGAGGCGGTTGGACTGGGTCTGCTGGCGGCGCTGCGCCTCTCGGAGGCGCCGGAGCTTGGCGATGAGGTCGGGGCGATCCTGCGTCGCCACGGACTGCCGGTTGCCCTCGACCCCGGCGTCGGTGTGGACGCCACGCTTGATGCCCTTCAGCGGGACAAGAAGCGCACCGCCGCGGGGGTCGGTTTCGTGCTTCTCGCTGAACCCGGCGCGCCGCGGATCGGGCAACTCGTCGATCCGGATAGGGTCCGGGCAGCCGTGGAGGAGTTGCGCGAATGACTTCCGCCCACAACCGCGTGGCGGTGCTGCACGGTGTCAACTTCGACATCCTCGAGCGCCGCGACCCGGAGCTGTACGGCGGCCTTTCGCTGCACGAGCTCGAGGGGAAGATCCAGAGCTGGGCCCGTGAGCTGGGGCTGGAAGCGATCTTCTTCCAGACCAATGCGGAGGGCGAGTTCGTCGAGTACCTGCACCGGGTGCCGGAGCTGGCCGATGCGGCGCTGGTCAACGCCGGGGCCTGGACCCACTACAGCCGGGCGATCGGCGATGCCCTCCAGGTGGCCGACCTTCCAGCCGTGGAGATCCACCTCTCCGACGTCGAGTCGCGCGAGGACTGGCGCCGGGTCTCGGTCTTCGACGGGCTGGTGCTGGAGAAGGTCTCGGGGAGGGGCCCCGACGGGTATCGCGACGCGCTCGCGACCCTGGCCCGCGCTCTCGGTGTAGACGGCGAGCGATGAGAGGCCGGGGCGACCGTCTCGCCGGCGGGCTCGCCGAGCGCGAGCTCGACCGGATGCTGGTCATGCAGCTCGTCAACGTCTCCTACCTCACCGGGTTCGGCGGCACCAACGGCGCCTGCGTATGCGGGCCCGACACCCGACTCTTCTTCACCGATTTCCGCTATTCGGAGCGGGCCGAAGCAGAGGTCGAAGGCTGGGACGTCGTCACGGTCGAGGGGGACTGGCTGCCCTCCATTGCAGAGCGCCTGACCGGAAGGGTCGGGTTCGAGGACGACCACCTCGCGGTGCGCGCGCTCAAACGGCTGGAAGAGAAGCGGCCGGACGGAGTTGAGCTCGTGGCGGCGGGTGGGACAGTCGAGAACCTGCGCCGGGTCAAGGACGCCACCGAGCTCGAGGCGATCGCCGCCGCGGCGAAGCTTGCCGACGAGGTATGGCGCTGGAGCCTGGAGCGCGGCCTCTCCGGACGCAGTGAGCGGGATGTGGCTCGGTCTGCCGAAGCGAGAATCCGCGAGCTGGACGGCGATCCCTCCTTCCCAGCGATCGTCGCCGCCGGGCCGAACGGCGCCCTGCCGCACGCCGAGCCGGGAGAGCGCGAGATCGGTCGGGGGGAGCTGGTCGTCTTCGACATGGGGGCCAGGCTGGATGGCTACTGCTCCGACGGAACCCGCACCGTCGCCACCGGCGATCCCGGCGAGCGCGCCCGGGAGGTCTACGAGCTGGTGCGGCGGGCGCAGCTCGCAGCGCTTGACGCCGTCGCCGCGGGGGTCGGGGGCGAGGCGGTTGACACCGCTGCCCGGCAGGAGATCGATGCGGCCGGCCATGGGGAGCGCTTCGGCCACGGGCTCGGCCATGGCGTGGGCCTCGAGGTGCACGAGGCTCCGCGCCTCTCACAGCGCTCCGAGGACGTGCTGGAGGCGGGCGAGGTCGTGACGATCGAGCCGGGTGTCTACATTCCCGGCGAGCTTGGCGTGCGGATCGAGGACCTCGTCGTTGTCGAGGAGGGCGGCTGTCGCAACCTGAGCGGCCTGCCCAAGGATCTACTGCTCGTCGATTAGCGGAAATGGGCGGGATCTCCGCTGCAGCTCTAAGTATCTGCATTCGCAGGCCGATGCGGACTCCGTGAGACTGACCGCCGCAACGATGCGCCCCGCGCATGGGGTCGCCGGAGCCGCCCCATCGGCTCCGGAAAAGGAATCGCTGGCGGCGATTCGCGAGGACGCCCGCCGCGGGCGCCTGTTGGACATGGAGATGCGGTTGCGCCGCTACCGGCTGGCGTGCTTCGCGATCCTGGCCCTGGCCCTTGCCTCCGTCGCGTCGGAGGTGGGCTGGTGGTGGATGGCGCCACTCCTGGTCGGGCTCGGTGGCTTCGCGGTCGCCGATCGCTTCATGCGCAGCAGCGCTCACCCCGCCGTCTGGGTTGCCACCGCCTGGGCGATCCTGCCGCTCCTGCTCGCCGACGCCGTGGTCATGACCGGGGGCGCGGCCAGCCCGGCTCTGATGTGGTTCGCATTGCCGGCGATAACGCTCGGCGCCCGCTTCGAGCCGCGAGGCACTGTGCTCGGCACCGCCTACATCCTGGCTCTGCTGCTGGCCAGCACCGTCGGGCTCGACCCCGCAACCGCCTCCGAGCATCACCAGCACCTGGTCGCAGCGGTTGCGCTCGTCCTCTGCTCGGTCGTCCTCTCCGGCGCGCTGGTCGAATCCGATCGCGCCCACCGGCGCCGCGCCACCCTCGATCCGCTCACCGGTCTCTTCAACCGCAACGCCCTGGAGCAGCGGCTCAGCGAGCTCGACGCCCCGCCGGCAAACGAGGGGGACCAGCGCGTCTCGCACGCTTTGCTGCTCTGCGATCTCGATCACTTCAAGCGGGTCAACGATCAGCTTGGGCATCCCGCCGGCGACGCCGTGCTGCAGGAGGTGGCCTACACGATGCGTTCCGTGCTGCGTGCCGGTGACTCCATCTATCGCATTGGCGGGGAGGAGATCCTGGTGGTCCTCCCCGGTGCCAGCGAAGCGGACGCGGTCGACATCGCCGAGCGCCTGCGCCGGGCGGTGCGCGATCGCCGCCCGGTGGGCGTGTCGGTGACGGTCAGCATCGGCGTTGCCGTTTCAGGCCCAGGGGAGCGCGACACGGACAGGCTGGTGAGCCTGGCGGATGCGGCGCTCTACTCGGCGAAGGCGGGCGGCCGCGACAGGGTCGTCGTCGGCAGCTGATCGCGCCAGGCGAGCTCAAACGGGTATCAGCGACTGAGGTCGACGCCCTCGCGCAGCCGCGCGGCGAAGGCGGCGATCAGCTCCACGGCTGCCTCGACGTCGGCGAGGTCGACCAGCTCGACCGGCGAGTGCATGTAGCGCAGCGGGATCGAGACGAGGCCGGTCGGGACACCTGAGCGGGATATCTGGATCGCGTCGGCGTCGGTTCCGGTGCTGCGCCCGCTGGCGCTGATCGTGTGCTCGATCCCGGCCTCCTCCGCGGTCTCCACCAGCAGCTCGAAGACCTTGGGGGAGAGGGTCGAGCCCCGCCCGATCGCCGGTCCTGACCCGAGCGGGTGGCTGCCGATCTCCTTCTCATCGATTCCGGGAGCGTCGGTTGCGTGCGTCACGTCGACCGCCACCGCCAGGTCGGGCCGGACCTCGAACGCGGATGTCCGCGCCCCATAGAGGCCAATCTCCTCCTGGACCGCCGCGATTGCGGCGAAGCTGCCGCTGAGCGAATCGCGCTCATGGCAGCGCCGCAGCGCCTCGAGCGCGACGTAGGCGCCGAGCCGGTTGTCCATCGCTCGGGACACCAGCCGCCCGCTCGCCAGGCGCGTAGGCTCGGCGGAGATCACCGCCGGATCGCCGACCCGAACCAGCCCCGCGGCCTCGTCCCGATCGGCGGCGCCGATATCGATGTGAAGGCGTTTCATCTCAACGACCTTCTTGCGCTGCTCCGCATCGAGCAGGTGCAGCGGCTTGCGACCCAGCACACCCGGCACGAGGCCGTCCCTTCCCTGCACCTCGACGCGCTGGCCGACCAGGATCTGGGGGTCCCAACCGCCGATCGGGGAGAAATAGAGGAAGCCCTTCTCGTCGATGTGGGTGATCACCAGGCCGATCTCGTCGATGTGGCCGACCACGGCAAGCAGCGGCTCGCCCTCGCCGATCCGGGCGATCGAGGAGCCGAGCCCGTCGGTTGACAGGGAGGCAAACGAAGCCTCCTCACGCCAGACGGCGGCAGCCGGCCCCTCGTGGCCGGATGGGGCCGCGGGGCGAAGCAGCTTGTCGAGAAGGGCGGGAACCTCGAACATCGGAGGAGTACCAGTATGTCGCCTCCGGAGATCCCTTGCGGGGGCGGGCGATTCGAATAGCGTTGCGGAGGTGGGAGCGACGAGGACAGCGCTGATCACCGGTGCTTCGAGCGGAATCGGCGAGGCAACAGCGAAGCGGCTTGCCCGCGAGCCCGGGATGGAGCTTGTCCTCGTGGCGCGTCGCGAGGAGCGGCTGCAGGCGCTTGCCGAGTCGCTTCCCTGCAGGGCGACATACCTGGCGGTCGACCTGACCGACCCCGACGCGCCCGAGCGAGCTCGGGCGCATGTCGCCGAGCATCACGAGCGGCTCTCCCTGCTTGTCAACAACGCGGGGGCCGCCTGGCGCGCCGGCTTTTCCGATGGCGGCCACGCGAACGTACGCCGCCACATGGAGCTCAACTTCGACGCGGTCGTCCGGCTCACCGAGGCGCTGCTTCCCGCTCTGAGGGAGTCCGCGCCCAGCGCGATCGTCAACGTCGCGAGCACCGCCGGCCGCGTATCCCGCGCCGGCACCGGCTCCTACTCGGCGAGCAAGTTCGCCCTGATCGGGTGGAGCGACTCCCTCTATGCCGAGGAGCGCCCGCACGGAGTCCACGTGGGACTTGTCCTGCCCGGGTTCATCGCCACCGAGGGGTTCCCGGCGACGGAGCTCCGCGAGCGGGCTCTGACCCGCTGGTTGGTATCCAAGCCCGAGCGGGTTGCCGAGGCGATTGTCGACACCGGCCTTCACGGCAGGGCCGAGCGCTATGTGCCGCGCTTCTACGGCTTGGCGGCGATCCTGCGCGTTGTGGCGCCGAGTCTGGTCCGGCGGGTGCTTGCGGGCGGCTCCGCTTCGCGGCTCACGACCAGCACGGGCGCAGAATCGTCCGACTGACGCACCCCACCGCGCTCGACCTGTCCCTAGGTTGGACCTGTCCCTAGATTCGACCTGTCCCTAAGCCTGTGCCGTGCGGCGACGCCGATCGCCTACTTGAACCGTGAGCGGGTGAGGCGGCAGTAGTGGAAGCCGAAGACAAAGCCCACGTTGTTGGCGGCGTTGCTGCTCCGTTCGACCTGGATCGATTCGTGGGTGGCCTTCAACCGTTCGCCGAGCTTCAGCTCCCTGCCCACGCTCCTCAGCCTCGTCTTGACGATCCCGAGGAACTTGATCCATTTCTGCAGCCTGGCGTCGTCGGCAGGCGGCCGCGGCACCGTGGCGATCTGCTTGATCGCGTTCTGCAGGGCGACCGACACGCGGATGAACTGAAGCCCCGCCGGAGCAAATTCGCGATTCTTGACTCTCGTCCGCGCCCCCTTGAGGATCCGCTGGCTGACAGCCGTGTTTCGCTTGCAGATCGGCTCGACCTGCGCCACATAGCCTTCGCGGGTCGGCTCTTCGGCCCCATGGGCGACCGCCGCGATGGCAAGCGTCGCGCCGACGACTCCTGCGATTGTCCTCCGTGCCCCCTTCATCTCCCTGACTCAATCAGCTTAGGGGACCCCGGTGCCCGCTTTCCTAACCGACGGTTAGGATTCGCCGCCGTGATCTCCACCAACCAATTCAAGAACGGGTCCCATATCGAGATCGACGGGACCGTCTACAAGATCCTCGATTTCCAGCACGTCAAGCCGGGCAAGGGCGGGGCGTTCGTGCGGACGAAGCTGCGCAAGATCGAGGATGGGACCGTGCAGGACAAGACCTTCCGGGCGGGGGAGAAGTTCCGCCCCGTCCACACCGAGTCGCGGAAGATGCAGTACCTCTACGACTCCGGCGAGGCGGCGGTCTTCATGGACAATCGCGACTACGAGCAGGTCGAGATCCCCCATGCCGTGGCCGGCGAGTCGATGAAATGGCTGCTGCCCAACGGTGAGGTCGACGTGCTGTTCGTCGACGAACGGCCCACTGACGTTCAGCTGCCAAGCGCTGTTGAGCTGAAGGTGACCGAGACCCAGCCGGGCGTGAAGGGCGACACCGTGTCGGGCGGCGGCAACAAGCCGGCGACGCTGGAGTCGGGCGTGACCGTCCAGGTCCCGCTCTTCATCGAGGAGGGCGAGTCCATCCGCGTCGACCCTCGAAGCGGCGAGTACGTCTCGCGCGCCTGAGGAGCGCGATCCACAATTCCGTTCTTCGCAGCCCTGGGCGGGCCGTGGGCATCGCGTTCCTCCCCGAAGCGCGAGAATAGGCATCCATGCGCAGATCCGACCAACGCCGCGATGCCGTCTTCGCCTGCTACCAGCGCGATGTCACCGGGCACTCGCTGGAGGAGCTGGTCGTCGGCTCACCGCCCTTCACGCGGGAGCTGGCAAGCGGGGTCGAGGAGCACCGCGACGAGATCGACGCGACCATCGCTCGCCATGCCAAGGGTTGGGAGTTGGATCGGATCGCGCCGCTGGAGCGCAACGTGATGCGGGTGGCGCTGTATGAGATCGAGCACGGCGATACACCGGCCGAGGTGGCGATCGACGAGGCGGTCGAACTCGCGAAGCGCTACTGCGGCGCCGATGCGCCCGGCTTCGTCAACGGTGTGCTCGGTGCCGCCGTACGCGAGCGAGAGGGGGTGCGGTGAACGTGAGCGAACAAGATTCCCAGCCTGATTCCTCGCCGGCGGGCAGCGGCGGTCCGGGCTCGGCCGGAGGCCGCCTTCGCGAGATCGCCGCGCGGCTCGCCGCGATCGCAACCGAGCTGGAGGGGGAGGGGGCGGACGACGAGCGGGCCGTGGAGCTGGCGCATGGGGCTGCGGAGCTCTCGGCCGAGGCGGTCGAGGAGGCGAACCGCCGGATCCGCGGTGCGGAGAGTCCATCCGAGTGAACGGGACGTCCGAGTGAGTGGGACCGCCGGGGCTCCGATGTACCCCGAGGACCTGCGTTCGTCGGTCGAGGCCGCGCTGGAGCGGCTCGGCTTCTCGACGGTGCCCGCCGCGGCCGGCATCGAGGAGGCGATGCGCTACTCGCTGCTTGCGGGGGGCAAGCGGATCCGCCCCGTGCTCGCGCTGGCCACCGCGCGGGCCCTTGGTGCCGACCCCGACCGCTACCTACCGGCGGCCTGTGCGATCGAGCTGATCCACACCTACTCGTTGATTCACGACGACCTGCCGGCGATGGACGACGACGAGCTGCGCCGCGGCCTCCCCACCTCGCACGTCAAGTTCGGCGAGGACGTGGCGATCCTTGCCGGCGACGGCCTCTTTGCGGAGGCGATTCGCCTCTTCTGCGAGCAGCCGGGAGACCCGGCTCGCGTCCTCGCCGCCCTGCGCGAGCTGAGCGCGGCGACCGGTGTCAACGGGATGGTTGGGGGGCAATACGTCGACGTCACCGGCGAGGAGAGCGACGCCGAGGGACTCCGCACGCTGCACGCGCTCAAGACGGGGCGGCTGATCGCCGCCAGCATCGAGGTCGTGCTGACCCTTGAAGGCATGGGCGAACCTGAGACAATTCCGTATCGCCGGTTCGCCGGCGAGCTCGGCGTCCTCTTCCAGATCGTCGACGACATCCTCGACGTGACGGGGAGCGACGAGCAGCTAGGAAAGTCCACTGGAAGCGATGAGCGACATGGCAAACTCACCTACGTCAGCCTCTTCGGGCTCGAGCGAGCTCGTGAGCTTGCAGCCGAGTCACACGCGCAGGCACTCGAGGCGCTGGCAGAGGCCGGAGGGGACACCGGCGATCTGAAGAGGATCGCCGACTACATCTTCACGAGGAACGAATGAGCGAGAAGCAGGACACATCAGAGGCCGGGGCCCGGTCGCTGCTGGAGCAGATCGGCGGCCCGGCGGACCTGCACAGCCTCGGCGACGACCAGTTGCAGCAGGTGGCGCAGGAGATGCGCACCTACATCATCGACACGATCGGCGAGATCGGAGGCCACTTCGGCGCCAACCTTGGGACCTGCGAGCTGGCCGTGGCCCTGCACAGCCTGCTCGATTCGCCGCGCGACAAGATCCTCTGGGACGTCGGCCACCAGGCCTATCCCCACAAGATCCTCACCGGCCGGCGCGAGCAGCTGCGGACCATCCGCCAGTACCAGGGCCTGGCTCCCTTCTGCTCGATCTTCGAGTCCGAGCACGACATCATGGGCGCCGGCCACGCGTCGACGTCGATCGGCTACGCGGTCGGGCTGAAGGAGGCGATGCGCAAGGGGATCGGCGAGGACGGCAAGGTCGCGGCCGTGATCGGCGACGGGGCGCTGACCGGCGGCGTCGCCTACGAGGCGATGCTCGCGGCCGGCGGCCTTCAGACGCCGATCGTGATCGTCCTCAACGACAACGGGATGTCGATCTCGCCCAACGTCGGTGCGCTCTCGCGCTACTTCAACCGGGTGCGGCTCAACCGGCGCCTCTACCACGCCCGTGAGGGGGTAGAGGACCGGCTGACCAGGCTGCCGCTCGGACTCGGCCGGCGGATCGAACGGCTGGGACCGGAGATCAAGTCGATGGTCAAGGCCTACTGGGCGCCGGGCCTCTTCTTCGAGGAGCTCGACCTCGCCTACATGGGAGTGATTGACGGCCACGATGTCCACGCCCTGCGCGACGCCCTCCGCGAGGCCTTTGCCGCCGACCGCCCCGTGGTGGTCCACATCCACACGGTCAAGGGCAAGGGCTTCGCGCCCGCCGAGGAGGGCGGCCTGGAGGGGATGGAGAAGTGGCACGCGGCGAAGCCAAATTCGATCGTCAACGGGGAGCCGGCCTCCTCCAAGCCGGTGCCGGTCAAGGAGTCGGACTCGCCGGACTCGATCGCGCCGGAGCGGCTGGAGAAGCCGCCGCCGCCCAGCGCGCCGCCCCAGTACACGAAGGTCTTCGCCGACGCCATGGTCGCCGAGGCCGAACGCGACGAGCGTGTTGTGGGGATCACGGCGGCGATGGCGGGGGGGACCGGGCTGCAGAAGCTCGCCGACGAGCTGCCCGAGCGCTACTACGACGTCGGCATCGCGGAGCAGAACGCGGTGCTGCTCGCATCGGGCCTGGCGCTGCAGGGGGCAAAGCCGGTCTGCGGCATCTACTCGACCTTCCTGCAGCGCGCCTACGACCAGATCATCCACGACGTGTGTCTGCAGGAGCTCGACGTCACCTTCGCAATGGACCGGGCAGGCCTGGTCGGCGACGACGGCCCGACTCACCATGGCGCCTTCGACATTTCCTACTTCCGCCCGCTTCCCAACGTGGTCGTGATGGCTCCGCGCGACGAGGCGATGCTCGTCCACATGCTGCGCACCGCGATAGCCCACGATGGTCCCGCGGCCCTGCGCTACCCGCGCGGTGCGGCGGAGGGCGCGGAGCTGCCGGCCGAGCCGCAGGAGATCCCGATTGGAAGCGGTGAGCTGCTGGCGAGCGGCGAGCGGGTGGCGCTGCTGGGCTACGGATACGGGGTGGCCGTTGCACTGCAGGCCGCCGAGATCCTTGCCGGCCACGACCTCACGCCCACGGTGGCCGACGCGCGGTTCGCGAAGCCGGTTGACGCCGAGCTCTTGGAGCGCCTGGCGCTGGGCCACGACCTGGTGGTGACGATCGAGGAGAACGTGCTGCCCGGGGGCTTTGGGTCGGCTGTGCTCGAGCACCTCGAGGACGCATTCGCCGACCGGCCGGAGGATCGAGCCCGCGTCCTGCGCATCGGTCTCCCGGACCGCTACGTCGCCCACGGCAAGCCGGCGCTGCTGCGCGAGGAGGTCGGGCTGACCGGCGAGTCCGTGGCCGAGCGCGTGCTTGCGACACTGCGCTCGCCCGAGGCCGTCCCAAGCTGACGGCGCGTGCTTGCATCAAAGCGCTCAATCGGTTAGCCTGCGGCCGCCTCTTTTCGTGACAGCAGCGGCGCCCCCGCATTCGCGGAGATCGCTTCTGGGGTTGCTACAGGGAGAAAGAGGCGTGTGCCTCTGTATAGGCGGTCCCATTGGCAGGGTGGGCCGCTGCCTGCAATCTCAGGCGGTCACGATTGCCAGGCGTCCGGCAGGGGCGTCGGGCCGGCTGTCGACCAGTCGCCGCTCGACGCTGCCGAAGCCGGCGTCGGAGAGCAGTTCGTCCACCTCGGCATCGGACTCATACAGCCGGTGGCCTTCCTTCGGGAAGCCCGTCTGAGAGATGCGAGGCATGTGCTGACGGAGGCGGTAGCCGAGGCCAAGCGCACCGCCCGGGCGCAGAACGTCCCGAATGCGGGCCAGCTCCAGCTCGGGCTGGTGCCAGAAATAGAGCACGTGTACCGCCATCACGAGATCGATCGGTGCCAGGCCGGCGAGGAGGTCGGTGCCTCCCTGGAGGAGAACGAGACGCCCGTCGGTGACCTGCTCGAGATTGCGCTTGCGACACTGGGCGAGCATCTCCCTCGACGGGTCGATGCCCCAGAAGCTGGCGGTGGGAAAGACGCGCAGCGCCTCTTCGAGCCCGACTCCGGGCCCCGGACCGAGCTCGGCGATGCGCATCTCAGACTCCGGGGACCGCTCCCGCTCTCCCAGCTGGTTGACGACCCACGCGTTGAAACCCCTGTTGCCACGGGCCATCAGGTGCCCGACGAGCCGGCCGACCGTGCCCCGCGGAGCACCGAACTGCCGCGCAACCGTCCTGCTCTTGAAGCGAGACATGAGTGGCGCAACATTCTGAGGCCGGACGTGGACGTTGCTTCTATCCCCAGTGCACATGGATTCTTAGAACATCCGATGGAGTTGCTTGCCAGTCCGGAAAAGGTTGTTACGGTCGGAGATAGGTCAGTGTTCGGGGCACCAGTGTCGAATCGTGTTCTTGACCGCTGGCACGATAACGCCGCGTGAAAGGCAAGTCCGTAGAAGGGCACGATGGGCGAAGTCACGGGCTCATCGACCCGTCGGGCCGCGGTGCTGCACGGCGATGTCGCATGCAACCCGATCCCGGGAGGTCCCGTGCTACAGACAACCGATGCCGGAATGCCCGTGGAAAATCGCTGCCGAAAGTCGGGGCTACCATCGGCTCCGCGGTGTGTGTTCGGGGGGAGTGGCGCCCTTCTCAGGGCCGCCGTCAGACGGCTGGCTGCGCTAGGGGCCCTTTGTGTTGTTGCGGCTGTGATCTGGCCGGCCGAGCCGGCCCACGCAGACGCGTTCTCCCGCTCCAATTCGCTCCTGTCGGGTCGGATCGACACCGGCTACTGGGACACCTGCGCCATCGTCGCCGACGGAAAGCTCTATTGCTGGGGGTACGGCAATTGGGGCACGTTGGGTAACGGCAACACCGAGGACGTTGGTGACGACGAGACACCGGCCGAAGCTGGCCCGGTGGACATTGGGGCCGGCAGGACCGCCGTGCAGGTCTCGGGAGGCGAAGGTCACATGTGTGCCGTCCTCGACAACGGCACCGTGCGCTGCTGGGGCTTTAACGCCAGCGGCCAGCTCGGCTATGGCAACACGGAAAGGATCGGCGACGACGAGACACCGGCCGAAGCCGGCCCGGTGGACCTCGGGGCCGGCAGAACCGCCGTGCAGGTTTCAGCTGGGGCGAGCCACAGCTGCGCTCTCCTCGACAACGGCACCGTGCGCTGCTGGGGGTTTGGCAGCTATGGCGCGCTCGGGTATGGAAACAAAGCAAACGTTGGCGACGACGAGACACCCGGCTCGGTCGCCCCGGTGGATCTCGGGGCCGGCAGGACCGCCGTGCAGATCTCGGTGGGAGGAGGCAGCACCTGTGCGCTGCTCGACAACGGCACGGTGCTCTGCTGGGGGTTTGGCTATTGGGGCTCACTCGGCTACGGCAGCACCGAAAGCATTGGCGACAACGAGACGCCCGGCTCGGTCGGCCCGGTGAACCTCGGCGCCGGTCGCAGGGCCGTCGCGATCTCGGCGGCGGGGGGCCACACCTGCGCCCTCCTCGACAACGGCAGCGTGAAGTGTTGGGGCACCGGCGTAGACGGGCGGCTTGGCTATGGGAACACAAACGACATCCTGAGCCCCTCGTCCGTTGGCACGGTGAATCTTGGGGCCGGTCGCACGGCCGTGCGGATTTCAGCCGGTACCAGCCACACCTGCGCCCTCCTCGACAACGGCACGGTGCTCTGCTGGGGAGAAGGCCTCTACGGGCAGCTCGGCTACGCCAACCAAAGCAGCGTCGGCGACAATGAGACTCCCGCGTCGGTGGGCCCCGTTGACCTCGGGGCCGGTCGCAAGGCCATCGCGATAATGGGTGGCAAGTACTTCACCTGCGCCCTCCTCGACACCGGCGCCGTGCGCTGCTGGGGTGAAAGCTTCTACGGGCAGCTCGGCTACGGCAGCACCGACCGCATAGGTGACAACGAGACGCCGGCCGAAGCCGGCCCGGTGGATCTAGGTACGGCTCATGGCGTACGGGAAACAGCCACCGGTACCAGCCACAGCTGCGCCCTCCTCGACACCGGTGCCGTGCGCTGCTGGGGCCTCAACAGCAGCGGTCAGCTCGGCTACGGCAACACGACCATGATCGGCGACAACGAGAGTCCCGGCGCGGCGGGCCCAGTCGACCTGGGCGAACGCAGTGCCGTGCAGCTGGCGGCGGGCGAAGCGCACACCTGCGCCCTGCTCGACGACGGCACCGTCCGCTGCTGGGGGAGGGGAACCAATGGCCAGCTCGGCAACGGCAGCACCGAAAGCGTTGGCGACAATGAGACGCTGGCCGAAGCCGGCCCGGTGGACCTTGGCGGCGAATCAGCGGTGGTGATCGCGGCTGGCGCCAACCACACGTGCGCCCTGACGACCACCGGCGCGGTGCGCTGCTGGGGCCTCAACAGCAGCGGCCAGCTCGGCTACGGCAACACTCTCGACATCGGCGACGACGAGACACCCGGCTCGGTCGGCCCGGTCTCCCTCGGGCTCAGCGCAACCGCGATCTTCGCAGGCGCCAACCACACATGCGCTCGTCTCGACGATGGCACGCTTCGCTGCTGGGGGCTGGGCACGAGCGGCCGTCTTGGCTACGCCAACACCAACACGATCGGCGACAACGAGATGCCGAGCACGGCTGGAGCGGTGAATGTGGGCCGCAACCCGACTGTCGTCAGCGCCGGGGGCAGCCACACGTGCGCTCGTCTCGACGATGGCACGCTTCGCTGCTGGGGGCTGGGCACGAGCGGCCGTCTTGGCTACGCCAACACCAACACGATCGGCGACAACGAGACGCCGAGCACGGCTGGAGCGATCAGCGTCGGCCGCAGTGCTACAGCGATCGCCGCCGGCGGTAGCCACACCTGCACCCGGTTCGACGACGGTGGAGTCCGTTGCTGGGGCCTCAACAGCAGCGGCCAGCTCGGCTACGGCAACACCGAAACCATTGGCGACAACGAGACCCCGTCCCTGGTGGGCACGGTCGACCTGGGAACGGGGCGCAGCGCGCTCAGCCTCTCCACCGGCGCCGACCACACCTGCGCCACGTTGGAGAACGGCACGCTTCGTTGCTGGGGCCTCAACAGCAGCGGCCAGCTCGGCTACGGCAACACGGAAACCATTGGCGATAACGAGACGCCGGGTTCGGTCGGCCCGGTTGACTTCGAAGACGACCCGCCCACCGCGGTCGACGATTCGGTCACCGTCAACGAGGACACCGCAACCCCCCTCGACGTCCTTGCCAATGACACCGATCCGGATGGCAGCACGAAGCTGATCGAAGCCAAGACCGATGGGACCCATGGGACGGTCTCAATCGCCGGCGGCGGCACCGGCCTCACCTACACGCCCGAAGCCAACTACTGCGGCCCGGATTCGTTTACCTACCAGCTGAACGGCGGCTCCGAAGCAACCGTGTCGGTGAGCGTTACGTGCGTCGACGATCTGCCCACGGCGGTCGAAGATGAAGCAACGCTGCCTGAGGACGCGGGCGCAACGGCCATCCCGGTCCTAGCCAACGACACGGATATCGATGGCGGCCCGAAGGAAATCGTCGCCAAGACCGATGGGACCCATGGGACGGTCTCAATCGCCGGCGGCGGCACCGGCCTCACCTACACGCCCGAAGCCAACTACTGCGGCCCGGATTCGTTTACCTACCAGCTGAACGGCGGCTCCGAAGCCACGGTCTCGGTGACGGTGACCTGCGCGGACGACCCGCCAGTGGCCGTCAACGACTCAGCCACCATGACCGAGGACTCGGGCCCTGAAGCAGTGGCCGTCCTCGCCAATGACACCGACGTCGACGGGGGTTCGAAGGCAGTCGCAGCCAAGACGAATGGCGCCCACGGCACGGTTGCGATCACGGGAGGCGGGACAGGTCTGAGCTATACGCCGGACGCCAGCTACTGCGGCCCGGACTCCTTCAGCTACCAGCTGAACGGTGGCTCCGAAGCGACCGTCTCGATCACCGTCACCTGTGTGGACGACGCGCCCAACGCCGTCAACGACTCAGACACCGTCTCAGAGGACTCCGGCGCAGGGGCGATCGATGTCCTCGCGAACGACACGGACATCGACGGGGGCCTTCGATCGATCGTCGGCAGGACCAACGGATCCCACGGCTCCGTGGCGATCATCGGTGCAGGCGCCGGCCTCACCTACACCCCCGAAGCCAACTACTGCGGCCCGGACTCCTTCACCTACACCCTGAACGGCGGATCGGCCGGCACGGTCTCGATCACGGTCACCTGCGTCGAAGAGGAAGCTGCCCCGACTCCCTCGCCCTCTTCCCCCGCTCCGTCAAGCAGCGGGGACACCTCGAGCCCGAGGGGCTCCTCCACGGTGGTCAACATCACTCCCGGGGTTGGGGTCCTCTCCGGCCGGCATCGGCCGAGGGTGGCGATCAAGGGGATCTATGCGTTCTTCACGTTGACCTGCAAGTTCACCGACCGGGACTGCAGAGGCAAGGTCATCGTCAACGCCAGCGTGCCGAGCGTCTCTCTCGGAGCGTCCACGCGCAAGGTGACCCTGGTCAAGGGCCGATTCCGGATTGGAGCCCGCCGAAGCGTGCTTGTCCGCGCAAGGCTCAGACGGCGCGGTCGCCGGCTGCTTGGGACCAAGCGAAGCCTGCGAGGCATCGGGGGGCAGATGGCCATCGTCGATGTCGGCAACGGCGAACGCGGCTCGATCGAGGTCACCCTCGTGCGGCGTCCCAGGGCGAGCCTCCTGCCTGAGGGGAAGAGGAAGGGAAGGAGCTCGGCTGCCCATCGACATGGGAGGGCCTCGTGATTCGAGTAGCGGACTCCCGAGCGTCGAGAGGGGTGGGCACCCCATGAAGGTTTGCGCACGCAGTCGTATGCTCGCGGGAGCGCTGCTGCTAATCGCCGCAGCAGTACTGCTGTTCCTTGGAGTGGTGGGGTTGGCAGCCGCGCCGGCCCGGACTGAGCAGTCCTCCTCGCGGTCCCACTTGCTCTTCTCGGGTCGGATGGATGCCGGCCCGTACCACGTTGGCCGCGTTGGGGACTATGCGTTGATGCGGCGGTAGAGGCGCCGGTTGGCTCGGTAGAGGTCGAGGAAGTGTTCGAACTGCCGGTCGTGGACGCCGCGTGCCGACGCGTCGGGCGCATACGTGGCAGTCAGCTCCACCGCCGCAGGGATTTCATCGGGGCTGAGCTCGCCGAGTGCCACGAAGCCAGCCAGCGCGGCGCCCACGGCATTGGCGTAGCGGGGGTTGGCGACCTGGCCCACATCGCACCCAAGGACGTCGGCGAGGATCTGGCACCAGGTCGGGGAGAGGGCGGCCCCGCCGATCAGGCTGAGCCGCTCGAAGCGCTGCCCCGCAAAGCGCTCGACGGCGCCCTTCAGCCAGCGCAGGTTGTAGGCGACGCCCTCCATCGTTGCCCGCACGTAGTGGGCGCGGGTGGTGGCCAGCGACTGGTTGAAGAAGGCGCTGCGCGTGAAGGGGTCCTCGTGGGGCGCGTTGACGCCGTTCAGCCAGGGGGTGAAGATCAGATCATCGCTGCCCGCCGGAACGCCTGCCGCCTGGCGGTCGAGAAGCTCGTACAGATCGGGGGGCGGCGCGGCGCCTTCGGCAACGGTGCCGTAGAGGATGTTGCGAGCGACGAACTCCAGGCAGCGGCCGGCGGCGCCCTGCTCCGCAACCACCTGGTGGCACCCCGGGAGCGCCGCCGGGCTGGTGCCGATCAGGTGCCGCAGGTCGGTCTTCTTGCCGGCCACGAGGCAGGACAGCCAGGAGCTGGTGCCAATCGAGATGTAGCCCTGGCCCTCCGCGACGATCCCCGCCCCGATCGTCGCCGCCAGGCTGTCGGGGAGGCCGCTCAGCACGCGGGTCTGCGGCCCCAGGCCGAGCTCCCTGCACGCTGCTGGAGCGAGCGTGCCCAGGACGGCGTCCACCGGGACCAGCTCCGGGAGCTTGGCGGGGTCGATCCCGGCCCGGCGAACCAGCCGCGCGTCGTAGTCGACGCGGCTCACGTCGCGGTTGTCGCTGAGCCAGTAGGGGTAGATCGTCCCGAAGGAGGCGGCGCAGCGGCCGCAGAGGCGGAGGTTGAGGTAGTCCATCGGCTCGAGGAACGCCGCCGCCGCCTCGTAGACCTCAGGCCGCTCGTTCTTGAAGTAGAGGAGGTGGCCGAGGCCGTCGATTCCCGACAGCACCGGCGCGCCGCCGGTCAGCCGCAGCCAGCGCGGCAGCTTGGCGACGCTGTAGCCGCCGACCTTGATGGGGCCGTTGACCAGCTCCCTCACGTAGGGGCCGCCGCGGGTGTCCATCCAGGAGATCGCGTTGGCGAGCGCCCGGCCCTCGGTGTCGACCGGGACAGTCACGGCCCACTGGGTCGCGCAGCGAACGGCGACGACACTCTCGGGCGCCAGCCCGGAGCTCTCCAGGGCCTCACGCGCCGCCTCGACCACCGCCTGCCACCACTGCTCGGGGTCCTGCTCGGCGCCGCCGCCGGGGAGGTGCAGCATCTCGATCTCACGGATTGCCGCGGCGGCGATCTGCCCCTGGCGCGAGACCAGGGCGGCCTTCGCCGTACCGGTTCCCATGTCAATCGCGAGAATGTGCCGGGAGTCCTCCCCGGGGTCGGGCGTCACGGCTGGGGCGCGGGGACGCTGGTCGCGTCGAGGTAGCCGACCAGCAGATCGCCGGTCGGGGGCATACCCGGGCCGCCCCCTCCATAGAGGGCGCCGCTTCGGGGTGGGGTGGAGGGCGGGTCCTTCGCGTAGGCGACCGCCTCGCCCAGGTTGGCGGCGAACGCCTCGGCCACCCCCGGCTCGGTGTTCGGCCGGGTCACGCAGAAGTGCAGCCCCGGCGGCAGCTGGCAGCCGTTCATCCGCCAGCCTCGATCCTGCAGTGCGTCGTTGACGTGCCAGATGTCGAGCTCGTCGGAGCCGAAGGCGACCATGAACGGCGAGTGGCCGAGCGTCCTCAGCTCCGGAATGGATTCGATCGTCCCCCGCAGCGCGGCCGCCGTGGCGAGGATCCGCTCGGCCAGCTCAAGGTAGCCCCGCTCACCCAGGCTGACCATCGCCGCCCAGGTGGCCGCGATCAGCCCCTCGGAGCGGCTGCCGGCGATGCCGGGCGAGGCGTAGATCCCGCCCGGCCAGTCCGTGCTCACGAAGTACTGGTGGTGGCGCAGGTCCGGGTTGCGATAGAGCAGCACCCCGGTCCCCTTCGGCGCGTAGCCGTACTTGTGGGTGTCGGCCGAGATCGAGGTGACGCCGGGCAGGCGGAAGTCCCAGGGCGGCAGGTCCTGCCCCAGGCGCTCGGCCCAGGGCAGGATGAAGCCGCCCAGGCAGCCGTCGACATGGAGACCGATGTCGTGTGCCAGCGCCAGCTCGGAGAGCTCGGCGATCGGGTCGATGACCCCGTGCGGGTAGGTGCCCGCCGAGCCGACCAGCGCGACCGTCTGCGGGCCGATCGCTGCGGCGATTGCCTCAACGTCCGCGCGGAAATCGTCCGTGACCGGCGTCTGGATCGCCTTGACGCCGAGGTAGTGCGCGCCCTTGAGGAGCGCCACGTGCGCCGTCGCCGGCATCACGACCTCCGGCTCGGCGACGCCCCGCTCGCGGCCGCGCTCGCGATAGGTGAGCATCGCGCTGATCAGACTCTCGCTGCCGCCGGAGGTGAGGACGCCGCAGGGGGCGTCCCCCTCGCCGCCGGCTGCGTCCCCGTTCAGCAGCCCCAGCGCCATCGAGATGATCTCGCCCTCGAACTTGGTGGCGCTCGGGTACATGTCGCGCTGCAGCACGTTCATATGGGCGAACTGGCGGTAGACCTCCGCCAGGAATGCGAAGTGCTCCTCACCGCCGTGATACAGCGACCCCGAGATCTTCCCCTGGCGAGCAGGCGCGTCCTCCCGCTCGGACATCTCGCCCACCATCGCCAGCAGCCGCTCCCGATCGACTCCCCTCTCGGGCAGCCGCCGGTGGGCCTCGTAGCGATCGCGGTAGGGGTAGAGGAAGTCGAGAATGTCCTCGCCGCTGTTGTCCGCTGCGGTCACCTCTCTCCTCCTCTCGCCAGGAACGGTTTGCCGGATCCCGAGATGGGCGAAACCGTATCGACTGGGTCCGGGGGGTGAGCCGGGCCTCTGCGGATATCCCCGGCGCCGCCTCCGGCACTCAATTACGCCGAGGTGTGCCCGGCGAACAGTCCCACCGATCCCACGACCTGGACCTCGTGCGAGGCGAAGATGCGGGCAAGGGGGTCTATGGCCGCCACAGCACCGCTACCCGACGGCGCAGCGCGATCACGGCCAGAACCCTCATGGGGCGATCAGCTGCCGGGCGGCTGCGTAGGCTTCGAACGCTTCTGGGCCCGGTGTGCTCGCCGCTCCGCTGCGCGCCCACTCCTCGGTGCCGGCGGCGTTGTGGCGCTGCCGCCAGCCGGGGTCGGGATGACCCATGATCTTGCGCTGCAGCTTGTTGAAGCCGTAGAGGACCGCCTCGGGGCGGGGCGGGCAACCGGGGATGTAGACGTCGATTGGCATGAACTTGTCGGCCCCCTGCACCACGGCGTAGTTGGAGAACATCCCGCCGCTCGAGGAGCAGGCGCCCATCGAGATCGCCCATTTGGGCTCCAGCATCTGGTCATAGAGCCGGCGGACGATCGGCGCCATCTTGATCGATACACGCCCGGACAGGATGATCATGTCGGCCTGGCGCGGGGAGGCGCGGCCCACCTCGGCGCCGAAGCGCGCGATGTCGTGGCGGGCGGTGACGATTGACATCGGCGCCTCGATCGCGCAGCAGGCGAGCCCGAAGGTCAGTGGAAACACCGAGTTGGCCCGTGCCCAGCCGAGCATCTGCTCGAACCTGGTCATCACGACCCGTTCCTCGACATAGCGCTCCAGCTCCTCGCCCTCGAGATCTCCTCGCAGCACGTCACGGGCCCGCAGCTGCCTCATGCGCATAGTCTGTCGCTCCACCTGCATCACCCGAGTTATACACCGACTTTGTAACACATTGCCACATAGTGCTTTTCCGCATCAACAAGCCACAAACGAGTCCCCTGGCGCGTTGCGAGTTCTGCCCGTCTCGTCGTGGCGGGTCGCGGAGGGGTTCGCGATCCCGTGGCCCAATTCAGCCGCGTGCGAGAGGATCGACGCCGATGACCGATCCGACGAGGGATTTGCATGGGCTCCCGGATGACCTGCCGGTTCCCGTGGATGACGGGGCTGCCAATCACCTGCCGGGCGCGCCGGTGCCCGCGGTGGTGTTTCCGTCAACGGCAGGGGAGACGGTGAACCTGGCCGACGTTGCGCAGGAGACGTTGGTGCTCTACGTCTATCCGGCGACCGGTGTCCCCGGCCAGCCGCTGCCCGCCGGTTGGGCGGGATCCCGGGGGCGAGGGGTTGCACGCCGCAGAGCTGCGCGTTCCGGGACCGCGCGCAGGAGCTGGGGAACCTCGGCGCTTCGGTGTTCGGCGTCAGCGCCCAGAGTCTCGCCGAGCTGCGTGAGTTCGCGGAGCGGGAGCACATTCCCTACCCGCTGCTTCACGACGGCGAGTTTCGCCTGGCCGAGGAGCTCGGGCTGCCCAGCTTCGAGGCAGACGGCGGGCGCTACTACCGGCGCCTCACTCTTGTCGCCCGCCAGCGGCGGATCGTGAAGGTCTTCTACCCGGTGTTTCCGCCCCAGGAGAATGCGGCCGAGGTGGCGGCATGGCTTCAGCAGCACAGCGCTTGAGCTGCGCGAGCGTTCAGGCCCTCGGCGGCTGAACGCTCGCGCGCAGGTTCAGGGCGCGCATGCCCTCAAGCGGGGGCGGGCGTCTCGGCGAACAGCTCAGCGAGCACGGCACGGTCGAAGTAGACCTCGTTGCGCTTGACCCTGTCGCCTTCCATCAGCACGAGGTCCATGCCGTCGACCTCGACCTTTCGGTCGCCGTCCTTGGGTTGCAGCGTCGCCCGCCAAAGCACGGCGACCCCGTCCGTCTCGCCGAGGAGGAAGAAGTCGCGCGTGGCCCAGTGCATCTGCCAGTGGGAGAACAGCTTGGTCAGGTAGCGGCGCATCGCGTCGCGCCCCTGGACCTCGCCGCGAGTGTTCGGGTCGCGGTAGACGATGTCCTCGGTGTAGCGCTCGAGGACCGCCTCGACATCCTGGCGATTCCAGGCGTCGTACATGAGCTTGGAATGTTGCTCGAACTCGGACCTGGTCATCGTGGCCTCCTGTTGCGGTCGCGGTCTCCTGGGAACCGGGCTCAGTCCTGAGCGCCGAGCCAAGTGTCGGTTGAGGCGGCCGCGGCTCTGACCGCCTCGACGATTGGGGCAGGGGCTTTGGCAGGGGAGCCGCTGTCAAATGGTGGCTGTGGGTCGTACTCGATCCCCAGCTGGACAGCCTGGGCGACCTCCGGCCCGACTGAGCGGCCGACGAGGTGCAGGGCCATGTCGATGCCCGCGGAGACCCCGGCCGCGGTGATCGTCTTGCCGTCCTCGACGAAGCGGCCGCCGACCGGGTCGGCGCCGAACTCACGCAGGCGCTCGAGGAAGAGCCAGTGCGACGTCGCCCGCTTGCCGTCGAGCAGGCCGGCGGCGCCGAGGACGAGAGAGCCGGTGCAGACCGACGTCGTCCACCTGGTCGCCTCGTCGACCTGGCGCAGCCAGGAGAGCACCGTCTCGTCCTCGATCAGCGGCCTGTTGCCTTCGCCGCCCGGCACGAGGACGATGTCGGGGTCGGTCACCTCCTCGAGCGTGTGGTCGGCGCTGAGCCCCAGGAAGCCGCTGTCGGTGCGCACCTCTCCGCGGGAGCGCCCGACGAACTTGACCTCCCAGCCCGGCACCGAGCGAAGCACCTCATATGGCCCGATGGCATCGAGCGCGGTAAGGCGGTCGAAGACGAGGATCGCTACGTCCATCAGCGCATCATGGCAAGGGTGAACCCGTCATAGCCCTTCGAGCCAACTGTCTGGATGGTGGTGGCGCTGACCCGGGGCTCCGCCGCGAGCATCTCGTGCAGGCGGCGTTGGGCCTGTGCGGTGGGGTCCTCGCCGGTCGTGTCGGCAAGGGTCCCGCCGCGAACAACGTTGTCGGCGACGATCAGGCTGCCCGGGGTGGAGCGATCGAGCGCCCAGGCGAAGTAGTCGGGCGTGTTGACCTTGTCGGCGTCGATGAAGGTCAGGTCGAAGGGGCCGGCTCCCTCGGCATCGAGCTCGGGGAGGGTCTCCAGCGCCGGCCCAACGCGCAGCTCGACGACCTCCGCGAGGCCGGCCCGTTCGATGTTGGCGCGCGCGACCTCGGCGTAGCGGGGGTCGGCCTCCAGGGTGATCAGGCGACTGTCGGGTGGCAGCGCGCGCGCGAGCCAGATGGTGCTGTAGCCGCCCAGCGTTCCGAACTCGAGGATCGTCCTGGCGCCGCGGACCTGCGCGAGCAGCTGCAGCAGCTTTCCCTGCGGCGGGGAGACCTGGATCGGCGGCAGTCCTGCTTCCACGCAAGCCCGGAGAGCCGCATCCAGCGCATCGTCATGGGGCGCCAGCAGATCGCCGACATAGCGATCGACCTCCGTCCACACCCGCTCGTCCATGGAGACGATTCTGCCACCGCCGTCCCACGGGCCCGCATCGAGGACATCGCCCGAGGCCGCACCCAGGGCACCGCCCGGGCCCGCACCCAGGGCACCGCCCGGGCCGGATCGAGAGCAGCGCGCGGGCACGCGGGAGTATGTGGCCTCATGCCAGCGAACGTGTTCGATGACGAGTGGGACGTCGAGCAGTCTCAGCCCGGTTTCACCTGGAAGAGACTGCGGCTGGGTGCCCGTCTGGGCTCTGAGAAGCTCGGCGCGAGCGTGTACGAGCTGCCGCCGGGAGAGCGGTCCTTCCCGTACCACCTGCATAACGCCAATGAGGAGCTGCTCGTGGTGTTGGAGGGTGAGGTGAACCTGCGGGGCAGGGATGGAGAGGAAACGCTGCAGCGTGGCGACGCTGTCGTCTTTCCCGTCGGTAAGGACGGCGCGCACCAGGTCATCAACCGCTCGGATGAGACCGCGCGATTCATCGTCGTCTCGACCATGATCGAGCCCGACATAACCGAGTTCCCCGACACGGGCAAGGTTGGCCTCTTCGCCGGCTCACCGCCGGGCGGGCAGGCACCACGGACGCTCACGGCATTTCTCAGGGGAGACGCCGAGGCCGGCTACTTCGACGGCGAGCCGACCGAGTAGCTCTCGCGCCGGCGCCCGGGGGCGGTCGCGGCTCCTGTCCGGGCGAGAAAGGCCGCAAGCCGCCGTTCGTACAGCTTTGGATCGACATTCCAGGACTCGGTGTGTCCGGCCCGGGGCACGCGGTGGTAGCTGACCCAGCGCGGCAGCTCGGCCGCGAAGGAGTCGCTGCCGGAGATCGGCACGACCTTGTCCTCGGTGCCGTGGAAGAGCAGGATGGGCAGGTGGAAGTCCTGCGGGTGCTGCACCGCATCGAGGCTTCCCCAGTCCGCGTCGATCCGCGCCCCGATCATCCACTCGACAGGGATGGCTGTGAATGACGGCAAACCCATCTCGGTGGCGTTGAAGGAGATGGTCGACTTCCAGTTGAGGACCGGTGCGTCGAGAACGAGACCGGAGACGCGCCCGGCAAGCGGCGAGCGCTCCATGAACTGCGTGACGATCGCGCCGCCCATCGAATAGCCGATCAGAATGAGCCGCTGCGCTTCGTGAGCGAGGGCGTAGCGGGCGGCCGCCGCAAGGTCGCGCCACTCGGTGAGGCCCATGTGGTGCAGGCCATCGGGGCTCGACGGGGCGCCGAGGTCCTCGCGGTAGGTGATCAGGAGAGACGGCAGGCCAGCCCGCTGCAGCGCCGGGGCGATGCGCAGGCCGACCTGCGGATCGTCGTTGATTCCGTGCACGACGATCGCCCACGTGTCGGAGCGGCCCCCAACCCGCCAGGCGGGCATCGGCCCGAGTTCGTCGGGGATTCCCACCGTGGTCGACGGCAGGCCGAGGGCCGTGCGTGGACTTCCCGCATAGACGTGTGGGTCCACGGCGACCTTCATTCCGGGCACCAGGTAGCCATCCACATCTCGCAGCTGCCGCGTCACCCGATCGTCGTCGCTGCTGAGCACGTCGCCGACGATCGCCCGGCCGCCCTGCCATTCGATCCCATACACGCCGGGGCGCAGCGTGTCTTCGGAGCGCGACAGGACGATTCGGGCGGGGGAGACGTCCTCGACGGTGATGTCGGCTGGCCAATCCGAGTGATCGGGTACGACCACGGCCGAGGAGAAGTGCCAGCTCAGCGCCGCACCTGTGCCGAGGATGACGAGGAGCGCGATCCCAGCGACGAGTAGCCACCGCCAATGCCGGCGCGGCCATGACCGGGTTTCCGTTGCTGTCGAGGCGGTGTCGCTCAAGGGTCGCCCAGCCTAACCGCGAGGGTCGTCAGTCAGCGAGACGGCGAAGGCAGTCAGTCAAGGAGCTAGCGAAGGCAGTCAGTCAAGGAGCCAGGCGAAGTCCTGCCGGAACCGGTTCTTGGCTCCCGACTCGACGATCTCGCCGTGGCCCGGAAGGATCCGGTCGAAGTCCCACTCGAGGATGCGCTCGACCGAACGCCGCGCGGCCTGACGGCCGCGAATCCCAAGCCGGAACGCCACCGTCGGCCCGAGCCGCCTTCGCATCCGCGGGCCCCACGCCAGAAGGCGGGTCACGAGCGGCCAGTCCGGGCCGATGTTGAAGCACAGGTCCCCCGCGATCAGCGTCCGCGTCTTGCGGTGGAAGAACTCGATCTCGTTGAGGACCCGTCCCGCGACGCGGTGGCCCTCGAAGGGCTTTTGGTCGAGCTCGTCGCTCCACGCGGGCTCGGGCGATGCTCCCAGCTCGCCGTCGAAGCGCAGATCCGGGTGCTTGCGCTCGAGGCCCGGGACGCCAAACAACCTCGCCTGCGGGTAGGCCTCCCGGTACTGCTCCATATGGAGGTGGCCATGCAGAATGCTGGCCGGTACGACGAAGCTCACCTCGCCGAGGTCGTCCAGCTCGTCGCGCACCTGATGACTCAGCTCGACCGGTGAGTGGACGAGCAGCCGATCGCCCGACAACTGGACGACCGCCATCCTTCGCCCCATCTCGAAGCCTGCGTAGCGAAGCGGCTGCTCGGCGACCCAGAGGTGAGCCGCAATCTGGCGCAGCACGCCCGCCATCCGGTCAATCGACCAGCAGGCGAACGAACCTGCTCCGCTCGGACTGCCGCTCGTAACCGGCCGCCTGCCAGAGAGCCATTGCGGCATGCTCGTCGCTGGCGACGATCGCCGTCAGCCTGATGACGCCAAGCGCCCTCAACCTGTCTTCGCCGGCTCCGATCAGCGCTCTGGCGATGCCCTGGCGGCGCCACGTTGGGTGGACCGCGAGCCGGTAGAAGCTGCCGCGCCAGCCGTCCCAGCCGACGATCAGCGATCCAACGGTCTCCTCATCGACGGACGCAACGAGCAATGACTCGGGGTCCTTGTCCAGCAGCCCGACGAGAGCCGCCTCGGAGTCTGTTGCAGTCGGGAGGCTTCCGGCGGCGCGCCACAGCTCGAGCACCGACGCCACGTCGGCCACGGTGCCGCTGCGGATCGTCACCTGGCTCAAGTGCCGACTCATAGCACAGGAGGCGTCCAGCACGGGAGGTGTACGCCGCTCTGTCGATCAGCCCTGGCCCGCAACGTTGACAAGATGCTCGCCATGCAGCGGTGGACGGCGGGGAGAGCCAGGTGACGGGAGACGTGTCGGACGCCAGCCCCGATGCCGGTGCGCGAATCCGTCCGGCGGTCAGAGACGACGCGGCACTTCTGTTTGGCCTGATCTGCGAGCTTGCCGAGTACGAGAAGCTCACCGGCGCAGTCAAGGGTGACGCGGATCTGCTCGCCGGAGCGCTGTTCGACGACGGGGTGGCGGAGGCTGTCATTGCGGAAGTCGACGAGAGGGCGGTCGGCTACGGGATCTTCTTCGCCACCTTTTCCAGCTTCGAGTGCCGGCCGGGCCTGTGGGTTGAGGACCTCTTCGTCAAGCCGCAGCAGCGCGGCCGCGGAATTGGCCGCGATCTCCTCGCGCACATCGCGGGAGTCGCCCTCGAGCGCAGGTGCGTCCGCCTCGAGTGGTCCGCGCTCGATTGGAACGAGCTCGCGCTGGGCTTCTATGACGAGCTAGGGGCGTCCCGGCTGGATCAGTGGCGGATACTGCGCCTGGAGGGCGACGCGCTGCGCCGGCTTGGCGGCGGCCCGCAGCACCAGGGCTAGGCGTCCCAAATGCGTCCGTTTCGACGCCTGACAAGATGCCGCTATGCGCTGGGAGACGGCAGAGGTCAGCCGCATCGGTGGGCTCGAGTCCCAACTGCTCGAGATGGGGGAGATGGTCTGCGCTCGGCACCTGATTTCGGCGGGTTTCGACTCGGCGCCGCTCTATCGCGGCCTGCCGGATGACATGTGTCCCTGCGAGCACTGGTGCTACCTCGTCAGGGGTCGACTGAGGTATCGATTCGCCGACGGCGGGGAGGAGCTTGCTGTCGGGGCGGGCGAGGCCTTCCACCTCCGGGGCGGCCATCTCGCCGATGCGCTGGAGGACTCCGAGCTGATCGAGTTCACCGCCGCCGAGGCCCACCGCCGCAAGGCCGAGCACATTGCAGGTGGGCCGGGTGAGAGAGGTGAGTGAGGCGGGGGGAAGCATCCACCGCGCGCATGTGAGGTGGGATGCCGATGAGGGCGATGAGCGCGCCCACACGATCGAGCTCGCCGGCCAGACGCTTTCCGGCTCCAGCGCGGCGGAGTTCGGAGGCGACCCCGAGAAGGCCGACCCCGAGGAGATGCTTGTCGCCTCGCTGTCCAGCTGTCACATGCTCTGGTTCCTGGCTCTGGCCAGAGCTGAACGGGTTCGGGTGACCTCATACGAGGACAGCGCGGAGGGAACGATGGACGGCACCAGGTTCACCAGCGTGGTGCTGCGCCCCCGCGTCGCCTTCGATCGCGACCTTGACGACGCCCAGGTCGAGTCGCTGCACCACCGCGCGCACGAGCGCTGCTTCATCGCCAACAGCGTCAGCTGCCCGGTCACCGTCGAGCCCCAGGTATGAGCGAGTGCGCCAGCAGCGACGAGCCGATCCGCGTCGTGGTGTACGACCCTCGTTGGCCGGAGCTCTTCGCCGAGGAGGCCGCACTCCTGGATGAGGCGATTGGGCCCTGGATCGTCGGCGGCATCCACCACGTCGGCAGCACCGCGGTGCCCGGCCTCGATGCCAAGCCGATCGTCGACATCCTCGCCGGGGTTCGCTCCCTCGAGGAGTCCGGGGCGTGCTTCGAGCCGCTCGCGCGACTCGACTACGTGTATGCGCCGTACCTTCACGACGAGATGCACTGGTTCTGCAAGCCGCACCCCAGCCGGCGCACGCACCACCTGCACCTCGTTCCAACCGGATCCAAGCGCTACCGCGACGAGTTGGCATTCCGCGACTGCCTTCGCGCCGACCCCAAGATCGCAAACGAATACGCGGCCCTCAAGCGCAGCCTCGCCGATCGCTTCGAGGACGACCGCGAGGCCTACACCGATGCCAAGGGCGATTTCATTGGTGCGGTCCTCGCACAGGCCACGCGCAGCGCATGAGCACGATCCGAGTTGCGCTGGCCTCGGGCTAGGAGCTTGCGGCTGCCTCGCCTGAGGTGGGAACCTCGCCGAGGATGCCCGCTCGGCCGTAGGCCCTCCGAAGCGCCTGGCTGTGCAGCTCCTGCCCGCCGCTCGCCGCCGCCCGCTGGAGCATCTGGACGAAGGCGAAGTCATGGGTGAAGACGATGACCTGCCGCCGCTGTGCTTCCTCGACGAGGCGCCTTGCCACGCGCTCGCATCGCTCGCGGTCGAGCAATGCAGCGGGGTCGTCCAAGACAATCGCGCTCCGGCCACGGCCAAAAGAGCTTTCGGCGAAGAAGAGAGCGAGCGCAACCGCTCTCTGCTCGCCCTCGCTCAGAACCGCCCCGACCTTCACGTCAGCTGAGCCCCTCAGGCCAAATTCGATCGCGGCTCGCCCGCCCTTTGCTTTCCCCGTGACGTCGATCTCTGCGGCCAGCAGGTCGAGAGCCGTGAGCTCCTCGATGATGGCGGTGCGCAAACGACCGGTGAGGACACCCTCCTGGAGCTTGCGCAGCTGAGTGCTGATCTTCACGGTCCTGAGCTCGACACCGGCCTTCTTGTAGCGGTCAATCTTCACCAGGCCGGCGATGTGCTCGGAGATCTCAGGCAGGATGGACGCAAGTTCCCTTCGCCCGCGCAGCTCGGCGCATCGGTCGATCAGCTCCTGCTGTGCAGCCTCGTCCCGAAGCCCGGCCTGGGTCTCCGCGGCCAGGAGTTGCTCGTTGGCGTAGGTTCGAATCCGCACGGTGGGCGGGATCCGCGGCCCCAGTTCCCGCTCCGCCGATGAGCTCTCCGCGAGACGTAGGGCAAGCTCGGCGCGCGCTGTGAGGGCGTCCACGGCCTCCTCGGCGGCTGTGGCGACCTCGTCGGGCGCCTCAGAGAGAGACACCTCGACGAGAGCGCCGATCACAGCAAGGTTTGGAAGCTCGTTCATCGCATGCGAGAGGTCCTTCGTGAGGGCGGCGATCTTCTCGCGAAGGTCGCTTTTCGCAAACTCCGCGAGCTTGGCCATGCGCGTGCGGGCCTCCTCGGTGAGGCTCTGCTGACAGAGCGGGCACGCCGTGTCGGGATCCTCGCCGGGGAAGGCACCGTCCTCGGCCTCAACGAAGCGCCTCGCCGCCTCCCACATCTCTCGCCAGGGAGCCTGTCCGGTGCCGGGATAGGCCTGCCCAGAGAAGGCATCGGTCGCCAATGAGCGCTCGGCAGTCGTTGCCGCTTCGAGGCCCTTTCGCAGGTCCGCGATCGCCGCGATTCGCTCGTCGGTGACCTTCTCTGTGGCGCGCTCCAACTCATCCGCAACCTTTTCCGCGGCCTGCGCTCGCGCTCGCGCAGCCTTTTCCCACCGACGGCTGTCGTCGGACTGAAGCGCCATCAACGCCGCCTCGAGCTTCTTCATCTCAGCCCGCTCGTCATCGCCCAGCGCAGCACGTTTCTCCAGCTCGGCCAGGTCGGTCTCGGCCGTGATCGTCTCCAGGAGCTGGCCAGCCGGCGTTGTGGGCCTGATCTCTGCGGCGGGCAGCTCGTCCTGAAGCGCGGCGATCTGCTCCTTGAGGCGGACCTGCAGCGCTTCCTGTGTTTCCGCCAGCCGCCGCAGGAGCAGGAGCGACTCGGGGACATGCTCAATCACGCTTGGCTTCGACAGATACGTGGGGGCACGCGCGGCGTCGAAGATCGCCAGCCCGGACAGGACGCGGTCGGGCTCCTTCGCCAGGTCGACGGCGATCTCGCGCAGATCGTCGCCAACAGCAATCTGCACGAGCGCCGTTTGCGGTTTCCCGGCGGCACTTGCGTCAAAGGCGCTGCGCAGGACCTCGGCGCTGTCGGATGGCCGGCACAGTCGCCGCAGCAGGCGCCCGTAGCCGCTCTTTCCCGCGCCGGTGGCCCCGAAGACGACGTTGATCCCGGGCTCGAAGCGAAGGGTCTGCCCCTCCGCCAGCAGGTTGACGTTCTGGATGTCGCGGATCTCCCGCAGCTCCACCGGGCCGGTCTCGGCCTCCTCCGCGGGAAGGTCGGCTCGCTCGAGCGGCTCCGCGGTGGGCGCATCGGCTGCATCGAGCAGGATCCGCAGGACGTCGTCCTCGTCATCGTGGGCGAGCGGCCCCTTGGTGAGACGCCGAAGAAGATCGCGCTGCCACAGCGGCAGTTGCGTCGACCACTCGTGGATCTGCTCCTGCACTGACAGTGGGGCTTTCGTCTCAGGCTCGAGATCGAGGCTCGCCTGTGCGTCCCGCAACGCGCTCACTCAACCAAGACGACGCGGCATGGGAGAGCGTCCCATGCTCGTACCTGCGGCGACGCGGAACTCGACGGCGCTTGCCAGGCTCAGAAGATCTGCTTCTGGAGGAAGCCCGCCACCAGGATCAACCAGCCCCCGATCTCGGCGACGATCAAGGCGACCATGAAGGCGTGCATCCCGGCGATCGGGTCGTGGAACTGGTTGTCCGTATCACGCCGCCAGCCGTGCACTGCGTAGCCGCCGACCGCGGCAAAGAAGTAGAAGGCCATCGCGCCCGCGGCCAGCAGGTTCACAAGCGTGCTCCAACCGCTCAGCTCAACGAACGTGGCAACGAGGAGCAGGGCGAAGCTGTAGAGCAGCGCCGCTCGGTGGGCAATGTCCACGTAGGGATGGGCGCGGCTCTCCTCGGACTCGAGGATTTGGCGGTACTTCCAGACGCCCAGCAGCAACGCCCAGAGGAACATCACAGCGGCCATGAGAAGCACGGCCTTGGTATCCGCTGCAATGGGGCTCATGTGTTCACCGAAGGGGCCGTCTGGCCCATCGCCTCAACTGCCCCCTCGCCTCAGCTGCCCCGGTACGGGATGTCACCTCGAACCCTCTCGGTGCCGTCATGTTGACCTCAGGTGCCGAGGCCACGCCGGCAGTGCTCAGCTCGCCAGAAGGTGACCACCGTCTCCAAGCAACGAACTCGATAATGGAAGGCATGCCTGGAGAGGAGTGGACGCCGACCAGCAGAAAGTGCAGTCGCTATCTCGGTCGCGCGGATGAGTTCCCGCACCGCGCAGAGGGGGAGGGCGTTCTGCGCGAGCAGGTCCCCCGCGGACGCCCGTCGCATCCTTGACCTCGGCACGGGCGACGGCCGCCTGCTCGCTCTTCTCGAGGCTGACCGTCCCGGAGCTGATCGGTGTGGGTTTGGACTTCTCCGAGCTGATGCTCGCGGAGGCAGGCAAGCGCTTCTCCAATGACGAGCGCATCGAGCTCGTCGAGCATGACCTCTCGGACCCGCTGCCCACCTTTGGGCGCTTCGATGCCGTCGTTTCGTCGTTTGCCATCCACCATCTCAAGCACGAGCGGAAGCGCTCGCTCTACGGCGAAATCTTCGATCTGCTCGAACCCGGCGGGAGTCTTCGCGAACTTCGAGCATGTGGCGTCGCCAACCCATCGTCTCCACGTTGCCTTCTTCGCGGCGATTGTCGAGCCACTTGAGAACGAGGACCCGTCCGACCGCCTGCTCGATGTCGAGACACAGCTCGGGTGGCTGCGCGAAATCGGCTTCGGCGACGTCGACTGCTACTGGAAGTGGCTTGAGATGGCGCTTCTCATCGGCGTCCGGCCGGCCGAGCCGCCTCGCTAGCTGCCAAGCCGCGCCACCTGCGCTACAGGCAGATTGAGGCGGTGGCCTAGCTGGCGATTGTGACTGTCAGGCGCCGCACGATCCAGAATCCGGCCCGCCCGCTGTCTGCGGTCAGGCGTGCCAGGCGCTGCTCAGCCGTCGCCTTGTTTGAACCAAGTTGCCCGGTCCACCACGTTGTACTCCGGGACATCGGTCTGCTGGCTGCTGCCGTCTTCGGGTTTGACGGTGTAGAGCCACGTGGCCTTCGGGGGTTCGCCCATGACACTTGGAGCCAATCCCCGCTCGACGGCCGTGATCTCGCCGGGGAGGCCCTGGTCGACCAGGACCGCCTGGCCGATCTCGAAGTGTGGTGGTTCAACACCGCTCATCTCTTCCATGTTCTCTTCCTCGGGGATTGCAGGCTAGAGCACCCCGCGGAGAAGCACTTAACCCACTCGCTGCCGAGGCGGCTGCCCTAATGGACTCCGCAGGCAGTGCTCTGGCCCGGAGCGTCGAGGCTCGCTGGCCCAGCAAGGAATCGCAGGCGTTTGTCTGACTGGTGCGCCAGTGGTGCGCCAGAGAAGTCGGCAGATTCGAAGAGCCCGACGGAGGGAACTCAAGAATCCGGAAAACGGCCCTGCAGAGCGGCCCTCAACAGAAAACGCCCCGCCGGGGAGGCGGGGCGCTTCTGGGGTTACTACAGGGAGGAGAGATATGTATCTCTATATATGTGGATCCGTGGGAGGTAGGTGGGCCCTTTATGTGCCGCGGGCGCGGTAAAGCGCCATATGGGCGGTACCGGGTCCAGCCAAGAAGATCGTTGTAATGCCTTTCATCGGTTGCCTCTTACGAATCCTTGAGCAGCATACGAACATACGTGCGTCTTGTGTGTGAGTCGGGTCACAGAGGCGGCCCCTTCGAGCAACCCCAAACTGGCCAGCCGATTCTTCTACCCAATTCTGAGGTTCAGGTAAACATCCTGCAAGGGCAGCTAAACATTCGCCGGGGCAGGGAGGGGCGAATCACGGTAGCGGCGGTACCGTTGCAGCCGTGACCAAGGCGCGGATAGACACGGTGCTGGCGGAGCGCGGCCTGTTTCCGTCCCGCTCGGCAGCCGCCACCGCGGTGCGGGCCGGGGAGGTGCGGGTCGGCGAGGACGGGCCGGTCGCGCTGCGGCCGAGCCAACTGGTCGAGCCAGAGGCCGAGCTTCTGGTGAAGGAGGGACCGCGCTTCGTCTCGCGCGGCGGGATCAAGCTCGACAACGCGCTTGACGCGCTCGGCCTCGATGTCTCCGGGCGCGACTGCCTCGACGTCGGCGCCTCAACCGGGGGCTTCACCGACTGTCTCCTGCAGCGCGGCGCCGCTCGGGTCGCCGCGCTCGACGTTGCCCACGGGCAGATCGACGTGCGACTCCGCGAGGACCCCCGCGTCACCGTCATCGAGCGGCACAACGCCCGCGAGCTGGCGCCCGATGACCTTCCCTTCCCGCCCGAGCTCGTCGCCGTCGACGTCTCCTTCATCTCGTTGACCAAGGTCCTGCCGGCGGTCCGCCGCTGCCTGGCCCCGGGCGGCGAGGTGCTGGCGATGGTCAAGCCCCAGTTCGAGCTGGCCCGCGAGCGGGTCGGAAGGGGCGTCGTTCGCGACGCGGCCGATCGCCGCGAGGCGATTCTCAAAGTTGCGTTGGCGGTTCGCGATCTCGGTCTCCCCGTCAGGGGGATCGCTTCCTCTCAGCTGCCGGGGCCGAAGGGCAACCGGGAGACCTTCATCTGGTGCGGGGGAGAGGGCGAGGGCGTCGCCGACCTCGAGACGAGGATTCAGGAGGTGGACCCGTGAGGAGGTGGACGCGCGGGAGCGGGGAAAGGTTCCGCATGACCTCTGGTGGCCTTCCACCGCTGTCCGATGCGGACTCGCCACTGGCGCACGGGGCAGGCCATGGCTGAGCGCGTCGCTGCGCTGATCACCCACTCGCACCCACCCGCGGCAACGGACGCCGTGAGGCAGGTCGTCGCAGAGGCCGGCGAGGCCGGCTGGCGGGTCGTCGCCACCCCCGGGGAGATCGCCAAGCACGGCGACGCGGCCGCTGGAATCGAGGCGGCTGACCCGCTTCCCCGTGACGTCTCTCTCTGCGTCGTGCTCGGCGGCGACGGGTCGATTCTCTACGCGCTGCGCCATTTTGCGCGCACCGGCGTCCCGGTCTTCGGCGTCAACTTCGGCACGGTGGGCTTCCTCGCCGCGGTGGAGCGCGACGAGGCCGAGCAGGGCATTCGCAGGGCGCTCGCCGGGGAGACCGAGACCGTCGACGTGCCCGGCCTCGAGGTCGAGCTCGACGGCAAGCAGCGGGTCGGGCTGAACGATGTCGGCTTCATCCGCCGCCCCCACGATCGGGTGGCCGAGCTCAGCTACAAGATCGCCGGCGAGGAGGTCGGTCACGTCCGCTGCGACGGCCTCGTCGCCGCCACCCCGGTGGGCTCGACCGGCTACAACCTCGCCAACCAAGGCCCGATTCTGGCATGGGGAGTGAAGGGGTACGTGGTCAGCTATATCTCACCGCACTCGTTGACCGCCCGCGCCCTGGTCGTGGCGCCAAGCGACGTCCTGCACGTGGGCAACGCCGCCGGCCGCGAGCCGGTCGACGTGGCGGTCGACGGTGAGCACGTCGGCACCCTGGCCCCGGGCGGGGAGCTCGAGGTTCGCTTCGCCGACGGCGTAGGGAGACTCGCCCAGCTTCCGGGGACGAGCTTCTACCAGCGCATCCGGGAGAAGTTCGGGCACCTCGCGGTCTAACGGGCACGTCGCCGTCTGAGGTGCATCAGGTTCGCCCTTTGGTGGAGAACGCCCGATGTAGCGATGCGGCGGGCCGGCGGGGCTGCCTCTCTAGGGTTTGCGCCCATGGCGCGCAAGTGGTGGACCCTCGTCCTGATCACGATCGCGACGTTCATGCTGCTGCTGGACATCACGGTCGTAAACGTGGCGCTGCCCGACATCCAGCGCGACCTCGACGCGAGTCTCTCCAGCCTGCAGTGGGTGATCGACGCCTACGCGTTGACCCTCGCGGCCTTCCTGCTCACCGCCGGCTCACTGGGCGACAGGCTCGGTCGGAGGCGCGTCTTCTCGATCGGATTTGGCGTCTTCACGCTCGCCTCGTTTCTGTGTGGATTTGCAGGTGATCCGACGCTGCTCAACCTCGCCCGCGGGTTGCAGGGCATTGGCGGCGCAGCGATGTTCGCCACCTCGCTGGCGCTGATCGGCCAGGAGTTCCAGGGGAAGGAGCGAGCGACGGCCTTCGGCGTCTGGGGAGCGACCATCGGCGGCGCGGTGGCGGTCGGGCCTCTGGTCGGAGGCCTGGTCACCGAGCACCTCGGCTGGGAATGGATCTTCTTCATCAACGTCCCGATCGGTGTCGTCGCGATCGCGCTGACGGAGCTGCGGCTCGCCAACGTCGCCGCCCAGGACCCGGCGCCGATCGACCTGCCCGGGCTTGCCACCTTCTCGCTCGGTCTCTTCCTGCTGATCTTCAGCCTCATCCGCGGTAACGCCGAGGGCTGGGGCAGCGGTGCGATCGTCGCCTCCCTGGCCGGTTCGGCGGCGCTGCTGGTCGCCTTCGTCGCGGTGGAGACACGCAGCAACCACCCGATGCTGGACCTCGGCCTGTTCCGACGGCCTGCCTTCAACGGGGTCTCCGCCGTCGCCTTCGGCCTCTCGGCGGGGATGTTCTCGATGATTCTCTACCTGACCATCTATATGCAGGGCGTCACGGGACTCTCACCGCTGGAGACCGGCCTCCGCCTGCTTCCGATGACGGTCCTCTCGTTTGTCGCCTCGCCGATCGCCGGCATCCTCTCCCACCGCATCCCGATCCGGGTGCTGCTGGGCGTCGGCCTCGGGGCGGTGGGCCTCGGCCTGTTTCTGATGCACGGAATCGACATCGACTCACCGCTCTCGGCGCTGCTGCCGGGCTTTCTCGTCGCCGGGGCCGGGATAGGCATCGCCAACCCCGGCATCGGCCAGGCGGCGATCGGCGTTGTCCCGGTCGAGAAAGCCGGGATGGGCTCGGGGATCAACACCAGCTTCCGCCAGGTTGGGATTGCAACCGGCGTCGCAACGCTCGGCGCGATCTTCCAGTCGCGGGTCGATTCCAAGCTGTCGGCGCTGCTGCCGGATGCTTCGCATGGCCTCGCCGAAGCTGTCTCCTCCGGCGGTTCCCGCGCTGTGACGGCGCTCGTCCCGCCGGCCCACCGGGCCGAGGCCGTCCACGCCGCCAAGGTTGCCTTCGTCAGCGGCCTCAACGAGATCCTTCTGATTGGCGCGGTCATCTGTTTCGCCTCAGCCGTCCTTGGTTTCGCCCTCGTCCGCTCGCGCGACTTCGTCCAGCCGACCGGCGCCGCGGCTGAGCCCGCTGCCATATAGAGGCTCTACGCCTGAATCCACTGATCTCGCCACAGGGGGGAGAGTCGGTCCGCCCCCGTTGCTAGTAAGGGTGCGTGCTGCGAGAGCTGCGGATAGAGAACCTGCTCCTGATCGAGCGGGCGGAGCTGCGGCTGGGCGGGGGACTGAACGCGATCACCGGCGAGACGGGAGCCGGAAAGACGATCCTGGCGCACTCGCTCGACCTGCTGATGGGCGGCAGGGCGCGGGCGCAGATCGTGCGCCCCGGCGCCGAGGAGGCCTGGGTGGAGGGCGTGTTCGACCTGCCGGCGGCGCTGCTTGCCGAGCCCGAGATGCGGGAGCTCGCCGAGCGCCTTCCCGAGGGGGCGGAGGAGATCGTGCTGGGGCGCCGCGTCTCCACAACCGGGCGGACGACGGCCTTCGTCGCCGGCCGTGCGGCATCCGCGGCGGACCTGAAGCTTCTCGGTGGGCGGCTGCTTGCCTTCTACGGACAGCACGAGCACCGCAAGCTGACGATCTCCTCGGCCCAGGCCGAGGTGCTCGACGGGTTCGCGGGCGACAAGCATTTGGAGCTGCGCCAGCGCTACCGCGAGGCGCATCGCGACTGTGTGCGGCTGGAGGCTGAGCTGGCCGAGCTGCGCGAGCGGGACGGCTCCCGGGAGCGGGACCTCGATCTCCACCGCTTTGAGCTGTCGGAGATCGAGGAGGTCGCTCCCGACCCCGCCGAGGCGGAGGAGCTGTCGGCCGAGCGGGAGCGGCTGCGCCACGCGGAGGGACTGCGCGAAGCGGCGATTGGCGCCCATGCAAGCGCCGCCGGCGTCGAGGAGGACGGCGGCGGCGCGGTGAGTGCGATCGGCCAGGCCGAGGCGCAGCTGGGAAGTGTGGCCGGCGTCGATCGTGAGCTGGATGCGATCTCCGAGCGCCTCGGCGCCCTTGCGGTCGAGCTGGGCGATGTCGCGAGCGAGTTGCGCGACTACCTCGACGGGATCCAGGCGGATCCGGACCGGCTGGCGGCTGTTGAGGAGCGGCTCGACGCGATCGACAGGCTGATGCGCAAGCACGGAGGCAGTGTCGAGTCGGTGCTTGCCCATGCGGATCGCTGCCGAGCTGAGGTCGAGCGCCTCGAGAGGGCCGAGGAGCGTGGTGCGGAGGCGGAGACCGCCCTGACGGAGGCGGAAGCCCAGCGGAAGAAGCTGGGTGCGCGGTTGAGCAAGGGCCGCACCGCCGCGGCGGGCTCGCTGCGCGAGAGGGTCGCCGAGGAGCTGGAGCAGCTGGCGATGCCCGGGGCCACGCTCGAGGTCATCCTGGAGCCGCACCCCGACGGCTTCGGCCCGAACGGCCGGGAGGCTGTCGAGCTGCGGCTCTCGCCGAACCCGGGAATCGACCCGGCGCCACTGCGCGATGCCGCCTCGGGTGGGGAGCTCTCTCGGGTGATGCTGGCGTTGACGGGCCTCGGCGCGGGAGCGGGCGCCGGCACGCTCGTCTTCGACGAGATCGACGCCGGGATCGGCGGCAACACCGCCCGCGTGGTCGGCGAGCGCCTCCGAGCGCTGGGGGACAGCCGCCAGGTCATCTGCATCACCCACCTGCCCCAGGTCGCCTCGCTGGCCACGACTCATTTCCGGCTGGAGAAGGACGTTGCGGGCAAGACGGCCACCGCGACCGTGCAGCGCCTCGATGGCGAGGGTGTGGTCGAGGAGATCCGCCGCATGCTGGGTGGCAGGAGCTCCGATGAGGCGGCGACCCGCCACGCGCGTGAGCTGCTCGCCGCCGCCTGAAGTTCTCCTCTCCGCTTCCCAGAGCGGCTAACCTGGCGCCGTGGCTACTGCCAGTCGCCGTCGCTTCCCTGCGCTGCTATCGCGCCGCAACGGAGCGCCCGACGGCGGGGCAATCCACGGGACGGCGAGGCTCGGCCGCCGGACCAAGGACCTGGTCAAGCATCTTCGCCCCGGCGACATCGCGGTGGTCGACCACACCAACATCGACCGGATCGCGGCCGAGGAGCTGATAGCCACGGGTGTGCGGGCGGTGCTGAATGCCTCGGAGTCCTCCGACGGCCGCTATCCCAACGCCGGGCCGCTGCTCCTTGCCCGGGCCGGGATCGCCCTCGTCGATCTATCCGACGGCGATCCCTTCGAGCTGCTGCACGATGGCGACGCGGTTACGCTGGCGGGCGGCGCGGTGAGCATGGGTGGGCAGGAGGTCCTCCACGGGCAGGTTCTGGACGTCGCCGAGCTGGAGCGCCGCTTCGAGGAGCAGCGCGGGCGAGTCGATGAGGCGCTCGTCGAATTCGTCGAGAACACGATTGCCCATGTCCGGCAGGAGACCGACCTCCTCACCGGCAGCGTCGAGTTCCCGTCCACCAGGACGTCGTTCCGCGATCGTCATGTGCTGATCGTTGTTCGGGGCGAGCACCATCGTGGCGACCTGAAGGCGCTGCGGGCCTACATCCGCGACGTGCGCCCGGTGGTGGTGGCGGTCGACGGCGGGGCCGACGGGGCGTTGGCCGCGGGCCTTAAGCCCGACGTGATCCTCGGCGACATGGACTCGGCCAGCGACGCGGCCCTGCGCTGCGGTGCGGAGCTGATCGTCCACGCCTATCCGGACGGGAGGGCGCCCGGGCGCGACCGGCTGCTTGGGATGGCGCTCGATCACACGCTCGTCCCGGCCGCAGGGACGAGTGAGGACGTGGCGATGCTGATGGCCTACGAGAAAGGCGCCGACCTGATCGTCAGCGTTGGAGCTCACTTCAACCTGATCGAGTTCCTCGATCGCAACCGTGGGGGCATGTCCTCGACATTCCTGACGCGGCTGCGGATCGGAGACAGGCTGGTCGACGCCAAGGGCGTGAGCCGCCTCTACAACCCCGGCTCGGGCTTCGGCCCGACCGTGCTCTTTCTCGCCGCCTTCGCAGTCCTGCTGGCGATCGTCGTCATCACCTCGCCCGCGCTCAGCGACCTGGCGCAGCTGATCTGGCTGAAGTTGAAGATCTGGCTCGGCCTGTAGCGGCAGGCGCGGACCATCTAGCCTTCCCCCGCGGATGGGTTACAGCGCGCGCTACCACGCGACATCGTTGATCGCCGTGTTCCTCGCCCTGGCGATCGGGATCCTGATCGGCGCCGAGTTCGGGGGGGACGCGCTGACCAACACGCGCAAGGACCTCGAGCAAAGCCTCACCGGGAACCTCAAGGACGCGCGCGAACACGCCGACCAGCTGAGCGGCGAACTGGGGCGGGCCAACGAGTTCTCCAGCCGCGTCTACCCGGCACTCGTCCGCGACCAGCTGCGGGGGCGACGGATCGGACTGCTTGCCCTGGGCGACCTTCCGGGTGACGTCTCGGGGGCGATCGAGGCCGCGCTGGGGCCGACCGGGGCACGGCTGGTGGGGGTCGGAGTGGTAAGTGAGCCGGTCGATACCCGCGCTCTCGCCGGCGATCTAGGGAAGACTCGCTTCGCCGACATCGCCCGCAACCCCGACTTGCAGACCGCCTTTGGGGTGGGGGTGGGGCGGCAGCTGGTCCGGGGCGGGACGCTGGTGGAGCTGGTGCGCAGCCATCTCTTCTCCCGTGCGAGCGGCAACTTCGGAGCGCTTGACGGAGTGGTCGTCGTTCGCAACCAGCCGCAGGACATGGGAGCGGTGCAGCGCGCCACCGCCGGACGGCTCGAGTCCGCGGTGGCGAGTGGCATGACGGCGACCCGGACGCCCTCCGTCGGGGTGGAGAGCTCGGGCGCCGAACCCTCGTCGATCTCGTTCTTCCAGGGCAACGATCTCTCCAGCGTCGATGACGTGGACCTGGTCGCCGGAAAGCTGGCGACGGTCTTCGCGCTGCTCGGCGCGGAGGGCAGCTTTGGCATCAAGGGGAGCGCCGACCGCCTGCTTCCGGATCTGCTGGCACCGCACCGGTAGATGACCGAGTCCGTGACCTGGATCGGCTTCCCCGTTGCGGTCGCCGTTGCGCTGGCCGTGGTCCCGGCTGGCGTGCGCGGCCTTCGCGACGCGGGGCTGGTGCGCGAGAACTACCGCGGGGCCGTGCTCGCCTTCCCGCTGGGCGCCGTGCTCGCCACGGCGGCGCTTGTCGCGCTCGCCCCGCTTGCCTTTCTCGATGACCGCGCCGACCTCGACCTGCTCGACCCCGAGCTGCGCCGCTGGCTGCCGTACGTGATCGGCGTCGCCTTCCTGGGCTTCCTCGACGACTCGCTGGGGCAGGGCGAGGCCGCCGGCACGCCGCGCGGGTGGCGCGGTCACGCGCGGGCCCTGCGCGAAGGGCGGCTCTCCACGGGGGCGATCAAGGCGATCGGCGCGCTGGCCCTCGCCGCCTATGTGGTCTCCGGTCGCGGCCTGGAATCGTGGCGCTACCTGGCCGACGTGGCGCTGCTGATCCTCGCCACCAACGCCTTCAACCTGCTCGACCTCCGCCCGGGGCGGGCGGAGAAGGGGATGGCGCTGCTCGGTGCGGGCCTCTGCCTTGGGGCCTGGACGATCGCGCCGCTCGAGCTGCTCGGGATCTTCGCCGGGCCGGTCCTGGTCGGGGCGTGGTTCACGCTGCGCGAGCGGGCGATGCTCGGCGACACCGGCTCGAATCTGGTCGGGGCGATCGCCGCTGTCTGGCTGCTGACGACACTGGGCGGAACCGGGCGCCTGATCGCGCTTGCGGCCGTCGCCGCACTGACGATCTACGGTGAGCGGCGCTCGATCTCGGCGGCGATCGAAACAGTTCCGCCACTGCGCTGGTTAGACTCGCTCGGCAGAGCATGAATCGGGCTAACAAAGGAGACACTCGCTTCATCTTCGTCACTGGCGGAGTGGTCTCGGCTCTCGGCAAGGGCATCGCCGCGGCTTCGATCGGTCGCCTCCTCGTCTCCCGCGGCTTCCGCGTCCAGCTGCAGAAGTTCGACCCCTACATCAACGTCGACCCGGGGACGATGAGCCCGTTCCAGCACGGCGAGGTGTTCGTCACCGAGGACGGGGCGGAGACCGACCTCGACCTCGGCCACTACGAGCGCTTCACCGACGAGAACACCTCGCGAGCCTCAAACGTCACCGCCGGCGCCGTCTACAACTCGGTGATCAAGCGCGAGCGGCGCGGCGATTACCTCGGCGCCACGGTGCAGGTGATCCCCCACATCACCGACGAGATCAAGAACCGGATCCTGATCGTCGCCGAGTCGCAGTCCGTCGACTTCGTCCTCACCGAGATCGGTGGCACGGTCGGCGACATCGAGTCGCTGCCGTTCCTCGAGGCAATCCGCCAGCTCTACACCGATCTCGGCCCGAAACGGAGCATGTTCGTCCACCTCACGCTGGTCCCGTATGTGGGCCACGCGGGGGAGCTGAAGACGAAGCCGACCCAGCACTCGGTGAACGAGCTGCGCCGGATCGGGATTCAGCCTCATGCCCTGGTCTGCCGTTCCGAGGGCAGGTTGGACCGCGAGATCCGCAGCAAGATCGCCCTCTTCGCCAGCCTCCCGACCGACGCGGTGATCTCCGCCCACGACGTCGACAACATCTACAAGGTGCCGTTGGTCTTCAGGGCCGAGGGCGTCGATGACCTGGTGCTCGATCACTTTGGGATGGAGGCGCCGCCCCCTGATCTCGCCGAGTGGGAGGCGATGGTGCGCCGCGCCGACGCATCCGAGGGCAAGGTGCGGATCGCCCTGGTCGGCAAGTACGTACAGCTTGCCGACGCCTACAAGTCGGTGATCGAGGCCCTTGTCCACGGCGGGTTCCACCACGGGGTGGAGGTCGACGTCGAGCTGGTCGACTCCGAGAACTTCGACCCCGAGAAGCTGGAAGGCGCTGACGGCGTGCTGATTCCGGGTGGCTTCGGCGAGCGCGGCATCGAGGGCAAGGTATCGGCGGCGCGGATCGCGCGGGAGCGCTCGATCCCGTTCCTCGGGATCTGCCTGGGGATGCAGATCGCGGTGGTCGAGTTTGCCCGCACGGTGGCGGGGATGGACGGCGCCAACTCGGCCGAGTTCGACCCCGAGACGCCGTTCCCGGTGGTAGACCTGCTGCCGGAGCAGAAGGAGGTGTCGGAGATGGGGGGCACGATGCGGCTCGGTGCCGACCCGGTCAAGCTGCACGAGGGGTCGCGGGCTCGAGAGATCTTCGGTGAGGCGGTCATCTACAAGCGCCACCGCCATCGCTATGAGGTGAACAACCAGCTGCGACGCCGCCTCGAAGACGAGGGCCTTGTCTGTGGCGGCACCTCGCCCGACGAGCGGCTGGTGGAGATGATCGAGCTGCCCGACCACCCGTTCTTCGTGGCCTCCCAGTTCCACCCCGAGTTCAACTCCCGGCCCAACCGGCCCGAGCCACTGTTCCGCGAGTTCGTCGGGGCGGCTGCGCGCCACGCGGGCGAGCGCCCGGCGGACGGCGCCGAGCTGCCCGAGCCCGAAGAGCTCGAGGGGCGCGACATCGGCGTTCGCAACTCGGGCTGACCTCCCGCGCCCGCGAACCCAACCCGGTCTGACCCCCCGCCCCCGCCCGCGAACCCAACCCGGTCTGACCCCGCGCCCGCGAACCCAACCCCGGCTGAGCCCCCGCGCCCGCGATGGCTCTGATGGACCGGGTGCGTTCGCCTTTACTGGCGGTCAGCGCCAGTAAAGGCGAACGCATCGCATGATGGGTGTGGCTCCAGCGACGTTGCCGGGTCTTGCATCTAGAGGCTTGATGTGGGTTACGCGGGTGTGTGGGGCGCCGCAGACCGAGCTTGGCGCCGCACGCGGGCGAAGTGGGTAGTCGCGCGCTACCCGCGAGCCCGTGGGTGGCGATCCAGCGACGGTCCGCGGTGTCATCCACGTGCGTGGATAACCCACATCAAGCCTCTAGGCTGTCCCCTCATGGAGGGGAGCTCACGGCTGTACGAAACGTTCACCCGGCTGTGCGAGATTCGCAGCCCGACCGGCGAGGAGCGCGAGGTTGCCGACACGATCCTGGCCGAGCTGCGGGCCATCGGCGCGGAGGTGAGTGAGGACGACTCTGCCGGGCGCGCCGAAGCCGGGGCGGGGAACATCCTCGCCCGGCTGCCCGGGCAGAGCGACAGCTGGGTCATGTTCTGTGCCCACATCGACACCGTGCCCCACGACGGGCAGATCGAGGTGGTGAACGACGAAGGGGTCTTTCGCAGCGATGGCGAGACCATCCTCGGGGCCGACAACAAGGCGGCCGTGGCGGTGTTCATGGAGCTGCTAGCGCGGCACGCCAAGGAGGCCCCGGCGGTTGGGATCGAGCTGCTGCTGACCGTCGCCGAGGAGCAGGGACTACGGGGCGCGAAGGCGTTCGACGCCGGGGCGCTGCGGGCGGATCGCGGCTTCGTCCTCGACCACGCGAGTCCGATCGGCGAGGTGATCGTCAACTCCCCCACCCAGCAGCAGGTGATCGCGGACTTCGCGGGTGTCGAGGCGCACGCCGGAATTCGCCCCGAGGACGGGAGTAACGCGATCGCCGCCGCGGCTGCGGCGATATCGCGAATGGAGCTGGGAAGGATCGATGAGACGACCACGGCAAACGTCGGAGTGATCGGCGGCGGCACCTCCGGAAACGTCGTGCCGGGGCACTGCCGGATCGTCGCCGAGGCGCGCAGCCTGGATGCCGACCGGGCCGCCGAGGTGGCGGGCGAGCTGACGGAGGCCTGCGCCTGGGGCGCCAGCGAGCACGGCTGCGATGTCGACGTGCGGGTCGAGGAGCTCTTCCGCGGCTACGAGGTGGCGACGACATCGCCATCGCTGGCGCTCGCCGAGGAGGGCCTGCGCCGCGCAGGCCTCGAGCCGCGGCGAACGTCAACCGGCGGAGGCAGCGACGCCAACGCCCTGATCGCCGCCGGATTCGACTGCGTGCTGCTCGCCAACGGCACCGACGCGAACCACACCCCGGACGAGAGCGTCCCGGCGAGCAGTCTCGACGCGATGCTCGATGTCTGCGAGCGGATCGTCGAGGAGGCGGCGGCCGGCGGGGGCGGGCAGCCACCCGCGGCGGGCGCAGGGTGAGCGGGCGGCTCAAGCTGCGCCGCGGTGTCGTCGTCAGCGAGGACCCGCTGACGGTCGATGTCGATTCCGAGAGGAGAGCCGCTTGGGCCGACACCGCGCTGCTGGGTGAGATGCGCGAGGGCGACGAGGTGGTCGTCAACGTCGAGGCGCTCGATCTCGGACTTGGCTCGGGGGGCTTCGACGTCATCCACATGAACCTCACCCGGGGTCTGGAGGGGGGTGGGGGAGGCGGCGAGCACGTGATGAAGCTCAACTACACCTCCCTTCAGCACCCGGTGGAGCCGGTTGAGCGTCCGTTCAGTGAGGAGGAGCCGTGCGAGGAGGAGCCGGGGCGGCGGGGGGAAGGGCAATCCGCCGCGCCGATTCCGGTCCTCGTCCTACCGCTGCACGGGCATCTGGCGCCGGCGGCTTGGGCGGCGGCTCAGGCTGCGCCAGGCTTGAAGGTCGGCTACGTGCAGACGGCGGGTGGCGCGCTCCCCGGGTCGCTCTGCCGCGACGTGGCGGAGCTGCGCGAGCGGGGCCTGCTCTGCGACCACGTCACGGCCGCCCCCGCGTACGGCGGAGGGCATGAGGCGCTCTCGGTAGCCGGCGCGCTGGACGCCGCCGCCCACCGGCTCGGCTGGGCTGCGGCGATCGCCGGCCCGGGACCGGGGATCATCGGCTCGGAGACGCGGCTGGGGCACGGGGGGATCGCGGCGCTCGACACAGCTCACGCGGCACTCGCCCTCGGCATGCCGACCCTGCTCTCGCCGCGCCTCTCGGAAGCCGATCCGCGGGATCGCCACCGCGGCGTCAGCCATCACACGCTCACCGTGCTGGAACTGCTGCTCGCTGGGGTGGAGGTCCCAGTGCCGTCCGGGGAGCCCATTGCAGCAGCACAGATCGCCGAGCTGACCGCGCAACTCGCCGGCGCCGGAGACCGGGGGCATCGCGTGAGCGAAGCACCGGTCGACCTCGATGGCTATGCGGCAACAGGCCTCCCCGCGCGGACGATGGGCCGTGACCTCTCAGAGGACGGACTCTTCTTCGCCGCAGCCCTGGCGGCCGGCCACTGCCTCGGCGGCAAGCTCTGACGCCACCGGCGGTTAGCGCGAATGGTCCCTTGCGGGCCAAGGTCCGCCTCGGTTCACCGCGAACCAGCCGGCATGGCGACGGCGACCAAGGCCCCACACGCTCCGGCATCCGGCGGCGCTCCGGCATCCGGCGGCTCCGGGGTCGGCGTGCGTTTCGAAGGCCTCGTCCTCGACTTTCTCTCATACCTGGAGCTGGAGCGCGGTCTCTCGCGCAACACGCTGAACGCCTACCGCACCGATCTTCTCCAGTACGGAGAATTCCTCGCTGCACAGGGGGTGGATGCCCTTGCAGCGCGGCCGGTCGACATCTCCGACTTCCAGGCCCACCTGGCGACCGGCAATGGCCGCCCCGCATGCTCGGCCGCGACGATCCACCGCAAGAGTGCCTGCCTGCGCTCCTTCTATAAGCACCTGCGCCGCGACGAGCTGATCGGCGACGATCCCACCGCCGCGCTCAGCTCCCCTCGCCGTGCCAGGAAGCTGCCTCAGGTCCTCAATTACGCCGAGGTGCAGAAGCTGCTTGCCGCGCCGCGCGGGGACGAGCCGACGACGCTGCGCGACCGCGCCCTGCTGGAGGTGTTGTATGCGTGCGGCCTGCGCGCCTCCGAGACGATCGGGTTGGAGCTCGCCGACGTCGAGCTCCAGCAGGGCTTCCTGCGGGCCCGCGGCAAGGGCTCCAAGGAGCGCATCGTGCCATTGGGCCGCAAGGCGATCGCCGCGATCAGCGTCTACCGGCGCAGCGGGCGCCCGAAGCTCGTCGGCGAGCGTCACGAGGCGAAGCTCTTCGTCAACTTCCGCGGCGGGCAGCTGAGTCGCCAGGGGCTCTACAAGATCGTCCAGCGCCACGCCCGCACCGCTGGGTTGGGAGGGCGGATGAGCCCCCACACGTTGCGCCACAGCTTCGCCACCCACCTGCTGGCCGGGGGCTGCGATCTGCGCGCCGTGCAGGAGATGCTCGGCCACGCCGACATCTCCACCACCCAGATGTACACGCACCTCTCTGGCGAGCGGCTCAAGGAGGCCTACTTCGAGGCCCACCCGCGCGCCAAGGCCAGCTGACAGGTCCCCCTCGCAGTTTCGCCCCGGCGGGCGGGAGAGGCGCGAACGCAATCGGATAGAACAGGGAGATGCCCGAGCTGCCCGAGGTCGAAACCGTCTGCCGCCAGCTCGATCCGGAGCTGGAGGGGCGGCGGATCGAGCGGCTCGAGGTGCTCGACGAGCGCTGGTGTCGCCCTGCCAGGTTGGCCGACGTCGAGGCCGCGGTCAGCGGCCGGGCGATAGAGGGCCTGAGCCGGCGGGGCAAGTACCTGCTGCTGGCGCTCGGTGGGGGCCAGACGCTGGTCATGCATCTGCGGATGACCGGCAACCTGGTTCTGGTGGATGACGGGGATGCGCTCGATCCCTCGGAGGGCAGGCGGCTGTATGAGGGTGAGCGTTCGACCTCCGAGCGCCACCTCCGGGCCGGCTTCACGCTCGATGACGGCCGCGAGCTGTGGTTCACCGATCCGCGCCGCTTCGGTGAGGCATTCCTTATCGACGACGCCGGCCTGGAGGCTCGCTTCGCCCGGCTTGGGGTCGAGCCGCTCAGCGACGAGTTCACCGCGGAGGCGGTGGGCGAGCTGAGCGCCGGGCGCACCGCGCCGCTCAAGTCCTTCCTCCTCGACCAGTCCCGGATCGCCGGGATCGGGAACATCTACGCCGACGAGGCCCTGTTCCGGGCGCGGCTGCACCCGCTGTCGCCAGCTGGATCGACGCGGCCCGAGCACCACCAGGCGCTGCGCGATGCGATCGTCGCCGCGCTGGAGGCCGGGATCGACGGCGGCGGTGCGTCGATCGATGACTTCCGGGATGGGCGCGGCGAGCGGGGCACGATGCAGGACGAGTTCCTTGTCCACACCCGCGAGGGCGAGCCCTGCCCGCGCTGTGAGGGAACGATTTCGCGGATCGTCGTCGCCGGGCGCTCGACGTACTTCTGCCGGAGCTGCCAGGTGCGGCTGCGGCGACGGCGCAAGAAGAAGGCGCGCCGGCAAAGCGAGAGGAAGGCGCGGCGCTAGAGATCGACCGATCGGCCGGGGCGTCCGGGCGTTGCGGCAACGTTGTACGCATGTCCGACTCGATCTCCGGCCGCGCCTGAATGGCCGGCAAGACGCTGAAGACCGAGGCGGTCGTCCTGCGCAGCATCCGCTACGGCGAGGCGGATCGCATCCTCCATCTCTACTCGGCGGTGCGGGGGCGGATTGGGGCGATCGCGAAGGGGGTGCGCCGGCCGACGTCCCGTTTCGGGGGACGGCTGGAGCCATTCTTCCGGCTCGACCTGCTTCTGCACGAAGGCCGCGGCGAGTTGCTCACGGTGACCGCCGCTTCGACCGTCGACGGCTATCCGCGGTTGCGATCGTCCGGCCCGTCTCTGACCACGGCCGCTCGCGCCTGCGACGCGGTGCTGCGCCTGCTCGACTCGGCCGAGCCGAACCGGCCCGCCTACAACCTGCTGTGCCGCTACCTGGCGATGCTCGACGGTCCGTCCATGGAGCGGGCGGCGGGGCTGGAGGCCGGGCTCTCCTTCCGGCTCAAGCTGGCGCTTGCCGCCGGTTTCGCCCCCGAGCTGGCGTCCTGCGTGCGCTGCGGGGAGGCAGACCACATCGTGGGTTTCTCCGGTGCGGGAGGAGGGGTCGTTTGCGCAAGCTGCGAGGCCGGGTCCTTTGCGTTCTCGGAGGGGGCGCACCGCTTCATGGTGGAGGCGATCTCCAAGCCGCTGATCGAGGCACCGGCGGCTGAGGAGCGGTCGCTGCGCCAGGTCGAGCGGGCGATCAGGGAAACGCTGGAGCACCATGCCCACGTGCAGCTGCGCCCCGCGGCCTGAGAACGCGAGAGGCCGGAGACCTGATGCGGGCAGTTCACACACGCGCTCAACGCAGACCAGGCCCTAGGATCGTGATGTGGAGGCAACCGCTGCCCTAGAGGATCGAGTCCGAGCTTGGGAGGCTGAGTTCCTCTCCGAGCTCGCGACCCCGTCCTATCCGGCCCGCCGCCGGGTCGAGGAGCCGGACAGCCCACTTCGCACTCCCTTTCAGCGAGATCGCGACCGGATCGTCCACTCGAAGGCGTTTCGGCGCCTCAAGCACAAGACCCAGGTCTTCATCGCACCCGAAGGCGATCACTACCGCACCCGCCTGACCCACACCCTGGAGGCCTGCGGGATCGCGCGCACGGTGGCCCGGGCGCTGGGCCTCAACGAGGATCTGACCGAGGCGATCGGTCTCGGCCACGACCTGGGCCATCCGCCGTTCGGGCACACCGGCGAGGAGGCGCTGAACGCGGCACTGGGCGAGCGGTGCGACACCGGTTTCAAGCACAACCTCCACTCGCTGCGCGTGGTCGACGTGCTGGAGCGCGACGGCCACGGGCTCAACCTGACCGAGCAGGTTCGCGACGGCATCCTCAACCACACGGGTTCGGACAGGCCGGCGACCCTGGAGGGCAGGATCGTCAAGCTCGTCGACCGGGTCGCCTACATCAACCACGACATCGACGACGCCCTGCGGGCCGGGATCCTGCGCCCGGAGGACCTGCCCAGCGCGGAGATCGAGCTGCTCGGGCCCACGGGTTCGAAGCGGATCGACACGCTGGTGCGCGACATCGTCGCGCGGTCGGCCGAGGCCGGGGACATCGAGCAGAGCGAGGAGGTGGGCGGCGCGATGTTGCGGCTGCGCAAGTTCATGTTCCAGCGCGTCTACCTCGGCGAAGCCGGGAAGGGCGAGCGCGAACGGGTCAACCGCACTCTGCGCGGCCTCTTCGACCACTACATGGAGCACGTCGAGGAGGTTCCGGAGGGAGAGGCGGGGGCGAGCGACTGCCAGCGCGTCGCCGACTACATCGCCGGGATGACCGACCGCTTCTGCATCTCCAGGTTCACGAAGCTGGCGGTTCCCGAGGAGGCAAGGTTCTGACCGCGCCCGGTGGCGCTACCGTGGCTCCATGGCGCTGATCTCAGGGGAGAGTCTGGAGCGGGTCAAGCAGGCGGCGGACATCGTCGAGGTCATCTCCGCGCATACCGACCTGCGCCGCCAGGGCGCGCGCTGGGTCGGCCTCTGCCCGTTCCATGAGGAGCGGACGCCCTCGTTCTCGGTCGATGCCCAGGAGAAGCTCTACCACTGCTTCGGCTGCGGGGTGGGCGGCGACACGATCAAGTTCATCCAGGAGAAGGAGGGGCTGGGGTTTGCCGAGGCGGTGGAGCTGCTGGCCGACCGCTACGGGCTCGAGCTCGAGCACGAGCAGGACGACCCGAAGGCGGAGGCGAGGCGGCAGCAGCGCCGCCGCCTCAGCGAGCTGTTGGACCGAACCGCCACCTTCTATGCCGGCTACCTCTGGGACTCCGATGAGGCAGCCAGGGCTCGCAAGTACCTGGAGGAGCGCGGGCTGAGCGAGCAGACGCTGCGGGAATTCAGGGTCGGCTATGCGCCCAGCGCCTGGGACAGGGTGCTGATGCGCGGCCAGCGGGCCGGGTTCACAGTCGATGATCTGAGAGCCGTCGGCCTGGTGCAGCGGGGCAAGGGAGGGGGCGAGTACGACCGCTTCCGTTCGCGAATCATGTTCCCGATATGCGACCGTCGCGGGCGCACCCTGGGATTCGGCGGGCGGGCGATGCGCTCCGACCAGGGCGCCAAGTACGTCAACACCGCGGAGACGGACTTCTTCCACAAGAGCCACATGCTGTATGGGATCGACCTTGCGAAACAGGCGATTGCCAAGGCGGGGCGGGCGGTCGTTGTCGAGGGCTATACCGACGTGCTGGCGCTGCACCAGGCTGGGATGGCGGAGGCGGTCGGCGTGATGGGCACGGCGATCACCGCGGAGCAGGTGGCGGCGCTCTCGGGGATGGTCGAGGAGGTGGTGCTGGCGCTGGATGCGGATTCGGCCGGGCAGGAGGCGATGCTGCGCGCGCAGCGGGTCGCGGCGGGGCGGCGGATGCGGATCCGCGTGGCAGCGATGCCGGACGGTGAGGATCCGGCAGAGATGATGGCCGAGGAGGGAGGCGCCGAGCGGTTCGGAGCGCTTGTCGAGGGGGCCGTCGACCTGCCCGCCTTCCAGGTCGGCCTGGTGCTCGATCGCACCAGTGTTTCCTCGCCTTCCGAGCGCGACCGCGCGCTCAGGGAGGTGGCGCCGGTCCTGGCCGGGATGGGGGAGAGCGCGAGTCGGGACGACCTGGTGCGCCAGGTGGCCGAGCGCCTCGACCTGGAGCCGGCGCTGGTGATGGGACGGGTGACCGCAGCGCGGCCGCTGAGCGGGCGCGCAGCGGAACCGGTGAGCCAGGGCAGCAATGGCGCGCCGCGCCGTGCCGCAGAGCTGACATCGCGCGAACGTCGCGAGCGGGCGCTGCTGGCGATGTGCATCGCGCGACCCGGGGAGGGCAAGGACTATCTCGCCCGGCTCACCGACGAGCACCTTTCACCGACCGGTGAGCGCGCCACGGCATGGCTGCGAGAGCATCTCGACGACCCGGCCTCCAGCCTGCCCCACGACGACGACGAGCTGGCCCGCCTGATCGCCGAGCTGGTCATCCTCGCCCACGACGAGCCGGCATCCGCCGAGGCGATGGAGCTCAACTACCTCCTCCTCGAGCAGCGCCGGCTCGAGGCCGAGATCGCCGCTGCCGGCAAAGCCGAGGACTACGAGCGCCGCGCCGCCCTGAGCCGTGAACGCGCCGCCCTGGTCGAACGCATCGCCCACACCGAGCACGTCAGCAGCTAGCTGACACGATGTGCCAACTGCCACGCCGAGGTCGAGGGTGGGTTCGCTACGCTGCCTGTGGATTCGGAGCTTGTTGCGAGCGATGGAACTGCGGAATAAGCTCTAAGTCATTATATTAATCGGGGGTAGCTCAATCGGTAGAGCGCCGTCCTGTTAAGTCGGTGGTTGGCGGTTCGAGTCCGCCCCCCCGAGCTCACGAAGGGTCGCGAGATCGCGGCCCTTCGTCTTTAGGTCGGCACCCTGCTTCGTGCCAAGCTCTCCACCAGGCCGGCGCCGCGTGCGGCGCCATCATGCTCCCGGGCCCAGGCCGCCAGCTCACCGGCGCGGTCGGCGAAGGAGCGGTCGCCGAGGATGCGCCGGGTTGCCCAGCGCAGGGGCGCCGGTCGGCAGAGGCGCCACGGCAGCGAGAGGCCGGCGCGGGCCCAGCTGACCCGCATCGCCGTCTCACTCATGTCTCCGGTGAACGGAGTGACGAGAACCGGTGTGCCGGATGCGAGCGCTCGGGCGACGGTGCCGTGCCCGCCGTGTGAGATGACGAGCGACGCGACCGGCATCACCTGGCTGTAGCTGAGCCAGTCGAGTAGCACCGCGTTGGCCGGGACCTCGATCGGGTGCTGGGGCACGACCCGGTTGGTCGTCGCCACGACCCGGACGGGCTCGCCGGCCAGCGCCCGCAGTGCGGTTCGGACGAGTTGGTTGTCCGAGTCGTGGGCGGTGCTCGGCGCGACGAGCACCAGCGGCTCATCGCCTGGGGGCAGCTCGACATCGGGGTGGGGAAGCTCGAACGTCATCGGCCCGGTCACCTCGACCCCGGTCGGCCAGTGACGCGGGTACTCGAGCTGAGGGAAGGTGGCAACCAGGGCAAGGTCGGGGCTGATCCCGCCGTGAAACCGCTCCACAGGCGCCAGCCCGAGCCGCTCGCGCTGGCGGTTGAGGTCGCGCCGCCCGTGCTCGAGGCCAACATTGAGCGCCCTGCTCCCCGCCCGCCAGGCACGCCTGCCGAGCGCCGTGCGCGGTGGCTGAAGGCCCACAGAGAAGAACGGCAGGCCGGGCTCGATCACCGGGTAGATGTGGGGGACCAGCGTTGCCAGCGGGACCCCCGCCGTCTCGGCGGCGAGGCTCGGCGCCAGGGTGAGGATGTCGCTGACGACCGCGTGCGGGCGCATCTCGTCCAGCAGCGGCAGCAGCGCGCGCGCCGCCTCCGCCGCGTGGGCGCCGTCGGCGGAGTCGGGGTCCGGCGGCGGGAACATCCTGTATTCCTCGGCCGCGGCGAACCCGAGCCCGGCTCCCTCGACTGCGGCCCGCCGCTCCTCCCAGGTCTCCACCACGACCTCATGGCCGCGGCCGGCCAGCGCCCGACCGAGCGCAATCGCCGGGAAGACATGGCCCGGATCGCCGAAGGCGGCGACCAGGAAGCGAAGCCCCTCCCCGTCGCGCGCCACCGGCGCCTGCTCGCTAGGGAGTGTCGAGCCCCTCACCCGGCCGCGTGAAGACGATCTCCGGCACGTGGCAGTTGCGCGACGTGCGCAGCAGAAATCGGACCGCCTCGCCGATGTCCTCGGGCCGGATCATGTCCTCGGCAGGAACCTGCCCCTTGGCGAACTCGGTCATCGGGGTGTCGACGAATCCGGGCGCGAGCGCCGTGCACTGGATCCCGGCGCTGCCAACCTCGCGGTGGGTCGACTGGGTGAAGTTGATCACGGCCCCCTTGGTTGCTGCATACACCGAGAGCCAGGCCTGCCCGCTCTTGCCGGCGATCGACGCGGTGTTGACGATCAACGCCTTGCCGTGCTCGGCGCCCGCCTGGCGCAGCATCGGCAGGCCCTCGCGGGTGCCGATGATCAGCGCCCGAAGGTTGACCGCAAGCTGCATGTCGAGGTATTTGGTCTTGATCTCCTCCATGGGGGCCCCGATGCCGACGCCCGCGTTGTTCACCAGCACGTCAAGGCGGCCGTACTCGTCGCGGTGCTTGGCGAAGACGCCGACGATGTCCTCCTCCTCGGTCATGTTGGCGGCGACGCTCTGCACCTCGAAGCCATCCGCGCGCAACGCCTCAGCGGCGCTCTCGAGCTTCTCCGGCCGGCGCGCCACGACGGTCAGCGCGTGGCCCTCCTCGGCGAGCGTTCGGGCGATCGCGAGCCCGATTCCGCTCGAAGCCCCGGTGATCAGTGCCGCTCGATCTGCCAACTCTTCCTCCTCGTACTTGCCCTCAGCTCGGGGGCACCCTATACGCCGCCCCAAAGCGACGCCCGAAGGGAACGATGCGTGGGCACCACGCTGAATAACATGAGTGCCCGGATGCCCCTGTGCCGAGACACACGCGCTCTTGCCTGCCTGCTCGCAGCCGCTGTTCTGGTCGCGGGTTGTGGCGGCGGCTCGGACTCTTCGAGCTCGTCCGCTGGGACGGCGGCGAGCAAGCCGGCACCGCCAAAAAGCGATTTTCCAAGCGCCGCGGGCAAGTCGCTCGCCGAAGTCGCGAAGATGGCGGACGGCCCTGCTGACGTCGTCGTCTCTCCGGCAGCGATGGTCTTCCATGCGGGGGCGAATCGCTATGCCGTGGGTGTATTCGAGTCCGATCGCACCCAGGTGCCGGCTGCCGCGGTGGCGCTCTACGTTGCGCGGGTGCCCGCGGCCAACCCAAAGGCCAGCAGCGGCTCCGAGGGCGGCGAGTCCCGCAAGGGTGCCGTGGCGAGGGCACGGGACGAAGCGCTCGGCGCGCCCGCCAAAGGGCCATTCCCGCTGGCGATCGAAAGTCTCGTCACGAAGCCGGCCTTCCGCGCTCTGACGACGAGCAACGATCCCGACGCCGTGACGGTCGTCTACTCGACCAACATCGACTTCACCGGCGATGGCGAGTGGCAGGTGGCGGCGCTGGTCAAGCAGGGAGACAAGCTCACGGCAACGCTTCTGCCGAGCGCTGTGGTGGGCGAGTTCAAGAAGGTGCCACGGGTGGGAGAGCGGGCGCCGTTGATCCACACTCCGACGGCTTCTGACGTCGGCGGCGACGTCAGCAAGATCACCACGCGCACCCCGCCTGACACCCAGAACCGCGTCGACTACGCGGACGTTCTGGGAAAGGAACCGATTGTCCTCTTGTTTGGGACCCCCCAGTTCTGCCAGAGTCGGGTATGCGGCCCGGTTGTAGACGTGGCCGAGCAGGTCAAGCAGATCTACGGGGACAGGGCAGCGTTCATCCACATGGAGATCTACAAGGACAACGACCCGAGCGCGGGAGTGGTATCTCAGGTGCGGGCGTTTCACCTGCCGAGTGAGCCATGGCTGTTCGTGATCGATCGCCACGGCGTCATCCGAACGGAGATCGAGGGTGCCTTCGGCGTCGACCGGCTGATCCGGGCCGTGGAAGGGGTGACGGGGCAATGAGCGAGAAGACTGCTCCCGACGCGGAGCTGCTGAAGTCCTTTGCCGAGGAGGCGCGCCGGCGCTGCGACGTGATCGCCGCGGGCCTGGCTACCGAGACGGATGACTTCGAGACGCTGCGGGCCGAAGCCCACGCGCTGAAGGGAACCGCAGGGGCAGTCGGCCTCCGACGCCTGGCGGAGCTGGCCGGCCTGATGGAATCCGACCTCGCCGAAGCTAGGCAGACCGGTGTCATCCGCGGCGGCCGCTCGCACCAGATCGCCGACGCGGCCAAGGCCCTATCCGATGGCGCCGCCGCCGCCGCCGAGGGCAAGGAGGAGCCGCCCGATGTCGGGCGCTCCCTGGCCCAGCTGTTCAGCGCATAACGAGCCTCCAATCTCAGCGCATAGCGGGCCTTCAATCGCCCCCGCCGCGCTAGGCTCGATTCCCCGGGGCGGTAGCTCAGTTGGTCAGAGCAGCGGACTCATAATCCGTCGGTCGAAGGTTCGAGTCCTTCCCGCCCCATAGAAAAGCCCTCTAAAGAGCCAAATAGATTAGTGCGGATTCAGCACGAATTGGCGAACTTTGTCCCGAATTGGTCCCGAAACAAGCTACAATCGGGGACAGATGCGTCTCCGCAGCCCCGCCCGATCTCCGGACACGTCTTCAAACGCAAGGGAAAACGCGGCTCGGTCTGGTACGCGAAGTTCCGGTTGCCCGACGGCCGGCAGCAGAAGAAACGCCTCGGCCCGGCCTGGACGAGAAGACCGCGCCGCCCGATGGCTACTTCACGAAAGGCGAAGGCGACGGCTCATCTGGACGAGCTGCTGGCGAAGGCCCGCGACGGGACGCTGCCGGGGATGGTGAAGACCGGCAAGACCTTCCGCGACGCCGCCGAGGAGTGGCTTTCCTACTGCGAGAACGTCCGCGACTGCAAGGCCTCGACGATGCGCGACTACCGCAACATGGTCCGCGTCCTCGTCCGCGAGTTCGGCGACCGCAAGGTCGAGACGATCACCTCGGAGGACATCGAGCTCTGGATGAGCGGCTACGGCGGCTCCAATCGGACCCGTCAGAAGTACCTCGTCTGCCTCGGCTCGATCTTCAAGCGGGCGATGAAGGTCTACGGGTTGCCGCGCAACCCAGCCGACGTCGTCGAGCGACCGCGGGTGCGCCGCGCGGCGAAGATCGACGTGCTGCGCCCCGAGGAGGTCTTGGCGCTCGTCAGGGCGGCCGAGGAGGGCCGTCACCGCAAGCCGCCCGAATATTCGATCGGGCCCAGGGGGAAGCGGAGCTGCGCCGCCAGGACGAACAGGACGCCGCGATCTTCCACACGGCCGCCTTCGCTGGCCTGCGGATGGGCGAGCTGCTGGCGCTGCGCTGGCGCGACGTCGACTTCGGCCGCCGCACGATCCACGTCCGCGAGAACTGGACCCACGGCGAGACGACGACGCCCAAGAGCGGCACCGAACGCGCCGTCCCGATGGCCGAGGAGGTCGCCGAAGCGGCTGGCGAAGATCGGCCAGCGCGAGCACTTCACCGCCGACGACGACCTCGTCTTCTGCACCAGCGGCGGCCGCCACCTCGGTTACAAGTCCCTGAAGGACCGCTACCGCGCCGCGCTGAAGGTGGCCGGGCTGCAGCGAGGACTTCCGCTTCCACAACCTCCGCCACACCTTCGGCAGCACCGTGATCCGCCACGCCGACTCCCGCGAGGTCATGGAGTGGATGGGCCACGCCGACCTGACGACGACGCAGCGCTACCTCGCCTTCGTCGACCGCGAGGACGCGGCCAAGCGCGTCTCCGAAGCGTTCCGGCTCGAGGAGCCGCAGGAGGCGGCAGCTTCGGCATTGGCTGACTGACGGTCGCGAAGGCGGACGCGTCCGCATCGGCCCACCGCCGGCGTCGCGTCCCGTAGCTGTTCTCAGCCACCCAGCTCCCCAAGCCCGAGCGGGTGAACCTCAGCCCGCGATCGCCGATCCGGACATGCGGCAACCCTCGCGAGCGCACCAGCTCATACAGCGTGCTGCGCGGCACCCGCAGCAGCCGCGCCGCTTCGTTGGCGTCAAGCAGGGGCTCTGCAAGCAGTTGGTCGGTCATTGTCTCTCGTCCTCTATGTCGAAAAAGCCGCCCAACTGCTCCGGCGGATTGCCATGGCCCCTTCTGTCGGACCCTTCATCTCCATAGCCACTGTCCATCGAGATCGCCCACTGCATCGGCCGCTCGCCCTCCAATAGCAGCGAGCGCATCAGAGCGTGAATCCCCGTTCCGGATCCGACATTCGTTGGGGTGGCCCGCCAGCGCTTGTCTCAAGAAGTTGTTCTAAGGTCACGCTCTGTCATGTCGAAGAGCGCAGACGATGTAATCGGCGAGATCTTTGCCGAAGCCGGCAATGACGAGGCCACCGCCCGGGTGGCGGAGCAGCTTCGTGATTTGTGGAAGGCAAATACCTGGAACGCAGACGCGATCGGGAGGGTTCTGGATCGCGAGATATCGTCGGCATGAAGCTGCGGAGATTGGAAATCCAGGGTTTCCGTGGGGCGCCCAAGCCCCTGACAGTTTCGCTCCCTGACAAGAGCCACTTCATTTATTCCGAGAACGGGTTCGGCAAGTCGACGATTGCCGACGCGCTTGAGTTTCTCACCACAGGAGATCTCATCCATTTTCACCGCGAGGGCTGCGGTCTCGACGCGGCCGTGAACGTCAATGGGGGTGGGGCGGCCATCATCGCCGCCGAGCTCATTGACCCGGAGCAGCATGTGACCAGGATGTTGGATGGCGACGATCCGTCGTCTTTGGAATCGGGTGGTGCCGAGGTGCAGCTGCCGCCCATCCCGACTCTCCGCCAATCGACCATCAACGAATTCATGCAGCAGACCTCGGGCGAGAAGCGCAAAGCTCTCCTCGAGCTGCTCGATCTGGACGCGCTCAATGGGTTTCGGAGCGCCCTACGGACCGCGGTCGGCAAAGCAAAAGAGCGGCGCGACGCTGCGGCCCTTGCTCATGGGGAGGAGGTGGTGGTCCTGGATCGGCTCCTCGACGGTAAAGACTTGCTCGGGGTGGCGGTCCAGCTGGCGAGGGCAGCCGGGCTCGATGATCGGATCGGCTCCGAGCAGGACTTTGAGGCCCTGAAGCTGAAACTGCCACCGGGCGAGCCGAATCGACAGCAGCCACTCACCGAGCTCGTCCGTGCTCTTGAGTCCTTCACCGCCGATCCGGCGAAGGAGTGGGACGCTGCGGTTGTCGATGCCGAGGTCCGCAGCGGCGAGGCCATCAGTGCCTTGCTGGAGCAGGGCCAGCGGCTCCTCGATGGCGACTGGACTAATGACAGCTGCCCTCTTTGCGAGGTTGAGCAGGATCGAGCCGAGCTCGCCACTCGGGTCAAGAGTCGTGCCGAGGCGCTTGCGGAGTCGAGAAAACGCGTTGCTGACCTCCGCGCCAAGCTCGAGGAGCGGCGCCGATCGGCAGCCGGCTTCGCGCAGGCAATCGCCGGCCTGCTTGCGGTTGCTCCACCCGATGACTGGCCGTCTCAGGACGAGCTGGGTTTGGCGCGGACCTCGCTGTTGAACTATGCCGACGCCGTGAAACGAGCCGCGGCGGCTTTTGAGCTCTGCCCCGTCAACCCCGATCTCGGCCTCGACTTCGAGAAGCTGATGCCTGAGCTCCAGAAGGCCGCTGCTCCGAAGGAGTCCCCCGAGCTGGCGGCACTCCAATCCCTTAACGAGCTGCAGGGCCAGTGGCGGCGGGTCGGAGCAAGGCTGAAAAAGGCCGAGTCTGCAGAGGGGGCTCAGGCCGCCCTCGACCGCTTGCTTGAGATCAGCGACGAGGGGATTAAGCGGGCGGTTGAGGATGCTCTGGGCGGCATCGAGGACTTGGTCGGCCGCTATTTCGAGGTCCTGATGGCCGACCCCGTCTACACGAACGTCAAGTTGGTCTACGCGGCACGTCGCAGCGGGCAGGTCGAGTTCTCGATTGATTTCGGTGAGCACACGATTAGGCCGCCGCAGAGGATTATGAGCGAGTCCCAGCTCAATACGCTCGGGCTCGCATTGCTGCTCGCCAGGGTCAAGCGCAGCGACTCGCCGTGGCGCACGCTGATCCTCGATGACGCTGCCAACTCCTTCGATTCGCCACATCGCGCCGGCTTGGTGCGGCTCTTGCGCCAGGAGTTCACCGGCTGGCAGCTACTGATCCTGAGCCACGACTCCGTCTTCCGGGATATCGCTCTTCGCGAGACCGGCGGCGATTGGACGTTCCACGAGATCATCACCTGGACGTCCCTCGGCGGCCCAGTCCTCGGTGACGGCGATCCACTCAACCGACTCGAGCAGGCGCTTAGAGCTGGCGAAGCCGCATCGGGTCTCGGGGGTCACGCACGCAAGGCGTTGGAGCTTTCGCTGGGCAGAGCCGTGATGAAGCTGGGCTACAAGATTCCCTACGATCCCGCCGGGCGTTACACCGCCGACGACTTCCTCCACGCGCTGGTCGCTGGGCTCAAAGAAAAGGAGTCCCCGCTCGCTAGTCTGGACATCCTCAGTCGTATCGACACCGCCGGCTATATGGCAACGCGTACCGTTCATACACGTAGCAACCTGCCGGAAGCGACCACTGACGACTTGAAACGTCTGGTCGCAGACCTCAAAGAGTTCAACGAGAGCCTGCGCTGCGCCGAGTGCGGTAAACCGCCCTGGTTTGCCGAGAGCAAGAAGGGCCACCAGTGCAGATGCGGAAAACTGACAGCCTGATCCGGTCGATTTGATGGGGCTCTTCGACCGACTCCGTGGTGGCCTCCATGTAGTGGGTAGCACGACGGCCGACGCCCTCCTGCTCGAAGGAGACGAGCTCGTCGAAACAGAGTGGGGGAGTCCCACTACCAGGACGCCCTCCTCGCGGTCTGTGGCGCCCGCCGCGGCGATCCGGTCGCATACGAGTGCCTCGCCGCCCTCGTTCCCGAGCCCAGCAACCCGCACGATCCCAATGCCGCGATGGTGCAGGTCGACGCCCGTCTCGTCGCCTATCTCTCTCGCGCGGACGCCGTTGCCTATCGACCAGCCGTTCAAGCCGCCGCAGCTTCGCGCCAGGTCATCGTCTGCCACGCGCGCATCGCTGGCCGTGGTCGCGAGTCTGACACCCCTAATCTCGGCATCTTCTTGAAGCTTCCGAATCCAAGAGAGGCCCTTGCCGAGATCCAGAGCAACTGAGAGCCGGACGCTGCCCGTTGTGGGATCGCCGCGACTGGGCGCTCCGAATCCCCGCTCAGTGTCGTGGGCGGTTGTGCTGGCCGACTCAGAGCCTAGGCTGCGTCTTTCAATGAGCTTGGAGCGGGGCAGCAGATGAGCGTCAGGCTTGAGTGGGACGGGAAGCCGACCGAGGTCGAGCGCCTCAGCCTGCCATTCCAGACGGTCGAGACGATCAACCAGTCGCGGGCGACGCGCGATCGCGACAGCGGATCACTGCTTGCCGGCCAGGGCGCCGGTGCAGACTGCCCCCCCAATCAGTTGATCTGGGGCGACAACAAGCTCGTAATGAGCAGCCTGCTCAAGGACTACGCCGGCAAGATCGACCTGATCTACATCGACCCTCCATTTGACACCGGAGACGATTTCTCGATGCAGGTTCAGGTTGGCGATGCGGACGTCATCAAGGCGCCCTCGATCCTTGAGGAGCACGCCTATCGAGATACATGGGGCAAGAGGCCAGATTCCTATCTCTCGATGATGTATGACCGGCTCACGCTGATGTATGAGCTCCTGCATGAGCGAGGTTCGATTTATATACACCTCGGTACCAACGTCAGCCACCTCATCCGAGCGATTTGCGATGAGATCTTCGGGTTGGACAATTTTCACAACGAGATTGTGTGGAAGCGATTTAACTTCCACGCTGATGCTGGCCGGTTTGGTCGGGTTACTGATCGAATCTTGTTTTATTCACGCTCCTCACAGTATGTATTTAACAAACTGCGGACCCCGTTCTCTGATGAGTACCTCAAGACTAAATTCACTCATCAGGACAGCGATGGACGCCGGTATCGACTAGACAATCTGAATCCACCGGCGGGAAGGGGTCCAGTCTACGAGTTCCACGGCGTGACTAAGCCTTGGCGTTTTGCCCAGGAGAAAATGCTCCAGCTTGATGAGGAAGGGCGTATCTACACCGATAGTCCGATCCCCCAACTCAAACGATTTCTCGATGAGCTGGAGGGGCAAGCGGTACATGAGCTTTGGGACGACCTTGCACCGGTCAACCCACGAGCTGGGGAGCGTGTTGGGTACCCAACGCAAAAGCCAGAGGTACTGGCGACCCGGATTATTGAAGCGTCAACGCCCGTAAATGGCCTGGTCGCCGACTTCTTCTGTGGATCGGGTACAACGCTCATCACGGCAGAGAGACTTGAACGCCGATGGCTTGGGTGCGATTTGGGGCGCTTCGGAATACATACGACGCGGAAGCGTCTATTGAGCATCCCCGATTGCAAACCCTTCGAGATTAAGAATCTCGGTGCATACGAGCGGCAGCACTGGCAGCGAGAGTCTGGGAACGGGCGACTTACCGACTACCTGGACACCATCCTCTCTTTCTACAAGGCAGAGCCGGTCGAGGGCTTTACGAACCTGCACGGACAGAAGGCCGGTCGGATGGTCCATGTTGGCGCCACGGATGCGCCGGTGACGATCGACGAGCTTGAGGAAGTGATGGACGAGATGGCCGACAACGGCATCGAGTCCTGTGACGTGCTCGGCTGGGAGTGGGAGATGGGGCTGCACGACACGATCAGTGAGACGGCTCGACGCCGAGGACTTGATCTGCGTCCGTTGCAGATTCCCCGCGAGATCATCGAGCCGGGTATCCGGGATGCGGACGCCGTTCGTTTCTTCGAGCTGGCCCACGTGGACCTTGACGTGAAGCGCAGCGAGCGCGAGGTCTCAGTCGTCCTGAAGGACTTCGCGATCCCGAGCGAGGAGTTGATCCCCTCCCAAGTTCGGGATCGGGTCGAGAGCTGGTCGGACTTGATCGACTACTGGTCGGTCGACTTCGACTACACGGACGACACCTTCCACAACGAGTGGCAGGCGTACCGCACCCGCAAGGAGCCAAAGCTGGCGCGGGAAAGCGATCCCCACGAGTACGAGGAGCCCGGCAGGCACACGATCGTCGTCAAGATCATCGACATCTTCGGGAACGACACGACGAAGCTGGCCGAGGTCACGGTCAAATGACCGACGGCGCCGCGGCGCCAGGCGCCGAGCCCGATCCCTACGGGGTCCGAAGTCACCGAAGGCCCAGTGAGGGAACGCATTTGGTCGACGGTGTCCGTGCTGCAGTTGATGCCTGGCGCGCGAACAGCTACCCGGGCGCAAGCGAGACCACCTGGCGCTTGCTTCGCTTCTGGTTCGAAGAAGACCATCGGCGGCCGACCGGCGAGCCTTTCCAGTTCTTCTTCTGCCAGCGCGAGGCTGTGGAGACGTTCATCTACCTCTCTGAGATCAAGCGTGCCGGCTCGTTCTCCGACCTGATCGAGTACGCGCAGGCGCCGATCATGATCGATCCGACAGAGACCAAGCGCCAGCGCTTGGCGATGAAGATGGCGACGGGATCCGGCAAGACGATGGCGATGAGCCTCTGCATAGCCTGGTCCTATCTTCACGCCCGCCGCGAGGACGACTCACCGATGGCGACGAGCTTCCTCGTCATCGCGCCCAACGTGATTGTCTTCGAGCGGCTGAAGAGCGACTTCGGCGATGCGGCCACGTTTCGCCGCGATCCCCTGATCCCACCGGAGTGGGCCGAGGACTTCCAGCTCACGGTCGTCCTTCAGGACGGGCTGGTGCCGATTACGACGCCAGGCGCCCTGTTCCTGACCAACGTGCAGAGGCTCTACGAGCCGCCGAAAGGCAAAAAGGACACCGATCCCAACCCCGTCGAGGCGATGGTGGGGCCGCGGGTCACAGATGGGGCGGGAAGCTCGGCCGAGGCATTGTTCCGGCGAATCGCGACCCGTGAGCGGGTAATGGTCGTTAACGATGAGGCCCACCACGTCTGGTCGGAGAAGCTGAAATGGAACCAGTCGATCGAGAGGCTCCACGAGACGCTGAAGGAGGAAGCATCTGACGACGCAGGGGCCGGTGTGATCGCCCAGCTCGATTTCTCCGCAACGCCCAAGGATCAGAAAGGCCGGGCTTTTCGGCACGTCGTGGTCGACTACCCGCTCGCCGAGGCGGTGCAGGACGGGATCGTCAAGACGCCGGTGATCGGCGAGCTGCATGGCGCCGAGCCCGAGTTGGGCGATTCGGCGGTGCAGCGCTACCGGCGCTGGATCGACGCCGCGGTTGGTCGCTGGCGCAAGTTCGACGAGGATCTGTCGCCGTCGGGCAAGCGCCCGGTTTTGTTCGTGATGTGCGAGAACACGCAGGCGGCTGACGAGGTTGGCGACTACCTGCGCCAGCTTTCCGACTTCGCCGGCGACAAGCTGCTCGTCATCCATACGAACCGTTCCGGTGAGGTCACCAAGGCCGACCTCGATATCGCCCGCCGGGCGGCGCGCGATATCGACGGTGACGAGAGCCCGGTGCGTTGCATCGTCAGCGTGCTGATGCTGCGCGAGGGATGGGACGTGCGCAACGTCAGCGTGATCGTCACCCTTCGCAGCCTCACAGCGAAAGCGAAGATCCTGCCCGAGCAGGCTCTCGGCCGGGGACTGCGGCGGATGACCCCGCCTGGCTCGGGCTTCGACGAGCGAGTCGTGGTGATCGAGCACGAGGCGTTCCGCGATCTTTGGGACAAGGAGCTCGACGGTGGCCTGGTCGTGGAGCGCGAAGAGGTCGAGAAAATCGACGCGAACGCGGTCGCGGTCTACCCGGATGAGGGCAAGAAGCGTTTCGAGATCTCGATCCCCATCTTGACTCGGTCGCTGAGCCTGCAGGAGCTTCCTTTCGAGCAGCTCGACTTCGACTCGCTCGCGTCACCGCCGACGCCGCTTGAGGTTCCCAAGATCGAGCCCGACGAGTACATCCAGTACCGGGGGCGGCAGCTCATCGACAAGGGAATCATCGAGGAATACGAGTTCGAGGTGCCCTACGCAGAGGACCCCTCCGGCGTGATCTCCTTCTACACGAAACGGGTCTGCGAGGTGGGAGGGCTTGGGAACGTCTCCGGCGCCTTCGCGGCGCTGGCGCCGCTCGTTCGCAGCTATCTGGAGTCGCGGATCTTCGAAGAGACGGTGGAGCTTGACGACAAGGTCGTGCTGCGCCGGCTCGCCGAGAACGACGCCCAGGAGTTGGTCAAACAGGCGTTTGCAGAGGCGATCCGGGGGCTGCGCCTGACCGAGCGTGAGGCGACGATCACTGAGACGGCGATCAAGATGACTGAGACTCCGCCGTTCTCCTGGTCGCGGACCACCATCGAGTGCGAGCGCACGGTCTTCAACTTGACGGCGGTGGACAACGACTTGGAGCGGCGCTTCGCGTTGTTCCTTGACCGAGCAACCGACGTGACGGCCTTCGCCAAGCTGCCGGTCTTCGGCCGCTTTGCGTTGGAGTACATCGCCGAGAATGGAGCGCTGCGCTACTACTATCCCGACTTCGTCGTGCGGCTCTCTGACGACTCGTGCATGCTCATCGAGACCAAGGGCCTTCGAGACCAGGACGTGCCGTTCAAAGACAAGCGAGCACGGCGTTGGTGTAGGGACGCGACGCGGCTCACCGGCCGCCAGTGGTCCTACATGCGGACCGATCAGGACGTCTTTGACGTCTTTACGGGAGAGAGTGTCGAGGCTTTGTGCCGATTCGTAGAAGCCCGGCTTGGACAACCGAACGACGTGGTACAAGATTCCTAATGGCTCAACCTGCAACGCAGATAGACCTATTCGCTTGGGCTGAGGAGCTGGAACGCGACCAGGCGCGCATCGCCAAGGCGAACCGCGCCCGCTCCGAACGGCGTGGCTTCCTCGTCTTTGCCACCGATCCCGAGGCGGGTCCCGACTCACCGGACTACCGGCGTGTCTACGCCACCGAGGAGAGGACCCCCGCCCGCGCCATCCGCAAGGTCAGGCCGCTCGTCCCCGGCCGGCGCCTTCGGGCTTACTTGGCAACCGGTCAGTATCGACACGAGCTGGCCAACGCCCGCTGGGTGGCGTAGGAGTAGATCGGCTTCGGGGCATCTCTGCCCCTGCGGTCGATCACGACTACCGCTGCCTCCTTGATCCCCCGCCGACGCCCTGCGCGTTCGGCCAGATCAGGGCCGAGCGAAGCGATACCTCATCCAGCAATCAGCCAGCCACCAAGCCAGCGAAGCGAAACCGCAAAATCCATCCAAGGCAGAGCACGCCAGAAGAACCAGAGAGAGACCTCGACCAGGCTGCCAGACACCGCCTGAGCCTCCAACCCAGAGTGAAGCCCTAACAGCCACCACCCTCACGCCACATCACTTGGCGAGTGAGCCGATGCAAAACGCCCTCTCCGGCGACAGAGGGAGTAGATGCTCTCAATCGGAAAGCTCGGGCGCGGCCAGGAGCGCTACTACCTCGACAAGGTCGCCGAAGGCGCCGAGGACTACTACTCCGGCGAGGGCGAGGCGCCCGGTGAATGGATCGGCGACGCCGGCCGGGACCTCGGCCTCGAAGGCGAGGTTGGCGCCGACCAGCTGACGGCAATGCTGACCGGCCGCAACCCCGTCGGCGGCGCGCCGCTCCTCTCGATGCGAGGTGTCCGCGGCGATGGCCCCGTCCCCGGCTTCGACCTCACCTTCTCGGCTCCCAAGTCAGTCTCCCTGCTCTGGGGTCTCGGCGGCCCAGTTGCCGCCCTCGAAGTCTCGACCGCCCACCGCGAAGCAGTCGGCGCCGCCCTCTCCTACATGCAGCGCGAGGCCTGCTGGACGAGGCGAGGAGCCGGAGGCGCAGGGTTCGTCAAGGGCAACGGCTACCTCGCCGGCGCCTACCGCCACCGCTCCTCGCGCAACGGCGACCCCCAGCTCCACACCCACGTCCTGATCGCCAACGCCACCCAAGGCCCCGACGGCCGCTGGACCCGTCTCTACCACCCGGCGATCTACGACCACGCGACGACCGCGTCCTACATCTACGAGGCCCACCTGCGCTACGAGCTGACCCAGCGCCTCGGCGTGCGCTGGCAGGAGGTCCGCAAGGGCATTGCCGAGATCGAGGGCTTCGCCGACGAGCACCTGTGCGCCTTCTCCACCCGGCGCGCGGAAATCCTCGAGGCGGCGGGGCCGGATGCCTCCGCGCGCTCGATGCAGGTCGCGACCCTTGCCACCCGCAAGCCGAAGGAGAGCGATGTCGGGCGTGGCGAGCTACTTGAACGCTGGCGAGAGCGGGCGAAGGAGATCGGCCTTGACCGTGAGACGATCGAGCGGACCTTCGACCCGGAGCCGCGTTTGCGCCCTGGCGCCGCCGAGGCCCGCACGGTCTCTACCTGGCAGGTAGACCGTGCGGTCTCGGCGGCTGCGTCCCATTTCGACCGTCGCGATGCGATCCAGGCCGTTGCTGGCCTGCTTCCTGAGGGAGCGCCGGGAGCAGAGGTCGAGCACATGGCGGACGCCTACCTTGCATCGGAGTCGGTGATCCAGATCGCGGAGAGCCGCAAAGGCCCTCGCTTCGCCACCCGCCGCATCTGGGACCTTGAGCGTGAAGCGCTTGCCGCGATCGAGCGGATGCAGGCGCAGCGGCCGACTCCGGTCGGTGAGTTGGCCGCTGCGAGGGTCCTCCACGCCCGCCCGACTCTGAAGACCGACCAGCGCGAGATGGTCAGGTGCCTGCTCACGGGACGAGAGGGAGTCACCGTGGTAATCGGCGAGGCGGGGACCGGCAAGACCTTCGCGATCGTCGCCGCGGCCGAAGGCTGGGCGCAAGCCGGGACCCCGCTGCGCGCCGCGGCGCCGACCTGGCGGGCGGCCAACGTCCTGCGCGACGAGGGCCTGCCAGCGACCTCGATCGCCAGCCTGCTCGTCGAGCTCAACGGCCCGGACCGAGTATGAGGGCGGCCAGGGACTGGCGCGGGATCGGTGCTGCTCATGGACGAGGCTGGGATGGTGGACTCCGCGACGCTGGCTCGCATGGTTGCCCATGCGGAGGCGGCCGAGGTGAAGCTCGTCCTTCTCGGTGACCCCGAGCAGCTCGGCGAGATCGAGGCCGGTGGCCTGTTCCGCGCCGTTGCCGAGCGCACCGAGCCGATCCGCCTCGACGAGATCATCCGCCACGAGCAAGACCTCGATCGCGATGCGGCGAAGCGGATTCGCGAGGGAGAGGGCCGCGAGGCGCTTGCCCTCTACCGCTCTGCGGAGCGGGTGACAATCTCCCCAGACGCCGACGCTCGCCGCGAGGCGATGGTCCGCGACTGGCTGGAGTCCTTCGAGCGTTGCGAGGATGCGGTGATGATCGCCAAGCGAAACGCCGAGGTGGTGAAGCTGAACGCGATGGCGCGCGAGGCCCGCAAGCAGGGAGGGAAGCTCGGAGCGCAGGAGATCGAAGTCGGCGAGGCGAGGTTCGCCGCCGGCGACCAAGTCATCACCCGCGTCAACGACCGCGACCTCGAGATCTACAACCGCGAGCGCTGGCGGATCGCCGAGGTTGACGCCGGGCAGCGCCGCGTCGTCCTCGAAGGCGTCGACCAGGCGAAGCAAGTGGAGGTTGGCGCTGAGTACCTGGCCCGGACCAACCCGCACTCCGAGGCACCGGCGCTGGAGCACGCCTACGCGGTGACCACCTACTCGGCGCAGGGAGCAACGGTGGATCGCGCCTTCGTCATGGCTGGACCCCTCGATGGACAAGCAGGAGCTCTACGTCGCCGCCTTGCGCAGCCGCGAGGAGACCTACCTCTACGCGACCCCGGAGATTCAGGCTTACCGTGACGAGATCGCCCCACGCTCGCCCTACCTGCGCGAGGCCATTCCGCATATCGCTGAAGCCGCCGAGCGCGACCGTGCGCAGCGCGCGGCCCATGACATCGCCCAGCTTGAGGCGCTGCCGACCGCCGAGCTGATCGAGCGGCGCGACACCCTCCGGCCGCAGGCGCGCCAAGAGCGGACGAATGAGGACGAGCCCGCTGACCTACAGAGGCGGATCGAGCAGCAGGCTGAGTTCCTCGCCGGTATGGACGCTCAGCGCCAACGGGTCAGGGAACTGCCTCGAAAGCTTCGCCGCTCCGAGCTTGAGCGAATTGATCGCACCGAGGAGAGCACGCAACAGTCGCTTGCGCGGATGGGGGCCGAGCTTCGTCAGATGCCTCCGGTCGAGCACACCGCCCGCCGCGAGCTGGCGGCTGCCTGAGCAGGCGCTCGACGAACGTCTCCAAGCGGCGGTCCTCGCCGCTCGCCTCGCCCCTCCGACCTACATCACCAAGGAGCTGGGGGAGAAGCCACTCAATCGCACGAAGCAGAGGGCGTGGGATCGTGGAGTGACGGAGATTGAGGGCTACCGCCTTCGGCAGGGGATCAAGGACCCGAACCGGGCACTCGGGCAAGAGCGTGCGCGAGAGATCGAGCAACGGGCTGTCCTGCGGCGCGTCCACGAAGCCCAGCGGGCGCTCGGGTTGGGACAGCATGCGTCCCGAAAGCGAGACCTCGGGGCGGGGGATAGGGATCGGGCGATAAGGAACGCTCGCCAGATCGGGAGAACGCTCGAAAGTCGTGCAGAGCGAGAGCGGATCTCTGTGCTCCGTTGCCCGGGGCACCCCTGTTTCCGCCGCGGTGCCTGCGAAACTGAAAAGTTCGATGCCCGGAGGATTCGATCCGAGACGATTCGAACGAGAAATGCGTGAAGCGCAGCGCAAGGCGCAGGCTGCGGCGAAGCGGGAGGTAGACCGCGTGAACCGGGAGATCGCGGCGCACAACCGCAGGGTCGAACAGGCCAACAAGAGCGCCGTCGACAACTACAACCGGGAGGTCGACCGGGTGAACCGCGAGAACAAGCGGCGCGTCTACCAGCACAATCGCGAGGCCGAACGACAGAACAAGCGGATCGAAGAACAGAATCGGCGGGCGATGGAAGCCCACAATCGGCACATCGCGGCCGCCAACGAGCACAACCGCAAGGTTGTGGGGGAGCTGAATCAGCGGCTGCGAACGGCCGAGTCGGGCCCGCGCTACACGGCGTCGGAGTCGGCGCTTGCCAACCAGCTGCAGGCCGCTTTGCCAGCGGCGGAGGAGCGCGAGGTCGACGCGTTCCTGAGCTACGCGCGGATCGACGGGGCGGACGTGGGAGCAGAGTTGCGCGAGCGGCTGGAAGGATTCGAAGTGACGGTGTGGTTCGACGAGGTTTCGATCGCACCGGGCAAGAGTCAAGCGCGGCAGATGGACATGGGGCTGCAGAAGGCGCGGGCTGGAATCGCGCTGCTGACCCCGGCCTACCTTGCGGGGCGATTCTGGACCGAGCGGGAGCTGGGAGCGCTGCTGCACAAGGAGACGCTGATCCCGGTCCTGCACGGTGTGACCTTCAAGGACGTCGCCGAGTACAGCGGCATCCTGCCCGACCTGGCGGGGATTCGAGACGGCGCGTGACTCGGTCGAGGTGATTGCGGAGAAGATCGCCGCGGCGGTGCTCAGCGATGAGCCCGGTCTTTCGACTGCTGCGTAGCACGAGCCAGCGATGCCATCGTCGTCCCGGGGTCGAATCTCAGAAGACGCCCAACTCGACGCTAACCCCAGAAGATGCAGGTGGGATCGCTGTCGAGCTCGCGGAGCAGCGGCGCTAGGTCGCGCACGGGTTCGATGTACGGGTATTCCAGTCGACGGTCGTTTCGGTCGCGCGCGTAAAGCGTCCAAAGGCGGGTGCCCGAGTCCCACTCGAAAGTGCAGACTCGCTTCCTAGTCCAGTCCGGCTGAAGTCCTCCCGCCAAGGCGGGCGGCATTCGTAGATCGTGATCGTGTTTCCGCGGACCTTGTACTCGGTTCTCAGCTTGTCGTCGTGCTCGGCGGGCACCTTCGTTGCGCAGTAGGTCGCGACGAGCGATATCGCGGGATCCAAGACCTCAGCCGGCAGTGCCATCGGTTGGCAACCTAACGCGGCGCGGCGCCTCCGCACGCCGTCGCTACCAGGCGGTTCTCTCGTGGCTTGTCCATCGACTCCGATCCCGCCGACGCTCCGCCTTGACATTGGCGGTCAGCTTGTGCGGCTTGCACAGCAGACAGCCGTTGCGTTGATGCTTGGAGCGTTTGCGCTTGTGGTGGGCCATTGACTCAGCTTGACAGGGATCGAGGTGCTCGGCCTCAGGATCAACTTTACAGCGTAACTTTTATGC
>CAVPRR010000005.1:0-207902 GCA_963707965.1 uncultured Solirubrobacterales bacterium
CGGCGCGTTTTCGCAACTAGCGGGTACTTCGCCGCGTACACCCTGCGGATCCCGTCGATCGCCTGGTCGGCTTCGGAGACCGAGGAGTACCTCTCATCCACGCGGGCAACCCCTTCGCGCTTGATGTAGGGGAGGTCCTGGCTGATCTTGCCGGCCGCGATCGACTCGTCGATCGCTTCGTCGGGGCTGGGAAGTTCGTGCCCGACGCGGTTGTGGCAGTCGATGCAGTTCATCTGGCGAGTCGTCTCGTTGGCCATCAGGCGCCTGATGTCCGGTCGCACGTCGCTTGAGATGCCGACCTGCGGACGGGCGATGAACTGCTTCTTCCGGCCGTCCTTGTAGGTGACGCCGACCCAATCGATCTTGCGCGACTGCTCGTCGGGGCTCATGAACTCGACCGTCTGCTTGACGTGCCAGTGGGCGCCCGGGGCGCCTTTTTCCGATCCGAGTTCGGGAGGCCGCACCACCACCGCCACCGTTTCGCGCGTGTTCTCCTTGTCGTCGCGGAAGCGGGGCTTGACGATGATCTTCGTCGGGTTCCCGTCGCCGGCGATATCGCCCAGCGAGTGACACTTCATGCAGGTGTCCTTGGGATCGGGAAGCTTGGAGTGGTCCGGTGCTGGAATCGGCTTCGGGAACGATCCGGTGAGGATCTCCAGGGTCTGTTTCGCGCCGTTCAGTTTCGCCTCGATCAGACCGCCGATGCCCGGTTTGACGTGGCACTCGGCGCAGGTGACGTCGCGATGCACAGAGAGCCTGTAGGCCTTCGCCTCGGGAGTCATCGTGTGGCATTTCGAGCAGAAGCCCTCTGTCTCGGTCCATTCCATGGCTTTGAGCCCGCCGATCGCCACCAGGGTGCCGATCCCGCCCACGGCCGCGATGAGAAGGATGAGTCCGCGCATCGTCTGTGGCGGGCGCAGGTAGCGTTCGGCGAGCGTGCGCGTCCGGTCGAAGCGGCGGTAGGGCGCCTCCGGGCCGGGCTCGCCCGGAAGCATGTCGCCCTGCTCAGTTGGCCGGTCGTTCAACGTCAACTCCGATCTGGGCGAGGTTTTCGTCGATCGCCGACGGGTCGAGGGCCGAGATCTCAATCGCCTTCAGCACCCCGGAGCGGTCGACGAAGAAGTGGGACGGGATGCCGACGATCCGGTAGCTGGACGCAATCTCGTCGCTCGAGTCGTCGATCTTCGGGAATGTGAGACCGGCCCGTTTCGCGTAGTCCACGATGTCCGACCGGTCGTTCTGGATGAATATCGACAGGATCTGCATGCCCTGGGAGCGGTACTTCGCGTAGGCAGCCTGGATGTCGGGGCTCTCCACCCGGCACTCCTGGCACCAGGTGGCCCCGAATGTCACCCACACCGGCTGGCCGCGCAGCTTGCTCAGAGTGACCTTCGACCCTTCGATGGTCGTTGCGCTGAAGTCCGGTGCCGGCTTTCCGACTTCCGGCGCAGGGCCCGATGCGTGACCCGAGAGGACGACCGAAGTCAAGCCCCCACCCCCCGACGCCGGCTTGTTCGCCAGGTAGGAGACCGCGAGGATGACGGCAGCGGTCACCACCATGACCGCAGCCGTCCAGGCGCGACTGCGACGAGCTGTCGACCATCGACTAGCCATAGGCGTGCAGACCGCCGAAGAAGAGGTTCCCGAAATAGGTGAACAGCGTCGCCGCGAAGACGACCATCAGCAGCAGCGCCGCCCGCTGGCCGCGCCAGCCACGGGCCGCCCGCGCATGCAGATAGGCACCGCAAACGAGCCAGGTGACGAGCGAGGCAGACTCCTTGGGATCCCAGCTCCAGTACTTGCCCCAGGCGACATCGGCCCAGAGCGCTCCAAGGATGATCGTCAGGGTCAGGAACGGGAAGCCGATCAGCGTCGCCCTGTAGGAGAGATTGTCGAGGAGCTCGCGTTTGGGCAGCGGCCAGCGCCCGTCCTCAGACTGGACCAGGTAGAGGACCGCTGCTGCGAAGCCGACCGCGAAGGCGCCGTAGGCGATGACAGCGACGGCGACGTGGACCGTCAGCAGCAGGTTGTTCTGAAGCGCCGGGACAAGCGGCTCGGCCGTGCTCGGGACCGTGGTGGCGTAGAGGAGCATCGCCAGCGCCACCGGCAGCACAACGATGCCAGTGGTCCACTGGCCGTAGCGGGACAGGAAGTAGACGTGGACCGCAAGGGCGCCCCAGGCGAAGGCGACCGAGAACTCGTACATGTTCGCGAAGGGGCCGTGCCCGGTGCCGAGCCAGCGGAAGACGAGCGCCGCGCTCAGGAAACCAAGCGCCAGCCAGGTGGCAAGCGTGCCGAAGACGGCGACGCTACCCGGGTCATCCGCATCGACGGTCACCCCTTCACCACCGGGGCTCTCGCCCGCCAGGGCCCCGCCCCGGGCCACCCGCACCGCGGCGAAGGCAAGGACGTAGCAGACAAGGGCCAGGATCACCGCGATGATCCCGGCGAAGACGCAGTACTCGGATAGGGTGAGCATCGATCCGGCTCCTTCCTCAGCTTGCGCCCGCCCGTTGGACGGCGCGCCTCATGTCCTTCACCAAGTCTTTGAACTGGGTGGCGAATGCCGCGTCACGGCGCCTGATCGCGGCGATGCCGACCTCGCTGCCCCCGCCCGTTCTGCGGACAACCGCCCTGATCCGCCGGTGCGGGAACAGGAAGACCATGCAGATCCCAATCACCAGCAGCACCGAGCCAATCCAAACCAGAGTCCATCCGGGGTCGCGGGCAACGATCAGGCCGGCGTACTGGCGCTCGCGGACGAACGTGAAGTCGACGCCCGCAATCGCCGCCGGCTCGCCCTGCGAGAGAACGCGGACGCCCACGGGGGCGTCGCTGCCGCTCCTGTAGACCTCGAGCTGCGTCTGGCCGGGGCCGATCCGCCGGTCGATTTCGCCCGACTGGGGCGCCACCGCAAAGACCGTCAGGCCCTTCTTCGGAAGCGAGAAGCGGCCGATGACGTGCGTTTCGTCCTTGGACCCGTACAGCATCGGCACGCCCCGGTCGAACAGCACCCGACCGTCTGTGTCCTGCGCCCGGACGACCACGGAGGGGCCGAAGAAGGACTGATAGAAGCTGACGCCTTCGTAGCGCATCGGGTGGTTGACGCGGACTTCCTGGGACTTGACCGGTTTGCCGTCCCTGTAGAGGACGAGATTGCTCGTGTAGTCGCGCGGCGCGCCGTTCAGGTAGTAGGTGTCGGAGAAGGAGGTGGCCCTGACCTCCAGATCGGTGCCGTGCCCGACCTTCATCTGCTCGCCGACCGGGACGGCAAACCCCTCGTCCCGGAAACCGCTGGTTGCGGTGAGCGCGGCGCCAATCAGGATGACGACGAAGCTGAGGTGGGCAACGATGCGCCCGAACGGCCCCCAGCGGAAGCGGTCGGCGCAAACGTGCACATCGTCGCCGTCGCGCCTGATCGAGGTGTGAAAGAGGTGCGAGCGGAAGGTGGATCTGATCGCCTCCAGGCTGGCCTTGGCGTCGGCCTCCGAGGCGATCCCGGCGCGATGCGGGGCACGCTCGAAGAACGCTCCGGTCATCACCATCCGGGGACGGGTCGCCCTCCTCCAGATGCGCGGCACGTTGCGCACCGAACAGCTGATCAGGCTGGCCGACAGAAGCACCAGGAGCCCCTTGAACCAGATCGACGAGAAGACCGAGAAGAGCCCCAGCGTGTCCAGCACCCCCGTCCAGCCTCCGTACCTGGGACGCACGGAGTCGAGCCATTCCGCATATGCCCCGGCGTCACCGCGGACTTCGGCGGGGGCCTGTGCGAGAAGCGTGCCGGCCAGCGTCAGCAGGGCGAGCGCCCCGAGCAGCAGCAGAGCCACCCGCATCGAGGTCAGCTGGCGATAGATCCAGGTATGCGGGGGCAGGGAGCGGCGCCCCGGCAGGCGAACGCCGGACGGCGCGCCGGCGGAGCTGGTGGGGCGGGAAGCCGTGCTGACTGTCGAGCTCATGCGTGCCGCCTCACACTTCGATCACGGGCAGCGAGCTGGACAGCTGCGCGAAGGTGTTTGTGATCATCAGGAATCCGATCCCGGCCAGCATCGCCCCGGTCGCAATGTTGACCGCGGTCTGGTGCCGGCGGAACCAGCGGAGCCGCTCGCTCACGGCCGTGGCGCCGAGCGCGACCAGCACGAACGGGACGCCAAGGCCGACCGCGTAGACGAACAGCAGGACGGTGCCCTCCGCCACGCTGGCGCTCACCGAGGCCAGTCCGATGATGCCTCCCAGGATCGGCCCAATGCAGGGGGTCCAACCGGCGGAGAAGATGACGCCGACCAGCGCCGAGCGCCCGTAGCTCGGTTCACTCCGAGCGCCCCCATCCGCGCCCTGAGAGGCGCTGCCCGGGCCGATCGGCAGCCGCGCCTCGCGGTAAAGGGTCGAAATGCTGATCAGGCCGGCAACGTGCAGGCCCATGAAGATGAGGACGGCGCCACCGAGCTCTCGCAGCAGGCCGAGGTAGTCGCGAAAGAGGTAGCCCACCAAGCCGACCGAGGCCCAGATCGCGATGAACACCACCGTGAAGCCGGCCACGAAGGCGAGCGAGTGAAAGAGGGCGACCCGGCGCGACGCCGCCGGCCCGTCGGGGTTGGTGGTGACCATGTAGCTGATGTAGCCGGGCACCAGCGGCAGGCAGCACGGCGAAGCGAACGAGACGATCCCGGCGAGGAAGGCGATCGGGATGCCGATCTCGGTCACCGGCTCACCCTTCGATCGCGGGAGCATCCACTCCCGCTTCGCCCTTTTCCAGGCTCTTGAGGTGAGTGGCGACGGTCTCTGCCACCGAGGAGCCGGGGGGCGCCAGCTCGACCACCTTGCGCCACATGCGCTTCGTCTTCGCCATCTCGGGCGGGTCTTCGCTCAGGTACAGGAAGCCGAGGTCGTAGTAGGCCTCGACGTTCTCTGGATCGAGCGCGATGACCCGTTCCCATTGCCCCTGGGCCTCCGGGACATCGCCGAGGTTGAACTGCGACGCCCCCAGGGCAAGGCGCGCATCGACGTTCTCTGGATCTAGCGCAAGCGCCTGTTCCATCCAGCCGCCGGCGTTGTTGTAGTCGCCGACTTTGAAGAAGACGTCGCCGAGGCTGACGAGTGTCGCGGCGTCCTTTGGATTCGCCTTGACCTTCTTCATCAGCTCGGTGACACGCGCTTCGTCGCTGGGGCTCAGGCGAGCTTCGGCTCCGCCGGCCCCCATCGACGCCGACTCGTCCTGCCCGCCCGCGTTGTAGACGGCAATCACCACTCCGACCGTGATCGCCAGGGTCGCGATCCCCACCGCGATCCGCCTGCGGCGTGGGACGCGTCGATCCGCCGATGACCCGGCCGAGCGGGTGAGTCGAGCGTGGGCCTCGTTCACGGCGGCGATCTCGCTCCGTGCCCAGCGGCGGGCGCCGTCCGGCGCTGATTCGAGGAACCCAACCAGCTCCCGGTGAGCCTTCTCGACATCCTGAGCGCTGGCTTCAGGGGTCAGACCCAACCGGGCGTAGAGCTTCTTGGTGGCCCGCGAGGTGGGCCCGCGCCCTTGTGGTCTTGCGTTAGGTGTCACGGGTTGAATTGTGCGCTTTGAGTAGTTTCGAGCGCAATCCGTCGGCTGGCACGTTTCGGATAGATATGACCTAGCGCTGCTTACGCCCGGGTAGTCCAGGCGATACAGAGCCGCCTATGTCCGTCGGACGTGAACCTGGATCGCTGGGGTTCGAGGCGACACGCGAAGCCGCGAAGATGGATGGGCTTGCTGTGCCTGGCGGGAGGGGAGTTCTCGTCGCGATCTCACGCAATCGGGATGGCCCCCCTGGTGACCGGCTGCCCGGCCACCAGGGAAACCATCCCGTCGGTGGTTGCTCTTCCTGCGGCTACTACTTTTCGTGGCAGAGCTGGCAGGTGCCTCTGTTGTCGACCCTCAGGAGGCGGCTGTCGGAGCCAGCCGATTCGCCGTTGGGCCAGGTGACCGACGAGGACGTTTCGCCCATTTTTGCGTTGGAGCCGTGTGCGACGTGGCACTGGATGCAGTCCGGCCGTCGGGACCTCGAGTCGTATTCTGCAGGCGTGTACATGTCGGAGCGGTGGCGGTAGGTGTACACCGCGTCGCCGCTGTCGATTTTGTAGCTCTGTTTGCCGGCGATGTAGCGCGTGTGGCAAGTGGAGCACCATTCGGCGATCTGGTAGCGGAACTGCGGTGCGTTGGCATCGCTGGGCCGCCAGTAGTTTTCGGTCGTGTAGACCTTGGTGCCCGCGTCCGCAATCGTGATACCGGTTTCCGCGCCGGATTCGTCCGGGATGTCCCTCAGGATCCGGTAGTTGCCGTTCCCGTGCGGATCGTGGCAGGAGCCGCAGCTCAGTGAGACGGCTTTGCCGTAGTTCACTTCGGTGTTGATTGCCCCGTTGCCCCAAGCGGTCTGCGAGGTCTCGTTAATCGAGTGGCTCGAGGTCGTCGCGGCACCGGCGCCCAGCGCCCCGATGACGCGGGTTTCTTTTTCGCCGGTCGGATTGCCCGAGTCGATCAGGGCGAATTTGAAGCCGCCGCCCCGCAGCGCCCCGGTCGGCGTGGTCCGGTTGTGTTCGGAGAAGCCAACGCCATCCTCGACGTCGTTGTTGGCGCCGCCGGCGGCGGAGCCATGGCAAGTGAAGCAGAGTTCGGACTGCTCCTCTTTCAATAGGTAGGGGGCCTTGGCTGTGTGAGCCCGGTGGCAGCCCGCGCAGGTGTCCGCAACGAGGCCTGCGCCTTTGACGTGCGGGCCGTTGTCGGCTGAGGCAGGGACAACACCGATGAACAGCGAAAGCGCGCAACCAACCAGGAAGAGCACCGACCTTCTCATTCTTCTCTGACCTCCTGAGCCATACGCAAGCAACGTTTTCATTTCCGCTATCTATTAACGCGCGTTCAGCGATCGAGCACAATCGATCAGGCGGCACGTTTTGGGTAGAAGCGGCGCGGCGCCGCGCTCCGGCGTCATGGCTCGCCGGGTATAGACGGCTCCCGCAACGACTTCAGTAGTTACCCAAATCCACCAAAACTCACCAAAGTGGTGCGGGGAGGCGCGAGGAGTAAGTGGTGCGGGGAGGTGCGGGGGGTCATTCACCCGCGTGACACATCTGACAGGTGCCTTTGTCGTCGATCCGCAGCAGGCGACTGCCGGGTCCGGCGGGGACGCCGCTCCTGCCTTCCGGGTTGTGGACGGCGGTCGAGCTGGATTCGCTGACGCTCGCATTGGAACCGTGCGCCACGTGGCACTGGATGCAGTTGGCCGAGCCCTGCGCAGTCTGATCGGAGCGATGGCGATAGGTGAAGACCGCGTCGCCGCTGTCGGTGTAGGAGGTGGAGCTCAGGTAGCGCGTGTGGCAGGTGGCGCACCAGGCCGAGACATTGGCGATGAATCCCGGCGCGCCTTTGTCCTCGACCGACCAGTAGTTTCCGGTCGCGTAGGTCTTGGTGGAGGCGTCGGGGATGTTCACACCTGGGCTGCCCGCCCCCGATTCCTTCGGAATCGCACGCAGGGCCCGGTAGTTGCCGTTTCCGTGCGGGTCGTGGCAGGACCCGCAGCGCAGCGAGATGTCCGTGCCGTAGCTGACCGCGGCGCTGATCGGGCCGTTGCCCCAGGCGGTCTCTTCCGAGGATCCGATCGAGTGCGTGGACGTCACGCTGGCAGCGGCGCCAAGCACCGGAACGACGCCGCCGGGATTGGATTTACCGCCCTGCTGGCCGGACGGATTGGCGGAGTCGATCAGGGCGTATTTGAAGCCACCGCCCCGCAGGGCCCCGGCCGTGCCTTTGCGGCCCGCTTCCGGGTAGGCGATTCCGTCCTCCACATCGGTGTTGGCGCCGGCCCCGGACCCGCCATGGCAGGTGTAGCAGAGCGCTGCCTGCGGCTCCTCCAGCAGCGACGCGGACTCGGCGGTGTGGGTCCTGTGGCAGGCCGCGCAGGTGTCCGCGATGGCGCCGGCGCCGGTTACATGCGGCCCGTTGTCGGCGGAGGCGGGGGCGGCGCCCGAAAAAAGGACCGCGACGCACGCCAGCCCCAGGCGGGCCAGCCTTGCTGTGTTCTGGTGTGCTCTCGTGGTGGCCAAGACCGACCGTCGCCCCTCCAGGGCTAGCTGATGTCGCGATTACTTGTTGTGGCACATCTGACAGACGCCCCTGTTGTCGATCCGCAGCAGGCGGCTGTCGGAGCCCACCGTGTCGCCTTCGGGATCGGGGACGCCGGTCGAGTACGTTCCCATGTTCGCGTTGGAACCGTGCGCGACGTGACACTGGACGCAGGTCGGCGTGCCCTGCGAAGTCTGGTTGGTGCGGTGGCGGTAGGCGAAGACGGCGTCACCGCTGCTGGTGTGACCACTGCCGCCGCCGGCGAGGTAGCGCGTATGACAGGTGGCGCACCAGGAGGAGACATTGGCAATGAAGCCGGGCGCGCTTTCGTCCTCGACCAACCAGTAGTTTTCGGTCGTGTAGGTCTTGGTGGAGGCGTCGGCGATCGTAACGCCGGTTCCCGCGCCGGATTCGTCCGGAATCGGCCTCAGGATCCGGTAGTTGCCGTTCCCGTGCGGGTCGTGGCAGGAGCCACAGCGCAGCGGTATGACCGTGCCGTAGCTCGCCGTTCCGCTGATCGCGCCGTTGCCCCAGGCCATCTGGTCCGATTCGTCGATCGAGTGACTCGATGTCGCCGCGGCGCCGGTTGCCCTCACTGGGATTTCACCGATGTATCCGTTGCCAGAGGGATTGTTCGAGCCGATCAGGGCGTATTTGAAGCCGCCGCCGCGCAGGGCCTTCGCTGCGCCGGTCCGCGCCGTGCTCGAATAGCCAACGCCGTCTTCGACATCGGTGCTGGCGCCACCGGCACCGGAGCCGTGGCACGTGAAGCAGAGCTGCTCCTGCGACTCCTTCAGCAGCATGGGAGCCTGGGCGGTGTGGGCCCTGTGGCAGGCCGCGCAGGTGTCCGCGACGAGCCCAGCGCCTTTGACGTGCGGGCCGTTGTCGGCGGAGGCGGGAACGGCGCCGGCGAGAAGCAACACGATGCCGGCAACCACCCACATCGCCACCCTGCTCATCATCCTCGGCTTCTGATCCATAGTCGTCGACTTCCCTCTCAATAGGTCCAGACCTGGACTCGGTTGTTCTCCCGGTCGGTGACGTAGATTCGCCCGTCTCCGTCGATGGCGATCCCGTTCGGGTACTGGAACTGGCCGTCGGCGATCCCCTCCACGCCAAACGATCCGACATAGCTGGGCACCTCGGTGACCTTGTCGGCCAGGTCGTAGACCTTCACGGTGTGGGAGGTCGTGTCCACGACGTAGAGCTTGCCGCCGTCGATCGCCACCCCGCGCGGCAGGCCGAGATCCCCGTCTCCAACCCCGCGCTGGATCGAGCTGACGATCTGCCCGTCTGGGTCGAAGATCCCGAGCCGCCCGTCGTTGCTGTCGGCCACGTAGACGTCACCCTCGTCATTGACCGCAAGCCCGTTGGGAAACCAGAACATGCCGCGAGACCCGATCTTGCCCTGGGGCCTGTCGCCATCCCCAAAGACCAAGACCCGGTGGTCCTTCCGGCTGCCGCTGACATCGGTCATGTAGAGGTTGCCGTCCGAGTCGAAGGCAAGTCCGAGCGGGTTCGCGCCCTCGCCCAAGCGCCCCTTGGGCTTGAGGGCACGGAGGTACTTTCCATTCTCGTCGTAGATCTCGACGTCTTCGCGCAACCGGTCGCTGACGTAGACGTCTTCCGTCTCCGGGCTGACCGCGACGTAGACGGGCAGGCGCCAGGCGCCCCTGTGCCCCGGCGGCTTCAGGGCGTCGACCTGCTCGCCGGACTGATCGTAGACGCGCACGAGACGGCGGCCGCCGCTTTCGGTGACATAGACGCGGTCGCCGTCGGGACTGACCGCCACACCCATCGGCTGCGTCACTCCGTAGATGCTGGTGTCGTAGCTGGGCACCTCCGACGAGATGCCCGGAAGGGAGCTGCTGCCGCTCAGCAGGCGGTAGATGAGATAGGCGATGATCGCAGCAAGCACCACGAGCAGCGCAATTTTTTGCCGCCGGCGCCTGCGCGCCTGAAGCGCCTCTGCTGTCAGAGCCGCGGCCGCGCCGACCCCCTCGGCGCCCGCGCCCGCCGACGGGGAGTCGAAGACGGGTGAAGTTACGTCATCCGGACCGGCCATTTCACGCACCTCCAGCGCTGGGGTGGCCCGAGGAGAACGATTCCCCGCCGGACTGTGGGGCAGAAAGCCGGCTCAGGTTGCTGCGCGCATTGAAGTTCTCGGCATCGACGGCGAGGACCTTCCGGTACCAGCGCGCTGCGGCAGCGCGATTCGATTCGGCCTCCGCGGCCATTCCAAGCCCGAGCATCGCATCGACGGCGGCCGGGCCCGACGCCAGCGGCCGCAGCCGGCGTGTCGCGTCGGCCGGGCGCTCTTCGCACAGGTCCACCATCGCGGTCGCATATCGCGCGTAGGGCGTGCGGTGGAGCTTGTGGTAGGCCTTCGAGAGTTCTTCGTAGGGTTCGCACCAGCCGGTTGGCACGAACATGACAGCCTGCCGAAGCGCCGTAACCGCCTGGCCCGGAGACCCGGCAGCGAGGGCCGCGGTTCCCAACAGGTTCCAGGCGTCGGCGTCTCCCGCTTCGATCTTGACGGTCCGCTGCAGCGCCTTCACCGCCTTCTTCGCCTGGCCTTCCTCGAGCAGCACGGAGCCGAGGCCGTAGTAGGCAGCCTCGAGCTGGGGATCGACGCCGGCGAACTCTTCGTTCCCCGCGCTCCCGATGACCTTTCTGAACGACTCGGCAGCCTCTGAGTTGTCGCCCTTTTCGGCGAGCACTTCGCCGCGCCCCAGCAGCGCCGTGCTCTGGGTCTCTTCCAGCTTCAGCACTTCGTCGTACTGAGTGAGAGCACCATCCGGCTGGTTCGCGACACGGTAGATTTCGGCCAGCCGCAGCCGCAGACCGGTCTCGTTCGGCTGTTCGCGAACCGCCTTCTCGGCGGCGTCGATCTGCCGCTCCACAAGCGAGGCTGGCTTGCTCAGCCAGTCCAGAACGTAGCTCACGGCCTCGAACCCGACGACCACGACCACGACCACGATGCCGATCCGGATCAGACGATCGAGAGTTCGTTCGCGCATACACGGATTCTCGCGCTGATGGTCTGCTGGCTCAATCCGTCGAGGGGTAGATTTTGGATAGAGGCAGTGCCTGCCCGGATGGGGAAGCGTGGCATGCCCACCCCAGCCTGAGCCTCAGGCGGCGTCACCGCCGCCTCCCAGCCCCTTGCGGACGATGTACGCGGCGGCCTGCGTACGGTTCTCGAGTTGCAGCTTCTCGAGGGCGTTGTGGACGTGGTTCTTGACCGTCCCCTCTGTGATGAAGAGCTTCGTGGCGATCTCCTTGTTGCTCAGGCCGTCGGCAACGAGCCGCAGGACCTCGAGCTCGCGCGGCGTAAGCGCCGGCGCGTCGGACTCCGTGTCGTGGGGCTGCGCCACCGGCGTCCCGTCGCGGATCTGACCGAGCAGCCGTCCCGCGATCGATGGTGAGAGGGCGGCCTCGTTGCGCATGACCGCCCTGATCAGGTCGAACAGCTCCTCCGGCCGAAGGTCCTTCAGCAGGTATCCCTGGGCCCCGAAACGGATCGCGTCGAATAGATGCTCGTCGGACTCCGACACGGTGAGCATGACGACCCTGACTCCCGGCACCTGCTCCCGGATCAGGCGCGTCGCCTCGACGCCGTTCATCACCGGCATCTCGATGTCCATGACGACGAGGTCCGGCTTCAGCTCGTTTGCCCTCCTCACGGCCTCCAGGCCGTTCTCGGCTTCGCCGACGACCGTCAGGCCGTCCTGCTTGTCGATCAGCTCCGCGACCGACCTCCGGAAGAGAGCCGTGTCGTCGACGGCAAGAATCCGGATCTGCTCAGCTGGGATCTGCTCAGTTGTTTCGGGCATCTGCGTCTCGGGAACTTGCCCCATCTGCGGGATCTTCCCCGCCTCTGGGGTTCGCCCCGGGGCGGCGAGCATAGGGAACTTCGGCGACGACGCGCGTGCCCCGTCCCGACGCGGAATCGGTGAGGAGCGTGCCGCCGATGAGCTCCATGCGCTCGCGCATGGAATGCAGCCCGAACCCGTCGCGGTCGAGCAGCGCCTCTGCTGAGTCGAATCCACGACCGTTGTCCTCGACGACAAACGTCACGGTGCCGTTCTTCTGCGTGACCCGGACGGCGGCTGAGGCAGCGCCCGAGTGCTTGCGCACATTGGTGAGTGCCTCCTGGATGACCCTGATGATCTGGATCTCGCTGCGCGGCGGGAGGTTCAGATCGTGGTCTAGCGCAGCCTCCAGCGACGTCGCAACGCCGCACTGGTGGCTGTACTTGTCGAGGTAGGCGCGCAGGCTGTCGAGCAGATCGCGGTCCGTCTGACTCGACTCGTGGAGGTCGAGAATGGCGCCTCGGGCATCCCGGTATCCCTCCTCGCAGATGTCCGCGAGCTGGGCCAGCTCGGCCGTGATCGCCTCGCTGGTCCGAGCGTCGTCGCCCGAGCCGAGCGCGCGAAGCCGGAGATGGGTCGCGCCGAGGACCTGGGCGAGACTGTCGTGCAGCTCGCGGGCGATTCGCTCGCGCTCGGCGAGGATCGCGCCCTGCCGTTCGCTCTCGCGCATCCGAGCGCTGGTAACCGCGATCGAGGCGAGGTCGGAGAGGGTGAGGAGAAACCGGCGGTCGCGCTCGCTGAAGGGGAGCTCTGATTTCCTGCCGATCCAAAGCTCGCCGAGCACCGTGTCCCGGCTCTGGACCTGGACCTCCAGGCTCTCCTTGAACTCCGCGGACGACCGAAGCGAGCGAACGTGGTGGAGGTCCTGGAGGCTGTAGGAACCGTCGGCCTGGGGCGATATGCACACACCCTCGCGCAGGGCGGCCGCCCCGGAGTGGCTTGAGTCGACCTGCACGGATTGAGTCGTCTCGTCGTTGAGGCAGACGGTCGCCTGGTCGCTCGCCAGCAGGTCGCGGGCGTGGCCGGCGACGGCCGCGAGGATGTCCCCGAGACCATCCTGGTTTGAGATGCGCAGCAGCACGTCGTAGAAGCCATGTCCCTCGCGCTGCCTTCGCTGCAGGTCAGCGACAACCCGGGCCCGCTCGGCCTGGGCACGATCGATGAAGTGGAACATCACAAACGTGAATCCGACGATCCCGAGCAGCGTGAATGTGACGAGCACGATATGGAAGCCGTAGCCGGCGAAGAAGTCCCTGTCGATGAGGCCGATACGAATCAGCTCGAACGGAACCAGCTCGAGTATCAGGATGAACAGAACCGGAAGGGCGACACCGACGACCTTGAGGCGGCGAAGGGCGGCGGCTCCGTCCTGGTCCCGGCCCTCAGCCGCATCATCCGATCCGAGAACTCCGGCCCCCGACCCTCTGAGAAGTCCCACCTTCTGCGTTCGTCCGGTTGGCGTGGGCATCGGCGCTCCAGGTGCTACGCGAGGACGGCTGCTCGACTCGACACGTCAAAAGTGTATGCGGTCCTACGGCGACGCGATTGGCGCTGCCAGTGGGAAACCGTGATGCTCGTCACACGCCCGGGCGGTCGCTGGAACCGCGAGCTCGACCCGGCTGCCGGGCCTGTCTTGAAGCCTCTCTGACCTGCGCGCAGGCCGCCACGCGAGCACCGAGGCCGCCCCTGAAGCGCCGTGCAACGGCACGGGGCGAACGGCAGGGGAAGCGCTGCGGCCGGCCAGCCGCAGCCGCCGTCCTCCGGCTCGGGCCAGGGGCGCCAGATGCGCTGCGGGGAAACCCGCGCGCTCTGCGGCTGCGGCCCGCGAGCGAGGCGGGCGCGTGACCGATGCCGCGAACGGCGCGCCGCTGCAGGATGGGCGAACGATGCTAAGCGCAAGCAGACTTCTCAACGGACAGGTGGGACCCCAGGACGCGCTTCGGTACGGGCGCAAGGCCGGAGCCGGGCCGGCCCACCTGCTGCACTACTCCGAGGACAAGAAACCGGTCGTCGTCTGGAGCGTGACGCGACGCTGCAACCTGCACTGCGGTCACTGTTATGCGGATTCCCACGACCGCGACTACCCCGGCGAGCTGAGCGACTCCGAGGGCCGCCAGATGCTCGAAGACCTGGCGGCGTTCGGGGTTCCCACCGTCCTCTTCTCCGGCGGCGAGCCGCTGACGCGCCCGAACGTGCTCGACCTCGCCGCGGTCGCCAACGAGCTGGGCATGCGAACGGTGCTGTCAACGAACGGCACCAAGATCGACGCGACCGTCGCCAAGGAAATCGCCGATGCCGGCTTCTCCTACGTCGGGATCAGCATCGACGGGATAGGCGCCCTCAACGACAAGGTGCGCGGCGCCAAGGGCGCCTTCGACGGCGCGGTGAACGGCATCCGCGCCGCGCGCGACGCCGGCCTGCGCACGGGCATCCGCTTCACCGTCCATGGCCTCAACCGGGACCACCTCGGCAGGGTCTTCGAGCTGGCCGAGGCCGAGCGGGTCAATCGCCTCTGCGTCTACCACCTCGCCTACGCTGGCCGGGGCGGCAAGATGCGCAGCCACGACCTCACCCCCGAGCAGAGCCGCGAGGTCGTCGAGGAGGTCCTCGACCGGACCGAAGACTTCGGCCGTCGCGGCCTCGACCTCGAGGTGCTGACCGTCGACAACCCGGTCGACCACATCCTGCTGCTCAAGCGAGTGCGGTCCACCGACCCCGAGCGGGCCGACGACATCGAGACGATGCTGCGCTGGAACGGCGGCAACCAGTCCGGCGTGGCGATCGCCTGTGTCGACCCGCAGGGCCTGGTCCACCCCGACCAGTTCTCCTGGCACGTGACCGCCGGTGACGTGCGGCGGGAACGGTTTGCGGACATCTGGACGGACGACAACCCGGTCCTGGCGCCCTACCGCCAGCGCCCGCGCGAGCTGATCGGCCGCTGCGCCACCTGCCAGTTCCTCGAGCTCTGCAACGGCGGCCTGCGCGTGCGGGCCGAGTCGGCGACCGGCGACATGCAGGCGCCGGACCCGGCCTGCTACCTGACGGACGAGGAGATCGCGGCGTGAAGGAGGCGGCCGGAACAGCCCGGGCCGAGCGCGACCAGCGGCTGGCCGGGCTTGACTTCGACCGCGCACCGTTCACGATCGCCTGGGAGCTGACCAGGGCCTGCGCCTACGCCTGCGCCCACTGCCGAGCCGAGGCGGAGCCGAAGCGGCACCCCGACGAGCTCGACACGCAGGAGGCAATGGCGCTGGTCGACGATCTGGCCGGCTTCGAGAACCGGCCGATCCTCGTCCTCACCGGCGGTGACCCGCTGATGCGCAGAGACGTCTTCGAGATAGCCGCCTACGCCACCGAGAAGGGCCTGCGGGTGGCGCTGACCCCGACGGCTACCGCGCTCACGACACGCGCCCGGATGGAGGAAGCGCGCGAGTCCGGGGTGCGTCGCGTCGCGTTCAGCATCGACGCACCGGATGCCGCCTTGCACGACCGCTTCCGCGGCTTCGCGGGCTCCTTCGAGCGCACGCTGCGAGGCGTCGAGGCCGCCACGGAAGCCGGCCTCCCCCTGCAGGTCAACACGACCGTCTGCCTGCTGAACGCCCAGGTGATCGACGACATGGTCCCCCTGCTCAAACGCCTCGGCATCGTTCAGTGGTCGGTCTTCTTCCTCGTCCCCACGGGCCGGGGGAAGCAGCTGGCGATGCTCTCACCCGAAGGGCACGAGAAGCTGATCGCGCATCTCGACGGGCTTGCGCCCGAGCTTCCCTTCGACCTGAAGATCACCGCAGCGCCCCAGCACCGCCGGATCGCCATGCGGCGGGCCGGCGGCGGCGAGCTCGCCGGGGCGGGCTACCGCTTCGCGGACGGTCTGCGCCGGCCGGCCAAGGGAGTGAACGACGCTCGCGGCTTCATGTTTGTCTCGCGGGTCGGCGAGGTGATGCCCTCCGGGTTCCTGCCGCTCTCCGCCGGAAACGTGAGGAGCGAGAGCGCCGTCAGCGTCTACCGCGACGCACCGCTGTTTCGGGAACTGCGCGATCCGGATGCGCTGCACGGCAAGTGCGGACGCTGTGAGTACCGCGAGGTCTGCGGCGGCAGCCGCGCCCGCGCCTACGCCGTCACCGGCGACTATCTGGCGTCCGACGCGAGCTGCCCCTACAAGCCAGCCGCGAACTGACCCCGCCGGCTACGAACTGACCCCGACCTCGGTCACGGGCAGGCCGGCCTCGGCCCTGACGCGCTCGGCGAGCACGCCCGCCGCATCCCATCCCGCCTCGCGGCCGGGAAGCATCAGCACCTCGTTCGGCGGAAACTCGCGCAGGCCGTCGAGCAGCGACTCCATCGGCTCCGCGATGTCCACCCTGCCCGTCGCGGAAACCCCCTGGCTGACCAGGGTCTCAAGGGCAACATCCATCCGGCGCTCCGCCAGCTTGAGCTCCCGGTCCACATCGTTGGAGAGGTCCCGCAGGCGGGAGGATGCCACCACGGGCGCGAAGATCATCGCCTCGGTGTCGGTGCGGTCCCTGCGGCGATAGACCTCCTCGAACAGCGCCGGGTCCTCGAGCCCCTGGTTGGCGATCACCAGCACGCGGTGCCGAGGGCCCCCGGACTGCCTCGTGATATCCAGCGGGGCAGCCGGGTACCCCCGCCCGCGAATCGCGAAGACCACCATCGGGATCCAGAGGCCCACGGCGACGATGACCCCCGCGATCGGCGCCGCATAGCGGAACACCAGGAAGCTGATCACGAGGACGCCAAACGTGTAGAGGGTGGCGGGAATCCCCACCAGATCCGAGTTCAGCCAGCGGTCGACTCTTCCGCTTGACCGCGATCCAGCGGCAACACCATCAGCTGCCATGACGACCTCCGTTCACTCAACTGATCTCGGGGTGCGATCTCCGAACGTCGGAACGGATCGCACACTGCGACTCTAGCGCCAACTCGTGGCGAATCCCAGCAATACTTGTCATATGGAGCTTGCCTACCGACATCTCGGTGGAGAGCGCCACCGCCACGGTGAGCTGATCCACTCCCATCCCCACGCGGGCCCTCATACCCACGGGCGGCAGGAGCGGACCGGCCACCACGGCGAGGCCGGTCACACCCATGGCCTGCTCGACCCCTCGGTGAAACGATCGAAGGCCGGCGTCCGCGCCGTCCTCCTCTCGCTCCTCGTCCTCGGCATGGCGGCTCTGGCACAGGTCGCGATCTTCACCACAACGGGCAGCATCGCCCTGCTCGCCGATCTCATCCACAACTTCGGCGACGCGGCAACGGCGATCCCCGTGGGCGCGGCCTTCCTGATGCGCTCCGAGCGGGCCGAGCGCATCGCCGGCTACTTCGTCGTCCTCGCCATCTTTGTCTCGGCCTGCGTGGCGGGGTACGAGGCGGCTCGTCGGCTGATCAACCCCGAGCAGGTCAGCCATCTCCAGGCCCTGGTCGTGGCAGGGCTGATCGGCTGGGCCGGCAACTGGATCGCAGCTCGGATTCGAACGAATGCCGGACACGCCCTCGACAGCCCAGCCCTGATCGCAGACGGCAACCACGCGCAGGCGGACGCCTACGTCAGCCTCGCCGTCGTCGCGAGCGCCCTGGCGGTTTCGCTTGGCCTCCCCACCGCGGATCCGCTGATCGGTCTGGGCATTACGGCGGTCATCCTCAAGATCACCTGGGACTCCTGGCGAACCGTCCGCGGCCACGGACACGGCCACTGAGGCGACTGCGGAGCGGCGCACCTGCATCGCATTGTGCCTGCTACCGTGCAGGAGTCGGGCTTGGCTCAAACCGCCTCCCGAGAGGTTCCGTTTCTCCGTGCGCTGCTGAGCGTTTAGGGGCCGCCGGATCTCCCCGAATCGCTCAAGAAGGAGCTCACAACACATGTCGTTTGCCGATCTCGGCATCTCTCAGCCTGTGATGGACGCGCTTGTCAAGCGCGGCATCACCCAACCCTTTCCCATCCAGCAGATGGTCATTCGCGATGCGCTTGCGGGTGAGGACCTGCTCGTCCAGTCGCCGACCGGCTCGGGCAAGACCCTGGCCTTCGGCATCCCGCTGGTGCACCGGGTCGAGCCCGACGCCAAGCGCCTCTCCGCCCTCGTCCTCGCGCCGACGCGCGAGCTGGCAAGCCAGATCGCCGACGAGCTTGAATCCATCGCCCGCGCTCGCCGCCTGAGAATCGCCGCCGTATACGGCGGCGTGGGCTTCGGCCCGCAGTGCAACGCCGCCCGCCGCGCGGACATCGTCATCGCCACACCGGGACGACTTGAGGACCTCCTGGGGCGCGGCGTCGTCTCTCTGCAGCACGTCGACATCCTCGTCCTCGACGAGGCCGACCGGATGCTCGACATGGGGTTCAAGCCGGCGGTGAGCCGGATCGTCTCCCAAACCCCGGCGGAGCGCCAGACCCTCTTCTTCTCGGCCACTCTGGAGGGCGCCACCGGTAAGCTCGCGGCCGCCTACACGCGCGGGGCTCGCCGTCACACGCAGGCGGCGGCCGAGCGCCGCGAGGCGGACATCGAGCACCGTTTCATCCACATCGATTCCCAAAGCGCAAAGATCGACCACCTGGCCGGGCATTTGCGAGACGGCGAACACGGCCGCACACTGGTCTTCGTACGCACCAAGCGAGGCGCCGACCGGCTGGTCAAGCGGCTTCGCAGCCGCGAGCTGGAGGCGGTCGCGATGCATGGCGACAAGAGCCAGGGCCAGCGCGAACGGGCACTTGCCCGTTTCGAGCGCGGCGACGTCCACACACTTGTCGCGACCGATGTCGCGGCCCGAGGAATCGACGTCGCGGACATCGCCCACGTGATCAACTTCGATGCCCCCGGCGACCGCGATTCCTACGTTCACCGGATCGGCCGCACTGGGCGGGCGGGACGCCGCGGCACCGGGACCAGCTTCGTGCTGGCCGACCAGGCTGCTGAGATGCGGCGCATCTCCAGCGATCTCGGCCTTGCCCGCGAGTTCGAACAGGGGTTGGGCGGCGTTGCCCGGGAGAAGCCGTCCCCCAATCCGGGTGCGCGTCGCCGCAGGCGCAGGCGCAGGGCGGCCGCGTGAGTCGCCGCTCAAGCGGCACGAAGAGAGGGGCCTTCAGCGCTTCCTCGCCGCCCGCGGAGCGGTGGACTAATCATCGCGAGCCGGTTGGCCGACATTAAGAACGTGGAGACGTCCGCGTGCAGATAGGGATCGGGCTGGCGATTGCGGCGGCACTGCTGACGAACCTCGCCTGGCTGTTCAAGCATCGTGGCTGCCACCTCGCCGATCCGGTCAACATCCGCCAGCCGCTTCGCAGTGCGCGGGGCCTTGCCGCCTCCCCCTGGTTCGCTGCAGGCTGGGTCCTTGCCGCAATGGCCTGGCTGGTCCACGTCGCCGCCCTCTCGATGGCGCCGATCTCGATTGTCCAAGCCGTCCTGGCCGGCGGCGCCGTCACCCTCGCGGTGATGGCCCAGCGCCTCTTTGGCGCCCCGGTCGAACGTCGCCAGTGGTTCGCGCTCCTGCTGGGCGGCGCCGGCCTCGCCCTGCTCGTCCTCACGGTCCCCCACTTCAAGGGCAGCCACTCCGACTTCTCGGTCGCCGCCATCCTCGGCTTCGAGGGCGGCCTCGCGCTGCTCGCCGCAGGCCTCCTCTCAGGCCACCGCTCCGAGCGTTTCGCCGAGCATGGGAACGTCCTGCTCGCCGCCGTCGCAGGAACCCTCTTCGCCCTTGCCGGCGTGGCGGTCAAGGGGCTGACCGGGGCTGGCGAGATCTCGGTCGCCGTGCTGGCACCCTGGGTCCTGCTCATCCTGCTCGCCGGTGGGATCGCCCAGTACGCCGCCGCGGCGGCGCTTCAGCGCGGAGGCGCGATCGAGACCATCGGCCTGATGGGTCTCGTCGCAAACGCAGCGCAGATCATCGGCGGGGTTCTCGTCTTTGGGGACCCGCTCTCAACCAACCCCGTCGGTCTGGCCCTGCAGACGACCGCCTTCGCGATGGTCTGCGCGTCGGCGCTCCTCATCTCGGCGCGGGGCGTCGTAGTAGAGCCTCTCGCAACCGCCACGGCATAGACCCACGAGCACGACCCTCAGCCGTTACGGCGTCGTGGCTCAGCCGTTACGGCCTCCTGGGCCAGCCTGCGCTGCAGCTTCAGCGAGATTCGCGGGTTGGTCTTGACGATCTGGTCGGCGGGCCGGCCGAAGACGTACTTCGGCATCACCCAGGCGCCGCTGCGGGTGGATATGAAGGCCTCGGTGTAGTCGTGGAGGTACTCGAAGATCTCGGTGTGGTGCGGATAGTCGGGGTAGCGCTCCGGCATCGGGAAGTCGCGGAAGGAGATCGACGGCTTGGAGGTGTCGACGTGCACCGTCACGCGGCGCCGGTGCACAGGCATGGGGGATTGACTCCGCCGCCCGCCGGGTTTAGCGTCGTGGACAAGCCTCCTTCCGCAGGGGGACAAGGCCGCAAGCCGGAAACACACAGAGGAGACGATGCGTCCGAAGCTGACCTACGCGAACGTCGTCGCGACGCTCGCCCTGTTCATTGCCCTTGGCGGCGCCTCCTACGCCGCCTTCAAGCTGCCGAAGAACAGCGTCGGCACCAAGCAGATCAAGAAGGGGGCGGTCACCGGGCCGAAGGTCAAGCGGCACTCGCTCCTCGCAGACGACTTCAAGCCCGGGCAGCTTCCCGCGGGCCCGCGGGGTGCCGAAGGGCCGAAGGGCGACCGGGGACCCAAGGGCGACCCCGGGCCGACCCTCGTGCGCCAGACCCAGAACGTCGAAACGAATTTCGAAATCACCACCACGCCGAGAACAGTCGCCGTAATCGGCGAGATATCCGAAGCCCTCTACTCGGGCAACTACAGCGCGGCGCTGGAACATCCCGCCGGACTGGTGGCCTACCTGGCGATCAACGTGCAGGCTCATGTCGCGTCGGTTTCGGGAACGAATGTGAGCTGCACCCTTCAACGGCGGCAGAACGCGGGCTCGTGGAATCCAATAGCGAGTGCTGCCGCCCCGGGCAGCGGGCCCCGGGATGTGTTCATGAATGCCAGCTTCCCGAGCTTCACGGTGGGAGACGTCTGGTCTTTCCGGATCCAGTGTCAGACCGAATCTGGAACGGGAACGGCGCGAGGCGAGATTGGCGTCGTCGCCGGCCCGGTCGGCAGCTAATCGACACCCCCTGAGAGCGATACCGCCAGGCGCATGGGATCGGACGACCTGCGGAGGCGCTCGGCACCGAACCGGGTCGGGGTCCGAGAGAGGCAGCGTACGAGCACACCCGCAACCACCTGGCGTCGACCAACCCCCGGGAGATCTTCACGACCGCGGGGCTAGCGCAGACGCGCCCGCGCCACTAAACGGCGATACGCTAACCAGGCTGGCTTCGACTGGCCCTCGATGTCGAATAGCCCCGCGCCCTGGCAGAACGAGCAATGCGGATCGGGATTCGGCTTGTCCTCCCAGGTGAACCAGTCGACCCCGGCGATCCGCCAGCGATGGCGCATCGCTAGCAGCCGCGCGAACGCATCTTCGAGGAATTCGGCCTGGCCGATCCGCCCCTTGACGAAGGCCGACGGATAGAAGCCGTCAGATGCGACTCCGATCTCAGAGACGACCAGCGGCTTGCGCCCCGCGCCGCCCGCTGCCATCGCCGCCCGCACCCGGCTTAGCTGGGAGTTCATCTCCGGCATGTTCGCGGAGTACGGATGGATGGCGGCGAGGTCGAAATGCCGTCGCACCCCCGGCACCCGTAGCAGCCGCTGCATGAAGACCCACGTTTTCATCCCGGCACCGACCGGGGCGATCCCGGCGAGGACGATCTGCGCTCCGGGGTCGGCCGCGCGGATCGCCGCCGCGGACGCCCCTAGCAGCTTCGCGTACCTGGGCGGCGAGATCCGCGATGCCCAGAAAAGCCGGAAGTTGGGCTCGTTCCAGATCTGCCAGCGGCGGATCGGCTCGCGATACGCAGCGTCCTTCCAGAGGCTGCCGCGTGGTCCGAACCGCGCTACGAGGCGGCCCAAGAACCCCCTCCACGCGGTCAGCGCCGGGCGGCTCAACGGCGGCCGCGCTTCGTTACCGCTAAGCCAGGCCGGCGTCCCGTAGACAAACGGCATCACCCGGATCCCGTGTTCCGCCGCCGCGGCGATTCCCGCGTCCACTTCCGAGAAGTCGAACTCCCCTTTGCGAGGTTCGCATCTCGACCAGTAGATCGGGAAGCGGAGCGTTTCCACTGATCCCTCCATCCGCTGAAGGTCGGCGGCGCTGAGCCGTGCCTGCGGCACGATCCCGAAGAAGCCCGCCGGAAGCGCATCGCTCGACGAGGCCGCAGCTGGCCCGGCGGCCGCGACCAGGGCGAGCGCCGCGACCAGTCCAACCACTCGCCCCCCGCCGCGCATCGCTACTTCTGGTGCCGGCGAATCGGGGGTGGTTCGATGTAGCGCGCGATGCTCGGCGTCGGTTCGCAGCCTCCGTTGCGGCAGAAGACGTCGCCCCGATCCATCACGACCGCCCGCCGTCTCTGCTGCGTGCCGACGAGGATGCCTTCGCCGGAGACCGGCACCGCCACCCCCTTCGGCCCGCTGAAGCGGCGGTCGAGCCGCCCGTTCTTGAGGACGCGAAAGGCCGTGACTTCTGGCGCTTCGGTGGCGGCGAAGATCGCCCCGCCGGAGCCGAGCGTCGCCGATTTCACTGGCAGGGGCAGGACGCTGAGGCCGCGCTTGCCGAAGCCGCGCGCCAGCATGCCGTTGGCGCGGAGGCGGAGGTCGAAGCTCTTCGTGAACTGGCTCGGACCGAGCAGCTCGACTGTACCGTCGCCTCGCGCCAGCAACGAGTTCAGTTCGGCGAATTCGCCGAGGCGCCGCAGCCGCCGCATCGCCCGGGACGCGGCCCGGTTGAACCTCGTGTCCAGCCGGCCCTTGGCGGAGACACGGATGACGTAGACCAGAGTCCGGATCCGCGGGCTGCTGCCGCCGAGCAGCACCGCCCCCTTCTTGGCCACAGCGAGCAGGGTCGGCCTGCTCAGGCCTGGAAGCGAGAAGGCGCTGGAGCCGCCGACGCCGAAGCCCGGATCGAGCGCACCGTTCGCAAGCAGCCGGGTAAGGGACACCTGAGCTCCCGGGCCGGCCGAATATTCCACGCCTGAGCTCCCCCGATCGGCCTCAACCAGGGTCGTCCCCTTCTGGGCCGGCACGACCCGGATCACGGCGCCCTGGCAGTCGCAGGCGACCGCCACGGTTCCTCCCGTACCAAAGCTGGCGTCCGCCTGGCCGTTCTTCTCGTAGCGGCGGACGGTCACCGCTCCCGCGTCGTGGGAGGAGACGAGCGGCCGGCCCTGCGCGTCGACCGAGAGCCCGTAGCCGAACGGCATATTCGGCAGAACGACCCCGGTTTCGCCGCCGAAGCCCGGATCGAAGGCACCGCTCGAGCCGACCCGGAAGACGAAGTAGGTCGGCCCGCAGCTGTAACAGCTGCCGGTCCAACCATGCCCGAGCACGTAGACGGAGCCGTCGCGGGCGGAGGCGTATTCGTCCACAGACCAGGGCTTGAAGTGGTCACCCGGCGGCTGCATGATCGTGGCCTTGCCGCGGGGGCCATAGGAGCGATCGAGGCCGCCGGACGCTCCGGAGCGAGCGAGGGCGATCCCGCTCACCGTAAGCGCTCCGATCAAGGCCAGAGCCCCGATTGCGATTGCAATCCGTTTCATGCGCGACCCCCTTTCTTGCTCGCCGGCCGGGACGGCGAAGCTTCGATGAACCGCGCCAGGTAGGGCATGCTGACGCAGGTCGGTTCGCTGCATAGGCGGAAGCCGCTGCCGAAGAGGCCGACGCGAGCGCCGGCCAGCGGTTGCGCCTCGATCCCAAATCCTGGCTGCGGCACCTGAATGCCACTGCCGCCGCCGAAGGCCGGATCGGGTGCGCCGTCAGCGAGCAGTCGCAGCACCGTCACGGTTTCTTCGACTTTGGCGACTGCGATCGTGCCGCCACCGACACCGGGGCTGGCGGCGGCGATCGGCAGCGGCAGGCTCCGCGCTCCCCGTTCTCCGAACCGCTTTTCGAGCCTGCCATCGGCCCGCAGCCGCAACTCGAACCCCTGCGCGGTCTTCGGATTGAGGTAGATGCCCCCCGTGGCCCCGAGGATCTCGACGCCGCCGTCGGGTCGCGGTACGAGCGCCGCCGGTTCGGGTCGGGCGAAGGCGTTGAGGCGCTGCAGCGCTCCACGGGCGTTCGCGTCGAATCCGGTGTCGAGCTTGCCCTTGGGAGAGATCCGGTAGACAGGCCGGAAGCCTTCGCAGCAAAGCCCGCCGAGGATCAGGATCGATCCCCGCCGGTCTATGGCGAACCGCGTTTCGAAGTAGGAAAGCGCGAGCGCGTAGCTCCCCCGTCCGTCCCTGGCGAAGCTACGGTCGAGGCGGCCGTTCGGGAGGAGCCTGAACAGCGTCAACCGCTGTGCCGGGGCGGAGGCTTCCGGCAGGCCTTCGCTCACGCCGACGAGAATCCGCCCGCGTCCGGCGGGCGCGAGGAAGCTGATCGGGCCTTTGGACCCCTTCAGACCCACCGAGCCGCCGCGCCCAAAGCTCCTGTCAGGCCGCCCGCTCGGGAGCAGCCGCTCGACCCTTCTCCCGGTTTTGGCCCTAATCGCCACCAGCGCGCGTCCGCCCGCGTCGGCGGCTATGAGTTCGGTCTGGTAGGGGAGAGCGACGGAGCCGGAGTTGCCGAACGCGGAGTCGACGGCGCCGTTCTTGCCGTAGTGGAAGAGCCGGATGCCGTGCTGGCAGGAACCGACGCTGTAGTCGAATTCGCAGGTGCTCACGGCCTCGGTCGCGTAGGCGCTGCCACCCCGTGCAAAGACGGCTTTGATAAGGGGGTAGCGGACGGGATGGAGACCCGAGGGCAACGGTGGCACCAGCTGGACAAGCCCGCCCGAGCCATACGACGCGTCAAGCCCGACCGGAGCCGCCACCGCCACCGCCGGGCAAACGACCCCGACGACCACCGCGAGCACTGCCATGACCAGTGAACGACCGATCCTCACTCCCGCCTCCCTTCGCCCCACTCGACGATCTTTCGTCCGATCAAGCGTGGGACGAAGCATAGAGTTGCGGAGGTGGAGGAGCAGAAGGGAGAGCTGCCAGGGGACCAGAAGGAGGCTCCGGCCGGCCCCGCCGAGGTCGCGTCCGCGAAAGGCTCTCGATGGCGGCGGACCGCGCTCCAAGACACCCTTCCCCTTCAAGGCCAGCGCCCGCTTCGCCGACAACCTCTACCGTGCCCGCGAGCTGGCCGAACTGGATCAGAAGGAGGCGGCCAAGCGCGCTGCGTTGACCCGCTCCAAACTCGACAAGATCGAGAGCGGATACATCCCCACGCTCAACGTCCTAATCCGCCTCGCCGGCACCTACTCAACCTCGGTCGGCGACCTCGTCAACGGCGTCACCTGGCGGCCCAGCCGGGTCGAACACTCTGGGCCAGCAGAATACCTCGTTCAGACTCGATCCGTGAGCAACCGGACAGTGCCGGTTTGCTGAGCCTTGCGAGGCTATCTTGTAATCCTTGCTAGCGGATCGCTCGAAGAGCCAACCCCGACGGTGACGGCAGTGAGAGATCACTACTCACGGACACCCCGTATCGTTGGCGGCAACATACCGCTCGTTCTCCTTGCTGAGCATTCGCCCGCCTCATGCTGAGTTCGAGCCTAGGAGCGGAATCCACGTACATCCCCGCGCATCCCCGCATCGAGCGCTTGACTTCTCCGCGGCGTCGAGCTACTCCTCCATGAAATGGCGTCTGTGACGCATCGACGAAGGAGGAACGGCGGTGAGCCGTCTTGATCTGTGTTGCGACAACCGAGGCTCTTACCTTGCCAGTCGCCCAGACCCCGACTGGCGCTAGTGAGTTGAGCGAGAAGCTACGTGGGCTTGAAGCGCGGCGCGAGGAGCTGGCGGCCGAAGAGCCCGCCGAGCGCGAGCCCCTCACCGACGAGGATCTGGCGCTGCTCCAGGCCGAGGTGCGGGAGGTAATCGAAGGCGGCGACTCGCCGACGCGCAAGGCTTTGCTGCAATCGCTGGTCGATGAGATCCGGGTCGTCAGCCGCGCGGAGATCTACCCGTCTTTCTCTTTGCCTGCGGTTCGACCACCGCAACGAGCAGTACCGCTACCGGGATTCGAACCCGGGTTTCCGGACTGAGAATCCGGCGTCCTAGTCCCCTGGACGATAGCGGCGCGGGGCGGGATTCTAGCGGGCCGGCCAACTAGATCATCTTCCGGTGCCGTCCGTTTGGGACACTACCCTTACGAACATCTGTTCGTTCCTTGGGGGGTCTGCCGATTCGCTCCACCTTGTAGATTGCAGGGGCCTGCGGCTGTGGCGAAATCTGGTATACGCGCATGGTTCAGATCCATGTGGGGGCAACCCCGTGGAGGTTCGAATCCTCTCAGCCGCACCTCGGGGCAACCCCCGTGCATAGCCGAGCCACAGTCGTCGAGGCGCTCAGGCTGCGCGATGAGGAGGGGTTGGGCGCGCGTAGAGTCGCTCGGCATCTGGGGCTCCCCGTGGGCACGGTCAAGGACTGGCACGCCGGGAAGCTGCCATGGCACTCGCGCCCACTTCCAGGCGGTGGAAAGTACCCGGCCACCTGCGAGCGCTGCGGGGGGCCCAGGCACCGCTTCGGCGAGTTGGGGCCGGACTACGTTCACCTGCTTGGGCTGTACCTGGGTGACGGCAGCATCTCGAGCCATCGACGGAGCGTCCATCGCCTCCGCATTTCCTTGGACAGGAAATACCCGCGGATTGTGAAGGAATGCGCCGAGTCGATGCGCACCGCGATACGCGACAACAAGGTGCATATCGTGCTGACACCCTCCAACTGCTATTCGGTGTCGGCATATTCACGATCTTGGCCGTGCCTCTTTCCGCAACACGGGCCGGGTCCAAAGCACACACGGCCGATCTTTCTCTCTGCCTGGCAACAGGCGTTGGCGAAGCGATGGCCCGGGCAGTTGCTCAAGGGGTTGATCCAGTCCGATGGCTGCCGGTTCACCAATACCGGGAGAGGTGGCTGGCGACACCCACGCTATGCGTTCTCCAACGTCTCCACCGACATCACCAGCATCTTCTGCTCCGCCTGCGACTGCTTGGGGCTGCTGTGGACGGCCGCCTTTCCCAGGTCCGAATCGGCGGCGGTGTCGATCTATGTCTCGCGCAAGGCCGACGTGGCGAGGCTCGACGAGTTCGTCGGGCCCAAGCGCTGACTGACGGACGGGCGAGGTCCGAGGGCCGTCAGGCCAGTTGCGCGGTGCGAGCCGTGGGGCGGGGGCGCGTCGCGGCGGAGCGCCCGCCGGCACGGGCGCCCGTGCCGGCGATCTCCTCGACGAACGTGGGCCACAGCTCGCGGGGAAGGTCGTGGCCCATGCCCGGGATCATCCTGAGTCGGGCGCCGGGGATCGCCCGGGCGGTGGCGCGGCCACCGGCGGGGCGGATCAACGGATCGTTGGCTCCGTGGATCACGGTGGCCGGAATGCGAAGCTGCCGCAGGGAGGCGGTGCGATCGCCCGAGGCGGTGGCCGCGTGCATCTGGCGGGCGACTCCGGCACGGTTGTGAGACCGGTTGTAGGACGCGCCAGCCAGTTCGCGAAGCCGTTCCTCGTCCATCGGGTAGGAGGGCGAGCCGATGACGCGGAAGATCCGCACCGCGTACTCGATGGCGGCGTCCCTCCCAACCCCGGGTTTCGCCAGCAGGGTTCCAAGGGCCCGCCAGGTCGGCACCCTCAGCCGGTACCTGCCCGTGCTCGACATGATCGAGACCAGTGAGCGCACCCGCGCCGGCCAGCGAATCGCCAGCGACTGGGCGATCATCCCGCCCATCGAAGCGCCAACGACGTGCGCGGCGTCAATGCCCAGGTGGTCCAACAAGCCCGCCGCGTCATCGGCCATGTCGCGCAATACGTAGCGAGCGGTGCGGCGGCGGCCCAGCAGCATCTCCATCTGACTCGGCAGTCCCGCCGCGTCGAGCTTGGTCGAGCCGCCGACGTCGCGGTTGTCGAAGCGAATCACGCGAAACTCCCGCTCGGCCAGCATCTCGCACAGGCGCTCGTCCCAGCCGAGCATCTGGACGCCGAGGCCCATGATCAGCAGCAGCGGCTCGGCGTCCGGCGCACCCATCTCCTGGTAGGAGATCTCAATCCCGTTGGCGGGCGCCAGGCGTTCCTCGCTGAATCCGGCCACCCCACGAGTCTGACAGGAAGGGCGTCGCGGGCCGGACAGGCTAAGTTGGCCGCTCGTGCGCACGGCGATCGTCTCCGACCTGCACCTGGGCAGCGCCTTCGGCGAGGACCTGTTGCGCGATGCCGATATCCGGAGCGTGCTGTTCACGGAGATCGGAGCGGCCGACCGCTTGGTCCTGCTCGGTGATGTGCTCGAGCTGCGTGAGCTGCCACTTGCGACCGTGCTGGAGCGCGCCAGGCCCTTCTTCCAGGAGTTGGGAGAGACCATGTCCGGCCGCCAGATTGTGCTGGTTCCCGGCAACCACGACCACAGGCTCGCCGAGCCGCTCCTGGAGCGAACCGCCCTGGCGGGGCGCCCGGTGGGGCTGGAGCAGCGCAGCGAGGCCAGCGGTGAGGCGGCGGAGCGGATTGCCGGCTGGCTGGGGCACGCCCAGCTGGAGATCGCCTACCCCGGCATCTGGCTACGCGACGACGTCTACGCAATTCACGGCCACTACATGGACTGCCACATGACACTGCCTCGCCTGGAGTGCATCACGGCCGCGGCCGTGATGCGCGCCCTGGGTCCCCTGCCCGACCCCACCACCCCCGCCGACTACGAGCGGGTCCTGCGACCCGCCTACGGGCTCACCTACTCACTCGCGCAATCCGGAGTTGCGCAGCGGGCGACCCGCCCATCGGAGCGTGCTTGGCGCGCGATCTCCCGCCGCAACCGCGCCCCGGGCCGCGCCCGCCGCGCGGCTCTTCGCCTCGCCGTGGGTGCCGGCGTGCCCGCCACCATCTGGAGCGTCAACCGACTGCTTCGGGCCAACTTCGACCCCGACCTCTCCCCCGCCGCGATCACGCACAGCGGCATCGCCGCGGCGACCGAGATGGCGATGCGACTCGATGTCCAGGCGTCCCACGTGATCACCGGTCACACCCACCGCGGCGGGCCCGGGGAGGGCGAGGACGAGTGGGGGCTGCCCGGCAGCGGCCGCCTCCACAACACCGGCAGCTGGGTATTCGCTTCCGCCTTCCACCACCCCGGGACGCCCCCCAGCCCCTACTGGCCGGGGACCGTCACCTGGATCGAGGATGGGGGGGCACCGCGCCGCGTCCGGATCCTGCTTGAGCACCCCCGGGACGAGCTGAAGGCGGTCGTCAGGCGCTCAGCCCAAATCGCCTAGCCACCCGGCGATGATCTTCCCGATCTCCTCTCCCGCGTCCTCCTGCAGGAAGTGGGAGGTGTTCTCGATTGCCCGCGGGGGTGGGAAGTTGAGCTGCTTCGAGAGCCGTTCAGCGAGTGAGAAGGGGAGGACCGGGTCGGAGTCGGCCCAGAGCACCAGCGCGGGGCGCTCGTCCACGCGCAACGCGTCGGCCACGCGTTTGCCCTCGGCGGCCCCGGGAGCGTCGGGCTCCGTCGGCAGGATCAGGGGGAACGCACGGGCGCCGGCCTTCGACTCGGGACTCGGATAGGGAGCGTCGTAGGCAGCGATCACGTCGTCGCCGGGGTCTGTCTTGCAGGCACCCCGCACCAGCATGCCCACCGGAACGTCCTCGCTCTCGCGAACGAACTCGCGGAATTTGAACCAGGCCTCGCTCATTCGCTGGTGGCCGGTGAACGGCCCCGTCTCCATGATCACCAGGCGCGAGAAGCGGTCCGGGTGCTCGACCGCCAGCCGCAGCCCGATCGGCCCGCCCCAGTCATGGCAGACGGCGGTGGCGTCGCGCACGTCGAGCTCCTCCAGCAGCGCCGCCATCAGCTCCACGTGGCGGTCGTATGTGTACCAGCCGAGATCGGTGGGCTTATCGGAGCGGCCAAATCCGGCGTAGTCGGGGGCGATGCAGCGGTAACCGGCATCGCGAACCGGCGGGATCACCTTTCGCCACAGGAATGACCAGGTCGGCTCGCCGTGAAAGAAGACGACCGGCCTGCCCTCTCCCTCGTCGAGATGGGCGAGCCTCAACCCGCCAATCTCTTTGTAGTTGGACTCGAACGGGAAGTCTGGCAACCCCTGCAGAAGCCCCTCCGGCGTTCTGACGACGTCGACGCTCATAGAGGAAGCTCCCCCCGACCCGTTCCCATCGCTCGTCCTCTCTCGACGCCCACGAAGCGAGTCTATTCCCGGCGCCTGCTCAGCCCTGGCTCAGGGAAGCTCCCGGAGAAAGCTCCCAACCGTTGGGCCGAAGTAGGGCGAGAACAGTTGCGTGGGCCGGCCCGCATAGCTGTAGCTGGTGACCCCGTTGATGTACTCGCCCTTGACGATCCAGGCCCCACCGCTGGAACCCGCGGCCATATCGCAGGAGGCCGGCACGGTTGGCGGGCCCGTGAAGCGGTTGGTGAGGGGATCGCTGCCGAGGCCGTGGGCTCGGCAGTCGCGAAGGGACTTGCCCCCAAGCGCAGCGGCCGGATAGCCAAAGATCTGGAACGCGGCGAGCCGCGACCGGGACGTCACGTAGCCGCGTGCCCCCACCACGTCGGTGAGGTAGCCCAGGCTGTTCGACCCCACCTTCAGCGCAGCAATGTCGAAGTCGGGGTTCTCGCCGCGCCGCCACTCCGGCATCACGTAAACGGACTGGACGTGGAATGTGCCGTAGGGGCGCTTTCCATGGTCGTAGGCGGGAACGAAGGCGATGCGCCTGCCCGTGCTTCCGTTTGCGAGGACGCAATGGCCGGCCGTGAGCACGATCGAGCGGCTCGGAGTGTTGAGCGCCGTACCAGAGCAGGAGTAGGCGCCTTCACGAGGATCGACCGCCACGATCTTGCCGTTCGTCCGGGCGCCGGCGGCAGCGGCATTGCTGACGCGGAGGCTGCTCGCGCCGGCGCTCGGGTCGTGGCTGAAGCGAGCAACGGGTGCGCGTCCCGGGACCGTCAGCGATGGGCTTGTCGCGAACGGCGAAGCGTCCGCGCCAGCCCCCACCACGTGAATGTCGGGCGGAGCGGCACTGGCCGCTGCGGGGACGAACGGGAAGAGCGACAGCGCGAGCGCGGTGAGTCGCGCCAGAGGTCCCGTAGCGCGAGTCATCGCCCAAGATGGTGGCATACCGCCGCGCGCTGCGATACAGATAGCTTCATGTTGCAACCGAAGGAACACTCGACATGGGCCGAGGTTCCTCCCGGGCCTCCCCTGCCCAACACACGAAAGGGTTACCCATGAACGACGAGAGTCTGATCAGCGGCTGGTGGGTCTTTGCCGGCGTGCTGCTCCTGATTGCAGGCGTTCTGAACATCGTCTACGGCATCGCCGCAATCGGCGATTCGAAGTTCTTCACTGAAAACGCGACCTACATCATCAGTGGTCTGCACACCTGGGGCTGGATCCTCCTGATCGTCGGCGTGCTGGAGCTGGTGGCGGCATTCTCGCTGTTCTCGGGTGGAGAATTCGGCCGCTGGTTCGGCATCTTCGTCGCCTCGCTCAATGCGATCGGTGCCCTGCTTTCCATTCCGGCATACCCCTTCTGGTCGCTGGCGATATTCGCCCTGGCGATCATCATCATCCACAAGCTGGCCGAGGGGCCGGAGGGAGCCTCGACCGCCTGACATCGCCCCGGATCAGCCGCCCAGCGGCGGTCCGGAGAGCTGCTGCGACCGAAGGCCCCGGGCACCCGGGGCCTTCGTCGCACCGGAGTCCGTGGGCGCACCCGACTCTCCTGAGGCAGTCGGCCCCAGGGCATCCAGCCGCGACCAGGGAGCCGCCGCCGGTTCGTTGCCCTCGTAGAGCACGTCGACACCGGCGAGGCGATCCTGCCAGCCGCGCCGCCGTTCGTCGAAGAGGATGCCGAGAAAGCCAAGGCCGAAAGCAAGGCCGGCCAGGATGAGTCCCGCCAACCGTCTCACGGCGCGGCGGAATGGTAGGCCGCGCCCCTCTACGCCTAGCCTGATTCCGAAGAAGCGCATACCGAGCGTCTGGCCCGCCAGCGACCAGAAGACAACGAAGTAGAAGGCCTCCAGCAGGAACCAGGCAGTGCCGCCCAGCACCAGAGCGATGCCGGACACCCCATCCCCCGCGAAGGCCGAAGCGATCAGCGCCGCAATCGCAGCCAGGCCCGAGAAGGCAAGGTTGACGACCAGCACGTCCAGCGCGAAGGCGAGCGCCCGCGTCACCGCCCCCGCCCGCTCGGTGGGCTCGGAGCGCTGCGGCCGGAAGAAGATCCGTCTCACGACCCGCTCGATGGCGCCGTCGATGCGATGGGTCGTGTCACCGATGGTGTGGCCGACATCCTCCAGGAAACCGACACTCTGGGCGCTGATCGCGGCACGCAGCTCGGGCGCCTCGGCGATCCGTTCGACCAGGCGCTGCGCCTCGTCGCTTGCCAGCAGTCGCCGCCACACCTCGTCAACCATCTCGCTGTCAAGCGCCTCGATCAGCGCCCGCTTGACCGTCTCGCTCTCCAGAGCACCGTTCACAGCCTCCTCGACAAGGGGTCCCTGAAGGACCCGCACAAGGGCACGCTCGACCGCCTCGCTTTCGACCGCCGCCACCATCGCCTCCTCGGTAGCGGCCTGAACGGCGCGGTCGATGCCCGCCGCTTTTCCGACCGTCCGCGCCCCGCGCACACCGGCGCCGAGCAGGCGCACCGACAGCGGCAGCGGCCTGCCAGCGGGGCCTTCGCGGGCTGAGCGATCCCGCGAGTCGGAACCGTCTTCAGCCGATCGACCCTGCGGTGCGGAACCGTCTGCCATCGCCATCGAGTATACGTCCGTCCCGGTCCCTCGGACCGGCTGTGCATCGCGCCTAAACCTCTCGGGCGAGGCACTCCACCAGGCGATCGAGGAGCACAGCCTGGGCGGGAAGGATCTTGGCTCTGGCGCCGCCAAGGCCGAACCACTCCGCCCGATCGACCTCCGGGAACTCCCGCTCGGCGCCCGAGCGAGGCGGCCAGTCCATCTTGAAGGTGTTGCTTCGCAACGCTGCGGGGTCGAAATCGCCCTCCGCCGCCCATGCGTGAACGACCTTGCCGCTCTTCTGACGCACGGATCCCAGCTCGATCAGCGAGTCCACCTCGATCGCCGGCGCCTCTCCCAGCTCCTCCGCCAGCTCCCGCAGCGCGCACTCGCGCAGCTCCTCCCCCTGCTCGCACTCGCCCTTCGGGATCGACCAGGCACCCTCGTCGCGCTTCGCCCAGAACGGCCCGCCGGGGTGTGCGAGCAGCACCTCGGGCTCGCTCCCGGCGAGGCGAAAGAGCAGGACCCCGGCGCTGACCACGATCGATCATGGTGCCAGCCCCACCCCGGAACGCGCCAGGTTGGTGACGAATCGGGGCGACTGGATTTGAACCAGCGACCGCTCGGCCCCCAGCCGAGTGCGCTACCAGACTGCGCCACGCCCCGTGGTTACCCGTATTCTGACGAATAGCTGCAGGCAACGCGCGATGCCCTGCGTGCGGAAGCCGAGCCGATAAGCACCGGCACCTCGCGTTGGGAACGTCTGTTCGGCTGGATAGCTTTATGTCATGCGGACAGTGTGGTCGATGCAATCGGCTGAAGCCCATTGAAGAATTCGCCTGGCGGCGGAAAGCTCGGGGACAGCGGGATAATTACTGCCGACCCTGTCGCGCCGAGTACAAGCAGGAGCACTACGCGGCCAATCGACAGCGAGTACATCGATTCGGCAGGGCCGGCGCCGGCAGAGAGTAGTCGCCGAAGCGCGTCGCCTATCTGGTGGCCTATCTACGCGCCCACCCCTGTGTGGACTGCGGAGAGACCGATCCCGTCGTGCTGGAGTTCGACCACCTTCGGGACAAGAAGTTCAGCATCGGCAAGGGTTTTCGCGAGCGGGAATGGCAGAGTGTCCTCGACGAGATGGCGAAGTGCGAGGTCGTTTGTGCAAACTGTCATCGGCGCCGCACCGCTCAACGTGGCGGCTTCCTTCGACGCGGCGGTAGCTCAACGGTAGAGCCTCAGCCTTCCAAGCCGATGACGCGAGTTCGATTCTCGTCCGCCGCTTCCGAAGTCGTCGATGCTCGCCGTGGGCTTCGAGCGCGTCGGCTGCCCGGCTCGATGACCGCGGACTACGCGGCGAGATCTGTGGGAATACCCCGATGAATCGGCCTGCCAAACGGCGCAGAATCGCGTTGATGACGATTCGAGCCGTGATCGAGAAGCATGGGCACTTCGCGCACGGGGGCAACCCCGACGATGCTGCCGAGACCTGGGCGGAATCGGGCTTTGAGGGCCCCGAGGTCGAGGAGTGGCTGCTCGCCCGCTGCTACGACCCCAGCGCCGCCCGCGACCTGGCCGACGCCGGTGTGACCCCGGAGATGGCGAGGATGAAGACCAGCGCCGGTGCCGGTGACTACGTGGACACCGTCGGCTTCAAGGTCTCCGACGGCGACATCGAGGTCGAAGAGGCGCGCGATTTGGTCGGCGTCCACTGACGCGCAGCCGCTCCAGCTCAGCCCCCGGCGAAGCCGGCGGCGCCCCACGACGGGGCGCTGGCTTTGCCGACCTCGAGGACTCCAGCCCGGACCGTGCCAGAGACGGGCTCCCCGCCGACTGAGCTTTGACCTCGGCGATCGCGCTGGCGGCCTGTCAAGCGCGGTGCGAAGAACGGGGGAGCCGGGATTCGAACCCGGATTCACGGTTTTGGAGACCGTGCGCATAACCGTTAACTCACTCCCCCAGGCGTCGAAGTTTATGGAGCGCCGGCGTCCGAAGGATTGGCAAACCTACAGTCGACCTCCCGCGCTGACCTCGCGAATATGACTATGCACGGTGTTTCTTCACGAATCTGTCGGCCTCCATACGAAGCGACCTCAAGCTACTTGACTCCTTCGTCGGGCCATGTCGGATGCGGGCGGAGGGACTCGAACCCCCAAGCTCTTTCGAGCACCGGCACCTAAAGCCGGCGTGTTTCCCAATTTCACCACGCCCGCGTGACCACCATCGTCACGGCTTAACGAGCGGCCAACGCCGCATCGTCGCTCGTAGATTCTATGATCGCAGCCGTGGCGATCGGAGAGGTGAGGCCGGGCTATGAACTCTGGCACCCCAATCGGGAGAAACCCGAGGTCATCGCGACCAAGTTCGTGATCGTCGCCCTGATGCTGGCAACGGCCGGCATCTCCGCCCTGATCACGATCACCGGATTCTCGCTGCTCACGGGCGGCACGGGCATGGGGATCGTCTGCTTCATCTTCGCCGGGCTCTACGCGCTCTTTGCCTACCGCGTCGCCCGCTGGAGCCGCGGCGTCCTGCCGGTCGCAGCGTCACTGTCGATGATCCTGGCCATCTTCTGCGCCGCCGGCGCCGACAGCTGGTTCGCTCGCGACAAGGCCGGCTTTGCGGATGCGTCGATCCCGGTGCCCCTGATCGGGCTGCTGATCGTGATCTTGGTCCTCCTGCAGGTTCTGCTGATCGCGGCCGCCCTCTACGGCTTCACCCAGGACTGGCATGTCGAGGAGGAGCGCCCCATCGGCTCAGGCGAGGACTACGGCGCCGGCGCCCCGCAGGATCAGGGCTCCCCCCAGCCCGCGTAGTCACGATCCCGTTGCCTTTCCCGCCCTCCAGGCTGATGCGTCGGCCGCATGTGAATGACCAGCGGCTGGCTTCTAGACTTGATGAGCACCGGCGGCGGTGTCCAAACTGGCAAAGGAGGCGGTCTCAAAAGCCGCTGCCCGCAAGGGCTTGTGGGTTCGAGTCCCACCCGCCGCATCAGGGAGCCCATTTCACGTGTCTGGGGACCGTTCTCGGAGCGGCCCGCAACACCGTTTCCACGTATTGCATGGAAACGGTGTTTCGGGGCCCCTGGCTAAACCGCCAGGTCGCGTCGCTCGAAGAGCAGCGCCCCCAACGCGGCAAGCGCCACCGCGGCGAGGGTGACGCCAGCGAAGGCGAGCGGGTCGATCCCGTCCTCGATCGCCCTGCCGTAGTAGCGGAACACCGAGCCGTAGCGCAGCCAATCGAGGCTGGCGTCGAGGCGGCCAATCAGATCGACCACGTACATCGCAACCAGCACCCCCGCCACCGAGCCGGTGACGATCGAGGTGCGCAGCGACCAGCCGGTGACGACAACGCCAAGGCCGGCGAAGACCAGCGCCAGCGGCCAGACGTTGGCGAAGCCGGCGAGCGCCGCGCCGAGGGAGATCCCGGCGCCGAAGACGGCGCTGCCGGCGACGGTCAGCGCCAGGCTCACGGCGAGCACGGCGGCCAGCTCGACCGCGGTCGCGACGAAGCCCGCGGCGACGAGGCGGCTGCGGGAGACCGGTGCCGAGAGCAGCACGTCGAGGCGACCGCTCTCAGCGGCGCCGGAGAGGCCGCTGGCCAGCGAGCGGACCGCCAGGTAGCCGGCCGCGAGCGGCACGATCAGGCTCAGCATCTCCGCGTCGAGGTACTGCTCGACGGTCGACAGGTCGCCTATGCCGAATGCCTCTTTGAGAGCGGGTGGATACTCGCTGGCCACCTTCGCGAGGGACTCTTCGACCGACGGGTAGATGGCCACGATAAGCGCCGACATCAGCCCCAGCGGCAACCCCCATGCGAGCAGCGAGCGGCGGCGTTCGTGCAGCTGGGCGAGAACCAGGGCGATCATCGCTCCCCCTCCCCCTCCTCGCGGTAGTAGGTGAGGAAGACCTCCTCCAGGGTCGGGTGGGCCACCTCGAGATCGGCCACGGCGTGGCTGGCGATCGCCTTGACCACCGGGTCGAGGTCGCCGGCCACCTTGAAGGAGACACGGCCGTCCGCGACCGCCACGTCGCTCACACCGGGCACGCGGCGAAGCTCCTCCTCGCCAACCGGCTCGGCAAACTCCACGGAGACGTGGCGCTGCGTCTTGCCGAGCAGCTCGTCGATCCGCTCTACCGCGATCAGCCGCCCCTCGCGGATGATCCCAACCCGGTCGCAGACGCGCTCCACCTCGTCGAGCTCATGCGAGGAGAGGAAGACGGCGCAGCCGCGCTCGCGTTCCTCACGCACCAGCGCCAGGAACTCCTCCTGCATCAGGGGGTCGAGGCCGCTGGTCGGCTCGTCCAGGATCAGCAGCTCGGGCCGATGGAAGAGGGTCAGGATCAGGCCGACCTTCTGACGGTTGCCGCGCGAGAGCTCGCCGAGCGGGCGGTCGAGGTCGGCCCGGAAGCGACTCGCGAGCCGCTCCGCGCGGTCGAGGTCGGCGACACCCCGCAGGCTCGCCAGCAGGCCGAGGGCCTCGCGGCCGCTCGCCTTTCTGCCGTAGCCGAAATCGCCCGGCAGGTTGCCGAGGCGGGAACGGATCGCGACGCTGTCGCGGCGGCTGTCGAGGCCGAAGATGCGGGCGCTGCCGCGGGTCGGGTGCAGGAGGTCGAGCAGGGTGCGGATCGTCGTCGTCTTGCCGGCCCCGTTGGGACCGAGGAAGCCGAACACCTCGCCCGGCTCGACCGCGAGAGTGACATCTTCGATGCCGCGCTCGGCCCCGTAGAACTTGGTCAGGCCCTCGGTCTCGATCGTCGCCACGCCGCCATCCTCGCACCGGAAGCGCCCTGCGAACTCCTCGGCACTCCCGGGCCCGATGCCCAGCGACCGCGGCCACCACGCGATGGCCGATAATCGGCCCGTGAGCGAGGGTCTCGACAGTCCCCTGTGGACGCCGCCGGCGGAGCTCGTCGAGCGGGCCCGGATGACCGGGTACATGCGCTGGCTCGAGACCGAGCGTGGGCAGAGCTTCGACGGCTATCACGAGCTGTGGCGCTGGTCGGTCGATGACCTGGAGAGCTTCTGGTCGTCGATCTGGGACTTCTTCGAGGTGCAGGCCGACGGCGGTTTCGACCAGGTGCTCAGCGGCCACGAGATGCCGGGCGCCAGGTGGTTCGCCGGCGCGCGGCTCAACTACGCCGAGCACGTCTTCGCCGGCAAGGACGACGCCGACGCCGCGATCCTGCATGCCTCCGAGCTGCGCGAGCTGAGCGAGCTGAGCTGGGGAGAACTGCGCGTGCAGGTCGCGGCGATCGCCGCCGGCCTTCGCGAGCTGGGCGTCGAGCGCGGCGACCGGGTGGTCGCCTACCTGCCGAACATCCCCGAGGCGATCGTCGCCTTCCTCGCCTCGGCATCGATCGGCGCGACCTGGTCCAGCTGCTCGCCCGACTTCGGCGCGGCCAGCGTGATCGATCGCTTCGCGCAGATCGAACCCAAGGTGCTCTTTGCGGTCGACGGCTACCGCTACGGCGGCAAGGACTTCGACCGCCGCGAGGTGGTCGCCGAGCTGCGAGCGGCGATGCCCAGCCTGCAGCACACGGTGGTCGTCCCCTACCTGGACCCCGACCAGGATCGCGCACCGGCGGACAGCGCGAAACTGAGTGACACGATGAATTGGGAGGAGCTGATTGCAGCCGGCGAGGGCGCCGAGCTGCGCTTCGAGCGCGTCCCCTTCGACCACCCGCTCTGGGTCCTCTACTCCTCCGGCACCACCGGCCTGCCGAAAGCGATCGTCCAGGGCCAGGGGGGCATCCTGCTCGAGCACCTGAAGAAGCTCCACCTGCACGTCGACGCCCACCCCGGCGACCGCCTCTTCTGGTTCACCACAACCGGCTGGATGATGTGGAACTTCCTGGTCTCAGGACTGCTCACCCGCGCCGCGATCGTCCTCTACGACGGCAACCCCGGCCATCCCGACATGGGCGTCCTCTGGGACCTCGCCGAGCGAGCAGGCATCACCATGTTCGGCACCAGCGCCTCATACATCGCGGCCTGCATGAAGGCCGGGGTCGAACCGAGCGTCGGGCGCGACCTGGGCGCTCTCAGGTCGGTCGGCTCAACCGGCTCTCCCCTCTCCCCCGAGGGTTTCGACTGGATCTACGAGCAGCTCGGCTCCGACACCTGGCTCTTCTCGACCAGCGGCGGCACCGACCTCTGCACCGCCTTCGTCGGCGGTGTGCCGCTGCTCCCCGTCTACCGCGGCGAGCTGCAGGGGCGAGCGCTGGGCGCCGCGATTGAGGCCTGGGACGAGGACGGCAACGCCGTGATCGATCAGGTTGGGGAGCTGGTCGTCACCAGGCCGATGCCCTCAATGCCTGTCTTCTTCTGGGGCGACCCCGACGGCAGCCGCTATCGCGCCAGCTACTTCGAGCACTTCCCGGGGGTCTGGCGGCACGGCGACTGGATCGAGATCACCTCGCGCGGCACCGCCGTCATCTACGGCCGCTCCGACTCGACGATCAACCGGGCCGGCATCCGCATGGGGACGAGCGAGATCTACCGCGCCGTGCTCGGCATCGACGACGTGGTGGATGCGCTCGTGGTCGACACTCCGCGCCCCGGCACCGAGGGCTGGATGCCGCTCTTCGTCGTGCTCCGCGATGGCGCTGAGCTCGACGACGATCTGCGCCGGGAGATCGCACGCCGCGTTCGCCGGCAGTGCTCGCCCCGCCATGTCCCCGACGAGGTGTTCCAGATTGCGGAGGTCCCGCGCACCCTGAGCGGCAAGGCGCTGGAGGTGCCGGTGAAGCGCATCCTGATGGGAACCCCGGCCGAGCAGGCGGCCAGCCGGGACTCGCTTGCGAACCCTGCCGCGCTCGACTGGTTCGTCGAGCTGGCGGGCGGCCTGGACACCTGATCGGACTCAAGCTGTTGGCAGCCCCCGCGGTCGGCTGCGGGCGTTGGCGAGCGCTCCACCAACCGCACGGCATTCCTCTCAGCTGAGGACCTGCACCACGACGGTCCGCTCCCGCGGCCGGTCGTCGAAGTCGAGCAGCACCAGCTGCTGCCAGGTGCCGAGCGCGAGGCGGCCGCCCAGGACCGGCACCGCCTCGGAGGAGCCCACCACCGAGGCCCGCTGGTGGGCGTGGGAATTGGTGTCGTGGTTGAGACGGTTGTGCTCGTAGTCCCCGCTGGCTGGGACGAGTCGCTCCAGCATCTCCCTGAGGTCGTGGACGCCGCCGGGCTCGAACTCCATCGTGGCGATCGCCGCCGTCGAACCCCGTACGAAGACGAGCGCCTGCGCCTCCTCGGCGCCAGCCCCCTCGACCACTCGCTGGACCTCCGCAGTGATGTCGAGGACGTCGGTGTCGCCCTCAGTGGAGAACCGCAGCTCCGCAGTATGGACCGCCATGGCGGCGAAGTTACCGAAGGCAGCGCGCAACCGGCGGTGGGACCCACGGGCCCCGAGCGGGGCGGTGGGGGCTACGGCGTCCGGCGCCGCAGGGTCGCGGCACCGAGCGCCAGCAGCAGAACGATCGACGTGGCGACCACCACAACGTCAAGCGCCCCCCGCGCCCCGAGCGAGCCATCCGTCGTGACCCGGTCGAGCGCATCGAAGGCGTAGGTCAGCGGCATCGCGGCGGAGGCGACCTGGAGTACCTCCGCCATCTGGTCGCGGGCGACGAACAGACCGCAAAGGAGGAGCTGCGGAAAGACGATCGCCGGCATGAACTGCACCGCCTGGAACTCCGTCCTGGCGAAGGCGCTGACGAACAGACCGAGCGACATTCCGAGCAGGGCATTGCCGACCGCGAGCGCGACGACCACGGCGGTCGAGCCGGCCACGTTCAGCCCCAGGGGGCCGAAAGCCACGGCGGCGGCGATCAGCGCCTGCAGGATGCCGACCAGCGCGAAGGCGATTCCGTAGCCGAACAGCAGGTCCAGCTTTGCCAGAGGCAGCGTCATCAGCCGCTCCAGCGTCCCCGTCGTCCGCTCCCGCAGCATCGTGATCGAGGTGACGACGAACATCGTGCTGAACGGGAAGAGCCCGACCAGCGGTCCGCCCACCTGCTGGAAGGCCGCCGGGTCCTGGTCGAAGGCGCCGCGCAGCAGGGTCAGCAGGAACGGCGAGACGCCGAGCATCAGCACAACCGTCCGGGGATCGCGGCGGAGCTGGGTGAGCACCCGCACCGCGACTGCCGAGGTGACCCGCGGGCTCAAGCCTCAGCCTCCGCTTCGATCAGCGCAAGAAACGCCTCGTCGAGCTGCTGGCGGCCGGTGCGCCGGCGCAGGCCGTCGGGGCTCTCGGTGGCGAGCAGGCGCCCCTCGCGCATGAGGAGGAGCTCGTCACAATGCTCCGCCTCCTCCATCACGTGACTGGAGACCAGCAGCGTGGCACCGGTGGCGGCCAGCTCGGCGAACGTCGCCCAGAGATCGCGGCGCAGCACCGGGTCAAGGCCCACGGTCGGCTCGTCCAGGACCAGCACCTCCGGCTCGCCGAGCATTGCGGTGGCGAGCGAGACCCGCGCGCGCTGGCCGCCCGAGAGGTTGGAGACGATCCGGTCGGCGTGGGGCTCGAGCGCGACCGTCTCGATCACCTGATCGGTGCGATCCTGGCCCACGCCGAGCACCCGTCCGAAGAAGTGGAGGTTCTCGCGCACGGTCAGGTCGCCGTAGACCGAGGGGGCCTGCGTCAGATATCCGGCCCGCGGGCGCAGCGACCGCGACCCCGCCGGCTCGCCGAGAACCGCGACCCGCCCCGACTCGACGATCTGCACTCCGACGATCGCGCGCATCAGGGTGCTCTTGCCGCAACCGCTCGGGCCGAGCAGGCCCGTCACCCTGCCGCGCGCAACCGAGAAGGAGAGACCGTGCAGCACCTCTGTTCCGCCCCGCCGGACGCGGAGCCCCTCCACCGCTATCGCCGGGACACTCAACGCTACGCGGGAGTGATCGGGTTACGGCGCCTGGCGAAGGAGCGGTCCTTGCTCGCCGCCAGCGCAAAGCGGCGGGTCAGCTCGGCCCGCAGGTCCGCGGGCTGCACCACGGCATCGACGACCAGCTCCGAGGCAAGGTGGAGGATGTCGATGTCGGCCGCGTACTCCTCCCGCTTCTGCGCGACGAACGCCTCGCGCTCCGCCTCGTCGGAGATCGCCTGGATCTGGTTGTAGAAGACCGCGTTGATCGCCGCCTGGGGGCCCATCACGGCGATCGAGGCGCTCGGTAGGGCGATACAGCAGTCGGGCTCGAAGGCCGGCCCCGCCATCGCATAAAGGCCGGCGCCGTAGGCCTTGCGAACGATCACCGAGAGCTTCGGCACCGTCGCTTCGGAGACGGCGCTGATCATCTTTGCCCCGTGGCGGATGATCCCCTGGCGCTCGACCGCCGTGCCGATCATGAAACCGGGCACGTCGGCAAGGAAGAGCAGCGGCACGTTGAAGGCGTTGCACGTCTGGATGAAGCGCGCTGCCTTGTCGGCCGAGTCGACGAAGAGCACGCCGCCTTTTTGCCTGGGCTGGTTGGCGACGACGCCGACGACGCGCCCGTCGAGCCGTGCGTAGCCGACAATCAGCTCTTTCGCCCAGCGCCGCTGGACCTCGAGCAGGCTGTCCGCATCGAGCAGCGCCTCGAGCACCTCTCGCATGTCGAACGGCAGGTTCTCGTCGGCCGGGACGATCTCCTCGATCGCCGCTTCGGAGGCCGGCGCCACAGCGGCGGCAGCCGGTGGCTCCTCGCGCCAGCTCCCAGGCATGAAGGAGAGGTAGCGCCTCGCCAGCTCGATCGCCTCCTCGTCGCTCTTGACCAGGAAGTGGCCGCAACCGGAGACACCGGTGTGCATCTTCGCCCCGCCCATCTCCTCCAGCGTCACCTTCTCGCCGATCACCATCTCGGCCATCCGCGGCGACCCCAGGTACATCGAGGCGTTGCCCTCGCGCATGATCACGACGTCGCAGAAGGCCGGGATGTAGGCGCCGCCGGCGGCGCTCGGCCCGAGCAGCAGGCAGACCTGCGGAACCTGGCCGGAGAGGCGCACCTCGTTGTGGAAGATCCGCCCGGCGCCGCGCCGGCCGGGGAACATCTGAACCTGGTCGGTGATCCGCGCTCCCGCCGAGTCGACCAGGTAGACCATCGGGACCTGGAGCGCCAGCGCCCGTTCCTGGACGCGAAGGATCTTCTCTACCGTCTTCGCCCCCCACGAGCCCGCCTTCACGGTCGGGTCGTTCGCCATCAACGCCACGCGGCGGCCGTCGATCCTCGCCAGCCCGGTGAGGACCCCGTCGGCGCCCAGCCCCTCCTCCTGCCAGTTGGCCAGCAGCGCCTCCTCGGCAAAGGAACCTGGGTCGACCAGGCGCTCCACCCGCTCGCGCACCGGCAGCTTGCCCTGCTCCGCCGTCTTCTCGTGATGGCGCCGGGGACCGCCGGAGAGGGCGGCGTCGAGGGCGGGTTGGATATCGGTCACGGCGACGGTGAGCCTAAATGGTTGATTCCACGGCCGCGTGTGACTGGGGGCGTGCGTGGCCAAGCAGATCGAGGACACAGGGCGCAGCCTTTGGTGGTGCCAAAGGTAAGCCCGAGGACGCAGAGATGCGCAGTGCCACGTGCGTCATCCAGGCGTGCGGGGTCGTGGAATCAACCATCTAGAGGCCTCTAGCCCGAGGTGACGCCGAGGCGGCGGCCCATCTCCTCGGCGAGAGCGTTGAGGCCGCTGAGCGGGCGGATCATCACCATCATCTCCGCGATCAGGCCATCGTCGCCGAAGCGCAGCACGTCCACGCCGTGGAGCTGCCGCTCCCCGACCCGCGCCTCGAAGACGAGGACCGCGGTTCCCCCGGTCTCGACCTGATCGACGTACCGAAAGCCCTCGAAGACCTCGGCCACCGCCCCGAGCAGCACTCTCAAGGCGTCGAGCCCGCTGTAGGGCTTGAACACTGCGGGACTGAGAAAGACGACCTCAGGGGAGAAGAGCTCCTCGAGCTTCGAGAAGTCCTTCGACTCGGCGGCGCGTCGGAACGGATCGCTCTTCATCGACCCGAGCCTACTGGCATGGCCACCCGGCGAGAGCCCGCCCGCCCGGGATCTAACCTCCTCCGCCCCACTCTCCTCCGCCCCACTCGATCGGGCCCGCGCGCAACACATGGGCACCGAGCGGGCGGCCCAGAACCTCCTGGGCGGCGCGCGAGGCCTCGATCAGCTGCGCCAGGTCGATCCCGGTCTCAACCCCCATCTCATGCAGCATCGAGACGACGTCCTCGCTGGAGACGTTGCCGGTCGAGCCGGGCGGCACCGGGCAACCGCCGAGCTCGCCGAAGCTCGACTCGAAGGACTCGATCCCCTCCTCCAGCGCCGCCACCACGTTGGCAAGCCCCTGGCCGCGCGTGTTGTGGAAGTGAGCGGTCAGCTCCACCCGGTCGAGGCGCTCACGGGCAGCGGCGAAGAACTCGTGCACCTGGCGCGGGTTCGCCATCCCCGTGGTGTCGCCGAAGCCGACCTCCGCACAGCCGGCGCCGGCCAACCGCTCGGCGATCTCGAAGACGCGCTCGGGCGGCACCTCGCCCTCGTATGGACAGCCGAAGGAGGTGGCGATCACCCCCTCGCAGCGCAGCCCGGCCTCGCGCGCCGAAGCCAAGGTCAACTCCAACCCGGCGAGCGACTCCTCGATGGAGCGATTGACGTTCTTGCGGTTGTGCGTCTCCGAGGCGGAGAGGAAGACGCTCACCTCATCGAAGCGGTCGCGCAGGCGCAGCGCCCGCTCCAGCCCCCGCTCGTTGGGGATCAGAACCGAGAAGGCGACGCCGTCCGGGCGCCGCACGGCGGCCAGCACCTCCTCGGCGTCGGCGAGTTGGGGAATCACGTCAGGCCGCACGAAGGAGGTGATCTCCAGTCGCCGCAGGCCGCTGGCCGAGAGCATGTCGATCAGCCGCACCTTCTCGGCGGTGGAAATCGTCTCGGGCTCGTTCTGGAAGCCATCTCGAGGCCCAACCTCGCGGATCCGCACCGTGCTGGGAAGTGAGGCCATGCCCCTCGAGACTACGCCGCCGGCGGACCCATGTGACCGACCCCCACTACGCGGCGCTCGTGGGTGCCGACCCCGATCGTCCGCTCCCCTTCGGAGACCTCGACATCGAAGCGAAGCTTGCGACCGTCGACGATCTCGCGCAGCGTCGCGCGCACCTGGCAGGTCGCGCCCTCCGCCGCGGCCGCCACATGCTTGACGCAGACTTCGAAGCCGACGGTGGCCCGGCCCTCGGGCAGGTGCTCATAGGCGAGCGCAGCAGCGGTGCCCTCCATCATCGCGATCATCCCCGGCGTCGAGAGAACACTGGCGCCAATCGTGCCGCCGACGTCCGTCAGGAGCGGGCCCTCGACGGTGAACTCGTTGCTGCGCTCGATCCCCGGCGCCAGCGTCTGCTCGGGCTCAGCCATCAGACCATGCCCAGGCCGCCGCTCACGCCCAGGGTCTCGCCGGTCACGTATGTCGCGTCGTCGGAGGCGAGAAATGCGGCTGCCGCCGCCACCTCCTCCGGCTGCCCCAGGCGCTTCATCTGCGTCGCCTCTTTCATCGTCTCGATCACCCGCTCGCCGATCTCGCCGAACTCCTTGGCGCCCATCAGCAGCGGTGTCTCGATCGGGCCGGGGGCGATCGAGTTGGCGGTGATCCCGTAACGGGCGTTCTCGCGCGCTATTGCCTTCATGAAGGCCACGATCCCACCCTTCGCCGCGGAGTAGACGGCGGAGCCCTTCGAGCCCACGCGGCCCGCCTCCGAGGAGATGCTGACGATCCGCCCATAGCCCAGCTCCTGCATGACCGGCAGCACCGCGTGCGTGCAGTTGAGGACGCCGCCGAGGTTGACCGCAATCACCCGCTCCCACTGCTCGGGGGTCGTGTAGGTGAAGAACCCGAACTCGTCGGTACCGGCATTGTTGACGAGGATGTTGAGCGTTCCAGCCGCTTCGACAGCCGCCCGTGCGGACCTCGGGTCGGTGACGTCGAGCTCCACCGCGTGGCCGGCGATCTCCCCGGCAACTCGATTGGCTCCCTCGATGTCGATGTCGCCCACCCACACCTCGGCGCCCTCGGCGGCAAGCCGCGCCGCGATCGCCGCGCCGATCCCACCGGCGCCGCCGGTTACCAGTGCCCTTCGCCCCTCGAACCTCATCGGCGCTGAGCATAGACTGGCGCCGGAATGGATGAACCGATCCCCATCGTCGGCGGCACCGGCGCGCTCGGAGCCGGGCTGGCCCTGCGCTGGGCGAAGGCAGGCGCATCGGTTGTGATCGGCTCGCGCTCGGCGGAGCGCGCCGCGGCGGCTGCGGCGAAGCTTCGCGAAGCGGTCCCGGGCGCTGAGGCCGCGGGCCTGGTCAACGAGGAGGCGGCCAGGCGTGCGGAGGTTGTCTTCCTGACGGTCCCCTTCCGTGCCCAGTCGGAGAACCTCAACAACCTGCGAGGGGCGCTTCAACCGGGGCAGATTCTGGTCGACTGCACCGTCCCGCTCGCAGCGGCTGTGAGCGGCAAGGCGACCCGCTCGCTGGGCGTCTGGCAGGGCTCCGCAGCCCAGCAGGCGCAGGAGATGGTCCCGGACGGCGTCACGGTGATAGCGGCCCTGCACAGCGTGGGGGCACCGACTCTGGCCGACGCCGATTCCGAGCTGAACGAGGACGTGCCGGTCTGCGGCGACCGCAAGGCCGACAAGGCGCGCGTCGCGCGCCTCATCGAGCTCATTCCCGGACTGCGGGCCGTCAACGCAGGACCACTGGAGATGGCACGGATCGTCGAGCAGCTGACCCCCCTCCTGATCTCCGTCAACGGGCGCTACAAGACCCACGCCGGAATCCGCATCACCGGGCTTCCCGATTCCGGCCATTGGGACTGAACGCCGGGCGGCGGGCATGAATCTCGCATTCTTGATTCGGCGATCGAGAGTGGAGCGACTGCCATGAAGATCGCCCTCCTCGCCGGCGGGACCGGCGGTGCCAAGCTCGGGGCCGGGATGCAGGAGGAGATCGGCGCCGAGCTGTCGGTGATCGCCAACACCGCCGACGACGTCGAGCTTCTCGGTGTCCACGTCTCGCCGGACCCTGATCTCGTCACCTACTGGTTGAGCGGCGAAATAGACGCCGACCGCGGTTGGGGCATCCGAGACGACAGCTTCACCGTGTTCGAGAGGCTGTTGAAACTCGGTGCGCCGGGCTGGTTCAAGCTCTCCGACCGCGACCTCGCGACATGTGTGTACCGCCGCGAGTTCCTCGCTGCGGGCGGGCGGCAGACCGACGCGCAGGCGCAGATCGCGCGTGCGCTCGGCGTTTCCGCCCGCGTGCTGCCGATGAGCGAGGCACGTGTGCACACCAGCGTGCTGACCGCCGCCGGTCGCCGCGGCCTGCAGGAGTACCTGATCGTCGACGGCGGTCGGCCCGAGGTGCACGGAGTCGAGCTGGAGGGCATCGCCGAGGCGAAGCCAACCCCCGAGGTGGCTGAGGCGCTGCGCGGAGCGGAGGCGATCGTGATCGGCCCCTCCAACCCGGTGATCAGCATCGGCCCGATCCTCGCCGTGCCAGGGATGAGGGAGGCGATCGCGGAGTCGAGCGCCCCGGTGATCGCGGTCAGCCCCTTCGTCGCCGGCCAGGTCGTGAAAGGCCCGACCGAGCGGTTCATGGCAGCCCTCGGCCGGCCGGCGACGGCGGCCGGGACCGCCTCGCTGTACGCGGGACTGATCGACGCCATGGTCGTCGACGAGGGGGACCCCGATCCGCCCCCGGAGGAGATCCCGACCCTCGCGGCCCCAACCCTGATGGACGGGGCCGCCGCGCGAGTCCGGGTGGCACGCATCGTCCTCGACTACGCGGCCGACCTCGTCGCCTCCGGCCCTCGATGACCGTCTTCGATTGCGCCTCCGGTCTGGCCTCGGGTTGAAAGCGACCGCCGTACTCCCAATGAAGCGCTTCGGCGCCGCGAAGAGGCGACTTGCGGCGGGCATGGAGGACAGGGGGCGCGAGGCGCTCGTCGCTGCGATGCTCGAGGACGTGCTGGAGGCAATCGGCGCGGCGCGGTCGATCGAGGCCACGATCGTCGTCAGCAGCGAGCCCCGGGCCGCCGAGCGCGCAGCGGCAGCAGGTAGCGAGGTCCTTCCCGACCCGGCGGGCGGCGGCCACTCGGAGGCCACACTGGCCGGGATCGCGCGCGCCGAGGAGCTCGGCGCCACCTGCGTCGTGCTCCTTCCCGGCGACTGCCCACTGCTCGACCCACGCGAGCTGGACAGCCTGCTGACCGGCGTTCCGGCGAATTACGTCGCCGTCGTTCCAGACAGGCACGGCACCGGGACCAACGCCCTCGTCCTCTCGCCCCCCCGGGCAATCAGGCCCGCCTTCGGCGAGGGCAGCCGCGACCGCCACGTCGCCGCGGCCCGCGAGGCCGGCATCCCCTTTGGCGTCGAAGCGCTGACCTCGCTGGCCCTCGACCTCGATACTCCCGCCGACCTCATTGCCCTGACCCGCGAGCTGCAGGCACAGCCGGGCCGCGCCCGGCGCACCGCGAAGGCGCTGGGGCTGTGAACACGCAGCAGCCCATCGGGAGCGAGTCGGGGGAGCTGAGCGTCCTTCCGGTCACCGGCCTGCCCGAGTTCGTCGAGGACATGTCCGTGGGGACGGAGATCGCCACCCACGCAAGGTTGCTCGATGGCGATGTCGTCGTGGTCTCCCAGAAGATCGTCTCGAAGGCAGAGGGGCGTGTCCGCCGCCTCACCTCGGTCCTGCCCGGCGGAGAGGCGCGACGCCTCGCCGCGGCCCTCGGCAAAGAGCCGGCGCTGGTCGAGCTGATTCTCGCCGAGAGCCGCGAGGTGCTGCGCGCCGAGCACAGCGTCCTGATCACCGAGACGCACCACGGCTTCGTCTGCGCCAACGCGGGGATCGACAACTCCAATCTCCCCGACCCCGACACGGTTTCGCTGCTGCCGGAGGACCCCGATGCCTCCGCGCGGCGGATCCGCGCGGAGATTCGCGCTGCAACCGGCAGGGCCGTGGCGACCATCGTCTCCGACAGCTTCGGGCGCGCCTGGCGCCTTGGCCAGACAGAGGTCGCTATCGGCTGCGCGGGAATCGCTCCGCTCAGCGACTGGAGGGGCCGCAGTGACGCCGCTGGCCGCACGCTGGAGGCGACCCTGATCGCGGTCGCCGACGAGGCGGCAGCCGCCGCCGACCTGGTTCGCGACAAGGACAGTGGAATCCCCGTTGCGATCGTCCGTGGCCTCCAGCGCTTCGTCAGCCACGGCGCCGACCCCGGAGACGACGGCCCCGGCGCCGCGGCCCTGCGCCGCCCCCGCGACGAGGACCTCTTCCGGTAACCCCTGCCGACGGGACGATTTCGCACCAGATGGGTGCATTTCAGTCCCGCCGGCGCGGCCATGCAATCGACGGGACGATTTCGCACCAGATGGGTGCATTTCAGTCCCGTCGGCGCGAGTGCGCTGCTACTGCGCGGTTGAGCCGGCGATGTCGAGGACGGCGGCCCCCCGCAGGCGGCCGGACCGGATGGAGTCGAGCGCCACGCCGACCTCGGCCAGTGGATGGATCTCAACCTCGGTGCGGACCGGGACCCGCGGCGCCAGCTGCAGGAACTCCTCGCCGTCGCGGCGGGTCAGGTTTGCCACGGAGCCAAGCACACGCTCACCCCAGAGGATCTCGTAGGGAAAGCTGGGTATGTCGCTCATGTGGATGCCGGCACTGATGATCCGCGCCCCCTTTGCACTCACCCGCAGCGCGGCGGTCATCAGAGGCCCGGCCGGTGCGAAGACGATCGCGCCGTCGAGCTCCTCGGGAGGCGGCTCCGTAGAGGATCCCGCCCACTCGGCGCCGAGGCTTCGCGCGAACTCCTGTCCCTCCGCATCGCCCTCCTTAGTGAAGACGAAGACGCGCCGCCCCTCCTCGACGGCGACCTGGCAGAGGATGTGGGCTGAGGCGCCGAAGCCGTAGAAGCCAACCCGCTCGGCGTCGCCCACCAGGCGCAGCGCTCGATAGCCGATCAGCCCGGCACAGAGCAGCGGCGCCGCCTGCTCGTCGGGGTAGCCGTCCGGAATGGGAAAGCAGAATCGCTGGTCGGCGACCGCGAGCTCCGCGTAACCGCCATCGATGTCGTAGCCGGTGAAGCGGGCGTGGTCGCAAAGGTTCTCGCGCCCGCTCGTGCAGTAGCGGCACTCGCCGCAGGTCCAGCCCAACCAGGGAACGCCGACCCGGGCGCCCAGCGCGAAGCGCTCCGCTCCCTCCCCCGCCCCGACCACCGTGCCAACGATCTGATGGCCCGGGACGAGCGGCAGCTTCGGCTCGGTCAGATCGCCGTCGACGATGTGAAGGTCGGTGCGGCAAACACCGCAGGCCGCAACCGAGATCAGCACCTGCCCGGGCGCCGGCCGGGGATCGGGCAGATCCACGGGGCGCAGTGGCTCGCGCTGCCGCTCCAGGACCATCGCCCGCATCGCGCGCTACCCGGCGAGCACCGGCCGCTGCGCCGGGTACGTGTCGACGATCTCGTAGAGCGTCGTGCGCTGGGCCGGTTCCCGGCCTCCCGCGCGGGCAGCCTCGATCAGTTGCTCCGGCTCCAGCCGCACCCCGTGCTGCGAGCCGGCCATGCGCGAGATGTTCTCCTCCATCAGCGTGCCGCCGAGGTCGTTGACCCCCCAGCGCAGCGCCTCGGTGGCCGCCTCGAGCCCCATCTTCACCCAGCTCGCCTGCAGGTTCGGGATGGTCCTGCCCAGTGCCAGCCGGAAGGCGGCGGTGTGCTTCAGGTTCTCCCCGGCCGAGATCTCCTCGATGCCGTGCGTGCGACCCAGCATCGTGTTGAAGGGGATGAAACTGAGTGGCACGAACTCGGTGATCCCGCCCGTCCGTTCCTGCAGGGCCCGAACCACCCGCATGTGGCGGGCCAGCTCGCGCGGTTCCTCGATGTGCCCGAACATCACGGTCGAGGTCGAGCGGAGGCCGGCCCGGTGCGAGGCTTCGATGATCTCCACCCAGCGCTCGACCGGCAGCTTGTTGGGGGAGATCCGCTGGCGCACCCCGTCGTCCAGAACCTCCGCTGCGGTTCCGGGTGTGGATCCGAGCCCGCACTCGATCAGGTACTCGAACACAGCGTCGGGCTCCCTACCCGAGCGCTCGCACATGTAATGGATCTCCATCGGCGAGTAGGCGTGAAGGTGCAGCTGCGGGGCCACCTCCTGCGCGAGCTGCAGCCACCTGCCGTACTTCTCCAGCGTAAGGTCGGGATGGATTCCACCCTGCATGCAGATCTCGGTCGCCCCGAATTCGACCGCATCGCGCACCCGATCGGCGAAGTCGTCCTCGGAGACCTCGTAGGCATCGGGTGAGCGGCGCCCCTGTCCGAACCCGCAGAAGGCGCAGCCGACCACGCAGATGTTCGTGAAGTTGATGTTCCGGTTGACGACGAACGTGGCCCGGTCCCCGGCAAGCTCGGCCCGCAGCTCGTCGGCGGCGGCACGCATCTGCTCGACGACCTCCGGGCGCGTCTCGGCGAACAGCGCGGTCAGTTCGTCCTCGCTCAGCTCCTCCCCCCGGCGCCCCCTCGCGATCGCCCGCTCGGCGAGGCTCGAATCGATCCGCTCGTCCCGGCGCCGCCCCGACCCGCGCCGCGGGATGAAGCTCCAGTACTTCAGCTTGATCACGTCGAGGACCCCCTGCTCCATCCACTCGGGGCTCATGTACTGCGGGTAGACACAGAGCCTCTCCGTCAGCGCATACCCCTTCGGCGCCAGCCCCTTCCGCACCTCGTGCGGGCTGGGAAATGCGTGCTCGGGCGAGATGTGATCCCCGTTGGCCGAGAGCCCGCCCAAATCGGTTGCCCCGGCCTCGACCAGCTCGGGCCAGGAGCCGGACAGGTTTGGCGGAACCTGTATCCCCACGTCGGGCATCAGGCGCCGGCACTCGGAAATCAGCCGCTTGATGTCCCGCACGCCGATCGAGCTGGCCCACTCCGGCATGAGCAGCGGGGAGTCCCCCGCGGGGGACTCCCCGCTCTGTTGCTCCGGCGGGGGCTTCCCCGTTACCCGTCCAGCGAAGGTGTGAAGCCTGGTCGGCGATATCGGCGACCTCCCGCCCGTAGTACCGCGGGTGCGGAACGAAGTTCTGGAGGATGACCTCCTGGATATGCCCATAGCGGCTGTGGAGCTCGGCGATGGCTTCCAGCGATTCGACCTGCTCCTGCTCCGTCTCGCCGATCCCGACGAGGATCCCCGTCGTGAACGGGATCTTCAGCGCGCCGGCGGCCTCGATCGTCGCCAGCCGCTGAGTCGGGTGCTTGGTAGGCGAGCCGGCGTGGACGGTGTCCATCAAGCGCTCGGCGATCGACTCCAGCATCAAGCCCTGAGAGGCGGTGACCTCCCGGAGACGTGCCAGGTCGTCAGAGCTGAGGACGCCGATGTTCGTATGCGGCAGGATCCCGCGCTCCAGCGCCCGTTCGCAAGCCCAGACCACGTAGGAGGTGAAGTCGCCGTGGCCCCACTCGGCGAGCTTGGCAGCGACGATCGGGTTGACCTCGGGCCGCTCGCCGGTGAGCACCAGGAGCTCCTTGGCATTACGGCGCACAGCCTCCTCCAGGCGAGCTTCGACTTCCTCGGGGGCGTAGATATGAGCCTGGCGGGTCGCGAATGCGCAGTACTTGCAGTAGCACTGGCAGGTGCGGGAAAGCGAGAGCGTGTAGTTCCGCGAGAAGGTGACCCGGCGCACGAGGCTCAAGCTACCGCAGGCATGCCGCCGCCGGGCCGCGAGGGCCGGCTGCTGAATGGCTCAGAAGACCTCTGCGCTCAGGCCGTGGAGCCGGCGCCTGGCTTGGGCGCGGCGGGGGCCTTGACCCGCTCGGGCGACTCGGTGGGAGCCGGCCCGCCCGGCTCGAGCACCAACTTGAAGACGGCCGCGGCAAGCAGCGAGCCGACAATCGGGCCAACCAGGTATGGCCAGACGCCGCCCCACTCGTTGCCGACCAGCGCCGGCCCGAACCAGCGGGCCGGGTTGAAGGAGCCGCCGGTGAGGGGCCCGCCAACCATGACGATGAACCCGAGCGTCGTGCCGATCGCGAGCGGCGCCCACTCCTTGAAGCTCTTCTTCGAGAAGACCGCGGCGAGGATGACCAGCACGAGGCAGAAGGTCCCAATTGCCTCGACGATCGAGCCCTGGAAGTTGCCGCCGAGCAGGCCGGTCACCTGGGGAGCGGCGTAGTGCGTTGCCCGGCCCTCGTCGAGCAGCAGCCCCTTGGCCAGCAGGGCCCCGAGCACCCCTCCGGAGAGCTGGGCGAGCATGTAGATCACCGCGTCGACCGGGGCTATCCGCTTGATCGCCGCAGCCGCGAGCGTCACGGCGGGGTTGAAGTGGCCGCCACTGACCACGCCGAACATGACGATCAGGCCAAACAGCAGGAAGGCGTGGACGAGACCGACGACGGCGAAGTCCGAACCGAACTGCGCTTCGTTTCCGGTGGCCACGAACAGCACAACCACGCTTACGATGAAGAACACCAGCAAGAAGGTGCCAATCAACTCAGCCAGATATGCCGCTAGTCCTCGCTCCTGCACGTCTCCTCCTCCTCGGTCCCTGATTCGGATAGCGGCGGCAGTCTACCCGGATCGCCCCCGTATGAATACCTTTCCCCCTCGAATGGGACGAGTTGCCGCGCTGCTGGCGGCCGCTCTGCTGCTTGCCGGCGCAGCCGGCTGCGGGAGCGGCGCTGAACCGGGCGCGCCGGACGGCGCGACCGTCGTCCTGGATTTCACGCCGAACGCCGTCCACTCCGGCATCTACTCCGCGCGGCGTCAGGGCTACTACCGCGGTGCCGGGGTCGAGCTGACCGTCCGCCGGCCAGGCGACTCAACCGATGCGCCAAAGCTGCTGGAGGCCGGTCGCGTGGAGTTCACGCTCCTCGACATCCACGACCTGGGGATTGCCCGCGAGCGGGGCCTCGACGTGATTGGCGTGATGCCGATCGTCCAGCGGCCCCTTGCCTCGGTCATCGCCCGCGGCGACGGCCCGGTGCGCCGCCCCCGTGATCTTGAGGGCCGCACCGTGGGCGTGACCGGGCTGCCGTCAGACGAGGCCGTCGTCGACTCCGTGGTCGCAGCCGATGGCGGAGACCCAACCCGGGTGAACCGGGTCACGATCGGCTTCAACGCCGTCTCCATACTTGCCGCCGGCAAGATCGACGGGGCAACCGGCTTCTGGAACGCCGAGGGGGTTGCGCTGCAGCGCCAGGGGGTGCCGATTCGGGTCTTCAAGGTCGACCGCTTCGGCGCCCCGCCCTACCCTGAGCTGGTCCTCGCCACCTCGCGCGGGACGATCGAGCGGGACCCGCGGCTGGTTCGCGCGATGGCCGCCGCGACGGCGCGCGGCTACGAATTCGCTTCGGAGCACCCCGGTCGCGCCCTCGACGACCTGCTGGCCGCCGTCCCGGGTCTCGACCGTGCCGACCAGGCGGCCCAGCTTCGCGTCCTGCGACCGGACCTCCGCCCCGCTCCCTTCGACCCCGCGGTGCTGCGCGCCTGGGCGCGATGGGACCTCGAGCACGGCCTGCTCAAGCGACCCCTCGACGTCGGGGCGGCGTTCCTGCTGAACCCCTGACGCCACTGGAGTCGCGTGTATCGGCTGCGCGCTGTCTCTTTCGCCTCGCGCATCGCTGCTCCCGCCGAGTGGTCTGTGCGAAAAGGGAGCGCCGCTTGCAGCCGATACGCCCGACTCCCCTTCAGGTACCGCGATCGTCCGAAAGCAGCCGGTCCACAAGCTGCGGGAGCTCGCGAGCAAGGCGCGAGCGGGGCACCACGAGGTTGACTCCCGCCGCCTCTGCGGCCCGCCTGGTCTCGGCGTCGACGTGCGAGTAGTAGCCGAGGACGGGAACGCCGAGACCAACCAGGGCCTCCGGGTTCCCAGCGTCGAGGTCAGCGACGATCAGCTCTGCCTCGCCGGGGTGAGCCTCAGCAAGCTCGCGAACGAGTGTGACCTCGTGGCCGGCTGCGCGAAGCGTCCCCTCGACCTTGCTGCCGAGCAGGAGATCAGGAGCGACGGCGACGACCCTGGCCACTACAGGACGCGGCGCTGGCGAAACTCTTGACGCACGCTCTCGGGGCGACCCCACATCTGCACGACCTCGGCGCGACCCTCCCGCACCTCGCGGAGCTGCATCTCGCCGGTGACTCCATCCTCGTCCAGCTTCTCCAGCACGCCCTTCACCGTCTCGGCAGCTGCCGCGTGTCCGAAGCTGTGGGCAACGAACAGGCGCCACTGCCAGTCGGCCTTCGAGTAGGGCCGGGCATTCACCTGGCTCAGCGCCACGGCGGTGTCGACGTAGCGGCTCTCATCGTCGATCCGCAGGTCCAGCTCGAGGTCCGTCCAGTCGGGCGGCATCGCATCGAGCACCTCTTGAAAGTCATCAGCCAAGCTCATGCGGGAAGGGTATCTGGGTGGGGAGCAGGGTGACCCCGCCAGGGCGCGACTCACGCGAACAGGTCGACGATCAGGAAGGCGTTGAGGGCGATGATCAGCGCGGCAAAGGTCGCCGCCAGGGCGGTCAACCAGCCGGGGTTTGCCAGCGAACCCATGATGTCGCGACGGCGGGCGATGATCAGCAGCGGCACGAGTGCGAACGGGATGCCGAAGGAGAGGACGACCTGGCTGAGGACGAGGGCATCGGTCGGGTTGAAGCCGATGCCGAGCACCAGCAGCGCCGGAGCAAGCGTGATGGCGCGGCGCAGGAAGATCGGGATGCTGCGGCGGATGAAGCCCTGCATCACCACCTGTCCCGCCATCGTCCCCACGGATGACGACGCGAAGCCGGAGGCCAGCAGAGCGACACCGAAGATGGTCGCGGCGTTACCGGAGACCAGTGTCTTCAGCCCATCGAAGGCGCCTTCGATGCTGTCGACGCCGGTCATGCCGCTGGTGTTGAAGAGCGCCGCGGCGACGATCATCATCGAGAGGTTGACCAGGCCGGCCAGAGAGAGGGCGATCACCACGTCGACCCGCTCGAAGCCGAGGATTCGCTTCTTCTCGGCCTCGTCGCGCCCGACGATCCGCTTCTGCGTCAGTGCCGAGTGCAGGTAGACGACATGGGGCATCACCGTCGCACCGATGATCCCGGTGGCGAGGAGGATGCTCTCGGTGCCGGCGAACCCCGGCACGAACAGGTGCTTGGCCACGTCCCCCGCCACCGGCTTCGCGTGGAACAACTCGACCACAAAGGAGGCGACCACCACGCCAACCAGCGCGGTGATCCCCGCCTCCAGCCGCCGGAAGCCCATCTGCTGCAGGCCGAGGATCGCGAAGGCGCCGGCGCCGGCGATCAGGCCGGCCGGGAAGAGGGGAATGCCGAAGAGCAGGTTGAGCCCGAGCGCGGCACCGACCACCTCGGCGACGTCGGTCGCCATCGCGACGAGCTCGGCCTGAAGCCAGAGGCCGATCGAGGTTCGCCGCGAGAAGGTCTCCCGGCACAGTTCGGCGAGGTTGCGGCCGGTCGCTATCCCCAGCTTCGCCGACTGGGTCTGGATGAGCATCGCGATCAGGTTGGCGGACAGCACCACCCAGAGCAGCAGGTAGCCGAACTTTGCGCCGCCGGCGATGTTGGTGGCGAAGTTGCCCGGGTCGATGTAGGCGACAGCGGCGATGAACGCCGGGCCGAGAAACGGCCAGATGCGCCCAATGCCCCGGCTGTGGCCCTCGAGCGAGCGGCGCGCCGCTGCGGCGACCGCCGCCTCACCCGGGAGGACGTCCTCGACCCTCGCCTCTCCGGAAACTCCGTCCTCCGCCTCCGACTGGCCCCCGATGACCTCCTCGAGCTCCGCCTCGGCGACCTTCGGCTTCACCGCCCATGCCCCTCGTCGACCGGCGGCCGGAGATCGGGGCCGGGGATCGGAGTGCCATGCGGATCGTGGCTCGGCTCGCCCAGCTTGGCGGCGATCAGCAGCTCGAGCTCCTCGGAGATGTGGTGCTCGAGCACCTCGGCCTCCGCGTGCACCTGGTCCTCGGACATTCCCAGAGCCTCCGCCAGGTAGGTCTCGATCAGCCGGTGGTGGCGGATCACCTCCAGCGCGACCTTCTCGCCGGCCGGTGTCAGGACGACCCCCCTGTAGGGCGTGTGGTGGACGAGCCCCATCTCATCGAGCCGTTTGAGCATCGACGTCGCTGTGGCGGGCGTCACGCCGATCCGCTCGGCGACCTCACCGTTGAGGACCGGGCCGGCCCGGTCCCCGGAGAGTGCGTAGATCGCCTTCGCGTAGTCCTCGATCGCCTCGGAGGATTTAGACATACCTAAATTATTTTGGCATATCTAAAAAATGTCCGCCCGCCCAGCCGACCCTCCTAGAATCGCTGTGATGACCGACCGGGTGGCAATCGAGCTGGACGCCCAGTACCGGCAGCTGCGCGAGGAGTGCGGCCTGCTCGACTGCTCGGCGCGCGGCAAGCTGCTGGTGAGCGGTCCCGACGCGGCCGACTACCTGCAGGGCCAGCTCACCAATGACGTCGAGGCCCTCGACCCGGGCGGCGGCCACTACGCGGCGCTGCTGGACCGCAAGGGGCACATGCAGGCCGACATGCGGGTGCTGCGCCTGGCACCGGGGCGGTTCTGGATCGACTCCGAGCCAGAGGCTCTGGAGGCGGCGAGCCGCCATCTGGAGATGTACAAGATCGGCAGGGACGTCCAGGTGGCCGATCTCACCGCGGAGCGCGCCATCCTCTCGCTGCTCGGCCCGCGCAGCGCCGAGATCGCCGGCACGGCCGCCCTGCCCGAGCACTCCTGCGAGCCGCTGACGGTGCACGGGGTCGAGTGCCTGGCGGTGGGAACACGGCATGGAGTGGACCTGATCGCCGAGGCAACCGAGGCGAACCGCCTGCGGGGGGCCCTGACAGCCGCCGGCGCCGTGGGGGTCGAGCCCCAGGCGGCCGACATTCTGCGAATCGAGGCCGGAACGCCGCGCTTCGGCGCCGAGATGAGCAGCGAGACGATGCCGGCGGAGGCGGGCATCGTCGAGAGAGCCGTCAGCCTCACCAAGGGTTGCTACATAGGCCAGGAGCCGGTCGCCCGCCTCCACTACAGAGGAAAGCCGAACCGCCACCTCCGCGGGCTCGCGCTGAGCGCCCCGGTCGAGGCGGGGAGCCCCCTTCTGCTCGGCGAGAAGGAGGTTGGACGGGTCGGCAGCGCGTGCATCTCCCCCGCCTATGGCCCGATCGCCCTGGCAATCGTCCGCCGCGAGGCGGAGTCCGGCGCGGAGCTGGCCGTAGGTGAAGATGACGTTACGGCTCGCGTTGTCGACTTGCCGTTCGGCTAGATTCCGCCGCGATGGGTCGTTGGAGAGGCAGGCAACCGGCTGCGAGGCCACGCGCGACTGGCTGGGTGCTCGCCTGTGCAGTTGGCGCGCTTGCGGTCGCTGGCTGCGGGGCCCAGGAACACGTCAACGACCCGCGACCGCAACCGCCCACCCGGGTCAGCGTCTCGGTCAGCGACGACGGGGTGACCGTGCAGCCGCAGCGGATCGCGATCGGTCCCGAACCCACGCAGCAGATTCCCCAGAACCAGCACGCGGGCCAGCCGCCGGTCCGCTCCGAGGTGCCCCTCAAGGTCGTTCTCGTCGCGGCCAACCTGACCGATGTCGACTCCCGACTCGAGGTGCGCGGCCCAGGCAAGAGCGCGAGCTCGGAACCGCTGGTCGCCAACGGCGCCGTCACCCTCCTGGCCTCCCTCCCCACCGGCATCTACACGGTCAGCGCCGCCGACGTGCGCGGTGCCACGCCCGGCAGGCTCGTCGTCGGCCCCTACCGCAGCTCTTCGGAGAACGACGTCCTCCTGCCGTAGCCCGCTCTCTGCGGTGGGTCGGCCTCCGCGAGGGGACGCTCTCTGCGGTGGCGACTACATCCTCCCTCGCGTTCTGTCCGGAGCGAATCTCATCCTGGTACGGCCTTCGATCGAGGGCACGTAACCCAGAAGGCGCGCCGCGTCCTCGCCGGTCCTGAGGGATTCGGCGTACGGCGGGGAGAGTGCCGGAGAGGAACTGAACATGTCCGGAGTAGCACTGGCGATCCTCGTGATCGCACTCATCGCCGTCGGTTGGCTTCTACTGCGAACGCGCGAGTCGAATGCGCGCCTCGCTGAGGCGAGTCGTAGGTCGGAAGAAGAGGCCGCAGAGGCAAAGCAGGAACGAGATGGCCTGCGGGAGTTCGGTGAATCGCTGAAGCAGGTCGAACAGGCAGTCACGCAATACAAGGCGCGTGAGGACGCGCGCGACACCAAGGTGAGCGAGGTGCTCGCCGGCGTGGTGCTGAAGAGCGACCGCGTGGTCGAGCGGGTCGACGGACTTGTGGGTCGCTGGGCGAACCCCAAACAGCGCGGCCAGCTGAGCGAGGAGTGGCTGATCGCGGCCCTGCGGCAGATGGGGCTGCGCGACAGCGTCCACTTCGAGACGCAGAAGCGGGTCGAAATCGACGCCGCCCGCGGCCAGAAGGACGGCGTCATCGACGTCTATCTCCTGCTCCCGAATTCACAGGGGGTCGCGCTCGACGCGAAGTTCCCCTGGGTTCGCCTGTTGGGCGAGGTCCTGGACGAGGGAGGCGAGGAGGCTCGCGAGTTCGCCATTCGCAAACTGCGGGACTCGCTGCGATCGCATATCAAGGACGTAGGGGGCCGCGAATACCGCGGCAGCCGCGATGTCTCGGTGCGGCACGTGCTCGTCGTCGTCCCCGACTGGCAGACGCTGGAGCTGGTCAGGGGAGCGGATCCGAAGATCGTCGAATACGCCGCCGAACATGGCGTCGGCCTCCTGCCCGCCGACGGGCTCTACGAGATGGCGAATGCGCTCGCCGAGGTCCATCGCGAGGAGGGATGGGGCGAGAGGATCGGTGAGCTGTTCACCCCCCAGCATGCGGACCGCATGTTCGCTGCCTGCATCGATCTGCTGGAGCGCATGGGAACCGTCGCAAAGCGCTACAACAGCCTCGGCGAGTCGCTGTCCAGCGTCGTCGCCGCGTTCGGGCCCAACGGCCTGATCGGGCGCGACGTGCTCGACCCAGCCGCGAAAGCGGCGGAGAAGGTGCCGCAGGAGCTCGAAGCCGAGGTTCGCGAGCTCGATGCCGCGAAGGCGGCGAAACACGCGGCGCGGCTCGAGGAGAAGCGGGGCGAAGCCGAGGCCGCATAGGCCGGGCACCGCCACCCGGCCGAGGTCATTGGCCGGGTGGCGGTCTTCACCCCGTGGAAAGGGCGACCCGAACGAGAGGTCGATCCAGACGGTTAGGATTGCCGCCCGCCCTGAAACGACCGTTCACGGAGGAGTCGGATTTGTCCGTCGACACCAGCGAAGTCACGAAATTAGACGTGGAGCCCGGCACGCTGCCGGAGACGATGGCGGCGTGGGTGATCCGCCAGGAGCGCGAGGGCGAGCCCACCGACGCCTTCCAGCTCGAGCAGATCGAGGTCCCCAAGCCCGGCCCCTTCGAGGTGGTCGTCCGCGTAATGGCCGCCGGGGTCAACTTCAACAACGTCTGGGCGGCCCTCGGCAAACCGGTATCGGTCTTCGACTACGGCGACCACCCCGAGTTCGGCCACCACATCGGCGGTTCCGACGGCTCCGGGATCGTCTGGAAGGTCGGCGAGGGAGTCACCCACTGGAAGCCCGGCGACGAGGTCGTGATCCACTGCAACCAGGCCTCCTATGAGGACGTCGAGGTGCACGGCCTTGACCCGCTCGCCGCCCCCAGCCAGAAGATCTGGGGATACGAGACGACCTGGGGCTCCTTCGCCCAGTTCACCAAGGTGCAGGCGCAGCAACTCCTCCCCCGCCCCCAGAACCTCTCCTGGGCCGAGTCCTCCGCCTACGGGCTCACCTTCTTCACCGCCTACCGGATGCTGATCGACCAGTGCAAGCTGCAGGCCGGCCACAACGTGCTGATCTGGGGCGCCGCGGGCGGCCTCGGCGTCTTCGCCACGCAGCTCTGCAAGGCAGCGGGCGCCAACGCGGTCGGCGTCGTCTCCTCCGAGGAGAAGGGCGAGCTGGTCAAGCAGCTCGGCGCCGTCGACTACATCAACCGCCGCGAGTTCGGCGAGATGATGCGCACGCCCGAGAACCTCGCCGACCGCGCGGCCGACAAGGAGCGCTTCAAGGCCTCGCGCGGTTTCGCCAAGCGGGTCAAGGAGATCCTCGGCGACGCGCCCGACATCGTCTTCGAGCACGTCGGCCAGGCGACCTTCCCGACCTCGGTCTTCGTCGTCAAGCCGTTCGGCAAGGTCGTCATCTGCGGCGCCACCTCGGGCTTCCAGCTCGACTTCGACGTCCGCTACCTGTGGATGCGCCAGAAGCAGATCGTCGGCTCGCACTTCGCCAACGCCTATGAGTGCATGCGGGCCAACCAGCTGATGTCGGAGGGCAAGGTGCAGCCGGTGCTCTGGAGGACGATGGGCTTCGAGGGCGTGCCCGTGGCGCACCAGCTGCTGCACGAAAACAAGCACCTCGGCAAGATCTCCATCCTGGTCGGGGCCGAGTCTGAGGACGAGGGCAAGAACGAGGACGGCCCGGGCGCGATCCGGGCGGAGGTCGGAGCGTGACTAACGACGCAAGCAGGGGGTCCTGATGGCTGAGGTCTGCACACTCGACTGGCACATCGCCCCCTTCCGGGCGGACCGCTGGCTGGAGCTCTGGAAGCCCGCCGCGGCCCGAATGCCGTCCTTTGGCGCCAGGAGCTGGTCGCTGACCCGCTCGATCGACGACCCGCTGGCCTTCCGCCAGTACTCGGTCTGGGAGAGCCGCGCGGACTTCGAGCGCTACTGGTACTCGGAGGAGACCGAGGCGGCTCGTGCCAGCGTCATCGACCTCTTCGACCTTCCGCTCCTCCCCGCCTGGCACACCCTGCTCGCCGCCGAGTAGGCGCGCTCGCGCCAACGGGCGTACGCCTGACCGCCTATCGGCGCGGAAGGATCGCCCAGCGGAAGATGGTCGGAGCTGACCTGTGGTTGTCGTCGACCGTGACCGCCAGCACTCGGAAGACATGTCGGCCGGGCTGCAGCTTTGTGTAAGTCCGCGGCGAGCGGCAACGCCGGTACGGCCGCCGGTCGAGCTTGCACCGGAAGCCGACGCGCCTGGCCGGGGTGGCGAAGCTGAACCTCGCCCGGGAGCTGCGCGTTCGTTTCGCCGGATGCTCCCGCAGCCGGGGTCTGGGTATCTTGCGTTTCAGAGGGTTGTTCGGGCGGTCCGGTTTCGGTTCTTCGGGCGACCGGTAATTGGCCACGTACGTCTTCGAGCTGTCGGCAATCACGGTGTGGACCCGCTCGCCACCATCCGACCAGCTTCGCCAGTTGTAGTCGACACCTCCCAGCTGCGCGCTGGTTGGCGCCGAGAGCACGACGTGCGACCCGACGATCGCGAGCAGGTCGAACGGCGCCGGCTGCGAGAGCAGCCCGGCCGTGAGGGCCAGGCCGGGTGGGTTGGAGACGATTTCGAGGTCAGCTGTTCGCGGGTGGATTTCGACGCTCCGCTTTGCGGCCTGGCCGCGCGAATCGACCGCGGTCAGGGTCAGTTCGATATGAGAGGGGTAGTCGTGGTCGGGCGCGAGGAAGGCGCCGGAGGCGACCGTTGGGAACGCCTGAAGGGGATGGGCGTGGCAGGCCTGCGGGCAGTGGTAGAGGCGCGTGACCCAGTCGAGGCTTGTCGGGGGCAGGTCTCCGTCCTCGGCGTCGTGGGCCGAGCCTTCGAAATCGACCGGCTCGCCAACGCTCCATTCGAAGGCGGGTGCGGGGCTGGAGATCGTCGGTTCCGGAGGCGTGTCGCCGGGGTAGACCGTCACCCGAGCGACGCTGAACGCTTCGTCCGGATCGACAACGCGAACGGCAATGGTGTGGTTTTCGCTGTCTTCGAATGTTTCGCTTGCCAGGCTTTCGGAGGCGGGGGCGTCTTCGTAGATGCCATCCCCGTTCAGGTCCCATTCGTATTCCAGCAAGTCTCCGTCGGCGTCAGTCGAGCCGCTCGCGTCGAAGTGGGCTTCGAGCGGTTGCCCTGCTTCGCTATATCGCTTGTCGACTGTCAGGCGGGCCGTCGGCGGCTGGTTGCCGGGGAAGTAGCGGATCCGATGAATCGCCCCCGGTTCGTATTCGTTGCCTTCGAATTCGGTGAAGAGGCTCGCGTAGTAGAGGCTGCCGTCTGGGCCAACCTCGAGGTCGACCCCGGAGTAGGGATCCGAATGGGTCATGAAGGTGGTCACGGTCGAGGGGTCGGGACGCCCGTCGATGCCGGGGAACATCGAGAAGATGCAGCCCCGCACTGAGTCGGCGAAAAACATCGCGCCCCGATATGAGGGCGGGAAGGGACCTTCCCCGTAGAAGGCGAAGCCGGAGATCGCCGAGCCTTTGAAGTCGAGACAGGGGTCCCCCGGCGCCAGACCCTGGTGGTGGGCGTAGGAAAAGAAAGGCAGTGAGGCGGCGCTGGGGTCTGCATAGAGGCCTTCGCAGATCGCCGGTTCAGCGCTCTCGTAGTTGGGCTGGCGTTCTGGACCCTCGTAGCAGGGCCAGCCAGAGTTGTAGGCCTCGCCCGAGTCCGGGTTGAGGCGGTCGATTTCCTCAAAGGCATTCCAGCCCACGTTGCCGACATATAGCTCGTGGGTAACGAAATCGATCGCGATGCGGAACGGATTTCGAAAGCCGTAGGCGACGATCCGCCGCGCGTTTTCGTCCGGGCCGGCCAGCGGGTTGCCCGGCCACGCATCCCCTGTGTTGGGATCGACCCGGATGATCGTCCCGTCCAATCCGGTCGGGTCGCCGCCACCGCCGGTGCGGAGGTCCTGAGAGCGCAGGGCGCCCCCCTCTTCGAGCGGATCTCCGCAGGGGTTTTCGGGTTCGCCGAGCTGGCCAACGTCGGTGGCGCTGAAGCTGGCGCCGTCCCCGCCGCTGGCGTAGAGGGCCCCCTCGGGGCCAAACTGGAGGTCACCGATGGAGTGCGAGGAGAACTGCTGACACCAGTCTTCGACCAGCACCTTCTGCAGCGGTTCTTCGTCTTTCTCAACCGCCTTATCTCCTTCGGCGGTCAACCGCACCAGGCGACCGCTGACCAGGCATGCGTCGGCGCCTTTGGGTTCGGGGCAGGGGTCGCCGCTCGTTTGCGGCGTGCCCCACCTGGGTGGGAGAGCGGGTTCGCCGAGGATGTGGTCGTAGGTGTAGAGGACGTAGACATAGGGGTTGGCAGGGAACTGGGGGTCGAGCGCAAGGCCGAGGATCCCCCGGTCCCCAGTGTCGTACACGTCGGTGCGCAGGTCCGCGAAGACTTCGCCGCTTGTGTCTTCCAGGTTGGCGTAGACCTTGATGATTCCCGACTTCTCGGCGACGAAGATGCGGCCGTCGGGCGAAAAGCGGAAGTTCGTCGGTTCTTTCAGGCCGCTCAACACCGGTTCATCCTGGAAGCCGCTTGGGAGGCTTGCGCCGTACGCCGGAGACACGATCGCCGCGCAGGACAAGAGAAGGCCGAGCAGGCCGACAGCAACGAACGTTGAGCAGACCTGCCTCAAGCGCGCTCCAGCGGGGCCATCGTGAGGCCCGCCGAGTTGAGCTGTTCCCAGTAGTGCTCTGCGGGCTCGCGGGGACCGGACCAGACAATTGCCTGGCCCGTGCTGTGGATGCGCTCGGCGATCTGGTGCCCCTGGCTGACGCTGACCCCCGGTAGAACGCTGGCCAGCGTCTCGGCCACATGGTCGAACGTGTTGTGGTTGTCGTTGCAGACGATCACCCGCCAGTCGCCACCGAAACCCGAGTCGGGCCCGGCCTGACGGGGCTTCTCAATCGTCGTCGTCGACATCGCGCGCATTATGCGAAACGGTGCAGCCGGCAACAGGCGCGGCGGAGTCGACGGGGCACGCACGAGGCGTTCAGAACCGCGCCTATTCGAACGGGTTGGGGACGCGAACGACAACGTTGTCGACGCTTGCGACGAGATCCTTGCCGTTCGTCAGCGCACCGACCGAGAATCCGGACGCCCGGCCCTGCAATTCGCCGGCGGCGTCGTCGGTGACGTCGGCGACCCGTTCCCTGGCGACAAACGCGATGATGCGGCAGCTGCCCTTTTCGGGGCCTTCGGTGATGTTGAAGGCGCGCAGCCGCAGGGCGTTGGCCCGGTTGATCCCACCCACGCCCTTCACGTTCCTCTCGATGTGCAGGTACCTGATGCTCCCATCGCTGAGGACCTTGCGCAGTTGGGCCTTGCGCTGGAGGGGAAACACGACGAGCTGGTAGCGCGCGCCGGCGCCCCCAACCCGCAGCGTCACCGCCAGGAACGCCTTGTTGCGGATCGGTTTCGGCGTGCCGCTCAACAGTCGCTCCACCGCAGCAATCTCCAGGTCCCGACCGACCACCGGTGTCCGGTACACGCACTCCTTGGTGCGCTCCCCGATCACGATCCGGAAGGCGTGGCTGGACCCACCGCGCCGGCAGCGTTCGCCGGAGAGCTTCGCGATCTGCGCGCGCTGCGCTTCCGACTCCATGTTGCTGCGGTAGATGCCGATCAGGCTCGCCCCCGCGCCGCTGGTGAGCAGCAGCGCCATCGCGGCCGCCGGCAGAATCGTCGATCTGAATCGAATTCTCATCGCCCGGAGCCTAAACACGACATCCGGCGAAAGGTGCGCGCTCAACGTGATGAATGTGGACTTTCCTAGCTCCAAGCCAAATATCATCTGAGGCGATGCCCGATTCTCACCTGCCCGAGCGGGACCGTCCCTGGGTGATGCGCACCTATGCGGGCCACTCCGACGCCCGCCGTTCCAACGAGCTTTACCGGCGTAATTTGGAAAAGGGCCAAACCGGTCTCTCGATCGCCTTCGACCTGCCGACCCAGACCGGCTATGACCCCGACAGCGTTCTCGCCCGTGGCGAGGTGGGCAAGGTCGGTGTTTCGATCACCCACAAGGGCGACATGCATGCGCTGCTCGATGGCATTCCGCTCGACGAGATGAACACCTCGATGACGATCAACGCCACCGCGGCCTGGCTGCTCGGCCTCTACGTGACGGTCGCCGAGGAGAACGGAGTCGAACGCGTCAAGCTCACTGGCACCACCCAGAACGACATCATCAAGGAGTACCTCTCGCGCGGCACGTATGCCTTCCCGCCCGAGCCCTCGATGCGGCTGATCGCCGACATGGTCGCCTTCACGGTCAACGAGGTGCCGAGCTGGAATCCGACCAACATCTGCAGCTATCACCTGCAGGAGGCCGGCGCGACCCCGGTGCAGGAGATCGCCTACGCGCTCTCGACCGGGATCGCCGTCCTCGACGAGGTCAGGGCACGCGGCCAGGTCGCCGAGGCCCAGTTCCCGCGGGTCTTCGGCCGCATCTCCTTCTTCGTCAACGCCGGCATTCGCTTCGTCGAGGAGATCGCCAAGCTGCGCGCGATGGGCCGGCTCTGGAACGAGATCGGCCGCCGGCGCTACGGCGTCACCGACGAGAAGATGCTGCGCTTCCGCTACGGCGTCCAGGTCAACTCGCTCGGCCTCACCGAGGCCCAGCCGGAGAACAACATCCAGCGGATCGTCCTGGAGGTGCTGGCGGTGACGCTGAGCCGCGACGCCCGCGCGCGCGCCATCCAGCTCCCGGCCTGGAACGAGGCGATGGGCCTGCCGCGCCCCTGGGACCAGCAGTGGAGCCTGCGAATCCAGCAGGTGCTGGCCAACGAGACCGACCTGCTCGAGTACCCGGACCTCTTCGAGGGCTCGAAGGTGATGGAGGGGCTGGTCGAGGAGCTGGTCGAGGGCGCCCGCGCAGAGATGGCAGTCGTCGAGGAGCACGGCGGCGCCGTGGCGGCCGTCCCGTACATGAAGGCCCGCCTTGTCGAGTCCCACCGGGAGCGGGTGGCGCGCATCGAGAGCGGCGAGCAGAAGGTGGTCGGCCAGAACTGTTTCACCGAGACCGAGGACTCACCGCTGACCGCCGGCGCCGACGGCGGCATCCTCACCCCCGACCCGGAGGTGGAGCGCGAGCGGGTCGAGGCGCTGGAGCGCTGGAAGGCGGAGCGCGACGAGGGCGCTGTGCGCGAGGCACTCGAGGAGCTTGCGCGGGTCGCCTGCGACGAGAGCGTGAACGTGATGCCGGCGACGATCGCGGCGGCGAAGGCCGGCGCCACGACGGGCGAGTGGGCGGGGGTGCTGCGCGAGACCTTTGGCGCCTACCGCGCCCCCACCGGCGTCGAGGGAGCAGCGCCCCCCGCCCATCCCGAGCAGCTCGCCGAGGTCCGACGCCGGGTCGACGAGGTCTCCGAACGCATCGGCCACCGGATCAAGATCCTCGTCGGCAAGCCCGGCCTGGACGGGCACTCGAACGGCTCCGAGCAGGTCGCCCTGCGCGCCCGCGACGCCGGCATGGAGGTGATCTACCAGGGGATCCGCCTCACGCCCGAGGAGATCGCGGAGTCGGCGCTGCAGGAGGACGTCGACGTGGTCGGCCTCTCGATCCTCTCCGGCTCGCATCTCGAGCTGGTCCCCGAGGTGGTGAGGCGCCTGCGCGATGAGGGGATCGACGTCCCCGTCGTCGTCGGCGGGATCATCCCCACCGCCGACGCGAAGCGGTTGCGCGAGGCGGGCGTCGACGGCGTCTACACCCCAAAGGACTTCGACATCAACCGGATCATGGCCGAGATCGTCGAGCTCGTCGCCCAGCGAGCCGCGGCCGGCGCCGCAACCTGAGCGCCCCCACCCTGCGTCGGGGCCGCGTCCGCGCCACAATAGGCTCATGAGCGAGCTGAATGGGGACCGCTCGGCCTGGCTGCGCTGCTACCGCTGCTGGTCCCAGAACCTCGAGATCCAGATCCACTACGACGCGATCCGCCGCGTCGACCCCGAAACCGGCGTTCCGGCTGAGGGCGTCGACGAGCTGCAGGAGTCGGTCGTGCAGTGCCTCAACTGCATGCACGACCAGCCCCACCTGACCTTTCAGAACGACCAGGTGATCCCGGTCGAGGACCGCTGGGAGCGCCTGGTCGCCGGAACGCCCTGGGTTGCCTCCTGCACGGTCACCGTCGACCAGGACCGGGTGGAGAGCTGCGCGGGCCCCGAGGCAGCCGAGCTCCTCACCTACGGTGCCTTCGGCGAGGCCGGCGTGCGGGAGTTCTTCACCCACGTCCGCTTCCACAAGCACAACGAGGAGCGGATCGTCGTCCACCTGCTCGTCGAGCTCTACGCACGCTCGGCCGAAGAGGCGACCGACGTCCTCGAAGGCGCCGCTCACGGCCCGCTCGAGATCACCTCGCTGGCGGAGGAGTCACGCCCCCCCGCCCATGCCTCCGACGAGGCGCACTGAGCGCCGGCAAGCCACACCCCCAGGCCGCCCATCCCCGAAACACCGTTTCCACGTAATGCATGGCAACGGTGTTCCGGGCAGACGCATAGCGAGCGCTCAGCACCGAACCGAGCGCTCAGCACCAAACCGGGCGCTCAGCACCAAACCGGGCGAGGGTATGCGGCATTCAGGCACCAAGGGAGCGACGCACGTTGCCTAGGAACAGGTCGGGGTTCCGGTGAAGCATCGCGTAGGTGGTGCGGTGGACCTCGTAGCCGGCGGCGGTCAACGCAACGGTGCGCTCATGGTCGTTCTCGAATGCCAAGTGATCGGCGTGGTAGGTGTAGCTGTCCGTTTCGACGACCACCCGCTGTGCCGGCCAAAAGAAATCGACCAGATATCCCTCCAGGAGGACGTTCACCTCCGGCAGCGGCAAACCTCCGTCCCGGCATAGGGCCAGGAAGTCGACCTCCAGTGGCGACTTCGTGTCCGCTGCGCGCGGATCGACGCAATCTGCAACCCGACCCAATCGCGCGGCGCCCGGCCGCCCCTTGTTCTCGCTCAGCACCCGGTCGAGCTCTGCCCACCGCAGCCGCCGGCTCCGATCGGCGGCAACCAGCGCGTGCTCGAGTGGACGCGCATCCAGGCGCCCTGCCATGTCGAACAGGGTCCGCGCGAGTGAAGTGACAGGGATCCCCGACTCGGTCGTGATGTCAGAGGGCGACAGGGAGTGACTGTGATGCACCCAAATGCAGGGGCCCTTGCGCCCTCCTGAGGAGCGGGTCACCTCAACCGGGCCGCGTGACCGGCGCAGTCCCCAGAGATGTGCAGCGCTGCCATGGGAAAGCACTGCACCAGCGCCGGAGGCAAGGACGGCTGCCATCCACTCGCCCCTCTGCCCGATCCGGCACCGGCCAAGCGCAAAGACACCACGATGCACGGAAACCAGCCGACCGCTCCGAACGCGATCCTGAATCAACCCCTTTCCCAAACCCATCGCAAGCAGCTGTCGCCGTGCGACCACGCCGTGCTGTCGCTCTGCCAGCTCGCGAATCAAGCGGGTCGCTTCGTCGCTGGCCTTTCGCGTGCCCGCAACATCGTTTCCATGCATTACATGGAAACCGTGTTTCGGGGGGGTCTCAAGGCGGCTGATTGCCACTCGCTTGACGCTGCCGCACGGCGGCGCACGCGTGCTGCGCACAGCGAAAAGAATTCACCACGAAACCGGCACGGAAGTGCGCAGGGCTCTCAGACCCTGCGTCCGTGTGTGCGCGCGAACCCCGGCTACTCGCCGGGGTTCTTGCGGGGCACCAGCACCAGCCGCTTGAACTCAGCGACGAGCACACCGTCCTGGTTGAGCACCCGGGTGTGGACCTTGACCACGCCGCGGTCCGGCTTCGACTTCGAGGGCTTCACGTCGAGCACCTCGGTCTCGCAGAACAGGGTGTCGCCGTGGAAGACGGGGTTGGGGTGGCTGAGCTCTTCGGTCGCGAGGTTGGCGATCGCCTTGCCGGAGACGTCGGAGACCGACATTCCGAGGGCAAGCGAGTAGACCAGCGGTCCGACGACGACGTTGCGCCCCTGCTGGGACTGCTTCGCGTAGACGTCGTTGAGGTGGAGCGGGTGATGGTTCATCGTGATCAGGCAGAAGAGGTGGTCGTCCGCCTCGGTCACGGTCTTGGCCGGCCAGTGCTTGTACACGGCGCCGACCTCGAACTCCTCGAGGTAGCGGCCGTAGGCGTGGGCGCCGGATGCCTCGCGCTCGGCCTGGTCGGTGGTCAGCTCGTATGTCTCGTCGCTCATCGGTGTCGGGATCTCCTCTGGTTTGACGGCGCGGATGCTATCCGCGTGGCAGCTTGCGGGGCGGCTGGGCCGCCGCGGAGCTTCGTCGCTGTACGAACCCGTCAGCGAACTTTCCTGAGGCGTGCGCGCTGCTCCTGGCGTTCCACGACCTGGGCGATCAGCTTCTTCACGTTGGAGTCGCCGGTCACCTTGATGTGACCGGTCTCGAACGCCCTGCGGTAGCCCTGCAGCGTGCCGCGCTCCGCCAGCTCGTTGAACTGAGGGCGGTCGATCTGGACCAGGACGCGCTCGTCCTGTGCCAGGTCCTTGCTGATCTTCGGCCCCGGTACCTCGACCCGGTAGAGCTGGATGTCCCCCCTCCCCTTCAGTTCCAGCCCGAGGACGAGTTTCAGTTTCTGCAGGGCTGGAACCTCGACCAGAAAGCGCTCGACGGCGGTCCGGATCAGGTCGGAGGTCGACGCCATCCGGCTAGATCTTGTGCCTCTGGAGGAGCTTCTTGCCGATCACCATGCGCTGGATCTCGGAGGTGCCCTCGCCGATCAGGAGCAGCGGCGCGTCGCGGTAGAGGCGCTCGATCTCATACTCCTTCGAGTAGCCGTAGCCGCCGTGGATGCGGAAGCAGTCCTCAACGCACTCCTTGCCGGTCTCCGAGGCCAGCAGCTTCGCCATCCCGGCCTCCAGATCGGAGCGCTCGCCGGCGTCCTTCATCCGCGCCGCTTTGCGGGTCACGAGGCGGGCCGCCTCGATCTTGGTCGCCATGTCGGCGAGCTTGAACTGGATCGCCTGGTGCTGAGCGATCGGCTTGCCGAACGCCTTGCGCTCCTGGCTGTAGCGGAGGGCCAGCTCAAGCGCCCGCTGGGCGATGCCGACGCCGCGCGCAGCAACGTTGACACGCCCCACCTCGAGCGCATCCATCATCTGCACGAAACCCTCGCCCAGGCCCGCCTCCTCGCCACCCAGGATCCGCTCGGATGGGCAGAGGTAGCCGTCGTAGACGAGCTCCGTGGACTCGACGCCCTTGTAGCCCATCTTCTTGATCTTGGGCGGGACGACCAGGCCCTTGTAGTCGCCCGTGTTCTCTTCGACCCACGGCTCCTTCTCGGTCAAGAAGCAGGTCATCCCCTTGTAGGGCGGATCGGCCTTCGTATCGGTCTTTACCAGCACGAAGACCACGCCGGATCCAAGGCCGTTCGTGACCCACATCTTCTGGCCGTTCAGCTCCCACTTCCCGTCCGCGGCCTTCCTTGCGGTCGCCTTGATGCCCTGCACGTCGGAGCCGACCTCTGGCTCCGAGAGCGAGAACGCGGCGCGGATCTCACCGGTCGCCATCTTCGGCAGGAAGTGGTTCTTCTGCTCGTCGCTGCCGAACTTCATCAGCAGGTAGGAGCCGATGAAGTGGGTGTTTACGACGCCCGAGATCGAGATCCAGCCGCGCGAGAGCTCTTCGACGATCATCGCGTAGGTGGTCAGGTCGAGGCCCATCCCTCCGTACTCCTCGGGGATCGTCACCCCGAACAGGCCCAGCTCCTTCATCTGCTCGACGATCGGCTCCGGGAAGGAGTCCTCGTGGTCGTAGTGCTCGGCGTTGGGGATGATCTGCTCGTCGACGAACTGGCGAACCATCGCGGTGATGTCGCGCTGGATGTCTGTCTGCTCGCTGTAGGCGGCGGTCTCTACGGCCATGGCTCCTAGCTGCTCAGGTTGGGGATGGGAGGCCCGCGGCGAATGGTCTTCCCCACGGGGCACGCGCGCCAAGAGTATCGACGCTGCGCCGCACGGCGCCAGGAGCTCATCGAGGCAACCGCCGAGCCTGGAGGGGACTCGGCTCGGGCACCTCCCCGAAGACCGCCAGCGGGTCCACGTGAGGGTCAATGGCCCGCATCGGCGCATCAGCCTTGAGCAGCATCTCCCTGTACTCCTTCTCGGCGTCGGAATCGAGCACGATGGCGCCGCCGCATCCGATCGTCGCCGCCTCGCCATCGATCACTATTGCTCGGATTGCGACGCTGAGATCGCAGCCGCCGCCCAACCCGAGGTAGCCGATCGCACCCGAGTAGACGCCTCGCGCTTCGCCCTCGAGACGGTCGATGATCTCCATCGTCCGCCGCTTCGGGGCCCCCGTCATCGAGCCGGGCGGGAAGCAGGCACGGATGCAGTCCGGCGCCTCCCGGTCATCGCGCAGCCTGCCGCGAACCGTCGAGACGAGTTGGTGGACGGTCTCGTAAGTCTCGACCCGCATCAGCTCCGGTACGTGCACCGAGCCGACCTCGCAGACGATGCCAAGGTCGTTGCGCATCAGGTCGACGATCGTCACATTCTCGGCGCGGCTCTTCTCGTCAGCGCCGAGATCCGCGGCGAGCCGGGCATCCTCCGCCGGCGTCGCCCCGCGGCGGCTGGTGCCCTTGATCGGCCTCGCCTCAACCCAGCGGTCGCGTCCGATGCCGAGGAAGCGCTCAGGAGAGGAGCTGAGTACGGCCTCCTCGCCAAAGCGCAGGAAGGCGGCGAACGGCGCCGGGTTTACGCGTCGCAGCTCGCGGTACAGGCGCAACGGGTCCGGAGGGGCATCGGTGACAACCTTGTTGGTGAGGCAGACCTCGTAGGTCTCACCTGCCACGAGCCGGCTCTTACAGGCGGCGATGTCATCCACGTAGCGCTCCGCGGAGCGGCGGAGCCGGAACCTCACCGGCTCGCCGTCCCCCGGCTGGGTGCCCCCCGGCTTGCCGTTCCCTGCCCAAGCCGGCTCCGCCAGGGGAGGCAGCGACGCGAGGCGTCGACCTGTCTGATCCAGCCAGCGGTCTGCACCCGCCGCATCTCCGGCCGGGGCCAGGCAGAGCAGCCAGGTTCGCTGCTCGAGATGGTCGAAGGCGATCAGCCGGTCGGCGAAGACGAAGGCGGCATCCGGGAGCCGGGACTGATGGGCGCGGCGGCCGTCGCAGTCGGCCTTGAGCTCGTAGCCGAGGTAGCCGACAAAGCCGCAGTTGAAGTCGAATGGCAGCTCGCCGCACGGATGGCGCAGGCGTCGCAGCTCGCGGTTCAGGTAGTCGAAGATCGACTCGTCGAAGACCTCGACCTCGCCACCGCGCTCCACGATGACCTGGCCTGCCGCAACGTCATAGGAGACGACCGCACCAAGCGGCCCCTCGCTATCGCCGACGAACGAGAAACGGGCCGGTGGGCCGGGCACGCTGCTGTCCAGCCAGAAGGCGTTGGGGCTGGACCCGTAGATATGGGCGAAGGCCAGCTCGGCGTCGTGCGGCGCATCGAGACGCCTGACCCGCAGCTCAAGGTCTGTGGGGATCGGCGAGATCCTCGCCTGGCGGGTGACCGGCATCTCGTCAAAATAGCCGCCGGCGTGCCGGCAGCTTCCAAACCCAACGCGGAGAAGGGCGTCTTCGAGACGCTGCTCGTGGTGGCGGGCCGCCCAATCGAGGTCGATGCTCACCTTGCCAGGCTTGCCGGAAGCGTGCGGGCGCTGTTCGGTGCCGAGCTCGGCGGCGAGGCCCTCAAGCCTGGTCACGGCGGAGGCGCGGGCGCCTGCAGCTCGGGCGCCTGCGGCTCACGGCTGCCCCACAACCCGGCCATGGAGTTGCGCTGGAGGTCCGCAGCCGCGACGTGGATCCCTCGCTGGTGCTTCCCGCCGGCCGCGCGGGCTGTCTCGCTGCGAAGCCTGGTCGTCGCCGGAGGGCTCGGCGCACACAAGTGGGCTGACCGCTCACTGCTGGAGCGTGCCGAGACGGAGACGCCGGATGCCTCGGTTCCGCTACTGCTCGATCGCGACGGATCCGTGTTGGAGGCCTCGCGAGCAAACGTCTTCGCGGTGCACGACGGCGTACTCACCACACCGGCCGTGGACGGGCGCATCCTTCCCGGAGTCACCAGGGCGCTTGCGATCGAGCTGGCCCGCGACGCCGGGGCCGAGGTGCGTGAGGCACGCATCGCGTGCGAGAGAATGTTCGAAGCCGACGAGATCTTCCTCACCGGCGCGTTGCGGGGCGTCGAGCCCGTTGGCTCGATTGAGGGGATCGAGGTTCAGCCGGCCGGTGAGCTCACACTGCTTCTCGCTGGAGAGCTGCGGCGCCGCTGGCTGGGGCCGGGATGAGCGGGGCGCGCTCGAGCTCCCGCAGCCGCGCCGCGACCCGATCAGCCCGGACGCTGAAGTCCCGCAGGCCATCGTCCTCGCCGTCGTCGGCGTCGGAGCCCGACTGAGCGCCGAGCATCGCGGCGCTGGCCTGTTCTGCCAGGTCGGCCGCCCGGCGCGCCTGCTCGGCCGCATCCAGCGCGGCGGCGCCAACCGTCATCACGGCCGCCTCGGATGCGCGCGCTGTCGCCAGCGCCACGTCGATCCGCGTCACCAGCTCGCTCAGCAGCGGTGGCCGCGCATGCTCGGGGAGAAGCCAATCCTGCGTGGTGTCGCGTCTGGGAGCCTCCACCGCACCGGAATGTAGGGGCCGTGCAGGCGGCAAATGTGACGAGCCCTCGAATGCCACGGTCGACTAGATTTCGCCCCGACTGAGCGAACCGACCCGAGGAGCAGCTTGAGAAACCCCAGAGACTTCCTCCGCCCGCTGGCGATCGGCGCCCCCGAACCACCACGCGAGATCCCCGTCAAGCCGTCGCGGATGATCCACTTCCTCGACTTCTCCAACGAGAAGATGGTCGCCAAGGCGGCCGACATCGCCAAGAAGACCGACATCCTGCTCGGCAACCTGGAGGACGCGATTCCGGCCGACCGCAAGGAGGCGGCGCGGGCCGGCCTGATCAAGGCGGCCAAGGAGTCCGACTTCGGGCAGACGTCCCTCTGGACCCGGGTCAACTCGCTGGAGAGCCCATGGGTGCTCGACGACCTCACCACCCTGGTCACCGAGATCGGCGACAAGCTGGAGGTCGTGATGGTGCCCAAGGTCGAGGGCGCCTGGGACATCCACTATGTGGATCGGCTGCTCGCCCAGCTCGAGGCAAAGGCCGGACTCGACCGCCCGATCCTGATCCACGCGATTCTCGAGACCGCCCAGGGCGTCGTCAACCTCGAGGAGATCGCCGCCGCCAGCCCGCGCATGCAGGGGATGAGCTTCGGCCCCGCCGACCTCGCCGCCTCGCGACGGATGAAGACCACGCGCGTCGGCGGCGGACACCCCGGCTACCGGGTGATGGAGGACCCGGCTGACCCCGAGAACCCCGAGGCCGACAGGGTCTCTGCGCAGCAGGACCCCTGGCACTACTCGATCGCCCGCATGGTCGACGCCTGCACGTCGGTGGGGATCCTGCCCTTCTACGGCCCGTTTGGCGACATCAAGGACACCGCCGGCTGCGAAACGCAGTTCCGCGCGGCCTTCCTGCTCGGCTGCGTCGGCGCCTGGTCCCTGCACCCGGTCCAGATCGATATCGCCAAGAAGGTCTTCAGCCCGCCACCCGAGGAGGTCAGGTTCGCCAAGAAGGTCCTCGAGGCGATTCCCGATGGCCGCGGCGTCCACATGATCGACGGCAAGATGCAGGACGACGCAACCTGGAAGCAGTGCAAGGTGATGGTCGAGCTTGCCGAGATGCTGGCGGCGAAGGACCCCGAGCTGGCGCAGGTATACGAGTTGTAGTAACGCCGCTCCCTTCGCTCGCCAAAGCGGAATCCCGTACCCAAAATCGGGCTGCGGCGCGAGCCGAAAGCTGCACACTTCCAGTTCATTGCACCAAATTCGCGGCGGGCGATTTCCGACCCGCTAACGTGAATGAAAGCTGCCGCCGATAGAGGTCGGGAAGCGCTTCAACAATTGAGGAAAGCCGGCCGCCGCACCCGACAGAGCTCCCATCACCCGCACTTAACTTCTCGATCAAATGCCCTCATCAGTCGACGTATCCCTAAAGCGCCCCCTCCCGTCGCGGGTTCCGCGACGGGAAGCACTCGTGCAGGATCGGCCCAGCCTCGGCAGCCTCCCCCGCACCAAGCGCGGGCTCGGATGGTGGCTCCTTCCTGGGCTCGATCTGCTCGCAGCCTGCACCGCTCTGGTGGCGATCGCCCTCGCCAGCGGCGAGCAGCTCTTCCCGGCCCTGCCGGTGGCGCCGGCGCTGCTGATCGCGGTTAACGGCGCGCTCGGGGTGTACGGGGCCAGGCCGACCCGAGGGGCGTTCAGCGTGGAGGCCGGTGGGGCGTGGCCGGTGATCCGCATCCTCGCCGCGGCCCTCTTCGCCTGGTCGGTTTCCCTCCTGACCCCTCTCGGTGGGCTGTGGCAGCTCGCGCTTCTGGGTGTGTTTGTCCTGCTCGACAGTGGCGTACGCACGCTCGCGGCGCCCGTCCTGCGGCGACTGGACCGGGTGGAGCGGTGGGTGCTGGTCGGGGACCAGGCCACCGCGGACCGGCTCAAGGCATTCCCGCCGCTGCGCGCCTACGCGACCATTGTGTGCACGGTCCCGGTCAGCGCGGAACAACCCGAGGCGGCAAGCCGAGTCGCAGCCCTCGAGGTTGTGGACCGCTGCGCGGCAGACCGCGTCGTTATCGGGACTCAGCACGCCGACGAAGAGGGCCTTCTCGACCTGGTGCGCGCCTTCAAGTCGATTGGCGTGCCGGTCAGCCTGCTCCCCCACCCACTGGACCTACTCGAGGCGCCGGCCGCCACTCCAAGCGAGGTGGGCGGCGTGCCGCTGATCGACATCGAGGCGCTCGCCGCCCGCGGTTCGACCCCCTATGTGGGGCCCGACCGCAGGCGCGACCGCCGCACACAGGTGAGCGTCGTGGTCCCGGCTATCAACGAGGCGGAGAACATCGGGCACGTGCTGAGCCGCCTCCCCAGCGACCTTCATGAGGTGATCCTGGTGGACGGGAAGTCTCAGGATGACACCGTCGAGGTTGCCCGCCGCACCTATCCGAGCATCCGGGTGCTGACCCAGAGCGGCCGCGGCAAGGGGGATGCCTTCAGAACCGGCTTCGCTGCCGTGACGGGCAATCTGGTGATCATGCTGGACGCGGACGGCTCCGCGGACCCGGCTGAGATCCCACGCTTCGTCGCGGCGCTCGAAGCGGGGGCAGACTTCGCCAAGGGGTCCCGCTTCCTCGAGGGCGGCGGCAGCGCCGACATCACGCCGATCCGCAGCCTCGGCAACACCTTCCTGAGCGGGTTCGCCAACCTCCTGCACGGCACCCACTTCACCGACCTCTGCTACGGCTACAACGCCTTCTGGGCTCGCTGCCTGCCGTTCATCTCGGTCGACGCACCGGGCTTCGAGGTCGAGACGCTTATCAACCTGCGCATCTCCGGCGCCGGCATGAAGATCGCCGAGGTGCCCAGCTATGAGTCCAAGCGGCTCTACGGCCAGAGCAACCTGAAGACCTTCCGCGACGGCTTCCGCGTGCTGGGCACGATCCTGGGAGAGGCGCGGCGGCGGCGCTCGATTCGAGCCCAGCGGCACCCTGACCCCACGCCGGCCCCCGAGCAGGCCCATACCGCCACCTCCGCTGCTGCCTGACAGGGCAACCGGAATGGCCACGCCGATCGGGCGAGCAGCCGCCCCCGCAGATACCTTGGAACCCCATGCAGGCCGATTCGGCGCTTGACGCTCCGGGCACCAAGGGCCCGATCAACGCTCCCCACACTCGCCTCGTCCGTCGCAGCGGTCACCTGGCGCCGATCGCCCTCTGCGCCGGTGCGGGGTTGTTCCTCTGTTCCCTCGCCAACGCGCTCTCACGGGAGACGCTGGACCCGTCCTCGCTGATCTACTGGGCGGGCATCCTGCTGATCGCCCTGCCGATCTTCTACCGGCTCACCTCACGCGATGCCTCGCCGGGAGAGCGGCTTGCGCTCGTTTGCTTGCTCGGCCTCTCCCTCTACGGAGTCAAGCTGGTGCGCGACGCCCCGATCTTTACCTTCTCCGACGAGCTGGTGCACGCCTTCAACGCGGACCAGATCTCCACCCACCATCACCTCTTCCGCTTCAACCCGATCCTCCCGGTCACCCCGAACTACCCCGGCCTGGAGGGCGCCGCCTCTGCGCTGATGACACTCACCGGGATTTCGAGCTACGGCGCTGGGATCGTCGTCGTGGGCGCCGCCCGCCTCACGCTGGTAATCGGACTCTTCCTGCTCTTCGCGCGGATCAGCGGCTCGGCGCGGACCGCAGGGCTGGGGGTGGCGATCTACGCCGGCAACTTCAACTTCCTCTTCTGGGGCGCCCAGTTCTCCTACGAGTCGCTGTCGCTTCCCCTGTTCATCGTCGTGCTGATGGCTATCGCCGAGCGGGGCGCCTCCTCGCAGGAGTGGGCGCGGAACTGGACGGTGCCGATCGTGCTGGGGATCGCTGCGATCGTCGTCACCCACCACCTCACCTCATACGCGACCGTGGTCTTCCTGGCCACGCTGGCTCTCGCGTACCGGCTCGTGCGCAGGGATTGGGCCTGGCCCAATCCATGGCGCTTCGCCGCCCTTGCCGCCGTGCTCGCGACCGTCTGGCTGCTGCTTGTCGCCACCTCGACCTTCGGCTACATCTCGCCGGTGCTCGGCGAAGCGTTCGAAGCGATCTTCCACACCGCCTCCGGCGAGGCGCCGCCGCGAGCGCTCTTCGAGGGCAAGGGCTCGAACATCCCGGCCACCCCGTTCCTCGCCCGCGCGGTGGCGCTGCTCGCGGTGGCGCTGCTCGCCGTCGCACTGCCGTTCGGGCTGCTGCGCATCCGGCGTCGCTACCGCTCGCAGCCCTTCGCCCTGGTCTTCGCGGTCGCCGCGCTCGCCTTCTTCGCGACGCTGCTCCTGCGATTGGCGCCCGCCGCCTGGGAGACCGGCAACCGCGCCGGCGAGTTCCTCTTCGTCGGCCTTGCCTTCGTCGTCGCCTGCGCGGGGCTGCAAAACTGGCGGCCGGGCAATCGCCCCTGGATCGGCCGCGTTTCGCTCACCGCCGCCCTCGGCGTGGTGCTGGTGGGCGGCGTGATCGCCGGCTGGCCCTGGGACCTCCAGCTAGCATCGCCGCTGCGCGCGAGCGCCGGCGGCAACACGATCTCCTCGGCGCCCCTCGCGGTCGCCGAATGGGCGAAGCGCAACATCCCCGAAGACCAGCGCTTCGCAGCCGCCGCCGCCGATGCCCGCATGCTGATGGTGCCCGGCGAGCACGTTGCGCTGGCCGGCAAGACGCCCGATGTCCAGGACCTGCTTGAAGAGCCCGCCCTGTCCGGATGGGAGCTGCCGCTGCTGCGCCGCGAAGACCTGCGCTACGTCGTCACCGACCGGCGCGAAATCAGCTCGGACGCGACCAGGGGGTACTCGTTCTCGATCCGGGGCGACGAAGAGGAGTTGCTGCCGCTGGCCGCGGTGACGAAGTTCGCGGAAATCCCCGGGGCGATGCGAATCTACTCGAGCGGCAACATCTCGGTCTACGACCTGGGCGAAGGCCGGTGAGGGGCCACAGCGACCTGCGCGCCGTCGCCGGCCTGGCGCTGCTGTGCGCGGGCCTGGCGCTGCTGATCCCTCTCGACTGGGTGGCACTCGCCTTCGCGGCGCCCCTCGCCCTGTTGCTGCCGGGCTACGCGATCACCGCCGCAGCCTTCGCCCGCCGCCGGCTCGAGTGGCCGCACTTCCTGCTGCTCAGCCTCGGGCTCAGCCTGGCGACGCTGGCCCTGGGCAGCCTCGTGCTCGACTACGTCCCGGGCGGTGTCCGCGCGCTCTCCTGGGCGATCCTGCTGCTGCTCGTCGTGCTCAACGGCTGCCGAGTTGCGGCGCTGCACCGCAAGGGCCCGGCACCATTCCGCTGGCCGCAGCTGCGGCTGCGGCTGCGAGCCTGGGAAGCCGGGCTGCTGCTGGGCGGGTTCGCAGCCGCCGTCGCCGCCATTGTCCTCGCCTCCGCGACGGTGCCAGCCAGGAACGCCCTTGGTTACACGCAGCTCTGGATCCTTCCCAAGGCCGGTTCCAATGGCAGCGAAGCCCGGATCGGCGTCGGCAGCCAGGAGCAAAGCCCGGTCGATTTCGACCTGCGGATCAGGGTCGGCGGCCGCGGTAGTGCCCCGGCTAGGCTCGCCGAGCGCCGAAGCGCCACCCACGGTCGCAGACAGGAACTGGGCCTGGCCACTGCGCTGGGCGCCGAAATCGTCCGCCGCAGCTTCACCCTGAGGCCGGGCGAAACCCAGGTGGTCACGGTCGGTCCCCCCGCCACGCCCGCGGGCACGACGGTCCCAGTCGTCGCAACGCTGTTGCGTCACAATCGCCCCTACGGCGTCTATCGCCGGGTCAAGGGCCGACTCGTTGCGCCGGAGCGACGGCAATGAACTCCATGTCGGCGTCAAGCTCGGTGGTCGACATCGTGATCAACAACCACAACTACGGCACCTTCCTGAAAGACGCGATCGACAGCGCCCGCCGGCAGACCCACGACCGCGTCAACGTGATCGTCGTCGACGACGGCTCAAGCGACGACTCGCGTCAAGTCCTCGACGCGGCGGACGGGGTGACCGTCGTGCTGAAGGAGAACGGCGGACAGGCCTCCGCGCTCAACGCCGGCATGGAGCGCTGCGAGGGGGACATCGTGATCTTCCTCGATGCCGACGACATGCTTTGTTCCGATGCCGCCGCGCGTGCGGCGGCGCTCTTCGACGCCGAGGAAAGCGTCAGCAAGGTCCAGTTCCGAATGGAGGTGATCGACGCCGCCGGGCGCCCAACCGGCACGATCAAGCCGGCCGCCCACCTGCGGATGCCCGCAGGCGATGTCCGCGCAGCCGAGCTCGCCTACCCCTACGACCTGGTCTGGATGGCGACCAGCGCCAACGCGTTCCGCGCTGAGGCGGTGCGCCGCATCCTCCCCATCCCCGAGCGCGCATACCCGGTGACCGGCGCCGACTGGTATCTGGTGCACCTGACCGCGCTCCTGGGCCGCGTGGCATCAGTCGACGCGGTCGGCGTCAGCTACCGCGTGCACGGCGCCAACAGCTACGAGCCGGGAGTTGACAGCCTGGACGTCTCGCACCTGCGTAAGGCCATCGAGTTTGCCGCCGCGACCTCCCCCGAGCTGCTGCGGCTCGCCGGCGAGCTCGGGCAGCCCCACCCCGATCGCATTCTTTCGATCGCGGACCTCGCGAACAGGATGGCTTCGCTCAAGCTTGAGCCCCAGCTTCACCCAATCGCCGGCGACCGCATCCGGAAGCTGCTCGCCGATGCGGTTCGCGCCGCCCGGCGCCGCGACAACGCCTCACTGCCGATGAAAGCGATCTTCGTCGGCTGGTTCGCGGCGATGGCCGCCTCCCCCCGCCCCCTCGCCCGCCGCCTTGCCGAGCTGTTCATGTTCCCCGAGCGGCGCCGCTTCCTCAACCGGCTTCTGGGACGGCTGCAGTGCGCATCCTGATCGCCACCGACCACTTCCCTCCCTTCATCGGCGGTGCCCATCGCCAGGCGCAGCTGCTAGGCCGGGAAATGGCGAACCGGGGCCACGTGGTGTCTGTCGTCACTCCCTGGCACGGCGGCCTACCGAAGCTCGAACACGACGACGGCTTCGTCGTCCACAGGGTCCGCCAGGTGCGCACCGCATTCGACTTCATGGTCAGCGACCGGCGCCAGCGCCACCAACCGCCGTTCCCCGACCCGATCACGGTGGTCGCCCTTCATAACCTGATCTCCGACTTCGAGCCCGACGTCATCCACGCCTACGGCTGGCTCACCTTCTCGGTCGCCGCGGCGCTGGGGCGCAAGCGCATCCCCCTACTCGTCTCGGCCCGCGACTACTGCTACTTCTGCGCGACCCGGACGCTGCTGCGCAAGGGAGCGCCCTGCTCGGGCCCTGGCCCGCTCAAGTGCCTGGTCTGCGCCGGTGACTACTACGGCCGTCCCAAGGGCTGGTTTGCCGCGGCCGGCGTGGCGCTCTCCAAGCCACTGCTGACCCGGAGGATGACCGGCCTGCACAGCGTCAGCACCTACGTGCACGACGTCACCGTCGCCAACGTCAGGGACGACGCCCGCAGGCTGTTCGAGGTGACAATCCCCAGCTTCCAGGCGGAGTCGCCGCCCCGGCCGGGAGAGGAGGGCCCCGATATCGAAGCCTGGCTGGCGCGATTGCCTGAGGAGCCATTCATCCTCTATGTCGGCGCCTTTCGCAAGGTCAAGGGCCTGGAGACCCTCTTCGCGGCCTACCGCCGGCTCGACTCCCCCCCGCCCCTGGTCCTGATGGGAACCTTCGAGCGGGACTCGCCCACCGACTTCCCGCCCGAGGCGATCGTGCTCACCAACGTGCCCCACCGAGCAGTGATGGCGTCCTGGGAGCGGGCCCTGTTTGGGGTGATGCCCTCGCTGTGGCCGGAGCCGCTCGGCGCCACCGTCGCCGAGGGGATGAGCAGGGGCCGGCCGGTGATCGGAACGCGGCTCGGCGGCCACACCGACATGCTCGACGAGACGACCGGCGTCCTCGTCCCGCAGGGCGACGTCAAGGCGCTCACCGCGGCGATGGCCGGACTGATAGAGAACCCGGAGCGGCGAGAAGCGCTGGGCCGCGCCGCCGCCGAGCGGGCCAAGAGCTTCGCGGGGCCCAACGTGTTGCCGCGCTTCGAGGATGCCTACGAGGCCATGATCGCCGCTGGCGCCACTGAGCCGAGATGAGGATCCTGCTGGTGACGCCCATGCTGCCGCGGAAGGACGGCACCGGGGCGATCCCGATCCTCCTCCACGCGCAGCTGCTCGGCCTGCGCCAGCGCCACGAGGTCACCCTGGTCAGCACGGTGGGAGACGAGCCCGGCGAAGCCCAAGCGGCGGAGCGGCTGCGAGCTTCGGGCGTCGATGCCCACCTCGCCGACCGCCGCCAGCCGCACTCGGTTGCCGGCCGCTGGCGGCGCCGGGCGCGCCTCGCAAGCACCTGGCTAGGCGGCAATCCGTGGCGGGCAGCCTGGTTCGCCGACCCAGGCGTGCAGCCGATCCTCGACCGGCTCGCCGCGATGCGCGGCTTCGATGTGGTCGCGGTCGAGGACAGCGCGATGTCCGGCTACAGGCTGCCGACCGGCATCCCCTCGGTCCTCACCGAGCACGAGGTGCTGCGACCGCGCCCGGTCGACCGGCATCCGGGCCGGCCCACAGAGTGGCCGGGTTGGGCGCTGGGCGAACTGGACTGGAGGCGGCGGCCCCGCTTTCAGCACGCCGCCTGGAGGCGCTTCGACCGGGTGCTGGCCTTTGGCCGGCGCGACGCCGGGGCGATCGCGGAGCTCGCCCCCGAGCTCGCCGCACGCGTCCGAGTCAGCCCCTTCGGCCTGGAGCTGCCCACCCTGGTGGACCCCGCTCACGAGCGCCCGGAGACAGTGCTCTTCATTGGCAACTTCTCGCACCGGCCCAACCGCGACGCGGCGAGGTGGCTGGCGGGCGAGATCATGCCCGCCGTGCGCAAGCGCCGGCAGGAGGCCCGCCTGCGAATCGTCGGCAGCCACCCGCCGCGCGAGATCCTCGGACTCTCCGGCCCCGGGGTCGAGGTGATCGCCGACGCGCCCAGCATCGAGCCCCATATGGTGGAGGCAGCCGTTGTCGTCGCTCCGGTGCGCACAGGCGGCGGCATGCGGATGAAGGTTCTGCAGGCGCTCGCCGCCGGCAAGGCGGTCGTTACGACCGGCCGCGGCGTCGAGGGTTTCGACTGCTTCCAGATCCCACCGCCGCTCCTCGTCGCGGACGGGGCCGAGCGGTTCGCGGAGGAGACCGCGGCCCTGCTGGCCGACCCGCCGCGGCGGAGCGAGCTGGGGCGACGGGCGCGCCACTTTGCCGAGGAGCACCACAGCCCGAGCGCCTGGGGGGCACGTTTGGAGGCCATCTACGAGGAGGCCACCGAGGATGCTCGCTGAGGTCGTCGCCGGGGAGTCGGCCCCCGAGTCGCGGCCCGGCTGAGGATGCCATCGCCGTACGCGGCTAACCTCGCGTTGGATGGCGCTCGACGTCCATACGCCCGAAGAGGGGCCGCCGCTGAATGAGCCACCCCGGGCCAGCGTGATCATCCCCACGTACCAGCGCTGCGATGCCCTGCGCCGCGCCCTGCTCGCCCTCGCCGAGCAGACAGCCCCGGCCGACTCCTACGAGGCGGTGGTCTCGATCGACGGATCGAGCGACGGCACTCGCGAGATGCTGGCCGGGCTTACGGCGAAAGTGCCCTATGAGCTGCGGGTCGTCGAGGGCTTGGGCCGGGGCCGGGCGGCCGCTCGCAACGTCGCCCTGGCGGAGGCGCAGGGCGAAGTGACGATCCTGATCGACGACGACATGGAGCCGGCACCGCAGTTCATAGAGCGGCACCTGGCCAGCCACCCGCCCGGTGCGCGAGTCTGCGTGCTCGGGCCGGTGCCGGTCACAGTCGACCGCTCGAGCTCCCTCGCGGCCCGCTACGTGCAGGCCAAGTTTGCCGCCCACCTCGAAGAGATGGCCCGGCCGGGGCACAGCTTTGTGCCGCGCGATTTCTACTCAGGTAACGCGTCGCTAGCGACCGAGGTGCTGCGCGAGGTCGGCGCCTTCGACGAGACCTTCACCCCGTACGGCAACGAGGACGTCGAGCTCTCGCTGCGGCTGAGCAAGGCGGGTGTGACCTTTCGCTACGACCCCGAGGCGCTCGCCCGCCAGCAATACGACAAGAACCTGACCGGGCTGGCGCGCGACACGCTGGATAAAGGGCGTACCACTGTGCTGCTGGCACGGAGACACCCGGACGCCTTCGCCGCCCTTCGCCTGGCAGTGCCGTGGGACGGCTCGCGCCCGTGGCTGGCGAGCAGGGCAGCGCTGCTGTGCCTGACCTGGCGCCGGCCGGTCGTGGCGGCGGGCGTGTTCGCAGCCGCAGCGCTGCTGGAGCGACTCGCCCTTTGGCGCCGGCCTCTCTTCTACCGCGCCGTGCTCGACTACGCATTCTGGGCAGGTGTCGGGGCCGAGCTGGGCGAATCCACAGACGACGGCGCGCTGGCGCAGCTGGCGGGTGAACTACACCGTGGCCCAATCGATCTTCTTCTACACGGATAGCCGCGAACTCGGTGGTGCCGAGAACGCGATGCTGATGCTGCTCGAAACGCTCGACCGCTCATGCTGGCGCCCCACCCTGCTGCTCGACGCAGGCGGCGAGGCCGAGCCACTGGCCGAGCGGGCGGCGAGCCTGGACGTGCCGACGCGCCGCGTGGCGCCGATGCCGCTGGGCCTGACCGGCGGGCGCCGGGCGCTGCGCCTGGCGCGGCAGTTGCGCCGCGAGCAGCCGGCCTTGCTGCACGCGCATCTGAGCTGGCCGCTGGCGGCCAAGTGGGCCCTCTTCGCTGCGGTGCTCGCCCGCGTGCCGTGCGTGGCCACCGTGCAGCTGATCCCGCGGATGGAGCTCGATCGCTCGAGCTTCCTGCAGCTGCGCCTGCTTGCTCGCGGGGTGGGCCGCTACATCGCGGTCTCGCGGGCAATCGCGAGCGAGCTGCGCGAGCGCTTCCGCTGGCCGGCGGAGAAGATCGAGGTCATCCATAACGCGGTCGATTCCGAGCGCTTCGACGTAGCGGCCTCAGCGACCCTGCGCGAGAAACTGCGCGGCGGCCGGGAGCTGGCCCTGGTGCTCACCTGCGCTCGCCTCGACGAGCAGAAGGGCCACACCGTCCTGTTCCGGGCCGCCGCCGAGATCCCCGAGGCAAGGTTCGTCCTCGCCGGTGACGGCCCTCTGCGCGGCGAGCTCGAAGCTGAGACGACCCGGCTCGGGATCGCTGACCGGGTTCTCTTCCTCGGCCGCCGGGACGACGTGCCTGAGTTGCTCGCCGCGTGCGACGTCTTTGCGCTGCCGTCGCTGTACGAGGGCTCTTCTTTGGCTGTGCTCGAGGCGATGGCCGCGTACCGCCCGGTGGTCACCTCCGCGATCGGCGGCAGCGACGAGCTGATCGCCGACGGCGAGAGCGGTCTGCTGGTCCCGCCCGGGGACGCGGGGGCGCTTGCAGCCGCCCTGCGGCGCCTGCTTGGCGACGCGGAGCTGCGCGCAGCGCTCGTCGGGCGGGCGCGACAGCGGGTGGACGCCGAGTTCAGCCGCGCGGCGATGGGCCGCCGGGTCGAAAGGGTCTACGAGGAGCTCCTGGGCGATGGGCGCGACGCTTCCTGAGTCGCTGCCGGAGGCGGAGCGCAACGACCTGCTGCGGCAAGTCGACTGGCGCTTCCTGCTGGACAACACCGGCCAGCCGCGAGCGCTCGACCTCAGCCGCGGGCGGCGACTCTCCCGCGCCATCGATCTGATCGCCGAGCGAGCGCCGGATGCACCGGGCGCCGCCGATCTCGTCGTGCTCGGCTACCCCACCCGCCGGGGCCTGACCGCTGCCGCGGAGGTGGCGGCGCCGGGGGCGGCAATCGTTTGCGAGTGGCGCGTGCCGCGGTTCGCCGGTATGCAGCGGGCGCGACGACGGCTGGAGCGTGCCGGCCTTGCATCTGTGTGCGTCTACTGGCCGGGCCCGCTCCCCCACCGCCCGCCGCAGTTCTGGCTGCCGCTGGGGTCCCCTGCCGCAAGGGCCCGGCTCTTCTCCCTGCGCCCCGCGCGCTCGCCCGCCCAGGCCGCGCTGCGAGCCCTCTGGCACACCATCGCCAACCTCGGCCTGCTCGCCCCCGCTGTCGCGATCGGTTACGCCGCGGGTGGCGAGGGGGACAGCGGGCGCGGCAACGGCCACCGCGACGTCGCCAAATCCGGCCAGACCGCGTCGATGGCAGGCGGGTCGCCGCTGCTTCTGACCGGCGGCGCCAGGTCGATCAACAAGGTCGTGGCCCTGGGAGACTCGGCCGAGGGCACTCCCGTCGCGGTCAAGTTTGCCCGCGTGCCCGAGGCGGATGCCGCGCTCGAGCGAGAGGCGGAGGTGCTTCGCCAGGTGCAGCGCGAGCACCCGACGGCGCCGGGCGTACCGCGCCTGCTCGATCAGGGCCGGCGCGCGGGCCGGCGCGCGATCGCCGAGAGCGCCGTCAACGGCCGGCCGCTGATCGACTCCCTGAGCGAGGAGACGTTTCCCAGGCTCGCGTCGCAAGTGAGCGAATGGCTGGTGGAACTGGCCCGGGGCGGCGACCGGCAGGCCCCGGCAGATTGGTGGCCGCGCCTGGTCGCCGAACCGCTGCGGCGCTTCGAGGAAAGCTTCGCGCCAGTCCTCGCCCCCGACACCGCCCGGCGGGCACGACAGCTTCTGGAGGACTTGGGGGAGCTGCCGCAAACCTGCGAGCACCGTGACTGCTCTCCGTGGAACATCGTGCTGAGTGCGGGCGGTGAGCCGGCCCTGCTCGACTGGGAGTCCGCCGAGCCGCACGGGCTGCCAGGCCTGGACCTCGCCTACTTCCTCGCAAATGCCGCCTTCGTCCTGGACGGGGCTCTGGAGTCGGGAGATTCTGCGGCAAGCCTTGCCAATCTGCTCGACCCCAGCAACCCGCGCGGCACGGTTGCGACCAGTTGCATTGGCGAGTACTGCGCGGGGCTCGGCCTCGATCCCGGCGCGTTCCCCCGCCTGCGCCTGCTGGCCTGGATCGTCCACTCGCAATCCGACTATCGCCACATCTCGATGGAGAGCGCCGGGCAGCCGCCGCCCGAGGCGCTGCGGGGGAGCGTCTTCCTGGGGCTGATCGAGCAGGAGCTCCGCCTGAGCGAAGGGGACGGCCGTGACCTCCCCTGAGCTGAGCGTCGTGGTTCCGACCCACAACCGGCGTGAGCTGGTGCGCCGTTGCGTAGCCGCGCTACTCAGCCAAACGCTGACCCCCCAGAGCTTCGAGCTGGTGGTCGTTGACGATGGCTCCAGCGACGGCACCGCCGAGATGCTCGCGAGCCTCGAGACACCGTTCCGCCTCACCGTGCTGCAGCCTGGGCCGATCGGCCAGTCGGCCGCCCGCAACGCCGGGATCGAGGCCGCCCAAGGAGAGGTTTGCGTTCTGCTCGACGACGACGTGATCCCCTCTCCTGAGCATGGTCGCCGAGCACCTCGCCGCGCATCGGGGCGCGGGGCGACGGATCGGGATCGGCTCGCTCTCACAGGTCGCGCCCAGCGACGGCGACTGGTACGCGCGCGCCTTCGCCCGCGGCTGGGCCGCCCACTACCAGCGGCTGGAACACAAGCAGGCTAGCTGGGCCGACTGCTACGGCGGCAACATCTCCGCGCCTCGCGCGGCGCTGTTGAAGGTCGGCGGCTTCGCCACCGACGTCGCGGTGAGCAAGGACATCGAGCTCGGCTTCCGCCTCTGCGAGGCCGGTTGCGCGCCCATCTACCTCCCCCGCGCCCACGCCGTCCACGACGACCAGAAGCCACGCGACCCACCTGCTCCGCGACGTGTGGCTTCACGGCACCGGCTACGTCGAGCTGAGTCACAGGCACCCGGCGATGTTCCCCAAGCTCCTCGGCTGGTTTGGCGCCGCGACGCGCCGGGAGATCGCCCTGCGCAGGGCGCTGATCGCCCTGCGCGTGCCGCCCTCGATACTGGCCGCTGCCGGCCGCCTGCTCCTCGGCGAGGGCCGCCAGGACGCGTGGTATGAGTTCGTCTGGAAGCTCGCCTTCTGGCGCTCGGTGCGCGCCAGCGTGAGCAGGGCGCGATGGGCGGAGCTGACCTCGACCACAGCCGGGACAGCGGCACGCGCCGGTCGATGAGGCGACCTCGTGAACGGCCCCGCGCGCTTCGCACTCAGTGTCGTGATCGCCAGCCACGGGCGGCGCGAGCTGCTGCGGCGCTGCCTCGTCGCCCTGGCGGCGCAGACGCTTGACCCGGACGCCTTCGAGGTCCTCATCGCCGACGACGGCTCCAGCGACGGAACCGCCGAGATGGCGGAGGGCTTCGAGGCGCCGTTCCGCCTGCGCGTCCTGCGGCTCGCCAAGCGCGGCCAGGCCGCCGCCCAAAACGAGGCGATCGGCGCCGCCGAGGGGGACGTCTGCGTCCTCCTCGACGACGACGTGGTCCCCTCCCCTGGACTGCTCGCCGCACACGAGGCGGTGCACCGGGAGGGTGGGAGGCTGCTTGGGGTCGGCACGCTGACGCAGCGGCCTCCCGACGCGCGCGACTGGTACGCCCATGCCTTCGCAAAGGCGTGGAACGACCACTACGAGGGACTGGAACGCCGGGGGGTCGGCTGGGGGGATTGCTATGGCGGCAACCTCTCCATCCCCCGCGCCGGCCTGCTCGAGGTGGGCGGCTTCTCGACCGAATTCCAGACCGCCGACGACACGGAGCTGGCCTTCCGCCTGTGCAAGGTGGGCTTCGTCCCCACCTACCTCCCGAACGCACACGGCGTGCACGACGACCAGAAGCGGCGGCGGCGGATGATCGAAGACGCGCGACGGATCGGCGCCGGCTCGCACGCGCTGGTCGAGCGCCACCCCGCGATGCTGCCCAGGCGCCTCGGTTGGTTTCACGTGCCGACGGCGCGTGAGGTGCGCCTGCGCCGGCTGCTGCTTGTGTTGCGCATCCCGGCCGCCGCGCTCGCCCCGCTCGGGCGCATCATCCCCGGCCCGGGCCGGCGCCAGATCTGGTTCTACTTCGTCTCCCGCTACGCCTTCTGGCAGGGGGTGCGCAGAAACACCAGCCGCGACCGCTGGGTGAGGCTGACCCACGGCGTTCCGGTGCTGATGTACCACGCCTTCAGCGCCGCGGGCGAACGGGACCGCTACATCCTCCCCGGACGCGCCTTCGCGCGCCAGATGCGCCTGCTGACAGCGCTCCGATACCGCGTGATCGGATTCGAGGAGCTGGTGCAGTGTCTGCGCGAGCACCGGCTGCCCCCGCGCCGCGCCGTCGCGATCACGATCGACGACGGCTACCGGGACAACCTCGAGACGGCGCTGCCGATCCTGCGCCGGCACGGGTTCCCCGCGACGGTCTTCCTTGTCAGCAGGCGCCTCGGCGGGGTCAACGATTGGGACAGCGAAGGTGCGCTCAGCGCCAGGCCCCTGCTCTCGGTGGCGGAGATCGCACGGATGCGGGCGGCAGGAATCGAGCTGGGCGCCCACACCCGCAACCACCGCTCGCTGCCCCAGCTCGCCGACGGCGAGGTGGCAGCGGAGATCGAGGGCTCGCGACAGGACCTCGAAGAGAGCCTGGGCGAATCGGTGAGGACGTTCGCCTACCCCTACGGACGCCGCGACGAGCGGGCGGTCGCCGCTGTGGCGCGGGCGGGCTTCCTTGGCGCCTGCACCACGCATCCAGCCCACACCCACCTCGATGACGAGCTGCTGCAAGTCCCCCGCATAGAAATCAGAGGCACCGATTCCCTCCCGCGCTTTCTGCGCAAGCTCTGGTTTGGCGGGCCCTGAAAGGACCTACGTGGCCGGGAGGCGCCAGCGGTGCGGGAGGACGACGTCGCCGTCGGAGGCAGCAACCGGCATCGGCCGGTCGCCGAGCACCCCCGGCTCGACGTCGAAGAACGCGGCCGCCTGCAGGCCATCCTGGATCTGCCGCCGCCCTTTCAGCACGACGTCGATCCGGTAGCGGCCCGGGACGAGCGGCAGCGTCTCGATCTCGCACTCGATCCTGGGCCCCAGGCCGGCGTCGCGAACGTCGCCGGGAGCCGACAGCTCGCTGTCGAATGTGGTCACAGGCTGGCCCAGGCTGTTGAGGACGGTGAGCCGGCACTCCGTCATCGGCAGCACCCCGGTCAGCTCGACGACGATCCTCGCCGGCCGTCCGCCGACGACCACGTCCTCCTGGCCGCTGGCCGCGTCCTCCACCGCCAGCCGCCGCACGAAGATCTCTTCCCAGGCGCGGCTGTCGCGATCCGGCCGCTCGAGCAGGTTGCTGGAGGCGCCGCGCTCCAGACGCCGCAGGTACCCGTTCACGGCCTCCGTCACCGGTGCGTCGACGATGGCGCGGCCCTGCTCGAGCAGGACCCCGCGCTGGCAGAGCGCCTGGATGATCGCCAGGTTATGGGAGACGAAGATCACCGTCCGCCCCTCGCCGGCGACCTCGTTCATCTTCGCCAGCGACTTGCGCTGGAAGGCGGCATCGCCAACCGCCAGCACCTCGTCGACGAGGAGGATCTCGGGCTCGAGGTGGGCTGCGACGGCGAACGCGAGCCGCACCGACATGCCGCTGGAGTAGCGCTTCACCGGTGTGTCGAGGAAGCGCTCGATGTCGGCGAAGGCCACGATCTCGTCGAAGCGGCGTCGGATCTCCTCCCTGCGCATGCCGAGGATGGCGCCGTTGAGGAAAATGTTCTCGCGCCCGGTCAGCTCGGGGTGGAACCCGGTTCCCACCTCCAGCAGCGAACCCGAGCGACCAGTCACGTCCGCCCAGCCGGTCGTCGGCTCGACGATCCGCGAGAGGATTTTCAGCAGTGTGCTCTTGCCGGCGCCGTTATGGCCGATCAGGCCGACGACTTCGCCGCTGCGGATCGTCAGCGAGAGGTCGGAGAGGGCCCAGAGCAATTGGTGGTCGCGGCGCTCGGCGCGCCCTGAGAGCCTGCCCAACGAGCGCCTCGTCGTGTTGACGATGCTCTCGCGCAGCGTGTCGTAGCCGCGTGCTCCCAGCCCAAGCCTGTAGCTCTTGCCAAGTCCCTCGGTTTGGATCGCGATATCGCTCATCCGAATCAGATGAAGTCGGCGAAACCGCGCTCGACCCGGTCGAAGTAGGCGAGCCCGGCGACGAGAAGGACGGCCGCGGCGGCGGCGGACACACCGATCTGGGCGAGCGGCGCCGAGGCGCCCAGCACCGCCCAGCGGAAGCCTTCGACGACCCCGACCATCGGGTTGATCGCCGAGAGGACGCGCCAGGGTTCGCTGAGCAGGCTGCTGGGATAGGCGATCGGAGTGGCGAAGAGCCACATCTGGATCGCGAACGGGATCACGTAGCGCACGTCGCGGTAGCGCACATTGATCGCCGAGAGTGCGGCCGTCACCCCCACCGCCGTCGCGAGCATGATCGCGATCAGCAGCGGCAGGACCAGCACGGCCAGCGGTGGCACGACTCCCCAGACGAGGACGATCGCGAAGAGAATGACGAGGGAGATGGCGAGGTCCACCAGGCCCGCGGCGATGGCCCCGGCGGGCATGAAGATGCGCGGGAAATAGATTTTCGAGACCAGGGCCGAGTTGCTGACCAGACTTTCGGAGCCGAGCAGCATCGCGTTTGCGAAGTAGGTCCAGGGGACGAGGGCGGCGAGGCTGAACAGCGCATAAGGAAAGCCGTCAGATGAGACGCCGGCCAGATTGCCGAAGAAGAGCGTGAAGACGACCATGAAGCCGATCGGCTGGAGCACCGCCCAGGCGGCGCCGAGCGCGGTCTGCCGGTAGCGCACGGTCACGTCGCGGGCGGCGATCTGGTAGGCGAGGTCGCGGTAGCGCCAGAGCTCGCGCGGCGAGAGGACGCGGCTGAAACCGCGTGTCGCCTGCAGGCGCACCGTGGCGGGCTTTGAAAAGGGGTCCGGCCGCTTGGCCGTCGTGGGTGCGGTCATCTGCTCCATCAGATCAGGATAGGTTCTGCGCACAGGGACGCACCCCTGTGCGCGACCGCTAACCCGCCGAGGGATCGAGGCGCACGCCGGCCAGGGTGAGCAGCGAATCGCGGATCGGCCCCGGCCAGCTGGCGAGGGCCATCTTCAACCGCAGCTTGCGCGGCGTGTCGGAGGCGTGAACCTCGATCCGTGGCACCGCGTAGCGGTCAACTCCCGGATGCGGGTTCCCCCAGGCGGTGGTGAAGGCGATTTCGTAGCCCGCGTCGCGGACGGCGGCGGCAAGCTCTCCGCTCCAGCGGCCGTAGGGGTAGGAGAACGCTCGCGGGCGGGGCACGCCGGCGGTCTCGAGCAGTTCCGCTGCGCCGGACAGCTCGGCCTCGACCTCAGCCGGCGGCACCTCGGGCAGAGGGCGATGCGTGCGGGTGTGTGCGCCGATCTCGATGCCGCGCGCAGCGACCTGCCGGAGGCCGGCGGGGTCCAGCAGCCTCAGATTGGCGGCGCCCTTGTGGTGGTCCCAATCGTTGACGCCGCCGAGGTGCCCGGCGACCGCGAAGACCACGGCCGGCAGGCCACGCTCCTCCAGCAGCGGAACGGCGACCTCGAGGAGGTCGGCGTAGCCGTCGTCGAAGGTGAGCAGCACGGCGCGCCGCGGCAGCGCCCACTCCCCTGCGAGAGCCGCGAGCGCTGCGTCGAGGTCGACGAAGTCCCAGCCGTGGGCGGCGAGACCGTCGAGCTGGGCGGCAAGGAGCGCCGGCGGCAGGCCATATTCGGCGAGGACCGGGTCGTCGCGCAGGTCGGAGACCGCGTGGTAGGCGAGAATGCGCAACCGCGATCGCCCGCTAGCGGGCCGAGTAGAGGCCAGAGATGTCACATCCCTTCTTCAGCATCGTGATTACGACGTACAACCGCGCCCGGATCGTATGCCGCTGCATCGACAGCTGCCTGGCGCAGTCCTTCGCCGACTTCGAAGTCATTGTCGTCGACGACGGCTCCGGGGACGACACCGCCACGGCGCTGCGCGAGCGCTACCGGGACCCGCGTCTTCGCGTCATTGTCCATGAGTCGAACCAGGGCATCAACCCGTCCCGCCACACCGGCGTTGCCAACGCGCGCGGAGAATGGGTGGTCGTGGTCGACAGCGACGACGAGCTGCTCCCCGGGGCGCTGGGACGCCTGCGCGAGCTGATCGCGGAGCTGCCTGAGGGGGTGCGGGTGCTGCGCAGCCGCCAGCTGCACGACGACGGAACGGTCACGCCGAAGTTCGTCCCGGACGGCCCCTACGGCTACGAGGGCCGCATTCGCTGGGCCGAGGCGGAGGGAGGCAATGACGCCGGCCGCTGCCTGCAGCGCTCCGTCTTTGCCACCTGCCCCTACGTCGACGACCGCCGCGGGGCGATGGAGACCCTGTTCGAGCTCAATCTGGCGGAGAGGGAGTCCAGCGTCTGCGTCGAGGACGTGCTGACCAGGGTGCACAGCGACGCCCCCGACAGCTGGCTCCGCGCCGCGGACTCGGCAGACGTGATCCCACGGCTGCGACGAGAGGCGCCGGACATGCTTTGGATGGCAGAGGAGGTTCTGGTACGCCATGGCGAGGCGCTGCGGAGCCTTGGCCCGCGCCAGTACACGACCGTCCTGCAGATCGCCGCGACCCAGGCCTTCCTGCTCGGCGAGCGGCGCAGGGGTGCCAGCTATTCGCTGCGGGCCCTGCGTCGCAGGCCGCTTGCCCCGGTCGCCTGGGTCACCCTCGCCCTCGGCCTACTGGGCTCGTGGGCGGTCGCGCGAGGCGCCGTCGCCTACCGCCGGCTGTCTGCCTGACCCAGCAGCAGCGGGCGCAGGAGGGTGCCGAGCAGGGTGAGGGCAAGGGCGGTCTGGCTCGCGGTCCAGACGAGGCCCACGGCCTCGATCCCGAGGCTGGGGAGGAGCAGGGCACTGAGGCCCAGCACGAGGATGCAGTGGGTCCCCTGCACGCCAACCACGACGCGGCCGCGGTGCTCGATGCGGGCGACCGCGATCCCCACGGCGACGAACGCGTTGGGGACCATTCCCAGCGCCAGCAGGCGCAGCAGCGACGCCCCTTCGTCCGCGTAGTCGGCGCCGAAGATCAGCAGCGCCCAGGGAGCGGCGATGGCCGCCGCGGCTGCGATCGGGACCACCAGCCGCATCGCCTGGCCAAGCGCGCGCCTGGTCAGCTGCCGCAGGCGCGCCATGTCGCTCGCCGCCTCCACGGTCAGCGAGGTCATCACGTTCAGGGCCACCAGCTCGATCGCCAGCGAGACCATCCAGGGGACGAAGAAGTAAGCGGCCTGGGCGGCTCCGATCCGGTTGGCGACGAGGATCGGCATGTAGAGGTTGGCGGCGAGGGCGAAGAGCTTGCCCCCGTAGTTGCCCGTCGCCATCGAGAGCAGGTTGCGCCGGTCGAGAGAGCCCTCTTGCGGCGCCGCCGGGACCAGCCGCGCGAAGATCAGGTAGTTGACGACGACTATCGCGACGGCCAGCGGTGCGGTCCAGGCGACAAAGGGGCCGGACCCGGCCAGCACGCTCGCCAGGGCAACCAGGAGCAGGAGCTTTGCCAGCGCGTAGAGGGAGTTCTCCAGCGGGATCCATCTGGCCGCCCGCAGCCCGGTGAGGACACTGTCCTGCAGGGTGAAGACGGTAGTCCCTGCGCTGGCGAGAACGAAGCCGATCAGCCAGCCGCCGCTGGCGAGGAAGCTCAGCGTCGGCGACCAGAGGCCGCTGGTGAGGGCGGCGATCAGGGCGACGCCGAGGGCGAGCGAGGCGGTGACGGCGTAGCTGCGGACGACCATCCGGCGGGTCGAGCCGCCGGCGACCGGCAGGTAGCGGACGAGCACCGCCGCGAGGCCGAGGGTGCAGGCTTCGGCCACGAGGGTCATCGCCGAGATCGCCGCGGCGTTGAGCCCGACCACCCGGGCCGAGTAGGAGTGCGTGGCCAGCGCCCAGAAGCCGACCCCCAGCACACTGGTGATCCCGGTGCCGAGGATCAGGTGGTAGCCGGTCCGGTAGAGCGGATCGCTGAGATGCTCGCGCAGGCGGCCGGACAGCACGGATTCGGGCGTCGCCACCCGGCTACTCCGCGGCTCGCGCCCGGCGCGCCTCGACGGCGAGCCGGTAGGCCTCTTCGAATCTGGGCACCACTGCGTCGGCCCCGAAGTCGTTCGCCCGCAGCCGCGCCGCCCCGCCCATCCGCCCCCTCAGGCCGGCATCGGAAAGCAGCGCCCGCATCGCCGTGGCCAGCGCCTCGCGGTTGCCCGGTTGCACCAGCAGGCCCGTCTCGCCGTCGATCACGACATCGGTGAGGCCGCCGATGTCGGAAGCGACGATCGGCTTGCCAGCGGCAGCGGTCTCCAGCGCGACGAGGCCGAAGGTCTCCGGCAACAGCGACGGCACAACCGTGAACAGCGACCTGCGCAGCGCCTCGATCGCCAGCCGATGAGACATCGGGCCGAGCGCCCTCACCCCCGGCACCTCCTCGACCTCCGGCAGGTAGCAGCGACCGATCAGCACCAGCGGCGGCGGATCCTCCAGGGCCCTGTACGCCTCGACCAGCTGCCCTCCGCCCTTGTCGACGGTGACGTCGCCGAAGTAGAGGACGAAGGGCCGCTCGGGCAGGGCGACCAGGCCCGGGTCGCCCGCTGGGGGCGGCGGCGGCAGCTCACCGATGAAATTGGGGACGACGCGGTGAAGCTCGTCGTCGCCGAGGCCGCAGCGATCCCTGACCGCGGTGCTGACAGGGAGGAAGACGTCGACGTGGCGGCGCACCATGGGATCCGCCAACCGCGTGCAGACGGCCACCCCGAGGCCCTTGAGGCGGCCGTAGTAGTCGGCGGCGCAGCGGATGCACTTACTCGTCCGCGGCCCTGTGCAGTCGGCGCCGCGATTGAGGAAGCGCTTGGTCGCGCAGACCAGGCCGTAGTCATGCATCGAGAGCACCAGCGCGGGGTCCGAACGCCGGTCCAGTGGCAGGTAGGAGTGGATCAGCCAGTTGTGGGCGTGCACCACGTCGGGGCGCTCGCGGCGCAGGAGCCTCCCCAGCGCGAAAACCGTTGCCGGGTCCGGCATCGGCGGCGCGTGGTGGCGCTCGACGTCCAACTTGATCCCGGGCAGGCGGTGGACCGAGCTGGGCAGGATGTGCACGGGGACCCCGCTCTCGGTGGACGCCGGCGCGCCGTTCGGTTGGCGCAGAGTGGCGACGGAGACCTCGTGGCCGCGCCGGCTCAGCTCCCCACTGAGATCCTCGACGACCCGCTCGACCCCGCCGACGATCGGCGCATAGGACTGAGCCAGCATTAGGACGCGCATCGCACCGCCGCTGATCGTAGCGTTCCCACAGGCGTGCCAAAATCGGCGTGTGCCCACCGGCCCGGCCCCTGCTGGCAACGCCAGCGCACCCACGATCTCGGTGCTGATCTGCGCCTACACCCTCGATCGGCTCGACGCGCTGGCGATGGCGATCGAATCGGTCCAGGCGCAGACGGCGCCCGCGCACGAGATCGTCCTGGCAATCGACCACTCGCCCGAGCTCCTCGCCGAGTGCAGGCGGCGATGGCCGGGGCTGGTTGTCGTCGAGAACTGCGAGGAGCAGGGCCTCTCCGGCGCGCGCAACAGCGGCGTGGCGGAGTGCGGCGGCGAGGTGATCGCATTCCTCGACGACGACGCGGTCGCCGCTCCGGACTGGCTGGCGCGCATCGGCGAGGCCTACGGCGATCCAACCGTCCTGGGCGTCGGGGGTGCCGTGCGCCCCGCCTGGCTGGAGCGAAAGCCCGCCTGGTTTCCGCCTGAGTTCGACTGGGTCGTGGGCTGCACCCACACGGGGATGCCCCAGGAGCCCGCCGCGGTGCGCAACCTGGTCGGCGCCAACATGTCCTTCCGCCGTGAGGTGCTGACCGAGGTGGGGGGCTTCCGCCACGAGCTCGGCAGGGTCGGCACGATCCCCGCGGGCTGCGAGGAGACCGACCTCTGCATCCGCATCCGCCAGCGCCGGCCCGATGGGGAGATCCTCTACGACCCCGCGGCCGCGGTCGACCACGCCGTGCCCGCGAGCCGCGGCAAGCTGCGCTATTTCATCTCCCGCTGCCGCGGCGAGGGTCGCTCGAAGGCGATCCTGGCCGGCCTGGTCGGCAGCGACTCCGGGCTGGAGGAAGAGCGCTCATACGTCCGCCGCACGCTGCCACTGGGAGTCCTGCGCGGGTTCGGCGGCGCCCTCCGCGGCGATCCCGGTGGCATCGCCCGCGCCTCGATGATCGTCACTGGCCTTCTCACCACCACCGCCGGCTACGTCTCGGCGGGCCGCCAGCGGCGGCGGCTGGCGCGGCGCCGCGCGCATGCCGCGGGCGAGGAGGCCACGAGAGGCCTCCGGGTGCTGATGGTCACGCCCCGCAGCCCGCTCGCTCAGGGAGGCGTCGAGCGCCACGTGCTGGAGGTGAGCCGCCGCCTCGCGGCATCGGGGGCCGGTGTCGAGGTCCTCTGCACCGAGCCGGGAGGGGAGGGGGTGCGAGAGGAGCGGCGCGACGGCGTCACGATCCGCACCGTGCGCGCCTGGCCAGCCAACCGAGACTGGTGCCTGGCGCCGCGGATCTGGCGCGAGATGTCACGGCAGCACTGGGACGTGGTCCACGTCCAGTCCTACCACACCTTCGTCGCGCCGTTGGCGATGCTGCGGGCGCTGGCGCTCGGCATTCCATACGTCGTCACCTTCCATGGCGGCGGGCACTCATCGGAGACGCGAAATCGGTCGCGCGGCCTGCAGCGACGCCTCCTACGGCCGCTCCTGCGGCGGGCGCGGCGGCTGGTGGCGATCGCCCGCTTCGAGATCCGCCAGTACGGCGACGAGCTGGGCCTCCCCCCGGAGAGGTTCGTGCTGATCCCAAATGGCACCGACCTCGCCTTCTCCGCCGCCAACGGCCGCCCCGAGGGTCCGCCGACCGTCGCCTCGATCGGCCGGCTCGAGCGCTACAAGGGACACCACCGGGTAATCGCCGCCTTTCCCTACGTGCTCGAGCGCGAGCCCGGCGCGCACCTGGTGGTGGTGGGCACCGGCCCCTACGAGCCGCAGCTGCGCGAGCAGGCGAGCGAGCTGGGGATCGCTGGCAGCATCGAGTTCACAAGCACCCCCCCGGACCAGCCGAGCGCGATGGCGAAGCTCCTCGAGCGGATCTCCCTCGTCGTGCTGCTCAGCGACTTCGAGACTCACCCGCTTGTCGCGCTCGAGGCGGCGGCGGCTGGGCGGCGGCTCCTGGTCGCCGACACCAGCGGCCTGTCCGAGCTGGCAGAGGAGGGGTTCGCCCGGGCGATTCCGGCCGGCGAGGGCCCGGCCGAGGTCGGCCGCGCCATAATCGAAGAGCTCGACCGACCACCGCCAACCAGGCGGCCGGAGCTGATTTCCTGGGACGAGTGCGCCGCCAGGTTGCACGATGTGTACCGCTCCCTGAGCTGATGCCGACAAACGTCCAGCGTCCTTCAGGGCGACTGAAGCTGCTCGCGTGTGGGCCGATCAGGCTCATGAATGAGCTTCGGCCCCCACACCCGCCTCGCAGGCCTCCTACTGCTTGCCGCCCTCTGCATGCTCGTCGCGGTGCCGGCCGGTGCTTCGGCCACCAAGGATCGCGAAGCCGGGCCTGACACCGCCAAGCGCCATCTGAGCGCACGCCATCTGAAGGCGCTCGGTTGTGGCCGGGGTACGCTCCGCGCCGCCCGGCACCGCAGTGGGCCCGCGGTGAGGCGGCTGCGCGCCTGCAGGCGTCGTGCGAGGGTGTCGTCGACGCGGAGAACCCGCGCACGCAAGCACGACAGCCACCGTCGCCGGCCGCATTCCGAACAGCCGGCCGAAGAACCGGCGCCACAGCCAGCTCCACAACCGGAACCCCAGCCGCAACCCGACCCGGAACCGAGCCCCGAACCCGAACCGAGTCCGCAACCCGACCCGGAACCGAGCCCTGTGCCTGCCCCCGAACCCGCACCTGACCCCAGTCCCGAACCCGAACCGGAGCCTGAACCTGCGCCGGTCCCAGACCCCACCCCCACCCCGTCCCCCGCGCCCAGCTCCCCGGTCTACTGGGGCGCCTGGATCGGCAAGCAGCTGACCGGCGAGCAACCGCCCTGGGACATGGGCGCGGTCTCGAAGTTCGAGGAAATGGCGGGCAAGCACCTGTCGATCGTCAACTTCTCGGCGCCGTTCGCCAACTGCTCTTCCGCCTGCTACTTCTACAACTTCCCCGTCAACGAGATGAACAGCATCCGTTCGCACGGCGCGATTCCCTTCTACAGCTGGGCTTCGCAGTCGATCCCCTCGAAGACGAGCGAGCCCGACTTCCAGCTCTCCGACGTCATCGCGGGGACCTATGACTCCTACATCCGCCAGTTCGCGACCGCCGCCAGGAATTGGGGGCACCCGTTCTTCCTGCGCTTCAACTGGGAGATGAACGGCCGATGGTTCCCCTGGTCGGAGGGCGTCAACGGAAACCGGTCCGGCGAGTTCGTCGCCGCCTGGCGACACGTGCACGACATCTTCACGTCGGTCGGCGCGACCAACGCGACCTGGGTCTGGTGCCCAAACGTCGACCCGGACAACATCTTCCAGAGCCTCAGCTCGCTCTATCCCGGCGACGCCTACGTCGACTGGACCGGCCTCGACGGCTACAACTGGGGCACCAACCCCGCCAAGCCCGACCGCTGGCGCACCTTCGACCAGCTCTACAACACGACCTACCACAAGATCGTCGACACGGTCGCGCCCGCCAAGCCGCTGATCGTCAGCGAGATCGGCTCGACCGAGTACGGCGGCTCCAAGGCGACCTGGATCGAAGACGCGCTGGCCAAGATCCCCGCCAGCTACCGGAAGATCCGCGGGCTGCTCTGGTTCGAGCAGTACGACGACGGTATGGACTGGCCGATCGAGACCTCGAGCCGAGCGACGAGCGCATTCGCCACCGGCATCCAGAATCCGGCCTACGTGGGCAACGAATTCGGCTCACTTGGTTTCGGCCCCGTACAGCCCGCCAGTTGAGATCTGCAACCGATCCGTCAAGGGCTCCTGAACAAACGTCCAGCCGGGGGCTCCGCTGCTGAAGCGGTGACCGAAAACGCGTCGATGGCTGAGCGTGAGCGCAAGCACCCGCCATCGCCTGTCCGTCCTGACAGCAGTGTCGATCATCCTCCTGACCGGTGTGGGCAGCGCCTCGGCGGCCGCCAAGCCGGTCCCCGCACATCGCACCCATCACCGCGCCGTAGTTCGCTTCGGCCTCGACCGAACCCGCAAGCTCGCCCGGGTTGCCGGCTGCCCAAAGCGGGTCTCCGCTCGCCAGCGACACCGGCTGAGCCGGCACCGGCTGCACCGCGTCGCGCGCAGGGTGCGCACCTGCCGGCGCCGCCTGGCGCGCCGCTCAACGGCCCCAGCCCCCTCTTCCTCCCCGGCCCCCCTCTACTGGGGAGCGACGATTGGCGATCAACTGACAGGCACGCAGGCGCCCTGGGACATGGGCGCAGTCTCGAAGTTCGAGCAGATGGCGGGCAGGCAGCTCTCGCTGATCAACTTCTTCGCCCCGTTCGCCAACTGCGCGTCCTCGCCGTGCTCCTTCTACAAGTTCCCAGCCGGCCCGATGGAAAGCATCCGCGAACACGGTGCGATCCCGGTCTTCAGCTGGAGCTCGCAGTCGATCCCCTCGAACCTCAGCGAGCCGGACTTCCAGCTCTCCGACGTTATCGCCGGCACGTATGACTCCTACATCCGGGAATTCGCCGAAGACACACGCGACTGGGGCCACCCGTTCTTCCTTCGCTTCAACTGGGAGATGAACGGCAACTGGTTCCCCTGGTCGGAGGGCGTCAACGGCAACCAGCCGGGCGAGTTCGTCGCCGCCTGGCGACACGTCCACGACATCTTCACGTCGGTGGGCGCCACCAACGCGACCTGGGTGTGGTGCCCAAACGTCGATCCGGGCGGCAAGCTGCCGAGCGTCGCCGCCACCTACCCGGGCGACGAGTACGTCGACTGGACCGGACTCGACGGCTACAACTGGGGGGCCGGAAAGGACACCTGGACCAGCTTCGAGCGCCTCTTCAGCGGCACCTACCACACGATTACCCAAACAGTCGCGCCAGGCAAGCCACTGCTGATCGGCGAGATGGGCTCGAGCGAGGTCGGTGGCTCGAAGGCGAGCTGGATCTCCGAAGCGCTGGCCGATATCCCCGCCACATTCCAGAAGGTCCGCGGAATGCTCTGGTTCGACACCTTCGACGACGGCATGGACTGGCCGATCGAGACCTCAGCAGGCGCGACGAGCGCGTTTGCCGCCGGCATCCAGGACCCGCTGTACGTCGGCAACAGCTACGGATCGCTGGGCGCTGGACCGATACAACCGCCCAGCTGACGCGTTCCAGGACCACGGACGATCTTCCCTAGACTCCGACGGCCTCAGCCGGACGCAGGGACGAAGCGAGATGCAGAAGCCAATGCCAAATTTCAGCGGCCGCATCGCGGCAGCGGGCCTCGCGCTCGCAGTGGTCTGCCTGACGTCGAGCCCGGCGCTGGGCGGAACGTCGCGAACGGAACCCGGCGCGGATCAGGTGCGTGTCCACAAGCGCAATCACCGCCACCTGCAGCAGAAGCGCAGGCAGCCCAAGCCGCACAGCGCCTACTGGGGCGCCTGGATCGGCGACCAGCTGACCGGGACGCAGCCGCCCTGGGAGATGTCGGCGGTCTCAGCATTCGCAGGGCTCGTCGGCAAGGACCTCTCGCTGGTCGAGTTCTCGTCCCCGTTCGCCGATTGCAGCGTCTCGCCCTGCTCCTTCTACGACTTTCCAGCGGACGCTATGGAAAACGTGCGCGCCTACGGGGCGATTCCGTTCTTCGGTTGGGCCTCGCAGGCGAACTCGCCCGACCCGGCGGGCGCGACCGTCATGCCGGACTTCCAGCTCGCCGACGTGATCGCCGGCACCTACGATTCCTACATCCGCCAGTTCGCCGAGGCCGCGCGCAACTGGGGCCACCCGTTCTTCCTGCGCTTCGACTGGGAGATGAACGGCAACTGGTTCCCCTGGTCGGAGAGCGTCAACGGCAACAACGCCGGCGAGTTCGTCGCCGCCTGGCGCCACGTGCACGACATCTTCTCCTCGGCGGGCGCCACCAACGCCACATGGGTCTGGTGTCCCTATGCGGAGGCCGATCGCCGCTTCGCGCCGCTCCAGCCGCTCTACCCGGGCAATCAGTACGTCGATTGGACGTGCATCGACGGCTTCAACTGGGGCAGCAATCCGGCCAACCCCCACAAGTGGCGTAGCTTCAACCAGATCTTCGCCGTGACCTACCGTCGCCTGATCGAGCGGATCGCGCCCGACAAGCCGATCGTGCTTGCCGAGCTGGCATCGACCGGCCGGGGCCGCCCCAAGGCCAGGTGGATCCGCAACATGTTCAAGCAGCTGGCGACCAGGTACCGGAGAGTCCGTGCCCTAATCTGGTTCGACCAGGTCGACCGCGGTGTCAACTGGCCGCTGGAGACCTCGGCGGCGGCGACCCGCGCCTTTGCAAGGGGGATCCGCAACAAGAGGTTTAAAGCCAACGGCAACGCTGCGGTCTCGGCGAGCCCAATCCGGCCGCCAGATTGAGCTGCAACCCCCGAAGCGAAGCTCAGCCGCAGGGGTTAGATGTCGAGAAGTGGCAGTAGCTACGTGCTCATGATTGCCCGGACTCAACCCAATCCCGTAGTGACGGTCGCCGTGCTGGCGATCTTCCTGACGGCGCTCTCAATCCTGGCGTCGGCCTCGGGCGCCGCGGCGGCGAAGAGCTCTGGAAAGCAGTCGCCTCCCCCGGCGCCCCTCTACTGGGGCGCACAGATCGGCGATCAGCTGACCGGCGAAGCGGCTCCCTGGGACATGTCGGCGGTCCATCGATTCGAACACCTGGCAGGCAAGCCGCTCTCTGTGGTCTCGTTCTCGTCTCCCTTCGCCGAATGCGGGGCGCAGCAGTGCACCTTCATCAACTTCCCGCTCACACCTCTCGAAAACACCCGCGCCTACGGCGCCATCCCCCTCTTCAGCTGGAGCTCGTCGGCCACCCCCGAAGACTCCCACCAGCGCCACTTTCGCCTCGCAAACGTCATCAACGGGACGTTCGATCCCTTCATCCGGGAGTTCGCCGAAGCCGCTCGCGAATGGGGCCACCCCTTCTTCCTGCGCTTCGACTGGGAGATGAACGGCTTCTGGTTCCCCTGGTCCGAAGGCGTGAACGGAAACAAGCGCGGCCAGTTCGTCGCCGCCTGGCGCCACGTTCATGACATCTTCGCCTCGGTGGGCACCACCAACGCAACCTGGGTCTGGTGCCCCAATGTCGACTTCACTCGCAAGCTGATCCCCCTGAACCGGGTGTATCCGGGTGACGCCTACGTCGACTGGACCTGCCTCGACGGGTTCAACTGGGGCAAGCGCCGCGACTCGACCGGCTGGCAGAACTTCAACCAGGTCTTCCACGAAACCTACAAACGGGTGCTGCGGATCGCCCCCCACAAGCCGGTGATCATCGCCGAGGTCGCCTCGAACGAGCGCGGAGGCTCAAAGCCGGCATGGATCCGCAACCTGTTGCACATAGTGCCGGCCAAGTACCGCAAGATCCGCGGCCTGATCTGGTTCGACGTCAGAGACCGCGACACGCATTGGCCGCTGGAGAGCTCGACGAAGGCCGCACGGGCCTTCGCCAGGGGCATCCAGCGCACCGTATACCGCCCGAACGAATTCGGCGGATTCGAGACCTCCGGACCGATCCCACGGCCCTCCTGGCCCTAGGTGCAGTTCCTAACAACGTTGCCCATCCGGGCCTCCCCCGAGAGCGGCGCCAGTCCGGGCGCTCAGCCGAGGCGCTGCTCGAGATCGGCCAGCTGCTCGTGCAGCTCGTCCGGCAGGTGCTGGCCAAACCGGGCGAAGTGCTGGTGGATCGCCGGCAGCTCGACCTTCCACTCCTGCGGGTCGACCCTGAGCAGCTCGGCCATGTCGTCCTCGGAGACGTCGAGCCCCTCGGTGTTGAGGGCGCCGGGCGCCGGCACCAGGCCGATCGGGGTCTCCTGCGCCTCCGCGGTCCCCGTGCAGCGGCGGAAGATCCACTCCAGGACGCGGCTGTTCTCGCCGTAGCCGGGCCAGAGGAAGCTGCCGTCGGCGTCCTTGCGGAACCAGTTGACGTAGAAGACGCGGGGGAGCTTGGCCCCCTCGCGCTCGGCGATGCGCAGCCAGTGGCCGAAGTAGTCGCCCATGTGGTAGCCGCAGAACGGCAGCATCGCGAACGGGTCATGGCGAAGCTTGCCCACCTCCCCCGCGGCGGCGGCGGTCGTCTCCGAGGACATCATCGCCCCGAGGAACACCCCGTGCTCCCAGCTGAACGACTCGCGGACCAGCGGCACCACCGTGGAGCGGCGGCCGCCGAACAGGAAGGCGTCGATCGGCACGCCGGCGGGGTCCTCCCACTCCGGGGCGATCGAGGGACAGGCCGACGCCGGCGTCGTGAAGCGGGCGTTCGGGTGCGCGGAGGGACGGTCGGAGTCGGGCGTCCAGTCCTCGCCGTGCCAGTCGATCAGGTGTGCTGGGGGCTCCTCGGTCATCCCCTCCCACCAGACGTCGCCGTCGTCGGTCTTCGCGCAGTTGGTGAAGATCGAGTCCCGGGCGACGCTCGCCATCGCGTTCGGGTTGGTCTTCTCGCCGGTCCCGGGCGCGACGCCGAAGAAGCCGGCCTCGGGGTTGATCGCGTAGAGGCGCCCGTCGGAGCCGAACTTCATCCAGGCGATGTCGTCGCCGACGGTCTCCACCTTCCAATCCGGCAGGGTCGGGATCAGCATCGCCAGGTTGGTCTTGCCGCAGGCTGACGGGAACGCGGCGGCGACGTATTTCGTCTCCCCCTCCGGGGAGGTGAGCTTGAGGATCAACATGTGCTCGGCGAGCCAGCCCTCGTCCCGGGCCATCACCGAGGCGATCCGCAGCGCGAAGCACTTCTTGCCGAGCAGGGCGTTGCCGCCGTAGCCGGAGCCGTAGGACCAGATCTCGCGGCTCTCGGGGAAGTGGACGATCCACTTGTTGTCCGCGTTACACGGCCAGGGAACGTCGTCCTGCCCCTCGGCGAGAGGCATCCCAACCGAGTGAAGGCAGGGCACGAACTCGCCGTCCTCGCCGAGCACGTCCAGCGCCCCCTTGCCCATGCGGGTCATGATCCGCATGCTCGCGGCGACGTACGGCGAGTCGGTGAGCTGGACGCCGATGTGGGCTATGGGCGAACCGAGCGGGCCCATCGAGAACGGCACCACGTACATCGTTCGGCCCCTCATGCAGCCATCGAACAGCGCTGTCAGCGTCTCACGCATCTCCGCCGGCTCGCGCCAGTTGTTGGTCGGACCGGCATCCTCCTCACGCTCGGAGCAGATGAAGGTGCGGTCCTCGACCCGGGCCACGTCACCGGGGTCGGAGAGCGCCAGATAGGAGTTCGGGCGCTTGGTCTCCGAGAGCCGCTCGAAGGTCCCCGCCTCGATCATCGTCTCGGCAAGCTCGTCGTACTCCTCGGCCGAGCCGTCGCACCAGTGGACGGCGTCGGGCTTGGTCAAATCGGTGATCTCCCCGACCCAGTCGAGGAGCTTGGCATGGGTGGTCGGCGCGGCGGCCGTGCTCGTCTCGCTCATCATGCGCGGCACTTTACTCTCGGGACTCGAACGCCGCGCGCCACCTTTCGGCGCTTGTGCGCCCTGCTACTTCTTCGGGCTGAGGTCGGTCACTTCGACGTCGGCATCTTCGTTGAGGATCTTCAGCGTCGCCGTTTCCTTCTCTCCGCCGGCCAGGGTGACCTCGCAGTCGAACGTGTCGCCCGGTTCGACCTCGACGCCGGAGGGACAGTCCACTGAGGAGACCTTCTTTTCAAGCGAGCCCTCCAGGTTCTTCTGGATCGCCGCCTCGGTCTTGCTGTCGTCGATCACCGTTTCCCCACAGCCGACGGCCGCCAACGCGGCTGTCGCGACCGCTGCGATTGCCAGAGCGAGGAGTGCGCCATGACTTCGAAGCCTCATTTCCACCTTTCGGACGGTTCCGATGCCAAGTATCCCAGGGGCACCCCCCGAAACGCGCGCTCAGCAGGTGGAACGATTGCACCGTACGGCGTCGAGGTCGAAGCGTCTGGCAGTATGCGCGCCTCACGTCACCGAATAGGAGAGCCAAGGCCTGATATGTGGCGACCGTTTTCCGTGCTGCTGTGAATGCGCCACTCGTAGCGGTGGTGACCGACACCACCGCTTCCCTGCCGAGCGAGTTGGTCCGCGAGCGCGAGCTCGGCGTGGTCAGCCTCTACGTCAACTGGGGCGAGCGCTCCGAAAGAGAGTCCGACATGCTGGACCTCGACGCCTTCTACGACCGGCTGCGCGAGGCCCGGCAGCTGCCGACCACCTCGCAGCCGTCGATCGGGGACTTCCTCGAGGTCTATGAGCCGCTGCTGGAGGCGGGACGGAACATCGTCTCGATCCACCTCTCCGCCGAGCTCTCCGGCACTTTCGAGGTCGCGCGGCAGGCGGCAGGGCAGGTCGCGGAGCGCTGGGGCCCCGGCCGCGTCACGGTGGTCGACTCGGCCAGCATCAGCGGCGGCCTGGCCCTGGTTGTGCTCGGCGCCGCGTGCGCGGCGGCTGCTGGTGGCGACGCCGAGCAGGTGGCGCAGCGCGCGCGGGATGCCCGCAAGGAGATGAAGATGTGGTTCGCTCTCGACACGCTCGAGTACCTGCGCCGCGGCGGGCGAATCGGCGCCGCCTCGGCGTGGCTCGGCTCGGCGCTCAAGGTCAAACCGATCCTCACGCTGGAGGAGCAGATCACCCCGGTCGAGCGCGTCCGCACGCACGCACGGGTACTGGAGCGGCTGATCCACTACGCGCAGCAGCGCAAGGCCGACGGCTGCGAGGCATGGCTGGTGCAGCACATCCAGGCGCCCGAGGAAGCCCAGCAGCTGGTCGAGGCCGTGGAGAAGATCATGGGCTGCCCTCCGGTGTTCGTGTCCGAGGTCGGCCCGGTGGGTGGGTCCCACGGGGGGCCAGGCATGCTGGGCCTCGGCGCGATGCCCGCCAAGTATCTCCAGTAGCGCCGCCTGACATGCCCGGGTTGTGGCTGGCGCTTGGGGGGCGTGAAGGTGTTCGCTCCGCCCGGCCCGACGCGTGGCGCGGGAGCTGTGGATCGCCCCCGGTCGGATAGGGTTCGCCGCCGCCGATGCGCTTCTACGAGTACGAGGCACGCAAGATCGTCGAGTTGGCGGGGATCCCCGTCACCCAGTACGGCTTCTGCAAGACCGCCGGGGAGGCACGCAAGGCTGCCGAGGAAATCGGCGGTCCCGTGGTGATCAAGTCCCAGGTGCTGAGCGGCGGGCGGATGAAGGCCGGCGGCGTCAAGTTCGCCGACACGCCCGAGGAGGCCGCCGAGCACGCCGAGGCGATCCTGCAGCTGGAGATCAACGGGCACATGCCGCGCGGCGTGCTGGTCGACCCCAAAGCCGAGGTCAAGCAGGAGTACTACGCCGGGGTCGTCTGGGACGGGACCGCGAAGCGGCCGCTGATGCTGTTCAGCGACATGGGCGGCATTGACATCGAGGAGGTCGCCGAGAAGCACCCCGACCACGTCGGCCGCGGCCACCTCTCCAACCTCTTGCCGATCGCCGACTTCGAGGCGAAGCAGGCGATTGCCGCGACCGGGGTGACCGGTAAGCAGCTGCAGCGCGCCACGCCGATCCTCGCCCGCCTCGCCCGCCTCTTCCGCGACAACGACATGACGCTGGCCGAGATCAACCCGCTGGCCGAGCTCGCCGACGGCAGCTTCGTCGCCCTCGACGCCCATATGGAGATGGAGAACGAGGCGGTCGGCCGGCAGAAGGCACTGCTGCGCAAGCGGCTCGAGATCGCCGAGAAGGACACGCGCGAGCCCTACGAGCCATCCGACTTCGAGCGCAACGTGGCTGCAATCGACGCCGCCGATCACCGCGGGGTGATCCAGGGCCGCGACCACGGCTTCCAGGGCAACCTGGGGCTGGTGATCGGCGCCGGGGGCGGCTCACTGACCCTGACCGACGCGGTGCGCAGTCAGGGCGGGCGACCCGCCAACTACTCGGAGATCGGCGGCAACCCCTCGGTCGCCAAGGCCTGCGGGCTCGCCAAGCAGGTGCTCGAAAAGGACGGCGTCGAGAAGATCGCGGTGATGATGTCGATCGTCTCCAACACCCGGGTCGACATCGTCGCCCGCGGCGTGATCAAGGCCTGCCTGGAGCTGGGCAGGGACCCCGGCGAGACGATCGCGATCTTCCGCATCCCCGGCGCCTGGGAGGAGGAGGGCTTCAAGATCCTCGACCGCTACGGGGTCGAGTACTGCGACCGCTCGGTCTCGATGTGGGAGGCGGCCGGCCGTGCGGTGGAGAAGATCCAGGGAGCGGCCGCATGAGAAACCGTGTCGGTATGAACGGTCGGGGCACGTTTGTCGGGCGATACCTGACAAACGCGCCCCGGAGGGCGAATCGATGAGCATCCTGTTGAGCAAAGACACCACCTTCATCGTCCAGGGGATCACCGGCCGCGAGGCGGTAAACCTGACGAAGGAGTGCCTCGACTACGGCTCCAGGGTGGTTGGCGGGGTCACCCCCGGACGTAAGGGGCGCGAGGTGCACGGTGTGCCGGTCTTCGACACGGTCGCCCAGGCGGTCGAGAACCACGGCGCCCCGGTCGACGGCTCGGTTGTCACCGTCCCGCCCGCCTTCACCAAGGACGCCGTGCTGGAGGCGATCGAGAACGGGATCAAGCTGATCGTCGTCGTCACCGAGCGGGTGCCGCGCCGCGACGTCGCCCAGATGGTCGAGCTGGCGGAGATGCGCGGGGCGCGGATCATCGGCCCCAACTGCCTCGGCCTGATCGCGCCCGAGATCTGCAAGATGGGAGGGATCGGCGGCCCCGCCAAAGACGCCGCCAAGGCCTACGCGCCCGGACCGGTCGGCGTGATGAGCCGCTCCGGCGGGATGACCACCGAGATCTCCTCCTCGCTGACCCAGGCCGGCCTCGGCGTCTCCACCGCGGTCTCGATCGGCGGCGACGCGATCATCGGCTCCACCTACGCCGAGCTGATGCCCCACTTCGAGGCCGACGAGCAGACCAAGGCGATCGTCATCTACACCGAGCCGGGCGGCCGCATGGAGGCGCAGCTCTCCGAGTGGATTGCCGAGAACGAATCGCGACTGCCGATCGTCGCCTTCATGGCCGGCAAGTTCATGGACGACGAGGAGATGAAGGGGATGAGCTTCGGCCACGCCGGCACGATCGTCGAGGGCAAGGAGGACACGGCGACCGAGAAGATCGCCCGCCTCGAAGCGGCGGGCATCAGGGTTGTCGAGCGGATCGACGAGATCCCCGACGCGGTCAAGGAGAAGCTGGGGGCCGCGGTCTGATGGCCGAGACGCTGGAGCGGGTCTTCATCGACGTCGAGGTCGACGCGTCGGTGGCCGCCGATGCCGAGCTGGCGCGCAAGCTGGAGGAAGTCTGCCCGGTGGACATCTTCAAGGCGGGCGAGGGCGGCGTGGAGATCGTCGCGGCGAACCTCGACGAGTGCGTCCTCTGCAACCTCTGCGTGGACGCGGCCCCCGAGGGCGCGGTCCGCGTCGTCAAGCTCTACGAGCGGTAGCGACACCCGCCAGCCGGTGCAGCGCAGTCAGCGCCGCCGCGTAGATTAGGCTGGCCAGCCAGCATGTTCGGGCGCATCGCAGATCTGACCTGGAAGCACCCGAAGGCGGTGCTGCTCGCAATCGGCATCTTCACGGTGGCGGCGTTTGCCGTTGGCGGCGGCGTCGAGAAGCGTCTCAAGGCAGCCGGATTCAGCGATCCTGCCAGCGACAGCAAACGGGCCCAGACGATGCTGATCGAAAGGGCCGGCTATGCCGCCGACCCATGGATCGTGGTGCTGGTCACACCGAAGTCCGGGACCGCCCCTCTTCCGCTCGGCTCCCCGCGCCTGCGCCGCGAAGTGGGAAGCCTGGCCACCCGGCTGCGCTCGATCGACGGCGTCGGGCACGTCGACAACCCGCTCGGCGGCGGCTCGCCGCAACTGATCGCCCCCAGCCGCCGCTCGCTGCTGCTCAGCGGCTTCTTCTCGACCACCGACGAGGACGTCGGAGCCGCCGCCGCCGAACAGGCGGGGCAGCGCCTCACCTCGCCAAACCTCGCGGTCACTGTTGGCGGCGGCGCCGCCAGCTTCAACGAGGTCAACGACACGGTTCGCTCCGACCTGGTCCGGGCGGAGCTGATCGCCTTTCCGCTGCTGGCGCTGCTCCTGCTGATCGTCTTCAGGGGCGTCGTCGCGGCGTCGATCCCACTGCTGGTCGGGATGGTCTCGGTCGGCGGCACCTTCCTCGCCCTGCGCGTGATGTCGGAATTCGTCGACACCTCCGTCTTCGCGCTGAACATCAGCACCGCGATGGGGCTGGGGCTCGCGGTCGATTACGGCCTGCTGCTCGTCAGCCGCTACCGCGAGGAGTTGGAGCGCCACGGCCCGAGCCGCGAGGCACACCGCCGTCTGGTGGAAACTGCCGGACGGACGATCGTCTTCTCCGGCCTGACGGTCGCTTCCGCGATGGCGGCGCTGACCATCCTTCCGCAGCGCTTCCTCTACTCGACCGGCGCCGGCGGGGCAATCGTCTCGATCTTCGCGGCGTTCGGCGCGCTGCTGCTGGTCCCCTCGCTCCTCGCCCTGCTCGGCGAGCGGGTCAACGCCCTCTCCCTGCGCCGCGGGTCGGCGGTCTCCGACGAATCGGGGGGCTGGTACCGGCTGGCGCGGGGCGTGATGCGGCGCCCGGTCGGCGTTGCGCTGGCCAGCGCCGCGCTCCTGCTGGCCCTCGCCTCCCCGGTGCTGGGCGTCGTCCTGACCACCGCCGGCTCCGACTCGGTTCCGCCCGGCAAACCCTCCCGCCAGGTCACCGCTCAGGTTGAGGACGAATACCCGCCAGGCGTTCAACTGCCGATCTCGGTCACGATCGACGGGCCGGCCAGCGACGCGCAGCTCCGCAGCCTGGAGCGGCGGATCGCGGCGATCGAAGGGATCGCAACGCCGTCGCGGTTCCAGCGCGTCGCCCCGAACCTGGAGGTCGCGAACTTCGGCTTGGCCGGGGGGGCCGACGGGGTGCTCGACGACCGCGCCCAGCAAGCGGTGCGCGAGATCCGTGCCCTGGAGGCGCCGGCGCCGCTGCTACTGGCCGGCTATACGGCGGAATTCCTCGACCTGAAGACGAGCCTGGGCCACAACCTTCCCACCGTCCTCGGCCTGATAGCCCTGACCACACTGATCCTGCTCTTCCTGCTGACCGGATCGGTGGTGCTGCCGCTGAAGACGCTGCTGATGAACATACTGACCCTGGCGGCGACCCTCGGGGTGATGGTCGCCGCCTTCCAGTGGGGTCTCCTCGACTGGCTGACTGGCTACTCCGGTCCGGCAGGGATGGAGACCTCGACGCTGGTGCTGATGTTCGCGGTCATCTTCGGCCTCGCCACCGACTACGCCGTCCTCGTCCTGGGGCGGATCAAAGAGCTGCACGACGCCGGCCTGCCGAACGAGGAGGCCGTTGCGGTGGGGATCGCCCGCACCGGGCGCGTGATCAGCGCCGCCGCGCTCTGCATCGCCGCCGTCTTCCTCGCCTTCACGACCAGCTCGATCTTCTTCATGAAGGAGGCGGGGATCGGCTACGCGGCGGCGGTGCTGATCGACGCGACGATCGTCAGGGCGCTGCTGGTTCCGGCGCTGATGCGCCTCTTCGGAGACTGGAACTGGTGGGCGCCCGCGCCGCTGCGCCGCTTTCAGCGGCGCTTCGGCTTCTCCGAGGTCTCATGAGAGCGCGGGTGCGCCGCGCTGCCGGCGGCGTCAGGCGTGCGCGGTCGGCGGCGTCAGGCTCCACGCCGCCGGGCGCGTCAGGTTCCAAGCGCGGTAGCCGACAGCGCACCGACCTCGGTGAGCGCAGACTCCCGCAGCCGGTCCGGGAGGACGACCATCGCGCGCAGGTCCTCCAGTCTCTCCCGGTCCCCCTCGATCTCGACCCCCGACCCAGCCGTCTCGCCGGTGACAAGCGCCGCCAGCACATCCGCGGGGGCCCCGGCCAGCGTCAGGTCGGCGTCGGTTGCCTCACCGCGCGAGGCCCGGATCCAGCCGTCCTCGATGCGCAGCCGGTATGACAATCCGCCGCTGCGCACGCCGACCGTCAACTCCACGCCGCTGGGCGGCTGCAGGATGAGACGCACCACGTTCGCCAGCGAGCTCGGGGTGACGTCCGCGACCTTGCCGGTCTCTTCGAAGTTCAACCCCCAGCGCCCCAGTTCGAGCATCGGGCGCTCCAGGCCACGGCCGATCTCGGTCAGCTCGTAGGCAACCGCCGAGGCCGGCGGCGCGAGCTCGCGGCGGCGAACGATGCCGTGCCCCTCCATGTCGCGGAGGCGCTTCGTGAGAACGTCGGTCGGAGCGCCCCCCACGGACCTCGCCAGGTCGGAGAAGCGCAGCGGCCCCAGCGACAGCTCGCGAACGATCAAGAGCGACCAGCGCTCACCGATCCGGTCAAGGGCGCAGGCGAGACTGCAGGTCTGGCTGTATTCACGCGGCGACATCAACTTGATGGTACCACCTTAATTTGATTTTCCAAGTTGTCACTTGGTAATCTGGTACTGTTTCCGCGTGGTGCTCATCTCACGCCAATCCACGCCCCGGCGTTAGCCCGGTATGACTCGCGTCGCGAACCTCACCTGGAAGCACCCGAAGCTCGTGCTCGGCGCCGTCGCAGTCTTCGCCCTCGTTGCCATAGCGGTCAGCCACAACGTGGAGCACCACCTGAAGGCGGCCGGCTTCACCGACAGCGCCTCGGAGAGCGAGCGGGCGACCGGCCTGCTCCGAGACTCCCTCGGCTACAACCCGAACCCGGCGATCGTCCTGGTGGTCCGGGCACCGGGCGGCGGCCCGCTCGACCTGCGCAGCGGCGCGGTGCGCCGCGAGGTCGACCGCCTCGGTCGCGGCATGGCGCGCGTGGAGTACGTCGGCCGGGTGGTCAACCCGCTGCGCAACCCGCGCGCCGGCGCCGAGCTGATCGCCCGCGACGGCAAATCGCTGGCAATCGCCGGCTATCTCTCGACCGCCGACATCGAGGACAAGGGCGGGATCGCCGCCGAGGGAGTCGAACCGCTCCTCTCCTCCAGCCCGCTGAGGGTGCAGATGGGCGGCTTCGCGCCGGGCTTCAACGAGACCAACGACCAAACCCGGGAGGACCTGACCAAAGCCGAGCTCATCGCCTTCCCGGTGCTGGCCTTGCTGCTGCTGTTCGTCTTCCGCGGGGTCATCGCCGCTTCGATCCCGCTCCTGCTCGGCGTCCTCTCGATCGTCGGCACACTGCTTGTGCTGCGGGTCATGGCGAGCTTCACCGACACCTCGGTCTTCGCCCTCAACATCGCCACCGGGCTCAGTCTCGGCCTGGCGGTCGACTACGCGTTGCTTCTGGTCTCGCGCTATCGCGAGGAGATAGGGCGCGGCGGTGCGTCGCGGGAGGCGCACCGCCGCACCGTGCAGACGGCCGGCCGCACCGTGGTCTTCTCCGGCCTCACCGTCGCGGCGGCGATGGCGGCGCTGATCTTCATGCCGCAGCGCTTCCTCTACTCGATGGCGGTCGCGGGCGCCTCGGTCGCGGTGCTCTCCTCCCTGATCGCGATCCTCGTCGTCCCCTCGCTGCTCGCCGTGCTCGGGCCCCGCATCGACGCCCTCTCGATCCGCCGCGGACCCGCCGTCTCCGACACCTCCGACGGCTGGTACCGGCTGGCGCGCGGGGTGATGCGCCGGCCGGTGCGCGTCGCACTGGGCAGCTCGGCGCTGCTGCTGGTTGCCGCGGCCCCGTTGATGTGGACAACGCTGACCGGCCCCAGCGCCGAAGCGGTGCCACCCGACCAGCCGTCGGCAAAGGCCTACGATTACCTCGAAGCGCACTACCCGCGCGACGTCACCGAGGCGGTCACCGTAACCGTCGACGGGCAGACCGGTGGCGCCCGGCTTGCCGCCTACCGGCGGCAGGTCGAAGCGGTCGACGGGGTGGTCGGCGGCGCCCCCTTCACCCGCGCGTCGGCGAGAGTCGCCTTCGCCAACTTCACCCTCACCGAACCGGCGCTCCGCCTTGGCGCCCAGGACGCGGTGCACGCGATCCGCGACCTGACCCCGCCCGGCGCCTCTACCACGCTCGTCTCGGGCAACACCGCCGGATTCATCGACCAGAAGCAGAGCCTGCTCGAGCACGCGCCGCTCGTCGTGGCGATCATCGCCTTCACGACTCTCATCCTGCTCTTCCTGCTCACCGGCTCGGTCCTGCTGCCCCTGAAGACGCTGCTGATGAACACCCTCACCCTTGGGGCGACCCTCGGCATCCTGGTCGTCTCCTTCCAGGCGGGATGGCTCGACGGCCTGCTCGACTACACCGGGCCGGCAGCGATCGAGGTGACGAGCCTGGTCTTCCTCTTCGCCGTCATCTTCGGCCTCGCCACCGACTACGCGGTCCTCGTCCTGGGGCGGATCAAGGAGCTGCACGACACCGGCCTGCCGAACGACGAGGCCGTCGCGGTGGGGATCGGCCGCACCGGCCGCGTGATCACCGCGGCGGCCCTGGCGATCGCCGTCGTCTTCCTCGCCTTCGGCGTCAGCACCGTCTTCTTCGTCAAGCAGATCTCGATTGGGATGGCCGTTGGGGTCCTGATCGACGCGACCATCGTCCGCGCCCTGCTGGTCCCCTCGCTGATGCGCCTCCTCGGCGACTGGAACTGGTGGGCGCCCGCTCCCCTGCGCCGCCTTCAGGTGCGCCTCGGCCTCTCCGAGGCCTGAGAGCCTCTCGCGACCTCCGAGGCCTGAGAGCCTCTCGCGACCTCCGAGGCCTGAGAGCCTCTCGCGACCGCCCGTGTGTGATTGATCACACCGGTGCCCGATCGCTGCATTCAGAGTCAATCTTTACACCGATATCTGTAGTATTCGCAGCCGTGCTTCGGGCCCCCGGACCCCCACCGGCCGGGAGGCGTGCGCAGGATTTCGGGGGGCCCTCGCCGATCCCCACCATCGCAAGGAGACAAGGCGCCAGTGAACGACATACCCCGCCGCGTCGCCGTCGTCGGCGGCAACCGGATCCCCTTTGCGCGATCGAACGCGACCTACGCGCACGCCTCGAACCAGGACATGCTCACGGCGGCGCTCGACGGCCTCATCGAGCGCTTCTCGCTGCAGGGTGAGACGCTGGGAGAGGTCGCCGGCGGCGCCGTCCTCAAGCACTCTCGCGACCGCGACCTGACGCGCGAGAGCGTGCTGAGCACGCGCCTGGCGCCGGAGACTCCCGCCTATGACGTGCAGCAGGCATGCGGAACCGGGTTGGAGACGACGATCCTCGTCGCCAACAAGATCGCGCTCGGCCAGATCGACGCCGGAATCGCCTGCGGCGCGGACACGACCTCCGATGCGCCGATCGCGCTCAACGAGGGGCTCCGCGAGGTGCTGCTGGACGCCAATCGCGAGCGCTCGACGATCGGCCGGCTGAAGCATCTGACCCGGGTTCGCCCCGGGCACATCGTGCCGACGATCCCCCGCAACGAGGAGCCGCGCACCGGGCTCTCGATGGGCGAGCACTGCGCGATCATGGCGGCCGAGTGGGGCATCGACCGCGCCGAGCAGGATGAGCTGGCGCTCCGCAGCCACCACAATCTCGCGGCCGCGTATGAGCGCGGCTTCCTCGACGACCTGGTCACCCCCTACCTCGGCCTCGAGCGCGACCAGAACCTGCGCCCCGACTCCTCCCCCGAAAAGCTCGCCAAGCTGAAGCCGGTCTTCGGCGGCCCCGAGGGGACGATGACGGCCGGCAACTCGACGCCGCTCTCAGACGGCGCCTCGGCGGTCCTGCTGGCGAGCGAGGAGTGGGCCAGGGCGCGCGACCTGCCGGTCCTCGCCTACTTCCTCGACGGGCAGACGGCGGCGATCGACCACGTCCACAAGCGCGAGGGGCTGCTGATGGCGCCGGCCTACGCGATACCGAAACTCCTTGACCGGGTCGGCCTCAGCCTGCAGGACTTCGACCTCTATGAGATTCACGAGGCCTTTGCGGCTCAGGTGCTCTGCACGCTGCGGGCCTGGGAGGACGAGACCTTCTGCCGCGAGCGCCTCGGCCGCCCCGGACCGCTCGGCGCAATCGACCGTACGCGCCTCAACGTCAACGGCGGCTCGCTCGCAGCGGGGCACCCCTTCGCGGCGACCGGCGGCCGCATCGTCGCCGGGCTGGCGAAGGCCCTGCACGAACGCGGCTCGGGCAGGGGGATTATCAGCATCTGCGCGGCGGACGGCCAGGGGGTCGTCGCCGCGCTCGAAAGCGCCGGAGGTGCAAGCAAGTGAGCGACCGTTACGCACAGGTGGTCAACACATTTCCCGTCAGCCTCGTCGCCGGCCGTGTGGGCCTGCCGCAGCCAACCAAGCTGGAGCGCCACACGCCGGGCTCGCCGGTTCTCTCCGGACCGGCCCTGCTCGGCGGGGCCCCGGGCGGGCGCCTCGCCAAGCAGCTGGAGCGGCTGCTCGACGACATCGAGGCGAGCCACGCGAGCGACGCCGACGAGCGCGTCGCGGCACTCGTCTTCGACGCCACCGGCATCGCGGACTCCTCGCAGCTGGTCGAGCTGCAGCGCTTCTTCCACCCGAACGTGAAGCGCGTGGCGCGCTCGGGAAGGATCGTGGTACTCGGCACGCCCCCGGCGGGGCGCCCCGTTCGGGAGGCGACGGCCCAGCGCGCGCTCGAGGGCTTCACCCGCTCGCTGGGCAAGGAGGTGGGTCGTGGGGCCACGGTGCAACTGGTCTACGTGGCCGAGGGCGCCGAGGCGGAGATCGACTCGACGCTTCGCTTTCTGCTCTCCCCTCGCTCGGCGTACGTGTCGGGGCAGGTGATCCGCATCGGCCCGGGTGTCACCAGGGCCCCCGATCTCGACTGGGAGCGACCGCTGGACGGCAGGACCGTTCTGGTCACGGGCGCCTCCCGCGGAATCGGGGAGGCGATCGCGACAACCCTGCACCGCGACCGAGCGCACCTCATCCTGCTCGACGTCCCGGCCCTCTCCGACGACCTGAACGAGGTTGCGAAGCGCCTCGGTGCCGGGATGATCGAGCTCGACATCACCGACGCGGACGCACCGGCCAGGATCGCCGACGAGCTGACCGACGGTGTCGACGTGGTCGTCCACAACGCGGGCGTCACCCGCGACCGCACGATCGCGAAGATGCCAGAGGAGCGCTGGACGTCGCTGATGGAGGTCAACCTCTCCGCCGAGGAGCGCGTGAACGACGAACTCTTCTCCCGCGGCCTCCTGAATGAGAACGGGCGCATCGTCTGCGTCTCCTCGATGAGCGGCATCGCGGGGAACTCCGGCCAGACCAACTACGCCACCTCGAAGGCCGGCGTGATCGGGATGATCGAAGCGCTGGCGCCCGAGCTCGCGGAGCGCGGCGCGACCATCAACGCGGTGGCGCCCGGCTTCATCGAGACGCAGATGACGGCGAGGATGCCGATCGCAATACGCGAAGCCGGGCGGCGGATGAACAGCATGTCGCAGGGCGGTCTGCCGGTCGACGTCGCCGAGACCGTCGCCTGGTTCGCAAGCCCGGCGTCAACCGGCGTCAACGGCAACGTCGTGCGAGTTTGCGGCCAGAGCCTGCTGGGTGCCTGATGAGGACGCGAACCCTCGACAGCCCGCCAAGCATCCTGCCCCTCTATGCCAGGGCGGCCGCACCCCTCATCCCCGGCGCCTCTCTGCTGCCTTTCATCCCGGGCCGCGGCAAGGAGGTCCCCGACCTCGAGCTGAAGCTTCCCGGCGTCCAACCCGATCCCGAGGCGGTCGCCGCCTACGCCAGGGTGTGCGGCTTCTTGCTGCGCGACCACCTCCCCCCCACCTACCCCCACGTGCTCGCCTTCCCGCTGCACATGGCGGTGATGGCCGATGGCAGCTTCCCCTTCGGCGCGGTGGGCCTGGTCCACATCGAGAACCGAATCGTCCAGCACCGGCGGATCGGCTTCGACGAGGAGCTGCAGCTGCGCGTCCGCCCGACCAAGCTCGAGCCTCACCCACGCGGTGTGACCTTCACTCTCGTCACGGAGGCGTGGACAGGCCGGCAGAAGGCCTGGGAGGAGGTCAGCACGATGCTGCGCCGCGGCAAGGGCGGGGACAAGGCGGGGGCATCCCAGACAGGCGGCGGCAAGGGCGGCGAGAGCACGCAAGGCTCGGGCTGGACGGGGTACGGCCCCTCAGCAGACGAGGGCGACATCGCCCGCAGCGCCGAGTGGCGCCTCGGCGGGGACCTCGGGCGCCGCTACGCCGCCGTCTCGGGAGACCGCAACCCGATCCATATGCACTCGCTCACCGCCAAGCCCCTCGGCTTCCCGAGCGCCATCGCCCACGGCATGTGGACCGAGGCGCGCTGCCTCGCGGCGCTGGAGAACCGCCTGCCCGACGGCTTTGCCGTCGATGTCCGCTTCCGCAAGCCCATCCTGCTGCCGGCGCGCGTCGAGTTCGGCGTCGCACAGCGGGGCGAGGACCTCGCGTTCGCGGTGCGCGACGCGAAGCGACACACGCAACATCTCGACGGCCGCCTGCGGGCGGTCGACGCCAAGCAGAGAAACACGAGGGGGAAGGCAAGGTGAACCGCACCGACAAGGGAATAGCCGAACGTGGCATGGGCTTTGGCCTGCGGGCCCTCAACCGCCTGGCGGGCTCCGATCTGCTCGACCGGATTCGCATCCGCAAGCCGCTCGAGCGAGCGCTCTTCCGGACCGCAAAGAACAGCTTCCGCTCCGCCACGGCCGCCGGTCGCACGTTCAAGGCGGCCCAGAAACTGGCGAAACCCGCTCGCCAGGCGACCGGTAAGCCCCGCGGCCTCTTCGACATCACCCCCGACGAGGAGCAGGAGATGTTCCAGGACGCGGTCCGCGACTTCGCCGAGCAGAAGGTGCGACCGGCCGCCCCGGAGGCCGACACCAACTGCGCGACGCCCGCCGAGCTCCTCGCCCAGGCAAACGAGCTGGGGATCAACATGCTCGGCGTCCCCGAGGAGCTCGGCGGCGTCGTCCACGAGCAGGCGGCGGTGACCAGCGCGCTGATCGGCGAGGCGCTCGCTCACGGGGACATGGGGATCGCCTACGCCGCCCTCGCCCCGGGCGCCGTCGCGACGGCCATCGGCCGTTGGGGCAGCGCCGACCAGGAGGCGACCTACCTGCCCTCGTTCACCGGTGAGGACGTCCCCGCGGCTGCCCTTGCAATTCTCGAGCCGAAACCGCTGTTCGACCCCCTGAAGCTCGAAACTCGGGCTCATCGCGACGGCGAGGACTGGGTGCTCGATGGCGTCAAGTCGCTGGTCGCCCGGGCCGCGGACTGCGAGCTCTTCCTCGTCGCCGCAGAGATGGACGGGGACGGGCCGGCGCTGTTTGTGGTCGAGTCCGCCGCATCGGGGCTCGCGGTCGAACCGGAGCCCGCAATGGGCCTGCGGCCCGCCGCGACCGGCAGGCTGCTGCTGGAGAGCGTCCGGCTGCCGTCCGGCGCGCTGCTCGGCGAGGGCGAGCGGGGTCCCTATCTCGAGTGCGTCCAGCGAGCGCGGATCGCCTGGTGCGCGCTCGCGGTCGGCACCGCGCAGGCCGTGCTCGACTACGTCATCCCCTATGTCAACGAGCGCACCGCCTTCGGCGAGCCGATCTCCAACCGCCAGGCCGTCGCATTCGCCGTCTCCGACATCGCGATCGAGTCCGACGGGATGCGGCTGGCCACCTACCGCGCGGCAAGCCGCGCAGACCAGGGCAGCGACTTCGCCCGCGAGGCGGCGCTGGCGCGCCGGCTCTGCGCCGCGAAGGCGATGCAAATCGGGTCCGAAGGCGTTCAACTGCTCGGCGGTCACGGATACGTCAAGGAGCATCCGGTCGAGCGCTGGTACCGCGATCTCCGCGCAGCGGGCGTGATGGAGGGCGCCCTGCTCGTCTGAGGGCGAGCGAAGAAGACCGATGATCAACCTCGAGACACCCAAGAAGTTCAAGCCGCTGGTCAGCCAGGCCAATCAGGTCGCGAACGAGGTCTTCCGCCCGATCTCGCGCAAGTACGACCTGGCCGAGCACGCCTACCCCAAAGAGCTCGACATGCTCGCCTCGCTGATCGACGGGATGAACGAGGGCTCAGACAGCGGTGCCGGCGCCGCCGGCGTGCGCCGCACGTCGAACGACAACGGCGAGGGCGGCAACCGCAATGGCTCCAACCTCTCCACGGTGCTGAGCATCATCGAGCTCTGCTGCGGCGATGTCGGCCTGCTGCTCTCGATGCCGCGCCAGGGCCTCGGCAACTCGGCGATCGCCTCCGTGGCGACCGAGGAGCAGCTCGAGCACTACGGCGGCAAATGGGCCGCGATGGCAATAACCGAGCCGGAAGCCGGCTCGGACTCCGCCGCGATCCGGGCCACCGCCGAGCTGGACGGCGACGAGTATGTGCTGAACGGCGAGAAGATCTTCGTCACCTCGGGCGACCGGGCCGACCTGATCGTCGTCTGGGCCTCGCTCGACCGCTCCAAGGGGCGCGCGGCAATCAAGTCGTTCATCGTCGAGCGCGACAACCCTGGGTTGAAGCTCGACCGCCTGGAGCACAAGCTCGGGATCCGGGCCTCCGATACGGCCAACTTCACGCTGCAGGACTGCCGCGTGCCGGAGGACGCACTACTGGGGAGCCCCGAGATCGACGTCAAGCAGGGCTTCGGCGGGGCGATGCAGACGTTCGACAACACCCGGCCGCTGGTCGCCGCGATGGCTGTCGGCGTGGCGCGCGCCTCCCTGGAAGAGACCCGGGAGCGCCTGGCGGAGGCGGGCGTCGAGATCGACTACGCGGCGCCGGCGCTCTCCCAGCCGGCCGCCGTCGCCCGCTTCCTCGAGCTGGAGGCCGACTACGAGGCGGCGCGTCTGCAGACGTTGCAGGCCGCCTGGATGGCCGACAACGGCAGGCCGAACTCGCTGCAGGCCTCGATGGCCAAGGCAAAGGCCGGCCGCACCTGCGTCGACGTGTCGCTCGGCTGCATCGAGCTGTGCGGGAGCGCCGGCTACACCGAGAACGAGCTGCTCGAGAAGTGGGCGCGGGACGCGAAGATCCTCGACATCTTCGAGGGCACCCAGCAGATCCAGCTGCTGATCGTCGCCCGCCAGTTGCTCGGCAAGAGCTCCTCGGAACTGCGCTGAGTTTCCCGCCGACGGGACGATTTCGCACCGTATGGGTGCATTTCCGTCCCGTCGGCAGGCAAGGAGCGTGCGTGCTGCGACAGACTGCTGCCCGTGAACTTCATCGAGGAAGTGATGGAGCGCTCGCCCGCCTCGCGGCTGGGGATCGTCGCAATCGATTCGGCGGGCAACCGGCGCGACTGGCACTTCGGCGAGCTGATCGCCCGCTCCGCCGGGCTCTCCGGCGCCTTCGCGGCGCGGGGAGTCAAGCGCGGGGACGTGGTGATGACGCTGGTCGGCAACCGGATCGAGTGGGCGCTCTCGCTGCTCGCCTGCTGGCGGATGGGAGCCGTGGCGCTGCCGTGCAGCCCCCAGCTTCGCCGCCACGACCTGGAGCTGCGCGCGAGCGCCGCCGCACCGGTGCTGTGCGTCGCCGACCAGGAGCTGCTCGACGCGCTTCCCGACGGGGTCGGGGCCATGACCCTGACCGAGGTCGCAGCCGCGCTCGACGAGGACCGCCCGCAGGAGGCGCCGGTCCAGATCGCCGATATGGGACCCGAGGACCCCGCGCTGATCGTCTTCACCTCCGGCACCACCGGCGAGCCGCGCGGCGTCGTCCACGCCTACCGCTACCTGACCGGACAGCGCATCCAAGCCCAGCACTGGCTCGGCTCGCGCCCCGGCGAGCTCGTCTGGTGCACGACCGCGCCGGGGTGGTCGAAGTCCGCCCGCAACGTCTTCCTTGCCCCGTGGCTGACCGGCGCCGCCGCGGTCATCCACGAGGGCCGCTTCGATCCCGCTCAGCGGCTTGACCTCGCCGAATCGCTGGACGTCAACGTGCTCTGCCAGGCGCCGACCGAGTACCGGATGCTCGCCAAGCGCACCACCCTGCGCCCCCTCCCCTCCCTGCGCCGCATGGTCTCGGCCGGCGAGCAGCTGGGGGCGGAGACCGTCGCCGCCTTTCGCGACGCGATGGGACTGGAGCCAGCCGATGGCTACGGGCAGACCGAGACCGGCCATATCACGGGCAACCTGGCAGGGGAGCCGGTCCGCCCCGGATCGATGGGCAAGCCGCTGCCCAGCATGGAGGTGCGGATCGTGGACGGAGAACTCCAGCTCAGGGCCTCGTCCTCCCCGACCTTCTTCTCGTCCTACCTAACCGGCGAGCGGTTCGACGGCGAGTGGTGGCAGACCGGCGACCTGGTTCACGCCACCGACGACGGCCACCTCTTCTTCGAAGGCCGCGACGACGACATCATCATCTCCTCGGGCTACCGGATCGGACCGGTCGAGGTCGAGTCGGCGCTGCTCTCGCATCCGGCGGTCGCCGAGGCGGCCGCCGTCGCCGCCCCGGATCCCGAGCGAGGCGCCGTCGTGCGCGCGATCGTGGTTCCCCGCGGCCGCGAACCGGGCGAGGAGCTCGTCCGCGAGCTGCAGGAGCACTGCAAACGGGAGACAGCGCCCTACAAGTTCCCGCGCATCGTCGAGTTCGCCGCGGAGCTGCCGAAGACGACCAGCGGCAAGGTGAAGCGGGTCGAGCTGCGGGAGGCGCGGTCAGGCTGGAAGAACTAAGAACCTGGAGGCGGCGCGAGCCTCTATGCAGCCGCCAACGCCTCGGCGAGGGCGACCGGGCGACCCAGGTGGAAGCCCTGCGCCATGTCGACGCCGTATTCCCGCAGCAGCTGCGTCGTCGTGTCGTCCTGCACGTACTCGGCGATCGTCGTCTTGCCGAGTCCGCGGGCAATCTCGACGATCGCCTTCACGGTGAGCTGGTCGGCATCGCTGCGCGGCAGGTCGCGGACAAACGCCCCATCGATCTTGATCAGATCAAAGGGGACCTTCTTCAGGTAGTGAAACGGGCCGAAGCCGGCGCCGTAGTCATCGATCGCCACCTGGCAACCGAAGTCCGTCAACCGGTCGGCAAAGCCGGCGGCAGCCTCGTAGTCGCAGATGTTTGCCGTCTCGGTGATCTCAAATGTGCACCGAGACGGGTCCGCGCCACCTTCGTCGAGTCGCCGTTCGATGAACTCGATAACGGAGAGGTCGGCAATCGAAGCGCCGGAGAGATTGACGTGAAGCGACAGCGGCTGGCCGGTTCGCTCGCGCTCGGAAAGCAGGGCCAGGGCACGACCGATAACCCATCGATCCAGCTCCTGGACCATGCCGGAGCGCTCCGCCGCCTCGATGAAGGCCGCCGCAGGCAGCAGCTCGCCCTCCTCGCTTGTCATCCTCAGCAAAAGCTCGTAGCGCTCGATCCCACCCGATTCGAGGCTGCGAATCGGCTGCGTGTAGAGGCTGAGACGGTCATGGGTGAGGGCGTCGCGGATCCTCGCCACGGTCGTCTGGTTGCGCTGCGGGGCGCGCTGTGGATTTTTCGAATCATCAAACAGCGCAATCTGGTTACGCCCCTCGTCCTTGGCCCTGTACATCGCCTGGTCGGCGGCGACCAGCACCGCCTCCGAGCCGGCCGTCCGCTGGCCACCGAACATCGTGACGCCGACGCTGATCGTGGCGCACTCGGCATCCGGGGCGGGCCGGGCGCTCTCCGCTATCTGCACCCGCAGGTCCTCGCCAAGCTGCAGGGCGCCACCGGTGTCCGTCTGAGGCATCAGGACGGCAAACTCGTCGCCCGAAAGCCGGGCGACGATGTCCGTGGCGCGAACCCGTTCGCGCAGGATCTCCGCGACCCGGCGCAGCAGGTGATCGCCGGCGTGGTGCCCCAGCGAGTCGTTGACCACCTTGAGCCCGTCGATGTCGATGATCATCACCGCGCCCTGGCCTCCGTAGCGGGCGCTGAAGGAGACGTACTGGTCCAACTCGGCGCGGAAGCGACGACGGTCGAGCAGGCCGGTGAGCGAGTCATGGTCGGCGAGATAGCGGAGCTCGGCCTCCGTCCGATCAGCCTGGGCCAGCGCCGCCAGCACGACCTCCCTGTCTTCTGGGCCAAGCTTCTTCAGTGCGGCGTCAATAGCCGGCTCGCTCTGTGCTGGGGACCGCTTGCTGACCACCTATCGAAGGTAGACGGATGCGAGTTGGGCCATAGCTGAGGGCACTGCCAATTGCGAAACTGCCACCAACTTTCAACGAGCTGTGCTGTCCAATAGTGGGCCTCCAGCCACCCCTGGGTAGTCTGAGGAAATGGCGAACCGCTTGGCACAGGAGACCAGCCCCTACCTGCTGCAGCATTGCGACAATCCGGTGGATTGGTATCCGTGGGGTGCCGAAGCCCTGTCCCGGGCGCGCGAGCAGGACCGTCCGATCCTACTGTCCGTTGGCTACTCCGCCTGCCACTGGTGCCACGTGATGGAGCGGGAGTCCTTCGAGGACGCCGAGACCGCCGCCTACATGAACGAGCACTTCGTCAACGTCAAGGTCGACCGCGAGGAGCGGCCCGACGTCGACGCCCTCTATATGGAGGCCGTGCAGGGAATGGCTGGACACGGCGGCTGGCCGTTGACGGTCTTCTGCGATCCCGACGGCGTGCCCTTCTACGGGGGCACCTACTTTCCGCCCGACGAGGGCCGCGGGATGCCGAGCTTCCGGATGGTGATGGAGGCGGTCCTCGATGCGTTCGGGAGCCGCCGCGTGGAGCTGCGGGCGCGGGCCGCCCAAACGCGGGCGCAGCTCGGCGCGATCGGCAGGATCGAGCCGGCTGGCGAGGCGCCCGGCGCCCGCCTTCTCAACGAGGCCGTCGAGGCGCTGCGGGGGGCGGCAGACATGGAGCGCGGCGGGTTCGGCGGAGCACCGAAGTTCCCGCCCGCCTCCGCGCTCGAGCTGCTGCTGGCCCGCGGCGTCACCGATGCGGTCGAGGTGTCGCTCGACGCGATGATGGCGGGGGGCATCTACGACCAGCTGGGCGGTGGTTTCGCCCGTTACTCGGTCGACGGCGGCTGGCTCATCCCCCACTTCGAGAAGATGCTCTACGACAACGCGCTGCTGGCTCGGGCCTACCTGCACGGCTGGCAGGCACTCGGCCATGAGCGTCACCGGCGAGTGTGCGAGGAGACGCTCGACTGGGCGCTGAGCGAGATGCGGGGCCCGGAGGGCGGCTTCTTCTCAGCACTCGACGCCGACTCCGAGGGTGAGGAGGGGCGGTTCTACGTCTGGTCGCTCGAGCAGGTTCGCGAGGTTCTCGGCGACACGGCCCAAACCGCCATCGACTTCTACGGCATCACCGAAACGGGCAACTTCGAAGGTGGGAACGTGCTGCACCGAGCCGGCGGTGCAACCGCCCCCGAGCCCGACGGGCTCCACGAGGCGCGCAGGGCCCTTGCCGAGGCGCGTGCGAGTCGTGTCGGACCGGGGCTCGACGACAAGCGGCTGACGTCCTGGAACGCCCTGATGATCTCCGCCCTCGCCGAGGCCGGCGCGGTGCTGAAGCGAAAGGACTACCTCGATGCGGCACGCGAGTGTGCGGACTTCATCCTGAGCGATCTGCGCGACTCCGAGGGGCACCTGCTGCGCACCTACAAGGCCGGAGAGGGACGGCTGAACGCCTACCTCGAGGACAACGCCTTCCTGCTCGAGGCGCTGCTGACGCTGTATGAATCGAGCTTTGAGGCACGCTGGTTCGAGGAGGCCCAGGTACTTGCCGATGCGATGATCGACCGCTTCGGCGATTCTGAGCGGGGCGGCTTCTACTCGACCTCCGGGGACCACGAGGCGCTGATCGCCCGCCGCAAGGAGGCCGCCGACCACCCGATCCCGTCCGGGAACTCCTCAGCAGCGCTGGGCCTGCTGCACCTGGCCGCGCTCACCGGTGAGCGCGCCTACGAGGACTGGGCAGCCGGGGTACTGCGACTCTTCGGCAAGGCGGCTCCGCGCCAACCCAACGCATTTGCCCACCTCCTCCGCGCCCTCGATTTCCAAATCTCTCCGACCGAGGAGGTGGCCCTCGTGGCGCCGGCAGGCACCACCGGCTCCGTGGATCCGCTGTCCGAGCTCGCCGCGGTCGTCCGCTCGGACTTCCGCCCCCATCTCGTGCTGGCGGGCGCTCCCGAGGGCACAACCACTCCGCCGCTGATGAAGAGCCGCACCACGGTCGAGGGCAAGCCCGCCGCCTATGTCTGCGAGCACTTCACCTGCCAGGCCCCCGTCACGTCCCCCCAAGCTCTCGCCGACCTCCTCTGACGCCGGCAAGAGGGGTCGGGTGCCCCTCCTCACCGTCACAGGACAGGCAGGAAGTTCTCGATCTCATACGGCGTGACCTGAACGCGGTAGTCGTCCCACTCCTGCCGCTTGATCTCGATGAAACGGCGGAACGTGTGCTCGCCCAGCGTCCTCAGCACCAGCTCCGAGTCCGCGGCGATCTCGATCGCCTCGCCAAGCGTCTCGGGAAGCTCCTCGATCCCCCGCTGGGCACGCTCCTCCGGCGAGAGGTGGTAGAGGTTCTGCTCCATGGGCTCCGGCAGCTCGTAGCCCTTCTCGATCCCCTCCAGCCCCGCCTGCAGCATGCCGGCGAAGCAGAGGTAGGGATTGCAGGCCGGGTCTGGGCAGCGCAGCTCGGCGCGGGTCGCGCCCTCCTTGCCGGGGTGATACAGCGGCACCCGGATCAGGGCGGAGCGGTTGCGGCGCGACCAGGCCAGGTAGACCGGTGCCTCGTAGCCGGGCACGAGGCGCTTGTAGGAGTTGACCCACTGGGCGAAGAGCGGTGAGATCTCGCGCGCATGGCGAAGCTGGCCGGCGATGAAGGCCTTCGCGGTAGCCGAGAGGTAGTACTGGTCCTCGGGATCGAAGAAGGCGTTCTTACCTTCTTTGGTCAGCGACTGGTGGACGTGCATGCCGGAGCCGTTCTCGCCAAACAGCGGCTTCGGCATGAAGGTCGCGTGCCAACCGTATTTCATCGCGTACTCCTTGACGACGATGCGGTAGGTCATGCAGTCGTCCGACATCTGCAGCGCGTTCTTGTAGCGCATGTCGACCTCGTGCTGGGAGGGGCCAACCTCGTGGTGGGCGTACTCGACGTGGATGCCCATCTTCTCCAGCGCCAGGATCGTCTCGCGGCGCACGTCGGAGCCGGCGTCGAGCGTGGTCAGATCGAAGTAGCCGCCCTCGTCGAGGACCTCGGGCACTCCGCTCTCCGGATTGGCCGACCGGAAGTAGAAGTACTCCAGCTCGGGACCGATGTTGTAGGCGTCGAAGCCGAGCTCCTCGGCCCGTTTCAGGGCGCGACGCATGATCCAGCGCGGGTCGCCCTCGTAGGGATCGCCCCCGGGGACCCTGATGTCGCAGAACATGCGGGCAACCGCATTCTCCTCCTCGGGCCGCCAGGGGATGAGCGCGAAGGTCGAGGGGTCCGGCATGGCGATCATGTCCGACTCCTCGATCGGGTTGAAGCCGGTGATCGAGGAGCCGTCGAAGCCCATGCCGCCGTCGAAGGCGTCCTCGAGTTCGGAGGAGTTGATCGAGAAGCTCTTCAGCTGGCCGAGAACGTCGGTGAACCAGAGTCTGATGAAGCGAACATTGCGCTCCTTGACGATCTCAGCGACCTCAGCGGCGCTTTTCGGGTCCTCTGCCATACCGGCCCTCCTTGCCTCCTTGCCCCGCATGGCTCGGCGCTCGCCGCCGCACGCGCGGATTTTCCGAACAGACTCTAGTTGGCAACGATAGGCCACGTGGACCGAAGGAGTGCGAGTCGCCGTAATACGGGTAGGTCACCGACGGGTCGCATTCCGGTGAGGCGGACAGGTCCGCGGCCCCCGGCAGCTGGTTGGGGCTTGCAAGGCCAGCCCGAACCAGGTATAACTTACTTCGCGTAAGTTATTGGCTCAAAGTAAAGCAAAGGCCCGTTAAGCGCCCTGTAAAGAGGGATCCGCCAAGTCCGACCCGGAGGCGGTGAGCGATGTGACAGTAAAAACAGCAGTCAGCAGATTCCATATCCACGACGAGTTGACGGCCCCTGAGGAGAGCGCCCCCCTGCTCAAGAGCATCCAGGCGGCCGGTGGCGCGGTGACCAAGTTCGTCGGCGTCCTGGCCGGTGCTCCCGCCGTTCTCCGTGCCTACACACGGATGCGCTCAGAGCTTCGCAGCGGCGTCCTGCCGCGGGCGACCCGCGAGCGGATCGCGCTGGCGGTTGCCGAGTATCGCGACGACTCCTACAGCATCGCGCAGCACGCGAAATCGGCACGCCGTGTGGGCCTCGGCCTCGATGAGGTGTCCCGGGCACGCAGCTTCACGTCCGCCGACCCCAAGGAGGCCGTGCTCCTCAAGTACCTGCAGGCGACCCTCGAAGCCGGCGGCTATCCACCCCACCACCTCCATGAGGAAGCCCGCGAGATCGGTTGGACGGACGAGGAGATCCTCGAGGCGGTCGCCCACCTGGCGCTCAACGAGTTCCAGAGTCTGATCGCCATGGCGGCGGCGCTGCCGAAGGACCAGGCGACGCCTCGCGTCCTTCCCTCAGCGGCATAGGGCGAAGAGGGTCGGGTACCCGACCCTCTTCGCCTGATTCCGCCGAAACCGGCGAGACTCTCCGCGGAGTGGAGAGGCCGGCGAGATCGGAGGAATGAGGTTTTGGTCAGTCCTCAACCACGGTGGCGGTGTAGAGCAGGCGGGCTGTGCTGTAACGGCATCCGTAGGTTGCCCGCTTGCCCAGTCGTTGCTGCGGCTGCCCCTGGCGCACCGCGGTTGTGTTCGTGCACTCTCCCGGCAGTCGACTCGCTCGCCAGGCGTCGCGCGCTGAGAGATCCTGGGCGAACGCCGGCGCCCAGGTTGGGATGGTGAGCGCGACGATGTCGCCCTCCTGAACCTTCAGCGAGGCCCCAAACCGGACCGTCTGCCCCAGGTACGGGGTCAGAACGTGGATCGATCCCTGGCGGCGCAGGTTGTAGCGCGGGGGGCTCGTGCCCGGAACGCGGCGAAGGATCGCCAGCCGCGCCTCGGGCGGCGTGCCGAAGAATCCGTTGAAGAAAGAGCGCTGCGAGTTGGTCGGCTGGGCCAGCGTCAGAGTCCAGGCCTTCACCCTGCCGTCCCGCTTCACCTTGAAGGGAAGCGTCGATTGGCTCGTGCTCACCTGGAAGCCGGTCACGCTGCCGACCGCCTGGCACGGCATCTCCGGGCAGGAGGGATCGGGCATTGTTGACGTCCCACCAAGCACAACCGTGGTGCGAGAGCTGGTTGCAGCACCCGCGCTCACCGTCAGCGCGGTCAGGATCGAAAGGCAGGAGGCAAGCGCCAGGGTCACCACCAGCCGACCGCGCTTCCCGGTCAAATGCACAGCGAAACCCCCGCGCGACGAACTCGTCATGCCCGTGCTCCTTTCGTTGACAACGTGCTTCGCGGAGCGAAGAGTAGCCGTATGGCCGGCTGCCGGACGGCGCTAGTGTCCTGAGTCTTTCAGCGCGACCGCGTACCGGACCAGGCCCGAGCCGTTGAAGCCAAGAGCCCTGCGAGCGCCGTTTGTCAGGTCCCAGGTCCGGCCCCGAGCGTAGGGCCCGCGATCGATCACCCGGGCAACCACCTGCTGCCCGCGGTAGAGAAACCTGACCGCGGTCCCGCAAGGCAGCCGCCGGTGTGCGACACCGATCGTCTGTGGCCGAAGCACCTGGCCACAGGCCGTGTGGCTTCCGTAGAAACCGGGCCCGTACCAGGTGGCGCGAGCCGAGTGCACCGGGCTGAAGGCGAGTCCGGAATCAGCGCCGGCGGTGAGCGTCGACGCACCCCCGGTCAGCGCCTGCGCCGGAGCAGCAACCGCCGCCACCGACGCGGCGCTCAGCAGAAGCGCCGCCCCGCGCGCACGCCACGGTGAGCGCCTGTTCGCCATGCGCCCCCATCGTGGGTGATCTTTCCGCCCAAGGCGGTTCCTGCCTGCCTTCATTCTCTTTCCAAACGCTTGCGGGGTTAGCTGTCGGGCTCGCGCTGGAAGAGCTGCGCTACGCGGCAGAAGCCGGCGATTCGCCCCAGTCAGTGGGTCCCCCGCTCCCCGCGATATGTAGGCGGAGATTCAGCGGAAGTGGCGCCACATTAGCAAACGCTAAGACGGAATTTGTGTATCCCCAATGAAGCCGCGGCCAGGATTCAGGCTGAAATCGACCGGGCCGGTCGTGGGCGGGGGGTGACTTGGAGAGGCCCCCTTGCGGGGGCCTCTCCATTAGCGGGCCTGTAAGCCGGATCCTGTCGTGAGCGACCATCTATCTCACCGGGGCCTGAGCCCCGAGGGGCCGCCGAGGCGGCCCTGCGGCCCACCTGGACCTCGCCGGGCAGGGTCGACGGTCCTGTTTGGCCTTGCTCCGGGCGGGGTTTGCCTGGCCGCCGCGTCACCGCGACGCCGGTGCGCTCTTACCGCACCATTTCACCTTTGCCTGTACGCGGCTCACGTGTGGCCGCGCCATCGGCCGTGTGTTTCTGTGGCACTTTCCCGCGGGTTTCCCCGGGTGGGCGTTACCCACCGCCCTCGCCCTGTGGAGTCCGGACTTTCCTCGAGGGGTTTTCTCTCCCCCCGCGGTCGCTCGGCCCGCAAGTCCATGGTAGCTCGCAAGCGGCCCACCGCAACCCTGCAAGGCCGCGATGAAACTAGACCTTGCGGAGAACACCGACCACGCGGCCGAGGATCGCGGCGTCGGTTGTGCGGATCGGCTCCATTGCCTCGTTCTCCGGCTGCAGCCGGATGTGGTCGGCCTCGCGGTAGAAGCGCTTCACGGTGGCCTCGTCGCCGATCAGAGCCACGACGATCTCCCCGTCATCGGCCTCCTCCGCGGGACGAATGATCACGTAATCGCCCTCGAAGATGCCGGCGCCCTTCATGCTTTCGCCGCGCACCCGCAGGACGTAGTCGCCGTCCTCACCGCCGATCACGTCGGGGACCTCGATGTACTCCTCGATGTTCTCCTCGGCGAGGATCGGCTCGCCGGCGGCGACATGGCCGACCAGCGGCAACCCGGAGCCATCGGGCAGGATCGTCTTCTTGGCCTTGCCGAAGAGGAGCTCGATCGCCCGCGGCTTCGAGGGGTCGCGACGCAGCAGGCCGATCTTCTCGAGGTTGGCGAGATGGGCGTGAACGGTCGAAGACGAGTGCAGCCCGACCGCCTTGCCGATCTCCCTCACGGTCGGCGGGTAGCCGGTCTTCGCCGCGTAGCGGCGGATGAAATCGAAGATCTCCTTCTGCCTCTTGGTCAGGTCCAGGTCCACCGAGCGATCCTCCTCGTCAGCGCAGCGGCATCTCGTTGTTCGAACACCTGTTCGCAGGCTACCGCCTGATCCGGACGCATGCAAGCCACCGCCGGTTGCGCAGCGTCTCCCCCACGCTGTCGCGCGCCACGGGAGCCGTGCTTCTGGACCGGGCGTCGGCACTCCGCAAACGCGCTCAACCGGCACCAGGCTCTAGAATCGACCACCCTCCACGCGGCTGTGGCGGAACTGGTAGACGCGCAAGGTTGAGGGCCTTGTGTCCCTAACGGGACGTGATGGTTCGACTCCATTCAGCCGCATCGAAGACCCCCGTCAACCGGGGGTTTTCGCGTTCGCCGCATTCCAGGATCGGTGGCCGCCAGCTTCGATGCGGAAGCGGTGCCACAAAGGTTCGGGGTCGCCTCCTGTACGCGCTCCGCGACGCCTTCTTCTTCCTCCCGCAGGAGACTGGGCGAGGCTCGCTGCCCTGGTCTCGTCGAGGGTTGCCCTGATCTCGTCGAGGTTGCCCTGATCTCGTCGAGGTAATTTGGAGCGTTATTCTGAAGGTAGTGCCTAGATCAAAATGGTGGCTTGCCTTTCGACGGGAAGCGGATCAAGCCGATTCAGATACCGACCAGACCTCCTCTGATTCGGATCAGACCGCTGCCGATTCTGATCAGACCGCTGCCGAGCGAGAGCAAGAGGCGGCTAACGCCGATCAGGCTGCTTCAGATCGAGACCAGGCCGTCTCCGACAGGGAGTTCCGAGGCCAGTCGGGAGACGACGTGTCCCGGTCGCGCGCCCACGAAACGGCGATGACCGAGCGAGAGGAGGGTACGCAGGCCCGCGCCGACGCGACCTCAGTCAGGGCGGAAATCGCCGGCGAGCGCGATGAGCGGGCCGCGCACCGCGACGAAATCGCACGTCGTCGCGATGAGACGGCCACAGAGCGCGACCGGGCCGCGGATCGCGCCGATCGGGAAGCCGAGCAGTTGGCCCGCGATCTTGAGGACGGCGATCCCCGTGCCAAGAAGGCACTCGAAGCAGCTCGACGGGCGCGAAAGCGTGCCGCGATCGCGCGCACCAAGGCTGCCGAGGACCGTGAGCGGGCAGAAAGAGACCGCGAGGCGGCATCCCGGGATCGCGAGTTGCTCCAGGCGGAGCTACAGCGCGCCAACCTCGACGAGTTGACTGGAGGCTATCGCCGGGGCATGGGTGAAGTGCTTCTGCGCCACGAGATGAAGCGCGCCCGACGCGCGAAGGGGAAGATGACGCTGCTCTTCATCGACATCGACAACCTCAAGGAAACCAATGACCGTATGGGTCACGATGCCGGCGATCGGGTGCTGCGCGAGGTCATTTCCGCAATCCGAGCGAGGCTGCGCTCCTACGACCCGATCGTTAGATGGGGCGGCGATGAGTTCGTCTGCGCGGTCTCCGGCACCAGCCTGGAGGAGGCCCATCGTCGAGTCGCGGAAGCACAGCTGGACCTCGCCAGGCTCGATCCGAGCGTTTCCTTCGGAGTTGGTTTGGCAACCCTGGAGGATGGCGACACGCTTGGAGCCCTTATTGCGCGCGCCGACGCAAGTCTGCTGGAGGCAAGAGGGGAGGAACGCTAGTGCGCGGCACAAGCTGGTTGGCCGAGCTCAGCCTCAGGGCGTTCCCAGCGCCCGGTCGATGAACGGGCCGAGAAGCTCGCTTGCCCGCGCGGCGGTTGCCTCGGGGGAGTCGCCGGGCGCGGTTACATAGCTGATCGCAAGTCGGACGAGGGACTCCGCGAGCAGGTTGGCGTCCTTCGCCCTGGCCTGCGGCCAGCACTCCTCGATGACCGAGGTGAGGCGGCCGGAAGCCCACTGGACGACGGGCATGCCCTGAGTCGTGACGAAGGGAAGCATGCCGCCGGTGCCGTCGTCGCTGATCAGAATACGGACCAGCGGGTCCTCCCCGGCGGTGCGAAGGAACACTCCCAGAGCGGCTGAGACAGCCGCGTGGGGATCGTCGAGATGCTCGCGGACCGCCGCCTCGACGCCCTCGAAGAACCGCTCGCCCTCGTTGATCACGAATGCCTGCGCGAACTCGTCGCGGCTGCCGAACTCCTTGTAGAGGGTCTGGCGGCTGACGCCCGCCAAGCTGGCGATGTCCGCCATCGTGATTTCCGACCAGGCGCGCTGCTGAAGGTGGTCGCGCGCCGCGCCGAACAGCGTCTCGCGGAGCAGCCTGCGGGCGGCAACCGGATAGGGGGCTCGCTCGGGAGCCGTCGCCGTCCCGCCGGCCGGAGCGCCTGACAGCGCAGGCGCGCTCATTCGGCCGCCTCGAAGTCCACCTTGTCGTAGATACCGCAGTCGGGGCAGTGCCAGTCGTCGGGCACGTCGCTCCATCGGGTCCCCGGCGGGAAGCCCTCGCGAGGATGTCCGGCCTCCTCGTCGTAGACGTAGCCGCAACCGGGGCAGCGCCAGGCGCTCACGAGGTCGCGGCTCCGTAGCGGGAAATCACCCTTCCGCGCGCACGCGGCGCGACGTTGGCACGCATCACGTCACCCCCGTAGTGATCTAGCAGGCGGTGGTCCATGACGCGGCGCCAGAGCGGCGGCACCCAGGCAACCAGGATCATGCCCGCGTAGCCGGTGGGGAGCTGCGGCGCCTCGTCGACGTGGCGCAGCGCCTGGTAGCGGCGGGTCGGGTTGGCGTGGTGGTCGCTGTGGCGCTGCAGGTGGTAGAGGAGGACGTTGGAGGCGACGTTGTTGCTGTTCCAGCTGTGCTCGGGGCGGCAGCGCTCGTAGCGGCCGTCCTCGCGCCTCTGGCGCAGCAGGCCGTAGTGCTCCAGGTAGTTGACGACCTCCAGCAGGCTGAAGCCGAACACCGCCTGGATCAGCAGGTAGGGAAGGACGACCCACCCGAACACCGCAACCAGGGCGGCGAAGAGGACGATCGTCATCGCCCAGGCGTTGAGGATGTCGTTGTGGATCGACCAGGGCGAGCGGCCCATGCGGCCGAGCCGCGTGCGCTCCAGCCCCCAGGCGGAGCGGAAGCTGCCGGCGACGGTGCGCGGCAGGAAGGCCCAGAAGCTCTCCCCGAGGCGGGCGCTGGCCGGGTCCTCGGGCGTCGCGACGCGAACGTGGTGACCGCGGTTGTGCTCGATGAAGAAGTGCCCGTAGCCGCTCTGAGCGAGGGCGATCTTGCTCAGCCACCTCTCCACGTTGGCGCGCTTGTGGCCGAGCTCGTGGGCGGTGTTGATCGCGATCCCGCTCACCATCGCCATCGTCAGAGCGAGGCCGATGCTGTCGACGGTCGAGAGCCCGCCCTCGGCCCAGAGCCAGCACGCGAAGACGAGCCCCGCATACTGGACCGGGATGAAAACGTAGGTGCACCAGCGGTAGTAGCGATCCTGTTCCAGCCACTTGATGATGCTGTCGGGCGGGTTCTCGGCATCCATGCCGATCGCCACGTCGAGCAGCGGGAAGATCACAAAGACGAGGATCGGGCCGTAGAACCAGAAGACGCCAAGCCCGGTCAGGGTGACCAGGCCCCAGGCGAGGAAGGGAAGCAACGGCACGATCAGCCCCAGCAGCCACGCATAGCGCTTTGGGTCGCGCCAGGTGGCGGGGTTCAGCTCAGACTCGACTGCAGGGACCTGCGTCGCTGCCTCCATCGGTGGACTCTTCTCCTTGTCAGATAACCGGATTCCGTCTGCTTGGTTAACAAAGTAACGATCTTTGTCAACCAGCACAACAGTACATGCCCCGGCTGTCGTCAGCACCAGACCGTGAGCGCTCGCCATTGCCGGACCACGAGCCCTCCCACCGCCTCGAGACGGCTCGCTCGCTACCATCCCGCCCGTGTACACGGTCCTCGCAGTGATTCAGGTGATCATCGCCGTCGTTGTGATCTTTCTCGTGCTCCTGCATTCCGGGAAAGACGCCGGGCTGTCCGGCGCCTTCGGGATCGGCGGCGGGGGCAGCTCCTTCGGCGGCGGCTCGATGGTCGAGCGCAACCTGGATCGCGCCACGATCTTCTTCGCGGTCCTCTTCGTGGTCAACACCCTGGTGCTGCTGAAGATCTAGCGTCCTGAGTCGGAATTTCGGGGTCGACGACCTAAACGGGCTCGGTGGGCGTTCGCCCCGACTTGGGCGCCCGCTGCCCCGGCCCGGCCGCCCGGCCGTTGCCGTTGGCGCCGTCGAGGATCTCGACCGCCTCGCCGCGCAGCTCGGCATCGAGCAGCGCGAAGTCCTCGTCGGAGAGCTTGCCCGCCGCGTGGTCCAGTTCGGCGTCGCGGATCTCGCGATACTTGGCTTCCTTCAGCGCCTCCAGCTCGGAGGCGGCCACCGGCGCGCGGCGCGCCCGGCGCGCCGGCCAGACGGCAAGCAGGGCCCCGGCCAGGGCAATCAGGCCGCCGATCCAGATCCACGTCACGAGTGGGTCGACTATGACGCGAAACGTCGCCGGCACGTCGTCGGTTCGATAGCCCCTCGCCAAGCGCTCCGCGGTCGCCGCCTGCAGCGCCTGGATCTGGGCGGAGGCAGCATGCGCGCAACCGCGGGTTGGCCGCGGCTGCGCGCATCAGCCTCGACACCGCCCGGCACTCGGGCGGTGTGCCCGGCGCTCCGCGAAGGCAGGCCCGGAACCCACGATCGGCGGCGCGCGCGGCGCGGCGCACCGCCGCGATGTTGGGAGACACGGAAACCCAGAGGTCGCTGCCGGGACCCGCCTTCAACCCCACCTCACTGGTCGCCTCACCGTCGAAGAGGCTGCCGATTGTCGGAGTCGGCACACCGGTCGGGCGGAAGTAGCGGCGGCTGGGGCGCAGCACGGTGAAGGGCTTGCCGTCCTTTTCGACGTCGAGCACCGCGCCGAACGTCGAGGCCTCGCCGTTGACACTGACGGTCGGGTGCCTGTAGGTGACGGTTCGCCCGTCCACCGCAGCGCTCTCCCCGGGACGCAGTGTCACATCGCGTTTGGTCTGGAAGCTGGAGGAGGCCGCAACCCCGATCAGCAGCACCGCGACGCCGGCGTGGACGATGTATCCGCCGTAGCGGCGGCGGTTTCGCGAGGTGACCGCCAGCAGGGCCGCCGCCATCGAGCCGCCGCTCAGCGAGCGGCGAGCCGAAGCCCCGCGCCAGAACTCCTGCGCCAGGCCGGTGAGGGCGAAGGCGGCAAAGACAAACAGGGCAAGCGCCCACGGTGAGCTGGCTGCGTCGGTGAGCAACACCAGCCCCACCCCCACCGCGACAGCCACGATCGCCGGCGGCAGGAAGACCCGCTTCGCCACCGCCCAGCTGACCCGCCGCCAGGCGAGCAGCGGACCGATCCCGGTGAAGAGCACGAGCCCGATCGCCAGCGGTGTGGTGTAGCGGTCGAACCAGGGCGCGGCCAGCGACGCCTTCTCGCCAGTGAACAGCTCCGAGATCAGCGGGAAGAAGGTCCCCCAGAAGATCGTCAGACAGAGCGCAACGAGCAACAGGTTGTTGACCAGGAAGACCGCCTCGCGGGAGGCGAGCGAGTCGATCCGCTTCTCGGAGCGCAGGTCGTCCGCCCGCGAGACGATCAGCGCTGCCGACCCGATCAGCACAACCGCGATCAGGCCGAGGATGTAGGGCCCCACGGTGCTGTCGCCGAAGGCGTGAATCGACTGCAGGACGCCGGAGCGCACCAGGAAGGTGCCGAGCAGAGCCAGGCTGAAGGTGGCGACGATCAGGCAGGCGTTCCAGACCTTCAGCATCCCCCGCTTCTCCTGGACCATGATCGAGTGCAGGAAGGCCGTGCCCATCAGCCAGGGCATGAGGGCGGCGTTCTCGACCGGGTCCCAGGCCCAGTAGCCGCCCCAGCCCAGCTCGCTGTAGGACCAGCGAGCGCCGAGCAGCAGGCCGAGGCCGAGCAAGGCCCAGGCGATCAGCGCAAAGTGGCGGGTGGCGCGGATCCAGGTGGCGTCGAGGCGGCGGGTGATGAGCGCACCGATCGCGAAGGCGAAGGGGACCGTGAAGGCCACGTACCCCGAGTAGAGCATCGGCGGGTGGATCATCATGCTCGGGTGCTGCAGCAGCGGGTTGAGGCCGACACCGTCGGCCGGGACCGGACTGAGCGTCGCGAACGGGCTGACGCCGCCGGCGAACAGCATCAGCCCCGTGAAGAAGGCGGCCACGCCCGCCAGCACTGCGGTCGCATAGGGGAGGACCTCGCGCAACGTGTTCCGCGTCGCATAGAGCGCCACCGAGGCGGCGATCGAAAGCACCCACGCCCAGAGCAGCAGCGAGCCCTCCTGGCTCGACCACATCGCCGCCAGCTTGTAGAAGGAGGGCGTCTCGATCGAGGAGTGCTGCTGAACGATGTTGAGGGAGAAGTCATCGGTGGCAAAGGCGATCTCGATCAGCACGACGCAGAGGGTGAGCAGCCCACACGTCGCGTAGACGGCGCGGCGAGAGCGGTCGACCCAGCGGCGCTGGCCGTTGCGGCCCGCCAGCGCCATGGCTCCCGCCGCCAGCGCGGCGAGGAAGGCGAGCACCAGCGCGACGCTGCCCGCGCTAGCTGTCATTCGAGGCCGTGAACTTGGAGGGGCACTTGGTGATCAGCGTGTCGCGTTCCCCGACGAAGACGCCGTCCTCCACCGCACCGGTGAGAACGATCTCGCGACCGCCGCGAAAGGGGTCGGGCACGGTGCCGCTGTAGGTGACCGGGATGCTCGCGCGGGGGTTGTCGCGGTCGGCGATGCGGAAACGCAGCCGGTCACCGTCATGGCGGACCGAGCGTTTGACGACCCTGCCCGTCAACTCATAGCTGCCACCCGAGGAGACACCCAAGAGCTGCGATGGCTGCTTCGCCTCGGTGGAAGCGCTGAACGACGTGTAGACGAGCGCCCCGGCAAGCAGGACCGCCGCGCTGAGGGCGACCACGAGCCGGATCTTTCGCTTGCGGCCGGGATCCACGAGCCGGGGATTATCGCAAGGGCAGGTGGCCGGGCCTGCGAGGTGCGAATATGACGTCGATGGCGAAAAGCGATCCCAACGACCCGGTCCTGCTGATCACCGGAGCGAGCAGCGGAATCGGCGCGGCCACGGCGCGCGCCGCCGCCGAGACGCATCGGCTGGTGCTCGCGGCGCGACGGCTGGAGCCGCTGAACGCGCTGGTCGAGGAGCTCGGCGGCGAGGGGCGGGCGGTTGCCGTGCGCTGCGACGTCACCGAGTGGGACCAGGTGGAGGCGTTGACGGCAACGGGCCTCGAGCGCTTCGGGCGCATCGACGCCGTCTTCGCCAACGCGGGCTTCGGGGCGACGCGCGGCTTCCTCGAGGAGTCGGTCGAGCACTGGCACGCGATGGTCCTCACGAACGTGTATGGCGTCGCGCTGACAGTTCGCGCCACCCTCCCCCACCTGCTCGAGCGCGGCGACGGGCACTTCCTCATCACCAGCTCGGTGGCGGGCCGGCGGGCACTGCCCGGCTCTCTGTACTCCGCCACCAAGTGGGCCGCCACGGCGATCGGCGAGGCGCTGCGCGCGGAGCTGCGCCAGATGCACGACAACCACGCGGTCAAGGTGACCCTGATCGAGCCCGGCATGACCGATACGCCCTTCTTCGACAACCGGCCCGGAGACTGGGCACTGCGAGATTCCGACATTGCGCGCGCGGTGATGTTCGCACTCGAGCAGCCACCCGGTGTCGACGTCAACGAGATCCTGGTCCGCCCGACCGCACAGCCGACGTAGACGCGTCGGTCGCACCGAGGCACTCGCCTAACGGCGCCTGCTGTGCCCCCGATGCCGCCTGCTCATGCGGTTGGCCTTGCGGCACGCCCGGCGAACCTTCGGGCGCTGGTTGGCCTTCTTGCCGTTCTGGCCCTTGATCCGGGCAACGGCGCGCAGCATGCGGCGGCTTCGGCGGTGCCGCCTCGAGCACTGGTTGCGGGAGTTCGTGAGCAGGCCCTGCTCGCCGCCCCGAATGGTGAGGAGGAACCTGGAGACCGGCACGTCCGGGACGGCGTCGTACGTGGTCCGAATCCGCCCATTGAGGCTGTCGATCCGACCGACCAGGTCGATGTCCACCTGGCCGCGCAGCGAGGCGACCAGGTCAGGCAGGGGGTTGTCGGAGGAGCGCAGATAGACGGGGCCTTCGAGGGGATCGTCGAGCAGTGGCGTGAAGGCCCGTGCGTGGCCGTAGATCGAGTTCCTCGGACAATCGTGGGCGTCGTACTGCTGGCGGGTGCAGACCCGCGAGATGCTGGCCTGGTCGAGGAACAGCGAGCGCGGCAGGGTCACCGCGGCCCGGGCGGTGTTGGCATCGCCGCCACGGGCCATGAAGACCGCGCGTAGCTTCGGGTTCCTCGCTCGCCGCATCGCGCCGAAGAGCCGCAGGAAGAGCTTCGGCGCGAAGCCGAGCTTCTCGCAGCCGCTCACCTGGAATGGAGCGGACGCACCGAGGGCGGTGAACGCCGCGGGGTCTGCGGGATTCGCCCCCCCGCCGCGCAGCGTCCCCCCAACCGCCATCGGCGAGCAGTTCGTGGGGTTGAGCGAGAATTCCGGCCGGTCGAGCCGCACGACGATCGAGCGGATGTCGAGCAGGGCGCCGCCGTAGACGTGGGGGATCGGGTCCGAGACCGCTGTGACCTGCGCCGTTTCGCGGTCCACGAACAGCGCCACCCTCACCACAACCGAGCCGAGATCGAAAGGCCCGGCCGTGGCGGGGGTGACGACTGTCAGGGACAGGGGAGCCCCTTGATGGGGGCCTGCGAGGAAGACCTTGCCCTCGATCGAGAGGGGCGCCGGGCCGCTGCCGCTGAGCACAGATGCGCTGCCGATCAGGCTGGACGCCGGGCAGCTCGGACTGGCTGCCTCGGCCAGACCGCTGTTCGCAGCCGCAGCGGCGATCGCCGCCTCCGGGCAGTAGCTGACGCCTGCCAGCTTCGCGGTCAGGCCCGGCGGCAGGTGGACATCGACGCCCTTCAACTCCTGCTCGCCATCCGATCGCGTGACATCCGTGCTCAGCGGGCTGAAGGCGCCCGCCGTCGGGCTGTCGGTTCCCGCGCTGAAGCCGGGCCCGAACGGCCGCTCCGCGAGCGTCTTCGGACAGCTGCCACCGCCGGGGAGGGCGCTGAGCGCAAAGTTGGAGGAGGGACCTGCCGGCGGATCCGTCGAGGGGCCTTCCGAAGAGCCCGACGGACCCGTGCCCTGCGCCGAGGACCATGGGACGAGTCGACTGCTGGTTGAGTTCGGGCCGCAGGTGGGCGGAGTGGTCAAAGCCGCTTTCGCGCCGCCGTCCAGCGTCAGCCGGAAGGCCTTGAACGGCACCTGTGGCAGGCCTGGGATCGAAACGCTGCCCAGCGGCCCGTCGTCGAAGATCGTGGTCAGCTGTCCGGTCTGCGGGTTGGCGCTGACCTTGCCGATCAGGCGTGCGGAGATGTCGTATTTCGACGACTCGGCGGCAACAAAGATCCGGTACAGGCTGCCGGAGGCCGGATCACTGCTGAGCTGGCGACCGACGAAGACAGGTCCGTTCAGGGAGCCGTCGGGAAGCGGCGGCGTGTCGACTTCAACCGAGCCGATCCGCGACTCCGCTGGACATCCCACCGGTTCCTGGTTGCCCTTGTTGAACTCGTCGTCGCTGCAGGCAACCAGCCCATTCGCAGCCGACGGATTGAGGCCCATCCCGACGGGCAGGGTGACTCGTGCCGATCTGACCTGGGAGCTTCCCTGGCTGGTTTCTCCGAACGTCGGGTTCTTGACCTCAGGCAGAAGGGCGGTTACGGCTACCCCCGCCGGCGAGTCGGTCTGCGGCGTATTCGGATCGACTTCGATCGACGGTTCGAATGGGATCGAGTTGCAGTCTTTCGGCGACGTTTCGAATTCGCCGGGTTCGCGCGGGATCTTCGACTCGACAGAGGCCGAGCCGTTCGGGAAGTTCGGGTCAGGTTCCTCATAGGAATCGGCCCTCAGCCAGGTCGAGTAGACGTGCTCGAAGGGCGAACCGGGAGCCGCGGTCCCGAGGCAGGTCGTTGGCGCGGTGATGAAGGTGCCATCGTCGCCGGCAAGTTCGCCGTTTCCGTCGAAGACCAGGCGGTTCTTCGCGATCCGCGCGAATTCACCCAAGAGCGGGATCGTGGGCAGTTCGAGTTTGGCGACGTGAATGGTGAAGTACTCGTGGTAGTCGCTCTCCCAGGCGACGTCGGACTCCAGGAAGACGTCGTTGCCGAGCAGGCTGAGCCCGAAGCGGGCCGGTTCGCCTTCTTCCGGCACGAGGTTGTAGACATCGGCCTTGGGCAGGGTGACGGAGAGGCCAGTGTCCGGGTTGGTCGCTGTCACTTCGCTCGTGCCGACTTTCGATCCCGGCGCCTTGGTTTCGCATTCCGCCGGGCTTTCACCCGGTTCAAGCTCACACTGTTCGGGGGACGACTGCGGGTTGACCGTGAGGCCAGCTGGCAGGTCAACGCGCACTGTCCGCAGGTTCCCGACCGGAGCCGGGCCGAGCGGCGGGCCGGTTTCCGTGTTGACGATGAACTGCGTGAAACCGACCGGCGGGTGACCGGCGGCCCGTTCGTAAAAGAGTGTCGGCGTGCCGACCGAGCATTGCCCCGGAGGGCTGGGGTCTGCTTTGCAGGTCCCGGCCTGCCAGGGACTGTTGACTTCGGGGTCGTCTGGACTCTGCGGTCCGACGATCTGCGCCTCCGCCCCGGGGGCGCGCGCGAGCAGCGACAGAATCACGGCCACACCGAACACAGCAAAGCCTCTTGCGCCCATCCTGGATCTTCCTCCCAAGACCATCAATGGATATTCTACCTGATTTTAGGGGTAAAGGCTGATATTTTTATGTAGGCGCGTTCCACGAAAGTGAGGATGCAGTGAACTGGGAGCTTCTCGCTCGTGCCAATACCCACCCGCTTCGAGTCTCAATCCTGGAGGTCCTCGACGGAGGCCGGACTCTGTCTCCGAAGGGCCTCAGCGTCGAACTTCGCGCACCGCTCGGCACGGTCAACTACCACGTCACCCAGCTTGCGAAATCGGGTCTGGTGGATCTGGTGGGCGAGCGGCGGGTCCGGGGCGCCACCGAGCACTTCTACCGGGCGACTGGATGCAAGCAGCGGACGATGGGTCTCGAACAAAGCGATTCTAGGCAGGATGGAGATGCCCACTACGGGCCGCTCCGTCCTGTCTAGCGCCGCCTGCTCATGCGGTTGGCCTGCCGCACGGCCGGCGAAACTTCGGGCGCTGGCTGGCGCTCCTGCCGTTCTGGCCCTCGATCCGGGCATCGGCACGCAGCATGCGGCGGCTTCCGCGGTGCTGCCTCGAGCACTGGTGGCGGGAGTTCGTGAGCAGGCCCTGCTCGCCGCCCCGAATGGCGAGGAGGAACCTGGAGACCGGCACGTCCGGGACGGCGTCGTACGTGGTCCGAATCCGCCCATTGAGGCTGTCGAGCCGCCCGACCAGATCGATGTCCACCTGTCCGTGCAGCGAGGCGACCAGGTCGGGCAGGGGGTTGTCGGAGGAGCGCAGATAGACAGGGCCTTCGAGGGGATCGTCGAGCAGCGGCGTGAAGGCCCGTGCGTGGCCGTAGATCGAGTTCCTCGGACAGTCGTGGGCGTCGTACTGCTGGCGGGTGCAGACCCTGGAGACGCTTCCCTGGTCGAGGAACAGCGAGCGCGGCAGGGTGACCGCGGCCCGGGCGGTATTGGCGTCGCCGGCACGGGCCATGAAGACCGCCCGGAGTTTCGGGTTGCCGGCCCGCCGCACCGACCCGAAGAGCCGCAGGGAGAGCTTCGGCGCGAAGTCGAGCTTCTCGCAGCCGCGCACCTGGAAGGGAGCCGAGACACCGAGGGCGGTGAACGCCGCGGGGTCTGCGGGATTCGCCCCGCCGCCGCGCAGCGTGCCCCCGATCGCCATCGGCGAGCAGTTCGTGGGGTTGAGCGAGAATTCCGGCCGGTCGAGCCGCACGGCGATCGAGCGGATGTCGAGCAGGGCGCCCCCGTAGACGTGGGGGATCGGGTCCGAGACCGCTGTGACCTGCGCGGTCTCGCGGTCCACGAACAGCGCCACCCTCACCACGACCGAGCCGAGATCGAACGGCCCGGCCGTGGCGGGGGTGACGACTGCCAGGGACAGGGGAGCCCCGTGGTGGGGGCCTGCGAGGAACACCTTGCCCTCGATGGGAAGGGGCGCCGGGCCGCTGCCGGCGAGAACGGAGGCGCTGCCGACCAGGCTGGAGGCCGGGCAGCTCGGGCTCGCTGCCTCGGCCAGACCGCTGTTCGCAGCCGCGGCGACGAGCGCCGCCTCGGGGCAGTAGCGGACGCTCGCCAGCTTCGCTGTCAGGCCCGGCGGCAGCTGGAGGTCGACGCCCTTCAGCTCCTGGCTGCCGTCTTGCCTCGTGACGCTCATCTGGAAGTCGCTGAACGCTCCCCCCCGCGGGTTCTCAGTCGCTGCGCCGAACCCGGGCGCGAAGGGCCGGTCCGCGAGCGTGCCGGGGCAGGCGCCGCCGCCGGGTGCGGCGGTGAATTTGAAGCTGGTCCCGGGGGTGGCGGGGGTGTTGCCCGACCACGGTGTCATCACCGTGGCCACCTCATGCGGCCCGCAGGTGCCCGAGCTGGTCAGCGGTGCCTTCGCACCGCCATTGAAGACCAGGCGCAAGGAGCTGAGCGGGACCTGTGGGTTGTTGGCGAATGTCGTGGTGAGCTGACCCGTCTGGGAGTCAGCGGAGACGTTGCCGATCAGCCGCGCGGAGATGCCGTAGCGCTCCGACTCGGCGGCAACGAAGATTCGGTAGGCGTCCCCAGATGCCGGATCGCGGCTCAGCTGCTGTCCCACATAGACATTCCCCGCAAGCGAGTCCGGCGGCAGGGGAGGCGTCTGGACCTCGACCCGACCCACCCTCGATGCCGGTGGACAGGCGATCGCGTTCCTCGTCCCCTTGCCGAACTGCGCATCGCTGCAGGCCACCAGACCGCTGGCTGCCGAAGGGTTGAGCCCCATCCCCACCGGCAGGGTGACCTTCACGTCCTTCAGGTGAGAGCTGGCCCGTTTGCCTTCCCTGCCGGGGTCCTTGATCTCGGGCAGGTTGACGGTGACCGCGGCGCCCGAGGGGGAATCGGTCTGGGCGGTTCCCGGGTCGACCTCGACCGACGGCCCGAAGGGGATCGCGTCGCAGTTGAGCGGTTTCTCCCCTTCCGGCAGCGAGGATTCGAAAGCTGGGGAGGCGCTCTGCGGGAACTGGTAGTCGGGGGCCTCCCCTTCGGTGATCGAGCTGGCGAGCAACCAGCTCGAGTAGACGCCCTCGAAGCCGGCCTGTCCCGGGTCATCGCAGGTGGTGGGGGTCGTGATGAAGGTGCCGTTCCCCAGGGTGCCGCCGAAGACGAGGCGAGTCTTGAGAATCAGTCCGTCATCCACCAGCGGTATTTCGGCGAATGGCATCTTCGGAACGTGGATCGTGAACCCCTCGTGATAGTCGCTGTCCCAGGCGACATTCGCCTCCAGGTAGATGTCGTTGCCGAGCAGGTCCATCCCGAAGCGCGCCGGTTCGCCAGCCGGAGGGATGAGGTTGTAGACCGGGACGCGCGTCAGACCCTTGATCGGGGGAACGGGAACCCCGAGGACGGACGCGGTCACCGCGCTTTCCCCAACCGCGGATTGCGGCGGGCAGTTGGTCGGGCCTTCCAGGAAGTCTTCAAGCGGGCACCGGAGCGTGGCCTGGGGATTGACACTCAGTCCGACCGGAAGGTCGACGCGGACCGTCATCAGTTCGTCGACGGGACTTTCCAGCCTCACGCCCGGGAGCGGTTCCTTCGTGGTGTGCTTGACGATGAACTGGGTGAAGCCGACGGGCGGATGGCCGGCGGCGTCGCGGAAGAACTGGTCCGGGATGTCGACCGTGCACTTGGGGCTGTCCGTCGTGCAGGTCCCCGCCTGCCAACCGTCCGCGGGGGTATGTGGATGGTTCTGCGGGGCGATGATGTCCGCCGTGGCAGCCACGGCGGCAGGCGCCGGGAGCAGCAGCCCCACGACCATTGCCCCAGCGGCAATCAGGCCAGGCATCGCGGCTCCCGTTGTCCGGGAAGTCCCAGCCCCCGTGTTCATCTTGGATCTTCGCTCCAAGCCCATCGACCCTTTGCGACCGGGCGACCGAACGCAAGAAGCGGACGACGGGTCTCGAACCCGCGCCTTCGCCTCAAGTCCGAACCTCTTAAGGCCCCCTCGCCTACAGAGAGCAGTCTAGGACAAGAGGCCGCTACAGCTGCATGTGCGGGCTCGACCAGCCGCTGACGAAGTCCACCGCGTCGAGTACCACGTCCTCGGCCTCAGCCCGGCCGTTGCCCCTCAACTCGATCCGCAGCGACTCCAGCTGCCCCAGAACCTCCGGTCGCGAGACGCCGTGCTCAAGCTCAGAGCGAACGAGTCGCGCATTCGGATCATCGGCTCTGACGAATGCAGAGCCTGGTGAAAGGCCGTGAGGATGTCCTCGTTGATCGCCCTTACCGTTTCTTAGCCGAGGTCTTGCGGGCGGCCCGGAAGGGCATCGACCGGCGCATGTATTCGTCAAAGCGAGGCACCGTGAAGTCGATGTAGCCGTAGTCCTCTGTGCTGTAGGCCAGACCCTTGGACAGCAGCTGCTGTCGGACCGGCGAGAGAGAGCTGGCCGGTTTGCCGAGCCGCTTGGCGACAGCACCGCTGCGATACGGCCCCTCGCCCAGGTCGGCCATCGCCCGCATGTATCGCTGCTCGTTGGCCGTCGCGCGCTGGATGCGAACCTCGTAGATACTGCGATCGAGGGCCGCCTGTGCCGCCGGCATCGCCTCCCGCACGACCTCAAGCGTTATCGGTGAGGCCTCGGCAAGGTTCCAGGTGTGCTTGCCGAGCTGCTGGATGTAGAAGGGATAGCCCTCGGTCCACTCCAACGCAGCGACAACGGCCTCCTCGGAGTATTCGACCCCGAGCTTGCCGGCGGGCCCCGCCAGCGCTTCGCGGGCATCCTCCTCGGGGAGATTGGCGATCGTTGGAAAGTCGAACAGCCGCTCGGCATAGGAGCGGGCCTCGCCGGAGAGGCGCGGGATCTGCGGCAAACCGGCAGCAGCGACCGTGATCGGAAGCTGCTTCTGAGTCGAGCGGTGCAGAGCACTGATCATCGAGCGGTATTGGATCTCCTCGACAAATTGAACCTCGTCGAGGAAGAAGGCGATGCCGCCTCCCTTGTCCCGAGCCGCCTTGCCCAACTCGAGGAACAGCTCTGTGAGGTCGGTGGTGATCGTTCCCTCGGAGGCATCGCGCAGGTCGACCTGCAGCCCGAAACCGGCCGGCCCGGTCAGCTTGATCGCTCTCATTCCGCCCAAGGCTTCCCGAGCCCGCTGGCCGGCCCTCTCGCTCAGCTTGAGGCGGGCGAGCGAGCTTTCTGCGTCGCGGGCCAGGTTGTCCAGCAGGCTCGAGTCGGGGGTTAGCTCGTGGTAGTAGGTCAGAAAGCCCTGCGCCTCGGCCAGGTCCTCGAAGGCGTTCAGCAGCACGGTCTTGCCAACGCCCCGCAGGCCCTTGACGATCAAGCTCTGGTCGGTGGTGCCCTGCTTTAGCCGGGCGACCAGTATCTCGAACTGTCGCAGCTCTCCCTGCCTGCCTGCCAGTTCAGAGGGACGCGAGCCCGCGTTGGGAGTGTATGGGTTAGAGACGGGGTCCACAGGCACGAATATAGCAAGTTATCTGTACTTATAGGGAGATTGCTATATCTAGTTATATCTCACGATAGCCGTCCGGTCGCGCGCAGCTCGCTCTCCCAGCGAGGCCCACCTGGCCCCGTCAGCGAGGAATGGCCCAGAGCCAAGTTCTCAACGGGTCTCGAACCCGGCCCCAACGAAGAATTTGGCCCTGCAAAGGCGTTAGAAGCGGACGACGGGTCTCGAACCCGCGACCTCGAGCTTGGGAAGCTCGCGCTCTACCAGCTGAGCTACGTCCGCGCGGTTGGAATTGCTGATTCCAAAGCGATTCTATGCTGCCAACAGGAATCCCTGCGCGTGCTGCAGGCGGGTGTCCCGCGCTTGACCCAAATGCGAACAGGGACGGGTGGGCGCAGGCATACCCCGCCCCTCGCCGTTCATGCGACTACAGAAGGCACCGCGAAGCGCTTCGAGTTACCGGCGCGCAGGTGGACGATCTGGCCCTCCGCCAGCTCCAGCTCCTGAAGCTCGGTGCGCGTCAGCTGCGCCCAGACCTCGGTGCCATCGCCGAGGACGAACTCGACCCGAACCTCGAAGCCAAGGGCAACGATCCGCTCCACCATCCCCTCCTCGCTGTCCTGGTTGGGATGGCGGGCGATCTCCATGTCGTGCGGGCGCACCAGGTGTCCGCCGATCCGGTTCACCTCGCCTACGAAGCTCATCACGAACTCACTTGCGGGCTCGTCGTAGAGGGCGGCGGGCGGTCCGCTCTGCTCAACCCGACCGTCGCTCATCACGACCAGCTGCTCGGCCACGTCCATCGCCTCCTCCTGGTCGTGGGTGACGAAGATGGTCGTGACGTGCATCTCGTCGTGCAGGCGCCGCAGCCAGGCACGCAGATCCTTGCGCACGCGGGCGTCGAGAGCCCCGAACGGCTCGTCCAGCAGCAGAACCCTCGGCTCGACCGCGAGCGCCCTGGCCAGCGCCATGCGCTGGCGCTGCCCGCCCGAGAGCTGGGAGGGCAGCCGCTCGGCGAGGCCGTCGAGCTGGACCAGCTCGAGCAGCTCGTGGACCCGCTTGGCGACAGCGGGCTTGCTCCACTTGCGGATCTTCAGGCCGAACGCCACGTTGTCGAACACGCTCATGTGCTTGAAGGCAGCGTAGTGCTGGAAGACGAATCCGACCCCGCGCTTCTGGGCCGGCCGCGTGGAGACGTCCTCACCGCCGATCAGGACCCGGCCGGCGTCCAGCGTCTCCAGCCCCGCGATCGCGCGCAAAAGCGTCGACTTGCCGCTGCCGCTGGGGCCGAGCAGGGCCGTCAGCGATCCATCGGGCACGTCTATCGATACGTCGTCGAGCGCCTGAAAGTCACCGAAGCGCTTGTGCGCTCCCTCGACTGCGATAGCCATCAGGCGTCCTCCTTTCCTTTCAAGAGGTTCATTGCGAGCAGGGTTGAGAAGGCGAGCAGGGCGAGCAGGACCGAGGCGGCGTAGGCCGCCGGGAACTGGAACTGCTCGAAGGCCTTGGAGACGAAGATCGGCAGCGTTTCCGTCTGGCCGGAGATCTTCCCGGAGACGATCGAGACGGCGCCGAACTCGCCGAGCACGCGGGCGGTGCTGATCACGATCCCGTAGGCGACGCCCCAGCGGATCGCCGGCAGCGTCACCCGCCAGAAGGTCTGCCAGGCGCCGGCGCCGAGCGTCGAGGCGGCCTCCTCCTGCTCGGTGCCGATCTCCTGCAGCACCGGCACCGTCTCTCTGACCACGAACGGCAGCGAAACGAAGACGCTCGCGAGAACCATCCCCGGGACCGCGAAGAGGATCTTGAAGCCGGCTTCGCCAATTCCGGCGAACCAGCCGCCGAGGCCGTAGAGGAGGAACAGCGAGAGGCCGATCACGACCGGGGAGACCGCGAACGGGAGGTTGATCACCGCGTCAATCAGGACGTTGCCGCGCCAGCGGTGGCGGACGAGGAGGATCGCGCAGGCGACGCCGAAGATGGCGTTGAGCGGGACCGCGATCGCGACCATCAGCAGGGTCAGCTCGAGGGCGTGGATCGCGTTCTGCGACGCGATCGCTTCGATCGGCGCCGAAAGCCCGTGTTCGAAGGTCTTGTAGAAGATCATCCCGACCGGGGCCAGCAGCAGGACGAGCAGGTAGCCGAGCCCCAGAGTGCGCAGCCCCCAGCGACTCTTCGCCGAGGCCCTCATCGGCGAACCGCCCAGCGCTGAGCGAGGCTGACGATGGCGAGCAGCACCAGCGACGCGACGAGCAGGACCACCGACTCGGCCGCCGCACCGGTGTTGTTGCCGGATTCGACCTGGCTGAAGATGAAGACCGAGGAGACCTGGGTCTCGAAGGGGATATTGCCGCTCAGCAGGACAAGCGAGCCGAACTCGCCGAGTGCCCGCGCGAAGGCGAGGGCGACGCCGGCGGCGATACCCGGCAGCAGGTTGGGGAAGATGATGCGGCGGAAGATCGTCATCCCGCCGGCCCCGAGCGAGGCCGCGGCTTCCTCCATCTCGCGGTCCATCTCCAACAGCAGCGGCTGCACGGCGCGAACGACGAACGGCAGCGTCACGAAGAGCAGTGCGACGACCACCCCGACGCGGGTGAAGGCGATGTCGACGCCGACCGGGCTGTCGGTGCCGTAGAGGGTGAGGATGGTGAGCCCGGCGACGATCGTCGGCAGCGCGAACGGCAGGTCGATGAAGGCGTTTACGACCGTCTTGCCGGGGAACTCGTCGCGGACCAGGATCCAGGCGACAATCGTGCCGAAGACCGCGTTGATCGCAACGACGATCAGCGAGGCGATCACGGTCAGCTTCAGCGCCGCCATCGCCTGGTCGCCGGTGACCGTGTCCCAGAAGGCCGAGGCGCCGCCTTCGAGCGAGGTCGAGACGACGGCGGCCATTGGCAGCAGGACGATGATGCTGAGGTAGAGCGTGACCATGCCGCGGCCGGCCCGGACGCCAGCAGCGTCCCTGGGCCCGGAGCGCTCCCCGGACACGACCCCGCCCCCGGGTAGGAGGAACCCTGGCCCGGGGGCGGTGAGGGCGCCACTGTGGGACTCAGCCGGCAGTGGAGACCCCCAGTTCTTCCTCGATCTTGGTGACCGAACCGGTTCCTTCTTCGAAGAATTCGTCCTTCACCTTTTCCCAGCCGCCGAACCTGGCGATCTTGAAGAGGCCCTTCGGGGTTGGATACTGCTTCGGGTCGAGGAGCTTCTCGTTGACCGGGCGGTAGCCGTTTTCGGCCCACAGTTCCTGGCCGGCGTCCGACCACAGGTAGTCGACGAACTTCTGCGCCTCGGGCGAAGCTTCCTTGGTCACCGCGATCGGGGTTTCGATCAGGATCGTGTTGTCGGGGATGACGTATTCGATGTCTTCACCGGCGTTTTCGGCGTTGATCGCCTCGTTCTCGTAGGAGAGCAGGACGTCGCCCTGCCCCTGGGTGAAGGCGGTCAGCGCGTCGCGGCCGCTGGCCGGCTGCACCTCGGTCTTCGCGAGGGCGGTCTTCACCGCGTCGAGGGCCTGGGCGGGCGAGCGGCCCTCCTCGATCTGGGACCCGTAGACGGCCATGATGTTCCAGCGGGCCGACCCCGAACTGAAGGGATTGGGCGTGATAATGCTGACGTCCCTGTTCAGCAGGTCGTCGAAGGACTCGATCCCGTCCGGGTTGCCCTTGCGGACGACGAAGACGACCACCGAGTTCTCGCCGATCCCGTCGTAGGGCTGCCTGCTCCAACTCGCGGCGACCTGGCCCTCTTCGACCAGCCTGGTCATGTCGCTGGCGATCGAGAAGTGGACGACGTCCGCGGGCTGGCCAGCCGCTACCGCGCGGCTCTGGTCGCCGGAGGCGCCAAAGGAGTTGCTGAAGCTGACGCCGGAGCCGTCGGGGGTTCCCTGGAACCCGGGCTCGAGCGCTTCTTCGTAGACGGTCTGCGGAGTCGAGTAGCCGACCACGTCGATCTTGCCTCCGCCCTCGCCCGATGACGGATCGCTGCCGCCGCAGCCCGCCGCGACCACGGCCGCCGTCGCCACCAGCGCGGCCGCCAGGCCAAGTACGGAGCTCTTCCTGCCTTTGACGAGGCTGGTCATCAGATTTCCCTGCTTTCCTATGAAGTTAGTTGGAATAGAGGCCGGCGGCACCTTAGCACACACTCGATCAGCAAAGTCAAGAAGACAGCTTGACCACCTCGCTGCCCGGCAACCGCAGCCGCTCAGCCTCAATCATCCGAAATCGGCGAGGCCCTCCGCTTCGCAGGCCGAGTCGGGGGACGATTCCCGCTCACCCAGGTAGTGGTGCTACCTGGGTGGAGGGATTCGGTCCGACGAAGGGATGCGGAGTGCAGAGGCCGGCGAGATCGGGGGGTCGAGGCTCAGTGGGGCTCCCAGACCTCCGGCGCCTCGGTGAGCGCCAGCACCCCGGCGGGCAGCTCGCCACTGACGATGTCGGCCAGCGTCACCGACTCCAACACCGCGCGCATGTTGGCCCGAAGCGCGATCCAGACCTCCTGCAGCGGAGCGGCGACACCGGGGAAGGTGACCTCCCCGGGTCGCGCCGAGCGGATGCTCGCGATCGGCCCCTCGACCGTGCGGATCACCTCGGCGAGCGTGATGTCCTCGGGCGGCCGGGCGAGCCAGTAGCCACCCTCCGCCCCACGTTGGCTGCGCACGATCCCCGCCTGGCGCAACTCGCCGAGGATGTTCTCCAGAAAGCGCAGCGGTATGTCCTGAGCGGCGGCTATGGCGTCGCCCTTGACCGGCCCCTCTCCCGCGGCCGCCAACTCGACCACCCCCCGCACCGCGTAGTCGACCTTGGCCGTAACGTGCATCGCGCCCCCATCATTTCACCGACAGCGCCGCCATGAGACTGGGCGTCCAACACACGGGACTGGGCGTCTAACACACGGGACTGGGCGTCCAGATGTGGACGCCTGAGGCCCATCGGCGCGGTGAGGGCTGAGGGCCCTAATCTCCCAACCCCGTGAGCGCCCGTGCATTCGTCGCCTTCCTCGGCGTGCTGGCCGTGGTCGGCCTGCTCGGCTTCGGCCTGCTCAGCAAGAGCAAGACCAGTCTCGCCGTGGGCGACCCGGTGCCTGACCGCGAGCTGCCGGTGCTCGACGGCACGGGCGAAGGCGAGATCGCCGACTATCGCGGCCACTGGGTGCTGGTCAACCTCTGGGCCTCCTGGTGCGTGCCCTGCCGCACAGAGGCACCGGTGCTCAACCGCTTCGCCCGGCGTTACCGCAGCCACAATGTGAGGGTGCTCGGCATCGACGTGCAGGACAACAGCGACGACGCGCTCGCCTTCCTGCGCAGCTATGGGATCGCGTACCCGCAGCTGCGCTCGGTCGGCGCCGAGCGCAGCGAAGCCTTCGGCTCCACCGGCGTGCCGGAGAACTTCCTCGTCGACCCGCAGGGGAAGCTGGCGTTCATCAGGCGCGGCCCGGTCGACGAGAGGATCCTCGAGGGACAGGTGGTCCCGATCATCGAGGGGTCGCAATGAAGCCGCGTGCCGCCCTGACGGCGCTGCTGGCCCTGACCGCGCTGGTGGTCGCGCTCCTCGTCGCTCCCGCCTCGGCGGCCACGCCGCAGACCACCCTGCCCGATGTCGAAGACGAGGTCATGTGCCCGATCTGCGGCACGCTTCTGGAGCTGTCCCAATCCCCGCAGGCCCTGCGCGAGCGAGCCTTCGTCGCCAGGCTGATCGCCAGGGGCAGGACGAAGGCGGAGATCAAGGACGCGCTGGTCGCGCAGTACGGCGTGGAGGTCCTGGCGCTGCCCAGGGGATCCGGGTTCGAGCTCTCCGCCTACCTGGTCCCGGCGATCGCCTTCGCGATCGCCGCGGTGGCGCTCGGCATCGGGATCCGGCGATGGCGCCGGGCGGGGCTTCCAGCCCACTCCGAGACGTCCGGCGCGCCCGGGCCACGGCCCGCCGCGCCCGGGCCACAGGGGGAGGAGGCAGACCGGCTCAATGCCGATCTGGCCCGCTACGACCTCTGAGCTACGACGTCTGAGGCCTCACTCGAAGGCGACCAGGCCGGCAAACCGGGTGGGCATCTGCCGCAGGACGCGCTGCAGCCGCCGGGCATACCGCCCACGGGCATCGGAGCGGTCCACGCAGGCAAGCGCGGTGTCTGCGTGGGAGGCGACCGCTTCGAGCTGCGCCAGGTCGCGCCCCAGCGACGGCCCGTCGATGACGACGAGCTCGTATGCCGCGCCCAGCCGCGCCGTCGCATGGCCGAAGCTCTCCGAGGCAAGCAGAGCCTGCCCTTCCGTGGTGGGCCTGCCGGCCACGATGCAAGCCAGTGGCTCCGTCGCGCCAACGGAGCCGGGCCCGGCGAGGACGAGCGCCTGCAGGATCTGGGTTGCCTCCGCCTCCCGGCGAAGGTACTCGTGGAGACCCGGCTCGGCAGCCAGTCCCAGCTCGCTTGCCAGCCCCGGCGCCGCAAGGTCACACTCGAGCAGCGCTGTCCGGGTGCCCCCCGCCGCAGCGGCAGCCGCGAGACCGACTGCCCCCTCACGCTTGCGCTCCTCGGTTCCGGTCACGAGCAGCGTCCCGGCGCCACCCAGCTCCTTCAGCAGGCCGTCGAAGGCCTCGAGATCACGTCGGCGAAGCGTCCCGGCTCGAAGGTCGACGGACGACCGGGCCGAGATCTTCGCCAGCGCCTTCACATCCGTTCGGGAGCGGAGATGCCGAGTAGGCCCAGTGCGCCGGCGATCGTCCGCCTGGTGACCATGCAAAGGGCAAGTCGCGACGCCTCGACCCCCTCGCCATCGGCCCCGACAACCTGGCAGTCGCGGTAGAAGGCGTGAAAATCGGCGGCCACGGCGGTCGAGTATGCGCAGATGCGGTAGGGGCCGCGCCGCGCCGCGGCCTCGCGAACCTCGTCGGGGAACTCCAGGAGACGCTTGACCAGGGCCTTCTCGGTGGGCTCGAGTACCGCGTCCGGAGCCGGGGCGCCGGTCTCCGCAGCGACGTCACCCTCCCCCACCCCAGCCTTGCGCAGGATGCTTGCGATCCGCGCGTGGGCGTACTGCACGTAGTAGACGGGGTTCTCGCTGGACTCGCGCCGGGCCAGCTCGAGGTCGAGATCGACCGGCGTGTCGTGGCTGCGCCAAAGCATGAACCAGCGGGTCGCGTCGACGCCGATGTCGTCGATCAGCTCATCCAGGGTGACGAAGTCGCCACTGCGCTTTGACATCTGGGCTCGCTCTTCTCCTTCGACGACATTGACCAGGCGCATGATCAGCGTCTCCAGCGCGTCGGGGTCGGCGCCAAGCGCCGCAACGGAGGCGCGCAGCCGGGGCGCATAGCCGTGATGGTCGGCACCCAGCACGTCGATCAGGCGCCCGAAGCCGCGCTCCAGCTTGTCCCAGTGATACGCGACGTCCGCGGCGAGATAGGTGTGCTCCCCGTTGGCCCGGATCAGCACCCGGTCCTTGTCGTCGCCGAAGTCGGTCGTGCGCAACCAGAGCGCCTGCTCGCTCCTGTAGGTGTGGCCCCCTTCCTCCAGCCGGGAGAGGGCGGCGTCCACCTCACCCCGCCCGTAGAGGTCGCGCTCTGAGAACCAGTTGTCGAATCGGACGCCGAAGCGATCCAGGGTCGCCCGCACGCCCTCGAGGATCAGCTCGACCCCGCGGCGCCCGACCGCATCGGAGTCCTCCGGGTCGATCCCCTCGGCACCGAGGCTCTCCGCCAGCTCGACGACGTAGTCGCCTTCATAGCCGTCCTCCGGGACCTCCTTGCCGGTCATCCGGGCAGCGATCGAGGCAGCGAAGCGCCCGACCTGCCCACCCGCGTCGTTGACGTAGAACTCGCGCTGCACATCGTGACCAACCGCCTCCAGAAGGCGCACCAGCGCGTCTCCGTAGGCGGCATGGCGACCGCCGCCGACGTGCAGCGGCCCGGTTGGGTTGGCGGACACGAACTCGACCAGGATGCGCTCGGGCGAGTCGGCGGGGTCCGGTCCGAGGTCGCTCCCCGACGCGGCCAGGCGCCCCATTGCACGCCGGTACCAGGCATCGGAGAGGAAGAGGTTGACGAAACCCGGCCCGGCCACCTCGATCCGATCGACGCTTGCGTCCAGCTCGCGCTCGAGCTCGGCGCAGAGGCGCACCGCGACGTCGCGCGGGCTCTCCCCCAGCGGAGCGGCCAGCAGCATCGCCGCGTTGGAGCTGTAGTCGCCGAGCTCCGGCTTGGGCGGCCGGTCGAGCGAGGGCTCGGGGCTGGTCGGCTCGCCACCGTGCAGCGTGCGCACGGCATGGTTGACGGCCGAGCGCAGCTCGGCGATCGAGTCGGTCGCGGTCACCATCGCATCGTATGAGCCCCGGCCACACAGGGGTACGCTGGCCATCGTGCGCGTCGCCGCAATCACGGACATCCACTCAAACCTGGCGGCGCTCGAGGCCGTCTTCGAGGCCATCGACGAGACCGGCGTCGAGGAGATCTGGTGCCTGGGAGACGTGATCGGCTACGGGGGGGATCCGGATGCCTGCGCTGACCTGGTCGGAGAGCGGTGCTCCGTTTGCCTGGTCGGCAACCATGATCTCGCCGTGCTCGGCGAGCTGGGCATCGCCGCCTTCTCCGAGGCTGCCGCCGAGGCCGTCATCTGGACTCGGGGCCACGTTTCCGAGCGGACGCTCGATCTACTCCGCAAGCTGAAACCGGCTGGCCGGCGGCGCGGCATCGGCCTCTTCCACGCGTCTCCCCGAGACCCGGTCTGGGAGTACGTGCTCTCCGCAGAGCAGGCGGACGCATGCCTGGATGTTCAGGAGGAGCGGATCGCGCTGATCGGCCACTCGCATGTGTCGCTGTTCTTCATGCGGCCGGCCGGCGACAAGCACGGCGGCATCCGCAGCGCCCAGGCCGGCGATGACACGCTGCTCGACCTCGGCCGCGGCAGGTGGCTCGTGAACCCGGGCAGCGTCGGCCAGCCGCGCGACGGAGATTCGCGTGCGGCATGGCTGGAGCTGGACACCGACGAGGAAACCGCCCGCTTTCACCGCGTCCCCTATGACATCGAGCGGGCGGCTGGGTCGATAACCGCAGCCGACCTGCCGGGGCGCCTCGCAACCCGCCTCTACATCGGCCAGTGACCGCCATTTGACCTGGATACGCGCAACACCAGCCGCATCATCCAGGCGCGCCGGGTCGCCGAATCAACCATCTAGACTCGCCGCATGGGTCGCCCAGCCCAATCCCTGCTCGCCCTTGCGCTTGGCATGGTCGCCGCGCTCGCGGTCGTCTCCTGCGGCGGCGGCGACGCGCAGCTGCTGCCGGGCGGTACCGCGCGGGACATCACCGCCAACCTCGACACCGTCAGGCTGCTGGCGGACGAAGGCGACTGCGTCGGCGCCGAAAGCGCCGCACAGCAGGTGAGCGAACAGGTCGAAGCGTTGGACGGCATCGACGCCAAGCTCAAGCGGGCGCTCCAGGAAGGCGCTGCACACCTGAACGAAGTCGTTGCGAGCTGCGAAGAATCTGAAACCGAAGAAACCGTGCCGACCACGGCCCCCACGGAAGCCGAAGGCACGGAAGGGGAGTCCGCGAAGAAGAAGGAAAAGGAAGAGAAGCAGAAGGAAGAAAGGTCGCGGGAAGGGGAAGTCACCTCGACGACGCCGGAAACCCCTCCGGCGGAACCGTCCCTTCCCCCTCAGGCTGAAGGCGAAGGAAAAGGGCTGGAAGACGGCAACGGGGCTCCCGGCCGCGAAGAAGACCAGTCCGGCGGTGTGGGCCCCGGCACGGCGATTGGCGGGGGCGAATGACGGAGACGGGCGCACTCTCGGGGCGCTACGAGCTCGGCGACCGGCTCGGCTCGGGCGGGATGTCGAACGTCTACCGGGCCACGGACCGGATCCTCGAGCGAACGGTCGCGGTCAAGATCCTCGCCGAGCACCTCTCTGACGACGAGCGCTTCGTTGCCCGCTTTCGCCGCGAGGCGCTGGCCGTCGCCAAGCTGGTCCATCCCAACATCGTCCAGGTCTACGACACCGGGATCGATGAGGGGCGTCACTACATCGTCATGGAGTACGTCGAGGGCCGCTCGGGAGCGCAGATCCTCCAGCGGCAGGGGCCACTCGATTTCGAGATCGCGATGGAGATCGGGGTCCAGGCCTGCGCCGGGCTCGACTTCGCGCACCGGCGCGGGATCATCCACCGCGACGTCAAGCCGGGCAATCTGATGATCGTCGGCGGCCCGGTCGGCGGCGGCGAGATGACGGTGAAACTCACCGACTTCGGGATCGCGCGGGCGATCGAACAGACCCGCATCACCCAGGTCGGCTCGGTGGTCGGCACGGCCGCCTACCTCTCCCCCGAGCAGGTGCGCGGCGAGGAGGCGACGCCGGCCACCGACGTCTACGCGCTCGGCGTCGTCATCTACCAGTTCCTCACCGGGCGACTGCCATATGAGGGCTCGACCCTCGCCGAGCTGGCTGTGCGACAGCAGAACGAGCGGCCGCTGCCGCCCAACACCTACAACGACGAGGTACCCGCGACGGTGGGAGCCGCGGTGCTCCGGGCACTGGAGGGCGACCCGGCGCTCCGCTACGCGAGCGCCGACGAGCTGGCGGGCGGATTGCAGATGGGACTGCAGGGCGAGGACGTCACGCTGCTGCTGGCCGAGGGGGCGACCCCGACGCGTGTGCTTGGCGGCGAGACGGCCACACGCCCCCTCGACCAGACGCAGCGAACCGAGTTCCGCCCACCGCCCTCGGCGAGCCGGCGACCGGTGCCCCGGGCACCGCAGCCGGTCGCCCCGCCTCCGCCGCCCGTCGCAGAACCGCGCAGGCGGGGAGCGTTTTCGAGATTCGCCAGGTTCGTCATGGCCACGGTAGCCCTGGTGCTGATCGCGGCTGCAGTCGCAGCCGCTGTGATCGTCGCCACCGACAGGGCGACCGGCGTCAGGGCGACAGAAGTCGCCGGCGACTCCGTCGACAGGGTGGTCGAAGAGTTCAAGGACCTGGTCCGCAAGAACACCGAATAGGGACGGGGCGTGGAGAGCGCCGGGGGATCCTCCCGAGCGCTCTTTTACGCGATCTCCCAGGGGGCGGCGCCCTTCATGACCATGTTGGAGTAGCTGGTGAGGGTGCCCGCCGCAATCGCAGCGCGGGCGTGGGTGACCAGCTGGTGCATGTAGGTGAGGTTGTGAAGGCAGAGGAGGCGGACCGCGGTCAGCTCCTCGGCCCGGGAGAGGTAGCTGAGATAGTCGCGGTCGTGGTGCCGGCAGGCCGGGCAGGGGCAGCCGTCGACGAGGGGACTGCGGTCGCCCTCGGATGCCGACCTGCGCAGGTTGAGGCGGAAGCGGGCGTCCGGATCGGGAACGAGAGCCGTGCCGTGGCGGGCGAGGCGGGTGGGGATAGCGCAGTCGAAGACGTCCAGGCCAAGCGCGATGCCGGCCAGCAGGTCGTCGATCTCGCCAATGCCCAGCAGGTGCTTTGGGGCCTCCGCCGGCAGCAGCGGCGCCGTCAACGCCAGCACGCCGCGCATCTCGTCCTTGTCGCGGCCGAGCGTGCCGCCGATCGCGAGGCCGTCGACGGCGGCCTCGGATACCGCCTGCGCGGATTCCCGGCGCAGATCCTCGTGGACGCCGCCCTGCACGATCCCGAATACGGCCTGTCGCGCCGGGCCCTGCGCGCCGTGCCACTCCAGGCAGCGCCCAAGCCAGCGGTGGGTGCGCTCCATCGAGCGCGCCGTGTAGTCCCGATCCGCGTGATAGGGCGTGCACTCGTCGAAGACCAGGGCGATGTCGGATCCGAGCTTCGCCTGCACCTCCATCGAGACCTCGGGCGAGAGGAACAGCGAGCTGCCATCCCTGTAGGAGCGGAAATGGACTCCCTCCTCGGCGATCGAGACCACCGATCCGTGGCCCCCTCCCGGCCGACCGCTCCCCTTCACCTCGTCGGCCACTCCCCCGTGCGCCAGCGAGAAGACCTGGAATCCACCCGAATCCGTGATCAGCGCCCTGTCCCACCCCATGAACCCATGCAGCCCGCCGGCGGCGGCGATCCGGTCCGCGCCCGGCGAGACGAACAGGTGGTACGTATTGCCAAGCACCATCTCGTACCCCAGCTCCGCCACCTCGGCAGACTCCAGCCCCCGCACCGTCCCCTTCGTGGCCAGCGGGATGAACGCCGGCGTCCTGACCGGCCCGTGCGCGGTGTGCAGCACGCCCGCCCGGGCTGTGCCGTCGCGGGCCTCGATATCGAACCTCAGCCTCTCGGGCTCATGCCTCATCGATCAGCGACTTGCCGGTCATCGCCTCGGGCTGGCGAATGCCGAGCAGCTCAAGGGCGGTTGGGGCGACATCGGCGAGTATGCCCCCGCCGCGCAGCGCCAGCCCCTCGACGGTGACGATCAGCGGCACCGGGTTGAGCGAGTGCGCGGTGTTGGGCGATCCGTCGGGCTCGAGCATGTTGTCGCAGTTGCCGTGGTCGGCGGTCACGATGCAGGCGCCGCCCGAGCGCTCGACCGCCTCGACCACGTCGCCCAGGAGGCCGTCGACGGTCTCGACCGCCTTCACGGCGGCCGGGATCGAGCCGGTGTGGCCGACCATGTCGGGGTTGGCGAAGTTGATGATGCCGAACCGGTACTCACCCTCCGGCCAGCGGTTGACGAATGCCTCGGCGGCGGCGCGAGCGCTCATCTCCGGCTTGTGGTCATAGGTGGGCACGTCGCGCGGCGACTCGACCAGGCAGCGCTCCTCCCCCTCCCACTCCTGCTCGCGCCCGCCGTTGAAGAAGTAGGTCACGTGCGCGTACTTCTCCGTCTCGGCGACGTGGAGCTGACGACCGCCGCCCTCTGAGACGACCTCTGCCAGGGTCGTGCTCGGCCGCGCCTCGGGGAAGGCGACCGGGTAGGGCCAGCCCTTGCGGTACGCGGTCATCGTGGTCAGGTCGAGGAGCGGCCCGCCGGCACGCGAGAACTCCTCGAAGCCCCGCTCGGCGAGGGCGCGGCTCATCTGGCGAGCGCGGTCCGGGCGGAAGTTGACGAAGATCGCCACGTCGCCCTCGACGGCGCCGTCATAGTCGCCGATGACCGTCGGCTTCACGAACTCATCGGTCTCCTCGCGCTCATAGGACGCCTCGATCGCCTCCTCGGCGCTGGCCGCTCGCAGCCCCTGGGCGTGGACGATCGCATCGTAGGCGAGCTTGGTCCGCTCCCAGCGCGTGTCGCGGTCCATTGCGTAGTAGCGGCCGCCAACCGTCGCGATGCGGCCCGCGTGACGCAGCCAGCGCTCCAGCTCGGCAAGGTAGGCCCGCCCTCCGTGCGGCAGGGTGTCGCGACCGTCGGTGAAGGCATGGAAGACGAGGTCGGGGACGCCCTCCTGCGTGGCCAGCTCGATCGCGGCCTCGAGATGCTCCCAGCCGGAATGGACCCCGCCGTCGGAGACGAGGCCGAGAAGGTGCAGGCGCCCACGCGGGCTGTGGCGGGCCCGCTCGCATGCGGCCCGCAGCACCTCGTTTTCGAAGAAGCTGCCGTCGGCGATCGCGTCGTCGATCCGCGCCAGGTCCTGCTTGACGATCGCCCCGGCACCGAGGTTGAGGTGGCCGACCTCAGAGTTGCCCATCTGGCCGTCCGGAAGGCCGACGTCGCGGCCCTGGGCGGAGAGCTGCGTGTGCGGGTACCGCTCCCACAGCCGGTCGAAGACCGGGGTCTCGGACAGCGAGATCGCGTTGCCGGGGCCGGGATCGGCAAGGCCCCACCCATCGAGGATGACCAGCGCCAAAGAGGGGACCGGAAGGTCGGTCACGCCGCTTCCACGATCGCCGCGAAGTCGTCGGGGTCGAGGCTGGCGCCCCCGACCAGGGCCCCGTCGATGTCGGGTTGCGCCATCAGCTCCGCCGCGTTGGAGGGCTTCACCGAACCGCCGTACAGAACCCTCACCAGATCGGCGTCGGCGCCCCGCCCGCGCAGCACGTCGCGGATGAACGCAACCGCCTCCTGAGCCTGATCCGGGGTCGCGGTGCGGCCGGTGCCAATCGCCCAGATCGGCTCGTACGCGACCACGACATCGGCGAGCCGCGCCGGATCGACCTCGGCCAGGTCGGCCTGCAGCTGGCGCTCCAGCACTCCCTCGGTCTGCCCGGCGTCGCGCGCCTCCTCGCTCTCGCCGATGCAGAGGATCGGCTCCAGCCCCGCGCCGAGCGCCACCGGCACCTTGCGGGCCAGCGACTCGTCGGTCTCGCCGAAGTACTGGCGGCGCTCCGAATGGCCGAGGATCACCGCGTCGGCACCGGCCTCGACCAGCATCGGCGCCGAGATCTCGCCGGTGAAGGCGCCCGATTCGGCCTCGTGCATGTTCTGCGCGGCGACCTTCACGGCGCTGTCGCGCGCTCTGCTGACCACCTCGCCCAGGGCGAGAAAGGACGGGCAGATGACGACGTCGTTTGGCGTCGCGCCGATCCGCGGCAGCAGCGCGTCGACGAACTCCGCCGCCTCGGCGACGGTCTTGTGCATCTTCCAATTGGCGGCCAGATACGGCGTGCGCTCGGGCATTAGATGCCTGACCTTACGGCCCCGTGCAGCCGGGTGTGTGGAGTCGTGAGGTCAGGCATCCAGCAGAGCCTCCACTCCGGGCAGCTTCTTCCCCTCCAACAGCTCCAACGATGCGCCTCCTCCGGTCGAGAGCCAGTCAACTTTTTCGGCAAGTCCGAACTGTTGCAGCGCGGCGACCGAATCGCCGCCGCCGACCACGGTCGTCCCCGGCGCCGTGGCGACGGCCTCGGCGACGGCGCGTGTCCCCGCCGCGAACGGCTCCAGCTCGAACGCCCCCATCGGTCCGTTCCAGAGCACGGTGCCGGCGGATCCGACCGCCGCAGCGTAGGCGGCGGCGGTCTGCGCGCCGATGTCGAGCCCCATCCAACCGTCGGGCACCTCTGTCCCATCGCTTTCGCGGCGCTCCGTGGTCGCATCGAAGCTCTCGCCCAGCACCAGGTCGACCGGCAGTACCAGCTCGCACTCGGAGGCATCCGCCTGGCGCAGCGCCTCCTCCGCCAGCTTCACGCCCTCCTCCTCGACCAGCGAGTCGCCGGTCGCGATCCCCTGCGCGCGGAAGAAGCTGAAGCACATCGCACCGCCGATCAGGATCCGGTCGGCAACCTGCAGGAAGCGATCGATCACGCCGATCTTGTCGGAGACCTTGGCGCCGCCCAGGACCACGACCAGCGGCCGCTGCGGGGATTCCACGACGCGGGTCAGCTCCGTCATCTCGCGCTCCAGCAGCAGACCGGCATAGCCGGGGAGGCAGTGAGCGACCCCCTCCGTGCTCGCGTGCGCCCGGTGGGCGGCGCCGAAAGCATCGTTGACGTAGAGCTCGGCCAGCCCGGCCAGGGCGGCCGCAAGGCCGGGATCGTTCTCCGTCTCGCCCACCTCGAAGCGCACGTTCTCGAGCAGGAGCACGTCGCCGGCGCTCAGGCCGGCCGCCATCGTCTCCACATCCTCGCCGACCACCGCCGGCGCCTGGTGGACGACGCATCCGGCCAACTCGGCCAGCCGCTCTCCGACCGGGCGCATCGAGAGCGCTGGATCAACCTTCCCCTTGGGCCGGCCGAGATGGGAGACCAGAATCAGAATCGCGCCGCGCTCGCGCAGCAGCTCGATCGTCGGCAGCGCGGCGCGAATCCGCGTGTCGTCGGCCACCGTGCCGCCGTCCAGCGGCACGTTGAAATCCACCCGAACCAGCACCCGCCGGCCGGCGACGTCCGCGTCGCGGACGCTCGCCTTCGAGAAGCTCACCGCGCCCCTCGAACCCGGCTCAGAGGACCTTGCCAGCAAGCTCGATGCAACGGTTCGAGTAGCCCCACTCGTTGTCGTACCAGGCGACCGCCTTGATCAGCTTGCCATCGCCGATCGCCATCGTCTGACCGGCGTCGAAGATCGAGGAGTGCGGATCGCCGACGATGTCGGTGGAGACGATCTCGTCCTCGGTGTAGGAAAGGATCCCCTTCAACGGTCCCTCAGCGGCCGCCTTGACCGCGGCGTTGACCGCCTCGGCGTCAGTCGGCTGCGCGGGCATGAAGACGAGGTCGACGACCGATCCCGTCGCCACCGGGGCCCTCATCGCGAACCCGTTCAGCTTGCCGTTCAGCTCGGGCAGGACGAGGCCGACCGCCTTGGCGGCGCCGGTCGTGGTCGGGATCAGGTTGATTGCCGCAGCCCGCGCCCGCCGCAGGTCCTTGTGCGGCATGTCCTGCAGGCGCTGATCGGCGGTGTAGGCGTGGATCGTCGTCATCAGCCCCTGCTCTATCCCGAACTCCTCGTGGAGCACCTTGGCCAGCGGCGCCAGGCAGTTGGTCGTGCACGAGGCGTTGGAGATGATGTGGTGCTTGTCGGGGTCGTAGTCGGTGTCGAAGTTGACTCCCAGCGCCACCGTGATGTCGGGCTCCTTCGCAGGGGCGGAGATGATCACCTTCCTGGCGCCAGCCTCCAGGTGCTTTGCGGCGTCGTCGCGGGCCGTGAAGAGCCCGGTCGACTCGATAACCACCTCGACGCCGAGATCGGCCCAGGGCAGCGCCGCCGGATCGCGCTCGGAGAGAACCTTGATCGTCTCGCCATCGACCGAGATCGAGCCCTCACCCGCCGTGACCTCACCCGGGAAGCGCCCCAGGATCGAGTCGTACTTGAGCAGATGTGCGAGCGTGCCGGGGTCGGTCAGGTCGTTGACAGCGACAAACTCGAGGTCGGCTCCCGCCGCGTGTGCCGCACGGTAGACGTTGCGCCCGATACGGCCAAAACCGTTGATGCCGACCTTCAAAGCCATGAATCCAATCCTCCTAGAGTCGCGTTGTGTCGATGCAAGTCACTCCCCAACGGTCACCTCGATTTCGTACCCGTCCGGATCCTTCAGGAACGCCGAGTAGGACCCCGAGGCGTGCGAGCGCTGCTCGCCAGGCTCGCCGGCGCTGACCCCACCGGCCGACACGCCCGCTTCCCAGGAAGCCTTGACGGCGACGATTCCGAGCCCCGAGAAGCTGAGCAGGCCAAACCCCGGCCTGGGCGGGTGATGGGCGGATACGAAAAAGACCGGCTTGGCGATGCCCCAGCCGATCGTCTTGTCCTGCTCGAAATGGCGTCGCCAACCGAGTGGCGCGAGCAGCGAGTCATAGAACGACGCGCTCCGCTCAAGGTCCGAGACCTCCAAGAGGACATGGTGCAACATCAGGGACCGGGAGGCTATATGGGCGATAGGGGGCGGGGTCGGCCGGTTGGGCGCTGGTGTCTCAGGCTTAGCCTGGATCCACCGAAATCGGTGAGGCTCTCCGCTTCGCAGGCCGAGTCGGGGGACGATTCCCGCTCACCCAGGTAGTGGTGCTACCTGGGTGGAGGGAATCGGCTCCCGGCGAAGGGATGCGGAGCGCAGAGGCCGGCGAGATCGGTGGATCCAGGCTTAGTCGCCCCGCGGGGTCCAGCGGAAGTAGCGAACCGCGAGCAGAAGCCCCGCGACCCCCCATGCCGCGACCGCGGCCAGGTTGCCCCACTCGAGGCTCGCGCCGCCACCGGCCGGCACGTAGGCGGCGAAGAAGGCCTCGAAAAAGTGGCGGATCGGGAAGATGTCGGCAAAGTGGATGACCCCGCTGGGCAGCTGGTCGTCCGGTATGAAGACACCCGAGAGGAAGTAGAGGGGCAGCAGCAGCGCGTTGACGATCGGCGCTGCGGCGTCCTGGGAGGGAATAGCCGCCGTGAGCGCGATGCCGAGGCAGCAGAAGGCGGCGGCGCCGACGATGAGGACGGCGACGATCTCGGGCAGCTGGCTCCAGGGGATCGCGACGCCATAGGCGAGGCGGCCGAGGGCCGCGATCAGGGCCAGCATCATCAGCGCCACCACGATCGAGTTGCCGACCCGGCCGGCGATGAACACCCAGGGCGGCATCGGCGTGCCGCGGCCCCGCTTCAGTCGCCCGTCCTCGCGGGCGATCACCAGCGACATGGCCAGCGACTGCATCGTCGCCGAGATCACCGAGAGGGTGATGATCGCCGGCACGTAGTAGACGGTCGTCTTGACGCCGCCGCGAACGTCGACGGTCTGGTCGCCGAAGACCGTCGCGAAGATCAGCAGCAGGACGACCGGGAAGGCCACCGTGAAGAAGACCGAGGCGGGATTTCGCCAGAAGGCCTTCTGGTCGAAGCGGAACTGGTGGACGACGAGCGCCAGGCCGGTCATCCGGCCCCCGAGGTGAGCGACAGGTAGATGTCCTCGAGGCTCGGCCTCCTCACCTCGAGGCCATCGAGGTCGAGGTCCCGCTCGATCGCCCAGCCGGTCAGGGCGTTGAGCGTGGCGACCGGGCTCGCCGTGCTCAGCGACACCGCGGGCCCGTCGCCCGCCACCGCGGCGGCGACCTCGCCCGGCAGCTCGCTCGGGGAGACGCCGTCGGGGAGGCGGAAGCTGACCGTCGCCGGACGGTTGTCGCGATCGCCGAGGTCCTCGGGGGTGCCGCGCGCGACGACCTCGCCATGCACGATGATCGCCACCCGGTCGGCGAGGCGCTGCGCCTCGTCCATGTAGTGGGTGGTGAGAAAGACCGTCTTGCCGAGGTCCCGCAGGCCGGCGATCGTCTCCCAGGCCTGGCGGCGCGCGGAGGGATCAAAGCCGGTTGTCGGCTCGTCGAGGAAGAGCAGCTCCGGGTCGCCGATCAGCGCCATGCCGACATCGAGCCGCCGCTGCTGGCCGCCGGAGAGGCTGCTGGCGCGCGCGTCAGCCTTCCCCTCCAGCCCAACCAGCCCGATTGTCTCGTCGATCGGCCGCGGAGCGCTGTAGTAGCCGGCGTAGAGGGCGAGCGACTCGCGGACTGTCAGGTACGGGTCGAGCTTGCAGCTCTGCAGGACGATCCCGATCTGCTCGCGCCAGGCGCGGTCGGTGTGCTGCGGGTCCTCGCCCAGCACGGTGACCTCGCCCGCGTCGCGCCGGCGGTATCCCTCCATGATCTCCACAGTCGTCGTCTTGCCGGCCCCGTTGGGCCCGAGGAAGGCGAAGACCTCGCCTGCCCGGACCTCGAGGTCGATCCCCCGCACCGCCTCGACGTCGTCGTAGCTCTTGCGCAGGCCGCGAATGGAGATCACCGCATCGGACATTTCCGGGGATTCTTACGAGTCCAGCTCGACATCGCGGTGTTTGACGCGCACGACCACGTCATCGCGCCCCACCAGAGCCCGCCGAATCCGGTCTGCGACGGTCACCGAGCGGTGCCGCCCGCCGGTGCAGCCGATCGCGATCGTCAGGTGGCTCTTGCCCTCTGCGACGTAGGCCGGGACCAGAAACTCGAGCAGCGGCAGCAGCCGGCCGTAGAACTCGCCGGCGTCCGTTCCCGACTCGACGTAGCGGCGCACCGCGCTGTCGAGGCCGGTCAGCGGCCGCAGTTCGTCGACGTAGTGGGGATTGGGCAGGAAGCGGACATCGAGGGTGAGGTCGGCATCGCGGGGCGGGCCGTTCTTGAAGCCGAAGGTGAGAAGCGTCAGCGCCAGCTTGCCGCCGCCGTCGCTGCCCAGCATCTCTTCGGCGATCCGCCGCCGGAGCTGGGCGCCGCTGAGGTCGCTGGTGTCCATGACGACATCGGCGCGAGCGCGCAGCGGCGAGAGCAGATCGCGCTCGGCGCGGATTCCGTCGACGATCCTGCCCTCCGGCGCCAGCGGATGGCGGCGTCGCGTCTCCTTGTAGCGATCGACGAGGGTCTCCTCGTCGGCCTCCAGAAACAGGAGCTTCGGCTTCAGCCCATCGGTGTCGAGGTCGTCGAGCACCTGGACCAGGTCATCGAAGTAGTCGCCGCCTCGAACGTCGGAGACGACGGCTGCCTGCTCGACGCTGCTGCCCTCGTGGCGAAACAGCTCCCCCAGGCTGCTGATCATCCGCGGCGGCAGGTTGTCCACGCAGAAGTAGCCGCCGTCCTCGAAGGCGGCGATCGCCTCCGACTTCCCCGCCCCAGAATGGCCGGTGATCACCACCAGCGTGACCTCCCGGCCGGGGGTGTCGCCGTCGCGGCTCGTCGCCTCGGCTTCGCTCTTCTCGGTCCTCTTCATTCCACCTTGCCAGTTCTGTCTCATCCAGCCAGTCCTGTGCGGTGCTAGCCAGTCCTGTGCAGTTGCTCGTGAATCTCACGGGCCACTTTGCCAGGTAGACCGGGCACCGCCTCGATCTCCTCTCGGCTGGCCGCCATGAACCGCTCTGGCGAGCCGAAATGCTGGAGGAGAGCGCGCTTGCGCGCCGGGCCGACGCCCCTCAGCTCATCGAGCACCGAGCCGGTCATCGCCCGGTCGCGCCGACCGCGGTGGTGCTCGATCGCAAAGCGATGCGCCTCGTCGCGGACCCGCTGCAGAAGTCTCGACGCCTCGGAGTCGGCGGGCAGGTCGATCGGCGCCGAGCGGCCGGGCACATACACCTCCTCCAGCCGCTTGGCGAGGGAGATGACGGCGGAGCCGCGCTCCACGAACGGACGCAGGGCGCGCATACCCGCGGCGAGCTGGCCCTTGCCGCCGTCGATCACGACGAGAGACGGCAGCGAGGCAAAGCTCTCGTCGCGCTTGCCGTCGTGGGGGGACAGGTCGGCCTGCTCCAGGTAGCGGCCCAACCGCCGGCTCAACACCTCTTCCATGGAAGCGAAGTCATCGGACCCGTTGCTGCGCTCGCCCCGCACCGTGAACCTGCGGTAGTCGGCCTTCTTGGTCGCGCCACCCTCGAATACCACCATCGAGGCCACCGTGTGCTCGCCGCCGAGGTTCGAGATGTCGAAGCCCTCGATCCGCACCGGCAGCTCCTCCATCTCCAGCGCCTCGCGCAGGTCGGCGAGCGAATCGACCCGCCGCTGGCGACGGTGCTCGCGCCGGAGGCGGTCCTGGTCCAGTGCGAGGCGGGCGTTGCGCTCCGCCAGCTCGCGCAGGCGGCGCTTGTCGCCCCGCTCCGCGACACGCACCTCGACCGGGGCGCCGCGCCGCTCGCTCAGCGCCGCCTCCAGCAGCTCGGCGCGCTCGCGCAACTGGGGGCCGACGACGATCGTCCGCGGCATCGCCGGCGAGGCCGAGTAGTACTGGCCGATGAACTCCTCCGCCACTTCGGACGGGTCGCGCTCGGACTGGTTGTCGAGGTAGAAGCTCTGGCGCTCGGCGAGGATGCCGTCCCGCACCTGGAAGACCTGGGCGTTCGCGTCGGTCCCGTCGGTGGCGACGCCGATCAGGTCGGCGGTCCCGACCGTTCCCCCGGCGACGCGCTGGCGCTCGAACAGCGAGCTGATCGCCGCCAGCCGATCGCGGTGCAGGGCGGCGCGCTCGAACTCGTGCGCCGCTGCGGCCTCGTTCATATTCGCCCGCTCGTCCTTCTCGACCTGGCGGTAGCGGCCGGAGAGGAAGTCGACGATCGCGTCGATGTTGCGGCGGTAGTCCTCCTGCGTGACGTAGCCGACACAGGGCGCGCCGCAGCGCTTGATGAAGTAGTCGAGGCAGGGGCTGCCGGACCGCCGGCCCGGCTCCTCCCCCTCGCAGGTCCGGAACTGGAACAGCTTGCCGAGCAGGTCGAGGGTCTCCCGGACGCGCTTGGCGCTCGAGAAGGGGCCGAAGTAGGCCCGGCCCGAGCGGTGCTTCTCGCGAGTGAAGTAGACGCGTGGGTACTCCTCGTCGAGGCTGACGCAGACGTAGGGATAGGACTTGTCGTCGCGCAGCCGGACGTTGAAGCGCGGCCGGTGGCGCTTGATGAAGCTCTGCTCCGCGAGCAGCGCCTCGGCCTCGTTCGCGGTGACGAGGACGTCGATCCGGTCCACCCGGGTGGTGAGCCGCGTCTCGCCTCCCGAGAAGTGGGACGCAACCCGTTTGCGGATCGAGCGCGCCTTGCCAACGTAGAGCAGCGCGCCCTCGCCGTCGTAGAAGAGATAGACGCCGGCCGAATCGGGCAGCTCGCGGCGCCGCTGGGCCAGGCGCTCGGCCCGGAGGGTCTCCGCATCGCCCCTGCCCTTGTCTGGGTCGCCTTTGCGCATCCGACCAAAGGGTAGGCTCCTGGCCACCCGGCCAAGCCAGACGCACGACACCCAGATGCACGACACGGAGAGCGAGATGACGACCGAGACCATCAGTCCCCCCGAGCTGAACACGCTGCAGATCGATGCCGACGGCGAGATCGGCACGCTCACGCTCAACCGGCCAGACGCCTTCAATGCGATGAGCCCGGAGATGATCGGCGAGCTTACGGTTGCCTTCGCCTGGTTCGCCGATCGCGCCGCACTGCGGGCGCTGATCGTCACCGGCGCCGGCAAGGCGTTCTGCTCGGGCGGCGATGTCAACTGGTTCAGGACCGGGGTCGATGACGAGTCGATCGATTTGCCCTCAGAAGTGCGGCGGGGCGCCGAGGCGCTGCACCAGGCGATCGTCGACCTGCGCCGCATTCCCTACCCGGTGATCGCCGCGATCAACGGCCCCGCGGCCGGGGCGGGCTTCTCGCTTGCCCTGGCCTGCGACACGCGGATCGCCTCCGAGACGGCGTTCTTCGCCTGCGCGTATGGGCGGATAGGCGCCTCCCCCGACGGCGGCATGACCTACTTCCTGCCGCGCGTCGTCGGACCGAGCCGGGCGCTGGAGATCCTCCTCGAGGACCCGAACATGAGCGCCCAGGACGCGCTTGGCGAGCGGCTTGTCACCGAGGTGGTGGCCCCGGAGGAGCTGCTGGACCGGGCGCGCGCCAAGGCCGAGAAGCTCGCGGCGAAGGCCCCCTATTACGTGAGGATGTCCAAGCTGCTCTGCGGTCAGAGCATCGAGAACAACCTCACCGAGCACCTGCAGCTGGAGCGCCACGGGATCGCCGACAGCATGGCCACCGAGGATCTGCGTGCCGGGGTGACGGCGTTCTTCGGTGGCGAGAAGCCCGAGTTCAGGGGGCGCTGAACCGATGTTTGGCGCGGGTCGTATCCGAGTACAGTTTCCCTGAGCCACCCTCCTCAGAAAGGACCCCCCGATGAAGAAGCTCGCCGCCACATCCGCTGCCGTCCTGGCAGCAGCCGCACTCGTCGCCTGCGGAGGCGGCGATGAGACGACCAGCTCCGAGACGGGTGGCGAAGCCACGAGCGGGGCTGCCACCGGCGGAGGTGGTGGTGGCGAGAAGGCCGGGGCGACGGTGAAGTTCGAGGCTGACCCGAATGGCGAACTCGCCTTCACGAGCGACCAGGTCTCGACGAGCGCCGGTGAAGTGACGATCGACTTCAACAACCCCCAGTCGCTCCCACACGACGTGGCGATCGAAGACTCCAGCGGCGAAACGGTGGCCCAGACCGACGTGATCAGCGACGACTCGGCAACGGCCACCGCCGACCTGAAGCCGGGCACCTACACCTTCTACTGCACGGTCCCCGGCCACCGCGACGCCGGTATGGAAGGCACCCTGACGGTCAAATAGCGAGCCCTGCCGGCCGAGCTCCGCCAGCGCGACGGCATCAGGCCCGGGACGGCCGGGGTGTTGAGTTCGGGTGCAAGGAAGGCCATCTGGAGGCCTGATGTGGGTTATCCACGCACGCGGATGACGTCGCATGCCGGCACTGGATCGCCACCCGCGGTCTCGCGGGTAGTTTCAACCCCCCCGTCGCTTCTCGGGGTGCATTCTCCATCCGCGCTCCAGCGTGAGGCGGGCGGGGATTGCCACTCAGAATGCCCACTCGGATGCGACGGGGGGGTTTCAACTACCCGCTTCGCCCGCGTGCGGCGCCCAGCTTGGCCTGCGACGCCCCCGCGCACACGCCTAACCCACATCAGGCCTCTAGGCTTCAGCCATGCCGACCAACGCTGAGCAGGCACGCGGTGCCATCGAAAACGTCCGCGCGGGGAAGCTGGACCGCCTGGGCGACCGCTATGACCCACACCGTACGGTTCCCGCCGCAACCTCGCCGGTCGCGTCGATCTCTCGCGGGCGCCACGAGCAGCTTGTCCACCGCGCCCGCTTGCTGGCCTGGCTCGGCATCGGCTGGCACGTTGCCGAGGCCGCCGTGGCGATTGGAGCGGGAATCGCGGCAACCTCGATCGCCCTGATCGGCTTCGGCGCCGACAGCCTGGTCGAGTCGCTTGCGGGCCTGATCGTGGTCTGGCGTTTTGCGAAAGGACGACAGGATTCCGCGCGAGCCGAGCAGCGCGCCCAGCGCTTGATCGGCGCCAGCTTCGGCGTGATCGGCGTCTACGTCGGCATAGAGGCGGTTCGTTCGCTCTCGATCGCAACCCACCCCGACGCGAGCTGGGTGGGGATCGGCCTGGCCGCCGTCACCGTGCTCACGATGCCGCTGCTCGCCAGGGCAAAGGCCCGCGTCGGCGACGAGTTGCACTCTTCGGCCACGGTCAGCGAGGGACGGCAGAACCTGCTCTGCGCGTACCTCTCCGCCGGGTTGCTGATCGGCCTCGGAGCCAATGCCCTGCTCGGTTGGTGGTGGGCCGATCCGCTTACCGCGCTCGCCATCGCCGCAGTCGCCCTATATGAGGGTCGCGAAGCCTGGCGAGGGAACGCCTGCTGCGACGCCTGTTGAGTTCGGGTGCAAGGAAGGCCATCTAGGCTTCAGCCATGCCGACCAACGCTGAGCAGGCACGCGGTGCCATCGAAAACGTCTGCGCGGGGAAGCTGGACCGCCTGGGCCAGTTCTATGACCGACATTTCCACGACCACGTCAACACGATGGAGTTTCACGGCCACGAGGGCATCCAGAAGTCGGTTTCCCTCTACCGCCGGCTGTTTTCAGACCTGAGCTTCGTGGTTGACCAGCAGGTCTCGGAGGGAGATTTGGTTTGCTCGCGCTGGACGCTTCGCGGCACCAATCGCGGTCGGGCGGTGCGCCTGAGCGGGATCACGATCAGCCGCCTCGAGGACGGCAGGATCGTGGAGGACTGGGGGTCGACCGACAGCGTGGAGCTGCTGCGCCAGCTCGGGGCCTGGCGCTCTCTTCTGGTGATCGTCACCGAGTGGCGTCTGCTGCTCGAGCTTGCACGAGCGTCATAGAAGGCGATAGCAGCGGAAACCCTCGGTCTGTCGCAGCGCCCTGGCGCTGCCAGGCGGCGAGGGCTCAGCCTGAATCCACCGAAATCGGTGAGGCTCTCCGCTTCGCAGGCCGAGTCGGGGGACGATTTCCGCTCACCCAGGTAGTGGTGCTACCTGGGTGGAGGGAATTGGCTCCCGGCGAAGGGATGCGAAGCGGAGAGGCCGGCGAGATCGGGGGATTCAGGCTCAGAACGTCAGCGTCCTCTCTGCCCACAGCACCCAGTCGGTCAGCTCCTCGAGAGTCGAGCGGCGAGCGCCCTCGACCAGCATTGCCTCCTCGAGGCCGCGCGCGTCCATGCAGGTTCCGCAGCAGGCAACCTCGCCGCGGCGAACCAGCGGCTTGAGCATGCGATCGAGGTGATAGTGCCCTTCGGGCAGGCGCTGGCCCGCGATCGCGCACATGACCGCGTCGCCGAAGAGAAAGACGCGCAGCTCGACCCCGTCGCGCTTGCTCAGCGCCGTCGCGAGGCGCAGGGCGTTGTAGGGGCGCTCGCTGCCGTAGGGCTGATCGTTGACGATGACCAGGACGTTCATCGCCGCATTACATCACCGGTTGGGGAAGCCGTCGTCGGGGTGACACCTCCATCCGGCTGCGCAGAACCCACGGGTGCGGTGCCGCGCGGGTCTCGCCCGGCCGGCATGTCGCGCAGCACCCAGAGCCCCGAGGCGGCGGTCAGCCCGGCCACGAGCGCGATCGCGCCGCCGTAGCCGAGCGCGTCCGCGGCGACGCCCGCGATCAGGGCGCCGAGCGCGTAGCCCATGTCGCGCCAGAAGCGATAGACGCCGACCACCGGGGCGCGGGCGACGGGGGAGACCGCGTCGGACATCGCGGCGATCAGCGTCGGGTAGACCAGCGCGGTCCCGAGGCCCAGCAACGTGGCGGCCCCGACGGCGAGAGCGAAGCCGCCGCCGCTGAGCGCGAGCAGCGCCAGCGCCGCGGCCTGGACCAGCATGCCGGCGACGATCAGCGGCTTGCGCCCGATCGTGTCCGACCAGTGGCCGGCGCCGATCTGGGCGACGCTCCAGACGCCCGGGTAGACCGCGGCGACGAGCCCGATCTGGGCGACCCCGGCGCCGTGGGCGGCCAGGAACAGCGGCACGAGCCCCCAGGCGAGGCCGTCGTTGAGGTTGTTGACGAGGCCGGCCTGCGAGCAGGAGCGCAGGGCCGGCACGCGGTAGGTGGCCTGCGCGAACGCCTCCCGCAGCCGCGGCGGGGTGCCGTCGGCGTCGGGGTGGTGGCGCGCCTGCTCCAGGGCGACGTGGGCGCCGGTGTCGCGGACGAACAGCACAGAGAGCAGGAACGCCGTCACGGCGATCGCGGCTCCGGCGACGACGAGCGACGTCGCGAGCGGCGAACTCGGCCGCGAGCCAGCCGCTCAGCCCGGCGGCGAGCGCGACGCCGCCGTAGCCGGCGGCCTCGTTCAGCCCCAGCGCGAGACCGCGACGCCTCGGGCCGACGAGGTCGATCTTCATCACGACCGTCATCGACCAGGCGAGGCCCTGGTTGACGCCGAGCAGGACGTTGGCGGCGACGATCCAGCCCCAGCTCGGCGCGACCGCGATCAGCAGCGGCACCGGCAGCGCCACCGCCCAGCCGGCGATCAGCAGCCGCCGCCGGCCGGCGCGCTGCGCCAGCGCACCGGCGCCGAGGTTGGTCAGCGCCTTGACCAGCCCGAAGGCGACGATGAACGACAGCACCGCGGCGTTGGAGGCGAGGTGGAAGTCGTCGCGCCCGATCAGCGGCAGCGTCGAGCGCTCCAGGCCGACCATCGCGCCGACGAAGGCGTTGACCGCGACCAGCAGCGAGAACTGCGCGAGGTTCTCGCGCAGCCCGAGCTCGACCCGCCGAGCGCTCACCGCCGCCTCAGGGGCTGGCGACCAGCGGGCGGCCAGCGCGGTTGGCGGCGACGATCGCCGCCTGCTGCTCGGGGGCCGGCGGGATGTCCTCGGTCAGGGCGGCGACGAACTCCTCCTCGGAGGAGAACCGCAGCGCGGTGTTGTGGCGGCGCTCGAAGCCGATGCTGGAGATCGGGTTGGCCGAGAGGCCGCGCCCGCAGACCGAGCCGGAGTAGTGCGAGGGGTAGAGCACCAGGTGGTCGGGCAGCGCGAGCAGCCGCTCGGTCAGCGACCGGTAGAGCGTTCGCGCCATCTCCTCGACGGTGTGCTCGCCGTCCGGCGTGCAGGTCCGGCCGCCCGGCGTCGCCGACCAGCAGCGCGTCGCCGGTCAGCACCAGCCAGGGCTCATCGGCGCGGCGGCGGTCGGTGACGAGGTAGGCGTGGTGCGCCAGCGCGTGCCCGGGCGTCGCGATCGCCTCGATCTCGGTGTTGCCGAGCTTCACGACCTCGCCGTCGGCAAGCGCGTGGTGGTCGAACTCGACGCCGGCGCCGGCCGGCAGGTAGGCGCGGCGCGCCGGTGCGCTCGACCAGCGCCGGCAGCCCGGAGACGTGGTCGGCCTGCACGTGCGTGTCGAGGACGGCGACGATCGGGATGCCCTGGGCCTCGGCCAGGGCGATGTAGTCGCTCGACCAGGTCGACGTGGGGGTCGACGACCGCGAGCTGGCCGTGGCTGGCGCAGCCGAGCAGGTATGAGGCGCACGCCGTCTCGTCGTTGAGGAGCTGTCGGAAGAACATCGTGAGCCTCCAGATCCGAATCGCCGGGTAGGGCTTGACAAGCTATCAAGTGTTCTATTGAATAGCAAAATATGGCATCCAGCAACGCCAAGCAGGCCCTGTTCGAGGCGATCGCGCTGATGGGCAAGGCATTTGCCAGCCCGCGCCGGCTCGAGCTGCTCGACCTGCTGGCGCAGGCGCCGCGCAGCGTCGAAGAGCTCGCCGCGGAGAGCGGCCAGTCGACGGCCAACGCCTCCCAGCACCTGCAGGCGCTCCACGCGGCCGGGATGGTCACGCGCACGCGCGAAGGCACGCGGGTGCGCTACGCGCTCGCCGGCGAGGAGGCCCTGCGCCTCTGGCTCGCCCTGCGCGACGCCTCGGCGGCGCGGCTGGCCGAGGTCGAGCGCGCCGCGCACGACTACCTCGGCGAGGACGTCGAGACGATCGGGCGCGAGGACCTGCGCGAACGGCTGGCGCGCGGCGACGTCGTGCTCGTCGACGTGCGGCCGCCGGAGGAGTTCGCCGCCGGCCACATCGAGGGAGCGCGCTCGATCCCGCTCGCCGAGCTCGAGCGCCGGCTGGCCGAGCTTCCACCCGACCGCGAGATCGTCGCCTACTGCCGCGGACCGTTCTGCGCCTACGCGCACGAGGCGGTCCGCCGGCTCAACGACGCCGGCCGCACGGCCCGCCGTCTCGAGGACGGCTGGCCCGAATGGCGGCTGGCGCACCCCAGCTCGCAGCGCCCCTAATAACTCGACCCCTAAGTAACTCGCAGTGCCCCTGACAAAGAAACGAACGCGGAGGAGGATGAGATGGCAGATCAATCCGGCAAGGTCGTGATCAACCTGGCCACCGGCCACGAGGACGCCGATCGTGTGACGGTCGCGCTCCTGGTGGCAGCGGCGGCTGTCGATCGAGGCAGACCGGTTGCCCTGTTCGCCACCAAGGAGGCCGTGCGCCTGGGGCTCCCGGGCTACGCGGATGCCATCCAATCGGCGGGGGCGCCTCCGGTCAGCGGGTTGTTCGAGCAATTCCTCAGCGGCGGCGGCGAGCTGCTCGTGTGCCCGATCTGCTTCGCGGCGCGCGGCCTCGACGAGGGGTCCCTGATCGAGAAAGCCCGGCTGGCGGGCGCGACCCCGCTGTGGGAGTGGATCGGCGATGGCGATGCCACGGTCTTCAGCTACTGAGGCGGCGCAATCGAACGCTCGCCGCTCGAAGCGCGCGCCCGCCACCCTCGTGGAGGCTGTGGAGCGCGAAGCGGAGCTGCCATCCGGGGCCGCGGAGCGGTTCTCGGGCTACGGGGTGATGGGAATGCCGTTCCGCTCGGGCCATGTGCTTGGCATGCGGCGGTTCCCGGCGTCCTCGATCGGCCCCGGATACAGGTCCGTGTGGCATCGAGATCCGAGCGGGCGATGGACCTTCTACCAGGACCAGCCGGCGGAGCTTGCCTGCACCCGCTACTTCGGCGCCGAGGTCGACGAGGTGCGCGAGGGGCCGGTGCGGATCGATTGGACCGGCTCTCATCGCTTCGAGGTCCACACGGGTGAGGGCGCTCTGGAGTGGGAGGTGGAATTGGACTCGACTCCGGTGACGCACCTCTTCAACGCGGTCGGCTCGTTGCTTCCGCTCCGTGCCTGGCGCGCCCGCCCGGTGCTGGCCGTCATGTCGCGGGTCGCCGGCCCGGCGCTGCGCGCGGGCCGTGTGCGTCTGACGGGCCTGGCGCCGAACGGCCAGAGGTTCGTGGCCAACCCGCTGACCATGTGGGTGGCCAGCGGGCGCGCCCGCATCGGCGGGGTCGACCTCGGCGAGTCCGGGCCCGCTCCGGATCAGGCCCAGCTGCGGGACTTCGCCATCCCCCAGCGGGGGCTGTTCGTACTGGGCCGCGCCTTCTTCACCGATCCGGCCGGGGATGGAGACGGCAGGAAAGACCAATGGCGTCCAGCACATACCAGCCCGTAATCACCCTGACAGGAAGGACTCATCCGAATGACCACCACTGAACGCCAGCTCAACACCGCCGACCTCACCGAGCGCGTCAAGGGCATGTACCAGGAGGTCGCCCTGCACCCCGACCACGAGTTCCACTTCGAGACGGGACGGGCGCTGGCAGAGCGCCTCGGCTATCCGGTCGCCGACCTCGACCGCATCCCGGCCGCGGCGATCGACTCCTTCGCGGGCGTCGGCTACTTCCTCGACCTGGCAGCGATCGCGCCCGGCGAGGTCGTGCTCGACCTCGGCAGCGGATCGGGGACCGATGCCTTCCTCGCCGCGCTCGCCGCGGGCGAGGCGGGGAGTGTGATCGGCATCGACATGACCGCCGAGCAGCTGACCAAGGCCACCGACCTCGCGGCGGACGCCGGCATCGCCAACGCCGAGTTCCGCAAGGGCCAGATCGAGGACCCCCCGGTCGACCCCGGCTCGATCGACTGCGTGATCTCCAACGGCGTCGTCAACCTCTCGCCCGACAAGCCCGCCGTCTTCGCTGCCGCGGCGGTGGCACTGCGGCCGGGTGGGCGGCTCGCGATCGCCGACATCGTCACCGCCACGCAGCTCCCCGAGGGCGTCACCTGCGATGCCTCCCTGTGGGCGGCGTGCATCGGCGGCGCCATGCAGCGCGACCTCTATCTGGAGACGATCGAGGCGGCTGGCTTCGAGATCGCCGAGGTCCGCGAGAACGACCAGTACCGCTTCATCTCCGACCGCGCCGACAACGCCACCCGCAAATACGGAGTGACCAGCATCTCCCTGCTTGCCCGCCGACGCTAGCTGGCTGAGCACGAGGGGGCAGGGTCGGGCGCGGGGAAAACGGCTCTCGTTGTCGCTGTATGAGCTGTTCGACAGGGCCCAGCAGGCCGATGCCAGGTTCCGTCGTCAATCCGCCTGAGCTGAAGCCCTACCCTCCTGAAGAGTCGGCTGCCTCTCGCAGCACGCTGGGTACAGCGTGCCCGCCAGGGCGGGAGACGTCCTCCGGCCAGCTCGCAACCTCCTGCTCTGCCCAGGTGGCCCAGCGGATGACCGTCCCGGTCTGCTCCCACATGAACTTGAAGACGAGGGCGTTGACGTGGAGCCGGTCGGGGAAGGGGCCGCCGGTCAGCGCGAGCTCGGCCGCGAGTGCGGCGTGCTCTTCCCGCGTCCGCTCGGCTTCCTCCCGGATCGATTCGAGCGTCGCAAGCAACTGCTCCTTCGTGCCCTGCTCGGCGAAGAGCACCTTGACGGCTCCCTCGAACTCAACGAGGGGTGCGTGGCCCGGCTCGGAGAGCCAGCGCCGCAGCGCCCGCCGCCCCTTGTCGGTGATCTCATAGACGGTGCGCGGCCGTCGCCCTGTGTACTCACGCGTTGCGGTCGCGAGTCCGTGGGCGACGAGCTTCTTCGGCTCGTCGTAGATCTTGCTTTCGGCCCGGGGCCAGTAGTGACGGGTGCTGCGCTGCATCTGGCGTGCGAGCTCGTAGGCCGACCAGCGCCGCAGGGCGAGATGACCCAGAATCACGTATGACGTAGTCGTCAGCTTCGGCACTTGACAGATCCTCCCAAGGAGAGTAAAGATCCTCCCTTAAGGAGTATAAGCCGAGTCGTGGACCGACCCAAATACCAAACCGCTTTGGCGACTTCTGTCCGCAGCGCCCGCTTGGACGAGGTCGACGAGGTCGCGCGGCTGCTGGGCGAGGTCTACGGCGAGTTTCGGGTGCACTTTTCGATCGCTGCCTGGGAGCACTACCTTGGCGAGATCGTCGACGTCCGCGGTCGCCTGGCCGACTCGGAGCTGATCGTCGCCGAGCGAGAGGGATGTCTTGTCGGGACGATCGGCTTTTTCCCGGACGCGTCGCGCTCCTCGCTCGAGGCCTGGCCGGCGGGCTGGGTGTCGATCCGGACCCTGGGAGTGCTCGACGACGCACGCAGGCAGGGTGTCGGCGAGGCACTCGTGCGCGAGTGCCTGCAGCGGGCGCGCCAGCGCGGTGCTCTCGCTGCCGGTCTGCACACCGCCCCATACCTGGCTGCCGCCACCCGCCTGTACGAGCGGCTCGGCTTTCGTCGTGCTCCCGAATTCGACATCGAGATCGGCGAGATGTTCACCGGCCTGGCCCTGCCCGCCGACGCGAGCTGGCAGGCAAAGGCATTCCAACTCGACCTGTAGGAGGCTGACATGGCAGAGCAATGCGTACTCATTCAACCCGGCGACGCGGCCGAGGGCACGACGGGAGTGACCTATGCGGCAGGTGTCTCAGCGAGCACGGCTGGCGCCAGCGGGCTCTGCCTGCAGCTCGCGAGCCTCCCGCCGGGAGCCAGGGCCCGTGCGCATCTTCACGCAGAGCACGAGACGGCGGCGTACGTCATCGAGGGCGAGATGGTGCTCTGGTCCGGCGAGCGGCTCGAGGAGAAGATGGTTGCGGGTCCCGGGGACTTCCTTTACATCCCGAACGGGGTACCGCACCTGGTCGCGAACGCGAGCGATCGCGAGCCTGCTGTGGCCGTCCTCGCCCGGACCGACCCACACGAGCAAGAGGACATGGTGGCGTTGCCCGAGCTCGACTCGCTGCCTCACGTGCGAGAGGCCTGATCTGACATGCGGTGCGCTAGGACAGAGCTTCTGGCTCCCCTCGACCTCGAGGGTGAGCGGGTGACGACCTGCCACCAGCCGCGGCCCACCTCGTCAACGGCGACGATCTTGGCCTTGGCGCGAACGCGGCTGTCGACCGGAACGGGCGCGGGGACTGCGAGGGCGGCCTGCCTACACGCCCTGGACTTCGATCACCTTGTGCTTGCCGGAGTGCGGATGCCGGGGAATCTCTGCAGCGCTCTCGACGAGGATCGGCGGCACCTGCACGCCCCGCTCGGCGAGCACGGCTCCAAGCCCCGCCTCGATCTCACGGCACACCTGCCGCCCGTCGACGCCGTTCAGCACGGCCTCAACGCGCAGCTCGCCGGCTCCGTAGACGATCTTGTACTCCGACAGTGCTGCGATCCCAACCAGCGGGCTGCGCAGGGTGAGTGGGTGGACTTTGATCGTGCCGCCTTCGGTGGCGGGCATCTCGAGCACGTCGTCGCTGCGCCCCTCGACCGACTTCAACAGCCGGAAGGGACGGCCGCACGGGCAGGGATCCGGCGAGAGGGTGAGCAGGTCGTTCAGCTCATAGCGGATCAGCGGCTGGGTGCGGTTGAAGAGGTTGGTGATGAGGAGACGGCTGCCCGGCTGCCCGGGGGGAACGGGCCGGTAGTCGTCGTCGACGACCTCGAACAGGACCTGGTCTTCGAGGATGTGCAGGCCGGTGTGATGGTCGCATTCGACGGCGACGTCAAGCGCCCGTCTCGGTGGCGCCGTAGAATTGAAGGGCCTCTGACTCCAGGCATCGACGATCCGCTCCTCCATCTCCGGAGTGAGCACCTCGCCCGCAGCGAACGACCATCTGCGGTGCGATTCGCAGCTCGCCGGCGCGCTGGCGTTCCGCGAGCAGCGCGGCGATGGACGGATAGGTGCCGAGGCCCTCCGGCCGAAAGGCGTTCAGCGCCTCGACCAGATCTCCGATGCGGCAGTGCGGGCGTCGAGTCGCAGGAAGCGATGGACGCTGACATCGGGCTGCGATTCCATCCGACCAGTCATATGAAGGGGATGGTCGGCGAAGATCGACGCGAAGCGTCGGCGAGGAAAGCGCGGAGCGAAGTTGAGGAAATCTTGGGCTCGCAATCGGTCCCGCCGGCGAGGACCTCCGTCCAATCGTCTCGACCGTAGACGAATACCCCGCGCCGCCCACTCGTGCCACCGCTCGCCATCACCCGGTGCTCGCCGAACAGCATCGGTTCGGTGCGCGAATCGGCACCCTCTAACTCCTTCAGGTGTTGCTCGACGCCCGCCAGGGTGAGGCGACGGTCGGTGACCAGCTCGTCGAAGTTCTCGAGCATCGTCGCCTTGTCGAGCCTCGGCAGCGCGGCCAGGTCGAGATCGTCGCTCAGATCGATCCCGGTGAAGCGCTCGCGGTAGTGGTGGGAGTTGGCGGCCGCGTAGCGGATTATCGTCAGCAGACGCTCTCGCTGGTGGGCGCGAAGCTGCTCGACGCTCCACTCGTCGTGGGATTCGAGCGTTTTCGCGAGGCGAAGGGACCGGACGACGTCGGGCACACGCCGCAACCGCTCGATCATCCCTCGGCCTCTCTGTCCATGTCTGTTGGCTGTTGCACTAGCGGGCCCGTCTACGCGCCCTGGACTTCGATCACCTTGTGCTTGCCCGAGTGCGGGTGCCGCAGGATCTCCGCAACGCTCTCGACGAGGATCGGCGGCACCTGCACGCCCCGCTTGGCGAGCACCGCTCCGAGCCCCGTCTCGATCTCATCGCACGCCTGCCGCCCGTCGGCGCCGGTGAGCACGGCCTCAACGCGCAGCTCACCGGCCCCGTAGACAATTCGATACTCCGACAGCGCACGAACTCCAACCAGCGGGCTGCGCAGTGTCACCGGGTGGACCTTGATCGTTCCGCCTTCGGTGGCCGGCATCTCGAGCACGTCGTCGCTGCGCCCCTCGACCGACTTCAACAGCCGGAAGGGACGGCCGCACGGGCAGGGATCCGGCGAGAGGGTGAGCAGGTCGTTCAGCTCATAGCGGATCAGCGGCTGGGTGCGGTTGAAGAGGTTGGTGACCAGAAGGCGGCTTCCCGGCTCGCCGGGGGGAACGGGCCGGTAGTCGTCGTCAACCACCTCGATCTGAACCTGGTCCTCAAACACATGCAAGCCGGCGTGGTGGTCGCACTCGAAGGCGATGTAGCCGGTCTCAGAGGAGCCATAGCCGTTGAATGGCATCTGGCCGAAGGCGGCTGCGATCCTCTCCCTCATCTCGGCGGTCAGCACCTCACCATTCGTCACGACTATTCGCGGTGCAATCCGCAGCTCACCGGCAAGCTGGCGCTCGGCGAGCAGCGCGGCGATGGACGCATAGGTGTTGATTCCCTGGGGCTGAAAGGCGTTGAGCGCCTCGACCAGATCGCCGATCGGAGCACGGGCGTCGAGCCGCAGCAAACGGTTCAGGCCCACGTCGACGCTTCGATTCCAGCGACCGCCCATATGAAGAAGGCTGTCCGCGGTGATCGCCGCGAGGCGGCGACGCGGCATCCGGGGGGCAAAGTCGCAGTACGCGCCCCAGCAATGCACCAAGCCGGCGAGGGTTTCCCTCCACTCCGTTCGGCCATAGACGAAGACTCCTCGGCGGCCGCTGGTGCCGCCGCTGGCCATCGCCCGGTACTCGCCGAACAGCATCGGGTCGGTGTGCGAATCGGCGCCCTCCAGCTCTGTCAGGTGCTGCTTGACGCCCTCCAAGGTGAGGCGCCGGTCCGTCACCAGCTCGTCGAAGTGCTCGAGCATCGTCGCCTTGTCGAGCCTCGGCAGCGCGCCCAGGTCGAGGTCGTCGCTGAGCTCGACGCCCGCGAAGTGCTCACGGTAGTAGGGCGAGTGGGTAGCCGCGTATCGGATGATCGCCAGTAGGCGGTCTCGCTGATGGGCGCGGAGCCGCTCGACGCTCCACTCTTCATGGGCCTCGAGCGTCTTTGCGACGCGAAGGGTGCGGACCGCCTCCGGCAAGCGGCGCAACCGCTCGATCATCCCTCGGCCTTCCCGTCCTCGCCCCCGCGCGCGCCGCGGAGCAAGGTCAAGCTCGCTTCGATGATCAGATCCTCCGGCACCGCATCAGGCGCGACCAGCGCCTCCACACCCAATCCCCGGCCGAGCGCGTTGACGATGATCGCCAGCCGCTCCGGCGAAATTCGCAAAGGTTTGTCTTCGTGCTTCGTCCAGGTGCGAATCGAAGCTGCGAACGCGGCCAGGCTCTGTTCATGGATCTCGGCGTAGCGAGCACGCAGCTCCTCGTCGCGGGCGACAACCGTCATGAACTCGATCACCGTGGCCCACCAGTCGCGCTCCGCGGCACCCTCCCGGGCGGCCGGCGCGAAACCTCCGCAACAAAGTCCTCGGCGCTCGCCGTGGCGGCAAGGGCCTCCGTCCAGACGGTGCGCCTGCGTTCCGCCCGGGCCGCCACCAGCGCCATCATCACGCCCGCCTTGGACTCGAAGGTCGAGTAGATCGCACCGGTGGTGAAACCCGCCTCGGCCGCTATCCGATCCAACGAGGCGCCGTGGTAACCGTCGCGCCGAAACACGGCCTCCGCCGCCTCGAGTAGGCGCCGGCGAGTCTCCGCCTTGGCCTCGGCTCGGGTGAGTCGAGGCACAGCCTTCCCTTTGACCAGCGAACCCATAATGACATTATTCATATAACAATGTTATCTACAAGTCAAGCGAAGGACGCAGCTCTTGCGAATAGCCCCCGTCATGCTGGCCGGACGATCACAAGGGCCAGGGCTTCGCCGGCTGACCGCGACGAAGGCGGGGTGGCAGTCGCGGCGGGGCCTGTCAATCCCAGGGTCAGTTGCCTCAGCGCAACGGCGGGTGTACGGTCGCGACACGCCCAACCAATGGAGGAAGCCCATGCCAGCTGAGGTCAAGAACTTCGATTCCCCCGACGAGACCCGCCAGTTTGAGGGGAACGGCCAGGCAAAGGTCGTTCAGCTCGCCGGCCACGCGGTCGCTGAAGGCACCTTTGAGCCAGGCTGGAAGTGGTCGGAGAACGTAAAGCCGATCGCCGGCACCGACTCATGCCAGGTGGCCCATTTCGGCTATGTGCTTTCGGGCAGCATGCGCATCCTGATGGACGATGGCACGGAGACCGAGGTCAATGCCGGTGACGTGTTCGCTATCCCGCCAGGCCACGACGCCGAGGTCCCTGGCCCCGAGGCCTGCGTAATGGTTGACTTCGGCGAGATCGGTGACTACGCGAAGCGGGACTGAACACCGGCCAGGCGCCTGATCGCGATACCGGCCCCCCGCGGCGAACATCGCCCAAGCCGGGGCGATGGTCGATCATGTTCGACAGCTGGGACGCCAGCAAGCGGATCTTGTTGCCGTTGTATGAATCGTTCGGTCCCTCCCCTGCGATATTTGACCGACCGAGCTTGGACTGTCCGGACAAAAGCCGTACACTAATGGCTGATGGTACCGACGACCAGCGCCAAGACCCGCCGGATCGAGATCCGGATGACCGATGAGGAGCGCGACCTGGAGCAGGCAGCTGCTGCCGCTCGCGGTCAGACGCTCAGCGAGTTCGTCCGTCAGGCGGCGCGCCGCGAGGCGGAGGAGGTACTGGCTGAGCAGACGAGCATCGCACTCAATCCGGAAGAGGCCACTCGCTTCCTGGCAGCGCTGGACGACCCCTCGTCCTTCGAGGCCGGCCTCGGGGCTCTGACCGAGCGTCCCAGCGTCCTCGGCGGTTGAGCACCCATTTTGGAGCGGTCGAGCCGCTCGAACCGCGCCACAACGTCGATCGCTTCGAGTGCGGTCGTGAGCAGCTTGACCGCTGGTTGCGCGCCTATGCCGGGCAAGGTCAGCGCCGAGACACCGCCCGCACCTTCGTGGTCTGCCGACAAGGGGAGACCGACGTGGTCGGCTACTACACGCTGGTCGCCTCGCAGGTCGAGCAGAGCGAGGCGACGACTGAAGTGCAGAGCGGAACGTCCAAGCACTTCCCGATCCCCGTCTGCCTGATCGCACGCCTCGCCATTGATCGCTCCGTGCAGGGTGATGGCCTGGGGCGCAGTCTCCTCCTTAACGCCCTGCAGCGCACCGAGCGCGCCTCGCGCTCGGTCGCCATGCGGGCGGTCCTCGTCCACGCCCTCGACGAGGAAGCCGCCGCCTTCTACACCCGCTTCGGCTTCAGGCCGGCGAGCACAGAACCACTGACGCTGATGGTCCCGCTTGAGGCCGTCCGCCATACGCTCGACAAGGGGGAGGCATAACGCCCATGGGGGCCGGCGAGAACCCAGGGCACGCATATGAGCTCGTGATCTTGGATTGCGACGGCGTGCTGGTCGAAAGCGATCGGATCTCGTTGCGCATTCAGGCAGAGCGAATCTGTGCGCTTGGCTTGGAGACGACTTACGAGGACTGCGTCCGAGACTTCCTCGGCCTGGGGATGCCGACGACGCTGCAGATCATCGCCGAGCGCTTGGGCCGTCCGGTACCAGAGAGGTGGATTGCCGAGCTTGATACAGCAGTCCGAGAGGGCTTCATCCGCGAACTGACGCCCATGCCGGGTGTCTCTGAGGCGCTCGACCAGATCGAGGTGCCAACATGCATCGCCTCCAGCGGCAGCCACGACAAGATGCGCCTCACCCTCGGGCTCACAGACTTGTACAACCGCTTCGCTGGGCGGATTTTCTCGGGCGACGAAGTAGAGCTGGGCAAGCCGGCACCAGACCTCTTCCTCCATGCTGCAGAACGTATGTCCGTACCGCCGGAGCGCTGCGTTGTGGTTGAGGACAGCCCATTTGGTGTGACTGCCGCAAAGGCAGCTGGCATGCGCGCTCTCGGCTTTGCTGCAATGACGCCATCGAAACGCTTGGCGGCCGCCGACTCGGTCTTCGTGGAGATGGGCGATCTCCCGAGACTCGTGGCCGAGGGCAGCCAGCCGTGAGGCTGCCCTAAGAGATCTGCCTGGCGCAGCTGCCGCCCGTTAGCCCACGGGCGCCATTACGCGGGTGACGCTGTCGCCGACGAAGCAGGGCTTCTCTGAGCCCTCGACCTCGAGGGTGAAGCGGGTCACCGACTGCCACCAGCCGCCGCCGACCTCGTCGACCGAGACGACCTCGGCTCGGGCGCGGACCCGGGCATCGGCGGGGACCGGAGCGGGGAAGCGGATCTTGTTCCAGCCGTAGTTGACACCCAGGGTGAAGCCGCTGGAGGCGATCATCTCCTTGCGGAAGCCGTCGACCAGCGACAGGGTCAGATTGCCATGGGCGATCGTCGTGCCGAACGGGCTCTCGCTCTTCGCCCGCTCAACGTCGACGTGGATCCACTGGTCGTCGCCCGAGAGCTCGGCGAACGTGTTGATGTCCTCCTGGGTGACTGTGCGCCACTCGCTCGGCCCGATCTCCTTCCCGAGCAGCGACTGCATCCCCTCGATGCCCTGTACCTCAACGGTCGCCATCGCCACGGCAGGCTACCGCAGCAGGCAGGAGCTCGCCTACGCGATGAGGCGCACTTCGAAGCTGGGGACGACGAGGGCTCCGGCCCCACCGAGAAGGGCCAGGATGCGGCTGACGTAGGCGGTCGTCTCGGGAATCGCAGGGACGCAGTCGCACTCCTCGACGGGGGCCGGGCCGGCGTTGTAGGCGGCGAGGGCGAGAGCCGGCGAGCCCAATTGGCGCAGCAGGTCTGACATCAGATGAGCCTGGGCGTCCATCGCCGCAACCGGGTCGAAGGGGTCGTGGAGCCCGTAGGCGGCCGCGGTCGAGGGGATGAACTGTGCGATCCCCTGGGCGCCGGCCGGCGAGACCGCGAACGGGTTGAAATTCGACTCCGCCATCAGCTGCGCGGCGAGCAGCGCGGCGGAGACGTTCCAGCGGGCGGCGGCGCGCAGGAGCGGCGCCCGGAAGCGGGGTGGAACGAATGACGGAAGGCTGCCGGTGCCCGCGAGAGCGCCGTCTCCCCCGCCGCCCCCCGCTCCCACAGCGTTCCCGGCCTCCGAGCAGGGGGCCGGGCCGGCCGCATACCCGTAGTGCCAGGGCTCCCACGAGTAGCGCTGCACGAAGCCGAAGGCTCCGGCGTTTGCCGCCAGCCAGCCATAGGCAGAGGCGGGCCCGAGGTCGAGCTCAGTCGCACATCGGTGCAGCGAACGTCCCGGTGGCGCGACCCAGCGCGGGTCCGGATGGGCGGCGAACAGCGCAGCCTGCTCCGCATCGGAGCGGAAGCCTGAACTGACGACGAGAGCGATCCCGGCGCGCGAGGCGGACGCGGACATCCGGTCGAAGGCGGCGGCCACGTCCAGCCGCATCCCCTCCCCCTGCCGGTAGGCGAGCGGGCCGCTGTAGCCGCCACCGCTGCCCATCGTGGGCAGCGCGCCGCCGGCGCTCGCCGGCGCGACAGCTTCTGCGACGGCTGACGCTTCGACCTCGACCGGCTCCGCCGGCGCCCCCTCTCCAGCGCGACCCGAAACACGGGCGCCGCCGCCGCCGGCCGCGCCCGGGTCAACCCGGGCGGCGACCACGGCCCTCACCCTTACAGGAGCAAAGGCCATTCGGTCGGGGAAGGAGACCCGCACCCGCGAGGCGGGGACGCCGTTTGCGCTGGCGGCCTGGAGGGCGGCCGCCCGCGCCCGCAGCAGGTAGGCGGTTCTCTCCATGTGAAGCGGATTGGGCAGTCCATTCGGCAGGGCCGGTGGCGAGAGCAGACGCGGCAGGTCGTCGCGCATCGAGCGCGCTGCCGAGATCGCTGCCAGGTCCGCCGCCCGCTGCACCCTGCCCTTGCCGGTTACGGCCCCGGCGATCGCAACCAGGGCAAGCGCCACCACGATCAGCGCAAGCGCACCCCCGATCGCCGCCAGCAACGCCTGCCCTCCCTCTGTTGCCCCCGGCACGGTGCGGCGAGCTTCGTTTGGTCGCATACCGGCACCCTGCCCGCAGCCGGCGCACACGTGGTGCGCTCAATCGAACAATTCTGTGACAGAAGGGCGCTGCTACGCGCCGGTGGCCGGCTTCCGCGCCGAGACGAACTGCCCAAGGCCGGCGACCCGCTGGTCGATGCCGGCAAGGCCGTGGTCTGCAAGCACAGCGGTCAGCTCGTCGCGGCCGAAGATCCGCACGCCCGCCAGCCCGCTGGTGATGGTGCCCAGGACGTGGGGCGGCAACGGCCCGCGGTTGCAGCTCGCCAGAAGCGCCACACGGCCACCCGGAGCGAGGACACGAACGATCTCGTCGATCGCCCTCAGCGGCTCATCGATCAGGTACAGCGCCGCAAAACAGCAGACCGCATCGAAGCTGGCGTCCCCGAACGGCAGCGCCCGCGCATCCCCCCGCACGTAGGCAAGACTCCCGCCGCCCCCTCTCCTCACCGCGGCGGCAAGCATCGTCTCCGACGCATCGATGCCGACAACCAGGCCGTCGGGCGCCGCCTGCGCGAAGTCCCGCGTGAAGTTGCCGGGCCCGCAGCCCACGTCGAGCACGCGATCAGCCGGCGAGAGATCGAGCATCTCCAGGGCAATGCTGTGCTCCTCGGCCGTCCCCGGGCCTATCGCCCCCATCAGGACCCGAGCCCCGAGGGGGCGCCAGAGACGCTCGTAGATCAGCGGCAGCACCCTGCTGCGCATGATCTGCTGTCCGGGATGGGCCCCGAGCGCGTCCCGCTCGCCGAGCAGGTCGATGTAGCCCGCCTCAACCGACGGCTGCGCCGACCCGTTCGACGAGCGAAGCAGCCCAAGTGTGGCCTCGATTGCAGGCGATGAGGAGGCCGCGGTTGCCGAAGCGCTCACACCCGGAACTGTATCCGCGGCTGGGCGGGTCGAATCGGGTCGCGCTCCGCAGCCTCCAGCCGATCCGCGTGGCCGGCCATCTCCGGCCCATCCACGGAGTCCCCGACGATCTCGGTCCGGGTGGGTGCACGACCGCCTTCGCCGAGCAGCCGTTCGCACAGCCGCTCCGGAAGCCCCCCTCCCGACCCGGCGGGAAGGAGGCCTGCCAGCGCCCGCCGTGACGCCAGCCAGCCAAGTGGGCGCTTGAGGACCCCGACCCGCAGGTCACGTTCCATCAGGTCGCGGGCGGCGAGAGCTGTGAGAGCGCGATCGGCGCCGAGGTCGGCGCGCAGAAGCACACCGCCGACCTGCGACGGCGGCTCCTCCAGGAGGTCCTGTAGGAGGCGCGGCGGCAGGTTCACGACGGCGACCGAGTCGTCGATGAGCGGCAGGGCCGCTGCGATGCCCTGGATCCCGCTCCGGTCGGCGGGGAGCGCCAGGTGGCAGGTCCAACCGCGCGAGGCGACGCCGGCCTCCGGCAGGTGGGCCGCCAGCCGCTCCTCCAGCTCTCGGGCGGCTGCCGAGGCGACCAGTGTGGGGCGCGGCGCCCGTCGAGGCTCAAGGTCAACCAGGAGACCGGCGCGGTCCGGCTCAGACCCAGCGCAGACAAGTGCCGCGGCCGCGACCCTGGTGCCGGCTGCCGCGCCAACTCGACTGACCGCAATCGACGTCCCACCCGCTGGGCGACTCGGCAGGTACACCGGCCCGGTCACTTCGGCCTCGCAGCAGCCGAGGAGGTCACGACGAGGCGATCGGCGATTGCGTGGAAGGGGGATGGCGGTTGGAGGCGCACCGTCACCCGACCGCCGTGCACCGAGACGGCGACATCGTCCTCGGCCCAGCCGGGAAGGGAAGCGCGCACCGCGCTCTCCGCGGGTCGCCCGGCGGCGATCGCAAGTGCTCCGGCCTCGGCCGCGCCGTCGGCAAGGGTCAGCGCGTAACCGGCGGCAAGCAGCTGCAGCGCCAGGAAACCGGCCAGCAGCAGTGCGGGAACGGCGGCGACCAGCTCGACCGATGCCTGCCCGCTGGATGGTTGATTCCAAATTGACGCGCCCGCGGGGGCGCGACTGGCCAAGCTGGGCGGCGTCATCCGTGGCGTGCGGGAATTTGGAATCAACCATCCAGCCCCCTGACTCTCCTGACGCACTGCCTCATCCATCGGGGCCAAGCTGTGTTCTGGAGCCGACCATGAACCGCGGCAGGCCGGGCAGCAGGCGTGGCACCGCGACGCGTACCGAGACGGTGCCGGTATCGCTCACCTCCGCCCCCGTGCGCATCGACGGCGGTAGGGCCCGGCGCGCCGCCCGCGTGGGGTCACCGCCAACCAGCGCTGCCCGCGCGCCTGCGCGTGCCGCAACGCCGGCCGACCACAGCGCCTGCCCAGCAAGCGCAAGCTGTGCCGCCACCAGGACCAGCAGCAGCAGAAACGGGACCACAGCGATCAACTCCACCGAAGCGGTCCCGGCCTCCCTGCGCACTGCGCTGTTGGCGACCTGGGGCGGCACCCCCAGACCGTCCCAGGTGAGAGCGCACGGGTGGTGCGCTCAAACGAACAATTTAGTCACAACTCCGTGCCTAAAAAGAGTTCCGTGCCTAAAAAGAGTTGGCCTCCACCCAGATGCGCCAGATCGCACCCACCGAGGCGCCGAGCAGGAGGATCCACGCGACGGTCCCGCCGCCGCTCGAGAACAGCTCGTCGCTGCCAGCGATCAGCAGCGCGATCAGGCCAAAGGCGCCGTAGAGAATCGCGCGGCGCCCGTCGCTCAGGGTCGCCATCGTGAGCTGGTTCTGACGGCTCAGCACGTACAGCATCCAGGCGATCGCCGCCAGGAAGCCCATCGACATCGCCGTCACCACCGTCTCCGCCGCGTTCCCGCCGCCGGGAACGAAGGCGACCACGAGGGCCAGCAGCATGACGATCGCGACATTGCGCAGGGTGCGCACAGGGGGAATCTTAGAACCCATCTCAAGACTCCGTGTGTGCGGCTGGCGAGCGCCGGACCAAGCGGGTCAAAGACGCAGGGAGGCCGAATAGCCCTGCCCTATTTGGCCGCCGACGAATCAGCCCGCCGGAACCGGCGCGGCCTGCTGGGAACGTCGGACGAAGGCCGCGACCAGTACAGATACGAACAGCAGGGTGACGAGCACCGGCCCCAGGGCCCCGCCTCCGACAACCGTGCTGACGCCGTAGGCGGCGGCGCCGATCGCCGCCGCAGCGGGCAGCGTCAGCAACCAGGCGACAAGGATGTTGCCGGCCACTCCCCAGCGGACCGCCGAGACGCGTTTGGCCGCGCCGGCGCCCATCACGCCGCCGTTGATCGCGTGCGTGGAGGAGATCGGAAAGCCGAGGAAGGTCGCGGTGAGGATCGTCGCCGCCCCGGCGCTCTGCGCCGAGAACCCCTGTGCGGCGTCCATCTTGATGATCCGCGCCCCGGTTCCGCGCATCGTCCGCCAGCCGCCGCTGTAGGTGCCGAGCGCGATCGCAGCAGCCGCCGCGACGATCGACCAGAAGGGCGGGTCGGCACCACCGCCCAGGCTGCCGTTGGCGATCAGCGCCAGGGTGATCACCCCCATCGTCTTCTGCGCGTCGTTGGCGCCGTGGGCGAGGGCCAACAGCCCCGCCGAGACAACCTGGAAGCGGCGAAAGGTCCGCGTCACCGGACCGGGTCGCTGCCGCCCGAGCAATCGGTAGATGACCGCGATTGCGGCACCGGCCAGAGCGAACGCGGCGAACGGGGCCAGCAGTGCGGGGATCAGCACCTTTTCGAGCAGCCCGCCGCCGACCACCGCATCGGTTCCGGCCGCCGCCACCGCGGCACCCACCAGGCCGCCGATAAGCGCATGCGAGGAACTGGAGGGAAGGCCGAGGCGCCACGTCGCCAGGTTCCATGCGATTGCCCCGACAAGGCCAGCGAAGACCGCAGCCGGAGCGATCGACATCGCGTCGACCACGTCGCCGGCGATGGTGGCCGCCACCGCAACCGAGATGAAGGCGCCGGCGAAGTTGAGCAATGCGGCGGCTGCGACCGCCACCTGCGGTGACGCCGCGCGGGTGGAGACCGCCGTCGAGATCACGTCGAAGGTGTCGTGGAAGCCGTTGCTGAAGCCGAAGCCGAGCGCCGCGGCGACGACCAGCACCATGACCACGTCAGAGCTCACGAGTTCTTGATGACGATGCCCTCGATGATCTGAGCCGCGGTCTCGGTCGCATCGATCGCGTTCTCGAGCACCGCAAACATGTCCTTCCAGCGAATCACGACCATCGGGTCGATCCCATTTGAGAACAGCGAGGCGACCGCGTCGCGAGAGATCCTGTCGCCCTCGTTCTCGAGCCGATGGATCTCGATCCAGTAGTGCTCGAGGTCCCTGAAGTCCTGCAGGTGCTCCAACCCTCCGGCAAGCTGCTCGCAGGCGCCAACCAGCACGGCGGTCAGCGCCTGCGCCTGCGCCATCGGCGCCTCGATCTTGTAGAGGCCGAGGAAGTCGGCCGCCTCCTCGGTGTAGTCGACGATGTCATCCATCTGAGTGGCCAGCCCGTAGATGTCCTCGCGGTCGATCGGCGTCACGAAGGTCGAGTTCAGCCGCTGGATGATGTCGTGGGTGATCCGGTCGCCCTCCTGCTCGGCCTTGAAGATCTCCCGGCCGAGGCCGCCGTCGTCGGGCCAGCTGCCCATCATCTGATCGAGCAGGCGGGCGGCGTGCACCGTGTTCTGGCCCGCTTCGATGAAGAGGTCGAAGAAGGAGCTGTCCCGCGGCAGGAGCGAGAGGCGAGCCACGCGCAAATCCTATTGGTCGCCCGGATACGTCACGGGTCAGCCCGCGGCCGCCGCCAGGCGCTCGCCGGCGCGGAGCAGGTGGAGCTCGCGCAGCTCCCCCTGGACGTTGCGCCGCTCCTCGGCCGGTGCGCTGCGCCGGGACCAGACACCGTCGGAGCCGAGCTCCCAGGCGTTGGAGTTGTCGGCAAAGCAGCGCTCCAGCACATCGAGCAGTTCAGCCCGCAGCGCTTCGTCCTCGATCGGGGTGACAAGCTCCACCCGGTGGTCGAGGTTGCGCGGCATCAGGTCGGCCGAGCCAGTCAGGACCTGGGTCTCGTCTCCCCGCTGGAAGGCGTAGATCCGCGAATGCTCCAGGAACCGTCCGACGACCGAGACGACACGGATGTTCTCGGACACCCCCGGAATCCCCGGCCGCAGGCAGCAGATTCCACGCACGTTGAGGTCGACGCGCACGCCCGCCCGGGACGCCTCATACAGCGCGTCGATGCACCGCGCGTCGACCAGCGCGTTCATCTTCAGCGCGATCCGCGCGGCCTCGCCGGAGCGATGGGCCGCAACCGTGGCCTCGATCTCCTCGAGTATCCGATCGCGCATGGTGGTCGGCGAGACGACCATCTTCCGGTACTGGGCCGGGCGCCCGTATCCGGTCAGGAAGTTGAACATCTCAGCGACGTCGGCTCCGATCTCAGGGTCCGCGGTGAACAGGCCAAGGTCGGTGTAGAGCCGGGCCGTCGTCGGGTTGTAGTTGCCGGTGCCGATGTGAACGTACTCGCGCACCTGGTCGCCCTCGCGGCGGGCGACGAGGATCGCCTTGACATGCGTCTTCAACCCGGGGATCCCGTAGACGACGTGCACGCCGGCCTCCTCGAGCGCCTTCGCCCAGTGGATGTTGGCCGCCTCGTCGAAGCGAGCTTTCAGCTCGACCATGCAGACCGCCTGCTTGCCCCGTTCCGAGGCCCGGATGAGGGCTGGGACCAGCGGCGAATCGTCGCTCGTCCTGTACACGGTCTGCTTGATGGCCAGCACGTCGGGGTCGACCACCGCCTGCTCGACGAAGCGCTCGACCGACGTCGCAAACGAGTCATAGGGGTGGTGGACGAGGACGTCGCCCTGCCGGATCGCGGCGAACATGTCCAGCGGCTCCTCGTCCTCGGCCTGCAGGCGCGGCTGGGTGACCGGCGTCCACGGCTCGAAGCGCAGTTCGGCGTGGCCGGGCACATCCGCCACGTCGGTGAGGTCAGCGAGGTCGATGAGACCGTCGACGTCGTAGACCTCACGGTCTTCCAGGCGCAGCGCGTCGATCAGCTGGCCGCGCAGCTTCGGGTTCATCCCAGCAGCCACCTCCAGCCGGACCACCTCGCCGAAGCGGCGGCGCCGGAGCTCGTCCTGGACCGCCTGCAGCAGGTCGTCGGCCTCGTCGGAGATGGTGAAGTCGGCGTCCCGCGTGACCCTGAAGTAGCCATGATCGATGACCTCGATGCCGGGAAAGAGTGCGTCGAGGTTCGCGGCGATCGCCTCCTCGAGAGGGACGAAAACCTCGCCCTCCTCACCAACCCGCAGGAAGCGGCCCAGCAGCTCCTTCGGCACCTTGACCCGGGCGATGATCTCGGTGCCGCTCTCGGGATCGCGCAGCAGCACTCCGAGGCTGAGCGAGAGATTGGATATGTACGGAAACGGGCGGCCCAGGCCGACCACCAGTGGGGTCAGCGCCGGGAAGACCTGCTCGTGAAACCGGAGGTCGATTTCGCGGCGCTCCTTCTCGGTCGCCTCCGTGAGCCCGACGATGCGCACCCCGTTCTCCTCGAGCTCGGGGCGCAGCGTGCCGCTGAAGCAGCTGTGCAGGCGCCCGTCGAGCTCGAGCACCCGTGCCTGGATTACGTCGATCTGCCCGCTCGGGGCAACGCCGTCGGGGCCGCGAGCGTCGATGCCGGCATCGAGCTGGTCGAACAGACCCGCAACCCTGACCATGAAGAACTCATCCAGGTTGGAGGCGTAGATCGCACAGAACCTGACCCGCTCCAGCAGCGGCACGTCGGGGTCCTCGGCCAGCTCCAGCACCCGCTGGTTGAAGTCGAGCCAGGACAGCTCGCGGTTGAAGTAGAGAGCCGGGTCGTCGATCGCGTCATCGTACTCGGGCACCTGCGTAAACCCCGGACTCAGGCGGCCTGGGCCAGGGCCTGCCCGGTGGTGCCGGCAGCGTCCGCCAGGGCGCGCTCGTAGCCGGCGGCGAGCTGCTCCAGGGCGCGCTCCCAGGAGCGAGCGCGAGCGGCGTGGACCGCCGCTGCGCCGAGCTGGCGACGCAGCAGCGGCGCGGCGGCCAGCTGCAGGACGGCGCCGGCGAGATGGTCCGCGTCGGGCCCGCAGAGGATTCCGGTGTGACGGTTCTCGATCAGCGCCGCGGGCCCACCTTCGGCGACCGCGACGACCGGCAGGCCGCTGGCCCCAGCCTCGAGCACAACCTGCCCGTAGGTCTCTGTGCGAGAGCAGAAGAGAAACATGTCCGCGCTTGCGTAGGCGCGAGCCAGCTCCTCGCCCTCCAGCCAACCCAGGAAGGTCGCATGTGGGCCGAGGCGCTCGCGCAGCTCCCCCTCCTCGGGCCCGCCACCCGCGAGCAGCAGGTGCAGGCGCGGGTCCGACGCACGTGCTTTCAGAAAGCTCTCCGCCAGCAGGTCGATTCCCTTCTCGCGGGTCATGCGGCCCGCGTAGAGGACCTTCAGCTCGCCCGGATAGGCGCCCTCCGCGCGCTTCACGGGATCGAAGCGCGAGGTGTCGACCCCCCGCTCCCAGCGGCTGATGCGGCCCGCATCGGCGCCCAGGTCGATGAGCGAGCTGTCTGCCGCGGGACTTGGCGAGAGGACCAGCGGAACCGACCCGTAGAAGGCAGCGAGGGCGGCGCGGGCAGCCGACGCAAGACCGGAATCGCCACTGCGAAGACCGGCGTAGGCAGCCAGCTCGGTGTGGTAACTGGCAACCAGCGGCGTTCCGGAGACCCGGCTGAGGAGCGTGGCGGCGACGCCCGCCGGCCCCGGCGCGGTGACGTGGAGGAGGTCATAGCGGCCCTCGGCCAGCGTCTCGACCAGGTCCGGCAAACCCGGCACGCCAAGGGTCAGCCCCTCGTAGAAGGGGACGTCCAACGCGGCGGCTGCCGGCAGCCGCCGGTCCACTCCGGAGTCGGTGCCGATGACGTCCACCTCGAAACCGGGTGCGCTCCGCTCGCGAATCTGCTCGATCGTATGCGTAACGCCATGCATCGTTTCGATGCCCTCGGCGATCAGCGCGACTCTGGGGGTCTGACCGACGCGCGCGGCGAGCCTGGCCTTCTCGGCGCCGAGGAAGGCCGCGGACGGCGCGTAGGGCACAGCGGGCAGCAGCGCCTCGAAGAGGCCGACCGTCGCGGCGGCCGCGTCGCCGCGCGCAACCGCCTCCACACCGCTGCCGATCGCCGCACGCAGGCGCCTGTCATGGATACGGCGGGCGCGGCGGTAGAGGTCGGCGTGGGAGAAGTCCTCCGATTGCAGGTATGCGATCAGCTCCCTCCCGCGCAGCTCGATCCCCATCGACTGAAGCCAGGCCTCGAGCAGCATGCGAGCGTCGTCGGGACCGATATCGACAGCGACCTTGCCCTCGCGCGCGGCGCCCTGGCCGACGACGCGCTGTGCGATCTTCAAGACGACGGCGGGATCGAGCACCGCGTCGCCGCTCACCCGTCCATCGACGGCCAGGACGCGAGTCGCCAGCGCCATCGCGGCGTGCGCCCACTTGGCGGCGCTGCCCTGCTCCCCACCGGCCTCGGCATTGCCCTCGCGCATGTGGCGCAGAAACTCTTCCGGCGTGGCTGCCGAGGGCACCTCCGTAAAGGTGCGGCCGATGTCCACGCCGGCGTGATCGTCCGAGCCGCCGATCCCGGTGCCGCCGTGCGTCTCGATGTAGACGACGGCCGGCATGTTCAGCTCCGGCGCCCGAGAGCCGTTGCGGACCTCCCAGACTCCGAACAGCTCCGCGAGGCGCCGGCGGTGGCACCGCGCCAGCGGCGCACCGACGTTGTAGAACGGGTGTGCGAGCGCGCAGGCGATCTCGTTCTCGTGAAGGTATGTGGCGCAGGCCTCGATATCGCCGGCGTGCGCCTGCAGCCACTCGTGGTCCCCGGGAGTGATCCCGTAGCAGAGGATGTGAACCGCCTGGGGCTCGCCGGCAAAGCGGGCGGTCAGCTCCTCGGAGACGAAGCAGTCGGGACGGTCCGCCAGCTCCAGGCAGCCGTCGATCGTGTCGTGGTCGGTGATCGTCACGAAGTCCATCCCGCGACGCTTGGCCAGCGCGTAGACCTCCTCCGGAGGCGTGGCGCACTCGGGCAGTCCGAGCGATCGCTGAACGCCAAGCCGCGACAGCTGCGAGGCGGTGGAGTGGCAATGCATGTCTACTCGGGAAATCATCGGCGTCTCCCTATGTCTTTGTCAATCAGGTCACCGTCAGGTTCGCCGCTGAGCAGGGAAAACGTGTGAACCGATTGAGAACGGCCCGTGAATATCCCGTGACCGACAGGGGCCCTACAGCGCCTGCTCGAGCGCCTTCCAGGTGCCCTTGCCGAGCTCGGCCTGCCAGAGCTCGCGAAAGCGCCCGAAGAGCAGCTCGCGGCGGGTTCCCAGCAGCGTCGTGAGGGACTCGATGCCATCCGCGCGGGGCAGCATCACATCGCAGTCGTGGATGTCGCCGAGCACCTCCTGCAGCTCGCGGGCGGCACGGCGCGCCGCCGCGGCCTCTTCGCCGAAGCACCCGCCGGTGATCTCCAGCACGTAGCGCAGCCGCTTGGCGGCGATCCTCATGTCGTGCTGGGCGCGCGCCGCGGAGGGCTCGAGCGCCTCCTGCGCGAAGGCGCACAGCTCCCCAACCCTGGTCTGAACGATCCGGGCGGCGTTCGAGCGCAGCGACTCCCCGGGGTCAAGGCCCCTGACCCGGCGCGCCTTCATCTCGCAGGCGCCTTGACCAGCGCGCCGAGCCGGCGCCGCAGCTTCTTCAGCCTCTTGCCGGTGACGAGGGGCGCCAGCTCGTCGTTCGCGCGCCGCTGCTCGTCGCGCAGCTCCGCGATCAGCCCGGCCAGACCCTCGCGGTCGGCCTCAGGCACCTCCGCGGCGAAACCCTCAAGGAACTCGATCGCGACATCGCGGTCGCGCCGCTCGCCCAGCGCGTCGGCCAGCGCCTTGACCCGCTTCAGCGTCTTTGTCCAGCGCTTGGGCGGAAAGCAAGGCTCGAAGACCTCCATCGCAGCTCGCAGGCGCCTGGTCGCGACCCGCATGTCGTGGACCCGCTCGATGTCGTCGATGTCGAGCACGCCCGCAGAATGCTCGAAGACCTCGCCCGCCCGCACCTCGATGACCCGTGCGGCCGCACGCGCGAACGGCTCTTCGCAGTCGAAACCCGGCACCTCTCGCGCCCGCGCCATAGGCGAAGGCTAAATGACGGGTCCCGCCGCAAGATTCTGACTCAGGACGCTACGCGGCGAGGCGGGCTGGCGATGAGCCGTTGGCGTTGCCGTTGAGCAGGTCCAAGACGACCCCCTCTCGCAGGCCTCCCTTGCCGACCTGGAGCGGCTGCCCCAGCAGGTCGGAGACCTTCTCCAGCAGCAGCACCCCGGTGAGGAGGATGCGGACCCGTTCGGGGTCGAGCTCGAAGCGCTTCGCCACCTCGGCGGCCGGATCGCTCGCGAGCACCCGGATCCCCCGCTCCAACGTCTCGTACTCGAGCACCGCCCCGACCAGGCGGCGCAGCGAGGTGGCGCTGCCGCCAACGGCGACAGCCTGCGCCGGCCGCTCTATCTCGACCCCCGCGAAGATGCCCTCGACACGGTCGCGGACCTTGCGGATCTCCGCCGCCGAGGGTGGGTCGGAGGCGATCAGCTCGTCGGCCAGGACCCCCGAGCCGACCCGCCAGGAGCGAACCTCCTCCACCCCACCCGGAACCGCGCCGAGGACCACCTCGGTCGAGCCGCCGCCGACATCGACGACCGCGACCCTTCCCTCGACGGGGTGACCGAGCGTCTTGGTGGCGCCGATGAAGGAGAGCCGCCCCTCCTCCTCCTCGCTGAGAATCTCAACCGGAACGCCGGACGCCTCGCCGATCGCTCGCGCGACGTCCTCGCCGTTGGGAGCGTCGCGGACAGCCGCTGTGGCAACCGAGCGAATCGTCTCCGCCCCGAGCTCGCGGGCGAGGCGAACCTGGGTGGCAACCAGGGCGGCAACCTCTTCGACCTTCTCGGAGAGGATCGCCCCGCCGGAGTCAAGGGCCTTGTTGATGCGCGTGTAGGCCCGCTGCTCCATCACCTTCCTCAACTGACCATCCATCGGCTCCGCCACGAGCACGCGCGTGGTATTGGAGCCGATATCTATCGCGGCACAGAGCATCCGGGGGTATCCACCATGTTCCCAAACAGGCCGGATCTCAACCACGGGCGGGGCCTGGTCGTGTCCCCGGCCCCTGCTCACTCGGATGCGAGGCGTCCTCGAACTCCTTGAAGAGGCCGGTGACGACGAAGGCGACCTGCTCTCCGATGTCGACCGCGTTGTCGCCGATCCGCTCGATCGCCCGCGCCGCCAGCAGCATCGTCATCGCCCACTCGCGCCTGTCGGCGTCGTCGCCGATCGCCAGCGCCAGGTGGAAGCACTCGCGGTTGAGGTTGTCGACGACGTCGTCCTGGCGGACCAGGTCGCGCGCCATCTCCACGTTGCGTTCCTCGAAGGCGCGCTTCGCCTGGCTGGTCAGGGTGCGGGCCTGCTTGCCCATCGTCAGGATCAGCTTCACCATCTCCGCGTCGGCCGGCGGCTCGTTGCCGGTCAGCGGAATCATCTTGCAGATGTTCACGGACTGGTCGCCCATCCGCTCGACGCTCTTCAGCACGTGCAGCAGCGCCGCGATCAGCCGCAGGTCGGTGGCGACCGGCGACTGCGTGGCGAGCAGTGCGATCAGGCTCTGGTGCACCTCCAGGTAACGCCCGTCGATGCGGTCGTCGTCGGCGATCACCAGCTGGGCAAGCTCGACATCCTGGTGCTCGATCGCCTCCAGAGTTCGTCCCAGCGCCCCGCTGACCAGATCGAGGCCGCCGAGGGCGCTTGCCTCGAGCTGCTCCAGCTCCTCGTGATAGTGGACACGAACCGTTTCCGGCATCGTCAGCCCACTTTCCCGGAGACGTAGTCCTCGGTTCGCCGGTCGGCCGGATTGGTGAAGATCTTCTCGGTCTCGTCGTACTCGACCAGGCGACCCCAGCGGTTCTGCTCATCGGCGTCCAGCTCGACCATCAGGAAGGCGGTGCGGTCCGAGACGCGCGCGGCCTGCTGCATGTTGTGGGTGACGATGACGATCGAGAACTCCTTCTTCAACTCGATCATCAGGTCCTCGATCTTGCCGGTCGAGATCGGGTCGAGCGCCGAGCAGGGCTCGTCCATCAGGATCGTGTCGGGCTGAACCGCGATGCAGCGGGCGATGCAGAGGCGCTGCTGCTGGCCACCGGAGAGGCCGAAGGCGTTGCTGTCGAGCCGGTCCTTGACCTCCCCCCAGAGGGCGGCGTGGCGCAGGGCCTGCTCCACCTTCTCGTCGAGACCGTCCTTCTGGCCGAGGATGCGCGGGCCGAAGGCGACGTTGTCGTAGATCGACTTGGGGAAGGGATTCGGTTTCTGGAAGACCATGCCGATCAGCTTGCGGACCTGGACCGGGTCGACCGTCGACCCGTAGAGATCCTCGCCGTGGTAGAGCAGCTCGCCCTGCACTTCCGCGCCCGGGATCAGGTCGTTCATCCGGTTGAGGCAGCGCAGCAGCGTGCTCTTGCCGCAGCCGGAGGGGCCGATCAACGCCGTCACGTCGTTGCGATGGATGTCCATCGAGATTCCCTTGACGGCGGAAACCCCGCCGTAGAGAACCTCTACGCCCTTCAGTTCGAAGACCTTCTCCCGCTTACCGGAGGCGCCATGCTGGAACTCCTGGGGTCGCACCGCGATTCCGGCTCGACCCGCCGCCGCCTCCCGCGCCTGGCGCCCGGTTTCAGCTCTGCTCTCGTCCTGGGCCATCCACTCGCTCACAATAGTTCACCTACCACCTCTGCTCGTAACGATTCCGTAGCCAGATGGCGACCGAGTTCATCGCCAGCAGCACGCCCAGCATCACGATGATGCCCGCCGCGGCAAGCGCCTGGAACTCCTCCTGCGGGCGCGTGGCGTAGTTATAGATCTGCACCGGCAGCGCCGTGTAGCCACCGCCAAACGGCACCGGACTGAAGGTGACGAAGGCAGCGGCGCCGACCAGCAGCAGGGGCGCCGCCTCCCCCAGGGCTCGCGAGACCGCGAGGATGATCCCCGTGATGATTCCGGGGACCGAGGCGGGCAGGACCTGCCTGCGAATCGTCTGCCATCTGGTGGCGCCAAGGGCGAGCGAGCCCTGGCGGATCGAGTCGGGAACTGCGCGTATCGCCTCGCGGGCGGCGATGATCACCATCGGCAGCACCAGCAGCGCCAGCGTCAGCGACCCGGCGGCGAGAACGAAGCCGAGGTCGAGCGGCCCGCGCACGATGAAACCGAGGCCGAGGATGCCGTAGATGATCGAGGGCACCGCCGCCAGGTTCTGGATGTTGACCTCGATCAGGCGGTTCCACCAGCGGGTCTTGTCCGCGTACTCCTCCAGGTAGAGGGCGGCGCCGACCCCGATCGGCACGACGAAGAGGATCACCCCGGCGATCAGCTCCAGCGAGCCGATGATCGCCGGGCGGAAGCCGGCGCTCTCGGGGTGGATGGACGAGGGGCCGTTGGTGAAGAGATCGAGGCTGAGCGCCGGGGCCCCTTTGGCGAAGGCCTGGACGAGCAACGCAATCAATCCCGCCAAGGCGATCAGGATCGCCAGCAGGAGCAGCGCTGCAAAGATCACGTTGCGGATCATGTCGCTGCGCGGCTGGTTGCTCAGCATCGCCCGCGTCGTCGCCCGGGCGCCGGCGACCGCCAGCCGATTGCGCGGCGCCGCCGCGCCCGGCCCGGCAATCACTCGTAGACCTCGCGGTACTTGCGGACCAGCCTGATGCTGATCACGTTCATCGCCAGGGTGATCAGGAAGAGCAGCATGCCGACCGCGAACACCGATTTGTAGCTGATCGAGCCGGCCGGAATGTCGCCGGTCGCGGTGACCGCGATATAGGAGGTCATCGCCTGGATCGCCTCGACCGGGTTGAGGGTGAAATTGGGGGTCGAGCCCGCGGCGAGGACGACGATCATCGTCTCCCCCAGTGCGCGTGAGATCGCCAGCACGATCGAGGCGACGATGCCCGAGAGGGCGGCCGGGAAGACGACTTTGGTCGACACCTCCATCTTCGTCGCGCCCATCGCGTAGGCGCCTTCTCGCAGCCCACGCGGAACCGCGGACATCGCGTCCTCGGAGATCGATGCAATGATCGGGACGATCATCAGGCCGATGCCGAGGCCGGCGGCAAGCGCCATGAACGGCTTGCCGACCGCGCCGCCAAACAGGTCGCCGGGCCAGAGCGGCTGGATGATCTCGGGCAGGATGAAGGTGACGGCGAAGAAGCCGATCGCCACGGTGGGGATGCCGGCGAGGATCTCGAGGATCGGCTTGACCGTCTTGCGCACACGCGGGCGCGCGTACTCGCTGAGGTAGATCGCCGAACCGAGGCCGATCGGGATCGCGAACAACATCGCCCAGAGGGTGACGTTGAGGGTACCGGCGACGATCGCCAGCACGCCGAAGCTGGGCGGCTCGAACTGGGGAGTCCAGTCAGTGCCGAAGAGGAAGTCGCCGATCGGCACGACTTCGAAGAAGCCGATCGTCGGCCCGATCAGGGAGACGACGATCGCGGTCGTCGTCACCACCGAGAGGATGCCGCAGAGGGCGAGCAGGCCCTGGATCGCCTTCTCGCCGTAACGACGGCTCGAAGCCTGGAGCCGGCGGGGGGGTCCCCCCGCCGGCTCCAAAGCCCCTCTGCTGCTGCCGTCTGTCACCAGCCGCGGGTGGTGCTAGGCGCCGGCCTTCTTCGCGGCAGCTTCCGACGCTTCCAGCTGCTCTTCGGTCAGCGGGACGAAGCCGACCGATTCGGCGACGCCGGTGGCGTTTTCGAGGTAGTAGTCGACGAATGCCTTCACCTCGGGCTTCTTCAGCGCGGTGTCGCTCGGGTAGATGAACAGCGGCCGGCTGAGCGGTGAGTAGGAACCGTCCTGGGCCGTTTCGACCGAGGGGCCGACGCAGCCCTTGCCATTGTCGACTTCCAGGGCCTTGAGCTTGCCTTCGTTCTCGGTGTAGTAGGAGAAGCCGGCGTAGCCCATGCCGCCCGGAGAGCCCTCGACGCCGGTGACGGTGGCGTTGTCGTTCTCGCCGATGTTGTTGTAGTCCTTGCGGGTGGCTCCCTCCTCGCCGTTGATTTCTTCGGTGAAGTAGTCGAAGGTGCCCGAGTCGGTGCCAGGCCCGAAGAGGGCGAGCTCCTGGTCGAATTCTTCTTCCAGCCCGGGGATTTCATCCCAGTTGGAGATCTTCGAGTCCGGCCCCCAGACAGCGCTGAGCTGATCTACGGTGAGGCAGCTGACCGGGTTTTCGTTGTTGATCATCACGGTCAGCGCGTCGGTGGCGACGTGGACGTCCTCGTAGCCGATCCCCGCCTTCTTGCAGGTTTCTTCCTCTTCGGGCTCGATTTCGCGCGAGGCGTCGCTGATGTCGGTTTCCCCGACGCAGAATTTTTCGAAGCCGCCGCCGGTGCCCGCGGTCCCAACGGTCACCTTCACATCCGGGTTTTCTACCTGGAATTCCTCGGCGATCGCTTCGGTGAGGGGGGCGACGGTGCTCGACCCGTCGATGCGGATGGAACCCGAAAGGTCACCGCCACCGCCGGTCGATTCGTCGTCGCTGCTGCCGCACGCCGCCACTCCGAACGCCAGCACGGCGACGGAGGCGACCACCATGAGCCACCTAGAGCTAGTCACTCTGTCTCCTTCTCGTTTGTTCACTCCGGCTGCCGGTCCGGAGGACCAGCCTCACCCGCCACACTCTCAGCGGCCTGGGGGAAGCTTGTTACCTGCCTGTATCGCGGATGTGAAAAGAATGTAAAAGACTCGAAGATTCGGGCCGGCCAATGCCCTTCCAGATCAACCGTCGGCGGAGAACCTATAGCCGATCCCGTTGTGCGTGTGGATCAGCTGCAGCTCTGGAAGGGCCTCGGCGAGCTTGGCGCGAAGGCGGCTCACGTAGACGTCGACCGAGCGGTCCTCGTGCCGCGGCGCGCGCCCCCACACCTCGCCGTAGAGCTCCTCGCGGGTCATGATCCGCTGCGGGTGCGCGGCCAGGGTGGTCAGGAGCTGCAACTCGCGCACGGTCAAGTTGAGCGGGCGACCGTCGACCAGGGCCGCGTGCTCCATTGGCCTGATCTCCAGGCGCTCAGCCCCGTGGACCGCAGGGCTTCCGTTGCCGCCAGTTCCGCTGACCATCCTGGAAATCATTCCGGCACAACCCACCATCTCGGTTATGGGGGCGTGAACCTACTGTGAACGAGTTGTGAAGCCGCTCAGGAAGCGGCAAGCTGCTCGGCGTGGAGGCCGGAGGCAACCTCCGCATCCCCGCGGACCTCCCGAACGGGGGGCTCGGCGTTCGACGCGGACTCTGGGTCAAACCGGTAGCCGACCCCGAAGTGGGTGTGGATGTAGCTCCACGCCGGTGAGCGCTTCTCGAGCTTCTGGCGCAGCTTGCGGATGAACACATCGACCGAGCGGTCTCCGTGGGCCATCGCGTATCCCCAGACCCGCTGGTAGATCGCCTCGCGCTCCAGCACCTGTCCTCTGGCATCGGCGAGAAGCTGCAGCAGCTCGAACTCGCGCCGGGTCAGATCGAGGCTGTTGCCGGCCACGAACGCCTGGAAGCGGTCTGCGCGGATCTCCAGCTCCCCTGCGACGACCGGTCCAGCTTCGACGCGCGGGCGAGACCGGCGCCGGCGGCGCGAGACGGCTTCGACGCGCGCGATCACCTCTTCGGGGTGGCAGGGCTTGGTTATCCAGTCGTCGACCCCGAGACGCAGGCCGCGAACCCGCTGGGCCACCGTCGAGCGGCCGGTGCAAACCACCACGCCGAGGTCGGGCAGCATCCCGCAGACGCGCTCCAGGTAGCCCCAGCTCTCATCGCCAAGGACACCGAGGTCGACCAGAAGGACGTTCAGCTTCATCGCAACCAGCTCCTCGGGCGGGATCGCACCGCCCAGGGTGCGCTGCTCCCAGCCGGCGGCATCGGTGCGCTTCGTCAGCACCGTGACGAAGCCGCTGTCGTCGTCGATTACCGCAAGCCTGATCGTCTGGTGTGGATTCACGTGGCAGGCGCTTCCTGGTAGCGCAGAGACCGGTGGTTGAGAGACGCACCTCATCTTCGACGCGTCTCGATTGTATGCACCCGCGACGGCGGACCGTGCGGCGAAGTCCCTGCTTTCACAGGATTTTCACAGCGGGAAGTCCCCAAATTGGGCAGAGGAAGACCTCATGCTTCTCCGGATGTTCACTGTCGAGGCGGGCTCCGGCGGCAGACTTCGAGGCCTCGCGAGGTTCCTCCCTATGCACCGCGAACGGCCCACCTGTCCCGGGCCGTTCGCTCTTTCTCAAGAAGGTTGTTCGCTCTTCCTCAAAAGGTGGCGGGGCGCAGGCCGCTCGCGATGATGAGGAGGATCGCGACGCCCGCGACATAGCGGTAATAGACGAAGGGACGGTAGCTCGACGTACGCAAGAGGCGCAGCAGGAAGGCGATCGCCAGGTAACCGGAGATCGCGGCGGCGATCGTGCCGACGATCATCGGGCCGGCGACACCGCTGGGCAGGCCGTCATGGATCGCGCTTGCCCCCTTGAAGACGGTCGCACCCGCGACGGCCGGAATCAGCAGCAGGAAGGAGAAGCGGGCGGCGCTGTCGCGGTCGAGCCCGAGGTAGCGGGCGGCGGTGATCGTGATCCCCGAGCGCGAGGTCCCGGGCGCCAGCGCCAGGACCTGAGCGAGGCCGATGTACCAGCCGTCCTTGACCGTGGAGCTCTCCAGCGCCCGCCGCTGGGGCAGCCGGTCGGCGTGCAGAAGCAGGGCTCCGAAGAGGATCAGCTGCAGCGCGATCATCCAGGGCTCGCCGAGGCTGTCCTCGATGAAGCTGGCGCCCAGGCCACCCGCAATCACCGCCGGGATCGTGCCGACCGCAATCGCCACCGAGAGCCGTTGCTCGGGGGTCCTGATGGCGCGCTGGTGGACCGCCACCAGGAAGCCTCGAGTGAGGTAGACGACCTCGCGGCGGAAGTAGGCAACCGCCGCGACCAGCGTTCCGGCGTGAAGGGCCACGTCGAAGGTCTTGTTGAAGGCGGGGTGGTCGAGCAGGAACGTGTAGTCCTGCAGCCAGGGAACGATGATCAGATGACCCGAGGAGGAGATCGGAAGGAACTCGGTCAACCCCTGGACGATCCCCAGCAGCAGCGCCTCAAGCTCTGACATCTAGACGAATGACTCCAATCTGGCGGGGAATCCTATGGAAGCATCTAAAGACACGCTGAAGAGGTGCGGGAACGCCGCCCCGGTGCGCTAGATTGCCCGGCGTGAAGCCTCGGTCCCGCTGCAGTGGAATCGCCGCCGCGCTCTGTGCGGCGCTTTCGCTGCTGCTCGTCGCTGCACCGGCTGCGCTGGCCGACAACGGCGAGGGCCTGGCGGGCTCGGTGAACGACAAGACGGTCACCTTCTTCTGCTTCGGCGTGATTGCATTCTTCGCGATTCTCGTGATCGGGCTGTCGCTGCTCCAGGGCAGCCTCGAGAAGCGCAGGGAACGCCGGCGCTACGACCTCGAGCGCTACGGCTGACGGCTCGTCCCCGGCATCGGAGCAAGTCAGCGCTTCAGGTCGCCCTGGGCCGAGCTTGAATCGTCGGCGCCCCTGGTCTGCTCATCGCTGGCTATGCCTGAGAGCTTGAGCATGCCGTCCTCTTCGACCGTCGCGGTGGCCAGATACGAATCGCCGGGCTTGAGCTTCGTTGCGTCAATCTCCTTCGGCACGGTGAGAGTCAGGGCCGCTTCGCTCTCGCGGTTGTCGTCGGCGGAGAGAAGGAGCTGGCTGGTGTCGGGCAGGACTTCTTTGACTACGCCGGTCAGATCGAGGTAGGTCGCCGGCGGGCCGGGTTCTACGTCCAGCTTGCCTTGAACCAAGGCTGGTGGAGAATCCGCGTCTTCCGTTGGCGTAAGGGTCGCGGTTACGGTCACGTAGGTGCCAATCGGGGGGGGCTCGGGGGCGGCTCCGTTCGGGTCGGGCATAACGTGGACTAGCAGGGATGCGCCGCGGCCGGAGATGGTGTAGGCGGGAGCGGCTGGGTCGGGGTTCGTGTAGGTGACGGCGCCGCGGAAGGTGGCTTCGGTCGCCTTTTTCTTCTCCGCTTCCAGGTCGCCGACCTCGGCGAAGGTGCCGTTGGCGAGGCGATCGAACGAACCGCTCAGCTTGATGCCCGGCTCGGGCAGCTTGGGGGCGTGGACGGAGACTAGTTCGCCGCCCTTGATCGCCATCGCGTAGCTGCCGGCGGCAGGGTTGGCGTGGACGACGGTCCCTTTCAGCTCCTGTGTTTCGGCTTCCTCCGCTTCTGCTTCCTTGCCTTCGGTAGCCGGGGCTGGCTTTGCCGCAGGTTCGGGAGCCGGAGGCGGCAGCGGTTCGACCGGTTCGGGGGCGAGCGGCGCCGATGAGGGAATGGCTTCTTCGGAGCCGCCCGCTTCGCCGCCTTCCAGCGGCGCCGAGCTTTCGGTAGAGGCGACTCCCGCGCCGCCTCTACCGCTCTGCCCTTCGCCCCCGCCGGAAACCGGAAGTTCGATGATCTGCTGGGCGCCGGTCGCGAGGGTGCCGGCCGCTCCCGGGCCGATCGCGACGCCGGCGAAGATGCCGAAGCCGAGGGCCGCCGCGCTCAGCGGCGCCGCCCAGCGGCGGTCGGTGACGACCAGCGCGGCGCCGCGCAGGGCGTGCTGGGCGAGAGGGCTGTTCAGCAGGCGCCTCATTGCGCGGGCGGCGCTGGTTGCGCTGTGGGCGCGGGCTGCGCCGATTGCGCGGGCGCCGTCGCCGGCGTCGCGCCGCCGGACTGCACCGGTTCGATCAGCTGCCTGCCGCACTGCCAGCAGAAGGCGGAGCCCTGGGCGTAGAGGGCGCCGCAGGTGCCGCAGGCGCCGGCGGCGCCCGCCTGGCCGAGCTTCAGCATCCTCTCGACCTCGGCCAGCTCGGCGTCGACCTGCTGCAGCCTCGCCGCCTGGCGGCTGAGCACGTCGAGCCGGAAGTGGTCGCGGATCGCCATCTCGTAGGCGACCCCGCCGAGGTCCCACTGCAACTCGGCGAGTTGCCTGGAGAGCTGCTCGCGGCGTTGCTCCAGATCGGCGCTCATTCGATCGCCGTCCCCTTGCTGCCGCCGCCCGGCGCCTTGTCATCCACCGGCGGCGGGGCGCCGCCGGTGGCGATTTCGTCCGGCAGCTTGGCGCTGTTTTCCGAGTATTCCTTGGGGCTCTGTTCCTGCAGTTTCTGCAATTCCTCGTCGCTGGCGACGGGCGCGTTGCCGGTGTTGGTACTGCCGCCTTTCACCACGCCTCCGCCCTTGCCGGCGCCGTTGGACTTCGCCTGCTTCGATCCGGCCTTCGCTCCGCCGGCTTCTTCGTCGGCCGCGGTCTTGCCCGCGTCGGCTTCGCCGCCCCGGAGGACGACCGGCGCCGGCGCCGGCGCCGTGCCGCCGCTGTCTCCCTTGCCGATCAGCACGCCGATCAGCAGCATCACACCGAGTACGGCGATGCCGCCGACCGCGGCGAGCGGCGTGTAGTCGCGCTGCGGGCCTGTCTCTTCCGGCGGGGGCTGTGCTCCCACCGCCGCGGGCTGAGCTTGGGCGGGTGCGCTGCCGTTGACGATCGCCGCCCCCACCGCGGGGACGTGGCGCTGGAAGTCGAACCGCGGCTCGCCGCGGCGCTTGCCGCAGTTGAGGCAGTAGCGCTGGTCGGCGGCGAGCGGGGCGCCGCAGTCGCGGCAGGGCTCGCCCGCCGTGCCGAGAACCTGCGTCGTGGCGGCAGGGTCGGTCATTCGAGCTCGAATCCTGGCAGGCTGGGGAATTGGGCGAT
>CAVPRR010000006.1:0-544805 GCA_963707965.1 uncultured Solirubrobacterales bacterium
CAACGGGGCAATCGACACCGAAGTGAAACTCCGCAAAGCCGTCTCACTGGCTCCGACTCCTGCCACGATCCGCACGGGAACGGCAACTACCGGATCCTGAGGGACATCCCGGACGAATACGACGCGGAAACCGGTATCACGATTGCGGACACGGGCACCAAGGTCTACACGACCGAAAACTACTGGCGACCCAGCGATGCCAACGCACCGCAGTTCCGCTACAGATCGCCCCGAAATGGTGCTCCACTTGCCACACGCGCTACGTCGCCGGCAAACCGAGCTACAAAATCGACAGCGGCGACGCGGTGTACACCTACCGCCACCCGCTCCGACATGTACACGCCTGCAGAATACGACTCGAGGTCCCGACGGCCGGACTGCATCCAGTCCCACGTCGCACACCCGGCTCCAACGCAGAAAATGGGCGAAACGTCCTCGTCGGTCACCTGGCCCAACGGCGAATCGGCTGGCTCCGACAGCCGCCTCCTGAGGGTCGACAACAGAGGCACCTGCCAGCTCTGCCAGCGAAAAGTGAGTAGCCGCAGGAAGAGCAACCACCGACGGGATGGTTTCGGTGGTGGCCGGGCGGCCGGTCACCAGGGGCAAGGTCCGATTGCGTGAGATCGCGACGAGAACTCCCCTCCCGCCAGGCACAGGAAGCCCATCCATCTTCGCGGCTTCGCGTGTCGCCTCGAACCCCAGGCGATCCAGGTTCACGTCCGACGGACATAGGCGGCTCTGTATCGCCTGGACTACCCGGGCGTAAGCAGCGCTAGGTCATATCTATCCGAAACGTGCCAGCCGACGGATTGCGCTCGAAACTACTCAAAGCGCACAATTCAACCCGTGACACCTAACGCAAGACCACAAGGGCGCGGGCCCACCTCGCGGGCCACCAAGAAGCTCTACGCCCGGTTGGGTCTGACCCCTGAAGCCAGCGCTCAGGATGTCGAGAAGGCTCACCGGGAGCTGGTTGGGTTCCTCGAATCAGCGCCGGACGGCGCCCGCCGCTGGGCACGGAGCGAGATCGCCGCCGTGAACGAGGCCCACGCTCGACTCACCCGCTCGGCCGGGTCATCGGCGGATCGACGCGTCCCACGCCGCAGGCGGATCGCGGTGGGGATCGCGACCCTGGCGATCACGGTCGGAGTGGTGATTGCCGTCTACAACGCGGGCGGGCAGGACGAGTCGGCGTCGATGGGGGCCGGCGGAGCCGAAGCTCGCCTGAGCCCCAGCGACGAAGCACGTGTCACCGAGCTGATGAAGAAGGTCAAGGCGAATCCAAAGGACGCCGCGACACTCGTCAGCCTCGGCGACGTCTTCTTCAAAGTCGGCGACTACAACAACGCCGGCGGCTGGATGGAACAGGCGCTTGCGCTAGATCCAGAGAACGTCGATGCGCGCCTTGCCCTGGGGGCGTCGCAGTTCAACCTCGGCGATGTCCCGGAGGCCGAGGGGCAATGGGAACGGGTCATCGCGCTCGATCCAGAGAACGTCGAGGCCTACTACGACCTCGGCTTCCTGTACCTGAGCGAAGACCCGCCCGAGATGGCGAAGACGAAGCGCATGTGGCGCAAGGTGGTCGAGCTGGCGCCCCCCGGCTCCTCGGTGGCAGAGACCGTCGCCACTCACCTCAAGAGCCTGGAAAAGGGCGAAGCGGGAGTGGATGCTCCCGCGATCGAAGGGTGAGCCGGTGACCGAGATCGGCATCCCGATCGCCTTCCTCGCCGGGATCGTCTCGTTCGCTTCGCCGTGCTGCCTGCCGCTGGTGCCCGGCTACATCAGCTACATGGTCACCACCAACCCCGACGGGCCGGCGGCGTCGCGCCGGGTCGCCCTCTTTCACTCGCTCGCCTTCGTGGCCGGCTTCACGGTGGTGTTCATCGCGATCTGGGCCTCGGTCGGCTTGGTGGGCTACCTCTTTCGCGACTACCTCGGCCTGCTGCGAGGCTCGGTGGCGCCGTCCTCATCTTCATGGGCCTGCACGTTGCCGGCCTGATCAGCATTTCGACCCTTTACCGCGAGGCGCGGCTGCCGATCGGCCCGGGCAGCGCCTCTCAGGGCGCGGATGGGGGCGCTCGGAGTGAACCGAGCTACGGGCGCTCGGCGCTGGTCGGCGTCATCTTCTCCGCCGGTTGGACCCCCTGCATTGGGCCGATCCTGGGAGGCATCATCGGACTGGCCTCGGTGAGCGCCAGCGTGGCGGAGGGCACCGTCCTGCTGTTCGTCTACGCGGTCGGCCTTGGCGTCCCGTTCGTGCTGGTCGCGCTCGGCGCCACGGCCGTGAGCGAGCGGCTCCGCTGGTTCCGCCGGCACCAGACCGCGGTCAACATTGCGACCGGGGCGATGCTGGCCGGGATCGGATTCCTGATGATCACAAACACCTTCGCGCAGCTGTCCAGCTCGCTGCCCGTGATCGAAGTGTGAGGCGGCACGCATGAGCTCGACAGTCAGCACGGCTTCCCGCCCCACCAGCTCCGCCGGCGCGCCGTCCGGCGTTCGCCTGCCGGGGCGCCGCTCCCTGCCCCCGCATACCTGGATCTATCGCCAGCTGACCTCGATGCGGGTGGCTCTGCTGCTGCTCGGGGCGCTCGCCCTGCTGACGCTGGCCGGCACGCTTCTCGCACAGGCCCCCGCCGAAGTCCGCGGTGACGCCGGGGCATATGCGGAATGGCTCGACTCCGTGCGTCCCAGGTACGGAGGCTGGACGGGGGTGCTGGACACGCTGGGGCTCTTCTCGGTCTTCTCGTCGATCTGGTTCAAGGGGCTCCTGGTGCTTCTGTCGGCCAGCCTGATCAGCTGTTCGGTGCGCAACGTGCCGCGCATCTGGAGGAGGGCGACCCGTCCCCGGATGGTGATGACCGGAGCGTTCTTCGAGCGTGCCCCGCATCGCGCCGGGATCGCCTCGGAGGCCGACGCCAAGGCCAGCCTGGAGGCGATTAGATCCACCTTCCGCTCGCACCTCTTTCACACCTCGATCAGGCGCGACGGCGACGATGTGCACGTTTGCGCCGACCGCTTCCGCTGGGGGCCGTTCGGGCGCATCGTTGCCCACCTCAGCTTCGTCGTCATCCTGATTGGCGCCGCGCTCACCGCAACCAGCGGTTTCCGGGACGAGGGGTTTGCCGTCCCGGTCGGCGAGCAGATGAAGGTCGGGCACGGCACCGATCTGGAGGTCAGGGCCACCTCCTTCTCCGACACCTACTACCTGAACGGCGCGCCGCGCGACTACACGAGCAATCTCGTCCTCTACAGGGACGGCAAACCGGTCAAGTCCCAGGAAGTCCGCGTCAACCACCCGATGCGCTACGAAGGCGTCAGCTTCTATCAGTCCTTCTTCGGCCCCTCCGTGGTCGTCCGGGCGCAGGACACAGACGGTCGGGTGCTGTTCGACCGGGGCGTGCCGATGCTGTACGGGTCCAAGGACGAAACGCACGTCATCGGCCGCTTCTCGCTTCCGAAGAAGGGCCTGACGGTCTTTGCGGTGGCGCCCCAGTCGGGCGAAATCGACCGGCGGATCGGCCCCGGCCAGACGCAGCTCGAGGTCTACAGGAGCGGCAGCGACGCCCCCGTGGGCGTCCGCGTTCTCTCGCAGGGCGAGCCGGCGGCGATTGCGGGCGTCGACTTCACGTTCGTCCGCGAGCGCCAGTACGCCGGCCTGATCGTTGCCCGCGACCCCGGATGGACTCTGGTTTGGATTGGCTCGGTGCTGCTGGTGATTGGGATCTGCATGGTCTTCCTGTTCCCGCACCGGCGGATCAGGGCGGTTGTCCGCAGAACGGGCGGGGGCAGCGAGGTCGGCATCGCCGCGATCAGGCGCCGTGACGCGGCATTCGCCACCCAGTTCGAAGACTTGGTGAAGGACATGAGGCGCGCCGTCCAACGGGCGGGCGCAAGCTGAGGAAGGAGCCGGATCGATGCTCACACTATCCGAGTACTGCGTCTTCGCCGGGATCATCGCGGTGATCCTGGCCCTTGTCTGCTACGTCCTTGCCTTCGCCGCGGTGCGGGTGGCCCGGGGCGGGGCGCTGGCGGGCGAGAGCCCCGGTGGTGAAGGGGTGACCGTCGATGCGGATGACCCGGGTAGCGTCGCCATCTTCGGCACGCTTGCCACCTGGCTGGCGCTTGGTTTCCTGAGCGCGGCGCTCGTCTTCCGCTGGCTCGGCACCGGGCACGGCCCCTTCGCGAACATGTACGAGTTCTCGGTCGCCTTCGCCTGGGGCGCCCTTGCGGTCCACGTCTACTTCCTGTCCCGCTACGGGCAGTGGACCACTGGCATCGTTGTGCTGCCGGTGGCGCTGGCGATGCTCCTCTACGCCACCACGGTCCCGAGCACGGCCGAGCCCCTTGTCCCGGCGCTTCAGAACAACCTGCTGCTGACGGTCCACGTCGCAGTCGCTGTCATCGCCTACGGCGCCTTCGCGGTCGGCTTCGCAGCAGCGGTCCTCTACCTGGTCCAGTCTGAGGACGGGCGCTGGCCGCTGCCAAAACGCGAGCTCCTCGACAATCTCTCCTACAGGGCGACGCTGATCGGCTTCCCGTTCCTGACCCTGACGATCATCCTTGGAGCGCTCTGGGCCGATGTCGCCTGGGGCAAGTACTGGAGCTGGGATCCCAAGGAGTCTGCCTCGCTCGTCACCTGGCTCGTTTGCGGCGCCTATCTGCACGCGCGGGCGGCCCGTGGCTGGCGCGGCCAGCGGGCGGCGCTGCTGCTGATGGTCGTCTTTGCGGCGACGCTGTTCACCTATTTCGGAAACCTCTTCTTCGGCGGCCTGCACGCCTATGGCTAGTCGATGGTCGACAGCTCGTCGCAGTCGCGCCTGGACGGTTGCGGTCATGGTGGTGACCGCTGCCGTCATCCTCGCGGTCTCCTACCTGGCGAACAAGCCGGCGTCGGGGGGTGGGGGCTTGACTTCGGTCGTCCTCTCGGGTCACGCATCGGGCCCTGCGCCGGAAGTCGGAAAGCCGGCACCGGACTTCAGCGCAACGACCATCGAAGGGTCGAAGGTCACTCTGAGCAAGCTGCGCGGCCAGCCGGTGTGGGTGACATTCGGGGCCACCTGGTGCCAGGAGTGCCGGGTGGAGAGCCCCGACATCCAGGCTGCCTACGCGAAGTACCGCTCCCAGGGCATGCAGATCCTGTCGATATTCATCCAGAACGACCGGTCGGACATCGTGGACTACGCGAAACGGGCCGGTCTCACATTCCCGAAGATCGACGACTCGAGCGACGAGATTGCGTCCAGCTACCGGATCGTCGGCATCCCGTCCCACTTCTTCGTCGACCGCTCCGGGGTGCTGAAGGCGATTGAGATCTCGGCCCTCGACCCGTCGGCGATCGACGAAAACCTCGCCCAGATCGGAGTTGACGTTGAACGACCGGCCAACTGATCAGGGCGACATGTTTCCGGGCGAGCCCGGCCCGGAGGCGCCCTACCGCCGCTTCGACCGGACGCGCACGCTCGCCGAACGCTACCTGCGCCCGCCACAGACGATGCGCGGACTCATCCTTCTCATCGCGGCCGTGGGCGGGATCGGCACCCTGGTGGCGATCGGCGGGCTCAAAGCCATGGAATGGACCGAGACGGAGGGCTTCTGTTCGAAATGCCACACGATGGCTCCCGAGGCGAAGGCCTACAGCCTCTCGGTGCACCGCGACGTGACCTGTGCCGAGTGCCACGTCAAACCGGGCATCGGCGGTCTGATCGAGGCGAAACTGAACGGCGCGAAACAGACCCTGGAGATCCTCACCGGATCGTTCCCGAAGCCGATTCCCGCACCGGACCACTCCAAGCTTCCCGATCCCAAGGACACCTGCATGAAGTGTCACTCGCTCGGCGATATCGCCGGCGATGGGAACCCGACGAAGATCATCGTCAAGCCCCGCTTCCGCGACGACAAGGAGAACACGCGCGAAACGGTGGCGGTGGTGGTGCGGCCTCCCGAACTCGGATCGGAAAAAGGCGCCCCGGGCGCCCACTGGCACGTCAAGCAGACGGTCGAGTTCATGAGCCCCGACGAGCAGTCGCGCAAGATCGATTGGGTCGGCGTCACCTACAAGGACGGCCGGAAGAAGCAGTTCATCGCCCGTCCGCAGGTCGGCATCTCAAGCGACGTGCGACCGGACATCAGGCGCCTGATGGCCAACGAGACGACTCGCCAGATGAACTGCATCGACTGCCACAACCGCGTCGGGCACGAACTTCCCAGCCCCGACGAAGCGATCGACGAGTCGATCGCGGCCGGCAAGATCAGCCAGGACCTCCCCTACATCAAGCGCGAAGGGGTTGCCCGCGTGGATGAGAGGTACTCCTCGGTCTCCGAAGCCGACCAGGCGATCGACGGGATCCGCAGGGTGTACGCGGCGAAGTACCCGCTCGTTGCGAAAACGCGCCGCGCGGAGGTCAACCGGGCGGTTTCGGAGCTGAAGCTGATCTACGGGCTGGTGGCGACGCCGAACATGAAGGCGATCGCCGAGACCTACCCGAACAACCTCGGCCACCAGACCAGCCGCGGCTGCTTCCGCTGCCACGACGGGGACCACTACCAGGTCACGGCAGGGGGCCGTGTGCTGAAGAAGACCATCCCCTGGGAATGCACGACCTGTCACACGTTCCCGCAGGCGGGCGAGACGGTGTCCAGCGTGTCGCTGCTCGGCGAACCCAAGAGCCACAAGGACAGGCTCTGGGTCTTCAACCACAAGTACGACGCGTCGAGTCTCGATCCGTCCGGGACGGGGGGCTTCTGCGCAAACTGCCACAACTCAGGCGCGGCGAAGGTGAACCACGACGAAATGCTCTACCGGCACCCGGCAGCGATCGAGAAGGCTGGGCTGGGGGCCTGCCGGTACTGCCATCAGCCGGCCTCCTGCGCCAGGTGCCACAAGAAGCCGGTGTTGAACTCCGACAAGCCCTACGCCCACCGTAGGGCGGATCTGGCGAGGGAACGCGGATGAGCATTGTCAAGACAACGCAGACGCCTGTCCACGAGCAGTGGCTGACCGTGCGCGATGCGTGCGAGCTGGTCGGCGTATCTCCCGCGACCCTGCGGCGCTGGAGCGACAACGGCGAGATCACGACGTTCACCACGCCCGGCGGCCACCGGCGCTTCGCGCGATCGGCGATCCTCGGCTTGCTGCCCGCCTCGATGAGCGCGCAAAGCGAGGCGGCACCCGCTGAGTCCGGCCGGCAGAACGGGGCGGACCCGGTCCTGCCCGGCCTCCTCGTCCTGGCTGCCCATGCGCGCCAGGTCCCGAGTGCGGCGCGCGAGGCCTTCGCTGCCGAACTCGCCGCATCGGAGCCAAGCGAGGCGACGATCGTCGTGCACACCTGCCACCGGGTCGAGCTGTATGTCGCGCGCGGCGACGGCGCCGAGCTGCCGCTCCCGGAGCCGCCTCCCGGAACGCGTCGGCTGGAGGGGATCGACGCGGCACGGCACCTCGTCTCCGTCGCCTGTGGGCTCGACAGCACCGTGCTCGGCGAGAACCAGGTCCTCCACCAGGTCCGCGAGACGCTCAAGCAGCGCCGCACTGAGCATCCGCTCGACCCGGCCCTGGACCGCCTCTTCCAGATCTCGCTCCACGCGGGCCGGCGCGCTCGCAGCTGGCTCAGCGGTACGAAACAGTCGCTGGCCGACGTGGCGCTGGAGCGGATCGCACAACGGGTCGGAGATCCGGATGGGCAGCAGCTGCTCATCGTCGGGGCCGGGGTCATGGGTCGTCTTGCCGCCTTCGCCGCAGCTCGGCGGGGAGCGGAGGTGATCGTCGCGAGTCGCACCCAGGCGCGGGCCGCCGCCCTAGCGCGCGAAGTCGGCGGGCGTGTGGCTCCGTTTGAAGGTGAGGACGTGGTGCCGGAGGTGGCCGGCGCCATGGTCGCGCTCTGTGGCACCTGGCAGGTTGGCGAGAAGGACGCGCAGCGGCTCGCCGAGCGCGGCACGATGGTCGTCGACATGTCATCGCCGCCGGCAGTGACGGAAGCGCTCCAGGCCAAGCTCGGCGACGGCTTCGTCTCGACCGACGAGCTCGCCGGGGAATCGGGATTTGAGCCGCAGGGACGGCTCCGCAGGCGACTCGACGAGCTCGTGGACGAGTCCAGCGACGCGTACCGTCGCTGGCTGCACTCACGGATTGCCCTGCCGGCCATACAGGCGATCGGCGAGGCGGCGGACGAGCAGCGGCGCCAGGAGCTCGAATGGCTCTTCCGGCGGCTGCCCGGAATCGCCGAGAAGGACCGCTCGCTGATCGAGCAGATGAGCCACCGGCTTGTCGCGGGGATCCTTCACGCGCCTCGGTCGGCGCTGAACACGGACGAGAGCGGCGAGCTTGCGCAGGCCGCCCGGGACCTTTTCGGAACTTGACATGGACGCCCAAGAAGGAGAAGACGATGCTTCGCAATAGCCACAGAGCACGCCCACTGATCGCGGTTCTTGCCGCCACGGCTCTGGTCGTGGGGCTGGCGGCATGCGGCGGTGGGGAAACCTCGTCCTCGGTCTCCTCGGCGGGTGCGCATGCGACCCCCGGCGAGGTGCAGAGGACGATTGTCGTCTTCAACCACGAGCCGGCGGCGCCCTCCCCGTCCCCGCTCAATCTCCACGCCGGCCTCGAGGAAGGAACGCTCCCGGATGGGACCGTGACGGCGACGGTCCTCACCGACGAAGACTGCGCCCCCGACCAGCAGGGGATCTCCCACTGCCGGAACGAAGTGCAGCTCGACTCCGGGCAGACCGTTGTCCTGCGCCATCCGCACGACATGCAGCTGGTCCCGTGTCTGGCACCCGGCGAAAAGGTGCTGCTGCGTCGAGCCTAGTTGCCCGGCTTCTAGCGGCGGAGCAGACGGCCGACGGCGTCCATCAGCTCGTCCGCCTGCGCCTCCGGGTCAGCGGGATCGGAACCCTTGCCGAGCATGCAGTGGTGCGCGTGATCGTCGAGCAGCCCCAGGGCTATCTTGTCGAGCGCAGCCTGGGCCGCGGCGATCTGGGTCAGCACATCGATGCAGTAGCGATCGTCCTCGACCATTCCGGCGATGCCCCGAACCTGGCCCTCCACCCTGGCCAGGCGCTTCAGAAGCTGGTCCTTGCTTGCCGTGTAGCCGCGAGTCGGCACTGCGTCTGTCACCCTTGAGACCTTACCCCCTCAGGGTATTGGGCTCCGGCAAGTCGGCGGCGGCCAGCCGCCCCAGGTCCGCCAGCGACTCTTCGATTCCCTGCTGGAGCACGCCGAGGTCCGGCACCCTGGCGCGGTCGGCGTTAAGGCCGAAGGTGACCTGGCCGTCATAGCTGACCACGGCTACGCCGACAGCATGGCCGGCGAAGATCGGCACCAGCGGTAACACGCGCCGCAGCGGCGCGCCCAACGAGTAGAGGGGCAACTGCGGGCCCGGAACGTTGGTGATCGTGATGTTGAATAGGCGCGGCGTGAATGCCTGCCGCGCCACGACACCGTGGATCAGAGGGGGCGCCGCGCCGACCAGCTCGACCAGCGCCTGGGCGCCTCTCGCCTGATCGCCGCTCTTCAGCCCCTCCGCCGCCGCGACGGTCTGCTGGTAGCGGAGCAGCGGGTCGGGCTCCGCGACCGGCAGCTCCACGAACAGGGAGGTGACCCGGTTGCCCAGCGCGAGCACCTCGCTTGCCCGACGCAGGCTGACCGGAACCATCGCCCGGATGTGGTCCGCGTCCATGCTGTCGCCCCGGTGCTCGAACAACCTCCGCAGGCCGCCCCCGGTGGCGGCGAGAACGACATCGTTCACGGTTCCGCCGAGCTGCCGCTTGATCAGCTTGAGCTCATCGAGCGGTACGCCGATTGCTGCAAGGCGCCGCGTGCCGCCGATTGACACGTTGAGGCTGGTGTGCGGCGCCGGAACCAGCTCGTCACGAACCAGGACTTCGGCCACCGATCGCGAGCGGGACAGCATCGAGGCCAGCTTGCGAGGGTGGAGCGCCACATCCAAGCTGGACCGGGCACCGCCGGCAATCGCCGCCAGCGCGCCGCGGTCGGCGCTGTCGCCGTCGCTCGCCGGCGGGAGCCCTGCGAGCACCCCGTCCGAGCTGGGGGAGGGGGCCCGCTCTGCATCGAGGATCGCGGTTGCGACCGAGGCTCCACTGATGCCGTCGACCAGGCTGTGGTGGACCTTGGCGGCGATCGCCCAGCGATCGCCTTCGAGGCGGTCCAGAAGCGTCATCTCCCACAGCGGGTGAGCCCGGTCGAGGCGGTGGGAGTAGAAATCGCCGAGCCACTCGAGAAGCTCCACCTCGTCCCTCGGCTCCGGCAGCGTCGCATGACGAACGTGGTTCTCGATGTCGAATCCCCTGTCCGGCTCCCAGCTCGGCCAGGAGAACCTGCCCACCCGCGGCGATGAGAGGCGACTCTGAAAGCGGGGAAGCAGCTTGAGCCGCTTCGCCAGCAGGGCTCGGATGCGCTCGACAGAGGGCGTGCCGCCCTCGGGAAGCGCATCGAAGACCATCGTCCAGCCGATGTGCATGTGGGCGGACTCGTCGCCCTCCTCGAGCTCGAGAAATGCCGCGTCCAACGGGGTCAGGCGCTCACCCATGCATCCAACCGTACGCCTCCCGGGAGGGTGCCGATATCCGGGAAATATACGGATTGCTAATACCCCATCAGGGTATTAGCGTCGGCCTGTCGAACTTGGCCTTGGGAGCCGCCATCCGGCTGCTAGCGTGGTTCGGGAACCGCCAGGAGGGCGGCGATGGCGCCCTGGGCCGCGTTGGTGATCTGCTCCGCGGTCGGCATTCGCTCGGGGTCCAGCTGCCAGCGAACCAGGAGACCGTCGAAGAGGGCGATGATCAGGTCCGCCAGGACGTCGGCGTCGACCTCCAGCGCACCCACTTCGGCGAAAGCGTCGCGGGTCGTTAGGGCAATCGTGCGGTGGAAGTCGTCGTAGGTCGCGATCATCTCGGCGCGCAGCTCCTCCGAGCGGGGCACCTGCGCCCAGGCCTCCAACGCGGCGGCGACCAGCGAGCGGTTCGCGTCGAGCGTGTCCAGTATCCCGGCCGCGCTGCGGTGCAGGCGCTCCAGCGGTGTCGCCGGCCCGGGCTCGGCGGCCAGTGCCACGAGCGGCTTCAGCCAGCGCTGGAACGCCTCCGCGACGGCGATGTTGAGAAGGCGCTCCTTGGAGCCGAAGTGGTAGCCGATCGAAGCCAGGTTTGTTCCGGAGACCGCGACAAGGTCTCTGGAGGTGGTCCGTGCGTAGCCCTTCTCCTGCAGGCAGGTGATTGCCGCCTCCAGCAGACGCTCTCTGTGACCGCCATCACTTTTTGCCGCCATCACGAGCGCTACTTTACACCCGTATAGATCTATACATACGTATGTATTCTTTGGACGTATGTACGAAGGCCGATCCGGGAGGCCCCGATGAAGAACTTTCGCCAAGCGCCCGCAGTCCCGAAGCTCCGGAAGCCAACCGCTCGACGATCGGTCGTCGGCCTCGCGGCGCTCGTCCTCGCATTGCTGCTCGTGCCGACGATGCCTGTTCCGGCGGAGCCCGGCGGCACCACCGAGGCCGGGCGGCTCTATGCCGCCCTCACTCGGATGACGAAGCTGGCGAATCATCGGGTGCGGCCGCCGGTGCTGAGGCTGGCACGAAACCTTCCCAGCGACGCCGGGCGGCTGGACCGTCTGCGCGAATCTGCGAGCACCGCCCAAACCGAGGTGAAAGCCACTCTCGATGAGCTCCGTCAGGTGGGCTCTCTCGCCGCCCTCGACCCCCACTACCTGCCGGCGCTGGTCGCTGCCGGGCGGGCCTATGTGGCGGTCAGCGGCAAGGATCCCGTCACCGCGACGACGATCAATCCCGATTACCTCGGTCTCGAGCCCGAACTCGAGGGCAACGCCGCGCTGCTGCGCCATGAAGCCGAGGACGCGGGCACAGCCGCTGACGGCATCAAGACCCTCACGCAGGAACTGATCCGTTCGAAGCGGCGGGCCCACCGTCTCGAAGGGGAGATCCGGCGCCTGCACGCCAGCTCCTCCCTGCGGAGATAGGACCGGCGAAGCCGCCATGACCCCCGCGCGCAGAACCACCCGCCATCCCTGGCTCGTGCTGGGTGGGTGGGTGGTGGTCGTGGCGGCGCTGGCGGTGCTCGGCATGGGGATTGTCGATCGGCTGGCGCCGACGTCACTGCAGGTGCCCGGCTCTCCGTCTGCCCGCGCCGAGGCGATGCTGAAACGCCAGTTCGGCGAATCGGTGTCGGTCACCGTCCTGCTCCAGGGCCCACCCCGGGAGATCGATCGGCAGGGGTCGCGCCTGGCCGTGGCGCTCCGCGGGGAGGGTCGGGTGAAGGTGATGTCGCCGTGGGACTCCGGCGAGGAGCTGGACGCCCTCCGGCCGCGGCGCACGGCAGCGTTGATCGTTGCCAGTTTCCAGCGACCGCAGTCCGAAGCGATGAGCGAGATCGTGCCCGACGCGCAGCGAATCGTCGATGAAAACGTGCGGCCACCGCTCCGCGCTCACCTGGGAGGGGTCGCCGCGATCGCCACGGCCCTCCAGAAGAACGCGCTCCAGGCCACCCACGACGCCGAGTTGCTGGTCGTTCCGATCCTGATCGTCGTGCTCCTGCTCGTCTTTCGCACCCCGGTCGCGGCCGCCGTGCCGCTGCTGATGGGAGCCGCCACCGTGCTCGCTGGGCGCGGCCTGCTGCTGCTGAGCACCTATGCGATGCCGATCAACTCACTCGCTGTCGCGATGGCCTCGATGATGGGGCTGGCGCTGGGAGTCGACTACGCACTGTTGATGGTCTCCCGCTTCCGCCAGGAGCGTGACGGGGGAGCCGATCTCGACACGGCGATCGCCACGGCTGCGCATGCGGCGGGACGGACCATCGTCTTCGCCGGTGTCACCCTGGCGGTGGCCATGCTCACGGCGGCGCTGGTTGCACCCGGCGACCTTCTCGGCTCGGTGGCCGCCGGCGTGATGGTCTCCGCCCTGCTCAGCGTGCTGCTGGCCGTCTCTCTGATGCCGGCGCTGCTCCGCGTGCTGTCGGCATACCTCGACCGCTGGCGCATGCCGAGCCTGGGCCGCGGGAACGGCTTGCTCGACCTGGCCGGGCGGCTGGTCGCCCGGCCCTGGATTGCGATCCCCCTGATTCTGCTTCCGATGCTCGCCATCGCCGCGCCCGCGGGCGCGCTCACCATTGGCCCTCCCGACCCGCGCCAGCTTCCCCCTTCGGATCCGATCCGCCAGGGGTTCGAGGAAATGCGACGCGTGATTGGCCCGGGTTGGGCCGCGCCGATGGCTGTTGTCGCCACGGCCCGCGAAGGAGTGATCTCCGAGCCCGGCAGGCTGGCGGCGATCTCACGCTGGCAGGATCGCATTGCTCGCCAGCCCGGCGTCGCAGCGGTAATCGGGCCCGCCTCGCTGCGCGAAGCGGAAGGGCCGCTGAACGTGGCGCGCAGGGCTTACCCGACGGTTCCGGACCGGCTTGCGGGGGCCCAGCGCGGCATCGCCTCCCTTCGCTCGGGGTTGCGACGCGCGAGCGATGGTGTGGCGGAGCTCCGCGCCGGGTTGGGATCGGCGGCGGGCGGGGCTGCGACGATCGCAGGCACGACACGCGAGGCGCAGGCCGGCGCAGCCCAGTTGGAGGCCGGGCTCGGGCGGGCCAGCGCCGGCGCGCACCGGCTCTCGACCGGCCTCGATCGCGCTGTGAGCGGAGCCGACCGCCTGGTCAGCGGCCAGCGCCACCTCAGTGGGGGTGCCGCGCGGCTTGCGGGCGGCCTGCGCACCCTCGACAACACGCTGCGCGGTTCGCTGGGGCAACTGCGCGAGGTCTCGGCCCAGCTTCGTGCCTGGGCCGCCTGGATCAGGTCGCTGAGGGCACCCACCGAGATGGCCGCGGATCGTCTCGAACGCGCGGTGCGTGAACTCGAAGAGATGACGGTGGGCAGGGACGACCCGCGCTATGCCCAGCTGGCCGATGCCATCCGCGAAGCGTCGGCACTGGTCGGCGTTCCCGCCACCGCGACGCCGGGGCAGGGCGATCAGGCGCTGCCCGCCGGGGTCTCCCAGTCGCTGGCGGCGGCGGTCGTCGACATCGAGGAGCAGCTTGCCCGCTCGGTGGATTCGCTGGGCTCCATGCCCGACCGGCTCGAACAGCTCGCCGAGGGCGTCGGCCGCCTGCGCGCGGGCGCCGACCAGGTGGCGGCCGGCGCGCGGGAGTCGGAGCGCGGTGGCCGCACGCTGCGCAAGGCGCTGCGCCGGCTGGCGCGCGGGGGGCATAGCCTCGACCGTGGTCTCGACGGCGCGCGGGGGGGAGGCACCCGCCTTGCCGAGGGGCTGGGCGCAATCGCCGCCGGCGCCGATCGCCTTTCCGGTGGGCTGCGGGATGGGCAGGAACAATCTGGCGAGCTGGTTGACGGGCTCGCCAGGCCGCAGGGGCCACTGAGCCACTACGCGGTCGTGCTGCACGGCTACCGGCACGGCTACCAGGAACTGCAGGCCCGCTCGCCGCGGGCGATCGATTCCGGCTACCTGATGTTGACCGCGCTCGACGGGACCGTACCGGCAACGCGCGAACAGATCGAGCAGGTCGTCAATGTCGACGACGGCGGTCAGACGGTGCGCATGTTGGTCGTGCCGACGTCGGGCCCGAACTCGGAGGCGACCCGGCGCCTCAGCGGCCGCCTGCAGGAGGAGCTGCCGGTCCTGGCTCACGCCAGCGGCACCAACGTGGCGATCGGCGAGGGCGCACAGGCGCTCGCCGACTACACCGACGCCACCATGGCACGTCTTCCCTGGCTCGTCGGCGCGCTCTCGTTTGTCTGCATCTTGATGCTGATCATCGTGGTGCGCTCGCTGCTGCTTCCGATCATCGCGGTCGTCCTCAACCTGTTGACGATCGCAGCTGCGTTCGGCGCCCTCCAGCTCTTCTTCGGCTTCGACCTGCTGGTCGGGCCGCGCTACATCGATGCAATCTCGGCGGCCGGGGTGCTGACGATCATGTTCGTCCTCTCGATCGACTACGAGGTGTTCCTGCTCACGCGGATGCGTGAGGCCTGGCTGCAGACGCGGGACCACGTCCAGGCAATCGACCACGGCCTTCAGAACACCGCCGGCGTGATCACCGGCGCGGCGGTGATTATGAGCTCCGTCTTTCTCGCCTTCGCAACGACCGACATCGCCTCGCTGCAGCAATTCGGGGCCGGGCTCACCTTCGCCGTGGTGCTTGACGCGACCGTGATCCGAGTCGTGTTGCTGCCGGCGATCATGCGCGCCGTGGGCCCGCGAGCGTGGTGGATCCCCGAGTGGCTCGACCGGCGCCTGCCCAACATCGACCACGGTGAGGCGCCGGTTTCTGCATCGGCCGTCCTCGCGCCGGTTGCGACGCAGGAGGGCCCTTCGCCCGCCGAGCCGCATCGGGCCACGGCCATTCAGGAGTTCGAGGCCGTGTCCCACTCGGAGCACCGACAGATCCTCGACCTTCTGGGGGCGTTGGAGATGGCCAGCGAATCTAGGGATGCCGAGCGCCTGCTTGGACTCGTGCGTGAGTTGCAGGCGGTTGCCGTACCGCACTTCCGCTACGAGCAGCGGGCACTCTTCCCGCAGCTCACGGGCGTCCTCGGCCCCGAGCAGGTGGAGCGGCTCTACGCCGACCAGGACGAGACCGTCATGGCGCTGAAGCGACTCGAGGAGCTCGCCGAACCCGGTTCGATCAGTGTCCCCGAGGCGGCCGAAGCCCGCCGGCTCGTTCGGGCGGCGCGCGCCTCGGTGGAGGGTTGCGACGCGGCATGCGACGCGGTGGAGTTCCAGTCGGCTGAGGTTGCCGAACACGTTCTGGCCACCCGGCGGCGGGTGCTCGCCGCAGCGATCTAGCGTCCCGAGTCAGAACTTCGCGGCCGCCGCGAGATTCTGCTCCGGGTCTTACATCTAGGCGTTTGGCGGGAGCTCTGTGCCCGCGCCCCGGCGCCGGGGCGTGACGGCGCCCCGGTGGCCCTCGTGCCGGCTGCCCTCGCGCCCGCCGGGGTCGGCCCCATCGATGACGAGCCCGGCGTCCGCGATCATCTCGAGGTCGGCCTCGGCGGCCGCTCCCGCGCTGGTGAGGTAGTCGCCCAGGAAGATCGAGTTGGCGATGTGCAGGGCCAGCGGTTGCAGCGCGCGAAGGTGGATCTCACGCCCGCCACCAAGGCGCAGCTCCACGTTCGGGAAGACGAAGCGAAAGAGGGCCAGGATCCGCAGGCATCGTTGCGGGGTGAGGAGCCACTCCTGCCCGAGCGGGGTTCCCTCGAAGGGGATCAGGAAGTTGACGGGCACCGAGCCCGGGTCGAGGTCGCGCAGCGCGAAGGCAACGTCGACGACGTCCTCGTCGCTCTCACGCATCCCGAAGATCGCTCCCGAGCAGGGAGAGAGCCCCGCGTGCCCAGCCTGCCGCACGGTGTCCACGCGATCGGCGAAGGTGTGCGTGCTGCAGACCTCGCCATAGCGATCCTCGCTGGTGTTGAGGTTGTGGTTGTAGGCGTCCGCTCCAGCCTCGCGCAGTTGCTCCGCCTGTGCGCCTCCAAGCAGGCCGAGACAGGTGCAGATCTCAAGCTCCGGCCGGCGCTCCCTGATCGCACCAACCGCCTCTGTGACGCGCCCGATGTCGCGCTCGTTCGGGCCCTTCCCTGCGGCAACGAGGCAGACGCGCTTCGCGCCCCCCGCCGCCGCGACATCGGCCAGCTCGGCAATCGCGTCGGGGTCCAGCCATGGGTACTTGAGGACCTCGGCGTCGGAGCCGCGCCGCTGCGAGCAGTACGAGCAGTCCTCCGAGCAGGCACCGCTCTTCATGTTGATGAGGAAGTTCAGCTTGACGCGATCCCCGAAGAAGTGGCGTCGCACCCGAGCCCCCGCGGCGACCACGTCCAGCAGCACGTCGTCGCCACTGCCCAGCAGAGCGAGGGCGTCCTGCCGCGTGGGGGGGATGCCTTCCAGCGCCGCCGTGGCCAGCCCGTCAAGCCAGGGGCGGGACGCTGCGAATGAGGGGCCGGAGGCCCCGGACGCTGCCTGCGCAGGCTCCTCCGCGGTCTTCGTCGGGGTCGTCCGCACAGTTAGGGCAGCCTAACCTTCCGCTCGGACCCCACTGGCTTGCTGTGCGGCGTCGGCCTCAGGCGGAACCGCACAGGTGTGGCCCTCAGGCGGAACAGGTGTGGCCCTCAGGCGGCGATATCGTCGCGAGTGCTGTGGAATCGGCGCAGCCGCAGCGAGTTGCCGACCACGAAGAGGCTCGAGCAGGACATTGCCGCGGCGGCAACGATCGGGTTGAGCAGGCCGGCGATCGCCAGGGGGATCGCGGCGACGTTGTAGGCGAACGCCCAGAAGAGGTTCCCCTTGATCGTCCCCAACGTGCGACGTGCGAGGCGGATGGCGTCGGCCGCGGCACGCAGGTCGCCGGAGACGAGCGTCAGGTCGGACGCCTCGATGGCGATGTCGGTTCCCGTTCCGATCGCCAGTCCGAGGTCGGCCTGGGCGAGCGCCGGAGCATCGTTGACCCCGTCGCCGACCATGGCGACGGTCTCCCCCTCGGCCTGCAGCCGCTCGACCTCCGCCGCCTTCTCGCCGGGCAGCACATTCGCAAGCACGCTCTCGATGCCAAGCTCCTGGGCCACCGCCGCCGCGGTTCGCTCGTTGTCGCCGGTCAGCAGCACGGGCTTCAGTCCCAGCCGCTTCAGGTCCGCAAGGGCTTCGACGCTGGTCGGCCGGATCGTGTCGGTGACGGCGATCAGGCCCTTGGCGCCGCCGTCCCAGGCAACAGCCACGACCGTGCTGCCGGAGCTCACGAGGCGCTCGGCCTCCGCGGTCAGCGGCGCGGGCAGCCCGACCTGCCGCTCCGCCAGGAACGCCGGGCGGCCGACCGCCACCTCGTGTCCCTCGACTGAGGCTTCGACGCCGAGCCCCGCCCGGTTGATGAAGCTCTCGACGCCCGGCAGGGCGCCCAGCTCGGAGCGGCCGCGATCGGCGATTGCACGGGCGATTGGATGCTCGCTGGCGGACTCGGCGCCGGCGGCAAGGCGCAGGAGCTGGGTGGAATCGACGCCTGGGACGGGTGCGAGGGCCGCCACCTGCATGCGCCCCTCGGTGACCGTGCCCGTCTTGTCGAGCACGATCGTCGTGATCCCGCGCGTCTGCTCAAGCGTTTCGGGGCCCTTGATCAGGACCCCGATCTGGGCGCCGCGGCCGGTGCCGACCATCAGCGCCGTCGGCGTTGCGAGGCCGAGCGCGCACGGGCAGGCGATGATCAGGACCGCCACGGCGGCGGTGAACGCCGCGCCGGCGCCGCCGCCGGCGAGCAGCCATCCGCAGAGCGTCAGGAGCGAGAGGCCGAGCACGGCCGGAACGAAGACCGCGGACACCCTGTCGGCAAGCCGCTGCACCTTCGCCTTGCCGGCTTGTGCCTCGGCAACCAGGCGGGCAATCTGCGCCAGGGCCGTCTCGGAGCCGACGCGGGTGGCGCGAATGATGAGCCGGCCTGACGTGTTGACGGTGGCCCCTGCGACGTCGTCGCCGGGGCCGAGGTCGACCGGCACCGACTCGCCCGTCAAAACCGACTGGTCCACGGCGGAGGAGCCCTCCTCAACGGTGCCGTCGGTCGCGATCTTCTCGCCCGGCCGCACCACGAAGCGGTCGCCGGCGCGCAGCTCCTCGACTGGAACCAGCACCTCCTCGCCTTCCCGCAGCACGCGCGCCTCCTTGGCGCCCAGCTCCAGCAGCCTTCGAATCGCCTCGCCGGAGCGGCGCTTCGCACGCGTCTCGAAGAAGCGACCGAGCAGGATCAGCGTGGTGATCGCGGCCGCGGCCTCGAAGTAGACGTCCGCGCCGATGTCGCCGACCAGCACCACCGTCGACCATCCCCAGGCGGCCAGGGTGCCGATCGAGATCAGCGTGTCCATGGTGGCAACCGCGTGGCGGGCGTTCTGCGCGGCGGCGCGATGAAACGGCCAGCCACACCAGAACACGACCGGAGTCGCAAGCGCGAGCGCAACCCACTCCCAGCCGGCGAACTGCGCCCCGGGCGCCATCGCCAGCAGCACCACCGGCACCGAGAGCACCACAGCCACCTGCAGCCGCCTGCGGTAGGGCTGCGTCGGGTCCTCATCCGCCGTCGCCTCCTGTGGGAGCGCGGCCTGATAGCCGGCTTCCTCCACGGCCGAGATCAGCCCGTCGATCGAGGCCTGCACGGGGTCGAATGTGATGCTCGCCTGCTCGGTGGCGAAGTTGACCGACGCCTCAACCCCGTCAAGGCGGTTGAGGCGCTTCTCCACACGCGCGGCGCACGATGCGCACGTCATGCCCCCGATCGCCAGGTCGGTGCGACGCTGCTCCGCGGCCGCGACGGCCATCAGGTCGCCTCGTAGCCCGCCTCGACGATCGCTGCGCGCAGGGTCGCGTCGTCCAGCTGCCCGCCGGTGACCGTGACCAGCTTGGCGTCGAGGTCGACGTCGACCGACTCGACACCGGCGGTGCCACTCAGGCCCTCGGTGATGGCCCCTCGGCAATGCTCACAGCTCATGTCCGGAACGGTGTAGGTGACGGTGTCTGGCACTTCCCTCTCCTTCTCTTGCGCCGGGTTCTATACCCCCTCAGGGTATCAAGCATGGAGGTCTGAGCGGGAGATCCGGGAAGTCGCCAGAGACCTCGAAGCCGCGAGAGATCACCTGGATCGCACGGCGGCGATCGTCTGCCTGAGGGTCTCTCGGGCGTCGTGGTGCGGCATCCAGTGCAGCTTGCCGCGGGCGCGGGAGGTGTCCATCAGGACCGGGCGCCGAACCGTCTCGATCCAGGCGGCCTGGCCGGGAAGGAACGGCATGTGCGCGATCGCCTCTGCCGCCGCGCCAACCGCGAGCTGCGGTGCCGGCACCGCATGCCAACCCAGCTCGTGGGCGAGATCGGAGACGGTCAGCTCTCCTGGCCCGGCCAGGTTGTAGACGCCGGGCTCCCCGGCGCCGATCACCGCTGCGCAGAGCGCCGCGGCCACGTCGTCGTGGTGGACGAGCTGGAATGGCACGCCGGGGTCGGGCAGGACCGGCCGCAGCTCGGGCACCCTGCCGAGCGCCCAGCGCACGGGCCCCGGCATCCGCTGCCCGAGGGCGAGCAGCGGGATCAGGTCGAGTATCAGCGTCGCCTCCGGCCCCGCGACGATGCAGGGGCGGAAGACGTAGGCCTCGGTGTCCGAGCCCTCCAGCGCCTCGGCCAGCTCCGCCTCGACCGTGGCCTTGTGCGCCGAGTAGGGATGGCGCTCGGTGCCCCGCACCGGCACGTCCTCGGTGAGCGGCTGCGGCGCGTCGGAGTGAAAGCCGTAGGCGGCGACCGAGGACGTGTAGACGAGGCGCTTCGCGCCAGCTGCAGCGGCGGCGTCGAATACGTTGCGGGAGCCCCGCACGTTGATCTGGCGGCTCTCGCCCCCGTCGGCGACGATCACGAAGGCGAGGTGGACGACCACGTCAGCCTCCTCGACCAGCGAATCGACCGCGTCGCGGTCGAGGACGTCCCCCCGCCGGTACTCCACCTTCTCCCAGTCGCGCCCGGCTAGCCCGAGTGGGCGGCGCGCCATGCCGATCACCCGCTCCACCTCGGGCGCCCGCTCCAGCGCAGCGAGGAACGGCTTCCCGATCTCCCCCGTGGGGCCGGTGACTGCAACGGTCAGCACACCGGCAATGAAATCACGCCGGAGGCGGGGCGGTCGTCGATCAGCCGCGCCCTCACCGTTGCGGCGATGTCGATCCACAGCGCCCGCCCGTCCGGAGGCGCTCCCCCGCGCCTGCCTGGGAATCCCCTACGCCGTCGTGACCTGGACCGCTGGCCTGACTGCGAGCGCGGCGGTTGCCCCCGCAACCAATACCCAGAGCAGGGTCCCGAGCGCCAGGTGTGCGACGACAAGAGCGCTGTGTTCCCCCAGCCAGACATTGGTGGCACCGAGCAGGACCTGGGCCGTCAGCGCCGCGGCGATCACGGCCGGCAGGTAGCCCAGCGCGCGGCGGCGGCGGAGGAGAAGTGCCAGGGCGGCGATTGCCGCCACCGCGAGGAGCATTGCCATGCGGTGCACCAGTTGGATGTCCACCATTTCGCCGCTTCCCAGGGGCAGCAGCGATCCGTTGCAGGTCGGGAACTCCTCGCCGCAGGCGAGGTGTGCGCCCTCCTCCGGCTTCCCACCCGGGGCGCCGTGGCCCTGCGTGCCCGCGACCACCCCGCCGGTCACGATCGCCGCCAGTAGGAGGACGCTGGAGGTGACGGCCACGGCGAGAAGCGGGCGCAGTGCCGACCGCGGGATGGGCCGGTGGGAGGTGGTGGCCGCAAGAAGCGCGAGGAGCACGCCGAGCAGCAGCATTGCCATGCCCAGGTGCGCCGCCACCAGCACCGTGTCGAGGCCGTGCTCGACGGTGAGCCCGCCGAGCACGGCCTGCCCGATGACGAGCAGGATCGCCACGGCGGCGCCGGTCACGAGCAGGCGCTCGTCCCGCAGGCGACGCAGCGCCTGCCAGAGGATCGCCGCCAGCAGAACGACGACGAGCGCGGCAAGGAAGCGGTGCGTGTACTCGAGCACCATGTGGATCTGGCCGCTTGGAACGAGCCTGCCGCCACACAGCGGCCATCCCTGCAGGCCGGCGCCGGCCGGGCCGCAACCGAGCCCTGCGTCTCGAACGCGGACAACGGTGCCGACGACGATCAGCAGGAACGTTGCAAGGATGGCAACGCAGACCAGCCAGCGGAACCGCTGAAGGGCGCCGTCAGGCGCCGGGTGAGCACCGTCAGGCGCCAAGGCATCCAGTCTCGGTCATGGGGGGGCTGAAACCTAGGCACCTTCCACGCTTCGCATATCCGGGCTTGCCCCGGGCCGCGCTCGGGGCCAGCCCGCCCCAAGCGGGTGATCAACCCTGATGGCGGCTCGGTACTTTCCCCACCGGCCTATGGCTCTCCCCACCGGCCTATGGCTTGGAGACCATCAGCGCGAGGATCGCAAGCACGAGTGCCGCGGACAGGTAGTTCGCGGCGAGCGAGAGGCGGTCGTCGAGCAGAGCGCGCAGCTCGGTGCTCGCCGGCTCCCGTTCACGCGCGAGCCGCGTCGCGAGCCGGCGGGCCTGTTTCGGGCGCTGCCCGCCGAAGCCGCCCAGGGCCACAGAGACGACGAAGAGCACCAGAGCCCAGGTGATCCAGTCGGCCCCGTAGCTGAACCCGTCGAGGTCGACGAGCCAGAAGCCGCATCCCAGCACCAGCAGGCTGCCCGCGACGACGAGCAGCACCCCGACCCGCGTCAGGCCGAGCAGCAGCGCGACCTCCGCCGGTTGCGCCCGCCGGCGAGCCGCCTCGAAGGCAACCCCGGCCACGACAATGCCCGAGACGAACAGCAGAGCACCGAGCAGGTGGAGGAAGAGCGCTATTTCATGTGCCCGGAGCACGCCCGGCAAGTCTAGTTGCGTCTGGGCCCTCCAGCTCGAGGGCCACGGCATCGGGGGGAGGCCAGCCTGGGGCGCCATGGAGCGCGAGGAAGGGACCGAGCCGGCGGCCGGCGATCTTGGTGGGCGCCCAACCGGTCCCGTCCAACTTTGCCGAGGAGCGGGTGGCCGGGCTGCGCAGGATCTCCGCCCGTAGGTAGCGGGGCGCGCGACCGGCGAGGAGCAGCCCGCGCAGGGCGGGCCGGAACGGCCGCGGGTCGGGGCCATGGCCGAGGTCGGCCGCGATCGCCCCTGCGGCCGCGTCGGCCTGCTGGGAGGCAAGTCCTCCCTGCTTGAGGGGAAAGCTGGTGATGTCGCCGGCCGCGTAGACCCCCGGCAGGCCCGGGACCCGGCCGTGCGGGTCGACCGGAACGAAGCCGAGCTCGTCTGCGGGAAGCCCCGCCAGCCTTGGGGGCACGACCTGCGGCAGGGCGAGCACGGCGTCGGCGGGGATGGGCTCACCGCTCTGCACCACGAGCCGACCCTCCTCGGCGCGTACCGGGACGGCATTGTGGAACGCGATGTGGCGGAGGCGCATCATCTCCTCGACGGCCTCGCTGGCCCGACGGCCGAAGGCGTCGACAGGCCTCTCCTCCGGCGTGACCAGTGCCACCTCGGTCGCGACGTCACGCTCATCGAATTGCGCGCTTGCCATCAGAGCCAGCTCGTAGGCCGGTAGCTCCCAGACGACACCGGGTGGCACGGCGACGACGAGGTGCCGCACCTGACCCGCCTCGGCGTCTCGCAGCAGGCGCCGGACGTCCTCCGTCGCCCTCGAGCCGGAGAACGTGATCGCTCCGTCCAGTGCGTCGCGCCGGATCGCGCCCACGGCGACGAGGAGGGCGTCGTAGGCGAGTGCGTGGCCCCCGGTGGTGCGCACCTCGCGGCGCTCGGCGTCGACCGACTCGAGCGCGTCGACAATCGTCTCGACGCGGCGCTCGCGCAGCAGGTCGGACAGCTCGAAGAGATGGGCCCGGCCGAGGCCGAACGGCTCGGCCACGGACAGCGGGCGGTATTCGAACCGGGTGCTGGGCGCCAGCAGCGCCAGGTCCAGGGCGCCCTCCGCGATCTCCTCCAGGGAGAGCACCGCCTCCAGCGCGGCGACGCCCCCACCCGCTATCAGGACCCGGGGCCGCTCAACCATCCGCACGGGCCGCCCCCCGGCGGCCTCGCTCAGCTCCGCGCACCGACCGTCCCCCGGCCCGGGCTGGCCGGGGGCGACTCGACCGTCCCGGCGGGCTCAACTGCCGCGAGCCCGGGTGTGGCCTTTCCAGCCCTCATCGACAGGGCAAGCCCTGCGGACATCCAGGCGAAGGCGACGAGGAAGACGAAGGCCATGGTGAACGTGCCGGTGGCATCGTTGACGATGCCCAGTACGAGTGGCGGAAAGAACCCGCCGAGCCCGCCGGCGGCTCCGACGATGCCGGTCACCGAGCCGGTCGAGTGAGGAAACTGGTGAGGAACGAGCTTGAACACGGCGCCATTGCCCATGCCGAGGAAGCCGGCCATGCTGAGACAGAACAGCGTGACCGGGAGGATTGCGGGGTCCGTCGCCTGCCAGGAGAGCCCAACCGCGTCGAGGCCAATTCCGGCGAAGGCGACGGTCAGGACGGTCGAGGCCTGAAGATGATCCGACAGCCAGCCGCCGATCGGCCGCGCCACCGTTGCGACGACCGTGAACCCGGCGGCGCGCAGGCCGGCGTCGGTCAGCGAGAGGTCGAACCAGTCGACGAGCAGCTTGGGCAGGAAGATCGCCATCGCCACGAAGCCGCCGAAGGTGACGAAGTAGAAGAAGGCGAGCTGCCAGAGGGGCCAGCCCGAGCGCAGCACCTCGCGGTAATTGGGCCGCGAGCGGCGGACCACTGGCGCGTTACGGGCGGCGGAGAGCCAGATGAGGGTGAAGGCCCCGAGCACGGCGCCGAACGCGATGCCGGCGGAGAGCTGTCCGAACCGGGTGTAGAGGAATGGGATCGAGAAGGCGGCGACCGCGGTGCCGATGTTTCCCGCGCCGTAAACGCCAAGCGCGAAGCCCTGGCGTTTCGACGGGTACCAGTCCGCGACGAACGGGACGCCGACGGCGAACGACGCGCCGGCGACGCCGAGCAGGAAGCCAGCGCCGAGCAGCGCCACATAGCTGGTCGCGAAACCAATCAGGAGAGCGGCGCCCGCCGAGTAGGCGAGCATGACCGTGAAGATCGCACGGCCCCCCAGCTTGTCGGTGAGCCAGCCGAGTGGGATTCTCAGCAAGGACCCGAGCACCACGGGGATGGCGATCATCACTGCGGTTTCCGTGTCGGAGAGGTCAAGCTTTTCCTGGACCTTGGGGGCGAGCGGAGCGAGCATGCCCCAGGCGGAGAAGCAAACGGCAAACGCCGCCGTGGCCAGGGCGAGGTTGCGGCCGGCGCCTGCTGTCTCCGGTGCCCCCGGCTGCGTGGCGGTGTCGTGCGAACTCATGTGACGATCTCCTTTGGTTGCGATCGAGGCGATCCGTTCCCTCCGGGACGGGAGGCCGCGGCGAGCAGTATCGGCTCGGAACGGGGGTCCGATTGCCCCGTCCTGGATCGGTAGAGGATGGGGCTGCGTCTCAGGTAGGCGAGCGGTGCCGACCAGGCGTGGACAAGGCGGCTGAACGGCCACAGCGCGATGAGCAGGAAGGCGGCCAGCGCGTGCAGCTGGTAGATCAGCGGCGCGCCGGCCATCAGCTCGGGGTCCGGCCCCAGCAGGAAGAGGCTGCGGAACCAGGGACCGACCGTCTCCCGGTAGTCGTAACCGCCGCCCAGCAGGTTGACGGCAACGGTCGCCCACATCCCGGTGAGGATCACCAGGCCGAGCAGCAGGTAGGTGGCGCGGTCCACGCCGGTCGTGGTGCGACGCACCCGCGGCACCCTGAGCCGCCGGTAGAGCAGGATCGCGAAGCCCAGCGTCATCGCAACCCCCGCGGCGGTTCCGGCGCCGACGGAGACCACGTGGTAGGTGTGCTCCGAGACGCCGCCGGCCTCGGTCGCCGCCTTGGGCACGAGGATTCCGAGCACGTGGCCGCCGATCACCGCGAGCAGGCCAAGGTGGAAAAGGGGGCTGCCGATCCGCAGCAGCCGCCGCTCGAGGATCTGAGTCGAGCGGGTTGTCCAGGTCAGCTTGCCGGTGCGCAGGCGCCAGACGTGGCCGACCACGAAGATCGCCAGGCAGGCGTAGGGGAGGGCGACCCAGAGCGTCAGTGTGCCGCCGCTCATCCCACGGTCTCCGGGACGCCGGGGGCGCCGACGGCCGGCGAGCCGCAGGCAACGGGCATCACCTCGGGCGGAGCGAACGGCTCGAGGCCGACGGTCTCGCTCGGCGGTCCCGCGGCGGCGATGCGGCGCGCGTCCTCCAGCTCCGCCTCCGAGGCGGCGGGAAGCAGGTCGCAGACGGCGTCCAGGAGCTGCCCGTAGGCGCTCCCCTCCTCGTGCAGTGCGGAGCGCACCACCTCCAGCGCCGGCCGGAAGCCGCGCAGCACCTCGATGCCGGCTTCGGGGGCGAGATGGGTGAACTCGAGAACCGCCGGCAGATGATCGGGCAGCGCGTTGGCGGCGAGCTCCAGCCCGGCGGCCCGGTAGTGGCGCTTCAGCTGCAGCATCGCCATCCCCCGCTGCCGGCGGTCGCCGTAGGCGTGGAAGCTCAGGTAGAGGGTGCAGCGCTTCGCGAAGTCGAAGGTCTCCACGTACTCGCGCTGGGCGGCCGCCGGGCCGAGCGCCTCGCGGTGGGCGAGGAAGGCGAGGATCGCCTCCCGCGCCGGCGAGGGTGGCAGCGCCCGCGCCATCCTCGCGCAAGCTGCTCGGAGCAGCCGGCCAGCTCGGCGTCGGGATAGTCGAAGAGGAGGGAGAGGAGCCGCCAGGGAGTCATTTCTTCGCCTCCTGGCGCTTCGCCCTGCCGTTCGCGCGACGCTTTCGGAACGCGTCGATCCTGGGACTCACCTTGGACATCGTGAGGCCGCCGTTTCCGCTCCCGTTCGGATCGCAGCTGCCGGGGCCGCCCGGGAAGTCGAGCCCGCAGGAGCCCTGCTCCTCGGCCAGCCGCCCGGCCAGCTCCCGGTGCGCGGGCGGCACGACGAAGCGGTCCTCGTAGTCGGCGATCGCCAGCAGCCGGAACATCTCCTCCAGCTCCCGCGGCTTCATCCCAACGGCCGCCGCCAGCTCGGGATCGCCCTCGCCGGAGATGGTCCGCTCGCGCATGTAGGAGCGCATTGCGGCAAGCCGCTTCAGGACCGTGCGGATCACCGTCTCGTCTCCGGCGGAGAGCAGGTTGGCGAGGTAGCGGATGGGGATCCGCAGCGCGTCGATGGCGGGGAAGACGGCATCGGGGTCGCTCACGGCCCCCTCGCCCTCGACCGAAGAGGTGACCGGCGAGAGCGGCGGCACGTACCAGACCATCGGCAGCGTCCGGTACTCGGGGTGCAGCGGGAGAGCGATCCGGTGCTTCATCGCAAGCGCCCAGACGGGAGAGCGCCGCGCGGCGTCGAGCCAGTCCTGGGGGATGCCGTCGCGCCGCGCCGCAGCCTGGACCTCCGGGTCCTCGGGGTCCAGGAAGACCTCGAGCTGGGCGTCGAGCAGGTCGCGCTCGTCGGGTGTGGAGGCGGCCGCCTCGACCCGGTCGGCGTCATAGAGGACGAGACCGAGGTAGCGGATCCGCCCGACGCACGTCTCCGAGCACACCGTCGGCAGCCCCGCCTCGATTCGCGGGTAGCAGAGCGTGCACTTCTCGGCCTTGCCTGTCGCGTGGTTGAAGTAGACCTTCTTGTAGGGGCAGCCGCTGACGCACATCCGCCAGCCGCGGCAGGCCTCCTGGTCGACCAGGACGATCCCGTCCTCGTCTCGCTTGTACATCGCCCCCGAGGGGCAGGACGCGACGCAGGCTGGGTTGAGGCAGTGCTCGCAGATGCGCGGCAGGTACATCATGAAGACCTGCTCGTACTCGGCCCGGACGGACTCCTCGATCCCCTCGCGCAGCGGGTCGGTGGGGAGCTGCTCGGGCCCGCCCGCCAGGTCGTCCTCCCAGTTGGGCCCCCACTCGAGACTGAGCGGCTCACCGGTCAGTTGCGATACCGGGCGAGCGACCGGCTGGTGCTTGGAGGGCCCGGCCTTGGTCAGCGACTCGTAATCGTAGGTCCACGGCTCGTAGTAGTCCTCGATCTCCGGCAGGTCCGGGTTGAAGAAGATGTTCGCCAGCTTGCGGGCCGGCCCGCCCGCCTTCAGCCGCAGCCGCCCGGCGCCGTCCAGCTCCCAGCCGCCGCGCCACTTGCCCTGGTCCTCCCAGCGTTTCGGGTAGCCGCCACCGGGCTTGGTTTCGACGTTGTTGAACCACATGTACTCGGCGCCGTCGCGGTTCGTCCAGACGTTCTTGCAGGTCACCGAGCAGGTGTGGCAGCCGATGCACTTGTCGAGGTTCATCACCATCGCGACCTGTGCCTTGACCCGCATCAGTACTCGACCTCCGTGCGGCGCTTGCGGATCACGGTCACCTCGTCGCGCTGGGACCCGGTCGGTCCGTAGTAGTTGAAGCCGTAGGCCAGATGGGCGTAGCCGCCGATCATGTGGGCCGGCTTCATCTGGATGCGGGTGACCGAGTTGTGGGTGCCGCCGCGGGTGCCGGTCGTCTCGGAGAGGGGCACGTTCACGTGGCGGTCCTGGGCGTGGTACATCAGCGCCGTTCCGTGGGGGATGCGGTGGGAGACGACGGCGCGCGCCGCCACCGCCCCGTGCGGGTTGGTCATCTCGATCCAGTCGTTGTCGCGCACGTCGATCCGCTCGGCGTCCTCGCGGCTCATCCAGACGACCGGCCCGCCGCGGAACAGCGTCAGCATCTGAAGGTTGTCCTGGTAGGTCGAGTGGATCGACCACTTCGAGTGGGGTGTGAGGTAGCGAACCGCGACCGCGGCTCCGTCCAGCTCGCGGCTGACCTCGAGCACCGGCGGCTTGTAGGTGGGAAGCGCCTCGCCGGAGTCGAGCAGCCACTCGTGGTCCTGGTAGAGCTGCTGGCGGCCGGTCAGGGTGCGCCAGGGGATCTCGCGGTCGACGTTGAGGGTGAATGGCGAGTAGCGGCGGTTGCGCGACTCGATCCCGGACCACTCTGCCGAGGTGAGCGTCTTGCGGGGTTGGATGCCGACGTCGCGGAAGGTGATTCGCTCGTCGGCGTGCTCCTCCGCCAGATCGGTGAGGCCGACGCCGCTGCGCCCCTCCAGCGCGCGCATGCTCTCCACCGCGAGGCGACCGTTTGTGGTGCCCGACAGCGCCAGGATCGCCTCGCAGGCCTGATCGGCACGCTGCAGCGATGGGCGCCCAGCGGCGACCCCCGACTCGACCTCGCCGTTGCTGAGGCGCAGCGCCTCGACCTCCTCCCCGGGGACCCAGGAGAGGCCCTTGCAGGGCGTGCCCAGCTCCTCGACGAGCGGCCCGAGTGCGGTCATCTTCTCGGCGATCGCGCCGTAGTCGCGCTCGACGACGACGAGCTTCGGCATCGTGCGGCCGGGCACAGGCTCGCACTCGCCCGCCCTCCAATCGCGCACGACCCCCAGCGGTTGTGCCAGCTCGTCCGGCGTGTCGTGGAGGAGCGGTGCCGCCACCAGGTCGCGCCTCGTGCCGAGGCGGTCGCCCGCCAGCCGCGAGAACTCCTCGGCGATCGAGCGGAATGTGTCCCAGTCGGAGCGCGCCTCCCAGGGTGGCGCGATCGCCGGGTTGAAGGCGTGCACGAACGGGTGCAGGTCGGTGGTCGATATGTCGTGCTTCTCGTACCAGGTGGCGGCGGGCAGGACCACGTCGGAATGCAGGCAGGTGCCATTCATCCGGAAGTCGAGCGTCACCAGCAGGTCGAGCCTGCCCTGCGGCGATTTCTCGCGCCAGCGCACGTCCTTCGGGCGGTCTCCCGGCTGTACCTCCTCGTTGTCGACCGCGTTGGAGTCGACGCCGAGCAGGTGCTTGAGGAAGTACTCGTGCCCCTTGCTGGAGGAGCCAAGCAGGTTCGAGCGCCAGACGGTGAGGACGCGCGGGAAGTTCTCGGGCGCGTCGGGGTCCTCGGCGGCGAACCGCAGGCGCTCGGCCTTCAGCTCCCGTACAACGTAGTCGGAGGCCGGTATCCCCTCGCGCTCGGCGGCCTCGACGATGTCGAGTGGGTTGCGGTCGAATGTGGGGTAGGAGGGAAGCCAGCCGAGCCGCGCGGCAAGCGCGTTTGCGTCCGCCGGGTGCATTCCCCCGGGGCCCGCCGCCGAGCCGTCGTCATAGCGCCACTGGCCGGTTGCCAGGTACCAGAACGGCGTGGCGGCCTGGTGGCGCGGCGGCCGCGACCAGTCGAGCCCGAAGCCGAGCGTGGAGAAGCCGGTGATCGTGCGCACCTTCTCCTGGCCCACGTAGTGCGCCCAGCCGCCGCCGTTGACGCCCTGGCAGCCGCAGAGCAGGACCAGGTTGAGCATCGCCCGGTAGATCAGGTCGGAGTGGAACCAGTGGTTCGTGCCGGCGCCCATCACGATCATCGAGCGGCCGTTCGTGCGCTCGGCGTTGCGGGCGAACTCGCGGGCGATCCGCGTGACCAGGCTGGCGTCGACACCTGTGATCGCCTCCTGCCAGGCGGGGGTGTAGGGCTGGGAGGCGTCGTCGTAGTCAAGGGGCCACTCGCCCGGCAGGTCGCCGCGATGGACGCCGAGCTGCGCGCAGAGCAGATCGAAGACGGTCGTTACGGGGACGCCGGCAATCCGTCGTGCCGGGACGCCTCGCCGCAGCGGCTGGGCGCCGGTCGTCGTCGAAGCGGGGGATCCGCACCTCGACCAGCTCCTCGTGGTCTCCGAGCAGCGTCAGCGCCGGGTCCAGCCCGTCGAGCTGCAGGTTCCAGCGCCCCTCGCCGGCCTCGCCCCAGCGATCGCCGATCGTGCCGCGCGGCGCCACCGCCCGCGCCGACGCGGCGTCGAAGACCGTCGGCTTCCACTCGGCGTTCTCCTCGTCGGAGCCGAGGTCCGAGGCGCGCAGGTAGCGGCCCGGGACCAGCTCGCCGTCGCGTTCCTCGAGGCGGATCAGGAAGGGAAGGTCGGTGAAGCGGCTGACGTAGTCCTCGAAGTATGGGGTGCGGCGCTCGACATGGAACTCGCGCATGATCACGTGGGTCATCGCCATCGCAAGGGCGGCATCGGTCCCCGGCTGCGCGGGCAGCCAGTGGTCGGCGAACTTGGTGTGATCGGAGTAGTCGGGGGAGACGACGACGGTCTTCTGGCCGCGGTAGCGCGCCTCGGTCATGAAGTGCGCATCGGGGGTGCGCGTCATCGGGATGTTGGAGCCCCACATCATCAGATAGCCGGCGTCCCACCAGTCGGCGGACTCCGGTACGTCGGTCTGGTCGCCCCAGATCTGCGGCGAGGCGGGGGGCAGGTCCGCGTACCAGTCGTAGAAGGAGAGGCAGACGCCGCCGAGCAGCGAGAGGAAGCGCGCGCCGCCGGCGTAGGAGGCCATCGACATCGCCGGGATCGGTGAGAAGCCGGCGATGCGGTCGGGGCCGTGGCGCTCGATCGTGTCGACGTGGGCGGCGGCGACCAGCTCGGTGACCTCCTCCCAGGAGGCGCGCGCAAAGCCGCCCTTGCCGCGCTGCGCGGTGTAGGCGGGGTCGCCGGCGATGCTCGCCCAGGCGTCGACCGGATCGGCGTGCTCGGCGCGGGCCGCACGCCAGAGATCGAGGAGGGCCCCTCGAACATAGGGGTACTTCACCCGCAGGGGCGAGTAGGTGTACCAGGAGAACGAGGCGCCCCGGGGGCAACCGCGGGGCTCGTAGTCGGGGGTCTCCGGGCCGTTCGACGGGTAGTCGGTCTGCTGCGTCTCCCAGGTGATGATCCCGTCCTTGACGTGGACCTTCCAGGAGCAGGAGCCCGTGCAGTTGACGCCGTGGGTGGAGCGGACGACCTTGTCGTGCTGCCAGCGGTCGCGGTAGGCGCGCTCCCAGCTTCTGGAGCGATTGCTTCGTGCGCTCCACGGCAGGTCGGCGTTGTCGGCGCCAACGGACCTGAAGTGACGCAGACGTTCGAGGGGAGACTGCCTTTCGCTGCTCACAGGGCGATCTTGCCCGTGGTTACCGCACCCTTCATCCGCGGTTCGCCCGTGACACCAGCGGGGGGTACACGGATCAGCCCCTGAGCGCCTCCGCGATCATGTCGTGTCGGATCCAGTTCGGCTCCGGCCAGGCCTGCAGGCACTTTGCGTCTCGCATCAGCTTCTCGATGCCGGTCTCGTGCATGTATCCGGTACCGCCGAAGACCTGGACCGCGTCGGTGGCAGTCGCCAGCGCCGCGTCGGTGGCCGCCACGCTCGTGGCAAGCGCGACGTTCCCGTTGATATCGGCCTCGAGCGGTGCCGGGGCGGCGGCCTGCCGGACGGCCATCCCGGCAAGCATCTCGCGCACCGCGTCGTGCTCGATGATCGGTACTCCGCCCTGGAAGCGGTTTTCGGCGTACTCGAGCGCCATTTCCCGCGCCCGGCGGGCAACGCCGCGGGCGATCGCCGCGCTTCCGGCGCGCAGCAGCGCCAGCGATGCGTCTGCCGCGGCGCGCGCCTCGGGGGCCGGCGATGCCGGTTCGGCCGCCGCGCCGGAGAGCGAGACTTGGGCAGGGGCGGCGGATCTCAACCCCAGCAGGGGCTCGCACGCCTCGATCTTCATCCCCGGCGTGCCGGCCGCCAGCGCAAGCACGGCGGGCTCGGGGCCGCTCTCGACGACGACCACGCCATCCGCGCCCAGCGCCCCGGGGGCGGGCGAGAGGGCCCCGGTCAGGATGGGCAGCCCGTCGCGATCGGTGCTCACGTCGAACCGCGCGGACGTGGCCAACCCCTCGGGCGGTGCGGGCACGAGCGCCCAGCGTTCGGTCTCGCCGATTGCCGCCGCCCGCTCGGGCGCCAGCGCCGCCAGCGCCGCGTTGGAGAGCAGCACGAGCAGCGCTACGCCACCGTCGCCGGTGGCGATCTCCTCCAGACAGAGGAGCAGAGAGCCGGCGTCCAGCCCGACGCCGCCGTCATCGACGGCCAGCAGCGCCCTGTCGAAGCCGACCTCTGCGACCCGTCCCCAGGCGGCCTCGAGGGCGCCGGGACGGCACTCGTCGAGCTCGAGTGCGTGCGGGGCCAGCTCGCGCCTGCCGAGCTCGTGCGCTAGCGCAACCACCTCGTGGCGCTCGGCTGAGCCCTCGCCCCTCGTCGTGATCGCGCTCATACGGCCACCCCCGCGGCATCGACGCGGCGCCTCACCGGCGGCAGCGCCGGCATCGTCTCGTTGGCGACCAGCGCCCTGTAGACCTCGATCCGGTTGAGCTGGTTGGTGCCCTCGTAGATCTGGCACAGCTTGGCGTCGCGCCAGAGCTTCTCGAGCTCGGCGCGGACCGGCGCGTCGGTGAGGCCGGCGATCTCCAGGGCGGAGTTGGCGACGGCCATGGCCGTGTCGCCGCCGCGTGCCTTGGCGAGCGAGGAGAGGCCGAGGGAGCGCGTGATCGCCGCATTGGTCGTTGCGCGGTTGAGAAATCTCGCCAGTCCGTCGCGAGTTGCCGGCGCGGACATCAGGCGCCGTACCCGCGGCCGCCTGTACACGCCGTTCGGCGCCAGGCCGAGGCCCCTCAGCAGCGGGCTGCTCGTTGCCCTGCCGAGCGTTGCGACGTCAAGCTCCACCGCAGCGTCCATGTAGGCCTGGCGAGCGAGGTGTATCTGCTCGGCCATCCGTGCCAGTCGCAGCTGCACGCTCTGGCGTTCCAGCAAACTCTTCGCGTCCGGGTCCTTCTGCAGCCATCCGAGCAGCCGCTCGTAGGCGCCGCGGGCGATGCCGGTGGCGATCGCGCCGACCGGCGGGCGGGAGGCGGCGAGCACGATCAGGGTGGCCCCGGCGCCATCGCCGACGCGTCCCACGAGGCGGTCGTCGGGCACGAACACCTCGTCGAAGACGAGTTCCGACGCCGGGCAGGCGCGCTGGCCCATTTTGTGCTCGTTGCAGGCCACCGAGAACCCCTGGCTCTCGGCGTCGACGAGGAAGCAGGTCCACGTCTCGGTGGGCCGGCGCGGATCGACGGGCATCAGTACCGTGATCCAGCGGGCGACGCCTCCGTTTGAGATGAAGCGCTTCGTGCCGTTCAGCGAGTAGCCGCCTGGGACGCGCCGGGCGTGGCTGTTGATTCGGGCGCGAGCCAGGAGGTCCATGTCCTCGACGTCGGTGCCGGCGTCGGGCTCGGTGAGAGCGCAGGCCATCAGCATTGGATCTCCGCTCTGTGCCGCGTTGGCGATTTCGCCCATCACGCCCCAGTGGAGTGGGCCATCGAGCAGCAGCGGCGAGATTCCCAAGCCGTGCGCGCCGAAGATCAGGGCGAGGCCGGGGCAGACCGCGCAGAGCTCCTCCATGATGACCGCGCACTCCACCGTGAGGCAGCCGCCGCCCCCCACCTGGGAGGGCAGCAGGAAGTCCAGCATGCCCTCCCGGCCACCGGTCCGGACCAGCTCCCAGTCGAAGTAGGAGGGGTCCTCGCCGGTGCGGCGGTCGACCTCGAGCGCGATGTCGCGGAGGCGATGGTCGGCGAACCGCCGGGCCGCCAGCTGGCGCTCCTCCAGCCGCTGTACGTAGCGGCGGTCGTGCTGCTCGAGCTGACGAAGGCGGGGGAAGGCCTCGCGCAGCGACGGAGCCGTGCTCCCGGCCGCGGCGCCCATGATCAGCGGACGGCTGGCTCGCCGGCCTCTGTCATCGCCAGGGCCTTGCGGATCAGCGGCAGCGACAGATGCTCCGGCCCGTAGAGGATCCCCTCGAACGGCGCCATCAGCTCGTAGTAGATCGAGCGCCGCGATACCAGCACATCGGCCAGCTCACGGGCGATCGGGTGCCGCTCTCCCAGCTCCAGGCGGGCGGTGCCGGACCGCAGCGAGCGGCCGGAGGCGATGACGTTGAGCTTGAACTCCGATTCCTGGGGCTGACGGTCCATCCAGAGGTGGCTGAAGAGCTGGAGCTCGCCGGAGCGGGGCGTGTCGATCAGTGGGCCGTCGAGGGTGAGGATGTGCTCGTCGCCCTCGCCGAGGCGGCAGGTGCGTCGCCCGGCGCCCTCCTCGTAGTCGATCGAACCGACGAACTTCGGGTAGTTGTAGAGCTCCACGCCGCCCGCCCGGGCGATCTCGGTGGTCACCGGCAGGTGATGGACCCAGGCGTGGAGCTGCTTGCTGCGCAGACCGGCGAGCAGCGCCCGGCCGGGAAGGTTGGATGCGAACGGCGGGTTGTTGAGGACGATCGTGATCGCCAGCTCGTTGTAGGGGCCGATGTCCGTGTCGCGGTACTCGAAGCAGGTGACGCCGACGGCGCCGAGACCCGGTGCGAGGCGGGCCGGCACGAAGCGCGGGTCCGGAAGCAGCCTGCGCAGGGCCCCCAGGCGCGCCGGGAAGACAGCCGTCTGGGCGGTGCCGTCGTAGTAGAAGATCGGCAGCTTCGCCGACTCGCCGGCCAGCGTCGCGTCGACCTGCGGCACCCCCTCGAAGAACCCGGACTGACGGGACATGGCGGAAGCGTGTCGCCAGGCGGCGCGCTATACATCCGTACATAACGCGCTCCGGGCGCGGGTCCGCCCCCCGGCGGCTGCCTGAAACCCGCAGGCGCACATCCGGAAATACCCGCAAGTGCGCTCGTACCAGTCAGGCCCGAATCGACCGGCTCAGGTCGACGGGCTCAGATCAGCCGCTGCTCGAGCGCGTAGCGGACCAGTTCGGGGCGGGTCGAGACCCCAAGCTTCTGCTGAATGTGCTTGCGGTGGCTCTCGATGGTCCGGACGCTGAGCGAGAGCTCGGCGGCGACCTGCCCGCTCGTGTTGCCCAGGGCAATCAGCCGCAGCACCTGCGCCTCACGCTCGGTTAGACCACCCGGCGGACCGCCTCCGTCGTCGGGGTCTTCGAGTGCGCTCGCCAGCGCCGGGCTGACGTGGCTGCCGCCGCCGGCGACCGTGCGGATGGCGGTCACGAGCTCATCGTCCACCGCGTCCTTGAGCACGTAGCCGGATGCTCCGAGCTCGAGCGCGCGGCGGGCGAACGCGGGATCTCGCTCCATCGTGAGCACGACCACGGCCACACCGGGGCGCTTGCCGCTGGCTTCGGTGAGCGCCTCCAGCGGCGGCCGCCCCGGCATGTTGAGGTCGAGCACGAGGATGTCCGCCCGCTCGGCGGCGGCGAGCTCGAAGGCGGAGCTGGCGTCCCCGGCCTCCCCGACAACGGTGAGCTCGGGCACTCGCTCAAGCAGCATTCGCAACCCGTGCCGGACGACGACGTGGTCGTCGGCGAGCACCACGGCGATCGAGCGATCGTCTTCCATGGCCACGACCCTACCCGCCGATGGGCCGAAAACGGGAGATCTCGCCCTGGTTCCGGCCGATCGGCGGTGGGAGCGGCGTTCCAGAGCCGGTGCGCGGGACGGGCACCCGATTGCGGGATCGCCCGCCGCGATACGGGGACGACCACGGATGACGTGGGCGCCGCCTCCGGTCAGCATGGGCGAATGACCCGCAGGACTGGAAACGAGGACACCACAGCGTCTAGCCTCCAGACGATGGAGTTGGACAAACGCCTTGACGGCGACGGGCCGGTCACGATCGTGATAGCTGACGACCACGGTGTGGTGCGCGCGGGACTGCGGCTGCTGCTCGAAGCAGAGACTGGCTTCGAGGTCGTTGCCGAGGCGGACGACGTGCCGAGCACTCACCGGCTGGTGCGGTCCCGCCACCCGCGCGTACTTGTCCTCGATCTCAACATGCCCGGCGGGTCAAGCTTGGAGGCGATCCCGACGCTGCGCGAGGAGGCGCCGGAGACGCAGATCGTCGTGCTGACGATGCAGGACGACCCCGCCTTCGCTCGTGAGGCGCTGAATGCCGGTGCCGTGGGGTTCATCCTGAAGCGTTCGGCCGAGGACGAGCTGATCGAAGCCGTGCGGCTCGCTGCCCGTGGTGAGCCCTATATCAACCCGCAGCTGGGCGTTCGCCTCGCCGTCGAGCCACCTCCCGGGCCCCCGGACGGGCTGAGCGAGGAGGAGATCGAGATCCTCCGGCTGGTGGCGCTCGGGCACACCAACGCCGAGATTGGAGAGCGCCTCTTCCTCAGCGGGCGGACCGTCGAGACCCACCGCATCAGGCTGCAGCGCAAGCTCGAGCTCAGCACACGCGCCGAGCTGGTCCGCTACGTGCTGGATCGCGGACTGCTCGAGCGCTGACCGCCTCTCTCTCCAGGTCGCAGCGGGATGGTCGCGGAGACGGTGGTTCCGCAACCCGGCGTCGCGTCGATCTCCAGCTCGCCGCCGGCGAGCATGACGCGCTCGCGCATGCCGATCAGCCCAAAGCCACCGTTGGCGGTGGCAGGCTCAAAGCCGCACCCGTCGTCGCTGACGGTGACCTCCACGGTGTCGTCGCTCCACTCGACCAGCGCCTCGGCGCGCGAGGCATGCGCGTGCTTGGCGACGTTGTTCAGCGCCTCCTGCACGAGCCGGTAGAGAGTGCTCTCGGTTTCGCTGGGAAGTCGCATGTCGTCCCCGTCGCGCAGGCGCACGAGGACGTCGATCTCCAGGCCTCCCTCGCGGCTCTTGCGTTCCGCCAGGGTGCGCAGGGCCGGCGCGAGCCCGATCTCATCCAGGGCCGCCGGGCGCAGCTCGGCGATCAGCGCGGAGAGGTTGTCGATCTCGACGTCGATCAACTTGGTTGCCTCGTTGAGCACGTTGCGCAGCTCGCTGCCGCTTGCGTCAGCCCGCAGCGCCGCCGAGTGCAGCATGCGCAATCCGCCGAGCGCCTGCAGCGTCTCGTCGTGAAGCTCCCGCGCCCAGCGCTTGCGCTCCTTCTCGGCGGCTTCGATGCTGTGGCGCAGCCGCTCGGCCTCCACCGACTGCGCGGTGGCAACGGCCGTCGCCGCGCTTGCCGCGAACGAGCGCAGCAGGCGTTCGTCCTCGGGGCCGAACCCGGGCCCGTCGATGACGCGGTCGAGAGCGGCGAGCACGCCAGAGGAGGAGCCCCGGAACGTCAGCGGCACGAGCATGGACGCTTCGGCGGAGACGCCGAGCTCGTTCAGCTCCGTGCCCACGCTGCTCACCCCGGCCAGGCGCTCGGCGCGTCCCGTTTGCAGGACACGGCCCGGAAGGGTCCCCTCGATTGGGATCCGCGCGCCGTGGAGTTCGGTCTTGAGCCCTCCCGCCGTGGTCGCCACGACGAGCTCCTCGCCGTCGGCGAGGAGGATCAGCAGGGCCCGGGCGTCAACGAGCACGCGCCCGCGGTTGACGATCAGCTCGAGGATGCGGTCGATGTCGGTCTCGCCGCCAACCGAGCGGGCGATGTCGGTCATCACGGCAAGCGCTCTCACCGAGCGCGTCGCGTTGTCGCGCTGCTGCTCAACCTCGTCTCGCCGGCGCGCCAGGCCCTCGTAGAGGCGGGCGTTCTCGATCGCGACAGCGGCCCAGTCGGCAAGGACCACCGCCGCGGCCTCGTCGCTCTCGTCGAATTCCCCGCCGCCCTCCTTCTCCGTCAGGTAGAGGTTGCCCCATGCCTCGCCGCGAATCAGGATCGGCACGCCGAGGAACGTGTTCATTTGCGGATGGCCGGGGGGGAAGCCGTAGGAGTCCGGGTGGGCAGCGACGCTGGAGAGGCGCAGCGGCTCGGCGTGCTGGATCAACCTGCCCAACACCCCGTGGCCGCGAGGCAGGTCTCCGATCGCCGCGTGGGTGACTTCGTCGACTCCCAGCGTGAGGAAGCGCTCCAGTTCGCGCTTGCGCTCGTCGAGGATGCCGAGCGCCGCGTAGCGGGCGCCGGTCAGATCGCGAGCAGCCTCGAGGACGAGGTCCAGAACGCCCTCGAGGTCGAGCCTGGAGACGAGCGACCGCCCGACTTCGATCAGCCGGTTGAGCCTGTAGTTGTCGAGGGCGGGAGGTTCCACCTGGCCAACCGTAGCGTCCGGCACGCGCAAGTGGCAGGCTTTGGGTAGATGGGAGTGAACCTGCTGCACGACGGGCATGGACGGCGGATCAGCGATCTGCGGATCTCGGTCACCGACCGCTGCAACTTCCGCTGCCAGTACTGCATGCCCGCCGAGGGCCTTCCCTGGCTGGATCGCGCGGAGATCCTCAGCTTCGAGGAGGTCACCCGGCTTGTGGGCCTGCTCGTCGAGCTGGGGATCGAGGACGTTCGCCTCACCGGAGGCGAGCCCCTGGTCCGCCGTCAGCTGCCGCGCCTGGTGCGGATGCTCAGCGAGCTTGAGGGGATTCGCGATCTCTCCCTGACCACGAACGGATACCTGCTCGAGGAGCAGGCGGGTGCCCTGGTCGAGGCGGGGATCGAGCGGGTCAACGTCTCGATCGACTCGCTGCAGCGCGACCGCTTCTTCCAGATCACCCGCCGCGACGCCCTGCCCCAGGTCCTGCGCGGTCTCGATGCGATTGCCGCCCACCCGGGGGTGCGACCGGTCAAGGTCAACGCGGTGGCGATCCGCGACTTCACCGAGGAGGAGGTCGAGCGCTTCTGCGAGTTCGCCCGCTCGACGGCCTTCCAAGTCCGCTTCATCGAGTTCATGCCCCTCGACGGGGACCGGGCCTGGACACCGGACGCGGTTCTCCCCGGGGAGGAGCTGCGCCGCATGATCGAGGCGATCCATCCTCTCGAGGAGGTGCCCCGGGAGCCCTCGGCGACTGCGCGCGTCTTCCGTTTTGCGGACGGCAGGGGGGAGATCGGCTTCGTCAACCCGGTGTCGGAACCGTTCTGCGCCGACTGCAACCGCCTGCGGCTGACCGCCGAGGGAAAGCTGCGCACCTGCCTTTTCTCCCTTCACGAGACCGATCTGCGGGACCCGCTGCGAGGAGGCGCCGGCGACGAGGAGCTGGCGTCGATCATCCGCGACGCGGTCTGGCGCAAGGAGCTGAAACACAGGGTGAGCGAGCCCGGGTTCCGCCAGCCGCCGCGGACGATGAGCGCGATCGGGGGCTGATGTGAACCGCCGGCTGGCAGGCAAGTGGCGCGGGGCGGCCCGGGGTGCGCTTGGGGAACTGGCCGGCGGGCTTGGCGACACCGGCCTCTTCATCCCGATCGCGGTCGCGATGATCGCACTGAACGGTCTCAACGCGACCGCCGTGTTCACGATCACCGGGCTGGTCTACGCCGGCACCGCGCTCTACTTCAGGGTGCCGGTCCCGGTGCAGCCGCTGAAGGCCTTCGCGGCGGCGGCGATCGCCCTGCACCTGTCGGCCGAAACGCTCGCCGCCGGCGCGCTGCTGATGGCCGCCGCGATGGCGGTGCTTGCCGCCGCCGGCCTTGCCGACTGGCTCGCGCAGCGCTTCCCGACGGTCCTCGTTCGCGGCATCCAGGCGAGCGTCGCGCTGCTCCTCGCCAAGGCGGCCGTGAAGCTCGCCGAGCAGGGAAACTGGCCGGGCCTGCCGGCCGTCTCGCCGGGCGTCGGCATCGCGATGGCCGTTGCCGCCTGCTGCCTGCTCTTCGTCTTCAGGTGGCTCTCGCTGCCGGGCAGCCTTTTCGTTCTCGGCGCGGGCGCCGCGGTCGGGCTGGGGGTCGGGGGAGTGCCGGAGCTGCATGCCGGGCCCCAGGCGGTCTCGCTCTCGTTCCCCGGTGGCGATGCGTTTGCCACGGCACTCACCACGCTGGTGTTGGCGCAGCTGCCGCTCACCTTTGGCAACGCGGTGGTCGCAACGACGGACGCCGAGCGGACCTACTTCGGCAGCCGCGCGCGTCGTGTGCAGCCGGCGAGGCTCGCCACCTCGATCGGGATTGCGAACACGTTCGCCGGCCTTCTCGCCGGCCTTCCCCTCTGCCACGGGGCGGGTGGTGTCACCGCCCACTACAAGCTCGGCGCTCGCAGCGGGGCGGCGACCCTCGCCGCCGGCTCGATCTTCGTCGCGCTCGGCCTCGGCCTGGGGGCCTCGCTGCCGGCACTGCTCGAGGTCCTGGCGCCGGGCGCGCTCGCCGGGATGCTGGCCTTCGTCGCGATCCAGCACGGTGTGCTCGCGGGGCAGCTCGACCGCATCGACGACCGGCTGATCGCCGCCGGCGTCGGCCTGATCACCCTGCTCAGCGGAAACCTGGCGATAGGGTTCGCGGCCGGCGTGGTGGTCGTGTCGGGCCGGGCTGCTTGGAGACGCTCGCCCTGGGCCTCGGAGCCCCTGGCCCGCGCGTAACCCAGATCGTGCCGAGCCCGCAATTCGAGAGGAGGTAGTCCATGACCGCCGAGCAATGGGTGGAGCAGTTTGCGAAGCAGGTGGGAGCCGGGAACCCAAGCCGGGATGAGTTCGACGAGGTCCTCAAGCTGGCCGCCGAGGCCGCCCACGCCTCAGAACGCACCGCGGCGCCGCTCGCCTGCTGGATCGCCGGGCGAACGGGGAAGCCCCTCGCGGAGCTGATCTCGGTTGCGGAGGGGGTCAGCGAGGGCTGAGCGGGCCCCCGGGCGCCGCGCGGGTGGATCAGCGGCCGGCTGGCTCGATCAGCCGCCTTGCCTGCTCGAGGTCGGCGGGCGTGTTGACGTTGAAGCAGAGTCGCCACGGGTCGCCGAACCGGGTCAGCTCTTCCTCGGCGACAACCCGCGGCCGCAGCGACTCGACCGTGCACTGCATCGCCTGTGCGTTTGCCAGCGCCGCCTCGAGAGTGGGCGCGAGCTCGTGCCCATACCGAGCCAGCAGCGGCTGCAGTCGGTCGTGCACCGAGGGAACGACAAGCGGCTCTGGGGCGGATCCCAGCCAAGCCAGGAGGCCTGGACTCGCAAACGGCATATCGCAACCGACGACCACGACCGGCCGACCTTCAGCGTATTCCAGGGCGGCGATGACACCACACAGCGGGTGTTGCGGCCGGTCGGGCTCGCGGATCACCGGGCGGCCGAGCGGCGGCAGCTTCGAGTCGCGCTTGGCCACGACCACGGGTTCCAGCTCAGCCTCTTCCACGGCGGCGAGGGGATATGAGATGAGAGGTCGGCCGGCGAGCTCGAGCGTTGCCTTTGCCCCACCGATGCGACGACCCGCTCCGCCGGCCAGAATCGCGCCGACAGCAGCCGGCCTCTCCTCCGAGGTCTCGCCCCTGGGCGTGCTCACGGCTGGCAGTCTCGCACCTGCTTGACGGCGGGCCCGGACCTATCTCATGGCGTTCGGAACGTTGTGAGGCACGTCATCTGGTGTCCTGAGTCGGAATTTCGCGGCCACCTCGCGGCGTCTGGACGCGCCTGAGTCCGCCCACCCGGCACAGGTACGTCCAGTACCTGTCTGCCGTGCGGGCGGACTCAGTCCCGCCCAGCCACTCGCGACGCTGCTCGCGAAATTCCGACTCAGGACACTAGTGTCCGGCGGATGAAGCGGTCCCAGCCGGATCTGATCGAACTCGAGCGGGCGCTGGACATCGTCCTGGAGAGCGCCGCGGCGCTGGAGGTGGAGCGGGTTCCCCTGCGCGGTTCGCTCGGCAGGTACCTGGCAGTCGACGTGGACAGCGCCGAACCGGTGCCGTCCTTGGACAACTCGGCCATGGACGGCTGGGCGGTCCGCGCCGAGGACACGCGGGGGGCTCGGCCGGGCGCACCGGTTTCCCTGACGGTTGTCGGCGAGTCGCGGGCCGGACGCCCGGCGGAGCTCTCGCTGGGAGCCGGAGAGGCGATCGGGATATCGACCGGCGCCGCGATTCCAGCGGGCGCCGACGCGGTGGTTCGCATCGAGCAGACCCGCAGCGAGAACTCGCGGAGCGACGGTTCGCGTGTGGAGGTCCAGGCGGAGGTCGAGGCCGGTTGCGACATCCGGCGTGCCGGCGAGGACATCGAACCCGGGGACGCCGTGCTCGCGGCCGGCACCAGAATCGGGCCGGCGGAGCTCGGCGTCCTGGCGTCGGTCGGTGCAGCCGAGGTCTCCTGCCGCCGCCGTCCTCGCGTCTGCGTCATGACCAGCGGCGATGAGCTGCTCGAGCCCGGCGAGAAGATGCGACCGGGCGGCGTGCGGAACTCGAACGCCTTCTCGATCCCGGCCCTCGCCGAGTGGGCCGGCGCGGAGGCGGTCCTGGTGGGCGGGGCGGCCGATGAGATCGAGGCCACCCGCGCGGCGATCGCGCCGGCACTCGACTCCGACGTGGCCGTGCTGTGCGGCGGGGTCTCGGTTGGCAGGCACGACCACGTCAAGCAGGCGCTTGCCGATCTCGGGGTCGAGGAGCGCTTCTGGGGCGTGGCTCTGAAGCCTGGCAAGCCAACCTGGTTTGGGACCCGCCGCGGCACCCTCGTCTTTGGCCTGCCCGGCAATCCGGTGTCGGCGATGGTGGTCTTCGCTCTCCTGGTGTGGCCGGTGCTGGCGGCTCTGAGCGGCGGTTCTCCGGGGCGCCGGCGCACGACCGCCAGGCTTGCCAGCGACTACGAGAAGCGCCCCGGGCGAACCCATGCGGTTCGCTGCCGCCTCGAGCTTGGCGAGGACGGCTGGCACGCCCACCCCTTTTCACGGCAGGGCTCGCATGTGCTCACCTCGATGCTCGGTGCGGACTGCCTCGCGATCATGCCGGCGGCCAGCGGCTCCCTGCGGGCCGGTGAGCGAGTCGAGGTCGAGCTGCTGGGCGGTCTCTGGATGACCTGATGTGTCAACCATGGAGTGAGTTCGCCTTTACTGGCGCTGAGCGCCAGTAAAGGCGAACTCGCCGAACCCCCAAAGCAGTGCGTTCGCCTTTCCTGGCGCTCAGCGCCAGTAAAGGCGAACTCGACAGGTCCCCCGGGACAATGCGAACTCGACAGGTCCCCGGGACAAGGCGAACTCGACAGGTTCCCCGGGACAAGGCGAACTCGACAGGTCCCCCGGGACGTCGGGAGGCGGGGCACTAGCATGGGAGTGGTGACCGTGCGCGTGCGTCTCTTCGCGATCCTGCGCGAGCGGGCAGGGAGCGACTCGATCGAGGTGGAGCTGGCCGACGGGGCGACCGTTGCCAGTGCCCTCGCGGCGCTCTCCGAGCACGCGGCGCTGTCCACCGTGCTGGAGCAGATGCCCGTCCGGATGGCGGTCAACCGGACCTACGCTTCCCCGGAGACCCGGTTGGGCCCCGGCGACGAGCTGGCGCTGATCCCCCCAATCAGCGGCGGCGCTGGCGTGCACGCCCGGGTCACCGGGGAGCCGCTCTCGCTGGAGGCGCTCGCGGGGGCAGTTGGCAGCCCGGGCGCCGGCGCTGTCGTCGCCTTCCAGGGCGTGACCCGTGAGGTGCAGAGGCTCGACTACGAGGCGTACGACGAGATGGCGGAGGAGCGGATCGAGGCGATCCTGCGGGACTGCATGGAGCAGCACGACCTGCAGGGCGCCGCCGCCGAGCACCGGACGGGCCCTGTCGCGCTCGGGGAGCCATCCGTGATCGTCGCGGTTTCCGCCGCGCATCGCGCAGAGGCGTTCGCCGGCGCCCGCGAAGCCATCGATCGGATCAAGGCCGAGGCGCCGGTCTGGAAGCGGGAGGTCGAACGGGACGGGACCGAGCGCTGGGCCACGGGAGAGCAGCCGCCTCTCGACCGCGACCCCCGGGAGGAGCCGGCGCTATGAACGCGGGGCTCCCCAGGCAGCGGTCGGTTCTCCTTCAGTCCTCGAAGGAACGATGCTCGAAGGAGAGGGGGGGATTGCTCCGATGAGCAAGTCGCGGCTGAGCCATCTGGACGATGAGGGGACAGCGCGGATGGTCGATGTCGGCGCCAAGCAGCCCACCGAGCGCCGGGCGCGCGCCCGGGCCAGGGTTCGCATGGCGCCCGAGACGGCCCGCGCCGTCGAGGCCGGCGACGCTCCGAAGGGAGAGGTGCTCAATGTGGCGCGGCTGGCCGGCATCCAGGCGGCCAAGCAGACGGGTTCGCTGGTCCCGCTGGCTCACCCGCTGCCGCTCACCTTCGTGGATGTTGAGGCCAGCGTCGACGCCGATCGCGGCCTTGTCGAGCTTGTCTCGGAGGCGCGCACGGTGGCCCGCACCGGCGTCGAGATGGAGGCGATGACCGCCTGCGCGGTCGCCGCACTGACCGTCTACGACATGGTGAAGGGCATGGAGCGCGGTGTGGAGATCGAGCAGGTCGTCCTGCTCGAGAAGAGCGGCGGCCGCCATGACTGGCGCCGCGCGGACGACGACGACGGGAGTTAGGTGCTCGGAAACGGATTCCACGGCGGCGGGAGCTGAGGGTGCGGGCGGCGATCCTCACCGTCAGCAGCTCCCGTTCCCGCCATGGCGGCGTTGACGAGAGCGGCGACCGGCTCTCGGTATTCACCGCGGCCATCGGTGCCGAGGTCGCCGGGCGCGACCTCGTCGCCGACGATCGCGAGGCGATTGAGGAGCGCCTCCGCCACTGGGCCGACACGGAGCGCTGCGAGCTGGTGCTGACGACCGGCGGCACCGGCTTTGCCCCCTCCGACGTGACTCCCGAGGCGACGCGGGCGGTGCTCGACCGCGAGGCACCGGGTGTGGCCGAGGCCATGCGCCTGGCCTCCAGGGAGCACAGCCCCCACTGGATGCTTTCGCGGGGGGTGGCTGGTATTCGCGGCTCGACCCTGATCGTCAACTTCCCCGGCAGCCCGAACAGCATCGCCCAGGCCGGCGATGCCATCCTTGCGGCCCTGCCGCATGCTCTTGAGTTGATCGCGGGTCGTCCCACCGCCCACCGGCCTGGCCGCTCCGGCCCGTAGGCCGGAGCGGGGGAATACGGTGAGGCGGTTCTGCCCCCGGGGCGTCCCAACCGGCTCGGCGCCGGCACCCGACGCCCCGCCCCGAGCAGGTGCGTGCACCCTCCTACACTTGACCCAATGAGCTCCGAGGCCGATCGCGCTTCGACGCTGACGCTGTACCGGCGTGGCATCGAGCTGCTCGCCGATGACGACTTCGAGCAGGCGGCGGTGCCGCTGGAGGCGGCGGCGCGGCGGGCGCCTGAGAAGTCCTCGGTGCGCGAGGCGCTGGGGCGCGCCTACTTCCGCTCGGGCCGGTTCGCCGCAGCGGCGGTCGAGTTCGAGGCGGTGGTCGATACGCACCAGGTGAACGACTACGCCCACTTCTGCCTCGGCCGGGCGCTCGCCAAGACCGGCCAGACCGAGCGCGCCCGCCATCACCTGGCGCTGGCCTCGAACCTACGGCCCGACCGGCGCGACTACCGCTTCTACCGCGACCTGCTCAGCGCCTGACGCCGTCCCCGCGAGGTGTCGGCGGGCGCGCGGAGTCTCGAGGCAGGTCCCTACAGGCCGGCGACGAGGCGGCCGACGTTGCGCTGGCTGAAGTACGGGCCGAAGGTGTGGACGCGGTCGCTGAGCTTCCCGTAGCTGGTCAGGCCGTCGATTGCCGTCCCTTCGTCGATCAGCCAGCCGCCGCCGCTGGCGCCGGGAGACCAGTGGCAGCGGATCGCGATCGTCGGCGGGCCGGGGAGCAGGTATGTGCGACTGTCGTCGCCGACGTAGGGTGATTCGCATCCCTGCATCCAGCGCCTCCTGCCGGGGTAGCCAAAGGTCTGGAACTGCTCCTGGCGCGCGCGCTCGGTGACGATCGCGGCGCCGCCGCCCACCGCGTCGGCGACGTTCACGCCTTCTGCGTTGGGAGCCGTGAGGATCGCGCCGACATCGAAGTTGGGGTTGGCCCACTTCACCCACTGCCGGGGAGCGAAGACCGCATTGCGGTGGGCGACGAATGCGCCGAACGGCGCAACGCCGTTGCTGTAGGCGGGCACGAACTCGAGGTAGCGCGACCATGCGCTCGTTCCGCGGCGGCCGCGGGGGCCGGAGTTGACGCAGTGCCCGGCGGTGAGGACGAGGCGTCGCGTTGGGCTGTTGATTGCCGTCGCCGAGCAGAAGCCCAGCTTGCCCCCCTGTTTTATGAAGAGGCGGCCGTTGACCGCGTAGGGGGCGGTCGTCGGTTCTTCGACGGGCGCGAAGCTGGCGCTCGCCGCCTCGGCTGGCCAACGCGCCGTATCCAGCGGAGCCGCCCTGCGCATCCGGGCAGGTGTCCAGTAACGGGCCACCCTCGCCACCTCGCCGCGAACGGCCGACCTCGCCGGATGCACCCGCGCAGATGCAGACGCCCCCGCATGCACCCGCGCGGTGGCAGCAGCCCCAGCGGGGCCATAAGACCCAAGCGCCGTCAGGCAGCCGAGCGCCGCGAGCGTGCTCGCAATGCGCCGTTTCGTGCTTTGCGGGCCGACTCGCATCTGGGTTGAGGATAGAGAGCGCGCCCCCCAACCCCAATGCCGGCACGATCCGGCACCGGTGGCGCCTGGGACCGGGGTCATGCCGGCATCGGGATCAGGTGACGAGTGGAATCACGCAGCGGTATTTCCTTTCCAGACTCGACAGCGTGAAGTCGCAGGACGGCAGCAGCAGAGACGGTTACAACGGCATAGACATTCGGCCCAGAGAAGTTTGTTATGTCGCTCGACCACTCATCCCCTGCGTCAAGGCTGACACCAGGCCGTTTGGCGAAGGCGGCAAGCTGGAGCGCCTCGGGCAGCGTTCCGCCCTGCGCGGCGCAGTCGGCCGCGGCAACGGGGGCGGTTGCGGCAGAGTGCGGCGAGCTCCGCCAGCAGGCGCCGGCGAAAGACACGGTGCCCGACGTGCATCCGGCGCTGTGGCCGTTGACCGTGTCCGCGTTGATGGCGTTGACAGCGTTGAGAGCCGTCTGGGCGTCGATGGCGCTCTGGGCCGTGTCGGCCGTTTCGGCGTGCGTTGCGCTCGGCACCCGACCGAGGGTCAGCTCGTTGATGTCGGCGCCGGTGAGCGGGCCGGTGATTTGCGCGCGGCGCAGCACACTGGGCATCAATCTGTTGGCGGGCACGGAATGGAGTTTGAGCCGGTTGCCCGGCAGCGACTTCACCCTGATGGCCTTGCCATCCATCTTCTTGGCCGCGTAGACCGTTCCGCCGAGCGCTGCGAACAGCGCGATGAGCGAGATGATCAATGCGGGCGAATGCAGGCGAATCCCCTGCCTCATGCTCTCTCCAGACGTTGAATTGCGTGCCTGGGCCAGAGGTTAGCCCGGCACCACACAACAATCCAAGAGCATTGGACGAACGTTCAGCGGGTGGATCGGTCCTGGTACGCGGCCACATCATCTAGACTCACCCCCGTACATACGGTCGGTGGTCAAGGGAAGTCCGGTGAAAGACCGGCGCGGTCCCGCCACTGTGACCGGGAAGGAAGCCGCAGGCGCAGTTTGCGCCAGCCACTGGGGGCGACACGGAGTCCCTGGGAAGGTGCGGCCGGCCACCCCGGAAGCCAGGAGACCTGTCCCCGGCCAGCCATGACAACCCTCGAGGAAAGGGTGGCTTAAATGCCAAGACTCATTCCATTCCGGCTGGCCGCCGCGTGCGCGCTGGCTCTCGTTTTCACGGTTGTGACCGCGGGGGCTGCCGCGGCGAAGGGCACCCCGGCGCAGTTGCGGGTGGTCGCCGGCCAGAAGGTGCTGGCGGACAAGACCCTGCGGACCGGGACCACCGCCGTTCCGACCAGCCGCGCCGCAACCTGCTTCGGCAAGGACCAGGGAGGAAGCGGCAAGAAGGTGAGGATTGCCGGGGCCACGGCGCTCGGCCTGCTCGCCCAGGGAGCTCGCTCCACCCCTTCGCTGCGGCCGCTGCTGATCACCGACGCCTTCTCCTTCGGGCTGGGGCTCTGCGCGATTGGCGGAGCCGAAGCCACGGGCGAAGGCTTCTGGCAGCTGCGGGTCAATCACAGGACCTCCGAAGTCGGGGGCGACTCGGTCAAGCTGAATTCGGGCGACAGCGTTCTCTGGTTCCTGACGCCCAGCTTCGAAGCCTCGACCGAAGAGCTGTGGTTGAAGGCCCCGAAGCGAGTCAGGGCGGGGCAGCCGTTCGCCGTTCGCGTGTTTGCCTACGACGAAAAGGGCAGGCGCAAGCCGGCGGCCGGGGTGAGGGTCTCGGGCGCGAAGCAGCGCACCAACAAGGGTGGGCAGGCGATGGTCACGCTGCGGCGCCCGGCAAAGCTGATCGCGCGTCAGGGTCAGTACATCCCATCCGACCGGGCGGCGATTTGCGTCGGCGGGAAATGCCCGCAGGACTAGTTCCCTCCGCAGGACTAGTTCCCTAGGGGAGCGATCACGTTCTGGCGAGCGAAACGAGCCGTCGCCAGCCGTGGTACGGCGGTCGCGATTGCGCTGCTCGGTGCGGCGCTCGCGGCCGCCGGCTGCGGCCTCGGGCCGGGCGGCGCGGCCGGTGAGGTCTCGCTGACGGTCACCCGGGACTTCGGCGCCGAGCGGCTGTCCGCCCCGCTCCGCGATCGCATTGCGGAATCCGACACGGTGATGCGGGTGCTCGATCGCAACGCCGAGATTTCGACCGGCTACAGCGGCGCCTTCGTGCAGTCGATCGACGGGCTCGCGGGGGCGCGCCACGGGGGACGGCCCTACGACTGGTTCTTCTATGTGAACGGCCTCTGGTCGCCGGTTGGGGCGGCCGAGTACCCGCTGCGCGGCGGCGAGGCGATCTGGTGGGACTACCGCGACTGGTCGGCTTCGGAGCGGGTCTCAGCGCTGGTCGGTTCGTGGCCCCAGCCCTTCGCGGGTGGCTACGAAGGCAGCCGGCACCCGACCTCGGTCGAGTGCCGCGGCGCCGGCACCGCCTGTGCGGTTGTGCGGCGCCGCCTGAACTGGGCGGGTGCTTCCCTTGCGCCCGTGGGAACCGGGGGGGCGATCCGGGTCCTGGTGGGGTCCTGGCAGCGGATCCGGGGAGACGCCGTGGCGGCCGAGGTCGAGTCCGGCCCACAGGCGAGCGGCGTCTATGCCGACTTCGTCCGCGGGCGAGACGGCTTCGCGCTGGTTGCGCTCGACGAGGGCGGTGAGCCCGCGCGGCGCCTCGGCCATGACGCGGGCCTGGTGGCGACGACCCGCAACGGGGACGCTCCACCGCTCTGGATCGTTGCGGGAGCCGACGCCGCCGGAACCCTGGCGGCCGCTCGCCTGCTCGATGTCGCAGCGCTGCGCGACCGCTTTGCGGTGGCGTCCGAGGGCGGCGAGGAGATTCCGCTGCCGCTGGGATCGGGGTGAGGCGATGAGGTCGCCATTCGCCTACACCCCGAGGCCCGGCCTCCTTCAGGCGGCGTCGCCCGCTGCTGCGGTCGCCTACCTTGGCTCCCTGGTCGCCGTTGCCTTCCTCTACTCGAGCCCGCTGGTTCTGGTGGCGGTGGGGACCGCCGCCGCCCTCGCCGGATGGCTCGCCGGCGCCCGTACCGCGGTTCGCGCCGCGCTGCGGATGGGCCTGACGCTCGGCGCTCTGATCGTCGCAGTCAACGCGCTCGTCGTGAGCCGCGGCGAGACGGTGCTGCTGCGGCTCGGTGAGTGGCCTCTGCTCGGCCGGGTCGATGTCACCGGAGAGGCGCTTGCCGCGGGCGCGGTGATCGGCCTTCGCGCCGCGGCTGTGATGGTCGCCTTTGCCGTCTACTCGGCCTGCGTCGACCCGGATCGGGTTCTGCGTGCGCTGCGCCCATTGGCGGGGCGCTCGGCTCTGACCGCCGCGTTGATCTCGCGTCTGGCACCGGTCGCCGCGGCGGACGCCGTCCGCCTTCGCGATGCGGGTCGCCTGCGGGGACCGGCGGCGGCTCCGATCGGTCGCGCAACCCTTGCCCGCCGCGTTCTCGCCGGTTCGCTCGACCGTGCCGTCGACGTCGCGGCAACGCTCGAGCTGCGGGGCTACGGCCTCGACGCTCCGAGGGCACGTCGGCCCCGCTCCCGGTCGCGGCACGACGCCCGCTTCTTTGCGACCGGGGCGATCGTGCTGGCTGCTGCGATCGCCGCCAGGGCGCTGGGCGCCGGCAGCTTCGATGCGTATCCAACTCTCGAGACGGGCATGGACCCGGCGACAGTTGCCCTGACGGCGCTCCTCGTGGTTGCCGGCCTCGTCCCGCTGCGGCGGAGGCCGCGCCGTGTCCAGCGCTCCCCGCGGGCCGCTGCCGGCGCTGCACCCCCAGCCCAGGAGGCCGCGGGTGCCTGATCTCGCAACGCCTCCCCGCGCCGCACCCGCCCTGGCGATCGAGGGTCTCACCTACTCCTACCCGAACGCCGACCGCCCGGCGCTCAGTGACGTCTCGGTACGGCTTGCGGCCGGAGAGTTCGCACTGCTCGCCGGTCGCTCGACCAGCGGCAAGTCGACCCTCCTGCGGGCGGCATGCGGGCTCGTCCCCCACTTCCATGGTGGCGAGCTCGCGGGCAGCGTCGACGTCGGCGGGCTGGATGCGCTCGCCCGCGGCCCGGGGGAGCTCGCGACCGCCGTTGGCTATGTCGCCCAGGACCCGGAGACGCAGGTCGTCTCGACGACGGTCGCTGCGGAGATCGAGCTGCCGCTTGAGATGCGGGGAGAGCCACCGGCATCACGAGCGCGGGCCGTGGAGGAGGTCGCCCTCTCGCTTGCGATCCCACACCTGCTGGAGCGGACAGCCGACACCCTGTCCGGGGGCGAGCTCCAGCGCGTCGCTCTCGCCGCCGCTCTGGTGACCCGCCCGAGCCTCGTACTCCTCGACGAGCCGACCTCACAGCTGGACCCGGTTGCCGGGGACGAGTTGATCTGGCTGCTGCGGCGGCTCAACGAGGAGTGGGGGGTGGCGATCCTGCTCGCCGAGCACCGCCTGGAGCGCTGTCTCGCCGCCGCGGACCGGGTGATCGCGATGGCTGCAGGAACCGTGTCCTTCGACGGCCCTCCGCGCGACTTCCTGGCTTGGGCCCAGCGCACGGACACCGCCCTCGAAACGCCGGCCGCACACCTCTTTTCCCTCGCCGGCATCGAACCGCCGCCGACCGGCGTGCGCCAGGCCCGCCGCGCCCTGGCATCGGCCGGCATCGTGGGCGAGGGGAGCCGGGCCCCCTCCGAACGGCTTGTACTTCTCCGGCAATTCGACCGCGGACAGCCGACCACGAAGCACCGGAGCAAGTTGAGTGAGGAGGGGGCCCGGCTCCCCTCGCCCCGGGCGCTCTCGATCAGGGACCTGTGGGTCGAGCTGGACAGCGGCGATGCGCGGCGGGACGTCCTGCGGGGCATCGACCTGCGGATCGACCGGGGGGAGCGCGTGGCCCTGATGGGGCGAAACGGGGCGGGAAAGAGCACCCTGCTTCGAACCGTGGCCGGTCTCGTCGAGCCGGTGCGGGGTGGCGCGGAGGCACCCGGCGGAATCGCGCTGCTGACCCAGAGCCCGGGCGACTACCTCGTTCGGGAGCGGGTCGGGGACGAGCTGCCGGGCGAGCAGGGGATGGCGGCGCTGCGGGCGCTGGACCTGCAGTACGCCGTCGACGCCGACCCGCGGGACCTCTCGGGAGGCGAGAGGCAGAGGCTGGCGCTGGCGATCGCGCTGGCGGGGCGGATGGAAGGCGGGCGACTGCCGGGGCTGATCGCGCTCGACGAGCCCACCCGCGGCATGGATCGCGCCCGCAGGAGTGGCCTGATCGAGCTGATCGGAGGCCTCGCCGGGCGTGGCGCGGGGGTCGTTGTCGCAACCCACGACGTCGAGTTCGCCGCCACCTTCGCCGACCGGGTGGTCCTGCTCGGCGATGGCGTTGCGATTGCCGATGGTCCGGCGGTCGAGGTGTTGTCGGGCGGCTGGTACTTCGCCACCGAGGTGGCCCGCGTGCTCGACCTGCCCGGGATCATCACGCCCGAGCAGGGCGCCGGGTACCTACTTGCCGAGCAACCGCGGGGCGACCGGGCGCCCGGATTCGGGAACCCGCTCGAGAGCGAGGCGGGGGGCTGATGTCCTGGGAGGTGACGAGCTTCCTGCTCCTCGGCCTCGTTCTGCTGGGTGGCTTCGCCTGGTACGAGCGCGCTCGCCCGACATCCCAGGTGGTGGCCCTGGTCGCGGCCCTGGCGGCGCTTGCCGTCGCCGGTCGGATCGCCTTCGCGCCGCTTCCGAACGTCGTCGCGACCACCGACATCGTCATCTTCGCCGGCTACGCCCTCGGCCCGGCGCCCGGCTTCGCGGTCGGGGCGCTGGCCGGGTTGGTTTCGAACTTCTGGCTGGGCCAGGGGCCGTGGACACCCTGGCAGATGGCTGGGTGGGGAATGTGCGGCGTTCTTGGGGCCGCGCTATCGCTCGGCGGGCGCAACCCAGGTCGCTTCACGCTGGCCACGATGTGCGGCCTCGCTGGACTCGCGTACGGCGCTCTGATGAACTTCTCCCTGATGGCGACCTACGGTGGCGACCTCTCGGTGCAGCGGTTTCTGGCCCTGGAGGTGCGAGCCATCCCCTTCGACGCCGCCCATGCGATCGGCAACGTGACGCTCGCGCTGGTCGCCGGGCCGGCGATGGTGCGGATGCTGGTTCGCTTTCGCGACCGGTTCCAGTGGCGCGTCCCGACCGCGGCCACGGTCCTGCTGGTGGCGCTGGCTGGGGCGTCGGCTCTGCCCGCCAGGGCGCAGGCCACCGGGGTGGACAGCGCTGCGCGCTGGCTCGCCTCGGTCCAGAATTCCGACGGTGGGTGGGGTGCATCGCCGGACCGCGATTCAAGCCCCGAGATCACCGGCTGGGTGATGTTGGGGTTGGAGGCTGCAGGCCGCAACCCGCTGGACATCACGCGGCGCGGCCACAGCGCCGTGGGCTTCCTGCGTGGCCACCTCGAGGACCTGAGCAGCAGCGGCGATTTCGCCCGTACGATCCTCGCGCTGGAGGGGGCGGGGGTCGATCCGCGCTCGTTTGACGGCCGCAACCTCGTCGCGACGCTCGCCAAACGCCGCCGGAGCGACGGCTCATTCGAGGGCTGGCCAAATTCGACGGCGTTTGGCGTTCTGGCACTGCGCGCCGCGCGCATGACGGGGGGGCTGAGCCCCTCTCTCTCCTGGCTTGCCAAGGCACAGAACGACGATGGCGGGTGGGGTGACCTGCCCGGCACTCCCAGCACAGCCGACGGAACCGGTGCCGTCATGCAGGCAATGCCGGACACGGCGTCTGCCCGCCATGGCCTCAGCTATCTGCGCAGGGCGCAGCGCCCGAGCGGTGGATTCGCGGTCGGCGGCTCCGGCGGCGTGAACGCGCAGTCCACCGCCTGGGCGGTGCAGGGCATGCTCGCGGTTGGCACCGACCCTGCCGGCGTGCGAACCGGGGGCAAGAGCGGGCTCGACTATCTGGAGGCGCGCCAGGCCAGCGACGGCCATTACCGATACTCGGCCTCCAGCGATCAGACCCAGGTGTGGGTGACCGGTGAGGTTCTCGCCGCAACAGCGGGCACGTCCTTCCCGATCTCGCCGGTTGCGCGCAGGGCGAATCCGTCGACTCCGCCGGCAAGCGCATTTCCAGAATTCACGCCGGGCTCGTCATCCGCGCCGTCGCCGGCTGCGACGCCGCCGTCCTCGACATCCGACATCTTGAAAGCGCTGCAGGAAGACGGCTCCGCCAGCGGCGCCGGCGACCAGTCCTCGACCAAGTCCCCCTCGAAGAGCGGCAGCCCGGCCGTTTCGGGGACACCGGGAGCGGCGGGGACGGGCGGCGCGGAGGCCGACGCCGCTCCGGCAGCGCAGCGCACGCCGCTGATCGAGCCGTTCACTGCGAGCGATGGCCCCGGCCCGAGTCCCTGGGCCTCGCTCGGGATCGGCCTCTTCACGGGTGGTCTTGCCCTCGGCAGCGTGGTCTTCCTCGGTCGTCGTTTCGGTTGGTAGCTGAGGACCGCCACCGTTCCGTTCCCATAACTGGAGGCCGAGTAGCCGCCGGCGAGCCGGCACCTCCGCCCGCGAGCTGGACCGTCCATATACCGGACGAAATCGGCCCATCGACCGGCGATTGCCCCGGCGGCGGCGAGCGAAGCGGCGGGAGGCCTATACGCTCGGGGATGTGGACGTCGAGACGGCAATCCGGACCCGCCGCACGCACAAGGCGTTCGGCTCGGAGCCGCTGGGTCGGGGGGAGATCGAGGAGCTGCTCGACCTGGCTCGCTGGGCGCCCAACCATCACCTGACGGCGCCATGGCGCTTCCGCGTGGTGGGGCCGGAGGCGCTTGCTCGCCTGAAGGAGGCGGCGGGACCGGAGGGCGCAGCCAAGCTCGACCGCGCCCCGACGCTGATCGTCGTTTCCTGCGCGTCCGATGGCGACTCGGTCCAGGAGGAGGAGGACCTGCACGCAACCGCCGTCGCCTCCTACATCGTCCTGCTTGCCGCCCATGCCAGGGGGTTGGCCGGCTACTGGCGCACACCGTCCGTGCTGCGCGAGGAGGAGGGGCGACGGGCTGTGGGGCTTCCCGCCGGTGAGCGCTTCGTCGGCCTCCTGCATCTCGGCCAGCAGCGCCAGGAGAAGGCGCCCCCGCCGCGCCCGCCCGTCGAACAGACGACGATCTTCCTATCGTGACCCGGATGTGGAGAAGGCGCCTGTCCCGCCCGGCTGAGGGAGAGCCGGAAGGGAGCATGTGGTCCACATGCTGAGCCGTTCCGAAGCCGTGGAGGCAATCGCCGGGCGGCACTTCGAGGTGGTCGTGATCGGCGGCGGGATCACCGGCGCCGGCGTTGCGCTCGACGCTGCCGCGCGCGGCTACTCCGTCGCTCTGCTGGAGCGGGGCGACTACGCGGAGGGCACCTCCAGCCGCTCTTCGAAGATGGTCCACGGTGGTCTGCGCTACCTGCAGAACCTCGACCTGGGCCTGGTCCGCGAGGCGCTTCTGGAGCGCCAGCTGATGGTCCAGCTCGCGCCGCACCTGGTCTATCCCACGCCGTTCCTCGTCCCCGCCCTGGGCGACGATCGTCGCGACCGCCGCGTTGGGATCGGGCTCAACATGTACGACGTGATGGCGACGACGAGGGTCGGTCGCGGTCGCCGTGCGATGCGCGCTGCCAGGGAGGAGGACGAGGAACTCAGCTGGTCGCCGGACCGCCACCGCACGATTGGCCGCGACGAGCTGCTCAAGATGGTCCCGGCGCTGGCCTCCCGTGACCCCAAGGACGCCTACCTCTTCTATGACTGTCAGACCGACGACGTCCGCCTTGTCCTCACCATCCTCGGGGAGGCGGAGCGCTTCGGTGCGGTGATGCTGAACGGCGCCGAGGTGACGGAGGTTCTCTCTGACGACGCCGGCGCCTGCGGCGTCGCCTTCGTGGAGGCGGAGTCGGGCGAGCGCCTCGAGGTCGGGGCGGACAACGTCGTCAACGCGACCGGGGTCTGGGCGGACCGGATACGCCCCGAGGAGGTGCGCGAGGAGGAGGACGTGCCGCGCATCTCACCCAGCCGCGGAACCCACGTCCTGCTCGACCGTGGCGATCTCTCGACCGGCAGCGCCGCCTGCATCGTCCCCGCCGGCGAGGGTCGGGCGATCTTCGCCCTGCCCTGGTACGGCCGCACGCTGGTCGGCACGACGGACAACGACTTCGACGGCGACATCGACCATCCGCGCCCCGGCGGCGAGGAAATCGCCTACCTGCTCGAGGCTGTCAACGCGTTCTTCGGTGCCTCCCTCGGACAGTCCGACCTGGTCGGCGCCTACGCCGGAGTGCGGCCGTTGATCTCCGCATCCGATCCGAAGAAGTCGGTGGACATCTCCCGCAAAGCGGAGCTGTATGAGACGTCGTCGGGGATGCTGACGATCACCGGCGGCAAGCTGACCACCTGGCGCCCGATGGCCAAGCAGACGGTCGACCGGCTGGTCGAGAGGGAGGGGCGCGAGGCTCCCTGCCGCACGGCCGAGATCCCCCTCGGCATGGAGGCGCGGCCCGAGGACCTGGAGGCGCCGGAGGTAGTGGGCGAGGAGTCGGTCTCCCAGCTCGCCTTTCGCTACGGACACGCGGCGCGGGAGGTCCTGGGCCTTGCCTGGAAGGACAGGCAGCTTGCGGAGCGGATCGTCGAGGGTCGCCCCGACCTGCTGGCCGAGGCGGTCGTCGCGGCTCGCCTCGAGCAGGCGCGCAGCGTCGCAGACGTGCTGCTGCGGCGCACTCGCCTGGGGATCCTTGCCGCGCCGCAGCTGCGCACGGCCGACTCGGTGCGCCCCGTGGCCGAGGCGATGGGTGCCGAGCTGGGCTGGTCCCGCCGGCGCGTGAAGCGCGAGGCGGAGGCCTGGCCGGGCGCGGCGGCCGAGGCCGGTGTCGATCCCGCTGCCGCCTGAACCTCCACTACCCTTGCCATATGAGACTTTTCATCGATACCGGAAGCGTTGCCGAGGTCGAGGAGATCGCCGCCTGGGGCGTGCTCTCCGGCGCCACCACCAATCCCTCTCTGCTCGCCAAGGAGGATGGCGATCCCGGCGAGATCGTTCAGCGGATCTGCGAGCTGGTCGGCGGGCCGGTCTCCGCGGAGGTCGTCTCCCAGGACGTGCAGGGGATGGTCGACGAGGGACACGCCCTGCACGAGCTGCACCGCCACGTCACGGTCAAGGTCCCGTTCTGCAGTGAGGGCCTCGCCGCGGCGAAGGCGCTGACCGGCGACGGCATCCCGGTCAACATGACCCTCGTCTTTTCGCCGACCCAGGCGCTGCTCGCGGCCTCGGCGGGCGCCACCTACGTCTCCTGCTTCATGGGCCGGCTCGACGACATCTCCGTCGACTCGACCGTGGTGCTGGACGAGATCGCCGACACGCTGCGGGCCGGCGGCATGACCTCGGAGATCATCGCCGCGTCGATCCGCCACCCAGAGCATGCCGTCGCGGCGGCGCGGATCGGCTGCGAGATCGCCACCGTCCCGGCGAAGGTGCTGCGTCAGATGCTGAACCACCCGCTGACCGAGGCCGGCGCCGAGAAGTTCCGCCAGGACTGGCAGTCGCGGCCCGAGTTCGGCGAGTGGCTCGGCGAGCTGACGCGCAAGCGCCTCGCCGCGGCCGGTTGAACTAACCTGCCGCAGCGATGACGAAAGCTGAGCTGGAGTCCAAGCACCTCGCCGAGCTGCACTCGCTTGCGGCGGAGGCCGGCGTACCCCGCTACCGGATGCTCTCGCGCGACGAGCTGATCGGGAAGCTGGCGGGCGGGGAGCCGCGCGGTGGGGCGACGCCGAGGGGCGAGCCACGTCGCCAGCAGGGTGGGCGCAGGCCGCGCGACCGCGGCGGCAGGCCTCGCGAGCCGCGCAAGCCTGGTGGGGAGCCGCGCAAGCCTGGTGGGGAGCCGCGCGCCAGGCGCGAGCAGCCGCGCCGCGAGGCCGAGCCGGCGGCGGCCAAACCGGCCGCCGCGGCGACACCCCCGAAGCGCAAACGCCGCCGCCGCCGCTGGGGACGCCGCAAACGGGTGCGGGTGCATGACCTGCTGCTCTCCTCGATTCCGGGCGGGCGCGCGATCGTCTACGCCGAGACCCGCGAGGGCTGTACGGATCTGCTTCGGGAGGTCGGGGCGGAGCTGTCGGGCGCCAGGGGGCCGGATCCAATCGCCCTTCTCGTCGACCCGAGCCCGGATGAGCTGGCCGACTGGAAGCGCGACGCGCCGAAAGCGGAGATCGTCGCCGCGGGCCAGGCCCGCCACGCCGACGACGCCCTCGCCCAAGCGGTGCGGCGCGCCGAGAGCGGCGAGGCCGTGATCGTCCTGATCGATTCCCTGAGCCGCTTTGCCGAGGCCTTCGGTGGACCCGACGACGCCAGGGAGCTGTTCGAGTCCCGTGGCTCCGTTGCCGGCAACGGCTCGTTGACGGTGGTCGCTGCGGTCGAGCGTCAGTAGCGGGCCGTCAACCGCGGTAGGCGATGCGGCGCCAGGAGGGCTCCTTGGAGAGCTCGATCAGCTCGTTGCTGCGGTCGGGCTGGACGTAGCCGAAGGTCTGGGTGCGCTCGTCGAAGACGATGTCCAGCTCTCCCTCCTTGACCCGCTGGTCGAGCCAGGCGCCGCGGAAGACGAGGCGCCGGAGCCAGTGGACGAGGCTGCGGTTGGCGGGTCCGACCAGGTCTTCCCAGTTCTCGCCGATGTGCTCGCCGAGGGGTGAGCTGGGGGCGGTGATCTCGCCGTTCACGGCGAGATCGAGGAGGTCGTCGAGCTCCTCGGAGCTGAGGCCCTGCTTGACAAAGCCCAGCTTCGCTGCGGCCTGCTCGACACGCTGCCCGAAATCCTCCTCGTTGAAGGCGAAGCGGAGCTCGCCGTACTCGAGCACGTAGTCGGAGCCCGACTCGTAGTTGCCTCTGCGGGTCGTCTTCTTATTCACGGTTGAAGCCCATCGGCCCCCGCAAGCCCAGCGGAAGCACGTGCTGGATCATGCCTGTCATCGTAGCCGCGTGCTTCTGCACGGCCGCCACTGAATGGCGGTTTGCACCTGAGACGGCGCGTCCCCTACCGAGATAGGCCCTTGATCGACCTGCACTGTCACATCCTCCCCGGCGTCGACGACGGCGCGCTCGACCTCCGCGACAGCGCCGGGATGGCGCGGCAGGCGGTTGCGGATGGCATCGAGGCGGTCTGCGCCACCCCGCACATCCGCCACGACCACGACGTCCGCATCCACGAGATTGCCGACCGCGTCCAGGCGCTCAACCAGCGGCTGCGCCTCGAGGACGTTCCGGTGACGGTTCTGCAGGGCGGGGAGGTGGCCGAGACGGTGGTCGAGGACCTGAGCGCCGACGAGCTGGCCCGGGTGGCGCTCGGCAGCGGGCGCTGGGTGCTGCTGGAGCCGGCGCCGGGCCCGCTTGGGGACAGCCTGGCGCGCCGTGTCGAGCACCTCGCCGCCCGCGGCCACCGGGCGCTGATCGCCCACCCCGAGCGCCACCTCTCGGCCGACATGTTCGAGCGCCTGGCCCAGCTGGTTGCCGGCGGCGCCCTGGTCCAGGCGACAGCTGACTTCTTCCTGCGCGAGTCGACCGCAGCCGGCATGCTGGCCCTGGCCGGTGCGGGACTGGTCCATGTCCTCAGCAGCGACGCGCACTCCTCTCACGGCGGTAGGCCCGTTCACCTTGCAGGGGCCCTGCGGAAGCTCCGGGAGGTCGACTCGCTCGCTCCCCACCTGGGGTGGATCGAGGACACAGCCCCACGGGCAATCATCGACGGCGAGGAGCTCGAGGTGCCGTACGGCCCAATCCTCTGACGGGGAATAGCCCTAATCGAGCTGCCGCAGCTCCACCCGCCGCGCCAGGTCCTCGACGACCGCGCGGTCGGCGCTGCCGAGACCATGGCGCAGGAAGTTGGCGGCACCGGCGGCGGCCGCGATGTGCAGCATGTCGTCCCAGCTCCGGCCGCTCGCCATGCAGGCGGCGAGCGCGCCCATCATCGAGTCGCCGCAGCCCTCGCGCGCGCCTCGCTCGAAGCGCGGCGGGGTGAGCGCCCAGGCAGCGTCCTCACGGAGAACCAGGGCCGGCTGCTCGGCCCGGGTAATGATTGCCGCGTCGGCGCCACGCTCGAGCAGCCGCTCGGCGGCGCTGCGCATCTCGGTGTCGGTGTCGACCGGCCCGGAGACGAACTTGGCCAGCTCCCAGTCGTTGATCTTGACCAGGTTCGGCTTCCCCTCCAGGGCACTGTCGAGGCGGGGAGGGGAGAGGTCGACGATCACCGGCGTGCCGTTGGCCCGGACGTCGGCGACGAGGTTTCCGTAGATCTCCAGCGGAAGCGCCTCACCGGGATACGGACCGCACAGGGCCAGGGCCCCCGAGTCGAGCGCGGCGGCGCAGGTGACCGAGAACAAGTCATCGATCTCGTGGCGAGATGGCGGGCGGCTGGCGCTCTGGGCGACCGGCACCCGCTCGCCGCTGCGGCGATCGTGCACGTAGCAGCCACTCGGCTCGACCGTCTCCACCAGCCGCAGCTCGATCGGCAGCTGGTCGAGCAGCGGGCGCAGCGCCGTGCCCGTCTCTCCGCCGATCAGCCCGCAAAGGGTCGCCTTCGCGCCCAGCTCGGCGGCCATTCGCGCTACCCACACTCCCTGGCCCGCAGCGTGCACGTGGATGTCGTCGCCCCCGTCCGCCGTCAACTGCTCGATCGTGATCGAGAGCATCGGGTGGGGCCCGAAGACGGTGACCCTTCCGTTGGCTGCCATCGGCTCAGAGGCTACGGACTTCCCGGGGGAGAGATCCGGCGGCTGTGTTCTTGAACCCTCATGGCAGAGCGAGCCCCCGCCCTTCGGCTGCGGCAGCTTCCACAAGCCGCGGTGCTCGGTCACCGGGTTCCTGTCGCGAGCGGGTTCTGGGCGCGCCTGCTCGGACTCTCGTTCCTCAGCCGGGCGGATGCCGGGAGCGGGCTTCTGATCCCGCGCTGCCGCAGTGTCCACACGTTCGGCATGCGCTTCTCGCTGGATCTGGTTTTCCTGGACGAGTGCGGTGGGTGCGTCTCGACCCGGCGCGCCGTGCCCCGGCGTCGCATCGTCTTCGAGCGCGGCGCCGCAGCGGTTCTCGAGCTGCCCTCGCCCAGCGACCGAGTGCGCTGAGACGCCGGGCCTCTCTCGACGGCCGCGGAGAGCGCCCCGCCCTCGCTCCCGTCAAGATGTGCTTGGTATGGCGGCCGCCGAACCGAAGTACGTGTACCGGTTCTCCGAGGGATCCAGGGAGATGCGGGAGCTGCTGGGCGGCAAGGGGGCCAACATCGCGGAGATGGCCCGGCTCGGGCCGCCGATCAGGGTGCCGGCCGGGTTCACGGTGACCACGGAGGCGTGCATCGCGTTCTTGGAGGCCGGCAGCGCGGTCTCCGAGGAGCTCAGCCGCCAGATCGACGTCGCGCTGGGCGAGCTGGAGGAGGAGACGGGCAAGCGCCTCGGCGACCCGTCGGACCCTCTCCTGATCTCGGTGCGCTCCGGCGCGCGCGTGTCGATGCCGGGGATGATGGACACGGTCCTCAACATCGGTCTCGGGGACGATGCGGTCGCGGGCCTGGCCGCACGCACGCAGAACGAGCGCTTTGCATGGGACTCCTATCGCCGCCTGGTTCAGATGTTCGGCAACGTGGTTTCCGGGATCGACGGGACGCACTTCGAGGAGGCGATTCGCAGGGAGAGATCGCGGCGCGGCGTCTCGCTTGACACCGAGTTGGACGCCGACGACCTGCATCGCCTGGCGGGGGAGTTCAAGCGCATATTTCACGAGCAGACCGGGGGGGATTTCCCGCAGGACCCGCGCACACAGCTGATCGCTGCCGTGGGTTCTGTGTTCGAGTCCTGGAATGGGGCGAGGGCGGTCGAGTACCGGCGGTTGAACGGCATCCCCGACGATTGGGGCACGGCTGTCAACGTGCAGCAGATGGTGTTCGGAAACAGGGGGGATGACTCCGGGTCGGGCGTTGCCTTCAGCCGCGACGAGATCACCGGAGCGCCAAAGCCCTCGGGGGACTTCCTGCGCAACGCCCAGGGGGAGGACGTGGTGTCGGGGACGCGCGACACCAGCGACCTCGAGGAGATGGCGAGGATGCTGCCGGAGGCCCACCGCCAGCTCGTCGAGATCGTCAAGGCCCTCGAGGGTCACTTCCGCGACATGCAGGACGTCGAGTTCACGGTCGAGGAGGGGACCCTCTACATGCTGCAGACGCGCACCGCCAAGCGCCCGCCCCAGGCTGCGGTCCGGGTTGCGGCGGACATGGTCGAGGAGGGACTTCTGAGCCGCGAGGAGGCCCTGTCGAAGGTCGATGCCTCGAAGCTGGAGGCCCTCCTGCATCCGTCCTTCGACCCGGAATTCGACTTCGACACCCTGGTCCGCGGCGTTCCCGCCTCGCCCGGTGCGGCCAAGGGCCGGATCGTTTTCACCGCCGAGCGGGCTGTCGAGCAGGCCGCACAGGGTGAGCAGGTGATCCTGGTGCGACCCTTCACGGAAGCCGATGACGTGGCCGGCTTTCACGCCGCGAAAGGGATACTCACCTCGGAGGGGGGCAAGGCCTCGCACGCGGCCCTGGTTGCGCGGGGAATGGGACGGCCGTGCGTCTGTGGGGCCTCGGCGCTCGACATCGACCTCGAGGCGCGCGAGATGCGCGTTGACGGAACGTACCTTCGCGAGGGAGACCCGATCGCGATCGATGGCACCAGCGGCGCGGTCAGCGTCCAGGACGTTCCCCTGGTCGAGACGGAGATGGACCGGTACTTCCGGACCGTGCTCGGCTGGGCGGACGAGCTTCGCCGTCTCGAGGTGCGCGCCAACGCCGACCGGCCCGCCGATGCGGTCGCGGCACGGCGCTTCGGCGCCCGCGGGATAGGGCTCTGCCGAACCGAGCACATGTTTCTCGGAGACGATCGCCAGATGGCGATGCAGCGGATGATCCTCGCGGACGACGAGGCCGCTCGGCGAGCCTCGCTCGCCGAGCTGGAGCCCCTGCAGCGGGCCGACTTCGAAGGCCTGTTTGCCGCGATGGCCGGGATGCCGGTGACCATCAGGTTGCTCGATCCGCCTCTGCACGAGTTCCTGCCACGCGCCGAGGACCTGGCGGTGGAGATCGAGCGACGCGTTGCCACCGGCGGCCGCGACGACGCCGTCGAGGAGCTGGAGGGGGAGCTGCACCGGGTCAGGCAGCTGGAGGAGACGAATCCGATGCTGGGCACGCGCGGCTGCCGTCTCGGACTGCTGTATCCGGAGGTCTATGAGATGCAGGTCCGGGCGATCGTCGCCGCTGCGGTCGCCGTCCGGGATCGAGAGGGAAGCGCGCCGGAGCTCGAGATCATGATCCCCCTGGTCGGCTACGAGCGTGAGCTCGTCGCCATGCGCGAGCTGGTCGAGCGCACCGCCGCCGGGGTCGTCGAGGGCCTCGGCACCGAGCCGGTGCTCTTCGCGGTCGGCACGATGATCGAGCTGCCGCGCGCCTGCCTCGTCGGGGGCCTCCTGGCGGCTCATGCGGACTTCTTCAGCTTCGGGACCAACGACCTGACGCAGACCACGCTCGGTTTCTCGCGGGACGACTCGGAGGGGCGGTTTCTGACCGAGTACCTGCGCCGCAAGATCGTCGACCGCAGCCCCTTCGAGACGATCGACCCCGACGGCGTGGGCGAGTTGGTGAGGATGGCGGTAGAGAGGGGGCGCGAGCGGCGTCCCGACCTGGGGCTCGGCATCTGCGGCGAGCACGGCGGCGATCCCGACAGCATCGCCTTCTTCCACGCCGTCGGCCTCGACTACGTCAGCTGCTCGCCCTTCCGGGTGCCGATCGCCCGCGTCGCGGCGGCCCAGGCCGCGATCGCTTCGAGCATCTAGCCCTCTCTCGAGGCAGGGGCCGCTGCCAGCGCGCGCTCGAACGCGTCTCGCTCGAGCTCGCCGACGAAGCAGAAGCGGACCAGTTCGATATCGGTTCTGTCGTCGCTCAGCGCATCGATTGTGGAGGCGATGGCGATCGGCGCCGCCTTCTCCACCGGGTAGCCGTAGACCCCGCACGAGATGGCGGGGAAGGAGATCGTCCTCAACCCCAGCTCCGCCGCCAGCGCGATCGAGCTGCGGTGGGCCGCGGCCAGCAGCCGAGCCTCCCGCCCGTCGTGCCGGCCATAGACGGGGCCAACCGTGTGGATGACCCTGCGGCACGGCAGGAGGAACGCGTCGGTGGCGACGGCCTCGCCGGTCTCCAACGGGCCGCGCGAGGCGATCAGCCGATCGCAGGCGCGCTGCAGCTCGGGGCCGGCGGCGGATGAGATCGCACGAGCCACGCCACCACCGTGGGCGAGGTTCACGTTCGCGGCGTTGACGATGGCGTCGACTCGCTCCTGGGTGATGTCGGCGCGGGCGACCTCGATGCGATCGGCGACACCCATCTGCCGCAAAGCGTACGTGGTCCCCGCCTGCGACGGACCGCGCTCGACGCGCCTGTGGCTGGCTGTGGGGGGAGAGATTCGGGGGCCTCGCGACTTAGACCGGTGGATGCTCCCCCAGAGACGAGAGATCGCGAGCGTCGTGGTGTGTGAGGACGATGCGGTGACGTTGGATCTGCTCTGCGACCACCTTGTTGCCGACCGCTTCGGGGTGCTGCCGGCGCCCAGTGCGGCAGAAGCGCTGCGATTCTGCCGCTACAAGCAGCCCGACCTGATGCTCCTTGACCTGACGCTGCCCGATGCAGGGGGGCTCGACGTACTGCGGGAAATTCGCGAAGCCGACGGGGTCGCCTCGCGCTTCGACCCGAAGCTTCCGGTGATCGTGCTCACCGGGCGAGGCGCGGACGCCGATCGCGTGCGCGGCCTGGACTTCGGTGCCGACGACTACCTCGTGAAGCCCTTCCACTACCCGGAGCTGCGAGCCCGGATCGGTGCGGTGTTGCGTCGCCGAACGGTGCAGCGCGAGGGCCCCTGCCGGGCGGGAGAGATCGTGGTCGACCCGGCGTTGCGCAAGGCATGGGTCGGGCGGCAGGAGGTTCGGCTCTCGAACAAAGAGTTCTCGCTGCTGCGTGCGCTCGCCGCCGACCCGAAGCGGGTGTTCTCCAAGCAGGAGCTGCTCGAGGACGTCTGGGGGTACCACACCCAGGCCCGCACCCGCACGCTTGACTCGCACGCGAGCAGGCTGCGGCGGAAACTCGATCCCGAGCAGGGGCGCTATGTCATCAATTGCTGGGGTGTCGGATACAGGCTGGTCGACGGATGACCAACCTGGCGGCGATAGTCGCCGGCTGGCCGCTCGCCGTCTCGATGGCGGCGGTGTTCACCGCACAGGGACTGCGTGCGGGACGGCGGCGGGGGGCCCTGAACGAAGCGCTGCACGAGTTGCGGCGCCCCCTCCAGGCGATTGCCCTCGCGGCGGGGCAGGGGCCCACCGAGCTCCACAGGATCGAGAGCTCGGTGGAGCTGGCGGCGGCGGCGCTGGAGCAGCTCGACCGCGAGATCAACGGTGGGGTCTCGGAGAGCGCCCGCGACGTGCTCCCCGTGCGGCCGCTGCTCGAATCGGCGGTCGGCCGCTGGAAGGCAAGGGCGAATCTGGTCGGCAATTCTCTGGCGCTGCGCTGGCGGGCTGGGAGTGCGGTGGTGCACGGCGATCGCTCCTGGCTCGCGCAGGCACTTGACAACCTGATCGTCAACGCGATCGAGCACGGCGGTTCGTCGATCGTGGTCGAAGCCCAGCTGCGGGGCGACCGGCTCCGGGTTTCGGTGGCTGACTCCGGCTGCGCCTGCCGCCCCGAGTCGCGTTCCGAGACCCCCGCCGAGGCCGTTGCGCGGCTCCTGGGTGGGCGCCGCCACGGGCACGGCCTCGCAGTCGTCCGCCGGGTGGCCGCGGCCCACGGCGGCCGCTTCGCGCTGCACTGCTCCGAGCGGGGCTCGCTCGCTGTGCTCGATCTGCCGCTGGCCGCTGCCGCCGCCGAGCTGGCGGCATGAGCCGGCGCAAGCGCGCGGTGGTGTTCCTTCTGCTGGCCCTCGCGGCCGCCGCCGCTGCGGCCGCGATGGCCGACGGCTACGGGTCGAGGATCGCCAACCGTTACGGGTCGCTGCGCCCCGTGGTGGTCGTGGCGGCGGACCTCCCCTCCGGGCGGCGGATTGGCCCGGCGGAGATCGCCTCGGGGCTGAGCGTGCGTCGCGTGCCGGAACGGTTCGTCCCCAGCGGGGCCCTGGTCTCGCCGGCGGAAGCGTTGGGTCTCGTGCCCGAGGCGTCGCTGCCGGCGGGCTCCTACCTGCTGGCGGCGCAGCTGCACGTGCCGAGACGCAGGGATCGGTCCGCCCTCGGCCTGAGCGGAGATCGTCGCCCGGTCGAGATCTCGGTCAGTGGCGCGGACGCGCTGCTCAGCGCCGGGGCCGCCCCGGCGGGGATAAGGGTCGATGTGGTCGTGACCGGCGAACCTGGTCCGCTCGGAGGCGGCCGGACCTACGTTGCCGCGGCCGGGGTGCCGCTGCTGGCGCTGAGGCAGGGAGTGGAAGGGCCCGGCCCGGGCGGGATCGCGGCCGCGACGCTGGCACTGACCAGGGAGCAGGCGCTGCGGCTGATCGCCGCGGACAGCTTTGCCCGCAGGGTGACGCTGCTGCCACGGCGCTGACCGGGATGGCCGCGCGGGAGCGACACATCGAGGAGCTGGCCGCCTCGCTCCGGGCTCGGCTGATCGAGCGCCGCCGCGCTGCTGCTGCCGCTGCCCAACCGGGCCCGCATCTGGTCGAGGAGGTTCACGACCTGGTTGGGGAGGAGGTCGCGCTGCTCGGCGCCGAGGATCGGGAGGCCGTTGCCGCGCGGGTCCTGAGGGACACCGTTGGCCTCGGCCCACTCGAGGACCTGCTCGCCGACCCGGCGGTGGAGGAGGTGATGGTCAACGGTCCCCAATGCGTCTACGTCGAGCGGGGCGGGAGGATCGAGCCCGCCGGTGTTGCGTTCGCAGGTGAGGAGGAGCTGCGCAACACGATCGAGCGGATCCTCGCTCCCCTGGGCCGGCGGATCGACGAGCTGAGTCCGATGGTCGACGCCCGGCTCGCCGACGGATCTCGGGTCAATGTCGTGATCCCCCCGCTGGCGATTGACGGCCCGACCCTTTCGATCCGGCGCTTCGGCGCCCGGCGCCCGGCGCCGCATGAGCTGGTGGCGCTCGGCACGCTGACCGACGCGCAGCGGGATCTGCTCGAGGCTGCGGTGGCCGGCCGGCGCAGCGTGCTTGTCAGCGGTGGCACCGGATCGGGCAAGACGACGCTGCTCAACGCCCTCTCGAGCTTCATCTCACCCTCCGAGCGCGTGGTGACCATCGAGGACGCGGCCGAGCTGCGCCTTCAGCAGCCGCACGTCGTGAGGCTGGAGAGCCGTCCGCCCAGCATCGAGGGGAGGGGGGAGGTGACGATCCGCGACCTGCTGCGCAACGCACTGCGGATGCGGCCGGACCGGATCGTCATCGGGGAGGTGCGTGGCGCCGAGGCACTCGACCTCCTTACGGCGCTGAACACCGGGCATGACGGCGCGCTCTCGACGCTTCACGCCAACTCCCCCGCGGATGCCCTGATCAGGCTGGAGACCCTGGCCCTGATGGCGGGAGCCGGACTGCCCCACGAAGCGATTGCCGAGCAGCTTCAGCGCGGCATCGATCTGGTCGTCCACCTGCAGCGCGGCCGTGACGGCTCCAGGCGGGTAACCGAGATTGCCAAGGTGGTGAGGGTGGCGGGCGCGACCGCGACCCGGTCCCTCACCGACCCCCCAATCCCGCCGTGAGCGAGGGCCCCGGCATTCTGCTCACCCTGGCCGGCGGCGTCGCCGGGGGGCTCGCCGCGCTGGCGGCGCGCGAGGCGGTGCTGGCAAGCCCCGCCGCCGCGGGCTGGCTGCAGCACGCGCTGGAGCCGCTGCGGCGTGCAGGAAACGAGGGATACGCACCTTCGGCGATGGAGCGCCGCCGGCTCGCCGCGCTTGGGGCTGCAACCGCACTGGGCGGCGGTTGGTTCCTGGCGGGAGCGCTGGTCGCCCTGCCGCTCGCGATCGCCGGCCCGGCACTGGCGGCGTGGGCAATCGCCAGGCGCCGCCGCCGTTACCGCTCAGCGGTCGAGGGCGCGCTTCCGGGCGTTGCCGCCGCGATCGCGGATTCGCTGGCGGCGGGGCGCTCGCTGCGCGCTTCGCTGTCCGAGGCCGCCCCGACGCTCGACGGGCCGGCCGCGGTCGAGCTGGCCCGTCTCGGCGCGGAGCTCGATCTTGGCGCGCCCACGGTCGAGGCCGTCGACGGATGGCGGCGGCGGATGCGCTCGCCGCGAGTCGACGCGTTCGCAGCGGCCCTGCTCAGCCAGCGGCTGGCGGGAGGCGATCTCGCTGGCCTTCTCCGCCGCTTTGCCGAGGGTGCGGCCGAGAGGGACCGGGCTGCGGAGGACGCGAGAGCGGCAACCGCCCAGGCGCGCTTCACCGGCCTGCTGGTGGTCGCGATGCCGAGCGGCGGGGCCCTGTTCGCCGAGCTGATCCAGCCCGGGTTCCTCGCCAGGGTGCTGGGCGAGCCGCCCGCGGCAATCCTCATCGCCCTCGCCGCGGCGCTTCAGCTTGGCGGTTTCGTGGCGATTCGCCGGATCTCGAGGGTGGTCGAGTGAACGCCGCCGCGTTGCTCGTCGCGATTGCAGCCGCGCTCGCCATCGCCGCGCTGCGCGAGCTGCTCATGGATGGCGAGCGAGACCCCGGCGGCTCTCGATTCGCCTTCGGCGCCCGGCGGCGCTCGGCCACCGCCGCGCTCAGGTTGGGACTCCCCGGGCGCCTCGCACGCGCCGGCCTTCAGTCGCGTATTCCGCTGCCCGCGGTGCTGCTTGCGAAGCTGTCCGGCGCGGCCGCCGGAGGCATGGTGGCGTGGAGCGCCGCGCCGGCGGCTCCCGGTCGCATCTCGCTGCTCGTCGCGATCGGTATGCCGGTGGCGGGCTTCCTCGTGCCTGACGCATTGCTGGAGAGGGAGGCTCGCCGGCGGCACCGCCGCCTCGTTGGGGCCCTCCCGGACGCCCTGGACCTGCTCGCTGTCAGCTCGACCTCGGGTCGCAGCCCCGCGGCTGGATTCGCGGAGATCGCCCGGATGGGCAGCGGCCCGCTCGCCGACGAGCTGCGTGTGACGGTTTCCGAGCTCACCTGTGGTCAGCCGCTCGCCGAGGCGCTGCAATCGCTCCGTGATCGTGTGCCCGGCGGCGAGCTGGCGACGCTCTGCGCTTCGATCGAGCGCTCCCGCCGCCTCGGCTCGCCGCTCGCCGACCAGCTCCGCCGCCAGTCCGGCGCCCTGCGCCGCGACCAGCGCCGGGGCGTTGAAGAGCGCGCCGCGCGCGCCGCCCCGAAGATCCAGCTCGTAGTCGCCCTGGTCCTGGTTCCGTCGGTCCTGCTGATGATCGCCGCCGGCCTGATCGCGAATGCCGACACACTCCTCGGCGGTCTCTAGCTGTTACCCCAGAGACTCGGTTGGCCGCTACTCCAGGGACTCCCCGCGCAGCCGGGTCGCGACCGCCGCGGAGGCATCTCGGATTGCGTCGAGCTCGGCGGTGCTCTTCTTGTGGCCGTTGACGTAGCAGCAGAGCGATCCATCGACCAGCTCGAAGGCGAACTTCTCGGGAGCGGAGTCCGTGAGCCAGACGATGAAGGTGGGGGAGAAGACCTGGTGCAGCCAGTTTTGGTCCTGCGCAGTGCTGGCGAAGATCTCGTAGCGCTCGTCGAGCGCCTCGCTCTCGAACTCGACGCGCTGTTTCGAGCGGCGGAAGGCATCCTCGAGCTTCTCCAGCGCGCGCAGGCCGAACTTGCGCTGGCAGAACAGCTCGGGCAAGCGGTCCGCGCACTCCGGCACCGCGGTCAGTCCAACCGTGTAGCGGTAGTAGCTGGTCTGCGTGTTGCCGTCGCCATCGGTGCTCTCCTCCTCGTAGGTGTAGAGGGCGAGGAGGCCCTCGACGCCGTCGCCGAGGGGACCGTCGAGGACGCGCTCGGCGTAGCGGTCATCGCCCTTGCGCAGCAGCGGCGTCGCCGGCTGCAGCTGTCTCTTGCCGGAGGCGCTCATCTGGTGCTGTTCGGCGTAGAGCTGGAAGAACGCGTCCTCCGCCCTTGAGTCGGCGATCGCGAAGACGACCAGCAGCGCGGCCACGAAGGCCGCTCCCGCTGCCGCGAGGCCGATTGCAGCGCTGACCAGAGCGGTACCCGCCACACCGCCGGCGACCGTCGCAGCGGCAATTGCGACCCAGGTGAGCGTCCTGTTCAGCAGCAGCTTGAAGTAGAAGCCGCGCAGGTCGTCTGCGTCGCTTGGGGGACTCATCGCCGCGAATCTAGTCGATGCAAGGACGCTTGCGCATGGGGGGCATCAATAGGGTCGTGTTGCAAAGTGGGAGGAAGTGGGGTACTGTGGTCCTCGAGTTGAAGCCCAGGACCGGGGTGGTGAGGCTCCTCCCACCTCATCACTCCGGTCCTAACTCTCTTCTTAGGCCGCAGAAAGGAACCCACGGGGATGGCATTTCGGGGTCTCTACGAGCACAGCCTCGACTCCAAGGATCGCCTCACGGTTCCCTCCCGGTTCCGCGCCGCTCTGTCTGACGGAATTGTTCTCTCCAAGGGCTTCGACCCCTGCGTCTGGGTGCATACGACCGGAGAGTTCGAGCAGCTCTCCGATCGATTCCTCTCCCCACACAGCCCCTTCGGCAGAGACGCGCGCCGCCTGCGGAGGCGCTTCCACGGCGGCTCGTTCGACGAGAAGCTCGACTCCGCCGGTCGGATTCGCATTCCCGGGCCGCTGATCGAGCACGCTGGCCTATCGGGGCCGTGCGTGGTGATCGGCGCCGGCGAGTATCTGGAGATCTGGAGCGCCGAGGCCTGGGCGAAGCAGGAGGAGGAGCTCGACGCGACCGCTGCGGACATTGCCGAGGGGCTCGCCGGGAACGGAGCGCCTGCGTGATATGCGAGCCCATGCGAAGGCAGTGTTCCAACCCGTCCTCCACGAACCGATCGCGCGCAAACCCACGGTGAACGTGAATGGCGCAACCCTTCTGTATATGCCCACTGAGCACGAGCCCGTTCTCGCATCCGAGCTGATCGACCTTCTTGCCCCGGAGCCTGGGCAGACGGCGGTGGACTGCACCTTCGGCGCCGGCGGGCATGCACGGCGGATCGCCGCCGCAATCGGACCGTCGGGGGCCCTGATCTGCATCGACCGCGACCCGGCGGCCGAGGCGCGCTTCGAGCGCTTTGCGGCCGAGGTGCCCTGCGAGGCCCGGTTCATCGGTGAGGACTACGCGGCAGGGCTTCGAGGCCTGCGCGGCGAAGGCATCCACCCAGACATGGTCTACATGGACCTCGGAATGTCCTCAATGCAGGTTGACGCACGGGAGCGAGGCTTCTCCTATTCCTATGAGGCGCCGCTCGACATGCGGATGGATACGCGCCAGGCGTTCAGCGCCGCTGATCTGCTCAACGAGTGGCCGGAGTCGCGGATCTCCCAGGTGTTGCGCCGCTTCGGAGAGGAGCGCTACGCAGGGGGCATCGCACGGGAGATCGTGCGGCGGCGCCCTCTGCGAAGCACCTCGGAGCTGGTCACCGCGGTCAAGGCTGGAATCCCTCCCTCGGCGAGATTCGGCGGAGGCCACCCCGCGAAGCGGACCTTCCAGGCGATCCGGATCGCCGTCAACGGCGAGCTGGACTCGCTCGATGACGCCCTGCCCACGGCCTGGCAGTTGCTTCCCGTCGGCGGCCGCCTGGCTGCAATCTCCTTCCATTCGTTGGAGGACCGGCGCGTCAAGCGGTTCCTTGCCGAGCGCGCCCGCGGCTGCGTCTGCCCACCCGAGTTTCCGGTTTGCGCCTGCGGGCGCGAGCCCGAAGCCGAGCTGCTCACCCGGCGCGCGGTGGCCCCTCAGCCGGAGGAGGTGGCTGTGAACCCGCGTTCAAAGTCTGCGCACCTGCGTGCCGCGGTGAAGATCGCAGAGAACGCGCCGGTTGGGGGCGAGGCCTGATGGCCGCGGCTGCCACCGCACGAAGGGCCGCCGCACCCGCCCAAAGGGCACCTGCTCCCAGGGCCGCCGCGCCCGCACGAAGGGCACCCGCCCGCAGGGTCGCCGCGCCCGCCCGCAGGGTCGCCGCGCCCGCCCGCCGCGCGCCCGCTCGCAGACGCAGGGCCACACCTGCTCGTCGCTCCCGTGGCCAGCTCCTCCCGATCGCGGTCGGCACGGCAGCCGCGGTCCGCCACCTGCCCGACTCGGGCCTGATGGTCCGAATGACCCGGGGCCGCGCCTGGATTGGCGTGCTCGGCCTGTTGCTGGCCGGGATCGTCACGCTCAACGTGATCACCCTCAGCCTCGCGGCACGTGCGAGCCAGATCGATCAGAACATCCAGGCGCTCAGCCAGGAGAATTCGATCCTTCGCAGCCGCGATGCGCAGAGATCGGGGGCGGTACGGGTTCGCCACGGCGCGCTGGCGCTTGGACTCACCGTTCCCACCGCCGACAGGGTCGGCTACGCGCAGGCGAGCCCGCAAGACGTGGCGACGGCTGCGCAGCGCCTTGCGGCCGCCGGATCGGCCTACTGATGGTTGATTCCATGACCCCGCACGTCTAGGGAGCCGGCCGGTGAGAACGATTGAGCGAAGGATCGGGCTCCTCTTCGCCGGATTCCTTCTCTGCTTCCTGGCCGTCGCGGCCCGGGCCTTCTGGTTGCAGGGTGTGCAGGGAGCGAAGCTCGCCTCGGAGGCCACCTACCAGCAGACGGATGTCGTGACCGTCCCTGCCCTGCGCGGCAGCGTCCTCGATCGCAACGGCAACCCGCTGGCCGCGTCCGAGGTTGCGGCAACCATCTTCGCGACTCCGTACCAGGTGAAGGATCCGCAGCGCACCGCAGCGAAGCTCGCGTCGATCCTCGGGCTGGGTAGGGACGATGTCCTGCCCAGCCTCACCGAGCACTCCGGCTTCTCCTACGTGGCCCGCAAGGTGGACGTGCCGACGGCGGCGCGCGTTGCCCGCCTCGAGCTTCCCGGCATCGGACAGCTCCCAGACAGCCGGCGGACCTATCCGCAGGGTGAGCTGGCGGCGCAGACCATCGGCGTCGTCGGCGCCGAAAGCCAGGGGCTGACCGGCCTGGAGGAGAGTCAGGACTCCGTCCTGCGCGGTGCCGACGGTCAGCGGCGGGTGGTCAAGGACGCTCTCGGCGAGCCAATCCGGCTCGACACGGTCACGCCGGCAAGCGACGGGCAGGACATTCGGCTGACGCTCGACCCGGCGATCGAGAGGAAGACGGAGCAGGTTCTCGCCGGGGTCGGCGAAACGTACTCGCCAAATGGCGCAACGGCGATCGTCATGGACCCGCGCAGCTCGCGGGTGCTGGCAATGGCCAACTGGCCCCCGGTTGACCCGGCAGATCTGGAAGGCGCCGACCCTGAAGACCTGCTCAACCGCGCGACCGGATTCACGTATGAGCCAGGTTCGACCTTCAAGTCGTTCACGGTTTCCACTGCCCTGGAGGCGAAGCTGGTGACGCCGGAAACCGCGTTCACCCTGCCGCCGGAAATCCAGGTCGCCGACCGGACCATCTCCGACGCCGAGGCGCGACCCACGGTCACGTTGAGCGTCGCCGAAATCCTCGCCCATTCCTCCAACGTAGGCGCGGTCACGATCGGCCTGCAGGTCGGCAGCGAGCGGTTCAGCCGTTGGATCCGCCGCTTCGGCTTCGGCCAGCCGACCGGTGTGCAGTTCCCTGGCGAGGAGCGGGGAATCGTGCCCCGCCTGAGCGAATACTCAGGTTCGACGATGGGCAATCTCCCCATCGGCCAGGGCCTCGCAGTGACGCCGATGCAGATGGTGGCCGGCTACGCTGCGATCGCCAATGGGGGAATCCTGCGACGGCCGCAGCTGATCGAACGGGTCGGCAGCGAGCCCGTTCCCGAGCCGCGGGGTCACCGGGTGATGGACGCCGCCGTTGCCTCGCAGGTGCGCACGATGCTCGAGGGTGTGCTGGCGCCTGGCGGGACCGCCTCGGAGGTCAGCGTGCCCGGTTACACGCTGGCGGGGAAGACCGGCACTTCGCAGGTCGCCGAAAACGGCACCTACTCGGAAACGAAGTACGTCGCCTCCTTCATCGGCTTCGCCCCGGCACAGGACCCGAAGCTGCTCGTCGCGGTGATAGTCGACCAGCCGCAGGGAGACATCTACGGTGGCTCCGTGGCCGCGCCGGCATTTGGCCAGATCGCGGCCTTCGCTCTTCCGTACCTCGGCGTTCCTCCCGAGTAGGGGCCCCGGGCGCCCGCCCCCAACCAAGGGCCGGCCGTCGGACGGGCTCTTAGAATCGCCCCGGTGATACTGGACGAGCTTGTCGCGGATGCGAATTCTCTGCGGATCGTCGGCGATCCATCGATCGAGGTCGAGTCACTTGCCTACGACAACCGCGGGGTGGAGCCCGGGGCGCTGTTCTTCTGCGTGCCCGGAGAGAAGGCGGACGGGCACGACTTCGCGGCGGCTGCTCTCGAGGCGGGGGCGGTGGGGCTGGTCGTCGAGCGCGAGCTGGACCTCGACGTCACACAGGTTGTCGCTGCGGATGCGCGGGCGGCGATGGCTCCGCTCGCGGCGCGCTTCTGGGGGGACCCGACGAGCGAGCTGCAGGTCGTCGGGGTGACGGGCACCAACGGGAAGACCACAACGGCGTTCCTGATCAGGGAGATCCTCGAGGCGGCCGGGATGCAGTGCGGTCTGCTGGGGACCGTGAAGCAGGTGGTCGGCGGGGTCGAGGAGGAGATCGAGAGAACCACCCCCGAGGCTATCGACCTGCAGGCGACCTTCAGGCGCATGCTGGAGGGCGGCGACCGGGCGTGTGCGATGGAGGTTTCCTCCCATGCGCTGGCGCTGCACCGCTGCGACGCCATCCACTTCGAGGTGGCTCTGTTCACGAACCTCACCCAGGACCACCTCGATTTCCACGGCGGCATGGAGGACTACTTCCAGTCGAAGCGACGCCTGTTCGAGATGGGCTCGCGTGTTTCGATCGTCAACGTCGACGATCCGTACGGGAAGCGCCTCGCGGGCGAACTCGAAAGCGCCGGGAAAGCGGCCTGCCTCACCTTCTCCGCCGGTGGAGCGGAGTCGAACATATTTGCCACTGACAGGGCGCTGAGTGCCGGTGGAGCCGAGTTCACCGTGAATCAGCCCGCCGCAGGGCTCGAGTCCTCCGTGGGTGCGAAATACCATCCGCCCATCGGGGAGGTGCGGACGCGGCTTCCCGGAGACTTCAACGTCGCCAACGCCCTGGGGGCTTTCGCTGCGGCTACTGCGCTTGGCGTAGAGCCGGATGACGCGGCGAAGGGCCTCGCCAGGGCGGCGCCCCCGCCGGGCCGCTTCGAGCCGGTCGAGGAGGGGCAGGCATTCGCTGTGCTGGTCGACTACGCACACACGCCGGATTCGCTGGAGAACGTGCTGCGCGCGGCGCGAAGGTTCACGGAGGGCAGGGTGATCGCCGTCTTCGGCGCCGGCGGCGATCGAGACCGGGGCAAGCGGCCCCAGATGGGGCGAGCCGGGGCCGGGCTGTCGGACCTCGCGGTGCTCACGTCGGACAACCCGCGCTCGGAGGACCCGGAAACGATCATCGAGGAGATCCTCGCCGGGATCGACGGGCGCGAGGGGATCGAGGTCGAGCCTGACCGCCGCGCAGCGATCGCCCTTGCCGTCACACGCGCCCGCCCCGGCGACACCGTCGTGATTGCCGGCAAGGGTCACGAGCGGGGCCAGGAGTTCGAGGACGGTCGCACGATCCCCTTCGACGACCGCGAGGTGGCGCGACAGGAGCTGCGCAGGCTGTGAACCTCGAGCCCGATCGGATCGCGGCGGCCATCGAGGCCGACATCGTTGCCAGGGGCGGCCCCGGCAGTCCCGCACGCGCCGTCATCGACTCGCGTCAGGCACGGGCCGGCGACCTGTTCTTCGGCCTTCCCGGCGAGAACGTCGACGGTGGCGAGTTCGCGAGGGCGGCGATCGCCGCCGGCGCCTGGGGGGTGGTGGTCGATCCGGGCTGTGCGGTGGGTCTCTCCGGTGCCTGGGTATTTTCCGCTCGCGACCCGCTCGCGGCGCTGCAGGCCCTGGCCGGGGCCTGGCGCAAGGATCTGGGCGCAAGAGTCGTCGGGGTCACCGGCTCGGTTGGGAAGACCTCGGTGAAGGACATCCTGCGGGCGCTGCTTCCGGGCCGGGTGCACGCGAACCGGGAGAACTTCAATACCGAGATCGGGTTGCCGCTGACCGTGCTCGAGGCTCCGGCCGAGACCGATCTGCTTGTGCTCGAGATGGCGATGCGCGGCCGCGGTCAGATCGCGCAGCTTGCCTCCATCGCCCGGCCGGACGTGGCGGTGATCACGAACGTGGGCCCTGTCCACGTCGAGCTGCTCGGATCGGTGGAGTCGATAGCGGCGGCGAAGGCGGAGCTGCTCGACGCGCTGCCCGCTGGCGGCACGGCGATCGTGCCGGTCGAAGCTGGCGAGCTCGAACCGCACCTGGCCCGCGCTCCGAGGTTGGTCCGCTTCGGAGCGGGAGGGGATGTCGAAGCGGCGGAATGGAACGTCGCGGATGGGGTGACGGAGGCGCTGGTCCTCACGCCGGCTGGGTCCCAGCGCTTCCACTTCCCATTCACCGAGGGGCACAACCTGACCAATGCGCTGGCGGCCGTTGCCGCCGGGGTCGTGCTCGGCGCTCCGCTCGGGGAGATGGCCGATCGCGCTGTGAACATAGGCTTCTCCCGGTTCCGGGGCGAGCGCCTCGAGCTTGGAGAGGGGATCATTCTGGTCAACGACTGCTACAACGCCAACCCCGTGTCGATGCGAGCGGCGCTGGATCACCTCGGGTCGCTGGGTGGAGCGCGGCGGATTGCGGTGCTCGGCGAGATGGCGGAGCTGGGAGGCGACTCCGCCGAGTATCACCGCGAGGTGGGCGCGCACGCGCGGTCGGCGGGGATCGACATGCTGATCGGTGTCGGAGAGCCGGCTCGCGACTATGGCCCCGACGAGCTGGTCGGCATTCCCGAGGAGGCCGCGGAGCTGCTCGCCGCCCAGCTCGAGGCGGGCGATGCGATCCTCGTCAAGGGCTCACGCTCCGCCGGCCTCGAGGCTGTTGCCGAGACCCTGACGGAGCTGCTCTGATGGGAGAGGTTCTGATCGCCGGCATGGCGGCGATGCTGATCTGCATCTTCCTCGGCCCGAAGTTCATCGAGCTGCTGCGGGTGAGGGAGTTCGGGCAGCACATTCGCGAGGACGGGCCGCAGGAGCACCTGGCGAAGGCCGGCACGCCGACGATGGGGGGCTTGATCGTCTTCGCCTCGATCTGCGTCCCCTACCTCGTTCTGTCCGACCGCGACGCCCAGAGCCTGGCGGTGTTCGGCGTCGCGATGGGGTGCGCGGCGCTCGGTTTCGCCGACGACTTCATCAAGATCGTCAAACGTCGCTCGCTGGGCCTCTCGGCCCGTTACAAGCTGCTCGTCCAACTCTTCCTTGCACTCGGCCTCTGGTGGGTGGCGCGCCACGAGGTCGGCCTCGAGCCGACGCTCTTCTTCCGCATCGGGGATGCCAGTCTCGACCTCGGGCCCGTTCTCTACTTCGTGCTCGTCTTCCTGGTGATCGCCGGCACGTCCAACGGGGTCAACCTGACCGACGGCCTCGACGGCCTCGCGGCAGGCTCCTGCGCGATCGTGCTGCTCGCCTACACGGCGATCGCCTTCATCACCAACGAGCAGCAGAACCTTGCGCTGCTCTCCGCCTGTCTGGTTGGCGCCTGCATCGGCTTCCTCTGGTTCAACGCCTTCCCAGCCTCGATCTTCATGGGGGACACCGGCTCGCTCGGCCTTGGCGGGGCGATTGGCGCGCTCGCTGTGATGACCCAGACCGAGGTGCTGCTGATCATCATCGGCGGCATCTTCGTTATCGAGGCGCTCTCGGTGGCGGTGCAGGTCTTCGCCTTCAAGACGTTCCGCCGCCGCGTCCTGCTGATGGCGCCGCTGCACCACCACTTCGAGATGATGGCCTGGTCGGAGACGAAGATCATGCTCCGCTTCTGGATTATCGCCGCCGTCTGCTCGGGCATCGGCTTCACGCTCTACCAGCAGTCGATCGGCCGCTGAACGGTCCCTTGACTCGGTCGGTACAGGGGTGAGATAGTCGGCATCGTGTTGAGCGGCGGGAAACGGAGGTCGGTATGGATCTGAGCACGCGTGAGTTTTGGGCCCTGATTCACGGTCTCGTTCTCGGCGGGGGTTTTCTGGTTGCGTTCGCCTAAGGCCTTGCGGGCCTCTACAGCCTCAGGCCGGGCCTCGTAACCGAGACCGGAATCGCGGAGCGAATGCGCAGGCTGGTGGCGGGAACGACGGCGATGGCTGCGATCGCCTGGGTGACCGTGATCACCGGCACGTGGATCGTGTACCCGTGGTACCGGGAAGACGTTCCGACCAGTCCCAGGTCGGTGCTGCTGGAAAACTCGGACACTGCGGACTGGCATGAATTCGCCTTCGAGTGGAAGGAGCACATCGCCTGGTTGGCACCGATGCTTGCGACTGCCGCCGCGTTCACCGTCTTCTACTATCGCGCTGACCTGATCAAGAACCAGACGGCGCGCAAGGTTGCCATGGGGCTTTTCATCGCTGCGTTCGCGATTGCCGCGATCGCTGGCATCCTCGGCGCGCTGGTTACCAAGAATGCGTCGGTCTAGTGGAGGGGGCTGGTGAGATGGAGGCACAGACACCACAACCCGCCCCCGGCGTGACGCCCTCCGCGGCAGGCGCTTCGGAGGGGACGGCGGCAACGAAGCCGAACGGCCCGGTCGCCGCGGTGATGCTCGCCGCGGGCATCGGCGCCGTCGTCCTCGGCCTCTTCACGGTTCTCAGCGAGGCCAGCGAAGGGATGCACGACTTCCTCGAGTGGAGCGAACGGGTCGGGCCGCTCTCGGGGAAGACGTGCCTTGCGGCGATCGCCTTCCTGGGCAGCTGGGGCGGCCTGCACGCGGCGCTTCGCCACCGCGAAATCGAGTGGCGGCCGCTGATCGCCACGACGATCGTGCTGATTGCGATCGCCCTGGTGCTCACGTTCCCGTCCTTCTTCCAGCTGTTCAAGAGCGACTAGCTGTAATCCCTGGGTCAGAGCTTCGCGGCCACCTCGCGGCGCCGGGGCGACTTTGTCGGGATATGCCCGACAAACGTGCTCGGCGCTGCGACGGTTGAGCGCAACCCGGGGGAGCCACCCCCCGGGGACGGTTGTCTTTCTGCCGATTGCTCCCGGCAATCCGCCGGTCCAATTGCCGCCGACGGGGGATTGGGAAGTCGGCCAGCGAACATGAACGGGATGAGCGTGCCGCCGCCCAGAAAGCCCCGCCCCCCGCTGCCGCAGGGGCCGTTCCTGGTGGTGGGACTGGGCAGGTCGGGGTGCGCGGCGGCGCAGCTGCTGGCCGGGCGGGGGGAGATCGTGCGGGGGGTCGATGCCGGGCATCCGGCTGGAGCGGCAGGGCTTGTGGTCCACGGCGTCGAAGTCGTCCTGGATGTGGATGGCGTGGACCTGCTGGACGGGGTGCGAACAGTCGTCAAGAGCCCGGGAGTGCCCCGGGAGGCGCCGGTGATCGCCACCGCGCTGGAGCGTGGAATCGACGTGGTGGGCGAGCTGGAGCTGGCCTGGCGGGCGATCCCCAACCGCTTCGTCGCGGTGACCGGGACAAACGGCAAGACGACCACCGTCGAGCTGCTTGGGCACGTCTACCGCACGGCCGGCGAGCCGGTCGCCGTGGCCGGCAACGTTGGCACGCCGCTCTCCTCGCTTGCCGGCGAGGTCGATCCCGATGCCACCGTCATCTGCGAGGCCTCCAGCTTCCAGCTCGAGGACACCGGCGCGTTCGCTCCCCAGTGCTCCGTCTTTCTCAACCTCGCTCCGGACCACCTAGACCGCCACGCTGACCTCGGCTCCTACCTTGCGGCCAAGCTCCGGATCTTCGCCAACCAGGGCAACGAGGACGTGGCCGTCTACAACGCCGATGAGCCGGAGCTGGCCGGCGTCGATCTCGGCGGCTGCGCGCGCCGCGTCGCCTTTTGCCGGGGCTCCGCGCCGAACTGTGAGGTGGCGCTGGCGGAGGGGACGATCTTCTACGACGGCGAGGCGCTCCTGCGCGTCGCGGACCTGGGGCTGTTCGGCGACCACAACGTCGCCAACGCGATGGCTGCCGCGGCCGCGGCGCTCTCGATGGGCCTCGAGCGCGACGCGGTCCGCGAGGGGCTGCGCAGCTTCGCCGGCGTCCCCCACCGGTTGGAGCGGGTCGCCGAGATCGGCGGCGTTCTCTTCGTCAACGACTCCAAGGCGACGAACGTCGCCTCGGCGACGGTCGGCCTGCGCGCCTTCGAGGGCCGGGTCCACGCGATCCTCGGGGGGAGCGAGAAGGATGAGCCGTTCGGTCCGCTTGTGGAGCCGATCCGCGAGAGCTGCGCGGCCTGCTACCTGACCGGCGCCGCTGCCACCCGCCTTGCGGTCGAGCTGGCCCCGGTCGTGCAGGCGGGCGTCCCGCTGCACCGGTGCGCCGACCTCGAGGACGCGGTGCGCCGCGCGGCCGCCGCGGCCGCGGCTGGGGAGGTCGTCCTGCTCTCTCCCGCCTGCGCGAGCTTCGACGCCTTCGAGAACTTCGAGATGCGCGGCGATCGCTTTCGCGAGATCGTCGAGGGCCTTTCATGAGCCCTCGCCCTCCCACCCGGGGGCGAGGTGCGAAGGGGCCGGCGCCGAAGCCGAGGAAGGGGCCGGCGCCGAAGGAGAGGAAGCGGCGCTCGTCGCGAGCCGCCGGCCTGCCGGCCGAGTACAACATGCTGCTCACGGCGACCCTGTGCCTGCTCGCTCTCGGGGCGGTCATGGTCTTCTCGGCGAGCTCGACGACCCGCATTCTGAACGAAGGCGGCCTGTCGGACAGCGCCTTCTACCTCAAGCGCACCCTGATGTTCGGCGCGGCCGGGCTGCTTCTCATGCACATCACGGCACGCCACGGGCTCGAAGCTGTCCGGCGGCTCACCCCAGCGATCCTGGCGCTCTCGCTGTTCATGCTCGTCGCCGTCCTGGGGATCGGCACGAGCGTGAACGGGTCCAGCCGCTGGATCGGATCGGGCTTCATGCAGTTCCAGCCCTCCGAGCTGGCCAAGGTGGCGCTGATCCTCTATGCGGCCGATCTCCTGGCGAGAAAGCCGAAGCGGGCGCTGACGCTCGAGGGGTTGATGCCCCTGCTGCTGATGGCCGGCATCGCCGCCCTGCTGATCGTCGCCGAGCCGGACCTGGGAACGGCGCTGGTCATCACCTTTGCGCTTGCCGCGACCCTGCTCGCGGCCGGGGCGCGGTTCCGGGACCTCGCCGTGATCGGCCTCGGCCTCGCCTTCCTTGCCCTGCTGGTGACGGTGATCGAGCCCTACCGAATGTCCCGGCTCACCGCCTTCCTTCACCCCGGCGCCGACACCAGTGGCGCCGGCTTCCAGGCCATTCAGGCGAAGATCGCGCTCGGGTCGGGCGGCATCTTCGGGGTCGGTATCGGCAACGGCGTGCAGAAGGCCTTCTACCTGCCCGAGGCCCACACCGACATGATCCCGGCCGTGATCGGCGAGGAGCTGGGGCTGGTGGGAATCCTCGGGGTGGTCGGCCTCTTCGCGATGTTCGGCTACGCGGGACTTCAGGTCGCCAAGAGGGCGAGGAGCAACTACGGCAAGCTGCTGGTCGCAGGCCTCACCTCGCTGGTCCTGACGCAGGCCACCATCAACCTCTTCGCCGTGATGGGGCTGGCGCCGCTGACCGGCGTTCCCCTGCCCTTCGTGTCCTACGGCAACAGCAGCCTGGTGGCGACGCTGTTTGCGGTGGGGTTGATCCTCAACGTGGCGCGCGGGGGGACCGCCCGCGCTGGCAAACTGCGCGTCGTCGAGGGTGGGCGCTCGCCCACACGTGGAAGGAGTCGATCGAGCAGTGCCAGGAGTCGTAAGAGTGGTGGTGGCGGCCGGGGGAACGGCCGGTCACGTCGTGCCGGCCATGGCGGTCGCCGCCGAGCTTCGGGCTAGCGGCGCCGAGGTCTCCTTCCTCGGCACACGCGAGCGGATCGAGGCCGAGCTGGCCCCGCGGGCCGGTTACGAGATCGAATACCTGAGGGTGCGGGGATTGGACCGCGGGAATCCGTTGCGCGCGGCGGCTGGCGCGCTGGAGGCGGGTGGCGCGGTGCTCGCCGCGCTGCGGGCGATCCGGCGCAGGCGCGCGGATGTGGTGATGGGAGGCGGAGGCTTCGTGGCCGGGCCGGCGGGCATGGCGGCGGTTCTCAACCGCACGCCCCTCGTTCTCACCGAGGCGGACAGTCAGCTGGGGCTTGCGAATCGAATCCTCGCGCGCCGGGCGAGGCGGGTCTGCCTCTCCTTCCCGATTGCGGGGAGGGAGGGCGAGCGCTATCTGGTCACCGGGCGGCCGGTGCCGGCCGCGATCCTGGGGGCCGACCGCGTGAGGGCTCGTGAGCGATTCGGCATCTCGCCCGAGGCGCGCTGCCTGCTGGTGATGGGCGGCAGCCAGGGCGCGCGCTCGATCAACGAATCTGCGGTCGAGGCGCTTGCCGAGCGCGGCGGCCGCGACTTCGACGTGGTTCACATCACGGGACGGCGCGACTTCGAGGCGCTGGAGGATCGCCTCGCCGCGGCTCCGCACAGGAACCGCTACACGCTGCTCGCCTACGAGCCGGACCTGGGCGACTGTCTAGCCGCCTGCGACCTGGTGCTGGGCCGTGCGGGTGGCTCGATCTTCGAGCTGACAGCCGTCGGGCGACCCGCGATCCTCGTTCCCTACCCGCACGCTGCTGCGGGCCATCAGGCGGGCAATGCCGCCTGGATGGCTGAGGAGGGGGCCGCCACAGCCATCGCAGACGAGGAACTGAGCCCCGAGCGGCTTGCAAGTGAGATCGGCGACCTGCTCGGCGACCCCGCCAGGCTCGCCGCGATGGCGGCCGCGTCGTCGCGGCTGGCGAGGCCGGACGCCGCGAGGCGGATCGCCGACCAGGTGCTGGCGGCGGGCGTATGACCAATCGGGCCGAGAAGCGCGACTGGGCGTCCCGCCGGCTCCACTTCATCGGGATCGGCGGCGCCGGAATGAGCGGGCTGGCGCTGGTCTGCCGGGAGTTGGGAGCGAGCGTGACCGGCAGCGACCGGTCGGATTCCTCATATATGGAGCGGCTGCGGGTTGCCGGCCTCGACCCGGCGGTCGGCCACGACGCAGCCAACGTCCCCGAGGGCGCCGAGGTGGTCGTCTCGACCGCGATCGCAGACGACAACCCGGAGCTGGCGCTGGCTCGCGAGCGCGGCCTCGCGATCCTGCATCGCGGCGAGCTGCTGGCTGAGCTGTGTGGGGAGAAGCGGTTGATCGCGGTTGCCGGCACGCACGGCAAGACGACGACGACCGCGATGCTTGCCTGGGCGCTGCGGGCACTCGGCGCCGAGCCGGCGTTCTTCATCGGTGGCGAGGTGCCGGGCCTGGGGGGCGGCGAGGCGGCTGCGAACGCGGGCTGGGGGGAAGGCGAGTGGGTCGTCGCCGAGGCGGACGAGAGCGACGCCAGCTTCCTGAGGCTGAGTCCGGAGATTGCCGTGGTGACGAACATCGAGATGGACCACCATTCGCGCTGGGGTTCCGTGGCGGATCTCCAGCAGGCCTTCCGCAAATTTCTCGGGCCGGCGAGGGCGATTGCGCTGCCGGTGGCGATGGCAGCCGAACCGGGACGGCCGGCCGCGGGGCGTCGCGAGCAGCCCGCTGCGGCCGAGGCCCTCCATGAGGAGCTGTCCAGCCACGAGCCCTCCGGTCGCGGGGCCACCCGGACGCTCGGCTTCGACGTGGGGGCGCCCGGCCCCCCCGAGCTGAGACTCGGCGTTCCCGGGCGCCACAACCTGCTCAACGCACGGGCCGCGCTGGCCGCCCTGAAGCTGGCGGGCCTGGACCTGGTTGCCGCCGCTGCCGCACTTGAGGAGTTCCCCGGGGTCCGCCGCCGCCTGGAGCCGAAGGGCGAGATCAACGGCGCCCTCATCTATGACGACTACGCCCATCACCCGACCGAGGTGCGCGCCGCTCTCGAAGCGCTGCGGGAGGCGGGGCCGACGCGGCTGGTCGCAGTCTTCCAGCCTCACCTCTACTCACGGACCAGGGCGCTCGCCGAGGATTTCGGTGCGGCCCTGGCTCTTGCCGACGAGGTCGTCGTGCTCGACGTCTACCCGGCCCGCGAGGACCCCGTCGGCGAGCTGGCGGGGGTCAGCGGAAGGCTGGTCGCCGACGCTGCCAGCGACCGGATGAACGGGCGGCGGGTCTGCTGGGCTCCCACGATCGAGCAGGCGCGGCGAGCTGTGCGGCGGCGGCTGGGCCCCGGCCAGACCGTCGTCACGATCGGCGCCGGCGACGTGTTCAGATTGGCGGAGGAGCTCGCGGCGGAGGGGGGTGTGCGGTGAGCGTCCCGCCGGGCGTGGAGCATGACGTTTCCCTCGCTCGGCTGACCACCGTCCGGACGGGCGGTGCCGCCGACTGGTTCGCCCAACCCGGCGATACCGAGCGGCTGCTCGAGGTCCTGGAGTGGGCGGAGGAGGAGGGACTGGCGATTGGGGTGGTCGGGTCGGGCTCGAACCTGCTGGTCGCCGACGATGGGTTCCGTGGCCTGGCGATCAAGCTCGTCGGGGGGCTTGCGACGATCGAACGAGACGGCGAGCGGCTGCTCTGCGGCGGCGGTGCCCGCCTGCCCTCCGCGGCGGCGAAGGCGGCGAGCTGGGGCCTCTCCGGTCTCGAGTTCGGGACCAACATTCCGGGGACGGCGGGAGGCGCCGTCAAGATGAACGCCAACGCCTACGGCGGTCAGCTCGCCCGCGTGCTGGAGTGGGTCGACGTCTGCACGCCGGGGGGCGGCGGTCGGCGCCGGCCGGAGCAGCTCGGCTTCGAATACCGCAGCTCCAATCTCGGCGCCCGCGACGTTGTGGCGCGGGCCTCGTTCCGGTTGGCGCCGGGTGACCCGGAGGCGATCAGGGCGGCGATGGCCGCAATGCGCGAGAGGCGGCACGAGGCACAACCCTCCGGGATCAAGACCTTTGGCTCGACCTTCAAGAACCCGGAGGACAAGCGTGCCGGGGGGCGCACCGCGGGGCAGCTGCTGGAGGAGGCCGGCTGCCGCGGGTTGCAGCTCGGGGGTGCCCGCTTCTCCGAGAAGCACGCGAACTTCGTCGAGAACATGGGGAACGCGACAACTGCGGACGTGCTGGAGCTGATGGCCGAGGGCCGGCGGCGAGTCCACGAGCGCTTCGGGGTCGCGCTCGAGCCGGAGGTGCAGCTGCTGGGCGATGTTCGCTGGCCCGGCGGCTGGGAGCTGTGAAGCGGTTCCTGCTTCTCCTCGCTGCGATCTTGGTCGCCGCCGGCGCGACCTACGAGTTCGTCCTGCGCGACACGACTGCCAAACCGCACCTGACCCTGCCGCGCGCGACCGCAACGATCGGCTTGGGATCGGACGCGGTCGGCGTCGGTCCCGATGGAGCGGTCCTGGACTGGCTGCCGGCGCCCGAGGAAGGGACGCTTCCCGAGCTTCCACTTGCGGCGCCGCCGAGCCGGCCGCGGCTCGCCGGCCCGATGCTCCAGCAGGCGCGCGTCCTCGGCGCGGCACCGCCGGCCCTGCGCCCGTATCTCGAAGGCAGCCTCTACGGGGAAAGCGGGGTGGACGTGGAGCTGCGCTCGGGGATCGAGTTGCGCTTCGGCGACGCGTCGCGGGTGCACGAAAAGTGGCAGGCGGCGGCAGCCGTCCTGGCCAATCCTTCGGTCACCGCGCTCGATTATGTAGACCTGTATGTGCCGGGTCATCCGGCGGTTGGAGGGTCGGGGCATGCGCTTCCGGCCGCTCCGTGACGCTCAGGGGGAGCCGAGCTGCGAAGCGGTCCGCATGCCTGGAATCTGGCATCCCAGAGCGCAAGTCGCGCCTTTTGCGGAGGTCTCGACACAGGCTATCCAAAACCCTCAACCAAAGGCTTAGAATGGTGAAACTCTCAAGTTCGCCTCTAGAGTTCTACCTTGCAGGATGACTCCCGAGCGTTTGACAGTGAGCCGATAATGCCCTACGTTGAGCCCAATTTCCGTGGTTTTGCAGCTAGCTTGAACCCTTAAGCATTGCTGAAGCCTCGGACGGAACGAAGGCTCAACTCAAACACCAGCCCCAACTGACGGCTGGCGATCTGGAGAAATCGGGAGATGGAATCCACTTACCTGGCGGTGATTAAGGTCGTTGGAGCGGGCGGCGGAGGCACGAACGCCGTCAGCCGCATGGTCGACGCCGGAATTCGCGGCGTCGAGTTCGTGGCGGTCAACACCGACGCGCAGGCCCTGCAGGCCTGTGACGCGGACATCAAGCTCTCGATCGGCCAGGAGCTGACGCGCGGCCTGGGCGCCGGCGGGAATCCCGAGGTCGGGGCCGGCGCCGCGGCGGAGAGCCGCGACGAGATCAAGGAGGCGCTGAAGGGCGCCGACATGGTCTTCGTCACTGCGGGTGAGGGTGGCGGCACGGGAACGGGCTCCGCGCCGATCATCGCCGAGATCGCCAAGGAGGAGATCGGCGCGCTGACGGTCGGCGCCGTCACCAAGCCATTCGAGTTCGAGGGGAAACGGCGAATGCAGCAGGCGCTCGAGGGCATCGAGAAGCTGCGCAACAACGTCGACACCCTGATCATCGTCCCCAACGAGAAGCTCCTGCAGGCCGTCGAGCGGCGCACCAGCGTGCTCGATGCCTTCCGCCAGGCGGACGACATCCTGCGCCAGGGCGTCCAGGGCATCACCGACCTGATCACGATCCCCGGGCTGATCAACCTTGACTTCGCCGACGTCCGCACGATCATGCGCGACGCCGGCTCCGCGCTGATGGGCGTTGGAGCCGCCTCCGGCGAGGCGAGGGCGGCGGACGCCGCCAAGGCTGCGATCACCTCGCCGCTGATCGAGGAGTCGATCAAGGGGGCGACCGGGATGCTGCTCAACATCACCGGCCCCGAGGACCTCGGGCTCTTCGAGGTCAACGAGGCGGCGCAGCTCGTCCAGGCAGAGGCGGACGACAACGCCAACATCATCTTCGGCTCGGTTGTCGACCAGTCGATGCGCGACGAGGTTCGCGTCACCGTGATCGCAACCGGCTTCGAGGGCTTCGAGCTGTTGGCCCGCTCCCCGCAGCGGGTTCGCCGTCGCTACGAGAGTCGCCCGCGGATCTCGGCGGAGGACACCGACATCCGCAAACTTCGGGTTTCAGACGACGACATCGACGTGCCCGGCTTCCTCAAGGACTGAGCCTCAAGCGACCGATCTCGGTGGATTGAGGCTGAGCGCCCGTTTCATAACCCTGCGTGCGTGGGGGGCTTCGAGGCAGACTCTGAGCTCGCCACCGCTGCAATACGCTGCCGCGCGTGAGCGACGCGGCCGCCCTCAGACACACGCCTCTCCACGGGCGCCACGCGGAGCTCGGTGCCAGGCTGGTGCCGTTTGCCGGGTGGGAGATGCCCGTGTCCTACGAGGGGATTCGCGAGGAGCACGCGGCGGTGCGCACCCACGCGGGCGTCTTCGACGTCTCCCACATGGGGGAGGTCGAGGTCGAGGGCCCGGATTCGCTCGCGTTCCTGCAGCGCGTGCTCTCGAACGACGTCGCAGCGATCGCGGTTGGAGGCGCCCAGTACTCGTGCCTATGCGACGAGGAGGGAGGCGTCCTGGACGACCTCATCGCATACCGGCTCGGTGGCGACCGCTACCTGATCGTCACCAACTCCGCCAACCACGAGGCGGACCTCGCCTGGCTGGGCCGCTGGAGCCGGGGCCTCGACGTCGCGGTTCGCGACGTCGCGGACCGCTACGCAATGCTGGCGGTGCAGGGGCCGCACGCGCGTCAGGTCGTCGCGCGCACGCTTGGGATCGAGCTGCCCGCACGGATGTGCGTCGAGGCGGCACGGATCGGCAACCGGCCGGCGCTTGTATGCGGCACCGGCTACACCGGCGAGGATGGCGTCGAGCTGTTGATCGATCCCGAGGTCTCGGCGGCGATCTGGGCCGAGCTGCTTGACGCGGGCACCGTGCCATGCGGCCTCGGGGCTCGCGACACGCTGCGCCTGGAGGCCTGCCTTCCCCTGCATGGCAACGAGCTCAGCCCGGATCGAAACCCGATCGAAGCCGGGCTTGGGTGGTGCTGCAAGGAGCGAACCGGGTTCATCGGCGCCGAGGCGATCGCCCGGGCGCGTGCGGAGGGGACGGTTGAGAGGCTGGCCCCCTTTCGGATCGAGGGCGCGGGCATCCCGCGGCAGGGCAATCCGGTCCTGCTCGGCGACGAGCAGGTCGGCGTGGTCGCCAGCGGCACCTTCTCGCCCTCGCTCGAGGTCGGCATCGGCATGGCGTACGTTCAGTCGGATCTCTCCGAGCCGGACTGCGAGGTCGAGATCGACGTGCGCGGCAAGCGCCGTCCAGCCCGGATAGCGTCCAAGCCCCTCTATGCGAGCCCGCCCCTGAAAGGAGTCTGACCTTGTCCGAGGAGACCTACCCAGACGATCTGATCTACCACCCCGAGCACGACTGGGCCCGGATCGACGGGGATACGGCGAGCTTTGGGATCACCTGGTACGCCCAGGACAGCCTCGGTGAGGTCGTCTTCTTCGATCCGCCCGAGGCCGGTGCGACGGTGGCGAAGGATTCTGGCTACGCCGAGGTCGAGTCGGTGAAGGCGGTCTCCGACGTGATAGCCCCGCTGTCGGGGGAGATCGTCGAGGTGAACGAGGCGCTGGCCGATGCCCCGGAGCGGATCAACGAGGAGCCATACGGCGAGGGCTGGCTGGTCAAGGTCAAACTGTCCGATCCGGCGGAGGCGGACGAGCTGCTGAGCGCGGCCGATTACCGCAAGGTGCTGGAAAGCGATTGACGTGTCCCCGCCCCTGGCTTGCGTAGCCTTAGCTGCGTGACGCGCTACACCTCCGCCACGCCCGCGGACCGGGCCGAGATGCTCGCCGCGATCGGCGTCCAGACGGCCGGCGAACTGTTCGAGCAGGTCCCCGAGCCGCTGCGGCTCGGCCGTGCCCTCGACCTGCCGCCCGGCATGAGCGAGGCCGACGTCTTCGAGCGGCTGACTGCGCTTGCCGCTCGCAATGCCGATGCCGAAGAGCAGGTCTGCTTCCTCGGGGCGGGGATGTATGACCACTACGTGCCGGCGATCGTCGACGCGATCACCCAGCGCTCCGAGTTCCTCACCCCCTACACGCCCTACCAGCCGGAGATCTCACAGGGTGGGCTGCAGGCGATGTTCGAGTTCCAGACGGCGATGTCGGAGCTGACCGCGCTCCCGGTTTCCAATGCCGGGCTGTACGAGGGGCCCTCCTCGGTCGCCTCGGCCGGCTACCTCGCGATGGGGGCGACCGGGCGCCGCCGCTTCGTCGTCTCGCGCGGCGTCCACCCGCACAGCCGCGAGACGCTCGCCACCTACTCGGAGGGCTACGGCGCCGAGGTCGTCGAGGTTGGGCTGGAGGCCGGCGCGACCGATGCCGTCGCCCTTGCCGGCGCCGTCGACGAGCAGACCGCTGCCGTATTCCTCCAGAACCCCAACTTCCTCGGTGCCGTCGAGGATGTCGAGGCTCTCGGCGCCGCCGCGAGGGAGCACGGGGCGCTGGTCGTAGTTGCGGTCGACCCGATGACGCTCGGGATCCTCAGGCCGCCGGGTGAGTGCGGTGTCGACATCGCCCTCGGCGAGGGCCAGCCACTGGGCAACCGGCTCGATTTCGGCGGCCCCTCATTCGGGTTCTTCTGCGGGACCGAGGAGCTGATCCGCCGAATGCCGGGCCGGATCGCGGGGGAAACCGACGATGCCGACGGGCGCCGGGGGTTCGTGCTCGCCCTGCAGACCCGCGAGCAGCACATCCGCCGCGAGAAGGCGACCAACAACATCTGCACCGCGCAGGCGCTGAACGCGCTCGCGGCGATGGTCCACCTCGCCTGGCTCGGCCGCGAGGGCTTTCGCGAGCTGGGCGAGCTGCTCGTGCAGCGCACCGCCTACGCGCGCCGGCTGCTGGCGGCGGTGGACGGGGTCGAGCTGCTGCACGAGGCGCCGGTCGTGCGCGAGTTCGCGATCCGCCTCGACGCTCCGGTCGAGCCGGTGCTGGAGCACTGCGCCGAACACGGCATTGCGGCCGGCTATCCGCTGGGCCGCGATTACCCCGAGCATCCGGATGGGCTGCTGGTCGCCATCACCGAGCGCCGCAGCCGCGAGCAGATCGACTCCCTCGCCGAGGCGCTCGGCGCCGCGGCTCTCGAGTGTGGGGGGTTGGTGCCGCATGGCGACGCCAAGTCGCCACAGCCCCAGGAGGTCCGCTGATGCCGGCGAGTGAGACGCCGATGCAGCGCGAACGCGCGCAGACGATCTTCGACCGCTCGAAGCCCGGACGCCGGGCGGCCGTCCTGCCGGAGTCCGGGGTCCCGGAGCGCCCGCTCGAGGAGCTGATCCCGGCCAGGCTGCTGCGGAGCGAGCCGCCGCGCCTGCCGGAGGTCGCCGAGCCGGAGATCGTCCGCCACTACAACCGCCTTTCGCGCCGTAACTTCGACCTCGACACAGGCTTCTACCCGCTCGGCTCCTGCACGATGAAGCACAACCCGCGCCTCAACGAGCGGGTCGCGGCACTGCCGGGCCACGCCCGTCTGCACCCGGCGCAGGACCCGCGCCGGGCCCAGGGCGCGCTGGAGCTGATGTGGCTCCTGCAGCGCTCGCTGGCCGAGATCTGCGGCCTGCCCCACGTCAGCCTGCAGCCCTCGGCGGGTTCCCACGGGGAGCTGGCCGGCCTGCTGCTGACCCGCGCATACCACGCGGATCGCGGCGAGCAGCGGACAAAGGTCCTCGCCCCCGACACCGCTCACGGCACGAACCCGGCCTCGGTGACGATGGCGGGGTTTGAGGTGGTGAAGGTTGCGACCAACGAGCGCGGCGGGGTGGAGATGGACGACCTTCGGGCAAAGGTCTCCGAGGAGGTCGCGTGCCTGATGCTGACCAACCCCAACACGCTCGGCCTCTTCGACGAGAACATCGCTGAGATCGCGGCGCTGATCCACGAGGCCGGCGGAACCCTCTACTACGACGGCGCCAACCTGAACGCCGTGATGGGCCACTCGCGTCCCGGCGACATGGGCTTCGACATCGTCCACGTCAACCTTCACAAGTCGTTCAGCCAGCCGCACGGGGGCGGCGGTCCGGGCGCCGGCCCGATCGCCGTCTCGGAGCGCATCGAGCCCTTCCTCCCACGCCCGCAGGTGGTGCGGCGCGAGGGGCGGAAGGCCGAACGGGAACGGGGCGAGGCAGATGGCCAGCGCGGTCCTCTCTACGACCTGGAGTACGACCGGCCCAAATCGATCGGCAGGCTGCGCGGCTTCCAGGGCAACTTCGGCGTATTCGTCCGCTCCTACGCCTACATCCTCAGCCTCGGCGCCGACGGCCTTGCCGAGGCCTCGGAGACCGCGGTGCTGAACGCCAACTACCTGAAGGCGCGACTCGCCGAGGGCCGCGCAGGAAAGCATCTGCCCGTCGCGTTCGACCGCCACTGCATGCACGAGTTCGTCCTCTCCGGCAGGCCGATGAAGAAGGAGCTGGGGCTCGCCACCCTGGACCTCGCCAAGCGGCTGCTGGATTTCGGCTTCCACCCCCCAACCGTCTACTTCCCGCTGCTGGTCGACGAGGCGCTGATGGTGGAGCCGACCGAGACCGAGACCAAGGAGAGCCTCGATGCCTTCGCCGATGCGGTCGAGGAGATTCTCGCCGAGGCCGAGGACGACCCCGAGATCGCCAAGCAGGCGCCCTACACAACGCCGGTCCGCCGCCTCGACGAGGTCAAAGCCACCCGGCACCCCGTCGTCCGCCAGTCCCTGAGCTGAGCTCGCCCGGCGCGGTTCACCCGTCCCTGAGCTGTCCGGGGACCGCCAGCCGGCTTGCGGTCCCCGGGCCGAGTGGCGCCGGGGGGCGAATCCTCGGTGCACAGCCCTTAAACGTCCAACTAATTCAATGATTGAGGCAGAGACCCGTCCCACGTCCCCCGTCCGCATTGGGCGGGGGGTCCGGGACGGGCCTCCAAGTTGCCACAAAGGCATACCTCACCTCGGTGTGTCCAAGGTGGCCCCGTCTCAACAGGAGGTGGCGTGCGGCAGTGGCTAAGCGAGATCATCAACGATGGCGGGACTGGCGGATAGACGAAGCATCTGGGCGGTCGATCCGGGCCGACGACAAACGTGGCCGGCCAGGCAAGCCCAAGAAGCAACGAGCAAGAAACGGCTGGTGGTGGACGCTGGCGGCACGCGAGGCGGAATGCAAGGGCTGCGGAAAGCAGCTTCTGAACCAGAAGGTCGCCTATCACCACCAGACGAGAGAAATCCTCTGTCCGGACTGTGCGCAGGCGCAATGCGTCTCGGAAATGTGCCAGCCGTCGCGAAGACTGCTCAAGGTCGGCAGCTGAACGAGCGGTGCGCGGGGCCTGAGCCAGGTTCTTAGAGGTCTGGCAGGGCCTGCTTCAGCTCCAGCACCGGGGCGAAGAGGTCGCCGAGGCGGTCGACGCGCTCCAGGACCTCAGCGGCCTCGAAGACCAGGCACTCGCGGTCGTCGCGGTCAAGCGCGCCTTCGACCTCGTTCCAGCTCACCGGAGTGGAGACGGTGGGGCGCTCGCGGGCGCGCAGCGAATAGACCGCAATCGTCGTCTTGCGCTGGTGGTTCTGCGACCAATCGACGAAGACCTTGCCCTTCCGTTCAACCTTCTTCATCTTCGACACGACCTCGCCGGGTGTCTGCCTCTCGAGCAACTGGGCGATCGCTTTCGCGAACGGTTTGGTCACCTCGTATGAGGTCCTGCCGTTGAGCGGGACGTAGACCTGCAGGCCCTTCGAGCCGGAGGTCTTCGGGAAGCACTCGATGCCGAAGTGGTCGAACATTTCGCGCAGGCGCAGGCCGACTCGGCAGCAATCGATGATGTCGGCCGGCGGCCCTGGATCGAGGTCGAAGGCGAGCACGGTGGGCCGTTTCGGCGCTCGTGAGCGCGAGAGCGAGGGATGCAGCTCGATCGCCGCCAGCTGCGCCATCCAGATCAGCGTCGGCAGGCTGTCGCACACGCAGAAGTCGATCTTCCCGGCGTGGGGACCGGCTTCCACCCGGGCGGTCCTCACCCACTTCGGGCGATGTTTCGGGCAGCGCTTCTCGAAGAAGGCCGCTCCGGTGTCCTCGACGCCCTCAGGGAAGCGGCGCAGCGTGACCGCCCGGCCCGCCAGATGCGGGATCAGCACCGGCGCCACCTTGGCGTAGTAGTCCACCATCTCGCCCTTGGTGAAGCCGGCGGCCGGGTAGAGGACCTTGTCGAGATTGGTGAGCTTCAGCTCACGTCCATCCACCTCGACCTGGCGGCTGGGGGCCACTGCTATTTCGAGGCGTTCGACCCGGCTCGAGAGGAGGAGCGTCTTGGCCCGGCTTTGCGCGTCTTCGCGGCCCGCTTGCGGGGCTTGCCGTCGCCCTTGCCCTTGACCGCAGCGATGCTGTCCTGCAATGCGGTCATCAGGTCGGGTGCACCGGTTGGCGCCAGCTCGTCGGGGACGGGGGCGGTGAGGACCTCCTTGCCCTCCGCCTTGCGTTCGACGAGCGCCAGCAGCTCCTCGCGGTACTCGTCGCGATAGGCGGAGGGATCGAAGTCGCGGGTCAGCGAGTCGATCAGCTTCTCGGCCATCTCGACCTCGCGGCTGCCGGCCCTCGACTCCTCCTCGGGAAGCACGTCGCTCAGCTCCCCGGGAGACACAATCTCGTCGCCGAAGCGCATCGTGGTGAGGGTCAGCACCCCTCCCGCCGGGCGGAGCGCGGCCAGGTGCTCCTTGTTGCGGAAGACGAAGCGGGCGATCGCCACCCTGCCCGACTCCTCCATCGCGGTGGCGAGCAGCAAATAGGCCTTCTCGGCGCCCTCCGCCGGTCCGACGTAGTACGGGCTGTCGAAGTAGATGGGGTCGATTTCGCCGAGCTCTACGAAGTCCAGGACCTCAATCGCACGGGTCTTCTCCGGCGCCAGGCCCGCCATCTCATCTTTGGTCAGCGGCACGTAGCGGTCAGGGGCGATCTCGAAGGCCTTGACGATCTCCTCATATGGGACCTCCTTGTCCGTCCCTTCCGCAACCCGCCGGTGACGGATGCGTGCGCCGTCGGACTCACGGATCTCCCGCAGCGAGATGCCACGCCGGGCAACCGCGCTGTAGAGCTTCACGGGCACGTTGAGGAGCCCGAAGCTGATCGAGCCGCTCCAGATCGCTCTCGCCATCAGTGAACCACCTACCGGGATTCTGGCAGTCGGGGCCCGCCTGGCGCCACCGGCCACTGCCGCGGGAGGCTTCTTGCGGCCGCGGGGGGCCTTGTGCCGGGGCGTGGTGGATCATGGTCGCGTGCTGTTCGAGCTTCGCGATGTCAGCCTCTCCCGCGGCGGCCGCCGGGTGCTGGAGTCGGTCAGCGCCGAGATACCCGCTGGGGCGACGGCGATCGTCGGCCCCTCGGGCGCGGGCAAGTCGACCCTGCTTCGGCTGCTGAACCGCCTCGCCGACCCCGACGCCGGGACGATCTCCTACGAGGGCCGGCCGCTCGACCGGTACGACCCGCTGCAGCTGCGTCGGGAGGTCTCGCTGGTCCCGCAGCTGCCGGCGCTGCTGGAGGGGACAGTCGAATCCAACTTGCGCTATGCGGCCGAGCTGGCCGGTACGGACCTTGACGCGGAGCGCTGCCTGCGGCTCGCCGGCCTCGATCCCGGCTTCGCCGAGCGCGATGTCTCCAAGCTCTCGGTGGGCGAGCAGCAGCGGGCGATGCTGGCGCGGTCGCTGATCCAGGAGCCGCGCGTGCTGCTGCTCGACGAGCCGACCTCGGCGCTCGACGAGGCCACCCGCGACGCGATCGAGGCGACCCTGGCCCAGCTGCGAGGCGAGCTCGACATCTCCCTGGTCGTGGTCAGCCACGACCCCGAGCAGGCGCGGCGGCTGAGCGATTGGGTGGTGCGGATGGATGGGGGACGGACGGTCGCCGCCGGCCCGCTGGAGGCGGTGCTGGCATGACGACCTCGATCCACGTGTCGCTCGGCCAGGTCGCCGCCGCGCTGGCGCTGGTCGCCCTCGCCGTGGCGATCTCCTTCTGGCGCAGAGCCGACCTCGAGCGCGACATCGCGGTGGCGACGGTCCGCTCCTTCGTCCAGCTCACCGCGATCGGCTACGCGATCAAGCTGATCTTCGAGGCGGACACGATCTGGCTGGTCCTGGCGCTGCTCTCGGTGATGGTTCTGTTCGGGGCACTCACCGCCCGGGGCCGTGCCACGAAGGTCCCTGGCGCCTTCTGGCCGCTGCTCATTGCGCTCGCCGTCGCCGCGATGGCGACACTCGGGCTGGTTGTCGCCCTGGGCGTCTTCGACCCGACGCCGCGCTACCTGGTTCCCGTCGGCGGCATGGTGATCGGCAACGCGATGACCGCCTCGGCCGTCGCCCTCAACCGGCTCGGCGACGAGATGGCGGACTCGCGGGCCAGGATCGAGGCGACCCTGGCCCTCGGGGCGACCGCTCGCGAGGCCGCGGCTCCGATCGTGCGCCGTTCGCTGCGCTCGGGGATGATCACCCTTGTCGACTCGACCAAGACGACCGGGCTGATCTTCTTCCCGGGGACGATGGTGGGGATGTTGCTTGCCGGTGCCGACCCGACCGACGCGGTTCGCCTCCAGCTGATCCTCCTCTACGCCCTGCTCGGCAGCGTCGCGATAGCCGCCGTGGTCGCGACGGGCCTCGCCTACCGCAACTTCTTCACCCCTGCGCAGCAGCTCCGCGAGCTGCTCGAGGACTAAAGCCTCAATCCCCCGATCTCGCCGGCCTCTGCATTCCGCACCCCTTCGCCGGGAGCCAATTCCCTCCACCCAGGTAGCACCACTACCTGGGTGAGCGGAATCGTCCCCCGACTCGGCCTGCGAAGCGGAGAGCCTCGCCGATCTCGAACACGTCGTCCGTTGGCGCCGTTTCCCTTCGTACGGGCGAGGAGGCGCTGGAGGTCCCGCCGTCACGTCCTGAAGGCGGCAGGACGGGATGGCGCGCCGCGTAGAATCGCTCGCGGTGACCCGGCAGCAGCGCCTGACGCTGGTTGCGACGATCCTCGGCTCGACGGTGGTCTTCCTGGATTCCACCGTGGTCAATGTCGCCCTGCCCTCGATTGCGGACGATCTCGACGCGGGGCTCGCCGGGCAGCAGTGGGTCGTGGAGGCCTACATGCTGGCCCTGGTCTCACTGCTTTTGGTTGGCGGCTCGCTCGGGGACCAGTTCGGCAGGCGGCGCATGTTCGCGATGGGGCTGCTCGGCTTCGCCGCGACCTCGGCCCTCTGCGCGGTCGCGCCCTCGGTTGAGTTCCTGATCGGCGCCCGTGCCCTGCAGGGGATCGCGGGGGCGCTGCTGGTGCCCGGCTCGCTGGCGCTGATCGCTGCGACCTTCGCGGGCGCGGCGCGCGGCCAGGCGGTCGGCACCTGGACCGCCTGGACCGGGATCGCCGTCGTGATCGGACCGGCGGGGGGAGGGGCGCTGGTCGAGGCGCTCTCCTGGCGGGCGATCTTCTGGCTGAACATTCCCCTGATCGCCTTCACCGTGGCGCTGACCCTGCGCGCGGTGCGCGAGAGCCGTGACACGGAGGCCTTCCGCGGCATCGACTGGCTCGGCATCGGGCTCTCCGCCGTGGGACTGGCCGGCCCGGTCTTCGCCCTGATCGAGCAGCCGACCCACGGCTGGGGCGACGCGATCGTCCGGGTGCCCCTCGCCGTCGGGGTTGCCTGCCTGACGCTCTTCGTCGCGCATGAGGCTCGCACCCGCCACCCGATGCTCGAGCTGGCGCTGTTCAGGATCCGCAACTTCTGGGTCGCCAACCTGACCACCTTCGTCGCCTACGCCGGTCTGATCGCGGGTCTCTTCTTCATCACGATCTTCCTCCAGCAGGTGGCCGGCTACTCGCCCGTGGAGGCCGGGCTGGCGACGACGCCCATCTCGATCGTCCTCTTCTTCCTCTCGCCGCGCTTCGGCAGGCTCGCCTCTGGCGCCGGCCCGCGCCTGCCGATGACCGCCGGGCCGATCGTTGCCGGCTTCGGTCTGCTGCTGCTCCTGCGGGTCGGCCGGGACGCGGCCTACCTCCCCGACGTGCTGCCCGCCGTTCTCGTCTTCAGCCTTGGTCTCTCCGCGACGGTGGCGCCGCTGACGGCAACCGTGCTCGATTCGGTCGAGGAGCGCCATGTCGGGATCGCCTCGGGCATCAACAACGGCATCTCACGGGTCGCGGGTCTACTCGCGATCGCTGTGCTTGGCGCCGTGATCGCGGCCAGCTTCAGCGCTCGGATCGATGGGGAAATCGAGGAAAGGCCGAATGCGCTCGGTCCGGTCATGGTCAGGGCCCTCTCGGACGCAAGGGACCAGCCGCTGTCCGTGCCCGCCGTCGAGCAGCTGCCGCCGGCCGAGGCGGGGCTCGTGCGCTTGATCGCCGCCGAAGCGTCGGTTTCCGCCTTCCACCTCAGCGTCCTTATCGCCGGCCTGTTGATGATCGCCGGGGGCCTGGTATCCGGCGTCGGCATCGTCAACCCGCGCCGCCGCTTCGAGGCCGTGCCCGCCGGCGGTGCGGTCGCTGCGGGTGAGTGCGGCCATGGCGCCGATTGCGACTGCGCTGATGGCGTGCCCGTTGCCGCACTGGATGCGCGCGCTCCCGAGCCCGCCTGATCGCCGCTGCGCGCTTTGACCCCAGCGGGCTGTGGTCAAAGCGATCAGCGCTCGCTCGAACTAGGCTGCTGGTCGATGAGCTCTCCCGTCATCTTCTCCGGCATCCAGCCGACCGGCCGCAAGCACCTCGGCAACTACATCGGCGCGATCCGCCAGTACGTCGAGGGCCAGGACCGCGGCGACCCGGCGATCTTCTGCATCGTCGACCTGCACGCGATCTCGGTCGCCTACGACCCGGCCGAGTTGCGCGAGCGGCTCTATGACACGACCGCGATCCTGCTCGCCGCCGGGCTCGACCCGGCCCGCTGCATCCTCTTCCGCCAGTCCGACGTGCGCGAGCACACCGAGCTGACCTGGCTGCTCTCCGCCGTCACCTCACACGGCGACCTCAACCGCATGCACCAGTTCAAGGACAAGTCCTCGAAACAGCGCGAGCTGGTCTCGGCGGCGCTCTTCTTCTACCCGGTGCTGATGGCCTCCGACGTCCTCGCCTACCGCGCCACCGAGGTCCCGATCGGCGACGATCAGCGCCAGCACGTCGAGCTGATGCGGGAGGTCGCCCGCCGCTTCAACGAGCGCTTCGGCGAGACCCTGGTCGTGCCGGAGCTGCGGATCCCCGAGGTCGGCGCCCGGATCATGGACCTGCAGGATCCGGAGCGGAAGATGTCGACCACGGGCGGCACCGAGGCCGGGACGGTCCTCGTCCTCGACGAGCCCGACGCGATCCGCAAGAAGTTCGGCAGCGCCGTCACCGACTCCGGCCGCGAGGTCGTCCGCGGCCCCGAGAAGGCCGGGATCGCCAACCTGATCGACATCCTCGCGGTCGCCCGTGGAATCGACCCTGCCGAGGTCGAGCGCGAGTTCGAGGGCGCCGGGTACGGCGACTTCAAGCAGGCCGTCGCCGAGGGAGTGGTCGACCTGCTCGCCCCGGTGCGCGAGCGCTACGCCGAGCTTCGGCCCGACGAGACGGCCCTGGAGGCGGCGCTCTCGGCCGGCGCCGAGAAGGCGCGCTCGATCTCTTCGCAGACGCTTGCTGACGTTCGCGACCGGATGGGCATCGGCCCCCAGCGGTAAGTTGGGCCGGTGACCGTCGCGGAGCTGGACCTCGAGCTCGACGTCTTCGCGGGGCCGTTCGACCTGCTGATGGCGGTTGTGTTGCGCGAGGAGGTCGACCTCCTGGAGGTCGAGCTGGGCGAGGTCGTGGTCGCCTACGTCGAGCATCTGGAGAGGGAGGGGGAGCTGGAGCTCGAGGTTGCGACCGAGTTCCTGGTCCTGATCGCGGCTCTGCTGGAGTTGAAGTCGCGCCTGCTCCTGCCCGGCGCCGACGAGGAGCTGGAGGAGCTCGGCCCCGAGGAGGCGGTCGAGGAGCTGCTGGCGCGGCTGCTCGAGTACCGGCGCTACCGCGACGCCGCAGCGATGCTCGGCGAGCGCTTCGAGGCGGGGCGGGGGTACCTCTACCGGGCAGCGCCACTGCCGCCCGAGCTCCGCCGGATCGCAGTCGAGGCGGCCACGGCCGTCTATGACGCCGAGCAGCTCGGCAGCGCACTCGGCGACCTGCTGGAGGCCCCGCCGCCGCTCGACACGAGCCACATCCGGCCGACCGTATCGCTGGAGAGGAGGCTGCGCGCCCTGCGCGAGGCCCTCGCCGGCAACCCCTGCATCGACTTCGACGAGCAGTTCGGCGGCGAGGACCGCCTCACCCAGGCGGTGACCCTGTTTGCGTTGCTCGAGCTGTATAGGAAGGGCGAGGTGACCTGGAAGCAGAGCAAGCCGTTCGGCCCGATCGCGATCCACCGGCAGGAGGCGGGGACGGCGTGAAGGACCTCGCTCGCACGATCGAGGCGCTCCTCTTCCTCTCCGCGCAGCCGGTCAGCGCCGCCGACCTGGTTGCGGCGACCGAGGCCACCGAGGGCCAGGTTGCCGAGGCGATAGACGTCCTGCGCGAAGACCTTGCCGAGGGAAGTAGGGGCATCGTCCTGCGCGAGGTGGCCGGCGGGTTTGCGCTTGCCAGCGATCCCGCCAGCGAGGAGGCCGCGCGGCGGCTGCTCGCCAAGCCGCGGACCCCACCGCTCACCCAGGCGCAGGCGGAGGCGCTCGCGATCGTCGCCTACCTGCAGCCGGTCTCGCGGCCCGAGGTGGCGCGCATCCGCGGCGTCTCCTCGGAGTCGGCGGTGCAGACGCTGGCCGAGCGCGGCCTCCTCGAAGAGTCCGGGCGCTCCCGATTCGGCGCCGCCCTCTTCAAGACCACGGAGCTCTTCGAGCGGCTCTTCGGCATCTCCGGCCTCGATCAGTTGCCCGATCCCTCCCGTTTCGATCCCACTCCCGAGGACGAGCGCGAGCTGCGCGAGCGACTGCTGAAGGCCGGGGAGCAGCGCGCCGAGTAGGCGGCCCGTGCGCCTCGCCAAGTACCTCGCGCACAGCGGCGTCGCCTCGCGCCGTGCCGCGGAGCGCATCGTTGCCGCGGGACGGGTGACCGTTGGGGGCCGGGTGGCGACAGACCCTGCACTGGACGTCGCGGAGGGCGACGACGTGAGGGTGGATGGAAGCCCTGTTTCGGCGGAGCCGCGCGAGGTGTGGGCCGTCAACAAGCCACCCGGCGTCGTTTCCACGGCACGTGAGCCCGGAGGGAGGCCGGCTGTGGTCGACCTGGTCGACTCCCGTGCGCGCCTCTACCCGGTCGGCCGGCTCGACGTCGACTCGACGGGCCTGCTGCTGCTGACAAACGACGGCGAGCTCGCCAACCGGCTCACACACCCGCGCTACGGGGTGGCGAAGGCCTACCGGGTGGCGCTGCGCCGCCCGCCGTCCTCGAGGGACCTGCGGCGCCTGGCCGGCGGGGTGGAGCTCGACGATGGCCCGACTGCGCCGGCCGAGGTGCGGCGGCTCGGCGAGCGGGAGGTCGAGATCGTCCTGCGAGAGGGGCGCAATCGCCAGGTCCGTCGCATGGCCGAGGCGGTGGGAAATGCGGTGGTCGCGCTGCGCCGCGTCCGCTTCGGGCCGATCGAGCTGGGCCGGCTGGCCGAGGGCGAGGCGCGCCGGCTCGGCGACGAGGAGGTTGCCGCTCTTCGCCACTGCTAGAGGCTTGATGCGGCCTGGACTCTGGGAAGATGCGGCGGCCGATGAGCGAAGAGCGACTTTTTGCAGTTCGAGGGGCCGTCCAGGCCGAGGCGAATGAGGCCAGCGCGATCCTCGCCGCAACGGCTGAGCTGATGCGGGCGCTGCTGGAGCGAAATGACCTTGCGCCGGATGCCCTGGTCAGCTGCCTGTTCACGACGACCGACGACCTGGATGCAGAGTTCCCCGCTGTCGCCGCCCGCGGTCTCGGTCTCGAGGCCGTCCCCCTGCTCTGCTGTCGCGAGATCCCCGTTCCCGACTCGATGGAGCGGGTGATCCGGGCCATGGTCCACTACTACGCCCCGGTCGGTCACGCGCCTGCCCACGCCTACCTGGGCGCCACGCAGGAGCTGCGCTCCGACCTCCACGCCGCCCAGTAGGAGGCCCCCGCGCCCGCAACACCGTTTCCACGCATTAGCCCGCAACACCGTTTCCACGCATTAGCCCGCAACACCGTTTCCACGCATTACATGGAAAGGATGGCTTCGGAGCGCGTGGAAAGGATGTTTCGGGCCGGCATGAGAGAAGCCTCTGACCAGGTGACCATCCCTCTGAGGGTCGTGTCAGCCAGAATGGACCCATGACCGTCACGTTCGCGGAGAGGCTCGCCCGCATCCCGGGCTACCAGGCCGGCGTTCCGACCGGCAAGGCGCCCGAGGCGATTGCCGCCAGCGGCATTGCTCAGCTCGCCTCCAACGAGTCGCCGTTTCCGCCCCACCCGAAGGTGGTGGAGGCCATTCGCAGCGCCGCCGGCGCGATGAACCGCTACCCGGACCCCGGCGCGACCCTGCTGCGCCAGCGCATCGCCGAGCGCTACGAGACCGAGCCGGGGCGGATCGCGGTCGGCAACGGTTCCTGCGAGATCCTCCTCGCTGCCGCCGTGGCGCTCTGCGAGTCCGGCGCCGAGATCCTCTACGCCTGGCCGTCCTTCTCGATGTACCCGCACCTGGCGGCGCTGACCGATGCGCGTGAGGTTCGGGTGCCGCTTGCCGACGGATACGTCCACGACCTCGACGCGATGGAGTCCGAGGTGACCGCCGCCACCCAGCTGGTCATCGTCTGCAACCCGAACAACCCGACGGGCACGCACCTGCCGGCCGCGGAGGTCGCCGCCTTCTGCGAGCGCCTGCCCGGCCACGTGACCGTGGTGCTCGACGAGGCCTACGTCGAGTTCCAGACCCACGACGACCCGGACACGACCATCGACCTGCTCGCGGGGCTCCCCAACCTGGTCGTTCTGCGGACCTTCAGCAAGGTCTACGGGCTGGCGGGGCTGCGAGTCGGCTTCGCGATCGGCTCGGCCAAGTTCCGCGCTGCCGTCGATGCGGTGCGCCAGCCGTTCAGCGTCAACGCTCTCGCTCAGGCGGCCGCCGCCGAGGCGATCCTGCATCAGGACGACGTCGAGCAGCGCGTGGAGAAGACGATTGCCGAGCGGATCCGCGTGCAGGAGGCGCTGCGCGAGAGGGGCCTCCGCACGGCCGACACCGAGGCCAACTTCTCCTGGATCGACCTCGGCGAGGCCGGCGAGGAAGAGGTCGTGGCTGGACTCGGCGAGCGCTCGATCGCGGTCCGCCCGGGCACGCCCCTTGGCGGTCCCGGCCACATCCGCGTCACCTTTGGCACCCCCGCCGAGAACGACCGGTTCCTTGCGGCCCTCGACGAGATCCTCGACTAACGGGGCTCCACCTGCTACAACGTTCTGCAGTGAAGCGAGCAGGCCACAGCATGAGTCGCCCGTGCGCCGCCGGTGCCGCGCTCAGCCCTGCCCGTGCTTCCTATTTCTGGCGATTTAGCTAGGCGTCCGGCCCCGCGGCGGCGAGCCGCAACCAGACAGAGCGCTTGGCCGGACGCCCACTCCCGATTCGCGCGATCCGCGATGCACGCGCTCGCATGGCGAGATCCCGCTGGAAAGTAAGGTCTCAGGTGTGGAGAAAGGTGGCGGCAAGATGATGATCGGAATGCAGGGCGGGACGCGAGATCTGGTTCGCGACCAGCGGATCGAGCGGATCGTGGAGTTGGTCCCGCCTGCCGGGCTGCTCGCCGACCTGCCGCTGGGCGAGGAACGCGAGCGGGCGGTGGTGCGCGGGCGAGCCGAGGTCGGGAGCATCCTCAGCCGAGACGACGACCGGCTGCTTGTCGTGGTCGGCCCGTGCAGCGTCCACGATGTCGATGCTGCGCTCGAGTACGCGGGCAGGCTCAGCCAGGCGGCGGGGGAGCTCGCCGACGACCTGGTGATCGCGATGCGGGTCTACTTCGAGAAGCCGCGCACCACCACAGGTTGGAAGGGGCTGATAAACGACCCCCACCTGGACGGCTCCTGCGACGTGAATGCCGGCCTGCGCATGGCCCGCACGCTGCTGCTCAAGGTGCTCGACCTCGATCTTGCCATCGGCTGCGAGTTCCTCGACCCGATCACGCCGCAGTACATCTCCGACACGGTCACCTGGGGTGCGATCGGGGCCCGCACGACCGAGAGCCAGATCCACCGCCAGCTTGGCTCGGGCCTCTCGATGCCGATCGGCTTCAAGAACCGCACCGACGGCAACGTGCAGGTCGCCGTCGACGCGGTCCGGGCGGCGGCGGTGCCGCACGCCTTCGCCGGCATCGACGACAACGGCGCACCGGCCATTCTCCACACGACCGGCAATCCCGATGGGCACGTGATCCTGCGCGGCGGCAACGGCACCACGAACTACGACGCCGGTGCGGTTGCCGGCGTGCTGGAGCTGCTCGAGGCGGCGGGGCTGCCCGAGCGGGTCGTGATCGACGCCTCCCACGGCAACAGCGAAAAGGACCCCGCGCAGCAGGTGGCCGCGGCGAAGAGCGTCGCCGATCAGGTTGCCGGCGGGAACGCGGCGATCGTCGGCCTGATGCTGGAGTCCTTCCTGGTCTCGGGTCGCCAGGACCTGGACGGCGGTGAGGCGCTCGTCTACGGCCAGTCGGTCACCGACCCGTGCATCGACTGGGACACGACGGTCTCCCTGCTTCGCGAGCTTGCGGGCGCGGTTCGAGCACGGCGCGGCGAATGAGGGCAGCAGTCCTCGGGGTGGGCCTGATCGGCGGCTCGATCGGACTCGCTCTCCGGCAACGGCTCGAATGCGAGGTAACCGGCTTCGATCCCGAGCCGCGGACGGTGGAGCAGGCGGTTGAGGCCGGCGCCCTCGATCGCGGGGCCACGTCGGTTGCGCTTGCCTGCGAGGGTGCTGAGCTGGTCTTCTGCGCGGCCCCGGTATCGGCGCTTCCCGAGCTGGCCCGCAGCGCACTCGATGCGTGCGGCCCCGATGCCGTGGTCACCGACGTCGGCTCCACCAAGCGGGAGATCGTCGCCGCGCTGGGCGCCGATGAGCGCTTCATCGGCGGGCACCCGCTTGCCGGCGCCGAGACCTCCGGGGTCGAGAACGCCCGCGATGACCTCCTCGACGGGGCCCGCTGGTACCTGACCCCCACCGAGCGCTCCAGCGGCCTGCTCTACGACCGCCTGCAGCGAGCCGTCGCCGGTCTCGGCGCGCGGCCGCAGGCGATCGACGCCGAGGCCCATGACCGGCTGATGGCGACGGTCAGCCACCTTCCCCACGTGGTTGCCAACGTGCTTGTCGGCCAGGCGGCGGCGGAGCTGACCCGCGATTCGGAGCGGATGCCCGAGGTCGGCCCGAGCTTCCGCGACACGACCCGGGTCGCCGGCGCCAACCCGGCCATCTGGGGAGACATCTTCTCGACCAACCGCGAGGCCGTTGCCGAGGCGATCGATGCGGTCGTGACCCGCCTGCACGAGGCCGCTGAGCTGATCCGAGCCGGGGAACGCGAGCCCGTGGCCGCCTGGCATGCAGCCGCGGCGGCTGACCGGCGCCGCCTGCTGGAGACCCAACTGGCCGGCGGGCCGCTGCGAGAGCTCCGCGTCGTCGTCGCCAACCGGCCCGGCACCGTCGCGGAGCTGGCCCTTGCGCTGGGGGAGGCCGGCGTCAACATCGAGGACATGGCCCTGTACCCCGCACCGGACATGACGTCCGGGGCGATCTCGCTGTGGGTGGTCGGCGACGAGCAGGCGGAGCGCGCCGCAACGCTGGTGCGCGGGCTGGGCCACACGGTGACCGCACTCGGCGCCGGGGAGTAGGGGCGGATGGCGACCCGCTTCGACCCCGCCGGCCCGCTGCGTGGAACCCTGCGCCCGCCGCCCGATAAGTCGGTCTCCCACCGGGCCGCGCTCATCGCGGCCATGGCAGAGGGCGAGACGCGGATCGCCGGCTATCTCGATTCGGGCGACACGCGCTCGACCCTGGCGGCGATCGAGGCACTCGGCGCCGAGGTCGATGGCGCCGGCGCCGCAATCGCGCCGGAGCTGCGCGTGCGGGGAGTCGGACTGTACGGCGCTCGCGAAGCCGCTGTCGACGTCGGCAACGCCGGGACGTTGCTGCGGCTGCTCCCCGGCTGGCTGGCCGGGCAGCAGCAGGGGACGTGGACGCTCGACGGCGACGAGTCCATCCGGCGCCGTCCCGTCGATCGGATCGTCGAGCCGTTGCACGAGATGGGGGCGAGGCTGCGCTGCCGGGACGGCCGCCTGCCGCCGCTGCGGATCGATGGCGCCCCGCTTCGCGGCATCTCCTATGAGCTGCCGGTGGCGAGCGCTCAGGTCAAGTCCTGCCTCCTGTTCGCCGGCCTGCTGGCCGAGGGCGAGACGCGGGTGGCGGAGCCGCTTCCGAGCCGCGACCACACCGAGTGCATGCTGGCCGCGGCGGGTGCGACGGTCGAGCGGAACGGCACGGTGATCTCGGTGCGGCCGGTCGCGCGGCTGGAGCCCGGCGAGATCGTCGTGCCGGGAGACTTCTCCTCAGCCGCCTTTCCGCTCGTCGCTGCGCTGCTGGTTCCGGGCAGCGACGTCACCCTTTCCGGGGTTGGCCTCAACCCGACCCGGACCGGGCTGCTGCCGATCCTGGAGCGGATGGGAGCGGAGATCGATGTCGAGCCCGAGCCCGCAGGCAGGGGCGAGCCGAGCGGTCAGATCCGGGCTCGGTCGTCGCAGCTGCGCGGGACCGAGGTGGGTGGCGGCGACGTGCCGCTGACCATCGACGAGCTCCCGCTCATCGCGCTTGTCGCCTGCTTCGCCGAGGGTGAGACCACGATCCGCGATGCGGCCGAGCTGCGGCGCAAGGAGAGCGACCGGATCGCAAGCGTGAGCGAGGCGCTGGCGACGCTCGGCGCCAGGGTGGAACCGACCGAGGATGGGATCCGGATCGAGGGGGGGGACGGCCTGCAGGGCGGGACGATCGACCCCCGCGGAGACCACCGGGTCGCGATGCTGGGGGCGATTGCCGGCCTCGCCTCGCGCCGGGGGGTCGACGTGGCGGGGATGGAGGCCGCTGCGATCAGCTATCCGCGCTTCGAGGCCGACCTCGCCTCGCTGATGGGGTCCTAGTCCGTCCTAGCCGGCGCGCCTGGATCACGGAGGCCGGGGCGGGCGTCGCCGATCCTCGCGCAACCGCAAACAGCGAGACTGTGCGGGTTATGGTCATTGCGATCGACGGGCCCGCCGGGGCCGGCAAGTCCTCCGTGGCCCGCGCCGTGGCGGGGGCGCTTGGCTTCGTCTATCTGGACTCGGGGGCGATGTACCGGTGTGTGGCGCTGGCGGCGATCGAGCGCCACGCCGACCTCGGCGACGACGCCGCGATGGGGGAGGTTGCGCGGTCGGTGGCGATCCGTCTCGACGGCGACCGGGTCGAGCTCGACGGGGGAGACGTCAGCACGGCGATCCGCCAGCCGCGGGTGACCGAGGCCTCCTCCCGCATATCGGTCCACCCGCGGGTGCGGGAAGCCATGGTTGCCCTGCAGCGGCGGATGATCGCGGCGGGCTCCTTTGTCGCCGAGGGCCGCGACATCGGAACCGTGGTCAGCCCGGAGGCGCCGCTCAAGGTCTTCCTGACCGCCTCCGCGCAGGAGCGCGCCCGGCGCCGCGCCGCGCAAACGGGTGAGGACGAGGCCGCGGTTCTGGCTGCTCAGCGGGAGCGAGACGCCCGCGACGAGAACCGGGAGCACAGTGCGCTGCGCGCCGCGCCCGATGCCGTGGAGATCGACACCACCGGGCTGGCGCTCGACGAGGTGGTCGATCGGGTTGTCGAGCAGGCTCGCGAGAGGGGTCTGGCGTGAGTGTGCCGACCGTCGCCGTGGTCGGCTTCCCCAACGTCGGCAAGAGCACGCTGGTCAACAGGCTCGCCCGGGGCCGCGAGGCGGTCACCCACGCGCAGCCCGGAGTCACGAGGGACCGCAAGCGGGTGCCGTGCGAGTGGAACGGCGTCGCCTTCGAGCTGCTCGACACGGGCGGGATCGACGTCGGAGACGAGGGTGAGCTGGCCGTGGACGTTCAGCGCCAGGCCCGTCTCGGGATCGCCGAGGCCGACGTCGTGCTGCTGGTCGTCGATGCCCGGGCGGGGGTTCGGGCCGGGGACGCCGATCTGGCGAGCACGCTGCGGGGCAGCGACACACCGGTCCTGGTCGCTGTCAACAAGATCGATCGCCCCGGCGACGAGTACCTGGTCGCCGAGTTCAACGGGCTCGGCCTGGGCGAGCCGCTGGCGGTGTCTGCCACCCACGGCCTGGGCAGTGGCGACCTGCTCGACCGCGTGGTGGAGCTGTTCGGCGAGCGCCCCGAGCGCGAGGACGGCGGCGAGCCGACGCGGGTTGCGGTCATCGGTCGCCCCAACGTCGGGAAGTCCTCGCTGGTCAACGCCTTCCTCGGTGCAGAGCGCGTGATCGTCTCGGAGCGGGCGGGAACGACGCGCGACGCGATCGACACCGAGCTCGAGGTCGATGGGCGCCCGGTCGTCCTGGTCGACACAGCCGGCCTGCGGCGCCGCTCGAAGGTCGCCGGCAGCGTCGACTACTACGCCCAGCTGCGCTCGGAGCGGGCGGTCGAGCGCGCCGATGTCGCCCTTGTCGTCTGCGACGCATCCGAGGGTGTCACCGCCGAGGACCTGCGCGTGGCGGGGCTGGCGATGCGCGCCGGTTGCGCGACGCTGCTCGCCCTCAACAAGTGGGATATCTCCACCACCGACATCGACGACGCTCGCGCCCGGGTTGAGCGAAAGCTGCGCCTGCGCCCGGCGGTCATCACCTGCTCGGCGACACGTGGCCGCAACGTCGACAGGCTGTTGCCCAGGGCCCTGGAGCTGGCCGAGCGCGCAGCCGAGCGGATCCCGACCCCGGAGCTGAACCGCTTCGTTGCGGGAGTTGTCGCTGCGAATCCGCCGCCGTCCCGTCGCGGCCGTCGCCTCCGCCTCTACTACACCGCGCAGGTGGGCGAGCGCCCACCGCGAATCGCGATCCAGGTCAACGACCGTCGCCTCGTCAATCGCGACTGGGCCTACCATCTCGAGAACAGGATGCGGGAGGCCTACGGCTTGGAGGGCGTCCCGCTGGTAATCGATTTCGTTCCCCACTCAGGGCGGCGGCGCTGATGGGCGCCCCTCAGCCGTCGGCGCGGGAATTGGAATCATTCATCTAGGCTTCGCGCATGTCGATTGGAGATTCCCCTATGTCAGATAGCCAGCCGCTCGCCGAAGGCGAGTACCTCTTCACGTCCGAGTCCGTCACCGAGGGCCATCCGGACAAGGTCTGCGACCAGATCTCCGATGCGATCCTCGACGCCGTGATGGCGGGCGACCCCGAGGGTCGCGTTGCCTGCGAGACCCTCGTCAACACGGGGATGGCGGTGGTCTCGGGGGAGATCTCCACAGCCGTCCACCTCGACGTCCCCGAGATCGTCCGCGAGACGATCCGCCGGATCGGCTACGACCACGGCGACTACGGCTACAACTGCGACCACATCTCGGTCCTCGTCTCGCTCGACAAGCAGTCGCCCGACATCGCCCAGGGCGTCGATGCCGCCTACGAGACGCGGGTCGGCTCCGACACGGACGACGAACTGCTGCTCGCCGGTGCCGGCGACCAGGGCATGATGTTCGGCTACGCGACCGACGAGACAGAGGCGCTGATGCCGATGCCGATCCACATCGCCCACCGGCTGGCCGAACGCCTCGCGGCGGTTCGCAAGGACGGGACGCTCGACTACCTCGGGCCGGACGGCAAGACACAGGTCACGGTCCGCTACGCCGAGGGGCGTCCCGTCCGGGTGGAGAAGCTCCTGATCTCGACGCAGCACGCGGCGGACGTGGAGTCCGAGCAGACGATCAAGCCGGACCTCTGGGAGCACGTGGTGCTGCCGGTGCTTGGGGCCGAGGCCCCCGGCCTCTTCGACGAGGCCGAGCTGCGCGAGGGCTTCCTCGTCAACCCCACCGGCAAGTTCGTGATCGGCGGCCCGGTCGGCGACGCTGGCCTCACCGGCCGCAAGATCATCGTCGACACCTACGGCGGCATGGCGCGCCACGGCGGCGGCGCCTTCTCCGGGAAGGACCCCTCCAAGGTGGATCGCTCGGCTGCCTACGCGGCCCGCCACGTCGCGAAGAACTTGGTTGCGGCGGGGCTGGCTCAGCGCTGTGAGGTCCAGGTCGCCTACGCGATCGGCGTGGCGCACCCGGTGTCGCTGATGGTCGAGACGTTTGGGACGGGCAAGCTCCCCGATGCGGAGATCTCGCGCCTCGTGGAAGCCGAGTTCGACCTGCGGCCGGGCGCCTTCCGCCGCTATCTCGACCTGCACCGGCCGATCTTCGAGAAGACAGCTGCGTACGGCCACTTCGGCCGCGAGGACCCCGACTTCACGTGGGAGAGGACCGACCGGGCGGACGCGCTGCGCAGCGCGTCCGAGTCGGCGGCGGCGGCAACCACGCCCGTCTGACCGGTCGCTCGGACAGCCGGGTCGCGCCGGGGTCGCTCCCAGCGCCTCGGGCGTGGTGGACGCAATCTCAGCCGCCGGGAGGCTGGGCCTCGCCGAGGCCGTGCGTTCCCGCCGAGGACGCGCCGGTTGCCTGGTCGACCCGGTGCACGACTTCGTCGGGGTTGGCCACGCCGGCGAAGACGAAGTTGTAGTCGTCGGTCGCGGCGGTGTCGAAGTCGACGTCGCCAATCTGCATGATTCGTTGGTAGACGGACTGCCGGTAGTTCACGTTCTGGACGCGCTCCAGGCGGGTCTCCTGGATCTCCCGCGAGACGATGCCCCGCTTGATGTTGAGGCGGCGGCTGGTGATCGTGTAGGTGGTCGCGATGCGCTTCACGAAGCCGGTCAGGACGGCGAGGCAGATCACCGCGAAAACGACCGCGAAGACGGTTCCACCACCGGCTCCGAAGAGCGAGGCGAGCACGCCGATGATCGCAGCGATCAGAATCCCCTTCAGGTAGAAGCCGAGAATTGCGCGCCAGGAGGGGTGTCCCTGGAAGATCACCTGCTCGTCTGGACTGAGGTGGAGGCCCATCGCTGGGCAGCATATCTCCGGTGTCCGCGCTCCTCCATACCGTGAATCAAATGTCCATAGCCAAGATCGAGCCGCTGACGACCGCCCGCGCCCTGCGCGGCCCGTTCGACTATCGCCTGCCCGCTGCGATGGCCGATCTCGAGGTCGGCAGCCTCGTGCGGGTGCCGTTTGCGAGGCGCCGCGTGCTCGGCGTCGTGGTCGAGTTGGCAGAGGCCTCGGAGCTGCCGCCGGAGCGGCTCGCGGAGCCACTCGAGGCGCTCGAGTCAGGAGTCCCGCCCGACCTGGTCCGGCTCGGACTTTGGGTTGCGGAGGAGTACTGCTCGACGCCGTCCCGGGGCCTGCAGCTCGTTCTGCCGCCGGGAACCGGCGTCGGCGGCCAGCGGACTCGCTCGCAGACCGAGCTTCGCGTCACGATCTCCCCGGCGGGTGACGAGGCGCTGAGTGGGGGACGTCGCCTGGGAGCCCGTCAGCGGGCCGTGCTGGAAGCGCTGCATGCGGGTGAGATGTCGGCTGGGGAGCTGGCCGCCGACGTCGGTGCGGATCGCAGCGTGCTGAGAAGGCTCGAGGATCGGAGCCTGGTTGTGACGCGCAGCGCCCCCGTTCACCGACGGCCTGGCCACCTCTCGGTGGGCGCCGAGACGGGTCGCCCCGAGCTGCTGGATGACCAGATCCACGCGGTCGCGCGGATCGTGGCCGCGCTCGATGGTGAGACCGGCGCGCCTCGAAAGCTGCTCGTGCACGGCGTCACCGGCTCCGGCAAGACCGAGGTATACCTGGCGGCCGTGGAGGCGGCGCTGGAGCGCGGACTTGGGGCGATCGTCCTCGTCCCCGAGATCGGGCTCACCCCGCAGGCGGTGGCGCGCTTCCGGGCGCGGCTGGGCGATCGCTTCGCCGTTCTGCATTCAGCGCTTTCGCCGGGGCAGCGCTACGACGAGTGGTGCCGCCTGCGCAATGGCGAAGCGAGCGTTTGCGTGGGTCCCCGCTCGGCGGTCTTCGCCCCGGTCCGCGATCTCGGCCTGATCATCATCGACGAGGAGCACGATGCCTCCTACAAGCAGGAGGGCGATCCCAGCTACGACGCCCGCTCCGTGGCTCGCCGCCGCGCCGCCGAATGCGGCGCGGCGCTGGTTGCCGGCACTGCGACGCCCAGGCCGGAGTCGTGGCTGGAGCTGCCGAGGGTCGAGCTCCCGCGCCGCGTCGACGGGCGCCGCATGCCGCCGGTCGAGGTCATCGACATGCGATCGGCCGACCCGCGCTCCGGTCCCCTGCATCCGGCCACCTGGGAGGCCCTGCAGGAGGTGCGCCGCAGTGGTGCCAAGGCCATCGTCATGGTCAACCGCCGCGGATTCGCCCCCTGGTTCACCTGCCGTTCCTGCGGTCACCACTGGGGTTGCCCCAACTGCGACGTCTCGCTGATCGTCCACCGCCGCGCCGGCCGGCTTGTCTGCCATCACTGCGCACAGTCCGAGCCGCTGCCGACGGCCTGCCCGGATTGCGGCTCGACGACGCTGTCACGGGCGGGAGCCGGGACCGAGCAGATCGAGACGCTGCTGGCGGAGCGGCTCGCCCCGATGTCCGTCTTCCGCCTCGATTCCGACACGACCGCCATCCGGGGCTCTCATGCCCGCATCCTGGCCGGCTTCGGGGAGGTGGCCAGCGCCGTTCTGATTGGGACGCAGATGGTGTCCAAGGGACACGACTTTCCGGAGGTGACGCTGAGCGCGATCATCGACGCGGACGCGACCCTGCGCTTCCCCGACTTCCGGGCCAGCGAGCGGACGTTCGCAATGGTGGCTCAGCTGGCCGGCCGCAGCGGTCGCGGCGAGGCGGGGGGGGAGGTGATGGTCCAGACGCTGGCGCCGGAAGAGCCGAGCATTGCCCACGCCGCCCACCACGACGCGGCCGGGTTTCTCGCGGAGGAGATCGAGCGCCGCCGCGAGCTCAACTACCCGCCGTTTTCCCACCTCGTCCGGATCGTGCTCAAGGCGGAGTCCGAGCAGCGGCTCGAGGAGGCCACCACGGAGCTCGCCGAGGCCCTCGCGGAGAGCCTGCCGGGGGACACCGAGCTGCTCGGCCCGGCGCCGATGTTCCGCGTTCGCAACCGTCACCGGCGCAGGCTCCTGATGAAGGCCGGGGACCGGGAGGCCACGGTTGCCACCGTTCGCGATACCGTCGAGCGGCTGGCGTCCAAGCGCTCGCTGCGCGATGTCGCGATCGCCGTCGACGTCGATCCGCAGTAGCCGCCGGACGATCCATACAATCGTTCTGTGAGCGACGAGCAGTCTGTCAGGCCCGAAGAGGCGGGGAGCGACGGCATCGACGCGGGGGTGCTGGAGCGCAGGGAAGCGGCCCTTGCCCAGGTTGTGAAGTTCGGTGACCCGGTTCTGAAGAGCAGGGCCTCACCGGTCGCGGCGGTCGGCGCCGAGTTGCGCACGGAGGTCGAGCGGATGATCGGGATCATGCGCGAGGGGATGGGGGTCGGCCTGGCCGCCACTCAGCTGGGGATCCTGCGTCGCCTGCTGGTCTTCCAGGCGGGCTCCGATAGCGAGCCCACCGCACTCGTCAACCCCGAGATCGAGTGGCGCTCCGCAGAGGAGGTCGTCGCCGAAGAGGGATGTCTCAGCCTGCCCAGGGTCTCGATGGACGTCGAGCGGCCCCTGCATGTCCGGGTCGGGGCCCTCGACGTGGACGGCGCGGCGGTCACGCTCGAGGCCTCGGGCCTCGAGGCGCGCGTGCTGCAGCACGAGATCGATCATCTCGACGGGGTTCTGATTCTCGACCGGGCGCCGCGTGAGCAGCGCAAGGGCGCACTGCGGGCCCTGCGCGAAGGTGGCAGCTACAGCCCGGTCGCGGAGGGCGAGGAGGGCGTCCACAGCCCTGGGGAGCATCGCGAGCCGCGAACCGACGCGTGAGAACGGTCTATCTGGGAACCTCGGACTTCGCCGCGGCCGTCCTTCGCCGGCTCACTGGCTCTCCGCACCGCCCGGTGCTCGTCGTCACCCCTCCCGACCGTCCCAGGGGACGCGGGCGCAGGACCCTTCCTCCACCCGCTGCCGCGGCTGCCGGCGAGCTCGGGATCGAGCTGCTGCAGGTCGAGAACGTCAACGACGACGCGGCGCTCGAGCGGATCCGCGCGGTCCGGCCCGAGGCGGTGGCAGTATGCGCCTTCGGCCAGCTGATCCGCGAGCCGCTGCTGTCGGAGTTCCCTCTCCTGAACGTGCACCCGTCCCTGCTCCCTCGCTGGCGCGGGGCGGCGCCGATCGAGCGCGCCATCATCGTCGGCGACGACCGCACCGGCGTCAGCGTGCTGCGGGTCACCGCCGGCCTCGACTCCGGCCCGGTCGCCCTGAGCGAGGAGGTTGCGATCGATCCCGACGACGACTACGAGACGCTGTCGGGGAAGTTGCAGGACCTGGGTGGCGAGCTGCTGGTCAGGGCCCTGGACCTGCAGACCGCGGGCCGGCTTCGCTTCGAGGAGCAGGACGAGGCCGGGGCGACCTACGCGGAGAAGATCGACCCTGCCGAGCGCCGCCTGGACCCGGCCCGGCCCGCCGTCGAGCTGGCGCGGATCGTCCGCGCCCTGACCCCTCACATCGGCGCCTACCTCGAGATCGGCGACGGCGACAGGCTGGGGGTGCGGCGGGCACGTGCCGTGGACGTCAGCGTCACCGGGGGCGAGATCCACGCCGAGTGGGGCGCGCTGCTGCTCGGCTGCGGCCAGGGGGCGCTGCGGCTGGATGTTGTCCATCCCTCCGGGGGCAGGCCGATGGCGGTGGACGCCTACCTCCGCGGCCACCCGGTCCCGGCGCTGTGAGCGCGGCGAGAGCCGCCGCGGCGATCTCCCCAGCTCGAGCGCTTGCCTTCGAGGTGATCCGGGCGACCTTCGAGCGGGACGCCCACACCGAGCAGGTCTTCCGCCAGGTGGCCGGCGAGCGGCAGCTCGCCGGGCGCGAGCGTGCCCAGGCCCAGCGCCTCGCCTACGGGGCCGTCCAGCGGCGCGGCACCAGCGACGCGGCGATCGAGCGGCTCGCCGAGCGCTCCCTGCGGCTCCTCGACCCACCCGTCCTCGCGGGCCTCCGGCTCGGCCTCTACGAGCTTCTCTTCGCCGACGCAACCCCCGACTACGCCGCCGTCGACCAGGCGGTCGAGCTCGTCAGGGAGTCTGGCGCCGCGCACGCCTGCGGCCTGGTCAACGCGGTGCTGCGGCGGGCAGCCAGGGAGCGCGTCGAGCTGATCGCCGCCCTGCTCGACGACGACTCGACTCCGGAGAGCGCCGCAACGGCCCACTCGGCGCCGCTCTGGCTGGCTCGGATGTGGTGGGAGGAGCTGGGCACGGGCGGGGCGCGCTCTCTGCTCGCCGCCTGCAATGAGCCCGCGGAGGTCGCGCTGCGCGTCAACCTGCTGCGGCAGGACCGCGAGGCGGCCATCGCGGCGCTCGGCAAGGCGGGCGTGCGGGTGCGGGCGCCGCAGGACGCCTGGCCGCTGGCGCCGCCGGAGACGATCGTCGTGGAGGGGCGCACCGGTGAGGCCGTCGCCGCGCGCGTTGCCGCCGGAGAGCTGACGCCGCAGAGCCGCGGCTCGGCGGCCGTGGCCGAGGTTCTCGACCCGCAGCCCGGCGAGCACCTCCTCGACCTCTGCGCCGGGCCGGGGATCAAGACGGGCCAGATCGCGGCGCGGATGGGCGATCGCGGAGAGACGATCTCGGTGGAGCTCGACCCGTCCAGGGCGGCGGAGGTGGCGGCGCAGGCGCAGCGCCTTGGATTGCGCAGCGTCACGGTGGTGGAGGCCGACGTGAAGGAGATGGACATGGCGCCCGGCTTCGACCGGGTCCTGGTCGATGCGCCGTGCTCGGATCTCGGCGCGCTGGCCTCGCGGCCGGATGCCCGCTGGCGCAAGTCGCCGCGGGCGATCGTTCGCATGGCCGGGGTTCAGCGAGACATCCTCGCCCGGGCGGCCGCGGTGCTCCGGCCGGGCGGGGTGCTCGTCTACGCGACCTGCACGATCTCCCGCCGTGAGAACGAGGACGCGATCGCGGCGCTGCTGAAGGCCTCAGCCGCCGGCGATGTCCCGCCCCTCAGCGTCGAGGACCTCGGGGCCCGCGCTCCGGCGCTCTCCTCGCCGCACGACTCGCGCTGCCTGCAGCTGCGCCCCGATCGCGATCGCACGACCGGTTTCTTCATCTGCCGCCTGAGACGGGATGATGGCCCCATGACCCGGGATGATGCGAACCGATGACCGAGGGGGAGAGCACCCTGCGCCGCCCGGCCTGTCCGAGTTGCGGTGAGCCGTGGCTGCGACCGACCCAACTGCCGGGCCGCTTCCGCTGCGTGTACTGTCTGCGCCGCTTCGAGCTGGTGTCGCAGTGCCCCAATTGCGGAGAGCACCAAACCATTGCCCGGATGAGCAGCAGCCAGGACATGATCTGTCAGCTTTGCGGAGACTCGATGCTGAGGCCCGTATGAGCGGGCGGCTGGCCGATCTCCTCGCGGAGCGGCGCGTGGCGCCGTCGATCCTTTCAGCCGACTTCTCCCGGCTCGGCGCCCAGGTCGATGAGGTGATGGAGGCGGGTGCTCGGGTGATCCACGTCGACGTGATGGACGGGCACTTCGTACCGCCGATCACGATCGGCCCGCTGGTTGCCGCCTCGATCGCCGACGAGGTTCATGCGGCCGGGGGGGCGCTGGACGTCCACCTGATGATCGAGCAGCCCGAGCGCCACATCGAAGCCTTCGCCGAGGCCGGGGCCGACTCGATCACCTTTCACGAGGAGGCGACTCCGCACGCCAACCGCACGCTGGCCGCGATCCGCGAGCTCGGCTGCCTGGCCGGGATCGCGCTCAATCCCGGCACTCCGGCCGAGTCCATCGGCGAGCTGCGCGACCTCGCCGACATCGTCCTCTGCATGACGGTCAATCCAGGCTGGGGCGGCCAGTCCTTCATCGAGGGCTCGCCCGGCAGGATCTCCCGCCTCGCGCCGCTTGCCGGCGGGGCGACGATCGAGGTCGACGGCGGCATCGACGCCTCGACTGCCGGATCGGTCGCCGAGGCCGGCGCCTCGCTGTTCGTCGCCGGCTCGGCCGTCTTCGGCGCCGATGACCCCGCCGCCGCCTACGCGGAGATCGTCCGGGCCGCGGGAGCGGCCTGAGCGGGGCTGGCGGTGAGCGATCCGGCCCAGCTGCCGGGGCTGTCCCTGAGGCGCTCGGGGCTTCGCCAGATCGCCACTCACCCCGGCCTGGGCGAGACCCGCGCGGCGCTGCGCCGCCAGCTGCTCCAGTTCGTCGACCGGCTCACGATTCTCGTCGGCGCCATCTGCATCCTGCTCGCCGCCGGGACGATCGGCTACGTGCTCACCGAGGGCACGTCGGTCGGGTTCGGGTTCATCTGGGCCCTGGACACCGTGGCAACGGTGGGCTCGATACCGGAGCCGGCCAGCACCGCCGGCCAGATCGTCAAGGTGGTGCTGATCGTCCTCGGCGTGGGTACGCTTTTCTATGCGCTGGTAACCGTCACCGAGTTCTTCGTGTCCGGCCACCTGTCCGGCCTGCTCGAGGAGAGAAGGGCCCTTAAGAAGATCGATTCGCTGAGAGACCACATACTGATTTGCGGCTTCGGCCGGGTCGGAAGGCAGGCCGCCCGGGACCTGCGGGCGGCGCAGCGCAAGTTCGTCGTCATCGACAGCAACCCGGCGGACACTCGCGAGCGCGCCGAAGCGATGGGTGCGCCCTTCGTCGAGGGCCCACCGTCAGACGACGAGGTGCTGCGCAGCGCCGGGATCATGCGCGCCGCCGGGGTGATGGCGTGCGTCGACTCCGACGCTGAGAACATCTTCATCGCCCTGACCGCCCGCGAGATGCGCTCCGACATCACGATCGTCGCCCGCGCAAGCGTCGAAGACTCCGAGAGCAAGCTGCGGCGCGCCGGCGCGGACCGCATCGTGTCCCCCTACAGGGCCAGCGGCTCGGAGATGGTCCGTTTCGCCCTGCACCCGCAGGTGACGGGCGTCGTCGAGGTCGCCCCCGAGTACCGGATGGAGGAGATCGAGGTGATCGTTGGCTGCCAGGCCGCGGGGCGCACGCTGGAGGAGGTGCGGGGCTCGTCGATGATCGTTGCCCTCCGCGGCAGCGACGGAACCGTTCAACCGCAGCCGCCGGCGGACACCGTGCTGCGCGATGGCGACGTGCTGGTTGCGATGGGGGAGACGGGGGCGCTGGAGCGGCTGGAGGGGCTGATGGCCCCTGCCGGAGGCGCTTCCTAGGCCAGGCGGAGGTTCCCGCGCCCCTACCGGAGGTTCCCGCGCCCCTACCGGAGGTTCCCGCGCCCCTACCGGAGGTTCTCAGGGCGCGCCAGAGGCACCACCAAAGCCCCTGCCGCCTCCTGCCACCAGGAGCGCTCGGCCTCGGCAATTCCAGGTCGGCGTGCGCGGCGCGTGCACCAGTCCACGAGGGCGCTGCGCCCGCCGAGCGCGACGTGGCCGGTCCCGGTGATCGCGAAGCGGCCGTCGGCGAGCGCGACCAGCGCCCCGGGCTCGTCGCGGCGGGTTCGAATCCGGGCCCGCACCGCGATGCCGTCGACCTGCTCGGGCGCCCCGGGATCGCCGTCGAGGGTGTGACCTGGCCGCACGGTGAAGACCTGTGGTGCCCCGCGGAGCGGCAACAGAATCGGCGCCGGCTCGCCCAGCGGCCCCTCTCGCCAGAGGCGGGTGAGGTGCTCGACCTCGCCGCGCCGTTTCTCCCCGACCATCAGGTGCAGCTCATCGTTCGCCTCGATCCGAGTTGAGCCGCGCGGCGCGATCGCCCTCCCGTCGCGGACGATCAGGTGCACCAGCGCCTCGCGCGGAAGGCCCAGCTCCCGGACCAGCAATCCGGCGGCGGCGTCGCCCTTGCGCACCCGCCAGGAGATCAGCTCACCGCCCAGCTCGCGAATGATCCCAATGTCGGCGACGGGTTGGGGCAGCGCCCGCTCGGTGCTGGTGACCCCGAGGCGCCGGGCGAGCGGCTCGATCGTCGCTCCCTGGACGAGCGTCGAGGTGACGACCACGAAGAAGACCACGTTGAAGATCAGGTCCGCTTCCGCAACGCCCGCGACGACCGGGAAGGTCGCGAGCCAGATCGGGATCGCCCCTCGCAGCCCAGCCCAGCCGAGCATCGTCTTCTCCGAGAGCCTGAGGCGGGTGGGGAGCGTGACCAGGATCGTCGCCAGCGGGCGGACGACGACGATCAGCAGCGCCGACAGCAGGAGCCCCTCGCCCGCGACTCCCCAGAGCTCGCTCGGGAAGACCAGCAGGCCGAGGACGAAGAAGAGCCCGATCTGCGCCACCCAGCCAAGTCCCTGGTGGAAGGCCACGATGGTGCTGCGCGCAGGCGTCGAGCCGGTGCCCAGCACGAGGGCCGCGATGTAGACGGCGAGGAAGCCCGAGCCGCCGAGGCTCTCCGCGATCCCGTAGGAGAGCGCCGCGACAGCGATGGTCAGCACGGGGTACAGGCCCTGCGTCGGCAGCTCGATACGGCGGATCGCGCCGCGCGCGAGCCAGCCCAGGCAGAGCCCGAAGAGGGCGCCGAGCGAGAGCTTGACGACGAAGAGCGCCAGCATGTCGGGGGCCCCGTAGGAGGGGTCGGCGATCCAGTCCCCGAAGCCGACGACGAGCAGGAGGGCGACCGGGTCGTTCATCCCCGACTCCCCCTCCAGCGTCCTGGCCAGCCGCCGCTCGAGTCGTGAGCCGCGCAGCACGGCGAAGATCGCCGCGCTGTCGGTGGCCGCCACCGCCGAGCCCAGGATGAGTCCCTGCAGGGTGCTGAGGTCGAAGATCCAGACCGCCGCCAGGCCGGTCGCGATCGCGGTCAGGAACGTCCCCAGGGTGGCGAGGCCGATGGCCGTCCCGAGCACGGGCCGGATCTCGTGCCAGCCGGCCGTCAGGCCGCCCTCGAAGAGGATCAGCACGAGCCCGATCGTCCCCAGCGTGCGGGTCAGCTCGGCGTTGTCGAATTCGACCCCGCCGATTCCGTCCGAGCCGACGAGCATCCCCAGGCCGAGGAACAGCAGCAGCCCCGGGACGCGGAGTCGGTTGGCAAGCATGGCAGCCGCGATCGCCGTGGTGAGCAGGGCGCCGCCGATCAGGATCAGCTCGGCGTCGTTTCCGCTCATCGGCCGCAGCCTAGATGGTCAATCCTTCCGGCTGTCAGGTGGCTTCCGGCCGTCAGGTGGACTCGTCGACCGCCGCCAGGCGGAGCTCCAGCTCCTCCGGCGAGCCCGCCTCCGGAACGTCCTCGGCCCGCTCGTGCGGCTTTCGATAGATCAGGAAGAGCAGCGCCAGCAGCAGGCCTGCGGACAGCGTGAAGCCGACCTCCACGCGGCGAAACTCGTTCCCGACCAGTGGCAGGAAGTTCCAGGCGACGAAGGCCGCGGCGCAGCCGATCCAGCGCGCCGAGGCCCGCCGCACCTGGCCCTGCGCGATGCAGGCCTGGTTGACGGTCACAGAGGAGAGGTAGAGGCCCATGCCGAGCGTCACCAGGAGCAGGCCCGCACGGTCGTAGGTGAACTTGTTGCTGAACGCGAGTTGCATCAGCTGTGGGCCGGCGACCAGCATGGCGAGCGCCGCAAGCGCCGTGAAGGCGGCAATCGCGATCAGCACCATTCGCACCGAGCGGTGGAACTCCCGCTCGCTGTCCGGCGCGGTGCTGGTGTGGAGGCTGGTCAGGTGGGGGAGGATGCTGGTCGAGACCGCCTGGAACAGCTGCAGGGGGGCCCGGGCGATCATCAGCACGTTGAAGATGAAGCCGGCGGCGGCGGCGCCCTGCAGGCCGCGAACGATCAGCGGGCCGGCGTTGAGGAAGGCCTGTTCGCTGAACATGATCAGCAACACGGCGGCGGCGAAGCCGCTGCCGTGTGCGAGCGAGAATCCGGAGGAGGGTTTGTCGGCGAGCTGGGCCGGTGCGGCCGCCTGGGCGCGGCGGGCGAAGGCGAGCGGGACGACCAGCAGGGAGAGCGAGGGGGCGGCGACTATCCCGACCGCGACAGCCGACTGCCCGCTCAGCAGGCCGATTGCGACCAGCACCGCGAAGGAGGTGCGGAAGACCGACTCGGAGAGGATCAGGGCCGTGAAGAGGCCGAAGCGCCGGCTGCCTGCGAGGAAGCCCCGGGCGAAGTAGCTCGCTGCGTAGAACAGCACTGCCGAGAAGAAGACCCAGTAGAGGGTTTCGTTGCCCTCCAGCAGGCCGTCCTGGAGCGGGCCGCGCAGGACCAGGGCCAGCACCGCGAAGAGCATCCCGAGCCCGAGCTGGATCGTTACGGCCACCCGCATTGCCTCGCCGATCGGCTCGCCCTTCACCCGGTGTTCGGAGATGTGGCGGGAGAGGAGCTGTTCGATCGGCCGGTAGAGCGTCGAGATCGTGATGAAGACCGCCGACCAGAGCACCGTGATCTGCCCGTAGTCGGGCTTGGAGAGCACGTGCGAGGCGATGAAGAAGTAGACGTAGGTGATGAGGCCGGTCATCCCGACGCCGATCGCGAGGAAGCTCGCCAACTTGCCATAGTCGGCCGAGCTGATGCTTCCGCCTGGCGCGGCCTGCGCTGTCCTCTCCTCAGCCATCAGTCGCGCGAGGAGTCGGACTCGTAATGGGATGGCTCGACCCCGAGCGCCAGCTCCACCCGGCGCACCCGCTCGAAGACCCGCTGGGTCATCACCCGCTGGCCGGCGAGCAGGTCGCCGATCACGCCCAGAGCGAAGAGCTGGATGGCGGCGATGAACAGCACCGCGCCGAGGATCAGCGACTGGATGTGCCCGGTGCTGTCGCCGTTGAGGATCCAGTCGAGGAGGAACGGCATCCAGGCCGCGAGCGCCAGCACGGCGACGATCGCTCCCGCGGTCGCGAACACCCGCAGCGGCTCGTAGCGGGCGTAGATGCGCAGGATCGAGCCGGCGTTGCGCCGCACATAGGCGCCCGTGGAGTCGAAGAGGCGCGACTCGCGCGTCTGCGGGTTGGTGCCGATCTTGGCCTGGTCGACTGCGACCAGCATCTTTCCGGCCTGGATCAGGCTCTCGAGCGTGTAGGTGAAGTCGTCGACCACAAGCAGTCCCAGCGCCGCCTCGCGGTTGTAGGCGCGGAATCCGGAGGTGGTGTCGGCGATCTCGGTCCCCGAGATCCTGCGCACGAGCCAGCTACCGACCCTTTGCAGCGCCTTCTTGCGGGCGGAGAAGTGCTCGATGGTGGCGACCTGCCGATCGCCCACGACCATGTCGGCCTCCCCGGCGAGGATCGGCGCCACCAACTTTGGAACGTCGGCCCCGCTGTATTGGTTGTCGGCGTCGGTGTTGACGACGATGTCGGCACCGAGCTTCAGGCAGGCGTCGAGGCCGGCCTGGAAGGCCGCCGCCAGGCCCTTGTTGTTGGTGAGCCTCACAATGTGCTCGACCCCGTTCTCGCGCGCCACCTCGACCGTGCGATCGGTCGAGCCGTCGTCGATGACCAGCAGCTCCACCGCATCGATGCCCTCGATCCGGCGCGGCAGGTCGGCGATCGTCGCCGCCAGGGTCGCTTCCTCGTTCAGGCAGGGGATCTGGATGATCAGCTTCACGTTGGCCGATCAGGGTATCCCCGCGCCCGGCCGCTCGGCGCGGATCCCGCCCGCGGGCACCAGCGTTCGCTTCGCCCGCCCCGCCCGCCCCGCCCGCGTTGGCAACCCCGCCCGCGTTGGCAACCCCGCCCGCGTTGGCAACCCCGCCCGCGTTGGCAACCCCGCCCGCGTTGGCAACCCCGCCCGCGTTGGCAACCCCGCCCGCGTTGGCAACCCCGCCCGCCCGCACTCGCTCTTGGCCGCCGCGTTCGCTCTTACTGGCGCTCAGCGCCAGTAAAGGCGAACGCAGCCGGGTGGTGGAGCTAAACTGGGTTGATTGACGAGTCAATCGGTCGCATGAATACGCAGCTCACAGGCACGGACAGGGCTCACCTGAGGCGAGCGCTCGAGCTTGCCGAGGGGGGGCGCGGACGGGTCAGCCCGAATCCCCTCGTGGGGGCGGTGGTTGTTCAGGGCGGCGAGGTGATCGGCGCGGGCTTCCACGCCGAGCTGGGTGACCTGCACGCCGAGCGGGCCGCCCTGGAGGACTGCCGCCGCCGCGGAGAGGACCCCGCAGGGGCGACGCTGTACGTGACGCTCGAGCCCTGTGCTCACCATGGGCGGCAGCCCCCCTGCACCGAGGCGATTCTGGAGGCGGGGATCGGACAGGTCGTGATCGGCTCGGAGGACCCCAGCGAGAAGGCCTCGGGGCGTGGCCCCGGGATCCTCCGCGATGGGGGGGTGAACGTCGAGTTCGCTGTGGGAGAGGAGGCGACCGCGGCGCGGCTGCTCAACCAGCCCTTCCGCAAGCACGCCAGAACCGGGCTGCCGCTGGTCACGCTGAAGCTGGCGATGTCGCTGGACGGTCAAACGACGACCCCGCCAGGTCAGGACCGGTGGATCTCCAGCGAGCGGAGTCGTGCCCTCGTTCACCGCTGGCGCGCCGAATCGGACGCCATCGCGGTTGGGATCGGCACCGTGCTTGCCGATGACCCGTTGCTCACCGCCCGCACCGGGGTCCGCGAGCCCGGCCCCGGCACCCCTCGCCAGCCGACTCGTGTGGTCTTCGACTCCCGGGGCAGGCTTCCGCTCGAATCGCAGCTGCTCGGGACACTCGACCAATCGCCGCTGCTTGTCATCGCCTCCCAGGACGCAGACGCGGCGCGCCTTGCCGCCCTTCGTGAGGCGGGCGCCGAGGTGCTGATCGCGAGCGGCGACACCGAGGGGGACAGGATCGCATCTGCGCTTTCCGAGTTGGGGCGCCGCAACGTCACCAGCCTCTTCCTGGAGGGCGGCCGGACCTTGGCAGCCGCCTTCGCCGACGCCGGCCAGGTCGACGAGGCCCGAATCTTCGTCGCCCCGATTCTTCTCGGCGGGGGCTCGGAGGGAGCGGCCGTGAGCGTCCCCGGCGCGGCAGGCGACGAGTCGAGTGCCCCCCGCGACCGGGAGCCCTTGAAGGACATCGTCTCGGCCCTGCACTCGACGGCCGAGACCGTCGGCGAGGACATGCTGATCACCGCCCGGTTCAAGGAGTGGTGATGTTCACCGGGCTGATCGAGGACGTGGGCACGGTGGGGGCGATCGAGGCGGGCGGCGATGGGGCGCGGCTGCAGATCGTCACGGAGCTCGCTGCGGAGATCGCCGCCGGGGACTCGATCGCGGTCAACGGTGTCTGCCTTACCGCGGCAGCCGCGGATGCCGAGGGATTTGAGACCGAGGCGATGAACCAGACGCTGGAGGTCACCTCGCTTGGCGCACTGGAACCGGGGAGCCGGGTGAATCTCGAGCTCGCACTGCGGGCGTCCGATCGGCTGGGCGGCCACATCGTCCAGGGGCACGTGGACGGAGTTGGGGAGGTGACCTCCGTTGAGGTGGACGGTTTCGCGAAACGCCTGCGAGTCGGTCTCGGCCCCGACCTGATCCGCTACGTGGTGGAGCGGGGCTCGATAGCCCTGGACGGGGTGAGCCTCACGGTTGCAGCGCTTGGGGAGGGCTGGTTCGAGGTCTCGCTCATCCCCGAGACGCTGGAGCGAACGAGCCTGGGCGAGGCCGCGCCGGGGCGCAAGCTGAATGTCGAGTGCGACATCGTCGCCAAGTACGTGGAGCGGTTGGTGTCACCATTCGCTGGAAAGGAGCGAGCGTGAGCCATATGACGGAGACGCCCAGCACAGAGGGGTCAGATCAGGCGACCGGTGAGAGCCCGTTCGCGGCGATCGAGGAGGCAATCGAGGAAATACGCCGGGGTCGCATGGTCGTCGTCTGCGACGGCGAGGACCGCGAGAACGAGGGCGACCTGGTGCTGGCCGCACAGTTCGCGAGCCCCGAGGCGATCAACTTCATGGCCAAGGAGGCGCGGGGCCTGATCTGTCTGGCGCTGACCGCCGAGCGCTGTGAGCAGCTCGGCCTCAACCTGATGGCCGCCAAGAACGAGGCGCCCCTGCAGACAGCCTTCACGGTGACGATCGAGGCGGCCGGGGGGGTCAGCACCGGGATCTCGGCGCACGACCGCGCCCACACGATCCAGGTGGCCATCGAGCCCAGCGCCGGCCCCGGTGACATCGTCGTCCCCGGCCACATGTTCCCGCTGCGCGCGAAAGACGGCGGCGTTCTGGAGCGAACCGGTCACACGGAGGCGAGCGTCGACCTGGCGCGGCTCGCCGGTCTCATTCCCGCCGGCGTGATCTGCGAGGTGATGAACGACGACGGCACGATGGCCCGCGTACCGGACCTGATCCCCTACTGCGAGACGCACGGCCTGAAGATGATCACGGTCGCCGACCTGATCGCCTACCGTCGCCGCACGGAGAAGCTCGTCGAGCGCGTCGTGGCCACCGCGCTTCCCACCGCGTTCGGCGAGTTCAGCGCGATCGGCTACCGGTCGCTGGTCGACGACAAACACCACGTCGCCATGGTCAAGGGGGATGTGAGCGGCGCCGAGGACGTGCTGGTCCGTGTCCACAGCGAGTGCCTCACCGGCGACGTCTTCCACAGCCTGCGCTGCGATTGCGGCGACCAGCTGGCGGCGGCGCTGACGATGATCGAGCGCGAAGGGCGCGGCGTGCTGCTGTACCTCTCGCAGGAGGGACGGGGGATCGGCCTGCTCAACAAGCTCCGGGCCTACAAGCTGCAGGAAGAGGGGGCCGACACGGTGGAGGCCAACCTGAAGCTGGGCCTACCGGCCGATCTGCGCGACTACGGGATCGGGGCCCAGATCCTCGGCGACCTGGGGCTGACCAGCATCCGCATCCTCACCAACAACCCGAAGAAGATCGTCGGCCTGGAGGGATATGGGCTCTCGGTCACCGAGCAGGTGCCGATCGAGGCTGTCCCCAACGCTCACAACGAGGAGTACCTGCGGGCGAAGCGGGACAAGCTGGGGCACACGCTTCACCACCAGGGACTCGCCCTCGACGAGGAGATGATCCACGGCGAGGAGGAGCGAGACAGCAGGAGCGCATCCAAGCCCGGTGCCGGCGCTGGCAGGGGGAAGGACATCACGCCGGCGGAGGTCGACGATGGCTGAGCCCGGCTCCTTCCTCGAGGCCTTCGAGGAGGGAGAGCGGGCGATCCTCTCCAAGCTTCGCTTCGCGGTTTGCATCGGCCGCTTCTACGAGGACCTCGCCCAGCGGCTGCTGAGCGGCGCCGAGGAGGGATTCGAACTGGCCGGAGTCCCCGCAACCTCGATCAGGCACGCTTCGGTGCCGGGCGCCTACGAGCTTCCGTTCGCCGCGAAGCTGCACGCGGAAACAGGTGACTTCGCCGGCGTCGCGTGCCTCGGCGTCGTGATCCGCGGCGAGACAGACCACTACGACTTCGTCTGCGCAGAGGCGGCCCGCGGCATCCAGGAGGTTCAGCTGGAAACCGGCGTGCCGTGCTCGTTTGGCGTGATCACCTGCGACACGATGGAGCAGGCCCTCGCCCGCGCCGGCGGCGGCAAGCGCGACCAGGGCCGCAGCGCCGCCCTGACGGTCGCCCGGATGGCGTTGCTGCAGCGCCAGCTGGCCTGACCTGCCGCACGCGGCGCACTGCACCCGTCCGCACGCGGCGCACCGGCCGCCGGCCGCACAACGGCTACTATGCACGGCCCGATGGCCAAGGTCTGCCACAGCTGCGGCAAGGGACCGGCGTTCGGCCAGTCCCGCAGCCACTCGATGGTCGCCACCAAGCGGCGCTTTGACCCGAACCTCCAGAAGGTGCGCATCCAGGAGAACGGGCGCAAGCTCCGGGCCTACGTCTGCACGCGCTGCCTGAAGGCCAACAAGGTCACGAAGGCTGCCTGAGCCGGTCCGCTTCCCCGCTTCGTCCACCTTGGGCAAGGCGGTTCCGCGGAACCGCCTTGGGCCCGTGGGCACGAGCGAGAGTATCGCTTGACTCTTTGACCGCCGGCTTCACGCAGACAGCGTCCCGACGATCTCTCCGATGTGGTCCTCGATCAGCGAGTGCCCAGCGTCCTCGATCCAGATCGGGTGAGGGTCGTCAAGGACCTCGATCCAATGTTCGGCGTGGGCTGGGGGAGCGATCGCGTCGTGCCGACCGTGGAACAGGTGGACCGGCACGCGGATGCCGGCCGGGTCGAAGCCCCATGGGTTGAGTACGGTGCGCATGTCGTCGGCGAGGCCCCGGCCCCCCGGGCGGGTCGCCTCGATGTAGGCGGACACCAGGCGCGGCCCGACCTCCGGGCGATTGAGGGTCCTGCGGTCGATCTTCGGGAAGCTTGAGGACAGGACCCTCTGCGCTGCGGAAGGGCTGCGGCGACCGAGGTGGCCAATGCTCGAGTAGAAGGACGACATCGCCCACGGGGCACGGGCGGCGAGTCGGTAGGCCCAACCAGTTGCCATCTGACCCACGAATCCAGGCAGGTCGAGCCTGCCGATTCCGCTGACGAGCACCACGGCGTCGACTCGGGTCTGCAGCTCAAGCGCGCAGGCGAGCGCGTAGGCCGCGCCCGCGGACCATCCGCTCACGCTGAAGCTGTCGACCTCGAGTTGCTCCGCCAGCTCCTCGACGTCAGCAACCCAGTCGATGACGGAGCGCGCCGGCTTCGGATCGGACCCGCCGATCCCAGGACGATCCACGGTGATCACGCGGACCCCGCAATCCGCGCACGCCGAGCCGCCGGGCCAACTGAACCGTCCGTCGGGGGTCCCGTGGAAGTGAAACACCGGCCGTCCGTCGGGCGGTCCCCACTCGGCATAGGCGAGCGACCGCCCGTCGCGAAGTCGAATCGCCCCTGTCCGCGCATCGTCGGGGGTCACGTCGCTGCGCAAGGCTATGCGAGTTGTGGCTCCCGGGCTCTATCCGGGCGCGACGGCTAGATTCTCTGGCGATGCCAGATCCCTCCATCGCGCGCTTCAGGCGCGTCATCGCCTCCGCCTACGCCTCGCTCGAGGAGCGCCGCCAGGAGGTCAACGACCTCAACGTCTTCCCGGTTGCCGACGGCGACACCGGCGACAACATGGCGATGACGATGCGCGCCGTGATGGAGGAGCTGGACCGGCTCGACGGGCTCGAGGTCGACGAGGTGGGCCGCACCCGGCTCGTCCAGGCGCTTGCGCGGGCCGCCCTGATGGGAGCCCGGGGGAACTCCGGTGTCATTCTCAGCCAGATCGTTCGCGGTGCCGCCGAGGAGCTCGCGAGCCGGCCGGGAGAGCTGGTCGACCCGGTCCTGGTTGCCTCGGCCTTCGCCAGCGCCGCCGACGCCGCCTATGCCTCGGTGCGCAACCCCGCGGAGGGGACGATGCTGACCGTCTTCCGCGAGATGGCGCACTCGATCGCGCGCCAGCTTGCCCACCTCGACGCCGGCAGGCAGCGTCTTGACCGGGGCGTCAGCGACGCGGAGCAGGACGCGGTTTTGGCCGAGGTCCTGGAGAGGGCGATTGCCGAGGGACAGCGGGCGGTCGAGCGAACCCCGGAGCAGCTCGCTGTGCTGCGCGAGTCCGGTGTCGTCGACGCCGGCGGTTACGGCCTGGTGCTGATCCTGGCCGGGGTCGTCGCGGGGCTGCGGGGGGACGCGGCCGAGATTCCCGAAATCTCCCATCACGAGGCGCCGCGCCTCAGCCGGCCCCACCACGAAGACAGCCGCTACCTCTACTGCACGAACTTCATCGTCTCCGGCACGGGGCTCGATGGGCGCGATTACCTTCCCCGCCTCGAGGGATTGGGCGACTCGGTTCTGGTGGTTGGCGACGAGGTGACGCTCAAGGTCCACGTCCACACGGACGACCCCGAGGCGGCGGTTGCCCTCTTCGACGGGGAGGGCAGGGTCACCAATCTCGACGTCGCCGACATGCGCGAGCAGATCGCCGAGCGCCGCGCCCGGCTGGCGAGCGGTCTCACCGGCGTGCTCGCGGTTGCCGCCGGAGACGGCCTGAGGAAGCTGTTCGGCGAGCTGGGGGCGCATGTCGTCCCGGGTGGAGAGACGCTCAACCCCTCGACGTACGAGCTGCTGGCAGGCATCCATGAGGTGCAGGCCGAGGAGGTGCTGGTCCTGCCCAGCTCCTCCAACGTGATCATGGCCGCCGAGCGGGCATGCGAGCTTTCGGAGAAGCCGGCCAGGGTTGTGCCGGCGACCTCCCAGCAGGCGAGCCTGCTGGCTCTGGTCGAGTTCGATGCCGACGCCTCCGTTGCGGAGAATGCGGATCGCCTCGAGAGGGCGCTGGCGGCGATCGTCTGCGGTGGCGTCGCTCCCGCCGCCCGCGACGACGCCCAGGGCCGTTTCCGGACCGGTGACGCGGTTGGCTTCGTCGGCGACGAGATCGTCGCCTGGGGCGGCGCGGGCTCGACGCTTGCGGCGACAACCGAGCGCCTCGCGCAGGGCGCGGAGATCCTCACCGTCCTGGCCGGGGAGGGCGCGCCGATCGAGCTTGCGGAAATCGACCCACACATTCCCGACGGCGTCGAGGTGGAGAAGCACGACGGCGGTCAGCCGAGCTGGTGGTGGTTGCTAGCGGCCCAGTAGTCCGCGCCTTCGCCGGTGCCTCGAGGCTGACCGAGGCGCAGCTTCGCGGTGCCCCCATTCACTGGCCGCAACCCAGCGTTCTGGACGCTTCGCTCGGGGTCCTCGATGACGTGGGGCCCAAGCTGGCGGGAATCGCCGCCGAAGCCGGGATTGCGACGGTCGGCGACCTTCTCCTTCGAGTGCCCCACAGCCACCGCGACCGCTCGGTGGTCCCGGTGGCCAAGCTCGAGCACGGCAGGGAGGCGACGATCAGGGTTGAGGTGAAAGGCGCGCAGCCTCGCCCCTTCCGCCGCGGCCGTCTCTCGATCGTCTCGGTGAAGGTCGGCGACGCGTCGGACTCGATCAGGGCGACGTGGTTCAACCAACCGTGGATGGCGCGGAAACTGAGGCCGGGCATGGGGCTGCTGCTCACCGGCTCCAAGGACGAGCGGGGGTTCAAGGTCAGCGAATACGAGCAGGTCACGGGCGCGGTCGCGGGCGCGGGGGAGGGCGCGGGGGAGGAAGAGGGGGAGGGCGCCGGGCACACTGCCTCCTCGCCCGAGTCACGGCTCGTTCCCGTCCACCCCGCGACCGAGAAGCTCAAAGCGCAGCGGCTGCGCGAGTGGAGCGAACGGGCGTGCGAGTGGGCGCCGAACGCGATCGAGCCGCTGCCGGCCGAGCTGCGCGTGCGGAAGGCGCTGGCCGGGATCGGGGACGCTTTGCGGGCGGTTCACTTTCCCCAGAGCGCCGAGGATGTCGGGCAGGCCCGGGACCGGCTCATGTTCGAAGAGCTGTTCCTGTACCAGGTCATGCTGGCGACGCGAAAGCGCACGCAGCGGCTGGCGCGTCCCGCGGTTCGGCTTGGGCAGCCTGGGGAGCTGGTGGCCGAGTGGATCGAGTCGCTTCCGTTCGAGCCGACCGGTGACCAGCTGGCGGCGTTTCGCGACATCGACGGCGACCTCGACTCGGGCAAGCCGATGCAGCGCCTGCTGATGGGCGAGGTGGGCTCCGGAAAGACGGTCGTCGCTCTGTACGCGATGCTGCGGGCACTGGAAGCCGGGTTTCAGGCGGTGCTGATGGCCCCGACCGAGACCCTGGCCGAGCAGCACGCGGCGACCCTGGACCGCCTGCTGGTCCACAGGCCGATCCCGTTTGCGCTGCTGACGGGCGCGGTGCCGGCGTCGCGAAGGAAGGAGGCTCTGGAGCGTCTGGCCACGGGCGAGTTGCAGCTTGCCGTCGGGACGCATGCGCTGATCGAGCCGGCGGTGGAGTTCGCCCGGCTCGGGGTCTGTGTGGTCGACGAGCAGCACCGCTTCGGAGTCGAGCAGCGCCGGGCGCTGGACGCGAAGGGCGTGCGGGGGATGGCGCCCCACGTCCTGCATATGACGGCGACCCCGATTCCGCGCACCCTCTCGCTGACCGTGTACGGCGACCTCGACACGACGGCCCTGCATGAGATTCCTGCCGGGCGGGGACCGGTCGAGACGCGTCTTGTCGAGGAGGAGGATCGCCCGGCCGCCTACGAGTTCATCCGGGAGCGATTGCGCGAGGGCCGGCAGGCGTTTGTCGTGTGCCCGCTGGTGAGCGAGTCGGCGAACCTGCAGGGCAAGGCGGCCGAGGAGGAGGCGCAGCGGCTGGCGGCGGGTGAGCTGCGCGGCTTCTCGATCGGCGTCATACACGGGCAGATGCCGTCGGCCCGCAAGGCCGAGGCGATGGAGGCGTTTGCCAGCGGCGCACTCGACGTGCTCGTGGCGACAACCGTGATCGAGGTGGGGATCGACATCCCGAACGCAACGGTGATCCTGATCGAGGGTGCCGAGCGCTACGGCGTCTCGCAGCTGCACCAGCTGCGCGGGAGAGTGGGGCGGGGCGAGCACCCCTCCCAATGCCTGCTGTTCGCCGAGGATGCGGGCGAGCTGGCGCGGCAGCGCCTCGGGGCGGTCGTCCGGGAGCAGGACGGCTTCAAGTTGGCGGAGGCCGATCTCGGCCTGCGCGGCGCCGGGGAACCGCTGGGGACCCGCCAGCACGGGCTGCCCCGCTTTGCGGTGGCCGAGCTGCCCGGCGACACGCCGACCCTGATCGCCGCCCGCAAGGAGGTGCTGGCCCTGCTGCGCCGTCACGGTTCGCTCGACGTCGCGGATCTGGGCCCGCTCATGGAGGCTGCCAACCGCCGCTTCGGAACCGGCGCCAGGGACCCCATCCCCCTCTGACCCTCAGTCCACGGATCTCGCCGGCCTCTCCACTCCGCATCCCTCGGGGCCGGTTGTGTGAGGCTAGGGACCATGTGGGGCTCAGATCCACACACCTCCGGGAGAGGCGCGCGATGCGGGTGATCGCGGGAGAGTTGAAGGGCCAGCGCCTCGTCGCGCCGCGCGGCTGGAAGGTGCGGCCGACGCCGGACCGCGTCCGGGAGGCGATCTTCTCGGCGCTGGGCGAGGTCGGCGGCGCTCGCGTCCTCGACCTCTACTGCGGCACGGGAGCGCTGGCCATCGAGGCGCTCTCGCGCGGCGCCGCCGACGCGGTGCTGGTCGACAGAGACACCCGGCCGGCGCTTGGAAACGTCGAGCGGCTCGGCCTCCGCGAGCGCTCCGATCTGGTTCGCTCCGACATCCCCCGGTGGCTCGCCGCTCGAGCCGAGGACCCGGACTCCCCCCGCTTCGACCTCGTGTTCGTCGACGCCCCCTATAGACTCGCCGACCGCGTGGGGCAGGAACTGGAAACACATATACCGGGTCTTCTCGCCACCGGGGGCCGGGCCATCGTCGAGAGCGCGGCGCGCCGCCCCCTGCGCGTCGAGTCGCTGGAGCGGCTGCGCGAGCGTCGCTACGGGGCGGTTGACGTGGCCTTCTACAGGGTGCGGTCCTGATGACCGTTCGCGACGGAACCGTCGTCTGCCCCGGCAGCTACGACCCGGTCACCAACGGGCACGTTGACATCATCACCCGCGCCTCCCAGGTCTTCGAGCGAGTTGTCGTCGGCGTGGTCAACAACCCGGTTCGCAAGGAGAAGACGCTCTTCTCCCCGGAGGAGCGACGGGCGTTCATCGAGGAGACGACGGCTGACCTGAGCAACGTCGAGGTTCGGGTCTTCTCGAACCTGCTGGTCGAGTTCGCTCGCGAACTGGGCGCCAAGGCGATCGTCAAGGGGCTGCGGGCGATCTCGGACTTCGAGTACGAGTTCGAGATGGCGCAGCTCAACCGCAAGCTCGACCCCGAGATCGAGAGCATCTACATGATCGCCTCGCCCGAGTACAGCTTCCTCTCCTCGACCGGGGTGAGGGAAATGGCCACGTTCGGGGGCGATGTTTCGGACCTCGTTCCGGCTCCAGTTGCCGCCGCAATGGCGGAGCGCCTGGGTGGCAGGTAGGCTTTCTCCTGCGGAGGCGGTGTGGGCGAGAGTTTGCAAAAAGGCCAGGAAATGACCGCTTCTTCGCCGAAAGTGCCCGTGACACGTAGGCTTACGACCTGCTGATGGACGTTCTGGTCCTCATAGACAAGCTGGACGATGTCGTCCACAACGCCCGACCCGTGCCACTCACGGACCAGGTGCGCGTGGACCGCGAGGAGATCTATGACCTCCTCGATCAGATGCGTGCCACGATTCCCGAGGAGATCAAGCAGGCGCGCTGGATCGTCAAGGAGCGCCAGGAGATGCTCGCCGAGGCCAAACGCGAGGCGGAGCGGATCGTCCGCGAGGCGCGCGAGCAGCAGGCCCGCCTGATCTCCGACGAGGAGGTCACCAAGCAGGCCGAGCGCGCGGCGGACGAGATCGTCGAGGACGCCCGCACGCGCGAGCGCGAGATCCGCCTCGGCGCCGAGGACTACGCCGACGAGATCCTCAACACCCTCGAGGTGAACCTTCAGAAGTTCCTCGCGGCCGTGCAGCGCGGTCGCGACCGGCTCGCCGGCCGGGACGAAGAGCCGGTCGCCGAGCTGGACGAGCAGCAGTAGCGCGGACGAGCAGCAGTAGCGGCGGACGAGCAGCAGTCGCGTCCCTTATGCAGAGGGGTGCCCGACCCCTCTCAATAGACGGCTCGGACCACTGCCAGGTTGTCGGCCTGCCAGGTGATCTCCCCGCCGCACCACTCCACGAGGTCGTTGAGCTGGTCGCTCTTGAAGGTGTCGCCGATCACGAGCGAGCGGGAGTGGTCCTTGACGCGGCGGAAGAGGGCCTTCTTCTGGTCGTCGGTGAGGTCGTTCACCGAGAGGACCGAGATGACCAGGTCCCAGGGGCCGTCGGGAAGAGGGTCCTCCATGCGGGCGAGCTGGACGTCGTCGTAGGTCTGGCGAGCCCGGAAGACCATGTCGGGGCTGGCGTCGAGCCCGACCACCCAGGCATCGGGATAGGCCTCGATCAGCCGCCTCGTCGTCTCCCCGGTTCCCATCCCGAGCTCCAGCACGCGCTCGGGGGGGAACGGGATCGCCTCGACGGCCTGCTCCTGCAGGTCGTCGTAACGGGGGACCTTGGCGCGGATGCGCTCCAGGTACTCGTCCGGTGTCCAGTCGAATTGGCTCATCTCGTAATCTCGTTCGAGTTGCCATCGTAAGAGTCTCCGACAACTTGCGCGTGCGAGCGGCGGAGGAATGCCCAGTGGCCAGCGTGCCCACGACGATCATTGACCTTGGACGACTTTCGCTCTCCTACGGGGAGGGGACCCGGCTGGATTTCAAGGTCCACCTCAACCCCCTGGATCTTGGCGGGCAGAGCTACGTGCCAAATCCCCAGTCTCTCGACGCCAGACTCGACGTCTCTCGTCCCACCAACGGATACGCGTTCCGCCTTCGTTTTCCGCTGCGCCTCGAGGGGCCGTGCGTGCGCTGTTTGGAGCCTGCCGCCGTGGAGACCGAGGTCGACGTGCGGGAGGTGGACCAGCACGGCACCGACGACGATGAGCTGCGCAGCCCCTACGTCCTCGACGGCGACCTCGACGTGGGTCGCTGGGCCCATGACGCGGCGGCCCTGGCGATGCCCGCGCGCGTCCTCTGCCGCCCGGACTGCGCCGGCCTCTGCCCGGTCTGCGGCGAGTCTCTCAACGACGCGGACCCCGCCGCACATGAGCACGGCGCGGGCGGCGATCCACGCTGGGCCAAGCTCGACGAGCTCAAGCCGGAGTGAGGGGCCGGGCGGTCGGCCGGGGCGCGGCGGTCTCCTTTTCGCACAGACCACCAGGCGAGAGAGGTGACGCTCGAGGCGAAAAGGGCAGCGCGCTGGACGACCGCGCGGCCCCTCTCCCGCTACCATGCTGCGACTCATGGCCGTCCCGAAGAAGCGAACCTCGAGTGCCCGTCGCGACAAGCGGCGCGCCACTCACAAGGCGCCGAAGGCGCGCCTCAACCGCTGCCCGCGCTGCCACAGTCCGCGCCTGCCGCACCGGGTCTGCCCGACGTGCGGCACCTACGCCGGTCGCGAGGTGATCAGGAAGTCGATCGCCGAGAGCCCGGCCAGCGCTTCCGACACGGAGTAGCGATGCCGGCCGGCGGGGTGACCGTCGCCCTGGACGGCTTCGGGGCCGAGCGGGGCGCCGGCGTCGTTGCCGAGGGCGTGCGGATGGCGACTGCGGATGGAATTCGGCTGCGGGTGTTCGGCCCCGCCGACGAGCTCGATCTCGATGGCATGGATGGAGTCGAGGTCGTCCCGACGTCCGAGTGGATCGCCAACGAGGAGGACCCGGTTCCGGCCGTCCGCGCCAAGCGGGAGGCCTCAGTGGTGAGGGCCGCGCGCGACGTCGCCGAGGGGCGAGCCGAAGCGATGGCAAGCTTGGGCTCGACCGGGGCGACCATGGCCGCCGCCACCTTCGGCCTGCGCCGCCTGCAGGGTGTCCAGCGCCCCGCCCTTGCCGCCCAGTTGCCGGTCCCCGGCAAGCCCGTGCTCTTCCTCGACGTTGGCGCCAACGTCGAGGTTCGCGCTCAGCACCTGGTCCAGTTTGCGTTTCTCGGGGCCGCCTTCTGCGAGGCGGTGCTCGGGATCGGGCGGCCCCGTGTGGGCCTGCTCTCGGTGGGCGAGGAGGCCGGCAAGGGGCGGGAGGAGGTCGTGGCGGCCCATGCGATCCTGGCCGAGGCCAGCGGCGTGGAGTTCGTCGGCAACATCGAGGGCCGGGACCTCCCGGGCGGCGCCGCGGACGTGGTCGTCACCGACGGCTTCACCGGCAACGTTGCGCTGAAGCTGATGGAGGGAACCGCGCGGACGGTAACCGCGGCCATCCGGGACGCCGCTCGCTCCAACCCCCTGGGCGCCCTTGGCGGGTTGCTGATGCGCCCGGCCCTGGGCGGGCTGCGGCGCGACCTGCACCCGGACACGACCGGCGGCGCGATCCTGCTCGGCCTGCGGGGCATAGCTGTGGTTGGCCACGGCAGCGCCGGGCCCGAGGGGATCGCAAACGCCGTGCGGCTCGCGGCGCGCTGCGCGGAGGTCGACGCTGTGGGGCGCACGGCTGCGCTCCTCAGCGAGGGCGGCGCGACCCGCGGTTCCCTGACGGATCGGGCAGCTCGGCCCGGCGCGTGATAGGAAGACACCCGGTGACCCGCGAGGAAGTCTTCAGCCTGGTTCGCGACCATCTGGCCGAGGAGCTGGAGGTCGACGCCGCCCGGATCGGCGAGGAGACCCGTTTCAAGGAGGACCTCGACGCTGATTCGCTCGATCTCTACGAGCTCGTGATGGAGCTGGAGGACCGTTATGGGATCTCGGTATCCGAGCAGCAGGCGGCGGAGATCGGGACGGTCGGCGACGCCGTCTCGTTTGTGATGGAGCACGCTCCAGCGTGAGCGTCAAGGTGCTTGCGGCGCTCGTCGGGGACCTGCCCGGCGACCTGCGACGCCGGGCCCTCACCCACTCCTCCTGGACGGAGAACGGGTCCGAGTCCTATGAGCGCCTCGCATTCCTCGGGGACAGCGTGCTCGGTCTCGCCATTGCAGCCAACCTGCAGGAGCGTTTCCCGGAGGTCGCTGCCGGTGGCCTCACGAAGATCCACAACCAGACGGTCAGCGGCGTCTCCTGCGCCGAGGTGGGTCGTGAGCTCGGGGTTCCGGAGATGCTGGAGGCGGCAGAGCCAGACGGCGAGGACGCGATACCCGCCTCGGTGCTGCTCGCCGGCTCGCGCCCGTTGCCTGAGGTGACCGAGGCGCTGATCGGGGCCTGCTTCCTCGCGTTTGGCTTCGAACGCACGGCGGCCGCCGTCAGCGCCGCCTTCCGGTCGCGCGTCGAGCACGCGATCGCGGCGCCGGCCGACGCGAAGTCCGCCCTGCAGGAGCTGCTTGCCCGGCGTGGGGCCCGCGTAACCTACGAGGTGATTGGCGAATCGGGGCCAGCTCACGAGCGGACCTTCGACGTGACGGCGATTGTCGACTCCAGGCCGGTTGGCAGCGGCCTGGGGCGGAGCAAGAAGGCAGCCGAGCAGGCCGCCGCGGAGCAGGCGCTGGAGCAGCTCGCGTGAGTAGTTGGTCGATTCCAAATTCCCCCACGCCACGGTTGACGCGCCTGGCAAGGCGCTGGATCGGCACCCGCGGCACCTCCGTCGCGTCCGACTCAGACGCAAGCCTTAGTGCCCGTGCCGGGCACCGGGCACCTGGTGGCCCAGAATCCGGACGAGACACATGTATCTGAGATCGATAGAGATGAAGGGGTTCAAGTCGTTCCCCGAGCGTGCGAGGCTCGAGTTCTCCCCTGGCGTCAGCGTGATCGTCGGGCCCAATGGCTCGGGCAAGTCGAACATCACCGACGCGGTCCTCTGGGCACTGGGCGAGCAGAGCCCCGGCGCGATCCGGGGCGCCTCCATGCAGGATGTGATCTCCGCGGGCGGGAAGGGGGTCGGCCAGCGGCGCGCTGCAGAGGTCGAGGTCGTGATCGACAACTCCGAGGGCCGCGCCGCGACCGACCTCTCCGAGATCTCCATCCAGCGCCGCCTCGATCGCTCCGGGGAGGGCACCTATCGACTGAATGGCGCCCGGTGCCGCCTGGTCGACATCGTCGAGGTTCTCTCCGACACGAACCTGGGGCGCGAGATGCACTCGGTGATCAGCCAGGGGCGGGTCGAGTCGATCGTCCACTCGAAACCGCGCGAGCGAAGGCTGCTGATAGAGGAGGCCGCCGGGCTCGGCAAGCACCGCAAGCGGCGTCGCCGCTCTGAGCTGAAGCTGCGCTCCGCCCGCGACAACCTCGACCGGGCCCTCGACCTGGAGCGCGAGGCGCGGGCGCGCCTGCGACCGCTGAAGCGCCAGGCGCAGGCGGCCGAGCTGGGTGCTCGCATCGAGCGTGAGGAGCTGGAGCTGCGGGGCAGGCTGGTGGCGGAGGAGCTGCGCTCCGGTGCCGACAGCGCGCTCGCTGCGGAGAAGGCCGCGGGGCAGGTGCGCTCCGAGCGCGCGGCAATCGAGAAGAGGCTGTCCGAGGTGAGCGAGCAGCGGCGGGCCGCCGAGGAGCGGTTCGCTGCGCGCGACCGCGAGCGCACCCAGGCCTGGGGCCTGCTGACAAAGCTGCGCAGCGATCAGCAGCGGATCGCGGTGCGGGCGGCGGCCCTCGCGGACCGCGAGGCCGAGCTCGCCGCCAGCCTGGAGAGCCTGCGGGCCGAGTTCGGGCCGCTGACCCTCGACGTGGGCGCCGGCACGGCTGTTCCCGGGGAGCGCGCTCGCAAGCTGGAGCAGGAGCTCGGCGAGATAGATACCGGCCTCTCCGCCGCGGCCGGCGGGCTCGCTCGCGCCCGCTCCGCCGATGCGTCGGAGTCCGACCGCGAGGCGGCGCTCGGCGCCGTGCTGACCGGCGCCGAACGGGCATCGCGGCACGCACGGCGCGCCGAGGGCCTGCTTGGAGAGCGCCACCGCGAGGCTCTGCGCCAGCGCGTTGCCGCCGGGGAGGAGCTGCTGGACGACGCCCGCTCGGCGGCTGCGGCGGTTGGGGCGGCGGAGGCGGCGATCCGAGCCCGGGTCGAGCGAATCGAAGCCAAGGTCGTCGGCGAGGAGGGCGATGGCGACGCGATTGCCGATGAGATGCGGGCCTGCTCGCAGCGCGAGTACGAGCTGCAGGCGGAGATGAAGGCCGCGTCGGACAGGCTGACCGAGGCCGAGGTCGAGGCGACCCAGCTCGGCGACCGCCGCGCCGAGGCGGCGAGGGAGCTCGCGAGCATCGCCGAGCGGCTCGGCGAGGAGGTTGGCCCGGCGGAGGAGGCGCTGGGCGATGAGGAGCGGGTGCAGATCGACCGCCGGCTGGAGCGGCTGGAGCGCCGCCGTGCCCAGATCGGGCCCTTCAACCCGCTCGCCGAGCGCGAGTACGAGGAGGCCCGCGAGCACGTCGAGTCCCTTCAGCTCCAGCGCGAGGACACCGAGCGGGGGATGCGTGAGCTGGAGGCGCTGATTCGCGACATCGACCGCGAGATCGAGCGTGCCTTCGAGCAGACGTTCGAGGCGACGGCTGAGAATTTCGGCGAGATGGTCGAGCACCTGTTCCCCGGCGGGCGCGGGCGGCTGCGGCGCGTCAACCTGCGCCCGGCGGAGGAGCCGCAGCAGGCTGCGGCGGAGGATGTCGAGGGGGAGGACGAGGAGGAGGACGAGCGGCAGGACCTGGGCGTCGAGATCGAGGTCACCCCCGCCGGCAAGTCGACCCGCAAGCTCTCGCTGCTGTCGGGCGGCGAGAAGTCGCTGGTTGCGCTGGCGTTCGTCTTCGCCGTATTCCTTGCTCGTCCGTGCCCCTTCTACATTCTCGACGAGGTCGAGGCCGCTCTCGACGATGCGAACATCGACCGCTTCCTGCAGCTGATCCGCCGCTTCGCGAACCGCGCCCAGTTCGTGATCGTCACCCACCAGAAACGGACCATGGATGCCGCCGACATCCTCTACGGGGTCACCATGGGCGGCGACGGCGTCACCAAGGTCATCTCCCGTCGCCTGCCCCGAGAGGCCGAGGAGGGGGCCGAAGAGGCCGAGGAGGCCGTGAAGGGGCAAGAGGCTGTGGAGGCCGAGGAGGGCGAGTTCGTCCCGGCGCCCTTTGCCGGCATCGCTCCCGCGGACGAGGCGCCCGGGGCGGCGCTCGGCGAGATGCCGCCGGGTGAGCGTCCCAGCCGGGACGATTCGTCTGCCGCCGCCGCCTAGCGCCGATGCCCACCTCATGGCCGCAGATGCTCGACCTCGGCGCGCGCAGCGCCGGGAAGCCCGCGCCGGAGCTCGAGGGCGAAGAGCAGCGTCGCAGCGTCTTTCGCCAGCTCCGCGAGAGCCTCTCAAGGAGCCGGCGGGCGCTGGTCGAGGAGATCTCGGCGAGCCTCTTCGACCGGATCGACGACGAGACCTGGGAACGGCTGGAGGAGGCGCTGATCCTCGCCGACGTTGGCGCGCCGACGACGGCGACGGTTGTCGAGCGTCTGGAGCAGGAGGTCGAGGGAGGGACGGTCTCCGCGGACGGCGAGGCGGTCCGCGAGCGGTTGATCGAGATTCTCGCCGAGGTTGCATCGGCAGGGCGGCGGCCGATCGACCTGAGCGGCGAACCGGCTGTGCTGCTGATGGTCGGGGTCAACGGCACCGGCAAGACCACCACGATCGGCAAGATCGCCTGGCACCTCACGACCGAGCTCGGTCTCTCCGTCATCCTCGCCGCCGCCGACACCTACCGCGCCGCCGCCGCCGAGCAGCTGGCCGCATGGGCCGAGCGGGCGGGGGCGGAACTGGTTCGCGCGGCGCCCGGCGGAGACCCCGGCGCGGTGGCCTTCGACGCGATCGCCGCGGCTCGCGCCCGGGGGGCGGACATTGTCATCGTCGACACCGCCGGCCGCCTTCACACCCAGGGCAACCTGATGGATGAGCTCGCCAAGGTGCGCCGGGTGATCGCCAAGCAGATCCCCGAGGCCCCGCACGAGACGCTGATCTCAATCGATGCCACCACCGGCCAGAACGGGCTGCGCCAGGCGAAGGTCTTCTCGGAGGCTGTCGATGTGGACGGCGTCGTTCTCACGAAGCTCGATGGGACCGCCAAAGGGGGCATCGTGCTGGCGATCGCCAGCGAGCTCGGCATCCCCGTGAAGCTGATCGGCACCGGTGAGGGGCTGGAGGACCTGCGGCCATTCGACCCGCACGACTTCGCCCGCGCCCTGCTCGCCGAGTAGCGCTGAGCGGCCGAGGCGCCGGCGGCATCCGCACGGACGACGCGCCGGCCGCATCCGCACGGCCGAAATCTCCGCCGCTCGCGAAATCCAGGCTCAGGACACCAGGTTCTAAGCTGCGAGGGTGTTCGATCAACTCTCAGACCGCCTCCAGGCGACGCTCTCCGACGTCCGCTCGCGCGGCAAGCTCAATGAGGGCGACGTCGACGCGGCGATGCGCGAGATCCGCCTCGCCCTGCTCGAGGCCGACGTCAACTTCAAGGTCGTCAAAGGCTTCACCGGGACGCTGAAGGAGCGCTGCCTGGGCTCCGAGGTGCTTGAGAGCCTCAACCCCGGCCAGCAGGTGGTGAAGATCGTCAATGAGGAGCTGACCGCCCTGATGGGCGGCACCGGGCGCGATCTGGCCTTCGCCTCCAGCGGCCCCACCGTGATCCTGATGGCGGGCCTGCAGGGCTCGGGAAAGACGACCGCCTGCGCCAAGCTGGCGCGCCAGCTTGGCGAGTCGGACAAGCTGGTCGCCCTGGCTGCGTGCGACGTCTATCGCCCCGCCGCCATCGACCAGCTGGTCACGCTCGGCGAGCGCGTGGACGCGAGGGTCTACGAGCAGGGCAGCGACGCCGACCCGGTCGAGATCGCCGCCTGGGCCCTCGACCGCGCCCGCGAGGAGGAACGCGACGCGCTGATCATCGACACCGCCGGCCGCCTCCATATCGACGAGGAGCTGATGGCCGAGCTGGCGAAGATTCGCAAGCGGACGAAGCCGCACAACGTGCTGCTCGTCGTCGACGCGATGACCGGCCAGGACGCGGTAGGCGTCGCCGAATCGTTCGCGGAGACGGCGGAGTTCGACGGCCTGGTGATGACGAAGCTGGACGGCGACGCGCGCGGAGGCGCCGCGCTCTCGGTCAAGGCGGTGACCGGAAAGCCGATCCTCTTCGCCTCGACCGGCGAGAAGCTGGAGGCCTTCGAGCGCTTCCACCCCGACCGGATGGCCTCGCGCATCCTCGGCATGGGCGACGTACTGAGCTTCATCGAGAAGGCGGAGAAGCAGGTCGATGAGCAGGAGGCCATCGCCCTGCAGGAGAAGCTGCAGCGCGACCAGTTCACCCTGGAGGACTTCCTCAAGCAGATGCGCCAGGTGCGCAAGATGGGCCCGCTCGGTGGCCTGATGAGGATGCTGCCCGGGATGGACGGGATGAAACAGCTCAAGGGCGCCGAAATCGACGAGGGGGAGCTGGACCGGGTCGAGGCGATCATCCTCTCGATGACGCCGGAAGAGCGCGCCAACCCGGCGCTGATCAACGGCTCGCGGCGCAAGCGGATCGCGACGGGCTCGGGGACCAAGGTCCAGCACGTCAACCAGCTCGTCAAGCAGTTCGACCAGATGCGGAAGCTGATGAGGCAGATGATGTCGGGCAACATGCCGGATCCGCGGCAGCTGGCCCAGATGAGCGGTGGAGCACCGCGCCCGAAGGTCCGTAGGCGCTAACCTCTCGCGGCTCATGGCTGTGCGAATAAGACTTCGACGGATCGGCTCCAAGAAGAATCCCGTGTGGCGGATCGTCGTCGCCGACAAACGCTCCCCCCGCGACGGGCGGACGATCGAGACGATCGGCCAGTACAACCCGCAGACCGAGCCGTCGACGATCGAGCTCGACGAGGAGCGTGCCCGCCACTGGCTTGAGCAGGGGGCGCAGCCCTCGGAGACCGTGGCGACGCTGCTGCGGACCAAGGGCATCGCTGCCTCCGGAAGCTGAGCCAGAGTGACGGAGCTACTCGAGTTCCTCGTCAGGGCGCTGGTCGAGGATCCGAAGGCGGTCCAGGTGGAGGAGCTCGAGGAGGACGGCGCCCTCGTCTACGAGATCAGCGTTGCCGAGGGGGACCTTGGGCGGGTCATCGGCAAAGGCGGCCGGGTGGCAAACGCGATCCGGACCGTCGCCAAGGCAGCCGCCGTCCGCCTCGATCGCCGCGTGATAGTCGACATCCTCGACTAGATGGTCGATTCCACGATCTTGGTCACGCAGCGCTCGTGAAGCTCGACATCTTCACGCTCTTCCCAGGGGCGTTCGACTGGTTCCAGTCGCAGCGGTCGGTCCAGAACGCGCTGAGCCGCGGGAACGACCTGAGGTTCTTCAACTATCGCGATACGACTCCGCTGGGGGCAGGGCAGGTCGACGACGCGCCGTATGGGGGCGGGGCAGGGATGGTGCTGCGGGTCGACGTGGTCGATGCGGCGCTGCAGGCCGCGTACTCGAATGGGGAGGGCCCGCGCGTCGTCCTGCTTACTCCGACGGGCAGGCTGCTGGACGACGAGCTGGCCGACGAGCTGACGGGGGAGCACCACGTGGCGCTGCTCTGCGGGCGCTATGAGGGGTTCGACGAGCGGGTGCATGAGCATTTCGCCGACGACGAGGTCTCGATTGGGCGGTATGTCCTGGCCGGCGGAGAGCTGCCGGCGATGGTGCTTGCCGACGTGCTGATGCGGAAGCTCCCGGGCGCGCTCGGGCACGAGCAGAGCGCCGTCGAGGAGTCCTTCAGCCCGGTGCTCGAGGGAGCGCCGGAGTACCCGCACTACACCCGGCCTGCCACCTACAGAGGCTGGGGGGTGCCCGATGTGCTGGTCTCCGGGGACCACGAGCAGGTGCGCCTCTGGCGGCGTGAGCAGAGTCGGGTGCGGGCCGAGCGGTTCGAACGAGACGCGGAGTAGGTACGATTGCCGCCACCGCGCGGCGCTCGAACCAGGGTCCGGCGGTTTTTTCTCGCCAATGAGCAGCGTTATCGACAGCATCGAGCGTCGCCAGCAGAGGACGGGCCTGCCCGCCTTTGGACCAGGCGATCGCGTGCGCGTCCACTTTCAGGTGATCGAGGGCAGTCGCCGCCGCACCCAGGTTTTCGAGGGAATCGTCCTGCGGCGGCAGGGCTCCGGCTCGCGTGAGACCTTCACAGTGCGCAAGCAGTCCTTCGGCGTCGGCGTCGAGCGCACGTTCCCGCTGCACTCGCCGAAGATCGAGAAACTCGAGATCGCCGCGCGCGGCGACGTGCGGCGCGCGAAGCTCTACTACCTCCGCGGCCGGATTGGCAAGGCCGCTCGCGTCGCGGAGCGGCGCTGGGGGATCGACGAGGAGCTGATCTCGACCCCCGCCGCCAGCGAGGAGCCGGCGGCTGTGGACGCCGAGGGCGCGACGATCGAGGAGGCAGAGGCCGCGCAGGCGCCCGGGGTCGAGGAGACGGATGAGGCTGCGGAAGCCGCGACGGCCGAGGCGCCGAAAGCCGCGACGGCCGAGGCGCCGGAAGCCGCGACGGCCGAGGCGCCGGAAGCCGGTGAGGAGACGCAGGCGGCAGAGGTGTCCGCGGAGGACGCGGATGGCGCTGCCGAGGAGGCGGAAGCACAGAGCCAGGCAGGCACGGACGCTGAGGCGCCCGAGGCAGGGGAGACCGAGGACACCGCCGCGGCGCAGGATGCCGAGGATGAGTCGCCACCGGAGGACTCCGGCGACTCCGGTGAGGATTCGGCCTGAGCCCGAAGATCCCCAAGCCGCAGAGCCGCGCCGGCGGGCTGGTCGAGCTGGTCGTGATCGTCGCGATGGCGCTCGGGCTGGCGCTCGCGATCCAGGCCTGGCTGGTCAAGCCGTACCAGATTCCCTCCGGATCGATGGAACCGACCCTTGACGTCGGCCAGCGCGTCCTGGTCAACCGCTTCCTCTTCCACTTCACCGATCCGGGGATCGGCGACATCGTCGTCTTTCATCCGCCCAGGGGGGCCGACAACGGCACCGAATGCGGTGTCGACCACTCACCGCAGCAGGCCTGCCCGCAACCGACCGAAGCCGAGTCGACTCAGAACTTCATCAAGCGGATCGTCGCCGGCCCGGGCGACACGCTCAGCGTCCACGAAGGGCATCCGGTCGTGAACGGGGTGGAGAAGACCGACGAGCCCTACATCAACCCCTGCGGCAACGCCGGCGCCTGCAATTTGCCGCAACCGATCACGGTTCCACCCGACTATTACTTCATGATGGGCGACAACCGTGGGGCGAGCGACGACAGCCGGTTCTGGGGCCCCGTCCCCCGCGAGTGGATCATCGGCAAGGCCTTCGCCACCTACTGGCCACCCGACCGCGTCGGCGTCTTCTAACGGCAAGCCAACGGCACGCCGGCGCATCCTGGCGCGCACCCAGCGCCTCTTCGATTTCGATCGCGGACTCGGCGGGCGCTTTGTCGCCGGCGCCGACGAGGCGGGAAGGGGAAGTCTCGCCGGACCGCTTGTGGCCGCTGCAGTGCTGATCGACTACGGGACGCTGCCGCGCGCGGACCGGCGGGCCCTCGGCGGCCTGCACGACTCCAAGCAGATGAAGCCCGCGCAGCGCGAGGAGCTCTACCCGGCGGTGCTGCGCGCCGCCGTGCGGGTTGGCGTCGTGGTGCGCAGCGCGCGCGGGATAGACGCCCGCGGCCTCCACGTGACCAACATCGAGGCGCTTGCCAGCGCCCTCGAGCTGCTGGCACCCGGCGACGACGCAACCTGCCTGGTCGACGGCTTTGCTCTGCACGACTGCGGCGTCCCCCACCGCGCGGTGGTCGAGGGTGATGGGACGAGCGCGGCGATCGCCGCGGCATCCGTCATCGCCAAGGTCACCAGGGACCGCTACATGCACCGGGCCGCACACAACCATCCGGGTTGGGGATTCGAGGATCACGTCGGCTACTCGACGCCCGAGCATCGCGCCGCGATCGAGCGAATCGGAATCTCGCCGCTGCACCGGCGCTCCTTCGAGTCCGTCGCCTACAGCCAGCTGGAGCTCTGACGCAGCCGGAACGCTGACGCAGCCGGAGGGTGACGCAGCCGGAACGGTGACGCAGCCGGACGGTGACGCAGCGGGAACTCGGAGGCGGCTGGAACCGTGACGCAGGGGCGCTAGAAAGCGGCTCTTATGTGCTCCCAGTCCACGGCGCGCCCTGCGCGATCGAAGCTGACGCCGATCGCGTCGAAGCGGATCTCGCCGTAGCGGAGCTCGTTGCGCCGCTCGGCCATCCAGGCTGTGGCGAGGCGGCGGATGCGTCGCTGCTTCTGCGGCCCGATCGCCAGGATGGGACGCTCGGGGCCGGATGCCGATCCCTGGCGGCCGGCCTTCACCTCGACGAAGACGAGGTCGAGGCCGTCGCGGGCGACGATGTCGAGCTCGCCGAAGCGGGTGCGCGCGTTGCGCTCGACAATCTGCCAACCGGCCGCCGCGAGTCGCGCGGCTACGAGGTTCTCCGCCGCTTGGCCGAGTCGCTGGCGCGTGCTGGTCATGCGCTGACGCTACGGGGGGCGGGCGCGCGGGTGGCGCGCACAGGTTGACGAATCTGTAACGGCGCGGCTGTCCCGGAAGGCCGTACGTCTTTCGTCGCAGAGTTGGTGCACACAATTCTCGATCTGCGCACCACGTGTGAGCCGCCAGCCGCCACCGTGGCCCCAGTGCTCGCCACGGTGCGGACATTCACGCTCGACGGCATTGCGGCCCGGCCTGTGCGGGTCGAGGTCGACGTGCACCGGGGCCTGCCGGCCTTCTGCGTGGTCGGCCTTCCCGACACGGCGGTCAGGGAGGCGCGCGAGCGCGTGCGGGCCGCGGTCACCAATTGCAGCTTCGACTTTCCGCTGCGGAGGATCACGGCCAACCTTGCTCCAGCCAGCCTGCGCAAGGCTGGTCCGGGGCTGGACCTTCCGATCGCCGTGGCGCTGCTGGTCGCCTCCGGCCAGTTGAAGTGGGAGCGGCTGCCGCGGCTGGCAATGGTCGGCGAGCTGGCGCTCGACGGCTCGATCCGCTCGGTTCCCGGCGTGCTGGCAATCGCCGAGGCGGCGCGGGCGAGCGGGGTCGAAGAGATCGTCGTGCCCGCGAAGAACGGGTCCGAGGCGGCGCTGGTCGGCGGTCTGGATGTGATCCCGATCGACAGCCTCCAGCAGGTTGCGCCCCTGGCCGCGGGGCGGTGGGCACCCGATCCACCGAGGCCGCTGCCGCTTCCGCTGACGTCGCGCCAGGGCGCGCCCGACCTCGCCGACCTGCGTGGCCAGGCTCACCTCCGCTACGCGCTCGAGGTTGCCGCGGCTGGGGGCCACAGCCTGCTGATGGTCGGCCCGCCGGGCGCGGGGAAGTCGCTCGCCGCCGCCCGGCTGCCCTCGATCCTGCCGCCCCTGGCACCCGAGGAGGCGCTGGAGGTGGCGCGGATCGCCAGCGCCTGCGGGCGGCTCGGCAACCGTCCCAGCGGCGGCAGGCCGTTCCGCGCTCCGCACCACACCATCACCCCGGCTGGATTGATCGGCGGCGGCAACCCGCCCGGCCCCGGCGAGGCGACTCTGGCGCACCGCGGCGTGCTCTTCCTCGATGAGCTCTGCGAGTTCCGCCGCGACGCGCTGGAGGCGCTGCGAGCGCCGCTGGAGAGTGGCTGGGTCTCGATCTCCCGCGCCGGGGGCCGCCGCCGTTTGCCGTGCCGGTTCATGCTGGTCGCCGCCTCCAACCCGTGCCCGTGCGGGCGCGGCGAGGCCGATCCGGAGTGCACGTGCGCGCCGATCGCCGTGCGTCGCTATCAAGGGCACCTCAGCGGCGCCCTCGCCGACCGCCTCGACATCCTGGTCGCCGTCCGCCAGCCGAGCGCGTCGGAGATCGGCGGCCCGCCGGGCGAGCCGTCCGCCGCGGCGCGCGACCGGGTGACGGAGGCGCGTGAGCGGCAGGAACGACGCCTCGGTCCGGGGCGCTGCAACGCGGAGATGAGTCTCGGCGAGACCCGGGAATGCGTGCTCGGCGACGCCGCCGCGGCGCTCCTCGCCGAGTCCTACTCTCGCCGCCGGCTCAGCGGCCGCGCCCACGACCGCGTGCTGCGCCTGGCGCGGACGATTGCGGACCTGGCGGGCGCTGAGGCGATCGAGAGCGACCAGATCGCGCAGGCCCTGCAGCTGCGGAGGAGGGACCGTGACTGAGCCACATGCCTGCCCGGAGTGTCTGCGCCGCGCGCGGCTGCTCGGGCACCTCGCCCCCTTCATCGAGAAGATCGCCACGGGCTCCCGCGGGTCGCGTTCGCCGGAATTGCTGCGACTTTCCGATCGGGACCTGGCGGCAGTGGCGGCCCCGCGGGCGGCCGCACAGGTGCTGGAGCAGGTCGGCGCAGTCCCAGAGCACGTGTTGCAGGCCGAGCTCGCGGCGGCAGAGTGCTGGGGCTGCTGCCCGCACGACCCCCTCTACCCGGTCGGGCTACGCGACGCCTCCGATGCCCCGCGCGCGCTGATCGGCAGGGGCGACCCGGCGCTGCTGGCCGGCCTGGCGCCGGAGGGGGCCGTGACCGTTGTCGGTGCGCGCCGCGCCAGCACCTACGGTCGAGAGGTGGCTCGGGAGCTCGGCCGGGAACTTGCCGCAGCCGGGTTGGCCGTGGTGAGTGGCCTCGCATTCGGCGTCGACTCCTGCGCGCACCGCGGCGCGCTGGAGAGCGGCCTCACCATCGCGGTCCTCGGCTGTGGCGCCGATGTCGCCTATCCGGCAGCGCACCGTTCCCTCTGGCGCCGGATCTGCGAGACCGGAGTCGTCCTTTCCGAGCTGCCGCCCGGGACCGGTGCCTGGCGCTGGACCTTCCCCGCCCGCAACCGGATCATGGCGGCGCTGGCGGGGATGACGGTGGTGGTCGAGGCCGCTGAGCGCTCGGGATCGCTGATCACAGCCGATCTCGCTGCCGATCTGGGCCGCGACCTGGGGGCGGTGCCCGGCCCGGTTACGTCGCGCATGTCCGCGGCGCCGAACAACCTGCTGGCCGGTGGCGCCTGCGTCGTGCGCAACGCCCAGGACGTGCTCGATGCCATGCTCGGTCCCGGCGCGCGCCGCGTCGAGCGATTCGGGCCGCGCCTGGAGGCGACGCAGCAGGCCGTCCTGATCGCGGTGGAGGGGGGTTCGGAGACCTGCGATGCGATCGCCGCGGACCTCGACCTCGGGGGCGGCGAGGTGGCCGCGGCGCTCGCCGGCCTCGAGGCGCACGGCTACGTCTCCTGTTCGATGGTCGGCGTCTTCTCCCGCACGCTGCTCCAGCCACCCTCTGGGGACCGGGCCGTCTAGATGGTTGATTGCCTCTGGTGTCCTGAGTCAGGACAACTAGTCTGCAGCGCGTGAGCGCGCGCATCCCTGCAGTTCTCTCGATTGCCGGCTCGGATTCCGGCGGCGGGGCCGGCATCCAGGCCGACCTGAAGGCATTTGCGCGCTGCGGGGTGCACGGGATGACCGCGGTCACAGCGATCACGGCGCAGAACACGGTTGGGGTGAGCGCCGTCGAGCCGGTTTCGCCGGCGACGATCGTTGCCCAGGTGCGCGCCGTCGCCGAGGACATCGGCATCGACGCGGTCAAGATCGGCATGCTCGGCACGGTGGAGACCGTCGACGCGGTGGTGCATGCGCTGGCGCTGGTCGGAGACGCCCCGGTCGTGGTCGACCCGGTGATGGTCGCCGAGAGTGGCGCGGTGCTGCTCGATGCCGGCGCGAGGACGGCGCTGGTGGAGCGGCTGCTGCCGCTGGCAACGGTGGTCACCCCGAACATCCCCGAGGCACGGGCGCTGGCAGGAGCCGGGGAGGCGGACTCGCAGGAGGGCCTGGCGCGCCGGGTCCTGGCGCTGGGACCGCAGGTCGTCGTCGTCACCGGCGGCCACAGCGAGGAGGTCGTCGACCTCTTCTTCGATGGTGTGGAGGCGACCGCAATCCGGGGCGAGCGCCATCCCGGGGGTGCCTCGCACGGCTCCGGCTGCACCCATTCCTCGGCGCTTGCTGCCTTTCTTGCCCGCGGCGAGACCCCGCTGGAGGCGGCGCGCAGGGCGCGTGAGGTCGCCTCCGCCGCGGTGGCCGCGGGGCTGCAGGGGATCGGGCAGGGCGCCGGCCCGGTGGACGTCTTCGACCTCTCCGCGGCCCGGGACGCCGACGCCGAGGCGCCGCGCTGAATAAATTCAGCTGATGAGCTCAAACGGCAGCACGGCGACCAGCCTCCCACGTCCCCGTTCCAGCGCCGTCTTCGACGGCGCCGACCGCGCCGCCGCGCGCGCATACATGAAGGGCATCGGCTTCGACGACGATGCGCTCAGCCGGCCGACGATCGGCATCGCCAACACCTGGATCGAGGCGATGCCGTGCAACTTCCACCTGCGCGGCCTGGCCGAGCACATCAAAGCGGGTGTGCGCGCCGCCGGTGGGACGCCGCTGGAGTTCAACACGATCGCCATCTCCGACGGGATCACGATGGGCACCGAGGGGATGAAGACCTCGCTGGTCAGCCGCGAGGTGATCGCCGATTCGATCGAGCTGACCGTCCGCGGCTACCAGTTCGACGCGGTCGTGGCGCTCTCGGCCTGCGACAAGACGATCCCGGGCTGCGTGATGGCTCTTTCCCGCCTCGACATCCCGTCGCTGATGCTCTACGGCGGTTCGATTGCCCCCGGCCGCTGGCACGGCCACGACGTCACGATCCTCGACGTCTTCGAGGCGGTCGGCGCCCACGCGGCCGGAGAGATGAGCGATGAGGAACTGCACGAGCTGGAGGGGGTCGCCAGTCCCGGTGCGGGCGCCTGCGGCGGCCAGTTCACCGCCAACACGATGGCCTGTGCCTTCGAGGCGCTTGGGATCAGCCCGGGCGGCTCGGCGATGGTGCCCGCAGAAGACGAGGAGAAGGCGACCGTCGCCGAGAAGATCGGCGAGCTGGTGATGAAGGTCCTTGTCGAGGACCTGCGGCCGAGCCGCGTGATCACCCGCGAGTCGCTGGAGAACGCGATCGCCTGCATCTGCGCCTCCGGTGGATCGACCAACGGCGTCCTGCATCTGCTGGCTGTCGCCCGCGAGGCCGGGATCGAGCTGAGCATCGACGACTTCGAGCGGATCTCCCGGCAGACGCCGCTGCTCGCCGACCTCAAGCCGGGCGGGCGCTTCGTCGCCACCGACCTCTACCGGGCCGGCGGTGTGCCGCTGGTCCTTCAGAGGCTCGCGGAGGCGGGCATTCTGCACGGCGACGCGATGACAGTCACGGGGCGCACGATCGGCGAGGAAGCCGAGGCGGCCACCGAAGCCGAGGGCCAGGAGGTGGTGCGGCCGCTGTCTGACCCGCTCAAGTCCGAGGGCGGTCTGGCAATCATGCGCGGCAACCTCGCCCCGGAGGGCGCCGTGGTCAAGCTCGCCGGCACCGAGCGCAAGAAGCAGGTCGGGCCGGCCCGGGTCTTCGAGTCAGAGGAGGAATGCTTCCGCGCCGTCAAGGAGCAGCAGATCCGGCCCGGCGACATCGTGGTCATCCGCAACGAGGGCCCGGCGGGAGGCCCCGGGATGCGCGAGATGCTGCAGGTGACGGCGGCCATCGTCGGCGAGGGGCTTGGCGAGGAGGTGGCGCTGCTCACCGATGGTCGCTTCTCGGGAGCCACCCGCGGTCTGATGGCGGGGCACGTCGCCCCCGAGGCGGTCAAGGGCGGCCCGATCGCCGCGATCCGCGAGGGTGATGAGATCAGCTTCGACGTCGACGCGCGGCGCCTCGACGTCGCGCTCTCCGATGAGGAGATCGCAAAGCGAGTCGCCGCCTACGAGGCGCCGGAGCCCGCCTACCGCAGCGGGGTGATGGCGAAGTACGCGGCTGCGGTGTCCTCGGCCACACAGGGTGCAATCACGACCTGACACCCCTGGGCCAAGGCGTGGGCGTCAGGCCGTGAAGTCGTCCAGCAGGGCGTTGAAGCGTGCCGGGCGCTCGAGCTGGAGCATGTGACCGGTGCGCTCGAAGATCTCCATCTGGGAGCCGGGGATCTGCCGGTGGTAGCGGAACGCGTCCCCGACGGGGACGATTTGGTCGTTCTGGCCCCAGACGACGAGGGTCGGCGTGCCGATCCCCGCCAATCGATCGCGGCTGTCGTGACCGCGGATCGCACGAATCGCCGGCGCGAAGCCCGGAGCCCGCAGGCTTGGCTCGATCGTCTCCCAGAGCATCTCCGGTCTTATCCGGTTGGGGGATCGGATCAGAGCGCCGAACGCGAGCTGGCGCCCGCGCGGGCGGGCGAGCCAGGTGCCACAGGGGCGTGCAAGGGGCCGCACGATCCCTTCGAACAGCTTCAATGCCGCCTCGTTGCGCCCGCGCTGCTGGTCGGCGAAGCTGAGCCCGGCGGCGGCGGCCAGGACGAGCCGCTCGAATCGCGACGGCTGTTCGAGCGCGGCCTCGGTCGCGACGAGGCCACCCATCGAGTGGCCGACCAGCGCCGCCACGCGGTCGATCCCGAGCTTCTCGCAGAAGTCGTGGATCAGGCGGCCGTAGGCCGGCATCTCGATCGGCCAGGTTGGCATCGGGCTGTGGCCGAACCCGGGAAGGTCGATCGCTATCACCCGGTGCGAGCGGCTGAAGTGGGGCAGGTTCTCCAGCCAGTTGCGCCAGCAGCCACCGAGCCCGTGGACGAACAGCAGCGTCTCGCCCTCCCCGATGTCGGCATAGTTGACCTCAGCGCCCGGGAGGGAGATCCGGTGAAGGTGCCTGCTCCAGTCGATTCTCAGCCACTCGGGGTCCGGGTTTCCATAGCCCCGTGCGGGGAGGCTCGTCGGCCCATCCGTGACCGCCTCAGGCACAGTCCATCCGTTCGAGGTCAGGCATAGCCCATCCGTTCGAGGATCGGGATTTCGCGTATCTGGGGCGGCTGGAGGTGGTCCCAGAGGATGCCGCGGGGACGCCCGTACTGGCGCTCCACGTCGATCACCGCCCGTGGCGTGGCGATCAGGTCAATCGGCAGGTCATGCGACGTCATCATCAGGTGCCGGCGCAGGATCTGGGTGGGGTGCACGGTGGTCGCGACGGTCGTGTGGTCGTCGATCTTGCCGGCGTCGATCAGGATTCCGTACTCCAGGTCGGAGTAGCCACCGCCCTTGCCTATCCGCGCGCCGCTCAGGTTCACCGCCACCGACCCGCAGAGGACAAAGTCGATCTCGGGCAGGTCGTCGAGCGCAACCACGCGCCCGTGCTTGAGCGCCCCCTTGATGGTTGAGGCCTCCTTGATCGCGGTTTTGGAGAGCCGCTTCGGGTCGAGGACGCGAAAGGGATGCGGGTCGCGCAGGCGCGGCACCGCCATGATCACCGTCTTGCCGGATTCCAGCGCCATGCGCCGAGCGTGCGTCTGGGGCGAGTCGGGGTTTGCCTTGATCGCCTGAGCACGCCTCCAGAGCCTGTGCCCGGCCAGCTTCTCAGCGGCCAACCGTGCGCCTGCGAAGTTCGGGATCCGCCCCTCCGCACCTGGGAAGCGGGACACGCCCTCACGGTCCATCGCCTTCCACACCTCGCTGCGGACCTGATCCTTGGAACGCACGCAGCGAAAGATATCCGCCGGCAGCATCCCGCGGTCGCACGCGGAATTGCAGGTTGTTGGTCGATCTGGCCGAAAGATTCGTCTGCCTAAACTTTCTGGAGGTCGATCCGCCACCCGCCGGCCGGCGAGTCCGGGGACAGAGTGATGGGGAGCAAGACAAAAATCGCAATCGCCACGGCTGTGGCAATCCTGGTTCTCGGCGCGATCGGGGCCTACGCCTATGACGACTCCCGGAAGGACACGATCGCCGACGGGGTGAGGATTGGCGGCGTCGACGTGGGCGGGCTCGATGCCGCCGAAGCGAAGCGCGCCGTGCGCCGGCAGCTGCTGGCGCCGCTGCGCCACTCGCTTCGTGTCGGCTATGACGGGCAAAGCTGGGTTCTGTCTGGGAAGCGCCTGAAGGTCCACGCCGAGCTTGACAGCGCGGTCGATGAGGCCCTTGCAGAAACCCGGGAGGGGGGATTGTTCGGCCGCCTCGCCCGCTACATCAGCGGCGCCGCGGTCGACGCGCGCGTCTCAGCCGACATCACCTACTTCCGGCCGGCTGTGAACCGGTTCGTGCGCCACGTTGCCGCCGAAGTCGATCGCGAAGCGCAGAACGCCGACGTCAGCGCGAGCGGATCCTCGCTCGAAGTGATGCCGGCGAAATACGGCCGCAAGCTGCGCGACAACCTGCTCACCCGCCAGCTGAACGCCGCCGTGCTCAACGCGAGCGCCGATCACACGATCGCCGCCCGCACCCGCTCGGTCAAACCCGAGGTCACCGGCAGCGAGGTCGCCGCCCAGTATCCGTCGTACCTGACGCTCGACCGCGCGGCCTTCACCCTGCGTCTGTGGGAAGACCTGAAGCTGGCAAAGTCCTACACGGTTGCTGTCGGCCAGGAAGGGCTCGAAACGCCCGAAGGCCTGTACGACATCCAGGAAATGCAGGAAAACCCCTCCTGGCACGTCCCCAACTCGGCCTGGGCCGGGGACCTGGCCGGCCAGGTGATCCCCCCGGGCCCCGCCGACCCGATCAAGGCGCGCTGGCTGGGGATCTTCGAAGGGGCGGGCATCCACGGCACCGAAGACACCTGGTCGCTGGGCACCGCCGCCTCGCACGGCTGCGTGAGGATGTCGATTCCCGACGTGGAAGAGCTCTACGATCGCGTCGAAGTCGGGACGCCCATCTACATCGGCTAGCGCAGGCTCCGGCGCCCGGACGGCGAACGATCTCCTATGAGCTGGGACGAGGCGCTGACGGGCTTCGACCGCGACCTGCGGGGGCGGGGCGCTGCCGAGCGGACCCGCCGGGCCTACGGCGTCGACCTTGGGGAATTCGTCGAGTGGGTGAAGACGCGGGGGCTCTCACCGGGCGAGGTTCGCCATCGCGATGTTCGTCGCCACGGGTCCCGGCTGTCCGCGGAGGGCGCAGCACCGGCGACGGTTGCCCGCAAGCTCGCCGCGGTGCGCGGCCTATTCGACTACCTGGTCCGCACCGAGCAAATCGGGCAGAACCCCGCCGACCTCGTGTCCAGCCCGAAGCGGAAGCAGAAGCTGCCGCGCGTGCTCGGTGCTGAGCAGGTGCGCTCGCTGCTCGAGAAGATTCCGGCCCGCACGCCGCTGGAGCTGCGCGACCGGGCGATGCTGGAGCTGACCTACTCGTGTGGCCTGCGCTGCGGGGAGCTGATCAGCCTTGACGCTGGGGCGCTCGACTTCGAGGCCGAGCAGCTGCGGGTGATCGGCAAGGGCGCCAAGGAGCGGCTGCTGCCCGTCGGCGAGCCGGCACAGCAAGCTGTGCGGCGCTATCTGGAGCGGGGTCGCCATGCGCTGGCCGCCAACCCAGGCGAGCAGGCGCTGTTCCTCTCCAAGAGCGGCCGCCGTCTCTCGAGCTCCGATGTGACCCGGCGCCTGAGCCTCTGGGTACGTGAGGCTGCGCTCTCCGGGGGGGTTTCTCCCCACTCGCTGCGGCATAGCTTCGCCACCCACCTGCTGGAAGGGGGAGCCGACCTGCGCACGATCCAGGAACTGCTTGGACATGCCTCGATCTCCACGACGCAGATCTATACCCGCGTGGACGCCGCTCGCCTGCGAGACGCATACGCCAACACGCATCCCCGCGCCTAGGATCTCCCAGGATGGGTCTCTAAGGCGCAACGACCGGTTGGCGACCGTAGAATCGTGCAAGGTTCATGGAAGCCGGGGTAAAAGAGGTTGAGCTGCGCGACCTGTGGCGTCGCTACAAGGGGTCCGGTGACAACGGGGCCCGCGAGCGGCTCGTTGTTGCGTACTCGCCGCTCGTCAAGTTCGTCGCCGGCCGGCTCGGTGCTGGGCTGCCGTCCCATGTCGAGGACGCCGACCTGATCTCGTACGGCCTGATGGGCCTGATCGGGGCGATCGAGCGGTTCGAGCCCGAGCGCGGGATCAAGTTCGAGACATTTGCGATGACACGAATTCGCGGCGCGATCATCGATGAGCTGCGTTCGCTGGACTGGGTGCCGCGCTCCGTGCGCTCGCGGGCTCGTGCGATCGAGGCCGCCCAGGCCAAGCTCGAGCACGAGCTGCAGCGCGCGCCCAGCGAGGCGGAGCTGGCCGCCAAGATGGAGCTGAGCGAGGACGAACTTCAGGCCTCACTGCTCGAGATCGCCAACTCGTCCGTGTACGCGCTCGATGAGCTGTGGACGATCTCCGACTCCTCAGGCGACCAGGTATCGCTGCTGGACACGATCTCCGATCCGCGCGCCGACGATCCGCAGGAATCCCTCGCGAGCAGCGAGGTCAAAGACCGCCTCACGGAGGCGGTTGCGTCGCTGCCGGAGCGAGAGCAGCTCGTTGTCGCCCTCTACTACTACGAGAACCTGACCCTGCGCGAGATCGGCGAGGTGCTCGGTGTGACCGAGTCGCGCGTCTCGCAGCTGCACACGAAGGCGGTAATGCGGCTCAAGTCCGCGCTGCAAGCCGTGTAGTAGCTTCCCGGTGTGCCTCACAAGGCCGCAGATCGGATTCGCAATGTCGCCCTGATCGGGCACCGGGGGAGCGGTAAGACGAGTCTGCACGAGGCGATGCTCTTCGAGGCGGGTGCGGTGAGCCGGCTCGGGACGGTGGCCGACGGCACGACCGTCTCCGACCACGAACCCGACGAGCAGGACCGGCAGATGTCGATCGAAGCCTCGGTAGCGAGCTTCGAGCACGACGGGCGCAAGATCAACCTGATCGACACACCGGGCGAGCCCAGCTTCCTTGCCGATGCCGCGGCCGCGCTGCGGGTCGCCGACGCCGCGGTCGTCGTGATCAACGGGGTGACCGGGGTGGAGGTTCACACCGAGCGGCTCTGGCGACGGGCCGACGCCGAGGGTCTCGCCCGCCTCGTCTTCGTCAACATGCTCGATCGCGAGCGGGGGGACTTCTTCGCCGCCCTGGATTCGCTGAAGGGCGCGTTCGGCCCGCACGTGGTCGCCACCGAGATCCCGATCGGCGTCGAACAGGAGATCCGCGGCGTGATCGACCTGATCGATCTCAGGGCGTTCGTGTATGAGGGGGCTGGACGCGGAAGCGCCGAGGAGGTCGAGATTCCCGAGGAGCTGCGCGCCCAGGCCGAGGAGTACCGCGAGAAGCTGATGGACGAGGTTGCGGAGAACTCAGACGAGCTGATGGAGCGCTATCTCGAGGGCGAGGAGATAGACCACAGCGAGATCGTCGCGGTCTTGAAGGAGGGCGTAACGGCGGGGCGGATCTTCCCCGTCACCTGCGGGGTGGCGACGAGGAACCTCGGCACGGGCCGCCTGCTGGGCGCTCTGGTCGAGGACCTGCCATCGCCGGCGATGCGCGGTGCGGTGACCGCATCGGGCCCCGATGGCGAGCCGCTCGAGATCGAGCCCGACGAGGACGCCCCGCTCGTCGCCTACGTCTTCAAGACGCTCGCCGACCCCTACACGGGGCGGATCAACCTGTTCCGCGTCTACCGGGGCACGTTGCGCTCCGACTCCCAGGTCGTCAACGTGACCAGGCATCAGAAGGAGCGGATCGGCCAGCTGGGGCAGACGGTCGGCAAGGAGCTGGCGCCGGTCGAGGAGCTGGGCGCGGGCGACATCGGAGCCGTTGCCAAGCTGAAGGAGACCCAGGCTGGAGATGTCCTTTGCGAGCGCCAGGAGGAGATCTCCTTCTCACCGCTTGACCTGCCCGCTCCGGTGATGGCATTTGCCTATGAGGCGAGGTCGAAGGGCGATGAGGAGAAGGCCGCCGCGGCCGTGCGGCGCCTGAGCGAGGAGGACCCGACGCTCGACGTGCACCGCGACCCGCAGACCGGAGACCAGATCATCGCCGGGCTGACACAGGTGCATGTCGAAGTGATCGTCACCCGCATGAAACGGCGCTTTGGCGTGGAGATCGAGCTGCACCCACCGCGCGTTCCCTACCAGGAGACGATTCGCAGGGCCGCCAAGGCGCACGCTCGCTACAAGAAGCAGACGGGCGGGCGCGGCCAGTTCGCTGACTGCCAGATCGAGATTGAGCCCGCCGAGGACGGCGCCGGGTTCGAGTTCGTCAACAAGATCAAGGGCGCATCCATTCCCGGCGGCTTCATCCCGGCGGTGGAAAAAGGCGTGGCGGAGGCGATGGAGCGCGGCACCGTTGCCGGGTATCCGGTCAAGAACGTGCGCGTGGTGCTGGTCGACGGGAAACACCACGATGTCGATTCCTCCGAGATGGCCTTCAAGGTTGCGGGCTCGATGGCCTTCAAGCAGGCGATGGAGGAGGCGGACCCGGTGCTCCTCGAGCCCATCGTTCGCCTCGCCGTGAGCTGCCCCGAGGACGTCGTCGGCGATGTGATCGGCGATCTCAACTCGCGTCGCGGGCACCCGTTGGGCATGGAGCCGAAGGGCTCGCTCACCGAGGTGAAGGCGGAGGTTCCGATGGCGGAGGTCCTCGACTATGCGCCGGACCTGCGCTCGATCAGCGGTGGCCGTGCGGATTTCGCGATGGAGTTCGAGCGCTATGAAGAGGTCCCCGCGCACCTGGCTGACAGGGTTGTTGCGGCCGCGCGCGAGGGCGCCGAGGTCAGCGCTTAGCTCGGCAGCGCCGCTGGTAGGTTGGCAGGCGTGAGCCCCGACGAGACCTGCGCGGTCTGCGGCCGCACGATTCTGGCCGGAGAGCGCACCCGCACCTACATCAGCCCGAAGGATGGCCCGCGCCTCGTCTGCGACCTCTGCCGCAGCCGGGCCGAGCGGCTTGGGTGGGTCGACCCCGCCGCGCCGGGAGCGAACGTTGGACGGGGCACTGGGCCCGACGTCACCGAGTCGTCCACCGGGCGGCTGGAGCGGGCCATGTCGCGCTTCAACGCCAGCGACGCCGCACGCATCGTTGGCGGTCTGATCCGGACCCTCGGAGAGCCCCGGGTCTCGATCGGAGCAGCGGCCGGGTCGCCCAGGGAGGTTCGAATCACGGTCGCGTGGGAGCTCGGCTGGTACCAGTGGGGAGTCGACCTTGGAGATGAGCGGCGACCGGTCTTCCAGCTCGACAAGGGCGATGAGCTGCGCGAGCTCGACGGTTCAGCCCGCCAGTGGAATGCGAAGGCGAGCTCGGGCGGCCAGGTGGCGCTCGGGGACTCTGCCGCCAGCCGAGCCCCCGATGGCCAGGCGGCCGTCTGAGCGCCATGAACGGGCCCGAGTGACGTGAGCAGGTCAAGCGGTGTGAGCAGGTCAAGCGGTGTGAGCAGGTCAAGCGATGTGAGCAGGTCAAGCGATGTGAGCAGGCTCGTGGTCAACGTCGACGGCGGCTCCAGGGGCAACCCCGGACCGGCGGCAATCGCGGCGGTCGTGCAGGGCCCAGAGGGAGAGATCCTGGAGGAGCACAGCGAGCGGATCGGCAGGGCGACCAACAACGTTGCCGAGTACCGGGCGCTCCTGCTCGGGATCGAGCTGGCTTCGGCGCTGGGGGCAAGCGAGCTCGAGCTGGTCGGCGATTCCGAGCTGATCGTGCGGCAGGTGGAGGGCGAATACAAGGTCAGGGATGCGACCCTGCGCGACCTCCACGCACAGGTGACACAGGCCCTGGAGCCGTTCGATCGCTGGTCGATACGCCACGTCCGGCGCGAGGAGAACGCCGAGGCCGACCGTCTCGTCAACGTGGCCCTGGACGGTGAGCAGGGGACCGAGGCGATCCCGCAGGCACCCCCGAGGCCTGGGCCCGGCGCCGATCCGACCTCGGGCGCAATCGATCCCGGCGTCGACATCGGCCACGTCCACCTCAAGGTCGCCGACCTCGACCGGGCGCTCGATTTCTATTGCGGTGTGCTCGGCTTCGAGCTGCAGCAGCGGCTGGGGGAGGAGGCCGCCTTCGTCTCGGCCGGTGGCTACCACCACCACATCGGCCTCAACACCTGGCACTCGAAGGGCGGCTCTCCGCCCCCGCCGGGGACCACGGGCCTCTTCCATCTCGCGATCCGCTATCCGACCCGCCGCGCGCTCGCCGGCGCCCTGCGCCGACTGACCGAGGCCGGAATCCGGCTTGAAGGCGCCTCCGACCACGGCGTCAGCGAGGCCCTTTACCTCAGCGACCCCGACGGCAACGGCATCGAGCTCTACTGGGACCGACCGCGCAAAGAGTGGCCCCGACCGTCCGGCGGCGAGGGCGTCGCAATGCTCACAGAGCCGCTCGACCTTCCCGGCCTGCTCGCCGAGCTCGACCGCTGAGCGCCGATGACATCCGGACCAGTTTGCTCTGTGCGGCTACCCTGAGGGAGGTTGGAGGGAGGTTAGGGAGAGTCCATGCGGCAGCCGAAGACGAGGTACGCGAAAAACGGCGACGTCAGCATTGCCTACCAGGTGGTGGGAGAGGGACCCCTGGACCTCGTTCTCGTGCCGGGATACATCTCCCATCTGGACCTGATGTGGTCGGTCCCCGAGGCGCCCGCCTTCCTGCGGCGGCTGGCCTCCTTCTCGCGCCTGATCCAGTTCGACAAGCGCGGGACCGGCCTGTCGGACCCGGTGCCCGGCCTGCCCACCCTGGAGGAGCGGATGGAGGACCTGCACGCGGTGCTGGACGCCGTCGGCTCCGAGCGAGCAGCCCTGTTCGGTGTTTCGGAGGGCGGCCCGATGAGCATCCTCTTTGCGGCGACCTACCCGGAGCGCACGGCAGCGATGGTTATCTATGGGTCCACTCCGAGGTTCGCGGTGTCAGACGACTTCCTTCCCGAGAAACAGGAGTTCGTCAAACGTGTTTCCCGGAGTGTTGACCTGCTCGCGAATAATTGGGGCGAGGGGCGCTCGGTGGAGGTCTTCGCGCCCAGCTTCGCGCACGACGAGGCGGTGAAACGGAGCTTCGGGTTGATGGAGCGAGCCTCGGCGAGCCCGGCGATGTTCGCCTCCCTGATGAGCGCCCTCAAAGAGATCGACGTCACCGGCATTCTCCCGGTGATCGGCGTCCCGACGCTGATCCTGCACCGCACCGGCGATCCTGTCATCCCGGTCGAGGCTGCCCGCTACATGGGCGAACATATTCCCGGCGCCCGCTACGTCGAGCTGCCCGGCGATGACCATATTCCCTGGCTGGGCGACGGCGACAGGGCGGTCGATGAGGTGGAGCAGTTCCTGACCGGTGCCCGCCAGAGTCGCGACCCGGACCGGATCCTGGCGACGGTTCTCTTCACCGACATCGTCGCGTCGACGCGAAGGGCATCGGAGCTGGGAGATCGGCGCTGGCGCGAGCTGCTCGAGGCTCACGACGAGGGTGTTCGCCATCAGGTGGAGCTTCACGGCGGACGTGTCGTGAAGAGCCTCGGAGACGGCTACCTGGCGGCATTTGACGGCCCCGCGCGTGCGATCCGCTGCGGTCGCGCCGTGACGGACGACGCGGTCCTCTTGGGCATCGAGGTGCGGGCGGGGGTTCACACCGGCGAGTGTGAGCTGCTCGGAGAGGACGTGGGGGGGATGGCGGTCCACATCGGAGCGCGGGTGGCGGCGAAGGCGGGGCCGGGAGAGGTGCTGGTTTCGAGTGCCGTGCGAGACCTCGTCGTCGGGTCGGGTATCGAGTTCGAAGACCGCGGCACCCACACGCTGAAGGGGGTGCCGGGGAGCTGGTCGCTGCTCGCTGTTCAGGACGGGGGAGCGGCGCACCCGCCCGAGGCCCCGGTGAGAGAGGCCCCTGACCGGTTGGCTCCGAACCTCGAGACTCCGAAGCGCGGCGACAGGCTCGCCCTGCGGATCGCCCGCAGCGCCCCCTCACTCGTCCGGCTGAAGTCCGACTTCACGTTGCGCCGTGCAAGGCGCAGGAACCGGGCGGCGGCCGACGGCGGCGACGCTGCGCCACCCCGCGACACCCGTTAGCGGCGAAGTGTCGCGCGCTGACACCAAAAGGCGCGCGAGAGCCGCGCGGACCATCTGAGCTGCCGGGAGCTTGCCGCGTCCGCCGGGTGCCGGTATCCTTCCCTCTATCCCCCCAGTCGCTTCGGCGGCTGGGTGCGAGGCCCGCTTCGGCGGGCCTCAGCGATTTAAGGCACCTACCAGCCCTTCGGCTTGCGAATCTCGCCGCCGCCGGATGCGTCGTGGAGGACAGGCGCGAACTGGCTTGCTTCGATCGGCCCCCGCCGTAGTTGCTTGAGGAACGCTGGGTGCAGGTCGAGGCTGCGCTTCTCTGGTGGGTGCGGGTTGAGGACGCCGACTCGCACGCCAAGCTCGCCCATCGTCAGCTCGATCGGCGTCTTCAGGTCGGCGTCGTTGGAGACGACGACCGCGACCTCGCAGTCGCTGCGGAAGGCATCGAGGAGCAGGTAGGAGGCAAGGTTCACGTCCGAGCCCTTCTCCTCGGTCTTGAGCACCCGGACTGTCTTCTGCCCGACCCGCCGCGGGTTCGCGAGGGGCATCTGCGTGGGCCGGGTGCGGAACTGCCCGTAGTGGATCGAAAGGCCGGGGATCGTCGCCAGCGCCCGGAGGTATGCCTGCTGCCGCTGGTGCTGCTGGAAGTGGGGCGGGCGGCGATCGACGCGGGCGGTGAAGTAGCGGATGCGATGAATCTCGTTGCGCGGGAAGACGCGCCCGAATAGCGCGGCCAAGTCGAGCCACTTGTGGGGCGTGCCCTTCAACGCTCCGTAGTAGAGGTTGAAGGCGTCGACGTAGAAGTTCGTCCTCATGACGGGCGATTATCGAGATCGCGGCGGAGGTTCTCGATCCTGCACGTACGTAGGCTCGTCAGGCAGGCGAACGTTCCAGGCTGCGAAGCCATGCGCAGAGATGCTTCTATGAAGTCAAGGGCACCTCGACAAGACTGTTGAAGAGGCTTCTGGAGAGGTGGCGCTTGAGTGCCCGCATCGCTTCGCGCTTCGTCTTGCCTTCGCCGACCCTGCGGTCGAGGTAGGCGCGCGTCTCGGGGTGGTGGAGCGAACGCGAGAGGGCGATCATGTGGATCGCGTGGTTGATCTGGCGGTCACCGCCGCGGTTGAGGCGATGACGAACCGTCTTGCCCGATGAGGCTGGAACCGGCGCCGTCCCGTTGCAGCGCGCGAAGGCCGCCTGGCTCTTGAAGCGGCCCGGATTGCAGGCGAGGAGCCTGGCGGCCGAGATCGGCCCGACTCCCACCTCGTCGAGCAGCGCCGGGGCGAGTGAGCCGACGATCTCGGCGAGCTCTTGCTCATAGCGGGCGGCGTCGGCTGTGAGCGCCCGGGAACGGGCAGCGAGATCGCGCATCACCGCGAGCGCCGCGCGTTCGGCGACCTCCATATTCGCGCGGGAACGCATCCGTGCGAGGCGCCGCTCGAGCTGCCTTCCGCTGCCCTCACCGAGGCGCTCGCGCAGCGCGACCGGGGCGGTGACGCGCAGCGACTGCAGCTGATTGAGCAGCCTTGTGCGCTCGCTCACGCACGAGCGGTAGGCGACCAACAGCGCCGCGAGCGCAGCCCGCGACCCACCCGCTCTCGGCGTCGAGAGGCCCTCGCCGGCCAGCACCTTCTTCGCTGCCGCCAGCGCGTCGATTCGGTCGGACTTGCCTGCACGCCTGTCGGCCCGGCGCGGGCGCTCCACCTCGGCGACCGAGCGGCCGGCGCGCAGGAGGTGTTCGCACAGACCGGCGCCATAGCTACCCGCTCCCTCGATCCCGAAGACGAGCTGTTGCCCGTCCGCCGCGAGTTCGGCGGCCCAGCGGTCGAGTTCGCGGTAGCCGGCGGCGCTGACCTCGATGACGAGCTCCCCAAACACTTGGCCGAGTTGATCGAGCGCCACGGCGAAGTGGCTGTCCTTGTGCGTGTCGACCCCGACTGCGATCATTGTTTTCCTCCTCATCCTCGTTGACCCGGGTGATGTGGAGGCCGCCGGACAGAGCTGTGTCGAGCGATGTCAGGCTTCTATGAAGTCACGGCGGCATCCGTGGACGGCGGCGGGAGACAGATCTCTACGAAGGCACTAGATGGCCAGCCAAATCACGAGTCATCCCGCCGCCATCCACACCCTCGTGAGGGTCCCGGACGACACCGTCCCCAACGCCCTCTGCGCTCGCCCTACGGGCTCGTTTCGGGGGCGTTGGGCCTATCCGTCTCCAGGGACCGGACAGGCTCAGCGAACTTACACAGCCAAATCAGGCACGTCTCGCGAGCGGCCCGCCGAGGCCAGTGCCCAAATCCGCCTTGCCGTCGCCGGGCTGCGTCCGCCCGCAACCGTATCTGCTGCCCTGTCGCAGGCGATCCCGGGCCTGCCCGGTGCACGGTTGTCCTTCCCCGGCGAGGTTGGGCGCAGACGGCCGGAGATCGCGCCGACAGTGCCGCGAATCTTGGCCGCCGATCGCCGAATCACCTCATTGGCCATTCTTTCTGCTCCGTCCCTCCCATCACCACCAAGCGGGACGGCCCTGGGGTGAATCCGAAAAGCTGAAGCTGGGCCGGGAGTCACAGCGAGAAGTGGGTAATCCCTACCGCGAGTCGGCAAAGCCAGGTAGCAAGCTAGAATCGGCCCCCGCGCGGCTGTAGCTCAGCTGGCTAGAGCGTCTGCTTGCCATGCAGAAGGTCGTGGGTTCGAATCCCATCAGCCGCTTCTTCGTGAATCCCCTGCACGTGGGCGGGTTGGTGTCGGCGCGGACAATCCGGAACTCGATCAAACCATCCCCGCATATCGCCGTAATTATGGGCACTCCTGCGAATTAGTGCCTGGAATGGCCCGGATGCGCGCCGATGGTGCCCGATTCCGCCTTGCATTGATCTCGTCGCAGCGGTAACGGGCGGACGGCGAGGTACCCTTTCCCAATGGCCCAGGAGCGAATCACCGTCGACCCGAACCGCATGCGGGGGCTGCCCTGCATCCGCGACACCCGTGTCACCGTCAGCGCGGTGCTCGGCCAGCTAGCCGCTGGCGCCAGCATCGATGAGCTGCTGGCCGACTACCCCTACCTCGAACGTGAGGATGTCCTCGCCGCGCTTGAGTACGCCGCCGCTGCTGCGCAGGAGCGCGAGCTGGCAGTAGCAGCGCCCGCGGCGTGAGGCTGCTCCTCGACGCGAACCTCTCGCCCGAGGTCGCGCGGCTCCTCGAGAGCGCAGGGTACGACGCGATCCATGTCGCAGACGTTGGGCTGTTGAGCGCGGCTGATCTGGAGATCTTGCAGGCCGCCGCGAAAGAGGACCAAGTCCTGCTTACGGCCGATACGGACTTTGGCGCGCTGCTGGCGGCGCCGATTGCTGTCGATCGACTACTGCCAAATATGCCGAGCGCCGTGGGCCGCGCGGCCTCTTCGTGGGCGAGCCAGGTGCAGGTAAGGCAGGCGAGACGAGCGGAACTTCTATCGAAGTATTTACGTATCTACCGGAATCACTAGAAAGCGTTAGATATCGCTAGACTCGCGCAGGGTGGATCCGCTCGAGAACCCATACTCGCCGGGCGCCGGCACGTTGCCGCCCGCGCTGGTGGGGCGCGAGCGTGAGGTCGAGCGGTTCTCGTATCTGCTCGGCCGTCTCTCGCGCGGACGCAGCGAGAAGAGCCTGATCATCCGCGGTCTGCGGCGGAGCTCGAGCTCCGCCGCTCCCTGGCGAGCCTGGGCGAGGGCCCCCGGCCGTTCCGCGAGGTGGCGCGGAGGATGGGGCGAGAGCCGAGAAGCCTCTCTCCGACCCGCGCGGCCCTGATCCGAAAGGGCCTGATCTACCCGGCGGAGCGCGGGCAGATCGCGTTCACCGTCCCACACTTCGGGCGCTACCTGGAGCGTGCGCGAGCGACCTGAAACGAGGCCCGATCTCGTGCGCTTCAGCGCAGGAACCGTCATCGGGTGGGCCTTTCGTGCGCGGAGTCGACGATCCCTGACTGTAGGTAGGCGGTTTCGCGGTAGGGAGTGCCGACCGGTGCCCCATATTCGTTTGTTGACTGCGGGCCGAAGATCATTTCGGCCTCGGCAAGGACCTGGCCGGTGTGGGGATCGAAGATGAACCTGCGGCCGAATCCGCTTTCCCTGACCCAGCTGATCGCGTCGCCGCGCCGCCCGGCGCCATCGGCCACGTTGCGCTCGAAGCCGATGCCCGGAATTTCAGCGAGGGCGTTGAAGGCGGCCGCGCGCAGGGCCGCGCTCGTGATCGGTTCGCTGAGGATTTCCAGGAGCCTTTCGACGGTCGCACCGCCCCGTGGCGAGCTGGCCGGAGAGGGATCGAGCGGCGAGCTCGCGCCGCGGCGGTGTTCGACCGCCAGCCGCAGGTCTTCAGGCTCGGTCGGAAGCCGGGAGAGTCTGGACATGTAGGTGAATTCATGGCGGCCCCGGAATGACTTGGCTGCGAACTCCTTGATCGGGCGCCCGGAGCTGTCACGGCTCACGGCATGTTCGCTGGGGTCGAAGGCCCAGGGTGGCGGCGAGCCCGCGTCTTCCCAAAGTCTTTGGTTGGTTGCGGAGAGGAAGTTGACCCGGCCGAGGGTTTCGCGAACGTGTGTCTTCCCGTCTGGGGCCGTCCAGACCTCTTTCAGTACCGGCACCAAGGCATAGCGGGCGCTCGGATCGTTGATCGGCACGAAATACCTGGGGTGCGACTTCGAACCCTTCCCGTGCCCTTTAGGAAGCCAACCCTCCAGCTGGACCACCTTCGTCTTCGCGTAGAGGAACCGACCGGGGGTCGGCGGCGCTTCGACTGGAGTGTCGGATGCTTCGGCGGAGTTGGCGACCTGGCGCAGATCGGCGGCGATGGCGGCTTGGGGTAGAGCTTTGTCACCGCGAGGGGCGTAGCCGGGGCCGCCCGCCTCGCTGGACCCGAAGGCGCCAAAGCCGCTGGGCAGTGCAGGGACCAGCTTGCAGGGTTCAACGGGACCTTCGGCGACTCCCATCTTGGTGATGCTGCCCCCTTCGGGGTCGCCGTTGTAAGGCACGGGCGTGCCGGAGAGGACAATGCTCTGATCTGGGCGAAACGCTTCGGGGTCCAGAGTGACATTGGCCAATTCATCAGCAGAAATTTCGCCGCGCATGCGCTTCCGGAAGCTTTCGCGCGATGCCTTGGTGTTACGGATCCCGATGGTGATCCCGCCGGGCCCCGTCATGGTTCCCCCGCCGAAGGAGCCGCCACCCGGAAGGTGAACGACCGCGGGCTTGTAGTGCGGTTCTCGGCAGACCTTTCCGGCCGGCAGCCATGTCACCTGGGCCCGGACTCCGGCGTCCTCCAGTGCCTGTTCGAGGCCTGAGGCGTCTTCGAGACGATAGACCTCGATCGTCACGCCGCCCCCCTTTTGTGGTTTGACGGCAAAGGCTTTGGAGGGGTTGTCGCCGCCCGCGCTGACGATCAGCGCGACCACGACGGCGGCGAGGGCGAGGCCGGCGCCAAGCGCCAGGCGCGGGCCGCGCCGGCGCCAGGCCGTCGCGCGTTGTGGGCCCTGCCCACCATGGCAAACCGTGTCGACGAGCGCCGCTCGCCGCGCCTTCAGGGTGGCGTCGTCGGGAAGAAGGGGTGAGAGATCTGGTTTGGAGTTGGTCATAGGGGTTCCTCCGCGGGTCTAGCTGCGGCTGCGTCAGGGAAGGCGTCTCCGAGGCGGGTGCGGGCGCGGGCGAGGCGGGAGCGCACTGTGCCGACCGGGAGGCCGAGGGCCGTGGCGATCTCGCCATAGGAGAGATCGCTCCAAGCGAGCATGGCGAGCACCTCGCGCTCGCGTCTGGGCAGGCGCCGGATCGCCTCACCGCCGTCGCGCAGCTGGCGGATCGCGTCGACGCGGGCGATCGCCTCGGCCTCGAGATCGTTGGGGACCTGGCCGACGCTTCGCACCCGCTCAAGGGTGTCTCGGTAGCGTCGCTGGCTTCGCCACTGGCGGCGTAGGACGTTGTTGGCGATTCCCAGCAGCAGCGGCGCGGCGGAATCCGTGCTCAGGGTCAGGCGCCCCCGCTTGCGCCAGGATTCGAGAAAGACCGTCGCCGTCGCGTCCTCGGCGACCTGGAGGTCGGCGGTGCGCCACAGGCAGTAGGACTGGACCGCGCGGGCATGGCGCTCGTAGAGGTCGCCGAATGCATCAGCGTCGCCGGATCTGATGCGCTCCAAGAGCTGCAGGTCGTCTGCCATCACCACTCAATGCCCGCGGGGGGCGATTCGGTTCCCGATCTCACTCTCGTGCAACAGCTTGTCCGATCGCGCCGGGCAACCCGAGGCGGGCGCCAGGCTCTACGGCCGCAAGCCGAGCCGGCGGCAGACGGATGGGCCGTCGCCGGGGAATACGTAGGTGACCGCCGGGTAGTCCCCAACGCAGGCGAGGAGGTTGGGGGTCTTGTCCGGCCGTTTGGCAATCTTGCCTTCGCGTTCCAGACGCCTGATGGTCGTTCCCACGACGCCTTCGCGCCAGAGCTTGGCGCAGATGGCTATCGGGTCGGTTCCGTGCAGGATCGCCGCGCTGGCGTGCAGAGACGGCTTTTCGTAGCAGCCGACGCTCGGGCGCAGATGCCCGGCGCCGGGCGGCGCCGCCTTGCCGAGCGAGTCGACCACTTTCGATTCGAGGTAGGTGGCCGAGCCGGTTTCGGTCCCGGCCGGGACCTGGAGGTCGGGTGTCCGACCGGCCGCGACTTCGCGCTCGCCAAGCAATGCCGAGGTCGCGGGATCGAAGATCAGCTCGTGGGTGACGCTGCCTTTGGTGAAAGTGACCCCGATGCCCGTCCGACCGACGGGATCCTTCACCTGCCCCAGCAGCTCGACCTCGGGCAGTTCCGCCACCACCCGGTAGAGGGCGGCCCGGAAGGCCGGCGGCAGGTAGGTGTTGCGGAGCATGTCGCCAATCAAGGTGAAGGTCTCGGCTTCGCCGGGCGGTCCGTCGACAAGCGGGATCTTGCGAGCTTCGATCAGCCTCCGCAGCGCCTTGGGCCGGGTCGGCAGGTTCGATGTATCGAGGAACGGCTGGCCGGAGAGCGCGAAGTCTTCGACCCCGCCGGAGCCGAGGTGAGGCGATCCGGCGGCCTTCCATTCCCTGCGCTGGCCGGCCGTTAGGAATTCCGGCTTGGCAGAGACCGCTCGCGCCCTGCCGGCGCCGTTGGCCGCAATCCAGGTTTGGCGAATGGTGGGGACGAGCGCGCTCCACTCCCGCGTCGCTTCCCAGGGGTGTTCGCGGTCGCAGGGACGCGTCGCGCAGCGCGGATTGAAGCCGACGGAGGTCAAATGCGCTTCCCGCGAGCGGGTGTAGAAGTACTGCCCCGGGCGCGGCGGCGGTTCGGCGGGCTGGGCAGCTGCAACCGCCGCCGCCGAGCGAAGCACCTGGCCGACGGCGGGCTGCACCTCTCCACCGCCGCCGAGGATCAAGGTCGGCAGGGCGACGAGCAGGGCCGCGACCGCCGCAAGCGCGGCCACGAGACGGAGCCTGGACCGCCGCCAGGCGGGCGCAGCTGCCGGTGCCGGACGCCGCTGGGAATGCTCGATCCGCGCGACCAGAGCGCCTCGGGCCGATGCCCGGCGCTCAGCCCTGGGACCGGGCAACTCCGCACGAAGCCCCCGCAGCAAATCGATCTCGTTCATCTTGATCCTCCCTCCTCCGGGACGGGTTGGCCAAGGGCCCGGGAACGGTCGGCATCCAGCGCCGCGCGGATCCGCCCGCGGGCACGCGAGAGCCGTGAGCGGACGGTCCCGGTCGGGACGTCCAGCGCAAACGCGATCTCCGGATAGGAGAGCTCAGCCCAGGCGTAGAGCAGAAGCGCGTCGAGCTCCTCGGCCGGCAAGCCGGCGAGGGCGTCGACAAGCTCACGCCGCATGCTCGAGGTGTCCAGCCTGGCCTCGACACCGTCGAAGGCGTCGAGAACAGGATCAACAGCGCTCCGCGCGTAGGCGCGAAACTGGCGCACCTCGTTGCGGTGGTGGCGGCGCAGGAGGTTGGTGGCGATCCCGAAGAGCCAGGGCCGGGCGTCGTGCTGAGCCGCGTCATAGCCACCTCGCACGTCGAAGGCGACGAGAAATGTCTGCGCCGACAGCTCATCGGCCAGGTCTGGACCGACGCGACGCTGCAGGTAGGCATGGACCGCGTCGAAATGGCGATCGAAGATCGTCGCGAAGTCGGCAGGTGCGCGGGTCGAAGCTGAGATCGCGTCGCTGTCGAGGGTCGGGTGATCCACCGGTAGTTATTGCCCGCAGGCGCCGAAGCGGTTCGCGGCAGGCTGGTTGCGGCAGGACAGTCCGCCTTCGCGTATCCAACCACTCACTGACGGCACTCCCAGCGGGACGCGGCCGGTCGGGCGAATGACGTCTGCAGCTCGGGGCAATCGTGGGACCGGGATTGGCGGCGGCTGGGACGCGTGGGAATATCCGACCAGGCCCTGCTTGCGCGAGGAGGGTGTCCGGCTGCCACCGCTGTCTCGGTGCCGTCCTCCGTCACAATTTCGCCCCTTGCGAGAGGAACCGAGCATGGACGACTTCGAGCGCCGCGGCGACGAGGAGCTGCTCGCCTTCTACCGCTTCCCGGCGGCGCACTGGCCCAAGCTGCGGAGCACCAACCCCCTGGAGCGGGTCAACCGCGAGGTGGGCAGGCGCTCGGACGTCGTCGGCATCTTCCCCGACGACGCCTCGGTGATCCGCCTCGTCGGGGCGCTGCTGATTGAGCAGAACGACGAGTAGCTGGTCGCCCGCCGCTACCTCTCCGAGGAGTCGCTCGCCCTGGTCCTCGAGAACAGCAGCAATGAGGAGCAAGAGGAGGTGCCCGCACTACAAGCCGCGTGAAGACGCCGACGAGTAGTTACACCACAACTCGCGACTTGACTGTGGGGCGAGGGGGTTTGTGGATAGTTTCTAAGTGCGAATTGTCCTGAGACGGTCGCGCATCTGGGGGTAGCGCTTGGTCTGAAATCCCTCGGGCAGGCGAGCATCGTCAAGTACGGCATCGAATGGATCGATTTCGTAGCGTTGATGGACGGCGAGAAAGCATGAGTCCTCACAGCACTTCTGGAAGATGCGCTCGTTCAGATTCAAGACGGCCCGCTGTCGGACCTGCTCTTTGAGGGCGGGATCCTCGAGCAGGGCTTCGGACCAGTGGCGAGTGATCGGGATTGAAACTCTCAGCTGCGCCATTCCAATCTCATCCGTGCGATCCAACTCGATCGTGTTGTAGATCCGACTCTCCATGCATCTCTCCGGATGCATGACCCAAAGACCAACCTCCGCCTCTCCGCTCAAGCTGGGCAGCTCCACACGTATCGCCGTGTCCTGGACGTCCTTGGCCGTCAGGCCCCTCGGCGCTCCGATGAAGTCCAAGGATCGATCGATTCCATCCGCATCGACAAAGGTGACGACGCCGGTCACGGGCGTCGGCTCCCTGGGCGACGGAATCATCACCTTGGCGTCAAGAAGCTTCGCCGCTCGCCGGGCGGAGTCGGCGCTGCCCTCGAAGTCGATGTCCTTGCTGCTGACTGCCCCTATCCCTGCGCCGTGGCCGGCGAAGCGAGCGCTCCAGAACGCGAGCGCCTGGCCCCCTACGAGGACGATCTGCGTGTCTTGAATCAGCGGCGCAAGCCTGCCGAGGACGCGCTGAACTTCCTCGGGTCGCAGCGGTGGCGGCTGCGCCTCCTGCATCTGAGCTATGCCAAGCGCCGAGACGCGCGCAGATCAATGCGCGCGCTCGAGGCGAAGGAGGCAAAGACCTCGTTCTCGCGCTTCAGCTGAGCGGCCGTCTTGATTCCTGACGCAAGGGCGTCCTGATTCGCAGCGCGCGAGGCGCGCTTGGAACGTGCTGGAGGGTTGCTCTCGGAGGTATTGATCTTGCGGCGCATTGGGACCTGTAGATGAAAAGGGACTCGATACAGAATGCTAGTCCCTATCGACGGATAGGCAAGAATTGCAACCTTTGCGGCCTGATGAGATCGAGCACTTCCTGGTGATCCTGGACCCGAGGACGGACGAAACCCCCGCCCGCATCTCGGGGACTTCGGTCCGATCGGCACCGAGGCCGAGGTTCGAGAGTGGCTCCGGAGCGCGGGCTTTCAGATATCGAGCGCGCAGCGGTCCGGCCCGATGCTGCTCTTCGAAGCTCAACTCCCCAGTTAGCGAACCTGTTCGAGGAGGCGGCGGACGAAGTCCGACTTGGCGTCCGTGTAGGCCTCGCGGTCGTCGGCGAAGCGCTCTGCGAGGTCTTGCTTCAGGGCCGCGTATTCCGCTGCGACCTCCGGACCGGACCGCAGGCGGTCACGGAAGGCCAGCTCGTCGCGGTGGCGCCGGAGCGATCTCGCTGCCCAAACGTGATAAATCGTGCCTGAGAGAATCCAATCCACCAGTAGCTGGGGCCGGGGGTTTTGGGCTTTGTAGAGCCAAAAACTCCAACTCGGTTGGCCCGCTTGCCATGCAGAAGGTCGAGGGTTCGAATCCCATCAGCCTCTTGTGAGAAAGGCCCGCTTCGGCTTCGGCGGGGTCTTCTCTTGCCCGCTCGGGCGCGCTGGACCGACGAAAGCCGGCATCGATGGACGGGCGAGGGCGATCGCGGCGAGGAAGTCGCCGCGATCTTCGAGTCCCGCGAAGACCGGACCTTCGAAGAAGCTGCCCAGACTCCCGGGGCGTACTACTTCGTCCGTGTCTTCGAGGCGCCCGGAGCGGCGACGGGCGAGGCGGCCCCCGTCCCCCGCGACCTCTTCAACGGGTCGCCGCGACGAGTTCTGGGCTATCGAGACCCCGAGACGGGGACAATCGCCCCGATTCGGGCGGCGAGCGCTTCGTAGAGCCGAATCCTCGGCGGTCGGCAGGGGGTGTGCGACCCTGGTTTCAGGGTGTGAGACGTGCCAACTCGGACTCCGTCACAAGACCTCCTTTCTACCCGGCTTCCCGCAGACCTGGCAGACGAGTTCCGGCGGGTTTGCGCCGACGGCGAGAGAACCGTCTCGAACGAGTTGCTCCCATCAGGTGCGATTGCGAAGGCTCCGCCGCGGCGGAGCCTTCGCTTGCCGCGTCAGGGTCTGAAGGTGACCCCATCCAGTGAGATGTAGTCGTCGATATTGGTGCCGGTCGGGCCGTCGTAGACGACGTTCCCGCTGTTGTCGTCGAGCACCGCGAGCTGCACGAGCACAGCGCCGCCGCCGAGGACCCCGAAGCGGACCACGCCGCCATTGAAGGCTGGTTGGTAAGCGGCTGGAAGCGAGAAGATGGCGCCGCCCTCGGTGGCGTCGCCTGAGCAGCCGACCGCTCCCTGCAGGTGGACCAAACCGGTTGGGTCCTTCCAGAAGCCGGGCTGGCGGGCAAAGCCGGGAGCACCCGTCCAGGGGGTGGCCGCGACGCAGTTATTCAGCGTGACACTTTTGACGTTCTCGGTGGGAGCGAGGTCGGCGCTCGTCACTGCTCCGTCGGCGATCTTGCCGCTCGTCACCGCGTCGGGCGCGATCTGGGGGGCCGGGTAGTTACCGGTCAGGTCCCCGCTCGCCGGACCCGTGGATGGGCCGGGGGGCCCCTGCGGACCTGTGGGCCCCTGCGGACCTGTGGGGCCCTGCTGACCGGCGAGGCCGTCTTTGCCGGCGTATTTCTTGGCGATCTTTCCGACTTCCTTCTTCTGCTTACCGGTGAGGGCGCCGGAGGCATAGGCACCACCGACCATCGCGAAGACGAGCGCAACGATGGCAACCACCAAACCGGCCTTGCCGAAGGGTTCGCGGATCGCGCGAATTGGGTGTCTGAAACGTTTCATGGTGAATCAATCCTTTCGATTGCGAGCCGAGTGTCGCCACTTGCAGTGGCTCCGGCGTAGACGCTTGAAGTGGACCCACCTCTGCCGGTTTGTATGTGACGGTGATTGTGCCTGATCCGCCCGGTCAGAGAGACTCAACTTGACTCCCCCTCTCTGGGGACTCGCTTTCGCCTCGATCCGTCGATGGTCTGCGCAAAGGCGGTGGCGCAGAGTTCGAGTTCGTCGTGCGCGCCAAAGCCAGGCCCGTTCTGCTCCTCTCCGGTCGCAGCGATCCTCGCACCGGCGACCTTTTCGCCCTGCGTCTGCCCCGACTCGAGAAGCTCTCCGATCAAGAGCGGCAGGGCGTCGAAGAGCAGCTCGAACCGTCGCTCTTCCATCTTCCCCCTGAGCGCTTTCCCGATCCCGGCGAGGACTCCGCGGCGATGGTCACGGCGCCGATCCGGCTGCACGAGACGTCGCTTGACACGCGCAAGTCGCTCGGCCGGCTCGACCGCAACGAGATGCGGGCTTTGGTCGAGCGCTTCGTCTCCTACTGGCAGTTCGACCTGCCCCAGCTCATGATCGCCCAGATCCAGGAGATCCAGCATCGGCGACGGGCCCGGTGATGGCCGATGCCGGGTTCAGATGTGGGAGGGGTCGGGGTGAGCTGCTCTTGGCCACTTTGCCCAGCCCGTGCCCAGTTCATTGCGCTGATGGGGCCATCCATTGCTACGCCCTCGTCTTCGCGGCTGGGCAGATCGACAGACTTCTATTTGCAGTTGTCGATGTAGTGCGTCAGGGTGGCCGCATCTCATGAGCCGAGAGCAAGCCACCCCCATGACCCCTACAGACGCCGATCCATCCGACGCCGCCGTGATCCGGCGCCTGTCGACCCTCGACCGGTTTCTTCCACTGTGGATCGCGCTCGGAATGGCGGGCGGCCTGGCGCTCGGCTCTGCGCTACCTGGCCTCAACGATTTCCTGGACAAGTTGAAGGTCGGCACGGTCAGCCTGCCGATCGCGCTCGGCCTGTTGCTGATGATGTACCCGGTCCTCACCAAGGTCCGCTACGAGGACATGGGCAGGATGCGCGGGGACGGGCGGATGTTCGGCGTCTCGCTGTTCCTCTCCTGGGTGGTCGGCCCGGCGCTGATGTTCGCCCTGGCGTGGCTGTTCCTCGCCGACGAGCCCGCTTACCGCACCGGCGTCATCGTCGTCGGCCTGGCTCGCTGCATCGCCATGGTGCTGATCTGGAACGAGCTGGCCGGCGGCGACACCGACCGCGCCGCCGTGCTGGTGATCTTCAACGCGGTTTTCCAGGTCGTCGCCTACGCGCTGCTCGGCTGGTTCTACCTGAACGCATTGCCGGAACTGCTTGGCCTCGACAACCAAGGCTTCCACGTCGGCATCTGGGAGGTCGGCCGGACCACTCTGATCTTTCTCGGCATCCCATTGACGGCCGGCTACCTCACCCGCCGCTGGGGTCTGCGCGCCCACGGCCGCGAGTGGTTCGAGTCCACGGTGATCCCGCGCATCGCGCCGATCACGCTCTACGGGCTGCTGTTCACGATCGTGCTGCTGTTCGCCATCCAGGGCGACAAGATCACCGCCGAGCCGCTGACGGTCGCACGCATTGCCCTGCCGCTGCTGGCCTACTTCGCCGGAATGTGGGTGCTCGGCTTCTTGATCGGCCGGGCGATGAATCTCGGCTACGCGCGGACCGCGACGCTCGCATTCACCGTGGCCTCCAACGACTTCGAGTTGGCCATCGCGGTCGCCGTCGGCGTCTGGGGCGCCACGTCGGGACAGGCCCTTGCGGGCGTCGTTGGCCCGCTGATCGAGGTGCCCGTGCTCATCACCCTCGTCTACGTAGCGCTCTGGCTGCGCGGTCGCTGGTGGCCGAACGAGTCCATCGCGGCTACAGCGGTGCCCGGGTCCCTGCGCGAGCCGGTCGGAGAGCCCGAGGCCGCGTGATGAACCGCCTGGACCGCTCGGCCCGAGGAGAGGGCCAAGGCTGCGGTCTGGGAGCGTTGGGGGAAGCTTCCGTCGATGCTGAGAGGCGAGCGGTAACTTGGCCCGAAATCTAAGAGATGCCTTTTTCGGAAGCGGGAATCGCTCCGCCCCCGCCAGAGCAGAAGGCGGGGAAGCGGAAGCAGGTGACCCCCAGCACGCCCTCGGCAGCCGGTAAAGGACCGATCGCGCCGAGGACCATCGGGGTCGACGAGATTGAACCGGGGATCGTGGTGTGGCTCGAGCCCGCGATCCTGCTCGAAGATAGCCGGGTTTGCCACACGCAAGACCCGCCTGTATTGAGGAGAGGCCCGTTCGTTTGCGTTGCGACAGAGGGCGATCGAGCGACCTGGGCGGGCTTGACGGCGACCGACCTCGAGGGGGTCCGCCCGTCGAAGGCAGCGGGTTCGCCTGTAGGACGATTGGCGATTAAGCCGGAGTGGCGGTCTGGTGGGTGGAGGCATTGGCGCAGCGACCCTCAATTCTTGACCGATGGATCGTCTCTTTGGCGTGGCCCGAGAGAGGCGTTCGTCAAAGCGTCCGGTCCGGGCAAGCCCGGCCGCCTTTCCCCGGATGGCTTGCATTCGGTTCGCACCGAGATCGAGCTGCAGCGGCATCGACGTCATCGCGCGTGCGAAGACTGAACAGGCGGCGGTGCGATCGCACCCAGTAGCAGCGCCATTAGGGCGGGGAGGCACCGCCAGAACAGCCTCAAAGCGGCCCCGCCACCATGTCCGTCCCGTCGACTCAAGCCCCGCACCACCTGCCACGACACCAATCGGGCGGCGAGGTATCGGTCGGTCGCAACCCCGATACCCTTCGTCCGTCCTCGGCGCCTTGGCGGAGTGGCTACGCAGCGGCCTGCAAAGCCGTTTACACCGGTTCGATTCCGGTAGGCGCCTTCCCCTTGTGGCAAAGGGCGGCACGCGCAGGAAGCGGGCAGATCCTGGATGCCCGTCGCCTTGTGGCAGGGCGAATGCGGGGTTGGGTCGCTCGACATCTGGTTGGTGAAGCACGCCCGCGCGGCGGTGGGAGCCGGATCCGCTCGGACCTACGTTGTCGTCGATGCCGAGCAGGACCTGGTTGTCGGCTACCACGCGCTCTCTGTGGCGTCAATCGAGCACAGGGAGGCAACCGACCGCGCGCGGAAGGGCATCCCGAGCAACCCGATGCCGGCCATGCTGCTCGCTAGGCTGGCGGTCGACAAGACGGTTCAAGGGAAAGGCATCGGGGTGTTTCTTCTCAAGGATGCGATGTCGGGCGGTCTCGGTCGCCGAGCAGGCAGGACTCGTCTATTGCTCGTGCATGCCGTCAACGACCAGGCCCGGACGTTCTACGAGCACTTCGGTTTCGAAGCCTCGTCCACTGATTCCATGACCATGCAACTCATGATCAAGGACATCCGGCTGGCGCTTGATGCCTCGGTGTCTGCAGGATCGGCCGGACTCGCAGCATGAGGTGGGGGAGACCATTGATTCTGGCTCTTCTCGCGACGACCTGCACCGGGCTACTGGCGGCGATAGCCATCGCCGGCACCCCAGAAAGCTACGTTCGGGTGGCGGCAGGGAGGGTCGCTGGCGAGCAATGGACGCTTGGTGTGGCTGGTCATCGCGGACGACGCTGCTTTGCGCTCGGCCTACTGGGTCAGACCTATGGGGTCGCCAGCTACTGCGAAGCCGCGGGACAACCCCCAGAACTGTGGCAGCGAAGGACCGGCAACGCCGATGAAGACGCCGCGGTTGAGATCGACGTGACGACGCCGCGCGTCCGCAAGTTGAAACTGCTTCTCGGCCATCCGGGCGGCCACCCCGATCGCCCGACGTGGCAAACGGTATCGACCCGCCTAATCACCTCTGCGCAAGCAGCCGAAACGCATCTCAAGCGCAACTTCCGGTTCGCGGTGCTCTCGGGCCACGGTCCGAATCTCTGTGTAGAAGAGGTGCGAGCTTTCGATCGTAAGGGCACCCTGCTTGAGAACATCTCGGTCCCGTGCGAGTACTAGGAAAGCCGTTTACACCGGTTCGATTCCGGTAGGGGGCCTCGATTGCGCGGTCGCCGCCGGCTCTGATCGCCGGTCGACACCATGTCCGCGCGCGGGCAATCGTCCTCACGCGGGGCAAGCAGCGGGCGAGCCGAGCGGTTCTTCTGCGCGGAACGCGCTAGCGAGGCAGAGCAGGACCGTGCCCAGGGGGTGAAGGCGCCCCGGTCAGCTCACCTGGAACTCGCCGCTGCCGAGGAACGCCGCCAGGAGTCCGAGCGCTTGGCGGGCGGGCGGGTCAAGCGGGTCCGGCAACCGGTCCAGGTTGGCGAACCGAACATCGGTGGTCTCGTCCATGTCTGCCCGAGGATCGCCGCGCCACCGCCTCGCCAGGAAGCACATCGCGAAGCAGTGAGTCAGGTCCCCGTTGGGATAGCGGATTGTGTGGAGCTCAGCCTCCGACAGGCTGGCGAAGGGAATCAGGTCCGCGGCCAAGACGTCGACCCCAGTCTCCTCGGCGAGCTCGCTCACGGCGGTGTCCGCGAAGCTGCCCCCGACCTCCGCTGCGCCAGCCGGCAGGCACCAGGCTCCGGTGTCCCGTCGCTTGGTGAGAAGGACATCGCCGTCCTCGCGCTGCAGGGCAACCATTGCACCGGGCATCAGCACAAGCTCGGAACCGACCTTCTGCCGCAGGCGCCAGAGATATGAGCCCTCAAATGCCAAGGCGCAAGGATCCCAGACGGAAGGCCCGCCGGCTCGACCCAGGCGCTGCCGCGCAGCGGGCCCAACCACGGAAAAGGGCCCCGTGCGGGGCCCTTTGATTCCGAAGGACGTGCCACCAGGTAGATCAGGTCGCTGGCTCGTCAGTCCTCAAGCTCTGAAGTCTTAGATACATAAATAAACACGGTGTAAGCATGAAAGTTTCAGTTGTTGCATCGGACCTTGCAGCGAGGGACTTGAGCTGGCAGCTCCCGATCCGTCGCCCCGTCAACGGGCGTTCTACGCTCTACTGCGGGCGCCAGACTGCGCTACTGCGCTGCTAGATTCAGAATCCCGGGCGCATAGCTCAGTTGGGAGAGCGCCGCCTCGACAAGGCGGAGGTCACTGGTTCGAGCCCAGTTGTGCCCATCACCCAGTTGCGCCCAACACCAAGTTGCGCCCAACACCAAGTTGCGCCCAACACCGGGAGCGGCATCGGTGCCGCTGGGCCTTGGCAACCGGCCGGCCCCCTCGGCGCGGACGACGATGGTTCCCGGGCGCGCTTGATCAACCCTCGTAGCTCCGCCCTGAACCTGAACCTCTAGGCTCGCCGCCTTGTGATCGGGACCTATGCAGCCGTGCTGGCGGTGTGGGGGGGCTCGCTGGCGATCGGGCAGGCGGCGGTCGCGCTCTGTGGAGTGCGGCGCTGGTCCTGGCTGTCACCGGCCGTCGGACTGGCGCTTCTCTGCGCGATCTCCTGGGGAACCGTGCGGTTGCCAGGGGGCGGGGCGACCTCGGCTCTCGTGGTTCTGGTCGCGGCGGTCGGGGCGGTCCTCTTCCTCCGGGGGCGGGTCGAGGGGGCGGGGGAGGCCCTTCGGGTCGGCGCCCCGGTGGCGCTGCTCGCGCTTGCGGGGGCTTCTCTCCCGTTCGTCGTGGAGGGCCACTCCGGCATCCTCGGCACCGGCTTCAACCCCGACATGTCCCAACACCTGCTGGCGAGCGACCGGCTCTCGCACGATGCGAGCTCGCAGCTGCTGCACGATGGCTATCCGCTTGGCCCGCACGCGATCGTCGTCGCGCTGCACAAGGGCCTCGGCATCGGCCTGGTCCAGGGCTTCAGCGGCCTGACGATGGCCGTTGCGGTGCTGGCGTCGCTCACGGCGCTGGCGGCGCTTGCCGACCTGGCGCCGCTCCGCCGCACGGCGTGTGCCCTGCTGGTTGGGCTGCCCTACCTGGTCGCTTCCTACTTCGCCCAGGGGGCATTCAAGGAGACCATCCAGGCGCTCCTCGTCCTTGCCTTCGCGCTGGCATTGCGGGAGGCGTCGCGCACCGCCGCCTGGCGGGACCTTCCGCTGCGCTTCATCCCCGCGGCGCTCATTGCCCTCGGCAGCGTCTACGCATACAGCTTTCCCGGCCTGATCTGGTTGGCGGCGACCGCCGTCATCTGGGTGGCCGCGGAGCTGGCCCTCAGCCGCTCCTCCACGGCCGACGGTGCGGGCAGCCCGATCTACCGCTCCGCCGGGAACGCCGCGCGGCCGGCTCTTCTGGCATCCGTTGTGCTGCTGGTTGGTGCCCTTCCCGAGCTGAGTCGGATGATCGATTTCGGTGGCTTCGAGACCTTCGACCCCAGCGGCCCGGGCCTTGGCAACCTGTTCGGTCAGGTCTCGCCCTTCGAGGCGCTGGGAATCTGGCCATCGGGCGACTTCCGCGTGGCGCCCGGGGACGGGGCTGTGCCGGCGCCCGCCTTCTACGTGGGGGCTGCCTTCGCCACTGTGCTGCTCCTCCATGGGCTCATCCAGTGCTGGCGACGCCGCGAGACGGCAGTGGTCGCGGGGCTCTTCGCCGCTGCGGCGATCTACGCCGCGACCCGCATCGGCGGCACCCCCTACACGGCCGCCAAGGCAATCGTGGTGGCGGCGCCACTCGCCACCCTGGTCATCGTCCTGCCGCTGCTGGCTGGCTCGTCGCCCCTGCCGGGAGCCTCTTCGCAGAACCGCTCAAGGCGGTTCCGCGGAACCGCCTTGGCGGCCGGTGCCTACCTGCTCGCGGCCGGCGGCTGCTCGCTGCTCGCTCTCGCCAACGCGCCGGTCGGGCCGACCTCCTACTCGCCGGCGCTCGCCGAGCTGAGACCGCTCCTCGCCTCCGGCTCGACACTCGTCCTGGCCTCCAGGGAGCTCCTCGAGGACCAGCATGGTGCCCGCTACATCGCCTGGGAGCTGCGCGGCGATCGAGTTTGCATCGAGCCCGAGCGCGTCGCGGGGGACGACGCGCCGCCGTCCGGTGTCCGCTTCGTGGTCACCTCTGGCCAGACCTCGTCCTCAGGCGCGGTCTCGACCTTGGGCTCAACCGGGACGGCGGCACCGCCATTCGCGGGCCTGCGATTGCGCCGCCGGGCGGGCCCCTACCTGCTGTGGGAGCGCCGGGGGCCGGTTGGCGGGCCGAGCCCGTGCCCGCTGGTTGAGGTTCGCCAGTCCCGCCAGGGGACCTGAATCCCAAGTGCATTCGCGGTCGCGCCCGAGTGCATTCGCGGTTCGCATCTCGGGTGCGTTCGCCTTTATTGGCGCTGAGCGCCAATAAAGACGAACGCACAGCCAGGTTCGAGAGGATCGCCTTGTTTTCGGCCCGAGTGTTCGTCCTTATTGGCGCTCAGCGCCAATAAAGACGAACGCACTCGGCGAACGCACTCGGCGAACGCACTCGGCGAACGCACTCGGCGAACGCGCCTGGCGGAGACACCCAGCGATGACGGCATGGCCCCCGCCGTGGGTAGCATGGGCCGCATCGAGGCGACGACGAAAATCACGGTCACCCTGCCGGACGGCTCTCCGCTTGAGCTGCCCAACGGCGCCACCGGTGCCGACGCCGCGGCCGCCATCGGGCCCGGCCTGGCCAAGGCTGCGCTGGCGGTTCGCGTCGACGGGGAGCTCCGCGATCTCCGGGCGCCTCTCTCCGACGGCGCCGAGATAGCGATCGTCACGGATCGCGACCCAGAGGCGCTGGAGCTGATTCGCCACGACGCGGCCCATGTCATGGCGGAGGCTGTCGTGGAGCTCTACCCGGGGACGAAGGTGACGATCGGTCCCTCGATCGAGAAAGGCTTCTACTACGACTTCGAGTTCCCGCCGGACGTGAAGGTCACGGACGCCGACCTCGAGCGAATCGAGGCGGCGATGCGCGCCCACATCGAGGCCGACGAGCAGTTTGAGCGCCGCGATGTCTCGCCTGAGGAGGCGATCAAGCTCTTCCGCGACCAGGATCAGGACTTCAAGGTGGAGCTGATTGAGGACCTCGTTCGGGACGAAGGCGTCGACACCGTCTCGCTGTATCGCAACGGGCCCTTCGAGGATCTCTGCCGCGGTCCCCACGGGCCCTCGACCGGGCGGATCAAGGCGATCAAGCTCAGCTCGGTGGCGGGCGCCTACTGGCGGGGCGACGAGACGCGCCAGATGCTGACCCGCATCTACGGCACCGCGTTCTTCTCCAAAAAGGAGCTCGAGCAGCACCTCGAGCGGATCGAGCAGGCCAAGGCACGCGACCATCGGCGCCTCGGGCCTCAGCTGGGTCTCTTCATGCTGCGCGAAGAGGCGCCCGGGATGCCCTTCTGGCTGGCCAACGGGACGACGCTGCTGCGGCTGATCGAAGCCGAGGTGCAGGCTCAGCTGCGCAAGCGCGGCTACAGCGAGATCAAGACTCCCCACGTGATGGACGTCGAGCTGTGGCATCGCTCCGGCCACTGGGACAACTACCGCGAGAACATGTACTTCACCGAGTCCGGTGAGCGCCAGTACGCCGTGCGGCCGATGAACTGCCCCGGCGCCTGCCTCGTCTTTGGCTCCCAGCGTCACTCCTACCGCGAGCTGCCGCTGCGGCTCGCCGAGTTCGGTCAGGTCTCGCGGGCTGAGCGGGAGGGCGTCCTGCACGGGCTCCTGCGGGTTCGCGCCTTCACCCAGGACGACGCCCACGTCTACTGCACCGAGGAGCAGATCGCCGACGAGGTGGCCGACATCTGCGAGGCGATCGACGAGCTGTACGCGCGCTTTGGCTTCGATGACGTCAGGGTCGAGCTCTCGACGCGCCCCGAGAAATCGATTGGCACGGACGAGCAGTGGGCGGCGGCGGAGGCGGCCCTGACCGAGGCTCTCGATCGCCAGGGACGCGAGTACGAGCTGAACCCCGGCGACGGCGCCTTCTACGGGCCGAAGATCGACTTCCACGTGACCGACGCCCTTGGCCGCTCCTGGCAGTGCGGGACCTGCCAGCTGGACTTCTTCATGCCCGAACGATTCGACCTCAGCTACACGGGCCCCCAGGACGAGCCGCGCCGGCCGGTGATGATCCACCGCGCCCTGCTCGGCTCGATGGAGCGCTTCGCCGGGATCCTCATCGAGCACTATGCGGGCCGCTTCCCCGTCTGGCTGGCGCCCGTGCAGGCGATCGTGCTTCCGGTCTCCGATCCCCACAACGCCTATGCGGCCCGGGTCACTGCCGAGCTGAGAGATGCCGGCGTCCGGGTGGAGATGGACGCGCGCTCGGGGTCCGTCGGCAAGAAGATCCGCGATGCCGAGCTGGGTCGCTATCCCTACATGCTGGTCGTGGGCGACCGGGAGGAGGAGGCCGGGACGGTGGCCGTGCGCTCCCACGAGGAGGGCGAGCTGGGTGCGATGCAGGTGGCGGACTTCGCGGCCCGGGTGCGCCAGGACGAGTCCGCGTGATTGCGGGATGGTCCGCGTGATTCCGGGAGGGCTCGGCTGGCGGCGGGAGGGGTCGGCTGGCGGTGGGAGGGGTCGTGTGAGCCCCTTGATGCTCGGAGATTTGGCGCTGTCTCTATACTGCGCCACACTTGACTGCAGGCACGCCAAACCCCCCGCGCCGCTGAGTATCTCGTGGCCGCCGTCCCCACCTCTCGTCCTCTTGAAGCTCCACGTCGCCCTTAGATAGTGCCGGTTCCGCGTAGGTTTGATCGGCGCCCCCCAGAGCGCGACACGACGAGGATCAACGACCGGATCCGCGTCCCCAAAGTACGGCTGATCGGGGCCGACGGCGAGCAGCTCGGGATCGTCGCCACCAACGAAGCGTTGAAGCGTGCCCAGGAGGCCGACCTCGATCTGGTCGAGGTCGCCCCCAACTCAAAGCCGCCGGTGACCCGGTTGCTCGATTACTCGAAGTACAAGTACGAGCAGGAGCAGAAGCAGAAGGCGGCGCGCAAGCACCAGCAGCAGGTCAACGTCCGAGAGATCAAGCTGCGCCCGAAGATCGCGAGTCACGACTACGAGACGAAGAAGGGCCACGTCGAGCGCTTTCTGCGCCAGCAGAACAAGGTCAAAGTCACGATCATGTTCCGCGGCCGCGAGCAGGCGCACCCCGAGCGGGGCAGGGCGCTGCTGCAACGCCTCTTCGAGGATCTCAATGGCCTGGCTGTGATCGAGTCCGAGCCGCTCAAGGAAGGGCGGAACATGAGCATGATGCTGGCGCCGAGCAAGGAGGTCGCGAGGGCCGCCAAAGCGGCCCAGTCCGATGAGGACGCCGCGGGTGCCGAGGACGCGGCCACGGCCGCCGCGGAAGCAGCGGGTGCCGAGGAGGCGGCCAAGGCCGCCGAGCCCGACGAGGCCGCCAAGGTCGACGAGGCCGACGAGGCCGTCGAGGACACCGAGGCCGCCGAGCCCGACGAGGTCGACGAGGACGCCAAGCCCGACGAGGACGCCAAGCCCGACGAGGCCGCCAAGGCCGACGAGGCCGACGAGGGCGACGAGGACGCCAAGCCCGACGAGGGCTGAGCCGTCTGTCAGGCGCCGGCGAGCACGTCGGCGATCCGCTCCGCCGCGTGGCCATCCCACAGGGGAGGCGGCTCGGGCCGCTTGGCGGGCCGCCCCGCAAGCGCCGCCGGGATGCCGGCAATCGCCGCCGGATCGAGTCCCAGAAGGGTGTTGGTGCCAGCCCGGATCGTCACCGGTCGCTCCGTGTTGTCGCGCAGCGTGAAGCAGGGAATGCCGAGGTAGGTCGTCTCCTCCTGGATCCCTCCCGAGTCGGTGAGGACGGCGCCGGCGTCGGCCAGCAGGGAGAGGAAATCGATGTAGCCGAGCGGCTCGGAGAGCAGCAATCCGGGGTGCTCGGCGCTGACCTCCTCCATCGCCTTGCGGGTCCGGGGGTGCACCGGGAAGACAACCGGCATCTCGCTTGCCAGGTCCGTCAGTTGCCGCATGGCTTGGGGCAGCAGCGGTCCGTCGACGAGGGCGGGCCGGTGGAGGGTGACGAGCAGGAACGAGCCCGGCTCAACGCCAAGTCGCGCCGCCGCCCCCGCCGCCCGGAAGCGACCTTCCAGCGCGACCAGGGTGTCGATCATCGTGTTGCCGACGAAGTGCATGCGCTCCTCGGGGATGCCCTCGGCGCGCAGGTTCTCGATCGCGTCCTCGCAGTGCAGGAAGAGGTGCTGGGAGAGCTCGTCGGCGACGATCCGGTTGATCTCCTCCGGCATCGTGCGGTCGAAGCTGCGCAGGCCCGACTCGATGTGGGCGACGGGGATCTGCAACTTCGCGGCTGTGAGCGCCGCCGCCAGGGTGGAGTTGACGTCGCCGGGCACCATCGCCAGGTCGGCGCGCTCCTCGATCAGGACGGGCTCCAACCGCTCCATGACGCGCGCGGTCTGCTGCGCGTGGCTGCCGGAGCCGACCTCGAGCATGCGGTCGGGGGCGGGCACCCCAAGCTCCTCGAGGAACACGTCCGACATCAGCCGGTCGTAGTGCTGGCCGGTGTGGACGATGGTGTGGCGGCCCTCGGGCAGGCGGGCGCGCAGCGCCGCGATGACCGGCGCGGTCTTGACGAAGTTGGGTCGGGTCCCGACCACGTAGACGATCCGCATCGGAGCGGCAGCGTATCCGCAGTGGGGGGCCCGGCGAGCGGGTGGCACCGGACAAGACGTCGTGTTCTGCTTCAATAGACGCCCTCCGATGCCGAAGATGAAGACCCACTCAGGCGCCAAGAAGCGGTTTCGCAAGACCGCCAAGGGCAAGCTGCGCGGACGGCGTGCCTACTCGAGCCACATCCTCGAGAAGAAGTCGCCGAAGCGCAAGCGCCAGATGGGGCGGCCCGTCGTGATCGCCCCGGCCGACACGAAGCGGATTCGGACGTTGCTCGGAGGCGGAAAGTGAGCCGGGTAAAGCGCTCAGTCCATGCCCGTAAGAAGCGGCGCAAAGTGCTGAAGGAAGCCAAGGGCTATTTCGGCCGCAAGCATTCCTCCTACCGCTTCGCGAAAGAGCAGGTGCAGCGGTCGGGGATGTATGCCTACCGTGACCGGCGCAACCGCAAGCGCGACTTCCGCCGGCTCTGGATCACGCGGATCAATGCGGCGGCGCGGCTGGAGGGCATGAGCTACTCGGAGCTGATCCACGGCCTCGACCAGGCCGGGGTTGAGGTCAACCGCAAGATGCTTGCCGACATCGCGGTCTCAGACCGCGATGCGTTCCGCCGATTCGTGGAGATCGCCCGGGAGGGTGCGGCCGCCTAGCCGCAGCCGACACTCCACACTCCCGGGCGGGCCGTCTTCACGGCCCGCTTTTTTGTTCCAGGAGAAGACTTAAACCAACCGAAAATGACATGACGATGATCACCAGCCCCCAAAACGAGAAGCTGAAGCTGGTCCGCAGGCTGCGCGAGCGCAAGTATCGCGAGCGGGAGGGACTGTTCGCGACCGAGGGCGAGGATCTGGTCGACGCCGGGCTCGCGGCCGGTTGCGAGCCGCGCTTCCTGCTGAGCGCCGCCGGCAGCGGCCTGGGCGGCGAGGAGGTGGAGCCGGAGCTGCTGGCGAGCGTCTCCGCGCTCGGTTCCGGCACGCGCGCGATCGCCGTTTGGCCGCAGCGCGTGGTGGAGGATTTCCCGTCGGGGCCCGGTTCGCCGGCCGGGGCCGGTTCGCCCGCGTCCAGCGAGTCGCTTGCGGCCACCGGTTCGCTCGGGTCCAGCGAGTCGCTTGCGGCCACCGGTTCCCTCGCAGCGCCATGTGTCTACCTGCACGGTGTGGCGGACCCCGGCAACGTCGGCGCAATCGTCCGCACGGCGCATGCGCTGCTCGGCGGCAGCGTCGTCCTCGGACCGGGCTGCGCGGATCCCTACTCGCCGAAGGCGGTGCGGGCAAGCATGGGCTCGATCTTCTCCCAACCGCTGGTGCGGGCAGCCGTGGAGGCCACTCCCAGGCCAAGGGCCGCCCTCGTCGCCCACGGTGGGGATGGGCTGAACGCGCTGGCCCCCGCGGCGACGCTCTGCCTCGGAGCAGAGCGGGAGGGGCTGCCCCGCGAGGTGCTGGAGCAGTGCGATCTAGAGGTGACGGTCCCGCTGCGCTCCGGCGGTGTGGAGTCGCTCAACGTCGCCGCCGCAGCGGCCATCGCCTGCGAGCGGATATCGTCGCCCGCCATGCGGGAGGTCACGCCAGATGCTTGAGCGGGTAGAGAAGATCAGGGCTGACGCTGCCGCGGCGATCGAGGCAGCGGCAGGCACCGCAGAGCTGGAGGAGCTGCGGATCCGGCACCTGGGCCGCAAGGCTGAGCTGACGACCATCCTGCGGGGCATCGCCGACCTGCCACAGGACGAGCGCGGCAGGGTTGGGCAGGCAGCCAACCGGGCCCGCCAGGAGCTCGAGGCGCAGCTCGAGCAGCGCGCCGCCGAGCTTGACGCCGCCGAGCTGGAGTCAAAGCTCGTGGAGGACCGCATCGACGTGACACTGCCGGGTGCCCCGCCGCGGCCGGCCGGGCACATCCACCTGATCACCCGCACCACGCGGCAGATCGAAGACGTGATGATCGGGCTCGGATACCGGGTCGTCGAGGGTCCCGAGATCGAGCACGACTACTACAACTTCACAGCGCTCAACCACCCGCCGGGACACCCGGCGCGGATGCTCCAGGACACCTTCTACATCCAGTCGCACCCCGACGAGCTGCTGCGCACGCACACCTCGCCGGTCCAGGTCCGCGCGATGGAGGCCCAGCCGCCGCCGATCTTCGTGATCGTCCCCGGCAAGGTCTACCGGCGCGATTCCGACGCCACCCACAGTCCGATGTTCCACCAGGTCGAGGGCCTGGCGGTCGGGGAGGGCATCACCCTCGCCGACCTGCAGGGCACGCTTGCCGAGATGCTGCGGGCGATCTTCGGCGAGGCACGCGAGGCCCGCATGCGGCCGCACTACTTCCCCTTCACCGAGCCGAGTGTCGAGTTCGACGTCTCCTGCTTCCAGTGCGAGGGCAGCGGCGAGCTTGCCGGCGGCAGGCGCTGCAACCTCTGCAAGGGAATCGGTTGGATCGAGGTCGGCGGGGCGGGGATGGTCGATCCGAACCTGTTCGGCTTCGTCGAGCACGCCGGATACGACCCCGAGCGGGTGCAGGGATTCGCCTTCGGGATGGGGGTCGAGCGGATCGCCATGCTGCGCCACGGCGTCCCCGACCTGCGCCGCTTCTTCGACAACGACGTTCGCGTCCTGGGGCAGTTCCTATGAGGGTCCCGTACACATGGCTGCGCGCGTATTGCGACCCCGGGATCGGAGCCGAGGAGCTGGCCGAGCGGCTGGCGATGACGGGCACCGAGGTGGAGCGGGTCGCGATGGCCGGGCCACCGTCGGCCGAGGGCTTCGTGGTCGGCAGGGTGCTGACCTGCGAGCCGCACCCCGATGCGGACCGGCTCAGCGTCTGCACGGTCGACACCGGCGACGGGGACGGGCGCACGATCGTCTGCGGAGCGCCAAACGTCGCCGCCGGCCAGACCGTCCCGGTGGCGCTTCCCGGGGCGACGATGCCGGGCGGCGAGAAGCTGGGCGAGGCGAAGCTCCGCGGGGTGAAGTCCCAGGGGATGATCCTCTCCGCCGCCGAGCTGGAGATCGCCGAGGAGGCGGCGGGGATCATGGTGCTCGAGGACGGGGCCGCTCCCGGGTCGCCCCTCTCCGAGCTGCTGCCGCTTGCCGAGCCGGTGCTCGAGCTGGAGGTGACCCCCAACCGGGTCGACTGCTTCGGCGTCTACGGCGTGGCGCGGGAGGTGCACGCGATCACCTCTGCGCCGCTCGGTCCCGAGCCCTGGGCGGAGGACGCGCCGGCCGAGGGTGAGGGCGAGGCCGGCGACCACGCCTCGGTGGCGGTCGAGGTCCCCGAGCTCTGTCCGCGCTTCACTGCGCGCGTCTTCACCGGCGTCGAGATCGGGCCCTCGCCGGCCTGGCTGCAGGCGCGGCTCAGCGCCGCCGGGCAGCGGCCGATCAACAACGTCGTCGACATCACCAACTACGTGATGCTGCTGACCGCGCAGCCGCTGCACGCCTTCGACCTCGACAGGGTGCCGGACGGGGCGCTGACCATCCGCGCCGCCACCGAGGGAGAGAAGATGACGACGCTCGACGACGTCGAGCGGACCTTCGACGCCGAGACCGTGCTGGTCTGTGACCGCAACGGGCCCTCCGGGATCGCCGGGATCATGGGCGGCCAGGTCTCGGAGGTCTCCGGGGAGACGACGCGGGTGCTGCTCGAGGTCGCCAACTGGAACGGCACGAACATCCTGCGCACCTCGCGCCTGCTCGGCCTGCGCTCGGAGGCATCCTCCCGCTTCGAGAAGCAGCTGCACCCGGACCTCTGCCTGCGGGCGCAGAGGATCGCCTCGCAGCTGATGGTCGAGCTCTGCGGCGCCAAGCTCGTGCCGGGCACGATCGACGTCGCGGCGGAGATCCCCGCACCGCATCGCGTCGCGCTGCGCGGCGCCCGGGTCGAGGGCCTGCTCGGGATGCGGATCGATCAGGCCGACCAGGTCGCCTACCTGGAGCGGCTCGGCTTCGGGGTCGAGGTCGACGGTGAGGACCTGGTTGTAGAGGTCCCGCCCGACCGTCATTACGACGTCACCCGCGAGGCCGACCTGATCGAGGAGGTGGCGCGGGTCCACGGCCTCGACGAGCACCTGCCCTCGACGCTGCCCGCGCTGGCGGGCCAGGCCGGCGGGCTGACACGGGAACAGCGGCTGCGCCGCCGCACCGAGGACGCGATGCGCGACCTCGGCTTCGACGAGATCGTCGGTTGGAGCTTCACCGACCCTGGCGAGCCGGAGCGGCTGCGGATCCCCGCGGACGATCCCCGCGCCGGCGGGGTTGCGATCTCGAATCCCCTCTCCGAGGACCAGTCGGCGATGAGGACGACTCTGCTGGGCTCGCTGCTCGACGTCGCGCAGCGGAACCTCGCCCACGGCGCCGAGCACGTCGCGCTCTTCGAGTCGGGCCGCATCTACCTGCAGGCCGCCAACCCGGCTGACGACCCGCAGGCTGCGGGCGACCTGGGCGTCGACGGGCCGCTGGCGGGCAGCTTCCTCGGCGAGCGGCCGGCGCCGGTCGGCGAGCCACACCGGCTCGGCTGCCTTGCCGTGGGCCCGCTCGCCGGCGGGTCGTGGCGGGGCGGGGGAGAGCCGGCCGACTACTTTGCCCTGAAGGGCGTGCTGGAGGGGCTGGCCGCGAGGCTCGGTGTGCAGCTCGACTTCGAGGAGGCCACGGAGCCGTTCCTGCATCCCGGTCGCGCCGCGCGGGTCAGCGTTGCCAACGCCAACGGGGGCAATGACGCCAACGACACCGCGGCCGCCACCGACACCGCGGCCGCCACCGACACCCCGGCCGCCAACGGGGTCGCGGCCGCCGCCGCCGGCTGGATCGGTGAGCTGCACCCCCTGGTCTGCCGGCAGTGGGACATCGAGGCGGGCGTGGCCTTCGAGGTCGGGCTTGCGGCGCTTGTCGGTGCTGCCAGCTCCGGCGCGGAGGACTTCGAGGACGCCACCACGTTCCCCGCCGTCCGCCAGGACCTCGCCGTGGTCGTGCCCGACGAGATCCCGGCTGCGCGCGTGCGGGAGGCCGTGCTTGCCGGCGGCGGCGAGCTGTTGCGCTCGGCCGAGGTCTTCGACCTATACGAAGGGGAGCAGCTTGGCAAGGGCCGCAAGAGCCTCGCCCTGCGCCTCGAGTTCCGGGCGGACGACCGCACCCTGACCGACGAGGAGGTCGCCGCCCTGCGCGAGCCGATCGCCGCTCGACTCGATACGATTGGAGGGTCGATCCGTGAGTGACGCGCGCAGCCAACCGCCGAATGACACACGGGCCCAGCCGCTCGACGGCGACCCGGCCGCCCGGGTCCTGGTCGCCGGCGCCTCAGGCTTCACCGGCGCCCTCGCCGCGCAGCTCGTCTGGCGCCATCCGCGTCTCGAGCTGGTCGCGATCACATCGCGCAGCGACGCCGGCACGCGGCTCGACCGCCTCTACCCCCGCTACAGGGTTCCGCTGGAGCTGACCGAGCTCGACCTCGACTCGCTCGAGGGCGTCGACGCGGCGATCGTCGCCTACCCGCATGGCGCATCGGCGCCGACCGTCGCCGCACTGCGCGGGCTCGGCGTGCTGGTCGTCGACCTCTCCGCCGACTTCCGGCTGCGCGACCTGCCGACCTACGAGCGCTGGTACGGCGAGCACGGCGCGCCCGAGTTGCTCGAGGGCGCCGTCTACGGCCTCACCGAGCTCTACCGCGACGAGCTGCGCAAGGCCGAGCTGGTCGCAACCCCCGGCTGCTACCCGACGGCAAGCGTGCTGGCACTGGCGCCGCTGGCCGAGCGCGGCCTGCTCGGCGATGTGGTGATCGATGCCAAGCAGGGCGTCTCCGGCGCCGGTCGTGGCGGCGGCGACGCGATGCACTACGTGACGATGGACGAGAACGCCTTCGCCTACAGGACCGAGGGCCATCGCCACCGGCCCGAGATCGAACAGGAGCTGGCGGCCCTGGGCAGCCCCGCGCCCGTCACCTTCGTCCCACACCTGATGCCGCTGGACCAGGGGGAGCTGACCAGCTGCTACGCGCAGACGATCGAGCCCATCTCCAGGGAGGAGGTGCAGGCCCTCTATGCCGAGCGCTACGCGGGCGAGCCCTTCGTCCACGCGGTCGAGGCCCCACCCGGCCTGCGCGACGTCCGCGACACCAACGAGTGCCACGTCTACGTCACGGTCGAGGAGCGCGGCCGCGTCCTCGCCTTCTCGGCAATCGACAACCTCTGGAAGGGAGCCTCCGGCCAGGCGGTCCAGAACCTCAACCTGATGCTGGGACTCGAGGAGACGGAGGGCCTGGAATGACCCCTGGCGAACCGCCCGTGAGCACCGCCGCCGAGGAGCGGTCGAGCATGCCGTTCTTCCACTCCCGCTGGGTCGAGCCCCCGGCCGGGGTCGAGGAGCTGAGCCCCGCCACGCTGGCGCCCGGCTTTGCGGCCGGAGCCGTGGCCTGCGGGTTGAAGGAGAGCGGCAAGACAGACACCGCGGTCGTCGTCGCGCGCTCCGAGCGCTGCGATTCGGCGCTGCTGCTCACCCGCAACGCTGCCGCCGCGGCGCCGGTGCGGGTCTGCCGCGAGCGCTGCGACCCGGGCGGGATCCGCGCCGTCGCCGTCAAGTCCGGAAACGCGAACGCCGCCACCGGCGAGCAGGGGATGCGCGACGCCCTCGCCATCCAGGCTGCGGCGGCGGAGGAGTTGGGTCTCGATCCATCCGCGGTTGCGGTTGCGGCAACCGGGAGAATCGGTGAGGCGCTGCCGATGGAAAAGGTCCTGGACGGCACCCGGCGCGCTGCGATCGCGGTGCGCCCCGACGGCGGCGAGGAGTTTGCCAGGGCGATCATGACCACCGATGCCTTTCCGAAGCGCTGCACCGTGCGCTGCGATGGCGTCACCCTCTCGGCGCAGGCCAAGGGTGCGGGGATGATCCAGCCCGGCTTCGCCACCATGCTGTGCTTCGTGCAGACCGACGCGCTGGTGGAGGACGCAGGGGGAGCTCTGCGCGCCGCCGTCGAGGGGTCCTTCGAACGAATCACCGTGGACGGGCAGATGAGCACCAACGACATGGTGCTCCTGCAGAGCAGCGGCGAGTCGGGCCGGCCACTGCCGGCGGGGCTCCTCGACACGGTGCTGCTGCAACTGGCGCTGGCCATCGTCGCCGACGGCGAGGGAGCGACACGGGTCTGCCGGGCCGAGGTACGGGAGGCAGCCTCCCCAGAGGAGGCGGAGCGCGTGGCGCGCGCCGTCGCCAACTCGCCGCTCGTCAAGACCGCCCTGTTCGGGCACGATCCCAACGGCTGGGGGCGCGTCGCGCAGGCGGCGGGAATGGCGCTGGCCGGCGGCGAGCTCCCTGAGCTTGGACTCGATCACGTTGACGCCGCCGAACTCGCCGGTGAGGCGACCGAGGTCCAGCTCTCGGTGCGGCTGGGGCGTGGCGAGGCCGAGGCGCACGTCTACTTCTCCGACCTCTCCTATCGCTACGTCGAGATCAACGCGGAGTACACGACATGAGCTGGTACACGACATGAGCGCGGAGTTCACGACATGAGCGCGGAGTACACGACATGAGCCGCGAAGGAAGGGAAGGCGGATGACCGAGCAAGCGTCGGGAGCGGGCGGGGCCAGCGTCGAGACCCTCCTCGAGGCCCTGCCCTACATAAGGGAGTTCCACGGCCGCACGGTGGTCATCAAGTACGGCGGCTCGGCGATGCGGGAGGAGGAGCTGCGGGAGGGGTTCGCGACCGACGTCGTGCTGCTCAAGTACGTCGGCCTCAACCCGGTGATCGTGCACGGCGGCGGCCCCGAGATCACCCACTATATGGAGCGGCTGGGGCTCGAGGTTCGCTTCCACGAGGGGCTGCGGGTCTCCGACGAGGAGACGGTCGAGGTGGCGCGGATGGTGCTGCTCGGCAAGCTCAACTCCGACATCGTGCAGCGGCTCAACCGCCACGGGCAGCCGGCGGTCGGCCTCTCCGGCCAGGACGGGTCGCTGTTCGAGGTGGCGCCGGTTCCCAACGCCGAGCAGGTCGGCTTCGTCGGCTCGATCGAGCGGGTCGACGTCGACGTCCTCAACCACATCGCCGAGGACTACATCCCGGTCGTGGCCTCCTCGGCCTCCGACCGCGACGGGCATCCCTACAACGTCAACGCCGACGAGGCGGCGGGCAAGGTTGCCGCGGCGCTCGGCGCCTACAAGGCCGTGTTCCTCACCGACGTCGCAGGCTGGCTTGCCGACCCCGCGGATGAGGAATCGCTGATCTCGCGGGCCACGGTCGGCGAGGTGGAGGAGAAGCTGGAATCCGTCGATGGCGGGATGCGGCCGAAGCTGGCGGCCTGCGTCGACGCGATCCAGGGGGGCGCCCAGTCGGCCCACATCATCGACGGGCGCCAGCCCCACAGCCTCCTGCTCGAGCTCTTCACCGACGCTGGCATCGGGACCATGGTGACCTCGTGAGCCCCCGAACCATGGAGACCCCATGAGCGAGGCGACCCCGTGAGTACCGCGGACCATGGCGACGCCATGAGTACCGCGGGCCATGGCGACGCCATGAGCCTGGCGGACCTGCAGGCCCTCGAGGAGCGCTACCTGATGCAGACCTACCGGCGCGCGGCGGTCGAGTTCGTGCGGGGCGAGGGGGCCGTCCTCTGGGACTCCGAGGGCAGGGAGTACCTCGACTTCCTCGCCGGCATCTCGGTCTGCTCCATCGGCCACTGCCATCCGGCTGTGGTCGAGGCGGTGCGCGAGCAGGCCGGGAGGCTGATGCACGTCTCCAACCTCTTCTACACAGAGCCAATGGTTCGGCTCGCGAAGCGGCTCTCGGAGTCGAGCCTGGGCGGCCGCGTTTTCTTCTCCAACTCGGGGGCCGAGGCCAACGAGTGCGCGATCAAGATCGCCCGCAAGCACGCTCACGGTCGGGGTGTCGACGCTCCGGAGATCCTCAGCTTCGAGGGGGACTTTCACGGCCGCACCTACGGGGCTCTGTCGGCCACGCCGAAGCTGGCGGAGAACGAGGCGCTCGGGCCGATGCTCTCCGGCTTCCGCTCGGTCCCGATCAACGACGCCGGCGCGCTGCGCGACGCGGTCTATGAGAACACGGCAGCGGTGTTGATCGAGCCGATCCAGGGGGAGGCCGGCGTCTACCCGATCGCCGACGAGGTCCTGCTTGCCGCCCGCGAGGCCTGCGACGAGGTCGGGGCCCTGCTGATCCTCGACGAGGTCCAGACCGGGATCGGGAGGACGGGCTCGCTGTGGGCCTACGAGCAGACGCCGGTGCGGCCCGACCTGCTGACCACCGCCAAGGCGCTTGGCGGGGGCCTCCCGATTGGGGCCTGCATTGCCTCGCCAGAGGCCGGGGACGTGCTGGGGCGTGGCGATCACGGCTCGACCTTCGCCGGAGGCGCCGTCGCCTCGGCGGCGGCCCTCGCCGTGCTCGACGTCGTCGACGATCCGTCGCTGCTGCGGGGTGTGCGCGAGCGCGGCGCCGCCCTGCGCGAGGCGCTGCTCGCCCTCGAGGGCGTCCGCGAGGTGCGGGGGCGCGGCCTGATGCTGGGGGTCGGCCTCGAGGAGGCCATCGACGCCGGGAGCCTCGGGAACGAGCTGCTGGAGCGCGGCCTGATCGTCAACGTCCCCGAGCCCGGGACGGTGCGACTCCTGCCCCCGCTGACGGTCGATTCGACCCAGATCGAGAAGGCCGTTGCCCTGATCGGCGAATCGCTCCTAAGCTACGCGGCAACATGAGCTCGGAGAAGCTCCCGCCAGAGCGGCGACCTCCCGCCTCGGCCGCCGACGCGGTGGAGCGGTTGGCCCGGATCGTCAATGCAGCCGAGCAGGCGGCGGCAAGTGTGATCGACGACGCCGAGAAGGAAGCACATCGGTATGTGGCAGAGGCGGCGGCCCGGGCCGACCGAATCGTCGCCGAACGTCTCCGGGAGCTTGCCGACGAGCTCGATCCGCCCGGTTCGGGGGCCCCTGATTCCGGTGAGGCTCGTGCGCCTCACCTGAAGCCGGTCGAGCCGGCCCCGGTGGAAGAGGAGCCGCCGGCACTGCAGGATCCCGGCTCCACCGGCGAGGAGTGGCTCGCGTCGCGCCGCTCCGGCTCCGCCGGGGAAGGGCCGCCCGCAGCGCGCTCGGCGTCGGCGGGCGCGCGGTTGCTGGCGACGCAGATGGCGGTGTCCGGCTCCAGCCGGACGGACATCGAGGCAGAGATGCGGGGACGCTTCGACATCCAGGACACCCGTGAAATCCTTGACGCGATACTCGGACCGGAGGAATAGACCCGATGCAAGATGACGGAACACACGAGCACGGAAACGCCCGTCTGCTGATCGCCGGGCTGATCGCGGTCATCATCGGGTTGATCGTGGCGATCGTCGTGATCGCCAGCGACAACGGCGACGAAACGACGTCGACGCCGTCGACGATCACCACGCTGCCCACGACTACCGAGCCGACAACCACGGAATCCACCACCGAAGCGACCACCGAACCGACCACAACTGGCGCGACCACCACGACGACCGCCCCGACGACGCCGACCACGACTGAAGAAGAAGAAGGCGGGAGCGGCGGGCTCCCCGCGCCCTGAGGCCGCACCCCGATGGCCGAGCAACAGTCCGAGCACACCCGCACCGCGGGTTATGAGGCCGACCCCGCCGAGGTGAAGCGGGTGCTCCTGCTCTACTCGGGCGGGCTGGACACCAGCGTGATGCTGAAATGGATCCAGGACCGCTACGACGCCGAGGTCGTCTGCCTGACGGTCAACCTCGGGCAGCCCGGCGAGGACTACGCCGTGATCGAGGACAAGGCGAAGCGACTCGGCGCCGTCGAGTGTCACGTGGTGGACGCGCGCGAGCGGTTCGCCCGGGACTTCGTCGTCCCGGCGATCAAGGCGAATGCCCTCTACGGGGACGGCTACCCGCTGTTCACGGCGCTCGGCCGGCCGCTGATCGCCGAGCTGGCGGTCGAGCGGGCGCGGGCAAGCGGCTGCGACACGGTCGCCCACGGCTGCACCGGCAAGGGCAACGACCAGGTGCGGATCGAGGCGACGGTCGCGACGCTGGCGCCGGAGCTGAAAACGATCGCCCCGGTGCGCGCCTGGCAGATGGGCCGCGAGGAGGAGATCGCCTACGCCCGCGAGCACGGAATCCCCGTCAAGGGGGGGACCGAGGAGGCGCCCTACTCGATCGACGACAACCTCTGGGGCCGCTCCTCGGAGGGCCGCTGGATCGAGGATCTGGAGCACGCCCCCGAGGACGACGTCTTCCAGCTCGTCACCCGTCCCGAGGAGGCGCCCGACGAGCCGGAGCTGGTGAGCGTCGAGTTCGAGGCGGGGGTGCCGGTGGGATTGAACGGCGAGCGCCTCGAGCTGGTCGACCTGCTCGAACGCACCGCCGAGATCGGCGGGCGCCACGGCGTCGGCATCGTCGACCACATCGAGGACCGCATCGTCGGGCTCAAGGTCCGCGACATCTACGAGGCCCCGGCGGCGGCGATCCTGCTGAGCGCCCACCGAGAGCTCGAGAAGCTGGTCGGGACCATCCACCAAAACCAGTTCAAGCCGGGCCTGGACCAGCGCTGGGCCTACCTGGTCTACGCGGGGCTCTGGTGGGAGCCGCTGCGCTCCGACCTCGACGCCTACATGGACGCGGTCAACGCCCAGGTGACGGGGACGATCGGGCTGAAGCTCTACAAGGGCAGCGCGCGGGTGGTCACCCGCTCCTCGCCCAACGCCGTCTATGACGCCGACCTCGCCTCGTTCGCCGAGTCGGGCGGCCTCTTCTCCCAGGCCGCCTCGCCGGGCTTCATCGAGATCTGGTCGCTGCAGTCGCGGATGGCGCACCGAATAAGGCAGCGGGGGAGGGGAGAAGAGGCCTGATGTACGACACCCTGGGAAAGGCGGCGCTGCGCTTCACCGCGACCTATCTGCGGCGGCGCTACCGCCGCGAGATCAGGATCGGGATCGGCGTCACGATTGGCGCGATCGCGGTTGCCATCTACCTCGCCAACCGCGACGTGCCCGAGGGCTGATACGCGGTGAGACTGCATTTGTACGTGCCAGGCACGTACAAATGCAGTCTCACCGCACTCATACCCTTTTGCGCCGCCGTCCCTCGCCGCCAAGCGGTGTTCCCGCAACTTTCGTTGCGGATTATTGACGACTCGTGAGTGTTTGCTCACAAACTCCGCTAGTGTCGCCCGCCTCGTGCGGCGATCCATCGCCACAGATCTCCGCGGCAGGCTGCGGTTCGGCGCCGTCGCCTACGCGGCCCTCACCTGCGCGGCAGCCGCCGCTGTCGCTGCCGTCCTGGTCTTGGCCGGAACAGCGGGCGCATCCGGCATCGGGGCGATGCAGGCCAAGGTCGACAGCGCGCGCGGCGAAGCCGCCTCCCTCGCCGGCGAGCTGAGCGATGCGCAGACCCAGCTCGCCAGCGCCGAACAGGAGGCGGCCGAATCCGCGGCCAGGGAGCGTCAACTCAGCGCCCTGCTGGCGACGGGCGAGGCTCGGGCCGCAAGGCTGAGCGCCAGGGTGGAGCGCTCCCGGAGCCGGCTCTCGGCCGAGAGGCGCCGCCTGCGCCGCGCCCGCCGCGTGCTGGCGCGGCGGCTCGTCTCCATCTACGAGACGGGCCGGCCGAGCACGGCGAGCCTCGTTCTTGCCTCCACCGACCTCGACGAGCTCGCCACTCGCACGGAATACCTGAGGCGAATCCGCGACGCGGATACCGAGCTGGCCGAACGCGTCGAGCAGGTCCGAAACAGGGTGCACGGCGCGCTGGCTCTTGTTGCGACCCTGAAGGCCCGGGTCGACGCCTACAACGAACGGTTGGCCGCCGCCCGCGGGGAAATCGCCTCGGTGCGCGGCAGCGCCGAAGCGGCGGCCGCCCGGCTGCAGTCGCTGAGCGCCGCTCGCGAAGCGTCCCTGGCGACCCTGAAGTCGCGGATCGGCACCTGGGTCAGCGACATCGAAGCCGCCGAAGCGGCGAGCCGCGCTGCCGCTGAAGAAACGGTCGGTCGCTGGCTGGGAGGCCCCTACTCGATCCCGGCCTACATCGTGATGTGCGAGTCCGGCGGCAACTACGGGGCCGTCAACACCTCGAGCGGCGCCGGCGGCGCCTACCAGATCCTCCCCTCAACCTGGGCGCTCTACGGCGGCCAGGGCAATCCCGAGTCCGCACCGAAAGCCGAGCAGGACCGCGTCGCAGCCGAAATCTGGGCCGACTCCGGCGGCGGCGCCTGGGTCTGCGCAGGCTGACCGTCTGAGGGCGGTCCGCTCCCGGCCCGTCGCCCCATGCATGACTGCCGCAGGCGCTTAACCAACACCGGCTCGAGCCGAGGCGGCCCCGGCCGCACCGACCCCTAGGCTGCCGCCAAATGAAAGCTCGTCTGGCGATCTGCCTTGGCCTGGCGGCCCTCTTCGCGGGGTGCGGCCACAGCGCCGCCGAACCGTTCCGTGCTCATGTGCGCTTCGCCCGCGCCGCCCACACCAGGATCGCCTGGTACGAGCGCGGCCAGGGACCGTCCCTGGTGATGCTGACCGGCACCGGATCGACGATGGCCGAATGGGATCCGGCACTGCTCCGGCTGCTGGCCCGCGATCACCGCCTGATCCTCTTCGACTACCCCGGGCTGGGGCTGTCGGGGCCCTGGCAGGGGCGATCCTTCGACTCCCTCTCCGATGCGACCGTCGGCCTGATGGACGCGATCCACCTGTCCGAGGCGGATGTCCTTGGCTGGTCGATGGGCGGCTTCGTCGCTCAGCGCCTGGCCATCGACCATCCGCAGCGCGTCTCCCACCTGATCCTCGCCGGCACCAACCCCGGCGGCAGCCAGACCGTGCTCGGCACCGCAAAGGCCCAGGAAATCGACAGCGAGACCGACCCCTCCGATGCGGACATCCTGCACGAGCTCTACCCGCCTGCTCGCCAGGCCCAGGGCCGGCGCTTCCTTCGCCGCCTCGAGCGCGCCAGCCGCAGCGGCGAGATCCCGGACGACTTCCACGTCCCTGCGGCCACCACCCGGGCCCAGGTCGCAGCCGAGGACCCCTGGCTGCGCAGCGATCGCAACTACCGCCAGCTGGCCACCGTCGCAGCGCCCACCCTGGCCGCGGCCGGTGCCGAGGACCCGGTGGTACCGCCGGTGAACCTGCGGCGGATCGCTGTGCGGGTCCCACTATCCAAGTTCGTGGTCTTCCCCGGCGCCCACGCCTTCCTCTTCCAGGAGCGCCGCCCGTTCACGCGGGTCGTGGACCGGTTTCTGGGCGGCTGAGTGAATGCCTGCGAAGGCGGCCGCTCATCGCGCAAGACGGGAGCGGATGAAGTCTCACCCCAAAGAACCTGCCCGCAGGTAGAAACACCAAGCGCTCAGCCGTTCGACTACGGTTTGCCTAGCCTCCAAGTTCCCATTTCGCCAATCCCAAAATGACATTCGCAACCGCCGACGCCCGTCCAGAATCGCGATCCTAGGTTGGACCCGCCTACGTGCCCGATGTCTTCCTCGGGGTGCCGCAGCACTCGCGGCGGAGTTCCGCCACATCTCACGTGATGAAAGAGGAGACTAGAAATTGAGCGGCAGACCGGCCCCCCAGTTACGACTTGTGCCGCCAGGTGAAGAAGGAGCGGTGATGGTCGCAGGAGGGCTGCGAGCGTGACCCTGGCGAAGATCATCCCGCTGGCGTTCGTGATGATCGCCGGACCGCAGATCCTGAGCGCGATCTTCCTTGCGACCAGCGAGAGCTGGCGCCGCGATTCGGCGGCCTACGTTCTGGGCGCCGCGATCTCGGTCACGACGGTCGTGACGCTCGCGTTCGTACTGGGCACGGGCGCGTCCGAACAAGGGGCATCCGGCAACACGCTGGACATCATCTTCATGGTGCTCCTTCTCGCCGCCGGGGTCCACACCTTCCGCAAGCGAAAGACGTCCAAACCGCCGAAATGGATGGGGAAACTGGAGACGGCGCAGCCGAAGCTCGCCTTCCGGCTCGGGTTCCTGCTGCTTGGCGTCTTTCCGACGGACATCCTCACCTCGTTCGCCGTCGGCGGCTTCCTCGCGCGGCACGGTGACCCCTGGTGGCATGCGCTGCCGTTCGTGGCGGTGACGCTGCTACTCATCGCCGCGCCAGCGCTGATGCTGGTCCTCCTCGGCCAACGGGGCCAGAGGCTCCTGCCCAAGATCAGGGACTGGATGAACGACAACTCCTGGATCGTCAGCGAGATCGTCATCGGCCTCTTCGTCGTCATCACCGCGAACAGCCTGGCCGGCTAGGGGCCCGCCGGTGGAATTGATCTTTCTGAGCCTCAACCGCGGCGCCGGCATTTGCGCCTGAGAGGCCAGGCAGTTCTACGTCGTAGGTCTGAAAGCGCGAGGCGATCGGCGCGAACATCGCGTCCGCCGCTCCGGGTAGGAATGGTTCGATGTGTTGCGGTTCCGTCGATCCTCGGTGCCCCTGATGGCTTCCAGGGTGCGGCGCTGCGGCGCCGTCGCGAGCGCAACTCCCACCCGTGCACCGAGGGGTGGCCGCCGTGAATGAGCGACCCGTCCGGTTGACCATCTCAGACGATCTCCGGCGGGGTCACGGCAGCGTCCTCTTTCGTGTGTGGTTTGCGCTGCCGTTCATGCTCTGGCTCGGGGTCTGGTCGATTGCGGCGCTTGTCGTCGCAATCGTCAACTGGGTGGCGACGCTCGTGCTGGGACGCTCCCCTCGGCCTCTCCATGGATTCCTTGCGAGGTTCGTCAGATACGCAACCCACGTCTATGTCTATCTCAACCTCGGAGCCGAGCCCCTTCCCGGCTTCGACGGCAAGCCGGGCTATCCGATCGATGTCGAGATCGCCCCCCCGGACCAGCAAAACCGGTGGGCCGTTGCGTTCCGCATCGTCCTCGCCATCCCGGCGTTCCTCTTGGTCACGGTCCTCGCCGGCTCCGGCGCCAATGTCTACGGCACCTTCTATCCCGCCCTCGGCTTCAGTGGCGTCGGCCTGCTCGGCGCTGCCGCCTTTCTCGGCTGGTTTGTCGCGCTGGTCCGCGGCCGCATGCCCCGTGGCCTGCGCGACCTCATCGCCTACGCGCTCTCCTATGGGGCGCAGGCCTGGGCCTACCTGCTGTTGCTGACCGACCGCTACCCCTCGAGCGACCCCCTCACCGCGATCGGCCCGCTGCCCACCCGTGCCGACCCGGTGCAGCTGGAGGCCCGCGACGATTTGCGGCGCAGCCGCCTGACCGTCTTCTTCCGCCTGCTGCTGGCAGTTCCCCACCTGGTGTGGCTTTCGCTGTGGGGGATTGCCGCGTTGCTCGCGGCGATCGCCAATTGGATCGCCACGCTGATCGCCGGTGTCTCGCCCCAGGCCCTGCACCGCTTCCTCGCCGCCTATGTGCGCTACCAGCTCCATGTGGGCGCCTACGTGTACCTGGTCGGCAACCCCTTTCCGGGCTTCACCGGTGCTGAGGGGACCTACCCGATTGAGCTTCGCATCGCCGGGCGCGGCCGCCAGAACCGCTGGAGCGTCCTCTTTCGATCGCTGCTCGCGCTGCCGGCTCTGCTGCTCGCAGGCGTCTTCGGATCGCTCGTTCTCGTCGTTGCCGTCCTCGCTTGGTTCGCCGCGCTCATCAGGGGCCAGATGCCGCTTGGCTTGCGCAATGCGGGCGCCCTGGCGCTGCGCTACATGGCTCAGACCTACGCCTACCTCCTCCTGGTGACCGGCGCCTACCCCTACAGCGGGCCGTGCCTTGAATCTCCACCTGCACCCGCGACGCCCAAAACGGTCCCCTGGCCGCCGCCCGCCGCCTGAGGGTGGGTTCGGCGGACGCCAGAAGGCGAGCAGAGCGCCTGCGGGCGCTGGCGCTCCGCTTGGCGCGCCCCACCACGCTGGCCCTGCTCGCGGGCGCCGCGCTGTGGGCATGGGCAGCGCACGCGCTCTGGAGCTCCACCGTTCCCGGGTCTTTGCACCTGCCTGACATCGCACCGAGCCGCTTCTTCAGCGACTCATTCCTTCGGCGCAGCGCCTCCTACGAGCGCTTCCTGGAGATCGAGGGCCTGCTCGCCTACGCGACGCTGCTCGTCGTGCTCGCGGTGTATGCGCAGCGCGGACACCGCCTGATGCGCGAGTCGGCGGCAGGCCGCATCGGCACGGGCATGTTGCTGGGGATGCTCGGCTTTGCCGTCGTGTGGCTGGCCGAGGTTCCGTTCGGGTTGGTCGCCGTCTGGTGGCAGCGGCGCTACGGCGTCTCGGATCAGGGCTATCTGGCATGGATTGTCGAGAGCTTCTTCGGGCTTGGCGGAACGTTCTTGTTCGTCTCGCTGGCGCTGTTGGTCGCGATGGGCGTGGCCGGTGTGCTGCGACGGTGGTGGTGGGTCGTCGCAGCGCCGGTGTTCGTCGGGCTTGCGCTGCTCTTCACGTTCGTCAGCCCCTATCTGGTCCCCAACACCGAGCCGCTGCGCGATCCGCAGCTGCTGGCCGACGCGCGGGCGCTCGAGCGCAGCGAAGGGCTGAGCGGCACGAGGGTGGTCGTCCAGGACGTCCACCGCTTCACGACAGCGCCCAACGCGGAGTCCGGGGGCTTCGGCGCCACGCGTACGGTGATCCTGTGGGACACGCTGCTCGACGACAGCTTCAAACGTTCTGAGATTCGCGCCGTGATTGGGCACGAGCTCGGCCACCTCGCGCACGATGACCCCCTCAAGCGGGTCGGATGGCTGGCGCTCTTCCTGATACCTGCCAGCGCGCTGATTGCGCGCCTCACTCGCAGTCGCGGTGGCCTTGCCCGCCCGGAGGCCGTGCCCCTCGCTCTGTTCATCCTGGTGGCGCTGCAGCTGCTCGCCACGCCGCTGTTCAACGTGGTCTCGCGCCGCGACGAGGCTGCGGCGGACTGGTCGGCTCTCACGGCGACGGGCGAACCGGCCGCCGACAGGGCGCTGATGCGCCGACTTGCGAAGACCAGCCTGAGCGCTCCCGATCCGCCGAGCTGGTCGTATGCCCTCTACGCCGACCATCCCACGATCATGCAGAGGATCGAGATGGCGTACGCCTGGGAAGAAATGCACCCCCCGATACGCTCCAGGCGCTAGGTATGAGGATTCGGGTCGGGTCGCGCCGCGCCCACCCAATCAAGACAGTGGAGCAGCCATGAGTCACGACATCGACCTCGCTGGAAAGATCGCCGTCGTCACCGGCGGCGGGTCTGGGATCGGCCGCTCGACCGCGATCTTGCTTGCCCGTCAAGGCGCGAAGGTGCACCTTGCCGACATCAACGGCCAAGCCGCCGAGGCGGTCGTCCGTGAGATCGATGCCGCGGGCGGCAGCGCCCTCGGCCACGTGCTCGACGTCTCCAACCCCGATGCCGTCGAGGCCTTCGCCGCGGCGATCTTCGCGTCCGATGGCGGCGTCGACATCCTCCACAACAACGCGGGCATCGGCCACGGCGGCAACATCGAGTCGACGACGGTCGAGGACTGGCAGCGCGTGATCGGCATCAACCTGCTCGGTGTCGCCTACGGCGTCCAGGCGTTCGTCCCGCGGATGCTGAAGCAGGGCCGGCCCGCATCGGTTGTCAACACGGCCTCGATGGCGGGGCTCTTCCCGGCGCCGAAACTGGCCCCCTACTGCGCCGCGAAGTACGGCGTCGTCGGCATGACCGAGGCGCTCAATGCCGAGCTTTCCAAGCGGGGGATCCATTTCAGCGCGATCTGCCCCGGGATCATCGACACCCAGATCGTCAAGACCGGGATCATGCGGGGCGAAACCGCGGAGAACCATGACAAGGTCATGAAGTTCTACGAGAAGCGCGGGGTCTCGCCCGACGAGGTGGCGGAGGCCGTGCTGGTGGCGATCGCCAAGCACCGGCTGATCGTCCCGGTGCCGCGCCGCCAGGTCACGGCGCTCTACCTGCTGCACCGTCTCTCGCCGCGGCTGATGCAACCGATCGCGCGCGGCGTGGAGCGGCTCGCGAACAGGGGCTGACGCCCGGTCAGTCTCGGTGGGCGGTCGGATGGGTGACGCGCTCGGCGCGGTGGCGGACCTCCGCTGCGGCCTCGCGGGTGGCGGCAACCGCCTCCTGGGTCACCGCCGCGACGCCCTCGCTCGGCTTGCCGCCGACGATGTCGCGGAAGGCGTTCTTGAAGCGCTCGGTGCGGCGGTCGGGCGCGAAGCGCTCCTCGGCCTTGGCCTGCTTCGCCGCCCGGCTCTCCCCGTACCGCCGGCGCGCCCAGGGCGAGCCCGGCTTGCCGATCCGCCACGGCGCCGTAGATCGCGACCGGGAAAGACGAGGAAGCCGATCGGCCCCGTGCATCAGGCGCTGCTTGGCGAAGCAGATCGAGACCAGGCCGAAGACGAGCGGGCGCCGACGATGCTCACAATCGTTGCGGCGAGCGAGCCGGTGTCGAAGCTGAAGGGGACGAAGCCGAGCAGGATCAGGACCATCCCCGCTGCGGCGATCACCGTGGCGTCGATCGAGCTGCGCCCCTCCTCGGCCCAGTAGACGTCGTCGAGGTAGACCCAGAGCGCGAACTCGTCGATCGTCAACCCAGCCCCAACGCCGAAGAAGAAGGCGCAGATCTCGGCATAGGGGCTGTCGCCGAGCACCGTGAATCCCACCACGCCGGCGATCATCATCGTCACGATCCCAAATACGAGGTGGTGCAGGTGGACCCCGCCATCGCTGACCACGCTGCCCGGCCACCAGGGGACGCGCGGGCTGCGCATCAGGCGCGTGCTCATGCGGATGAAGGCGAAGGAGAGGATGAACCCGACGAGTACGGCGAAGACGCCCTGCTTGTCGTTGGCAGCGATCTGGTCGTTCCAGAAGTCGGAGGCGAAGAAGGCGAGGCTCATGGGAGAGCGGGGGCCGAGTGTAGCCGCGGGCCGCGGCCGTCTTGGGCATTGATCAGCTCGACGGTGATGAGGACGGCGGCGACCGCGAAGAACGGCGTCGCGACGATGTTCGACAGGGACTCTGAGAGCCAGGCGGACCAGAGAGAGTCGCCGAGCAGGCCGTGTGCCAGCAGCTCCGACAGGGCCCCGACGCCCTCGTTCGCCAGCTCGATCGGCGCCAGCACGGCGAGGACGAGCCAGAAGTGCCCCCGGACCAGCCGCGCGCTGCGGGATAGGGCGGCGCGGACGCCGCGGCGCTCGATCTCCACCACGGGCCCGGCCAGACCCAGCCAGATATATAGAACGACGCCAGGGACGAACAGCAGGGCGAAGCCCGCGATCACCAGCGCGGTGTAGATCAGGTCGACCGCGATCAGCCGCCCGTAGGCGAGGTGGCGGGAGATCTCGCGCAGTGAGGGAGGGTGCCCGTCCTCGCCGTGGGTCAGCGACACGGCCACCGCGCCGCTGTAGAAGACCTCGCCGACCAGGGAGGTTCCGATCAGCGCCAGTGTCGTCACCACAACTCCGACCGCAAGGAGGCCGCTGCCGAGGTTCAACGAGTCGATCTGGAGGGTGAGCGGGATCGCGTCCACAAGGCCAAGTGGCACGAAGACGATCGCCGCCAGCGGCAGCAGCGAGCGGGCCCAGGCAACGTAGGTCCGCGCGATGCGCGCGTAGAGCGCCGGCAGCGTCTCAACGCCGCCGCCGCCCGACAGCTGCCCCCGTGCGGTCGTCATCTCACCCATCCAGTGCCGTCATTCCGCGCTAGCTCGGGACGGGCTCTCGCCGCGCTGGCTCGTGGACGGGCTCTCGCCGCGCTGACTCGTGGACGGGCTCTCGCCGCGCTGACTGGGGGCGTGCTCGAGATTTTCCACCCATATGGGGGAAAATCGCATGGCACGTCACCTCAAGATCAGCCGTCGTCGCCTCAAGATCAGCGGTCGTCGCCTCGAGATCAGCCGTCGTCGCCTCGAGATCAACCATCTAAGGGCGGCGGCGCCCCGACGGCTTCCGCCCGCGCGCCTCGAGCTTCGATTGCGAGGACTGCGAGGCCGGCACCCGCCTCACGTCGCGCAGGTCGGGAACGAGCATTTCTTCGGCGCACCGTTTGTGCCAATGGTGGTGTTCGGTGCCACCGAGTCGCAGTACGTACTGCACGACCGTGTGCTCGGCGCCGATGTCGATATCTCCATGGCAGCCGGGGCATCGGTAGAGCTTCTGGCCGAAGCTGCGGATCAGCCAGACCTCGTTGCCTTCGTCGTCGTAGCCGCGCAGGCTCCAGCGCTTGCTGGGCTGCCCGGCGGCCTCGCTCATCGCTTGGACAGCCAGGCGAAGCCGGCCGCCATCGCCACGTTGGCGACCCCGGCGAGACGAAGGCCAAGCTTTGCGCCTGGCCGGCTGATCGCCGGTGACTCAGACCAGAGAGCATCGGTGGCGATCTCAGTGCCGCGCAGCCAGGCCAGCGCCCACCAGTCGCGTTCCTCGCCGCGGACTGCGGCCACCGCATGTGCGGCGGCGAAGGTGAGCCAGACCGGCCCGGAACGGCGGAACAGGTGGGCTGCTTCCGGCGAGGGCTCGTCGTGGCCCAGCACCCGCAGCGTCGCCTCCGGCGCGGCGATTGCCGCGCTCCCAAGCACCAGATCGAAGGCGATCATGTTGCGGTTCGTCAGGCGCAGCGCTTGTTCGAGCGTCATTGCAACACCCATCCAACCAGATTGGAAGGGAAAGCATGCGATCCGGCGAAGTGGACGGCCGTGACCAAGACTGCGACCAAGTCTGCCCCCAGCCTCAAGAGCCTGTCCGAGTACATCCAGGAGCGCTTCGACGAGTTCTCGCGCTCTCAGAAGGACGTCGCCCGCTACATCATCGACCATCTCGACGAGGCGGCGTTCCTCACCGCCGAGGAGTTGGCCCGCAGAGCGAGCACCTCGTCATCGACGGTGGTGCGCTTCTCGCAGGCCCTCGGCTTCGAGGGTTATCCGGAGCTGCAGCAGGCCGCAATCGAGGAGTACCGCAGCTCGGCCGTGGCCGGCAACGGCGGCGCCAGCAACAGCGGCGCCCTGTTCTCGTTCGACCACTCCGAGCTGGAGGGCTCGCTGGGCGCCGACTACTCGAACCTCGAGGAAACCGCACGCAACCTGACCCGCGAGCAGGTCGATGGGGCCGTCGCAGCGCTTGCCGAGGCCCAGCGCGTCGTCATCGTCGGCGTCGACCAGATGGCCTTCTTCGCCAGCTACCTGCGGCACATGCTCAGCCTGCTGGACATCCGCGCTGAGATTGTGGCCAGCACCGGTGGCGAGTCGCTGCAGCGGCTGGGGCGGATCGATGACGAGACGCTGGTCATCGTGCTCTCCGCGGGCCGCGCCCACCCCCTTCTGCTGCGGGCGATGAAGCTGGCTCTGCATCGCCGCGCCCGCACCCTGGCGATCTCCGACGCGTCGCTGTCGGAGGTCGGGGAGCACGCCGAGCAGACCCTCTACTACTCCTCGAACAGTCCCTCCTTCGCCCGCTCGAACACGGCACTGATGTCGCTGGTCCAGGCGCTTGCTCACGGGCTCTACGCCCGCGACGAAGCCGCCCACAAGGACCGCATTCGGGCCTACAAACTCAAGTAGCGACTGCCGCGAGCGAGGCGGCCTCGATGGAACCGCCGCAATGCATGCAGGCGCTTCTCGACGGACCCGTAATATTGGCTGCGTGACCGAGCACGCCACCTTCCGGATCAAGACCGGCCTCGCCGAGATGCTCAAGGGCGGGGTCATCATGGACGTCGTCACCCCCGAACAGGCGCTGATCGCCGAGCAGTCGGGCGCCTGCGCGGTGATGGCGCTCGAGCGCGTGCCCGCTGACATCCGCCGCGACGGTGGCGTCGCCCGCATGTCGGACCCGGCGATGATCAAGGGGATCCAGGACGCGGTGACGATCCCGGTGATGGCGAAGGCGAGGATCGGCCACTTCGCCGAGGCCCAGGTTCTGGAAGCGCTCGAAGTCGACTACATCGACGAGTCGGAGGTCCTGACCCCGGCCGACGAGCGCAACCACATCGATAAGTTCGCCTTCGAGGTGCCGTTCGTCTGCGGCGCCACCAGCCTGGGAGAGGCCCTGCGGCGGCTCGGCGAGGGGGCGGCGATGATTCGCTCCAAGGGTGAGGCGGGCACCGGCAACGTGGTCGAGGCCGTCCGGCACATGCGCGAGATCACCGGTGGGATCAAGAGGCTGACCCTGCTGGGCCCCGAGGAGCTGGCCGCCGCCGCCAAGGACCATCAGGCGCCGCTGGAGGTTGTTCGCGAGGTCGCGGAGAAGGGCCGCCTGCCGGTGCCGCTGTTCTGCGCCGGCGGCATCGCGACCCCGGCCGACGCCGCGCTGATGATGCAGCTTGGCGCTGAAGGAAACTTCGTCGGCTCGGGGATCTTCAAGAGCTCAGATCCCGAGCGCCGCGCCCGGGCGATTGTCGAGGCGACCACGCACTTCAAGGATCCCGAGCAGGTGGCGGCGGCCTCGATCGGGCTTGGCGAGGCGATGCCCGGCCTGGAGATCGCCGAGCTCGCGGCGGCGGACGCGCTTCTGCAGGACCGCGGTGCCTGAGCTGAGCGTCGGCGTCCTCGCGGTGCAGGGAGGGTTCGAAGCGCACGCCCGCATGCTGCGCGAGCTGGGGGCTGACGCGAGAGAGGTGCGGGTCCCGAAGGATCTCTTCGGGCTCGACGGCCTGGTGATCCCGGGCGGGGAGAGCACGACCATCGTCAAGGGGATCGAGTCTGCGCACCTGGAGCCCGCGATTCGCGCCCACCGCGAGTCCGGCGGGACCGTGTTCGGGACCTGTGCGGGGCTGATCGTCTGCGACGACCAGCACCTTGGCCTGATCGACGCGACCGCGAGGCGCAACGCGTTCGGCCGCCAGCTGCAGAGCTTCGAGACCGACGTGGAGGTGGAGGGGATCGGCGACGAGCCGCTGCGCGCCGTCTTCATCCGAGCGCCCTGGGTCGAGCGCCACGGGCCGGGCGTCGAGGTGCTCGCGTCCCACGAGGGGCACGCGGTGGTTGTCCGCGAGGGCGGCGTGCTCGCCTGCGCGTTCCACCCGGAGCTGACCGACGATTCCCGCCTCCACGCGCTCTTCATGGCAATGACGACCGGCGCGCGGCACCGCGCACACCAGGCGGCCGGCCGCGCGCACGATGGGGCAGACCGCGCACACCAGGAGGCAGAGACGTGAGAGACCCGAGGGCAGAACGGCTGGCGAAGATCCTGGTCGGCTACTCGACCGAGGTCAAGGAGGGCGAGCTCGTTGCGATCGACGGGGAGAGCGCCGCGGCACCGCTGCTGCTTGCCATCTACGAGGAGGTGTTGAAGGCGGGGGCGAACCCGATCATGAACGTTTCCCTTGGCGGCCAGACGGCGGCCTACTTCAAGCACGCTTCGGACGCCCAGCTCGACTGGGTCTCGCCGCCCTCGGAATGGCTGCTCGACAACGCCGACGTGCGCATTGCCGTTGGCGCCTCCAGCAACACGCGCGAGCTCTCCGGAGTCCCGCCGCAGCGCCAGTCCCGCCGCCAGATCGCCACCGGCGAGCTGCTCGGCCGGGCGATGGAGCGCAGCGCCAAGGGCGAGTTCCGCTGGTGCTACACGCTCTTCCCAACCAACGCCTACGCGTCCGAGGCGGAGATGAGCCTGGCGGACTACGAGGACTTCTACTACGGCGCCTGCCTCGCCGACGACGACGAGCCGTTGACCGCCTGGGAGCGGGCCTCGGCCGAGACCAAGCGCCTCGCCGAGTGGATCGAGGGGCGCGAGGAGGTGCGGGTGACGGCGCCGGGGACCGACATCACGCTGGGGATCGCAGGTCGCAAGTTCATCCCCTGCGACGGGCGCCACAACATGCCCGACGGAGAGTTCTTCACCGGTCCGGTCGAGGACTCCGTCGAGGGCGAGGTCAGCTTCCACCTGCCGGCGACGATCGGCGGCCGGGAGGTGGCCGGGGTGCGTCTGCGCTTCGAGGCCGGCAAGGTCGTCGAGGCCAGCGCCGAGCGGGGTGAGGAGTTCCTGATCGAGCTGCTCGACACCGACCCCGGCGCCCGCCGCCTGGGAGAGCTGGGGATCGGGACCAACTACGCGATCGACCGCGGCACCCGCGAGGTCCTGCTCGACGAGAAGCTCGGCGGCACCGTCCACCTGGCGGTGGGGAAGAGCTACCCGGAGTCGGGCGGGACCAACGAGTCCGCCGTCCACACCGACCTCGTCTGCGACCTGCGCCAGGGCGGCAAGATCGTCGTTGACGGCGAGACCCTCCAGGAGGACGGCCACTTCGTCGTCTAGCGGTTCCGCCCCAGGCCTCAGAACCGCGGTTCCCCCGGAGGCTCATAGCGGAATCCGAGCTCGGGGGCTGTCGGCTCCACGCCAAGGTCAAATGCCTGCTGTCCACGGAGGCGATCGCGCGCCTCTTGAAGCATCGCGGGCAGGCGCTTTGCAGCGTTGGTGTAGATGGATTCCATGATCCGTGTACCGGCGTCGCTATCGGTGGCAAGGATCATGTGGTAAAGGGGGCTGCCCTTCGTGTTCTTCAACTCGAACGGATGGGTGAAGCTGTAGCCGAGGACGCGCTCCAAGCGCCACCGCATCAGGTTGACGTACTCCTCGCGCGCCTCTGCTGCCGACATCGTCCCCTCCAGTCGCAGTTCATAGATAGGTCTCCACTCCTCGGTACCGAAGAGACGATTCGCCCGGGCGACATCGGTGTCAGAGACCTTCGCTTCGTCAAGCGCAAGCGTCCGCACGATCCCGCTCGTTGAGAACAGCATCCACAGCTCGACCTTGTACTCGGGCTTGGTTGACCCAGCGAACCGGTAACCCCGCTTGTGGTTGGCCAACGCATCCAGCGTGGCCCACGCAAGCTCCATTCCATCCGGGTCCAAGAAGGCGAATGTGGGCGCCCAACGCAGCTCTTGCAGATCTTCCAGGGCGTCTCGGACTGTGACATTGAAGTCGCCCTCGTAGACCTTGATGTCGCGGTCGGGGTAGTCGGCCGTCAGGCGTGCCTGGAGTGCCGAGGCACGCTGGCCCTGCTCGAAGTAGCGGAACCTCGTGAAGCCTGCTCCACTGCCCGCCTCCAGCGCAATCCGCGCCGAGCCGAGAAACTCCTCGCCGGTCAGGCGGTCGCGCCCGGCGCCTACTCCTGCAAACGCATCGAGATAGACCCGCTCGCCCTGGCTCTTCGAGGCGGTCGTAAAGCCATCCAGGTAGTCGGCGAGCATTTGGAGTTTCGCTCGCGACCAATAGCCCCAGGACCGACCTGTCTCGCTGCTCATGCTGCGAGCGCGCCACGTGCGACCGGCATCTCGTCCCATGTCCTCCCATCGAGCATGCGTCCGCCGCTCTTTGAGCGCACGCCGCCCCACTGCTTGAAGAAGAAGGCAACATCGGCGGCCAGGCATCGATCGCGAAGGCCACAGAGCCACTCCTCTCGCACCGGACGGTGTCCGGGCCCGGACTCCCCGCCGGTAATCAGCCAGTCGATTCCGTCCAGGTCAAGGCCATCGAGCGGCCCGAGCAGCGGCTCCGCTGAGATGAATCGCACCATGGCTGGAACATCGCGGAGGTAGTCGGCCCGCTGGATGAAGCGGCGGTTCTCAATCGAGACCCCCATCCAGACGTTGGGTGGCCAATCCAGGTGGTCCCAACTCGAGGAGCCGTTCATGACGCTTCGTGAGGATCTGGAAGCTGTGCCAGTGGGCTCTGTCCATAACCCGAAAGACCTCGACGACGAAGTCGTCCGGGATCTCCTCGTGAAAGAGGTCGCTCATCGAGTTGACGAAGATGGTCCGAGGACGCTTCCAGCGCAGCGGTTGCTCGAGGCGCTCAGGCCAAAGCTTGAGGTCAAAGCCCTGCTCGTATGGATGGCCCGGGATTCCACGCCACCGCTCGGCAAAAGTCTCCGCATAGCAGTGTGCGCAGCCGGGGGAGACCTTTGAGCACCCGGTAACCGGATTCCACGTCGCCTCCGTCCACTCAATCGCGCTTCTGTCAGCCATGTCCTCCTCCCGCCATATCTCTGAGACGAACGTATGTTCGCACGCCGTGCGGACGTTCCTCCTCCTTGATGGGAAAACCGAACTGGTCCGCCCCCCGGCAGGGGGCGCAGGATGCGTGCAGCCGCTTTCCATGACTCTACGTCAGCAGGTCAACGGTCGACTGAGCAGTGCGGGGCCGCGCAACCGCTAATGGTTCGGCAGAGGCGAGCCGGCCAGCAGGAAGAACCACGCGGTGAATGCCGCGATGGCCAGCAGGACGGAGCCGATCAGGACCGCCTCGACGACCGTGGTCGTGCCGATCGGCGTGGTGGTGTCGCCCATGCTCCTCAGCCAGGTCGGGCGCATCGGGGTGAGTCGGTTGGTGCCGGTGATGCGCATGTACAGGCGGTTGAGCTGGCCGATCAGCCAGGCGACCACCGCGATCGTGACGATGATCCCGACCGCGACCACTATGTAGGGGCCCTCGCTGGGGAACTGGCTGTTGGAGACCTTCGACCCGATGTAGATCCAGCTCAGCGGGATGGCCGTCCACAGCGAGAGTGCCGCAAGCAGCATCGCAACGAAGATGACGCTTGCCGCCAGTCCCCGGGCGGGGCTCGTTCCATGCGAATGGGTGGCCGTCTCTGGCTGCATCCCCAGGTTCATAGAATGGCAAACGATGTCCGGACATTCGAAGTGGTCCTCGATCAAACACAAGAAGGGCGCCGCCGACGCCAAACGCGGCAAGCTCTTTGCCAAGCTCGCGCGGGCGATCACGGTGGCCGCCCGCGACGGCGGCGGCGACCCGGACCACAACCCGACCCTCGCCACCGCGGTCCAGAAGGCGCGCGACGCCTCGATGCCCAAGGACAACATCCAGCGGGCCATCGAACGCGGCAGCGGGATCGGCGCCGACGCCGCGGCGATCGAACGCGAGGTGTACGAGGGCTACGGGCCCGGAGGCGCGGCGATCCTGGTCGAGGCTCTGACCGACAACCACAACCGCACCAGCGCCGATGTGCGCCTTGCCTTCACCAAGCACAGGGGGAGCCTCGGCGAGCCCGGTTCGGTCGCATGGATCTTCGAGAAACGAGGGGCGATCGAGGTCGACGGCAGCCGCTACGGCGAAGATGACCTGATCCCGGCGATCGACGCGGGGGCCGAGGACGTCCGCGAGGAGGGCGACCTGCTGCGCGTCCTCTGCCAACCGGGCGACCTGAACGCGGTGCGCGAGGCGCTGGAGGCCGCCGGCGTGGAGATCCAGTCGGCCGACCTCACGATGGAGCCGAAGAGCACGGTTGAGGTCAAGGGAAACGACGCCAAGGCGCTGCTCGGCCTGCTCGACACCCTCGAAGACCACGACGACGTCAACGAGGTCCACGCGAACTTCGACATCCCCGAGGACGTGCTGCAGAAAATCGCCGGAGCGTGACTGACTCAGGGCATTCCCGCCGGACTTTCCAAAGGCATCCGGCCGGCTTTCCAAAGGCATTCCCGCCCGACTTTCTAAAGGCATCCGGCGCTCCTCCCAGAATCTAGTTCGCATGCAAGTCGTGATGGGGATCGACCCCGGGGCCGCCAACCTCGGATTCGGCATCGTGCGGGTCGAGGGCAACCGTATGGTTGCCCTCGATGGCGGCGTGGTCGAAACCCCCGCCGGGGTGCCGATCGAGCGCCGCCTGGAGCGCATCCACCGGTCCCTCTCTGAGCTGATCGCCTGGCACGAGCCGCACGCAATGGCGATCGAGGACGTCTACTTCGGCAAGAACGTGCGCACGGCGATGGCGGTCGGGCAGGCGAGCGGGGTCGCGATGCTCTCCGCCGCGCAGCGGGGAGTCAGCTGCTTCGCCTACACGCCGCAGGCGATCAAGATGGCCGTCTGTGGCTCCGGCAGCGCCGGCAAGAAGCAGGTTCAGCGCATGGTGGGGACGCTGCTCGGGTTGCCCGAGCCGCCCGCTCCCGACCACGCGGCGGACGCGCTCGCGGTGGCGATCTGCCACGGGGGCGGCGCCGGCCGCCGCAAGGCAACAGAGATCGCCGACCGGCGGCAGGCGGCACAGGGCGCCGGCCAGGGGCAGGCGGCACAGGGCGCCGGCCAGGGGCAGGCTGGACAGGGAGCCGGCCGCACCCAGGAGGCGGAGGCCAGCGGCGAGGACGCCGAGGAGAGGCTGGCGGGATGATCGCGGCCGTTCGCGGAGAGGTGATGGTGCGGCGCCCCGACCATGTCGTGATCGAGGCCGGCGGGGTCGGCTACCGGCTCACCGTCTCGACCGAAACGCTGAAGACGGTGCCGGCCACCGGGCGGGACGCCTTCCTGCACACGGAGCTGGTCTCCCGCGAGGACGCTCTGGTTCTCTTCGGCTTCGCCTCCGAGGAGGAGCGCGACCTCTTCGGCAGGCTGGTCTCGGTCAGCGGGATTGGCCCCAAGGTCGCGATCGCGACGCTCTCGGGCGGCCCCGTGCGCGAGCTGCTGCGGGCCATCGCCGCCGGCGACGCGAGGCGCTTTCAGGCGGTGCCGGGAATCGGCAAGCGGACCGCCGAGCGGATCATCCTCGAGCTGCGCGAGAAAATTGCGGAGGAGCTGGAGGAGGAGATCCTGGCGGCTTCGGCCGAGGGAGGGGATGCGCGCTCCCTCGCCCGCGACGGCCTGGTGAACCTCGGATATGCGCCCCTGGAGGCCGAGCAGCTGCTCGACGGAATCGACAGCGCCGACCCGGAGCATCTGATTGCGACGGCCCTGCGCAGGGCGGGGACGAAGAAGGCAGCGTGAGTGAGCCCTCCGACATCGGCGGCAACCGCATCCGCACCCCGGGAGTCGAGGAGGACCCGATCCCGGTAGATGCCGAGGTGAGGGTCCACGACGCGCGGGCCGATGTGCCCGACGAGGACCTCGACCGCTCGCTGCGCCCACCCACCCTGGCCGACTTCGTCAACCAGGAGCAGGTCACCGAGCAGCTGGCCATCTTCCTCGAGGCCGCCCGGCGGCGCTCCGAGCCCCTCGACCATGTGCTGCTTGCCGGCCCGCCCGGGCTCGGCAAGACGTCGCTCGCCCACATCATCGCCGCCGAGATGGGCGTGCCGCTGGTGCAGACGGCCGGGCCGGCGCTGGAGCGCAAGGCTGACGTGGCCTCGTTCCTGACGGCCCTGGAGCCGGGCAGCGTCTTCTTCATCGACGAGATCCACCGGCTCGGCCGCGCGGTGGAGGAGACGCTCTACCCGGCGATGGAGGATGGCGAGCTTCCGGTCGTGCTCGGCCAGGGCGCCGGCGCCCGCACCGTCACCCTGCCGTTGCCGCCCTTCACGCTCGTGGGCGCGACGACCCGCGCCGGCCTGCTGACGACGCCGCTGCGCGACCGTTTCGGCGTCTGCCACCGCCTCGAGCACTACAGCCCCGACCACCTCGCGGAGATCATCGAGCGCTCGGCGGGGATTCTCCAGCTCGAGATCGACGAGGAGGGCGCCCGAACGATCTCCGGCCGCTCGCGCGGCACTCCGCGGGTCGCGAACCGGCTGCTGAAAAGGGTCCGCGACTTCGCGCAGGTCAAGGGCCGCGGGACGATCGACGTCGACGTGGCCGCCGCCGCGCTCGAAATGCTGGAGGTCGATGCCGGCGGCCTCGACCGCAGCGACCGCTCCCTGCTGGACACGATCGCCACCAAGTTCGCCGGCGGGCCGGTTGGCCTCTCGACGCTGGCGGTTGCAATCGGCGAGGAGCAGGACACGATCGAGGACGTGCTGGAGCCCTACCTCCTCCAGCAGGGGCTTCTAAAGCGGACCCCGCGCGGCCGCGTCCTCACCGAGCGAGCCTACGAGCACCTTGGCATGCCCGCTCCCGAGGGAGCGAGGAGTCTGTTCTGAGTAGCCTGTCGGAGGATGCCGTTCTTCATCTGCCCGAACTGTGGGAACAGGGAGCTCAGCGCCGACCGGACGGCCGGCTTCAGCACCCGTCCGAAGGGCTGCTCCAAGTGCGGCTTTGGCTTCGTCTTCGAGCTGCTCGATGACTACTACCCGGCGCCCAACGCGGCCTTCTTCGTCTGCGACAGGGAGGCCCGGGTGATCGATGCCGGTCGCGGCAGCTTCGAGCTGACCGGCCTCACAGACGAAGACGTGATCGGGCGCCCCGTGAAAGAGGTCCTCGGCCTGCAGTGGCTGCAGCCGGGGGCGGGCGGCAAGGCTGCCGACCAGGACGGGGACGGCGTCACCGATCCGATCGAGACCTCGCTGGAGTGGGGGGTGCGCTCGCTCGGCAAACGGGTTTCGGTCAATGCGGAGGGCGACATCCCCGCGGAAGCGGTCGCTGACGTGTTCCCGGCCTACGACGACGACGGCGGCCTTCTGATCGTCCTGACGCCGGAGGGCTAGGTGCTCCGCGCTACGAATCCCTACGACACGGAGCGCTAGGGCATGGGACGACGGCGCAGGCACCTCTTCGTGTTGCTGTTCGTGTTCGGGTTGATCGCCGTTTCGGCGCTGGTTGTGGTCAACAAGCCGACCAAGCTCGGCCTCGACCTCAAGGGCGGGGTCCAGCTCGTCCTGCAGGGGCGCCCGACTCCGCAGCAGCCGACCCTCGACAACGCTTCGATGAGCAGGGCCGTCGACATCATCCGCTCCGGCTGCGACCAGCTGGGGGTCGCGGAGATCGAGGTCGCCCGCGTTGGCAGCGACCAGATCCAGGTGGGGATACCCGGGGCGACGAGCGTCGGCAAGGCGACCGAATGCGCGACCAAGCCGGCCCGCCTCTTCTTCTTCGACTGGGAACCGAACCTGATCGGCCGGGAGCTGACGATTGGTGGCCACCCGGGCCAGCAACCACCGCCCGATGCGCTCAAGGCCGCCGAAGCGGAATGGAAGGAAGCGGGCCGCAAGCCGAAAAAGTCCGAAAACGCTCAGCTGATCTTCGCGGGCGCCTTCCCGACCGAGTACGCCGCCGCCACGCTCGGATCCGAACAGGAACCGGTGCCCGACTGCGAAGACTGCAGCCAGCCGACCACCTACTACCTCTTCGAGAAGGCGCGCCCCGCACAGGTTGATCGACGGCCCCGAGTTCACCACGGAAGACCTCTACGTCGACCCCAGCGGCAAGAAGCGAGCGCGCGATGCCGGCATCGTCGTCAGGGTCCCGCAGGGGACGGTCGTCGTCTCCGAAAAGCCAAGCGACAGCAACGGCCAGGTGCTCGAAGACGCCGAACCGGGCTGGTACGCGCTGAAGGACCTGCCGGCCCTCTCGGGAACCGAAATCACGCGCCCGAGGCAGGAAACGGACGAATTCGGCCAGCCCAACGTCACCTTCGGCTTCACCGACAGCGGCCGCAAGGCCTTCCAGGAAGTCACCCGCCGGATCGCGCAGCGCGGCCAGGCGCAGGCGATCGGGCCGGCCAGCGAACAGGCGGCGGAACAGACCTCGGGGTACTTCGCGGTCGTGCTGGACAACGAAGTCAAGACCCGGCCGATCATCAACTACGCCGAGAACCCCGACGGGATCGACGGACGCACCGGCGCTCAGATCTCGGGCGGGTTCAACACCATCGGCGAGGCGCAGGACCTCGCCAGCTTCCTCCAGCGTGGCGCCCTGCCGATCAACCTGAACCTGATCAGCCAGACGCAGGTCTCGGCGACGCTCGGCAGCCAGGCGCTGCACGCCGGAATCAAGGCCGGCGTCATCGGCCTTGCCCTGGTGATCATCTTCCTGCTGCTCTTCTACCGGTTCCTCGGGCTGATAGCGGCGGGGGCCCTTGGCGCCTACGGGGTGATCTTCTTCGCCCTGATCAAACTGATCCCGATCACCCTGACTCTGCCGGGGATCGCGGGGCTGATCCTGACGATTGGGGTCGCGGCCGACTCGAACATCGTCATCTTCGAGCGCATCAAGGAGGAGGTGCGCGCCGGGCGCCCGATGGCGGCTGCAATCGCCGCCGGCTACCGCCGCGGCATCGGGACGATCATCGACGCCAACGTCATCACCCTGCTCACGGCCTTCATCCTCTTCGTGCTGGCGACGGCCGGGGTCAAGGGCTTCGCCTTCACCCTCGGCGTGGGCACGATCGTCTCCCTGCTCACCGCCGTCGTCTTCACCCAGGCGCTGCTGCTCAGCATGAGCCGCTCGCGGTTGCTGCATTCCCCCAAAGCGCTTGGCGCCGTTCGCCAGCGCGTGCGCTGGCACTTCGACTTCATGGGCGCCAGCCGCTGGTTCTTCTCGGTCTCGGGCGTGATCCTGCTGATCGGCGCCTTTGCCCTGGCGACGAAGCAGTTCAACCTGGGCATCGACTTCGAGTCCGGCACCCGGGTCGAGGTTGCGCTGACCAAGGCGACCGACGAGGCCGGTGTGCGCGAAGAGCTGGAGAGCGCCGGCATCTCGGGGACCGAGGTGCAGCGCGAGAGCAATCCCGGCCTTGGGCCGAACGTCTTCCTGATCCAGTCCAAGACGCTGAAGCCGAGCCAGATCAGGGAGATGCAGAAGAAGCTCGAAGCCGACTTCGGGATCGAAGCCGACGGCTTCGACAGCACCAGCGTGGGACCGACCTTCGGCACCACGGTGGCGGACAGCGCCCGCAACGCGCTGATCTTCTCGCTGCTCGTGATCTGCGCCTACGTGGCCTTCCGCTTCGACCCCAAGTTCGCGGTGCCGGTGCTGATCGCCCTCTTCCACGACATCCTGATCACAGCGGGCGTCTACTCGCTGACCGGCCGGGAGGTGACGAGCGGGACGGTCGCCGCCTTCCTCACCATCTTGGGGTACTCGCTGTACGACACGATCATCGTCTTCGACCGTATCCGCGAGAACATGCCGCGGATGCCCCGCGCGGCCTTCTCGCAGATCGTCAACCGCTCGATGAGCGAGGTGCTGACCCGATCCCTGGCAACGAGCTTCTCGACTCTGCTCGCGGTGGGCGCGCTGCTCATCTTCGGCGGCGCGACCCTGCAGGACTTCGCCTTCGCGATGCTGGTCGGGATCGCCTCCGGAACCTACTCGTCGATCTTCATCGCCTCGCCGGTGCTCACGGCTTGGAAGGAACGCGAGCCGACGTTCGCGCGGCGGAGGATCCGCATGATGGAGGCGGACGGCAGGGTCCCCGCCTTTGCCGGTGATGTCGAGATGGCAAAGCTCGGCGACGATTCGGCGACCGAAGCGGAGATCGAAGAGGCGCGGGCGGCCCAGCAGGGCGCGCCCGCCAGTCCGGGTGCTGTCGCGACGGCCGAGCCGCCTGGCCCATCGCCGGGCGGCTCTGACGGCGGCGACGGTGATGGCGCGGACCGCTCGGACGGCGGCGACGGGGCGGATCAAGCGGATGTCGCCGGCGGGGCGGATCGCTCGGATGTCGCCGGCGGGGCGGATCGCTCGTCCACCGGTGTGACCGGTGAGGCGCCCGGGACAGGTGACGTATCAAGCGGCGCCGCGGCCGGCCGCTCGTCCAACGGCGAGACGGCTGCTGCCGACGCCGCCGCTGAGGAGCGCCGCGAACGCAGCGAACGCCGCCGGGAACGGCGCCAGAAACGCCGCAAGCACGGGAGGAATCGCTGAACATGGCACTGCTGGTCTGGTTCACGATGGGAATCGCCCTCTGGCACTTCACGGTCTTCCTCCCCGACCGCTTCTGGCAGGGGATCGTCGGCGCCTTCCTCGGCTCCGTGATCGGCGCGATGATCTTCGGCGTGATCGTGGAGACCTTCAGCGGGCGGGGGCTCGGCACGACCGATGCTGCGACGGCCCTGACCGCGGTCCCCGGTGTTGTGCTCGGCCTCGCCGTCGTCTGGGCCCTCGGGGTCCGCGCCGAGCGCCAGCACACCTAGATATCCCCAAGATGATTGTCCCGCGTAACCGCGGGCGGTCCGGCCGGACCAAGGCGGTTCCGCGGAACCGCCTTGTCCGCCGGGTCCCGGCCAATTGGATCTGCCCGGCGCGGGCGAATCCAATCTACGGGAGAAAATCCAATCGACGGGACTGAAATGCACCCATATCGTTCGTTTCCGTCCCGTCGATTGGCCAACCTCCGCACGACTTGCCGACGGGACTGAAATGCACCCATATCGTTCGTTTCCGTCCCGTCGATTGGCAAACCTCCGCACGACTTGCCGACGGGACTGAAATGCACCCATATCGTTCGTTTCCGTCCCGTCGGCGGGTTGGACGGGCAAACCCGGAGCTGGACGCAGGCACTACGGCGTTCGTGATGACCCAGGTCACCAAGCCCGGCGCTGCCGTTGCAGACTTTTCACATTCAGGTTGCCATGCGGCACACCGATCCCGCTACCGTGGCATCATCATGGAGGCTATGAAAGAGGCGTGGACAAACGCCCGGCTGGATGACCTCAACCACCGTGTGGACGACGGTTTCAACCGGGTTGACGCGGACGTGCGTTCCGTCCGTGGCGAGATTGTCGGCCTACGCACTGAAATGAACGCCCGCTTTGACGCCATGGACACTCGTTTCGGAGCAATCGAAGAGCGCCTCGCCTCCAATCAGCGCACGATGATTCAGCTCAACGGCGTCACGATCGCCGCCGTGATCAGCCTCATCGCCGCCCAGCTCGGGCTGATCGCGACCCAGATCTAGGTCGGCTGACCCAGATCTAGGTCGGTTCTGAGTTTGCTCCTCCGGGGCAGCGGCAGGCAGCGCGCACGAAATCCGTCCCAGGTCGTTCTTAGTCTGAGAACGTGAAAGAGAGCGCCAACGCCTACCGGGCAGATCCGTACTCGTACCGCGAGGCACGCGCGCTTGCCGGCGAGCTGAGCCTGAGTGAGCCGGTCGCCGTCACCCTCGTGCGCCGCGGCTACCGAACGCCCGAGGCGGCGCGCGCCTTCCTCGCCGCCGATGAGGTCCACTCGCCGGGCGCCTTCCGGTCTATGGCGAACGTGGTCGAGAGGGTGCTCGCGGCGGTCCAGGCCGGCAGGCGGATCACCGTCCACGGCGATTTCGACGTCGACGGCGTCTGCGCGACGTCGATCCTGGTCGGCGCCCTGCGCCAGCTGGGGGCGGACTGCGACTGGCTGATTCCGGATCGGATCGTCGACGGCTACGGCATGGCGGCCGCCAACGTTGAGCGCCTGGCCGAGCGGGGCACCTCGCTGATCGTCACGGTCGACTGCGGGATAACGGCCGTTCAGGAGGTGGCGCTCTGCCGCTCGCTCGGCATGGACATCGTGGTCACGGACCATCACACGCCCGCTTCGGAGCTGCCCGACTGCCCGATCCTGCACCCAGCCGTCGATGGCTACCCGTTTGCCGAGCTGTGTGGGACGGGCGTCGCCTGGAAGCTGGCCTGCGCGCTGCGCGAAGCAGGCGGGACCGGGGCCACGCCGGCAGGCGCGGCGACAACTCCAGAGGGCGCGGCGACAACTCCAGAGGGCGCGGCGACAACTCCAGAGGGCGCGGCGACAACTCCAGAGGGGGCGGCAACCTCACACGCAGGCGCCGCGGTCTCGCCGGAGGACGACCTCGACTTGGTCGCGCTCGCGACGGTCGCCGACCTCGTGCCGCTTGTCGGCGAGAACCGCACCCTCGTGCGGCGTGGGCTGGAGGAGCTGAGGCGGGCGCAGCGCCCTGGGATCCGGGCGCTCCTCAAGGCGTCCGGCTGCCAGGCGGCGGAGCTCGACGAGGGGCACCTTGCCTTTCGCCTGGCCCCGCGGATCAACGCCGCGGGGCGGCTCTACCGGGCCGACGCGGGGGTCGAGCTCTTCCTGACCGAGAGCGAGGAGAGGGCGGCCGAGATCGCGGTCGAGCTGAACCGGGCCAACGGCGAGCGCCAGGCGACGCAGCGCAGGGTGGAGGGCGAAGCGGTCGCGGCCATGCGACGGCTTCCCGACGGGCTCCGCGGAGCGCCGGGCGTCGTGCTCGCCGGGGAGGACTGGCATCCGGGAGTGATCGGCATCGTCGCCTCCCACCTTGCCGAGCGCCACTACCGCCCATTCGTCGTCGTCTCGCTCGATGGCAAGGGGGGCGGCCGCGGCTCGGGGCGCAGCATCCCCGGTTTCGATCTGCTGGCCGGGCTGGAGGCGTGCTCTGAGCATCTCGTGCGGTTCGGAGGGCACCGGGCCGCCGCCGGGCTGGAGCTGCGCGCCGAGAGCCTCGACGCCTTCCGCGAGGCCTTCGCCGCGCACGCGGCGGCCGTTCTGGGACCAGAGCAGCTGACGCGCATGGAGCAGATCGATGCCATGGTCGGCGGCGCGGGGCTGGGCATCGATCTGGCGGAAGAGCTGAAGTCCCTGGCTCCGTTCGGAATGGGAAACCCTGGAGTGCGGCTTCTCGTTCCCTCCGCCCGGGTCGGCGACGTGCAGACCATGGGCGAAGGCAAGCACGCGCGGTTCAGCCTTCGCAGCGGTTCCCACCGGGCGCTCGGCGTGGTGTTTGGGCGCTCGACACTCGGCGTGGGAGAGGACAGCCCTGTCGACGCCGCGGTGCGGCTCGAGGTCAACCGCTGGAACGGCGCCGAAGAACCACGCGTCTTGCTCCGCCAGCTCTACCCACTGGGGCCGCCGGCGGACGTCGCCTCCCTTCATATCTGCGAGTGCTCCGATGAGGAGTGGTGGGAGCGATTCGAGAGCGAGCTGCACCGCGACCTCGACGGGTGGCTGGCCGAGGGGGCGGGGCGGACCGCGCAGGGGGCGGGGCGGACCGCGCAGGGGGCGGGGCGGACCGCGCAGGGGGCGGGGCGCGAGCTGGTCCACGGCAAAGGCTCGATCTCCTCGGTGCTCGCCGAGCTGGTCTCCAGCGGCGACAGCGTGCTGGCCGTCTGCGCGGACGCCTCCCGCCGCGCCGCCCTGGCCAACGGCGCCACCGGCCTGGCGCGCTTCAACTGCGGCGCGGCGCGCATCGCCTGCTCCCGCTGCGGGCGCGGCGCGCTGGCCGGACTGGCGGCGGGGGGAACCGCGGGGCTCGCCCTGACGGACTACGAGGCGCTGGCCGCGGTCCCCGCCGCCGTTGAGGGCTTCGAGCACGTCGTCCTGGTCGACACTCCGCCGTCCGCGGTGCAGGAGGACCTCGGCCGGCGGCCAAAGCGCGACGGCCCGCCCGGCTTCCTGCACCCGGTATGGACGAGCGCGGAGCAGGACTTCTCGCTCCTGGTGCTGGAGGAGCAGCTCGCCCAGCGCACGGCGGTCGAAGCCGTCTTCCGTGGGCTGCGCGAGGCGGGCGAGGTGAGTGGGGGGGAGCTGAGAGAGGCCCTGGAGGGATCGAAGCCCCATCCGCGCAGCCCTGAGACCGCCGCGCGCTGCTTCCGGGTGCTCGACGAGCTCGGCCTGGTGCAGGGCCAGCCCGATGGCGGGAGCGGAACCGTGGGGGTCGTATCCTCAGAGGAGACGAACCTGGAACGCTCTGCGGCGTCCCAGGCCTACACCGCTCGCCATCAGGAGTGCCTGCAATACCTCGAACGACGCAAACAGCGCTAGGACACGGAGACAGCGAGCTCCTCGCCGACCTCTTCGCCGTGGTCGAGGAGTTCGATTCCGCGCCCGAGATCGATCGCGACGCGGTGACCCGCGCGTTTGAATTTGCCTGCGACCGCCACGGGGACCAGCTGCGCCGCTCCGGCGACGAGTTCATCACCCATCCGGTCGGTGTCGCTCAGATCTGCGCTGGGATGCGACTCGACACCGAGACCCTCTGCGCCGCGCTCCTGCACGACACCGTCGAGGACACGAGCGCCAGCCTCGAGGACGTCCGGGCCGCGTTCGGCGAGGAGGTCGCCATCCTCGTCGACGGCGTCACGAAGCTCACCGGGATGACCTTCGAGAGCCGCGACGAGCGCCAGGCGGAGAACTACCGCAAGATGATGGTGGCGATGGCGACCGACGTCAGGGTGATCCTGATCAAGCTCGCCGACCGGCTCCACAACATGCGCACCCTCGGCGCGCTGCCAAAGCAGAAGCAGACGGCGAAGGCGCGGGAGACGCTCGAGATCTACGCGCCGCTCGCCCACCGGCTGGGCATCCACGCGATCAAATGGGAGCTCGAGGACCTGGCCTTCGCCACCCTGCATCCCCGCAAGTACAAAGAGATCAAACAGCTCGTCGCCCAGCAGCGCAACGAGCGGGAGGTCTATGTCACCAAGGCGGGGCGCTTCCTCTCCAAGGAGCTGAAGACGGTCGGCATCGAGGCCGAGATCTCCGGCCGCGCCAAGCACTTCTACTCGATCTACACGAAGATGACCAAGAAGGGGCGCGAGTTCAACGAGATCTTCGACCTCACCGCGATGCGCGTGATCGTCGGCTCGGTCAAGGACTGCTACGGGGCGATCGGAGTCATCCACTCGCTCTGGAAGCCGCTGCCCGGCCGCTTCAAGGACTTCGTCGCGATGCCCAAGGCCAACATGTACCAGGCGCTGCACACGACGGTGATCGGGCCGGAGGGCAAACCGCTGGAGATCCAGATCCGCACCGCGGAGATGCACAAGCTCGCCGAGTACGGGATCGCCGCCCACGTCACCTACAAGGAGGGGGGTGGGGAGGACCCCCAGCGCGAGAAGATGACCTGGTTGCGGCAGCTGGTCGAGGCCGAGGGCGAGCAGGACCCGGCCGAGTTCCTGGAGGCGCTGAAGGTCGACCTCTTCGAGGACGAGGTGTTCGTTTTCACCCCGAAGGGCGAGGTGAAGAACCTCTCCGCCGGCTCGACCCCGCTCGACTTCGCCTACGCCGTCCACACCGATGTCGGCCACCGCTGCGTCGGGGCCAAGGTCAACGGCTCGATCGTCCCGCTGCATTACCAGCTGCGCTCCGGAGACATCGTCGAGGTGCTGACCGCAAACCAGAAGCGCGGCCCCTCTCGCGATTGGCTGAAACTCGTCCGCACCAGCCGGGCGCGCAACAAGATCCGCGCCTGGTTCAAACAGGAACGGCGCGAGGACGCGGAGCGCAGCGGCCGCGATGCGCTGGAGGACGCCCTGCGCAAGCGCGGCCTGCCGATGCAGAAGCTGGCGATGTCGCCGCTGCTCGCCGACGTGATCCGCGAGATGGGCTTCCGCAAGGCGTCCGAGTTCTACATCTCGCTGGGCCAGGGCAAGATCTCCACCAAGGCTGTCGCCAACAAGCTGATGCAGCGGCTGAAAGAGGGCGAGGCGGTCGAGGAGGACGAGCCGTTCGGCCTCGGCGGCGCCCGCGAGGACAAGGCGCGGCGGACCAAGGACGCCTCCAACTACGGGATCAGCGTCAAGGGCGCGGACAACGTGGCGGTGCGCCTTGCCAAGTGCTGCCGCCCGGTGCCGGGCGATGAGATCGCGGGCTACGTCTCGCTCGGGCGCGGCATCACGATCCACCGTGCCGACTGCAAGAACGTGAAGGCGCTGAAGAAGGCCCCGGAACGGTTCGTCGACGTGAGCTGGGACGGCGAGAACGAATCCTCCTACCGGGTCGAGCTGCAGGTCGACGCCTACGATCGCACCCGTCTTCTGGAGGACCTCTCACGCACGTTTTCGGAGGCGGGCATCAACATCATCGGAGCGAGCTGCATGACGAAGCACCCGATGGTGAAGAATCGCTTCGTCGTCGAGGTGGGGGACACCGAGCAGCTCAAACAGTGCATCTCCCGCCTGCGCAACGTCGATTCCGTCTTCGACGCCTACCGCATCACCCCAACGGGCTGAGCCTCCCCGAGGACGCTGCGCCTACTGATCTGCGAGGGCGCTCGCGAGCTCCGGAGCGACACGAACGATTCCTGCATCGTCGGTGAGCAGCTGGATGCCGGCCTGCTCGGCAACGGCAACGTACGCGGCGTCATAGGCGGTCAGGCCGTGCGCGGCCCAGCGGGCCACGTCAGAGAGATCGGCGTCGAGGAGCTCGAAGCCGAGGTTCGGAAGCGCCGCAGCGAGCTGCTCGAGTTGGTGCTGTGTCCAGCGCCAGCGACGAGCGGCGACGTTCAGCACCTCGAGCCAGAGCAGCGGCGGCGCCAGCACGCGAAGCTCGCCCGCTTCGAAGCGCTCGCGGAGGCGGCGTGCCGCCTCGAGATGCTTCTCGCCCTCGGAGTGAAACCACTTCAGCACGACCGAGGCGTCGAGAACGACTTCGCTCAACGCGCGTCCCGCGCGGCGCGAATCGCCGCCGTGGAGTCACCGGCGGGCGCCGCGGCAAAGAGGCGATCGAGCACTCTCAGCGCCGTCCGAGCGGCAGCGGTCTTCCCGGGACCCGAGCCGCGTGCCGAATCGCCTTCGGCGAGCTGGGAGAGGTAGGCGCTGCGCGACTTGCCGCTCGCGCGCGCGGCGTGGTCGATGCGCCGCAGAAGCCTGTCGTCGAATGAGACCAGAACCTTGGCCACGAGGCTCAGTATATCCCATATATCCGGTCCTGGAACGCAGTGATCTCGATCCAGTGACTGCCGTGATCGCGTCTGTGAATCGCTACGGCTGCAGGACGAACACGGCCGGGAAGTTCGCCATCGCAATCCCCTCGCCGTCCGTTTCGGAGAATGCCGTGAAGACGATGCTCGCAAAGGACGTCGTGCCCATTGAGAGTCCCTTCGATGTGAGGCAGTCCGTGAGGTTCAGGGTGAAGGTGAAGGTGTTGGCGGGGTCCGACGGTTGATCGCCGCTGAGGTCGAGGAGGCGAAAGCCTCCGTTCGTCGGCGGACCGGCGTGATTCGCGGAGAGGGGGTCCGAGGTCAGGTTCGCGTCCAGCCCCGAGTAGCTGCTCTCCGGGCAAACGCCGCTGGCTCCGCCCGCCTCGGTTGCGTATGTCAGGTTGCCGACGTCCATCCACTCGCCCGCGCCGGGCTCGCCAAGGACGCGCTGGCGCTGCGGCCGCCAGAACGTGAGCGTCACGATCGCGTCGCCGTTGGGACCGGCCCGGACGGGCAACGCGCACAGGCCCTCTCCACACGATGCCAGCGGGTAGGAGAAGCTCGAGGAGTTCCCCTGCCCGTCGCTGTAGGTGGCGAGTGCGGGCATGGTGGAGAAGACGAATCCCACCGAGGCTGCGGATTCCACGGGGGAGCCGTGAACGGTTGCCCGCTCGATGAGGACGTCGCCGGTGCGTATCTGGTCCTGTGTGGCGCCGTGGAAGAGGGACATTCCGCCTCCATCGGGGCCGAAGGGACTGGCGGCGCCCGGGGGCGGGGGGATCGGGGTGAGGGAGCCGAGGCCGTCTTCGTCGGGATCGCAGCACTCGGGGAAGGGTGGGGCGCCGGTGCGGTCGAAGCCGCCTGGCCCGACCGAGGCCTGGAACCTCCCGGTACCGCCCGCCGAGCAGTAGATGAGCGCTCCACAGTCGAGCTCGCCTGAGCCGGGATCGATCCCGAGCCAGAGGATGCCCAGCCCTCCGTAGTTCTGCTGGGCGGCAGCGATCTGCTCTTCGCTCGAGCCGCCGTTGACGTTCACGGCGCCGGGGCCCGCGAAGCCGAAGCTCGTGCCGACGGTCATCCGGCTGCCGTCGGGGAAGGTTCCGCCGATGGCGCCCGAGGATTTGGCCTTGGGAGGTCGCCTGGCGGTCGAGTGCCTCTCGATCGAGCGGTCGTAGTCGTCGAGGATCAGGTCGCCGTCATCATCGACGTCCAGGGTGTCGGAGATGCCGTCGAGATCTGTGTCGCCCAGAAGCCCATCGTGGGTGCGCTTGGAGAGCACCAGGCCGAAGTTGCCGGCGCCGATTGGAATTCCCTTCCTGGCGCGTGCTGTACGGGTCGCGTCGACCCACTTGGCGGCGAGCTTGCGGTTTGGCCTCGCGTAGCCTCCTGCCGGCTTGAGCTTGACCCTTCCGAGCTTCGCCCCCGCCATGACGCCGAGGATCGCGCGCTTTCCCTTCAACTCCCGCCCGAGCACGATCGGCCCCGCGTAGGTGCCGGCCGGCGCCCTCAGGTGCAGGGTCACCCGCCCGGCCGGTGGCCGGAGCCTGAACCTGCCAAGGCTTGCCCGTGCCGATCTCGCAGCGCCGTTCGCCGCCAGCGCGATCACCGTGTAGCCGGGCTTGCTCAGCTTGCCGGTGATGGGCTTCGGCGCCGGCCTCGCCGGCGCGGTCGCCGGCACAGCCGCGAAGAGCATCAGCAAGACCGCGGAGCAGGGCGCACAGGCACGGCTTCGCCAAGTCATGGTCCGACGGTATTTCCGGCCGGTAGGAGCCACATCGGCGATACGCCGCACCTTCTGGTGGAGAACTACGGGGCGCGGCGCAGATGCCCCGCGGCACAGCACGCTGGGCGCTCTACATCAAGGGGACCTGGTCAGTCAAGGGGACCTGGGCAGTCAAGGGGACCTCGTACATCAAGGGGACCGGTCGCGGGGACCCGGGGAGGTGCGTCGTAGAGCGCGGAGCGGTCGACCTCGGCGAAGGAGGTGTGACCGGTGAGGGCCAGCGCGACGTCGAGATCGGCCTTGAGGACGTCGAGGACATGGCGCACACCCGCTTCGCCGCGCGCCGCTACGGCCCATGCCCAGGCACGCCCGATCAGCACCGCGTTCGCACCCAGCGCGATCATCTTGAAGACATCGAGTCCGGTGCGCACGCCGCCGTCGACGAGCACCTCGACCTGACCGCCGACCGCGTCGACTATCTCCGGAAGCACGCGCACCGTCGAGGGCACCGAGTCGAGCTGGCGCCCACCGTGGTTCGACACGACGACGCCATCGACGCCGATCTCAACCGCACGGCGAGCGTCCGCCGGGTCGAGCACCCCCTTCACCAGCAGGCGACCGTCCCAGTTCTCGCGCACCCAGGCGATGTCATCCCAGGTGACGCTCGGGTCGAACTGGGCGTCGACCCAATCGCGGAACGCGGCCGGGCTGCGGGCGCCCGGAACCGCGTCCTCGAGGTTGCCGAAGGTCAGCGGTTTGCCGCCCACCGCCACGTCGCGGATCCAGCGCGGATGGGAGAGCAGGTCAAGCGCGCGGCGGATCTTGCCCGTGGCGGAGAGGCCCTCGCCCACCACCGCGTTTCGCGTGTCGCGGTGGCGGGCGCCGACGACGGCCAGGTCGACGGTGAGCACCAGCACCGGGCACCCGACCTCTCGCGCACGCGACATCAGCTGCTCGGCGTAGCCGCGGTCGCGCATCACATACAGCTGGAACCAGGGCGGCGTCGACGTGGAGCGCGCCACCTCCTCGACGCCGCAGATCGAAACGGTCGACTCGACGAACGGCACTCCCGCCGCCTGCGCGGCGCGCGCGGCCTGCACCTCGGCGCGGCGCGCAAACATCCCGGCGAGGCCGACCGGCGCAAGGACGACCGGGAGAGCGAGGCGCTGGCCCAGCACCTCCACCGCCGGATCCCGCTCGGAGACGTCGCGCATCACGATCTGTCGCAGCAGCAGCCGCTCGAGGTCGGCCGTATTGGCGCGCATCGTGCGCTCCTCATACGCCCCGCCGTCGATGTAGTCGAACAGCTGGCGGGGCAGCCGCCGCCGGGCGAGCTCGCGGTAATCGAGCACCGTCGCCGGCGCGATACCCAGTGGTCGATCGGCGCGAGGTCGCATCAGTGGCGCAACCTAGACCCTATGGCCGGCCCACCTGAGCGCCGGCTCGATCCGAACCCGATGTGAAGGTCGGCACCCGCGCATGAGATGCGCGGGTTTGTCGCCGAGGAACGGCCTCGGCGAGGACCGCAATCATGGGGGTGCCGACATGGCGCAGGTTAGGACGTGGGTGGGTCTGGATGTTCACGCGGCGAAGGTGGTGGCGGCGATAGCCGACTCTGACTCCGGCGAGTTGGCCGTGCAGCGGATGAGTGGGCAGACCGGGCAGGTAACGGAGTTCTGCGCGGGGCTGCCGGCGCCGGTGCGGGTCGCCTATGAGGCCGGCCCGACCGGCTTCGGGCTGGCCCGAGCGCTGATGGCGAAGGGCATCGGCTGCACGGTCGCGGCACCGGGAAAGATCGAGCGCCCGGCCCAAGATCGGGTCAAGACCGACCGCCGCGACGCCGAGCGGCTGGTGCGGCTGCTGATGATCGGCGGCCTGCACGCCGTCCGTGTTCCCACCCCCGCCGAAGAGGCGATGCGTGACTTGGTCCGCGCCCGCGAGGACGTCCGCGGCGACCTGATGCGGGCCCGCCACCGCGTCGGCAAGCTCCTGCTGCGCCATGACCTGCGCTTCGATGGCAACAACTGGACCCAGCGCCATCTCGACTGGCTGGGGAGGGTGGAGCTCCCCGAGCCGGTGGCGCAGTCGGTCCTGGCAGACGGGATCGGGGCAATCGAGGCTCTGCTGGTGCGTCGCGCCGATCTCGAGTCCCAGATGGCCGCCCTCGTCGAGGGTTCCCCCTGGGAGCAGAGCGTCGCCCGCCTGCGCTGCCTGCGCGGCATCGACACCCTCTCCGCGCTTGGCCTCTGTGCAGAGGTCGGTGACTTCGAGCGTTTCGCTCGACCCGCCCAGCTGATGAGCTACCTCGGCCTGGTGCCCTCGGAGAACACGACCGGAGAAAAGCGCCGGCAGGGCTCGATCACCAAGTCGGGCTCCCGCCATGCTCGCCGGCTTCTGGTCGAGGCGGCCTGGCACTACCGCCGGGTACCGCGCAAGGGCCGCGAGCTGCGTCGCCGCCAGGAGGGCCAGCCCCAGGCGGTCTGCGCGATCTCCTGGAAGGCGCAGCAGCGCCTTCACCGCAGCTGGGTCCGGCTTGACTCAGAGCGCGGCAAGCGCCGCACCCTCTGCGCGGTCGCCGTGGCCCGTGAGCTCGCCGGCTTCTGCTGGGCGGTCACGACAGCCGACTGAGGCCACCAAGCACTGCTTGGCCCAGGAGGCGGCGGGCTCGGCCCCTCGCGCAGCGCATCCGCGACAGCGCTATGAGCAGCCGCTCTGCGGCGATGCTCGATCTCTAGACAGCGGGCGCTATGACGAAATCCGGTCCTGCGGTAGCCAACCCGCGCATATCAGCCTGACCGCGAGTCGCGCACCAGGCCGACCGCCGCCTCCTGGGCCAAGAAGTAGGCCCGCTCTCAGCGGGCCTTTGGTGGTTGGGGGCTTGACAAACGGGCGTCCATATCAGCGCTTGCCATCACAGATTGTGATTTCAAGTCGTTGAGCCCCTGGACGGATCGCGCCGAACGCGGCCGCCGCGCTCTCTCGCCAGCAGCGCGGTGCTCCCGGACTGTCGGTTGGCCGGGCCGGGGGCCATGGGCCGAAAGGCGCGGGCCGGCCGGACGCTTGAGCGGCGGCCTGAGATCGCTCGCACGGCAGCGAAGGCCCGTGGGAACGTTCCTAAGGAATTCGCCCCACGGCCGTCTCTGAGGTTCCAGGAAGTTCATAGGTCCGAAGGATGAAGCGGCCCAGCAGAGGAACCGCAAACGAGTACTTACCCAGGCGGTTCTTGTAGATCATCCCCTTCTCCGCGAGACTGGCGAGCATCTGGTTTGCGTGACTGGCGGAGAACGCCTTGGGAAGCAGCTCTTTGGCCTCTTCCTTCAGTTCCAGAATCGTGAATTCTTCATCGGAGCGCTCCAGATGCGCGACAACCCAGAGAAGTTCCCGCTGCCGGTCGGTAATCCTGGCCCACCGCCCGGCAAAGAAATCGGCGTCCAGCTTTCGCTGTATCGCCTCCACCGGCACTGCTTTCTGCTCTTCATCGGCATGCTGGCGAATGAAAACGTCATATACCTCCCGGCCAATGAACTGAATGAAATACGGGTACCCCGCGGACTCAGAGATGATGAGCTCAACTGAGTTCGGCGCCAACTTGAGTGGGCACCCCGCTACCTCGATCGGCTTGAGAATCGCTTCGCGGCTCTCGTCGTCGCTGAGCCTCGTCAGGGTCATAACGCGGAACATGCGCTCTGCATAGGTGCGCGCATCGACAAGTTTCGGGAACAGCGTTGGCAGCCCGGCCAAGACAAGCATGAAGGGAATCCCCTTCGATTGGATCGATTGAAACACGTCGAGCAGGACAGACAATGGAAACCGCTCCTTACTCGCGTGATCCGACAGGTTCTGGGCCTCGTCGTAGGCGAAAATCACGCGATGCCGCCCTTGCTTCCTCAGATGCTCCCAGGCAAATTCGAGGGTCGCCTTGATTTTGTCTGCCGTTAAGCCCGGAGTGCTGTTGTAGACCCCAACGAGTACTTGATGAGATAGCGGCACTTCTTTCGTTTGCGCCGGGGCCGTAAAACCAACCTCCTGCTTGGACTCAGTATCAGGTGCGGTCGCAAAGGACGTAATCAGCGCGAGGTCAGCGAGCAGCCGTTCGGCGAGCGCACTCTCACTGATACTGGCCGACTCAGAGAGATCCGCAGTAGCCCAGAGCCACCCCTTTTCGATGGCCCTGGGCTTGAAGCTCTCAAGCAGGACGGTCTTCCCGACCCCACGCAGCCCGGTGAGGACCAGATTCTCAAGTATCTGGTCCTGCTCCAAAAGGCGATCAAACTCCTCGTACTCGCTCTCCCGGCCTGCGAGGTAAGGCGGCATATGCCCTGCTCCGGGCCGATATGGATTTTTGAAATCAGGGGAGTCCATGGTGACTTAGCCTCCTATCTAAATTAAGACTAGAGGCTAAATTTAGCACGGTGGCTAAGTCAGAGTTAACGCCCGAAGCTCAAGCGTAGAGGAAGCGGTCGAAGCTGCCGCCTGCCAAACTCTCCGCCCCTGATGCCCAAGATGCCCGATATCGACCAGGAGGCGGTCCCAGCCGACCTCGAGAGTCGCGGCGCCGCCGAGGCGCTGGAGTGGATGTTCGACACCTTCGGAGCCGAGCACTACATCGCCTGCTCGTTTCAGAAAACCAGCTCGGTGATCGCCCACATGGCGAGCCGGATCAACCCCGAGGCGCGCTTCTTCTACCTCGACACGGACCTGCTCTTCCCCGAGGCCTATGAAACCCGCGATCGCCTCGCCGAGCACCTCGGCATCGAGTTCGACCGCTTCCACAACCTGACCCTGGAGGAGCAGGCAGCGCAATACGGAGAGGAACTGTGGACCCGTGATTCGGACGCCTGCTGCGGTCTGCGCAAGGTCGAGCCGATGCGCCGCGCGCTCTCTTCCGTGAGCTGCTGGACCGCCGGCATTCGCAGGGAGAACTCACCGGGCCGCGCCAAGACTCCCAAGCTGGCGTGGGACGAGCGCTTTGGCCTGTGGAAGCTCGCCCCTCTGGTCGACTGGACCGAGAAAGAGGTATGGACCTACGTCCATGAGCACAACCTTCCGTACAACCCTCTTCACGATCGGAACTACCCCTCGATTGGCTGCATCCCCTGCACTCAGCCGGTGGCCCCCGGAGGATCGACGCGAGACGGTCGATGGGTCGGGACCGATAAGACCGAGTGCGGGATCAACTGATAGCCGTCGAACAACCGGCCTGAGATAGGGCTAGCGCTGGCCGGGCGTAAGTCGCGGTGCCTCAGGAGACTCGAGCGTCCTCCGGTGCGCCGGCAAGGCCCTTCGAGATGAGGTCTCGCGTGTCGCAGCTGATGAGCGCACACTGCCCGTCCGTGGCGGCCGCGACGTAGGCGGCGTCATAGACGGAGATCGTGTGCTGCTCGGCAAGCTCGGCGGCGCGTGTGAGCAGGCCGCGCGTCGAGGCGAGCACGCCGCCATCTCCCGCGATCTGCTCGATCGCCTCGAGCAGCGGCGCGAGAGAACCGGGATCGCGCCAAGCGCGGATAGCAACGTTGGCGACCTCATAGCGCGCCAGGTCGAGCGTCGAAAGGGTGACCTGCGGAGCGGAGAGCAGGGCGCGCGCGGACTCGTGATGGGGGTCGTCGCGGTCGAAGGCCGCGAGGATGACGCTGGCATCGAGGAGCCGCGTGCTCACGTGCTCAAGGGGCGGGCCTTGTGGCCTTCACCTGTTCGACGGCATCGCCGCCGTGCCGGCCGGCGCCGCGCAGCAGCGTCTTCATCGCCGCTGCCCGGTCGGCGCGGCGTCGGCGCAGCGCAGCGTCGGCGAAGCCACGCAGCACGGCGCTGCGGCTGGTGCCCTCGCGGGCGGCCTCGGCGTCGACCTCGGCCAGGAGCTCATCGGGCATGGAGACCATCACCTTTGCCATATCTGCGGGAGTATACCCTGGTATACCCGGCACCGAGGTGCTCGAATTCTCCCGCCACTCCCGGTCAAGTATTTGGCAGCGAGAAGTCTCCCCCCGGCGGGGAGGTGGCGGTGCGGGGGGTGGCGGGTGCGGGCGGTGCGGGCTGCGCGAGGGTCAGCGGCTGCGCCCGAGGCCGATCAAGATGCCCGCCCGCCTCGACACCGCGCCAACGGTCTCCGCGGGGACGGAGCCGAGCCGGCGCCGCAGGCGCTGAGTCGACACCGAGCGCGTCATCTCCGGCATCGCGAAGCTGACCTTGGTCAACCCACCCTGCGGGGGATCGAGCCGCACGTGAAGGGCGTTGCTCCAGTCCGTCGTCGTCAGGGGAACCCCGATGGTCAGCTTGGCCGCTGATCGGTTCATCGCTCCGATCGAGATCACCAGCAGGGGGCGCCTCCCACCCTGCTCCTGCCCCTCGACCGGGTCCAGCTCGGCTTCGTAGACATCGCCCCGTTCGGGCTCCGGCGCTGACATCTCAGCGCTCGTCGGCAAGCCCGTCGAGGAGCGTTGCGTCCCAGGCTGCCATCTCCTCGTGGATCTCGGCCCCGTGTTCGCGGTAGGACCGGTCCATCGACACCAGTAGGCGCTGCTCCTCCAAGAGCTCGGCGGCCGCGTCAAGCATGTCGACGACGCTCTTGCCAGCCAGCTCCGCCTCCCGGGCGAGCCTGCGCTGTGTGCTGCGCCGCACGCGGATGGTGGTCGTCTCGACAGCCGCCACGCAGCCAGTCTACAGAACCGTCTACAGACTTCATGCTGGCTTCCATGCCTCTTCAAGTTCTCCGGGGGCAGTTCTCTCCCCTGTCGAAACGTCGGGCAGCACGATCGCCCTACCCCCAAAGTGGGGGGCCGAACAACCCCCAGCCTGTGCCCCCTGTAGCTGCTGCCTTCAGGCCGCGGCGCGGAGCGCCACGTCCAACGTGACAGCACGGTCAGGGGCTGCAAGAGCGGCCCGAGCGGCAGCGATCAGGGCCTCTGCATCGAGGTCGTGGCGCTCGGCGGCGGCCCGCGTCACTCCACCTCACCGAACACGGTAATCACAAAATCGGGAGCGTCAAGTGCCATCACGACCTCCATCCACCGGCCGTCGCCGGTCTCTCCACCGTAAATGGGCCTTCCATGTGGATCGCTCGTGGGTTTCCCCGGAGCTCCGGACTGTTGCCAAGAGCACGCCTGTCAGACTCGCCAGTTCTCGAGGCCTCTGGGCGACGATGCACCATCAACCGAATCCCAGGAGGTCAAGCTGGAGGCGACGGGCGTTGCTGTCAGGTCTGTAGGCCAGTCGGCGGGGGTGGCGGCTCGGCGACCCGGAGGGGTGGCGGCAAGGGCTCGGCGCCACGCACCCCATTCTTGTCGCGGAAGAGGCAGAGGATTTGGCCTGCGGGCCGGTCGCCGCGACTGGCGAGGCCACCTCAGACTGCGCCTGGGTCCTCGAGGCCGGAGATCAGTTGTGCGACCGCGCGGTAGTCGCCGGCGGCGATCCGGTCGATCGGCTTGTCGTCCTCGAGGGCAGCTATGGGCTTGTTCAGCCACACCGGGATGTAGGTGGGCCGGATCACCCGCGCCAGACGTTCGACCAGCGAGGAGAGCTCGGCGAGCCGCTCGGCGCGCGAGCCGCTCGGCGCGCTGCGCCGCGCAAGCCACTCGCGCACTGTGCTCGGCGCAGCTCCGGTGGCGCGAGCGATCTCCCGGTCGGAGAGGTGACCGGTGTCGTGCACGTGGATCGCCTCTTCTGCGTAAGCGATAGCCATGCCGGCATCCTAGCGCTCCGGCGTCATATCGGCAATATTTGGACGCCTTCGCGTCACGGACATTCCTTGGCGCAGCTCGTCCAGCATGGCCGCCTGCCCTTGCCGAGGCCGCCGTCTGCCAGCGCTCCTATGACAGCCCCCGCCAGCGCTACAGGCCGACCCTGGCGTGGGCGCCGTCGGTGAACCGGGCGCCCCCCGTCGGAATGGCCCGCCTCGTCCGCATGTGATCGAGGGCCGCGTTGCGGGCGACCCCCAGGATCCAGGCCAGGAAGGGGACGTCGCCCTGCTCGTAATTCCCAATCACCGTGAACAGCTTGGCGAAGACGCCCTGAGTGATGTCCTCGGCCTCGCGCGGGTTGCCCACGAGGCCGTTGACGTAGCGCTGCACATCCTGCGCGTAGCGCACGTAGAGGAAGTGGATCGCCTCCGTGTCGCCCTGGTTGGCGCGCTTCACGGCCTCCTGTACGAGGCGACTCTCCGGGCGCTGCCTGGCCTCCGTGGAACCGCCGCCTGCATTCCGGTCCTCCACCAATGGCTGGCTGGGGCTCTGCGACACTTCCGAGTTCCTCCCGCGGGTGTCCTGTGGTCTTCGAGCCGTCGACCGGCACCGTATTCCCGGCCGCCGCGCGCCACATCGGCGATCTTCCGCACCTTTTCCGGTGGAGAACTACGGGACAACCCACTCGCCTTTCGTGAGGGGGCGGACGGCTTGTGGCTGGCCGATCCCTTTCGGATCTATGCCGACCTGCGACGCGATCCACGGCGCGGGCGCGAGCAGGCGGAGCACCTGCGACGGGAGGCCATCGGATTTTGACCAGCCGAGGGCACCACACCGACTACGACGAAGAGACGACCGCGCGTTGCGAGCGCGCCCTGGTCACGCTCCTCGGTGACCTACCGCACCTTGCAGAGCAATCTTGAGTGGGCTAGAGGGCGTGGCGATGTTTGAGCAACTGCTGCGCAGGGCCTTGAGCTTTCTTAATCTGGCCTATAGAGCCAAATGCAACGGCGCTATCGGCGGCCTGCATATTCCCGAAATCGGCGCTATGTTGTCTGAACTATTCCCCGCCGCCCTTCGGGGCTGGCGGGGTTTCTGCTTTCTGGGGAGGCATTTTGCGTGTAGCGGTCTTACACCGATCTAAGAGCCGTAGTTGAGGTGATTGCACGTCTCAAGGAGCCGGGGGCCGTCGAGACGGCCAGCTGGGCCAGCGAGACCTACCGCAGGCGGATTCCACCCATCGCAGGCGTGACAAATCATGCCCTGCGCGAAAAGCTATTCCTTGGCGTTGAGGATGCAACGCACTACGGCCGCGAGGCCAAGAAGCGAATCGCGGCGAAGGCGGCGGCTCCAAGTTAAGGCGAAGGCGTTTGGTGGGAAGAACCCTTCGCCGCCCGCTTCAGCAGCCCCTCAATCTCCTCGCGCCTAGGCACCGGAATCTCGAGAGGTTTGGCTGGCTTACCTGTCCGCTTGTCCTTGCCTTTGGGCTGGGTCTTTCTGCGTAGGTTTGCCTGGCCCCCTGGGCAGGTCGTTCAGAGCGTTCCAACCGGCCACGGATGCGGCTTGGGCGGCCGCTGCGCCCCCACCGATTCGGGTTGGCCCGGATGGACATAGGGCGGCGCGGAGGTTGGACAAATACTTGGTAAATGTTGTCTCACTTTGATGTAGCATTCGAATGCGGGGCGCCGGGCCGGGCCACATCGGTGGGCCGGGCCACATCGGTGGCTGAGATGGAGAGGAACGATTTCGCTTGAAAGGCCTGACGGCGGCGCTTCGCGACCGTTGGATGAGGCACAACCGAGATGAAGCGCAGCCGCGGGCCGCTGCCCTGCCGGCCGCTGCGCCAGCGCGCCACTCGCCTGGCGCGGCGAGAACGAGACGAGGTGTCCTTAGTCCGTGAGGCAGTCCGTAGACGTCGAGCTGAGCGAGTTTGCCGTCCAGGCCCTGGAAGGGGAGGAAGGCGGGGAGCCCGAGCGCGTGCCGGCCAGGCTGGTGCGAGCCATCCTCTACTACCTCAGCGAAAGGGGCTCGGGCCGGGCCGAGTGGACCTATCCGGCGTTCATGCGCGACACGAAACCGAGCAAGGTCGTGGAGCTGGAGCTGAACGTCGACGAGAAGCTGTGGAGCTCACTCGAGGAGGAGGCCGCGAGACAGGGGGTCTCCACGCAGCAGATGCTCGGGCACGCCGCCCTCTTCCTCGCCGCCGACGTCAATTCCGGGCGGTTCACCGAGCGCATCCTCGACGGCATCGAGAACGGCAATGGCGATGCGCCGGAGGGGATGGGGGAGACGGGTAACCCCGGGGACGACTGACGGGGGCCGCACGGCCGAGACGGCGGGACGACTGACGGGGGCCGCACGGCCGAGACGGCGGGACGACTACCCCGACCAACCCGCCGGGCGGCGCTCAGGCGCGCGCCGCAACCACCGGCGCGGCGCCGAGGTCGACCAGGTTCTCCTGAAGCGTGCGCCGGCCCCTGTGGTGGAGGCCGTGGACGGAGCTCTCGGTCTTGTCGAGCGTCTCGGCGATCTCGGTGGGGGAGAGGCCCACGATGTGGCGCAGCACGAGCACCTCGCGCTGGTCGTCGGGGAGCCGCTCGAGGGCGCGGCGCAGGTCCTGGCCGCGCTGGAAGCTGGTTTCGGCATGGCCCGAGTCGGCGACCCGCACCTCCTCGGTGGGGATCGCCCGCCGGGTGCGCATGTGGTCGAGGGCCGCGTTGCGGGCGACCCGCAGGATCCAGGCGGTGAAGGGGACGTCGCGCTGCTCGTACTTCCCGATCACCTTGATCAGCTTGGCGAAGACGTTCTGGGTGATGTCCTCGGCCTCGTGGTGGTCGTGCACCAGGCTGTTCACGAAGCGCTGAACGTCCTGCGCGTAGCTGACGTAGAGGAAGTGCAGCGCCTCCATGTCCCCCTGCTTGGCGCGGCCCACGGCCTCCTGCACGAGTCGGGTTTCCGGCCGCCCCGCCTCGGAGGAGTGGCCGGCTGCGTTTGCGCCTGACCCTGTCTCAACCTTTGGACTGCATGGTTCCTGCACTTACAACTGCCTCCCGACTGCATTGAACAACTCAACGAAGCATTGAACGACTCGACGAAACCTTGAAACGACTCAAGAGAAAACTGCTTTTCCCCTAACCATGACCGGGTCTTACCCCATTGAGCGCCCGCAAAATGCGGGAAACTAATTTGAATACCCCCCGGGGGTGACTAGACAGTGAATCTCGCATCGGAGATGCTGAGTGCCTACACCTTTTAGCCGATGGTGGCCAGTTGTCAATGCCCAATATTCGTCCAAACTTCCCCTTAACGCTTAAGTTGCGAGCGGCGCACAGCTAACGCACAGCTGTTTCACTCGGTGCAGACAAGACGATTCTTGGGGCCAAAAGGGGACTAGACCTGGGGTGAAGTTGGGACCGCAACGGCTGAAGTTAGGACCGTTCACGGTCTGACGTCAAAAACTTGCGCAACCGGGAGAGGTTCTTTGCGCAAGGAGAATCGTGAAAGTCGCACTGGGCAGATTCGCTCGATCGAGCATCGAAACCCGCATCGGGGGCGATGCCTCCACCGGCGTGCAGCTGGCGCTTCACCACTACGCGAGGCGGTTGCACTCGGCGCGCAGGCCAATCGATCCGCCGCACTTCGCTCGCGGCGCGCCCCCGAGCGACACGGCAACGACGATCGACGTCACGCTGGACCCGGAGCTGCAGACCGCTCTGGAGCGCGAGGCGCGCAGGCACGATCTGCCCGTGGAACAGATCCTTCGACACGCCGTGTTCGTCTGCCTCGCGGACCTCGATTTCGGCCCCGGGGCCCGCGGAGGAGCCGTGCAATCCGGCCCTCTCCGCCTGGTGGGAAATCCAGACGATTCTGTGCTTCATTAGCTTCGATCCGCCGTCTTCACCCCGCCGGGTGTGATCGGCCGACTTGAGACAGGTAGCGGCGCCAAGGCGGTTCCGCAGAACCACCTTGGCGCTCCCCTTGAGCCTGGCGACGTCGATTCGGAGGTGCTCTGGCCTGTCCGCGGGCAGCGTGAGATCGCAAGTGCGGCGAGGGACCCTGGGCGAGAGGGCCGCAGGTGTTTGGTTTAGTCTGAAATTGGATGCACCAGGGAGCCTCTATATTTACGATAATTAGCGCTAAAGCTAATAGAAACCGCTATTCTTCATGCACCATGCAACTGATGATTTTACGATAATGAGTAGAGGTGCCCCTCCTAAGAAGAGGGAGGCTGTGCGCGCTCGCATGCGTGCAGAGGGCAGGGACTCACTTTCCCTGACAGCTGACGACGCGTGGCTGCGAGAGATCACCTCGAACCCCGCAAGGCTCCTCGCAGACATGGCACAAAAGGGCTACGCGCACCGGATCCAAGCCGGTCGTTACCTGATTGAGACTGGGTCAGATGCTCCTCAGGAGCATCTACTGGTAGAGGCGCTCGAGCCGCTGGCTCGCACCCTTCTGGACAAGCTGGGAGTTCCCTACTACCTCTCCTGGCATACGGCACTTTTTCACTATGGCTTGATCGAGCAGCAAGCCTCGAGCATCTACTGCGGGATTCCCAACGAGAAGTCGCCGGCTCGGTTCGGCACGTTCGCGGTCCGCTTCGTCAAGGTTTCGCGGGACTCATTCTTCGGAATAGAGCCAATCTTGGACTTCCAGCAGCCGGTCATGATGGCGGGCGTGGAGAAGGCTCTTCTTGACTCATTGAGTCGGCCTGACTTAGCCGCGTCTTACCCGGTCGTCATAGGTGCCTTTCAGGCAGCCGTCAATCGCGACTTGATCGAGCCCCAGCGCCTGGTCTCCTACACGATCCAAGTTGGAAGCGCAGCTCTCGCACGCAGAGTTGGCTTTCTAATGGACCGCTACAAACTGGAGGGCTCAGGGCTTCTCCTAGAGCACATCGGCCCCCGTCGGCGGCTCGAGGCCTTTCGCCCTGGTGATCCACGAGACGTGGGCGAGCTGGAGCCAAAATGGCGGCTGCGCGTGGCGCCGCGCATCCTTCTGACAGCGGAGAGCCCGAAGTGAGTTTCACCACGTCGGCGCGAGTAGCCAACTACGCGAGAGAGGCCGGGCTGCAGTCACGCCAGGTGATGATGCTCGTCGCTCGCTGCGCGCTCGTTAAGCACTTGGCTGAGCAATACGGTGATCGCTTCATCCTCAAGGGAGGAGCGCTCCTTTACCACGTCTACGGGACTCCCCGCGTCTCTTTCCTGGATACGGACTACGCAGAGACCGAGACGAGGGGAGCGCCAGATCCGATCGATGTAGAGCGGTCGATCGTCTTCACAGACCGAGCGAGCGGCTACAGCCTGCAGACAACGCCTGATGGGCAGTGGACCGAGCGCGGGAACATGGTCAGGGCGCAGAACCTGACCTTCACCATGGACGGCTTCGAGGAGAGCAGGGGGGCTCGCGCTCGCGTAAATATCTCGGTCTCATTCCGGCGCAGCGAGCGCCTGGACAAGGTCGATAGGGATCTCTTCTTCGATCCAGATGGGTTGCTCACTGACAACACGGCCTTCAAGGTAAACGGACTGACCCTCAACGAGGCCGCTGCGGAGAAGATCGTCGCCTGGTGTTTGAAGGAAGATCTCGACAAGCACTTCGCAGACCTTGCGATTCTCGCCCGAGACCATCCCGCTGACATAGACCGGAGCCGAGTCATCGAGCTGGTCGTCGAGAAGTTCAAACGCGAGCGCACGGCAGCAGAGACGCGCGCCCTATACGAGGGCTTGACGAACCCTGCCGATCTGATCCCACGGTTCCTCAATGAGGATCGGCTCGGGCGACTGCGCGCTCATTGGAGCAGTGGGATCGGCACGCGAATCTGGCTGCAGCGCAATGAGCAGAGGAATGCACGCTCGATCGTTGCCGCGGCTAATGTCGAGGCCCTTGTCCGCGAGTACTGGACAGAGGCGGTCGAAACGCTCCCAGGGTAGTCGGTGCTCCCGGGTTAGCTTCTGGACGGCGCTGGGCCGCTCCACTCAGGCATGTCGCGAACGCGGCCCTCGGTGGGCAAGAGGGGCGGCGGACTGAACGGTGGCGGCGGGGCCTACGCGGCGGCTGAGGGTGCGACGACCGGGGCGGCGCCGAGCTCGCTCAGGTTCGTCTGAAGCGTGCGCCGGCCTCTGTGGTGCAGGCCGTGGACCGAGCTCTCGGTCTTGCCGAGCGTGTCGGCGATCTCCACCGGCGAGAGCCCCACGACGTGCCTCAGGACCAGCACCTCGCGCTGGTCTTCGGGCAGCTGCTCGAGAGCGTGGCGCAGGTCGTGCCCGCGTTCCTGGCTGACCTGGGCGCGGCCGGTGTCGGCGACCCGCACCTCCTCGGTCGGGATCGCGCGCCTCGCCCGCATGTGATCGAGGGCCGCGTTGCGGGCGACCCGCAGGATCCAGGCGGTGAAGGGGACCTCCCGCTGCTGGTATTTCCCAATCGCGGTGATCAGCTTGGCGAAGACGTTCTGGGTGATGTCTTCGGCCTCGTGCTGGTCGTGTACGAAGCTGTTGACGTAGCGAAGCACGTCCTGCGCGTAGCGCACGTAGAGGAAGTGGAACGCCCCCATGTCGCCCTGCTTGGCGCGCCCCACAGCCTCCTGCACGAGCTGGCTGTCCGGGCGCCCCGTGGCCTCGGCGGTGCCGCCACCTGCATTCCGGTCTTCAGCTAATGGCTGACTGGGCCCCTGCGACACTTCCGAATTCCTCCCGCAGATTTCTTGTGATTTTCAAGCCGGCCCGGTGTTTGCTCGTGTGAAGGGCCAACTCCGCGATCCAGAAGGGATCAACTCGCGATCCTGCCAAAACTTCTCGCAAACTCCTGCGAGCAAGCCGCAAGGAATACGCGATGGGAATGGCCATGTCAATGCCAATATTCGTCCAAATTTCAAACTGACGCTCAAGTCGCTGCAACTGCACAGCTGATTCAGGTGACGGCGCGTAGGGCGAAGTTAGGATGAATTCTTCATCTGGTGTTAAAAACTTGAGCACCTCGGGGTAGTTTGCCTTGACGTGCAGGAAGCAGCCGTGAAGGTCGCACTTGGCAAATTCGCGAGGTCCAGCATCGAGACCCGCTTCGGGGCCGACATCGACGCCGGGATCCAGGCGGCGGTCCTTCATTACGCCAGGCGCCTGAAATCGGCATGGCCACCCGTCGGGATTCCCTGGTTCTGCCGCGGCAAGGCCGCCGTTTCCAGCGACACCGTGAGCAGCCTCGAGGTCCTCTTGGACCCCGAGTTGGAAGAAGAGCTGGAGTGTGAGGCGCGCCGGAACCAGGTGCCGGTGGAGCAGGTCCTGACGCACGCCGTGTTCGTCTACCTGGCGGACATGGACTCCGCATCGCAGGCGAGGCTGGCGGGCGGCGCCCCGCTGCATTAGACGCCCGCTGGGAGCGCCGGGACGACCTGGGCCCGCTGCACTTCGGCTGAAGCGCGATCCCAGCCTCGGGCTCGCCGCCACCCTGCTCGGCCTGCTGCTGATCGCCCCCCTGATGGCGATGATCGCCGTCGCGATCAAGCTCGACTCGCGCGGCCCCGTCCTCTTCCGCCAGCGCCGCGTCGGCCGCAAGGACCAGGTCTTCGAGATCTACAAGTTCCGCACCATGGTCGAGGACGCCGATGCGCAACGCGCAACACTCGCCAGCAGGAACGAGGCCGGCGGCGGCCTGTTCAAGATCGAGGACGACCCCCGCATCACCCGCGTCGGCCGCTTCCTCCGCCGCACCTCGCTGGACGAGCTGCCCCAGCTGTTGAACGTCCTGCGCGGCGACATGGCGCTGGTCGGCCCCCGCCCGCTCGTGGTCGACGAGGACTGCCTTATCGAGGGCCTCCACCGCCACCGCCTCTTGGTGTCCCCCGGCGTCACCGGCCTCTGGCAGATCTTCGGCTCCGCCCGCATCCCGCTCAACGAGATGGTCAAGATCGACTACCTCTACGGCGCCAACTGGTCGCTGTGGCTGGACATCAAGATCCTGCTGAGGACGGTTCCGTTCGTGCTCGGGCAGCGCGGGCTCTGACGGCCTGGCAGAAACGAGCATGATCTCTGCCTTGGCGCGAGGGACCCCTCAGGCGAAGAGCTTGTCGAGGCCGATCAGGGCGACCCCCTCTTCGTCCGCTCGCCGGCGCAGCGGCGCGGAGAAGCCGCGGGCGAAGATCGCCAGCTTCGCGCCCGCGACACGGGGCAGGGAGTCCCGCTGCTCGAGGAGCTGCGTCAGCGTCGAGGCAGGCGCCGACCTGGCCCACTTACAGGAGGCCAGCAGGTCGTAACGGCCACGCGACACCCCGACGATGTCGATCTCGGTCTGTCCGTCGCGCGACCACCACGACCCCAGCTGCTGGGACGCAGGCAGGGCGTCTCCCCCGAAGCGGCCCGCCCAGTCCCGGCAGACGTCCTCGAACGCCGGGCCCATGTAGGAATCCAGGTCGCGCTCGACGACTTGCAGCACGTCCTCGACCCTGCCGCGCTCGAGGAGGCTGCGGTTGGGAAAGACAAACCGGAACCAGAAGCGGAAGAAAGGGTCGGTGAGCCGGTAAGTGGCGCGCCGCGCCTCCGGTCCCTTCGGCGTCAGTGGGGAGCGGGCTGCGACATAGCCGAGGGCCTCCAGCCTGCGCAGCATCTTGGACAGATTCGGGGTCGGTATGTCCGTCGCGTTTGAGATCTCGCCGACCCGGGTGCAGCCGTTCGCGATCTCACGCACGATGGCGAAGTAGGTGCCAGGGTCGCGGATCTCCTGCTCCTCGCGGAGCAGGTGCAGCGGCTCTTCGTAGAGCGACTCGCCTTTCGCGAGGATGCGCCCCGCGATCGTCTCCGCGAGCGCTCGCTTCCCTGCCCAGACCTGGTATTGCGGTGTGCCGCCGAGGACGGCGTAGCGGCGCAGCTTGGACTCGGCCGAGAGTCGCCCCGGCGCGAACCGCGACGCGTCGCGGAAATCGAGCGGCTCCAGGAGGGGCCGGTAGTCGGCGCGTCCGAACAGCGGCGCCCCGGGCGCCAGCAGGTTCTCCATCAGGCGCAGGGCGCTGCCGCTGAGGATCAGCGTCAGCGGCACGCGATCCCGCTGCCACTCGTCCCAGTGCCGTTGCGCGATCGAGGCCAGCGACGGCTGGGCCGCGAGCAGCAACTGGAACTCGTCGAGCACGATCGCCAGGGGCGCCTCGCGGGCGAGGTCCGCGACCGTCGCCAGGGCCTCGTCCCAGGACCCGAAGCGCAGCGGAACACGCGGCCCGAGGAGGCGCGCCACCTCGCGAGCGAACATCTCGAGGTGCGCCTGCTCCCCCTGCTCGTCCGCCTGGAAGAAGACGCCGCGGCTGCGCCCGATCGCGTGCGTAAGCAGGAAGCTCTTTCCAACGCGGCGCCTGCCACGCAGGATGACGAGCTGCGGCGCGTTCGCGATCGCCTCGCGAAGGCGGGCCAGCTCGGATGCGCGGTCGATCAGCCCCGTTGCCATAAACAGCAGTGTAGCGTGAGTTAGTAACTCGTAATATACGAGCGCCTGGCGCCGCCTACTTCGGCAACGCGGAGTCGTGGGATTCGTCCAGGGCAGCGGCGAGCTCCTCGGCTCGCTCGTCGGCGATCCGCTGGAGTCCGGCACTGAGCTGCTCGACGCTTGGCAGCCGCTCCTCCAGCTCCGGCGGCAGCTCTTCGGTGAGCGTGGTGCGGTCGACGGTGTAGGTCGAGACTCCGATCGGGCTCTCGACGCGGCGCAGGGCATACTCGACGACCTGGCGGTTGCGCCCGGTGCAGAGCAGGATCCCGATCGTCTCCCTGTGGTGGGGTAGGCGGATCTGGTCGTCGACGGCGTTCAGGTAGAAGTTCAGCTTGCCGGCGTACTCGGCCTTGAACTTGCCGATCTTCAACTCGACCACCAGGTAGCGCAGCAGATCGACGTGGAAGAACAGGAGATCGATGAAGAACTCATCCCCACCGACCTCCAGCCGTTTGTGCCGTCCGGCGAAGGTAAGCCCGCCGCCCAGCTCGAGCATGAACTTGACGATGTCGGCGAGCAGCGCCTCTTCGAGGTCGCGCTCCTCGGCGATCCGCTCGCCGGGCAGGAAGGAGAGGTCGTAGGGGTCGCGGAGCATCTCCTGGGCAAGCTCGGAGTCCGGCGCCGGCAGCGTGCCGGCGAAGTTCGTCGTGGCATTGCCCTGGCGAAGGTGGAGCTGCGTGGCGACCTGGTGTTCGAGGACGTTCCGTGACCAGCCCTCGACAGCCGCGCGTTCCGCGTACCAGAGCCGAATCGCTGGGTCCTTGAGCTTGTCGAGGAGGACCATGTTGTGGCCCCAGGGAATTTGTCCAACAGCCTGCTGGACAAATTCGTCCTTGGGCCATGCCTGGGCAAATAGGCGCATGTAATGCAGGTTGCTGCGCGAGAACCCCCGGTGCCCCTCCTCCTTGAGGTCACGGGCCAGCTGGTCGATCACCTTGGCGCCCCAGCCGCGCTCCTCCTGGCGACGCAGGATCTCCCGCCCGATCTGCCAGTAGAGCTCGATCAGCTCGCGGTTGACTGACAGCGCGGCCCTGGCGCGCGACGCCGCGATGCGCCGCCGCACCTCGTCTCCTCCGCGGGCCAGGCAGCCGCAAAGGACCGCATGTAGTGCAGGTTGCTGCGCGAGAACCCCCGGTGCCCCTCCTCCTTGAGGTCACGGGCCAGCTGGTCGATCACCTTGGCGCCCCAGCCACGCTCCTCCTGGCGACGCAGGATCTCCCGCCCGATCTGCCAGTAGAGCTCGATCAGCTCGCGGTTGACTGACAGCGCGGCCCTGGCGCGCGACGCCGCGATGCGCCGCCGCACCTCGGCAAGCAGGCCTCCCGAACCCGGGTTTTTGGCTCTACAAAGCCCAAAACCCCCGGTCCCAGCTGCTGATGGATTACATTCTCTCAGGCATGATTTATCACGTTTGGGCAGCGAGATCGCCCCGCTGCCCAAACGATTTGCCCGCTCCAACCCCCTGACCTTCCTCCTCACAGGGTTGTTGCCAGCGAAGGGGCCGAAGTGTCGCTCCGGGCCATGCGCGACACTTAAATCGATGTCGCCTAAGGCAAAACACGTTCTTGCCCGCGATCATCTCGATCTCGCGCGCGAAGAGATCGATGAGGATCACCTCGGGGTCGCGGCGACGCTTCTGCTCCATGCGGCAGAGGCAGCGATTGACTCGCTCGCGGAGAAGAACGGGATCGAGACCAGCCCGACCCATTGGCGTCGGGGGGAGATAGTCGCCGAACTGAACGAGCTCGGCATCGGAGCAAGCGACGACGCCGATCTGATCCGGGTGCTCAACGAGGAGCGCAAAGCCTATGCCTACGACGGCGACGAGCCCGAATTCAGCGGCGATACGGTAGAGCACATGGCGGCGCGAGTCGAGGCGCTGGTGGTCGCGGCAGAGGAGGCGTGGTCAGGTGCTTGACGTCGATCCGCAGCTTCGCTGGGAGGATCGTCTCCGCGACGATCGCGAGCGAGCCCTCCTGCTCCTATCCCCCGCGCTGCAGGGGCTCGCCGCGGAGGTGCTTCGTCGCGCGATAGACGCGGGAGCGCTGGCGGTTGCCCTAACCGGTTCCACGGCCCGTGGACATCGAACCGCGATCAGCGATCTGGACTTCCATCTCATCGGACCCCGCCCGGACTTGAGTGGGCTTCCCGGCGAAGTGGATCTCGTCGCCGACTCCCCCGACCGGCTGCAGCGACGCCTCGCCGAGGGCGATGACTTCATCCATTGGACGGTGCGCCTTGGCTGCATCCTGCACGACCCAGATGGGATTTTCCGGGATGCCTATGTCCAAATTCTCCGCCAGGATCTCTGGCCCGATCCACAGCGCAAGTTCGAGCGCGCCGCCGCCCTTGCGTCCCTCGCCGAACGAGTTCTCGAGATCGAGGATCGCGACGCTGCTCAAGAGCACCTGCGCGCGGCGTTGACCTCCTTCGCCCGCGGAGTTCTGCTTGCTCGCCGCATCTTTCCCGCTGCGCGAGATGAGCTTGCCGGACAGCTGCGCGAGGTCGGACAGGGAAGGATCGCCGAGTGGTTGCATCGCAGCATTCACGGAACGCTCGACCTGGGCGAGCTGCGCGCGGCGCTGAGATCCCTGCATCAAGCCTCGGACGCTCGGGGTCGACCGCCAAGAGACATCGACTCCCTTTCGAAGGCCGCGTAGACGGGCGAATTGGTGCTCCGTGCTTGGCGTTCCGGAATAGGGAGGGAGGAGGCGTCAGCGGCGCTCGTCGTGTGCGGCTGTGCTGTGGCGGCCGTGTCGAGCCCACGGAAGCTCGGGGAGCCGATCGGCGAAGTAGCCGAGGGCGGCGCCGCTCGCAACGGCGACCAGGCCAAAGGCCGCGACGGCGACCCCTGTTTGAGCGTCGAGCGCATTCAGCAAGAGCACCAGGCCGGCTACCGCTGCCATTGGGACTGCAAACAATGCGATGCGGAGGACCATGTGCGAAGTCTACTCAGGTTGTCGTGTCGATCAGGAGGGCGAGGATGCCGAGCCCGAAGCCGAGGAAGAAGCCGAACGCCGTGGCGCGCTCGATTTCCTGCTCGGTCTTGCGCGCAAGAACTGCAGCGTAGTGCGCCCCACCGCCTATCAGCCCGCTTGAGCCGATCAACAGCGTGACTGCGCCGGATAGCGCATTGGTGAAGATCCCAGCGAAGACGAGGGGCATCTGCCCCTGTAAGGGCGCCGGCGCCGAAAACTCTCCCCCTTTGGGTGTGATGAGGCCGCAATCAGCCCACCGCCAAGCCCGCCCGGAAGCTCTCCACCGTCGCGCGCAGGCCCTCCTCCAGTAGTGGGACCAGGTGATTTGTCCAGACGGTGCCTGGATAATTTCCTTCTTCGGCCACGCGGCGGCAAACTGCCGCATGTCATGCAGGTTGCTGCGCGAGAACCCCCGAGGCCGTGGCCCGGTGTGAACAGCAGCCCCTTCTCGATCAGCCGTGATCGGGTTGGACCCATCTGCTCGGAGGTCCGCCCTAACTGGCCCGCCACGCTCTTGGCCTGCTGGGGGCCCGGTCCCAGCTCCGCCATGGCTCGCATGTAGCGGAGCTCCAACTCGGTGGTGCGCTCGGCTCGCACTCGGAAGAAGCCGCCGTCGAGCTTTGCCTCGACCACCTCGCGCGCGTCGGCGACATCCGCGGCGGTGATGGGCGAGGCCCCCGCCTGGTTCCAAATGAAGCTATGCCAGGCTTATCAAGATCTGACAAAGCATGAATAGATCAGAAAACTGGTGATCTTGAAATTCGGGCTTGACTGGGCCGCAGCGGCTGGCAAGGCGTGCTCGGGAGCGGTTGGAAATTCGACCCATCCGTGCCAGGGGGCCCGGCGCAGGCGCGTTGCGTGTGTGGCGACCCATGTCGACTCACGACGCGCTAGAGACAGAATCGGCCACGCTTCGAGAGGGATATCGAAGCGGCACTGACCGCTCGGCTGCGGTTGAGTCGGCACGGGGCGCCACCAAGCTTCCTTCCCAATCGCCCACGCGAGCCCAGTCGCCGCCCGCGGGTCCAATCGCCCACGAGAGCCGCAGAGGCCCAGCGCCAAGCGCCCGCCGGCGACGCCGAGCGGGGCACGGCCGAGAGCGATGCGACCGCGGCCTCGATCTCGCGCGACGCCGTCTACCGCAGGCTTCTTGCCGCAGCCGACCTGATCGCCGCCACGGCGGCGTTCGTCGTCACGATCATCGTCCTCGGCAGCGACACGCTCGGCATCCTGACGCTCGTCGCGATCGCGATGGTGATCCCCGTCTGCAAGCTCGCCGGCCTCTATGACCGCGACGGGCACCTGCTCCAGAAGAGGACGCTCGACGAGGTGCCGGCCCTGTTCTACGTGGCCACCCTCTACACGCTGCTGGCGTTCCTGGCCGGCGCCAGCATCGTGGACGGGACCTTCGGGCGCGAGCAGGCGGCGGTGCTCTGGGGCCTGCTGTTCTTCTCGATGCTGCTGATGCGCGCTCTGGCCAGGCGCTTGGCGAGCGCACTGGTCGCCGAGGAGCGCTGCGTGATCCTCGGCAATGCCGATGCGGCCCACTGGCTCGCCACCAAGCTGGAGCGCAGCCACGGGACGAAGGTGCGGGTCGTGGGTCGCGTCCCGCTCAGCCCCAACGATACGAGCAGGAACGAACTGCCCTTTCTGGGCCGCTTCGATGCTCTGGAGGATCTGGTGGCCGAGCACAGGATCGACCGGGCGCTGGTCGCGCCCGGTCGCGGCGAGACCGACCACCGGCTGCTCAACACGATCAGGATCGTCAAGCGCCTCGGCGTGCGCGTCAGCGTCCTGCCGCGGCTCTTCGAGGTGGTCGGCTCGGCCTATGAGTTCGACGAAGTCGAGGGTACGACGCTGCTGGGAGTCCGCCGCCACGGCCTCTCCCGCTCCTCGTGGATGATCAAGCGCAGCTTCGACCTCGCCGCCACCCTGCTCGGCCTGCTGCTGATCGCTCCCCTGATGGCGATGATCGCCGTCGCGATCAAGCTCGACTCGCGCGGCCCGATCCTCTTCCGCCAGCGCCGGGTGGGCCGCGACGACCGCGTCTTCGAGATCTACAAGTTCCGCACGATGGTCGACGGGGCCGAGGCCCAGCGGCAAGCACTCTCCGACCGCAACGAGGCCGGCGGTGGCCTGTTCAAGATCGAGGACGACCCGCGCATCACCCGAGTCGGCCGCTTCCTGCGTCGCACCTCGCTCGACGAGCTGCCGCAGCTGTTCAACGTCCTCCGCGGCGACATGTCCCTGGTCGGCCCCCGCCCGCTGGTCGTTGACGAGGACTGTCTTATCGAGGGCCACCAACGCCACCGCCTCCTCGTCCCACCGGGCGTCACCGGTCTCTGGCAGATCTTCGGCTCCGCCCGCATCCCGCTAAACGAGATGGTCAAGATCGACTACCTCTACGGGGCAAACTGGTCGCTGTGGCTGGACATGAAGATCCTGCTGCGGACGGTGCCGTTCGTGGTTGGGGGACGGGGTCTTTAGATCTGCGGGTAGAACGGAAGCTGGTGGCGGCTTGTGCTGTTGTTGACATGACGGCAACCGCTGTCGCCCGCCACGATGTCACCGCAGCGGGGACTCCGAACCCCCAACCTGGCGATCTGCTCACTGGCGGAGGAGCCCTGCCCGGCCTATGCGTCAGACGAAGCGGACTGAGTGCAACGGGCCCAACGCGACCGGTGCCGCATCGGGCTCTGCGAGCACTACGAAAGCTTTACGCCGGCGTCACCATCCAGCGCTCGAGGTTCTGCTCGTACATCTCCTGAAGGATGTCCTCGATCCCGTAGCGCAACTTAAAGTCCGGGTAGTCGGCCTGAAACGGCTCCAGGTCGGAGATCCACCAGCGGTGGTCACCGATCCGCGGCTCCTCGCCCATCTCCCAGTTCAACTCCCGGCCGGCAATCCGTTCGCAGACCTCAATCGCCTCCAGCATCGAGCAGTTGCTGAAGCGACCGCCGCCGATGTTGTAGACGGCGGCGGGGCGCGGCGCCCTGTGGAAGGCGGCGAAAGCGGCGATCAGGTCGGCGCTGTGGATGTTGTCGCGGACCTGCTTGCCGGCGTAGCCAAAGACGGTGTAGGGGGTGCCGGTGGCGGTGCACTTCATCAGGTAGGCGAGGAAGCCGTGCAGCTTGGCGCCGGCGTGCTGGGGCCCGGTCAGGCAGCCGCCGCGGAAGGCGACGGTGGGCATGTCGAAGTAGCGGCCGTACTCCTGCACCAGCAGGTCGGCAGCCGCCTTGGAGACACCGAACAGCGAATGGGTGGAGGAGTCGATCGACATCGAGGTGTCGATCCCCTTGTAGTAGGGGTGGGACTCCGGCAGCTCCAGCCGCTTCTCGAGGTCTTCCAGAGGCAGCCGATTGGGGGTGTCACCGTAGACCTTGTTGGTCGAGCAAAAGATGAAGGGCGCCTCGGGACAGTGGGCGCGGGCGGCCTCGAGCAGGTTGAGAGTGCCGTTGGCGTTGACCCCGAAATCCGTCTGCGGATCGCTCGCCGCCCAGTCGTGCGAGGGCTGCGCGGCGGTGTGGATGACCAGCTCGACCCTTCCCGCCTGTTCGCGGAAGATCCGGTTGACCGCCTCGGCGTCGCGGATGTCGGCGTTCTCGACCCGGAACTCAGGGTGAGCGGCAACTAGACGCTCGGTCACGTGGGAGGTGGAGGCCTCGGGACCGAAGAAGCGGGCCCGCATGTCGTTCTCGATGCCGATGACGTCGAAGCCCTCGGCGATGAAGTGCTCGACCGCCTCTGAGCCGATCAGGCCTCCTGACCCCGTGATTATCGCCGTTGGCACGACTGACACCTATGCAGAGGTCTCATTTGCCAACTCACGCTGCATAAACGAAAGACTTGCGGTGTTTCTTGCTCCGCAAAGGTCACTTGGCGTGGCTGCATTCAGGAATCGATGCCGTTAGTGTCAGACGCCGGCATGGCAACCCAGGGAAGAACGGGACGCCGAATCTTCGCGGCGCTTGGAATGCACCGAGCGGCAAGCTGCACAGCGCCCGATCGGAGCGACTCCTGATGGGCTTGGACATCGCGCCAGCCCTCGGTGTCGACTGTTTCGCGGGCGATCTTGACATCGCGGCCGCCGCGGTCGTAGAGCGCGCACTGTCGGGGGACGGCGGGTACGCCTGCCTTGGCAACGTCCACTCACTCGTGTCCGGTGTGCATGATCCCGCTCTGCGTCGCGCACTCGACGATGCGTGGGCCGTGTTCCCGGACGGCGCTCCCATCGCCTGGCTGCAGCGTCGCGGAGGTGTCGGTAGTGCGGCCCGCGTTGGCGGGCCAGACCTCATGGCGCGGGTGTTCGATGTCGGTCAAGCGAACGGGCTCCGCCACTACCTCTACGGCTCGACGGCTCCCGTGCTCGAGAGGATGACTCGCCGACTGGGCGACTCGTTCCCGGATGCGACCATCTGCGGCACGGCCTTCGATGTCGATGCGCGCGGCATGGCCTTCGATGTCGATGCGCCCGAGGCTGCACTCAGCGTAGAGGCCATCAAGTCGGCCAGACCGCAAGTGGCCTGGTGTGGTCTCGGAGTGCCCAAGCAGGAGCTGTGGATGCGGTACCACGCGCCGAGCCTCGCCCCAGCGCTCGTGGTCGGAGTGGGCGCAGCCTTCGACTTTATTGCCGGCAACAAGCGCCGCGCGCCGAAGGCGATGCAGGGGCTGGGTCTCGAGTGGCTCTACCGCCTCGCGACGGAGCCCCGCCGGCTGAGCGGCCGCTACTTGCGGACGAACAGCGAGTTTCTTGCCCTTCTCGGCTGGGAGCTCTCGCAGCACCGGCGCGGCACGTGATTCGAGAAGTCGCGACCCCCGACCGAGCGTCAAGGGGGGAGGGGATCGCGGATCTGCGCGTTGCATTCGTGCACAACCGCTACCGCTCCGCGCAGCCCAGTGGCGAGAACATGGCCGTCAAGCTCGAGGTCGACCTTGTCCGCGACGCTGGCTGCGAAGCGTTCCTCTACGAGCGCTCCAGCGACGAGATCGCAGCCTTCTCGCCGGCAAAAAAGGCGACCCTTCCGGCCCGCGTCGTCTGGTCGCGAGAGGACCGGATCCGTCTTGGCGCTTTCCTCGACCAGACCCGCCCAGATGTCGTCCACGTCCACAACACCTTTCCGCTCATCAGCCCCGCGGCGATCAGCGCCGCCGCCGCGCGCGGGCTTCCGGTCGTCGCGACGCTCCACAACTTCCGCACGTTGTGCGTCAACTCTCTGCTTGTTCCGAGACGGCCGACCATGCGATCTCTGCGTCGGGCGCAGCCCGTGGCACGGCGTCGCACACCGCTGCTATCGCGGGCTCCTTCGCGGCGAGCGCACCGATCGCCGCCTCGATCGCCGTTCATCGGTTGCGCGGCACGTGGTCGCGAGACGTCGACGAGGTTCATCGCGCTCTCGGACTTCGCTCGGGAGCGCTTCGTGGCGGGCGGTCTGCCGGCGGATCGCATCGACGTGCTTCCCAACTTCGTGGCCCGACCGAGCGAGCGCCGCAGCGGACCGGGTGACTACTTTTTGTACCTCGGGAGGATCTCCTTCGAGAAGGGGCTCGACCTCTTGGCGTCCGCATGGTCGAGCGAGATGGGCCGGCTACTCGTCGTCGGAGACGGTCCCAACCGGGCAAGTGCTGAAACCACCGTGCAACGCCACGGCGACTCCGTCACGTTCCTGGGGAGCCAGCCTCATGACCGGAGCATGGAGATCCTCGCCAAGGCCCGCGCGCTGATCATGCCATCCCGGGTCTACGAGGGCTGCCCGATGGCGCTCGCCGAGGCCTATGCAGGCGGCGTGCCGGTCATCGGCCCGCGACATGGCGCGTTCGTGGAGTACATCGAGGACGACGAGACGGGGCGGCTGTTCAATCCAGGGGATCCGGTGCATCTGGGCGAGTGCATCCGCGCACTTCAAACGTCGCAGACAACTGCGCGGATGGGCGAGAAGGCTCGCGGACTGTTTGAGCAGACGTTTAGCCCGGAGCGACACCGCGCGCAGCTGCTGGAGATCTACCGTCGCTCCTGCTGTCAGCAGACGGAAGACAGTAATGAGTCAAGGTCGTTGCCGGCCTGAAGCCACTGATCCCTGGTGACGTACGCATAATCCTCAGTCGAGCTGCCCCACACGAATGGGTACGCCTGACAACCGAGGTAGTATGTATTACGCCAAAAACGATTACCCTTGCTCGTGTAGTAACTCGGGTTACCGACGACCTCGCTAAGCCCAGTAACCCCGCGACCGACCTTGGCCGTGATCACGTTGTCGTGGACCAAGAAGTTTTCGACGTCAGGGGACGTAGTCGGCCGCGGGCGCTGCGTGGCGGTGATCCCGTTGAAGTTGTTCACGAGTTCGTTTTCATACACAGAGACGTTCGCCGAGTTGGCGTTCAGGATACCCGCCCCGAGCACCCAGACTGGATCGGAGACGAAGCCGTTTCGACTGATCGAATCGTTCCGCACTACGACATCGGAGCTTGCCTCCACGATCACGCCCTCGGCGTCGTTATCGTCGACTCGGTTCTTCTCGATGAGGACGTCGTTGTTCTTCGTGTCAATCCAGATCCCCGGCCCGTAGTTGTCGTGAACGTAGTTGTCGCGCACCGTCAGGTGGGAGTTAAACAGCCACTTCATTCCGCCGGCCTGCGAGCCCGGCGCATACCCCGCGTAGTTGTTGAACGCGACCTCGTTGCCTTCGACCAGGTTGTTGAACCTGTTTTCCCCTCCGCTGGCGATCCCGAGCTCGCCGTTATCGTGCACGTAGTTGTTTCGCACGACGCCGTCGTGCTCGACTGCAATGCCAATCCCGTGGTTGAGGCGGACCTCGTTCCCTTCGACCGCCCAGTCGTTGCCGTCGACGGCGTTTCCAGCGAACTTTTCGATCGTTAGGCCACGGACGACTCCGCCACCGTAACCTACGCCGTTGAGGGCCTTTCGGGTGATCGCCGCTTCGACCGTGTGCCCACTTGGGTTGTCTGCGATGAACACCGTGTCATTCGGATAGTCGAAGTAGAACTCGCCGGGACCGAGGTCGGCGAGGCTCATCACGCGCCGCAGCGGACGGTTGTCGAAGTACACATCGTCGGGTCGGCGGCGACCAGGGTGTGCTGGCTCGCAGTCGCCTCCAACGTCGGCCCCTTCCTGCGTCTGATTGGTAGTCGCCCAGAACTGGCCCGACTGCGTAAATTGGTCGATAGTCCGCGCCCCGGTCAACGTTGCTCCCGGTTCGCCAATAAGGCTGTCTCCGGGCTTGAGGTAAATGGGTGCCGGTAGCCGGTAGGTCCCTGAAGCGAGGCAAAAGATCGTACCCGGCGGGCTTGCAGCGACTTGGTTCGGGACTTCCGGACCGGGGTGGAGCTCCACGGGAATTGGTGTGGTCGGGCAGTCGCTCCGCGCCGGATCGGGGGCAGGGTTCGGCACGGGATCGGAAGTCGGTGTCGGCGCAGAATCGGAAGCAGCTTTCGGCGCGGGGTCGGGAGCAGGGGTATGAGCAGGCTCAGGAGCAGCGCTCGGGTGGGTGACGATCACCAGAGTCACGCGTTTCGTGGTGCTCCTGTGGCGCCGCCCGAGGTGTCGTGTACCTCGCTCGCGACCACGCAGAAGGGGGGCGAGAGGGACGTGGACATGTATCAAGCCGCTTACCGCCTTCCTGCGGATGAGACTGAGCTTGAGGGGACGGCGGTAGCTGTGAGCGCGCAGATAGGCGGCGTCTATCTCAGTAGGCCGTAATCCGTGCAACTTAAAGAAGAAGGTTCCCCGCTCGTGCTTAGTGGGGCTGAACGAGTGCGTTGCTGCATTGGCGGCGCCCACTGGCAGGAGCAGGCATGCAAGCGCAACCGCGGTAACGAGGAATCCGATGTGTTGCCCGCCCTTGCGCATGATCGATAGGTATCGGCACGCGCATCCAGCCTCCTTAGTTGTCTATACGTCCAACTCCCTCGTTCGACACAACATCGGCCAAATCGAGGCCTTGGGAGACGACTTTCGGCCTGGTGACACGGTTCTGGTCGGCCCTCGGGCCGAGTCCGTGTAAGCACTGCATGTCTTCAGGAGATGCGGCGAGCGGCTGTCGAAGTGCACCTCGGTGAGACGGACGGGAGGAATTCTCATAGGGCCAGACCGATGCGAGGAGACCAGGCCATGATCTCGTAGCGGTTTCCTATACTGCAGCAATGTTCACCAACGAGCTCCGCCAGACGGTGCGGCGGGCGAAACTTTCGGTCCGCGCCAAGATTAAGCGAACACCCGCGCTCTACATTCCCCTGGCTCGCACCCGGAACGGAAGACATGACGCGGCCGACATCGTCGCTGCGGCGAACCCAGAAGCCCTGCGACGGGATACAGAGCTGGTGCTGGAAGCGCCCGAAAGCTCCGCGAACACATTCGCGGTGATGGCGTTTCGCCTCGCGCAGGGGCGTCCAGTCACCCTAGCCCATCACCTCCATGCGGCGGCGCAGATCAAGTTAGGCGTGAAGAGGGGTGTCCCGACGATGGTGATCCTCCGCAACCCTCAAGACGTCGTTACCTCACACGTTATCCGGCATCCACCGATAACTCTTGAGGAGGCGCTTCGCGAGTGGTGCGATTTCTACGAGACCATTGGCGGACTGTCGGGTTTCCTCATGGCCGACTTCACCTCCGTCACGAACGACTTTGGCGTGGTCATCGATCACCTAAACCGTAGATTCAACACGAACTTTGTGCGATTTGAGCACACCGACGCCAACGTCCGCCGCGTGTTCGACATTATGGATGAAGTGTATGTGCAACGGGGAGGTGCGGTCGCGCGTCCCATGCCCGAACGCGAAGCGGAACGATCAAAACTGGTGGATCAGTACCTCAGCTCCGAGCTCGACGATCTACGAACGAGGGCCGACGAACTCTACGACCGGATGAGTCGCCTATGCGTCAAAGCCTGAGCACGGCGATGTCACAGGGACCGCAGCGGTTTGTGCTCCGCGGTTGAGATTTCTCGCAGCGTTGCAGTCGGCCGCTTCCGCGCGATCGATGCAAGAGCTCGTAGGTAAGCCGCTTTGAACGTCTAGTATCCGTACATATCCTCGTGTTGCAGCGTTCCCGCCCACTCGTTCTCGGTTACCACGCCGTGTCGTCTAACTGGACCCATATGCTTGCGGTCGCGAGCGGGGTCATGGAGCAGCAGTTCACCTCGCTTCTGAGCCGAGGCTTCTCTCCCGCGTCGCTGGACGACATCATGAGAGGGCGACGAGGGGCGGTCCATGTGACGTTCGATGACGGCTTTCGCAGCGTGCGCGAGGCTTTGCCTATCCTTGAGCGGCTCAACCTCCCCGCGTCGGTGTTCATCTGCCCGCACCACGCAGAAACCGGTGGGGCCTTCGCGGTTGGATTGAGCCCGGAAGTGGCGAGGGACCCCGACCCGCTCAAGACGCTTACGTGGGACGACCTGCGCGATTTCGCTGACCGAGGCATCGAGGTCGGCTCGCATTCGATGACGCATCCGCTTCTGACAGCCATATCGGATGAGGAACTTCGCACCGAGCTGGTGGATTCCAAGGAGCGGATCGAGACAGAGCTCGGCCGGCCCTGCCGGGTTTTTTCATACCCCTTCGGAGGTGAAGATTCCCGGGTGCGGGCCGCGGTTCAAGCGGCAGGATACGAAGCGGCGTTCGGTGCACCGGGCAAGGAGCTCGGCCATGACCGCTATTCGATTCCGCGAGTCCTAATCGTCAGCGGCGACGGAAAGCGACGGTTCGCGTTGAAGACGTCGCCAACGGGCAGGCGCATTGTTGCCCTATCGAGGCGGGCTCGGCGCCATTCGCACTCTCGGTGAACCATCGGAGTTTCTGATGTTTCTCACGGAAAGACTCCCTCCGCCGGGGTTCCGACTCCTCGACGCGGCGCCCGAATGCGGAAGGCAACGACCACGAGTCCCGCGGTGGCCACGATGCGGGCGGCGGCGAGACTCCATGCCACCGTGATCAGACTGCCGGTGGACGCACTCGCCGTCGCGAGCAGAAGGGTCAGAGCCGCCGCGAATACCTGCATGAAGAGGATCATCCGCCCACGCTTCGCCGCCTGCAGCAACATTCTGGGCCCCTGGCTCGCAGCTTCGGCGGCCTGTGCGAGCGCCACCGGAGGCACGAGGTTCGCATAGTGCTCGAACTCGTGGCCGAACGCTATTCCGAGGATCGTCTGACTGCCGGCAATGCTCAGGGATCGCGACGTAGGCGAACGTCACGCAAACGAGGAGGATGCTGATCTGGATCGCAAGCGTCCTCGCACGGTTCATCGACTGCTTCAGTCGCCGTACAAGTACAGGCAGCGCGGGAAGCGGACCGCCGGCGCTAGGAGGGTGATAGGTCCGAACACTGTCTGGACGGCGCGTAGACCACCGATCGCGGCAGTACCAAGGAGCCCAGCGATGATGAACACAGCGGCCTGCATCCCCGCGGAATAAGCAATCGTCTCGGCTGCGAGCCAGCGGCCGAACCGCCATCCGTACCCACGCCATGTGTCCCACGACCGCCTGAGCGACAACGGCCTGACGCGGGTCTGCGCAAATCCGAGGAGTGCACCAACTAGAGCGCCGAATCCCCACGAGGCGGCCACACCCCACTCGGACTTCGGAGTCCAGGTCGCGCCCACCCCCGCGGCCATGGCGACGAGCCACGTGGTGTCGTTGATGGCGGCCCGCCCGTCCCCGCCCGTCCCGGAAGAGAACCAATCGCCAGTAGTCCTGCAAGAGGGTCCACGTCATCCAAGGCGCAAAGATCAGGAGTCCGCGCCCGACCGATCCGCCAAGCAGTACCCCGAGCGCCGCCATGACAATTGAGCCTGAGGCTCCAAGAAGGAGCGCTGTCATCGTGACGCCCGATCTTGTGTAAGTGGCCGCGTCGCCAGGCGCTGCCGCACTCGACGAGATGACGAGCGGCTGGGAGACCAGGGCGCGCTCGAACCCCAGCAGGATGGTGTAGCTCGAAAAGCCCAGAACGACCTCGCCGAGCTCGGTCGGGCCGAGCCGGCGCCCCGCCATGACGATGAGAAGCAAGCTCGTTGCCGACGATGCAGCTTGGTCGAAGAAACCCCAGCCGAGTTTTTGAAGCCGCTTCGTCATTGAACGACCCGCAGGAGGACATCCCTCATGCGCTAGAACCGTCGATGCGTGCCGGCGCGCGGTCGATGCGTGCCCGTCTCTCCCCAGATGTGCATCAGCTTCGCAGCTACAGCCTCTCCGGAGTACTCAGCGGTCGCGCGATCCCTAGAGCGCTTGCGAAGGTCCGCATCATCCGCGCGCGCGACCGCCTCCGCGATCCCGCGCGCAAGGTCATCCACGTCGTCCTGCCTCACGACGATTCCGCAGTCACCCAGCATGTCCGGAATCGAGCCGCAGTCCGAGCCAACCACCAAGCAGGAGCTCATCATGGCCTCGATTACTGCCCGAGGCGCCTGCTCGTCCCGGTGTTCCATTGTTTTCGACGGGACGACGAGGATGTCGAGGCTCCGGTAGAACGCCAGCACCTGCTCTGGGAACCCCAGACCAGACAGGTTCGTCACGCCCGTCTGTTCGGCTCGCCGACCAACTTCCTCCTGAAGCGGCCCGATCCCGCCAATGGCGGTCCAGACCCCGTCCACATCCTGAAATCTCTGCGCCGCATCGAGGAAGAGCATTGGCCCTTTATGCGGCTCGAGGCGGCCGAGGAACCCGACGCCGACGCCATCGGCTGGAAGCCCCAGGCTCTCACGCGCTTGTCGCTTCTCCTCGTTGGTGCTGGCCGGTTGGAAGAGCTGTGGGTCCCGCGGGTTCCCGTGGATAACGGAGGTTGGCGAGCTTCCGTCAAGGCCAGCGCGCTGGGCGAGCTCGACGGCGCGTGCGGACTCTCCTGCATAACCGTCCGAGCGGTTGAGGACGGCGCGAGCGACAACCCGCTTACCGAGGCGCTCGGGCAACGGACCGTGCCATCCTGTGCGGTCCGCTCCGTGGATCACCAAGGCTGTTTCGGGATGCCGATAGCACCACAACGATGCCTGGAGGGCCAAAGCGCCCCAGGGCTCAGACACAACGTGGATAACATCGGGAGCGTCTGCGTTCAGCGCCTTGCCGAGATCTGGATAGACCCAGAAGAGGGATCCCCGGCGAACCCGAACGAGCGGGGTGAACACGCGCGTCCTACAGTCAGGCGGAGGCTCTGCGGTGTGCAGTCCGACGTTGGTCGGTATTCCTCGGGAGGTTCGTGCATCGGGAGGTGGCGTGAATGACGTGAGCTTGAAGGTCGTCCCGTATACCGTCAGCTTGAGCTGGTCCGTGAGCACCCGAAGGTGAACGGGATCCTCGGGAAAGGTGTTCGCCAAGAAGACGACTCTCATAACGGCCCGCCTCCATTGAGCAGTACACCTGCCCGATCGAACTCTGCTCGCAGCGGCTCGACTCGGTTGGATAGAAGAAGCACGCCCGCATACGCTACGACAAGGACCCGCTTCGCGGGTGCCGGCGACCTGGGCACCTCAGCCCGCCGCTCGCAGCTTTGTCCCGGCTTGACGGAATTGCGACTCGCTCAACGAGAGGCCGGCGAACACGGCGATGAACACCCCGAACGGGGGCTGTTCCCACCAGTCGAAAACCAGGCCGAGTACGAGAAAGAGCGCGAAACCACATGCTGCAGCGACGCCTTCAGGAGATGTCTCCTTCCGGAGCCGAAGGAACAGCGGCAGGAACAGGCCGGCATACACCAGGAGGCCGAAGATGCCGAGGTCTCCGAGCACGCCAAGTGTGCTCGAGGTGCCGCTGTTTAAGGAGGTTCCTCCTCCAGAGGCGGCTGTTGCGGTGCCCTGTGCTTCCAAAGAGATGGCCGCCGGCTTCAGGCCGAGCAGCTTCAGCGAAGAGCCGGGCTCCTGTCCGGAGGGGGTCGTCAGGAGTGCGGCGCGGCTCACCGTCTCAGCGGGTCCCTCTCCGAACGCCAACGATACGGGATCGCTGTCCATCTTGTGCCAGAGGAAGAGCGCGGTCGCCTGCTTGCCGCCCTGTCCGTGCTGGTTCTCTTCGATGTATTTCGAAGTATTACTGGCCGCAGCCAGGGTGAATAGAGCGATGACCGCTCCGGCCACGAGCACGCCACGCACAAAGAACTGAAGACGGCTAACTTGCCAACTGGAGGCCAGGAGGACCGCCGGCAGGGCAATGATCACCTGTTTCGCATCTGCCAGGAACGGGATGAAGAAGAGCGCGGCCACGACAGGTAATCTCACCGCCCCAAGAATTTCGCGCCCGGGCCCTCCGGATAAAATCCAGATCGCTCCGACAACCATGATGCCAGAAGCCACGTGAGCTCCGGCCCCGGCCCCGTAAAGCGTGCCCTGAATGTGATCCGAGGCGCCGAGCGTGGCGAATTGGAGCGCGGCAACCGGTATCTGGATGATCACAAGGGCGAGCATTGTGCGCTCGAGCACGCGGCGCAGACCGGGCGAAGGCGGATCCGCGAGGAGGGCGCCAATGATCGCGAAGGGCTCGCCAATGAGGACCAGGTAGAGCACCGGCCGCAGGACCTCGCTGGGGTGAAACGCCCAAGCCAGCGCGACCGCGAGCCCCAGAGCGGCGAGCCAGCGCAGAAGCCGGGTCAGTAGTGGAGAGATGGGCCGCCGCCTAAGCAGGCCCACTGCCAGCGCGCCCCATGCCAGCGGAAGATCTAGGTAGGTTGCCACCGATGGCAGCGCGCCTAGCTGCACGAGCCCGCGGAACGTCAAAGCCGCGAGCAGCGCACAGAGAACCCATGTGCCGGCCGGGGCGGTAAGTCCCGCAACGCCCAGGAAGGCGATAACGATGAGGAATGAGACCTGGGGGTTCAGCGTGCTGCCGGCGCCGAGAGCGATCGACGTGAGCGCCGCGGCGCCAACCCAAGGCAGCACGGACCATCGCAGCGCCTGAGTCACGATGACTTCCCGCCCAGGAGCGCGAGGGCTTGGCACACCGTGCTATGCGCGCTGGGGTCGATCGTGGCCGCTGACGCTCGCCGCTCGAGATAGGCGCGCAGGGCTCGGGATGGCGCATCGTGATCGAGCCGCAGGTGGCTGCAGAGCTCGGCCAGCTCGCGGTCGGGGGAGTTCGCGCTGGCGGCGAGCTCGTCGACGCTCCCCACTCCGAATAACAGCAGGAGCTGGGTCCTCCAGTGAAAGAGATCCTCGAGCGGAAGCCCGAGCCGCGCGTCCTCCCAGTCCCAGACCACATAGCTGCCCCCGCGGGTCGGAGCGGTGTTCCAGGGGGCGAAGTCGCCGTGCACGGGGACGAGCCCGGGCGCGGATCCCAGGATCGGCTCGAGGACACTCCCGAGTTGCGCCAGCTCTTCGAGGACGGCACGCTCACGCGCCCCCAAGGGGCGCATCGCGCGCCCCCAAGGGGCGATCGGCTCAAGCACCAGAACCGTCAGATCCTCCCACTGCAGCAGGGCCAGCGGGCGCGGCACCCCAAATGCCCTCGGCTTCGCCTGCGCGAGGGCATCGAGGACGCGACGCTCGCGATGGAGCTGCTCGGGCGCCACGCTTATCTTGGCGAAGCCGACAAGCCCGCCATCGGCGAAGAGCGTCACCAGCACCCGCGCGGCGCGGTCGCGGGAGAGGGCGACGGCCCCGAGCCGCAGGTCCGGGCGTTCGAGTGTTGCGCGGAGAGCCGGCAGCAAGCCGCGCTCTAGGTCGATCGGCAGCTTCGTTCCGAGGCGGCCGACCGACGCCATGGCCTCTAGCGCAAGTGCGGCCGGGACCTGCTCCGCGAGCGCCGGACGGTAGAGCCGCGCCCGCAGCGGCCCGCGCCCGCCAAGCCCGCGCGGGATCAACCAGCGGGGGCGGTCGCCGACCTCGACGAGCGCCATGCGTTGTCCTCCGCTAGCGATTGACCCAGCGATCCTGAGGGGAAGCTTCGCGGACGCGACATCGGGGTGCCGGCTCTCGAGCTCCTGGTGGATTAGCTCCCGCGCCTGCTCAAGCAGGTCCTCGGGCGAACCCGTCGCGTCGAGGCGGTGCACACGACGGCCGGCTCGAGGCAGGAGAGCCCGCCACTCGCGCAGCTGGCGCTCGATCTCGCCGACTTCAAGCTCGTCCTTCCGCGCATTCACCAGATCGGCTCCAGCATCGAGCAGAAGGACAAGGTCGGGCCGCGGAAGAAGGCGTCCAAACGCGTTTACCGCCCCCGGGCGGGGCGGAAGTCGGTACCGCCGGGGGTCGACCGCGAGGTCAAACCAGCCTCGCTCCAGGATCACAAGCGAGGAGCGAGCCCGCGGCACCGCCATCCGTGGCAGCCACCCGAGCAGAGCGTCGGCCCAGAGGTAGGCGAAGCGAGCCGCCGCGCCGATCTTCCCGGACTCCGGCTTGGCATGCGGGTCGGCGCCGTCGGACGGGCGACGCCCGAGCAACCTCGCCGGCGGGGGGAGCAAACCGGGACCGAGGTGCCGCCGATAGACCCGTCTGAACTTGCCCGGGGCAGTACGCCCCAGCGCGCTCGCTAGCGTCGACTTTCCCACTCCGTCCGGCCCCACTATGAGGAGGACAAGTCCGGTCGGTCGCCGAGCCCGCCGCAGTGCGCGCACAACCTGAAAGGACGCCCGGAGGACTAGGCGCGCCGGCGCCCGGCGGTAGCGCCGAATATCGGCGGCGAGCGACTCCAGCGCTTGCTCGGGCTCCTGCCCTCGGGCGCCCAGCGAGCGGACCGCAAGGCCCGCGCCCGATCCGAGCTGCGGTTCGAGCAACGCCCCCGCCGCTTGCCAATTGTCATGCGCAGCCTCGGTCAAGCGCGTGCGATCACGCTCGTCCCGGATGCCTTTTTGCGATCGCTTGATCGCGAGATAGGCGGTTTCAGCACCGGCGTCCAGCGTGCGCGCATCTGGATTGCGCTTTACGAAGTCGAGCGCAATCGGCAGAGCGGGCCCGTAGCGTCCTATCCCCCAGGGGTCGCACCCGATATCGAGCTCGCGGTAGCGCAGCTCCGCCTCTCGCCGCTCGATCACATATGTGTAGAACCAAGGGACGTCGTATTCGAAGCGCTGCAACATGCGCCCGAACGTGCCGGCTCGCACGAGAGCGTCCACGGCTCCAAGGCTTCGGCGCGTCACCATGACGTCGAGGTCGGAGTCGGGTGCCTCGGAGTCGTGGCCGTGGAGCAAAACGAACCCGACATCCGCCTGCTCGAACGCGGCGGCGACCTCTTGGATGAAGCGCGCGCGCGGACTCTGAGCGCTTGCGGTCGGCCCCGTGTTGTCGATGGGCTTACCTAGCGTCACGATCTCGGCAACTAGTCGACGAACACCTTCCCGTCTGCACAGCGCGCCTAACTCCCTTCCCAGTCATAGCTTGGAATTGATAGGGAAGGCAGCGTCGGGTGCGTGAGGATCTCCCCGCATCAGAATGTAGCCTGCACATCCTAAAGCAGACCTAGCTAACGGCCGTGAGTCAGGCTTGCGCGTTCCTTTAGGAGGCACTGGACGACCTCTCGAGGACGCGATCCGTCAGGGCCAGGTGCTCCGTTACGATGGCGGGCCTTGCTTTCGCTCCCATCCTCAACTGGCGAGATCGACCCGGGGATCGGCCGCTCGCCCGCCTGTCGCAGCACTCGGGGACGTGGTCGACATTCGGAGCCTGGCCCGCTATGAAGGTATTGATCTCTGCCTATGCGTGTGAGCCCGACAAGGGATCTGAGCCTGGAGCAGGTTGGCAATGGGTTGTCGCTGCGGCCCGTGAGCACGACGTTTGTGTCCTAACTCGCACGAACAACCGATCAACGATTGAGGCGTTCCTTGCGAGCGACCCCAGCACCAGCGCTCGATTTGTCTACCTTGACCTGCCGCGCTGGGCTCGATTCTGGAAGCGTGGCTCACGCGGCCTGCGCCTCTACTATGCGCTCTGGCAATTGCTTGCGATGACGGTGGCCCGGCGGCTCAACCGAAGCCGAGCGGTTCGATGTGGTTCACCATTTGACGTTTGCCAACGTATGGCTCCCGCCCTCACCTGCTTCACGGGCCCGCCGTTTCTCCTCGGGCCAGTCGGGGGTGGACCCCAAGTCCCGCGACGTCTTTACGGAGCGCTCGGGATGCGCGGCACAGCGCTCGAGCTGTTGCGTCTCGTAGCTCGCGCAGCAAGTCGCTTCAACCCGGCAGTGAGGGTCTCGTGGCGGCGCGCGTACGCGATCCTCGTCCAGAACGAAGAGACGCTCGAGGCGCTGCCGAGCAGCTTTCGCCGGAAGTGCACGATCCGCCCCCATGCCGCAACAATGATCCAGGCGGCGTCCGTGAATCAGGATGGGCTCGTTGAAACAGGCCTGCCCAGCATCGTTTGCGCCGGTCGCCTCTTACCCTGGAAAGGAATTGCACTCGCAATATCGATGATGGACCACCTCCCGGCATGGGAGCTTACGATCGTCGGAGATGGACCCGACCGCCTGCGTCTCGACCAGCTCGCCCAGCGCGGCGGAGTGGGGGACCGCGTCCGGTTCCTTTCCTGGCTTCCGCAAGCCGAGCTTTGGACACTTTTGCAGGCATCGCGATGCCTCGTCCTTCCGAGCCTTCGCGACGACGCCCCGCTGATCGTGGCCGAGAGCCAGGCCCTGGGAGTCCCGGTTGTCGCCTTCGATCAAGGCGGCCCCCGAATCGTATCCCGGCTCCCGGGGACAGCAATCACGTTAGTCCCGTTCGGACCATCACAACAGGCGAGCGCTCGCAGGTTAGCCGACGCCGTCGTCCAGGTCGACGTCACGCGGCCAACTCCGGACCAACCTGACCTCGGCCTCGACGGCATTGCACGTGATCTCAGCATGGCCTACGGCGGCGCAATTGCGCCCAGTCGCCGTGGATCTCGAGCGATGACCTCCACCTCAGGCAGCGATCCGATCCGTCGAGGCGGCCCGTAGTGAGATCGTTGAGGCCGGTTACCGCGAGTTGGGACAGGTCCTGCACGCGTCTCTCGATCCACGACTACATTGAGCTCATCCACGACACCGGGCACCGGCACTCGGCGCTTGGGATGCTCACCCTGGCCGAATATATGAGGAACCAACACAACAGAACCCGAGGGGCCCCCTGAATCGAGAGCCGCCACTCCGAAACGAGGGCAGACCGGGATTTGGCGGTTCGGGACGTGCTTTAGGATGCGGCCATCGACTTCCGGCGACGTGCGCGCCCGAGGGGTCTTAGCGAAGCTGCACGCGCAGCGACGGACCGAAGAAGGAGACTGGGCGCTGTGCAGGATAGACCCGAAGCAGGCAATCTCGAGCGGGAGCTGGGCGTCCTGCGTCGCCGTGCGCCTTGGATTCTGCTCTGCGTCGTCTTGGCGGCGGGTGCCGCGTTCGCGTTATCCAAGCATCAGACCAAGGAATACACCGCGACGGCGTCGGTGGTCTTCAACGAAAACCAACTCGGCCAACAAATCGCTGGACTGGCTGCCCGCTGTCCAGCAACGATGCGGCTGGCGAACAGGCGACCAACGTCCAGCTCCTTCAGCTTGGCCAGACGGCGGCGAAGACCGCAAGCGTTCGCTCGGCCACGGGTTGACGACAAAGAGCGTCAAGAGCAGCCTGAGCATATCCGCGGTTGAAACGACAAACGTGGTCAACGTTTCGGCCACCTCGACGTCTCCGCGACTTGCGGCCGCGATCGCCAACACCTACGCCCGGCAGTTCGTCAAGCAGCAGCAGAGGAGCGCCCACCGGTACGTCAGCTCCGCGCTTGCTCTGGTGAACAAGCAGCTGGCGGCGCTCTCCCCGCAGCAGGCCGCTGAACCGGCTGGGCTTGCCCTCCAGGGTCGCGCACAGTCGCTGAGGATCCTTGCCCAGTTACAGTCCGGCGACGTCCAGCTTGCGCAGGCGGCCACGGCGCCTACGAGTCCCTCCTCACCGAAGGTCGCGAGGAACACGATCTTCGGGGCCGTGCTGGGCTTGCTGCTGGGGCTTGGCATCGCCTTCCTGCTCGAGCGCCTCGATCGCCGAATCAGGGAGCCGAAGGACTTGGAGACCATCTATGGCCTCCCCCTGCTCGGAGTCATTCCCGAAAGCGACGCGCTGTCGCGTGCTGCGCGACCCGATGGCGGCGCGCGGGATGTGTTGCCGCCCGGCGAAGCGGAGGCCTTCCGCATGATTCGCGCCCATCTGCGCTACTTCAACGTCGATCGCGACCTGCGAACGTTGCTGGTCATCTCTGCTGCCCAGGGTGACGGAAAGACAACCGTTGCCCGTCACCTGGCTGAAGCAGCCGCCGCCATGGGTGGACGCACGCTCTTGGTAGAGGCCGACCTGCGAGCGCCGACGCTGGCGCACTCAACTCGGGATCGCGCCCGGACCAGGTCTCGCGGATGTGCTGTCACATAGCGACCTGACGCTGAACGAGGCGATCCAGTCGCTCGACGTGGGGCCACTTTCCAACGAGGGGCGTGCGAAACATCGGATGGATGTGCTCGTTTCCGGGTTCATGCAGCCTCCCAACCCGGCGGAGCTGATCGAGAGTGGCGCGATGCAGACTGTGCTTGAACAAGCAAAATCGGCCTACGAGTTCGTCGTCATCGATACGCCGCCGCTCACCGCGGTGTCGGACGCATTTCCTCTGTTGAGCAAGGTCGACGGCATCGTCATCGTCGGCCGAATCGGAAGTAATCGTCGCGATGTCGCGGAGAACCTTCACGAGACGCTTAGGGCAGTCGAGGCTCCCTTGCTGGGAGTCGTCGCCAACGGCTTCAAGGCGCGTGGGCGAACTCCATACGCTTACGGCTACCAAGGGGACGAGGGGCCCTCGCCGTCAGTAGACCCACTCGAAGCGGTGGCCTCGCAGCCACCGGCTGGGCCGATGCAATCCTGACCGAGTTCGCGCGGCGCTCTACATCGCCTCAGGCCACGAAACTATCGGCTCATTCCCACCGTCGCTCGGCCGGATTCCAGAGTGAGATCTCGGCGGTCTGCAAGCCGTCTATGAAGTCGATGACGGCATCAGCAACGTCGGAGAAGCGCTCGGGCAGTCCCGGGAGTCCGGCACGGGCACGAAATGCCTCCCACGGCTGCTGTCGGCTCTCGCGCAAGGTCTCGAGAAGCGGTCCCAGGGGACGCACCTCGTGCTGACGATGCTCGGCCACGCGGTGCAGCGCATCGCGTAAGGCTCGGCCTCAACCGCGTGGATCTCGGAGAGCAGGTAGACATCGCCGTAATCGCGGTCGCGCGTGTTCGCATCGCCCAGGAACATCATCGTGTCGGCCTTCTCGGCGATGACGCTCTCCAGCGGATAGCCCAGGAGCCGAAAGCCCTCACCGTCGAGGAGCGTGGGGTAATCGATGCGCTGCGGCTTGACCGGGTCGCCGAAGGACAGATCGAGCCTGAGTTTGAGCTCAGCTCTTCCAAGCTTGCCGGCATCGCGAGGCGGACGCCCTCGTACTCGGCGCCTTTGCGGATCGGCGTAATCGAGATCGTCGTGGTATCGAAGCTGACGCCGTCTGCCATAGCGACCTCGGCGATCTCACCGACCACGGCGCGGAGATTGCTCTCGTCGCGCAGCCAGTCCGCGTGCAAGCAAGTCCGCGTCGCGCGTCGCGCGCCTCACATCCAACACGGCCAGCAGCATCCCGCCCTTGAGAACGAGCTGGTCGGCGAACCTCGATGTGGCCAGTCGGGCCAGAAAGCGCTCATGGATGTAGAGCTCGAATAGCTGCTGGGTGGTGCGACGCTGATCCCTTGCGAGCTTCTGTAGGTCGAGGTAGGCCCGCCGGGGCGTGCGCTCGGTCACGCCAGCAAGGCTCCAACGCCTCGGCCATCACCGTTCCAATTCGCAGTTGGCGGGCCAGCGCCAGCAGCTCCCCGGCTTGGCGTCACCGCCCTGCAGGTACCGCCGGAGCGCCGACAGCGCCAGGTCCCGTCCCACCCGTGAGCGAAGCCGCATGAGGTCGACGACCGTCCGCTCCGGGGAGCTGATGGCGATCGTCGCGGTCGAGTCGACGTTCTGGTGGATGCGTCCAAGCGCGAACGTGCCGGCCGCGAAGACATGGATGCGCGTCGGCGGGTAGGCGATCTGGGGGCGGTGCCGTCCGCGCGCAATCGCCAGATGGACCGAGTCGGGCATCTCATCGCTCAGATCCCAGAAGCTGGCGGCCGAGTTCAGGCAGATCGTGCCCTCAGGCGCCCGTCGGCATACGGCCACGAGGTCGAGGTGAGCGGTCGCCGGAGCGTCAGCGACGCGGTAGATTCCGCGCGAGAGCTCGATCAGCTCGCCGCTGTCCCGCAGCCGGTACAGATCGTCCCAGCGGGCACCGCTCTCAATCAGCTCCGCGGCTGAGGAGATCCCGCCCGCACGGCGCGCGATGTCGAGGACTTCCCTGGCTCGCATTTCAATAAGGCTACACACTTAGGGGCTAGATGTGTTGGCTTTCATCCACCCATGCGAAGGGGACCACGCCGAGGATCGATAGCCCGCCTGACGTCAGGCCGCGGCTGCTCCAATCAGCCGCAAAATCCACTGGCCCCGGTGCCGTTGTTGAGGTGATGACGACTGCAGCTACCTTGTCCCCGACCCCGACCCTGCCTCGAGCTCTCAGCGTCGGAGTCTGCGTTCCAGGCGAGCTCCCAGACGCTGCGCTGCGGGGAGTGCTCGGCGAGAGTGGGCATGCGCTCGCCTTCTGGCACACCAGCCCAGATGCCGCAATCGAAGCCTGTCGAGAGGAGGAGCCCGACCTGTTTCTGCTCGGCGTGCGGCGGCCGGACTCTCACTCGCTGGAGTGCGTCAGCGTCCTGGTCGAAGCCTGCGAATCGACCAAGGTGATCCTGGTCTGCGAGCGGTCAGGGGAGGGAGGCGTCCGCAGGGCCCTCGACGCCGGAGCCCGGGCCCTGGTGCCGTTGAGCGATGTCGAGAGCGCCTTGCTGCCGGTGATCGAGGTGGTTCGGGCAGGACAGGTGAGCGTGCCGGGCTCTCGCAGCAGGGAGGTCGGCCGGAACGTGCTGACCACCCGCGAGAGGCAGGTCCTCGGCCAGGTCGTCCTCGGGATGACGAACGCGGAGATCGCGGCGAAGCTGTTCCTCGCGGAGAGCACCGTCAAGAGTCACCTCGCCTCCGCCTTTCCCAAGCTCGGCGTGACGTCGCGCAGCGAGGCGGCGGCGCTGATCCTCAATCCGGCGAGCGGGGTTGGCCCGGCGATCCTCGCAATTCACACCAAGGGTCAGGCTTCTACGAGTGCGATGGCCCGCGCGATCGACTGACCCCAGCGGTCATGCCTACAGCCGTGCGGGATCGATCCTGGCGGCGCTGGCCCTCGCGGCGCTGACTCTCTATCTGGCGTTCCAAAGCGGGGGCTTCTATGTCGGCGCGACGAGCCTTGCTGCGGCCGAGATGGCGCTGGTGGTGGGGCTGCGCTTCGCCTTGGGGCGGAGGCCGCTGCGGGGGGTTAGCACGCCTCTTGCCGTGGCGGCGGTGGCGATGGCCTGCTTCTGCGCTTGGACGCTGCTCTCCTCCGACTGGTCGCACTCGATGAGCAGGGCGCTGCCGGAGTACTCGCGCGCGTTGCTCTACGGGCTGACGCTGCTCTTCTTCGGGATGCTGCCGTTCAACGTGCGCCGGATCCGCTGGATGGTCTATGGGATCGCGGCGGCTGCGGTGGCGATCTGCACGGCGGCGCTGATCGCCCGGCTGCTTCCGCACACGATCTTCGATCCGACCCTGGTGAGCGAGAACCGACTCGGATACCCGCTCACCTACTGGAACGCACTGGGGATCCTCGGCTGCGTCGGGGCGGTGCTCTGTGCGCACCTCGCCTGCAGCACGCGGGACTCGTGGGTCGCCCGGGTGCTGGGGGCGGCCGCGGTGCCGCTGTTTGCCCTGACGCTCTTCTACACCCTCTCGCGCGGGGGGATCTGGGCGGCGGTTGGGGCCGTTGTCGTCTACGCGGTGCTGGGGCGGCCGCGGGCGCTGATCAGCGGCGCGATCGCGACGATCCCCACCACGGCGATCGTGCTGGCGGTGGCGACCCCAACCAGCGCGGTCACCGACGTCTATCCGATCGGGATGGTCGCCGAGGGCCAGCACGTGGCGCTGGTGCTGGCTGGTTGCATGCTGGGGGCGGCGATGCTGCGGGCGAGCCTGCTGCCACTGGACGGGTGGCTGGTGGGGCTGCGGCTTCCGGCGCGGGCCCGACGGCCGGTCCTGGCGGGCACGGCGGCTGTGGCGCTGGTGCTGGTGCTCGCCGCCGGCGTGGCGGCGAACGCGCCGAACGTGGTCCAGGCCAAGTACCACGAGTTCACCGACCGCACCAACACCTCCCCGGCCGCCGGAGAAGCGCGGCTGTTCAGCGCCCGGCCCGAGGGCCGGTTCGACCTCTGGCACGTTGCCCTGGACGCCTACCGGGAAAACCGGCTTCACGGCAGCGGCGCCGGCACCTACGCGCTGAGATGGCAGCGGGAGCGGCCCAACGGGGGCCAGGTCGTCAACGCGCACTCGCTCTACCTCGAGGTGCTGGGGGAGCTGGGCATCGTGGGTTTGGTGCTGCTGGTGATCGCGATCGGCTTGATCCTCGGGGCGTTTGCCTTCCGTGCCCGAGGCCCGGACCGGGCGCTCTTCGCGGCGCTGCTGGCGGCGGGGCTGGCGTGGGCTGTGCACGCGGGCGTCGACTGGGACTGGCAGATGCCGGCGGTGACGCTGTGGTTATTCGCGTTGGGCGGCGCTGCCTTGGCGCGGTCGCTGCGGCGTCGTCGCCGCAGCTACAGGCGGGACACACGCAACGCCGTCCTACGGGTCGGCGGGTTGGTGGCTTGCCTTTTCGTGGCGATCGTCCCCGCTCGGGTCGCGGTCTCGCAGGCCCACCTCGACTCGGCGATCGACGCCATGCAGGCGGGGAATTGCCGGCAGGCACGGGATGACGCGCACAGCGCTCTGTCGGCCGAGGGCGAACGGCCGGCGCCATACACAGTCATGGCCTATTGCGACGTCGACGAAGGTCGTTACGGTCAGCGTGCGGCGGCAACGAGCAGGCCTTGGCCGCAGACCCCGGAGACCGGGCACCCAACACCACGGCCTCGCCGTGCGCCAGCAGGGGCCCGCTTGGACCCCCGGGAGCGGGCGTGGACAGCGGCGGCTGACGCAGCCCCATCGCGAGCTGCGAGACCTGGAGGACACCTTCGCGGGCTGCACCAGCTGCTGCGAGCCGCTGCACGCACGGAGCCGCCATCCCGCCAGCCCTCAGAGACCCGGGATCGCGCCTGACGGGAACTGCGCTCAACCCACCGCTGAGCGCGTCGGCCGCAGATCCGGGCAGAAGCGACGTCGGCGGGGAGGTTGAAATAAGTGCCATTTGACCGCGAAAGAACCAACTCACCCGCGGATTCGATCTATCTTTGAGCCATGCGTCGCCGACTGGCAGTCATCCTCAGCACGTTGGCCTTGGTAGCCGCTGGCGCCACGGTTGCGGTCGCCGGGGGTGGTGGATCAACACATCACGGCAACGCCGGGCATGACCAGTACCACGGCAAGCCGGGCTGCGGGCCCCACAAGAGCGACGGCCACGCGGGCCACAGCGGGCGGCACGAGGGCCAGCCCCGAAGGACCACAATCGCGGCGACTGTCCGGACCCGCCGGACCACCACCATCATCACTGAACGCCGAAAGGGTTAACCCGACCAGGCTAGGTGAGCCTGCGCCGAGCACGGGGCGCTTCCCCTCGGGCCTGCACACGCTCGCCGATGCGCCGGGGCTCGCCGCGGTGCCGGGTGCGAGGCGGGTGCTGGGCGAGCGCGAGCTCGACCCCGGCCGCTACGCGCAGGCGAGGCCCTGCGAGTGGACCTCGGGCCCGATGCTCGTGCGCTCCTCGGCGCTTCAGTGGGTCGGTTGGTTTGACGAGCGCCTCTTCCATCTCGCCGCCGAGATGGACCTCTGCCAGCGCTTGCGGCGGGCGGGGTGGGAGCTCCTCTACATGCCCTGCCTCACCGCCCGGCCGGCACGAGTCCCCTCCGCGGGAGGCGGCGCTCCTGGAGTCCCAGGCCGCCTACGGGCGGATGCAGTTCGCCCGCAAGCACTTCCCCGACCTGGCCGCCGACTACCGCTCGGCGCTCACCGTCCTCTACGCGCTGCGCCTCGCCCGCTGCGCGCTCTCGCGGCGCCCCGACGGCTCGCGTCGCCAGGCGGCCCGCGCGGCCCTCTCCACTGTGTTCACGGGTCGCGTGCCGCTCACCGAGCACTCGGCGCTCTGAGCTGTGCTCTCACCTGACTCGTTCGGCCACCTGTCCTGCGCACTCCGAGCGGCCTCGAACCGCATCGACGGGATCTGCCGGGCAGGCGGATTGAGATCGAGGCTTGCTCTTGATCGCGTTGACACTCGGTTTGGTTTGCTCACGTCGATAACCAACTCGCACGCGTGGCGTCGATGTCACCTCCCCATCTGCAGAGGTGGCGCAACTTCTGCGTTTGCTCAAAAGGCGATAGCGTGGCACCCGAGCGATCGACAGGGGGTAGCGCAGTGCTCGGATTGCGGGTATGGATGTGGGTATTCGTTGCGTCCATGGGCAGCGCGATTCTGTTGGCACCGTCCGCCGCCGCTTCGCCGGACCGCGGTGGCGGCGCTGCTGCCGGGGCGGGCTGAGGTGCTCGCTGCGCACGGAGGCATTCTGTTGCGCAATGACGTACCGCGCTACCGTGACCGTGCCTCGGCCAGCGCCGCGCGCAAGCGCCGCAAGGTGCGCGACTTCGCAGTGGCAGTCGAACACCTGCCGGGGGTTGACCGCCCTGGGAGGGTCGGCTTGCGGCTGCGTGTCCGCAACAAGCGCAAGTGGACGGCGACTTCGGTGCGTGCCTGTGCGTCGGTCTCCCGCAAGAGCGGTCGCGTGGCGGGCATCGTCCGCGGCGGCTCGATCCGCTACCGCGGTCGCTCCGCCTGACTGGATCCTGCGCAAGATCAAGCGGAAGCGCACGGTTCGGCTCTGGTTCCAGGTGAAGTTGAAGCACCCGCGGGCGAGGAAGCGCCAACTGCATGTCTCGGCCTGGGTGGCCGGGGGCAACTCCAACGCTGCATCCCGCCGCAAGGCGCTCGTGCCCGCCCGCCTCAAGCACCGGCACCACAGCAATGGCAAAGGCGGGCGGGAGAGGCAACACGCCCACCCCGTGCAAAGAGGTGCGAAGCGGACCGCTTCGAGTTCGCTCGCCTCCGCCTCCGCCGCCCCTTGTGTGTCGCCGGCCCAGCTCGGCATCGTCTTCGTAACCGACGACTCCGGCTCGATGCTCGAAAGCGACCCGGCGCACCTGCGCGCCCAGGCGATCTCGGTCGGACTCGACCAGCTTCCAGACGGGTCCCTGGCGGCGGCGACCAACTTCAACGAATACGCCTGGGAGGTCTTCGGTGCCACGCTCGTCGGCCCGGCCTCGCGGCCGGGCTTAAAGAGCGACGCCTCCCTGCTCTTCGACGAAGGCGGTACCGACTACGAAGAGGCGTTCCTCGCCGCACAAGCGGAGCTGGCGACGATGCCAACGGCCGACCGCAAAGCCGTCGTTTTTCTTTCCGATGGGTTGCCGAACTATCCCGAATTTACCGCCGACCAAGCAATCGCCGCCAGCGGCACGCCGATCTATACGATCGGGCTGGGTGCCGACGACTACCCCGAATCGGAAGCGGTTCTGGCGGGGATCGCGGCGCGGGCGGGAGGGCAGTTCTTCAACGCCACCGCTGCGGGCCAGTTGCAGTCGGTCTTCGGCCGTATCATCTCCAGTCTCACCTGCGGCGCTCAAAGCATCACCGAATCGTTCCAGCTAAGGCCCGGCGAATCGCGGAACACACCCTTCGCGATCGAGCCCGGCGACGCCGAATTCCGCGCCCTGGCCTCGTGGTCCTCGGGCGCGGTGGCGGTTTCCGCACAGCGCCCCGACGGCACGACGATGACCCCAGCCGCGCTACTCCCCGGCGAGGGTTTCGTAAACGAACCCACCTACGCGCTGCTGAGCGGAAAGAACCCCCTGGTTGGGCCCTGGGCGCTTACCGTGACCGCACCGCCGGCCAATCTCAGCGAGGTGACAGTGACGATCGACGTGTTCAAAAAGGGGTTGCCTCTGCCACCGGCACCGCCGCCCGCGGTGGGCCGTCACCTCGACCCCTGTGTCGAAGCGTACCCGGGTGGCAAGAGGATAACTTCGAAGAAGTTCGGCGGCAAGGAAACGGTCTACGACCGCACCGAAAGCCTGTACCAAGTCTGCGCTGGGTTCGGCGCACCTGAGGGCCTCAACCTCTCGCCGGGAATGAAGTGCTCATTGATCGCTGCCGCCGCGACCTTCGGGGGCGGACCGCTTTCGCATGGGGTCGACACCGCCTGCGACACGATGGCGATCGCCAACGCCCTGCAGACCGGCAACTGGCTCGGACCGGTGGCCGGCAAGGCCTGTGGCGTACTTTGCTGATGTCTTCGCGGGTGTCGTCGGCGTCGTTGCCGCCGGGGCGACAGCCGAGACCGGTCCGGGAGCGGGTGCTGTCGGGGGCTCTGGACGTACCGCGCGCTCTCAGCCGGGCTCAAGGTCGCCTGCGGCGGCTTGCTCGACGGCGGTGCTGCCGCGCTCGGCACCAAGATCGAGGCCGACCATGAGACCCACATCGCCCTCGACGTAACCCGCAGCGGTCGCTGCATCGCCTACCGCGAACAGTTCCATATCGTTGCCTGGCGCGCCGTCGCCTGTCCCTAACACGGTGCTCTGCACAAACACACGGCATCGTCCAAATCGGGCGCTTGAAGTGAGTGCCCTGACGTCGCCTGCCGGGCTGGGCAGCCGGCACTTGCCTGAGAGAGACAGAGACAGTGACGCCAACACCGTGCTTTCGGGTCCCAACGACCCGCTTCATCCGACCCGAGCGCCGGATCCAGCAGGTCGGCAGCCGCAGCATGGCCAGTTCAATATCCGTCCCGATTCCGACCTCCCGAGCCAGTTCCGCGTATGGCCTTGCCCATGATCGAGGCGGGGGTGGCACCGCGCCCGGAAGCGGCTGGCTCGGCTTCGTTCTTCAGCCGCTGCTCCATTGCGGTGCGGAATGCCTCCTCGCCGCCGTCGAGGATGTCACAGGCGTGCTCGCGGATCCCGCCGTCCTCTACCGCTGCGCCTCGCCCGCTGCGCGCTCTCGCGGCGCCCCGACGGCTCGCGTCGCCAGGCGGCCCGCGCGGCCCTGTCGACTGTGTTCACGGGTCGCGTGCCGCTCGCCGAGCGCTCGGCGCTGTGAGCCGGGGCTCTCGGCTGAGTCATCGGCGCCTCCCCTGGGCGTCTCGTGCTCTCAACCTGCTCGTTCGGTCGTCTGTCCGGAATGCCGTTGCTGAATTGTTCGTTTGTGCGCATCACACGTGAGGCCGGCCGTCCTACAGTCGGTGCATGACAGGCCATGACCGCCGCAGGAGGGCAACCGAAATTCTGGCCGCCGCGCTTATGCGGCTGCTCGTCCCCGCGGCGCTCGCCGTGCTCGGCCTGGCGGGCGTCTGGGCAATCGGCGATACCGTGCTGAGTGGCTCCCCCGTCCCGCGCAACCCCGGCTTCCTCGACAGCCTCTTCGCGAGCGGCGCGGTCCTTGCGGCCACTCGCCTGGCGATCATCGCCGCAGCGGCCTATGTCGTCGCCTCGGTGGCTGCCCTGGTGGCCCGGCGGCAGTGGCTAGCCCGGGTGGGGCCGGTGGAGGTGTCGGCGCAGGTTGGCGATCTGGAGAGCGAAAACGCGTTGCTGCGGGACATGCTCATGACAGCGCAAGCCAGAGTGGATGAGCTCGACACGAAGCTGGCCGAGGAAGAGGCCGGGCCCGGTGGGGAGCGCCGGTAAGATGGCGCTCGGATGGACGGGTCCATGAGAGACCGGGATACCGAGGAGTACCGGCGCCGGCGTGAGGAGATCCGGCAGGTTGTCCGCAGGGGAGAAGAGACCTCGCGGCTGATCGGCCACGTTCTTCGCATCTCCGAGCGGCGTGCCGCTGAGCGGCGCAGGTTCTTCCGCAGGGCGGGCCTGCTGAAGTAGGGGCAACCGAGAAGTCGTCTTCTACAAGCTCACGCAGCTGCGCCGGGGAGAGACATCCCTCGCCAGGGCCTTGACCCTGTGTGCCGCGGATAAGCGCCTTCCACGGGATCGTGATCACCATGCACCACCGCGAGCACTCGAATGGGCGCAGTTGCACCGAGACGAGCTGGCGGCAAGCTGGGAGCGCGCCCAGCCGGGGGCAAACGCGATGCACCTCGCTTTCTGTACCTTCTGCTGGCTGGGCTTTAGCCGGCCGGCGTCACAACGTCGCGCGGGAAACCTTCTCGCGCGGATGCGCCGCCTGCTTCGGCGCCGGACCGCAATGCGAGCCGAAGTGCTGGGTCCAGACGTGGACGCCCTGGTCGCCGTTGAGGTTGCCGACCCGCAGGCCAACGCCGATCTGGGTGTAGTGGCCGAGGATGTTGGCCCTGTGCTCGGGCGAGTGGATCCAGGCGCGACTGAGTCGCTTCACGCTGCACGGCTCGTCTACTCCGTGTCCCCTGGCGTCGTCCATGTCCGGCCCTTCGCATCCCAGCGCCTGTCCTCACGGCTCGCGAGCACGGGGTCGAGGAAGGCCGCGGCGCGGCTGAAAGCCGCCTGGAGGTCCGGCTCGATCCCGACCTCCTCGGCGAGGCGACGGTATGGCTCTTCCCAGCTTGGAGGTGGGCTGGGGTCGCGGACCGCAAGGACCCACTGGCGTCTTCGAGCCGCTGAAGGACCCGGCCTACTTCGCGCGCGTCCCAGCCAGTTCCCCCAGCCCAGGAAGGTCACGGCGTCGAAGGGGTCCACCAGGTCGCGGGCAAGGCCACCTCGGACGGCGGCCGGCGGCTTGCCGTTCACGGGGTTCGACGTCCTGGCCCTGGCGGACATCGGGTTACTGCTCATTCTGGTCGGCGCAGCGCAGCCTCGCTTCGGCGGGACCCGCCGCGGCTGAGCGCCGGCGGCGCCTCCTTCCACAACTGCATCGAGCTCGGCCCCTGCTGGGGCCAAACGCGATGCACCTCTCCGCACCCGGGTGTAGCCGCCCGGGCTTGCTGCCACCGCGCCCTGCCATCCGTCCGGCGCCGGTGCGAAGCTTTTTGTATGCGAACTGGTGTTCGGGGCGATCCACATGTCTGACCCGGCGGAGACAGGCGCACCGCTGCAGGTGGTCGCGGCTCCAGCGATCGAGAAGCGGATCCTGCTCGTGCGCGAGCGGCAGGTGATGCTCGACGAAGATCTGGCTGATCTCTACGGCGTCGAGACCAGGGTCCTGATCCAGCAGGTGCAATCGAAACGCGAAACGCTTCCCCGCTGACTTCATGTTCCAGCTTTCCGCTGAGGAGTTCAACTACTTGAAATCACAATCTGTGACTTCAAGTCGTAGCGTCGATTGCATGGCGACGGACGGCTCAGCCGAGAAGGAGATCTGGACTTTGTGAGCGCCTACTACCGCCGGATTCTCGATCACGCGCTCGGGGCGCTGTTGCGCGTTCAGTTCACGACGCAGGGTCGCGATGTCGTTGACTACGCGGTGGTTCTGCTGCTTGGCACCGAGGAGGAGACGGAGACGATTCGCGTCTACGACGGCACTCACGGGCACAACGAGATGCACCGACACACCCGCAGCGAGGGCAAGCAGGCCGGGGCGCCCTTTCACAGCGGTACCCTTGGCGAAGGAATGCGCGCTGCAATTGAGGAGATCGAAGGCGGATACCTCGAGATGATCGAAGGATGGGAAAGCCAATGAGCAGCGACAGCAATCGCTCTCCCGCCGCCAAGGTGATGGACGAAGCAATCGACCTCGCGATCGAGGGGCGCTCGCCCTATCCGGAGCGAGCTGCGTTCATCGACGCCGATACCCCCTCGGCTGGCCATGACATCGAGCGTGCCGCAGACGAAGGTCTTTCGGTCGTCCTCGTTTCGGCCGATGGCAGCACCCGGGTTCTCAAGCCCGAGCTAACGGCTCGTTAGCCTCAGCTGCCGCCGAGTCCGCCGAGTCCTACCCACCGGCTCGCGGGCGGTGCCGGTGAACCAGGCTCAGCGATGATCGCCCCAGCGCTGTTGCTCAGGCTGCCATGTTCCACTCTGGATCTCTTCGCCGAGCAAAGGGTCGAGCAGGCCACATGCGATTGCGTAGCCCGCTTCGAGTTCGCCGGGGACACCAACTTGATCTGCGAGCTCACGGAACGGTGCTGCCCACTCGGATGGGGGTGATGGCGCCGTCTCCTCCTGCCGCGGATTTCAACCGGTCCTGAAGGGCCTGTCGGAACGCGACCGCGTCCTTGTACTTCACGCAGCGACCCGCTCGATTGCCTGCTCGACGAAACGCTGGCAGCGGCGAGACCGTTGCGATGCCATGGTCTGAAGACGCTCGGGTGTGGTCAGCCCTCGCTGGACGGCCTGGCGGATGGCGAAGTCGACCTGCTCGGGCTGGGTGCCCGCTTCGAGGGCGTCGACGATTGTGCGCTCGGGGCCCGTCACCGTCATTCCGTGCAGGCTGCGAACCTCGCGCGGCCCGGGCGCACGCACGACCGTGTGTAGGCGAACGCCGGGGCGGGGGCGCTGACCCCGCTTGGAGCGGGGGAGGGAGATGTCAACCGCAGCGGGAATGACGTCGGAGAGCTCATAGAGCTCGAGCGCGCTCTCGTGCGAGACCACCGCGCCGGCTTTGCGGAGCGGAAGCCAGGCAGCCACAACGTGCTCATGGGGGCTGGATGGGAAGTGCCGGAGTCGGTAAAGGCCCCGGCGAATGCGTTCGTACCGACCGCCGGGACGGGCGTGGTACTGAAGGGTGCTGCCGTCCATGCCGCTGGCAAGCGCCTGCGGCCTCGTGAAGTAGCCGGCCTGCGATTCGGCCGTCCTATAGAGACCCTCATGGTCTATTCCGCCCGTGTCCGACATAGAGCTAATATATTCCGTTATACGTCGGACAGCAAACTTGGAGAGGGCCCTGATCGTGCGCGAGCGGCAGGTGATGCTCGACGACGATCTGGCTGATCTCTACGGCGTCGAGACCAAGGTCTGATCGAGCAGGTGCAACGAAATGCGAGACGCGATCCCCGGCAGATTTCATGTTCCAGCTGACCAGGGATGAGTACGCGGACTTGAGGAGTCAGATTGGCGCCTCAAGCGGCGGGCACGGTGGTCGTCGCTATCCGCCGTATGTCTTCACCGAGGAGGGTGTGGCGATGCTCTCAGGCGTGCTTCGGAGCAAGAGGGCAGTAGCCGTCAATGATCTCCCCGCCCGCACGGCCAAAGCACCGCATCGGGTTCGGTAGGTCGCTAAAGGAGCCAGCGACGCGCGCGGCTACAGTTCCATTTTCCCGATCTCGGTGTGGACGAGCCCCTCAGCGGCCACCCGCCACGGGCTCGACGCCGAGGCTCTGGTCGCAGCCGCTCGCGCGGCCCTCGCCGCTCCCGACCGCGCGGTCACCCTGGATGTCGCGGTCCGCGCCGCGGCGTGAGCCGCGTGCACCGCACCAGGGGAGGGCGCTACTCGGCTCCCTGAGGCCCGCTTCGCGTCCCACTTTCGGCGGAGGTTGAAATAGGTGCCATTTGGCTCCAAAGCGGCGATCCAGCCGTCGACTCGCTCTATCTTCTTCTCATGCGCCGGCTTGCAGCGATCCTCAGCACGGTTGCGCTTCTCGGCGCCGGCGCGGCGATCGCGGTGGCGGGGGGCGGCGGGTCGACCCATGATGGCAACGCCGGCTACTGGCAGTACCACCCCAAGCCCGGCTGCGGCCCCTGGAAGAGCGACGGCTGGGCCGGCGGCAGCGGCCACCACGACGGCCAGCCGCCGAAGAGGCCCCACCGCCGCGACTGCCCCAAGCCACCCTGCCACGACCACAGCCACTTCAGCAGCTTCACCACCGGGTCCAGCCATGACGGCGACTGCAACGACGACTGCGAGCAGCACTGGAGCAGCTTCACCACCGGGTCCAGCCATGACGGCGACTGCAACGATCCCTGCGAGCAGCACTGGAGCAGCTTCACCACCGGGTCCAGCCATGACGGCGACTGCAACGACGACTGCGATCACCAGCATCAGTACAGCGGCAGCAGCTATGGCGGGGGCTCGAGCGGGGAGGACGACTGTCGCTCCTCGCTGCCGGGCACCCGCTTCGCTCCGACCACCCAGGCGTAGGCGCCCGCGGCTCCGGGTCTCTGCCCTCGACAGCCGCCCCGACGTGGCGCTGGCCGGGGTGCGCCAGCTGCGCGAGGACGGCAGGCCTGCGCTGAGCACGGGGCGCTTCCCCTCGGCCCTGCACACCCTGCCCGATGCGCTGGGGCTCGCCGCGGTGCCGGGCGCGAGGCGGGTCTTGGGCGAGCGCGAGCTCGACCCCGGCCGCGTGGCTACGAACCTCATCCGCGGACGTCGCGATTGGCCTCTTCGGCGGGAGTTTCGCCTCCTCCACTGAGCGAGCTGTCGTGGCCTCCCGAGCGCTGCCATCCGCACGGATTGCCATCCGCACGGATTTGAGGTCGCAGATTGCGACCTCAAACACAGGCCGCCACCTCCCCCGCCTCTCATCCCCGGCTTCGGTCGCCCCGAGATAGGAGGCGAAGTCTTCCCTTCACCCAAGAGGCTGGTGGCGTGGCTGCGCACGCGTGGCCCTTGGAAGCGCTGAAGTCCTCCTGCCTCAGGTTTCAACCTGTCCTGAAGCGCCTGTCGGAATGCGACTGCGTCCCTGTACTTCACGTGTTGACCCGTTCGACTGCCTGCTCGACGAAACGCTGGCAGCGGCGAGATCGTCGCGATGCCATGGTCTGAAGACGCTTGGGTGTGGCCAGCCCTCGCTGGACGGCCTGGCGGATGGCGAGCTCGACCTGTCCGGCGCGGCCGGTGCACTTTCGTCTCAGACCTGTTCCCATATATTGCCAATCCCGCAGCCACGCGTAGCAACTTTCTGTCTACGGTCCTGTGCGATCATGGAGACGATGCAAGAGGGGCGCTGGAACGACGCACGGCTCGACGACCTCAACGGCCACGTCGCCGACCTGGGCCGCCGTATGGACGAAGGCTTCTCCCGCGTCGACGTCGCCCTGCGGGATCTGCGGGGCGAAATGAACTCTCGCTTCGAGCACGTGGACGCTCGTTTTGAGCACGTGGAGGCTCGTTTCGACGCCCTTCACCGAACCATGCTCCAGCTGGGCGGCGGCGTCATCGTCGCTCTGATCGGCCTGATCGCCACCCAGCTGTAGGCGGGGCTGAGGTCCAAGGGATCCAGCTTTCCGCTGAGGAGCTCAACGATTTGAAATCACAATCTGTGATTTCAAGTGGCGGGCATGGCGGTCGCCGCAAGCGCCCTTTGGTCTTCACCGAGCAGGGGGTGGCGATGCTCTCCGGCGTGCTGCGGAGCGAGCGGGCCGTCGCTGTCAACATCGAGATCATGCGAGCATTCGTCGAGCTCGAGCCGCGCTGCAACGAGCTTGCCCCTGCCGGGAGGCAAACCTGATGCAGCTCTCCCCACCCGTGCTGCTGTTTCAGAGCGGGGCGCCTTTATTTGCAGTTCCGACACATTCAGCGCGCCATAGACAACACATTTCCCCCTAGCCTGGCATCATCATGGAGGCGATGAGCGACAGGTGGTCGGACGAGCGGATGGATGACCTCAACCGTCGGGTGGAGAACGGCTTCAACCGCGTCGACGCCGACCTGAGGGAGATCCGAACCGAGATCGGAGGCCTGCGCGGCGAATTCCACACCGAGATCGGAGGCCTGCGCGGCCAATTCCACACCGAGATCGGAGGCCTGCGCGGCCAATTCCACACCGAGATCGGAGGCCTGCGCGGCGAATTCCACACCGAGATCGCGTCGCTGCATCGCCTCATCCTCCAGGTCGCCGGCGGCATGTTCGCCACCTTCGTTATCGGCTTCGCCGGCCTGATCGTCACCCGGCTATAGCCCGCTGCAAAAGTGATGCGAGCGGACTGCGACAGCGAGATCGCCCGCGCCAGGCGCCCGCTCCGGAGTGGTAGAGCCGAAGCCCCATCAGGGCGACGTCTACTACGTAGCGCTCGGCGAGGCGGGACTTGTTGGTGCGGTCAAGAGTCAGCTGGCGCACCAGCCCGGGCCGCCGTAGCGAAATCGGGAGCCTGGCCGGCCTGGCCGCCAGAGACCTGTCTTGTACCTGGTCGGGTCGCTGGCATAGCTGCGCAGCTTGGCGGCGGTCTTGATTCCTGCTCGCTGGTACCACACATCGGCGACCAGCGCCGCACGCCGGTCGGTGCCGTAGCGGCCTCCGCTGCCCATCGGGGTGCAGGGTTCGTATTCGGGGGCGGCGACCTCGCCGCCGACCTCGCCTTCCTCGATCGTGGAGGGGAAGGAGCGCGTCCAGGCTGATGGAGGAATGTACCCAAGCCACTGACCGTCGTAGTAGAACCACCAGTTGCCTTCGTATAGCTTGACGCCGTAGGCGTGGAGCTTGGAGTCGTGGGGGAGGGTCGCGTTCGGCGCGATGGTGGTGCTGTACTGGACCCAGGGGATCGAGGACTGGCCGACGTAGCCGAGGCCGACACCGCAGTCCCACGCGTAGATGAACAGGTGCGGTTCAGCGTCGCCGTACTGGCCACTCGAGACCGTCCACCCGATCTCGACGTCTGACATGCAGGACGGGCCGTGGTTCTCGATCGCCCACAGCTGTCCAATGCTATGCGCTTCGTTGGCAGCGTCGACATGGGGTTGGGCGTTTTGCTGCAATACCCAAAGGCCGTCGACATGCTTGCGGGCGGAGTAGTTCTGGTAGCCCGTTGCCCATGAGTAGCGGTACTCCCCGGTGCTTGCTTCAGCCGTGGTTGAGCCGTCCACGGTTGCTTCGGTGGTTGCTTGCGAAGGGGTTGCGCTCAGGTCATTGCGGCGGAATTCGCGATCGGAAGGATGGCCAGCCGGGAGGTTGCGGCCCAGCGGGATATGGCGGTTTGGGCGAGGCGAAGGCATCTGCGCCAGGTGGGTGGGAGGGAGTCGCTTGGGAGCTGAAGGAATTCGCCCCACGGTTGCGGCAGATGCCCTCGCTGACGCGGCGGTTGCTGCGAGGTGGCGCAGCCGCGGACAGCTCGGTCTGGAATTGGAATTGGGGGGCCGAGTGCCGGCGGGAACAGCCTTGCTCACGCTCTCGGGCAGGACCGGCCGCGGGGGTGGTTGGGCAGCCAGGGCGACGTGGTTGCGGGGCTGGCGCCCGTACAGGTGCGCATCCAAGTTGGCTGTGCAGGGGGGCTTGGCAATGGCTGCTGTGGGTGCTATGGGCGCTACTGCCAGAAATCCAAGTGCCAGAGCAAGTACATGCCGTGCCCGGATGTGCGCCGCCGGTGATTCTGGACCTGTCGGTGACTTGACCATGGGGTTGCCCCCATTGGCTTGATCGGTGAAAACCGCGGTGGGCTCATCGGTATGCGGGGTGCTTTACGGGGCTGGTTGCTGACTGTGTGAAGCGCCCGGCTGAGCCTTTCTCGCGGCGGCCTTGGCCTTTGGCCGGACACGAACCGAATCAAGGGGGCAGCGTGGGTGTCGGCTGGAGCAGCCGCTGTATGAGCGTGCGCCGCGCCGACCTGGACGGGTATTCGGGCCTGCACCGGCACGCCTGCAGTCTTGAGCACCCCGGCAGCCCAAGAGGCCGGGGGCAGCGCGCGGGCGGACCGGGCGAACGGGAGTGCGAAAAAGGTGGGAACGGCGCCTGGCGTGCCGTGCGACGTTCCGCCGGTCTCTCGCTCCACGGGCGGCCGTGCGCGGTGAGCCCGGATGTCTGCGGATAGACGTATCAGCCCTTACCCCGGATGTGGGGCGGGACCGCCGGCAATAGCGTGAACCGGGACCGCACCTTGGCCATTCAGCAAACGGCCGTCAAGCAGAAACGGGGGTACCGGCAAGTTGCACGCGCGGAACGCATCGGGTGGCTTGCCGGCCTGCACGACCGGTTCTCCTTGCGCGACAGCCGGGGTTCACCGGCGCGTGCTGCGACTGGCCGTCCTCGCAGCGGCGGCCTGCATCGTGGCCCTGGCGGCGACCCCGGCCGGCGTTGCAGTCGCTGCGACCGGTGGGATGGCGGGCACGGTCACGGACAGCGGTGGTCCGCTGGAAGAGGCTCTTGTCTGCGCATACGAAGCCAGCGCCGAAGCCAAAGTCGTCGACTGCGTCAAATCCGACTCCGAAGGCAAATACACGATCATCGACCTGCCGGACGGCGAATACACCGTCGCCTTCCACCCGCCTGCCGGCGCCAACTACCTGGCCCAGTACTACAGCGGCAAGGCAACGCTCGAAGAAGCCGACGTCGTCTTCGTGAAATCCGAAGCGATCACCGGCGAAATCAACGCCGTGCTGCAGGCCGGCGGGGAGATCGACGGCACGGTGACGGGCGCCCCGGGAGAAGCGCCGCTGCCGCTCAGCAAAGCCTGCGCCTTCAGGCTCGACGGCTCGATGGCCGCCTGCGACACGACCGACGGCGAAGGCAAATACGCGATCGTCGGCCTCACCACAGGCCAATACAAGGTCTACTTCTACAACCCGCCCTTCGGCTACCTGGAGGAGTACTACCACGGCAAGCTCAGCTTCGAAGAAGCCGACCCGGTGGGGGTGGAAGTCGAACAGACGACCGCTGGAATCGACGCCGCGCTGCAGGCCGGCGGGCAGATCACCGGCACGATCATCGACGCCTCGAGCAAAGAAGGCCTGAAAGGGCTGTATGCCTGCGCCGATGCGATCGGCTCCGTATTCAGTCGGTGCGCGCAAACCGGCACCGCAGGCGAATACATAATCGACGGCCTGCCGACGGGCGAATACAGGGTCAGGTTCTTCTCCTCGGGCGGCACCTACACGATGCAGTACTACAACGGCAAGGCGAGCGCCGAAAAAGCCGACCCAATCTCCCTCAGCGCGGGCGAAGCGATCGACGGCATCGACGCGGAACTGGCGGAACCCGTTGCGGGCTCGCCGGCGATCCTCGGCGAGTCGGCCTCCGAAGTGACGGCTTCCTCGGCGCTGCTGGAAGCGACGGTCAATCCGGAAGGCTCGCCGACCGCGGTTGAATTCCAGTACGGGACGACGATCCTCTACGGCCAGAGCACCGCGCCGCAGGAAATCAGCGGCTCCGAACCGCAGCTCGTCTCCGCGCCGGTCACGGAACTGGCGCCGGGCACGACCCACCACTTCCGCGCGGTCGCCACGAACCTCTCCGGCACCACCAAAGGCCCCGACGAAACATTCACGACCGGCGCCGTCTCCGAGGGCGAGGTCGCCGGGACGATCAGAGACACCGGTGAAGCGCCGATCGAAGGCGCGCACGCCTGCGCCTTCAACGCCGGCGGTCCCGCCAACGAAGCCGTCGGCTGCGCGGAAACGAACGCCGCAGGCGAATACACGATCGGCGGCCTGCCGCCGGGCGAATACAAGGTCGAATTCTTCGGCGAGTCCTGCGGCTCCGAAGGCTGCGTCCCGCTCATCTCCCACTACTACAACGACAAGACCCGCTTCGAAGAAGCCGACCCCGTCTCGGTGAGCGCCGGCATCACGACCGCGGGCGTCGACGCCGTGATGGAGGAGGGCGGCTCGATCTCGGGCACGGTGACCGACACGCACGGGGTGCCGATCGAACTGATTGGGATCTGCGCCCACCAGGCCGGCACGCCCGAATACAGCCAACCCGCCGGGTGTGCGCAGAGCGACGCCGAAGGCAAGTACACGATCGGCCTGCTGCCCCTGGGCGATTACACGGTCGACTTCTCTGGCAGCTCCTGCGGGCCCGGAGGCTGCGTCCAGCTCAGCTACATCCGCCAGTACTACAACGGCAGGGCGAACTTCAACGAGGCCGACCCGGTGACGGTGACCGCGGGCGTCACCACCTCCGGAGTCGACGCCGAAATGGAGGAAGCCGGCTCGATCTCGGGCACGGTGACCAACGCGCACGGAGCGCCGATCGAGGGGCTGCACGTCTGCGCCTCGCGCAGCAACGGGGAATTCGGCGGCTGCAACGGGACCGATGCGGCCGGCGAATACGCGATCCGCGGCCTGCTGGCGGGCCAATACAGGGTCGAATTCCAGAACCAGAGCTGCGGGCCCGAAGGATGCGTGCCGCTGAGCTACGTCCGCCAGTACTACGACGGCAAGACCGGCTACGGCAAAGCCGACCTGATTTCGCTGAGCCCGGGCGATGAGGCAACCGGAATCGACGCCGAAATGGAAGACGGCGGGGGGATCTCCGGCACCGTGACCGACGCCGCCGCAGCTGGGATCGAACACATCCAGGTCTGCGCCTATGACGCCGCGGCCCCCGGCCCCGGCGAATCCTTCAACTGCGTGCAGACCGACGCTGACGGCAAATACACGCTCACCGGCCTGCCGGCCGGCGAATACAAGGTGCAGTTCTCGGGCAACTCGTGCAACTTCGAAGGCTGCTTCAACCTCGACTACGTCATGCAGTACTGGGACGGCAAGCCGAACTTCGGAGAGGCCGATCCCGTTTCGGTGAGCGCCGGCAACATGACCCCGGGCATCGACGCCACGATGGAGGATGCCGGCCGGATCTCCGGCACCGTGACCGACGCCGCCGCAGCTCCGATCAAAGGCATGCAGGCCTGCGCCTACAAAGCGACCGAAAGCGAATACGCCGGCGAATTCCTCGGCTGCGAACAGACCGACGCCAGCGGCGAATACGAGATCGCCGGCCTGCCCGCCGGCAGCTACAACGTGGTGTTCCAGAGCAACTCCTGCGGGCCGCAGGGCTGCTTCAGCCTCAACTACGTCCGCGAGTACTACGACGGCAGGCCGCGGGGCTCAGAAGCGGACCCGATCGCCGTAACCGCGGGCGCCACGACCCCCGACATCGACGCCGAACTGGAAGCAGGCGGCGAAGTCAGCGGCGCGGTCACCGACAGCCACGGCGAAGCGATCGAAGGGATCCAGGTCTGCGCCCAGGACGCCTCGCTGAACCCCTGGGAAGGGCGCGGGTACTGCACTCAGAGCAGCGGCAGCGGCGAATACACGATCCGCGGCGTGCCCGCGGGCGGATACAGGGTCCAGTTCATGGGCAACAACTCCTGCGGGCCGCTGGGCTGCTTCAACCTCAACTACGTCATGCAGTACTGGGACGGCAAGCCGAGCTTCGAAGCGGCGGACACGATCTCGGTGACGCCGGAAGGGGCGACCCCCGGGATCGATGCCGAAATGCAGGAAGGGGCGACGATCGAAGGGACGGTGACCGACACCGAGGGGGCGCCGGTCGCCAACACGCAGGTCTGCACCCGGGAAGCCGCGGGCCCGCAGTTCGGGCCCAACTCGGTGTGCGCACCGACCGACGGCAGCGGGGCATACGCGATCCGCGGCCTGCCCGCGGGCGAATACAAGGTCGAATTCCAAGGCCAGCGCTGCGGGGGGGAAGGCTGCTACTCGCTCAACTACATCCCCCAGTACTGGGACGACAAGCCGAGCTTCGAAGAGGGCGACACGGTCACCGTCGCGGCGGGCGAAACGCTGGGCGGGATCGATGCGGAAATGCAGGAAGGCGCCCAGATCAGTGGCATCGTCACCGACAACCACGGGATGTCGCTGCAGGGCATACAGGTCTGCGCCTACGACGCCTCGCTGGGGGAATTCGAAGGGCGGGAATCGACGGCCTGTGCGAACACCCAGGCCAACGGCAAGTACGTGCTCGGGGGACTTCCGCCCGGCGAATACAAGTTCAGCTTCCAGGACTTCACCTGCGACTCGGAAGGCTGCTACCAGGGCAACCACATCACCGAGCACTGGAACGACAAGCCGCTCTTCTCAGAAGCCGACGCGCTCGGCCTGAACACCGGCGACCGCGTCGAAAACATCGACGTCGAGATGCAGGAAGGGGCCGAAATCGCCGGCACGGTCACCGACAGCGACGGCGCGCCGATCGCCAGGACCATGGTCTGCGCCAGCCAAGAGGAAGGCGGATGGTTCTCCAACTGCGCCTCGACCCGCGCCGACGGCACCTACGTGATCGCCGGGCTGGCCAGCGGCGAATACAAGGTCCAGTTCGGCAACAATATCTGCGACAACGAAGGCTGCAGGCACCTCAACTACATCCCCCAGTACTGGGATGACAAGCCGAGCTTCGAAGAGGGCGACACGGTCACCGTCGCGGTGGGCGAAACGCTGAGCGGGATCGATGCCGAAATGCAGGAAGGCGCCGAAATCCACGGCAGGCTGACCGACGCCTCGACCGGCGAAGGGATTCGCCAAGAAGAAGCGGTCTGCGCCTGGTCGGCGCTCGACGGAAGCGGCTGGGGCTGCTCGTCCACCAACGCGAACGGCGAATACGTGCTCGGGGGCCTGCCCACGGGCGAATACATCGTCGAGTTCGGCGGTGGCGGCAACTACGTCCGTCAGTACTGGGACGGCAAACCCACCTACGGGGAAGCCGATGCGCTGGCGGTGACGGTGGGCGAAGCGCGCGAAATCAACGTCGAAATGCACGAAGGCGGGGCGATTGCCGGCACGGTGACCGACAGCCACGGCGAGGCGATCTCGGGCCTCGGTGTCTGCGCCTATGCAGACGAAGCCGGCGAAGCGATCGCGTGCGGATCCAGCACCCTCGACGGCACGTACCTGATCTCCGGGCTGCCCGAAGGCGAGTACGAAGTCGAATTCTCCAACCAGGTGTGCGCCCCATTCGAAGAAGTGTGCACGTCGACCTACTACCTCCCCCAGTACTGGGAAGGCAAGGGCAGCCGCGAGGAAGCCACGCCGGTCCCGGTGACGGTGAGCGGCACCACCGCAGGGATCGACGCCGCGATGCAGGAGGGCGGCAAGATCTCCGGCACGGTCGTCAACCTCGGCGAAGAAGCGCCGCTGGAAGGGATCGGCGTCTGCGCCTACGAAGTCGGCGGCGGGGAAGGCGAAGCGGCGGGCTGCGCGGAAACCGAAGAAGGCAGCGGCGAGTACTCGCTGCTGCTGCCCGCCGGCACCTACAGGGTCGAATTCTCCGACCCCGGCGAAACCCACGGCACCCAGTACTACGACGCCAAGGCGACGCTCGCCGAAGCCGACCCCGTTACCGTCGCGGCGGGCGAAACGCAGGCCGGCGTCGACGCCACGATGCTGCCGCCGGGGCCGGTCAACACGGCGCCGCCGACGATCTCCGGCGAAGCGCGCGAAGGCCAGACCCTGACCGAGTCCCACGGCACATGGGAAGGGGGCCCGACCTCCTACGCCTACCAGTGGCTGCGCTGTGACTCCGCGGGCGCCAATTGCACGGCCATCTCCGGCGCGAGCGCGCAGCAATACGTGCTGAGCGCGGCGGACGCCGGCCACAGGATCAAGGTTCAGGAGACCGCCACGAACGCCGGCGGGCCCAGCATTCCGGCGAGCTCGGCGGCGACGGCCCTCGTTGTGCCGCCCCCGCCGCTCAACACCGCGCCGCCGACGATCTTCGGCAAAGCGCAGCAGGGCCAGACGCTGACCGAGGCCCACGGGTCCTGGACAAACGGCCCGACCTCCTATGCCTACCAGTGGCTGCGCTGCAACGCCGAAGGCGAAAGCTGCAGTGCGATCGAAGGCGCGAAAGAACAGAGCTACTTCGTCAAGGCGGCGGACGTTGGCCACAAGATCAGGGCCCAGGAGACAGCCTCGAACGCCGGCGGCGCGGGCAGCCCGGCCAAATCGGCGGCGAGCGCCGAAGTCCTGCCGCCTGTCCCGGTCAGCCTCGAAGCGCCGACGATCTCGGGCGCCGCGCAGCAGGGCCAGACGCTGACCGAGGCCCACGGGTCCTGGACGAACAGCCCGACCTCCTATGCCCTGCAGTGGCTGCGCTGCGACGCTGAAGGCGGGGCCTGCGCGGCGATCGCAGGAGCGACGAGCTCGAACTACGTGCCCACGGCCGAAGACGTCGGCCACAAGATCAGGGTCAAAGAGACGGCCTCGAACGCCGGCGGCCCGGGCAGTCCGGCGACGTCGACACCAACCGCCGCCGTCGTGCCACCGGTGCCGGTCAACACGAAAGTCCCGGCCATCTCCGGCGCCTCGCAGGAGGGACAGGCGCTCACCGAGACACACGGCACCTGGACCAACGGCCCGACCTCCTATGCCCTGCAGTGGCTGCGCTGCGACGCCGAAGGCGGGGCCTGCACCGCGATCTCCGGCGCGAGCGCCCAGAAATATCTGCTCGCGTCGAGCGATGTGGGTCACACGATCAGGATGGAAGAGACGGCCACAAATGCGGGTGGTCCGAGCAGCCCGGCCAAATCCGCGGCGACCGGCGTCGTCACCTCGACGGGCGGGATCGCGGGCCACGTGAGCGATGCAGCGAGCCACGCCCTCGCCGGGGTCAAAGTCAACGTCTACGAAACGGTCGGCAGCGAACTGCTCGTGACCTCGACCCAGACCAGCGAATCAGGCGACTACGCGGTCGCGGGCCTGCTGCCGGGCAGCTACCGGGTTGACTTCGACAGGTCCGGCTACGAAGCGAAGGCCAAAACCGTGGCGGTCTCCTCGGCGGCGACGACGGAAGTCAACGTGACCCTCACATCGCTGACCGGTGCCATCGCCGGCACGGCGAGCATGGCCGGCGAAGGGCTGGCGGGCGTCGGGGTGGTCGTCTACCGCAAAACCGCCGAAGCCAGCTACCTCGTGGCCGGCTCTGTGGCAACGGGCGCCGCCGGCACCTACACGATTCCGGGCCTCGTGCCGGGCGAATACAGGGTCGAATTCTCCCGCTCGGGCTACGTGACGCAGTTCTACAACGGGAAGACGAGCTGGGGCAGCGCCGAAACGGTGACGGTGAGCGCGGCCGAATCGCACGCAGGGGTCGACGCCGCGATGCAGCCGATCCTGGGGGCGATCGACGGCACCGTGGCCAAGAGTGGGGGAGGGGCGCTCGCCGCCGTCGCGGTGACGGTGTATGACAACGGCGGCAAAGTCGCCGGCACGGCCACCTCTGCCGCTGGCGGGGCCTACGAAGTCAAAGGGCTGCTGCCCGCCGAGGCGGGCACGGGCTACAGGGTCCAGTTCTCCGCCGGCGGCTACAAAACGCAGTTCTACAGCGGCAAGGATCTGCTGAAAGACGCCGAACGGGTCGCCGTGGCGCCCGGCAAATCGTCCGGCGCGATCGACGCGGCGATGGTCCAGATGACCGGCGCGATCACCGGCAAAGTCACCGACGCCGGCGAAAAAGCGCTCGCCGAAACCCTGGTCGTCGTCTACCGCAAAACCGCCGAATCGGGCTACCTCGTGGCCGGCTCTGTGGCGACTGGCGCCGCCGGCACCTACACGATCCCGGGCCTCGTGCCGGGCGAATACAGGGTCGAATTCTCCCGCCCCGGCTACGTGACGCAGTTCTACAACGGGAAGACGAGTTGGGGCAGCGCGACTTCGCTCACGGTGAGCGCCGGCGCGACGGCGGAAGCCAACGCGAGCATGGCCGCCGCGACCGGCGAGATCGACGGCACCGTGACGGCGGCCAAATCGGGCGCGCCGCTGAGCGGCGCCATAGCTCTCGCCTACAAGGTGAACGGCGGCGAATTCCTGCTGGCCGCCTCGACCGCGACCAAAGCGGACGGCACCTACGCGATCCCCGGCCTCAAAGGCGGCTCCTACGTGCTCGAATTCTCCGCCGGCGGCTACAAAACGCAGTTCTACAGCGGCCGCTCTTCGATCCACGCGGCCGACCAGGTCCTCGTCAGCACCTCGGGAGCGCCGAGCGAAGCCAACGCGGCGCTCGGCATGGCGACCGGCAGCATCGCCGGCACCGTCGCCGATGCCGCCGAGAGCGGCATCGAAGGCATCGACGTCACCGTGCTGGCGGGTGAAGGCCTCGTCGCCTCGACGACCACCAAAGCGGACGGCACCTACACGGTCGCCGGCCTCGCCCCGGGCGAATACACGGTCGAGTTCTCGGCCACCGGCTTCGTGACGCAGTTCTACAACGGGGTGCCCTCGCTCCCCGAAGCCACGCCGGTCGCGGTCGGCGCGGAAGCGACCACGGCGGGAATCGACGCGACGATGACCGCGATCACCGGCTCGATCGAGGGCACGGTGAGCGCCAACGGCGGCGGGGACCCGATCGCCGGAATCCAGGCGATCGCCTACGAGGCCACCGAAGAACACCTGTTTGCCGGCATCGGCATCTCCGACGCCGCGGGCGAATACTCGATCGCGGGCCTGGAAAGCGGCTCCTACTACGTCGAGTTCGCCCCCGGCGAAGAAGGCGAATATGCGATCCAGTTCTACGACGGCCACGCGACGCTGGCGGCCGCCGCCGAAGCGAACGACGCCGTCGCGGTTGCGGCCCCCAGCCCGACGCCGGGCATCGACGCCACGATGAAGACCCCGGCCGAAACGAGCGCTCTGCGACTTGCGTTCCGCTCCTCGGCCGTCGCCGCGGCGATCTTGCCGCCCACGGCGGGCGGGATCAGCGGCACGGTCACGGACGGGCTGGCCGGCGAGCCGATCGCGGGCAGCCAGGTGGTCGTCTACGAAGGCGAAGGCGAGCACCTCGTCGTCGGCCTCCCCGTGACGAACGCGGAAGGCAGATACAGCGTCGCGGGGCTGAAAGAAGGCTCCTACAGGGTGCAGTTCCTCGCCGCCGGCTACGAAACCCAGTTCTTCGAAGACAGGGCGAGCCTCGCCACCTCCGATCCGGTGAGCGTGACGGCGGGCGCAACGCACGAAGGCGTCGACGCCGCCCTGCAGAGCGGCGCGATCGCCGGGGCCGTCACCGACGCCCTCACGCACGACGGGCTCGAAGGCGTCACAGTCAGCGTCTACGAAGCCGGCAGCAGCGAAGGTTTCATCGCCTCGACGGCGACCAAACCGGACGGCACCTACAAGATCTCCGGCCTGGCGGCGGGCGAATACGACGTCGCGTTCGCCACCGCCGGCTACAAAGCGCAGTTCTACGACGGCAGGGCGACCCTCGCCACGGCCGACGCGATCGAGGTGCAAACCGGTGCAATACACGGCGGCATCGACGCCGCGCTGGATCCGACCACGGGCTCGCTGGCCGGCACCGTCACCGACGGCAAAGGGGCCCTCGCCAACGTCGCCATCACCGTCTACGACGGCGAAGGCAAAGTGGCCGCCACCACGGAAACCGACTCCGAGGGCGAATACGCCGTCTCCGGCCTGCCCGCTGCCTCCTTCAGCGTCCAGTTCTCCGCGACCGGCTACGAAACCCAGTTCTACAGCGACGAGCCAACGCTCGCCGAAGCCGATCCTGTCACCGTCAGCGCCGGCGCAACCCAGGAAGGCATCGACGCCACCCTCGCCGCGGAACTCGGCGGCATTGAAGGAACGGTCACCGACGGCCAAGGACCGCTGGCGAACGTCGCCATCACCGCCTACGACGGCGAAGGCAAAGCCGCCGCCTCAACCGCAACCGACTCCGAGGGCGAGTACTCGGTCTCGGACCTGCCGGTCGACTCCTACAGCGTCCAGTTCTCCGCCGCCGGCTACGAAACCCAGTTCTTCGACGGCAAGGCGACGCTCGGCGACGCCGACCCGGTTTCCGTCACTGCCGGCGCAACACAGGAAGACATCGACGCCACCCTCGCCGCGGAACTCGGCGGCATCGAAGGAACGGTCACCGACGGCCAAGGACCGCTGGCGAACGCCGTCGTCACCGCCTACGACGGCGAAGGCAAAGCCGCCGCCTCAACCGCAACCGACTCCGAGGGCGAGTACTCGGTCTCGGGCCTGCCGGTCGACTCCTACAGCGTCCAGTTCTCCGCCGCCGGCTACGAAACCCAGTTCTTCGACGGCAAGGCCACACTGGCAGCCGCCGACGCCGTCGCCGTGACGGCCGGCGCAACCCAGGAAGACATCGACGCCACCCTCGCTGCCGAACTCGGCGGCATCGAAGGAACGGTCACAGACGGCGAGGGCGCCCTGGCCGGCGTCGTCGTGAGGGCCTACGACGGCGAGGGCAAAGTGGCCGCCACCGCGGAAACAGACTCCGAAGGCGAATACGCCGTCTCCGGCCTCTCGCCCGGCCCCTACAGGCTGCAGTTCTCCGCCACGGGCCACGCGACGGAGTTCTACGAAGACAAGGCAACCCTCGGCGCCGCCAACCCGGTGGCCGTGACGGCCGGCGAAGTCGCAGAGGCCAACGCTGAGCTGGAGCCGACCGTCGGCGCGATCGCCGGCCTGGTGACGAGCGAGGTCACGGGCGAAGCGATCGAGGATGCGCTGGTCGTCGCCTACAAGGGCGGCGTCTTCGCGGGGTCCACGGCGACCGGCGAGCTCGGCAAATACACGCTGACCGGCCTCGAGCCCGGCGAATACGTCGTCGCCTTCTCGCCGCCGCTTGCAGAAGAAGGCATCTACGCAAGGCAGTTCTTCCACGGCAAGGCCACACTGGCAGCCGCCGACGCCGTCGCCGTGACGGCCGGCGCAACACAGGAAGACATCGACGCCACCCTGCTGCCGCCGGCGCCGGTCAACCTCGAACCGCCGACGATCACCGGCGAAGCGCGCGAAGGCCAGACCCTGACCGAGACGCATGGGACGTGGACGCACAGCCCCAGCGGCTTCACCCACCAGTGGCTGCGCTGTGACGCCGCGGGCGCCAGTTGCTCGGCAATCTCCGGCGCTACCGCTCAGGAATACGAGCTCACCTCCAGTGACGTCGGCCACAAGCTCAGAGTCGAAGAGACCGCCAGCAACGCCGGGGGCCCAGGCGCACCGGCCACATCCGCGGCGACCGCGGTCGTGGCGGCGATCGAAGCGCCTCCGAGCGAAGGCGGTGGCGGCGGTGGTGTCGGAAGCGTGCCGCCGCGCCCACCCGCACCTCCGACTGCCGGCACGGCGACGGCCAGCCCGACGGCGATGGTCACGGGGCACGCCGCCCGGATCACCCTGAGCTGCGTGGGCACAGGCCCCTGCGAAGGCACGATCAAGCTCGTCGCACGCGTGAAGGAAAAGCGCCTCGTAAAGCACCATGTCGTCAGGCGCACGCGCAGCTTCGTGATTGGCAGGACGCGCTTCTCGATCGCGGCCGGCGCAAAGGGCGTGGCGAGCGTCCAGTTGAACGGCAAGGGCATGGCGCTGCTGCGCAAGGCGGGCAAGCGCGGACTGACGGTCCAGTTGACCGGCAGCGGGGTAAAGCAGCGGAAGGTCGTGTTGAAGGCCCAGCAGAGCGCGCGCGGCAGCTCAGGCAGCCGATCCGCGAAATAGCCCAAGGCGCTGCCGCCCAGGACCGCAACCAAGGGCGTCCGCATCCTGATCGGCCTTGGGCGAATCTGCCGCCTGCGCCAACCGCCCTGGCGCTCGGTCAGGGCGGCCGGCCTCAGCCGCCGGCGCCGCTGAGTGCCTGCCAGGGCTCGTTCATCGGCCGGCGGCGCTTCGGCGAGCGCTTGAAGACATAGCAGCCGACCATCCCGCCCCGCATCTCGACGTAGTGGAATTCGCTGTTGGTCAGCTTCCATCCCTCCGCGACGACTGAGTTGAGGATGTCGACAGGGTCGGTCGTCTCCAGCGGGGGCTGATGGTGCAGGCCCGGGATGACCATCGCCTGCGTGTACCCGACATCGAGTTCGTACTGGAACAGGCTCTGGCCCCGTTCGAAGGCGACCCGCGCCCTGCCCGCCGGCGTGCAGTAGAACGCCTGCCGCCTGACCTCGGCGATCCGCTGCCATTCTTCCTCCTCGCGTTCGCGGTCGCGCATCTCGCGGGAGGCCCGGCCGAGCAGGAGCGAGGGACGGAGCGAGCGGAGTCGCAGGCGCCCGGGGCCGGCCCCGTTGCTCAGCGCCTCGGCGGTGAGCCGCCGCTGCGAGGTCCTGATCTCCTCACTCCAGCTCCCGTCCCAGTAGCGCTCGGCGGTGCTGCCGAGGGGGTCCGGGTACCAACCCGGCTGCATGGCCTGAGGCGGCGGGCAACTGGCCAGTCGCTCGTTCTTGTCGGTGCTCGCAGCCACTAGTGCGAGCAGGACCGTATGGACGGCTCTCCGATACCACAATCAGACATCCGGCCACTGACAGCGGTTGCCCACGCGTCAACGGGGTCTGGGCGCTGGCGAATTCGATCCACGGTGCTTTCCCCTTCCGGTGTACGGACCGCCGGGCGCTCTGCTCAGCGTCTCGGCACGGTGCAACCGGCATCGATGGAACGCCGGGCCGGCCTGCGAACTTGCGTGGTGTTAGCGAGGTGAGGGCCGGGACCGCTTTCTCCAGCGGGACCTTCGAGCCGTTCGCCACCTCTTCACACAACAGCAGCAGAATGGGCGCGCCCGATCGGCTAGCGTGGGCTCCGCTGGGGGGATCTGCGCAGCGAACTGCAACTACCAAGAGGAGATGAAATGGCATACGCGATCATCCACGAGTTCGAGGGTGGTACGAGGGAGCAGTACGACGCAACGGCCGCGGTGGTGCATCCGCCGGGCGGCCTGCCCGAGGGCCAGATGCGCCATTACGCGGGACCGAGTGCGAACGGCTGGGTCGTCGTCGCGGTCTGGGACTCGAGGGAGAACTGGGAGAAGTTCCGCGACGAGACGCTGCTTCCCGGCCTACAGAACCTGGACTCCGGTTTGCAGGGCCCCCCGAAGTTGACCGAGTTCGAGGCCGAGGTCGGCATACCGGCGATGCCCTGAGCCCCGGCCTGGGCCTGGGGCCGCCGCCTCGATTTTGGGGAGCGCGTTGAGAACGGCGCCGTCATCGTCCACTTCCTCGACAAGAGGCCGGTCATCGTGGACGTGATTGGAACGGGTTCCGATTTCGAGCAGCCCCTCCGGATCGCAGCCAAGCGCTACGACCTCGACGCCGAGGCGCCTGATCGCCGCCGCCCGGGCCGCACTTGCCGCTCCCGACCGCACGGTCACACTGGACGTCGCGGTCCGCGCCTGCCGTTCACGGAGTTCGACGCCATGGCCCTGGCGGGCATCGGGCTGCTGCTCCTCCTGGCCGGTGCAGCGCAGCGTCGCTTCGGCGTGAAACGCCGCAGCTGAGAGCGGTAGGAGTCTCGGCCGTACCTAGCCGACCGGCGTCACAGCAGACGCGGGGGAGAGGCCGACGTGATGAGGCGCCGGGCCGCAATGCGAGCCGAAGTGCTGGGTCCAGACGTGGACGCCCTGATCGCCGTTGAGATCGCCGACCCTGAGGCCCGATGCCGATCTGGGTGTAGTGGCCGAGGATGTTGGCCCTTTGCATCCCAGCGCCTGTCCTCACGGCTCGCGAGCACGGGGTCGAGGAAGGCCGCGGCGCGGCTGAAAGCCGCCTGGAGGTCCGGCTCGATCCCGACCTCCTCGGCGAGGCGACGGTATGGCTCTTCCCAGCTTGGAGGTGGGGCTGGGAGATTCGCCGGGAGGGGCTGGCGGTTGCGATTCTCAAAGGTTGCGGTCAGCGCCGCGCGCAAGTCGGACGCCGCTCTTTCGCAGTCGCGCCAAGCTGAGCCCGGTCCTTTCGGCCTCCCCCTTCAGCCGCTCGCCCAAGGCCATGCGGAACGCTGCAGCGCTTTCGTATCTCACGGGCCTGCCTCGGTCGAGAGGAGCGTCTCGATCACCCGAGCCCGGTTCGGCGATCTGCGGCGTGCTGCCACCGCGCCCTGCCATCCGTCCGGTGCCGGTGCGAAGCTCTTTGTATGCGAACTGGTGTTCGAGGCGATCCACATGTCTGACCCGGCGGAGACAGGCGCACCGCTGCAGGTGGTCGCGGCTCCAGCGATCGAGAAGCGGATCCTGATCGTGCGCGAGCGGCAGGTGATGCTCGACGACGATCTGGCTGATCTCTACGGCGTCGAAACCAAACGCCTGATCGAGCAAGTGCAACGAAACCGCGACCGATTCCCGGCAGATTTCATGTTTCAGCTGACCAAGGACGAGGCGGCTGCTTTGAGGTCGCAGATTGCGACCTCAAACACCGGCCGCGGCGGACGCCGCTATGCGCCCTACGTCTTCACCGAGCAGGGCGTCGCGATGCTCTCGGGCGTCCTGCGTAGCGAGCGAGCGATTGCCGTCAACATCGAGATCATGCGAGCCTTCGTCGAGCTTCGTCGCGCGGCAACCTCCTCCGCGGCGATCGAGAGACGACTCGAAGAGCTCGAGCAAGAGACCAGCGCGACGCTGGGACGGCACGACAAGCAGTTGCGCCAGATCTTCGACGCTCTTCGGCTGCTTATCGCGCCGCCTCCACGACCGAAACGCAGGGACGGGTTCGGGCTGCGCGAGGAGGAGGATTAGCGATCGTGTTCGAGCCGCGCTGCAACGAGTTCGCCCCTGCCGGGAGCAAACGCGATGCACCTCTCCCCACCCGTGCTGCTGTTTCATAGCGGGGCGCCTTTATTTGCAGTTCCGACACATTCAGCGCGCCACAGACAACACATTTCCCCTTAGCCTGACATCATCATGGAGGCGATGCGAGAAGACTGGAGCGACGCGAGGCTCGACGATCTCAACGATCGGGTCGCCGATATGGGCCGCCGCATGGACGAAGGCTTCAACCGCCTCCACGAGGACCTGCGGGCTCAGCGGGCGGAAACCGGGGCGGAGATCGCATCGCTGCATCGCCTCATCGTCCAGGTCGCGGGCGGCATGTTCGCCACCTTCGCCATCGGCTTCGCCGGCCTGATCGCCACCCGGCTGTAGCCGGGTGCGAAAGTGATGCGAGCGGACTACGACAGCGAGGGCGACACGATCCAGATCGAGCTGGAGCCGGTGCGGAAGCTCGGCCACGCCGATGCACCGTACGCGCACCCCGCTGAGACAGTGGTTCTGGGCCGCTTACCTGGTCGCCACCCACCACCGTGGCGACTTGCCCCGACCCGCCCTGCGACCACTACAACCACTTCAGCAACTACGGGTCGAGCCAGCATGCCAACGACGACCGGGGGTCGCGGAGATCGCCTGTTTCCCTGATCCTCGGGCGTGCCTAGCCGGCCAGCGTCACAGCGGACGCGGGGGAGAGGCCCACGCGTTGAGGCGCTGCCCGCCTTGGAGCCGGGCCGCAATGCGAGCCGAAGTGCTGGGTCCAGACGTGGACGCCCTGGTCGCCGTTGAGATCGCCGACTCTGAGGCCAACGCCGATCTGGGTGAAGTGGCCGAGGATGTTGGCCCTGTGCTCGGGCGAGTGAATCCAAGCCCGGAAGATCGAGCGCACGCTGTCGTATTCCCCGGTTCCCCAGGCGAGGTTCTCGCCCACCCGCCAACACGGCGCAGAGAGATACCTCGTCCGCTGCATCCAGTAGGTGAACTGTCGCCCGCAGGCGTAGTGGCTGAAGCTGTCGCAACGGAGGATGTCTGTCGACTTGTTTAGAGCCGAACGATCCAGGGCCCTGGCGTCGGCCAGGCTTGCCTTCCCGGCACGGTGGCGGGCAAAGTCGGTCATGCAGCGCATGGCCCTCTCCTGCACGGCGGCCGAGGCGTCGCGGTCGGCCTGGTCGGCGCATGCCGACGCAGGGGCGATCAACCGGCTCAGGTTCATCGCCCCGGCGGCAGGAACGACCACGGCGCCGACAAGCAAGACGAGCACGAATGAGATGGACAGCTTGTGTCCCACGCTCCTTGTCTCGCCACCTGGGCGTCATCCCCTTGATGCCGCTTTCCCGCAGAGGACGCATGTACTAGGAAGCGAAAGTTGCTCGGCAGCTTGGAGCAACGCGGCCTCTCCGACGAGGCTTCACGCGAGCTGGTCCCGGTCAGGCGCCTGACCTTTTGGTCCCGGCCTCGCTCAGGAGCCGCGCGAGCTCGGCGAGAGATGCTGCTGCAAAATATCCTTATTTCGGTATGTTTTGCAGTATGTCACGCCCAGTACAGCGGCTATTCGAGGTTGCGGAGGGTCAGTGGGGGCTGATCACCCGGCGCCAGACACAGGAAGCAGGCGTCGGCAACACGTCTCTGGCGCGCCTGACGAAGGACCGGCGGCTGGAACGGGTTGCGCATGGCGTCTACCGCGTTCGCGGCGCCGGGGAGCCCGACCATCTCGGGCTTCGGGCCGCCTGGCTTCAGCTCGCTCCCGAGAGGCCCGCCTGGGCTCGCCTCGACGACCCAGAGGACGCGGTTGTCTCGCACGCGTCGGCTGCGAGCCTTCACCGGGTCGGCGATCTTCGGGCGGACGTGCATGAGCTCACGCTTCCACGACGGCGCCAGACGCGGCGGCGCGATGTTCGCCTGCACCGCGGCAAGGTTCCGGCTGCCGATCGGATCGTCCTCTCTGGCCTGCCCGTGACCCGCCCCGCTCGCATGATCGCCGATCTTCTCGCTGACCATGCCGAGCCGGGCGTGGTGGGGCGGATCGCCGCCGAGGTGCTCGACGGCGGACTCGAGGGCGCTGCCGAGGTCGCGGAGCGCGTCGCGCCCTACGCAACGAGATTCGACCTGCCTCGCGGCGATGGGCAGGCCACGCTCGATCATTTGCTGGCTCTCGCCGGCCCTCAAGGGCCAGCGGGCACGGCGGGCTCGGCGAGATGAGCGCGTCCAGCTACGACAATCCGCAAGCGTTTCGTCAGGCTCTCGCGGATAGGTTGCGTCCGCTCGCCGAGGAGAGTGGCATGGAGCTCTCCGCCTTGCTGCGGCAGTTCGCCTACGACCGGCTCCTTTGCCGGGTGTTCAGCACAGACCCCGAGCGCTGGGTGTTGAAGGGGGCGACGGCGATGCTGGCTCGGCTGGAGGGGCGAGCCCGTCATACCCTCGATGTGGATCTCTACCGGCGCGACGGAAGTCTGGCCGACGCCGAGCGAGCACTGCGCGAGGCGGCCGCGGTTGACCTCGATGACTACTTTCGCTTCACGCTCGGGACCGCGAAGCGGATGACGCAGGGCGCAGACGCTCTGCGGATCCCCGCCATTGCCTTCCTCGGCGCAACCGAGTTCACCCGCTTTCACGTCGACCTCGTTGCCGACCTCTCGATGACCGGCGCTGCCGAGGAGCTCCCGCCGCTCATTTCCGTCGAGCTCCCTGGCGTTCGCCACGTCGCTTACCGCGTGTACCCAATCGCAGATCACATCGCGGACAAGGTTTGCGCGATGCTCGAGCGCCACCCGCGGGCCGACGGGCGCATCGAGCAAAGCACCCGTTACAGGGACCTGGTCGATCTCGTCGCCTTCGCCCACACCGCGACGGTCGGCGCGTCGGAGCTGCGTCGGGCGATTGACTCGGAGGCGAAGCGTCGCCATCTGACTCTGCCAGGTCGCCTTGAGGTTCCCTCCTCTTCCGGTTGGGCGGCGGGCTACGCCCGTATAGCCGGCGACGCCCCGGCGCTCGAGGAGCGGGATCTGACATCCGCCGTGAGCAGCGCCGGGAGACTTGTCGACCCGGTGCTGTCCGGCACAGCGGATGGTCGCTGGGATCCCGCGGCGATGGTGTGGGCGCCGCGAGAGTGAGGCGCACCGGCCATATCCTCTCGGTCGCCCTGATCACCGCCGGGCTGGTGGTGCTCGCCGACGTCGGGATCACGCTCGCCTACAGGGAGCCGCTCTCCTCGCTCTACAGCCGGGTCAAGCAGGGCGAGGCGGCGAGCCAGCTGAGCGACCTGGAAGCGCGCTACCCGACGCCCGCCGACCGCCGCGCCGTCGCCGGCGTGGGGGAGACGAGGCGGCGGATCGCGATCCTGGCGCGGCGCTTCACCGCCCGGGCGAGCAGCGGCGAGGCGATCGGGCGGATCCTCGCCCCCGCGATGGACGGGCTGGACATCGTCGTCGTGCAGGGCACCGACACCGCCAGCCTCCAGAAGGGCCCCGGCCACTATCCGGAAACGTCATTCCCAGGCCAGGACGGCACGGTCGCGATCGCCGGTCACCGCACCACCTACCTGGCGCCCTTCCGTCACATCGACTCGATGGAGCGCGGCGACACGATCACCCTCGAGATGCCCTACGGGCGCTTTTCCTATCGGGTGCAGAGGACGGTGGTCGTCGATCCCGGCGATGTCGGGGTCGTCAGGAAGGTCGGCTACGAGCGCCTCGTGCTGAGTGCCTGCAACCCGCTGTACAGCGCCGAGGAGCGCTTCATCGTTTTCGCGCGGCTGGTGGGCGAGCAACCGGCTGGTGGGAGCTGAGGTCACTCATGTCACACCTCGCCACAGCCGAGAAGCCAGCCGCCGCCCTGCGGCGGCGCCGGGGTGACCTCGTGATTGGGATCGCCCTCGGTCTTGTGCTCGGCATCGCCATCGTCGCGGCCTTCGTTTTCCTCGGCAGCGAAGGGTCGGTCGACGCGCCGCGCCTCTCCGGCGTCAGCGCCGGCAATCCGAGCATGTCCCGCAGCCCGTAGAACTTGAGACGGCGGTCCTCGCGCCCCGTTCGCCCCCGTTGGGAGCGTCCAGGTAGGCGATCAGCACGTTGATGTTTGATGTCTTATTAGGCATAATCCAATTTGTGGATGTAGGCAAGCTAATCAGGCGCACACGCGAACGTCACGGGATCAGCCAGCGCAGCCTGGCGCTGCGGGCCGCCACCGACCAGGCGGCGGTCAGCCGGATCGAGCGCGGAGAGGTCTCGCCCAGCGTCGACACGGTCGAGCGGCTGCTGGCGGCCATGGGCGAGCGGCTCGAGCTGGAGGCGGAGCCGGTCGAGCGGGACTACGACCCCGTTCACCTTCGCGCGACCCTGCGGCGGACGCCGGCGGAACGGCTCGAGGTGGCGATCTCTTGGAACCGCCTCGCCGGGCGTCTGACGGAGGCGGGGCGGAGTGCCCGTGCCGGCTGATCGCGACCCCGAACCGCTCGATGCGCAGCGGATCCTCGACGAGCTCGCGCGCCACGCGGTCGACTTCGTACTGGTCGGCGGGCTGGCGGCGCAGACGCACGGGAACACCCGGATGACGAACGACGTCGACGTGATCCCGGCACCTGACCCGAAGAACCTTGCGCGACTCGCTGCCGCGCTGCGCGGGTTGGAGGCGCGCGTGCTCAACCCCGGGTACGAGGAGGCCGAGATCGACGCTGCGATGCTCCCCCGCGCGACCATCTGGCAGTTCGCAACCCCGCACGGTGACATCGACGTGCTGCACGAGGCACCGGGCGCGGGCCCGTATGCGGAGTTGCGTGAGCGTGCCCTGGTCATCGCGCTCGCTGACGTACAGGTTCCTGTCGTCGGCCGCGACGACCTGATACGCATGAAGCTTGCCCGTGGGCGACCGGTGGATCGTGCCGACGTCGCCGCCCTCACCGATCCCGAGGCCGGCTCGCGGCGGCCCGGGTAGCTCGCCGATCAGGACGAGGTCGACGAGATCCTTGACCCTGGTGCCGCTGCTCGAGTGCGGTGCGGAATGCCTCTGCCGTTTCGTATTTCACAATTGCCCATCCTTCTCGACAGAGCGGCGGATGAGGTCGGCGACGCGACCTCCACGCTGATCGGCTCGGGCGAAGAGCGAGCGGCGAGTCGCCAGGCCTTCTTCAAGCGCCTGGCGTACGGCCACCTCGATCTGCTCCGGAGCCGTTCCGGCGCCAGCCGCGTCGAGTATCGAGCGCACCGGGTCGGTGACGCGGATTCCTCTCCGAGTCACTACTTCGGATGGATCAAGGGGCTTCTTCGTCGTGTGCAGGTTCACCCCGTGGGGAGGCTTGATCCCGCGATCGTCTCGGTCGACCAGCAGATGAACGGTGTTCGGCAGGACATCGGAGAGACCGTGAAGCTCGAGCGCGCTTTCGTGCGAGACGACGGCTCGCTCGGCACCGACCGCGAGCCACCTCGCCCGAACCTCCGCATGACTAGACCCCGGGTAGTCGCGCAGCCGGTACAGACCGCGGCGAACGTGCTCGTATCGTCCGGAGCGAATGTGATGGGCGAGCAGCTGCGGGCTGAAGCCGCACTCGCGCGCCTGCCGGGAAGTGAAGTAGCCGTCCTGGCCGTAGGAGATGCCGTTCAGGGCAACCGCATCGGGGGACTGCTTGTCAGACATAGATAAAGTATAGCTTTATTTACTTCTGAACGTACAGTCACCAGGCAATCTTCAGGCACTCGTCGCCAGGAGTGCCTGAAATGCCGACAATCGGCCTGAATCGGCGCATATCCGCGAGGAAGTGGTGTAACTGGCCCGCTGTAGCCGGGGGCGGTTCCGCGGAACCGCCTCTTCTCCCGCCGGGACCAGGAGACCCGTGATCAACCGACTGACATCAGCGACACTGGCGATCGTCCTGGTGAGTGGCTGCGGGGCTCTCGCCCTGGCATCCACCGGTGGCCCGAGCAACGGCGGCAACGCCGCAGTCACTCAGTACGTGCCACCGCAGACGGTCCCCGGCGGCCAGGGGGCTATTTCCAGAGGGCTGCCACCGGCACGGCCCAGAGCCGCTCTCCGAACGGCAGCGTTTCAGCTCCCGTGTTGACGACCACGCCGGCTTTGAAGCGGGCGCCGAGCTTGTCCCGCAGGTGCGCCAGTCCGCTGAAGTCGGACATCCTCGGCGTCGCGCCGAGCTTGACCTCAACGCCGACCACGGAGCCGTCGTCTGCTTCGCCGACGACGTCAACCTCTCGCCCTCCGGCCGTTCGGAAGTGGTGGAGACTGACACTCTGGTCGAGTCGGCTTGCCTGCTTGACGATTTCGGAGGCGACGAAGTTCTCAAACAGGGAACCCGCCACCTTGGTTTCGTCGGCCATGAAGCGGTCCTCGTTGTAGCCGGCCAGCTGGCATGCCAGTCCGCTGTCCGGAATCCAGAGCTTCGGCTTCTTGATCACCTGCTGCGTGAAGTTCTTGCTCCATGCGGGGACCTGTAGGACCAAGAACAGCAGTTCCAGGAGCCGCAGGTAGCGGCGCACCGAATCGCGCTTCATCTCGATCGCTCTGCCGATCGAGGTCAGATCCACGATGCCGCCGATGCGCCCCGCCGCGGCTTTGAGGAGCATCGGCAGGTCGTCGAGCTGGCGCGCCCGATCGGTGACGTCCCTGACGTCCCGCTCGAGGGTCATCTCCAGATAGCTCCTCAGCCAGCGAGCCCGCCTGCTGCCCGGCGGCCGCGTCACCATCTCCGGGTAGCCGCCCCGCACCACGGTTTCGGCGATCGCCCCGCGCCCCGTAGGTTGATCGCCGACGCGAGGCACATGGCCTGCCAGCAGGCCAGAAAGGAATGACTCGCGATGTCCGCGGAGCTCTCCCTGCGAGAGGGTCCACAGCTGAACGCGCTCTGCCCTACCGGTCAGCGACTCGGAGATCCGCAGGGTCGACCAGACGTTGGCGGAGCCGGTCAGCAGGAACATGCCGGAGGCGCGCTGGCCGCCACGCCGCGCGCGGTCGACGCGGCTCTTGATCGCGTCGAGCAGCGCTGGCGCCTTCTGGAACTCGTCGATGAACACCGGCAGGTCGCGTTCCTCGATGAATCCCGTGGGATCCGCATTGGCCGCCGCCCTGGGCCCGGCATCGTCGAGCGATATCAGCTGGGTTCCTCGATCGGCGGCAATCTGTTCGGCCAGCGTGCTCTTGCCGCTTTGGCGCGGACCGACGATCACGACCACCGGGGTGTCGGCAAGGGCAGCCTGCACCTCGGCCGCTGCATATCGAGGGTATAGCGACATGTCGAACGCGCAGATATTACCTCACAAACGCGCAATAGCGCGCTCACGAATGCGCAGTTTGATCTGGGCCGCGCCGCAGCCTGAAGGCAGCGCAAAACCGTGTCCCGGAGATTGCTGTCGTTTTACGGTGTAAAATGACGGCTATATGTCATTGCGAGCCCTGCCGCGCATCTACCGCCTGCCCCAGGACAGCTTCTTCCTATTCGGACTGCGCGGGGTTGGCAAGAGCACCTGGATCGGGGAGCAGCTTCCGGACGCACACCGATTCGACCTGCTCGACGAGGGGCTCTACCAGGGCCTGCTGGCCGATCCCGCGCCGTTCGCCGGCGAGCTTCGCCGCCTCGACCCGGGAGGCTGGGTCGTGGTCGACGAGGTCCAGCGCCTGCCCGGCCTGCTGAACGAGGTCCACCGATTCATCGAGGAGCGCGGGCTGCGCTTCGCGCTGCTCGGATCGAGCGCTCGCAAGCTTCGCGCCGCCGGGGTCAACCTGCTCGGGGGCCGCGCCCTGTGGCGGGAAATGTTCCCCCTCACCCCCGAGGAGCTGGGCGGGGACTTCGACCTCGAGCGCACCCTGGAGATCGGCGCGCTCCCCCTGGTACTCGGCTCCGGCTCGCCGCGCGAGACCCTGCGCGCCTACGTCCAGCTCTACCTGCGAGAGGAGATCAAGGGCGAGGCGCTGGTGCGCAACCTTCCGGGGTTCGCACGATTCCTCCCCGTCGCCGGCCTGTTCCACGGCCAGCTCCTCAACGTCGCCGGGATCGCTCGCGACGCCGGCGTCGCCCGGACCACCGTCGAGGGCTACCTCGGCGTTCTCGAAGACACGCTCCTCGCCCGGCGCCTGCCGGCCTACGAGGCGCGCCTGCGCGTGCGCGAGCGCAAGCACCCCAAGCTCTACTGGATGGACCCGGGGGTCGTCCGCGCGGCGAAGGGGGTGCACGGCTCGGTCGCACCGGAGGAGGCTGGGTCCCTGCTCGAGGGCTGGGTCCACACCCTGCTTCGCACCTACATGGAGGAGCGCGAGCTCGCCGACGAGATCGCCTACTGGGCGCCCGCGGAGTCCAAGCGGCTCGAGGTCGACTTCGTGCTGCGCCGCGGCGCAGAGCTCTGCGCCCTGGAGGTCAAGGCCGCACGCCGGATTCATCCAGGGGACATGGCCGGCCTGCGGGCGATCGGAGAGCTGTCCGGGTTGCGGCGACGGATCCTGATCCATCGTGGCGATCGGCCCACGAGGACGGAGGATGGGATCGACGCCTGGCCGATCGAGACCTTCCTCGAGGCCCTCGAGGAAGATCGCCTGTGGCCCTGAGCTTCGGCTGCACGCAAGGACGTCAGCGCCACCGCGCCGGCGGTCTCCCCGTGAGAGCGCCATCCGTCCGGAGCGGGTGCGACGCTTTTTGTATGCGAACTGGTGTTCGATCCGCGCAACTGTCTCAGGAGGCTTCGGAGCAGGCTCGAAGGCATAACACAACGAGTTCGTTGTGTTATGATCCCGACGCATGACACGAGCGGGAACCTGCCACCTGGCATCCACGAGGCGGACTGGAGGGAGTTGGAGATCGCGTTTGGCGGCTCGGCCCGGCGGGTTGCGCTGCTGGCCGGCTTGCGGGAAGCGCTCACCTCGCTTCGTAGGGCTGGCTGTTCAACCGCGTACATCGACGGCAGCTTCGTGGCCGCCAAGCAGGCGCCGGCTGACTTCGACGCTTGCTGGGATCCCAAGGGGGTCGACCTCGACGCGCTGGACCCGGTCCTGCTGGACTTCTCTGCAGACCGCCTGGCACAGAAGCAACGCTACGGTGGCGAGCTCTTTCCGGCTGACGCCGCGGCCGAGCCAAAGGGCACGTTGTTCATCGATTTCTTCCAACTCGACCGCCACACGGGCGCGCCGAAGGGCATCGTCAAGATCGACCTGGAGGATTTAGCGTGATCGCCAACGAGCGCCAGTACCGGATCAGCAAGGCACAGCTTCGCCGCTTCGAAGAGGCTGCTCGGTCCGGGGAGGCCTACGCGCCGGGCAGCGGGGTCGATCCGCGCATGAGAGGCGTGATGACTGACGCGCTGGAAGGTCAGGCGGAGACGCTGCGCAGCGAAGTGCGCCGCTACGAGGACTTGCGCGAGGGGCGGGTGGAGCATCGCGAGATCGACGGCCTGCGCGATCTTCCCATCGCCCTAATCGAGGCGCGGATCGCCGCCGGCCTGACACAGAGAGGACTGGCGCAGCGCCTCGGGCTTTCCGAGCAGCAGATCCAGCGTTGGGAGGCAACTCTGTATTCCGGGGTGGGGGTCGAGCGCCTGCAGGAGATCGCCGACGCACTCGGCATGGGAGTGCGCGAGATCGTCAGCTACGCGGTGCCGGCCTGATGCGGGATCGCAGCCGCTGCCAGGGTCGCGTGAGCGGTCTCGCCTGCCAGCGCCGGCAGGCGATTGGCTCGACTCCGCAGGAACCCCCTGAGATCGCTCCTCGTGGGGAAAGCCACGCACCGAAGTCTATGCCCGACCCACACCTCCCAGATGGGGGATCGTCGAAGCGCCCCGCGGGCGCCGTGCGGCTGTGAGCGCTCAGGCCTACTCGGCCTCGTACTCGCGCAGGAAGCCCTCGAAGGTGCGCAGGTGGTTCTGCTCGTCGGCGAGGATCGTCGTCACCATGTCCTGGGTCACCGGGTCGACGCCGTCAGTGGCCTCGATGATGCGGTTGTAGTGCTCGATCGCGCCCCGCTCGGCGTCGATCACGCCGCGGATCACGTGGGCGATGTCGAGCGGATCGCCGGGCGGCTGCAGGGAGTCCTGCTCGGCGCGGAACCCCTTCGAGCCGGGGACGGCGCCGTAGAGCTCCTTGATGCGCCGCGCGAACGCCTGCGCGTGGCCCAGCTCCTCCGCGACATCGGCGGCGAGCGAGTCGACCACCTCTCTGGCGCGCACCCCGTCGGGATTGGTCGAGTTGGCGATGTAGCTCATCACCGTCTCGACCTCCATCCAGTAGGCGGCGATCAGCAGCTCGACGATCTCGGCCCGCTTGGCGGACCGGGCGTCGGAGAGGATGTCTGAACTCGGAGACGCTTGCATGGGGCTCCCATCTTCGGGATTGCGGTCTCCGCAATGGTCGCAGCCCGGGTCGCGGGCCGGCGTTGCGCTCCCCGCCGAGCTCAGCTCGGGATCGTGGCAGCAGCCAGACATTAATGACTTAAAAAATAGATGTTAAGACCTTTAATGACGCGTATATAAGTTTTATATGCCATACTAAGGCGCATGACCGAAGATCCTGCAAACGAGGCGGCAATCGCAGGCGGGCGGCGGCAGCGACACACTCCTCCCGCAATCAAGCGAGCTGCGCGCGGCCTAGCCGAGGACATTGCCGCCTGGCGCAAGCTGCGTGGGCTGACGCAGGCGCAGCTGGCCGATCGCTCCGGCATCGCGCGGGCGACCCTGGCTCGCTTCGAGCAGGGGCATGGGGGGATCAGCCTGGACAGCCTCCTGCGAGTGCTTCGTGCTCTGGGCATTCTGGAGAACCTGACGAAGGCGCTCGATCCCTACGAATCGGACATCGGGCGGCTGCGCTCCGGCGAAGAGCTTCCGCGGCGCGTTCGACCGCTGAGCTTGGCCCGCGAGGACGATGCCTGACCGGGAAGTCGATGTTCTTGTCCAGCTTGCCGGCGAGGACGTGCTTGCCGGCCGGCTCTGGGCGCATCGACGCCAAAACGTCGAGTCGGCCACCTTTGCCTACGCACCGGGGTACCTCGCGAGGAAGGACAGCTACCCGCTTGACCCAGCGCTGCCGCTTGTCTCGGGCCAGCTTCAAACTCCTGAGAGGCGGAGCATCTTCGGGGCATTCTCCGACTGCTCGCCTGACCGCTGGGGGAGGATGCTCATCCGTCGCCGCCACGGCCAGAGCGGGGCGGACGACAGCATGGGGGAGCGGACCTTTGGCGAGGTCGACTACCTCCTCGGCGTCCGCGATGACCTGCGCCAGGGCGCCCTTCGCTTTCGCGATCCCGACACCGATGAGTTCCTGGCGAGCGAGGGAGAGGGCGTCCCGCATCTCGTCGACCTGCCGCAACTGCTCGACTACGCCGACCGCGCCGAACGCGACGTCGCGAACCAGGAGGAGCTGGACGTGCTGCTCAAGGGCGGCAGTTCGCTGGGCGGCGCTCGCCCAAAGGCCCACGTGATCGACAGGAGGGGGCGCATAGGGATCGCCAAGTTCCCACGGCCCGAAGGCGATGAGTGGGACGTGCCCGGCTGGGAGGCGGTCACGCTCAGCCTGGCAAGGGACGCGGGGATCGATGCCGCCCCGTCTGAGCTCGAGGAGATAGCCGGCCGCTCGGTCCATGTTGTCGATCGGTTTGACCGGCGGGGCGGCTCGCGAGTTGGCTACGCCAGCGCGATGACGCTGCTCGAGGCAGGCGTTGGGGAGCCGCGGAGCTATCTCGACCTCGTCGAGGTGATCGAAGAGGAGTCCGACCGGGCGACGGCCGACCTTTGCGAGCTGTGGCGTCGAATCGCCTTCTCGATCCTGGTCAGCAACACAGACGACCACCTTCGAAACCACGGCTTTCTGCGGGCAACCACCGGCGGCTGGTCGCTCTCGCCGGCGTTTGACGTCAACCCGAACCCCGAACCGGGGCCCAAGTTCCTAAGCACCTCGATCGACGGCCGATCCAACGCCGCGAGCATCGAGCTGCTCCTGGACGTCGCGGAGTTCTTTCGCCTCGATGACGAGCAGACCAGGACGATCCTCGTCGAGGTCGGCGAGGCAACCAGCCGCTGGCGGGAGGTGGCGCGCCGCTTCGGCCTCGACCGAGCCTCGATCGACGGGATGCGATACGCGTTCGAGCAGGAATCGACGGAGTTCGTTCGCCGCGAGTTTGCCGCTCGAGCCTGAGCGTGGCGATCGTTCCCTCCGATGCCTCGGTCGCCGCCCCGAGGTTGTAGGTGCTGTGCCAGACGGCAGCGGCGAGGACACTCTCTCCGGTCCCGTTGTAGATCCAGGTCAGCACCACCGAGCCGGCCGCGATGCCGATCGTGAAGCCGACCAGCGCGAACGGCCCAAAGCCCCGGTAGCTCTCGAGCAAGAGGAAGAACGGCAGGTGCCAGAGCGCCCACCAGCGCAGCGGGAAGCGCCAGCGCCCGACGCGCCACGCGTCTCCGGCGTCAGCACCGGCAAGCCGATGGTTCGCTACGCGCCGCCGGCAAACGCCAAGAGAGCCGAGGAAGGTCGCGATTCGCAGCGGCGACGGTAGCTCAGCTGCTACCCGGTGACTTCGCCATTGGCGTTGACCGGGCAGACGATGCTGGCGTTCGCGTCTGTAAACGACTCAAACTCGTCCTTGATCTGCTCCGGTTCGCCCGAGCTATAGGCCTGGTTCACCAGCGCGATGATCAGCCTTCGAAGGTTGGATGGCACGAGTCGGATGTAGCCCAGCCTGGCCGTGCTGGTGCTCGTAGCTGGCGAAGCGGCACCCTTTTCAAACCGCCCTGGGTCTTGAGGGATATAGCGCCTGCTTGCTTCGGGGCCGATCCATGACACGCGAGAGCGGGGGAGGGGAGTGCGGTTCACGACGTCTGCGTGATCGTCGTCTCCGACGGAGACGAGAACCGGCTGGGCTCGGCGCTTGGCCGGGGTGCTCGGGCGGGCCGGGGGGCTTGAGCTGGATGCGGTGGTCGTCGAGCCCAGGGGCGAGGGCTCTGCCGAGTACGTTGAGCGCAACTTCGTTGGTGTGCGCGCGATTCGTTGCGCCGACCGCGGCCTGGGCCACGCGTGCAACAGGGCGTTGGAGACCGTCAACGCCCGCTACGTGCTCTTCCTCAATCCTCGGCTCGGGACCTGCGCGGGCAGCCTCGACACCTTGGTCTCCGCCCTCGACAGCCGCCCCGAGGTGGCGGCGGCCGGGGTGCGCCAACATTTTCCAGTCTTGTCACATTCAGCGCGCCACAGACAACACGTATCGGCCTATCCTGGGATCATCATGGAGGCGATGAGTGACAAATGGTCGAGCGAGCGGCTGGATGACCTCAACCGTCGAGTCGAGAACGGCTTCAACCGCCTCGACGCCGACCTGAGGGACATCCGAGGCGAGGTGGGCGAACTGCGGGGCGAAATGAACTCCCGCTTCGAGCACGTGGATGCACGCTTCGAACACATGGATGCTCGTTTCGATGCCCTTCAGCGCACCATGCTCCAGCTGGGTGGCGGCGCGATTGCCGCCCTCATCGGCCTGATCGCCACCCAGCTGTAGCGTGACCCAGGGCCAAGGCGCCCGCGGATCGGCCCGGGCCTGCGGCTGCGTCAACCGTCCTCGCGGTGGGTCAAGGTGAGCGGTCGAGGGCGCCGCGCCGTGACACCCAGGGCACGTCGGGCCGTACGGAGACTCCAGGGGCGACCGCTGTCGAGTCCCAATTTGACTGCGCACTTCGCTCTACGCGGAGCACGACGCGTCTATCGCGATCGAGACGCTCGAGGTCTTGGCTGGCTCGCTACCCAAGCAAAAGCTGAGGCTGGTCTTTCTTGCCTCGGCGATGGCCGTCTTCGTTGAAAACGCACTGCAGCACGCCAAGGGAAGCCCGGCTGCGCCGTGGGTCTGTTGCGCGATGCAACCGGGCAGCCGCGACGTGAAGCTGGCGGTCCTCGATCTCGGGACGAGCGTCTCGCACAGCTCGCATCCGGTTCTTTGCGTGTCGGCTGAACTGCACATTGGGGTAAGTGCTGGCCATGCCAACCTCGGTACGACCAGCATCTACCTGCAGGGCATCGACACTGAGGAGATCATCGCGGCTGTCCATGCGAGACGAGCGCCGATGATGCCGGCCAGCGCCGGCTTGCAGCTCTAGCCACCTGGCGCGGCGAAGCGGGAGCGGCCGGCGGGCAAGGACCCGGTCGAATCGCCTTTCAGCATACGCCCCAGACGTGCCTATGCCGCAGCCATGCTACGCTGTCGCACATGGAGATCGGGGTACGCGACCTGCGCAACCGGACCGCCCGCGTGATCGACGCCGTCAAGGCAGGCGAGCGGGTCGTCCTGACCGTCAACGGCGAGCCGGCCGCCGACATCGTGCCCCACGGCGAGCGGGCTCGCTGGCTCCCCGGCTCCCAGCTGCGTGAGCAGCTGGGAGAGCGGGCCGCCGACCCCTCGCTGCGGGCCGAGCTCGACGCGCTCGCCGGCCAGACCCTCTCCGAGCTTTGAGCGAGCCGAGCGCCGGGCTGCTCGACACTTCGGTCTTCATCGCCCGCGAGGACGGGCGGGCGCTCGGCGAGCTGCCCGACCGCGTCGCGGTCTCGGTGGTCACGATCGGCGAGCTCCAGCTCGGCGTGCTGAACGCGGCCGATGACGCCACCCGTGCCCGCCGCGCTGACACGCTGGCGCTGGCCAGGGCGGCCGACCCGATCCCGATCTCAGAGGCGGTGATGGTCAGCTGGGCGCGGCTCGTCGCCGACTGCCGCAGTGCCGGCGTCCACCGCACCGTCAAGCTCACCGACGCCCTGATCGCCGCGACCGCGATCGAGCACGGGCTCCCGGTCGTCACCCAGGACAGCGATTACGAGAAGATCGCCAGGGCGCACCCGGCCCTGCGGGTCGTGGCCGTTTAGGGCTCCGGCTGGGAGCTCGCTGCAGCTGTCCCAATATCTCGATTCGCGTCCGTCGAAGCCCTACTATTGGGAGGCGATGGCAGTCAACGAGGACATCCTTATGGCTTTTCACGAGGCCCTGCATTCCTCAGAGCCCGTGATGCGGATGCGCGATTTCGTCCGCTCCGAGTTGGAGCACAACGTGCCCCGGCGAGAGGTTTTGGGCCAGCTCGAGTCGCTTCGCATCGAGCTGCGAGGCAGCGAGCGCGGGGACGAGGAGGACGTCGTGCTCGACGTCATGGCCTTCGTCAGCGGCTGGTCCAGCCCCCACATGCAGTTCTGAGAGGCGCTGACCAAGGGACGGAGACCGGCCTGTCGAGCCGGGGAATGGCATCCTCCCGGTAGGCGTAGCGCCAGGGGAGCGGCCGGTCAGCCAAGGCCGACGTTGGCCCATCCCGAGTTCCACCGTTTAGTTGGTCCGCTCCAGCACAACAGTCGCGAACGGTTATCCGGCCCCGCACTCGAATCTTCGGGTCGGAGTGCTCCTTTATCTTTGGGTCGGAGTGCTCCTTTCGCGTGAGACGGGTGCTGCCGACGGCCAGTGGCCAGCGCGTCGTCTACGAGCCCAGCGCAATGGCCGCAGGTATCACCGGGGCACGCCGTCCGTGGACGACGTCGACGATCTCACCGCTGTCGATCCCTTGCAGGTAGACCGAGGTGATCCCGAGGTCGGCATGCCCGAGTTGGCGCTGGATCACATTCAATGGGACGCCCTCTCGCGCCATTTCAACGGGCGTGGGCGTGGCGCAGCTGGACAACCTTCCTCGTTGGGTCAGCCCGGATAACCCGCCTGGCTGGTACTTGAATCCGGCCACCAACGAACCTGCGTACTGGTCTGAGATCGGCTGGCGGACGAAGGAGCCGAGCCCGACCTAGCCCCAAGACCTAGCCCGGATCGTTCATAAGAGACCAGGTCACCCAGGACGCGGTTTCTTCATGAACGATCGGAGTTTGCGCGAGGCTCGGGCATTTACCGCTCGGAGTCGGCGCGCTCCCAAATCGCGGGTTGCGAGCGCGTCGGCCGACCCCGCCGCGCTCCTGCAAAGGACGAAACGCGAAAGCACCAGCGTCGGCGCGCCGGGGCTCCCGCTTTGCGCGGCGGGCTCGCGGCGGTTCGGGAATGTCGGTTGACGGGCCCCCGGCCGCTCGGTTAGGTTCAGGCCCACCCGAGCCAGGAGGATCTTCGCCGTGAGCATCCTTATCCGCTTCGCTCCCGCGTCTTTGACCGCCCAGCAATACGACGAGTCTGTCCGAAGGCTTGAAGGGGCCGGCGACTGGCCTCCCGACGGGCTCGACTACCACGTCTGCTTCGGCTCGGACGGCAACCTCCGGGTCAGCGAGATCTGGGACTCGCAGGAGCAGCTCGACTCGTTTGGCGAACGCCTCATGCCAGTGCTGGCCGAGGTGGGGATAGAGCCGGGCGAGCCGGAGCTGATGGAGATTCACAACATCGTCAGGCGCTAGCCTGACGTCTCGCTGGGCGTCGTCAGCGGCAAGCAACGTCGGCGAAGTCTCCTCGCGTGGGCTCCTGGGGTCAGTCGAGGTCCCAGCCGAAGTAGACCTCGAGACCGGGCCAAGCCGGCGTCAGGACCAAAGGGCTGCCACAGGCACGGCCCATAGGCAGCCTGGCGATCTGCCTCTTCGCGACCGAGCAGGGAGTGCCTGGCCTCGCCCCCGACCCTCCGCCGAGGGTGTTCAACAGTCCGCCGCCGGTGCCGCGCGGGATGAGGACTCGGGGTTGACTACTGCTCCAGCCGGCACGCGAAGACGTCAACGCTCCCGCGCCTCAGGCCGCGAGCCGATCGCGGAGGCGACCTCGTCGCGCAGGCGTTTGCTGGCGTGGTAACGGGTGTTCCGTCCTCGGCCCCTCTGCTCGACCAGTCCGCCGTCGAGCAGGCGTCGGAAGTCGGCGCTTGCTGTCGCTGCGGAAACCCCCGCCTCCGTCCTGTAGCTCATCCGGTCGGCGCCGCCGATCAGGCTCTGCTCGAGCGCGATGACGAGGCGTTCCGGCCAGCCGCGATGTTCGGCCAGCTGCTCGAGGTGGCTCCAGCGGGCACCGGCCTCCTCGATCTGCTTCAGCCGCCGCCGCGCCTGCGCGAGATGGGCGTCGACGCAGAGCGAGACCCAGGGCGAAGCGTCGCGTTCGGGCTGATAGCTCCCGCCCTGCACTTTCCGCAGCGCCGCGTAGTAGGCGGGCGTGTGCTCTCCGAGGTACTCCTCGATCGAGGAGAACTCCGGCGACACCAGCCCCTCCCGCGCGAGCACGAGCGACTGCACGATGCGCGCGAGGCGCCCGTTGCCGTCGCTGAACGGGTGGACGCAGACGACGTGCAGATGCGCCATCGCGGCCCGAACGACAACGTCGGCGTCGCGGTCGCCGTCCTGTAGCCACTCAACGACCTCTGCCATCAGGCCGGGAACCTGGCCGGCGTCGGGGCCTTCGTAGGCGAGAGCGCCGTCGCTTGCGGTGACTCCGATTGGCCCGGTGCGCCAGAGGCCCGGGCTTTTGTCTCGCTGGAACGAGCAGGTGTCGAAATGGAGGTCGAGGATGACGCGGTCGAGCCAGCGGAACGCCGGGTCCTCGGCCATCACCCCGACGTGGTCCATGGCGCGGGCGTAGCAGGCGACCGCCGTGCGGCTCTGGTCCCTGGGGTCCGCCGGCTCCTCGCCGCTGACGAGGGCGATCGCGTCCTCGGGCGGCACCCGAAACCCCTCGATCGAGGTCGAGCTCTCGATTGAGCTGGCTCTGACCGCTCGACGCAACGCGCCCATCCACCGCACGGGTCGGCTGACCTCCTGGCCAAGAGTGCGGCGGAGCTCTTCGAGCTGATCGATCCGCGCTTGGAGCCGCCGCGAAATGGGGGGTGTCGCGATGAGCATGGGCGACATCCTAGACGATTAGACGACTAAACGTCTAGCCGTATTAAGTGTTGCCATCTCCCTTGCCCAGAGCACCTGGATCAGGGAGGACCCGCCTTGGAGAATTACCTCGTGGGTATTTGGAGGATTGCCTCGTAGGTAATGCCACATCGTCGTATGGGAAATAAGTCTGTGGCGCTGGAATCTCGGGATCTGCGGCGATCATCGGCGGCACTCTCGCGCAGGCCGCCGATCAGCTGCGCGACCAGGGCGCCCTCGAGGGCGCCCTCGCCCGGCCGCGCAGCTACGCCGATCCCGTAGCTCGCCTCACCGTTCTGGTCGCTGGTTCCTACTGGTAGAGCAGCCCGGTATCCACCGTCGTGTGGGAGGAGGATCCCATGACCGTATCCACTGTTCTGGACTCCGCCGGGCGCCGCCGTTCGCCACGGCGCTCCTCTTCCGCCACGACGAGGGTGGCCGCCGCACGAAGCTCGTGCGGGCGATCGGTGCCGATCGCATCGGGAGCGAACTCGAGGACCCGGCTCAGGAGCTCCGGGTGGTTCACTGTGCCGACATTGACGCTCAGTCCGGCGTCCCGAAGCACCCCGACCAACCGCTCGGAGAGCAGGAAGTGCTCGACCGCGATCCCGTCCACTCCGCTGCGGAGAGCCCAGGAAGCGAGCGCCTCGGGCGCGTAGTCGGCCCAGATCACGAGGCGGGACGGGATCCCGTTTGCGGAGGCGACAGCGCAGGCCTCGCCATGAAAGCTGATCACCTCGACTCGGTCGCGGATCGGCTCCCCCCGGAGCCGCTTGCAGAGCGCCTCGGCGGTGCGGCGGGCGAGGGCCGGGTCGGCGTGCGCCTTGACCTCGAGTTGGAGGCCGACCGCTTCCGGCACCAGGTCGATCAGCTCCTCGAGCAGGAGCGGGTGCTCCGCCGTCGGCTCTCCCGCGGCGTTGCGGATGAACGCCGATCGGATCTCCTCGGCGGTCCTCTGGCGCGCCCAGCCGTCAAGGGTGGTGCCGAGCGTGAGCAGCGGATCGTGCAGCAGGACCAGCCGATCGTCGGCGGTCAGGCACACATCGGTCTCGAGGCCCTCAACCGGGCCGGTCAGGGTGTGGCGAAGGGCGGCCGCCGAGGAGTCCGGACCGTAGTGACGGCCGAGCCGGTGCGCGTATAGCGGGGGCAGTGCCGAGGCCATCTCCACTCACCCGAATCGGACCACGAAATCCCTCCGGAGTTGTTAAGGCCCTGGAAAACAGATGTTTTGCTCGCGTGAATGAACCGCCGAGCGCGCCCGTGGGCTCGCGATCAGTCGAGCAAGCCGGTGCGGAGTGCCCCGAGCACACGCGGATGGCTGTCGATCACCGGAGTGTCGATCAGCTCGAAGCCCTCGAAGCCTGCATGGCGAGCCATCGCATCCAAGCCTGCGGGGGTGAAGCCCCAGTACACGAAATCATCACGGGCATAGACCTCTCCCGGCGCAGGGATGTGAACCGCCGCGGAATCGATTGTCCGATCCGCAGCCCCGTGGGTCTCGAGCAGCACCCGTCCGCCGGCCGCGAGGCGCCGTCGAATGACCTTCAGCAGCCCCAGCGGGTTCTCCACCCGGTGCAGGATCCCGAAGCAGAGGATGAAGTCGAACGTCTCCCCGAGCTCGTCCAGATCGAATGCGTCGATGCGTTGGTAGTCGACCTCGGAGTCGAGCAGCTCGCGGATCGCGGCGAACCCCTCGCCTCCCTGCAACTCGACACCCCAGCGCGAGCTGACCCACTCCCTGTACTGCTCGTTGTCGATTGCAACGACCCGCCCCGCCCCGCGCGCCTCGGCGAGGAATGCGTAGAAGCCGTCGAAGGTACCGATGTCGAGCACGCTCATGCCGCCAAAATCCTCGGGCAAGGCGGGGACCCGGTAGCGATGATCACGAGCGACGCCGTGGGTGTAGAGGTCCCTGGAGCGATCGAGCGAGAACGTGTGGAACCAGAGTGGCACCCGATCGAGGACGGCTGCGGCCGTCTCCGGATCCGTCTCGATCTGGATCAGATCGGCGACCTGACGCTCCGCGGCAGTTGGTGCGGGAGGGGCTTCCTGGGGCGTCAGGCTCTCGTCTGCACCGGTCAGGCTCTCGATGGCGCTGTCCAATTCCTGTGGCGCGGAGTCCCGTTGCTGGGACGTGAGATTCTCGCTTGGCGTGATCTTGTCTCCTCTGGTCGGTTGCCTACGAGACTATCGGTGCGTCCCGTTGAGGCAACTCGCTTCTCCTGCGGACGACCACCGGCAGCGCCACGTCCCGCGGAGCCACTTGCGCTTTGCGCGGAGGGTGGGGTTTGGGTTGCCCGAGGCCGAGGGGTAATTCGACCATCGACTACCCCTTGGTCCTGCTTCTGGTTGTCGGGGCGGCGACCGAGGCGATTCGCGTCTAGGACGGTGCTCACGGCCATAGTCGATGAAGGGGCGAGGGGCCTGCTAATATTGTCTGACATAACGATTAGGCTTCCCGCGTGAATCTGCAGTGGGCTCGCGCCGCGACCAAGCACCGCATATCCCGTGAACACTCTCGCTACGTCATCGAGAATTGCCGCCTGCGTTTCGAGCAGGACCCGCCAGCTGATGCTCCGGTCAACGCCAGTTCGCGGCTCGTCTTTCTCGGGGATGACGCCGAGGGCATCGCGCTGGAGGTGATGGCGGTCGAACTTGAGGATGAGCGCCTGCTGGTGATCCACGCGATGTCGCTGCGCAGCCGCTACCAGGAGCAGTACGAGGAGGCGAAGAAATGGCAAAGGTGAAGAAGGCAACCCACAAGAATCCGAGGACGAGATCGGGGGCCGAGATCACCCCCGAGACTGCCGATGCCCTCGCGGTCGAGGCGGAGCGCGGCTACGACCTCTCGAAGGCGAAGCGCCGCCGGGTCGGCCGTCCTTCTCTCGCCGGGCACGGCACCTCCCCCCGAATGAGCTTCCGCACCACGCCGGACCTCTACCGGGCAGCGCAGAAACGCGCCAAGGCGGAAGGCCGCTCGGTCAGCGACCTAGCGCGAGAGGCCGTTGCCCGCTACGTCGAGTCATAGGGGCAGTCCTGCCGACCGCGCAAACACGGCCTCTTATCCGATAGACGGCAACAGGACCCGCCGAGAGTCAGTGCTGGCCGTCGTGGAAGCTGGCAAGGCGAGTGGCATCGGGGGTTCGCTGACAGATCAGCTTCCTGCATGGAGCGCTGCCGAGCTCAGCCCCGAGGACTCTCGGCCGATAGGGCCGCATGGCCATCAGGAAGCCTCGGGCCGGAGGCTATGCAGAGCGACGATACCGGCGGGGACTGCGCAGCTGGCAGCTGAAGAACCGTCGGCTCTTCGCAGTGCTCCTCGGGCCGTTCTTCATGGCCGGGGTCGCGGTTGGCATCTTCGACGGGCAGCTCATCTCGTGGTGTGCCGGATTGGTGGTCGGGGTTGCCATGAGCCTCTGGTTGGTGTTTCGAGAGACGCCGCCTTTCTATGTCGAGCACTGGCGACAGGGCTTCGAAGGCGAGCGGAAGACCGAGAGGGAGCTGAGACGGCTTGAGCGCGCCGGGTGGCATGTCGTCCACGACGTCCAAAACGGCCACGGCAACTACGACCACATCGCCGTTGGCGCGGCCGGCGCCTATCTGGTCGAGAGCAAGAATCTGCAGGGCATCGTGGACATAAGGGACGGGGTGCCGCACCTGACTCGGCGCCACGATCCCGAGGAGACGCATGTCTTTGACCGGGTCCCGAGGCGCGCTCTGGCTGACGCCGCACGCCTCAAGGAAGAGATCCAAGCGCGAACCGGACGCCGCACGTGGGTGCAGGCCGTCGTCGTCTTCTGGTCGGATTTTCCCGCGGGCGTCGTCGAAGACGACAAGTGCGTCTTCGTCCACGGCCCGCGGCTTCGCGCCTGGATGCAGGATCGCCCGAGCCGGCTCGCCCAGGCTGATGCCGAGCAGATCGCCGCGGGCATCGCGAGCATTGCCGCCGACGCCGCAGCCGAGGACGTCACCGCACTCCCCGCAGAGCTCAGTCCGGCGTAAGGAGCGGCAAGCGGCGAATCGGGCGGCGGCTTCGCACGACGGCCGACGGGTGATCGAGGTGCCGTCGCTCGGACGTGGCTCACTTTTTGCAGTTTCGGCACATTCAGCGCGCCACAGACAACACGTCTCCACGTATCGTGGAATCATCGTGGAGGCAATGAGGGACAAGTGGTCGGACGAGCGGATGGATGACCTCAGTCGGCGGGTGGAGAACGGCTTCAACCGCGTCCACACCGATCTGAGGGACGTCAGGGCCGAGATCGGCGGCCTGCGCGGCGAAATGAACTCCCGCCTCGAACACGTGGACGCTCGCCTCGAGCACATGGATGGTCGCCTCGAGCACATGGATGGTCGCCTCGAGCACATGGATGGTCGCTTCGAGCACATGGATGGTCGCTTCGAACACATGGACGATCGCTTCGATGCATTGCAGCGCACCATGCTCCAGCTCGGGGGCGGTGTCATCGTCGCGCTGATCGGCTTGATCGCCACGCAGCTATGACCGCGGTGGCGAAGTCTCACCGGTTGCGTCGGAGCGGCCCACCCTGGCGGTGGGCCTATTACTGCAGCTGGAACTGCAAGCTCGACACAGCTCCCGTCGGGCGTCCACTGCAACAACAGCAACCTTGATCGAGAAGCAGGCCGGAACTGCCGGAAGACGTGGTCTCACGACGTAGCTGGCCGTGATCCTCCGTTTTCATGGGCGGCGCTCGGGCCGCCTCATCACCCCATTGACGCGGCGGTGGCGGCGAACGTAGGATCGGCTCAGAACCAACTACAAGGAGGTTCTCATGATCAAGAGCGCAGAAGACGTCGCTCGCGAGAGCATCGAGTTCTTCAACGCCGGCGACTTCGACGGGCTCCGCTCGCTTCTGGCCGACGACTCTTACGAGGAGGAGCTGCCCACGCAGCGCCGCCTGGAGGGAGCAGATGCCCAGATCGAGGCGGGAAAGGACTGGAAGCAAGCCTTCCCGGATGGGCGTGGCACGGTGCACGGCATTTATGCGGACGGAAACACCGTCACGATCGAGGTCACCTGGGAGGGTACGCAGAGCGGCCCGATGCGGACACCCGACGGTCAGGAGCTACCGCCGTCGAACCGGCGCGGATCGGTCAGGGCGTGCCAGGTCCTGGAGATCGAAAACGGGAAGATCAAGGCGACCCGTCACTACTTCGACCTGATGACGCTGTTGCAGCAGATCGGCGTTATGGAGCAGGCTGAAGCAACCGCGTAGCCCGGACCCTCGGTAAGCGGCTGAGGGGCCGCGTCTGGCGGCCCCTCACTCGCTGCGGTGCATCACCAGCGCTCTGCCGGTGAAGTGGTTATCCAATCGCGGTTCCGCCCATTCGTCCTCTAGGGTTGGTGAGGAACCCCAGAACGGGGTACGCAACAAGGAGGGACGTCAATGGAGTCATCCACCGCGCGCCACTCAGGTTGGGTCACCTTCGCTGGGATCATGTTCGTGGTCGCCGGATTCGCGAACCTGATTTGGGGGATCGGCGCACTCGCCGACAAGCAGTACCTGACTGAGGGGGGCCTGCTGTTCAGCTCGCTGACGTTCTGGGGCTGGATCGCGATCATCTGGGGCGCCCTGCTCTTGCTGGGCTCCTACCTGGTGCTGATGGAATCGCCAAGCGGTCGCTCGACTGGAATCGTGCTCGCCGTTGTCAGCGCGATCTTCTGGCTTTTCGCGTTGCCGGTCCTCCCGATCTTCGGCCTGACCGCAATCCTGATCGATTCGCTGATCATCTACGGGCTGAGCGAGTCGGGTTGAGCGAGTCGGGCTGACCTCGAACCAATCGGCCAAATCAAGCCAGGGTTGCGGAGGCCCTCGCCGAGTCACCGTCCCCCATGTGCCGCAGAGTTTTTTCAGTCTCGGCACACACGCGTAGCAACTTTCTGTCTACGCTCGTGTGAGATCATGGAGACGATGAAGGGGCGCTGGACAGACGCACGGCTCGACGACCTGAATGGCCGGGTCGCCGACATGGGCCGCCGCATGGACGACGGCTTCAACCGTCTACACGAGGATCTACGGGTCGAAATTGGCTCGGTGCGTGAGGAGATCGGCTCGGTGCGTGAGGAGATCGGTTCGGTGCGTGAGGAGTTCGGTTCGGTGCGTGGGGAGGTGCGGGGGGAGTTCGGTTCGGTGCGTGGGGAGATCGGCTCGCTGCGGCGGGAGGTGCGGGGGGAAATTGCAGGACTGCATCGCCTCATTCTCCAGGTGGCGGCCGGAATGTTTGCCACCTTTGCCATCGGCTTCGCCGGCATGATCGCCACGCAGCTGTGACCCGCGGCAGGCCGGTCAGGTTCAACGTGTAGGTGAAGGCTCTGAACGCTCCGCCGGGCGGTCTCGTCTCAGCCCGGCCGTGGCGGTCCCGAATGCGCACTAGGTCATCCATGTGAGGCAAGTGGCCACAGCGCCAAACGAAATCCCCTGACGCGGGCCGGTGCGGTCGCAACTCCGCCGCCGACGATCAAGAAGAGACGCGCTGAGGTCGATGTCTGCCCGAGCGGATGCGGGGCGTACAGTCAAAGCCAGCGGCCCCCCGGCTTGAGGAAGCCGGCTCGATCCCTGCCCTCGCCGCCGAGCGCCGCAATCACCTCAGGGCCCTCAGGCATCCATCGCGCAAGCAGCGGCGCTACATCGCCCTGCGCGCCAAACTCCTGCTCGTCGTCTCGGTCGCCGTTGGTTGGGCCGCGCTTTCACTCTGGATCTCGACGCCCTGGATCGAGGCGCTCGGCGACTCAATCACGCTGCCACTCGCAACCCTCGTAATCCTCGGCATCGCCATCATCCCCGGCTACCTCAACGCGAACCTGGTTGCCTCGCTTTTGGTCGACCGCCCGCCACCGCTGCGCTTCGACCTCGCCTTCCCTGCGCTCACAGTGGTGATCGCCTGCTTCAACGAGGAGGGCACGATCGGGGAGACGATCGACTACGTCGCCAGGCAGGACTATCCCGCCGAGTTGCGGATCTTGGTCGCCGACGACGGCTCCACCGACCGCACCGCAGATCTCGCCCGCAGGTGGGCCGCGGACGATCCGCGAATCTCGGTCCTCGCCGCTCCGCACGGCGGCAAGGCGCGCGTCCTGACCAGGGCGCTCGCCGAGGTGAAGACGCCACTGGTGGTGACGGTCGACGCCGACACGCTGCTGATGCCGTCCTCACTCGAACGCATCGTCGCCCGTCTGCTGATCTCCCCACCCGACACCGTCGCGGTGGCCGGTGCCGTCTTCGTTCGCAACTCGCGGCGCAACTTCCTCACCCGGGTCCAGGAGTGGGACTACTTCCTTGGCATCGCCTCGGTGAAGCGCCAGCAGGGACTGTTCCAGGGGACGATGGTCGCCCAGGGCGCCTTCAGCGTCTACCGCACGGTTGCGCTGCACCGAGCCGGCGGCTGGCCGGATCGGATCGGTGAGGACATCGTTCTCACCTGGGCGATGATGCGCGACGGAGGCCGCGTGGGCTACGAGCGCACGGCGATCGCCTTCACCGGCGCACCGGAGACCACCCGCGGATTCGCCCGCCAGCGCAAGCGCTGGGCGCGGGGGATGATCGAGGGCCTTCGCGAGCACGGCACGGCCCTCTTGGCCGGACGGCGCTCCAGCGCCCACGCCGTGCTGATCAACTTCGTCTTCCCGTTCGTCGACGTCGTCTACTCAATCGCCTTCCCGATTGGAATCGTGCTGGCGCTGTCCGGGAACTTCGCGATCGTCGGGCCGGTGACGTTTGCCGTGCTGCCGCTGAACGTCGTGCTCTCGATGTTCATGTTCCACCGCAGCCGCCAGGCCTTCGGAGAGCTTGGCCTCAAGGCTCGGCGCAACCGGTTCGGGTTCCTCGGCTACCTGCTCGCCTACCAGTTCGTGATGTCGCCGATCTCGGTCGCTGGCTACGCACAGGAGGTGTTCGGCGCAAAGCGACGCTGGTAGGGCAGCTGAAGATTTGCACCAAATCATGCATCGCGTCAGATGCCCGTTCGGGCGGTCAAGAAAGACACGCAACAGTCGATAGCCCACAGACATGACGACCAACCGAGACACCGTCACAGTGTCCGGGTCCACCGAGGGCGCCCAGGGCGAGCTCTGCCGCCTCGGGGAGGCACTGAACGCACGCACCGCCGATGTGGTCGACAGGATGGTGCGACGCTCCGAGGCCTCGGGACAGATGCTCGACAAGGTCGTCGAGGAGAGCTTCGAGGAAGTGGGCAAGGTGTCCACCGTCGCGGTCGCCCGCTGGATGGCCGGCGAGGGGGAGGCGGTCGCACGCGAGGTGGGCAGGGAGGCCTGGCGGATCTTCGCCCAGCTGGCCTCACAGCGGGCCGCATCGCTGAATGAGGTCGTCAAGCGCTGCCTGCGGTGGCGCGACGCCACAGCTGAGGTTCTGGGTTGCATCGCGAAGGAGCTCAAGGTCGACGCCGCGGTGCTGGGCCAAGCCCTGGGAATGGTGCAGAGGAGCCTCGATGTCACCCTCGTGCGGATGTGCGAGTCATTCGAGGATGACCGCCAGGACTTCCACCAGGAACTGGAAACACGCCAACGGGAACTGGTCTTCCTGGCCACTCACGATGCTCTCACCGGGTTGCCCAACCGGACGCTGATCCTCGACCGCATCGAGCAGATGCTGACCCGCGCTCGGGTCAGGCAGGAACCCGTGGCGGTGCTGTTCCTGGACCTCGACAACTTCAAGGCCATCAACGACACGCTCGGTCACAGCGTTGGGGACGAACTGCTCCGCTCCGTCGCCGCCCGGCTTGAGGGTGTCACCCGCGAGACCGATGCGCTCGGCAGGCTCGGCGGGGACGAGTTCGTGGTGATCGCCGACGGGATCTCGCTCTCCGCCGGGCCCGAGCTGATCGCCGAGCGCCTGCTGGAAGCGTTCAAGGAGCCGTTCAAGCTCAGCGCGGCAGAGGACGCGAGTGTGTTTGTGAGGGCAAGCGTCGGCATCGCCACGGGCTGGCGATCCTCTCCCGACGAGCTGCTGCGCGATGCCGACATCGCCATGTACCGGGCCAAGTGGGGCGGCAAGAACCGCTACCTCGTCTTCGAATCGGGCATGCAGGACGAAGTGCGATCCCGCATGGAGATGGAGATGGCACTGCAGAGCGCGCTTGGCGACGGGGAGTTCTTCCTCGTTTACCAGCCGACGTTCGACCTCGAGAGCATGTCGCCGACCGGGGTCGAGGCGCTCATCCGCTGGCGGCGTCCAGGGCATGGGGTCCTCGAGCCCGATGACTTCGTTCCGCTGCTGGAGGACAGCGGATTGATCGTCGAGGTGGGCGCCTGGGTCATCGGCGAGGCCTGCGCCCAGGCCACCCGGTGGCACGAGGCCGGTCACCACCTCAACATGGCGGCCAACGTCTCTGCGCGCCAGCTCGAAACCGATGACCTTGTGGCTCACGTCGAGGAGGCGCTGAGCTCGACCGGGTTTGACCCCGGCGCGCTGACCCTCGAGATCACGGAGACCACGCTGATGCGCAATGCGGATGAGACCGCCGAGCGGCTCGCCGCCCTGAAGCGCCTTGGCGTTCGCATCGCGGTCGATGACTTCGGCACCGGATACTCCTCGCTCGCCCACCTCCAGCGGTTCCCCGTCGACGTGCTGAAGATCGATCGGTCCTTCATCTCCCAGCTCGCCGACGGTTGCGAGGGGGAGATCCTCCTGCACACCCTCGTGCAGCTCGGCAAAGCCCTCTCGATCGAAACCACCGCAGAGGGAATAGAGCGCCCGCAGGACCTGTCGCTGATCAAGTCGGAGGCATGCGACAACGGCCAGGGATTCCTCTTCACCCGCCCGCTCAGCGCACAGGACGCGGACTCATTCTTCCGCCAATGGCCGGATACCCGTCGCTTTGAGGTTCGTCACGGCGCCGAGGGGCTCACGGCCTCCAGAAAGATCGAGCTTGCCGAGCCCACCCTGGCGAACGGGCCAGAGGCCGGGTCCGGCGAGTAGCCGCGCTGCACCTTGGCACCCACCGTTCTAGGAACCTCAGAGGTCTCTTCGATAGACGCGGTGTGGCGCGTATGGCAACCAGACGACAGCTCCGGGACCGGAGGTTCACACGGCGACGCCGTGGCAGGCCGCCCGATGCGCGGTTCGGAGCCGATGCCCTCAAGGCCACGAACGCGCTACGCGACCAGCTGACGAAGCTCGTCGTCCTGGAGAAAGCGGTCGAACTGGGCGGTTCGGATGCAGCCGCCGCGTTTGTGCGCCTTGCCGCGGCGCTCGGAGAAGGCGACGCGAGCACGAACAGGGTGGCGGTGCGCCATCTGCTCGAACGAGGGCATGAGAGCTCGGCTGCCCTTGTCGAAGCGCTGTACATGGCTCGCTGGCGTGGCGACTACGAAAGCTGCGAAGTGCTGATCCTTCCCTATCGCGATCGGGCCTGGGCGAAGACCGCTCGCCTGCATTTGGCGATCCAGCGGGACCGGTGGCAGCTCGTCGAGAGGGCGATGGCTGAACTGGGGGAGGGCGGTCCAGCTCAACTCCTCCAACTTCTTCTGCTCCCGGCGAGAGATCCCAGGGCGACGCCGACCGAGCGGCTCGGGACCTACCGGCTGCTGCTGCGCGTCCTCAGCGGCAAACTTGTCAACCCGAGGTTTGCGCAGGCCCTTCACCGCGCATGGCTCAACGCGAGCACCTACCGGCTCGGTTGGACGGCGTGACGGCTCGGTTGGACGGCGTGACGCTCACCACTGGGCGCGGTCGAGCCGCTCTCGCTGGTCAGACCGTTCGTCCGTCGAGCCTACGCGGACCCGTTCGGCTGGGGGACTATCCGGATGTATGGCCGGGGCTCCTCCCATTCACCGAACGTCGCCATCGCCTCGTCGTTGGACACCGAGCCGGCGATGATCACGTCCTCGCCCTGCTGCCAGTTCACCGGCGTCGCCACTTTGTGCTCCGTCGTCAGCTGCAGCGAGTCGATCACCCGCAGCACCTCGTCGAAGTTCCGCCCCGTCGTCATTGGGTAGACGAGAATCAGTTTGACCTTCTTGTCCGGGTCGATGACGAAGACGTTGCGCACCGTCTGGTTATCGGCCGGCGTCCGCTCCGCCGGGTCACCGCTGGTGTTTGCCGGCAACATCTCATACAGCTTCGACACGCTGAAATCGGCATCCCCGATGATCGGATAGTTGGGCGCGTGGCCCTGTGTCTCCTCGATGTCGCGGGCCCACATCGCGTGGTCCTCGGCAGCGTCGACTGAGAGTCCGATGATCTTCACGCCTCGCCGGTCGAACTCGGGTTTGATCTTGGCCATGTACCCAAGCTCGGTGGTGCAGACCGGGGTGAAGTCCTTCGGGTGCGAGAACAGAACCGCCCACGAATCGCCGATCCACTTGTGGAAACGCATCCTGCCTTCTGTGGTCTCCGCCTCGAAATCCGGGGCGGTGTCTCCGATCTGAAGCGTCACGCGATTCCTCCTTCGCTGATCATTGATCATGGCCGGGCTTGCTTGATGCCTGTGGGTTCGGGTGTCGTCGGAACCTCGCCGATCGCAGCAGACCCTCGCTGTCGCCGACGAATCCACTGGAATGGTGCAATCGCGTAAAGCCTAACGCCCCACTCGGATTTGCGGCCATCGAACGATGGATTCACCGAGCCCGAGGCGAGCCCTTTCCGTGCGAGCGGAGAAGCGCTTACGCAGGAGGCTGGAGGCGCACGCCGCGCCCCTCGGCGGTCTCGGGTGGGATGAACGCGTTGGTGTCCTCGAGCATTCGCTCAGCCGTCCTTAGGTCGCTCCAGTCGATCGCAGCGGCATAGCCCTGGGCGTAATCGAGGACGCGAATCAGCGGCTGCGGGTTGTCGCTGCGCGATAGGGCGCGCAGCCCCTGGAGGTAATCGTCGCGATAGACGATGGGGATCACGATGCGCTGCTCTCCAGCGGCGCTCAACGCTGCGTTCATCAAGACCCGGCCGACGCGGCCGTTTCCGTCGGCGAACGGATGAACCTCGGATACGAGGAACATCAGAAAGATGCCCCGGCTCAATCCTGTGGGCAGCGTCTCGTAGAAGCGGTACCCCTCACGCAGAGTGCCGGCGACCAGGTCCGGATGGACGAACGTGGTGCCCCCGGCACGGTTCACGCGCGTCTTGAGCGCGCCGGGATTGGCCTGCGGACGCCGCTCCAGCATCAGCCGGTGGTGGGAGCGGAGCAGGTCAAGCAGGTCATCGGGGCCATCGGGGAGCTGTTTTCGCTTCAAGGGGTCGTTGACCAAATCGAAGGTCCCGATGATGTCGTGGGCGTCCTCGACTCGTCCCTCCGGCACCGCGCGCTCGAAGACGATCTGCTCAGCCTCGTGCAGCTCGAACTCGGTTCCCTCGATCCAATTGGAGAAGTAGGCCTCGATGAACGAGAGGGCGGGAAACGACGCCGGCTGGTCTTCGCGACCCTCGAGTGCCCCCCTCAGCAAAGCGGCCTGAAGTATCTCGAACAGCTCGACACGGCGCGCGTCGAAACCAAGTCCCACGCGCGAGGCGCGAGCTGCCGCGGTGGCCAGCGACACGTCCCTCGTGCCGAGGATCGCGCCGATCAGATCGTCAAGCGCTGCCATCTCCTCGCCGGCGCCCAGCGGGCCGGCGAGGTCGCGTGCCTGATCTCGCAGTTCGTTGAGCGCCTTGGTTCCGCGTAGGGCTGCAGCTTGGGTTAGCTCGTCCTCCACCTCTGCCGCGGAGAGAGTTCGGGCGACACCTCCGCGAGCGCGCGAAGAACGGACGTTGTCGAGCATGGCCCTGGGCCGGCTCGAGAAGTGAAGGCCATCCAGATGGGGCATGTCTCCCGGGGCTGGCCCCGGTCCCCGGCGTGGGCGCAGGGTGAGACCGGGCAGGCGAAGGGGCCGACGCCCGGCGTAGTCGGGACCGGCATCGAGAAAGAGCGAGCCATCGGTGGACGGTCGCGCCTCGAACGCGCTGCGGTCGACCACCACGGCGCCGGGGAAGTAATGGGCGGCGATTCGAGACCAGTTGCGGCGGGCGACCTGCTCGAGCGGGTCGTCCATGTTTCGGGTGTAGAGACGGCCTGCGACCTTACGTGCCTTCCCCGCCGCCACGGCGCGCCTGATGGCAGCAGACCTCTCCGTCGTGCTGGCGAAGATCTCCGGCTGCTGTTCGAGCGAAAAAGTGCGCTTAGCGACGGCCATCTGTTGCTTGATGGTAGAGCAATTGCGCGTAACGAGGGATGATCGGCTAAATACCGCGCGTAAGCGTGCGCTTCGTCGTTCTTCAGACTAAAGCGCAACGCTTTGTCATTCAGGCGAGGTCGGTCTCCGCCTCGACGCGGCCCGACTTGGCGGCGCCCGCGAGCTCGCCGTAGTCGAGCTCGTTCTGGTCCGCATAGCGGACTGAGAAGTCGGCGATCGCCTGATCGAAGCTCTCGCCCTTGCCGAGGTAGGCGGCGACCGCGATCCGGTCACCGGACCGGGCGTGCGCTCGGGCCAGCGTCCAGCCGCATACCCGCCCGTAGGTCGCGAGGCCCTCGGGCGACAGGCTGTCGACGTCGACCGATCGCTTCCCGTCCCAGAGCTGGCGCACGTAGAAGTCTCGCTTGCCGCCGTCGAACCCGAGCGCCGGAAGCCAGCCGAGGAAGATGTCGCTGGCGGCCTGCATCAGCCACTGGCCTTCCACCACCCGCTTGCCGTGGTTGCGGAACCCGCTCGCCCCGAGGTACGGCTCGAGAACCGAGGCCTCGGCCTCCTTGGCCTGCAGAAAGAGCGGGTCCTGCCCGTCGCGACCCATCATCAAGACCACCCAGGCGCGGGTCCCGACGCTGCCGACACCCACCACCTTGCGGGCAAGATCGACGAACCGGTAGCTGTCGAATAGGTGGCGGCGGTCCCCGTTGAGGCTCTCGCGGTAGCGGTCAAGCAACTTTGCGATCCGCTCCTCGAACCCGTTCGTCTGATCGTCGGAGGCGAGATCGCGGGCGGGAACGAGCAGGGGCGGATCGCTGATGATCCGCGGCTCGCCGTCGACCTCCCTCACAAGGCGTTCGAACGCCTTGAGGCTGTTCTTCTTCCCGGCCTTCGCCACGTTTCTTTCCGCTGCCTTCATCTGCTTGCGATCGGCGACCGTGGCCAGGTGGGCAAGGAGCGTGTCGACGTCGAGCCGCGCATACCAGACGTCGAGGTTCCGCATCGCGGCGAACTTCCGCATTGCCTCGCGGTATTCGCGGGCCATGCCGAGGACGGCGGCACGGGCCTCCTTTGGGGTGAACTCGCGGTCGCGGCCGGCAATCTCGAAACTCGCCGCGAGGCGCTTCAGGTCCCACTCCCACGGCCCCGGGAGAGTCTCGTCGAAGTCGTTGACGTCAAGGACCAGGCGGCGATCGGGGGAGGCGAAGGCACCGAAGTTGGAGAGATGGGCATCGCCACACAGCTGGACCCGCATCCCGGACTGGGGGGTGTTCGCGAGGTCCATCGCCATGATCGCCGCGGCGCCGCGAAAGAACGTGAAGGGCGAGGCGAGCATCCGCCCGTAGCGGATCGGAACGAGCTCGGGGACACGGCTCTTGGCCTGGTCCTCGAGCACCTCCACCGGATCTCGCCGGCCGGACTCCGGCTGCCATTCCCCGTGACTCGAGCGAGAAGCCCTGTCGCGCGCCGCCTTCCCCGCGGCCGCGCGCTCAGCTGCCGATGTAGCAGCGTCCACGGGTGGGGGAGGGGTGGGTACCGAAGGCATTGCCGTGACTTTCCGTAGGCGGGGCATTGTCGCTCCCCGCAGGTCCTGCCTCACCATTGAACCGCAAGTCGAGGGGACTGGCACTCAGTGGCGATGAGTTTCTCCCCGTCCGCCGGTCCAAAGGATGAGCAATTCCGCCGGTCCAGAGGATCAGCAATTCCGCCGGTCCAGAGGATCAGCAATCGTTGTGAGGAGAATGCCCCCGCCGTAAGAAAGGACGCAGCACTCATGCAGCAGAAGATCACCCCGAGCCTGTGGTTCGACACCGAGGCCGAGGAGGCCGCGAACCTCTACACCTCCATCTTCAAGAACTCGCGCGTCGTCAACATCAGCCACTACACCGAGGCCGGGCCGCGACCGGCCGGCACGGTGATGTCCGTGGAGTTCGAGCTGGACGGGCAGCGGTTCGTCGGCATCAACGGCGGCCCCCAGTTCACCTTCGACGAGGCCGTTTCCTTTCAGATCACCTGCGAGGATCAGGACGAGGTGGACCACTACTGGGAGCGGCTGTCCGAGGGCGGGGAGGAGGGGCGGTGCGGCTGGCTGAAGGACCGCTACGGCCTGTCCTGGCAGGTCATTCCAACCGGGATGGGGGAGCTCTTCGCGGACCCGGACCCCGAGCCGGCCCAGCGCGCCATGCAGGCCATGCTCGAGATGGGCAAGCTGGACATCGCCGCACTGCGCAGAGCGGCCGACGACGGGGTCAGCTCTGTTTAGCGCAAAGCACAACGACGTTGAAGTTGTCTGCGACGGGCGTTTTGAGCCTCCCTCGCCACGAGTTGGTCAACCCGGGCGTCGGAAAGCTCTCGAGCATGGTCGAGGTTTTGTTCACATTGGCTGGACCCCCGGTGATCAGCACGTCACCGGGATTGCATGCCTCGTCTATGTAATGCGTTTCTACGTCGAACAGCGTGCCTTCTTCGACTGCGGATTCGTTCTTGTAGATGCTGCTGGAGGTGAACGCTGTCGCCGCTTTGCCGCCGAGTTTGGCCGCGTCGGGAACCTGTCCTAGCGTCGACTCATCGATGTTCGCGCCGGTCAGCGAGTCGGGTGCGACGTCATCGCCGGTCAGACTTTTATCGAGGACCTTCGCCGAATCGATCGAGCCGTCTGCGAGGTCGACGCCGGTTAGCGATCCATCCTTGACCTTGCCACCGGTAACGGAGTCTTTCTTGATTTTCGCACTGGTGACCGCGTTTTTCTTCAACTGCTTGGTGCCCACGCTGTTCTTCGCCGGCTGCGTTACAGCGAGGGCGGTGGCGCCTCCGACGGTCAGAAAGACCGCGATCGTTGACATCACATTTGCGTACGTGAGTCGGCTGCGCATGGCCTTCATCGGACCTCCTTGCGTCGGAGAAAGCGCCCAAACGCAGAGCGCCGGCGGACTCGGTGCGAGTCAGTCGATGAGCACCCTCCCACGGCTTGAGCAGATGTCAAGCGAACGACCGGTGTAGCCGGGCATACGAAGTCCCACCTGTCTTCTTGCCAGGCCGCTCACTTGTCTTCTTGCCAGGCGGCCTCTGGCTGGCGGGCGGTGGCGTCCCTGAATGTACGCTCGGGGTGTGCCCATCGAGACCCAGCGAATGTTGCTCCGCCCGATGGAACTGGCGGACCTGGATGAGTTTGCCGCGCTTCATGCAGATCCCGATGTGACCCGTTTCATCCGCCCGCTCAATCGTGCGGCGGCGGAGGAGCGGCTTCATCTCGCTGAGCGCGAATGGCAGGAGCGGGGCTACGGCATGCTCGCCGTGCTCGATCGCAAGAGCGGCGGCTTCCTGGGCAGGGCCGGGATGAAGTACTGGCCGGAGTTCGAAGAGACCGAGCTCGGCTGGGCGCTGCGAAGGAGCGCTTGGGGCCAGGGATACGCGACGGAGGCAGCACGTGCCTGCATCGAGTGGGGGTTCTCGGAGTTCGACATGCCGTACCTAACGGCGATGATCAACGCCGACAACGTTCGCTCGGTCCGGGTTGCCGAGCGCCTTGGGCTGACCCCGCTGCGCGACGACGTGCTGCTCGGCGATCCGGTGGTGGTGTATGGGGTCCGCCGGGCACCATAGGCGTGAGACACGCCCCGGGCCAGGCTCAGAGTGCGGCTCTGTCGCTCCTGCCGTTGGAATTGGGCAGGCAACAGCGCCGGGCAGGGTCTCCGGCCCTCCCAACCCTCGGGTAGCGGAATGAAGTCGGAGGGTGCGGCCAGCTCGATATTGAGGTTCAGCTTCTCCTTCAGCCGGGGTATCTCAGGGAGAATCGCGTCGCAGTCGGGCACGAGCTTGATATCCACGTCAACGGTCGTCCCCCGCCAGCCCCAGAACCGCGGTCCCTCTCCAATTGCCGAAGAACGCTGCGCCCTGGGTCGTCCGCGATAGCGTCCGGGCTGGTGCCGGACGAAACGCCGCACAAAGTCGAGAAGCCGTGGGGGCATGAGATCTGGTGGGCCCAGACCAGCGACTACGCGGGGAAAGTCCTCATCGTTCATGCAGGCCATCAGCTCTCGCTGCAACTGCACCGCGAAAAGGACGAGACTTCCTACCTCTTGTCCGGTCGCCTGCGTCTGACCCAGGGCTCCAGCGAGGATGCCTTGCAGGAGCGCGAAATTGAGCCCGGCGCGAGCTGGCGCAACGAGCCTGGTGTCGTGCACTCGATTGAGGCGCTGGAGGACTCCGTTGTCCTTGAGGTCTCGACGCCTCACATGGATGACGTGGTGCGCCTCCGGGACCGCTACGGCCGCGGGTGATCGCCGCGGGGCTCAGCCCGAATCCACCGACCTCGCCGGCCTCTCCGATTTCGGTGGATCAGGCTCAGGCGACGATCGTCAGAGCGGCGGGGGAGACCCGCAGCTCGACCCGGGTGCGCTCGCCGATGTAGTCGCCGTCGACCTGGACCGGGAAGGGGCGGGTGGTGCCGTCCTTGGTCTCCGAGATCGAGTTGACCGTTGCCGCGGTGACGTCGTTGAATTGGATGATCTGGCGGTGGCGGGCGGCGGGGCGCTGCTCGCTGAAGAAGCGGGGGACCAGGGTTGGCATGTCGCGCTGGGCGGCTCGCTTCAGCACGCCGAGCGAGAGGGTGCCGTCGTCGATCTCGATCCCCTCGCAGACGCGAATCGGATGGCTCGCGAAGTAGGTGAACGGGTCCGAGTTCTGGGCCAGCGCCGTGACCCCCTCGACCGACTCTCCGCCGGTCTCGACCCGCACCCTGACGGGATTGTGGAGGCTGCGGTAGACGGTGGAGATCGCGGCCCAGCTGTAGTAATAGGGGCCGGCTCGGGACTTCAGCCTGGGGTGCGCGTCGACCCGCCTCACCACGGTCGCGTCGATCCCCATACCGCAGGAGAAGACGAAATGGCGGTCGTCGACCATGCCGAGGTCGATCTTCCGCGGCGTCCATGCGTCGGCCAGCGCCAGCAGGTGCTCGGTCGCGTCGACGACGTCGTTGGGAATGCCGAGCGTGCGGCAGACGACGTTGGTGGAGCCTCCGGGCAGCACTGAGACCGGCACGTCCGTGCCGGCCAGGCCGTTGGCGACCTCGTTCAGCGTCCCGTCGCCTCCGAAGGCGACAACCACGTCATAGCCGTGGTCGCGAACCTCGCGCCCGATCTCGGTGGCGTGGTTCTGCGCCTCGGTGGAGACCGTCTCAACCTCATAGCGACCCTGCAGGGCGTAGACGACCAGGTTCTTGAGCCGATCGGAGACCGTCGTCGCGTACGGGTTGACGATGATCAGCATTTGCTTCTTGCCAGAACGCCTCGGCGCCTTGGAGCGGACTTTGACCATCAACCGTGCAGGCGGCGATCGTCGGAGGCGGGGAGGAGCGGCGGCATGCGTTGCAGCCTAGTGTGGCCACGCCATAGGCTGCCCGCGCGTAGGAGCGAGGGCTTCGCCGGGCGGCCCGCTCAATCCACTTGCCGGTCGCCTACCGGGCGCGGGGAACGCTCTCTCGGCGCCCGCTTCTGACCCAGGCCGCGGGATCCGCGTCCCACTCGTGGCCGTGGGCCTCGATGCTGCCCAGCGAAGCCTCGATCTCCTCCCAGCGGCGCTCATCCTCGAGGGCGCGTTCGACCGCCCGCGCGATGAACGTACTGCGCCGCCCGCGCCCGGCGCGGCGGTCAAGCTCGGCAACCAACCCATCGTCGAGGCTGATCTGCAAGCGCATGCGCCTAACCTAGCCGGCGGGGCTGCCGCCATCCTCACGCCCCGGTCCAAGGCGGTTCCGCGAGCCCAAGGCGGTTCCGCGGAACCGCAGGCCGGAAAGCGCGACTAGGCGAAGGGCGGCCGCTACCGGACCGCCTCGTAGCGGATCACCTCGCCGTCGTCGACCTCGCGCACCCGTCCCTCGTTGACCAAGAGATCGGCGTGCCCGATCACCTCCGAAAGGGTGAGGAAGGCCTGGGTGACGGCGACGTTGCCCCAGATCGCCTGCGCGACCTCGTAGCCGGTGCACGGCTGCTCGGCGATCAGTTTGTAGATCTTCTCCTTGCGGCGCGCGTGCTTGGCGAGGCGATCGTCGATCAGCGCCACATGGTCGGTGATCGGCTGGCCATGGCCGGAAAGCACGAACTCGGCCGGCATCTCGCGCGTCTTGCGCATCGACTCGATGTAGGTGACGAGCGCCTGGGTGCGCTCGGAGGAGCCGTCGAGCGGCGGTGTGATCAGCGGGTTGGAGGAGATGTGGTCAATCAGGTGGTCGGCGGCGATCAGGATGCGGCGATCGGCGTCCCAGAAGACAGTGTCGGAGGGGCTGTGGCCGGGCCGGTGCAGGGCCTGCAGAAGTCGGTCGCGGAAGGGCATCGTCTGGCCGTCCTCGAGCGGCCGGGTCACCTGCGCGCGCGAGCCCCAGCCGCGGAAGCTGCGCGAGACGCTCTGCAGGGCGAATGCGACCTCCTCGGGGATGCCGTTGCGCAACATCAGCTGGACCGCGAACTCATCCTCGCGCTCGGCGTCCTCGCCGAAGTTGGCGAGCCGCTGGGCGGCGAGGCCGAGCGCTGCCACCTCGGCACCGGAGCGGCGAGCGATGATCTCAACCAGGCCGAGGTGGTCGATGTGCTGATGGGTGAGGATGACCAGCTCGAGGTCCTCGATCGAGTGGCCGCGCGCGGCAAGCTGGCTCTGCAGCTCGTCGAGCGCCTTGCCGGAGTTCGGGCCCGTGTCGATCAGGGTCAGCGGCTCGTCCTCGAGCAGGTAGCAGTTGACCCGCCCCACCGCAAACGGGGTGGGGATGCGGAGGCAGTGGATGCCTGCCAGCGCGGCCTGCTCGAGCGCCTGCTCGGGAGTCAGTGTCACGCGCGGATCAACCCCAGGACCTCGTCGCGTTTCTCCTCCATGTCCCCGGGAGAGACGAGCGACTCGAGGTTGAGGCGGAGCAGCGGCTCGGTGTTGGAGGGGCGAACGTTGAAGTGCCACTCGGGGTAGTCGATCGAGATCCCGTCGAGGCGCGTGATCTCCCCGTCGGAGTAGCGCTCGGCGATCTCCTCCATCCTGCCCGTCTGGTCGGCGACTTCGGAGTTGATCTCACCGGAGATGAAGTAGCGGGAGCGGAACTCAGCCATCAGCTCGGCGAGCGAGCGCTCTCCGGCCGAGAGCAGCTCCAGCATCAGCAGGGCGGGGATCGTCCCCGAGTCCGCGCACCAGAAGTCGCTGAAGTAGTAATGCCCGGACACCTCGCCGCCGAACACCGCGTCCTCCTCGCGCATGCGCGCCTTGAAGAAGGCGTGACCGACGCGGGAGAGGGCGGAGCGCCCGCCCTCGGCGGCGACCAGGTCGGGGACGGCGCGACTGGAGCGCGGGTCGTAGAGGATCGTGGCACCGGGGTGCTTGGCCAGCGCGGCGCGGGCGAGCAGCGCGCAGATGAAGTCCCCGTCGCAGAACTCGCCGTCGCCGTCGATGAAGAAGCAGCGGTCGGCGTCGCCGTCCCAGGCGATACCGAGGTCGGCGCCGGCCGAGCGCACCCGATCCACGATCAGCCGCCGGTTCTCCTCCAGCAGCGGGTTCGGCTCGTGGTCGGGGAACTCGCCGTCGGGCTCGAAGTACATCTCCTCCAGGTCGAGCCCGAGCCCGGCGAGGATTGGGCCCACCATCGGGCCCGCCATCCCGTTGCCGCCGTCGACCACCACCCTCATCGGTCGCACCCCGCCGGGGTCGACGAGGGAGAGGGCGTGTGCGCGGTACTCCTCCCAGACGTCGACCTCTTCGACGGAGCCGCCGCCGGGGGCCTGGCCGAGGCCGGCCTCGATCTCGCGCAGCACGTCGCCGATCCCGGCGTCGCCGGAGAGCGCCAGCGCGCCCTCCCGGACCAACTTCACGCCGGTGTAGGCCTTCGGGTTGTGGGAGGCCGTGACCATCGCGCCGCCGTCGAGCTCGCGCGAGCCGACCAGGAAATAGAGCATCTCGGTGGCGACCATGCCGGCGTCCAGCACGGTGGCGCCCTCGAAGATCAGGCCGTCGCGCAGCTCGGCCGCCATCGCCGGCGCGGTGAGGCGCATGTCGCGACCCAGGCCGACCCTCAGCTCTCCCGGCTCCTTTCCGCGCAGGCGCGCCAGCACCCGGGCGAAGGCGCGACCGACCGCGTGCGCGGTGGTCTCGTCCATCTCGGTCCCGTAGAGGCCGCGAATGTCGTAGGCCTTGAAGATGCCGGGCGGCGCGAGGACGGGCTGCTCAGTCAAAGCTTCCTTTCAGGGCCTGGTAGCTCTGCTCCAGGGTTTGGGGCATGACTTTCGTGTCGGCGATCACCGGCATGAAGTTGGTGTCGCCACCCCATCGGGGGACGACGTGGAGGTGGATGTGGTGCTCGACGCCGGCGCCCGCGACGCGGCCCTGGTTGAGGCCGACGTTGTAGCCATGGGGGTCGTAGACCTCTTCGAGGCGGCCCATCGCGCGCTGGGCAAGCGCCATCATCTCGGCCACGGTCTCGGCCGGCAGGTTCTGAAAGCGGGCAACGTGCTCGTAGGGCGCCACCATCAGGTGCCCGTTCGTGTAGGGGAAGAGGTTGAGGATCACGTAGCAGCGCTTGCCGCGATGGACGATCAGGTTCGCCTCGTCATCGTCCGCGGCCGGCTTGGCGCAGAAGATGCAGTCCTCCTCGATGTCCTTCGATGCGTCCTTCACGTAGGCGAGGCGCCAGGGCGCCCAGATTCGGAAGTTGGCCACGCCGCGGGATGCTAGACGCTCGATCCCGGGTGGCGTGTTCGACGATCCCCGGGTGGCGTGTTCGACGATCCCCGGGTGACGTGTTCGCCTACCCCGGGTGACGTGTTCGAGATTTTCCCCCATATGGGTGGAAAATCGCATGGCAGGTCCGCTGTGGCGAGCGACAGCCCTACAGCCAGCCGCGCCGGCGGAAGTAGACGACCATGGAGACGAGCAGGGCCACCATCGCGCCGAGCACGATCCAGAAGGCGCCCATGTTGCCCCGCCCTGGGACGCCGACGTTCATCCCCCAGATGCTGGCGACCAGGGTCAGCGGCAGGACGATGACGCTGATCGAGGTGAGGACGCGGAGGACGTCGTTGACGCGGTGGGAGAGCACCGACTCGTTCGTGTCGCCCAGGGCCTCGACGACCTCCTTGTAGTTCTCGAGCATGTCCCAGATCCGCTCATGGGCGTCGACGATGTCGTCGAAGTAGATCTCCAGGTCGAGGTCGGTCGCCAGGTAGCGCTGCTTCACCTTCTCCAGGTCGCGCAGGACCGGCCGCTGGGGGCGGATCACCTTGCGGAAGTTGATGATCTCCTGCTTGACGTTGGAGATGTCGCGCACGACCTCCTCCGAGCGCCCCTCGAAGATGTCGTCCTCGAGCGCGTCGAGCTTGTTGCCGATCTTGCGCAGCATCGGGAAGCAGTAGTCGAAGCTGTCATCGACCAGCCGGTAGAGCAGGTAGCCCGACCCTCGCGCGAAGAGCTGCTCGCGCAGCTCCTCCTTGGCGCGGCAGCGCTCAAACAGGTACTCGACGGGCTGCAGCGGCTGGTTGGGGATCGTCACCACGTAGCCCGGGCCGATGAAGAGGTCCAGCTCGCCGGCGCCGAGCCGTCGCGCCGCGGGGTCGAAGACCGGTAGGTGCAGGACGATGAAGAGGTAGTCGTCGTAAACGTCGATCTTCGGCCGCTGGTTGCGGGAGAGGACATCCTCGAGATCGAGGGCGTGGAAATTGAAGTTCTCCTCCAGCCAGGTCCGCTCCAGCGCGCCCGGGCGCTCGATGTTCACCCAGCGCAGGCCGGAGGAATCGATCTGCTCGACGTTCGGCGCCTGCGGCTCAGCCTGCGCAGCGGGGATGAGCTCGCCGCGCCGGGCAGCCCGCCGCAGCCTTGGCTTTGGAAGGTTCGGCATCGTTCTTGCTCATCGTCTCGTCGGGCATGGTTCGCACTAGGTTAGACGCCCCTGCGAAATCGCAATGAACGATTCGTTCCCTGGTACGCTTCCTCCCAACGTAAGCGCCACATCCAGAGGGGTGGAGGGACTGGCCCATTGAAGCCCCGGCAACCACCTCGGACCATCGGTCCGAGGAGAGGTGCCAAGTCCAGCAGGTCGTTGAGGACCTGGGAGATGTGGGGAAGGCGTCCGATCGGACCTCTGCCCCACAGGCGGAGGTTTTTTTTCGAGGCTAAGTCGAAAGGGAAGATCGGATGTCAGTCGACAGCTTGAAGTGCAAGGAGTGCGGGGCAACCTATGAGTTGGCCGCGTGCTATGCCTGTGAGAACTGCTTCGGCCCGCTGGAGGTGACCTACGACCACTCCTCGCTCGAGCCGGCGGAGGCCAAGCGCCGCATCCAGGCCGGCACGCAGGGGATCTGGCGCTACTCGGACTTCCTGCCCTTCGTGGGGCGGCCGGGCGATCCGCTGGAGCCGGGCCTGACCCCGCTGCTGCGCGCCGACCGCCTCGCGGAGCGTCTCGGCCTCGATGCCGAGCTGTGGATCAAGAACGACGCCGCCAACCCAACCCACTCCTTCAAGGACCGGGTCGTCGCGGTGGCGGTCGCCAAGGCGCGCGAGCTGGGCTTCACAACCGTGGCCTGCGCCTCCACCGGCAACCTCGCCAACGCGGTCGCCGCGCACGCCGCGGCGGCCGGATTGGAGTCCTACGTCCTCGTCCCGGCCAACCTCGAGGAGCAGAAGCTGCTCGCCACGAGCGTCTACGGCACCAACCTGGTTGGCGTCCGCGGCAACTACGACGACGTCAACCGCCTCTGCACGCAGCTTGCGGAAACGCGTCCGTGGGCATTCGTCAACGTCAACCTGCGGCCCTTCTACGCGGAGGGCTCCAAGACGCTCGCCTACGAGACGGCGGAGCAGCTCGGCTGGGAGCTGCCCGACCGGGTGGTCTGCCCGATCGCCTCGGGGTCGCTCTTCACCAAGGTCGGCCGGGGCTTTCAGGACTGGCTCGACCTCGGGCTGGTGGAGGGCGATCAGCCGGTCTTCAACGGTGCCCAGCCGGAGGGCTGCAGCCCGGTGGCGACGGCCTTCGCCGAAGGCTGGGAGGTCTGCAAGCCGCAGAAGCCCGACACGATCGCCAAGAGCCTGGCGATCGGCGATCCCGCCGACGGCCCCTACGCGCTGGAGCATGCGCGGCGCACCGGGGGGGCGATCGACGCGGTCAGCGACGAGGAGATCCGCGACGGCATCCACCTGCTGGCAGAGACGACCGGGATCTTCACCGAGTCTGCAGGAGGGGTGACGATCGGAGTACTGGCGAAGCTCGCCGAGCGGGGCGACATAGCTGCGGGCGAGCGGGTCGTCGTCTACATCACCGGCGAGGGCTTGAAGACTCTCGACGCGACGCGCGATAGTTTCCGGATGCACGAGATCGACCCCGATCTCGCCAGCTTCGAATCCGAGTTCGAGCAGCACGAGGAGGTAGTCGCCTGATGGCAGTGACCGTGAAGATCCCGACCCAGCTCCGCGCTGCGACCGGGGGGGAGGCCGATGTCGAGGTTTCCGGTTCGACCGTGGGCGAGGTGCTCGACGCCGTCTTCGACGCCCACGCGGACCTGCGCGAGCGAATCACCCAGGACGGCGACCTGCGTCGCTTCGTCAACGTCTACGTGAGCGGCGAGGACATCCGCTTCCAGAACGGGCTGCAGACGCCGATCAACGAGGGCGACGAGGTGACCATTCTCCCCGCCGTCGCCGGCGGCTGAAGCGCCGCAGATGCCTTTGACCCCACCCCAGTGGGGAAAAAGCTCGCAGCGATCGGCGAAACGGCGAAGGCGATGAGGCCGCCGGTCGTCATCCTCTGCGGGGGCCGGGGAACGCGGCTGCGGGAGCGGACCGAGTCGGTGCCCAAGGCGCTGGTCGAGATCGGAGGCCGGCCGATCCTCTGGCACGTGATCGGCATCTACGCGGCGCAGGGGTTTGAGCGCTTCCTGCTGGCGACCGGCTATCTGGGTGAGGCGATCGAGGAGTTCGTCGCGGCCGAGGCCTGGCCCGGCGGCGTCACGGTGGAGTGCCTCGACACCGGGCTCGACACGCCGACCGGCGGCCGCATCGCCCTCCTCGCCGACCGCCTCGGGGCGGATCGCCTCGGCAGGGATGGCCTCGGCGGCAAACGGCCCGGCAAGGACCGGCTCGGCGGCGAGACGTTCTGCGTGACCTACGTCGACGGCGTCGCCGACGTCGACCTGGACGCCCTGCTGGCCTTCCACCGGGACCACGGGTCGCTGGCCACGATGACCGTCGTGCAGCCGCACCTGCAGTGGGGCGTCGCCGAGCTCGGGGGTGACGGGCGCGTCGCCGGGTTTGTCGAGAAGCCCCGCAGCGAGCACTGGATCAACGGTGGCTTCTTCTGCTTCGAGCCCGGGGTGCTCGGCTACCTCAGCGCGGACAGCGTCCTGGAGCGCGAGCCCCTCGCGGCGCTCGCCGCTGCCGGAGAGCTCCGCGCCCACCGCCACGGGAGTTTTTGGGACTGCATGGACACCTACAAGGACGCCGTGGTGCTGAACGACCTCTGGGCCGAGGGAGAGGCGCCGTGGACGGTCTGGTCAGGCGAGAGGGCAGCGCGATGACCCCGCGCGTCGTTGCGGAAGGCGATCCGGTGACCCACTGTTGGGACGCTGGGCGATGAGCCGAACCCTGGTCACCGGCGGGCATGGCTTCGTCGCCTCCCATCTGGTGCAGGCGCTGCTCGAGCGCGGGGAGGAGGTGCGGGTGCTCGACCGGCCCGAGCCGCGCCTCGCAGACGTCGGGGGGCCGCGCCGCTCCGGCCTCGACCTGCACGGGATCCGCGGTGAGGTGGAGCTGGTCGAGGCCGACCTGCGCGATGCCGAGGCCGTCGGCACGGCAGTCGCGGAGATCGACTCCGTGTTCCATCTCGCCGCGCAGACGATCGTCGGAGTCGCTCGCTCCTCGCCGGTCGAGACGTTTGAGGTCAACGTTTTGGGCGCCTGGAACGTCTTTGAGGCATGCCGTACCCACCGGGTAGAGCGGGTCGTGTTCGCCTCCTCAGACAAGGCATATGGAGAGAGCGACGAGCTCCCCTACCGCGAGGACTTCCCCCTGCGGGGCGCGTTCCCCTACGACGCGAGCAAGGCCGCGGCGGACATCATCGCGCGCAGCTACGCACGCTCCTACGGCGTTCCGGTCGCCGTCACCCGCTTTGCCAACGTGTATGGGGGCGGCGATTTGAACTTCTCCCGCCTGATCCCGGAGACGGCGGTTGCGCTCCTCGACGGCCGCCCGCCGGTCATCCGCTCCGATGGCAGCCCGGAGCGCGACCTCCTGCACGTCGATGACGCGGTCTCGGCCTACCTCGCGATTGCCGCTGCCCTCGATGCGAATGACGAGGCGAACGCAAACGGCACTGTGGACGCAAACGGCGCGGCGGGAGAGGCGTTCAACGCCGGCGGGGAGCGGCCCTACTCGGTACGCGAGGTCGTGGAGATGATGGCCGCGGCGGCGGGCGGTGGCATCGAGGCCGATTACCGCGGAGCGGGAAACCCGGACGGCGAGATCGACCGTCAGTTCGTCGACTCGACCAAGCTCCGCGAGCTCACCGGGTGGCGCCCCGAGGTCGAGTTGAGCGACGGCCTGCGCCGCACCATCGACTGGTACCGCGAGCACCCGGAGGCCAGGCCCTGATGTGCGGGCGCTTCACCATCACCGCCAAGGACACCAAGAAGGTCGCCGACCGCTTTCAGGTCGAGCTGGAACGGGCGCTGGAGCGGAACGCGACGGGGGACGTACCGTCGCCCTCGCGGGAGCGAGCCAAACGTGCCGGGTCGGCGCTGAGCCGCTTCAACGTTGCGCCCACCCAGGAGGTCCTGGCGGTCCGCTCCTCCCCCGAGGTCGACGAGGCCGAACAGGGTGAGCGGGAGGCGCGGCTGATGCGCTGGGGGCTCGTGCCGCGCTGGGCGAAGAACCTCGATATCGGCTACAAGATGATCAACGCAAGGGCTGAGAACCTCACCACCAGCCGCGCGTACTCGCCGCTGGTGGGCAAGTTCCGCCACCGCTGCCTGATCGTCGCCGACGGCTTCTACGAGTGGATGAAGGCGGAGGATCCGAAGCAGCCACGCCAGCCATGGCGCTTCGTGGTCGACGGCGGGGAACCGTTCGCCTTTGCCGGCATCTGCACCCGCAAGGAGTGGGAGGAGGAGGGCCCCGGGACAGAGGGCGGCTGGCTCTACAGCTGCTCGATCGTCACCACGCGCCCCAACGAGCTGGTCGCCAAGGTGCACGACCGGATGCCCGCCATCCTGCCGAGCCCGGACGCCGAGGCCGCCTGGCTGCGCCCCGACCTGAACGCAAACGACGCCGTCGCGATGTGCGCCCCGCTGTCCGCGTCCCGCATGTCGAGCGCCCCCGCCAACCCGAAACTGAACAAAGTTGGCAAGGGCATCGAGGGCCCCGAGCTCCTTGTCGCGCCCTCGCAGGACGTGTGAGCTCGATGGAGCCGAGCGACCGCGATGAGCTCTTCCGTAGGGTCCGCCCACACCTGGCCAGGCAGGTGGAATCGGTCATCCAACGGGACCCGGAACCCGGTGCGGCGGGAACAGGAACCCGTTCAGCGGGACGGTGTGGTGAGCGAGCCGCGTGTGGTCACGGTTGCCGAGCCGGCGCCGGTGTCGACCGTGCAGGAAATTCGCGCGGCCGGCGTGCCGGCGGTGCTCCAGAAGGAGGCGAAGCCGAGATCCAGGGGCTCCTGCGGACGGCCCTCGGGGAGTCCCCACTGCCATTCCTGGGATTTCGTGCGGTGGGGCTCCCAGCTGACCACCACGTCGCGGCGGTCGGTGAAGCTATCGAACGCGTCGCCGAGCACCAGCGAGGCGTATTCGGCGCCGTTCGAGTGGAACCTGATGCCCACATTTTCGGGCACTTCCTGCTTGGTGAGGCTTTCTTCGCCGCTGGAGCGAGGGAAGGCGCCGCGGCTTTCGACGGTACGCGCGAGGTCTGCGCCGGCGCCGTCGGTCCGGCAGCGCACCCTGGCCTGACCGACGGCTGAGCCAGCATCGAATCTCAGCACTGCCGCAACGCGGAAGATCCGTTCCTTTTCGATGTTGTCTTCCGTCACCCGCAGGCCTGCGTCTTCGAGCCGAACCGAGCCACCCCCGGCAATCGCGGCAGCGGCGGAATCGGGCAGGGGAGCCCGCGACGTCCATTCGAGCTTCACCGAGCTCCCGCCGGTGTCGTCCGTGGCCAGCAGGGCTGCCGCGAGGGCCGCGATCAGGCCGACGGCAATCACAACGAGCGCTCCTCGGGGCGGGCGCGTATCGGTGTCCGCTTCCATTGGCCGGCAAACCTATCGATCGGCCGCCTATGCCCGGCGCGAGCGAGGAGAAACACGCGCCCGACAGGATTCGAACCTGTGGCCTCCGCTTCCGGAGAGCGGCGCTCTATCCAGCTGAGCTACGGGCGCAGGGTGAGTCAGCTTAGTGCGTTGGGGGGGCAGACCCTGTCAGGGGAACATATGTTCCGTCTGGATGCAGACATAACATTGCGCCATGACGTCGCGGACAAGGGGCAATGCAGGCGAGGCAGTGGTCCTAGCTGCGCTGGTCAAACGTGGATTCGACGTGCTTGGTTCCGTTCGGCGACGGGCATCCCTATGACCTCGTGGTCAGCGTGGAGGATTCGACGTTCGTACGCGTCCAATGCAAGACGGCGTGGATACGCGGCGGATGTCTGATTTTCAACTGCAGGAGCACGGACCACGGCCGCGGGCCACGACATATGCAGGTCTTGCCGATGTCTTCGGTGTTACCTTCCGCCAACCGAAACGATATATCTGGTGCCGGTCTCGGTGGCACCGGGATTCGAAGGTCGATTGCGGCTAATGCCCACTCGCAACAACCAGAGGAAGAGAGTGCGGTTCGCCGCCAAGTATGAGATCGACCGCTGGACACAGGATTCGTTGGCCGCGGTCGCGTAGGCTCGCGAGCCATGGACCTCTCGGTGGCCTTCCTGGGCACGAGCGGCGCCGTGCCCTCGGCGCGGCGCTCGACCGCCAGCCTGCTCCTCGCGCGCGGAGGCGAACGCCTGCTCTTCGACTGCGGCGAGGGAACGCAGCGGCAGATGCAGCGTTCGCTGGGTCTGGTGCAGGTCGATGAGATCTACCTCACCCATTTCCACGCCGACCACTTCCTCGGCCTTCCCGGGCTGCTCAAGACCTACGACCTAACCGGCCGGGAGGCACCGCTGACCATCTACGGGCCGCGGGGGCTGGGCGACCTATTCAAGTCGCTGTCCCGGATCCTCGGTCGCGTCAAGTTCGAGCTGAACCTGGTCTCCCTGGAGCCGGGCGACGCCGTACCCCGCGAGGGTGCCGAGGTGCGGGCCTTCGCGGTCGAGCACGGGATACGGGCGTGCGGCTACGCCCTGGTCGAGGAGGACCGCCCCGGGCGCTTCGACCCCGAGGCGGCCAGGCGGCTGGGTGTGGAGGAGGGACCGGAATTCGCCGCCCTGCAGCGCGGCGAGAGCGTCGAGGGGTTCGCCGGCACTGTGCAGCCCGACGACGTCATGGGCAAGGCGCGGCCCGGCCGGACCGTCGTGATCACCGGCGACACGTCGCCCTGCAGGGCGACGGTCGAGGCCGCCCGCGGTGCGCAGCTGCTCGTCCACGACGCCAGCTTTGCCGAGGAGGAGGCGCAGCGCGCGGCCGATACGTGCCACTCGACCGTTGGCCAGGCAGCCGCCGTCGCGCGCGAGGCGGGGGTGGGGCTGCTGGCCCTCGTTCACATCTCGTCGCGCTACCACGTGGGCGCCGTGCTGGACGAGGCGCGGGAGGTCTTCGAGCAAACGGTCGCCCCGCGCGACTTCGACCTGGTCGAGATTCCCTTCCCCGAGCGGGGGGAACCGACCCTGCTTCCCAACGGCGCGCGCGAGCGCGCCGAGCACCGCGCGGCAGAGGACAACAACCCCTGACATGGATGCACCTCCGCACTGCCCCCTACTTGCAGGTGAGGGGGACAGTGCGGAGGTGCATCATCGCTGCGCCGGCCGCCTTGAGAAGCGGTTCCGGTTCCGCGGAACCGCCTTGCGGGGGTCAGCGAGAGGCCAGGGTGGCGACGGCCTCGGCCACGGCCGCCGGCTGGTCTTCCTGCAGGAAGTGCTTGGCAGGCAACAGAGTCGGGTGCTCGACCCCGAGCGCCCGCATTACGGCCCGCCGTTGCTCTGCCCCGATCATCCGGTCCTTCTCGCCCCAAACGACCTGAGCTGGGTACGGATGCCCGGCGAGCCCCTCGAGGAAGAAACGCTCCTTCTCGGAGGTCAATTCGAACCCCCTCATGATCCTGAGGAAGGCGCGCCCGCGATCGCCGCGCTTGAGCAGTGCATGGTGCGCATCGACCTCGGCGTGCGGCACGGCGGCCCGATTCTCGATGCCAACCAGGTAGTCAATCTGCCGGAAGGGAACTCGCGACATGCTCGCCAGCCAGAGCTCACCAATCCCGCGGATCGAGAAGGGGTGCATCGGCCAGGGCCGGTGAAACGCGGTCACGCCGACCAGGGTGTTGAGCGCCGTCAGCGAGAGCACCCGTTCGGGAGTGCGGATCGCCCACTCGAAGCCGACCGGCCCGCCGATGTCGTGCACGACGAGGTGACAGCGCTCGATCCCGAGCGCGTCGATGGCGGCGCCCGTCCACCGAGCCAGGCCGCTCCAGCTGTAGTCGAAGCCCTCGGGCCGCCCGGCGAGGCCAAGCCCGGGCAGGTCGAAGGCAACACCGCGCAGCCCCCGGGCGGCCAGCTCCGGCAGCATCCTGCGATACAGGAAGCAGCTGACCGGCACCCCGTGCATCAGCACGACCGGGTCCCCATCGCCCTCCTCCCGCACGAAGCTCTGCGCCCCCGCAACCTCGAACCGCCGGCCGGCCGCCTCGTGCCGGGCGATCACGTCCTTCACGTCCTGCTTCATGTCGAGAGGGTTGCAGGAAACGATGAGGGGGCGTCCGAGGGTGGAAACGATGAGGGGGCGTCCGAGGGTGGAAGAGCGCCCCTCGATTGCCCCGGCCATCTTCGCCCGCTGCTACCCTGCGGTCGTCGGTTCCTTTAACCAGGTCCTGCGAGGCCAGTAAGGAGCGTGTGTTGAGCGAGAAGGTCGTGCTTGAGCGCGACGACCTGCGGCGGAAGCTGGAGCGGATCGCCCATGAGATCGTCGAGGCCAACCCCGATCCGGGTGGTTTGGCGGTCGTGGGAATCCACACGCGTGGCGCGGTGCTGGCTCGCCGGCTGCACACCCTGCTCGGGAAGCTGACCGCCGCCGAGGTGCCGATCGGCGACATCGACATCTCCTTCTACCGGGACGACGTCGGGGCCAAGGCGCCCGCCTCCCAGCCGGTCGTCCACGCCTCCCACCTCGACTTTGATCTCGCGGGACGCACCGTGGTCCTCGTCGACGACGTGCTCTTCACGGGCCGAACGGTTCGCGCCGCGGTCGATGCCCTCTTCGACTACGGCCGGCCGCAGCGAGTGCAGCTTGCCGTCCTCTGCGACCGTGGCCACCGCGAGCTGCCGATCCGCCCCGACTACGTCGGCCAGAACCTGCCGACGGCGCACGGCGAGCGGGTCAACGTCCGGCTGGAGGAGACCGACGACGTCGACGAGGTGACGATCTCCGAGCCGCAGGCCGTGGAGGCCGCCTCGTGAAGCACCTGCTCGCCATCGAGCAGCTCTCCCGCGATGAGATCGATGCCATCCTGGATCTGGCCGAGAGCTTCGCGGAGGTTGGCCGGCGGGATATCAAGAAAGTCCCGACGCTCCGCGGCCGCACCGTGGTCAGTCTCTTCTACGAGTCGAGCACCCGCACCAGCTCGTCCTTTGAGCTGGCGGCCAAGCGGCTCTCCGCCGACCTCGTATCGATCAAGGCAGCGGGCTCCTCGATCGACAAGGGCGAGTCGCTGAAGGACACGGTGACGACACTCTCGGCCTACGACCCGGCGGCGATCGTGATCCGCCATCCGTACGCCGGCGCGGCGCAGCTCGTCGCCGAATGGAGCGAGGCTGCGGTGATCAATGCCGGCGACGGCAAGCACGAGCACCCGAGCCAGGCGCTGCTCGACCTCTTCACGCTGCGGCGGCAGCTGGGCTCGCTGGATGGAAAGCGGATCTGGATAGTGGGCGACGTGCTCCACAGCCGGGTCGCCCGGTCGAACCTGATCGCCTTCCAGGCGATGGGCGCCCGGGTGACCCTCTGCGGTCCGCCGGCCCTGATCCCGCGGGGGATCGAGGAGCTGGGTTGCGAGGTCTCCTACTCGCTCGAGCGGCTCGGCGAGGCCGACGTGGTCTACGCGCTGCGGCTGCAGAGGGAGCGCATGAAGGAGAGCTTCGTGCCGTCCATACGCGAGTACGCGGCGCACTTCCAGATCGATTCGCGGCGGCTCGGCGCGCGCCAGCTGCTGATGCACCCGGGGCCGGTCAACCGGGGCGTCGAGCTCTCCGGCGAGGCGATTGACTCGCCGCAGTCGCTGATTGCCGAGCAGGTGGCCTCGGGCCTGGTGGTGCGGATGGCGATCCTCTACGAGCTGCTGGCGGTCGGCGGCGAGCGGCCGGCGGCCGTCGAGGGCGAACCGGGCCAACGGCCGACTCCGATTGGAGAGCCCGCGTGAGTGCGCAGCGGGCAGAGCACGAACACTGATGGCGAGCATCTCCGACACGCTCGACATGCGCTCCGGCAGGGGCGCCGACCTCCTCCTGCGCGGCGCGACCGTGCTCGATCCGGCGGCGGGCATCGACTCCGCCCATGACGTGGTGATCCGCGCCGGCCGGATCGCCGAGCTGGCGGCGCCGGGTGCCGCGGACGCCGACGGACTGGAGCTGGTCGAGGCGAACGGGCTGCACGCCTTCCCGGCCTTCTTCGACCCGCACGTTCACCTGCGCGTCCCCGGCCGCGAGGACGAGGAGGACATCGAGACCGGAACGCGGGCGGCTGCGGCTGGCGGCTACTGCGGCATCCTCGCGATGGCCAACACCGAGCCCCCCGTCTCCACAGCCGCCGACGTCGAGGCGCTGCGCGAGGCAGCACGCGAGCAGGCCTCGGTGCCGGTTGGGTTCCTCGCCACGGTCACCCGCGAGATGAAGGGCGAGGAGCTGACCGAGATGGCGGACATTCGCGACGCGGGCGCGGTCGGTTTCAGCGACGACGGCCTGCCGGTCCGCAGCGCCCGCATCCTGCGACGCGCCCTGCAGTACCAGCGCCTCTGCGGCGGCACGATCGCCCTGCACGAGGAGGACCCGGACCTGTCGGGGGACGGCGTCATGCATGAGGGGCCGGTCTCGGCGGCGCTCGGCCTGGCCGGCATCCCCTCGGTGTCGGAGTCGACCGCGATCGCGCGCGACGCCGCGCTGGCCCGCTACGAGGACGGCCGAATCCACGTACAACATCTCTCCGCCGCCGAGTCGGTGACCGCCGTGCGTGCCGCGAAGGCCGCCGGGGCGCGGGTCAGCTGCGAGGCGACGCCGCACCACCTCTGCCTCACCGACGAGGTGGTGCGAAGCCTCGACGCGGGCCGCTTCAAGATGAACCCGCCGCTGCGCTCCGAGGCCGATCGCCAGGCACTGCTCGAGGGCCTGCGCGACGGCACGATCGACTGCATAGCCACCGACCACGCGCCGCACGCGCCCGAGGAGAAGGAGGTGCCGTTTGAGCAGGCGGCCATGGGCGTGACCGGGTTGGAGACGGCGTTTGCCGCCCTCCACACCGATCTGGTCCTCAGCGGCGTCATCGACCTCGGCCTCCTGGTGGAGCGGATGGCGGGCGGCGCCGAGCCGTTCGAGCTCGAGCGGCCGACGCTGGCGCCGGGCGGTGAGGCAAACGTCGCCCTCTGCGACATGGGCGCCGAGTGGGTGGTGGGAGAGGAGGGCTACGAGAGCCGCTCGCTCAACTCCTGGTGCGCGGGGCGCAAGCTGACGGGGCGGGTGCTGATGACGGTTGCCGGCGGCCAGGTCGCCTACCGGCTGCGCAGCTTCTCGCTGGGGGTGGCGCAGTGAGCGGAGCAGCGGCTTCCGGCTACGTCCTCCTCGAGGACGGCACCCGCTTCGACGGGGACCTCTGCGGCCACCCCGAGGCGGTGACCGGCGAGGTCGTCTTCAACACGGCGATGACCGGCTACCAGGAGTCGGTCACCGATCCCTCCTACGCGGGCCAGATCATCGTCTTCACCTACCCGCTGATCGGCAACTACGGGGTGTCCGCGGATGCGATGGAGTCCGACGGCATCCACGCCCGCGGCGTGGTGATGCGCGAGGCCAAGAACCGCGAGGACGTCAGCACGGCCGAGGGCGGCTGGCTGGACTGGCTTGCCGACCGCGGGACACCAGGCATCGGGGGCGTCGACACGCGGGCCCTGGTCCGCCACATCCGCGACCGCGGCGCGATGCGCGGCGGCATCTTCCCGGCAGAGGTCGGGGAGACCGAGGCAGCCGAACGGGTCGCGGCCGAGCCGCCGATGGACGGCGCGGACCTGGCGCGCACGGTGACGCCGTCCGAACCGCTTCGCTTCGAGGGCGGCGGGCCGCACGTGGTCGGGATCGACACGGGCGTGAAGCTGAACATCGTCCGCCAGCTCCGGGAGCGCGACTGCCGGCTCACCCTGCTCCCCTGCACGTCCTCCGCAGAGGACGTCCTGGCCGAGGCCCCCGACATCGTCTTCCTGGCCAACGGCCCCGGCGACCCCGCTGCGCTGGACTACATAGTCGACACCGTGCGCGAGCTGGTCGGCAAGCGACCCATCTTCGGGATCTGCCTCGGCCACCAGCTGCTCTGCCGTGCCGTCGGCCTGCAGACGTTCAAGCTTCCCTTCGGCCACCGCGGCGCCAACCACCCGGTCAAGGACCTGGCAACGGGACGGATCGACATCACCTCCCAGAACCACGGCTTCGCCGTGCAGGGGCCGGGAGGAGAGCCGCGGATAGAGGCCGACGAGCCGGTTCGCTGGGAGACCGACTTCGGCGCCGCGGAGCTGACCCATCTCAACCTCTACGACCGCACGGTGGAGGGCCTCGTCCTCAGGGACGTTGCCGGGGCGACCGTCCAGTACCACCCCGAGGCAGGCCCCGGCCCGCACGACGCTCGCCATCTCTTCGACGAGTTCCTCGCCCTTGCCGCATGACCGAACCCTTCCGCATGACCGAACCCAGCCGCATGACCGAACCCTTCCGCATGACCCAGTCCCATGCCTAGGCGCGACGACATCGACAAGATCCTCCTGATCGGCTCCGGGCCGATCGTCATCGGGCAGGCGGCCGAGTTCGACTACTCGGGCGTCCAGGCCTGCAAGGTGCTGCTGGAGGAGGGCTACGAAGTCGTCCTCGTCAACTCAAACCCGGCGACGATCATGACCGACCCCGAGTTCGCGACGGCCACCTACATCGAGCCGCTGCTGCCGGGACCGGTCACGAAGATCATCGAGAAGGAGCGCCCCGACGCGCTGCTGCCGACGCTGGGCGGGCAGACGGCGCTGAACCTGGCGATGGCGCTGCACGAGGACGGCACCCTGGAGCGCTTCGGCGTCGAGCTGATCGGCGCCGACCACAACGCGATCCGCCGTGCCGAGGACCGCGAGGAGTTCCGCCGCACGATGACCGAGGCGGGCCTTCGCATCCCCTGGTCAATGACCGTCGGCGGTCTCGGCGAGGTCGAGGCGGCGCTTGCCGACGGCCGGATCGACCTGCCGGCGATCGTCCGGCCGGCCTTCACCCTGGGTGGGCACGGAGGCGGCGTGGGGGAGACCGAGACGGAGCTGCGCCAGGTCGTCTCCGAGGGGCTTGCGGCCAGCCCGATCAACCAGGTGCTGGTCGAGGAGTCGGTCCTGGGTTGGGGCGAGTTCGAGCTGGAGGTGATGCGCGACCGCAACGACAACGTGGTGATCATCTGCTCGATCGAGAACGTCGACCCGATGGGGGTCCACACGGGCGACTCGGTCACGGTGGCGCCGGCCCAGACGCTCACCGATCGCCTCTACCAGGAGCTGCGCGACCAGGCGATCAAGGTGATCCGCGCCGTCGGCGTGGAGACCGGCGGCTCCAACATCCAGTTTGCGGTCGACCCGTATGACGGCGAGATCGTCGTGATCGAGATGAACCCGCGGGTCTCGCGCTCATCGGCGCTGGCCTCCAAGGCGACCGGTTTCCCGATCGCCAAGATTGCGGCCAAGCTGGCGGTCGGCTACGCGCTGGAGGAGATCCCCAACGACATCACCCGCGCCACACCGGCCTCCTTCGAGCCGACGATCGATTATGTGGTCACCAAGGTCCCGCGTTTCGCGTTCGAGAAGTTCCCGGGCGCCGACCCGCGGCTCTCGACCCACATGCAGAGCGTCGGCGAGTCGATGGCCATTGGACGCACCTTCCGCGAGTCCTTTGCGAAGGCGATGCGCTCGCGCGAGCTGGATGCGGAGGCGGACCCGCCAGAGGCGGAGGAGGATCTGCTCAGGGCGATCGGCATGCCCAGCGCGGAACGCTTCGACCTGGTTCTCGAGGCCTTCCGCCGCGGGATCGACGTCGAGGCCGTGCATGAGCAATGCCTCGTCGACCCCTGGTTCCTGCGCGAGCTGGAGACCCTGGCGAGGGAGGGAGACGGCACCGAGGGCCTGACCCGTACCTACAAGTCGGTGGACACCTGTGCCGCCGAGTTTGAGGCCGCGACCCCGTACTACTATTCTGCCCACGAGCGCTCGCCGGGGGATGGCGTCATCTCCTCAGAGGTGCGGCGCGGTGAGCGCTCTTCGGTGGTCATCCTCGGTGCCGGCCCAAACCGGATCGGCCAGGGAATCGAGTTCGACTACTGCTGCGTCCACGCGGCGATGACCGTCCGCGAGCTCGGCCGCGACGCGGTGATGGTCAACTGCAACCCGGAGACGGTCTCAACCGATTACGACACCTCGGACCGCCTCTACTTCGAGCCGCTGACGATCGAGGACGTACTCGCCGTGTGCGAGCAGGAGCGCCCCGAGGGGGTGATCGTCCAGTTCGGCGGCCAGACGCCGCTGAAGCTGGCCCGCGCCCTGGAGGAGGCGGGCGTGCCGCTGCTCGGCACCCCGGTCGACGCCATCGACCTCGCCGAGGACCGCGGCCGCTTCGGCGCCCTGCTGCGCCGCCTGGACATCAAGCACCCGCCGTACGGAACGGCGCTCTCCGCCGAGGAGGCGGCGGTGATCGCCGAAGAGGTCGGCTATCCCCTGCTGGTCCGACCCTCCTACGTGCTCGGCGGCCGGGCGATGGAGATCTGCTACTCGAGCGAGGACCTGGCCGCCTATCTGGAGGCCAACGTCAAAGCAGACCAGGAGCACCCGCTGCTGCTCGACCGCTTTCTCGAGAATGCAATCGAGGTAGATGTGGACGCGCTCGCCGACGGCGACGACGTCCACATCGGCGGCATCATGCAGCACGTCGAGGAGGCCGGCGTCCACTCGGGCGACTCGGCCTGCGTGCTGCCGCCGCTCAGCCTGGGCGAGGAGATGCTGCGGGAGATCCGGGCGACAACCGAGCGGATCGCCCTGGAGCTGGGCGTGGTCGGCCTGATCAACATCCAGTACGGGATCGCCGGCGGCAAGCTGTACGTGATCGAGGCCAACCCGCGCGCCTCGCGAACCGTCCCCTTCGTCTCCAAGGCCACCGGCACGCCGCTGGCCAAAGCCGCGGCCCGCCTGATGCTTGGCGAGAAGCTGGCCGACCTCTCGCTGCCCGCGGCTCCCGACGGCCACGTCAGCGTCAAGGAGGCCGTGCTCCCCTTCGCCAGGTTCGCCGGCGTCGATTCGGTGCTGGGGCCGGAGATGAAGAGCACCGGCGAGGTGATGGGGATCGCGGCCGACTTCCCGACCGCCTTTGCAAAGGCCCAGGCCGCGGCGGGCGTAACCCTGCCGATGGAGGGCTCGGTGTTCATCACGGTCACCGACACGGACAAGCCGGCCGCGACCCAGATCGCCGCCCGCTTCCACGACCTCGGCTTCACGGTGATCGCGACCGGCGGCACCGCGCAGTCGATCTCGTCGATGGGCGTCCCCGTAACCCGCATCAACAAGCTCGGGGAGGGCTCCCCGCACGTCGTCGACCTGATCCGCGAGCGGCGCTGCGACCTGGTGATCAACACCCCGACCGGCTCCGGGGCGCGCGCCGACGGCCACTCGATACGCACTGCGGCGGTCCGCCATGGCATCCCCTGCGTGACGACGATGACGGGCGCCTCGGCCGCGGTGCGGGCGATCGCCGCCTCCAAGAGGAGCGAGGCGGAGGTGCTCTCGCTGCAGGAGATCCACGCCCCGTCGCAGGCCGAGCAGCGGCGATGACCGCGCCGTTGGCGGCGACCTCATCGGTCGCGACGACCGCGCCCTTCGGGCGGCGGCTCTGCGAGGTGACCGAGAACCGCGCCTCGGGCGGCTACCGCGTCTTCTCCCTGCTCGACGCCGACGGCCCGGAGCCGCTGCCCGGCCAGTTCTACATGCTCGCCACGGACACGCGCTGGGAGGAGCAGGGGGAGCGGCCTTTCCTTCCGCGGGCCCTCTCGGTCGCGGACGCGACCCCGGCGGCGTCGTTCGTCTTCCGCCGCGGATCCGCCGGCGCGTTCGTCTTCCGCCGCGGATCCGCCGGTGCGTTCGTCTTTACTCGCGCTGAGCGCCAGTAAGAGCGAACGCACGAACATCGCCGACAACGATCCGCTGGCGCGTTCGTCTTTACTCGCGCTGAGCGCCAGTAAGAGCGAACGCGGCCGGGAAGAAGCAGGAGAGAAGGAGCCCGGCGGAGGAGAACCCGGTGGGATACGGCTCGAATTCCTGGTCGAGGGTGTCGGGCCGGGGACGGATCGCCTCTGCGCGCTGGCGACCGGTGAGCGCGTTTGGGTCAACGGCCCGCTCGGCAACTCCTTCTCGGCGCCGGACACGCTCTCCACCGGCGCTGCGGGCGCAATCCTCGTAGGGGGCGGCATCGGCATCGCGCCGCTTGCCCTGCTGCGGCGCCGGCTCGCCGCCGCCGGCGTCCCGACCCGCGTCCTGCTTGGCTTTCGCGACGCGGCCCATTCGGGTGGCCTTGACGATCTCTTCGCCTGCTGCGAGGTCGGGCTTGCCAGCGAGGATGGCCATGTCGGCCACCGCGGCTACGTCACCGACCTGCTGGACAAGATGCTCTCGGGCGACGACGCATCCAGTGCCGCCGTCTACGCCTGCGGCCCGCCGCCCATGCTCGACGCGGTCGCGGCCCTCTGCGCGGATCGTGGCGTTCCCTGCGAGATGGCGATGGAGTCGCCGATGGCCTGCGGCTACGGCGCCTGCTTCGGCTGCGCCGTCCCAAACCCCGACGGCAGCTACATGCGCCTCTGCGTCGACGGCCCGGTGGTGAGGGGGGGAGTGGAGCGCGGGGGTGTCCCTCCGCGCAGCGGCATCCTGTTTTTCGCCCCGCAGGCCGCGCGAGAAAGAGGAGGCGCCCCTGGCGAAGAACCCAGCAAGCGGAGGGACACCCCCGCGCTCCCTCCGCACGACGCCGCCCCCGTCGATTTCTGCGGCCTGAAGCTGAGCAACCCAGTGATCAACGCGTCGGGGACGTTTGACCCGATTGCGGCGCGCAGGGTCTACGGCGACGCCGTGCTGGACGAATTTCCATTCTCCGCCTTCGTGTCGAAGACGATCACGCTGGAGCCGCGGATTGGGAACGAGCCACAGCGGATCTGGGAGACGCCGGCCGGCATGATCAACTCGATCGGCCTGCCGAACAGGGGCCTGGAGGGATTCCTAGCCGAGGACCTGCCGAGCCTGGCCGAATTGCCGGTGCCGCTGATCGTCTCGGTGATGGGCACGAGCCGGGAGGAGTTCGCCCGCCTGGTCGACGGGGTCGCGGGGCGCGAGGAGGTCGCGGCGGTCGAGCTGAACGTCTCCTGCCCCAACGTCCACTCCGGCCTCATCGTCGGCGAGCAGCCGAGCGAGACCCTGGCGCTTCTGGAAGAGCTTCGGCCGCTGACCTCCAAGCCGCTGATCGTCAAGCTGACGCCCAACGTCGCCGATCCGGCGGCGGTCGCAATCGCCGCGGAGGAGGGGGGCGCCAACGCGGTCTCGCTGATCAACACTCTCAAGGCAAGCGCCATCGATCCGGCGACCGGGTGCCCCGGGATCGCGGCGGGGCATGGAGGTCTCTCCGGCCCCGCGGTGCGCGCCATCGCTGTGGCGCAGGTGCGGTCCGTGGCGGCGGCAGTTGCCCTGCCGATCGTCGGCATGGGTGGCATTGGCAGCGGCGGCGGCGCTCTGGAACTGCTCTGCGCGGGCGCCACGGTGATTGCCGTGGGCACCGAGAACTTCCGCGACCCGCGGGCCGGCCAGCGTATTGCTGCAGAACTTCTTGAGCGTTCCGCCAGAGGCCAAAGTCTCAACCTCGACTCGAGGTCAAGGCGAATTTGAGCCCAAAGGCCTAGATTCCCTTGCGCGGGCGTGGCCCGCGGCTATACTCGCCGCCCACATGCCCAGTCCAGTCAAGACCTCCGCCGCGGCCCCCGAGAGGTCACTGGACCAGCGAATGGATGCGCTGAAGCGCGCCAACCACATCCGCACGGAACGTGCAAGGCTGAAGAAGGACCTGAAGGCGGGCAAGGCGAACATCCATGCGCTCCTGCTGGACCCGCCGGATTACGTGATGACGGCCAAGGTCTTCGACATGCTGCTGGCCGTACCGAAGTACGGCCGCGTGAAGGCCAATCGCATCCTCAACCAGTGCAGGATCTCCCCCTCGAAGACGATCGGGGGGCTCTCGGAGCGCCAGCGCGCCGAGCTCGTGGGGCAGCTGCGCCGCTAGGGATCCCAGGACCGACGGGACCACAGTCGTGCCGATGCCTGCCGACGGGACGGCAGTCGTGCCGATGCCTGCCGACGGGACGGCAGTCGTGCCGATGCCTGCCGACGGGACGGAAATGCACCCATACGGTGCAAAATCGTCCCGTCAGCGAGACGTGTATGCCGACGGGACGGAAATGCACCCATGCGGTGCAAAATCGTCCCGTCGGCCTCTTGCCGCCGTAGTTGTCGGCGCCTCGCCCTCCGTGGTTCATTCGAGAGTCGCCCAATCGACGAGCGGGCACGGCCGGTGTAGGAGAGGGCCTGTGTAGGCCCGTTTCTTGCTCATCGGTCGCCGGGAGAAGTCCGTGCGGCGGTCCAGGAGCCGAGCACGGCCTCAGCGGCGCCCGGAATGACCCCGGGGCAGGCCTGCAACGCGACTGCCTCAATCGCACAGCCTCGACCGTCCAGATTTCTACTACGCTCGCACCGTCGATCGTCCCGTGTTCAACCAGGCGCGGCCCAGGCGGTCCCTAGAGATAACGCAATGTCGAAAGTCTTTGTCATCACCGGCCCTTCGGGAGTTGGTAAGGGGACTCTGATCTCCGAGCTGCTGCGGCGCGTGCCCGGCCTCGAGCTGTCGATCTCGGCGACGACCAGGCGGCCCCGGGAGGGAGAGGTGGACGGGCGCAACTATCACTTCCTCACGCGAGAGGAGTTTGACCGCCGCGTCGCGGAGCGCGAGTTCCTCGAGTTCGCCACCTACAGCGGCAACCGCTACGGGACGCTGCGCTCCGAGGTGGTCAACCGGCTTGCGGCTGGGCACTCGGTCGTGCTCGAGATAGAGGTGCAGGGGGCCCGCCAGGTGCGCGCCGCAATGCCCGACTCGATCCAGGTCTTCATCGCGCCGCCCGCTCCTGCAGTGCTTCGGGAGCGCCTCGAGTCGCGCGGCGCCGACGACGCCGAGGCGATCGACGCCCGCCTCGACACGGCCGAACACGAGCTTGCCGCGCAGGACGAGTTCGCCTACCGGGTCGTCAACGACGAGTTGGGACGGGCCGCGGACGAGTTGGTGGGGATCGTGCGCACCGAGCTCGGCCTGCCACTACACTCCGAGGCCGAATGATCAAGCCACGCGTTGACAAACTTCTCGAACACGCCGACTCGCACTACGCCGCGGTGGTCGTCGCGGCGAAGAGAGCCCGCCAGATCAACAGCTACTTCCACAACATCGGGGAGGGCAGCTTCGGCGAATACCCGCCACCGATGGTTGAGGTCCATGGCGAGAGGAATTACCTCTCCATGGCGCTGCAGGAGCTCTCCGAGGGCAAGCTCAAATACGAGTACCGTGCCTGAGCGCCGGTCCCGGTAGCTGAACTCCCAGGAGGAACCGATGGCCAGAATCCTGCTCGGTGTAAGCGGCGGGATCGCCGCCTACAAGTCGCTGGAGCTGGCGCGCCTCGCCACGGTGGCCGGCCACGGCGTGCGGGTCGCGATGACGGAGGCCGCATGCCGTTTCGTCGGCGCCGCCTCCTTCGAGGGCATCACCGGAGCGCCGGTGCTGACCTCCGAGTTTGAGCGGGACCCGCTGCGCGGCGCCTTCCCCGGAGACCCGCAGCCCGAGCACGATCCGATTGGCCACCTAGAGGTGGCCGCCAACTGCGACGCCTACCTGATCGCTCCCGCCTCCGCCAACACCCTGGCCAAGCTGGCCGCCGGATTGGCGGATTCGATGCTCACCACCTCCTTCCTCGCCTGCACCGCGCCCCGACTTGTTGCCCCGGCGATGAACGGCCGGATGTATGCGGATCGCGCGACCCAGGCGAACCTGGAAACGCTGCGCGAGCGCGGCGTCACGGTGATCGAGCCGGACGAGGGCCCGCTGGCCTCGCGAGGGGAGTTCGGCCTCGGACGGCTTCCCGACCCCGCGCGGCTGCTGGAGCGCCTCGAGGCGGTGCTGCCCGCCGGGAGCCGGCCATGGGACGGCCTGCGAGTGCTGGTCACGGCCGGCGGCACTCGGGAGCCGATCGATCCGGTGCGGTTCCTCGGCAACCGCTCCAGTGGCCGCATGGGCTTCGCGCTCGCCACCGCTGCGGCCCGCCGGGGAGCGGAGGTCACCCTGATCGCGGCGAACGTCTCGCTGCCCACGCCCTCGGGGGTGCGCCGCATCGACGTGGAGACCGCCGCGCAGCTTGGCGAGGCGTGCCGCGCCGAGTTCCCGTCCACCCAGGTGCTCCTGATGGCCGCGGCGCCGGCCGACTTCCAAGCCAGCGAGGTGGCCGCCGCCAAGCTGAAGCGCGAGGGGACCCTCGACCTCCACCTGGAGCCCACCGAGGACATCCTCGCCGCCCTCTCCGCGACCCGCAGCGGCGGGCAGACAATCGTCGGCTTCGCGGCCGAGCACGGCGAGGGAGGTGCCGGGAGGGCTCGCGAGAAGCTCGCCGCGAAGAACGCGGACCTGATCGTCCTCAATGACGTCTCCGACCCGGCGATCGGCTTCGAGAGCGAGCACAACGCGGTCACGCTGATCGACGCCGAGAGCGAGACGGAGATCCCGCGCTGCCCAAAGGACGCGATCGCCGCGCAGATCCTCGACCGGGTGGACGCCCTGCGGGGGAAGGCCGATCTTCGCAGTGGCCCCGTGCGTTGAGCGGGTTATACTGAGCGCAAGCTTTTTTCGTCCCTATCCGAGTCGAGAAGTGGGCCTGGCCCACTTTTTTTTCGCCCCAAATGGCCATCGCAGACCTCCAGAACGACATCCAGCAGCAGCTCAGCGAACTCGATTCGCGCCTCGACCTGGTCGCCCTCGAGCAGCCGGGATCAGAGGCGCTGCGCCTCTTCATCGATCATCCCGATGGAGTGGACCTGGCGCTCTGCGAACGGGTCAGCAAGCATCTGAGCGAACTGCGGGCCGACTTCGCGCTTGAGGTCTCCTCGCCGGGCGCCAAGCACCGCCGCCGGGAGCACGTTTCCGCGACAGCCAAGGAGCAGCCGTGAGCAAAGAGATCGTCGACGCAATCAGGGCGCTCGAGCAGGAGAAGGGGATCTCCGCCGATACGTTGATGGACGCGCTTGCCGATGCCCTGCTCTCCGCGTACAAGAAGACGCCGGGAGCGGCCAAATACGCGCGGGTGGACCTCGACCACGAGACCGGCGACTTCCGCGTGTTCGAGCTGATCCTGCCCCCGGACCTGGAGGAGAAGCTGCTCGCCGAGGCGGCAGAGGCGCAGGAGGAGGAGCGTGAGATAGACCCCGAGACGGGGGAGTTGCGGGAGCCCGAGGAGCCCGAACTCGACCCGGCGATGATCGCGCCCTACGAGGACCAGATCTCCACTCGGGACGTCACCCCAGACAACTTCGGGCGGATCGCGGCGCAGACCGCCAAGCAGGTGATCCTTCAGCGGATCCGCGAGGCGGAACGGATGATGATGTTCGAGGAGTACCACGACCGCGTCGGCGAGCTGATCACCGGGATCATCCAGCAGTCCGACAAGCGCTACACCCTCGTGCAGCTGCGCGAGCGGGTCGAGGCACTGCTGCCGAAGTCCGAGCAGGTCTACAACGAGCGCTACGACCACGGGATGCGGGTCAAGGCAGTGATCACGGACGTGTCGGACTCGACCAAGGGCCCGGCGATCGTCGTCTCGCGGCGCAGCCCCGAACTGATCAAGAAGCTCTTCGAAATCGAGGTCCCCGAGATCGCCGACAAGCTGGTCGAGATCGTCGGCGTCGCGCGCGAGCCCGGCTACCGCTCGAAGATCGCCGTGATCTCGCACGCCGACGGGGTCGATCCCGTCGGCGCCTGCGTCGGCCCCCGCGGCTCCCGGGTCCGGATGGTCGTCTCGGAGCTGCGCGGCGAGAAGATCGACATCATTCCTCACAACGACGAGCCCGCGCGGTTCGTTGCCAAAGCGCTCTCACCCGCCAGGGTCCGCGAGGTGATCGTGGACGACGAGGAACGCCAGGCAACGGTGATCGTCCCCGACGACCAGCTCTCGCTTGCGATTGGCCGCGATGGTCAGAACGCGCGCCTGGCTGCGCGGCTGACCGGCTGGCGAGTCGACATCAAATCGGAGACCGCGTTCGGCGAGGAGGAACAGGAGGTCGAATACGAGGGCGAGGACCAGTCCGACGGGCACTGCATGGCCGTGCTTTCGAACGGGCGCCGCTGCCCCAACGCCGCCGGGGCCGACTCCTCCTACTGCGGCCTGCCCCCGCACCAGGCGCTGGGCCGCTTTGCGACCAACCAGCTTGCGGTTCTGACAGCCCTGGCGGAAACCGAGGTGGCGATTCTGGCCGATCCGGACGCCGACGCCGGCCAGGTGGCCGAGATCGTCGAGCGGGCCGAATCGGAGTTCGAGGAGCCGGTCGCCGAGGAGCCCGAAGCCGACGCGGAAGAGGCTGCGGCTGAGGAGCCAAAGGCTGAGGAGACTGAGGAGGTTGCGGCTGAGGAGCCCGAGGCTGACTCGGGTGAGGCGTCTGAGGATGGAGCTGCGGCGGAGGATGCGGATGACGGTCCCGCCGAGGGGGATGCCCCCGACGCTGAAGGGGTCGCCACCGAGGAGGAAGATGTCGAGCTCGAGGCGGAGACGGTGACTGAGGAGGCTGAGTAGGGGCTGGTGGCAAAGAAGCGCGTCCACGAGATAGCCAAGGCGCAGGGTGTCGCCAGCAAAGAGCTGCTGGCCGCCCTGAACGCGGCCGGAATCGAGGCGAAGGCCGCGGCGTCGAGCGTCGAGGAGGCGGAGGCGCTGAAGGCGCTTGCCGCCGCCAAGAAAGACGGCGGCGCCGCAACGGCCACGAAACCAAAGGCGGTGGCGGCCAAACCGGCCAAGGCCGCGGGGAAGCCAGCCCAGGCAGCCGCGGCCGGCAAGCCTCAGGTGCCGGCCAAGTCCGCAGCGCCGGCCAAACCGGCCGCCGGGCAGACCGGCAAACCCGCGGCCAAGAAACCTTCCGAGGCGGCCAGGAGACCTTCCGGGTCAACCAAGAAACGGCGCGTGGTGATCGACTCGCAGGCCGCACGCCGCGACCAGATGGGCGGTCCACCGCCGCAGCGCCCACCACGGCGGCGCGGCGGGCGCCGTCGCCGGCCGCTCTTGGAGGAGCCGCCGGCCAGGACGGAGGGGCCGACGGAGCAGGTGGCGACCAAGGTCAACTCCGGCGTGACCGTGCGCGAGGTGGCCGAATTGCTCGGCCTCGGAAGCGCCGAGGTGATCAAGAAGCTGATGACGATGGGGGAGATGGCAACCCTCACGCAGACGCTCACCGACGATTCCGTCAAGGCGATCGCCGACGAGTACGACCGCAAGATCGAGATCGTCACCGCCGCCGAGGAGGAGCCCGAGGCGCCGGAGTTCGAAGACTCGGACGAGAGCCTGGCCCCGCGGCCCCCGGTGGTCACGATCATGGGCCACGTCGACCACGGCAAGACGTCGCTGCTGGACGCAATCCGGGAGACGGAGGTCGCGGCGGGCGAGGCGGGCGGGATCACCCAGCACATCGGCGCCTACCAGGTCCACCACCAGCAGAAGTCGATCACCTTCCTTGACACGCCGGGCCACGCGGCGTTCACGGCCATGCGGGCCCGGGGCGCCAGGGTCACCGACATCGCAGTCGTCGTGGTCGCCGCCGACGACGGCGTCATGCCGCAGACCAAAGAGGCGATCGACCACGCCCGGGCCGCCGATGTCCCGATCCTGATCGCGGTCAACAAGATCGACAAGGAGGGCGCCCAGCCCGACCGTGTCCGCAACGAGCTGGCGGCCGACGACCTGGTCCCCGAGGACTGGGGGGGCGAGACCGTGTACTGCGACGTCTCCGCCAAAACCCACGAGGGCCTCGACAACCTGCTCGACATGATCCTTCTCGTCGCCGAGCTCGAGGAGCTGGCGGCAAACCCCGACGCGCCCGCCTCGGGAACGGTGATCGAGTCGCAGCTGGATCCGGGCCGCGGCCCGGTCGTCAGCATCCTGGTGCAGCGTGGAACGCTCGAGGTCGGCGACGCCCTCGTCGCCGGCTCCCAGTGGGGCCGGGTGCGCGCCATGCACGACTTCATCCGCGAGCGCGTCGAGAGCGCAGATCCGGGCATGCCCGTCGAGGTGCTCGGCTTCGACGGCGTCTGCGAGGCGGGGGAGTTCGTGCAGACGGTCGAGAACGACCGCCGCGCTCGCCAGCTCGCTCAGGAACGGGCCAACCGGCTCAAGACCGAGGCCCTGGCCCGGCGCCAGGCCCGCAAGGTCAGCCTCGAGGAGGTCTTCTCGCGAGCGCAGGCTGGGGACATCAAGGAGCTCAACATCGTCCTCAAGGCCGATGTCGCCGGCTCACTGGAGGCGCTGCAGGACGAGATCGCGAAGGTCCCCCAGGAACGGGTCGGGATCAACATCATCCACTCCCAGACGGGCGGGATCAACGAGTCGGACGTGATGCTCGCCTCGGCCTCCGAAGCAATCGTCATCGGCTTCAACGTTCGCCCCCTCGCCGACGCCCGCCGCGCCGCCGAGCGCGAGGGGGTCGACATCCGCACCTACTCGGTCATCTACAAAGTCACCGAGGACCTCCGCAACGCGATGGAGGGAATGCTGGAGGCGGTCGAGGTCGAGGAGACGGTCGGCGAGGCAGAGGTCAAACAGACCTTCAAGGCCTCCAAGGTCGGCCGGATCGCCGGCTGCGCGGTGAACGAGGGCAGGATCAACCGCGATGCCAACGTCCGCCTCGTCCGCGAGGGAACGGTCGTCTGGACTGGAAGGATCGGCTCGCTGCGGCGCTTCAAAGAGGATGTGCAGGAGGTCGAGCAGGGCCAGGAGTGCGGCGTCGTGCTCGAGGGCTTTGCCGACATCAAGGAGGGTGACGTGCTCGAGCTGTTCAAGACCAAGCAGGTCGAGCAGACCCTGGAGTAGGATGGCGAGTCCTCGCATGCGCCGCATCAACGAGGTGCTTCGCGAGGTGATCGGCTCTGCCATCGCCACCGACTTGAGCGACCCTCGAATTGGATTCGTCACCGTGACGTCGGTTGAAACCAGCCCAGACCTCCGGACCGCCAAGGTGCATGTCAGCGTTCTCGGGGACGAGGAGGCACGCGAGGCGACCCTGGCGGGCCTGCGCTCCTCGCACGGGGTGATCCAGTCGAAGATCGCGGCGGAGACGCGGATGAAGCGGACCCCGACCCTCACCTTTCACTACGACGCGACGGTCGAGCAGGGGATGCGGATCTCCCGTCTACTGGACGACCAACGATGACGGAGGCGACCGGCGTCAGCTCGACCGCACTCGAGCAGGTCGCCGCTGAGATCCGCTCCCGCGACCGCTTTCTGCTCACCGCTCACGAGGGCCCGGATGGGGACGCGCTCGGGTCGCTGCTGGGCATGCACCGCCTTCTGGTCCAGCTCGGCAAGGACTCGGTCATGTTCATGGCGGCGAAGGAGTTCCCGCTGCCGATCGAGTACCGCTTCCTGCCCCTGGAGGAGGTCTTCCACGAGCCCCCGGCCGACATGTCCGAGCGGGCAGTCGTCTTCCTGGACTGCGGAAACATCAACCGGATGCCGGTCGACTGCCTCACCGAGGGAAGCGTGGTCATCAACATCGACCACCACCACGACAACACGCAGTTCGGCGACGTCAACCTGGTCGACGTCGAAGCGTCCTGTACGGCGGAGATCGTCTACGAGCTTGCGGGCCTGCTCGGGGCCAGGATGACGCCGGAGATCGCCTGCGCTCTCTACGTGGGCCTGGTCACGGACACCGGCAAATTCATGTACGAGAACAGCAATGCGCGAACCCACCGGATCGCGGCGGAGCTGATCGATGCGGGAGTTGCCGTCGATGACATCTACCGGCGCCTCTACGAGCACGTGCCGATCGAGAAGCTGCAGCTGCTCGCACGTGCCCTCAACGGCATCCAGCGCCTCTGCGGCGGGAAGCTGGTCGTCGCCAACATCACCGCGGAGGACTACGAGGCGAGCGGCGCCGGCGCGGAGATGACCGAGGGGATCATCGACCACCTGCGCTCGGTCGAGGGGGCGAAGGTGGCCGCGATGGTCCGCGATCTGGGCGACCGGGGCCGCGACGCCCGTAAGGTCAGCCTGCGCTCGAGCGGGGGGGACATCGACGTTTCCGCGATCGCGCGCCAGCACGGCGGCGGGGGGCACAAGCGGGCCGCCGGCTTCTCCACCGACCTCTCCTTCGACGACGTGGTTGCCTTTCTCTGTGGCGAGGTCCGCTCCCAGCTGGGCCACTGAGGGTGACCGATGGGGTGGAGGGCTCCGTGCTGCTCTGCGACAAGCCGGCGGGGATGACCTCCCATGACCTGGTGCTGGCGGTGCGGCGTGAGCGCGGCTGCAAGGCGGGGCATGCGGGCACGCTCGACCCCTTCGCGACGGGGCTGCTGCTGGTCCTGCTGGGCCGCGCCACGCGGCTGCAGCGCTTCCTCACCTCGCTGCGCAAGACCTACGTCGCGACGGCCCGGTTGGGCTGGCGCTCCAGCACCGGCGACCCGGACGGGGAGCTGACCGAGACGGGCAGGGTCCCGGACGCGCTGCAGCTGCCCACCGGGACCGTCCGCCAGCGGATTCCGATGACCTCGGCCGTGCGCGTCGGTGGCGAGCGGCTCTACCGCAAGGCGCATCGCGGCGAGACGGTCGAGACTCCGGTTCGGGATGTCAGCGTCTACCGGGCCGACCTGCTGGGCCGGGAGGCGGACAGCGCCACCTATGAGATCGAATGCTCCGCCGGCACCTACGTCCGCACGCTGATCGAGACGCTGGAGGATGCCTACTGCGCGGCGCTGCGACGAACTGCCATCGGTCCCTTCGGTATCGAGGACGCCGGCGAGGAGCTCGGCGTGGCTCGCGTCGCGCAGCTGGTCCCCGCGGTGGAGGAGGCGCTGCGCTGATGGCAAGGATGCTCGTCACAGAGCTCCCCGATGCCGAGCCCAGGCCGCGCCACGTCGCGATTGGGACGTTCGACGGGGTCCACCGCGGCCATCAGGTGGTGATCGACGACGCGGACACGGTGCTCACCTTCGACCCGCATCCGCTGGCGATCCTGAACCCGTCGGCGCTCCCGAAGCTGATCATGCCCTTCGAGGTGAAGCGGGATGTGATCGAAGGGCACGGGGTGAGCGAGCTGGTCGTGATCCCGTTCGACCGGGAGTTTGCCGAGCTGCCCGCGGAGGGCTTCATCGAGCACGTGCTGATCGAACGGCTGGGTGCCGAGCGCGTCTCGGTGGGAGAGAACTTCCGCTTCGGCGCCAAGGCGAAGGGGGACCCCGAGATGCTCGCATCCCGCCCGGAGTTCGAGACCCGTGTCGTGGCACTTGTCGAGGTGGACGGCGAGACCGTCTCCTCCACCCGAATCAGGGCGCTGATCGCGGCCGGCGACATGGAGGGCGCGCGGCACTGCCTCGGAGCGCCGTTCATGGTCGAGGGGACGGTGGTCGGCGGCGACCAGCGCGGCCGCGAGCTCGGCTTTCCGACCGCGAACATCGTCCCCGACGATCGCCTGGCAATCCCCGGCCACGGCGTCTATGCGGCCTTCGCAAACGGCGTTCCCGCCGCCGTCAACGTCGGCGTGCGACCCACCTTCGACACCGGCCGCGGGGTGCTGATCGAGAGCTACCTGATCGACCACGAGGAGGATCTCTACGGCTCGACGCTGCGGGTCGCCTTCGTCAGGCGCCTGCGGGGGGAGCGGCGCTTCTCCGGCGTGGAGGAGCTCGTCGCCCAGATGCGAAACGACGTCGAGGACGCAAAGCTGGTCTGTGCTAGCTTCACCGACGTCTGATGGGCCTCACGAAGGAAAAGAAGACCGAGCTGATCGGCAAGTACGGGCGCTCCAGCGGCGACACCGGTTCTGCCGAGGTCCAGGTCGCGCTGCTCACCGCGCGCATCAACGAGCTCACCGAGCACCTTCGCGGGCACACCAAAGACCACCATTCGCGTCGGGGGCTCCTGATGCTGGTCGGCAAACGCCGCCGCATGCTGCGCTACCTGGAGCGCACCGACGTCGAGCGCTACCGCTCGCTGGTCGGCGAGCTCGGCCTGCGCAGGTAACACCGCCCAGGCGCTGGCCCTGTGTACTCTCTTCGTGAAAGAGAACGAGAGTTCTGAAAGCAAATGGGCCGCCAACCGGGCGGCCGGAGGTATAAAAACTAAATGAGTATGTTTGACGTTAGCCGCGTTTCGGTGGATGTCGGAGATGACCAGATCTCCTTCGAGACGGGCAAGCTCGCCAAGCAGGCGAGTGGCGCCGTTGTCGTGGAGTCAGGGGAAACGATGGTGCTCTGCACCGCGACGATGGGCAGCCTGCGCGACGTGGACTTCCTGCCGCTCACCGTCGACGTCGAGGAGCGGATGTACGCGGCCGGAAAGATCCCCGGCTCGTTCTTCCGCCGCGAGGGGCGCTCCGGCGAGAAGGCGACGCTGACCGCGCGCATGATCGACCGGCCGATCCGCCCGCTGTTCTCGAAGGGCTGGCACCACGAGACCCAGATCGTCGCCACACCGCTTTCCGTGGACCATGTCCATCCCTACGACATCCTCGCTATGAACGGCGCCTCCGCGGCGCTGGCGATATCGCCCATCCCCGTCGCCGCCCACGTCGGCGCCGTGCGGATCGGCAAGCTCGAGGGCGACTTCGTGATCAACCCCCCCGAGGAGACCCTCGAGGAGCTCGAGATGGACCTGATCGTCGCCGGAACCGACGAGGCGATCCTGATGGTCGAGGCGGGCGCCGACGGCGTCAGCGAGGCGGAGATCCTCGACGCGCTCGACATCGCCCACTCAGAGATCAAGAAGCTGTGTGCGGGAATGCAGGAGCTGGCCGAGAAGGCCGGCAAGAAGAAGGTCGAGGTCGAGGCACCGCAGGTCGACGATGACCTGGTCGAGGAGATCCGCACCTCCCACGGCGCCAAGATCGACGAGGCCACCTCGATCGAGGGCAAGCTCGAGCGCCAGGACGCAGCGGGGGCGGTCAAGGAGGCCGTGCTGGAGCAGTATGCGCCGGCCGGCGGCGAGGGTGACACCGATCCGGCGCGGCGGGCAGAGGTCTCCGCCGCCTTCTCGAAGCTGGAGAAGGAGATCATCCGCAAGCGGATCGCGGTCGACAAGAAGCGGCCCGACGGCCGCGCCCAGGACGAGATCCGGCCGATCGAGTGCGAGGTCGACATCGCCCCGCGGGTGCATGGCTCGGCACTCTTCACGCGCGGCGAGACCCAGATCCTCTCCAACGTCGCGCTGGGCACGACGCGCATGGACATGCGCCTCGACACGCTTGGCCTGGCCACCACGAAGCGCTTCTGGCACCACTACAACTTCCCACCCTTCTCGGTGGGCGAAGCCGGCTTCATGCGCGGTCCGAAGCGGCGCGACATCGGCCACGGAGCGCTCGCCGAGCGGGCGCTCGTGCCGACGATCCCCGGCGCAGAGGAGTTCCCGTACGTGCTCAGGGTGGTCTCCGAGACGCTCGAGTCCAACGGCTCCTCCTCGATGGGTTCGGTCTGCGCCTCCTCGATGGCGCTGCAGGCGGCCGGGGTCCCGGTCACAGCGCCGGTCGCCGGCGTTGCGATGGGCCTGATCAAGGAGGGCGACGACTACATCGTCCTCACCGACATCGCCGGCGTCGAGGACCACCTCGGCGACATGGACTTCAAGGTCGCCGGCACCGCTGAGGGGATCACCGCCCTGCAGATGGACATCAAGATCACCGGGGTCACCTTCGACATCCTGCGCGATGCCCTGGCACAGGCCAATGAGGGCCGCCAGTTCATCCTCGGCAAGATGGCGGAGGCGATCGACGGCCCGCGCGAGATGCTCTCCCAGCACGCGCCGCGGATCGAGGCGATCAAGATCGACCCCGAGAAGATCGGGGCCGTGATCGGCAAGGGCGGCGAAACGATCCGCGGCCTCTGCGAGGAGTTCGAAGCGGAGATCGACGTCGAAGACGACGGCACCGTGCGGATCTACGCGCCAACCGGGGACCTGGTGGAAGCGTGTGTGGCCCGCATCGAGTCGATGACCAAGGAGGCCGAGGTGGGCGACCGCTACGACGCCGCCAAGGTCGTGAAGACGACGACGTTCGGCGCCTTCGTAGAGCTCGTCAAGGGCACCGACGGCCTGCTCCACATCTCCAACGTCAAACCCGGTGAGCGGGTCGACACCGTGGAGGACGTCCTCAGCGCCGGCGATGAGATCGACGTCACGGTGGTCGAGGTCGACCGCGAGCGCGGACGCATCGGCCTGCGCCTATCCGATGACCCGTCGATCGCCGGGAAAAGCGCCGAGGAACTGACCGCGGTCGGCACCGGCGATTCGGGATCGCGCCGAAACGGCGGCGACCGCGGCGGGAGCCGCCCCGGCCGGCGGCGCGATCGCGAGCGCCGGCACTAGACGTTGAGCGAGGCGACGCTCACCGAGCTCGACTCGGGCGTCCGGGTCGTGACCGAGGAGGTTCCGTCGGTCAGGTCCGTGGCGCTGGGACTCTGGGTTCGCACCGGTTCGCGGAACGAGACGCCGGCTCAGGCCGGCGTCTCGCACTTCCTCGAGCACCTGCTCTTCAAGGGGACGGAGCGGTTCTCGGCGATCGAGATCTCCGAGCGCTTCGACGGGCTCGGCGCCTCGGTCAACGCGGCAACCGGCAAGGAGACGACACACCTCCACGCCCGCTTCCTCGACGAGCACACCGAGGAGGTCTTCGACCTGCTGGCCGAGATGCTGCTCGCCCCGACCTACCCAGAGGTCGACTCCGAGCGCGAGGTGGTCCTGGAGGAGATCGCGATGTACGAGGACGAGCCCCAGGACCGGGTGCACGACATCCTCGCCGGGGCGGTCTTCGGCGAGCACCCGCTGGGCCACCGCGTGCTCGGCGAGGCGGGGGTGATCGCCTCGATCCCGGTGCCCGAGATCGACGCCTACCACGGCCAGCGCTATGTCGGGTCGAACGTCGTCGTCGGCGCCGCCGGCCACCTCGATCACGATCGGGTCCTCGCGCTGGCCGAGCGGCTGGTCTCGCCCCCTGCGGGCACCAACGGCGCCGCGCCGCCCGCAGAGCTCGACGGCGAGGCGCGGCTGCGCTTCTACCCCAAGGACACCGAGCAGTACCACATCTGCTTTGGCGCACCGGGCATCGTCCATGCCGACGAGCGGCGCTATGGCCTCGCGGTCCTCGACGCGATCTTCGGCGGCGCCACCTCCTCGCGCCTCTTTCGCGAGGTGCGCGAGAAGCGCGGCCTCGCTTACTCCGTCGGCTCCTACAACGAGCAGTACACGGACTCGGGCCTCGTCGCAACCTACGTCGGGACCCGCGAGGACAACGTCGAGGAGGCGTGCCAGGTGATCGGCGCCGAGCTGGCGCGGTTGCGCTCCGAGCCAGTCTCGGCCGAGGAGCTCGCGCGCGCCAAGGAGAACGTCAAGGGGCGCCTCGTCCTCTCCTCCGAGTCGACGGCGGCGCGGATGACGAGGATCTCCCGCGCCACGCTCTTCGGGCTGCCCATCGACAACCTCGATGAGATGCTTGCCAAAGTGGATGCTGTGACGGTGGAGGACCTGACCGAGCTGGCGAGCGAGCTGTACGGGGCCGAGCGCCTCTCGGCCGCCTGCATCGGGCGCGACGAGGGTCACTTCCGCGCGGCACTTGCCCCGGTCAGCGAGAGGCTGGCGGCGGCGTGATTCGCGTTGCCGTCTCGGGCGCGGCGGGCCGGATGGGGCAGACGGTCTGCGAAGCCGTCGAGGGCGCCGAGGGGATGGAGCTCGCGGCGAGGGCGGACCCGGCGCTCGGGGTCGCGCTGGAAGGTGTGCTCGGCGAGGCGGATGTCGTGGTCGACTTCACGACGCCGGAAACGGCGCTGGAGAACGTGCGCGCCTGCCTGTCGGCGGGCGTTCACGCGGTCCTCGGCACGACCGGGTTCGAGCTCGACGCGCTGCGCGGCGCCGTCGAGGCGGCTCCCACGGGCGCCAACTGCTTCGTCGCCCCCAACTTCGCGATCGGCGCGGTGCTGCTGATGCAGGCCGCGCAGCTGGCCGCCCCGCACATGCCCGAGTGCGAGATCGTCGAGCTGCACCACGATCGTAAGCTCGACGCCCCGTCGGGAACTGCAAAGCGCACGGCGGAGCTGATCCGCGAGGCCGGTGGCAACGTCCACGAGCCGATCCACTCGGTGCGCCTGCCTGGCCTGGTGGCCCATCAGGAGGTCCTCTTCGGGGGCCAGGGACAGACCCTGTCGATTCGCCACGACTCGATCGACCGCAGCTCCTTCATGCCCGGGGTCCTGCTCGCGGTGCGCAAGGTCGCGGACCTTCCCGATCGCCTCACCGTGGGCCTCGAGAAGCTTCTGTAGATGGCCAAACGGCCGATCTGGATACCCTGCGAGCGATGACGGCAATCCGAGGCGTGATCACGGCGATGGTGACGCCCTTCGACGAGAGCGGTGGGGTGGACGAGGCTGCCGCCCGGCGGCTTGCCGCCCACCTGGTGGAGCACGGCTCCCACGGGGTGGTCGTCGCGGGCACCACGGGCGAGTGCCCGACCCTCACCGACGAGGAGCAGATATCGCTCCTGCGCGCCATCGTCGAGGAGATCGGCGGGAGGGCAACGGTCGTCTGCGGCACCGGCACGAACGACACCCGCCATTCCCGCCAGCTGACGAGGGCCGCAGCGGAGGCCGGGGCGGACGCCGCGCTGGTCGTCGCGCCCTACTACAACAAGCCCAACCGGGCCGGCCTGCGCGCGCACTTCGAGGCGGTGGCCGAAGCCGCTCCGGACCTGCCGCTGATCCTCTACAACATCCCCTCCCGGGTCGTCATCAACATGCCCCCCGACTTCCTCAGCGAGCTGTCCTCGATCGAGAGCGTGGTTGCGGTGAAGCAGGCCAACAACGACGAGCTCGGGCCGGTCGAGGGACTGGCCGTTCTCGCCGGCAACGACGACGCATTCCTTCCAACGCTCGAGTTCGGCGGCGCCGGGGGCATCCTGGTCGCGTCCCATCTCGCCGGCGAGCGCATGCGGGAGATGTGGGAGGCGGCGCAGGGTGGGAACCTGGAGCGGGCCCGGGAGATCGATGCCGGCCTGCAACCCCTGTACGAGGCGCTGGCCGTGACGACCAACCCGATCCCGATCAAGGCCGCGCTGGAGCTCAGGGGGCTGATCGCCTCCGGGCGGCTGCGGTTGCCGCTGGTTCCCGCCGACCGTGAGCAGCGCGAGACCGTGAGCAGCGCCCTGGAAAGCGTCGGGCTCTAGCGATGAGCGAGACGCTGCGAGTGCTCCCGCTCGGCGGGTTGGGGGAGATCGGCAAGAACATGACCGTGGTCGAGTACGGCGGCCGGATCGTCGTGGTGGACACCGGCCTGATGTTCCCGACCGCCGAGATGCTCGGGATCGACCTGGTCCTTCCCGACTTCTCCTACCTTCGCGATCGAGCCGAGGACATCGAGGCGATCGTCCTCACCCACGGCCACGAGGACCACGTCGGCGCGCTTCCCTACGTGCTGCGCGAGATCGGCATGCCGCCGGTGATCTACGGCGGCCTGCTGACGATCGGCATGGTCCGCTCCAAGCTCGACGAGCACAAGATGAAGGAGGCGCCGCTGGAGGAGCTGCCCGCGGGGGAGAGGGTGCAGCTCGGCCCGTTCGAGCTGGAGCTGGTCCACCTCTCGCACTCGATCCCGGATGCCCGCGGCGTAATTCTCAAGACCGAGCTGGGCTCGATGCTGATGACCGGCGACTACAAATTCGACCAGACGCCGGTCGACGGACGGCCCGCCGACATCTCCCGCCTCGCGGAACTCGGGCGAGACGGCCTGCTGCTGCTGTGCGGCGACTCGACCAACGCCGACCGGCCCGGGATCGCGCCGTCGGAGTCGAGCGTGGGCCCGGCCCTGCTGGAGACGTTCTCGCGCTGCGAGGGCCGCATCATCGTCACCTCCTTCGCCTCCAACATCCACCGGGTCCAGCAGGTGATCGACGCCGCGGTGAAGCTGGACCGCCGCGTCGCCCTGGTCGGCCGCTCGATGCGCAAGAACTTCAACATCGCCTCCAACCTGGGCATCGCCGAAGCGCCCTCGGGCCTCTTCATCCAGCCGCGCGAGATCGAGAACTTCCCGGACGAGAAGGTGGTCGTGATCTCGACCGGCAGCCAGGGCGAGCCGCTCTCGGCACTGCGGCGGATGGCCAACAACGACCATCGCGACGTCGAGCTGCACTCCGGCGACACCGTCGTCTTCTCGGCCACACCGGTGCCCGGCAACGAGCGGGCGGTGAACGAAACCATCGACCGCATCTTCGAGATCGGCGCAACGGTCGTGACCGCGAAGGACGCGCCGATCCACGCCTCCGGCCACGGCTGGCAGGAGGAGCTGAAGCTGATGCTCAACCTGACCAAGCCGCGCTACGTCTTCCCGGTGCACGGTGATTTCCAGCGGCTGCGCCTGCACGCCGAACTCGCCCACTCGGTCGGGATCGATCCCGAGAACGTCTTCCAGGGCCGCAACGGCCTGCCCCTGGAGGTGGACGCTCAGGGGGCGCGCTTCGGCGAGGACGTCCACGCCGGCGTGGTCTTCGTCGACGGCGTCAACGTCGGCGAGCCCGACGACGTCGCCCTGCGGGATCGTCGCGAGATCTCGGCGGACGGCATCTTCATCGTCGTCGCGACGATCTCCTCCGACGACGGCACGGTCGTGGCTGAGCCGGAGGTGATCCTCCGCGGCGTCGCCTTCCTGGAGGACGCCGACGCCCTGGTCGAAGAGCTGAAGGATGTGGTCGAGGACTCGCTGGAGGATGCCGCGGAGGCCGGCACGCGAGAGGTCCACCTGGTCCAGGAAGACCTCCACGACGCGATCGCCAAGCTCGTGTACGAGCGGCTGCGCCGCCGGCCGATGATCCTGCCGGTCGTCGTCGAGGTGTAGAGCCCATCCCGGTAGGGGTTCCACTTAACTTTTTCGAGTCGCCTCTGTGGCTATCGACAATGGGCAGCCGCGAAAAAGTACAAGACGTTCCACCCCTACCGGGATGGGCTCTTAGCTCGGAGGGGAAAGCGGACCCGCCGGGTTGCGTTGGGGAGAAACCCAGCGGGCCCGCGTGTCTCGTCCAGGCTGCAACCTAGAGCCGGCCGCTAAAGCCGGTCTAAAGCACGGGTGGCTCCCCGCCCGATGCCGCGCAGGGGAAGCCGGATGCGGAACAGGGCGCCGCCGCGCTCGGATTCGGTCACCGCAGCCGAGCCACCGTGCGAGAGGGCGACCGCCCGCACGATTGAGAGGCCGAGGCCACTGCCACCGCCCACCGCGGTGTCGGCCGGGCCATCGCCTCGAACGAAGCGGTCGAACACCTGCGTGCGCAGGGCGGGGGGGATGCCCGGCCCGTCATCGGCGACTTCGACGATCGCGCTGCCGTCCTCCGCCCGCAGGCGCAGCTCGATTGTCGCGCCGGGCGGCGTGTGGCGAACCGCGTTGTCGAGCAGGTTGAGCACCAGCCGGTGCAGCTCGTCGGGGTTGCCGTCGATCCGCAGCGGCCGGTCGTTCTCGATGCGCAGCTCGCGATCGCCGATGGTTGGGGCGACCTCGACGGCGGCATTGCCAGCCACCTCGGCGAGGTCGCAGCCGGTGCGGGCGCCGATCCGGCCAGCATCGGCTCGAGCCAGGAGGAGCAGATCGGCGACCAGCCGGCTCATCCGGTTCGAGGAGCGAAGCGCCGAATCGATCATCGCCTGCTCCTCGCCCCGTGTCGAATCGTTGAGCGAAGCCTGGAGCAGCTCGAGGTTGGCGAGGATGCTGGTCAGGGGAGTGCGAAGCTCGTGGGAGGCGTCGGCGACGAACTCGCGTTGCTTCTTCATCGCGGCTTCGCGCTCGGCGCGGGCGGCATCGAGGGAGCGCAGCATCTTCTCGAGCGTGCTGGCCAGCTCGCCAACCTCGTCGTCGGTGTTCGGCTCGGGCATGTGCCGGGAGGGATCGCCGGTGTCGGCGATCTGGCGCGCCGTGGCGGTGAGCGAGGAAATGGGTCGCATCGCGCGGCCGGCAATGGTCGCGCCGGCCAGGATGGCGAGGAGGGTGCCGCCGAGCACCCCGATGGCGATCAAGAGCCAGAGGCGGCCAATCGTCGAATCGATGTGGGCCACGCTGCGCCCGTACTGGACATACCCGGTCAGGCTGCCGGCTGCGTCGGCGATCGGCGCGGTGGCGACCCTCATGCCGTCGGCCCCGGTGACGCTCTCAAGCGGCGGGCCGAGATCGGCGGCGTTGGTGCTCTGCTTGAGCAGGGTGCCGGTGGAACTGAAGACGCGCACCGTCGCATCGTTGGGCAGCGCCACGTCATCGACGCCGGGACCTTCGAGCAGGTAGGAGCCGGCCGAGGTGTTGAGGATCTGGAGTTCCGCCGCCAGGGACTGCGCCGCCGCAGCAACCTCGCGGTTGAAATCGCTGCGAACCCGCTGGCTGGCGACCTGGCCGATCACAGCGCCGAAAAGCAGCAGGATCGCGAGCGTCAACCCGGCGGAGGTGGCGGCGAGGCGCCAGCGCACGGGCCAGTTGCGGGGGCGCACCTTCACTCCTTCAGCACGTAGCCGGCTCCCCGCTTGGTGTGCAGGAGGCGGGACTCCGCACCCGCCTCGAGCTTGCGGCGCAGGTTGGAGATGAAGACGTCGATCGTGTTCGTGGCGGCGGTCGGGTCATAGCCCCAGACGTCGTCGAGGAGGCGCTCGCGCGAGATCACGAGGCGTTCGTTTCGCATCAGGTACTCGAGCAGCTCGAACTCGCGATTGGTCAGCTCGATCTCACGGTCGCCCCTCGACACCTCGCGGGTGTCGGGGTTGAGCGTCAGGTCGCCAACCCGCAGCGACGCCGAGCCGCGGGGCGGCCGCCGGCGCAGGAGCGCGCGAATCCGCGCCAGCAGCTCCCGCCGCTCGAACGGCTTCACGAGGTAGTCGTCGGCGCCGCTGTCGAGCCCGCCGACGCGGTCCTCGGTTTCGGTCCGCGCCGTCAGGATCAGGATCGGGACATCGCTGCGGGCGCGCAGCTGCCGGCAGACCTCGACACCGTCCAGGAGAGGAAGGCCAAGGTCGAGCACGACGAGATCGGGGACGAAACCGTCCGCGACATCGAGCGCCTCCACGCCGTCGCCCGAGGTCAGCACCTCGTAACCCTCACTACGCAGGGACCTCCGCAGCACGTCCGCGATGTCCTCGTCGTCCTCGACCACGAGCACGCGGCCGCCCCGCGAATCGGTTTGGGTTGTGAGCATCGTCGTCGATGTTAGCCGCGCGAGCTCCGGTCTCAGCCGAGATTTAGCGCGAATTTACCCCGCGGAAGGGCTCGAAGAACCCGTGTCGAAGGGGAGTCCTATGTTCGTGCGTAAGAAGCGCGGGACTGGCCGTGGCTCGAAGCCGGCTGCGAAGCGCAGGGCGAAACCGCGCCTTCCCAGACCGCGGCTGCCCCAGGGACTCGAACAGCGCCACCTGGACGTGATCGGGCTCTTGCTGATCGCCGCGGGCGTGTATCTGACGTTCGTCCTCTTCTTCGCCTGGGACGGGGGGAAGGTCGGCGAAGGGCTCGAAACCGGCCTCACCTACCTGTTCGGCGAGGTCGGCGCCCGAATCGCCACCGTGCTGATGCTCGTGATCGGCGGCGTGCTGGTCACGGGCACATCGATCTCGGCGATCTTCCGCGGCCTCGGCAGGGGCCTGCGCCGCACTGCACACGGCGGGCACGGGGTGGCCCAAACGGTGGTCGACGGACGGCGGGCAAGGCGCGAGGCGAGGACCCGCCTCCTGGAGACCCAGGCCGGCCCAACCGACGTGATGAGCGCCTATCCCGAGGCCGACGAGCTCGAGCCCACGGTCTCGGTGGCAGATGACGACATTGACGGGGGGCCCTTCGATGACGAGGGCGGCGTTGACGACGCGGAGGCCGACGGCCCAACTCTGGAGGTCGCGTTACCCAGAGCCGATGCCGAGCGGGTAAGCCTGACCCCGCTGGGCAACAAGCGCGGAGTGACGACCTCCGAGGAGATCGAGTACGTCCCACCGTCGCCGAAGGTGCTCGAAAAGAGCCGAAGCGACAAGGGGCCGGACCCCCGCGACCATGAGGTGATCGGCCGCAAGCTGGTCGAGGCCCTGGGCCACTTCGGCGTCGAGGCGAAGATCGTCGGAATCGTCAGCGGGCCGCACGTGTCCCGCTACGAGCTGCGTTTGGCACCCGGCACCAAGGTGAAGAAGGTCACCGAGCTCGCCAACGACCTCGCGTACGCCCTGGCCTCAACCGACATTCGCATCCTCGCCCCGATCCCGGGCAAGCAGGCGGTTGGCGTCGAGGTGCCCAACACGCGTCGCCGCATGGTCCGGCTGGGCGACATCTACGCGCCCCGCCCCGAGAAGACCTCGCCGCTGGTCGCCTGGCTGGGGAAAGGCATCGACGGCAACCCGGTCTGGACCGACCTGGCCAGGATGCCCCATGTCCTGGTCGCCGGGACGACGGGCTCCGGCAAGTCCGGCTGCGTCAACGCCATCCTCTCCTCGATCCTCATGCAGGCGTCCCCCAACGACGTGCGCCTCGTGCTGGTCGACCCCAAGCAGGTGGAGCTCAACCACTACGAGAACGTCCCGCACCTGCTGACACCCGTCGTCACCTCGCCGCGGCTTGCCGCCAACGTGCTCGCCAACCTGATCGGCGAGATGGAGAGCCGCTACGGGATCATGGGCGAGGCGCGCTGTCGCAACCTGGCCGAGCTGAACCGTGCCCGCGCAAGGGTCGGCGAGCCGCCGCTGCCGCACGTGCTCTGCGTGATCGACGAGCTTGCCGACCTGATGATGATCGCCCCCGCAGAGGTGGAGGACTCGATCATCCGCCTCGCGCAGAAGTCTCGGGCCACCGGCATCCACCTGGTGCTGGCGACCCAGCGGCCCTCGACCGACATCATCACGGGCACGATCAAGGTCAACATCCCGGCCCGGATCGCGTTCGCCGTCTCCTCCCAGACGGACTCGAGGGTCATCCTCGACCAGGGCGGGGCGGAGGCGCTGCTCGGTCAGGGCGACATGCTGTTCCGCGGCGCGGGAACCTCGAAGATGCAGCGAATTCAGGGGGGGTTCGTAACCGAGGAGGAGATCGCGCGGATCGCGGGCCACTGGGCCCGGCAGGGCGAACCCGAATTCGAAGCCGAGCTCCTGGAGGCGCGGGAGAACGTGGCCGAGGAGACCGCCGACGACGATTTCGACCCCGACAGCGACGACCTGCTCGACGAGGCGATTCGCCAGGTCGTACAGACGGACACCGCCTCGGTCTCGATGATCCAGCGCCGCCTGCGGGTCGGCTACACCCGCGCGGGGCGCCTGATCGACATGCTCGAGCGGCGCGGCGTGATATCCGGATACGAGGGCTCCAAGCCCCGCCAGGTCCTGATCACGCAGGCCGACCTGCCCCGTGTGCTCGGGGCGCCCAAGAGCCCCGAGGACTCCGATACGAGCGTTCCCGGGGCCGTCTCCTGACGGTTGCCCGCAGGGAATGCCCGTCCGTAGCACAATGACCTGGTGGCCATCGGCATCGGAGCGACCCTTCGCGAGACGCGGAACCGGCGCAAGATCAGCCTCAGCGACGCGGAGGGCGCGACCAAGATTCGAATCCGCTACCTGCAGGCCCTGGAGAACGAGGAGTGGGACGTCCTACCCGGTGGCGCCTACACGCGCGGGTTCATCCGCACGTACGCCTCCCACCTCGGCCTCGACGGCGACCGACTTGCTGAGGAGTACCGTCGCAGCACAGGACCGCCGGCCGGCGACCCCCCACCCAGGGTCGAGCCCGCAGCCACACCCGGCGGGGGGAAGCGGCGAGGACGGGTTCCGGTCCGGGCGCTTGCCGCGGCCCTCGTCGCGGGGCTGATCGCTGTTGCCATTGCGATAAGCGTGGTCGCCGGCGGAGACGACACAGTGACACCGAAACCCAAGCCCACGAAGACGAGCACGGGAGATGGCGAGCGCCCGGGAACCGCCGCGATGCCGGAGTCCACGCCCAGCGTCTCCGTGCAGCTGGCCGCGCGGGCGGAAGTGTGGATCTGCCTGCTGGATGCCGGCGGGAAGGAGCTGATCGCCGGGCAGATCCTGGAAGCGGGAGCCGAAGAGGGACCGTTTCGCTCGACCGGCTTCTCGGTGTCCTTCGGCAACGGCGAAGTGACGCTGAGCATCAACGGAAGCGCGGCGGAAATTCCCGCGACCTCCAGCCCGATCGGCTACGCGATCGACTCGGACGGTGCGCTGAAGCAGCTGGGCGAGTCTGAAAGGCCCACCTGCGCATGAGCGCTTCGCCGGTTCGCGCCGGGGTCGTGGTGACCGGAACCGAGGTCTTGAACGGCCGCGTGACCGATCGCAACGGGCCGTGGATCTCCGAACGGCTCGCCGAGCTGGGCGTCGACGTGGCCCACATCCACATCGTCGGGGACCGTCCCGAGGACCTCGAGATGGCGCTGCGGTTCATGGCGGACGGGGGAATGGACCTGATCGTCACCTCCGGTGGGCTGGGGCCCACTGCGGACGACCTGACGGCGGAGATCGTCGCCCGCTTCGCGGGCCGCAGGCTGGTCCTCGACGAGGAGATGGAGAAGAAGATCGCGGCAATCCTGCGCGGCTTCGCCCGCCGCTTCAAATTCGACGCGGAGGCGGTGAAGGCCGCCAACCGCAAGCAGGCGATGGTGCCCGAGGGGGCGATCCCGCTCGATCCGGTCGGCACCGCCCCGGGGCTGGTGGTCCCCTCCGAGGAGAGGGTGTTCGTCGTCCTGCCCGGCCCGCCGCGCGAGCTGCGACCGATGTGGCCGGCGGCCATGGAGACGGCCCCGGTGCAGGCGCTGCTCGAGCGCGCGACGCCCCTGCATGGCTACACGCTGCGCCTGTTCGGGATCCCCGAGTCCGAAATAGCCAAGAGCCTGAGGGAGCTGGACGCCGAGGGCGTGGCGCTTGGAGACCTCGAGATCACGACCTGCCTGCGGCGCGGCGAGATCGAGATCGAGGTCCGCTACCGCGACGGTGGGTCGGCGACGGCGGATGCCGTCAGAGCGGGCTTCGCCGAGCGCCATCCCCGCCACCTGTTCAGCACCGACGGGGAGACGATCGACTCGCAGGTCGCGCAGCTGCTGAGCGGGCACAGGCTCGGGCTGGCGGAGTCCTGCAGCGGTGGCCTGCTGGCGGCACGGATCACGAACGTCCCCGGCGCGTCCGGCTACCTGGCCGGCGGTGTGGTTGCTTACTCAAACGAGGCGAAGACCGACCTGCTGGGGGTCGATCCGGGCTTGATCGAGGCACACGGCGCCGTCTCCCCCGAGGTGGCGGAGGCAATGGCCCTCGGGGCGTTGGATCGGTTCGGAGCCGACGTCACTGTCGCAATCACCGGAATCGCCGGCCCGCAGGGGGAAGGCGAGGACAAGCCGGTTGGCTACGTCTGCTTCGACGCGCGCCTCGCGGATGGCACGAGCATCTCCCGGGACCCGGTCATCCCGGGGGATCGCGAGGACGTTCGCGAACGATCCGCCCTGGTCGGGATGCACCTGCTGCGCATCCTCCTGAGCGGCGGCGAGGCACCTCTGTAACACCCGCGGCACGCTCTTTTCACGATTGCGCGTTGTCCCGTGCGCCCCGGCCCCATAGCCTCACCGGCATGACGAAGGAGAGGCTGAAGAGCCCGCGGGCCAGGTTGTTCGTCGCCCTGGAGCTGCCCGCCTCGGTGCGAGCCGAGATCGTGAAGTGGAGCCGCGAGGAGCTCAGTGACCCGGCGCTGCGCTGCGCCTCCCAGGAGTCCCTCCACATCACCCTCGCCTTCCTGGGCTACCTGCCGGAGCGGGAGATCGAGGGCTTGACGACGATCGTCGCCGCAGCCTCAGGGCCCGCCCCGACGATCGAGCTGCGTGACCCGGTTGCCAGGCCGGAGCGTGGCCGGCCGAGCCTCTTTGCGCTTCCCGCCGTGTCTCCGGCATCCGTTGCCCTGCAGTCCGAGCTGCAGGAGAGACTGGTCGCGGCGCACCTCTACAGGCCCGAGAAGCGCCCGTTCTGGCCCCACGTGACGGTCGCCAGGGTGCGGCGCGAGAAGCGGGGATCGAAGCGGCCGGCGCTCGTTTCCCGGCCGCCGGGGCCACTGCCGACGGCTTTGTTGCAGGCCGTAAGTTGCGTCCGCATCACGCTCTACCGTTCCGAACTCAAGCCGCAGGGTGCGGAGTACACCCGGTTGGCGCAAGTCGAGCTGCCCAACGCCGGGCGGCAGTGAGGTGAAAGACATGGCAGACAAGAAAGCGGCTCTGAAAGACGCCTCGGCGAAGGACGCCAAGGCCAAAGACGCGGCCCTGAAGGCGGCGGTCATGCAGATCGAGCGCGACTTTGGCCAGGGCTCCCTGATGCGCCTCGGGGCCGATGCGACGATCAAGATCCCGGCGATCCCGACCGGGGCGCTCGCGCTCGACCTGGCGCTGGGCATCGGCGGCGTGCCGCGCGGGCGGATCGTCGAGATCTTCGGCCCCGAGTCCTCGGGCAAGACGACGCTGATCTACCACATCATCGCCGAAGCGCAGAGCCGCGGCGGGATCTGCGCCTTCATCGACACCGAGCACGCGATCGACCCCTCCTACGCGCGCAACATCGGCGTCGACACCGACGAGCTGCTGGTCTCCCAACCCGACTACGGCGAGCAGGCGCTGCAGATAGCCGACCGCCTGATCGCCTCCGCCGCGATCGACGTGGTCGCAATCGACTCGGTGGCGGCGCTCACCCCGAAAGCCGAGCTGGACGGCCAGATCGGCGACCAGACGGTCGGCCTTCAGGCCCGCCTGATGTCGCAGGCGCTCCGCAAACTGGCCGGAAACCTCAACCGCACCAACACCGTCTGCGTCTTCACCAACCAGATCCGCGAAAAGGTGGGGGTCCAGTTCGGATCGCCGGAGACGCAGCCCGGTGGCCGGGCGCTGAAGTTCTATGCCTCGCAGCGACTCGATGTCCGCCGCATCGAGACCCTGAAGGACGGGACCGAGGCGGTTGGCAACCGGGTCCGCGTGAAGGTGGTCAAGAACAAGGTGGCGTCCCCCTTCCGGCTGGCCGAGTTCGACATCGAGTACGGGGTGGGCATCTCGCGGGAGGGCGGCCTGCTCGACTTTGGGCTCGAACACGACCTGGTGCAGAAATCCGGCTCGTTCTTCTCCTACGGCAAGACGCGGCTTGGGCAGGGGCGCAACAACGCCAAGCAGTTCCTGAAGGACAACCCCGAGGTGGCAGCCGAGCTCGAGGCCAAGATCAGAGCCGCACTGGGCCTCGGCGATGAGGGCGCGGCTGCTCCCGGGGCCCGCGGAGCAGGACGTCCCGAAGGCCACCGCGGAGCAGGACGTCCCGAAGGCCACCGCGGAGCAGGACGTCCCGAAGGCTGCCTGAGGCCCCAGCGTTGCCTGACCGAGTAGGCCAAGACCGCAGGGTGTGCAGCCGGTAGGATTCCGCCCCGCATGGACAACGGGACCCTCTTCTACGTGGTCGGCGCCGCTCTCGCCCTCTCGGCTGTGATCGTCAGCCTCATTGGGCTGCGAGTCGAGAGCTTCCCTGGCCGCGCGGCTCCCATCGTCTTCCTCTGGTTCGCCCTGCTGATTGGCGGCGCGACGACCTTCGCCGTCCTCCACTCAAAGGACGAGGAAGTCCACAGGGAGGCGGAGTCCGGGCTTCCGCAGGCCACCGAAGAAGCCGAAGAAGCGGAGGCCCAGTAGGCGTCAGGGCTTAGGCTTGGGTTCCATGCCCAGGTACCACGTCACCACGTTCGGTTGCCAGATGAACGTGCACGATTCTGAGCGGATGCGAGGCATGCTCGAGTCGCTCGGCTACGAAGAGGCTTCCAGCCGCGCCGAGGCCGACCTGATCCTCTTCAACACCTGCTCGATCCGAGAGTCCGCGGACAACCGCTTCGTCGCCCATCTCGGCGAGGCAAAGCGGCTGAAGTCCGAAGACCCGGGGCGCGTGGTCGGAGTGGGCGGCTGCTGGGCCCAGTCGGTCAAGCACGAGGTCTTCGAACGCTTCCCGTTCGTCGACGTCGCCTTCGGCCCGGGGCAGATCCACAAGCTGGCCGAGTTCCTCAACTCTGACTCGCTCAGCGCCCAGGGCTACTTCGAGTTCGAGGACTTCTCTGGCCACCTGCCGGTGCGCCGCGAGCGCGAGTTCCAGGGCTGGCTCCAGATCTCGCAGGGTTGCAACTGCCGCTGCGCGTACTGCATCGTGCCCTCGACCCGCGGCCGCGAGGTGAGCCGAGACCCCGCCGAGCTGGTCGCCGAGGCGGAGACGCTCGCCGCCGACGGGGTGCGCGAGCTGACGCTGCTCGGGCAGAACGTCAACAGCTACGGGCGCGACCTTCCGGTTGAGTCGAGGATCGGCTTCTCCGAGCTCCTGGCACGGATCGACGCGATCGAGGGCATTGACCGCATCCGCTACACGAGCCCCCACCCCAAGGACATGCGCGAGGACGTGATCCGCGCCCATGCCGAGCTGCCATCGCTCTGCGAGCACATCCATCTCCCGCTGCAGTCCGGCTCGAGCGAGATCCTCAAACGGATGCGGCGCACCTACGACCGGCGGCGCTACATGGACCGTGTTGCGCTGATTCGCGAGCACGTGCCGGACTGCGCGATCACCACCGACATCATCGTCGGCTTCCCCGGCGAGACGGAGGCCGATTTCGCACGCACCCTCGAGGTGGTCGAGGAGGTCGGATACGACAGCGCCTTCACCTTCCTGTTCTCGCCGCGGCGGGAAACCGAGGCCGCAACGATGGACGGTCAGGTGCCGCAGCCCGTGAAGCAAGAGAGGATGGAGCGCCTCGTCGCGCTGGTGCAGCGGCATGCAGCCGAGCGGGCGCAGCGGTTCGTCGGGCGCAAGATGGAGGTGCTGGTCGAGGGGCCGAGCCGCACGGATCCGAGCCGCCTGCGGGGACGGATACGGCACAACAAGACGGTCAACTTCGACGGAATTGCGAAACCAGGTGAACTGGTCGACGTCGAGATAGGCACTGCGACATCCACGACTCTGGCCGGGACCGAAAGGCTTCTGAGCCGCAACCCGGCATAGGGGTGCAGGCACAACCCCTCACTCAACCTTTTCGGTTCAGCGCCGGCGGCTGGCCGCGGCTGGATTGCCGAAAAGGTACAAGCCGTTCGGGGCAGTGCCTGCACCCCTCTCCCGAGCCTGCCTCAGCTCCCCTGGGCCAATGCGCGTAGTCGCGATATTCGGGCCGACCGGCGTGGGAAAGACCGGCGTCGCCACAGCTCTCGCTGAGAGGCTGCGAGAGTGGGGGGAGGACCCGATCGCCATCTCCTGCGACGCGCTGCAGGTCTATGAGGGGTTGGAGTCCCTGACCGGCGCTGCGACGGCTGCGGAGCAGGAGAGGCTCGAGCACCGGCTGGTTGGGTTCGTGCCGGTCACGCAGCCATTCTCGGTGGGCGATTACATGCGGCTTGCCCACCGGGAGATCGACGCAGCTCTGGAGGCGGGCCGCCGACCGATGGTCGTGGGGGGGACGGGCCTCTACCTGCGGGCCGCGCTGGCCGAGCTGTCGCTGGTCAGGGTTCCGCCCGGCGCCGAGGACTCCGAGTTGTGGTCAGCCGAGACCCGCCATCCGACGGTCATCTTCGGCATCGACATGGAGCGAGAGCAGCTGTATGAGCGAATTGGCACTCGCACCGAGGCGATCGTCGCCGCCGGGGCGGAGGAGGAGGTGCGCCGGGCCGAGGGGGCGCGCCCCTCGCGCACCGCCCGCAAGGCGCTCGGCTTCGACGAGCTGCTCAGCGGCGACCTCGAGCTGATGAAGAGGAGGTCCCGCAACTACGCCCGCCGCCAGCTCACCTGGATGCGCAAGATCCCGAACCTCCGCTGGATCGACCGCACCGGCCGCTCCGATCCCGACATCGCGACCGAGATCCTCACCCACCTGACGGACGTCTAGGCTGCGGGCGTGAGATTCGAGAAGTGGCAGGCGCTGGGCAACGACTACCTGATCGTCGAGGCGGAGGAGCTGCCCTGGGAGCTGAGCGCGGCACGCATACGGCGTCTCTGCGACCCGCATCTCGGGGTGGGGTCCGACGGGGTGTTGCTGCTTTCGCGCAGCGACGGCGCTGACCTCGTCGCCGACCTGCGCATCTTCAACCCCGACGGCTCCGAGGCCGAGCTGTCTGGCAATGGGGCCCGCGAGGCCATCCTCTACCTGCGAAGGCACGGCTGGACCGATGCGGACAGGTTCTCGATCGGAACCGTCGCCGGTCCGGTCACGCCGACGATCGTCTCGGAGCGAGTCTGCGCCGTGGAGATGGGCAGAGCGTCGACCCGGTCGAAGGACTTTCCCTCAGGCGAGCCCGATGGCAGGGGCACGCTCACCGCCGCCGGTCGCGATTGGGAGTTTCAGCACGTCTCGATCGGTAACCCGCAGTGTGCCGTCGAGGTGGGCGAGGAGATCGAGGGGCTGGACCTCGACGCTGTCGGGTCCGAGATCGAAGGCCATCAGCTCTTCCCGAACCGCACCAATGTCTCCTTCCTTCGGATCGAGGGCAGCCGGGTGCGAGCGCGCATCTTCGAGCGCGGGGTGGGGGAGACGCTCTCATCGGGGACCGGAGCCTGCGGGGCCGCCGTGACCGCCTTCCTGCGCGGGGCTCCGAGCCCGTTCGTCGTCGAGCTGGACGGCGGCGAGCTCGAGGTCGAGGTATCCGACCACCTGGACGTGCGGCTCACCGGCTGGGCGGAGCCCGTCTGCGCGGGCGTGCTGTCGCCGGAGCTGCTGAGCGCCCTGGCCAACCTGTAGGGCTCCAGCCACAGTTGCCGACGCGGACCTTTAGGGTTTCAGCCAGTGGCCGACACCGACACGAAGCCCGGCATCGCAGCGCCCTCCCGGCGATTGGAGGCGATGCCCGCATACATGTTCGCCGAGCTCGAGCGGCGTGTCGCCGACAAGCGCGCAGCGGGCATCGACGTGATCAGCCTGGGAATCGGCGATCCGGACGAACCCACCTACCCGCACATCGTCTCCGCGATGCAGGAGGCCGTCGCCGATCCCGCCAACCAGAAGTACCCGACCAACCGCGGCCGGGCCGAATTCCGCGAGGCCTTCGCGGAGTTCTACGACGAGCGCTTCGGCGTCGAGATCGACGCCGAGAGCGAGGTGATCCCGGCAATCGGCGCCAAGGAGTGCATCTACAACCTCTGCTTCGCCTTCCTGGACCCGGGCGGCGTTGCGCTCGCGTCCGACCCCGGGTACCCCGTCTACACCGGCGGCCCGATCCTCGCCGGCGCGAGGCCCGAGCTGCTGCCGCTGGTACCGGAACTGGGGTTCGCCCCGGACCTGGGGGCAGTGCCGGCCGAGGTGGCCGCCGAGGCGCGGCTGATGTTCCTCAACTACCCGAACAACCCGACCGGAGCAGTCGCCCCGGAGGGCTTCTTCGAGCTTGTCGTCTCCTTCGCCCGCGAGCACGAGATCCTCGTCGTCCACGACAACGCCTACTCGGAGACGACCTTCGACGGCTACGTGGCGCCCAGCTTCCTCGCCACGCCGGGCGCGAGGGAGGTTGGGGTCGAGGTCTTCTCGCTCTCCAAGGGCTACAACATGACCGGCTGGCGCTGTGCGGCCATCCTCGGCAACTCGGAGGCGATCCAGACCTACTGGCGGCTGAAGACCAACGTCGACTCCGGCCTCTTCGAGGCGGTGCAGCTCGCGGGTGCCGCAGCGCTGCGCGGCCCGCGCGGTTCGGTCGAGCGGATGAACGCGACCTACACGCGCCGCCGCGACATGGTGGTGAGCTCCCTGCGCGAGATCGGCGTCGAGGTGCAGGCGCCGAAGGGGACGATCTACGTCTGGGCCCCGGTGCCCGACGGCCACACCTCGACCTCGTTCGCCGAGCTGGTCCTCGAGGAGGCCGCGGTGATCGTCTCGCCCGGTTCGATGTACGGGCCGAGTGGGGAGGGCTTCTTCCGCATCTCGCTCACCACCGCCGACGACCGCATCGCCGAGGCGGTCGAGCGGCTGCGCAAGCACCTGGCCTGAGCATCGGCTGGCCGTCGCCTTAGTTAGCTTGCCGCCGCCTCCCGCTCAGCGCGCTTGCGCCAGTAGCGGTCCAGGCCGCGCCACTGGTACTCGGGCGGAGCGCACTGGATCAGCTCGGTGGCGGCGCCCGGACTGGAGGCCGCAGCGGCGACGCGCTCGCGGTGGTGACGCTCGTAGTCGTCCTCTGAAAGCTCGCGGGCCAGCTGCGCCTCCTCGCGCAGCCGCTCGCGCACCTGCGGCAGGTGTTGCGCGGGGTCCTCCACGGCGCCGAAATGGGTGAGGGCGAGGCGCTGGGGCCGCCAATCTTCGAGAAGCCCGATGGACTCCTCCCAGAGCTCTATGTCGATGTCAGGAGGCGGCGTTGGCGGCACGATCAGGTTGGCGCCCGGAATCGATACCGCAGCGACGTCGCCGACGAAAGCGGTCCCGCTCTCCTCATGCAGGTAGCAGACGTGATGGGAGGCATGGCCCGGGGTGTAGACAACCCGCATGCCGAGCACGTCCTCGCCGCCTGCGAGCGGCTTCACGTTGGCCTCCGGCACCGGGACGATCTCGCCCCAGAGGCGCTGCATCTGGTCTCCGTAGAGGCGCTCGGCGCTCGCCAGCAGCTTCGAGGGGTCGACGAGGTGGGGGGCGCCCCGTTCGTGGACGTAGACCTCCAGGTCGGGCCAGCGGCGGACCAGGGCGCCGGTCGCCGCCGCGTGGTCGAGATGGATGTGGGTGAGCAGCAGCGCCCTTGGCCGTTCGTCGCCGAGTGCCGCCAGCACCGTCTGCATCGAGGACTCCGGGCCCGGGTCGACAAGGACCCCGTCGATGTCCCAGCAGCCGATCACATGCGGCCGCCCCAGGTGCATGACGTCGATGACGCGCATCTCGGTGGGCGCCCGGTCAGGCGTCCGCTGCGGCGGCGACCTTGCCTTCGACTTCGAGGGTCTGGCGCAGGCCCTCCTCCATGCCACGCGGCGCGTACCCCAGCTCGCGGCTCGCCTTCTCGTGGCTGGCCCAGAACGTGACGCCGTTGGCGGATGAGATCAGCTCCCGAAGGTTGGGTGGCTGGCCCATCAGCTTGCCGACCAGCGGGCCGATCGGCGTCAGGGCTTTCATGACGGGGACAGGCAGCGAGTGCTTGGGGGCCTTGCGGCCGGTGATCCCAGCCACGACCTCGATCGCATCGCGCACGGTGGTGACCGGCCCGCTGAGGACGTACGTCTCGCCCGGCTTGCCCCTGTCGAGCGCCATGACGATGCCACCGCCGATGTCCTCCACGTGGGAGAGGCAGATCCCCAGCTCGGGAAACGGGAGCAGCGGCATCCGTCCAGAGAGGAACTGGTTGAGAAGGTCGGCGATCGCGGAGGTGTCGCCGGGGCCGTAGACGCCGCCCGGCTGGACGATCACACAGGGGAGGCCCTGGTCGGCGATCATCCGCTTGGCAATCCGATGCGCCTCGAGCTTGGTCTCCTCGTAATAGGAGGTGAAGTCCTTGCCGGGGTGTTCGTAGCTCTCGTCGACCACCCTGCGGTGCGTGTTGCCGAACACGCCCACCGTCGAGACGTAGACGAGCTTCGGAACGCCGGCATCGAGCCCGGCGCGCAGGACGTTCTCGGTGCCGCGCACATTGGCCTCGTACATCGCCGGGCGCTTGGAGGCGGGTATCCCCACCTCATACAGCGCCGCCGCGTGGACGACCGCGTCGCAGCCGTCCATCCCCCGGCGGATCGCCTCGACGTCGCCGAGGTCGCCGGGGACGAGCTCGCACCCGCGCTCGGCGAGCGCAGCGCCCTTCTCTGGGCTGCGGACCAGGCAGGCGACCTCGTCGCCGCGCTCGCGCAGCTGGCGGACAACCTCTCCGCCTATGAACCCCGTGCCTCCGGTGACGAACACCTTCACAGCGTGGAAGCCTATCCATGTGCGGTCGCCGCCTACAATCGGATCGAGTGGATAGATCCAGGAACGGGCGCAGGAACCAGACTCGCTACGGCGGGAACGGCGCCGGCGTCTCGAACCCGCGGGCGCGCCAGCGGGCACTGGCGATCGGAATCGTCGATGGCCGTGAGGACGGCGATTCCCTGGCCGAGCTGAAGGAGCTGCTGCGAACCGCCGGCGTGGCGACGGCGGGCGAGGCTCTCCAGCCGCGCGCGGCACCCGATCCCGATCGCTACTTCGGGCGCGGCAGGCTGGCCGAGGTGAAGGCGCAGATCGCTGCCAGCGATGCGAACCTAGTCGCCTGCGACGACGAGCTCGCGCCGCGCCAGGAGCGCAACCTGGAGGCCGCGCTGGGCGTGCCTGTCATCGACCGCACGGCCGTGATCCTCGACATCTTCGCCGACCATGCCCACTCGGCCGAGGGCAAGCTCCAGGTCGAGCTGGCGCAGCTCGAGTACAACCTGGCGCGGATGCGCGGCCTGTGGACGCACCTGGAGCGACTCGGGGGCGGGATCGGGACGAGAGGGCCCGGCGAGACCCAGATCGAGACGGACCGCCGCCTGGCGCGCAACCGGATCGCCGCGCTGCGGCGCCGGCTCGAGCGGCTGGAGCGCAACCGTGGCGTGATGCGCGCCCGCCGGGAGCGTTCCTCCCTGCCGCGGGTGGCGCTAGCCGGCTACACGAACGCCGGCAAGTCGACGCTGCTGAACGCGATGACCGGGGCCGGAGCGGGGGTGGGGGACAGGCTCTTCCACACCCTCGACCCGATGACCCGCAGCTTCCAGCTGTCGGGCCGCGACTTCCTGCTCACCGACACGGTCGGCTTCATCGAGAAGCTTCCCCATCAGCTCGTGGAGGCCTTCAAGGCGACCCTGGAGGAGACGGTCCTCGCCGACCTGATCCTGCACGTCGTGGACGCCCATGCGACTGATGAGCAGCGGCGGGCCAACATGCGCGCGGTCGATTCCGTGTTGGAGGAGATCGGGGCCGGCGACCGGCCACGCCTACTGGTCCTCAACAAGGCGGATCTCCTGGAACCGGGCGAGCGCCACGAGGCGCTGCTGCATCATCCCGGGGCGGTGCTGGTCTCGGCCCTGACCGGCGAGGGACTGGAGCAGTTGCGCGAGCGGATCGCAACGGCGTTCGAGGACACGCTGGCCGAGGTCGAGCTGCTCGTCCCCTACAGCGAGGGAACGCGGCTGCACGAGCTGCACGAGGTCGCCGGCGACCTGGAGCGCATCGAGCGCGAGGACGGCGTGCTGGTGCACGCCAGACTGCCGGTCAGCGAGCTGCACCGCTTCGAGGACCTCCGAACCACCGACCGCGCCGGCGACACCGCGTAGACCGCTCGCCAGGGGAGGGTACGGGCGTCCCTGTTCGCGAGTTCTCAGCGCTGTAGGGTGGCGGCCGTGGAGCTGCCGGTTGCGAAGCTGAAGGACGGAGCCGTGGTGCCGAGCCGCGCGCATCCGGGCGACGCCGGGCTGGACCTGCACGCCTGCGAGGCCGCGCATCTCGGGCCGGGGGAGAGGTGGAGCGTCGGCACCGGGATCGCGGTGCAGATACCCGAGGGACACGCCGGGCTGGTCCTGCCCAGATCCGGGCTGGCCCGAGAGCACGGGATCGCGCTGGTCAACGCCCCGGGGTTGATCGACGCCGGCTACCGTGGAGAGGTGCGGGTGCTGCTGCTCAACACCGATCCCGCCGATACGTTCCGGATCGAGCCGGGGGACCGGATCGCCCAGCTCCTCGTCGCGCCGATCGCGCTGCCCGAGCCGGTCGAGGCCGGCTCGCTCAGCGAGTCCGTCCGCGGCGACGCTGGCTTTGGCTCAACGGGCCGCTGAACTTACGGACAGCGAAGCGGAAGAGCGCCGGCGAGCGGTCGCGGTTGCCGGCCCCATCGATCGCGAAAACCTCGAAGACGTGCCGCCCCGGCGGCAGGCGATAGGCGCGGGGCGAGCGGCAGGACCCGAAGCGACCGCGGTCGAGCCTGCAGCGGAAGCGCGATCCTGGCTCATTCGAGCTGAAGGCGAAGACGACCTTGCGCCATTAGTGGGTAGACTCACCTTGCAGGACGGTGGAGGAGCAGGTCAGCGGAGGCAGTCCGTCCGGAGGCGGTGCGGGCTGGGCAGCGGGGGCGACTCCGGCTCGGGATCGGATTGGCGGGGTCCCCGGGGGCCGGAAGCTGTTCTGGCGCGCTCTTCGACGTCCTCGCAGCCACCCGGCGCGGGGTTCTGTAGTCGTCGGCTTCCGTCGGGTGGGATGTCGATCAGGGCGGTGTCCCGGCCCGGCGCCGCAGTCGATGTGATGTCGGTATCGCCTGAGTTGGCGAGGATCGAGTCGTCGCCGCCGAGGGCGAAGTAGCAGTCGTGTCCAACCCTGCCCAGCAACTGGTTGGGGTCCGCATCGCCGACCAGGATGTCGTCGAAGCTGTCCCCTCGACGTCCTCGATCCCGAGCGGGTTGACAGCGGCCCGCTGCCGCACTCGGGCTGATCGCCGGACCGACCAGCCCCACCGTCCCGGCGTCCAGGTCGTGCCATCACCGGTTCGAAGTTTGCCCAGGAGGCGTTGTCGCGATTCGCGGGGCCGCCATCCAGTCTGTCGCCGTCGCAAACCGAGTTGGAGATGAGGAGGTCCTCGCCGGTGCCGCCGTCGAGCGCGTCGGCACCCTCGTTGTTGAGCACGGCGTCGTCGCCGCCAGGGCACTGACCGAGTCGTCTCCGGCGCCGTCGACGAGAGCGTCTTCGGCCGGCGCCCCGTCGGGACGTCTTCGCCGTTGCCGCCGAGCGACGATCGAGGTGTCGGCGGGAAGTCGGCCACGGTGAGAGTGTCATTTCCGTCGAGACCGGCGAGGACGATCGAGTCGGGTGGAGGGGAGTGCGCATTCGGCCTGAGCGGGTTCGAGCACTTCGCAGCCGCTTGCGGGCGATGGGGCTGCGGTCGAATGCAGAGCCTGATCCGAGGGTGAGCGAGACCGCTTGCGATTCGCTGTCGTAGGAAGCCTCGATTTCGTCGGCGGCTTTGCTGCCTGTCACGTAAAGCTCTGGCTCGGCGCTTTCCTCAGGCGCCACCAGACCGGCGCTCACCTTGTTCGGATCGCGAGGCATCGCGTCTTTCCACCGGCCTCGCACGAAACAGACGCCGAACCGCCTTCGCAGCTGTCTGTGCCGGTGCCGCCGTCGAGCGAGCCTTCGCAGGGGCGTCCTGCGAGCTGGTCGCCCTCGTCTCCTCCGTACAGCACGTCGGTGCCCCCTCACCGCGGATCACGTCGGCGCCGCCGCCGCCGTAGATCTCTCCGACCTCGGCGTGCCGACGATGAAGTCCGGGAACGGGGTGCCGATCGATCCTCTCGAAGCTCATCTCCGTCGAGGTCCGGACGTCGACTCCGCCGTCGCGGCCGCCAGCCATCGGGGGCGACGCCGTTGCCGTCTTCGAGCTTTGGGGTCGTCGAGGTCGATGTAGACGCCGCGTCCCTCGCCGTGCTTCGGGAAGCCGACGTATTCGCGAACAGCGGGTACCGTCGGAGGGTCGGGGTGGTCCGAGAAGCCAGGCGTCACCCCGGTCGCGTAGCTGAGTGTGTCGACGTCGACTCCGCCCGCCGCTGTCGGCGATGGCGTCGAGGTGGCGTCGCCACGGACGAGGTCGTTGCCGCGCCTCGCCGTCGATCGAGTCGGCGCCAAAGCCGCCGGAGAGCAGGTCGTTTCCCGGACCCACCTCGCAGGCGGTCGTCGCCGATGCCGCCGTAGAGACGGTCGTTCCCTTCGCCGCCGTTCAGGACTGTCGTTGCCGCGCTCGCCGAAGATCACGTCGTCGCCCGGGCCGCCGTCGAAGGTCTGGCTCCGGACCCCGAGGTGAAGGCACTCGCCGGTGCAGGGGGCGCCCGCCGCGATCGGGGCGGCGACGATCGTGTCGTTCCCTGCGCCACCCTGAACCGAGCTGACGCCGGCTGGAACGCGAATCATGTCGTCGCAGGGCGTGCCGAGTATCGCCTCGCCGATCCTCTGCGGCCCTTCCGCACAACTCGGCGCCGCGCTCGCCGCCGGGGCAGACGCCACCAGCGTGCCGCCAGCGTCAGCAGCAGCGCGGCGTCGCCGCGCCACCAGCGCGGTCGAGGTTTGGTCCCCATCGTGGTCGAAAGCTCGACCGTGCCGGGTGGTTCGGTGGGATCGCATATTCACTGACTACCTGAACCGTGCCATCGCCAGTCAGTCGCGCAGTGCGACCTCGCGCGCGCAATGCTCGGCCGCGCAGCTCGAGGGTGTCATCGAATGGATCGAGATCGGGGGCGAGAGCCGTAGCGGTGCTCCAGCGCGAGGGCGATCAGGCGGTCGGCCAGCCAGGCGTTCTTGGGGAGCAGAGGGCCGTGCAGGTAGGTGCCAATCAGGTTGTCGCGGCGCACCCCCTCGAAGCCGTCCTTGCCGTTGTTGCCGAAGCCCTTCAACACGCGGCCGAGCGGCGTGGCGCCCTCGCCGAGGTAGGTGCGGCCGCCGTGGTTCTCGAAGCCGGCGATCGTCTGCGGGCCGCTGCCGAGGTCGGCCTCGATCGCGACGTTGCCGATCAACCGCTCGCCCGGCTCGCGCACCGTCTCCAGGTCGGCCAGGCCGAGGCCCGGCAGGCGCTCCTCACCCAGCTGGTAGCTGTGGCCGAGCAACTGGTAGCCACCGCAGACAGCGAGCATGACCGCCCCGTCGTCGATCGCTGCCGCCATCGCCTCGCGCTTACTGGCGACCATGTCGGCGGCGACTGCCCGCTGGTCGCGATCCTGGCCGCCGCCGAGGTAGAGAAGGTCGTGCGCGGACGGGTCCAACCCCTCGCCGGGGCCGGCCGCCGCATAGGAGAAATCAATCCCACGCCACTCGCACCGCCGCCGCAGGAAGACGATGTTGCCGCGGTCGGCGTAGATGTTCATCTGCTCCGGGTAGAGAGCGAGGACGCGAAGATCCATCATGTCTCCCTTGCCAGCATGACCACCGTTGAGCCAACGTGGTCGGCTGTTTCCGCAACCTCGCGCCGGCCGGCCGGCCGCAACCCGGCGGCCGCCGCCTCCTCCTCCAGCGTCGCGGCATCCAGCTCACGCAGCCGGATCTCGTCGAGCTCCTCGCTCATCTCTCCGCCCGGCGCCACCGTTTGCCGCAGCCGCCGCACCACCATCTCGTCCCCGTCCACGGCGGTCTCCAGCGGCAGGCTCGAGTAGACCCAGCCCTCGACCTCGCGTACGTCGGGGACTGCGCGCAGCTCGAGGTCCGAGTCGCCGGCACCCACCGTCATCTCACTGGGAAGGCCCTCCACGAGTGCCACTCCAAACCCACCTCCGGGTCGCAGGTGCGAGGCGGCGCATGACAGGCAGGCGATCCGCTCCTCGGCGCCCGCAAACAGCTGCAGGAGCTGCATGGGGGCGATCGCCAGGCCGAATTCGACACCCAGCCGGAAGTCCCGAGCATCGCCCACCTCGGCCTCCGCCGGCAGCTCACGGGCCCGTTCGTTGAGGGCCGCAACCATGCCCGGGTCGAGGTCGAGCCCGTGCACGGGATGCCCGCGCCCGGCCAGATACAGCGCGACCCGCCCAGTTCCGCAGCCCAGGTCCAGAATGGGCCCATCGGTGGAATCAGCCAGTTCCTCCCACAGCGGCAGGTCCGCCGCGTAAGCGCCGCACTCAACGTCGTGCCAGACGACGGCGGCCTCCGGATCAGGCAGGGGCAGGAACCGCCGGTCGCCGACTCGCTCCGCGGGCCTCATCGCCAGAACTCCTCTGCCAGGCCCCGTCCCGACAGCACCTTGTGCAGTTCGAGCAGCGCGGTGTAGGTGGGGAGGGCGAAGAGTCGCTCGGGCGCCTCGGCGACGGCCCGGTCCAGCGACGGCTCGATCTGCGGCTCGACCGCGATCGCCGCTTCCGGCCAGCCGGCGTACTTGAGCCGCAGCGCCATCTCGGGCGCACGCGTTCCGGCGCAGGTGACGCGGCGCACTGCGCCGGCCAGGAGCTCGAAGTCCGCGTCCCAGACCCACGAGATGTCGCGACCGTCGGCGATCCTGTCGTTGAGGGCAATCCAGAGGTCGAGATCGGATTCCCCTGCCTCGAGTCGAAGCGTGCGCAAGACCTCGTTGGTTCCCGCCGGGTTCTTGACGAGCAGAATCGACACCTGCTTGGGGCCGATGCCGACCGTCTCGACCCGACCGAAGGCGCCACGCATCTCCGCCAGGGCCGGCGCGATGCACTCGGTTGCGATCCCCAGCTCCAACGCTGCGGCGATCGCAGCCAGCGCGTTGTAGGCGTTGTAGAGCCCCGGCAGCGGCAGCTCGACTTTTAGCTCGCCGCTCGGCGTGCGCAGCGTGAGCGAGGAGCCACGCATTCCGTGCAGCTCGATCCTCGTGGCTGCCACGTCGGGCTCGGGTCGTGCGGCGCCGCAGTTGGGGCATGAGTAGTGGCCCAGGTGACCGACGAAGGCGCGCTCGTACGTGTACGGGTGACCGCATCGACGGCAGTGCTTGGCGTCGAAGGCGTGCTGCAGCTCGGGCAGGGCCTGGGACGCATCGTCGATACCGAAGTAGACGATGCCCTCGCGTCGCTGCCCGTCGGCGTCGCGCCCGAGATCGGCGACCAGCGGATCGTCGGCGTTGAGGACAAAGCGGGTGCTGCCGGCCCGCTCGCCGACCGTCGCGGCCCAGCGGTCGGCGAGCGTCTCGATCTCCCCGTAGCGGTCGAGCTGGTCGCGAAAGAGGTTGCCGAGGACGACCAGCGACGGGTCGAGCTGGCGGGTGACCACCGGCAGCCAGGCCTCATCGACCTCGAACAGCCCCTCTCTGCCACGCTGCTCGAGTAGGGCCGTGGCAATGCCCCAGGTCATGTTCGAGCCGGCCCTGTTGTGCACCGGGATGCGTCGTTCGGAGGCGAGCAGCGTGGACAGCATGCCGGAGGTCGTCGTCTTGCCGTTGGTGGCGCTGACCAGCGTCACGCCCCGGTCGAGGTGCGCGCCGAGACGCGCGATCGCCCGTGGATCCATCCGCAGCAGCAATCGCCCAGGCAGTGTCGTACCACCACCGCGACCGCTGGCCCGGCTGGCGGCGCCGACCGCACGCGCAAGGAGGCGCTTAACGCCGAACAGAGCCTGGTTCGAAGCCGTGCTCACTCCCCCCGTCCTGGGGCGGGACCAGGACCTTCAGCGCCCGCGGCAGGAGGCGCAGCGACACGGGCAGATCGGTGATGTGCTCACCGTCGGCGTAGACGGCGAACGGGCGACTCGCGCTCAGCTCCAGACGGGGGGCGCGGAAGACGCTCACCTCGTCCTCCTCGACGTGCGTGCCCTTGAACACCTTCGGCAGGTTACTCAGGAACCGCAGCTTCCCAACCTCCCCGACCGCAACGATGTCGAACTCGCCGTCGGAGAGGTCGGCGTGCGGGGCCAGCATCATGCCGCCCCCGTAGGCCCTGCTGTTCGCCGCCGAGACCGAGTAGCCGGTGAAGCGAAGCCGCTCCTCGCCGACCCGCACGGTGAAGCGGGCGGGCTTCCAGCTCAGCAACGTCCGCAGTCCCGCGTAGGCGTAGACGAGGTTGCCGCGCAGCAGCTTCGTCTCGTTGGCCACCCGGTTGGCCTCGGCGTCGAAGCCGGTGCTGGCGATCCCCAGGAATCGCTCGCCGTTCGCCTCGCCGACATCGATCTGACGTGTGCACCCGGCGGCCAGGACCGCCACCGCGCCCTCGGGGTCCTCTGGGATACCGAGCACGCGCGCCAGGTCGTTACCCCGTCCACCGGGCACGATCCCGAGCGGTGTCTCCGAGCCCGCCAGGGCGCCTCCGACCGCGCCGATCAGCCCATCGCCGCCCATCACCACCGGTATCTCGCCTGCACCAGCAGCGCGCAGCGCCCGCTCCGCGCCGTCGCGAAGCCCGCGCGTCCGCTCGACCCGGAAGACGAGGCGCCGCGCGTCCAGCTCCTGCTCGACCCGCGGCAGCAGCTTGAGGCAGCGGCCGTGCGCCGAGGCGGGATTGACCAGCAGCGCCAGGGGCATCCCCTCGATCTCCATCGCGCGGCAGCCTATTCGTGTCGCCCCCCTTGAAGTGCCGGGACTTCAGCGCCACACCGTCCCGAACCGACCCACCAGATGGTCCCGGAACCGATTCGCCACATGGTCCCGAACCGATCCACCCGATGGGGATCGCTTCTCGCAAATCCAGGTTGGCTAGGATCCCCCGCCTATGGAGGGGAGTTCGGACCGCAACAAGTGGATCGTCCTTGGCGTCTTCGCCCTGGTCGCGGCCGCCGTCGTGGCCGCAATCCTGATCTCCCGAGGCGGAGGCGACAACGGATCCGCCACCACCGTCGAGAGCGCGGCGGGCTGCAGGCGAGTCGAGGCCCCGAAGCCGAAGGACGTGAGCTACGAAGCGCCCAAGCAGACGGTGACCAAGGGGGAGACGCTGACCGCGGTCGTCGAAACCAGCTGCGGCACCTTCGACATCGCGCTTGACACCAAGCGGGCCCCGAAGACCGTCAACTCCTTCGTCTTCCTCTCCGAAGAAGGCTTCTACGACGGCCTCACCTTCCACCGGGTCGTGCCTGGCTTCGTCATCCAGGGCGGCGATCCCCTCGGCAGCGGCACCGGCGGCCCCGGTTACAGCGTCGACGAGAAGCCCCCAAGCAATCTGGCCTACACGAAGGGAACCGTCGCGATGGCCAAGAGCTCAGCGGAGCCGCCCGGGCGCTCGGGCAGCCAGTTCTTCGTGGTCATCGGGGCGGACGCTGGGCTCTCGCCCGAATACGCGCTGGTCGGCAAGGTCGACAGGGGGCTTGCCGTTGTCGAAAGGATCGGCACCCTCGGCAAGGCCGACGAAACACCCAAGCAGACGGTCCTGATCGACAGGATCAGGATCGAAAAGGGCTGAGCGCCCCTCTCAAGACCCGGCAACACACGCCTGGCGCGGCGAACACCATCTAATCTCCGCCCATGGCGAAGGTTGGCGTGGGAGATGTGGCACCGGACTTCTCACTGCCGGGGACCGGCGGTAAGACCTACAAACTGTCGGATCTGCGTGGCAGGAACGTTGTCCTCGCCTTCTACCCGGGTGACGACACCCGCGTCTGCACAGCGCAGTTCTGCTCCTACCGGGACAACGGAGACCGTCTCGACGAACTAGGCGCCGAGGTGCTGGGAATCTCGCCCCAGTCGGTCGATTCGCACGAGCGCTGGACCGAGGAGAGGAGCCTCAACGTTCCGCTGCTCGCCGACGAGGACCTGGCGGTGAGCAAGAGCTACGGCGTCGTCGGTTGGGCGGGCCCGTTCGCGAAGCTGGCGGGGATCGACAATGCATCCGGCGGTCGCTACGTGATGCGGGCGGTCTTCGTGATCGACGCCGACGGGGTCGTTCGCTACAGGCATGTGTCGAGGACCGGCGCCAGATTCCAGACGGTCGGCGATCTCGAGCAAGCCGTCGCGGCGCTGGCCTGATGCCGCAGGCCCAGGCGCGGCCATTCACGGCCGGCAACGGCCTCCTCGTCCGTGGCGAGTCGGTGGGGGAGGGGCCGGCGATCGTCCTCTGCCACGGGATCACCGCAACGCGACGCTACGTGGTGCACGGCTCGCGGGCGCTGGAGCGGGCAGGCCACACCGTCGTCTCCTACGACGCCCGCGGGCACGGCGAGTCCGATCCCGCCCCCGAAGGCCAGGGTTATGGATACCCGGAGCTGGCCGGCGACCTCGCCGGCGTGATCGCGGTCAGCGTCGGGGAGGAGCCGTTCGTGCTCGTGGGCCACTCAATGGGGTCGCACACCGCCGTCGCCTACGCTCTGCGACACCCGGAGCGCCTCGCCGGGCTGGTGGTGATCGGCCCGGTCTACAGCGGCACGATCCCCGCGGAGGCCCTGGAGTACTGGGATGGCCTCGCCGCCGCCCTGGAGGAGGGAGGGGTGGAGGCGTTCGTCTCCTACATCGGCCGTGAGCAGGGGATCGATCCCTCCTGGCGGGAAACGGTGCTGCGCTTTACGAGGGAGCGGATGCTGCTGCACCGCCATCCGCTGGCCCTGGCCGAGGCGCTGCGCCAGGTGCCGCGCTCGCGTCCCTTCGGGGCCATGGAGGAGCTGGAGTCCCTGCAGGTTCCGGCGCTGGTGGTCGCAAGCCACGACGGGGCCGACCCCGGGCACCCGCACGAGGTGGCGGCGGCCTACGCAGAGCACCTCCCGCAGGCGCGCTTGATCGGCGAGGCAGCGGGCGAATCGCCACTTGCCTGGCAGGGCGGGAGGCTCTCGCGCGAGATCGCCGCCTTCTGCGCCGAGCCCGCGGTTGCCGAGGGATACGGCGCACCTCGGGCGCCAAGACCTTAGGCTTCCGCAGCGATGAGAACTCCGACCGAGGGAACGCTGCGCAGGGTCGCAACCTTCGTGGCCGCGTTTGGGATCGGTGTCGCCACCTACATCGCGATCGCCGACGCGGGCGGCGGGGCACCTGTCTGCCTGGCGGGCGGCGGTGGCTGTGAGACCGTCGCGAACAGCTCCTACTCGCACCTGCTGGGTGTCAACGTGGCCATCCTGGGGATCGCCGGCTACGTGCTCATCCTCGTCACTGCCCTGCTGCGCGGCGACGGCGCGCGCATGGCCGGCTTCGTCCTTGCTCTCACGGGGCTCGGATTCAGCGTGTACCTGACCTACCTCGAGCTCTTCGTGATCGACGCGATCTGCCAGTGGTGCGTCGCAAGCGCGGTGCTGATGGCGGTGCTTTTCGGGTTGAATGCAGTCCGCATGATCGTCTACGTCGGAAGGACCACATGAGCGGCAAGAAGGCCAGGGAGGAACGTCGGGAGCAGCGGCTGCAGAACGAAAGCGAGGCCCAGAGGCAGGAGAGGCACCAGCGCTTGGTGCGCGTGGGCAGCGCCGCGGCCTTCCTGGCGATCGCCGCCGTGGCGGTCCTGATCGTCGTCAGTCAGAACCAGGGCAGTGGCGGCGACACCAACGTCGAGGGCACCGACCTTGTACTGGAACAGCTCGCGGGAATTCCGCAGAGCGGGATGGCGCTCGGCGACTCGAAGGCGAAGGTGACGCTGTTCGAGTTCGGAGACCTCCAGTGCCCGGTTTGCAAATCGTTCTCCGAGGAAATTCTGCCGGACGTGATCGATTCGAGGGTGCGGAGCGGCGAAGCCACGCTCGTGTTCAGCAACTTCACGATCATCAACCAGGAATCCATCCCCGCCGGCGCCGCGGCGGTCGCAGCAGGCCACCAGGGACACGGCTGGGACTTCGTCGAGCTCTTCTACCGCAACCAGGGCGAAGAGGCCTCCGGCTACGTAACCGACGAATTCCTGATCGGGATAGCGAAGGGCGCCGGCGTCGAGGACATCGCCAAGTGGAACAAGGACCGCAAGAGTCAGGCGACCCTGCGCGAGGTGTCGAAGACCACGACGGAAGCGCAGGACCTCGGCTTCAGCGGCACGCCGTCGTTCGCGGTTTCGGGCCCGGGCGTCACCGGTATGAAAACCCTCGGGACACCCGGCTCGGCCGGCGAGCTCGAAGCAGCGATCGAAGAAGCGGGCTGAACGCCTCCGCGTAGCCGGTGCGTTCGCTCTTACTGGCGCTGAGCGCCAGAAAAGGCGAACACACCGCCCCGAACCACACGACGTACTGACCTGAACCCGAGTGAACCCAGGCGCTGGCGGAGCTCTCGCCACCCAGGCGCGGGCGGAGATCTCGCCTGAGTTCACATAACCTTCATTATCGAGCGTTGAGGCTGGGATCGCCTACGCCATCGAGAGGCGCTTTCGAATCATGGCGGCGCTGGCCGTCGAGAGGGGCTTTCGAGCCGTCAGTGGCAGCCAGGATTGCGTCGGCTATCTGCTGTGGGGTCGGCGGGCAGCCGGGTATGCGAACGTCTACCGGCAGCAGCTCCGCGAGTGGGCCGACCAGCTCGGCCGAGTTGCCGAGGACGCCGCAGCCCAGCGCGCAGTCGCCAAGGGCGGCGACCAGACGAGGCTCGGGCATCGCCTCATACGCCGCTCGCAGCGGGTCGGCCATGCGCGTCGTGACCGGGCCGGTGACGAGCAGGACGTCGGCGTGGCGAGGTGATGCGACGATGCCGAGCCCGAAGCGCTGCAGGTCGTACTGCGGAGCAGCCGTCGCGGTCAGCTCGTGCTCGCACGCGTTGCAGGACCCGGCGTCGACATGGCGGATCGCCAGGGAGCGGGCGCCGCTGCGCCTCGGCAGGGCGGCTTCGCGGCGGACGCGCTGGAGGTGGCGAAGCAGGATGAACACTGTCAGCGATCCACACAGGCATAGCAGAGCTCAAAGCTCTTGTTGATGAGCGGAAAGTCCGCCAGAAGGTTGCCCTCCGTGGCGTGCGCCAGCGCCGGCCAGTTGGCGTACGAGCCGGTGCGCAGGTGAAGCCGCTGCACCCGCTGCGCCTCCGACTCGACCACACAGACCGTCTCCCCCCGCGGGCTCTCGACGCGCGCCACGCCCACGGGGCTGGCGGGGGCACACGGGCTCGCGGTGTCACCGCCCACCGGCTCGAAGAGGAGCTCGTCCAGCATCTCGATGGTCGTCTCCAGCTCGATCGCCCGCACCTCGAGGCGTGCGGCGACGTCTCCCCCGGCGACCGGTGGAACGGCCGCGGCGAAGGTCGAGCCGTACCAGAGCCCGGGGCTGGCCGTGCGCACATCCAGGCCCAACCCGGAGGCGCGCGCGACGGGTCCAACGGCACCGAGCTCGGCAGCGTCGTCGCGATCGAGGACCCCCACCCCACCGAGCCGAGCCTGAACAGATGCAGCGAACCGGATCTCCCGCCAAGCCCGGGCTGCATCCTGGCGCAGCTCGTGAAGCTCGCCGCGCGCGCGATCGGCCGCCGCGGAGGGCAGTGTGAGGCGACTGGCGCCGACCTCGACCGACCCGAACAGGAAACGGTGACCGGCGATGGCCTCGTTGAAGCGCATCGCGCGCTCCTTCAGCGCGGCAAAGGCCATATTCCCGATGGCGAACCCGACTCCCGCGCAGACGGCGGCGATGTCGTTGAGGTGGTTATACAGACGCTCCAGCTCAAGCAGCAGGGTGCGGGCGCGCCGCAGCTCCCGGGAGGGGATCAGGCCGAGGACGCTCTCGCAGGCCTGCGCGTAGGCGACCGAGTTGGCCACGGCGCAGGCCCCGCACGCCCGCTGGGCAAAGGCCAGCCCCTCGGGCAGCTCCCGACCCTCGGCGGCGCGCTCGAGCCCGCGGTGCTTGTGGAAGAGACGCGGGTCTACAAGGAGGATCCGCTCGCCGACGACGTGGAAGCGGAAGTGTCCAGACTCGATCACACCGGCGTGAATCGGTCCGACGGCCACCTCGTGCACCCCCTCCCCCTCGACCGGGACGGTCCAGCTCGCCGTGTCGAGCGGGTGGGCGACGAGCGGGCGCAGCGGCTCATGGCCGTCGAACCGCAACTCGTAGAGGTCATGGGCCTCGCGCTCGTCCCACCCCGCGGCGGGGACGAGGTCGACGATCGTAGGCGGCGCCTCGCCACCAAGTCGGGTCGCGAGCACCTGCGTCTCCGCGTCGCGGGCGAACAGCGCGCTCCAGTGCAAGTTGGCGCCTGCGCCGGCGGCGTAGGCCCCGCAGAAGCGGGCGCCGTCATCGAGCGCTCGACGGCAGGCATCGCGCCAGTCGGTCCGCTCGACGGCGATCCGGTTGACGCCCTGGCACGGTGCCGCGGCTCGCGGGCTCACGCCCCACCCTTCATCAGCGCCTCGACGATGCCCGAATCGGGCAGTGCATAGGCGGCCACGGTCAGTGCCAGCAACGCCACGGCCGCGGTTCCGGCGAGCAGAGCCACGGTCCGTGCCGAGCGGGAGGTTGGGCGAGTGCCCCGCCGCTCTCTCTCGCCCAGCAGCCCCTCGATCAGGGCGTGTGCGAGCCCGAGGAATCCAAGCGCGAGCAGCACGGCGGCAACCGAGGAGACCGCGATCAGGCCGGCATCCATCCCGCCCAGCAGGATCATCACCTCGGAGACGAAGAGCGGCGAGGGAGGCAGGCCGGCGAGCGAGACCAGGCTGACCGTCATCGCCGTGGCGGTCGGTGCGCTCGCCCGGGCGAGGCCTCGCGGCGCCGCCTTCGCGCTGGCCGGGTCCTGCCGCAGCATCGGGATGGCTGTGTAGAAGCCGAGCGCCTTGGCGATGCCGTGGCCGGCGACGTGGACGACGACGCCGGCGATCGCCAGCGGCGTGCCGAACCCCACTCCGAGCGCGAGGATCCCCATGTGCTCGAGGCTCGAGTAGGCAAGGAGTCGCTTCCAGGGCAGCGGTCGCCAGAGGAACGGGACGGCGATCAGCAGAGAAACGAGTCCGAAGCCGACGAACAGCTCCTGGACCGCGCCGGCGCCGAGCGCCGGTTCGAGCGCGAGCTTGGTCCGCCAGGCGATCAGCAGCACGGTCGGGAGCAGCGCCGCGGAGAGCATCGCGCTGACCGGGGGCGGCGCCTCGCTGTGCGCATCGGGCAGCCAGTTGTGAACCGGCGCCCAGCCGATCTTGCTCGCCAGTCCGACCATGATCAGGACGAAGGCGGCGAGGGTGGCCTGCGGTGGCAGGTCACCGGCGCTCCGAGCCAGCGCCCGCCAGTCAAGCCGGGTCAGGCCCGGAGCGTCATTGCCGACCGCGACGAAGAGGACGACTATCCCCAGCAGGGCGACCGCCAGCCCCAGCGTGGTCAGCACGACGTACTTCCAGCCCGCCTCGAGGGCGCTGCGCTTGCCACTGAAGGCGACCAGCAGCGCCGAGGCGGCGGTGGTCGCCTCGATCAGCAACCACGCCAGCGCCAGGTTGTCGACGAGCGGCAGCGCCAGCAGCGCCATCCAGAAGACGTTGAACGCCACGTAGTACAAGATGTGGGAAATCCGGGCGCTGAACCAGCCGCGGCCGGCGTGGCGCAGGTAGGCCGGCGAAACGGCGGCGCTGGCGAGGCCGACGATGGCGACGAGCGCGAGGAATACGCCGCTGGCCGCGTCCAGCACGAACCAGCTGCCCCGCGCGGCATCGGCCGGGGCGGCGGCGAGCGCCATCACGGCCAGCGCCAGCGCCAGCGCCGCCGTCAAGCCGCAGCCCGCGAGGTTGAAACGGTCCGCGGCACGGGCCGTCGGCATCAGGGCCACGCCGGCGGCGGTGCCCAGCGGCACCGCGAGCACGGCGATCGCAAGGACGCCGTCAGTCACGGAGCCCTCGCAGCAGGTCGGTGTCCCCCGTGCCGACCTCGCCCTGGATCTTCTGGGTGAACGCGGCGGCGACGGTGACCACCAGCGCCAGGTCGAACAGGATGCCCAGCTCGATCACGAACGGGAGCCCGCCAGGCACGGAGATCGCCAGCAGGTAGACGCCGTTCTCCGCGACGAGGATGCCAAGCACCTGCAGGATCGCCGGCCGCCGCATGACCACGGTCGCGATCCCGAGGGACAGCAGCGCCACGGCGCTGTGTTCGACGGCGCGATCGCCGAGCCCCAGCGACGGGACCGCCGCCATCGCAGCGAGCGCGACGATGGTCGCGACAAGCAGGCGGACCCCCACCGTCGTGGCCGGGGTGACGAGGCCCGGCTCCGGTGTGCGCCTGCGGGCGAGGGTCAGCAGCGCCGGCAGCGCCACGGCGCGAACCAGGAGGATGATCCCCGCCACCAGCAGCCCACCGCCGCTTTCACCCGCGAGCGAGAGCGCCGCGACACCCAGCAGTAGGGCCTGGACGGCGACCAGCAAGATGGCAAGGCTGCGGCGGCGGACGAGGATCACGCCGAACCCGAGGGCGACGAGCGCTACGAGCGACGCGGAGCTCATGCCAGCCCGCCCAGCAGCCAGCTGGCCAGCCCGACGAGGGCCAGCAGGCATCCCCCGGCAAGGAGGGCCGGCACGCGCAGAATCCGCATCTTCGCCTGCGCGGTCTCGGTCAGCGCCAGCACCGCGCAGAGAAGCGCGACGCCGGCGGCGAGGCAGGCCAGCTGGGCTCCGAATCCTCCCCAGTGGGGCAGGAACAGCTCGGCGCCGAGGACGAGCACGATCCAATGCCGTGCCGCGGCGCTCCACTCAAGCAGCGCCAGGTCGCGGCCGGCGTACTCGAGCAGCGGTCCCTCGTGGATCATCGTCAGCTCCAGGTGCGTGTCCGGGTTGTCGATCGGCTGGCGCCCGGTCTCGACCAGGACGATGAGGCCAAAGGTGGCCGCGGCGCACCAGTGAGCGGGCTCGCTCCAGGCAGCCAAGCCGTTGGCTGCGGCGCTCATCGAGGCGAGGTCTGTGCTGCCCGCCGGCAGTGCGACGAGGACGATCACCAGGACCAGCAACGCCTCGGCGAAGACGGAGAGGGTCAGGTCGCGGCTCGAGCCGATCAGCGCGAAGCCGGAGCCGGAGTCCCAACTTGCGGCGGCCAGCGCCAACCGAGCCAGGGAGAGCAGGCCGACGAGGACGAGTGCGTCGTTCCCCAGCGACCAGTCCGGGGCGTTCCCGGCAATCGGTATCAAGAGCAGGGCCAGGGCGGTTGCGGCGGCAACCGCGCACGGCGCCAGCCGGTAAACGATTGTGGTCGGCTGCGGGTCGGCGAGGCTCTTCCCCCAGAGCCGGCGCAGCTCCCGGTAGGGCTGCAGTGGCGACGGGCCACGGCGTCCCTGCAGGCGGGCCTTGACCGCCTGGATCGCTCCAGGCAGCAGCGGAGCCACGGCGATGCCGCCGATGACCTGGATCGTCGCGGCGAGCGCGGTCATCCGATCGCTCCCGTTCGTGCGAGGGCGAGCAGCGCCAGCAGCAGGGCGAGCAGGTAAGCGGCGTAGGCGCGAATGCTGCCGGACTGGAGGCGGCGGGCGATCCGGGCGCCTGCGAGGGCGCCTCGCCGCATTGGCCCATACAGCGCCGTGTCGAACAGGTGCGGCGTCTCGCCGCGGTAGCGGACGGACCGCACCAGGCCGTGCTCGCGAATCGTCGTGACCTCCCGCTGGGGTCGCAGGACGCCCTCGAGGGCGAGCCGCAGCGGCTTGGTGAACCCGGCCGAGCTCCAGGCGAGCGCCGGCTCGGACCGCGAGCCGCAGGCCCAGACGGGGACCGGCGCCGCACGCCGCGAGCCGCGCAGGAGCCAGAGCAGTCCGGTCAGGCCGACGATCCCGAGCAGCAGCCAAGGCGAGGGCAGCGATCCCGTGTTCGGGATGAGCATGCTCGGCTCGGAGGCGAGGCTGCGCGGTTGCGGAGCGAGCCCCATCAGCGATGGGACCAGCAGGCCGGGGGCGGCGCCCAGCGCGATACAGCAGCCGGCGAGGAACACCGGACCAAGTCGCATGCCGGCCGGCGCCTCGACCGCCTCTGCGGCCTCTGCTCGGCGCGCCGCGCCGAGCAGCACCAGCCCGACCACCTTGACGAAGCAGAACAGGGCCAGGGCCGCAGTCGCTGCGAGACCCGCGGTCGCGACAGCACCGGCGAGGCCGAGGCCGAGGGACGGACCCAGGGCGACGTGGATCAGCGCCTGCAGGGTGAGCCACTCCGAGGCGAAGCCGTTGAGCGGCGGCACCCCGGCGATCGCCAGCGACCCGACCAGAAAGGCACCGCCGGTCCACGGCATGCGCCGCAGCAGCCCGCCGATGCGGTCGAGGTCGAGGGAGCCCATCGCCCGCTCGAAGGCACCCGCCGCCAGGAACAGCAGCGCCTTGAACACCGCGTGGTTGAGGACGTGAAGGAGCGCGGCAGCAAACGCGATCGCTGCCCAGGTCGCCTCACCCTGGGAGGCGAAGAGAATCGAGGCACCGAGGCCGAGCGCGGCGATCCCGACGTTCTCGATCGAGTGAAAGGCCAGCAGCCGCTTCAGGTCGTGCTGCACCAGCGCGTAGAGCACACCGCCCAGCGCCGACAGCAGGCCCAGTCCGAGCACCGTCAGGCCCGCCCACAGGGGCGCCGGGGCAGCCCACTCGAAGAGCACTCGGATCAACCCGTAGAGGGCGACCTTGATCATCACCCCCGACATCAGCGCCGAGACGTAGCTCGGCGCGACCGGGTGGGCGCGCGGCAACCAGGAGTGCATCGGCATCAGACCCGCCTTGGTGCCGAAGCCAACCAGGGCGGCGACCATGACAAGCACCTCCACCCCACCCCCGTGGGAGGTGAGCGCCCCGGGATCGCTCAGCGCTCCGTAGTGGGCGAGCGCGAGCACGCAGATCCAGACGCCGGCGCCGCCCAGGTGGGTCATCGCCAGATAGACGAAGACGGCATGGCGCACCCCGGCGTCGCTGCGACGCACGAGGATCGCTGCAGCCGGCACCAGTGTCATCAGCTCCCAGAAGGCGAGGAACGAGGAGGGATCGCGTGCCGCTACGACCCCGGCGAGAGAGAGCAGGAACAGCCCGCAGAGGGCGACCTGGACACGGTCGTCGTCGACGCCGTCCAGGTAGTCGCGAGCGTAGAAGAGCGACGGCACGGCAACGACGGCAACGGTCGCCAGGAAGAATCCGGTGAGCCCGTCGATTCCCAGCGCAGGGCTGAGACCGTCGCGAAACTCGGCGCCCGTCGACGGAGCGCCGAACAGGATGAGGGCGCCGCCGATCCCGATCAATCCGATCCCCAGGGCCTGCAGTGCGAGCCCGTCGCCGGCTCGCATGCGCAGCACCGGCCCCACGGTTCCGGCTCCCAGCAGCGCTATGCCGGCAGCGACCAGCCAGTCCAACCCGCTCAACCCAGGGGACCTATCGCGCCCGGGTCTTCGGTCGCGACCGGGTCTTCGCGGTCGCGCTGGTGGCCTTCGGCACAGATTCCTCCAGCTCCCCCAGCAGGGCGCTGGCTTCCTCGAGATGGGAGCTGATCACCTGGCGAGCGCTCCCCAGCAGCTGAAAGATGCGGGGGTCGCGAACGCGGTGGTAGACGCTGGTGCCCTCACGGCGGGCCTCCAGCAGCCCCTGTCGGCGCATCGCGCTGAGATGCTGAGAGGCGCCGCTGGAGTCGATCTCCAGCTCGGCCTGCAGCTCCCGCACGGTCATCTCACCGCTTCTCAACAGATCCAGGATGCGCACCCTGGCCGGGTGGCCCAGGGCGCGGAAGAGCTCCGCCTCAATTTGATGGATTGGCTCCATAGTTTAAGGAATTATAAGATAATACACCTCCAGCGCGGTGAGTGCCTTGCGCCTGCGGCGCAGGGCGAACACGCTCACCCTTGGCACCACACGCTCACCCTTGGCACCACACGCTCGCCCTTGGCACCACACGCTCGCCCTTGGCACGGTGGCGGTGCGCCGCCGGTCAGCTGCGCGGTTTCGCGCTGCCCCGCACCAGGGGCTTGACGATCGGCGGAGCCTTGGGCATCCGGTCCCGCTCCACGTGCACCAGCGCCAGCGGTGAGGCCTCGATCGTCGCCACCGTGTCGCGGTTGCAGTGGCAGCCGTCGCCCAGGAAGCGCCAGGGCTTTTCGAGGCGGTCCTGCCAGCGGGCGACAGCGGGTTGCTCTGAGCGGACGTGCTCCAGAAAGAGCATCGTTCCCCCGGGTCGCAGCACCCGGGCGACCTCGGCCAGCGCCGCGGCGGGGTTCGGCACCGTGCAGAGGACGAGCGTGAAGACCGCGGTGTCGAAGCTCGAGTCCGCAAAGGGCAACTGTTCGGCCGGTGCCTCCACGACCTCGGCGCCATCACCGGACCCCTCCAGCCTGCGGCGCAGGCGCTTCACCATGTGCGGGTCGGGCTCAGCGAGGACGAGCCCTGTGACCGCATCCGGGTACAGGCCGAGGTTTGCACCGGTCCCCGCCCCAACATCGAGCGTGCGCCCGTTCGCCTCGGCCAAGAGCTCGCGCCGCATGTCCTTCAGCCCAGCTTCCTCAGTGGCCTTCAACCCGCGGTCATAGAGCGCCGCGAAGCCCCGCCCCCAGGTGGCGTCATAGATCCGTCCCATAAGCAAAACCTAGCCCCTTCCGGCGACCCGCGACAGGGTGAGGCGCGGGAGCACTCTCAACCTATGGGTGGCGGAAACGCCGAACGGCCCCGACCACGGCCGTCGCCGCTTCCGCCGTCACCCCGTATGGCTGAGCGACCGGCCCGGGGTCAGGCGGCGTCCCGCTGCTTCGCGTGCTCCGGCTCGGCCTCGAGGCCCGGCTCGCTGTGGGCGGCCCGTTCCTCGTAGGCGCGGCGGCTGGACTTGTCAACTTCGGTGAGGATCTTGTGGACCCCCATGAAGCGCGCCACCGCCTCGCGGCCCCTGCGCGGCAGCAGGCTGGCCGAGGTGACCGTGAACTTCAGCGAGCGCGGCACGAAGACGTCGAATCGCCGCAGCTCGAGAGCATCGACGATCTCGTTGGCGACGTCCTCGGGCTCGACCCGCTTGACCGCGCGCTGGTCGGAGACCCCTTCCATCAGGGCGGTGTTGACCGGCACCGGCATCACGCAGGACAGCTCGATGCCCGTGTCTCGCATCTCCTGGCGAACGGCCTCGGAAAGACCCACCACGGCGTGCTTGGTCGCCGAGTAGGTCGCGATCCCGGGCACGCCGGCCTTTCCGGCGGACGAGGCGATGTTGACGATGTGGCCGGTGTTTCGCGGGAGCATCCGCTTGAGCGCCAGCTGAGTGCCCGTGATCACGCCGTGCAGGTTGATGTCGACCTGGCGACGGGCCGAGTCCTCACCTTCCTCCACGAATGGAGTGACGGGCATGATCCCGGCGTTGTTGACCAGGATGTCGAGTGGGCCGAACTCCTTTTCCGTGCCCTCGAGGAAGCTCTCGAACGAGGCGCGGTCGGTGACGTCGAGGGGCAGCGCGATCGTGCCGCTGCCCAACTCGGCCGCGGTCTGTTCCGCAAGCGCCAAGTCGAGATCCCCGATGGCCACCCGGCAGCCCTTGCGAATCAGTGCAGTTGCCGTTGCCTTGCCGATCCCGCGAGCGGCGCCGGTGATCGCCACCACCTTGCCGCTGAGCGACCGTCGTTCCTTTGCCATCTCTCTCCTCCTCCGATTCGGGGCCGTCAGGCCGCCGGCTTGTAGACCGTGACCACGGCGGCACCGCCGAGGCCGATGTTGTGCTGCAGGGCCACCTTGGCGCCGTCGACCTGGCGCTTGTCCGCCTGGCCGCGCAGCTGCCAGGTCAGCTCCGAGCACTGCGCGAGGCCGGTCGCCCCCAGCGGGTGGCCCTTGGAGATCAGCCCGCCCGAGGGGTTGACGACGACCTTGCCGCCGTAGGTGGTTGCTTCTTCGTCGATCAGCTTGTGGGCCTCTCCCTCTGCGGCGAACCCGAGTGCTTCGTAGGTGATCAGCTCGTTGGCGCTGAAGCAGTCGTGCAGCTCGCAGACGTCGATCTCGTCGGGACTCACGCCGGCTTCCTCGTAGGCCTCCTGGGCCGCCTGCTTCGACATATCGGAGCCGACTATCTTCATGCAGTCGGTGTCATCCGCGAAGGTCGAGGCGAGGTCGGTGACCATCGACTGGCCGGCGATCTCGATCGCCTGCCCCCAGAGGTCGTGCTCGTCGACGTAGCGCTCCGAGGCGACGATCGCGCAGGCCGAGCCGTCAGAGGTCGGCGAGCACTGGAGCTTGGTCAGCGGGTCGTGGATCATCTTCGCCGCCTTGATGTCCTCCAGCGTGTACTCGTCCTGGAACTGGGCATAGGGGTTGTTGACCGAGTGCTTGTGGTTCTTCCAGCCGATCCAGGCGTAGTGGTCGGGGGTGGAGCCGTACTTGTCCATGTGGTCGCGACCGGCGTTGCCGAACATCTGCGGCGCCGGCGGCGACTGCTCGGGGTCGCGGATCTCGAACATCCGCATGGCGTGCTTGTCGAGCGCGTTGGTGCGGTCGGTGTACTTGACGCCGAGCGAGCCCGGCTCCATCTTCTCGAAGCCGAGCGCGAGCGCACAGTCCACGAGGCCGCCCCGGACGGCCTGCCGGGCCAGGAACAGCGCCGAGGAGCCCGTCGAGCAGTTGTTGTTGACGTTGACCACCGGGATCCCGGTCAGGCCCAGCTGGTAGAGCGCTCGCTGCCCGTAGGTCGAGTCCCCGTAGCAGTAGCCCGCGTAGGCCTGCTCGACGTCCTCGTAGGGGATGCCGGAATCGGCCAGGGCCCCCTCCCCCGCTTCCCGCGCCCAATCCGGGTAGTCGCCCTCCTTGGTCCCGGGCTTCTCGAACTTGGTCATACCGACCCCTACGACAAACGAGCGGTTGCTCAAAGTCTGCTCCTGTGGTCACCCGCGTGCGCGGCTGTTTGGCTGGGTGGCCAGGAATGTACCGGGCCGGGGCGCCGGGCGTGCAACGAGGCGCCCTCCCCCCTCATCCGACGTGCCCGGCGGGCATCCGGTCATCGTGGCCGCGACACTCCTCGGGCTGCCAGCCGGGGACCGTGTTTCCCTCCGGCGGAATCGGGTGCTCACTGAGGATCCTGGCCAGGTGCGTGACGTTGTGGGCCATCCACTTCGCGGTCTTCTGTGTGTAGGCGTGGTCCTTGCCGCCCGCCTCTATGAACGAGGGGCCGGGCCCGGCGTCCCCGACCCAGTAGGTGTCGGCATTGGGAGGGATCGCACAGCCGAGATGGGTCAGGTTGAAGAGCGTCGTCTCCGAGCAGGCGTGGGCGCCGTCCTCGTTGCCGGTCACGACCACCCCGCCGACGGTGTTGTAGAGCGGGTACTGGCCGACGTCGTTGGTCGTGTTGTAGGTGCCGTCGAGCCGCTCGATCACCATCTGGCAGACGCTGTTTCGGACCCCGAACCAGATCGACATGGCCATGATCAGGATGTCGGCGGCAAGGACCTTCTCGAGGATCTGGGGCCACTCGTCCCCCTCCCCCATGTCGGAGACGACGCCAAAGGGGATCTTGTAGTCGACGGGCCGCAGCGTCTCGTGCTTGACGCCCAGCTCGTCGAAGTGGCCGGTGACGATGTCGATCAGGGCCTGGGTGTTGGAGGGCTCCGGTGACTTCTTGAGCGTGCAGTTGAGGATCAGCGCCTTGAGACCCATGGCGCCAGTCTCGCCGGTCCGAGGTCCGAGCGCAAGTACTCTGAGGGGCTGTGATTGTCGCCGCCGTGAGCACCGACCCAGCCGCCGGAGTGGGGATCTTTGCCGCCCTCGCTGCGGGCGTCGTCTCCTTCCTCTCCCCCTGCGTGCTCCCCCTCGTCCCCGGTTACCTCTCGGCGGTAAGCGGCGTCTCCGCCACGGAGCTGGACAGTGCCGGCTGGAAGCGTGTCCTGGGCCCAAGCCTTCTCTTCGTCGCCAGCTTCTCGGCGATCTTCATCCTCTGGGGCCTCACCGCCACGGCGGTCGGCGCGACCCTGCGCGACCACGAGGAGCTGCTGACCAAGGTCGCGGCGGTGCTGATCGTCGCCATGGGCGTTCTCTTCGTGGCCTCCCTCTTCTTCGCCCGCCTCAACCGAGAGTGGCACGTCGACGCCCTCCTGGAGCGGGCCGGCAGGGGGGGACCAATCGTCGCCGGTGCGGCCTTCGCGATCGCCTGGACCCCCTGCATTGGACCCACCCTCGGCGCCATCCTCACCGCCGCCTCGCTCACCGATTCGGCCGGCCGCGGCGCCTTCCTCCTCGCTGTCTACTCAGCCGGCCTGGCCATTCCCTTCCTCTTGACCGCGGTCGCCTTCTCCCGCATGACCACAGCCTTCGCCGTGATCAAGCGCCACTACCAGGCGATAGTCGCCACCGGCGGTCTGATCCTGATCGCAATGGGCGTCCTGATCTGGACCGGAGAGCTGACCCAGCTCAACATCGAGGCCCAGCGCCTGCTGAGCGAACTCGGCCTCGACTTCTGGAACGTCTGAGGGCAAAGAGGCCGCTGAGACTGCAATTCGCTGAGACTGCATTTGTACGTGCTGGGGACGTACAAATGCAGTCTCAACCCCCAGGTGCGGATGCGACCGGGTCAGATCCATAAGTGCGGATGCGACCGGGTCAGATCCATAAGCGCGGATGCGACCGGGTCAGTTGTGGGCTGGCGTGACGGTCTGCAGCTCCCGCCCGACCGCCTCGACCTCCTCGAGGCCACCGTCGTCCAGTTCGCGGGAGCAGACGATCCGGAAGCGGCCCGTCCCGAGCTCCGCATCGGGGACGACAGGCAGGCCGCGAATCTGGTCCCAGCCCAGCCTCTCGACCTCGAACGGGTTCATCCGCACCTCGGCCGCGGGAAACGGGCAGTTGCGGTTGTGCTGGTCGATCGCCTTGGAGATCGCCTCCAGGTTCTTTACCTCGGGGGAAGCCACCACCAAGCCACCTACAACGTCCCGCCGGTGTCGTAGGGCTCGCCCGGAGTGGCGCCAATCACCAGCAGGCGGAGCCCGTCAGGGCCGGAGACGACCTTGCGCTTGACGTCGGGACCAACGCGGGCGATGTGATCGCTGTCGAGCGGGTAGCGCTCGCCGTCCGCCTCCAGGGTGCCGGATCCCCTCAGGGCCGCATAGACCTCCTCCTGGCCAAGCTGTTGGGGCCGCTTGGCGAACATGCGGCCGCCGATCCCCGCCGCGGAGTGGTCATGCTCGGGATATTCGTCGGCGCCGGGCGCGAGGTCGATGATCGAGATGCCGAACGAGCTCACGCCGAGGTCAGCAGCGACCCGGTGGAACTTGATGCCCTCGAAGAATCCCTCGATCGCGTCGATGTCCTCGACCTTCGTGTGGGTCAGATCGGCCATCGCGCCGATGCTACCCCGAACGTGGCCCTGGGGAGCCGCCCTGGCACGACACTTCCCTGCCTAAGACGGCGCGACTCTTGCCGGGCGGTTGCCGTCCCGCCTCCGCCCTACGATCGGTGGATGGCCGACGAGCGGACCATCGCGCACCTGGATATGGACGCGTTCTACGCGTCCGTTGAGCTGCGGCGCCGCCCGGAGCTAAGGGGGAAGCCCGTTGTGGTCTGCGGGCGAGGGCCACGCGCGGTGGTCACCACGGCGAGCTATGAGGCGCGCAAGCTGGCCGGGATCCACTCCGCCATGCCCGCCGCCATAGCGCGGCGCAGGCTGCCCGGCGCCGTCTTCCTCGAGCCCGACTTTTCCGCCTACCGGGCTGCCTCGGCGCAGGTGATGGAGATCCTCAGAGAAGGTGCGGAGACCGTCGAGGTCGTCGGTCTCGACGAGGCCTATGTCGATCTGACCGGGGTCTTCTCGCCGAAGGCGACGATGCGCAGCATCGCCACCCGGATCCGCGAGGAGGTTGGCCTCACGTGCTCGATCGGGATCTCGGAGAACCGCCTGCTCGCGAAGATCACCAGCGAGTTGGGGAAGCCCGCGGGCCTCGTGGTGCTCTCGCGCGCCGAAGCGCTGGATCGGTTTGCGGCGCAGGCGCCCGGTCTGGTGCCGGGAATCGGGCCAAAGACCGCAATCAGGCTGCAGCAGATGGGGATCCGAACCCTGACCGCGCTGCGCGACCACGATCCCGCCGCCCTGGAGCGAGCCTTTGGACCGCGGATGGGCCACTGGCTGCGGGCCCGAGCGCGCTTCGAAGACGACACGCCGATTGCGGCCGTGCGCGAGACGAAGTCCCAATCCGCCGAGACCACCTTCGATGTGGACGTAGCCGACCAGGCGGAGATGGCCGCCTCGATGGTCTCCCTGGCGGAGGAGCTCTGCCGCCGCCTGCGCTCCCGCGACCTGCAGGGGCGAACGATCGGCATCAAGGTCCGCCTCGACGACTGGACGAACGTGACCCGCTCCCACACCGTGGAGCAGGCGACCAATGATCCCGCCGTGGTCAGCTCGGTCGCACTCGACTTGCTGCGCGCCTACGCGCCACCCCGTCCGGTGCGGCTGCTCGGGGTGCGCGTCGCGAGCTTCCGCCAGGAGGAGCCCGCCGAGCCAGCCACCCCGGAGGGGCAGCTGCAGCTCGGCCTCGCCAGCTGAGGCCGAGCTGTCTCGCCACGCAGGACCGGCTGCCCGCCGGCCGAGGCCGCCTACCGGCTGGAGAGCAGCACGCCGGTGCTGGGGAAGTGCAGCTGTGCCCTGGTGGCCGCGGTCAGATCGAAGTCGCGCCCGGCGACGTAGGGGCCCCGGTCGACAACCGAAACGGTGACCGACCGGCCGTGGTAGCGGAGCTTCACCTTCGACCCGCACGGCAGTGTCTTGTGAGCCACTCCCAGGGTTCCCGGCTCCAGCGTGCCGCCGCACGCCATACCGCCGCCGTAGAGGCCCGGCCCGTAGTAGGAGGCGGCTGCGGTGCGGTAGGCGGTGACCCGCCGCGCGGGACTCACCGAGGCTCGCACCCGCCTGTCGTGCAAGCCGTAGGCGCGCACCGTGTAGCTGCCGACGCCGCGCGTCCGCCAGCGCAGCTCGAAGGCGCCGTTGCGCCGGCTGGCGGTGCCCACGTGCGCTCCGCGCGGGCCGCGGACGATGACCTTGACACGGTGGGAGCCGCGTGGCCTCACCCGCCCCCGCAGCACCAACCCCCGGCCGCTGACGACGTCGTGGCTGGAGATGTGCAGGGAAATGTGTGCATGGACCCGCTGAGGCGTCTGGTGTGGGTGCTTCCACGCCAGCGCCGGGCCGGCTGCTGCTGCAACAACGGCGGCGACCAGCGCCGCGGGCAGGAGGTATCGCATCGTTCGCTCACTCGCTTTCTCGCCTGCCTACGGGGTTAGCTGACGGGCTTGCGGCGGCAGCTCGGTGCTGCGCGGTCGCTACGGACGGCTCGCCGTCCGATTCGCCCCTGCCATGGCTCATTTCCGCCGTGGCGCCTGGGTCCCCCGCCCTCCTCGTGCTCACGAAGAGGCTCGGCAGATGTGTCCTTCGATTCGGAGCAAGAAACGCTATGGGTCCCGTTGAGCGACTGGGGTGAGCCGCGTCACACTGCAAGTCGCCTGGCTGAACACCGCAGAAACCGCTCTGTAGCGCCGATCCGAAGGCGCTTTCGCGGGGCGCTCGGTGTGTGCGAAGATGAAGCGATGGGTAAGGATCGACTGAGTGGCCTCGACGCCTCGTTTCTTCACATGGAGCGGGCAGGGGCGCACATGCACGTCGCCTCGACGATCATCTTCGAGGGCTCGCCTCCCAGCCACGGGGAGCTCCGCGATCACATCGGTTCGCGGCTGCACCTGGTGCCCCGGTTCCGCCAGAAGCTGCGCCTCGTGCCATTCGCACAGGGCCGCCCGGTCTGGGTTGACGACCCCCACCTCAACCTCAACTACCACGTCCGGCAGACCGCGCTGCCGGCCCCCGGCTCCGAGGAGCAGCTGCGCAACCTCGCTGCTCGAATCTTCTCCCAACAGCTCGATCGGACGAAGCCACTCTGGGAGCTCTGGCTCATCGAGGGGCTGGAAGGCGACCGCTTCGCGATCGTCGGCAAGAGCCACCACGCGCTGGTGGACGGCATCTCCGGGGTTGACATAACCACCGTCCTCTTCGACCTAGACGAGGAGCCGGAGTCCCCATCCGCCCACCCGCCGAAGTGGGCTCCCCGGCCGGAGCCGACCGACCTCGACCTGCTTCGCGAAGCCCTTCACGAGCGCCTCACCAGCCCGCGGGAGATCGTTCGCGGCGTGCGGGCCGCGCTGCGCGGGCCGCGCCAGGTCCTGCGCGGCATCGGAGCCGCCGGAAAGTTCCTCGAGGCCGGCATGTCAGCGCCACATACGCCCTTCAACACAGAGATCGGCCCCCACCGCCGTCTCGCCTTCGTTCGCGCCGACCTTGACGAGTTCAAGCGCGTCAAGGACGAGCACGGAGGCACCGTCAACGACGTCATCCTCTCGGTTGTCAGCGGGGCCCTCGGCAACTACCTTCGCGCCCGGGGCCGCGACACCGACGGGCTCGAGCTGCGCGCGATGGTTCCGGTCAGCGTTCGCGCCATCGCCGAGCGCGGCGTGCTCGGCAACCGCATCTCGGCAATGATGGCTCCCCTCCCGGTGTGGTGCCAGAACCCGGTCGAGCGGCTGCACCTGGTCTCGGAGACGATGGGTGACCTGAAGAGCTCCGACCAGGCCGTCGGCGCCGAGATCCTCACGAGGCTTTCCGACTTCGCCCCGCCGACGATCGCCTCTCAGGCGGCGCGCCTGCAGCCCGCACAGCGCTTCTTCAACCTGGTGGTGACCAACGTGCCGGGTCCGCAGTTCCCGCTGTACGTGCTGGGCCGCAGGATGGAAGCGATCTTCCCGATGGTGCCGCTTGCCCGGCGCCAGGCGCTGTGCGTCGGGATCATGTCCTACAACGGGCAGCTGGACTTCGGCCTGGTTGGGGACTACGACGCGATGGCGGACCTCGACAGCTTTGCGCTCGATCTCCAGGGGGCAACCGCCGAAATCGTCGCCACGGTCCCGGAGCCGCGCAGAAAGGCCCAGCCGGCGGAGCGGACCGGAACCCGCGACGGCGCGGTGTCCGTCACGTAGCTCCGGCGGGGATACTTCAGCCGTGAACGCCTCGAGGTGCCGGTGCGCGTAGCCCTGGCCCAGATCGATCCAACCGTCGGGGACATCGACGGAAACGCGGCGAAGGTCGCCCGCTGGTGCGAACGCGCCCGCGCCGCGGGCGCGGACCTCGCCATCTTTCCCGAGCTGTGCCTCACGGGCTACCCGGCAGAGGACCTTTACCTGAAGCGCCACTTCGTGGAGGCGAGCCAGCGCGCGGTCCAGGAACTGGCCCGCGGTAGCGGCGAGATGGGTGTCCTGGTCGGCTTTGCCGAGCCCGTCGCCGGCGGCGGCGACTTCCGCCATGCCCACAACTCCCTTGCGGTGCTCTCGGGCGGCGCGGTGCAGGCCGTCTACCGCAAGAACCACCTGCCCAACTACGCCGTCTTCGACGAGCAGCGTTACTTCGTCCCGGGGACCGAGCCGGCGACGATCGAGATAGCGGGCATGCCCGTGGGGCTGACCATCTGCGAGGACCTCTGGACGGAGGGCCCACCGGCCTCGATCGAGGCCAGTCGAGGCGCCCAGCTGATCGCCAACCCGTCGGGCTCGCCGTACCACCGGGGCAAGGGCCGCGAGCGCGAGCAGATGTTCGCGGAACGCGCCCGGTCCTACGGCGTCCATCTCGCCTTCTGCAACCTGGTCGGCGGACAGGACGAGCTCGTCTTCGACGGCCACAGCTTCGTGGTCGATCCGCAGGGCCGCGTGGTGGCCCGCGCCGCGCAGTTCGAGGAGGAGCTGCTGGTTTGCGAGATCCCGGCCGCCGAACCTGACTCGCTGGCCGATCTGCTTCCCGACCTGACCGAGGTCTACAGGGCGCTCGTGCTCGGGCTCGCCGACTACGTCCGCAAGAACGGCTTTCGCCATGTCGGCGTGGCGCTTTCGGGTGGTGTCGACTCCGCCCTGGTGGCGATGCTGGCCGCCGACGCGGTCGGTGCCGAGAACCTCAGTTGCGTGGTCATGCCTTCGCCCCATTCCAGCGCCGAGACCCAGGAGGACGCCCGGGCCATCGCCCGGAACCTCGGCGCCGAGGCGATCGAGATCTCGATCGTCGGCGACGATGGCTGCCTACGAGAGCGCGCTATCCGAGGCATTTGACATCCCGGCGGAGGACGGCGCGGACGCCGAGTCCCTGCCGCGCGATCCCACCCGTCCCTCCGAGCCCGACCTTGCCGCCGAGAACATCCAGGCGCGAATCAGGGGGAACCTGATGATGGCGCTGTCCAACAAGCACGGCTGGCTGGTGCTGACGACCGGGAACAAGAGCGAGATGTCGGTCGGCTACGCCACCCTCTACGGCGACATGGCCGGGGGCTTCGCCGCGATCAAGGACGTTCCGAAGACACTCGTATACGAGCTGGTTCGCGATCGCAACAGCGAAGCCGGGCGCGATCTGGTTCCCGCCTCGGTGCTGGAGCGGGAGCCCTCGGCGGAGCTGCGGCCCAATCAGCGCGACAGCGACTCGCTGCCACCCTACGAGCTGCTCGACCGCGTGCTCGAGGCATACGTGGAGCGCGACGAGGGGCGCGAGGAAATCGTCGCCGCGGGACTGCCCGCCGAGGTGGTCGACCGGGTGATTCAGATGGTCGATCGCTCCGAGTACAAGCGTCGCCAGGCGGCGCCGGGAATCCGGATCACGCCGAGAGCGTTCGGCAGGGACAGGCGCCTGCCGATCACCAACCGCTTCGGTGGCTAGCCGCCATTCCGGCGCGGTCTCACCGCAATCGTCATCTGGGCAAGCGCGCAGAGTCGGTCTTCGGCATCCCTCACCTCGGCCTCCCAGACCCACGTTGTGCGGCCGCGATGCCGGGCCCGCGCCCGCACCTCCGCAGCACCCTCGGTGATCGGGCGCAGGAATCTGACGTCGATCGACTGTCCCATCGCCATCATCCCGTTGCCGCCCACCGCCAGCGCCGTGGCTCGCGAGCAGACGCTCTCGACGAGGCTGGACATCACGCCGCCGTGCATCAGCCCATGCGGCTGGCGCAGCTCGTCGCGCACGGGCAACCGCACCCGAGCGTGGTCCGGATCGTCGTCGAGCCATTCCGTGCCTATCAGGGCATCGAAGTGCGACTGGAGCCCGCGCGAATCGTCCTCCATAAGTGGCAGACCCTATCCATGCGCCTGCTCCCGTAGGCTGTCCGCCCGTGCCGCTCAGCGACGACCAGAAAGCAATGCTTCGCCTGCTCGCCCAGCGCGAGGAGGGCTACGCGGACATCGCGGCGCTGCGCGGGATGAGCGTCGAGGAGGTGCGGGCCGAGGTGAGGGCGGCACTCGACGAGCTGGCGGCTGAGCCCCGCTCCCCTGCCCCCGAGCCACCCGCGCCCAAGCCGCAGCCGCCGCCTGTGGAGGCGCCCACGCCGCCGCCCGAGCCGCCGCCTGTGGAGGCGCCCGCGCCGCCCCCCAAGCCACCTCCACCACGGGCCGGCCTCAGGCCCCCTCGCCCGAGGCGCCCACTTTCAGCGATACCACCGGAGCGGCGCCGGTTGCTGGCCCTTGCCGGCGGCGCGGTGGGTGTCGTCGCCGTGGTGCTCATCGCAATTGCCGTGTTCGGGGGCGACTCTGGATCCAGCCCTGCTGGAGCAGGAGGCTCCGCCGCCGAAACCGCGAGCGCCGAAGGCGGCGGGCTGACCGAGGCGATCCTGGAACCGGTCGGGGGCGGCGACGCCAGCGGCCAGGCGGTCTTCGGCCGCGTCGGCAAGGAAGAAATCGTTCTGCAGGTCACGGCTGACAATCTCCAGCCAACCAGCGGCGGGGAGTCCTACACGGTCTGGCTCTACAGCTCGCCGAAGCTCGCGTTGCGGGTCGGCTCCGCCAAGGTCGGCAACTCGGGCCGCCTCGGTTCCCGCTTCCCGATCCCCGCCGAACTGCTCGCCTACGTCGCCGGCGGGGCCTTCACGCAGATCTACGTCTCCCGCACCGCGGACGCGGCCTACGAAGCGGAGGTGAGGAAGGCGAAAGAGCAGAAGGCCCTTCCCGGCTACTCCGGCGAGACGGTCCTGCACGGCGGGATCACCGGCCCGATCGTCCGTGCCGGTGCCTAACCCGAAGGAAACAGCTTGCCCGGATTCATGATGCCCGCTGGGTCGAGCTGCTCCTTGACGGCTCGCAGGACGTCCAGGCCGGTGCGCCCCACCTCCGCCTCCATGTAGGGGGCGTGGTCGCGGCCGACCGCATGGTGGTGCGTGATCGTGCCGCCGCAGGCGACGATCGCCTCCGAGGCGGAACGCTTGACGGCGCCCCACTGCCCGATCTCCTCGCCATGCCGAGCGCCGGCGATGAAGGTGAAGTAGAGCGAGGCTCCGTCGGCGTAGGCATGGGACAGGTGGCAGAGGACGATGCCTGGCGTGCCCTGGGCCGCGAGGGAGCCTCGGATGGCGGACCCGACCGCCTCCTTCAGGGTGCCGAGGCCGCTCCAGGTGTGCGAGGTCTCCAGCGTCTCGACCAGCGCACCCATCTCCATCAGCGTGTCGCGCAGGTAGGGGCCCTCGAAGCGGGTGCGCTCCCACGAGCGTCCCGCCGCCTGGCCGAGATAGGCGGCTCCCCCTCGACGCAGCTCGCGAACGGTCAGGGCGCGGCGGCGGGAGACGGACTCCTCATCACCCTCGAAACCGACGATCAGCAGGCAGCCATCGCGCCTGCGGCGCAGCCCCAGGTAGCTCGCGAACAGCTTGCCCGCGAAGCCTCGCAGCCCCGAGAGGGCCAGCGAGACCTGAGTCTCCTCCTCGTCTGAGAGGCGGATCACGTCGGGCAGCCCGGGCCCCTGCGCGAGGGCGCGCACGACCTCCGCGCCCGCCTCGAAGCTCTCGGCGATCCATCCCTCGTAGCGACGCACGCTGGGCGCGGGACGAACCCGCACGGTCACCTCCGGGATGACGCCGAAGACACCCTCGGAGCCGATCACGAGCTCTCGCAGAGACGGCCCGGCTGCCGTGTGCGGTGTATCGAGCGTCCTCAGGTCTCCGGCTGGGGCAATCAGGCGAACCGCATCGACCAGGGCATCGAAACGCCCGTAGCCGCTGGAGGCCTGACCGGCGGAGCGGGTGGCTGCAAACCCGCCGATCGTCGCGTACTCGAAGGACTGGGGGAAGTGACCGAGGGTCACCCCCTGACCCGATAGCGCGGACTCGGCCTCCGGCCCCCGCAGGCCGGCGCCAAGCCGGGCAGTGAGCGAGCGGCGGTCGACCTCGACATCCCGCAGCCGCGCCAGGTCGACGCTGACGAGCCGCTCATGAGCGCCCCGCAGCGGCTCGATGCCGCCAACCACGCTCGTGCCACCGCCGAAGGGGACGACCGCCACGCCCTCGGCAGCGCAAACGGCGAGGATCCGCCGCACCGTGTCGGCGTCCGCGGGCAGGAGCACCGCGTCGGGCGCGGCGGGCAGCCGGCCACTTCGCAGCCGCGCCAGGTCGGGGTAGCCACGGCCGGTCGCGTGGCGCACCCTGTCCTCGGTCGAGGTGAAGATGCCGCCGGGACCAACCGCATCGGTCAGCGCTGCAGGTAGGGGCTCGGGGTCCGGCAGATCGAACCGATCCAGCCCAGCAACGCGTGGCGAGGGGACCAGCTCGCCGACCCGCTCGCGCAGGGTTGCCACGGCCTCGGCGTCCAGCTCGGGCTCGACTGCCGGGTCGCCCCAGCCCCACCACTTCGAGTCTCGCCGCGGCGCGATCATTCCGGGCCCCCCAGCGTCCGCTCCAGGCCATCGAGCGCCTCGTCGAGGATCTTGCCCTGGCCGCCGCGCATCATCGGCGAGCCCAGCCGAGACAGCCCCCGCAGAACCTGCGTGCCGGAGAGGCTGACCTCTGTCGCGCCGCCGTCGCCGCGCAGCGCGATCTCGAGCTTCGAGCGGCGCAGGTGACGCGCAAACGGCGTTCCGGCCAGCTGCTGTTCCCACACATAGCGCTCCCGCCTGGCGGAGCTGAGGCAGCGATAGTCGGCGCGCACCCCGCGTCCGTCGGCGGTCTCCAGGACCTTCGTCCACTGGCTGCGCTTGCCGTCCTTCCTGCGATCGACGTTCTCGACCCGGGTCGTTCGCGGCCACCAGCGCGGCAGGCTGTATGGATCGGAGACCAGCTCCCACACGTCCTCGATTGGAGCGGAGATGGTGCGCTGTCGAGTGACCCGGGCCAGCTCGCGGCGCTCTATTCGCCGGCGAGCCGGCGCAGGTCTCGCACCAGGAGGAGGTGCTTGAGGTGGCTGACCGTCGCCGCAAGGCTCTCCAGGCTCTCCAGGGCCTCCTTGCGACGCTCCGGATTGCGCGAGCGCAGCGACGGTCCCAGCAGGGCCTCGAGCAGGTTGGCCTCGCGGTCGGCTGAGGAGCGGAATACCCGCAGGTTCCGTGCCCCGACCCCAAAGCGGGCAAGCTCGTTTGCCGCGCGGATGATCTCGCGGTCGGTCTCGTCGTAGGCGGTCTTGCCGTCGCGCGCCTCGGGCTGGACGATGCCGAAGTTCTCGAGCTCGGAGATCAGCTCGGCGCGGGCGCCGGTCTCGTCGATCACCTCGTCGAGGGTCAGGTAGGCGCTCGACGTGTTGACGAGGATCGCGCGCCGAACGGCGCTCGTCGTGGGACGGCCCTCCGCGCTGCTGCCCAGCGAGATGTCGCCTCCGGCCGCCAGCTCCTGGCGGATCACCCGCAGCGGCAGGAACTCATCGCGCTGCAGGCGAAGGATCGTCCGCAGCCGTTCGACGTCTGACTGGCTGTAGAGCCGGTAGCCGCCCTGCGTGCGGCGTGGCGTGAGCAGCTTCTGATCCTCGAGGTAGCGGATCTTGGAGATCGAGATGTCGTCGAACTCGCTCTGCAGGATCTTGCAGACGGCGCCGATCGTCAGCGCCTTCCGCGGCCGGCTGGCCGAGTCACGGGGGCGGGTCGCCTGCTCGGAGACGGCCATCAGACGCCTGGCCTTCCGGCCGCGCGAGTCATCCAGATGTGCCGGGTCTTGGGGTTGGGCATCTCACTTCTCGAGGTAGCTCAGCTTGTACTTGCCGACCTGGATCTCGTCGCCGTCGGCAAGCCGGTGGGACTCGATCCGGCGACGGTTGACGTAGGTGCCGTTGAGCGAGCCGAGATCGTCGATGTAGAGGCCATCACGGCGCCGCACCAGCAGCGCATGGTTGCGCGACACGGTGACGTCGTCCAGGAAGACGCCGGCGTCCGGGCTGCGCCCGATGCTCACCCGGTCCTCGCTGATCGTGAAGCTCTCCCCCGCTCTGCCACCGCCGGCGCGAATCACGAGGGCGGCACCGCTGCTCTCCAACACCTCGTCGATGTCGACCGGCTGCATGTCACCGGTGTCGTCGACCGTGTAGGTGATCGTGGTCGGTTCCTCACCGCCCTCGGACCCAGCACCGAGGTAGACGCCGCACTTCTGGCAGTAGTTGGCGCCCTCGGGGTTGACGAATCCGCAGTCCGGGCAGTGTCCGGGCATCGAAGCTTCCCTCGCCCTCAGGCTGCCGGCTCGTCCTCTGGCGGGGCGTGCTGGGCCTTGCCGGCAAGGATCTCTGTCAGCTGGGCGACGTCGTCGCCGGAGATCAGCGAGTCGCCGCTTTCGCGTTTGTGCCGCAACCGGTTGACGAGCTCGGCACGAAGGATGTCGATCTTGCCGTGCAGAACTCGCCGCTTGTAGGAGATCTCGCTCTCCTCGTCGGTCAGCTTCTTGATCAGGTCCTTCAGCTCTTCGTCGCTGAGCGAACCGAGATCGGGAAAGGTGTCCTGCATCTCACTCCTTGATCGAGAGGCCTTGGCCTCCGTTGGCCGCTGTGAACGATTATAGGTCTCTCCGTCGAAGGTTCAACCCCAGGTTGAACGTTTATCAGGACTGGGCGTCACCTTGCGTCGCGCCCGCTCGCACGGCTCTCAACCCAGCCCGCGCATAGAGCACCGTTGCGGCGATCGCCAGGCCGAGCCCGAAGATCAGCAGGGCCGCTGCCACCCAACCTTCCACCAGCAGGGCGAGGAAGATCCCCCCCATGATCGGGAAGACTGAGATCCGCCCCGGCCAGTTGACGGCGATCTCGGCCCCGTGGCGCAGTCCGTACTGGGCGAGGAGGAGCATGGCCAGCTCACGGGCGACGAGCAGGGCGAGGGCCCAGCGCGGGAGCAGCTCGAAGTGCCAGCACACGGCCGCGCCGGAGAGGATGGTGAGCCGGTCGACCAGCGGGTCGAGGACCGCCCCGAGCCGGCTGTACTGTCCGGTGACGCGTGCCAGGAAGCCGTCGAGGTAGTCGCCGGCGGCGATCAGCCAGAAGACCGCGGCAGCAGCAGCGCTGCGCCCGTCGCCCGATTCGAATGCAAGGTAGAGGAAGAGCGGGATTGCAGCGAGGCGCGCGAGACCGACCAGGTTCGGAAGCGTCCACGGGTTCAGCGGCGCGCCCTCGCGCGTCTGCCGGGGAGGCGGCCCACTGCGATCCAACCCAAGAAGGCGACGCAGGCGGCCGCGGCCAAACGGAGCGGTTTCAGCCATCGAGCGCCCCGAGTACCTCCAGGGCCTGCTCGGCGGCGGCCTCCACGGGCAGCCGGTGCTCGGTGCCGCCGGCGCGCTCGGTCGCCTCGACGACACCTTCCGCCAGGCCCCGGCGCCCGACGACCAGCCTGAGCGGACAGCCAAGCAGCTCCGCGTCCGTCAGCTTCTCGCCGGGCCCGGCGTCACGGTCGTCGTAGAGGACGTCGTTGCCGAGCCGCTCTCGCAGCTCCTCGTAGAGCTTGTCGGCTGCCTCCCGCTCCGGCTCGCCGGCCTTGGCGAGCGAGACCAGATGAACCTTCCACGGCGCGAGCGAGGCGGGCCAGACGATCCCGCGATCGTCGGCGCCCTGCTCGATCGCCGCTGCCGCGATCCGTGCCGGCCCGATCCCATAGCTGCCCATCACGATGTGGCGCTCGGCGCCGCTCTCGTCGAGGTAGGTAGCCCCGAGCGGCTCCGAGTAGCGCGTTCCCAGCTTGAATATGTTGCCCACCTCGATCGCCGGCTCGATCGCGATCTCCCCCCCGCCGGGCGCTGTATCGCCGGCCTCGACCGTGCGGAAGTCCATCTCCTCGAAGGAGAAGTCCCGACCGGGCTGCACGCCGCGCAGGTGCGCGTCGGCTCGGTTGGCACCGGCCACGTAGGAGTCGCCGGCGATCGCCGCGTCCTTGATCGTTGGCAGGTTCACCCCGACCGGGCCGACGTATCCGACCGGCCCCAGCTCGGCCTCGATCTCCTCGGCGTGCGCCGGCCGGAAGTCCGCGCCGAGCGCGTTGCGGAGCTTGATCTCGTTGAGCCGGTGATCGCCGCGGACCAGCGCCAGCATCGGCCCCCTGCCGTCGACGACGATCGGCATCGCCTTGATCAGGGCGCCCGCCGGCACGCCAAGCGCGCCGGCGACCTCCTCCACCGTCGTCAATCCCGGTGTCGAGACCTCCTCGGGCTCGCTCAGCGCCGCCGGCAGCTCAACCGGCTGGGGCTCGGCGGAGGCCACCTCGACGTTGGCCGCGTAGCCGGGCGCCAGCGCCACCTCGTTCTCGCCCGCTGCGCAGGGCGCCATGTACTCGTGCGCGCCGGAGCCACCCATCATGCCGACGTCGGACTCAACCCTGTAGGTGCGCAACCCGCAGCGCTCGAAGATCCGCTGGTAGGCGTCGCTCTGAAGCCCGTAGGAGCGCTCGAGGCCCTCCTCGTCGCGGTCGAAGGAGTAGGCGTCCTTCATCGTGAACTCCCGCGTGCGCAGGACGCCGGCCCGCGGTCGCGGCTCGTCGCGCTCCTTGGTCTGGATGTGGAAGAGCATCAGCGGCAGGTCTCGGTAGGAGCGAACGTCTCTCGCCACGTGGTGCGTGAGGCACTCCTCGTGCGTCATCGCGAGGACCATCGGGGCGCCCCTGCGGTCCTCGAGCTTGAACAGCTCCTCGATCGCGTAGCGCCCCGTCTTGCGCCAGGGCTCGGCCGGCTGCAGGACGGGCATCAGCATCTCCTGGCACCCGATCGCCTCCATCTCTTCGCGGATCATCGCCTCGATTCGGCGCTGGACCCTCCACCCGGCGGGCAGGTAGGTCCACAGGCCCGCACCGAGCTGCCGGATCAACCCCGCCCTGACCATCAGCTTGTGGGACACCGCCTCCGCATCGGCCGGGGGGTCCTTGAGCGTTGGCAGGAACGTCTCCGAGAATCGAGTCACAGCGGAAACCTATACGGGACATTGGCGGCGAGGGCCCGGGGCCCGGCCCTCCGCGTGCTATGCCCTGGTGAAGCGGCGCCCGGCGGTCGGTGAGGCGTCCTCATCCAGCAGAACGCGGTCCGACTCGCCCTTTTCTGCCGCCTCATGCTCCATCTGGGCGATCTTCTCGGGTGTCAGGTCGCCCGCGTTCTCCTCCTCGATCTTCGCCAGCCAGGCGGCCCCCTCCCCCGCCTTCGCCGCGTCGATCTCGACCCTGCCGCGATCCAGCGAGCGGTCGATCTCCTCGAACAGGGAATCGACCAGGTCCGCCTGGGGGACCTTCCGCAGCGGCTTGCCGTGGGCGAAGATCAACCCCTCATTCTTGGCGCCGGTGATGCCGAAGTCGGCGTGGCTGGCCTCGCCGATCCCGTTCACCGCGCAGCCCAACACGGCGACCTCGATCGGCTCCACGTAGCGCTCCAGGCGCTGCTCGATCTCGGCCACGACCGAATCCATGTCGAACTGGAGACGGCCGCAGGTCGGGCAGGCGATCAGCACCGGCCCGTGCTGGCGCAGATGCAGCGACTTGAGGATCTCCCATGCGACCTTCACCTCCTCCTCGGCGTGGAAGGTGGAGAGGCTGATGCGGATCGTGTCGCCAACCCCGTCTGCGAGAAGCGTGCCGAGCCCAACCGCGGACTTCAGCGACCCCGACCATTTGGTCCCCGCCTCGGTGACGCCGAGGTGCAGCGGGTAGGGAATCTTCTCCGCCAGCAGACGGTTGGCGGCGATTGTGTTGGGGACGTTGGTGGACTTGATCGAGACCTTGAAGTCCGTGAAGTCGAGGCTCTCCATCAGGTCGACGAACTCGACCGCGGCAGCTACCAGAGCCTCGACCGGGCTCTCCCGCTCCAGCGCGTGCAGGTGCTTGGGCAGGGACCCGGAGTTGACTCCGATCCGCATCGGCACGCCGGCGGCGGTCGCCCGCACCGCCACCTCGGCGACCTTCTCGCGGCCCCCGATGTTGCCCGGGTTGAGCCGGATGCAGTGGGCGCCGGCGTCGATCGCCTTCAGTGCCAGCGTGTGGTTGAAGTGGATGTCGGCGATAACCGGGATCGGCGAGTCCTCGACGATCGTCCTCAGCGCCTCGACGTCCTTGTCCCGGGGCACGGCCACCCGCACCAGGTCCGCCCCGGCCTCGGCGACCTTGCGAATCTGCTCCATCGTCGCCGCCAGGTTGGCGGTCTCCGTCTTGGTCATCGTCTGCACCGCCACCGGCGCGCCGCCGCCGATCGGCACGCCGCCGACGAAGATCTGCCGCTTCGAAGCCATACGCAAAGGGTATCCGTGCGGCGCGCTGGACCGGCCTAGCGCACGCCGAACCCTTCGCCGCCGAGGCGGCCAACGTCGTTGCTGAGCCCGATGAAGAAAAGAACCGCGAACAGGGCGATTCCGATCACCGAGGCGCGCTCCATCACTCGCAGCGACACCGGCTTGCCGCGCACCTTCTCGACCAGGCTCCAGAAGATGTGGCCGCCGTCGAGGGGCAGGAGCGGCAGCAGATTGAAGAGTCCGAGTGAGAGGCTCACCAGCGCCAGCAGGAGCAGCGACCTGTCGGCGCCTGCATCGACGGCTTCATGCCCGGCACTGCTGATCCCAACAACGCTCGAGATCTGCTTGCGCTGTTCGGCTTCGAAGAGGCGCGCGACGACCGATGCTGTCTTATGGGTGACGAACCACATCGTGTCAACCGCATGGCTGGCCGCCTTGATGGGCCCCACGGATTCGTGCCGGGTGCCGTAGGAGAACCCGATCAGCGCGCGGCCGGCTTCCTTGTCGTACTCGGGGCGCACGGAGATCGTTCGGGTGCTGCCGCTGCGACGAATTGTGAGCTCTACCGGAGCTGCGGCGGTGCAGCCGTCGACCTGCCGCCCCGGGCATTTGTGCGACGCAACCTGCTTGGCGAAGCGTTCGAGACGGGCGTCGCGGCCGAGGTTCCGGAATGCCTTCCCGTCCACCGCAAGGATCTGGTCCCCCGCCTGCAGAGCCCGCGAAGCAGGAGTGCCCGCCCTTATCTCGCCGACCGACTGGGTCCCCTGCTGCGAAAAGAAGAGGAACACGAAGAAGAACAGCGCGAACGCGAACAGGATGTTGACGACCGGCCCCGCCGCTGTCACCACGATCCGCTTCCAGACGGGCTGGCGATAGTAGGCGCGGTGCGCAGCCTCCGGAGGCACGTCCTCCTCCGGGTTCATGCCGGTGATTTTCACGTAGCCACCGAGCGGGATCGCGGCGATCCCGTACTCGGTCTCCCCTCTCTTGACCGAGAGCAGCCGCGGACCGAAGAACAGGAAGAACCTCTCCACGCGCATGCCGGTCGCCTTGGCGGCAACGAAGTGGCCCGCCTCGTGGAGGATGATCAGGAAGCAGAGGCCCCCGAGTGCCAGCAGCCAGCTCATACGGCTGCCAGCTCCCCGACCTGCTCCTCGGTGCGGCGACGCGCCTCCGCATCGACGGCAAAGAGGTCGTCGAAGTGCGTCACCTGGCTGGCCGGCATCTGCTCCAGCACCCGCTCGACAGCGGCAGCAATCCCCGTGAAGGCGATCCTCCCCTCCAGGAAGGCGGCGACAGCGACCTCGTCGGCCGCGTTGAGCACGCATGGTGCCGTCCCCCCCGCGCGACCGGCCCCCAGGGCCAGTCGCAGACACGCGAACGTCGTGAGGTCCGGCGGTTCGAACGTCAGCTCGCCAACCGCGGTGAGGTCGAGTCGCTCCACGTTCACGTCGGCGCGCTCGGGAAAGTGCAGGGCATAGGAGATCGGCACTCGCATGTCGGGGTAGCCGAGATGCGCGAGGGAAGCGCCGTCGTTGAGGTCGATCATCGAGTGGACGATCGACTGCGGGTGGACCACCACCTCGATCCGCTCGTATGGAACGCCAAAGAGATGGTGGGCCTCGATTGCCTCGAACCCCTTGTTCATCAGGGTCGCCGAGTCGATCGTTATCCGCCCGCCCATGCGCCAGGTCGGGTGGGCAAGCGCCTCCTCGACGCTGACGCCCGACAGGTCGGTGCGACCACGGAAGGGGCCGCCCGAGGCCGTCAGCACCAGCCGCTCCACCGTGCCCGGCTGCTCTGAGCCGATCAGCTGGAAGAGCGCGGAGTGCTCGGAATCCACGGGGACAAGGCGCGCCCCGGTCGCTTCGGCAAGCGCCGTCGTCAGCTCCCCGCCGACCACGAGGCTCTCCTTGTTGGCCAGCGCCACGTCGATCCCCTCGCCGAGCGCCACCACGGTCGGCCCCAGGCCGGCGGCGCCGACCATCCCGTTGAGGACCAGGTCCGCGCCGGAGGCGGCGATCAGCTCGCGGATGCCCTCATCGCCAGCGAGGACACGCCCGTCCCAGGCGGAACGCGCGCGCTCGGCAGCAGCGTCGCCCGCCAGCGCCACCGCCGGGACGCCGTGCTGGCGAGCCTGCTCCAACACCGCTTCCCAGCTGCTGTCCGCCGCCAACCCAACCACCTGCAGCCCGTCGGACTCAGCGACGATCTGCAGCGCCTGGGTCCCGATCGAGCCCGTCGAACCGAGTATGAGCAGCTTCTTCATTTCAGCGGCGTCCTCATTGGGTACAGAGGATAGGGACGGGACAACATCGCACTGAGACTGCTCCTGTGTTTGTCATAGACGTACAAATGCAAGCTCAACGTCACCATGGCGGCAAATGCAGGCTCGGGGGCGGGCGGACAGGGGAGTCAGCTGGTCAGTAGAGCAGCTGGACCGACAGGTAGTAGCCGACGACGACCGTGAACAGGACAGCGTCGAGGCGGTCGAGCATCCCGCCGTGGGGCCCAAAGACGCGGCCCGTGTCCTTCTTGCCCAGGTCACGCTTGACCATCGACTCGAAGAGGTCGCCGACCGGGGCCATCGCGGCCACCGCAGCTCCGATGATCAGGGCATCGGCCCCCGAGAGCCAGTCCTGGTAGAGGCCGGCGAACCAGAAGGCCATGGTGCCGATCACGAACCCCCCAACCAGTCCCTCCAGTGTCTTGTTCGGGGAAAGGGTGGGTGCAATCCTGTGCGACCCAAACATGCGGCCGGTCGCGTAGGCGCCGGTGTCGGCGGCAAAGGTCCCCACGAGGACGTCGATCAACAGCGCCGCGCCGTGGTCGGGCAGGTCTCGCAGCAGCACGGCGTGAACCATCGGGATGCCGATCCAGACGATCCCGAGCAGCGTCACGCCCATCGACACGGTGGTGCCGTCACGGTGCCCGCGGTCGGCTCCGAAGGCGAAGAGCACGGGGAACGACGCAGCGAGGATCAGCAGGACGTTGAAGGCCGTCCCGTAGTGCGCGGCGAGGATCAGCGCGGCCAGCGCGATGTAGGCGGCGGTGCCGATCGGCCGAACGGCGCCCGTCATCACCATGTACTCCCGCAGGCAGATTGCCCCGATCGCGATCATTGCGATCGCAAAGGGCAGGCCCCCCACCGCCGTTATCGTGATCGCGAAGACGATCCAGGGGATCGCGAAGAGGATCCTCCGCGCCGTCTCCCCCCGCAGCGGCTGGCGGCGCCGTGGCGGGCGCGGCGCCGGCCTGGGCGGCGCCTCGTCGGCGAACATCTCGTCGTCGAACAGGTCGCGCACCATCACTGGGCCCTTGCCCCGAAGCGGCGCTCGCGCTCTTCGTACTCGCGGAGGGAATCCTCGAAAGCCTCACGCGTGAAATCCGGCCAGAGCTCGTCGCGGAACACGAGCTCCGAGTAGGCACACTGCCACAGCAGGTAATTGGAGATGCGCCGCTCGCCGCTGGTTCGAATCAGGAGGTCCGGGTCGTGCATCTCGGGCGCGTACAGGTTGCGCCGGAAGTCCTCCTCGGAGCCTCCCGTGAAGCGCTCTGCCGCATCGACGATCTCCGCCCTGCCGCCGTAGTTGAACGCAACGTAGAGGGTGATGCGATCGTTGGCCACGGTTCGCTCTTCCGCCCACGCCATTCGCTCGACCAGGTCCGGGGCGACTCCGGCCCGTCGACCGATGAAGCGCATCCTCACGCCTTCGGCCTGAAGCTCGGGCGTCTCGGCGTCGATCCGTTCGGAGAACATCTTCATCAGCCCCTCGACCTCACCTGGCGGGCGCGACCAGTTCTCGGTCGAGAAGGAGAACACCGTCAGCTCGGCGATCCCAAGCTCGGCCGCGTCACGCAGCCGCGCCTTGACGGCATCGGCGCCGGCCCGGTGCCCCTCGACGACCGGCAGGCCCCGCTGCTGCGCCCAGCGGCCGTTGCCATCGGTGATGATCGCGACATATCTAGGCGCGGTCACGGGCAATACGCGATCCCGTGAGGCGGCAGGCCAAGCCTCCTCACACCTCCAGGATCTCCTCTTCCTTGCCCTTCAGCAGCGCGTCTATCTCGGCAATCGCCTCGTCTGTGTGCTTCTGAAGGGCCGACTCCGCCCGCCGCTCGTCGTCCTCGCCGGCTTCACCCTCCTTTTTGAGGTCCCGCAGGTCCTGCATCACATCGCGCCGGACGTTGCGAATCGCAACTCGCCCGTCCTCTGCGACACCGTGGACGACCTTGACCATCTCGCGGCGGCGCTCCTCGGTCAGCTCCGGAATCTGCAGCCGGATCAGATTGCCGTCGTTGCTCGGAACCAGGCCGATGTCGGACTCCTGAATCGCCTTCTCGATCGCCCCGATCGAGGACTTGTCGAAGGGCGTCACCGTCAGCAGGCGCGCATCCGATGCGGCCACGTTCGCCAGCTGCTTGAGGGGTGCGGGCGATCCGTAGTAATCGACCGTGATGCGGTCCAGAAGGTGCGGCGAGGCGCGGCCCGTGCGCACGGTGGCCAGCTCGCCGCGGCTGGACTCCACCGACTTCTGCATGCGATCCCTGGCGTCGTTCAGCAGCTCGTCGATCAGCTCCACTGGATCCTCGTCTCGTTCACGTCGCGGGCCCGTTGGAGACCAGCGTGCCCACCGTTTCGCCGCACACGATCCTATCTATGTTCCCCTCATCACCCATGTTGAAGACGTAGATCGGCAGGTCGTTGTCCATGCAGAGCGAAAGCGCGGTCGAGTCCATCACTTTCAACCCGCGCTCGATCACCTCGCGGTGCGTGATTGCCGGGATGAACGAGGCATCGGGGTGTGTCACGGGGTCTGAGTCGTAGACACCCTCCACCCCCTTCTTGGCCATCAGGATCGCCTCGGCGCGAATCTCCAGGGAGCGCAGCGCAGCCGCGGTGTCGGTGGTGAAGTAGGGATTGCCGGTCCCGGCGGCAAAGATCACCACCCGCCCCTTCTCGAGGTGGCGCATGGCGCGGCGCCGGATGTAGGGCTCGGCCACCTCCTTGACGTCGATCGCGGACATCACCCTGGTGTGCTCGCCGATCTTCTCCAGTGCGTCCTGGAGCGTCAGGGCGTTGAGCACGGTTGCCAGCATCCCCATGTAGTCACCGGTCGCCCGGTCCATTCCATCGGCCGCTGCCTCAATGCCGCGAAAGATGTTGCCGGCTCCCACCACGATCGCGACCTCGACGCCACGGGCGCGCACTGCGGCGACCTGCTGGGCGATCCGCTGCACCTCGTCGGCGTCGGTGCCGTACGCGAGCTTCCCCATCAGCGCCTCGCCCGAGAGCTTCAGGAGGATGCGGCTGAATTTCGGCTCGGAGTCCATCGATTCGAGCAGGCTGCCCGCGGAGAGCCTATCCCCGAAACCCGCGTCCGGCGGCCTCAGTCGCCAACCCGAAGGTACGCGAAGCGGGCGATGCGAACGTTCTCCCCGGTCTTTGCCGCGAGCGCCTCGCGCAGCTCCTCGATCGATTTGGAGTCGTGCTTCTCGGCGTTCACATGGGTCTGGTCGAGCAGCGCCACTTCCCTGGCCCACTTGGCGAGCTGCCCGTCGACGATCTTCTCGACCACGTTGTCGGGCTTGCCCTCCTCGCGAGCCTTCTCCTCGAAGACGCGGCGCTCCGCCTCGCGCTCTTCCTCCGGTATCTCATCGGCCGATACGAACCTCGGAGCGGTGGCCGCGATGTGCAGCGCCACCTCGTAGGCGAAGGCCTTGAAATCCTCGTTGCGAGCGACGAAGTCGGTCTCGCATTGCACCTCGACCATCGCCCCAACCCTGTTGTTGGCATGAACGTAGGAGGCGACGACTCCCTCGTTCGTGCCCCGGTCCTGGCGCTTCGCGGCTGAAGCCTGGCCCCGGACGCGGAGGATCTCGATCGCGCGATCCGCGTCGCCCTCCGCCTCGGTGAGAGCGGCCTTGCAGTCCATCATCGCTGCGCCGGTGCGCTCGCGAAGCGCCTTCACATCGGCGGCCGAAACGCTCATCACGCACCTCCCTCAGTCGCCGGGGACCGCTCCGCAGGTGGCCCTGCCGCGGCTGGAGCTCCGGGCTCGGCTGCCGCTTTCTCGGCCGCTTTCTGCGCCGCCTCCACGGCTTCCTGGCGAGCCTTCTCCTCCTCCTCGCGCTTCTTTCGCTCCTCCTCCTCCTTGCGCCGCCGCTCCATCTCCTCGGCGAGCCGGCGCTCCTCCTGAACCCGCCAGGCGCTCGCGCCGGTCTCGATCGCCGTGCCGATCGTGCTGACCACCAGCTCGCACGAGCGGATCGCATCGTCGTTGCCGGGAATCACGTAATCGATCGACGTCGGGTCGCAGTTGGTGTCCACGAGCCCGATGATCGGAATCCGCAGGCGGACAGCCTCACGAACGGCTATCTCCTCGGTCTTCAGGTCGGTGACGAAGACCGCGTCGGGCAGGCGCTCCATTTGGCGCACCCCGCCGAGGTTGTACTCGAGCTTTGTGAGCTCGGCCTGCATGCCCATCCGCTCCTTGGTGGGCAGCAGCTCGAGTTTTCCCTCCTCCTTCCAGCTGGTCAGCTCGTGCAGGCGTTGGATTCGTGCCGAGATCGTGTTGAAGTTGGTCAGCAGGCCACCCAGCCAGCGCTGGTTGACATAGGGCATCTGGCAACGGCCGGCCCACTCGCTGACGGCGCCACGGGCCTGCTTCTTCGTGCCGACGAAGAGCACCGTGCCGCCACCGCTCGCCAGCTCGCCCGCGAAGCGCCGGGCTTTGTCGAGCAGGGTCTCGGTCTGGACCAGGTCGACGATGTGGATCCCGTCCAGCTCGCCGAAGATATAGCGCCGCATGTTGGGGTTCCACCGGCGCGTCTGGTGACCGAAGTGGACTCCCGCTTCCAGCAGCTCCTTGAGGCCAGGTTCTGGCATGTCAAAACGCTCCTTAGCTTGCGATCATCTCCCGTCGCCTTGCCGGGGACGCGGCATGTTTGCCGGCCAGGATCCGACTCGATTCGACGGGGGTCGGTTTCGAGGAAGGACGATTGTATTGCGGGGGGCACGGTCAGGCTCCGCGGGCCGCCTGCAGCGCCGCCGCCAGGTCCCCGGGCAGCTCGGACTCGAAGGCCATCTGAGCGCCACTCACCGGGTGCACGAAGGCGAGCCTGTGGGCGTGCAGGAACTGCCTGTCCAGTCCGTATCTCCGCTCGCCGCCATAGGTGGTGTCACCGACCAGCGGGTGCCCGATCGCGGCCAGGTGCGCACGGATCTGGTGTGTGCGGCCCGTCTCCAGGCGCACCTCCAAGTATGTCTCGCGGGCCAGCGCTTCGAGGACGGTGAAGTGCGTCCGGGCATGGCGCTGGGCGGAGCCGGAGACCGCCATCCGGTGTCGCTGGCGCGAGGCGCGCCCGATCGGAGCGTCGATCGTCCCTGTGCGCGATGCCAGCCGGCCCTGCGCCAGGGCGAGATAGATGCGAGAGACCTCGCGCCGTCGCACCTGCGCCTGGAGGGCCGCGTGCGTCTCGTTGTCGCGAGCGACGACCAGCAGGCCGCTCGTTCCCTTGTCGAGCCTGTGGACGATGCCCGGGCGCTCGGGGTCGGCCCCGCCGCCGAGGATCTCGGCGAGCTCGTCGACGAGGGTGGGCCCACGGTGCGAAGGCGCGGCATGCACCACCAGGCCGGCCGGCTTATCGACGACTGCCAGCGCGTCGTCAAGGTGAACGACGCGCAGCTCGCTCACCGCGGCTCTCGCATGTAGCTCAGCGCAAGCAGGACGACACCCACCGTGATTGCGACGTCGGCCAGATTGAACGTCGGCCAGGCGCCGACGCTCACGTAGTCGGTGACGACGCCCTCGCGCACCCGGTCGGCCAGGTTCCCCAGCGCGCCACCGGCGAGCAGGCCCACCGCAACCCACATCGCGGGCCGGGTGGGGTTGCGGGCGAAGAGGACGCCGACGACGACCAGGGCTCCCACGGTGAGGGCGACCAGCGCCCCTCCCCCGCCATCGGCAAGCCCGAACGCAACGCCGCTGTTGTGCGAGAGCGTCAGGCCCAACGGCCCGAGCACATCGACCTGCTGGCCCGGAACCAGCTCGGCCTCGACAATCGCCTTGGCGGCCTGATCGAGCACGACGACGAGGGCGCACAACGCGCCGGCGAGGCACCAGGCACGGGCCTTGGAGCTCATCCGGGTTCGCTCACCCGGCGATCAGGGCGACGACGAGGCCACGCAGGACGAGGAGCACGATCATGCCGATCATCGGGCTGAGGTCGAGCGCAAAGCCGCCGCCGAGCGGCGGGATGAAGCGGCGGAAGAGATTCAGGTAGGGGTTGGTCGTCTCGGTGATGAAATCGAGCACCATCCGCAGCCAGCGGTTGTAGGGGATCCGCGGAATCCAGGAGATGAGGATGTTGGCGAAGATCAGCACGATGTAGACCAGGAAGAGCGCGCTGACGTATTCGGCGACGTCCTGCCGGGTGAGCACCAGGGCGATCACCCTCGCATCCTCTCCAGCGAAGCCCGCACGGCAGCCGCGAATGCCTCCCGCGCTCCCTCGCGGTCCAGAGCATCCAACCCGGCCTCCGTACTACCACCCGGCGAGGCAACGGCCTTCCGGACGTCGGCGGGATGCCGGATCCGCAGCAGCTCGGCGGTCCCCACGGTCGTCTCCACCACCAGCTTCCGCGCCAGCTCCGGGTCGAGCCCGCTCTCGGCCCCAGCCTCGGCAATCGCCTCCACGGCCAGCGCCAGGTAGGCCGGAGCGCACCCCATGACCGCGGTGGCCGCATCGAACTCGGAATCGGGCAGCTCCACCACCCGACCAAGCACCTCGAGCAGTTCCCGCGTCTGAGCCGACTCGAGCCCGGCAACGCAGAGCACCCCCCGCCGTACCTCGACAGCGACGTTGGGCATCACCCGAGTCACCTCGGCACCTGGAAACAGCGCCGAAACCCGCTCCAGCGACGTGGCGCCGAGCAACGAGACGACGCTCTGTGCGCTTCCCAGCTCGCCCGCAACCTCCTGCAGCTTCGCGGGCTTCACCGCGAGGACGATGAGATCCGATCGCTCGGCCAGCTCGCCGTTCGAGCCAACCGCCTCCCCTCCAAGCTCCGCAGCAAGCTCCTTAGCCCGTCCGGACCCCGAGTCGGTGAAGAGCATCTGGTCCACCTCACCGCTCAAGCCGCGCGCCATCGCGGCGGCCATATTCCCGGACCCGCAGAACCCAACGATCATGCGAGGAGCCTAGATGGTTGATTCCACGGCCGCGTGTGACTGGGTGCGTGCGTGGCCAAGCAGATTCAGGACGCAGGGCGCAGCCCTTGGTGGCGCCAAAGACAAGCCCGAGGGGATAGACGCCAAGCCTCAATCCACCGACATCGGTGGATTCAGACTAGGACTGGTTGAAGAACCCTTTGTCGAGGAGCCGCGCCTTCTCCTCGGCGGACACCTCGACATTCCGGGGCGTCAGCAGGAAGATCCTCTCGGCGATCCTCTGCATGCCACCGTCCTGGGCGTAGGTGAGCCCCGAGCAGAAGTCGATCATCCGCTTCGAGAGCTCGTGATCCGTCGTCTGCAGGTTGAGGATGACCGGCACCGACCGCTTGAACTGGTCGGCGACCTGCTGGGCGTCGTTGAAGTTGCGGGGGATGACAAGGTGAACCTTGACGTCCGAGTCGCCGCCGACCGGCCGCAGAACCCGGGTCCGCGAGGCCGAGATCGGCTCGTCGTCCGCGAAGATGTCGTCGATCTCGTCGCGCCGAGAGCGGCGCGACGTCGGCAGCCGCCGCACCTGCCCAGACTCGCGCCGGCCTTCGAAGAGCTCCTCGGACCCGTCCGGCTCCTCTTCGGCGTACTCGGGGCCGTAATCGTGGTCTTCGGCAAGCCCGAAATAGACCAGCGCTCTATGCCATGTATCGCGTAAAGCCATATATCTACTGGCGCTTGTTCGGCCTTGAAAGGCCGATTCCTCTACGCATTATCGCTGATTCGCCGCCACCCCAGCGCGTCATTCTGTCATGGGTGCGTTCGGCCGCGCCGATCTGACCAGCCACCTCCCGCGATTGACCCACGGACGAGGTCTGTCCTCACACGTACAGCGCGGTTCCCAGGCGGATGGTCGTCGCCCCCTCCTCAACGGCGACCTTCCAATCCTGCGAGGTGCCCATGGAGAGCCGTCTCAACCCGTGGGCCGCCGCAAGCTCCGCGAGTCGGGCGAAGTGGGGGCGCGAGTCCTCGGGGTCCTGGCTGAAGGGCGGCATCGTCATCAGGCCGGAGACGCGCACCGGGCAGCGCTCGATGAACGCCCCGAGCTCCGCCGGGGCGACGCCGCCCTTGCCCCGCTCCCCGGCCACGTTCACCTCGACCAGGACCTCCGTCTCGGCATCTCCGTGGAGACCGAGCTGCCTCAGAGCGGAGTCGGTGGCGACCGAGTGGATCAGGCGGCAGACCGCAACCAGGTGCTTGACCTTGCGGCTCTGGAGATTGCCGATGAAGTCCCAGGAAAAGGAGTCCCCCCAGCGCTCGTGCTTGGCCGCCAGGTCCTGCTGGCGGTTCTCGCCGACGAGCGCGATGCCCGCCGCGGCGAGGGTGCCCATCTCCTCAACCGGCACGTACTTCGTCGCAGCGAGGATCTCGACCTTCTCCCCGACGACCTCGCGGACGCGCTGCAGGTTCGCCACGATCCTGGCGCGGTCAAGCCCGTGGATCAGACCCGGCACCGGTCAACCCGCCCCGGCGCGCGGACTCTTCTCCTCGAGCCAGACGAGACCCGCCTGGCGGCCGGTGCGGCCGGCGTCGCGGCGGTGGGAGAAGAACCGCTCCGACTCGCAGCTCGTGCACAGCCCGGCCGCCTCGATCCGCTCGACACCAGCGGCGCGCAGGAGCCGGCAGGCGACCTCGGTCAGGTCGAGCATGCTGCCGGCGGCGACGCCGTCACCAACGCCTGCAAAGACCTCTAGGACCTCCGTCCCCACCTCGTAGCAGCAGGGCCCTATACCGGGCCCTATCGCCGCGTCGGTCGCGCCAACCGCCTCGACGCCCCGAGCGACGATCCCTCCCGCCAGCCCGCGCCAGCCGCAGTGAAGCATCGCGACGCCGCCCGGGCCCACCAGCGCAACCGGCAGGCAATCGGCAACGAGCACGAGGGCCGCCAGACCCGGCTCGGCGGTCACGTGTCCATCCACTTCGGGAATCGGGCGGCCCAGGGACGCAAACGGGCTGGATCGCGGCGGCGCCACGTGGGTCGCCAGCTTGGTGCCGTGCACCTGGCGACCGACTGCCACGCGGCCCGTCTCAAGCCCGAGGGCCCCCGCAAGCCTCTGACGGTTCTGGGCCACCGAGGCGATCTCGTCCCCGGCAAGCGCCCCCAGGTTGAGGCTTGCAAATGGAGCAGAGCTGACTCCGCCGGCGCGGGTGGAAAAGGCCGCGCGTGCCCCTGGCAGGCGCGCTTCCAGCCAGCCGATGCCGTTTGCGTCACGCCACTCCATCCGGCCCCCCCGCGGCGTCGAGCGCCGCCTTCAGCTCCTGGTCGCGCCCCGTGAGCTCTCCGTCGAGCTTGCGGCGCAGGGCCTCCGCCAGGCCACGGCCCAGCGCCGGGCCCTCCGGAACGCCGGCGGCGATCAGGTCTGTCCCATCTATCTCGAGCGCGACCGCACGCCACTCCAGGAGGTATCGATCGAGCCACTCCGCGCCCAGCGCCCGGGCCAGCGTCAACTCGACCGGGCTGCGCGCACTCGCCAGGTCAACTGCCTCCGATGGCCGCCCCGGACGGGCGGCGGCCATCGCCTCCTCCGCCCCTGCGGGGCCGAGAGCAGCAGCCAGCACCGCGCGGTCACGCGGCGCGACCCCGTCCCACGGCGGCTCCGCCAGCAGCCGAACGACTCGGGCGGCAAGGTCGAGCCCGCCGCGGCGCGGCTCGACCAGCCCCCACTCGACGAGCATCTCCAGCCCCCGCACGGCGGCCGGCTCGGCCGCCAGTCGCAGCAGGTCAGCCGCGCGCCGGTCCGCCGAAACCGTCTCGAGATCGGCGGCGCGCAGCAGGATCTCCGTTTCGGGCTCCAGCTCGAAGCCGAAGCGCGCCGCATACCGGGCGGCGCGGAGCGCGCGGGTCGGGTCATCGACGAACGAGCGCGGGTGAAGCACGCGCAGCCGCCCGGCTTCCAGGTCGGAGCGACCCCCGTGGGGATCGACCAGCTCAGGCTCACCCTGCAGCGGAACGGCAATCGCGTTGATGGTGAAGTCGCGGCGGGCAAGATCGGTCGCGATCTCACCCGCCGGCTCCACCACGGGCAGGGCGCCGGGATGCGGGTAGGACTCCGCGCGAGCCGTGGCGATGTCGACCTCGTGCCCATCGAGGCGAACCTTCGCCGTCGCGAACCGCTCGTGCTCGACCACCTCCGCACCGAGCTTCGCCGCCAGGCCAGTCGCGTCGCCCATCACGACCAGATCGATGTCCGAGCGCTCGCGGCCGCACAGGAGGTCGCGCACGGCGCCGCCCACCAGGTAGACGGGCGCCCTGCTCGCCGCGCGCACGACGGCCAGCTCCGGATAGGCGCTCCGCAGCGCTGCACCCAGATCGTCGATCGGTTTCACGGTCATCCCAATCCGTACCATGATCGCCTTCCCGGATGGTCGGCGAGCGGATCGCAACCGCAACGCTGTCCGCCGTTGTGGAGGCTTAGCTGCGCACCGAAATCCCCGCCGCCGCAAGGTGGCGCTTCGCGTCGCGCACGCGATAGGAGCCGTAGTGAAAGATCGACGCGCATAGCACGGCGTCCGCGTGGCCGTCGGCGATCGCCTCGCTGAGGTGCTCCAGCGTGCCCGCGCCACCCGACGCGATGACCGGCACCGAAACGGCATCGGCCACCGCCCGGGTCAAGGCGATGTCGTATCCGTTGGTGGTGCCGTCGCGGTCCATGCTGGTCAGCAGCACCTCCCCCGCCCCACGCTGCACGCCCTCCCTGGCCCAGGCGACCGCCTCACGATCCTCAGCCCTCCGGCGCCCGCCGTTGACATAGACGCTCCAACCGTCCTCCTCGCGTTTCGCATCTATCGCCAGGACGACGCATTGGGCCCCGAAGTGATCGGCAAGCTCGGTGAGCAGCTCCGGGCGGGCAAGCGCCGAGGAGTTGACCGAGATCTTGTCGGCGCCGGCGTCGAGGACAGCCTGCGCATCCTCGACTGAGCGGATGCCGCCGCCGATCGTGAACGGGATGAAGACGTTGTCGGCGGTGCGCCGAGCAAGCTCGACGATCGTCTCTCGCTTCTCGTGCGAGGCGGTGATGTCGAGGAAGACCAGCTCGTCGGCGCCCTCGGCGTCATATCGCTCGGCCAGCTCCACCGGGTCGCCCGCGTCGCGCAGCCCAACGAAGTTGGTGCCCTTGACAACCCGCCCCCCGTCGACGTCGAGACATGGAATGACACGTTTGAGGACCATTCAGACAGCCTAGTGTCCTGACTCAGAATTTCGCGAGCAGCGTCGCGAGTGGCTGGACGCGAGATGGCCGCGAAATTCTGACTCAGGACACCAGACAGGTCGCCGTCCTGGACGGGTCCGATGGAGCGCGTTCGTGAGCGCGTTCGCCTTTACTGGCGCTCAGCGCCAGTAAAGGCGAACTCACCTCTTGGGACCCCCTCCGCCAGGGGTACGCCCCCGGCGGAGCGGGCCCTCACCACGCTCGATGGCGGCTTGGGCGTCGGCGACGCTGAAGCGTCGCTCGTAGAGGGCGCGGCCGACGATTACACCCTCGATGTTCGGCGCTGCCTGGCGGGCCAGGGTTTCCAGGTCGACCAGCTCTCCCACACCGCCCGAAGCGATCACCTGGGCATCGGTCGCAGCGGAGATCCTCCCAAGCTCGCCGAGTGCCGGTCCCTCCATCGTTCCGTCAACCTCGATCGCCGTGCACAGGAACCGCGCCACACCTCGGTCGCTCAGCGCCTTGACGGCCTCGACAACCCCCTCCTCGCCGGCCTCTGTCCAGCCCGCGAGCGCGACCCTGCCGTCACGGGCATCGACGGAGACGACGACGCGGTCACCGTGCGCATCGATCGTCGCGCCGAGAAACTCCGGGTCGCGAAGCGCCGCCGTGCCGATCACCACGCGCTCCGCCCCCGCATCGAATGCGGCGCTAACGGAGGCGGCGTCGCGCAACCCACCCCCGACCTGGATCGGGCAGGGGACAGCCACGGCGATCCGCTCAACGGCATCGAGATTGCGGGGCCCCCCGGCCCTCGCCCCGTCGAGGTCGACCACATGCAGGAACTGCGCGCCTTCGCCCGCCCAGCGCATCGCCGCGTCAACCGGATCGGCGTCGTAGCCCGTCTCGCGCTCGTAGTCACCCTGCAGCAACCGGACCGCGCCACCCCCGCGAATGTCTATGGCCGGGTAGAGGATCACGCCGGGCGTCAGCCGGTCGCCGCGGGCGTCCTGGCGCAGACCCCCGCGAAGTTCGAGAGCAGCCGCAGGCCCGCCGCGCTCGACTTCTCGGGATGGAACTGGACGCCGAAGACGTTGTCGCGCTCGACTGCGCAGGCGAAGCGCCCGCCGTAGGCGGTGCTGCCGAGCAGATCGTCCTGGCTCGGGCTCGGCGCGAAGGAGTGGACGAAGTAGAACGGCGTCTCGCTCTCAATCCCCTCGGTGAGGCGCGACTCCTTCTCCCAGCGGACGGGGGACCAGCCAATGTGCGGGACCTTGAGGCCGTCGGCCTCCAGCAGGGAGACGCCGCCGGGCAGCAGCCCGGTGCCGGCCGCCCCACCGAGCTCCGTGGTCGACTCGAAGAGCAGCTGGAGGCCGAGGCAGATGCCGAGGATCGGCACGCCGGCCTCGCGACGCTCGGCGAGCAACTCGTCAAGCCCGAGCTCGCGCACGCGGCCCATCGCCTTCGGGAAGGCGCCAACGCCCGGCAGAATCACGCCGTCGGAAGCGCGGATCGTCTCGCCGTCGTTCGCGATCGTCGCGGTCGCACCGACGTGCTCCAGCGCCTTCTCGACCGAGCGCAGGTTGCCCATTCCGTAGTCCAGGATGCAGATGCGTGCCGTCACTCGTTCAACGTCCCCTTGGTCGAGGGCACGCCCGACTCGTCCGGATCGACCGAGACGGCGACGCGGAGCGCCCGCGCGAAGGCCTTGAAGCAGGCCTCGATCATGTGGTGGACGTTGGTCCCGTAGCGGACCGAGACGTGCAGGGTCAGCTTGGCGCTGTTGGCGACCGCGCGAAAGAACTCCTCCGTCAGCTCCGTGTCGAAGCCGGCGATCGACGTCGCCGGCAGCTCTGCATCGAACACGCACAGGGGCCGGCCGGAAACGTCGATGGCGCACTCGGCCAGCGCCTCGTCCATCGGCACGAGCGCGGAGCCGTACCGCCGGATTCCAGCCCGGTCGCCAAGCGCCTCGTCCAGGGCCTGGCCGAGCACGATGCCGACATCCTCAACAGTGTGGTGAGCCCCGGTATCCAGGTCGCCCCTCGCCTCCACCACGAGGCCGAGCCGCCCGTGGCGGGCGAGCAGGTCGAGCATGTGGTCGAGGAACCCGACCCCTGTCTGGGCCCTCGACTCGCCTCCGTCCAGGTCAAGCTCGAGCCGGATCTCGGTCTCGGCGGTGCTGCGCTCTCTTGTTGCGGTCCTGCTCATCGCCTAATCGTCATCGCCTTTCATCGTCTAATCATGGCCGACTCGCCGTGCACGGGGAAGCCCTCGGCACGCGCGAGGGTGTCGACGTATGGAGCAAGCGTCGCCGCGGCGCCGGCCGGAACCTCAACCGTCGCGATCGTGCGCCGGAATGTGCCGGGCTCGAGAGGCCCGGAGAATCGGCCGGCCCCGCCGGTCGGCAGGACGTGGTTTGACCCCGCGACGTAGTCGCCGAAGGCGGTCGCGCTGTGGCGGCCGGCGAAGACACACCCCGCGGTCCGCACCCCGCTGGCGAGCAGCGCAGCATCCTCGGAGAGCAGCTCCAGGTGCTCGGGAGCGAAGGCGTTGGCGAGATCGATGGCGTCGCTCAGATCGGGGACGCGAACAAGGGCCAGCGGCGAGTCGCCTGAGCCGGAGCGCTCGGCGGCGGCATGCTCGGTCGCGCCGGCGACGGCGTCAAGCACCGCCTCCTCGACCGCAACTGCCACCAGCGGCCCGTCGGCGCCGTGCTCCGCCTGGGCGCAGAGGTCCAGTGCAGCCCAACCTGGGTCGGTGTCATGCCCCGCAACGATCATCAGCTCCGACGGCCCGGCCAGGGAGTCGATTCCGACAGTGCCCCAAACCGACCGCTTCGCCTCCCGCACCCAGGCGTTCCCGGGCCCTGCCACGACGTCGACCGGGACGATCGTCTCCGTGCCGTAGGCCAGGGCGAAGATCGCCTGCGCACCGCCCATTGCGTAGACCTCGTCGACCCCACACAGCCCGGCGGCGGCAAGGACCAGCGGGTTGACGGCGCCGTCCGGGCCGGGCGGGGAGGCCAGCGCAAGGCGCTCCACACCGGCGACACGGGCGGGGATCGCGCACATCAGAACGCTTGACGGGTAGGCGGCCTTGCCGCCGGGTGCGTAGATACCTGCGGCGGCGACCGGAACCTGGCGAAGCGTCACCGCCTGACCCTGTGGCAGGGCCGCGCTGCGCTCCCCGGAGTCGGCCTGCGCGTCGGCGACCGCCCGGATGTTGGCGGCCGCCAGCTCGAGCGCCTCGCGGACCTCGGAGTCAATCCCGGCCAGCGCCCCCGTGAGCGCGCTGGTCTCCACCCGCAGGGAGCTCGGCGGCTTCTCGGTGGCGTCCAAGCGCGCCGTCAGCCGCAGCACTGCCCCGTCTCCGCCCTCGCGGACCTCGCGCTGTATCTGGTCGACATCGACTCGCGGCGTTGCCCTCGAGGCCCAGGCGCGGATCGCGCCCGCCGTCCGGGCCGAGCCCTCCCACTCGAATCGCCTTAGCTTCATCTCGCCGTCGCCTCGCGCAGCCGCGCGGTCAGATCGTCCACCTCGCGCGCCCGAAGCTTGTGAGCCACGCGGTTGGCGACAAAGCGTGCGGTGCACTCGACGATCTCCTCCCGCACCTCCAGGTCGTTCTCCTCCAGGGTCCGGCCGGTCGCGACCAGGTCGACTATTCCATCCGCCAGGCCGACCAGCGGCGCCAGCTCGACGGAGCCCTTCACCTCGATGACCTCAACCTGGTGCCCGGTTTCCTCGAAGTGCCGCTGCGCAACCCGCGGGTACTTCGTGGCGATGCGCATCGTTCCCAGGCGACGCTCGGACTCGCCCAGCCGCTCGTCTCCCCGGCGGCCCGCCAGCACCATCCGGCAGCGCCCGTAGCCAAGGTCGAGCAACTCGTAGACCATCCGGTCCGACTGCTCCAGCAGGACGTCCTTCCCGGTGATGCCGACATCGGCGGCCCCGGCCTCGACGTAGGTGGGGACATCTGACGGGCGCATGGTCACGAGGGTCATCTCCTCGCCCTCGAAGATCAGCGCACGCGACCCGCCCCGCGCCTGGGAGGTGTCGATCCCAGCGGCGTCGAGCACATCGAGCGTGCCCTCGAAGAGGGCGCCGCGGGGCACCGCCAGCTTCAGCGGCCCTCCCGACTTGGCGCGGCCCATGCCGGCGACCTCCACGCTCACGATGGATCACCTCGCCGCGATTCCTCCTCCATCTGGGCGATGTGTACGCGCTCCAGATACAGGGCAAACCCGGCGGCCGGCAAATCCACTCCAAACCGCTTCAGCAGACCGTCGTACCGCCCCCCGCCGCCGAGCACGTAGCCGACCGCCGGGTCGTAGACCTCGAGGATGGCGCCGCTGTAGTAGCCGAGGTCGCGCAACAGACCCAGATCGATCTGGATCCGCCCTGCCGCGCCACGGCTCTCGAGCGCCTCAAAGGTCTCGCCGATCCGGGCCGTGGCGCGCTCCACCGCCGCCCCGCCCATGGCTCGCGCCTCCTCCAGCACCTCGCGGCCGCCGCGCAGCTGGGAGAGGGCCACGCACGTCGCGCACTGCTCCTCGCTGACCCCCTCAAGGGCCGAGAGCTCGGCCTCGAGCCCCACCACGTCGTGCATCGCCAGCCGCTCCAGGACCGAGTCCCGCGCCTCGCCGGCGACCCCAAGCTCGCCGAGCAGCTGACGATAGAGATCCGCGTCGCCGAGTCCGATCACGGCCCGATCCAGCCCGGCCGCGTCGAGCGCCGCCTGCAGAACCTCGACGACCTCGGCGGTCCCCTGCGGCGCGTCGGCCCCGATCAGCTCGACCCCGGCCTGCGCGAACTCGCGTCTCTGACCGCGCTGGGGGCGCACAGCGCGAAAGGCGTTGGCCAGGTAGCAGAGGCGCAGCGGCGGCTCGGTGTTGGCGTAGCGCGTCGCCACGAGCCTGGCAATCGGCACGGTCATGTCGGAGCGCAGCGCCAGCAGGTCGCCACGCTCGTCGAAGAGGCGGTAGGCGCTTTCCGATGTGCGACCGTCACCCCTGGCAAGAACCTCGTCGTACTCGATCGTGGGCGTGGCAACCTCGCCGTAGCCATAGCTCTCGAACACATCGATCAGGGCACGGTTGAGCCGCCGCAACTCCAGCATCTCGTCGGGAAGGATGTCGCGGGTTCCTGGTGGAATCGGGTGGATCATCAGGTTCGCAGTCTCCTCTTGGAGGTTCGCCAGTCTCCTCTTGGAGGTTCGCCATCTCCTCTTGGGCTCGCTCACGCTCATGATCAGCGGCGATCTTGCTCGCTCGGTGCCGCCTTCGGGGGCACCGAGGGTTCGCTGGGACGCCCTATGCAGGAACCTCCGTCTATGCAGGAACCTCCGTCGAAACTCGGTCGATCTGAGCGCCGAGGCTCCGCAGCCGCTGGTCGATCTGCTCGTAGCCCCTGTCGATCTGGCGAATGTTCCCGATCTCCGAAACGCCCTCCGCGGCGAGGGCGGCGATGAGCATCGCCATCCCGGCCCGGATGTCGGGGCTCTCGACGCGTTCGCCGTGAAGCCGGCTCGGACCGCTGACGATCGCCCTGTGGGGATCGCAAAGCGTGATCCGAGCGCCCATCGCAACCAGCTTGTCGACGAAGAAGAGTCGGTTCTCGAACATCTTCTCGAAGATGAGAATCTCGCCGTCGGCCTGCGTGGCAAGCGCCAGCGCGATCGACGTCAAATCCGCGGGGAAGGCGGGCCAGGGGCCGTCCTCGATCTTGGGGATGGCGTCGCCGACGTCGGCTCTGATCTGCAGCCGCTGCTCCGGCGGCACGACCACATCTCCGTCCTCGATCGTCGACTCGAGGCCAAGCCGGCGGAACTGGCGGCGAATGACCAGCAGGTCTGTGGGCTCGACGGAGCGGATTCGCAGCTCCCCGCCGGTGGCGGCGGCCAGGGCCATGAAGCTGGCGATCTCGATGTGGTCCGGGGAGATGGTGTGCTCGGCGCCACCGAGGCGGTCGCGCCCATGGACCGTCATCACGTTGGAGCCGATTCCGTCGACCTCAGCGCCCATTTTGGTGAGCAGTCGAGCCAGGTCCTGCACGTGCGGCTCGCACGCCGCGTTGGAGATCGTCGTCGGCCCGGGGGTGAGCGCCGCCGCCATGAGCGCGTTCTCGGTTCCCATCACCGAGGGCTCGTCCATGAAGATCGCGCAGGCGCGCAGCCCGCCGCTGGGTGCCGTGAGCTCGATCCAACGATCGCCCTCCACACGCGCACCGAGGTCCTGGAAGGCGTCGAGATGCGCGTCCAGGCGACGCCGGCCGATGAAGTCGCCCCCCGGCGGCGGCATTCTCGCCTCGCCGCAGCGAGCGAGCAGCGGGCCGGCGAGCAGGAAGGATGCGCGGATCCTGCTGGAGAGGTCCTCGTCGACCGCCACGTCGGCCAGACCCGCCGCGCAGAGGCGCAGGCTGTTGTCGCCCGTCCAGCCGACCTCGACACCGACGTTCTCCAGCAGCGCAATCTGCGCCTCGGTGTCGCGGATCCGCGGAACCCGGTGCAGGACCAGCTCCTCCTCGGTCAGCAGGCACGCGGCAAGGATCGGCAGCGCCGCGTTCTTGTTTCCCGCGGCTGTCACCTCTCCTGAGAGCGGCACGCCTCCTTGGATGACGAATTTCTCCATGGGTTCCGGCTAGGGTACCCATCGGCATGGGCAGAGGCTGGAAGATCCTGATCGGCATCGTGGTGGCGTTCGTGGTCATCGTCGGCGTCAACGCGGTGGTGACCGAGGCGGAAACGAAGTCGGCCACCGTGACCGTCCCCGGAGCGCGGATCGTTCGCCTGCCGGGCGGCGACCTCCAGGTGCTGGACAGCGGGCCCCGAACGGGCTCGCCGATCGTCCTCATTCACTGCTTCACCTGCGCGATCGACTGGTGGGAGCAGTTGATCCCGCGGCTCAGGCCGAACCACCGCGTAATCGCGGTCGACCTGCTCGGCCACGGCGGCTCGGAAAAGCCCACCTCGGGCTACTCGATCTCCAACCAGGCCGACCTCGTGGCGGGCGTCCTCGGGCGCCTCGGGGTCAGCGACGCCGAGGTCGTCGGCCACTCCCTGGGCGGCGGCGTTGCGGTCGCGCTCGCTGAGCAGTCTCCCGAACTCGTCAACCGGGTCGTCATCATCGATAGCGCACCCACACACGAGGAGGGAAGCCTGGGACTCCTCGCCAAGCTCGCCTTCACACCGGTGATCGGAGACGCCCTCTGGCGGATCAAGCCCGACTTCTCCGTCCGTAAGGGCCTGGAGGTTGCCTTCGCCCCCGGATTCCACGTACCCGATGCCTTTGTCGAAGACCTTGACCGCATGACCTACAGCGCCTACACCGACTCCGCCAGCGGCTCGGATGACTTCACCGAAGAAGAGGCCCTCGACCGCCGGATGAAGGCAACCGGAAAGCCGCTGCTGGTGATGATGGGCGCCGAAGAGCAGATCATCGACGAACCATCGGCCAGGCTTGCCGAATACCGCGCCACCGTTCCCGGCGCCAAGACAAAGCTGATCGAGGGCTCCGGCCACTCCCCCAACGTCGAGAAACCAGCCGAGACGGCAGGCCTCATACTCGCCTTCGCCGCCGCCGAAGAGGCCGCCAGGGGCGCCGCCGCCAGGCACGAAGTGCAAAAACGCCTGCAAAATCCGGAACGCGTCCGAAGGCGCCCGTAGATTCGAACCTATGTTCGACACGGAGAAACCCCTCAGCAGCCACCTGGCTGACGCCGCAGACCTGATGATCGACTTCGCCACCCTCGGTGAGTACGGGCTCGAGCCCGTCGACCGGACGCCGCCCTCCTGCGAGGGCCGCCGACGCAGCGGCTCCCTGCGGAGCAGCGGCGCCTGGCGCTCGGCGATCGACCGCTTCGCCACGCAATCCTAGGGTCCTGAATCAGAACTTCGCGACGTCTCGCGAACGCTGCTCCCGAAATTCTGATTCGTGCCGCTGGAACGACAAAGGGCCGCCCTCTCGGGGCGGCCCTGCGTCATAAGAACCGGCGGCGACCTACTCTCCCAGGAGGTTGCCCTCCAAGTACCATCGGCGCTGAGGGGCTTAACTGCTCTGTTCGGAATGGGAAGAGGTGTTTCCCCCTCGCTATGCACCACCGGAAACCTTGCGAGAACTCGCCCCGGTGGAGCTTGAAAACTGCACAAGACCAAGAGGGAATAATTATCCGTCAAGCCCTCGACCCATTAGTACCGGTCGGCTGAGCGCATCGCTGCGCTTGCACCGCCGGCCTATCAACCTGGTGGTCTACCAGGGGTCTTACTCCCTCAAAGGGGATGGGAGAGCTCATCTCGAGGACGGCTTCCCGCTTAGATGCCTTCAGCGGTTATCCGTTCCGTGCGTAGCTAACCTGCGATGCCCTTGGCAGGACAACAGATACACCAGCGGCACGTTCATCCCGGTCCTCTCGTACTAGGGATGACTCCCCTCAACTCTCCAACGCCCACGGCAGATAGGGACCGAACTGTCTCACGACGTTCTGAACCCAGCTCGCGTACCGCTTTAATGGGCGAACAGCCCAACCCTTGGGACCTACTCCAGCCCCAGGATGCGACGAGCCGACATCGAGGTGCCAAACCGTTTCGTCGATGTGGACTCTTGGAAACGATAAGCCTGTTATCCCCGGAGTACCTTTTATCCGTTGAGCGACGGCGCTTCCACTTGCAACCGCCGGATCACTAAGCCCAACTTTCGTTCCTGCTCGACCCGTCGGTCTCGCAGTCAAGCTCCCTTGTTGCCTTTACACTCTGCGCACGATTTCCAACCGTGCTGAGGGAACCTTTGGGCGCCTCCGTTACATTTTAGGAGGCGACCGCCCCAGTCAAACTGCCCACCTGACACTGTTCACCACCCGGATCACGGCATGGTGTTAGAAGCCCAGACTACCAAGGGTGGTATCTCAAGGGTGACTCCCCGGCAGCCAAAGCCGCCGGTTCACTGTCTCCCACCTATCCTGAGCGAGATACCCCAGACTCCAATATCAAGTTGCAGTAAAGGTTCACGGGGTCTTTCCGTCTAGCCGCGGGTACTCGGCATCTTCACCGAGACTTTAATTTCACCGAGCCTCTCGTTGAGACAGCGTCCAAGTCGTTACGCCATTCGTGCAGGTCGGAACTTCACCTTGATCCCCCCGTTTCCGAGGGGGGCAGACTATCCCTTCACCTCATCGAGCACCCGCAGGAGCGTCGCTTCATCGTGGCGTCGCTTGCCGAGGTTCATCTCGTACGCGATTGCCACAATTCTGCGCATTCCATCGCGCTTCAGATGGTCTCCTTGCCAGACCATCCGGCAGACTTGCAAGAAGCCACGAAAACTCCTTGCCTTGTCCCCGCTGAGCGGAAACGCCTCGAAATGCGGAACTACCGAATCCTTGAGATCTTGAGCCGATCGAACCTCGAACTTGAAGGTTCGATCGGACCGAGACTCACGAATCCACCCGCACCCGAAGAATTGCTGCAGATCCTGCAGCAGCGGCCGGTCCTTCCGATTGAGCGACAGCGAGAAAGACGGTCTCGCCTCAAGCCCCGTGCGGAGCTTGGCTCTAATGGCGAAGGAGATGCAGAAGCATCCCTCCCCCTCGGTCAGGCCGGTCACATACCACGGATCAAGCACACTCACTCCATAGGTGTCCCTGTCTTTGATGAGGGCCGGCGTATTGCCCGTCGCGTCCAGACGCGTAAACCGCACGCTGCGACGAGCCTCTCCTTTCGGATCAGTCGTTACGGGGTCACTAGGACTTCCCTCGGGATTACCATCTGGCGGAGCCAGGAAGGCTTCCCCGATATGAGCCGGTACTCGGCCATCCCTTGAGGAATGGCGGGGCAAGTAGTACTTACCCGACAAGGAATTTCGCTACCTTAGGACCGTTCATCGTTGTTACTTCCCCCATGCTACTGGGAGTGGCCGACACATTTCTGGTCGACTCTCATGGTCGCCCATGAGATCGGACTATCTCATCTCTCCGATGTTCAGTGGAGAGCTCGGCGTATAGTCTCTGAGGATTCTCTGTGGCAACTTCCTGAACAAAGTGCAACACCACAGAGCCTTTCCTGCTGATTGTCCGCACCGATCGCATTTTCACTGCCGCTCGCGCGGCGAGTAGCGTCGGATACTCGGATGTTCCAGCATATAGCCGAGTTTTACAACTACCTCGGTCAACTGATAGTTACGGCCGCCGTTTACCGGGGCTTAGCTTCGCTGCTTCGCGCCGAAGCGCTAACAACTCCACGTAACCTTCCGGCACCGGGCAGGCGTCAGCCCCTATACGTCGTCTTACGACTTAGCAGAGGCCTGTGTTTTTGGTAAACAGTCGCTTGGACCAATTCACTGCGGCCCCCTCGGGCTCCCTCCGTACGGAGTTCACCCTACCGGGGCGTCCCTTCTCCCGAAGTTACGGGACGATTTTGCCGAGTTCCTTAACGAGAGTTAGCTCGCTCACCTCAGTATTTTCTACTTGTCCACCTGTGTCGGTTATCGGTACGGGCACGCGAATCCTGCCTAGAGGATTTTCTCGGAGGCATGGGATCGGGGACTTGCCGGCGGTCAGGCCAGCTGGCATCGCACCTCGCGTCAAAACGCCACCGCGGATTTCCCTACGGCGACTGGCTACGTGCTTGCCCCAGGACGACCATCGCCTGGGTTCCCTTACCCTTCCCCGTCCCCCCATCGGTCATAACGGAAACGACGTGGTACAGGAATATCAACCTGTTGGCCATCGGCTACGCCTTTCGGCCTCGCCTTAGGTCCCGACTAACCCTGAGCAGACGAACTTTACTCAGGAAACCTTGGACAATCGGTGGAGGGGAGTCTCACCCCTCTTTCGTTACTCATGCCGGCATTCTCACTTCCAGCCACTCCACGGGGGCTTACGCACCCGCTTCACGCAACTGGAACGCTCTCCTACCGCGTGCAGAGCCCGCAGGCCTGCACACCCATAGCTTCGGAGACTAGCTTGAGCCCCGTTGAATTCTCCGCGCCCGAACACTTGACCAGTGAGCTGTTACGCACTCTTTCAAGGGTGGCTGCTTCTAAGCCAACCTCTTGGTTGTCTCTGCACTCGGACATCGTTCACCACTTAGCTAGTACTTAGGGTCCTTAGCTGATGGTCTGGGTTGTTCCCCTTTTGCGTACGAAGTTTATCCCCCGCACACTGACTCCCGCGCTAACCGTGACGGTCTTCGGAGTTTGCCTGAAGTCGGTAACCTGGTAGGGCCCCTAGTCCAAACAGTGCTCTACGGCCGCCACGCAATCACGCGAGGCTATACCTAAATATATTTCGGAGAGAACCAGATATCTCTGGGCTTGATTAGCCTTTCACTCCAATCCACAGGTCATCCGCCCAGTTTTCAACCTAGGTCGGTTCGGCCCTCCACGAGGTCTTACCCCCGCTTCAGCCTGCCCATGGATAGCTCGCCCAGTTTCGGGTCTACCGCCGGTGACTGTGTCGCCCTATTCAGACTCGCTTTCGCTGCGGCTCCGCTCATCGCTTAACCTTGCCACCAACGCGTAACTCGCCGGCTCGTGATGCAAAAAGCACGCCGTCACACCCGAGGGTGCTCCGACCACTTGTAGGCTTGCGGTTTCAGGTACTATTTCACTCCCCTTCTGGGGTGCTTTTCACCTTTCCCTCACGGTACTAGTTCACTATCGGTCACCAGGTAGTACTTAGCCTTGGAGGGTGGTCCCCCCAGGTTCAGACCGCGTTTCACGGGTGCGGTCCTACTCAGGAACGTCAGTCGGCAGATCAGCGTGTTTTCACCTACGGGACGATTGCCCTCTGTGGTGCGAGGTTCCACTCGCTTCGGCTAACACCTGATTTTGTAACTGCCGCCGAGCCGGACACGGCTCGGGCGTGACGTCCTACAACCCCCGACAGGCAACGCGTGCCCGCTTGCACCTGCCGGGTTTGGGCTGATCCCCTTTCGCTCGCCACTACTAAGGGAGTCTCGGTTGATTTTCGTTCCTCGGGGTACTTAGATGTTTCAGTTCCCCCGGTTATCTCCCAGCGGCTATGAATTCACCGCTGGATGACGCCGCATTACCGGCGTCGGGTTTCCCCATTCGGAAATCCGCGGGTCAATGGCTGTTCAGCGCCTCGCCGCGGCTTATCGCAGCCGTCCACGTCCTTCATCGACTCCTGGTGCCAAGGCATCCACCGTAAGCCCTTACTATCTTGACGGTGAGCGACCCGTACGCCTAAGCGTCCGGGTCATAATTAAATACCCAGAGCCTGTTGTAACAACAGACTCTTCATTCTTGGCCTTGTACAGTTTTCAAGGTCCACCGAGGCGCGCACGACGGATTCATCCCGCCGGGCGGTCTCTCAAAACTGAGCAGCGTTCCCGACGGCACATTGCCATCGGGGAGCCCGGTCGACGTTCTAGAGAAATCTCCCTAGAAAGGAGGTGATCCAGCCGCAGCTTCCGCTACGGCTACCTTGTTACGACTTCACCCCAATCACAAGCCCCACCTTCGACGGCTCCCTCCAAAAGGTTAGGCCACCGGCTTCGGGTGTTGCCTGCTTTCGTGGTGTGACGGGCGGTGTGTACAAGGCCCGGGAACGTATTCACCGCGGCATTGCTGATCCGCGATTACTAGCAACTCCAGCTTCATGGAGGCGAGTTTCAGCCTCCAATCCGAACCGAGACGCACTTTATGGGATTCGCTCCACCTCGCGGTATTGCTGCCCTTTGTATGCGCCAATGTAGCACGTGTGTAGCCCTGAACATAAGGGGCATGATGACTTGACGTCATCCCCACCTTCCTCCGGTTTGTCACCGGCAGTCTCCCATGAGTCCCCAACTTAATGCTGGCAACATGGAACGGGGGTTGCGCTCGTTGCGGGACTTAACCCAACATCTCACGACACGAGCTGACGACAGCCATGCACCACCTGTGAAGGTGTCCCGAAGGAAAGCCATATTTCTATGGCGGTCACCCACATGTCAAGCCCAGGTAAGGTTCTTCGCGTTGCGTCGAATTAAACCACATGCTCCGCTGCTTGTGCGGGCCCCCGTCAATTCCTTTGAGTTTTAGCCTTGCGGCCGTACTCCCCAGGCGGGGCACTTAGTGCGTTAGCGACGGCACGGGAGGAGTCGACACCTCCCACACCTAGTGCCCATCGTTTACGGCGTGGACTACCAGGGTATCTAATCCTGTTCGCTCCCCACGCTTTCGCGCCTTAGCGTCAGTACCGTCCCAGCGAGCTGCCTTCGCTATTGGTGTTCCTCCTGATATCTGCGCATTCCACCGCTACACCAGGAATTCCACTCGCCTCTTCCGGACTCCAGCCCTGCAGTATCCATCGGCTTTCAAAGGTTGAGCCTTTGACTTTCACAACGGACTTACAGGGCCGCCTACGCGCGCTTTACGCCCAATGATTCCGGACAACGCTTGCTCCCTACGTATTACCGCGGCTGCTGGCACGTAGTTAGCCGGAGCTTCTTCTGGAGGTACCGTCAATCCGCACGGCTATTCACCGGCGAACCTTCGTCCCTCCTGAAAGGGGTTTACAACCCGAAGGCCTTCTTCCCCCACGCGGCGTTGCTGCGTCACGCTTTCGCGCATTGCGCAAGATTCCCCACTGCTGCCTCCCGTAGGAGTCTGGGCCGTGTCTCAGTCCCAGTGTGGCTGATCGTCCTCTCAGACCAGCTACCCATCGATGCCTTGGTGAGCCGTTACCTCACCAACAAGCTAATGGGCCGCGGGCCCCTCCCAATGCGGAGGCCGAAGCTTCCTTTAGCGCACAGGCTTAGACCCGTGCGCCACATCCGGTATTAGCCCGAGTTTCCTCGAGTTGTCCCGGTCATCGGGGCAGGTTACCCACGTGTTACTCACCCGTTCGCGGCTTTGCCCCAGGGCAAGCCCTGGTTCGTCGCACCACTTGCATGTGTTAAGCACGCCGCCAGCGTTCGTCCTGAGCCAGGATCAAACTCTCCGTGAAGGTACTTCTCATAGAGAGTGTCATGCCTGACTGGCCGTCGGGTACACATACGCGACGACCGACATGACGGGTAAATCAGACCACTCGGCACGCTGACGGGCCGAGTGGATCGGGCTCAAACAACCCACAGGCCATACCGGCCCATGGGGTGCACGCTGCTCAGTTTTCAAAGACCGCCGCGCCCCTGCGGCGGGACTCGCCGCATTTCGCGCACAGGACCGGCACCGGGCCAATCCCAGAGGGACGGCGGAGTATAGCGCCGCGACGGTCGTTTGCCTAGGCGACCGCACGCAGGCGCCGGAAGCGGCGCTTGCCCACCTGAAGGATACGGCCGTCCAGCTCGCCTGCCGGGATATCGAGTCGGTCGCCAGCGACCGGCTCGCCGTCGAGCCTCACACCCCCCTGTTCGATCAGTCGGCGCGCCTCGCTGGAGCTGATTTCGAAGCCAGCGGCAATCAGCCCGGGCATGTGGACCCGGCCCCCGTCGCCTCCCGCCTGTGGAGACAGCGCCAGCTCCTCGATGTCCGCCGGTGCCTCGTGCCTCACGAAGAGGCGGTTGAAGTGCTCCTCCCCGGCCTCTGCGCCAGCCGCGCCGTGAAAGCGCTCCACGATCCGCCGTGCGAGCTGCCGCTTTGCCTCGTTGGGCGCCCCCTCGGGAACCTCCCCTCCGAGCAGCAGCCGGAAGTAGTCGGGCATTGCCGAGTCGGGGACCCTCATCAGGCGCCCGAACATCTCCTCGGGACGATCGGTGACGCCCACGTAGTTGCCGAGCGACTTGCTCATCTTCTGCGCGCCGTCGATTCCAACCAGAATCGGCATCGTGAGAATCGACTGCGGAGTCTGGTCGTAGGCGGCCTGCACGTCCCGCGCAAAGAGCAGGTTGAACTTCTGGTCGGTACCCCCCAGCTCCACATCCGCCCGCACGGCGACCGAGTCGTAGCCCTGCAGCAGTGGGTAGAGAAGCTCGAGGGCGGAGATCGGCGCCCCCGCGGCCATCCGTCTTTGAAAATCGTCGCGCTCCAGCAGCCGGGCCACCGTCGTCTGCGCGAGCAGACCGAGCAGCGCCTCGGGCTCCATACGCAGCCACTCGCTGTTGAAGCGCACCTCCGTGCGCTCGCGGTCGAGCACCCTGAAGGCCTGCTCCTGGTAGGTGGCGGCGTTGGCGGCGACCTCCTCGGGGGACGGAAGCGGGCGCTGGGTCGAGCGACCGCTTGGATCGCCGACCCGTGCCGTGAAGTCGCCGACGATCAGAACCACCGTGTGCCCTGCCTCCTGAAACTCGCGGAGCTTCTCGAGGACGACCGTGTGGCCGAGATGGATGTCGGCCGTGGTCGGGTCGATGCCCAACTTGACCCGCAGAGGCCCGCCGCTATCGAGCTGCTCCTGCAGCCTCCCCTCGGGCAGCACGTCAACGGCATTGCGCGTCAGGTCCACGATTGGGCGAATGCTAGACTGCCGCCTCCTCTCGGCGGGCCGAGCCCCGCCGGGCGTTGAAATCGATGGCGCCCCTGGGAAGAAAGCCCCGCCACACGGGCGGCGCAGTCCCGCCGTCGGTGCCCGCATTCCCCGCGGGCAAGCGCACCAGACCGCGCCTCAAGAAGCTGCGCATCCTGTTCGTCCTGCTCGGGCTCGCCATCCTTGGGCTGGTCTCGATGGTCTTCGGCATGATGATGGCGGTCTCCCAGGACCTGCCGGCCATATACGACTTCGCCCAGTACAAGGCCGCAAAGAACAGCGAGCTCTTCGACTCGTCGGGAGAACCACTCGGCACCCTGACCAGCAACCAGAACAAGATCCTGCTCAACTCGGGGCAGGTCTCGCCCAACGTGAAGAACGCCGTCGTCGCGATCGAGGACGCGCGCTTCTACGAACACAGCGGCGTCGACTTCGAGGGCATCGGTCGTGCGCTGGTCAAGGACATCCTCAGCCAGAGCGCCGCGCAGGGAGCGTCGACCATCACAGAGCAGTTCGTGAAGAACGCCCTTGCCGCACAGAGCAGCCGCACCATCTTCCAGAAGTTCAGGGAGGCCGCGCTCGCCTATCGGCTGGAGCGCCACTGGAGCAAGGACAAGATCCTTACCGAGTACCTGAACACGATCTACTTCGGCGAGGGCGCCTACGGAATTGAGGCTGCGGCTCGCACCTACTTCGGCACGGCGCACCCCGGCTGCGGCACTCCGACCGAGCCCTGCGCAGCGGTGCTGGAGCCCTGGGAGGCGGCAACACTGGCCGGGATCATCGCTTCGCCGTCGGCCTATGACCCGAAGATCTATCCGGAAAACTCGCTGGCCCGGCGCAACCTCGTGCTGGAGAAGATGCTGGAGCAGGGCTACATCACCGGGGCTCAGTATCAGGAAGGGAGCCGGCATGCCCTGCCCTCCCCGGACGACATCGAGCCGCCGAGGCTCGATTCGCAGTCCCCATACTTCACCTCCTGGCTGCGGCAGCAGCTCGTCGACCGCTTCGGCGCTGCAAAGGCCTTCTTCGGGGGTCTCAAGGTCAAAACCACGCTCGACCTCCGCCTCCAGGCCGCCGCCGAGGAAGCGGTGAGCTCATATCTCGGTTGGCTGCCCCCAACGGCTTCTGTCGTCGTACTGGACAACCGCAATGCGGGAGTCAAGGCAATGGTCGGCGGCAGCAACTTCGATACGAAGCCCTTCAATCTCGCCACCCAGGGACATCGCCAGCCCGGCTCCTCGATCAAGCCGTTCACGCTGGTCACCGCTCTGGAGGAGGGGATCTCGCCCTACACGACATTCGAATCGGCCCCCCAGGAATTCAGCTTCGGCAAGCACGGCAGAGAAGTCTTCGTCGTTCACAACGACGAGAACTCCTACCTCGGCTCCTGCGACATCGTCTGCGCCACCACCTATTCCGACAACACGATCTACGCTCAACTCGCCCTGGAGGGGCTCAAGGGGAAGACCACAGCGGATCGAACCCGCTCGATCGCGGCAACGATCCACAAGATGGGTTACTCGGGCCCGATCTCGATCAATCCCGCGATGGTGCTGGGCGGCCTGCGGGAAGGGGTGACCCCACTTGGCTGGACGTATGCCTACATGACGCTGGCAAACGACGGCGACAGGGTCAGCGGCACGCTGTCGCCGGACCCCGGCGACAGCCCGGTCGCCTACACGCTGGTCACCGATCACGACGGGCACGCGATCAGGGGAGGCGACAACGATCCGATCCACGAACAGGTGGTCGACTCCGGCATCGCCAGCACGGCGAAGGGCATCCTCGAAACCGTGGTCAGCCAGGGCACCGGCGCCAACGCAAACATCGGGGCCGCAGGTCAGTGGGGAAAGACCGGCACGACCGAGAACAACGGCGACGCCTGGTTCTGCGGCGCCGTGAGCGACGTCACGGCCTGCGTCTGGGTCGGCTACGCCGATACGACGACCCCGATGACGACCCTCTACAACGGCGGACCCGTTATGGGCGGCACCTTCCCGGCCCTGATCTGGGCCAGCGTCATCTCGGCCTGGGAGCAGATCAGGGTGGACCGAGCCGCCGAAAGGGCGAGCGAAGAAGCGTCTGACTCCGGTGACTCGGGAGGGGAAGCCATCGCCCCACCGCCCCCGTCGACCGGCTCACCGCCACCCTCGAGCTCTGCTCCTGCGCCGGCACCCGAAGCGAGCGAACCAGCCCCCAGCCCGTCTCAGGAACCGGGGCCGGAATCCGCTGCTCCGACGCCCTCCGCGCCGGCGCCTCCCGCCGAATCCGGCGGCGGAGCAGGCAGCGGGGGCGGGATCACCGCCGGATAGCGGCGGCGCGAGGCCTCGGGCGCGATACGAACCGGTTGCCGGCGACGCTGAAGCGCCAGGGACGCTCCGTGGCCTTGGTGATTCCGATGCGCGGACTCGCAACGATGTCCTCACACCAGCCGTCCTCGCGCGGCAGCAGCGCGAACCGCCCGCCGGTCAGGTCGGCGCCGTTCTCGTCGAGCCCGATGCCGAGCGCCTCGGTCAGCTTCCCCGGGCCGGAGCACAGCTCCGCGTCGGGGCGATCGCCCCGCCTTGCCCGCATTGCCTCGAGGCCGATCGTCGGTTGCAGCGCCCTGATCAACACCGCGGCTGCTTCACCGGCGGGTTCGGCCACGGCATTCAGCAGGCTGTGGATCCCGTAGGAAAGGTAGACGTAGGCGCGTCCGGGCGGACCGAAAAGCACCTCGGTGCGCTTGGTCAGCCCGGCGAAGGCGTGGCAGGCGGGATCGTCGCGCTCATAGCTCTCGGTCTCGACGATCGTCCCACCGCAGTCGCCGTACATGAGGCGGGCGCCGACCAGGTCGCGCGCCACGCGATGCACGGAGCGCTCGAAGAACTCCACTCCCAACCGCCGCTCGGCCACCGCTGCGGCGCTGCCCCTCAAGGTCACCCCCTGTCCGGGATCATCGACGCTCGGCCTGCACCCGCGCCTTGACCGCCGTGAGGGTCTCGCGGGCGAGGTCGAGCTGCTCTCCGAGCGCGGCCGAACCGGTTCCCCCCTCGATCTGCTTGGACTCCAGCCAGCTATCGCGCCGCAGGAGGTCCTGGACAGATCCGTCGAGATGCTCGGAGTGCCGCTGCAGTTCCTCCTCGGTCAGCTCGGACAACTGTTTCTCCTGTTCGATCGCGTCGCGAACGAGTCCCCCGACGACGCCATGCGCCTCCCGGAAGGGCACGCCTCGGCGAACGAGCAGATCCGCAATCTCGGTGGCGGCCAGCATCTCGTCTCCGGAGGCCTCCTCCAGGCGTTCGCGGTCGAACTCGATCCCGGACAGCATCCCCTCGGCCGCATCGAGGCACAGCTCAACCGTGTCAATCGCATCGAAGAGCGGCTCCTTGTCCTCCTGCATGTCCTTCCCGTAGGTGAGCGGCAGCGCGTGCATCGTCCCGAGCAGCGCCGCGTGGTCGGCTGCGACGCGCGCGCTCTTGGCGCGCAGGAGCTCAGCCGAATCGGGGTTCTTCTTCTGCGGCATGATGCTCGAGCCCGACGAAAAGGACTCGTCGAGCTCGCAGAAGCCGAACTCGGTGCTCGACCAGATCACGATCTCAGACCCCAACCGCGAGAGATGCATGGTGCAGGTCGAGGCAGCGGCGAGGTAGTCGAGGACGAAGTCGCGGTTGGAGGCACCATCGATCGAGTTGGCGCTGACGTATCCAAACCCGAGGTCCTCGGCGACAGCGCGGCGGTCGATCTCCCAGTTGACCCCCGCCAGGGCGCCGGAGCCGAGCGGCATCACGCCGGCGCTGTCGAGCGCGAACTGGAACCTCAGGACATCGCGGGCCAGCATCCAGAAGTAGGCCAGGAGGTGGTGGCCGAGGTAGACGGGTTGGGCGCGCTGCAGGTGCGTGTAGCCGGGCATCGGCCAGGCCTTGTGGCGCTCCGCGAGCCGCAGCAGCGTCTCCATGGTCGCCCCCGCAAGCTCGATTGCCCGCAGCGAGTGGGCCTGCACCACCATCGCCACGTCGGTGGCGACCTGGTCGTTTCGGGAGCGCCCGGTGTGGAGCTTGCCGGCCAGCGGGCCGATCTCCTCGCCGAGCAGGCGCTCGATCGCCATGTGGATGTCCTCGTCCGCCTCGGCAAATTCGAATCCCGCCTCGCCCATCCGCTCCCGCACGCGATCGAGACCGGAGCAGGTCTCCTCCAGCTCCTTCTCGTCCAGAACGCCGATGCGTTGCAGGGCGTGCGCGTGGGCGTGGGACTGGTCGATGTCGTAGGGCGCCAGGCGCCAATCGAACTCGATCGAGCGGTTGAGCCGCCAGAAGCGGGGGTCGGGATCCTTGCGGAAGCGGGACATGAGCCTGGCGATTATCCCTGCCTCACCGGCTGGCCAAGCGCGGTGCCGAGCTCCTCGCAGACGCGGGCCACCTGCGACTCGGTCATCGACGGGAAGAACGGCAGGGCGAGCGAGTTCGCGGCGGCGGCCTCTGCAACGGGGAACTGCCCCTCGCGGTAGCCGAGCTCGCGCAGGTGCGGGAACAGGTGGATGCACGGCAGGTACGCCTTTGCGGCGATGCCGCGCTCCCCGAGGCGGGCAATCGTCGCGTCGCGATCCACACGGTCGGGAAGGGAAACGACGTAGACGAACCAGCTGCGCCGCTCGGAGCCGCGCCCCGCAATCGGCACCCGCAGGCCCTCGATCCCTGAGAGGGCCTCCGCGTAGGCCGCCGCCACGGCGGCGCGCCGCTCCAGCATCTCATCGAGCCGCTCGAGCTGTGCGACGCCCAGCGCAGCGGCCACGTCGGAGAGGCGGTAGTTGAAGCCGAGGCCGCCGTGGTCGAGCCACCCCATATCGGCTGCCCGTCCCTGATTGCGCTCGGAGCGCAGCCGCGCCGCGAGATCGCGTCGCGGCGCGACGATCATTCCCCCCTCCCCCGTCGTCAGCTGCTTGTTCGCGTAGAAGGCGAAGGTCGCGAGGTTGCCGCGCGCTCCAACCCTGCGCCCCTCAGAATCGACCGCTCCGAGGGCCTCACAGGCATCCTCGAGGATCCCGAGACCGCGCGCCGCGGCAATCGCCTCGAGGGCCGGCATGTCGGCGGGGTAGCCGAAGATGTGAATGGGCAGGATGCCCGCCGTGCGCTCTCCGAGCGCCGCCTCCGCGGCCGCGGGGTCGAGGTTGAGCGTCTCGGGGTCAACGTCGCAGAAGACCGGCCGGACGCGCTCGTAGAGAAGGCAGTTCGCCGAGGCGACGAAGCTGAAGGGGCTCGTCAGGACCTCATCTCCCGATCCCCAGCCGAGCGCCCGTACACCGAGGTGGAGCGCGGCCGTGCCGCTCGACGCCGTGACGGGTTCCCCGGCTCCCAGCCAGGCGGCAAAGTCGCGCTCGAAGCGCTCGCCCATCGGACCGAGCGACAGCCTCCCGGAGCGGAGCACCTCGAGCACCAGCTCCTCCTCCCGCTCTCCGATCTCCGGCCGCGCCAGCGGGATCGGATCGGTTTCCACAGAGCGCCCCATCGGGGGGCAGCCTACTCAGCGGCGTCGCCGTCGCGCGGCTGGAATGCGTACTCGAGCGAGTCGACGAGCGCCTCCCATGAGGCCTCGATGATGTTCTCCGATACGCCGATCGTCCCCCACTCCCGCTCGCCGTCGGAGGAGTCGAGCAGGACGCGGGTCACCGCGCCGGTGCCGTGGCTCTCGTCGAGGATCCGGACCTTGTAGTTCGTCAGCTCGATGTCGGCGAGGTGGGGATAGCGCCCGACGATCGCGGCCCGCAGGGCGCGGTCGAGCGCGTTGACCGGGCCGTTGCCCTCGGCCACCTTCACGTAGCGCTCGCCGTCGACCGTCACCTTGATCGTCGCCTCCGTCTCCACCCTCCCGTCGGCGCGCTTCTCGGTGGTGACCCGGAAGCTCTCCAGCTCGAACAGCGGCTCATAGCTCCCCGCCTCGCGCCGCAGCAGCAGCTCGAAGGAGGCCGGCGCCGCCTCGTAGTGGTAGCCGCGGTGCTCGCGCTCCTTCAGCCGCTCGATCGCTCGCGCCGCGCCCTCGGCGCCGATCTCGAGCCCCGCCTGCTCGGCCTGGCTGCGGATCGTCGCCCTGCCGGAGAGCTCGGAGGGCAGGACGGCACGCTGGTTGCCGACCGCGCCGGGTTCGATGTGCTCGAAGGTGCGCGCGTCGACCTCCACCCCGGCGACGTGCATCCCCCCCTTGTGGGCGAAGGCATTGCGGCCCACGTAGGGCTGGTCTGGGTTCGGCGCCACGTTGCAGAGCTCGTCAACCAGGTGGGCCGTTTCGGTGAGGCTGGCGAGCTGTTCGGCGCTGACGCAATTGAAGCCCATCTTCAGCTGCAGCGCCGGCAGGATCGAGACGAGGTTGGCATTGCCGCAGCGCTCCCCGTAGCCGTTGACGGTCCCCTGCACCAGCCGCGCGCCCTCGCGCACCGCGGCAAGGGAGTTGGCGACCCCGCACCCGGCGTCGTCATGGACGTGGATGCCGACCTCCGCCCGCCCTCCAACCGCCTCGACCACCGGCGCGGTGGCCGCGGCGATCTGGTCCGGAAGGCTGGAGCCATTGGTGTCGCAGAGCGTGACGTTCTCCGCACCCGCGTCGATCGCCGCGCCGAGGCATTCCAGCGCGTAGCCCGAGTCGTCGCGGTAGCCGTCGAAGAAGTGCTCGGCGTCGTAGATCACGCGTTTGCCCTGCTCCCGGCAGAAGGCGACGGAATCGCGGATCATCGCCAGGTTCTCCTCGCGGGAGACCTTGGTCACCTTCTCCAGGTGCAGCCCCCACGTCTTGCCCACGAGGGTCACAACCGGGGCGAAGCACTCCACCAGCGTGCGCAGCGCAGCGTCGTCCTCGGGCGCCGTGCCGCGGCGGTGAGTCATCCCAAAGGCGCAGATCTCCGCCTGGCGCAGCCCGAGCTCGGACAGCAGGCCGAACAGCTCCACCTCCTTGGGGTTCGAGCTGGGGAACCCGGCCTCGATCAGGGGCACGCCGAGCGCGTCGAGCGCCTGCACCACCCGCACCTTCTCCGCTGCCGAGAGGGACATGCCCTCACCCTGCATGCCATCACGCAAGGTAGTGTCGTAGAGCGTTACCTGTTCCATCTGATGCCTTTCGATTCGAGGGATCGGGGAGTGGGCCTTCCGGCCCGTCCGCGCGCAGCGGCGCGCCAGCCGCTAGGCGGCTGCGGTAATTCGCCCGATTGCCTCAAAACGGCAGTGCATCAGGAGCTCACCTTACTCGGTTCGTCCGCACCGGCAGGCACCTCGACGAAGTCGAGCCACTCCAGGTACTCCTCGGCACGGCCGTGCAATGCGTCTTCGAACTTCGCCTGGATCACCCGGGTGATCTCGCCCGGTTCGCCCAGCGGGTGGTTGTCCACCTCACACACCGGCACCAGCTCGGCGGCGGTCCCGGTCAGAAACATCTCATCCGCCAGATACAGCTCGGAGCGCGCTATGTCCCGCTCCTCGACCTTGTAGCCGAGGTCAAGGGCGATCTGGACCACCGAGTTCCGGGTGATGCCGTCGAGGATGGCCGCGGTATGCGGGGGCGTGCAGAGCACGCCGTCGCGAACGAGGAAGACGTTCTCGCCCGAGCCCTCTGAGACGCAGCCGTGCTGGTCGAGCAGGATCGCCTCGTCATAGCCGGCGTTGGCCGACTCCGTCTTGGCAAGAATCGAGTTGAGGTACTGGCCCGAGGCCTTAGCGTGCGGGATCAGGCTGTCGCCGGAGATCGTCCGCCACGAGGAGACCTTGGTGCGGATGCCGTGTTTCTTGCCATCCTCGCCCAGGTAGGCGCCCCAGGGCCAGGCGGCGACAATGACCTCTATCGGGGCGCTCTGCGCGTAGAGCCCCATCTCGCCGTAGCCGCGGAAGGCGAGGGGTCGGATGTAGCAGGAGCGCAGCCCGTTGCGCCGGATCAGCTCGTGCGTGGCCGCCCGCAGCTCCTCGGTCGAGTACGGCAGCTCGAAGTAGTAGAGCTCCGCGGACTTTTCGAGCCGCTGCAGGTGCTCGCGGTGGCGAAACACCGCGGGCCCGCGCTCGGTCTCATAGCAGCGGATCCCCTCGAACACCCCGGTGCCGTAGTGCAGGCCATGGCTGAGGACGTGCACCTTGGCCTCCTGCCAGGGCACGAACTCGCCGTTCTGCCAGATCAGCTCTGCAGTCTCCATCCTGCGGAAGTATGCCCGATGCGCCACTGCCGCTGGGGCTAGAGCGCTTCCAACACGGCCTCGGTCATCTCCGCGGTGCCGACCTCGGTCTCGCGGAGCGGGCGGTGGGTCAACGGAGCCTTGGGGATCGTGCCGCTGAGCAGATCCGGGGTGCGCAGCCCGCGGGCCAGCACCGCGTCGACGGCGGCCTCCACCCGTAAGGCCTCCTCGGTCCGGCCGAAGCCGTGGCGCAACATCATCCCGACCGTGAGGAACGTGGCCAGTGGGTTGGCGATGCCCTTTCCGGCGATGTCAGGGGCCGACCCGTGAACGGGCTCGAAGAGGCCCGGCGTGCCGTCAGCCCCGATGCTGGCCGACGGCAGCATCCCGAGCGACCCCGTCAGCATCGCGGACTCGTCGCTGAGGATGTCGCCAAAGAGGTTCTCGGTCAGGATCACGTCGAAATCGGCGGGTCGCGAGACGAGCTGCATCGCCGCGTTGTCGACCAGCAGGTGGTCCAGCTCGACATCCGGATACTCGGCGCCGACACCGCTCACCACCTCCCGCCACAGGCGTGAGGTCTCCAGGACGTTCGCCTTGTCGACCGAGGTCACCCTCGGGGCCCGTGCAGAGATCCCGGCCCGTTTCCGCGCCGCGTCAAAGCCGGTGCGGGCGATCCGCTCGATTTCGAAGGCCGAGTACTCGCAGGTGTCGTGCGCGACGTCGCCGGTACGGCCGCTGTCGCCGAAATAGATACCGCCCGTCAGCTCGCGGACCACCAACAGGTCGGTACCGGCAATCCGCTCCTCGCGAAGCGGGCTGGACGCGATCAGCGCGGGGCTTGGCCGCACCGGCCGTAGGTTCGCGTACAGCCCCATGCCCTTGCGGAGGCCGAGCAGCCCCTGCTCGGGACGGGGCGCATCAGGGTCTGTCGTGTCCCATTTCGGACCACCCACCGCGCCCAGCAGGACTGCGTCGGCGGCCTTGCACGCGTCGAGCACCTCGTCGGTGAGAGCGACGCCATGCGCATCCATCGATACCCCGCCCATCAGCCGCTCGTCGAACTCGAACTCGCCCAGCGCCTCCAGCAGGCGCCGCGCGGCGCCGACGATCTCCGGGCCGATCCCGTCGCCGGGAAGAAGGACTATGCGAGGGGCTCCCGCCACGGCCCGGCACTCTAGACGTGACGGTGATCAGCGGCCGCCATGGGTACTCGACTACCGGCGCGTCGCCGCGATGTCGAGGCGGACGTAGTGAAGAACCAGCGGCTCTTCCAGATGACCCATCACCGCGTCCGTGAACGGGTCCCGCAGCTCCGCTGGAAGTCGCTCGTGATGGGCGGAAAGCCCGACAGCCGCGATGTACTCGCGGGCATCGTCGGGTTCGACGACCTTCTCCTCCAGCCAGCAGCGCACCGCTTCGAAGCCGGCCTCCTCCAAGCGCCGGCTCGTATCGGCAACCGAGGCGTAGTGCCAGGGCTCCGGGCGGTCCGCCAGATACTCCGAGAACGGCGCCGGCTCCGATGCCCGCTTCACCGCGGCCACCCAGCTCGCCACGTTGCCTTCGCCGCCGCACTGGGCCGCGAGGATGCCGCCCGGCTTCAGGGCGTCGTGAAGCTTCCCGAAGAGCGTCTCGTGATCCCAGATCCAGTGAAAGACCGCGTTTGAGAAGACGGCATCGACCGGCTCGGCCAGGTCCAGCCGCAGCAGGTCGGAGTGGATCAGGGTGAGGCGCTCGCCATAGCCGCTCAGCGCCAGCTCCGCCTCGGCGATCATCGACTCGGAGCCGTCGACGCCGATCACCCTTCCATTTGGGAGACGATCGAGCAGAAGCCTGGTTACGCGGCCCGACCCGCAGCCGGCGTCGAGCACCGTCTCATCGCCGCCCAGTGGCAGGCGGGCCAGGGTCTCCTTTGCCCACGCCTCCTGTGGGGCCGCCAAGCGGTCATATGTCCTGGCGTCCCAGTCGGTGGTCCCGCGCGGCATCGCCGTCAGAGCGCTGTCGTGACGGGGCCGCGATCCGCCGCCCCCGAGGCCTCGAAAGCATCGATCGCCGCGGCGTTCTCGAGCGTGATGCCGATGTCGTCAAGGCCGTTGAGCAGCCGGTGCTTGACATCCAGCTCGATCTCGAACTTGAAGATGCCCGCGGCGCAGTTGACGGTCTCGTCGTCGACGTCGATCCGCGCCTCCCCCGCCTCGGCAACCGCACGGCAATGCTCCTCCTCGAGGATCACCGGCAGCAAGCCAATCTTGGTGCAGTTGGAATAGAAGATGTCGGCGAAGGAAGGCGCGATGATCGCCTGGAAGCCAAAGTCCTCCAGCGCCCATGGTGCGTGCTCGCGGGAGGAGCCGCAGCCGAAGTTTCGCCCGGCAACGAGGATCGGATTGGGTTCCAGCTCGATCTCGCCGGAGCGAATCCAGTCGTAGAAGAGGAACTCGCCGAAGCCGGTCCGCTCGACCCGCTTCAGGAACTGCTTGGGAATGATCTGGTCGGTGTCCACGTCGGCGCGGTCCAGCACCGAGACCTTTCCCTGAACCACGTCAATCGGCCTCATCTCAGCTCCACTCCCTGATGTCGACGAAGTGACCCTCGACGGCCGCTGCCGCAGCCATCCTCGGGCTCACCAGATGGGTCCGCCCCCCCCTGCCCTGGCGGCCCTCGAAGTTGCGGTTGGACGTCGAGGCGCAGCGCTCGCCCTCGGTGAGGGTGTCGGGATTCATGCCCAGGCACATCGAGCAGCCGGCCTCGCGCCACTCGAAGCCCGCAGCGCGGAAGACCTCGTCCAAGCCCTCCGACTCCGCCGCGGCTTTCACCTGCTGCGAGCCGGGCACGACCATCGCGCGCACCGAGTCGGCCACCCGGCGCCCCTCGACCATGGCCGCCGCCTCGCGCAGGTCCTCGACCCGCGAGTTGGTGCAGGAGCCGATGAAGATCCGGTCGAGCTGGACCTCGGTTATCGGCGTGCCCGGCTCCAGGGCCATGTAGACAAGTGCGCGTTCGGCCGACTCGCGATCGGCCGGTGAGTCCATTGCCGCCGGATCGGGGACCGAGTCCGTCACCTCGACGACCATCCCGGGAGTCGTGCCCCAGGTCACCATCGGAGAGATGCCGGCAGCATCGATCTCGACCTCGGTGTCGAAGGCTGCACCCGGCTCCGTTGGCAGCTTGCGCCACCGCTCCAGCGCTGCCTCGAAGTCCTCGGGCGCCGCTGGCCGTCCCTGCATCCACTCGAAGGTGGTCTCGTCTGGGCCAATCATGCCAGCGCGGCCGCCGCCCTCGATCGTCATGTTGCAGACGGTCATCCGACCGGGCATCGAAAGCGCCTCGATTGCCGGCCCGGCGTACTCAACAGCGTGGCCTACCATGCCGCCGGTGCCGAGGCGGCCGATCGTGGCCAGGATCAGGTCCTTCGGGGTGACGCCCGGGGCCAGCGCTCCAGCGTAGGAGATCCGCATCGTCTGCGGCCGTTTTTGGACAAGGCACTGCGTAGCCAGCACATGCTCCACCTCTGAGGTGCCGATTCCGAAGGCAAGCGCCCCGAAGGCCCCATGCGTTGAGGTGTGGCTGTCGCCGCAGACGATCGTCGTCCCGGGCTGAGTCACGCCCATCTCCGGGCCGATCACGTGGACGATCCCCTGCCGCTCGGAGCCCAGCGAGAAGATCGGGATGCCGAACTCCTCACAGTTCCGTTCCAGCGTTTCGACCTGTACGCGCGAGAGCTGGTCGGCGATCATGCGCACCGTCTTGGTGCCATCGGTGGGCACGTTGTGGTCCGCGGTCGCCAGGGTCTTGTCGGGACGGCGCACTGGGCGGCCTGCCATTCGCAGGCCGTCGAAGGCCTGCGGTGAGGTCACCTCGTGGACGAGATGCAGGTCGATGTAGAGCAGGCCGTCGGAGACCTTGTGCTCGCTCCAGATCTTGTCGAACATCGTCCTTGCCATGGTCAGCCCCTCCTCAGCCCGGCGGCGATCACGGCGAGGAAGCGAGCCTGCTCGTCGCCGGCGTTCTCGAAGTGGTGTGGCAGGTCGGCGTCGAAGGTGACGCTGTCTCCGGCGTGGAGCTCGTGACTGGTTCCGTCCACGGTCAGCGCCAGCACGCCGGTCAGCACGACGGCCGTCTCGCGGCTGCCGGGCTCGTGGATTGGGGGGTCGTCCGCCCCACCGGTGGTCGCGCCCGCCCGCAGCGTGTGCAGGGAGACGTCGGCGCGTTGGCCCGGCAGCGGCGGGGTCAGCTCCTCGAAGCGATGCCCGCCGCGCTCGTAGCGGCGGCGCCCGCCGGCGCGGCTGATCGCCACGTGCTCGCCCTCGTCGAGCCGCAGCAGCTGGGACAGGGTCAGCTCCAAGCCGGCTGCGATCTTCTCGGCGACAGCGAGGGTCGGGCTGGTCTCCCCCCGCTCCACCTGCGACAGCATCGGTGCGCTGACACCGCTGCGCTCAGCCAGGTCGCGAAGGGAGAATCCCATCGCCTCGCGCAGAGCATGAACGCGGGCGCCAACCGCGCGATTGATGCGGTCCGGCGTCTCGGCCACCGCCTTGGCTTCGCCAGGCGGAAGACCTCTATTCCGCCGTTGACTCCTGCTCGGTCGACTCTTGCCCGCCAACGGACTCTTGCTCGCCAATGCCATTACGTTTGTACGTTATCACGTACGTCTCCCAGTCCGCCTAAGGATCCAGCACCTCGCAGCACCTCGCATGCGGCTTAAGGATCCAGCATCTTGAACAGGTCGCGTTCAAGCTCCCCCTCTTCGTCGCGAAGCTGGCGCCAGGTGACTCGCACCACTCGCCAGCCGGCTGCCTGAAGCCTGCGGTCCCGGTCTCGGTCAGCCTCGAAGGCCGAGCGTGTGCCATGTGCAGCGTGCCCGTCGAGCTCGACCATCAGCCGTTGTGGGCGCCAGAGGCAATCTGCCTCGATCATTCCGCGGCCGAGCTTGATCGGCGCGTTGCGCTGCGGCTTCGGCAGATCACTTCGCTCGACAAACGCCGCAAAGCGGGTCTCGAGCTGGCTTCGCGTCCTGCCATCCGATGGGTCTTCGATTCGTCGAAGGCATGCCCTGATGGCACCGGTGCCGCGGCGGCCCTGGTATCGACCGGGTAGATCGCGCATGGCCTGTCGATCCAGCAGGCGCAGGTATTCGATCTCTCGCATGACCTGCTGGAGCCCCACCACCGGCAGAACGACGGCGAGGTCGAGAAGCAGCCGGGACACAGTCGTCACCGGAATCCGCTGCCTGGTCGTGACCTCATCACCTTCGAGGTCGGCTTGGCGCCGGATGGCTAATCCACGGGACCGGGCAGTGCGCGGCGCTGTGATCTCAATGGCGCCCCCCTGCGGCTTTCGCAATCCCCAGAGGACAGCGGCGGAGCGGTGGCTCAACACAGCGCCTGGGCCGCCCGCCAGCACTGCCGCCATCCATCGCCCCTCCCTGCCGATCGAGCTATGTCCGACCGCGTAGACACCGCTGTGAAGGCGGTGTAGACGGCCAGTTCGGAGGCGTCCGGCGATCGCCTCGCGACCCAAGCCCAGTTGAAGGATCTGCTTGCGCGTGACGACCCCGTATTGCCCGCTCGCCAATTCCGCGATCAGCCGATCGGGATGGTGAGACTGCGTTTGTACATCCCCAGCACGTACAAATGCAGTCTCAGCGGCCATGTGCCCAGGATGGCTGGCCGATTGATACGTGTGGCGCGCGGAGAGTAAGTTTTCGCGCGCGAAACATTCGCGCCAGTGCAACACCGCCCTGGCTCGGGCACAGGGCTCGCGTTCAGAGCTGGCGTACAGGGCTCTCGTAAAAGCTCGGCCCTGCGATCGTCTTGCGCCGGCCCCATAGCGGTCGCGCAGCGGCGGGGGCGCCAGCGCGGTCAGGGCCCAGGCGTGCGTTCCGTGGGCGCCAGCGCGGTCAGGGCCCAGGCGTGCGTTCCGTCGCCGCCTCAGCGGTCGCCGCCTCGGCCTCGCGGATCGCGGCCCCCTCGAGTGCGTTGGAGAGGGCGCGTACGTAGGCCCTGGCAGACGCCTCGAGGATGTCCGTGGCGACGCCCTGGCCCGTGGCGAGCCGGCCGGCCGCGCGCAACATCACGGTCACCTGGCCAAGGGCGTCCTCGCCTCCGGTCACCGCCTCGACCGTGTACTGGCGCAGGTCGCACTCCGTTGTCGTCGCCTTCTGAATCGCGAGGAAGATCGCGTCGACCGGACCGTCACCGCTGGCCTCGGCAACCACCTCCTCGCCGGAGGGAAGCTTTACGGCCACGCGCGCCAACGGATCGCGGCGCGAACCGGCCTCAACCTCGAACCAGGCCAGCTCATGCGTATCGGTCCGCTCGCGCATCTCGTCGGAGACGATCGCCTCGAGGTCGAGTGCGGTCACCTGCTTCTTTCGGTCCGCGATCTCCTTGAAGCGCTTGAAGGCGGCATTCAGGGCGTTGCCGTCGACCTTGAAGCCGAGCTGCTCGAGCGCGTCGCGCAGCGCGTGACGGCCGGAATGCTTGCCGAGCACGATCGAGTTCGACTCCAGGCCCACCTCGGTCGCGTCCATGATCTCGTAGGTGGTGCGCTCCTTCAGCACCCCGTCCTGGTGGATGCCCGACTCGTGCGCGAAGGCGTTGCGCCCGACGATCGCCTTGTTCGGCTGGACCGGGTAACCGGTGAGGCGGGAGACCATGCGGCTGGTGCGCGCCAGCTCGCGGGTCTCGACGCCGGTCGTCAGGCCGTGAACGTCCTCGCGGGTGCGAATCAGCATCACGATCTCCTCCAGCGAGCAGTTACCCGCTCTCTCCCCGATCCCGTTGACGGCGCACTCCACCTGGCGGGCGCCGGCCAGCACCCCCGCGTAGGAGTTCGCAACGGCCAGGCCGAGGTCGTCATGGCAGTGCACCGAGGTCTCCACGTCGCGCAGGGCCGGCACCAGCTCGTACAGGCGCTGGAAGTAGCCGGCGTACTCCTCCGGCGTCGTGTAGCCGACGGTGTCCGGGATGTTGATCACCGTCGCGCCCTCCTCGACGGCGATCGCGCAAACCTCGGCGGTGAACTCGACGTCGGCTCGGGTGGCGTCCATCGGCGAGAACTCGATGTCGTCGCAGCAGGACTTGGCGTGCGCCACCGCCGCGCGGGCCTGGCCCTTGACGTCCTCCCGATCGGTCTGCAGCTGATGTTCGATGTGGATGTCGGAGGTGGAGATGAAGGTGTGGATGCGCGGGCGCTGGGCGTCGCGAACGGCGCCCCAGGCGGCATCGATGTCGGGCTTATGGGTGCGGGCGAGGCCACAGACCACAGGCCCCTCCACCTTGCGCGAAATCGCCTCGACCGCCTCGAAGTCCCCGGGCGAGGTGATCGGAAAGCCGGCCTCGATCACGTCGACTCCGAGCCGCGCCAGCTGCTGGGCGATCTCCACCTTCTCGGCGGTGTTGAGCGAGATGCCAGGCGACTGCTCGCCGTCGCGGAGCGTCGTATCGAAGATATGGACGCGATTTGCGTCAGTTGCGGGTTCCACGTGACTTACCTCCTTCTCCAATCGAATCGAATGACCTTGTCTCTCGCGGCTGCGCGCCGCCCAGCGCTATTCCCCCCGAAGGGGGAGGAGAAGGAGAAGCGCCAGGCTGTCGAGCCGGTGCGTCATTCGCCACCGGAGCTTAGCGTAGGCTGCGTACATCGCAAGCTCGAATCGCACGACGGCGCTCGCGCTGCTGGGTTCGTCGTCGTCGTTGCTGGGTTGGTCGTAGCGCTTCTGTTCGTCGGCAGCAGGCTTCGCCGCGGGGCTGTACGCCGCGTGGCCAGTTGAGGTTGAGCTCCTATTCCCCTGGGACAGGGTGCTGGGGGCGCGCTCGTTGAGCATCGTTCGAGGGGCGATACTGCTCAATGTCGTCCGTGCCGGAGCCACCCCGCAGCAGGTTGTTGCCAGGGCCGCCCCGCAACATGTCGTTCCCGAAACCACCCAGCAGCACGTCCGAGCCGTCTCCGCCAAGGAGGACGTCGGCGCCGCGCCTGCCGATGAGCCGATCGTCACCGTCCCCACCGATCAGTTTGTCGGCGCCGGCAGCGCCGATCAGAACATCGTTCCCGCCGCCACCCCGCAACGTTACGGGGACCAGGATGTCCTTCGCGACCGAGACTTCATCGTCGCCACCATCCGCGTTGACCTCAAAGCCACTGATCTGCGGCGCCGCGCAGATCAGCTCATTCGAGTTCCCTTCCGGGTTGGCGCAGATCGGGCCCCCAACCTCGAGAGGGACGATCGAGTCGATCACGTAGTTGCGGCCGTCGTCGGTGAGCCAGATGCGAATCGCATTCGCTTCGCTTCCCCCGGCCAGCAGCACGTTGAAGGTCCTGGGCATCCCCTGCGCAAGAGCCGGTAGCTGCATAAGCAGCATGGCAAGCAGAATGAGAAGGAGCTTCTTCATTGGCCAGTCGTCCCCGCCGCCGCTCGGTCGGAGCGTCTACGAACAGAACAGCACCGCGCCCTCTACGTTGCGCACCTGGCCAATGAGATTAGAGATCGACCGACCGGCCGACCGAGAAGCCATCCAGCTCGAGGATGCGCTCGATCGTCTCACGGTGCACGGGAGCGTCCGTCGTAAGCGCCATCACCGCGCGCTCGCCACCGGCCTCGGCCCCAACGGCCGCCGAAACGATGTTCACGCCCTCCTCCCCAAACATCGTCCCGACCCGGCCGATCATCCCGGGGCGGTCCGCGTAACGGAAGACCGTCAGGTGGTCCGCAAACGGGAGGTAGAAGCTCTCGCCCCAGACCGCAACGAGGTAGGGCTCGTTGCGCGGTCCGACGCCGGTTCCCGAAACCTCGACGGCGGCATCGCCCGAGCCGAGCCGCACTGTGACCAGCTCCGTGAAGTCCTCGGAGCCACTGTCCTTCGTCTCGATCAGCTCGATGCCTCGCTCCTCGGCCATCTGGGGTGCGTTGACGAGGTTGACCGGCTCCTCGGTATGCCCGGACAGGATCCCCACCAGCACCGCAATCCCCAGCAGGCGGGTGTCGTAGGAGGCGATGCGGCCGCGGAACTCAGCGGTCACTCGATCGACCGATCCGTCCCCAAGCCCCTCCGCGAGGCGACCCAGCTTTTCGCAGAGCGGCACGAAGGGAGCCAGCGCCTCCATCTCCTCGGGCCGCACCGCCGCGATGTTGACTGCGTTGGTGACGACCCCGCCGGTCAGCGCCGCGGTCACCTGCTCGGCGGTGACGATCCCGGCCCGATCCTGCGCCTCGGTGGTCGAGGCACCCAGGTGCGGGGTGACGACCACGTCGTCGCGAGCGAACAGAGCGTGGTCGCTGAAGGGCTCCGCAGGAAAGACGTCGAGCGCCGCGCCGGCCAACTTGCCGGACTCCAGGCCTGCGACCACGGCATCGAGGTCCACCAGCTCTCCCCGGGCGCAGTTGACGAGCCGCGCCCCATCCTTCATCGAGGCGATGGCGGCCGCGTCGATCAGTCCGACCGTGTCCGGAGTCTTGGGGACGTGCAGCGTCACGATGTCAGCGCGAGCCAGCAGGTCCTCAAGCCCCCCCACTCCCTCCACGCCGAGCTCGCGAAACCTCTCGGCCGAGACGAACTTGTCGAAGGCCACGACCTCCATCTCGAATCCCAGTGCCCGCTTCGCAACCAGCTGCCCGATCCGGCCGAAACCGATGACCCCCAGCGCCTTCCCGTAAAGCTCCGTTCCCTTGAACCGCGAGCGCTCCCAGGCGCCGCCGATCAGCGTCGCATGGGCCTGCGGGACGGTGCGGCACAGCGCCAGCATCAGCGCCAGGGTGTGCTCGGCCGCGGCGACGGAGTTCGCTTCCGGCGCATTCGCCACCACGATCCCGCGACGCGTGGCCGCCGGGATGTCGACGTTGTCAACGCCGGTGCCCGCCCGGCCGATGACCTTGAGCCGCTCGGCCCGTTCGATCAGATCAGCGGTCAGCTTCGTCGCCGAGCGCACCAGGATCGCGTCGTAGGCGCCGATCGCCCCGCGCAGCTCCTCATCGGACATCTCGAATCCGAGGTCGACGTCGAAGTTCTGCCGCAGCAGGTCGACACCGGCGTCGGCAATCTTCTCCCTGACGAGAACCTTCACCGGCCCACCTCGCCCGCATGCTCGACCACCCAGTCGATGCAGGCAGTCAACGCCTCCACGTCGGCGGGGTCGACCGCGGGGAACATCCCGATGCGCAGCTGGTTGCGCCCCAGCTTGCGGTATGGCTCGACATCGACGATCCCGTTGGCGCGCAGCGTCGAGGCCACCGTCGCAGCGTCCACGGAGTCGGCGAAATCGATCGTGCCGACGACCAGGGAGCGCTTCTCGGCAGCAGCGACGAACGGCGACGCGAAGGCGGAGCGCTCCGCCCAGGTGTAGAGGTGTCCCGATGACGCACCGGTCCGCTCTGTGCACCACTTCAGCCCGCCGTTGCCGAGCATCCACTCGAGCTGATCGGCGAGCAGCAGCAGTGTCGCCAGCGCGGGTGTGTTGTAGGTCTGGTTCTTACGGGAGTTTTCGAGCGCGGTCTGCAGCGAGAGGAACGCCGGCTGCCAGCGGTCCCCGGCTCCGTCAAGCTCCCCGATCCGCTCGACCGCTGCCGGGCTGAGCACCGCAAGCCACAGCCCTCCGTCCGCACCGAATGCCTTCTGGGGGGCGAAGTAGTAGGCATCGGCCTCGGCGAGATCGATGGGCAGCCCGCCGGCGCCCGAGGTGGCGTCGATCAGCACCAGGGCGTCGCCCGATCCGGCCGGCCGGCGCACCTCGACCATGACCCCCGTCGATGTCTCGTTCTGCGCCCACGCAAGGACGTCGACACCGGGGTCGGATGTCGGGGCGGGAGCGTCGCCGGGGTCCGCCTCGACGATGATCGGCTCCGCAAGGAAGGGGGCGGCGGACGTCACCCTGGCGAACTTCTGCGAGAACTCTCCGTAGCTCAGGTGGAGCGCTCGATTGCGAACCAGGCAGGCCGCCGCAGCGTCCCAGAACGCGGTCGTGCCGCCGTTGCCAAGCGCCACCTCGTAGCCATCGGGGAGGCGAAGCAGCTCCCCAAGCCCAGCCTGAACGCGCTCGACCAGCTCCCTGACGGGGGCCTGCCGGTGCGACGTTCCCATTGTGTGAGCCTGCTCGGCAAGCTTGGCCAGGGCCTCGCGCCGCACCTTGGAGGGCCCGCAGCCAAACCGCCCGTCATCGGGCCTGAGCCCAGCGGGGATCTGCAAGCTGGTCGAGAGCGCCATCGGGGCCGACAGATTATTGACAGGGCCGGGCGGTGCGCCCCGCTCATCTCGGGATAGGCTACGGCGGTCCCATCAGTTGCGACCGAGACGGAGGGGTAAGCATGGAGGCAAGCGTTCAGCCCGCGGAGCCCGGGCAGGTGCAGCGCGGGTTCTTCGAGTCGCTGATGGACACGCGATTCGACAGCCTGATCACGCCGATGTTGATTCGCTTTCTCTACATCGTGGCCATGGTCCTGCTGGCAATAGGCGTCATCGTGGTCATCGTCGCCGCCTTCGCCGGCAATGCGGGTCGGGGGGTCCTGTTCCTGTTTCTCGCACCGCTCGGAGGCCTGCTCTACCTGATTGTGATCCGGCTCTATCTCGAGCTGGTCGTGGTCGCTTTCAAGATCCGCGACGCCGCTGAGCAGGTGGCGCAGAACACCAGCCGACCGGGCGCATAGGGAGGAAACACAGCCGATGGGAGAGGGAGATGCCGGCGTGACGACTGGCGACGGGTACGCAGTCGCCAATCTTGCCGACCTCGGCGACGGGCCGGGGTTCCGCAAGATCCGCAAGGCGCTGGGCGTGACCGCGTTCGGCGTCAACGCGATCGTGCTGCCGCCGGCCTACGCGACCGGTCGCCACTATCACGACGAGCAGGAGGAGCTCTACTTCCTGCACAGCGGGCGGATCGCGATGGAGTTTGGGGACGGCTCGACGCACGAGCTCGAGCCGGGCGGCCTCGCGTGGGTCGACGCCTCAACGGTTCGCGGTATTCGCAACCTCAGTGACGCCGAGGACGCCGTCTACGTCGTCGTCGGCGGCAAGGACGGCTACGTCGGCCGCGACGGTCGCCAGCCTGAGGGCGAGACCCACCGCTAGCGCAGTACTTTCCAGACGAGCCCGACGGCGGGTATGCGGGTGGGCGCATCGAGCCTCCAGCGATCGAGCCCCGCCAGAGGCGCCAGCGGCGATCGCGAACCCGGCTCAGAACTTCTGGTCGATCCAGGGCATCATGTCGCGGAGGTCTTTGCCGACCCCCTCGGTCGGATGGCTGGCGCCCTCCTCGCGCATGCGCGCGAGGTTCTCTCCGCCGGCGCGGTTCTCGGCGATCCACTCCCTGGCAAACTCGCCCGACTGGATCTCGCTGAGGATCTCCTTCATCGCCGCCCGCGACTCCTCGCCGATCACTCGCTTGCCGCGGGTCATGTCGCCGTACTCCGCCGTGTTCGAGATCGAGTAGCGCATCCCCTGGATTCCCTTCTCGTACATCAGGTCGGCGATCAGCTTCAGCTCGTGCAGGCACTCGAAGTAGGCGAGGCGGGGGTCGTAGCCGGCCTCGACCAGGGTCTCGAAACCCGCGCGGACCAGCTCGCTGGCGCCGCCGCAGAGCACCGCCTGCTCGCCGAAGAGGTCGGTCTCGCACTCGTCCTTGAAGGTCGTCTCGATGATCGCCGCGCGGCCGCCGCCGATCCCCGCCGCATAGGCGAGCACGAGGTCATGAGCGTTGCCGGTGGCGTCCTGGTGGACCGCCATCAGGCAGGGAACACCGTGCCCTTCCTCGTACTGGCGGCGAACCAGATGGCCCGGGCCCTTGGGGGCGACCATGCCGACATCGACGCCGGGTGGGGGCAGGATCTGCTCGAAGTGGATCGCAAAGCCGTGCGCGAACAGAAGCAGGTTCCCCGGGGCGATCCCGTCAGCGATCTCCGCCACCCAAACCTCGGCCTGCTTCTCGTCGGGGAGGAGGACCATGACGACGTCTCCGCGGCTGGTCGCTTCGCCGATGCCGAGCACCTCGAGCCCCGCGGCCTCGGCTTTGGCGCAGCTCGAGGAATCGGGGCGCAGGCCGACCACCACCTCCACCCCGGAGTCCTTGAGGTTGAGCGCGTGGGCGTGTCCCTGGGAGCCGTAGCCGAGGATGGCCACGGTCTTGCCCTGAAGCTTGGAGAGGTCGGCGTCCTTGTCGTAATAGATGTCGTCGGTGCGCATTTCGCGGCAGGCTACCGGAGCGCCCTACGCATCAGCTTCCCCGAGGGGGTCCGCGGAAGTGCCGCAGCCAGCTCCACGCGCTTCGGGACCTTGAAGCCGGCGAGCCCCTCGGCGCAGTGGCGCCTGAGATCGTCCGGCGTCACATCCGAGCCGTCCTCGAGAACGACGATCGCAGTCACCGCCTGCTGCCACTCGGGGTCCTCTCGACCAACCACGGCCGCGTCTGCGACGTCGGGATGGCGCAGCAGCACCTGCTCGACTTCCGCCGGAGCCACGTTCTCGCCCCCCGTGACGATCATGTCGTCGACCCGGCCTTCGACGTACAGGAAGCCCTCCTCGTCGATCCGGCCCAGGTCTCCGGTGTGCAGCCAGCCGTCCGCATCGGCACGGCCAGGCGCAACGGTCGGGCCCTGCACGAGGATCTCACCGTCCTGGATCCGCAGGTGCGTCGTGAGGAGCGGCCGCCCTGCCGAGCCGATCTTGCGCCGCGCGTCGCCCGGGGCGAGCGTGGTCACCTGGGAGCAGGCCTCGGTGAGGCCATAGGTCTGCACGACGGTCGCACCGCGGCGGTTCGCCTCTTCGAGAGGCTCCATCGGGACCGGGCCGCCGCCCACCAGGATCGCCCGCGGGCCGGAGAGGTCGGCCCCCGTCTCGAGCAATCGCGTCAGCATCGTCGTGACGATCGAGAGGACGGATATTTCCTCGTTCTCGAGGGAGGCCGCCACGCGATCGGCGTCGAAGCCGTCGTGCACGATCACCGTGGTGCCATAGACGACGGAACGCATCACGATTGCCAGTCCGGAGATATGGCTCAGCGGCAGGCAGCAGAGCCAGCGGTCCTGCGGCTCGACGCCGATGTTGAACGCCGAGCCGACGGCGCCCCAGAGGAAGTTTCCGTATGTGAGCCCGACGGGGTCGGGGGCCCCGCTGCTGCCGCTGGTCAGCACCCGGCAGCAGACGTCGTCCATGTCATGCTCACCAAGCAGCGGCAGGTCGGCCTCGGTCTGCGTCAGCTCGCCCGGGTCGTCGAGGTCGACCGCGGGCTCCTCGGCGGCAACCACCGTCGCGCGCTCCACCGCACTCAACAGCGGGCTGAGTGGCAGCAGGACCGCGCCCACCTTCATCAGCGCATGGACCAGCACCACCTGCTCCCGGCGGGCGTGCATGGTGAGTGCCGCCAGGGAGCCGCGCCGCACACCGTGCGCCGCGAGCCGCCGCGCCACCCAGGTCGCCTCCGCCTCGAGCTCCGCGTAGGTCACCTCGGAGCCGTCCGCGACCAGGGCCGTGCGGTCGGGGCAACTCTGTGATCTTTTGGCGAGCCAGTCGTCGAGTTTCATCGCGAAGTTACGTCCACCAGGCGTCCCTGGTTATCGTTGCCCTCCGCATTCTTGCGGGCCGCCCGCCAGCGCGCGGTCACCGACCGCCAGACCCCGGAGGATCGCTTGCCGCAACGCCACAAGGACGCCCCACCCGAGCAGGAGCTATATGCGCCAATCGAGTGGCGCAGCGCAGCCGAGTACGGCGACATCCGCTACGAGAAGGCCGACGGGATCGCCAAAGTCACGATCGACCGTCCCGAGGTGCACAACGCCTTCCGTCCCCAAACGCTGATCGAGATCTCCGCCGCGCTGGAGCTGGCCCGAGAGGACACCGGGGTCGGCGCGATCATTCTCACCGGAGATGGACAGAAGGCGTTCTGCTCGGGCGGAGATCAGATGGTTCGCGGCGACAGCGGCTACCTTGCCGACGGCGCCTCGTTAGGCCGCTTCCACGTCACCGACCTGCAGGTGCAGATGCGGCGGCTGCCGAAGCCGGTAGTGGCCATGGTGGCCGGCTACGCGATCGGCGGCGGTCACATCCTGCACGTCTGCTGCGACCTTACGATCGCCGCCGACAACGCCTGCTTCGGGCAAACCGGGCCTCGGGTCGGCTCCTGGGACGGCGGCTTCGGCGCCTCGTTGCTGCGCGACCTCGTCGGGACCAAGAGTGCGAAGGAGTTCTGGCTGCTGTGCCGCCAGTACGACGCCGAGGAGGCGCTGCAGATGGGCCTGGTCAACGCTGTCGTCCCACTCGAGGGGCTCGAGCGGGAGACGGTCGCCTGGTGCCGGGAGATGCTGGCGCTCTCACCCTTCGCTCTGCGCCTGGTCAAGGCCAGCTTCAACGCGCACGAGGACGGCTACGCGGGGATCCAGCAGCTGGCCCACGACGCCAACCTGCTCTTCTACGGCAGCGAGGAGGCTCGCGAGGGCCGCGAGGCGTTCAAGGAGAAGCGCGCGCCCGACTTCTCGAGGTTCCCGAGACGGCCATGAACGCCGCGGGAACCGGAGCCAACCGATGAGGATCTGGGTGATGGCGGCGCGGCCGCGGACGCTGCCCGCCGCGGTGGCGCCGGTATTGGTCGGGACGGCGGCGGCGATGGAATGGGCCGGCGAGCTGCCGCGCTTCGGGGCGTTCGTGGCAGCGCTGGTCGGCTCGATCTTCATCCAGATCGGGACGAATCTCGCCAACGACTACTCCGACGCCAAGCGCGGGGCGGACACGGCGGACCGGCTGGGCCCGGTGCGGGTCACCTCGGCCGGACTCGTGACACCGCGGCGGGTGCTCACCGCCACCTGGGTCGCCTTCGGCGTCGCGGTGGCGTGCGGGGTCTACCTCGCCGCCGTCGCCGGGAGTGGTGATCCTGGTGATCGGCGCCGTCTCGATCGCGGCCGGCGTCCTCTACACCGGCGGCCCCCGCCCCTACGGCTACGCCGGGCTCGGTGAGGTCTTCGTGTTCCTCTTCTTCGGGCTGGTCGCGGTCAACGGCTCCTACTACGTCCAGGTCGAGCAGCTCGACGCGCTGCCGCTCGGGCCTCTCGATCTCGGTTGGCTTTCTCGCCACTGCGATCCTCGTCGTCAACAACCTGCGCGACATCGAGACCGATCGCCGGGCCGCCAAGATGACCCTGGCGGTGCGAATGGGCCGGCGGAATGCCGTCGCTCTCTACCGGCTGCTGGTGCTGGGCGCCTACGTCACGCTGCCGGTTGCTCTGGTCGCCGGCGAAGGCAGCATGCTGCCGCTGATCGGCCTCGCCTCGCTGCCGCTGGCAATCGCCCCGCTGCGGACCACGGCGAGCCGCACCGACGGGCCTTCCCTGAACGGGCGCTGGCAGCGACCGGCACCCTGCTCGGCATCTTCAGCCTGCTGGTCTCCGCCGGCCTGCTGATCGCGAGCTGAGCCGGCGACGAATCCCCCTCGTGAGCCTGCATTTGCGCACCCCCGGCACGAATCTTCGTCGTGAGACTGCATTTGGGCACCCCCAGCACGATCTCCGTCGTGAGCCTGCATTTGTACGTCTCGAGCACGTACAAATGCAGGTTCACGCTGGGCTGCGATCCTTTGGGCGTGCGCATCGCTTCGGTTGAGGTGGTCCCCTACGCGCTCCCCTTCCGGGAGCCGTATGTGACGGCCGCGGGAGTCCTCCAGCGGCGCGAGATGGTGCTGCTGCGCCTGCGCTCCTCGGAGGGACTGCTGGGACTCGGCGAAGCGGTGCCGCTCTCCCTGCGCGGCGGCGACGACGCTTGCGAGGGTCGTCGACGAGCTGAAGCAGCTCGCCGAGCGAGACGAGCTCGACGAGGCAACGCTGCGCAGCGACGCGGCCGAGCTTTCGCCTCTCCGGCTCGCTGTGCGGCGCTGACCGCGCTGCTCGACCTGCGTGGACGGCGCGCGGCGGTCGAGCTGGGCGAGCGGGTGGCGCGCCTGCCCGACCGGTCCGCTGCAACGCCACCCTTACCGCGGGCAAGCCCGCCGAGGTGGCGGCGGAGGCCGAACACTGGGCGGGCGACGGGTTCGTCGACCTTCAAGCTGAAGCTGGGCGTCGGCGACGACATCGGGCAGGTGCAAGCTGTGCGAGAGGCACTCGGTCCCGAGGCCCGCATCCGGATCGACGCCAACGCCGCCTGGGACGTGCCAACTGCGAAACGCAGGCTGGACGAGCTGGAGAAGTTCGACGTGGAGCTGGCCGAGCAACCGGTCGCCACCCTCGAGGAGGCGGCCGAGCTGTCGCGTCGACCTCGATCCCGATCGCCGCCGACGAGAGCGTCGAGAGCCGCGCTGACGCGCAGCGGGCCGCGGCGATGGGAGCGTGCCAGCTCACCGGCGTGAAGCTCTCCAAGGTCGGTGGGCCCGAGGCCGCGATCGAGATCGCTGAGATGCTCCCCTCCTATCTCTCCAGCGCGCTCGACGGACCAGTGGGAATCGCGGCGGCGGTCCAGGTCGCAGAGACCCTGGGCGAAGCGGCCGGCCAGGACGCACCCGGGATCGCTCACGGCCTCGCCACACAGCGCCTCTTCGCCTCGACCGTGGCCACGGTCGAGTGCGAGCTGCGCGACGACCTGCTGCACCCTCCCGCGGGCCCGGGGCTCGGCGATTGAGATCGACGAGGCGGCACTCGATGCGCATCGCCTTTAGGCACTCGATGCTCATCGTCTTTAGGTTGCCCGCATGAAGCGCGTGCGGGCAGGCGGGCGTGCCGCGCGGGGCGAGCAGTGCGCGAGCCTGCGTGATGGACCGCACGAATCGCAACACGGCGCTGGCCTCCGCCTTCGTCGAGGAGCTGGCTCGCTGCGGGCTTCGCCGCGCGGTCCTCTCGCCCGGCTCGCGCTCCACGCCGCTTGCCGTCGCTCTCTGGCGGGCGCCGGAGGTCGACGTGACAGTCATAGTCGACGAGCGCTCCGCCGCCTTCTTCGCGCTCGGCGCCGCCCAGGCGAGCGGCGCGCCGGTGGCCATTCTCTGCACGTCGGGCACGGCGGCCGCAAACTTCCATCCCGCTGTGTGTGAGGCCGACCACTCGGCGCTTCCCCTGCTCGTCCTCAGCGCCGACCGTCCCCCCGAGCTGCGCGGGATCGGCGCCGGCCAGACGATCGACCAGCTGAAGCTCTACGGCTCCTCGGTGCGCTGGTTCTGCGAGGTCGGTACCCACGAGGCCGACGACGACGGCCTCCTCCACTACCGCTCGACCGCCTGCCGGGCCTTTGCGGCGGCGCGCGGCGAGCCGCGCCCCGGACCGGTCCACCTCAACTTCGCCTGGCGCGAGCCGCTCGCCCCGCTGCCGGCGGAGGGGGCCGTGACGGCCACAGATCCGCTCGCCCTCGAGGGCCGCGGGGAGCGGCCGCTGACCGCCGTTACGCCGATCGATGTGGAGCCGTCGCAGTTTCTGCTCGACGAGGTGGCAGGGCACATCGAGGAGGCCGACATCGGCGTGATCGTCGCCGGCCGCCAGCTCGACGCCGAGCTGCGCGAGCCGCTCGCCCACCTGGCCCGCATCGCCGGCTTCCCCCTCCTTGCCGAGCCGACGTCGCAACTGCGCTGCGGTCCCCATGACCGCTCCCACGTCATCACCGGGTACGACCTGCTGCTGCGCGACGAGCGGTTCCGCGGAACCGCCTCGCCGGACCTCGTGCTGCGCTTCGGCGAGATGCCGACCAGCAAGCCCCTGCGTTCCTGGCTTGCCGGGTCCGGGGCGGACCAGATCGTCGTCGATCCGCTGGCGGGCTGGAACGAGCCGACCCGCAGAGCCGCGGCGATTCTGCGCGCCGACCCGACCGAGCTGGCGGCCGGCTGGTCGGCCCGCCTCGGCGAGGAGCGTCCCGCGGCCGGCAATGTGGCTGAACGCCGAGCGCGCCGCCCGGGAGGCGATCGAGGCGGAGCTGGCTGCGCTCGACGCGCCCACCGAGCCCGGCCTGCAGCTGGCGCTCGGCTGCCCTGCACCGCGACGGCGACCTCGTCTACACCGCCTCGAGCATGCCGATCCGCGACCAGGAGTCCTTCCTGCCCAGCGGCGAGGCGGACGCACTCTTCCTCTGCAACCGCGGCACCAACGGAATCGACGGCCTCCTCTCCGCTGGGAATCGGCGCCGCCCAGGCGACGGGCAGGCCGACCACGATCGTCACCGGCGACCTCGGCCTCCTGTACGACATCGGGGGACTCGCCGCGCTCCGCGACGTCTCGACTCCGGTGCGGATCGTCGTCATCGACAACGACGGCGGCGGCATCTTCCACTTCCTCCCCCAGGAGTCGGCGCTGGATCGCGAGCGAGTTCGAGGCCCTGCTCGGCACCCCACGCGGCGTCGACGTCGCAAAGGCCGCAGCCCTCTTCGACCTCGCTCACCACCGGCTGGAGTCCCTCGCCGACCTCCCCGACGCCCTAGAGGCCGGTACCGGCCTGATTGAGGTGCAAGGTCGATCGCCAGACCAACGTCGCCCTCCACCGCCGCCTCGCCGCGGCGGTCGGCACTGCGATCGCCAAGCTCAGCAGGGAGATCGATCCTGCCTCGCGATCCGGGCGAGCTGCCAGGCGGCGGTAGATGGCCACTCGATGGCTGAACAGACTCGCGACGGCAGCCGCCGTCGGCTCGAACTCCATGATCGGGGTCCCGACGGGATCATGCTCTGCACGTTCCAGCGACGAGGATCCCGGTGCCCGTCCGGAACTGCTCGTAGGCGATCCGTTCCCCGGAGGGATCCCAACTCGGGGAGTGACTGTCGATCGAACGTGGTTCGGTCAGGCGCTTGACTTCCGTTCCGTCGATTCCCATCACGGTGAGCCCACCTCGATAGAAGCCGTGGCGGCCGAGGCGTAGGTCGGATCGCCGTCCAGTAGGAGATGAAGGCGATCTGCGACCCATCTGGTGAAGACGCGTGGCACTTCCGCGAGGTAGCGAGCACCGTCGAGCCTCTGCCTCGAGGCACATCGCAGTCGTCGACCCGTCGGATTACGTTCATCGAAGCGTCGACGCGGCCAGAATGGAACCGTCCGGGGAGAAGGACGAGGGCGTGACTGTGGAGGCCGTTGCGCCAGGGCGTCAGGCGACGAGGTTCCCCGCCATCGACGTCGACGTCCAGGTCGTCACGCTCGCGTAGGACCAAATCTTGGGTGGGCCATCTGGTGCCGTCGATGTGGGCTCGAAGCGGCTCGCGCAAATGCGATCGTGCGACCATCTGGGGCAGAAGACCGGGCGCAAATCCTTCCCGCGGGTCCCGGCGACGGCGCGCAGACCACCGCCGTCGGACGCCGCCAGGAAGATCTCGCCGGCCATCCACCTTGCCGGGGCGGCGGGAAGGCGAGGCACCTTCCGTCCGGCGACCACGTTGGTGCGAATCCGAACTCCGGGAGCGGCCCTTTGGTGCGCAGCGTCCCGCCCGCGATCACACGCGGCCGCCCACCCGACTGGCTCGCTGTCCGAATCTCCAGATGGTTTGCGCCTCGTCGTATCGGGCATGCAAATCGCGGTTCGTCAGGCCGAGACTTTCGCGCTGCGGCCCCACCGCGGCAAACGCAGGACCGTAGGGCGAGAGCGGCCGCGCGGTGGATCAGGATGGAATCCGGCCTGCCTCGTGACCCGGGCCGGGTTTCCACGCCGGCCTGCAGAAGATCGCTCCCATTCTCGACGGGATCTTGGTTGGGCAGGAGCCGTCGACGCCAACTACGTAGAGGTCGAGGTTCTCCTTCCTCGCACCGAGTCCAGCCGTATCACAACTCATCTTGAACCGGACGATGCGGGCGCCAGCAAGACTCCCGCCAAACCCCCCGGATGTACCGAAACACCGAGGCGGGCATTCGCCTATTCCAGCGGTCACGACGGGCTCAGTCGGCGAGCAGCGGCAGCAGGGCGCCGAGCTTGATCTCGGTCTCGGCCAGCTCGGCGGCGGGGTCCGAGCCGGCGACGACGCCGACGCCGGCGTAGAGATGGGCGTCGCGGTCGCGGATGCAGGGCGCTGCGCAGGGCGACGCAGAATTCGCCGTCCTCGGTGGCGTCCATCCAGCCGACCGGGCCGGCGTACCAGCCGCGGTCCATCTGCTCCAGCTCGGCGATCGCCGCGGCGGCGGCGGGCCAGGGCTCACCTCCGACCGCTGGAGTCGGGTGCAGCAGGCCGGCCAGCGCGACCGCCGAGCGCGACTCGGCCAGCTGGGCGAGGACCGGCGTCGCCAGATGCTGGATGTTTGCGACCTTGACGATCTCCGGTTCCGTCGCCGCCTCGACCCACACCGCATGCGGGCGCAGGGTGCGGACGATCCGCGCGGTGACGATGCGCTGCTCGCGGCGGTTCTTGTCGCTGCGCAGCAGCTGCTCGCCGAGGTGGTCGTCGACGGCCGGGTCGGAGCTGCGCCGGGTCGAGCCGGCGAGGGCAACGGTGGAGACGCTGGCGCCGGAGCGGCGAACCAGCAGCTCCGGGCTGGCGCCGAGGAAGGCGGCCTGCGGAGTGCCGCAGCAGAAGCAGAAGCAGTCGGGAACTGCTCGCGCATCGAGCCGAAGACGGCGGCGGGCTCGTGCGCCGAGGCGCCGGCGACGACCACCTCGCGGGCAAGCACCACCTTGCTCATCTCCCCCGCGCCGATCCGCTCCGTCGCCGCAGCCACGGAGCGCTCGAAGTCGCCGCGGGGGCCGGGCGCTGCGAATCTCCGGGCGCGCCGTCAGGTGCGGGTCGAGCAGCGGCAATGGGCTGCCGCGCAGACCGGACAGTCGAGCCTCCAGCGCGGCGCCCTCCTCAGCAGGGTCGTCGCCAGGCCGAGGATCGCGTTGAGCGTGAGAAACGTCTCCTCGCCGCTGCGACAGAGCGACAGCTCCGGCAGGACCATCGAGCCGGGCGAGAGCGAGGACCAGTTAGAGGAGGCGCCGCCGGTCTGGTCGAAGGCGAACCCGCCGAGCCAGACCACGCCGGCGCCTGCGGGAAGCCGGCTTGGCTCGTCGAGCGATCGCATCCCTCCCCGTCCGCAGGCACTCCTCGGCTACGTCGGCGAAGCGTTCGTCCCCGCGAGAGGCGGCCTCATGGGCGACCCCAAGGCCCGCTAATGCAAACCCGCGATCGGGCTGCTCCCAGCAGAACCAGCGGTCCGATGCCAACCGCGAGGCGAACATCGTCGCGCAGGGATCCTCGACGTCGACCTCCACGGTGACGCTGACGAGGGTTCTCCTACCTCTGGCGAGAGCACGGTCGACCGCGGGTCGGAGACTAGGGGTCAGCTGGTCGGCGACGCCCACAGATCTCTTACAACGGCTGTCTGACTAGGAAATGACCCGGCATAGGCGCTGCCAGACAAGGACGCAGGTCGCCGGAATAGTTGGCTATTTCGGTGACCGAGGACGCCGTATGGCAGCGATCTGAGTCCGTCATTTTCAGTCGGACCCGCGGGAGATGGCGATCTCGCCCGTCCGGACCATCTCGATCAGGCCGTGGGGGCGGATCATCCGCTCGAAGGCCTCGATCTTGTCGGCCGAGCCGGTCACCTCGATCGTCATCGTGCGGCGCGCCACGTCGATGATCCTCGCGCGGAAGATCTCGGCGAACTGGATGATCTCCGCCCGGTTCTCGACGGCGGCGGACACCTTGAACATCGCCATCTCCCGGGCGACCGTCTCCTCGGGCTCCATGTCGCGGATCTTCAGGACGTTGACCAGCTTGTGGAGCTGCTTGGTCACCTGGTCGATCGGGTGGACGGCGCCGTCGAGCGTCAGGGTGATCCGCGAGATGCTGGGGTCATCCGTCGGCCCGACTGCGAGCGTGTCGATGTTGAAGCCGCGTCGCGAGAACAGCCCTGCGATCCGCGCCAGCACGCCAGGCTTGTTCTCGACCAGGATCGAGAGGATGTGCTTTCGCCCGCTCAGCTGCCCGGGCACCCGCAGGTCCTCCAGTTTCACCAGCTCGGGGGTCCCGGCCTCCATCAGCCCACCATGTCCCTTGCCGCGGCGCCGGCCGGGATCATCGGGAAGCAGTTCTCCTCCTTGACGACGCGCACGTCGAGCAGGACCGGCCCCTCGGTCTCCAGCGCCTTGACCATCGTCTCCTCGACGTCGGCGGCGTCCTCGCAGCGCATCCCGGTCGCGCCAAACGCCTCGGCAAGCTTCACCCAATCGGGGCTGGGACCCATCTCGACCGAGCTGTAGCGGCGGTCCCAGAACAACTCCTGCCACTGGCGGACCATGCCCATGTAGCCGTTGTTCATCAGGAAGACCTTGACGGGGATCTCTTCGGTCACGCAGGTGGCGAGCTCCTGGCAGGTCATCGCAAGGCTGCCGTCGCCGGCGAGGCAGACAACCGTCTCCTCGGGGCACGCGACCTTCGCCCCGATTGCCGCCGGAAGCCCGAAGCCCATCGTGCCCAGCCCGCCGGAGTTGATCCAGCGGCGGGGCCTGTCGAAGCCGTAGTACTGCGCCGCCCACATCTGGTGCTGGCCGACGTCGGAGGTGACGATCGCGTCGCCCTGCGTTGCCCGGTGCATCGCCTCGACCATCAGCTGCGGCTTGATCTCGCCGTCCTTGCTGGGTTCGTAGCTGAGGGGGTACTCCTTCTGCCAGGCGTGGATCTGCTTCCACCAGCCGTCGAGGCGAGAGGAGTCGGTCTGCAGCGCCCGGTATTCGCGGGTCAGCTGCGGCAGCACCAGCTTGGCGTCTCCCACGATCGGGATGTGAGCCGGAACGTTCTTCGAGATCTCCGCCGGGTCGACGTCGATGTGGATGAACTTGGCGCGCGGGGCGAACTCCGAGAGCTTGCCGGTGATCCGATCGTCGAAGCGAGCGCCGATCGCGACGATCAGGTCGGCCTCGTCCATCGCATAGTTCGCGGTGCGGGTGCCGTGCATGCCGAGCATTCCCAGCCACTGCTCATGGGAAGCCGGGAACGCACCCAGGCCCATCAAGGTCGAGGTGACCGGGAAGGGGTCGCACGTCGCCAGCTCGCGCAGCTCCTCGGAGGCGTTTGCGTTGACGACCCCGCCGCCCGTGTAGAGGACCGGCTGCCTCGCGTTGGCGAGCGCTTTGGCGGCGATCCTGACCTGTTTGATGTTGCCTTCGCTGGAGGGCTTGTAGCCGCTCAGCTCGACCGGCTCGGTGCGCGGCGCGTAGTCGATGTCGGCCCGCGACAGGTCCTGCGGCACGTCGATCAAGACCGGCCCCGGCCGGCCGGTGGAGGCGATGTGGAATGCCTCGTGGACGTACTCCGGGATCTGGCGCGGGTCGGCGACCTGCAGCGAGTGCTTCACGAAGGGCAGGGTCGCGCCGAGGATGTCCGCCTCCTGGAAGCCGTCGGTGCCGATCAGCTCGGTCCGCACCTGGCCGGTGACGAAGACGGTCGGCACCGAATCCATCATCGCATCGGCAATCGCCGTGACCAGATTGGTCGCACCAGGGCCAGAGGTGGCGAAGGCGACGCCGACCCGGCCCGAGGCCTTGGCATAGCCCTCCGCCGCGTGACCGCCACCCTGCTCGTGGCGAACCTGGATGTGGCGGAAGTCGGTATCGACCAGCGCGTCGTAGGTCGGCAGGTTGGCGCCGCCGGGGATGCCGAATATGTGCTCGACCCCCTCGGCCTTGAGGCTTTCCATCAACGCGTCCGCGGCTCTCATCGGACTCGCGATGGTACCAGCGGGCCCGCGCCCGGCCTGCGGGGCGGACCTATGCCTGGCCTGCAGGGGATTTGGAGGGGTCCCAACGGGTGTGGGGATCGATCGAGCTCTCGATCACATGGCCCTTGTAGCGCTGGATAGCGTGGATGATCGACTCGATCAGCTCCTCTTTGAGCAGGGTGGGCTTCAGCCCGAGGTCCAGCAGCTTGGTGTGGGAGGCGTTGTAGTAGTGGTCTTCGAGCTCCACCCGCGGGTTCGCCACGTGCTCGATCGCCACCGAGTAGCCGAGGTGCTCGCCGGCATGCCTGACGAGCTCGGCCAGCTCGCTGACGGAGAACTGCTCGGTGAACTGGTTGAAGACGCGGAATTCGCCTCGCTCGGCCGGATTTTCGACCGCCAGCCCGACACACTGCAGCGTGTCTCGAATGTTGAGGAAGCCCCGCGTCTGCCCGCCGGTGCCATAGACGGTGAGCGGGTGGCCGATCACAGCCTGCACGCAGAAGCGGTTGAGAACCGTGCCGAAGACCTCGTCGTAGTCAAAGCGGGTGATGAGGCGCTCGTCGCGCACCGTCTCCTCGGTCTCTATCCCGTAGACGACGCCCTGGTTCAGGTCGGTGGCGCGCAACCCCCAGGTCCGGCAGGCGAAGTGCAGGTTGGTCGAGTCGTGGACCTTGGAGCAGTGATACAGCGAGCCGGGCAGCTTTGGGAAGGGCAGGGTGTCGGTGCGACCCTTGTGGGAGATCTCAATGAAGCCCTCCTCGATGTCGATGTTGGGGGTGCCGTACTCCCCCATCGTTCCCAGCTTCACCAGGTGGCAGTCGGGGACGTGGTCGCGCAGCGAGAAGAGCAGGTTGAGCGTCCCGATCACGTTGGTGTACTGCGTCTCGACCGCGCGCTCCCGGGACATCATCGAGTAGGGCGCCGAGGGCTGCTCCCCGTAGTGGATCACCGCCTCGGGGCGGACCTCGGCCACGACCTCGTCGAGGAACTCGCCGTCCTCGACCGGGCCGACGTAGCGGCGGATCTGCAAGCCGGAGATCTCGCGCCAGGCCTCGATCCGCTCGTCGAGCGCGCGGATAGGAGTCAGGGAATCGGTCCCGTGCTCCTGATGCCAGCGGCGGCGGGAGAAGTTGTCGACGACAGCCACCTCGTTACCGCCGGCCGAAAACCTCAGGGCCGTCGGCCAGCCCAGGTAGCCGTCCCCCCCGAGGATGAGAACGCGCATAGGTCGCGGCAGGGTACCGGACGAGCGGGAATCGCGGGCAACCGGAATGCCCCCACAGCGCCATAGCATCTGCCCCGATGGCGTCGACATTGGTTGCGCGAAACGGGGGGCGTGTCGGGATCGCCGCCCTGGCGGCGATCCTCCTGCTCGGCCTGGGGTTGCGGGCCGACTACGCCTGGGAGGGCCGGGCGCCGGTCTTCGACGCGGTCGCCTACGGCCGCATCGCGGAGAACCTAGAGCGCGGCGAGGGCTTCACGCTCGGCAGGGCTGCGACCCAACCCGCCAGCAACTACTCGCCCGGGCTGCCGCTGCTGGCGGCCGGCCTCTACGGGCTGAGCGGCGGCAAGCACGAACGGCTCGCCCGCCTCGCACTGGCCCTCATCGGCTCCCTCTCGATCCTCTTTGCCTACCTGATCGGCCGCCGCCTCTCGGGACCCGCGGCCGGACTGATCGGCGCCGCGGCGGTGGCCGTCTATCCCGCTCTCCTCGAGTACCAGGGCATGCTGATGGGCGAGCCCCTGGCCGCAACCCTTCTCTCCGGGGCGGCGCTGTCGATGCTCTGGGCGGCGGGCCCCGAATCAGCCGGCGGGGGCGCGGCTGGCGCACCGCGCTGGCTCGTCCCTGGGCTCTTGCTCGGGGCGCTCGCGCTGATTCGGCCGGAGTACCTGGGCATATCGGCCCTCCTGGCATTGGTCGTCGCAGCTCGTCGCCCGCTCGCCTGGCGCGCGAACCTCGCCGGCGCGGGAGCGCTGCTGGCCGGCGTCGCCGTCGTCGTCGCTCCCTGGACGATTCGCAATGCGGTCGCGCTCGACCGCTTCGTCCCGGTTTCCTCCGGGGGCGGCCAGGTGCTCTTCGCCGGCTCCTACATGCCGTCCGGCGGCGACCCCGAACGCGTCGGGCGCGAGGTCCTCGAGCGCCACCCCGGATTGACCCGCAGGCTGGCCGCAAGGTACCTGCCGCCCGAGGCGCCCTCCGTTCTGCCACCCGAAGGGCCCTCCGTTCTGCCACCCAACGCACCGGGCCTGCCACCCAACGCAGCGAGCGCGGCCGGGGGCGGTCCTGTTCTGCACAGGGAAAGGGAAGCGCCACCCATCGATGCCGTCCTTGCCGATGTCCGCCTCGAGCAGATCCTTGCCGCCCTTGCATCGCAGCGCTTTCCCGACCTCGAATCCGACCGGGCGCTGGCGCGAATGGGCCGCGAACGGCTTTGGGACGACATCGTGGAGGAACCGCTGGGCTACACCGGCTTCGTCGCCGCCAAGGTGGCGCGAACCTGGTTTCGCGGTCCCCGCGATGTGATGCATCGTCCGGCTTGGGAGGCGCTGCATTGGGCGCTGCTCGCCCTCGTCCTGCTGGGTCTGGCCATGCTCGCGCGGCGACGGCCCTGGGAGGCCCTGCTGCTGGGCGCTGTCCTCGTCTCGGTCACGGCGGTGGCTGCCCTGCTCGTCGCCTCCCCCCGGCGCGTGCTGGTGGCGATGCCGCTGGTCGCCGCGCTGGCGGGGGTCGGCGCCGTCTGCGCATGGGAGTGGCTGCGGAAGGAATGGCGCAGCCGGCCTTGACCCCCTCCAAATCGTGGTGAACGCTCCCACGTGGTGAACGCCGGCTGCGGCTGCGAACGCAGGCTCCGGGATAGCCTGCCCGGCCATGCCCTCCTCGACCGACCGGGTACTGAGATGGCTGCACTCCCTTCCCGAACGGCACGGGCGCGTGACGTTGACGCTGCTCGCCCTGATTCTGGCGGTTGGCTTCGGCCTTCGGGCCTACCGGGTGGTCGAGCCGCTGGGGACGCCCGGAGACGATGCCCATGCCTACTACGGCCTCTCGAAGGCCCTCTATGAGGAAGGCAGTTACGGCGGGCCGGGCTTCCACAACCCCGACGACTGGTCGCCGGGTGCGCCCCTCCTGTATGCGGCCTCCTTCTACGCGACCGGCGGCGCCCGGGAAGGGACGGCACGGATCGTCGAGCTTCTGTTCGGCCTCGGCGCGATCGTGGTCGTCTACCTGCTTGGCAGGCGCATCAACTGCCGTCCCGCCGGCCTGCTCGCCGCCTTCGCGGTCGCCGTCTACCCACCCTTCATCCACTCGACGGGAGCGCTGTTCAGCGAGCCGCCGGCCATCTTCACCCTGCCCGCTGCGGTCCTCGCGTTTCTGTGGGCGTCCGAGCAGATGCGCCTCCGCACCTGGCTGCTCCCCGGGTTCCTGTTCGGCCTGACCGCGCTGGTCCGGCCCGAGTACCTGCTGGTCGGCGTGGCGTTCGCCGCGCTGGCGGCGATCCGCGTCGGCCGCGAGCGCGGCTGGCGGCCCGGGCTGGCCGGGGCTGCCACCCTCGTGCTCGCCTTCCTCGTTCCGATCGTCCCCTGGACGGTGCGAAACGCGGTCGTCCTCGACCGCACCGTGCCGATCTCGACCGGCGGCGGCAAGGCCCTGTACGTCGGCACCTACCTGCCCGGCGACGGCGAGTACCAGCGCGTCAAGGCCCTGCTCGCCCGGCGCTACCTGCACCGCGAACTGGCGCCCGGCTCGGCGGCGCTCGACAGTCTCGATCCGACGCCGCTCTTCGACCGGGTTGCCACGCGCTATCCCGAGCTGCCGCGCGACTCGGCGCTCGCCAGGATCGGCAGGCAGAACTTCGGGAAGTTCTTCGGCGAAGACCCGCTCGGCTATGCGGCGATGACCGCACGGAAGGTTTGGCGAATGTGGAGCGGCGGTATCGGCGAGGCGATGAGCGCCACCGCCGGCCGAATCGTGCAGGTCGTGATCGTGGTGCTCGGGCTGGGCGGATTGGCCGTCCTCGCCTCGCGGCGCCGCTGGTGGGCGCTGATCGCAATGGCGACGCCGATCCTCCTCCTCACCGCGGTCGGCGCCGCCTCCCTGGCGGCGCCGCGACGCAACGAGATCCTGATGACACTGGTGTTCCCACTCGCCGGCGTGGCGCTTGCGCGGGCCGGCGCGGCCATATCCTCCAGCCGATCATGGTCCCCGAAGCAGGAATCTTCCCCTCAGAGCTGACCGCGCTCCGCGCCGCCGGCCTGCTCGTCGCGGCGGCGATCGTCGCCTTCGCAGTCCTCCGCCGTCGCACCCTGCGCAACGTCGACGTGCTGATCCTGCTGCTTGCCGGAGCGGGGCTGGCGATCGTCTCCGGAACGGAGCTGACCGACAGGGTGCTCTCCGCCTTCTCGTTCGAGAAGGGCAACGGGGGCCGCATCCTGGGCCTTGCCGTCTTCTCGATCTTCATCCTCTTCGCGTTGACCTTGCGAGCGCTGTCGCAGGCGGCGCGCAACGCACGCCAGCTCTCCGCCGTTCTGGAGGGACTCGCCTGGGAGGAGTTCCGCCAGGCGAAGCTGCCGGAGCGCTTTCGCGGCAAGATCGCGATCCTCGTGCCCGCCTATAACGAGGTCGAAAGCGTCGGGCAGGTGCTGGATCTGATGCCCAGCGAGGTCTGCGGCGTGGAGACCGCGGTGCTGGTGGTCGACGACGGCTCCCGCGACGGGACGGGCGATGTCGCCGCCGAGCACGGCGCGGTCGTTGCGCGCCACGTCATCAACCGCGGCGGGGGCGCGGCGCTGCGCACGGGCTACCGCCTGATGGCCGAATCGGGCGCCGAGGTCGTGGTAACGCTGGACGCCGATGGCCAGCACCTGCCCTCCGAGATGGAGCGGCTCGTCCGGCCCGTTCTCGACCGCGAGGTCGACGTCGCCCACGGCTCCCGGGTTCTCGGGGAGGCCGACAGGAGCAACCTCTCCCGTGAGCTGGGAATCGTCTTCTTCAACCGCCTCGTCTCCTTCATCACACGCACCAAGGTCAGCGACTGCTCGAACGGCTACCGCGCCGTCCGCACCACCGTCCTGCCGCAGCTGGTGCTGCGCCAGGAGCAGTTCCACACCTCCGAGTTCATGATCGAGGCGATCAAGCGGGGCATCCCGGCGAGGGAGGTGCCGGTCACCGTCGCCAAGCGCCTGCATGGCCACTCGAAGAAGCCGGCCGTGGTTCGCTATGGGCTTGGCTTCGCCAACGCGATCGTCCGCACATGGCTGCGCTAGACCCTATGGCCGGCCCACCTGAGCGCCGGCTCGATCCGAACCCGATGTGAAGGTCGGCACCCGCGCATGAGATGCGCGGGTTTGTCGCCGAGGAACGGCCTCGGCGAGGACCGCAATCATGGGGGTGCCGACATGGCGCAGGTTAGGACGTGGGTGGGTCTGGATGTTCACGCGGCGAAGGTGGTGGCGGCGATAGCCGACTCTGACTCCGGCGAGTTGGCCGTGCAGCGGATGAGTGGGCAGACCGGGCAGGTAACGGAGTTCTGCGCGGGGCTGCCGGCGCCGGTGCGGGTCGCCTATGAGGCCGGCCCGACCGGCTTCGGGCTGGCCCGAGCGCTGATGGCGAAGGGCATCGGCTGCACGGTCGCGGCACCGGGAAAGATCGAGCGCCCGGCCCAAGATCGGGTCAAGACCGACCGCCGCGACGCCGAGCGGCTGGTGCGGCTGCTGATGATCGGCGGCCTGCACGCCGTCCGTGTTCCCACCCCCGCCGAAGAGGCGATGCGTGACTTGGTCCGCGCCCGCGAGGACGTCCGCGGCGACCTGATGCGGGCCCGCCACCGCGTCGGCAAGCTCCTGCTGCGCCATGACCTGCGCTTCGATGGCAACAACTGGACCCAGCGCCATCTCGACTGGCTGGGGAGGGTGGAGCTCCCCGAGCCGGTGGCGCAGTCGGTCCTGGCAGACGGGATCGGGGCAATCGAGGCTCTGCTGGTGCGTCGCGCCGATCTCGAGTCCCAGATGGCCGCCCTCGTCGAGGGTTCCCCCTGGGAGCAGAGCGTCGCCCGCCTGCGCTGCCTGCGCGGCATCGACACCCTCTCCGCGCTTGGCCTCTGTGCAGAGGTCGGTGACTTCGAGCGTTTCGCTCGACCCGCCCAGCTGATGAGCTACCTCGGCCTGGTGCCCTCGGAGAACACGACCGGAGAAAAGCGCCGGCAGGGCTCGATCACCAAGTCGGGCTCCCGCCATGCTCGCCGGCTTCTGGTCGAGGCGGCCTGGCACTACCGCCGGGTACCGCGCAAGGGCCGCGAGCTGCGTCGCCGCCAGGAGGGCCAGCCCCAGGCGGTCTGCGCGATCTCCTGGAAGGCGCAGCAGCGCCTTCACCGCAGCTGGGTCCGGCTTGACTCAGAGCGCGGCAAGCGCCGCACCCTCTGCGCGGTCGCCGTGGCCCGTGAGCTCGCCGGCTTCTGCTGGGCGGTCACGACAGCCGACTGAGGCCACCAAGCACTGCTTGGCCCAGGAGGCGGCGGGCTCGGCCCCTCGCGCAGCGCATCCGCGACAGCGCTATGAGCAGCCGCTCTGCGGCGATGCTCGATCTCTAGACAGCGGGCGCTATGACGAAATCCGGTCCTGCGGTAGCCAACCCGCGCATATCAGCCTGACCGCGAGTCGCGCACCAGGCCGACCGCCGCCTCCTGGGCCAAGAAGTAGGCCCGCTCTCAGCGGGCCTTTGGTGGTTGGGGGCTTGACAAACGGGCGTCCATATCAGCGCTCCGCAGAGCACAACCGGTGCTCGCCGTGGCACTTCTCTGCGGCGGCCTGCTGGTCGCGGGGTGCGGCGACACGAGCGGCGGTGAATCGCGGGTCCCCGGAGTCCACCTGGTCGACCTGCTCGGCGTCGGGGTGGCGGCTTGGTCCCCAGACAGCCACTGGATTGCGGCCCCCGGCCAGGGTGGGGTGAATCTGGTTTCTCCCGCCAGCGGCAGGCGGAAGCTAGTTGCCGCTCCGCCTCTGCGCCTCTACTGGGGATTTCCGATACGGGCTCGCTGGTCCCGCGATGGGAACTGGCTGCGCTACGTCACCTCGGTGGGTCCGGAGAAAGGGCACGGCTTCTGGGCGACCCAAATCCGCCGCGATGGCAGCGGCCTGAGCCAGACTCCACTGGGAACGGAACTCGCCTTTCCCGCCTGGTCGCCGGGGGGCTGGCCGCTGATCTTCGCCACCGGCCCCTACGAATTCGACCTCCGGGGCCAGCGGCACGGGCCGGCGCCGGCGCTGCAAACGCTTGCGGGGCCGGGCGCAAAGCCCGAGCGGCTGCTCGCGACCACCGGTCTGCCGGCCGATCCTGTCGTCTCCCCGAACGGAAGGTTGATCCTCTTCAAACAGAGCCGTCACCACCGCACCGAGCTGTGGACGGTCTCGACAGACGGATCCGGCGCGCGAAGGCTCGCAGCCTTCCTCTTCATCCATCGAGCGGAATGGTCGCCGGACGGAAGCCAAATAGGCATCTCGGCCATGGCCCACCGGGGCGACGGAATAGGCCATCGGCTCTACCTCATTTCCGCGTTCGGCGGCGATCCCCGGCTGGTCAGCAACGAAGCGGTGCTGGAGGGCCCAACCTGGACCCCGGACGGCCGCTGGCTGACCTTCTCCACCCCCGGCGGAGAGATCAGGCGCATCCCCCCGGACGGCACTGGCGCCGAGACAATCGCCGAGTTTGATGGCGAAGAAGTCCACGGCCTGCTCTGGTCGCCGGACGGCCACTATCTCGCCTACAGCGTGAGTGAGCCACCCCGCGAAGATCTCGACTAGGCAGCTATTTCACGCCGGGGTGGTGCACCTCGGCGGGGTCCGGAAGGTAGAGGTCGGTGCCGCAGCGGGGACAAACCTGGACGTAGAGCTTCACCGCCTTGCTGCAGGTCGGGCACTGCCGTTGGGGTTCCTCCTTCTCGCTCCGGTAGAGGATCACCGCGATCAGCCCGAGGACCGGCACGACCGTCCCGATCAGCAGCCACAGCCAGAAGGAGCTGCCCTTGCCGCGCCCGATTATCCCGGTGGCGAGGCCGAAGGAGAATGCGATGACGGGGTACTCGAATCCCACGGTTCCATTGTCGCGTTCAGCGCCTTCGGGTGCCCGATCGAGCCGACCTCGGACGTGTCGCGGCGGAAGGGCAGGCTGGCGGTCCAGTCGATCACAGCCCGGACCTTGCGGGCGAGGCCGGGGATCTGGCTCATGTGGTAGGTCCGCGCCAGCCACCACGCGGGGAAGCCGCGAAGCGTACGACTGCCAAGCCGCCCGACGGCCTTGTAGCGGCCGAGATTGACGAACGCGGCGCGCCCCCTGTACCTGAACGGCCGCGTCGTCCCAATGCCGAGCTCGGCGGCGATGTTGCGCGCGGCAACCCGGCCCTGGCGGACGGCGTGCTGGGCGGTCGGTGGGCAGAGGCCTCCACGCGGGTTGGGCGCGGCCGCGCAGTCCCCGATTGCCCAGACGGAGTCCATCCCTCTCACCCGCAGGAACTCGTCCACCGGGACGCGGCCCCGCCCCTCGAGCGGAACCGAGAGCCCCCGCAGGCTCGGATGCGGAGTGACGCCGGCGGTCCACACCACCGTGCGAGTCGCCAGTGCCTCGCCGGTCGAGAGGCGGGCGCTATCCGCGCCCACCTCCGCCAGGGTGGCGCCGAGCCGGAAGTCGATGCCCCGGCCGCGCAGCTCCCGAAGCGCGTAGTCGGCGAGACCCGCGTCAATCTCGGGCAGCACTCTCTCCGTTGCCTCGACAAGCACCCAGCACATCCCGTGCAGGCGGGCGCGCGGGTATCTCTCGATCGCATCTGTGGCGAAGTCCTGCAGCTCGGCCAGCGCCTCGAGGCCTGCATACCCGCCGCCCACGAAGACGTACGTGAGCAGCTCGTCGCGGCGCGCCGGGTCCTCACTCGCGTTGGCTGCCTCCAGCGTCTCGATCACGTGATTGCGCAGCCAGATCGCGTCCGCGAGGCTCTTGAAGCCGATCGCGTGCTCTGCCAGGCCGGGAATCGGAAGCGCGCGGGAGACCGAGCCGAGGGCCAGCAGGAGCTGGTCATAGGGAAGGTGCTCGACCTCGCCTTCGCGGGTCCGCAGCTCCACCGCGCGGGCGACCGGATCGTGCCCCTCGATCATCCCCAGCCGCAGGTTGGTGCGCGCGAGGATCTCGCGCAGCGGCGTCACCACGTGCCGCGGCTCCAGCGTCCCAGCCGCCGCCTCCGGCAGGAACGGCGTGTAGAGCAGGAAGTTGACGTCGTTGACGAGGACAAGGCGCGCCGATTGGCCCGGCATTATCCGCTCCAGCTCCCGCGCCGCCATCGCGCCCCCGAATCCCCCACCGGCGATGACGACATTCCAAGCCATGTCGTCGATTATGGCAGCTTGTAACACCGTGTTACAAAGTGCACAGTGCTACATGCGCAACCCGGAGCGCAGCAATCTGGGTGTCGAGCGACTGGGAGCCCCGGGGGTTCTTCCGCGGAGGCTCAGGCGGCTGCAATCCGCGCCCAACGCCAACGATCGGCTGCGCAACGGCCTCCGGGGGAGAACCCCCGGGGCTCCCCCACCTACAACCCAAGCTGCTGGCGGATCAGGCCGGTGACCTCACCGCCGTCGGCACGGCCCTTGGTCTCCCGCATCACGGCGCCGACGATCGCGCCGATCGCCTTCTCGTTGCCCGAGCGAACCTGCGCGGCCGCGTCGGGGTTGGCATCCACCGCCGCGGCGACGATCGCCTCCAGCTCGCCCGCGTCGGAGATCTGGGCAAGCCCCTGCCGCTCGACGATCGCCGCCGGCTCGCCCCCTTCGGCGACCAGCGTGGCGAGCACCTGCTTGCCGCTGCCGTGGGAGACCTTCTTCTCCTGCACCATGGCGACCAGCGCCGCGAGCGCCTCCGCGTCGACCTTCGAATCCGCAGCTCCGCCCCCCGTGTCCTCCTGGCGCAGCGCCGCAGCCAGCTCTCCGGTAACCCAGTTGGCGACGATCCGCGGCTCGATCCCGGTGGCTGCGGCAGCAGCGCGCTCGAAATACGCCGCCGTCTCCGGCTCGGCGACCAGCAGCACCGCGGTCTCCGGCGGCAGTCCCATCTCCTCGCGGTAGCGCTCCATGCGCGCTTCGGGGAGCTCCGGCAGCGACTGCCGGGCCTCCCGCAGCATCTCCTCGGTCGGTGCCAGGGGCACCAGATCGGGCTCGGGAAAGTAGCGGTAATCGTGCGCCTCCTCCTTGGAGCGCAGCGCTGTCAGCGTGCCGTCTTCGGGGTGGAAGTGCAGGGTCTCCTGGGCCACCGTCCCCCCCGTCTCGATCACTTCCCGCTGGCGCTGCAGCTCCGCTTCGATCCCGCGCTCGAGGAACCGGAAGCTGTTCATGTTCTTCAGCTCTGTCTTCGTGCCCAGCTCCTCGCTGCCGGCTGGCCGCACCGAGACGTTGGCGTCGACCCGCAGGCTCCCCTCCTCCATGTTTACGTCGGATACATCGAGCTGGCGGACAGTCGTGCGCAGCAGCCGCGCCCATGCGGCGGCGTCGGCGGCGCTCCGCAGATCGGGCTCGGTGACGATCTCGATCAGCGGCGTACCGCCGCGATTGAAGTCGACGAGCGAGGCGCCGGACCCGTGGATGCGACCCGACTCGCCGACGTGGATCATCTTCGCCGCGTCCTCCTCGAGGTGGGCGCGGTGGATGCGCACCTCCCCCAGCCGGCCACCGGTCGCAAGCGGAATGTCGTACTGGCTGATCTGGTAGGCCTTTGGATTGTCGGGATAGAAGTAGTTCTTGCGGTGGAAGATCGAGCGCGGCGCGACGTCGCAGTCCAGAGCGGCGGCGATCTTCAATGCGTAGCGAATCGCCTCCTCGTTGGGCACCGGCAGCACCCCCGGGTGGGCGAGGCAGACCGGACAGGTGTGGACGTTTGGCTCGTCGCCGAAGGAGAGCTCGCAGCCGCAGAACATCTTGGTGCGGGTCGAGAGCTGAACGTGGATCTCCAGCCCGATCACGGCCTCCAGCTCCGCGGTCATCGGGGGGCCCCGTTTGCGTGAGCGGGCCTCGCGTCGAACCCGATCTCCTGCTCCAGCGCATAGGCGGCCTCGAGAAGTCGCTGCTCGCCGAAGGCCGGGGCGGCGATCTGGAAGCCGACGGGCAGCCGCGGGCCTCCCCCCTCCGGCTCGGCAAGCCCGGCCGGGATCGAGATCGCCGGGATGCCGGCGAGGCTCATCGGCACCGTGAAGAAGTCGTTCATGTACATCGCCAGCGGGTCGTCGGTCTTCTCACCGAGGCCGAAGGCAACCGAGGGCGAGGTCGGGGTAACGACGAAGTCGAACGCAGAAAAGGCCGCCGCGTAGTCGGCGGCGATCTTCGTGCGCACCTTCTGCGCCTGCCCGTAGTAGGCCTCGTAGTAGCCGGAGGAGAGGGCGTAGGTGCCGAGCATGATGCGGCGCTTCACCTCCGCCCCAAAGCCCTCGGCCCGCGTGCCCTCGTACATCTCGATCAGGCCCCCCGAGCTCTCCGAGCGCATCCCGTAGCGGACTCCGTCGTAGCGGGCGAGGTTCGAAGACGCCTCCGCCGGCGCGATGACGTAGTAGGCGGAGATGCCATGCTCGGCGTGCGGGAGCGGCGCCTCGGCGATCTCGCCTCCGAGGCCCTCGATCCTCGCCAGGGTGGACTCGAAGACCGCACGCACGCCCGGCTCGATCGCGTCGTGGGCAAGCTCGGCCGGAACCGCAAAGCGCAGCCCCTCGAGGTCCTCCTGGCTCGGCGCCCTCACGCCGCCCTCGATCCCAACCGAGGTCGAGTCGCAGGGGTCGCGCCCCTGCAGCACGCCGAGCAGCAGCGCAGCGTCGGTGACGTCGCGGGTCAGCGGCCCGCACTGGTCGAGCGAGGACGCGAAGGCGATCATCCCGTAGCGCGAGATGGCCCCGTAGGTGGGCTTCAGCCCGACGATCCCGCAGAGCGCGGCTGGCTGGCGAATCGAGCCGCCGGTGTCGGTGCCGATCGCGCACGGCGCGAGGCCGCCGCCCACCGCCGCAGCCGAGCCGCCGGAGGAGCCGCCCGGAACGCGCCCACGGTCCCAGGGATTGCGCACCGGCCCGAAGGCGGAGTTCTCGTTCGAGGACCCCATCGCGAACTCGTCCATGTTGGTCTTGCCCAGCACCTGGAAGCCCGCCTCCGCAAGCTGTCGCACGGCCGTTGCCGTGTAGAGCGGCACGTGGTTCTCGAGGATGCGCGAACCGGCCGTGGTCGGAATGCCCTCGGTGCAGAAGATGTCCTTGACGGCAACCGGGACTCCGGCCGGCGATTCCTCGGACTGCCAGAGATAGGCACCCAGCTCATCGCCGGCGGCCGCCCTGCGCCAGGCCTCGAAGTACTCCTCGCGGGAGACATCGCCCTTCGCGATGCCCGCCGCGGCTTCGGCGACGCTCAGCTCCAGCAGGTCCGCCATCAGGAGTCGGCCTGCGGCGAGGGGACCCGGAAGGCGCCCTCGGCCGGATCGGGCGCCTGGCCCAGGACGGCCTCCCGTGGCCAGCTGGGCCGCGGCTCGTCGGGTCTCAGGACGTTCTCCAGCTCAACCACGTGCGAGGTGGGCGGCACGTCGTCCAGCTCCAGTTGCCCAATCCGGTCCACATGCTCGAGAATCCCCGAGAGCTCCCCCGCCATCCGCTCCACCTCCTCCGCGGACAGCCGCAGCCGGGCCAGCCTGGCGACGTAGAGCACCTGTTCCCGCTCGATCACGGGGCCATTCTAGGTGCGACCCAGGGGTTGCCGCGCCTCCACCTGGCCAGTCAGCCAGTTATTGTCCCGCCAACGATGCGGGGAGCAAGAGCAGAGGCGCTCGTGGTGCTGAGCCTGCGGCTGCTGGCTGCCAGCTTTGCGGTCGTCGGCATCCTCTTCATCGCAGTCCCCAGCGGGGTCCTCGACACGATCTCCGATCTGGGCGACTCGATCGGCAGCTTCACGGCTGCCCCCCACACCCAGGAGCAGCTCTGGCTCGCCCTCGGGTTCGCGTACATGGTGGTCATCACCGGGATCTGCCTGGTCGCCCAGTCCGATGTCGTCCGCTACCGCCCGCTGCTGCTGGTGCTCGCGGCGGGCAAGACGGCGTCCTCGCTCGGCTCGCTCGGCTTCTATGTCTTCGACCAGGACGTCTTCATCTACCTGCTCAACTTCCTGGTCGACGGCTTCCTGGCGCTTGTGGCGCTCTGGCTCTGGTCGCTGGCGGGGCGCGTCGGCCGCGCTGCAGCGCCCGGTTGACAGCGCGCGCCGGGGCTCTCGGCCGCCGAGCAGCGGACCCTGAGCGCAATCTGCGAAGCGATGGCACCCGGCGTCGACGGACTGCCCGCCGCAGAGCGCGACATTGACGTATCGGGGCCGGTCGGTCGGTTCCTGACCTCGCTGTCCCCCCGCCTTCTGACCCGCATCAGGCTCGGCATGCGGGTCTTCGAGTGGCTGCCCTTCCCCTGGCGGTTCAGCCGCCTGGACCTCGGTGCCCGCGAAGACTTCCTGCAACGCATGGAGCGCTCCGGCTCCGGACTGCACCACGAGCTGTTGCTGATGGCGAAAACGTTCACCACGATCGGCTACGCGATCGACTCGCGGGTCGAGAAACGGCTCGGCCTGCAGACGAGCTGCGGCCTTGCCGACGGCTCGCTGCCGGAGCCGGCAGGACCGCTCGGCGATACAGCCCCCGACGGCGACGGCGAGGACTGCGACGTCGTCATAATCGGCTCCGGCGCCGGAGGCGCGGCTGCCGCCGCGACGCTCGCCGAGGCAGGACTCGACGTGATCGTGCTCGAGGCCGGCGACCATTACAACCGCGACAGCTATCCCCACCACCCGCTCGAGGCGATCGCCTCCCTGTACCGCGACGGCGGACTGACCATGGCCGAGGGGCGCCCGCCCATCCCCGTCCCGATCGGAAGAGCCGTCGGGGGGACCACCGTGATCAACTCAGGCACCTGCTTCCGCGCTCCGCAGCCGGTTCTCGACAGCTGGCGCGATCGCCACGGCATCGGGTGGGCAAATGACCTCGACCCCCACTTCGCCGAGGCGGAGGAGTTCCTGCGCGTCACACCCCTCGACCCCGAGCGAATGGGGCGCAATGGCCAGCTGGCGATGGAGGGATCACGCGCAATCGGCGCGAGTGGCGGCCCGATCTCGCGCAACGCCGGCAGCTGCGTGCAGTGCAGCTCCTGCCCGTTTGGCTGCGAGATCGACGCCAAGCGAGGCATGCACGTCAGCTACCTGCCGCGCGCCGTCGCGGCCGGGGCGCGGCTCCGGGCAGGCGTCGAGGCGCGTCGCGTCCTGGTCGAGGACGGTCGCGCGACCGGCGTGCGCTGCGCCACCACCGGCAGTCCTGAGGGCAATGGCACTCGCCGCCCCTACACGGTCCGCGCCCGGCAGGCAACGATCGTCGCCGGCGGAGCGCTGGGCACGCCGGAGCTGCTGCTGCGCTCCGGCCTTGGCGGGAACCAGGTCGGTCGCAATCTCCATATCCACCCCGCCTGCTGGGTGGGCGCCCGCTATCAGGAGGAGGTGCGTGGCTGGGAGGGGGTGATGCAGAGCTACTACGTCGACCAGTGGGAGCCGGAGCGCATCCTGCTCGAGGCGACCTTCACGCCGCTGCCGTTCGGCGGAGCGTGGCTGCTCGGCACCGGGCGCGAGCATCAGAAGGCGATGCTCCGCTTCGGTCAGATCGGATCGATCGGCGTGCACCTCTCCGACGCGTCCGCCGGCCGGGTTGGGATGGCCCGAGACGGGTCGACGCGCACGACCTACAACCTGACCCCGCAGGACGCGAACCGCCTCGCCTTCGGCATCGCCCGGGCCGCCGAAGTCCACTTTGCGGCTGGAGCGCTCGAGGTCTACCCGAACATTGGACGGATTCCGACGCTGCGACCCGGTGAGCTACCGGACTTCGAGGCGGCGTCGTTCAAGCCATCGGAGCTCCGCCTCGAGGCGTTCCACCCGATGGGCACGGCGCGGATCGCCGCCAGCGATGGCGAGGGCGTGTGCGCCGCCGACGGCTCGGTCAACGGCGTCACGGGCCTCTACGTGGCCGACGCCTCCCTCTTCCCCACCTCAGTTGGGGTCAACCCGATGATGACGATCATCGCCTTCGCCAAGCAGGTGGCCAGCGGGGTCGTACCTTCGTAGGACCCCGCTGGTGCCGTCCGTCAGCCGACGCTCGGCGGGGGTGGCGGGGGCGGAGGTTGCTGCGATGGCGGCGGGGGCGGCGGAGGGGGCGGCGGGCCTCCACTCGGTGGGGCGCCGCCGGAGCCGGGGCCACTGGACAGCCGGTCGGCGGTGTCGGAGAAGGACGTGCCCTCCTCCTGCATGGTGCGGTATCCGCCATACGCCACAGCCGCCGAGGCAATCAGGCCGAGAAACACGCCGATGGCCAGGCCGACGCTCACACCCGGGGTGCCGCCGGGAATATCGAAACCCGGCTTGTCGATGATCCTGAAGAGGACCAGGACGGTCGACAGACCGCCCAGTACAGTGACGATTGTGCTCATGGGGAGCGGCGAGCCCATGTCCTGGTCGCTCGCAGCGATAAGGGCCAGCGCTATCCCGGACAGTGCCGTTAAGAACAGCACGATGTCCACAAAGCTGTAGCTCTCCCAAGCGTTACCACCGCTTGAGGCACCAAGAAGCGCCAAAGCTGGCCTCGATCGTGTACCAGTCGAAAATGAACATGATCAGGATCAGTGCGATCCCGGCAATTCCGGCGATTTTCTCTCCCGGGCTCAACCTGTTTACGTCCATCTGCATTTCCCTCCGTGGGACATATGGGTTGGCCGGACCCTACACCCGAGCTCGGGCAGCAGCCAGCGTGTTGACCAGCAGCATCGCGATCGTCATCGGGCCGACCCCGCCGGGAACCGGAGTGATCGCCGCGGCTACCTTGGACACGGGCTCGAAGTCGACATCGCCGCAGAGGCCGTCGCCGGTCCGGTTCATGCCCACGTCGATCACCACGGCACCCGGCTTGACCGCCTCGGCGCCCAGCAGGCGGGGCACGCCCACCGCCGCGACCAGCACGTCGGCCCGGCGGCAGACCGCGGGAAGGTCGCGCGTGCGCGAGTGACAAACGGTCACGGTCGCGTTCGCCGAAAGCAGCAGCCGGGCCACCGGAACGCCAACCAGCTTCGAGCGTCCAACCACGATCGCCTCGGCACCTTCAAGCTCGATGCCCTCGTGCCGGAGCAGCTCCATCACCCCGGCCGGCGTGCAGGGAACCAACCCTGGCATCCCATGGGCCAGCAGGCCGGCGTTGGCCGGGGTCAGCCCGTCGACGTCCTTTCCGGGGTCGATTGCCGCAACAACCCGATCGGGGTCTATCCGCTCCGGAAGCGGCAGCTGGACGAGGATGCCGTCGACCTCGTCGTGCAGACCAAGCTCGCCGACCAGCTCGAGGAGCTCGTTCTCGGTCGTCTCCGCCGGGAGGTCGTGGTTGAGGGAGCGGATGCCCGCCTCCGCGCATGCCTTGTGCTTGTTGCTGACGTATATCTGCGAGGCGGGATCGTCCCCGACCAGCACGGTCGCGAGGGCCGGAGGCCTACCGGTGTCCGCCTCGAAGGAGGCCGCCTCCGCGGCAACCCGCTGGCGCACCGAAGCAGCGATCTCCCTGCCGTCGATGAGGCGAGCGGTCAAACCCCTACCGCTTCCTGATCGGCGCGTAATCGGCCATCAGCTTGCGCTCCGATCCGTCGCTGGCAAATCGGACGGCTACCACTCCACCCGGCTCCACCGCGGTCACAACGCCGTCGCCGAAGCTCGCGTGAATGACATCGTCGCCCGCCTTCAGCTCGAGTGCCGGGCCGGCCTCCGGAGGCCGTGGGGCATCCGGCCGCCCCGCCTGCCGGCTCACCCCCGCACCTGGCCGGGTCGAGTGACGCTCGGTCAGCTCGGCGGGCAGCTCGTCGGCGAAGCGAGAGGGCAGGTTGTGCTGGGAGCGCCCGAACAGCCGTCGTTCCCGCGCCCAGGTCATGTAGAGCCGCTGCCGGGCGCGGGTGATCCCCACGTAGCAAAGGCGGCGCTCCTCCTCTTCGCCTCCCTCTTCCAGCGCCCGCATGTGCGGGAATCCACCGTCCTCACAGCCGACGATGAACACCGCGTCGTACTCGAGCCCCTTGGCGTTGTGCAGCGTCATCAGCGTGACAACCGACTCGTCGGTCATCCCGTCCTGTTCCGTGTAGAGGGAGATCTGCTGAAGAAACTCCTCCAGCGGCGTCCCGCTCCCCTCCCCCTCGAGCGCATGGTTCACGTCGAACTCGGCGGCGACGCCGACCAGCTCCTCGAGGTTCTCGGCCCGGCCCTCGGCCTCGACGGTCCGCTCGGCTGCCAGCGCGTCCAGGTACCCCGTCTCCCGCAGCGTGGCCTCCAACAACTCGGCAACGGAAGCCGTGCCGGCCCTCCGCCGCAGGTCCTCAATCGTCTCGTGGAACCGAGCAATGGCCTTGGACGCTGCCGCACTCAACCCGGGCACGTCCTCCGGCATGCCGGCGACTTCCCAGATCGGAAGGCCCGTCGTATTGGCGTAGCCGGCCAGCCGACCCTGGCTGGTCCTCCCGATACCGCGGCGAGGAGAGTTGACGATGCGTGCAAAGGACACCTGATCGGCGGGGTTCACAAGCAGGCTGAGATAGGCGATCGCGTCCTTGATCTCCGATCGCTCGTAGAACTTGATGCCGCCGATCACCTGGTAGGGCAGCTCGAAGCGGACGAGCGTGTCCTCCAGCACCCTGCTCATCGCGTTGGTGCGGTAGAAGACCGCGATGTCCTCGCGCCGCACGCCGTCGTCGGAGCCGAGGCGCTCTATCTCCCCCGCCACCCAACGCGCCTCCTCGTGCTCATCGGAGAGCTCACAGAGCTGCACCGGCTCGCCGCCGTCCAACTCGGTCCAGAGCCGCTTCGGGCGCCGGTCGCGGTTGCGCGCGACAACCGCGTTGGCGGCGGAGAGGATTGTCTGCGTCGAGCGGTAGTTCTGCTCCAGCTTGACCACCTCGGCCTCTGGGAAGTCGCGCTCGAAGTCGAGGATGTTGCGGATGTCGGCATGGCGGAACCCGTAGATCGACTGGTCCTCATCGCCGACGACCATCAGGTTGCCGTGCCCGTCCGTGAGCAGCTGCAGGAACCGGTACTGCGCGTGGTTGGTGTCCTGGTACTCGTCGACCAGCACGTGGCGAAAGGTGCGGCGCCAACGGTCCCGCACCTCCTCGAAGCGCTCCAATGCGCGGACGTTGCAGACCAGCAGGTCATCGAAGTCCATTGCGTTGGCCGCCAGCATCCGTTTTTCGTAGAGCAGGTAGGCCTTCGCAACCACTTCCTCGAAGGCGCCCGTCTGGCCCTCGGCGTAGGCGGTGGGGTCGAGCAGCTGGTTCTTGGCGCCGGAGATCTGGGTGTGAATCGCGCGCGCTGGAAAGCGCTTCGGGTCGATCTCCAGCTCGCTCATGCAGCGCTTGAGCATGCGCAGCGAGTCGGCCTCGTCGTAGATCGTGAAACCGTGGGTGTAGCCGAGCCGCTCGGCATCGGCACGCAGCATCCTGGCGCAGGCGGAATGGAAGGTGGTCAGCCACATCGCCCGCGCCGAGCGGCCGACCAGCGCTTCCACTCGCTCGCGCATCTCCTTCGCCGCCCGGTTGGTGAATGTGATGGCGAGGATTTCCCCCGGACGCGCGACTTCTGTCGCAAGCAGGTAGGCAATCCGGTGTGTCAGAACCCGCGTCTTCCCGGATCCGGCCCCGGCCAGCACGAGCAACGGCCCGCCACCGTGGCGGACAGCCTCTCGCTGGGGCTCGTTGAGCTCCGAGAGCAGGCGCTCGGCGCGATCGGCGCCCGGCTCTGTTGGGGCGCCCCCCGGGGGGGCCGCCGTGCTCGCTGGAGTGTCCGGCTCAGCTTGGAACGTCACCCGTCGAGAATAGAGGCGCGCGCGGCGGGGGTTCCCGAGCTCAGCCCCCGGCGGAGGAGCGTCCGGTACGGGAGCGCAGCTCGGCCTCGCCGCCCCTCGGTTGCTCCCCGCCGTCGAGGGCGGCAATTCGCTGTTCCAGCTCGACAATCCGCGCCGAGAGGCTCTTGATCGCGTCGGCAATCGGGTCCGGCAGGTGGATCCAATCGGCGTCGGGCCCCTCGACCCGTCTCCCTTCCACCCTGACCGGATGGCCGGGGTTGCCGACCACGGTGGAGCTCGGTGGAACATCCTCGACGACGACGGTGTTTGCGCCGATCTTGGCGCCGTCGCCCACCGAGATCGGGCCCAGCAGCTTGGCGCCCGAGCCGACGGTGACATTGTCCCCGAGCGTCGGGTGCCGCTTGCCGCGCTGGAGACCCGTGCCTCCGAGCGTCACCCCCTGGTAGAGCGTTACGCGCCTGCCGATCTCGGCGGTCTCGCCCACCACCACGCCCGAGCCGTGGTCGATGAAGAACTCGGCTCCGATCCGCGCAGCGGGGTGGATCTCGACTCCCGTGACCGCGCGGCTCAGATAGGCGATCGCGCGTGGCACCAGCGGAACCCGCGCCTCGGTCAGAGCGTGCGCCACGCGGTGCGCCAGCAGCGCCTGCACCCCCGCCCAGCTCGAGAGGATCTCGAGGGTCGATACGCCATGCGCTGCCGGATCGCGGTCCCGGGCTGCGGCGACATCCGCCCTGACCTCGTCGATGACCCGCCCCAGCGCATTCATGGTGCAAAGAAGGGTAGGGACATGTACCGCTCGCCCGAGTCGCAGACGATCGTCACGACCCGCTTGCCCGCCAGCTCCGGCCGTGCCGCGACCTCCAGCGCCGCCTTGATGTTGGCCCCAGCGGAGATCCCCGCCAGGATCCCCTCCTCCCGGGCTGTCAGGCGCGCCATCTCCAGCGCGTCCTCGTCCGCGACCGCGACGGTCTCGTCGATCACCGAACGGTCCAACACGCTGGGGACGAACCCGGCACCGATTCCCTGGATTTTGTGCGGTCCGGGCGCCCCCCCGGAGAGGACCGGGGAGGTCGCCGGCTCGACCGCGACGATCAGCGCGTCGGGGCTGCGCTCGCGCAGCATGGTTCCCACCCCGGTGATCGTGCCGCCCGTGCCGACGCCGGCGACGAAGGCATCCACCTGGCCATCGGTGTCGCGCCAGATCTCCTCGGCGGTGGTGCGGCGGTGCACCTCCGGGTTCGCCGGGTTCGAGAACTGCTGCGGCATGAACGCCTTGCGCTGCTCGCAGATCTCCTCCGCGAGCTCAACCGCCTCGGCCATCCCCCCCAGGGACGGCGTTTCGCGCACTTCGGCGCCGTAGGAGCGCAGCAGCTTGGCGCGCTCGCGGCTCATCCCCTCGGGCAGGGTCAGGATCAGCTCGTATCCGCGCGCCGCGCAGACCACGGCCAGCGCAATCCCCGTGTTGCCGCTGGTCGGCTCGACGATCACCGAGCGCCCGCGCTCGATCAACCCGTCCCGCTCCGCGGCGTCGATCATCGCCACCCCGATCCTGTCCTTCACCGACCCGCCGGGGTTGAAGTACTCGAGCTTCGCGCAGACCTCGGCCTCCAGCCCCTCGCCGAGCCGCCGCAGCGCCACAAGGGGCGTCCCTCCCACCACCGCTGAGGCCTCAGCCCCGATCCTCACCTGCCACCGCCTTCCCGCCCAACCGTGAACCGGCACATCAGATGAAGTACATCCCCGCACCGGCGTCCTCGGCTTCGCGGCGGGCGACTTCGGCGATCGTGGTCTGGCCGAACACGTTGCGCAGCGCTGCAACTCCCTCCGCCCAGATCCCCCCCGCCTCGTCGGCCTCCTGCCCCACCTTGCCGTCGAGGGTTTGGACGACCTCGAGCACGGTGATCTCATCAGCGGGTCGAGACAGCGTGTAGCCGCCCTTCATTCCGCGGTGGCTGGTCAGGAGCCCCGCCCTGCGCAGGGTGGAGAAGAGCTGCTCGAGGAACTGCTCGGGAATCCCGCGCCGCTCGGCGAGTTCCTTGATCGGCACCGGCCCCTGTCCCGAGCGAGCGAGCTCCGCCATCGCGACAACGGCGTAGCGCGACTTGGAGGTGATCGAGATCACATCGACCTTTCTACCGCACGGCGCGGACCCGGCTGGGTTAGGATCCTTGCTCCGTGCATCGGCATCGGCGCTGGTGCCGTTTGCGAACACCCGAGCAGATCGGAAAGCAGTCCTGAGCGCTCGCCCTCACTGCCTCGTGATCGACGGTCACCCGCTGGTTCGGCTTGGGGTGCGCGAGACCCTGAAGGGCGACTTCCACGTCCACGAGACCGAGAGCCGGCAGGAGGCGGTGGAGCTGATCCGCGACATCGGCAGCATCGATGTCGCGATCGTCGACCTGCGCAGGGGCCCGACGGATACCGACGGCGCGCTGAGCGGCGACGAGGCAATCCGAGCGCTGCGCAAGACCGAGCCCGGCCTCGGCATCGTTGCCCACGGCGAGCGCGCAGACCGCCACATCGCAACCGCCGCACTGCAGGCCGGTGCCACGGCGTACGTTTCGCGGACCGCAAGCGCCGATGACCTTTGCCGGGCCGTGCACGCCGCACTCGGCCAGGAGCACTTCATCGACCCGACGGTTCCCCCGAAGGGGAGCCGGGGCAGGCTCACCAGGCGCCAGCGGGAGATCCTGCAGCTGCTTGCCGACGGCGGGACGACCACGCTTGCGGCACGCGAGCTCGGTCTCAGCGAGGAAACCGTCAAGACCCACACGAAGAACGCCGTCGCTCGGCTGGGTGCCCGCAACCGCACACACGCGGTGGCCATGGCGCTCAGGGATTGTCTGATCGATTAGGCCGGATCAGGCGCCGGCCCGAACCGGGCCGGTTAGATCCAGCCGCGATCGCGAGCCGTGAGGACGGCTTGCGCCCGGTCCACGGCGCCGATCTTGCCGTAGACGTTATGCAGGTGCGTGCGGATGGTCGAAACCGAGAGCTCCATCTCGCCCGCGATCTGCTTGTAGACCATGCCCTCGGAGAGGTACCGGAGGACGTCCAACTCCCGCGCTGAGAGTGGACATGGCTCGCTAACCCGCCGGCCGTTCTGGCGCCTGTAGGGAAGCTCGTAGAGCAGGTCGCGAAGCGCGTCCGGCCCGAGCCCGCAGCGCCTCGCAACCGAGCGCAGGCGTTCCGGCGTCACGACCTCTCCCTGCGCGTAGTGGGCCACCATGTCGGCGCCCGCCAGCATCGCCGCCAGTCCGTCGGCATCCTCGGCGTGATGGCGCTCAATTGCCACGGCGATCCGCTGCGGCACGTTCCAGCGCCTTGCCAGGACCCCGCCCACCAGCGCATGGTCGATCCCAAGCTGCTCCCGTTCGTCGCGGATCCGCTGCTCGGGCGTTCGCGATGCGGCGTCGAAGTAGGTCCGGTGACCGGGGTGCAGCTTGGAGATGACAAGCCGGCCGATGTCGTGCAGGAGGGCGGCCACAGCCAGCTCATCGCGATCGTCCCAGCCAACCGCGCGACCCAACTGCTCCGCGGCCTGCTGGGTTGCGAGCGCGTGAACGCGGAAGCGCTCCGGTCGCAGCTCCCAACCGCCGTTGGGCTCGAAGAAGTCGAACACCGGCGCGGTGCCGACGATCGCCAGGACACCGGACGGCTTCAGTACGTCCACCGCCTCGGGCACGCTTCCGATTCCGCCGGGGGAGTTTGAGCGCGAGTGGTTGGCGGATCGCAGCACGGCGATGGTCAGGGCGACATCGGCCTCGACCGCCTTCACCACCTCACCCACACGTGGGGTATCCGCTGTTGCGGCCCGCATCACCCTGGAGCGGGACTCGACCAGCGCGGGGAAACGCTCCACCGCTTCGAACGCCGCTGCGAGGCGTGCACCCGGCGCGGCTGGGGCGTTGGCTCGCTTGCCGTTGACGGTCTCGGCCTTGCCGTTTACGGCTTCCGCCTTGACCTTCCCGTTCACTTGTGACTTGATCGCCGCCATGATGAAAGTTGTCCTGCAACACGTCATCGGCAGGGGGGAACGTTCGGTTTAGCCGCCTCCTCCCCAATAGTGGGAGACCCTTCACCGTGTTCCTTCCGGTACCGGCGATTCAGTGCTGGAGGCGTTCCACCGAAGCGTCGATTCGCGCCAGGGATTCATCGCGGCCGAGCGCGGCCAGAGACTCGAAGATGCCGGGCGAAACAGAACCGCCGGTGATGGCAACCCGGATCGGCTGATAGATCCGCCCCGCGCCGACTTCGAAACGATCCGGGAGCGGTGACAGCGCCTCCTCGACCGCGGCTGCGTCGAAGCCGTCGGCGGCAGCCAGAGCCTCGCGGGCCGCGACCAGGAACTCCCGAGCGTTTCCCTTCATGACCTTGCGCCACGACTTCTCGTCGACGTCGGGCATTTCGAAGAGAAACCGGACAAGCGGCCACACCTCTGCCAACGTCTGGGATTTCTCCTGGACGATCTGGCAAGCAACCCTCAGCCGTTCGTCCGGGGCACGCCCCAAACGCTTGGCCACCACCTCCGTGTAATCCTCGAGCGGCATCTCTCGCATGAAGCGCCCATTGATCCAACGCAGCTTCTTCTCGTCGAAGATCGCCGCCGCACGGCCGACATCCTTGATCCGGAAGCGCTCGATCAGCTCCTCGGTCGACATCAGCGTCGTGTCGTCGGCGGCGCCCCACCCCAGCAGCGCAAGGTAGTTGCGAACCGCGGCAGGCAGGTAACCGGCATCCCGCAGCTCCTGCACCGAGGCAGCGCCATGGCGCTTGGAGAGCTTCCGCCCGTCCGGGCCGTGCAGCAACGGCAGGTGGGCGTAGCGCGGAGGCTCGTGGCCCAGTGCGGCAAGGACCAGCAGCTGCTTCGGCGTGTTGGAGAGGTGGTCGTCGCCCCGAACGACGTCGCTGATCCCCATCTCGGCGTCGTCGACCGCGACCGCGAAGTTGTAGAGGACGGAGCCGTCGCCGCGGGCGATCACGAAGTCGTCGTAGCTCCGATTCGGAAAGCGGACCGGGCCGCGGATCACGTCATGCACGACGGTCTCCCCGCTCTCCGGAACCCGGAGCCGAACGGCCGCGTTCGGCTCCTCGACGGGCTCCCCCCGGTAACCGCGGTCGGCACCGTGCTCGGCCTTCCATGCCTCGACGTCTTTGGCCGTCGCCGAGTCGTGGTAGGCGGCGCCGCTCTCGAGCAGCCGCCGCAGGGCAGCCTGGTGGAGATCGGCGCGGGAGGCCTGGGAAACGGGGCCCTCATCCCAATCGAGCTCCAGCCAGCGGAGCGCATCGATAATCTGCTCGACGTTCTCCTCGGTCGAGCGCTCGCGGTCGGTGTCCTCGATCCGCAGGACCAGGGAGCCGCCGGACCGGCGCGCCGCCAGCCAGTTGTAGAGTGCCGTCCTCGCCCCGCCGATGTGCAGAGCGCCAGTCGGCGAGGGAGCGAACCTCAGGCGGATGGGGGAGTCTTCAGGCACGATGCTGATCGGCGCGCATGTTTCCACAACGCCGCCACTGCTCTCGAAGCCGGCGGCAAGACCGAAACCCTAGCGTTGGGGTCGAGGTGGCCAAGGCCGCACTCCACGCAGCAATTGCGGCAAACTTCCGTCGATGATGGGAGGGGCGGCAACTTGGCCCGAAATCTGAGAGAGGCCTTTTCGGAGGCGGGAATTGCGCCGCCCCCGCCGCAGGCGACCCCTGCCGGGTCGAGCGAGAAACCCACCGCGCCGCCCCGGGCGACACCTCCCGCGGCGGGTAAGAGACCCCTCGCGCCCATGCCCATCGGCGTGGATGAGATTGAGCCCGGCATCGTGGCCCGGCTCGATCCTGAGACCTTGGTCGGAGATAGCCGGGCCTGCAATACGCAAGACCCGCCTGTCTCGAGGGCCGGTCTGTTCGTCTGCGTCGCGACTGACGGTGACCTATCGACCTGGGCCGGCCTGACCACCGGGGCAAGGCAGGAGCGGCTGGCGATCAAGCCGGCGTGGCGGTCCGGTGGGTACAAGCGGTGGCGCTTCGCTCCTCAGTTCCTGGCTGACGGCGCGAGTGTTTGGCGTGGACCAAACGAGGCCTTCACCGCAGCCTCATGGCAGGAAGTCTCAGCGAGCGGCGGTCGCAATCGCGCTCGCCTCTCCGAGGAGGGGTTGGACGCGGTTCGCAAGGAGATCGAGGCACAGCGCCATAGGCGCCATCGGTCGTGCGAATGACCGAACAGGCGGCGACTATGCGGAACTCATGCTGATCGGCGCGCATGTTTCCACCGCAGGGGGGCTCCACCGCGCCATCGCGCGCGGGACCGACCTCCGCTGCGAGTCGATTCAGATCTTTCACCAGAGTCCCCGGATGTGGCGGCCGACCCGGTACGGGGACGAGGACTTCGCCGCCTTCCGGCGCGCGATGGACGACTCGCCCATCGAGGCGGTCGTGATTCACGCCGTCTACCTGATCAACTGCGCGACCAGGGACGCCGAGCTGCGCAAGAAGTCCCGGGCCTCCCTGGTCCACGCCCTGCGGATCGGCGACGAGATCGGCGCCGCAGGAGTGGTCCTACACCCGGGCGCACAGAAAGGCGAGCCGCTCGCGCCGTCGATGAAACGAGCGGCGAAGACGATCGCGGCGGCACTGAAGAGCAGCGACCGCTGCCCGCTTCTGCTCGAGCAGACCGCCGGGCACAAGGGGCTCCTTGGACGTGATTTCGATCAGACCGCGAAGCTGATCGAACTTGCCGGGGGGGGTGAGCGTCTCGGCCTCTGCCTTGACTCCTGCCACCTCTTCGTACAGGGCTACGACATCACCAACGCCGAGCGTCTCTCTGAGGTTCTCGACGAAGCCGACGCGAAGGTAGGCCTGGACCGCCTGCGCTGCGTCCACGTCAACGACGCCGCTGCGCCGCTCGGCTCGTGCCGTGACCGGCACGCCAGCATCGGTCTGGGCGAGATGGGCAAGCACGGCCTCGCCGCCTTCCTTTCGGAGCCCAGGTTCGAGGGGCTTCCGGCAACATTGGAGACGCCCGGGCCGGAGAAGAAAGGGCCGGACAGAAAGGAAGTCCAGGCCGCAAAGCGGTTGCGCCGAATGGGCCTCAGACAGCGCGACCGCGCTACCTGATCTGGAGGCCCGAGATGGCCCGCGAGATGACCAGGCGCTGGATCTCCGAGGTCCCCTCGAAGATCGTGTAGATCTTCGCGTCGCGGTGCATCCGCTCGACCGGGTACTCCCGGGTGTAGCCGTTGCCGCCGAGGATCTGGATCGCCCGCTCGGTCGCCCAAACGGCCACCTCGCCCGCCTTCAGCTTCGACATCGAGCCCTCGGCGTTTTCGAACCTCTGGCCGGTGCGCCCCATCCATGCGGCACGCCAGACCAGCAACCGGGCGGCGTCGATCTCGAGCTTCATGTCCGCAAGCGCGAAGGCAATCGCCTGGTTGTCGATGATCGGCCGGCCGAACTGTTCGCGCTCCTTCGCGTAGTCGAGCGCGTACTCATACGCGGCGCGGGCGATGCCCAGCGCCTGGGCGCCGACCGTCGGCCGGCTTGCTTCGAAGGTCTGCATGGCCGCCTGCGATTTGGAGCGCTTGCCCTCACGCACCCGCGCCAGGCGCTCGTCGAGCTTCTCCTTGCCGCCGAGCAGACAGGAGCCCGGTATACGACAGTCGTCGAGGTGGACGTCGGAGGTGTGCGAAGCCCGCAGGCCGTGCTTCTTGACCTTGGCGCCCTGCTCGCAGCCCTTCGTCCCCGGTGGGATAACGAAGGCGGCGTGCCCACGCGAGCGAAGCTCGCGATCGACCGAGGCTATGACCACGTGCACGTCGGCGATGCCGCCGTTGGTTGCCCAGGCCTTCTGGCCGTTCAGCAGCCACTCGTCCTTGGCCTCGTCGTACTTGGCGGTGGTGCGAATCGCCGAGACGTCCGAGCCCGCGTCGGGCTCCGAGGCGCAGAAGGAGGCCACCTTAGGATCGTCCGCCGTGCCGAAGCACTGCGGGATCCACTCCCCCATCTGCTCCGGGGTACCCTGCCCGAAAATCGCTGCGACGGCGAGCGACGTGCCCATGATGGCCATCCCGATTCCCGCGTCGCCCCAGAAGAGCTCCTCGTTGGCGATCGGCAGCGTCAGGCCGGTCTCGTCGGCCCAGAACTGGCCGAGCGCTTCGAAGCCGTAGAGCCCGATCTTGGCCGCCTCCTGAATGATCGGCCAGGGGGTCTCCTCGCGCTCGTCCCACTCGGCCGCGGCCGGGCGCACAACCCCCTCCGCGAAGCCGTGGACCCACTCCTGGATGTCCTTCTGGTCCTGGTTCAGCTCGAGCGTGAACTTGACGCCGTCCGACGAAGCGCCGCTGGCGGTCGCCTCCTCCACGATCTGATCCGCACTTGCCACTGCCGCTGTATCGCTCATGGCCAGCGATACTACACGGAAATATGTCGTTGTTATACGCCGATCGACCCCGATGAGATGTCGCGCAGGTCGAAGGCTCTGAGACCTTCTGGGCCTTCATCCGCGCAGTCGAAGAAGCGGCGGTTGACGCAGTCGTACTCCGCTCCAGCGCCCTCGTAAGCCCGCTCGACCGAGAAGGGGCAGTGAGGCAGAGCCTCGCCGGTCATCTTGACCCCGCCGAACCCGCCCACCTGCAGCACCGCATCGAGCTCGACCGTCGCCCTAAAGACGCGCTGCATGCACCCGACGTACTGAATACCGGTCAGGGAGTCGTTGAAGCTGTAGAGGAAACGGCAGCCCATCTCGATGCAGCCGCGCGGCTCGATCATCCTGTCGCAAAACGAGCGGCACCGGCGACACTCGCCGGTCTTCTCGCGGGTTGCCGTCATAAGAAAAGTCTAGGGCCACGAAGGGCCGCGAAAACCAAGCAGGTTGGTGGATGCAAGGGAGGGCAGCGATGCGCGCGCCGTTCTGGTTCGTGAGCGAAGACGCCCAACCGAGGACGCCGAGTTGCGCGGGTTTGCATCAACCACCTAGGCAGCGAGCGCGCTGGGGCCGAGGACGTGTCCAAGCTCCGCACGCAGGCCGCTCGAGGCGCGTACCCGGTAGCGGTCCCCGAGCTTCACCTCGGTGAGCTTTTCGTTGCCGTTGCGAATCGCAAGGTGCACCTCGGCCTCTCCCCTGTGGTGCTCGAAAACTTCCTTCAGCTGGTCGATCACACCGGGCCGGTCCAGCTCCGCGGCATCGATCGTCAGCTTCACCGGCCCCGAGGGAGCGCTCCTCACGGCCGCCGCGCGCGCGATCTCCGCGTCGCCGGGCTGGAACTGCTCGGCCTCCTGCACCACGAGCTTCGTCTCGCCCCGCTCCTTGTGGTCGATGCGGCCTCGGACGAGGACGACTGCGTCGGGAACGATTGCCGCAGCGCTGGACGCCTCATCCGCCTTGAAGACCAGCAGCTCGATCTGCCCCTCGACGTCATCGAGCGTCGCGAACATCATCTGCGAGCCGCTCTTCGTTCGGATCTTCTTGCAGTCGACGACGATCCCACCAACCGTTACCCAGGCGCCGTCGGGCTTACGGCCCAGCTCGGCGAGCGTGCAGTCGGCACGCGCCCGCAGCGCGTCGCGGACTTCGGAGAGCGGATGCGAGGACAGGAAGGTGCCAAGCGTCTCCTTCTCCATCGCAAGAAGCTCGCGACGGTCGAACTCGGCAGCCGAGATCGGTGGCCGGTGATGGGCACGGGAGGGGCCCTCCCCATCCCCGCCGGACCCTCCGCCACCGACATCGAAGATCGACCCCTGGCCCAGCTGCGCGTCCTCCTGCGCTTTTTGCCCAGCCGACTGAGCGGCCGGCAGCGCCTCCAGCATTCCCTTGCGCGTCGCCCCGGTCGAGTCGAGCGCACCGCACTTGATCAGGCACTCGATCGCTCGTTTGTTCACCGCGCGTGCGTCGACCCGCTCGCAGAAGTCCCAGATCGAGACGATCTCGCCGTCCTCCCGCGCCCTCAGGATCGCATCGACCGCGGCACGACCCACGTTCTTCACCGCGTCGAGCCCAAAGCGGATCGCCTTCTCGCTGACGACGAAGCCGTGGTCGGAGGAGTTGACGTCGGGTGGCAACACCTCGATGTCCATCTCCTCGCAACGGTTGACGAAGAAAGGCACCTTGTCCTTCGTGTTCATCACCGAGGAGATCACCGCGGCCATGTACTCGGCAGGGAAGTTGGCCTTTAGGTAGGCCGTGCGGTAGGCGATCAGCGCATAGCAGGCGGCGTGGGACTTGTTGAACGAGTAATCGGCGGCCGCCTCCATCAGGGACCACATGTCCAGCGCCACCCGGGCCGCCGTGCCCGAGGCCTTCATCCCTTCCATGAACTTAGCCTTCATGGTCGCCATCAACTCACGCTTCTTCTTGCCGATGGCCTTGCGCAGGTCGTCCGCCTCGGCGGGGCTGAAGCCCGCCATCCGCTTCGCGATCTCCATCAACTGCTCCTGGTAGAGAACGCAGCCGTAGGTCGGTTCGGTGATCGGGCGCAGCCGCTCGTCCGGATACGTCACCGAGGCGGGAGCGCGCTTCCCCTTCGCGTAGTCCGGGATGTAGCGCATGGCGCCGGGCCGGTAGAGGGCGACGAGCGCAACGATGTCGTCGAACCCCGTCGGGCGCACCTTCTTCATCGCCTCGCGCATGCCCTCGGACTCGAGCTGGAAGACGCCTGTACCGTCGCCCTTCGAGAGCATCTCGAACGTCCTGGCGTCGTCCATCGGGATCTCGCCGATCTCCAGCTCGATCCCCCTGGAGCGGTGAATGATGTCGACCGCATCCTCGATCACATCGAGGTTGCGCAGGCCGAGGAAGTCCATCTTGAGCAGGCCCATCTCCTCGATCGGGCCCATCGAGTACTGGGTGACGATCTTGTACTGGCGCTCCGGCTTGCCGCCGTTTCCGTCCCCGTTCACTCCGACAGAGGCGCTCCTATCCTCGGCGAGCTGCAGGGGGACGATCTCCTGCAACGGGCGATCGGCGATAACCACCGCGGCGGCGTGGATCGAGTTGTTGCGGATGATGCCCTCCAACCCCCGAGCGACGTCGATGATCCTTTTCGCATCCGGCTCGGAGTCGTACGTCTGTTTCAACTCCTGACCGGGCCGCAGGCATTCCTCGAAGGAGGGGTTGCGACCGAGGATCGGCTCGGGAATCTGCTTGGCGAGGCGATCTCCGCTGCCGTAGTCGAAGCCGAGCACGCGAGCCGCATCGCGCGTGGCGGCGCGGGGGGCCATCTTGCCGAAGGTGATGATCTGGGCAACCGACTCGCGGCCGTATTTGTCGGCCACGTAGCGGATCACTCGCTCGCGGCCTCGCACCGAGAAGTCGATGTCGATGTCCGGCATCGACTTGCGACCCGGGTTGAGGAAGCGCTCGAACAGAAGGTCGTTGGCGAGCGGGTCGAGGTCGGTGATGTTGAGGCCGTAGGAGACGATTGACCCTGCTGCCGAGCCGCGCCCGGGACCGACCGCGATCCCGTTCTCCTTGGCAAAGCGAACGAAGTCCCAGACGATCAGGAAGTAGGAGGAGAAGCCCATCTCCTCGATCACCCCGAGCTCGAACTCGAGCCGCTCGACCGCCTCCCCGGGGGGCGGGTCGCCATAGCGAGCACGCAGCCCGTCGCCGGCGATCCGCCGCAGCATCTCCTCTGGCTCAGAGCCGTCCGGCGTCGGGTAGCGCGGCAGCAGCAGCTTGCCCAGCTCGATCTCCACGTCGCAGCGTGCGGCGATCTCAACCGTGCTCGCCACCGCCTCGGGCCACTCGGCGAACGATTCGGCCATCTCCTCGGAGCTCTTGAGGAAGAACTCGTTTGTGTCGAAGCTGAGCTTCGGCGCTTCCATGGTTGACTTCGTCTGCACGCAGAGCAGCGCCGCATGGTTGTCGAAGTCCTCGCGCCGCAGGTAGTGGACATCGGCCGTCCCCACCAATGGACGGTTCAGCTCCCGGGCCAAGCGGACGATGCCCTCGTTCGCCTTGTCCTGCTCGGCAAGCTGATTCTTCTGGACCTCGAAGTAGACCTGCTCCGGGCCGAACGCCTGGAACAGGTCGTCGACATGGGCGCGCGCGTCGTCCGGGCGCTCCTCGACGAGGCGCCGGCAGAAGCGCGACTGAAGGCAGCCGGTGAGGACGATCACTCCCTCGGCGTGCGTGGAGAGCAGCTCCATGTCGACGTTGGCCTTGCCGCGCGAGAAACCCTCCAGGAAGCCCGCCGACGTGAGCTTGACGAGGTTCTCGAATCCGACCCCGCTCTCAGCCAGCAGGGTCAGGTGGTTGCGCTCGTAGCGAGCCTGCTCCTTGATGGCCTTTCGATCCTCGACGAAATAGGCCTCGAGCCCGATGATCGGCTTGATCCCCTGCTTCTTGCACGCTTTGTAGAGATCGACCGCACCGTTCATCACGCCGTGATCGGTGAGCCCCAGCGCCGGCTGCCCCAGCTCTGCCGCCCTTGCCGCCATCGCGTCGATCTTGCAGGCACCGTCCAGCAGCGAGTACTCGCTGTGGGCGTGGAGATGTGCTGCAACAGGCGTGCTCACCAGGCGGTCGATGATGTCAACTGGACCAGATGCCACCGCCTCCCAACTCGCTCCTTCCGAGCTATCTCGGCGCGGCAATCGCCAGGCCTCCACGGCGGGGAGCGGGGGCTTGGATCGTGACGGGGCGAACTGCGAGGATCGCCCTTCTGCGCTACCCAGCTTCACTGCTCACGTTCGCCCTTGCCCTGGGCCTTTCGGCCTGTGGAGGTGACGCGCAGCCCGGTGACACGGGCAACCGGCCCGAGCCCCAACCACAGGTCACCCTGGCAGCACCCGGCCATCGCCCTGCGGTCGGCGCCCCCTGGCCGATCGTCATCCGCGCATACGGCCAGGACGGGGAGCCACTGCGCTCAGAGGTCCGCTACCAGTTCCTCTTCGCCGGGAGCGTCGTGGCGCGGCGCTCTCACTATCGCTTCAGAGGGTCCTTCCGGGACACCATCCGCTGGCCGGCGCGCTCTCTGGGCGTGCCCCTCACCTTCCGCGCCGTCGTCACCACGCCGCTCGGGACGCGCCGGGTCGACTACGCCGTCCGGGTTCGGCGATGAGAGGGAGGGTTCTCACATGGCGGAGAGACAGCGCCGGCAGCGGCGCCGACATCGCCGTGCAGCTTCCATCCACGAGGGGCGCCTCTGTCCAGGTCGAGGGTGTCTCCAAGACGTACGCCGGTCGAATTCACGCCCTGCGCGAAGCCTCTCTGGAGATTCAGGCCGGCGAGGTGGTCGCAATCACAGGCCCGTCGGGCTGTGGAAAGAGCACCCTTCTCAATGTGATCGCCGCGATCGAGCGGCCCGACTCCGGCCGGGTCCTCGTCGACGGGGTGTCCGTGACCGACCTTGCGCATCCCGCCGTCTACCGCCGCGACACGGTTGGCTACGTCTTCCAACTCCACCACCTGCTGCCCATGCTGACCGCGCGCGCAAATGTCGAGCTGCCGCTGATCGCCGCCGGGGTGGGGCGCACCGAGCGCCGTCGGCGTGCAGAACAACTGCTGGCTGAGGTGGGCTTGCGCGAGCGCGCCGAGGAGCACCCCGCAACGCTCTCGGGGGGCGAGCGGCAGCGGGTCGCCGTCGCTCGGGCGCTTGCCAACGAGCCCCGCCTGCTGCTGGCCGACGAGCCGACCGGGTCTCTTGACTCTGAGAGCGGCCGCCTCGTCCTGGCGCTGCTCGACCGCGCTCGGGAGCGGCGAGGGATGACTCTGGTGATCGCCAGTCACGACCGGGCGCTCGGCGACCGTGCCGACCGCGTGGTGCGAATGGTCGACGGTGCAATCGTCTGAGGGCTCGCCTCAGAACCGGCCGAGCAGCTCGGCCGGCGGCCGGCGGGTGACCCGCCAGGCCGGGTAGAGCCCGCCGAGAACGCCGATCGCCAGACCGATCAGGACACCCCTGCCCAACCCCCACAGCGTCAGCACCGGGTCGACGAAGCCCGTGGCGGACAGCAGGCTGACGATCAGATGGCTCAGTGCGACACCCAGCGCGACGCCGATTGCCGCGCCGATCAGCCCGACGCCCGCCCCCTCCCCGACGACAAGCGAGGCCACCTGGCGGGGGCTCCATCCAATCGCGGCGATCAGGGCGAGCTCGCGCTGGCGCTCGAGAACCGCCATCGCCATCGTGTTCGTCACCGCGATCGCTCCCAGGACGAGGGCGAGGACCGCAATCACAAGCACCGCCTTGGTGACGATCTCGAAAGCGGGGTTGGCGCGCGCGGCCTCGCCCGGGTTGGCGATCGTGGTGGTGCCGGGGAAGGAGCGCCGCACCTCCGCGGTGACGGCGTCCAGCGAAGCCGTCGGCTTCAGCGTGACGGCGATCGTCGTCACCCCGGTGCGCCCGCCCACCAGCCGCTCTGAGGCCGGAAGGGGCAGAACCACGCCGGAGTCCTCGAACCCGACACCCGCGTGATAGACGCCCACCACCGGGAAGCGCTCGCCCTTGAGGGTGATGTCCTCGCCCGGTTCCAGGCCGAGACTCCCGGCAAGCGCATCGCCGACGATCGCCTCGTTTCCCCGCCCGAGCCTTCCCGCCGTGAGGACCAGGCGCCGCACCACGAAGCTGTCCGGCCGCAGGCCGAAGACGATGGCGGCCGGCGACTCGGGGAGGGCATCGGTGACAAGCTGGATCGGCGCTGCGCCCTCCACCCCCGGCTGCCGCCTGACCCGCGGTGCAAGCGAGTCGGGCAGAACCGATGCGGTTGGATCGGCGACGCCGTCCTGGAAGAGACCGAAGCTGGCGCCACCGAGGTTGCTGAGGCCTCCGACGCTCTGCTTGAGGCCCTGGGTGAGGGCGAGAAGCGCCACGATCGTCGCCACACCGATCGCGATTCCGGCGGCGGTCAGCACGGTCCTGCCCCGGTTGCGAACCAGGTTGAGGACGATCAGCCCGAGCACGGCGCGATCATAGGCGAGCCCGCGGCCCGCGGCGCGTCACTCCCCGATCGCCTTGATCACCATGCGCTTTGGCCGGCGACCGTTCACGTCTCTCCTCCCGTCGCGGCGATCGGTTGCCCCGGCCAGAACGGCCACTCCTCGAACTCTCGGCAGCTACCGTCGGGGGCGAATCGGATGATCCAGAGGTCGCGATACTCGCCTCCTCCCGGGGCCTGGTAATCGACTTCGACCCGGACCACGGCGGTGTCGCCCTCGACCGCGACGATCTCGTGGGCGAGCTCGAACGGCTCGTCCGGCCCCTGCCGCTCGCGCTCCCAAAGCGCCGCGATCTCCTCCAGGCCAACGGCCGGCTCCTCGTAGGGCGACATCCGGTAGCTCGCCTCCTGCATGAACAGATCGTGCAGCGACTCGGTGCCGACGCTGCGCCAGGCGCGCTCGTAGCCGGCTATCCAGGCCTCGGTGTCAGCTCGAGTCGCCATCCCCCTACCCGGCGCTCGCGCTGCAGACTTCGAGGCCGATTTCCTGGGCGAGTTCGTAACGCAGGAGCTGCTCGTTGTCGCGCAGTTCGCGGGCCCTCACGTAGGCGCTTGCGTCACCCGACTTCGCCGCCTGGAGCGCCTGTCTGTCATACGCCTCGACACGCGCCTGCGCCTGCGCGTACTTCTCGTAGGCGACTCGAACGCTGCCGGGCGGATCCAGCGCCCCCAACTTCTTCACGGCGGGGGTGGAGATGCCAACCAGCCGTTCCGAGTAGGGGACGTCCGGCGTTTCCTCTTGCTTGGCTTCCGGGAATTCTTCCCTCACCTGTCTGAACGAGCTCTGGCTATCCGCGCAGATTTCGTCTGCCCGGCGGATCAACTCTGACTTGCTGAGCGGCTGCGGCGTGGGTTCCGCGTTCGATGCCGTACCGGTCTTCGCCGCCGCTCCGGATTCGCCGCCCGACCCGCCTCCGCCACCCAGCGCGATCGCCGCGACGACCGCCGCCACCCCGGCGAGCAGGCCGCCGGCCAGAAGGAGGCGGCGACGCGGCGGTGGCCCCGCCGGTTGTCCAGGCTCGAGCCGCCGGGTGGCGGCGCTCGGCCGGCTGGCCGCTGCAGGCTTCGCGGCAGCCGTCGGATCCGTCGTCGCTCTCATCACCGGCGCCTCCCGGGTTGCCGCGGCACCGGTCGCCACCGTCCGCTCCGGAACCGTCGGCTGCTCGCCGTGCAACGCTGCGAGCGAGGCCCGGCCGAGGTCGCCGGCCGAGGGATAGCGGTCCTGCGGCGCCTTCGACATCGCCCGGATCGCCACGTCGTCGAGCGACATCGGCACCCGCTCCGCATGCAGCGAGGGGGCCGGCGGCGGCTCGTTGAGGTGCGCATAGAGACGCGCCGCCTCGCTGTCGCCTGGGAATGGCACCTCGCCGGTGAGCAGCTTGAACAACAGGCAGCCGAGGGCATAGACATCGGCGCGGGCGTCCACCTCGCCACCGGAGATCTGCTCGGGAGCGACGTAGTCCAGCGTGCCGACGAAGCGACCGGTCTGGGTGAGGCCCGAATCGGTGGCGACGTTGCGTGCCACGCCGAAGTCCGTGATGTACGCGTGCTCGTCGCCGGCCGGGCCGCTGAGCAGCACGTTGGCCGGCTTGACGTCGCGATGAACCAGGCCGGCGCCGTGGATCGCGTCGAGGCCGTTGCCGACCTGGGCGATCAGCGCCGCGGCCACGCTGGGCTCCAGGCGGCCCTCGCGACGGATCCGCCTGCCGAGGTCGGAGCCCGAGACGTAGCGCATCGCTATGTAGGGAACCCCACCCTCCTCGCCGGCGGCGTAGATCGGCACCACGTTCGGGTGCTCGATCGAGGCGGCGATCTTCGACTCCTCGGCGAAGCGTCGGGCGAAGACCTCGTCGTCCGCGGCCTCGGGCGCGATCAGCTTCAGCGCTACCCGGCGGTCGAGCCCCGGCTCGATAGCCAGGTAGAGGACGCCCATCCCACCGCGCCCCAAAGCCCGCTCGATTCGGTATCCCGCAAACTCATCGCCGCTCGAGAGCTCGGTCCAACGGTCTGTCGCGGACATCCTCTAACCCTAGCCCGCTCGCCCCAGCCGGTTTGCCGACGTGATAGCCCTGGGCGTAGTCGACGCCGAGGTCCCGGACCAGCGCGAGCGTCTCGCCGTCCTCGACCCCCTCGGCGATCGTCTTCTGACCAAGCCCCTGCGCGATCGCGACGATGGCCCGCACGAGCTGTTGGTCGGCGGGACTTCGACTCAGGTCGTGGATGAACTCGATATCGATCTTGAGGTACTGGGCGGGGATGTGCTTCAGGTACGTGAACGAGCTGAAGCCGGTGCCGAAGTCGTCCAGCGACAGGCTGCAGCCCAGGTCGCGGATCTTGCGCGCGAAGTCTGCGGCGTCCCCCATGTTCGCCACCGCTGCGGTCTCGGTGATCTCGAAGTTGAAGAGGGATGGATCGAGGCCGGACCGGACCGCCTCTTCCAGCGAGCACACGTACCTGGGGTCGGCGAGTGAGAGTGCGGAGACGTTGACCGCCACGGTTCGGCCACGCCGTGCCAGCTCGACCGCCTTGGTCAGCACGAGCAAGTCGATCTCGTGGATCAGGCCAAATCGCTCTGCCGGCGGCAGGAACGCCGCGGGCAGGATCTTGTCGCCGTGATCGTCGAGCATCCTGACAAGCAGCTCCTCCCGGACCGCCTTGCCGGTCCGGACGTCGACGATCGGCTGCGAGTAGACGATCAGGCGATCGTCATCGAGCGCTGTGCGAATCCGTTCCACCCAGTTGAGGGCGTGGCCGTTCTGCCCCGAATATGCGATCGCCGTCCCCCCGCCGGACTCCTTCGCCTCGTAGAGAGCCACGTCGGCGGCGACCAGCAGCTCGTCCGGGGTGCGCTTGCCGGTTCCGTCGAACGACGCCATGCCGACGCTGGCTCCGACGGTCGGGTCCGTCGCCTCCCGGATCCCGGCAATCATGCCCTTGGCCAGCTTCAGCGCACCGGACTCGTCCGCCTCGCGAAGCAGGACGGCAAACTCGTCGCCCCCGATCCGCGCGACGACATCGGTCTCCCGGACCCTGCCGCGCAGGACAGTGCCGATGTCGCACAGCAGCCTGTCGCCGATCGGGTGCCCGAACGAGTCGTTGACGAACTTGAACGAGTCGACGTCGATCAGCACCAGCACGCCGGGGCGCAAGTAGCGCTCGGCATAGCTGAGCTGGCTCGAGATGTCCTCCTCCAAGCGGCGGCGGTTGACGAGGCCCGTGAGGCTGTCGTGATCCGCCTGGTGGCGCAGCTGCTCCCTCAACTGGCGCAGGTGGGTGACGTCGTCGAACACGGTGACCGCGCCGACGATGCGTCCTCCTTCCCGCATCGGGGCGGCGGTGTAGTGAACCGCGATCGAGGAGCCGTCCTTCCGCCAGAACAGCTCATCGGTGACCCGCTGCGTGGCTCCGTTCGTCAGCGACTTCGCCGTTGGGCACTGCGAGGTGGGGTATGGAGACCCGTTGGGGCGAGTGTGGTGAAACAACCTGTGGGCGCAGCGCCCGAGAGCCTCCTGCAGCGAGTAGCCGAGCATGCCCAGCGCCGCCGGGTTCGCGTATGTGATCCGGCCCTCCAGATCGGTGCGGAAGATGCCCTCGCCCGCTGCCCCGATGATTCCCTCGTTGTCCCGCACCAGCCGCTCGTTCTCTCTGACGGAGAGGAGAAAGCGAATGAGGATCAGGCACGGCACCAGCGCCGCGAAGACCATCACGCCCGGGTCCCGGCCTTCGCCGGCATGTGCCTCGTCGAGCAGCAGCAGCAGGGCGATTCCGAATGACACAACGCTTGTCACGTACAGCGGAAGGCCGCGCAGTGCCCGCACCTCTCGCAGGGAGCTCCGAGGGAAGCAGGACAGTCCAAGCAACAGCACCCCTGCGGACCAGCCGGCATCCAGCGCATTCCCGGGGGAGCGCGCTTCGTCGACGAGGAGGTTGACGTTGAGGAAGTCCGTGGCAAGCAGGACGACCGCACCCAGGAACATCGCCAGATATGCGCCTCCGACCCGGCCGCGGCTCTGGATCGCAAGGATGGCCAGGACGATCGCGATGCCGAGGTCGAGCACGGAGTAGGAGAGCTGCCACCCAAGGACGCTCGCGACATGGTTGGCGTCGACCAGCGAGTCGAAGAGGAAGTCGTACGCCGCGGCGCCAAGGGCGATGGCAATGATGGCGGCATCGAGCGAGATGCCCAACCGATGATCCTCGCGCTGTTCCCTCACCAGCAGCGCGATCGCCGCGAAGATACAGGGGTAGGCCGCGAGCCAGAAGAGATCGGCGACGGTCGGGAACGTGGTGATGGTCTCCTGGACGAAGAAGAAGTACGCCTCCCCGACGGCGTAGCTCAGCAGGCCTCCACCCAGCACGAGCCACGGCAGGCGCCGCTTGCCATCCGGTCCGCCAAGGCCACTGAGGAGGGTCCCGGCCGCGGTGGCGAACATGGTGACGGTGACCATCGCTGCGGCAGCGGTTGGCCGCACCGCCCCATACCCGAACACGGCGTTCACCATCAACGCCAGCTGCGATGTCAGCGCGATTCCGAAGAGCAACAGGGATGCCAGCCTGGCGGCGTGCTCCCGCGCGGCGGCCTTCGGGTGATTGTCTGCCTGCCAGGGAGCCATCGCGCCTGCCCGGGTAATCGACCAGCGTGCCCTGCGGGGGTATCCGTGAAATTCCGCAACCCGGCAGCGGAAAACTGCTGAGTTAGGGCCCGGACCTAAACTCCAGAGTGAAATGCGACGAACCGCACTCGCAATCGTTGTCTCGGCGCTCGCGCTGGCCGGCACCGGAATCGCCCGTGGCGAGCTGGCCCAGCAGGGCGACCTGCGCCTGGCTTTCAACGGTCGTTTCGTGCCCCATGCGCTGCCGCGCGACAGGGCCGCTCCTGTCACGGTGAGCCTCACCGGCTCCGTTGGGACCGCCGACGGAAGGCCGCCGCCACAGCTGCGCCGAATGTCGATTGCCGTCAACCGCTACGGTCGTTTCTTCACCCGCGGTCTGCCCGTGTGCCCGCCCAGCCAGCTTGAGCAGACCTCGACGCAGGTGGCTCTGGATCGGTGCCAGGGCGCCCTGGTCGGGCGGGGGCGCTTCGGGGCGAACATCGACTTCCCCACGACGACAGCGCTCCCCGTCGAAGGCAGGATGCTCGCCTTCAACAGCAGGGTCGGCAATCGTCAGGCGATCCTCATGCACATCTACGGCACGAAGCCCGTGCAGGCGACCTTCGTCCTGACCTTCAAGATCACCCACCCGCAGCGTGGCAGCTTCGGCACCGTGCTCACCACCCAAATCCCAAGGCTCGCATCGGACCTCGGTTACGTCACCGATGTCTCGATGTCGTTCGGGCGCAAATACTGGTATGCGGGCAAGCGACGCAGCTTCCTCAGCGCCCGCTGCGCCGCCCCACCGGGCTTCCCGGGGGCCATCTTCTCCTTTGCGAAGGGCAGCTTCAGCTTCGCCGGCGGTCAGAGGTTGACCACAACGCTGACGCGCGACTGCCGCGTCCGATAGCCGCCGAGGGCAGGCTTAGCCGACAATCGCCTCGACCCGGCTCGGATCGCAGAGGGGTTCGAGCGGGTCGGGCCAACGTGGTTGCCCGAGGAGCCAGCGGCTCGGCCTCATGCCGAACCCGCTGGCCCGGCCGGCCGAGGCTGCAAGCCAGGTTGGCGATCCTCCAGCCTGCGTCGCCGAACGCCATCAGGGTTGTCGGTGCCCCGATCAGCTCGTCGTCGGGGTGAGGCGCGAGGTGGAGCACAACGCCCCTCAGAGTCCCAGGCCCCCCACCCCCCGCTCGTTCCAGCCCAGATGGTGCGCGAGCTCGTGCCGGAGGGTCCGTGAGACCTGCTTGGCGAGGAGGTCGCGGTCGTGGCCGAAGTCCTTCTCCAGCGTGTCGCGGTAGATCACGATCCGGTCCTCGTAGCGCTCTCGCGCCACCCCATCGCCGAAGTAGTGGCCGTACGCACGGGCTTCGAAGCCCCGATCCGAGACGACAACCGCAACCTTCTCCAGCAACTTCTGGAATTCGTCCGGCAGCGCGTCGATCGCGTCCGCGACTAGCGATTCGAACTCATCCAGCTCCTGGTTCTCCACCATCCAAAGGGTAGGTTCTCACCGACGCAGGGCCCGTGACGCCATGGCGTGCGAATCTCGAGCAGCGACTATCGCCCGGGGCCTTTCACGACGCCGCCCGGGCGGCCCCGCGCGACCCAGGCCCGCCAGAGGTAGAGAGCCACCGCCAGCGAGACGAGCAGGGAGATGGTCGAGTCGAGGCGGGTCAGGTTGAGGACAAGCACAAGTGCGACCAGCGCGGCGCCCGCCAGATTCCCCACCGCTGCCCAGCGCCGGCCGTCGCGACGGGAGAGCCACGCACAGCCAAGGGTCGCCGCAAGGAAGCTGGCGAAGACCGAGACGGCGTAGAACTGCACCAGCTGCTGCACGTGCCCGCGCGCCGCGAGGATCATCGCGCTGGCGACTCCGAGCACCAGGAAGACACCCCAGTGGGACACGAGAAAGCGGTTCTCGCGATGGAAGGGCTCCGGCAGCAGCCCTGCACCGCCGTCAAGACCGAGCCCGGAGAGCGCCTTGAGGACACCCGACCCAGCCAGGAAGGAGGAGGCCGCGGCCGCCAGCAGAAGCAGCGCGCTCAAGGCCTGGAAGCAGGCCAGCGCCGCACCGCCACCCACCGACTTTCGTGCGATCTCGGCAAGCAGCGTCGAATTGGTGTCCTTGAAGTCGACCCCCAGCCGAACGGCAAGCACGGCGAAGCTGAGGGTCAGAGCGCCGACAATCCCAACCATCAGCCAGAGGGTCGTGCGGCCGAAAAGCCGCCGGCCCCGATCGCCCAACTGGGGAAGCTGGGCGATCGCATTCGACGGAGCCTCGACGCCGGTCGCAAGAGCCATGCCGAGCGGGAGCGCCATCAGCACCGCGGCAAGCGAGGCGTTGGCGAACAGCGGCTGGCCGGGAGCCCCGCCGGCGCCCAGCCCGCCCGGAACGGGCTCGGTCAGCGCCCCCGCGACGATCACCACGACCGCCATGAGCAGGAACGCCTGCGTCGCGATTGCAAACGCGATCCTGCCTCTGTGGCCGACCAGCACGCCCGCGGCGACCGCGATCGCCAATCCGAGAGCCAGCGGCAGACGGGCGGCGGCGAGGCCCGGCGCGTAGGCGATCAGTGCTGCCGCTCCGGCTGCGCAGCTGACCGCCACCGTCAGCGTGAAATCGACCAGCAGCGCGCCCAGCGGTAAAAAGGCCCAGCCCTCGCCGAATGCCTCGGCGATCCCCTCCGGCCCCCCTCCCCCGGAAGGGAAGCGCCCGATCAGCTGGTGGTAGGTGGCCGAGACGACCACGATGATCCCGATCACCAGGCCCATCGTCGCCACCAGGCTGGCGGGGTTCCCGTCGAGCGCTCTCAGGGCCGCCTCTATTGCATAGGCGACCGAGGAGACGGGGTCGGCCATCACGGTGAAGGCGAACGCCACGAGGAGGTGGATCCGTCCAAGTCTCACTGGGTGTTCTTTCGATCAAACGTCCGCGGATCTTGCCCTGTGTGCTTGTGCAGCCGATGAGAGGTCTCGTGCAAGGCCTTCGCTGGAGATCCGCTGTGGGTCCAACCGTCTTCGCCCTGATGGCGATCGCGCTGCTGATCTATGACCATCTGAACCGCCGGGTCACCGAACTGGTCTTCTGGCTGACGCTGGTCCTGATCGTCGCCATCTTCGCGCGGATGATCGAAACCGTCCGCAGGCAGTCGAGCGTGCTCCGGCAGCACGAACGGAGCGCGTTCAGCGATCCGGCCACCGGCCTCGAGAACCGGCACAGGCTCGAGGCCGACATGGGAGCGGTGCTGGCGACACCCGGCGACCGCAGGGTTCTTGTGATGCTCGAGCTGGGCGGGCTTCAGTCCTACAGCGATCGGCTCGGCTACGCGGCGGGCGACGATCTGGTGCGCCGATCTGCGCAGAGCCTCGTCGAGGCGGTCGTCCCACTGGGCGGGATCCCCTACCGGGTCGACACCGACCGTCTCGCCGCACTCGTACCGCTCGCCGGGCAGCAGCTGGGGGAGGTCGTCCTGGCCGTCACAACCTCGCAGCGCGATGACGCGACCGATCCGCTGATCAGCCGCAACTACGGCGAGGTTGCGATTCCCGACGAGGCAACGGAACCGAATCTCGCCTTCCAGATCGCCGGGCAGCGACTGGCGGCCCACAAGCAGCGACAGCACCGCTCCGCGCGGCGTCAGGCGCACGCTGTGCTGATAGCGGCTCTAAGCGCCCGCCGCCCGGACCTGCGCGACCATCTGCGCGTCGTCACCTATAGGGCGATCTCCCTCGCGCGACGCCTCGGGCTCGGGGTCGCGGAGATAGATGACATCGCCCTCGCCGCCGAGTTGCAGGACGTTGGCCTGCTCGCCGTGCCGGAGTCGGTTCTGGAGAAGGAGCTCCCGCTCGACGAGGTCGAGGCGGCGATGGTTCGCAGCCACACGGTCGAGGGGGAGCGGATCATCGCTGCCGCGCCCGGCCTTGCAGCGGTCGCCACCCTCGTTCGAGCAAGCTCAGAGCACTTCGATGGAAGCGGCTATCCGGACGGACTCGCGGGAGACGCGATTCCACTGGGAGCGCGCATCATCGCCGTCTCGGTCGCCTACGCCGCGATGACCTCGCAGCGGCCCTATCGAGCCGCCAGAAGCCCGGAGGAGGCACTCGCCGAGCTGCGCCGCTGCGCACCGCGCCAGTTCGACCTCCACGTGGTGGAAGCCCTCGCCCAGGACCTCGCCGAAGAGGCGGTCCCCGTAGCGGCCCAAGCCCAGGCCTAGGGCGAGTACCCTTCCGCTTCTTCGACGCCCTTTTCGATTCCCTTTTCGGCTTCCTCGACTCCCTTTTCGATTCCCTTCTGGGCTTGCTTGCCGCCCTTTTCGATTCCGGTCTGGGCTTGCTCGCCGCCCCTTTCGACTCCCTCCCGGGCTTCCTTCCTCGCCTTGCGCAAAGCCTCTTCGGCTTCCCCCTTGCCCTTTTCTATCCCCTGCTTGGCTTCTTCGACGCCCTTTTCGATGCTTTCCTGCGCCTCGCTGGTTTCGCTGTTGTCGCTGCCGCAACCCGACCACACGGCGCCCCCAACCCCGATCGCCAGCGCTGCCGCCAATGCCGCCGCCCGCCGGTACCGCTTTACGTTCAAACTCTCCTGAGACACGTCGACTCCTCTCATGGTGTGCCTAGGATCGTTTCATGTCAGAGCTACACGTTCTGCGCGCCTTCACCAATGAGGACGGCGAGTGGGGCAACCCGCTCGCCGTCTTCCTCGGGGGTGCGGGGGTGCCGGCGAGGGTCCGGCAGCGGGTCGCAGCCGAGCTCGGGTTCAGCGAGACCGTGTTCGTCGAGGATCGCATCGCAGGGCGGATGCGCATCCACACCCCCAGCGTTGAGCTGCCGTTCGCGGGCCACCCATCGGTTGGGACCGCGTGGCTGCTGGCGCAGACCGGAGCACCGGTCGGGTCCCTGCATCTCCCGGCCGGAGAGGTGGGGGTGCGGGTGGAGGATGGCGTGACCCACATCGCGGCACGGCCCGAGTGGGCACCGAAGTTCGAGTACCGCCGGCTCGGCTCCCCCGCCGAGGTGAGAGACCTCGACCCGCCGTCGAGCGCCTCTGGCAACGTGTACGCATGGGCCTGGATCGACGAGGCCGCCGGCACGATCCGCGCCCGCTCCTTCGTTCCCGCGGCCGGCATTCCAGAGGATGAGGCAACGGGCTCGGCCGCGCTCGCGCTGTGCGCCCAGCTCGGCAGGCAGATCACCATCCATCAGGGCCATGGCTCCGTCCTCCTCGCCCGCCCGGCCTCCGGCGGCCAGATCGAGGTCGGTGGCACCGTGAAGCTCGATGAGGTGCGCGACCATCCCGTGTGAGCCTCTGCTCTCCGCTCGCCGGGACCGCTGCGGCCCGTCAGTAGGATCTGCCCCCGCAGCGCCCTGGGCGCTGCGGGGAACCAGCTCGGAGAGGAGTCGTAGATGGCCACGGTTGAGGGCGTAGAGGGACCGATCGATGCCGGCGGGCTTGGACTCACGCTGATTCATGAGCACTTCTTCTCCTCCGATGAGGCGGTGACCGCGCAGTGGCCGCACCTGCGCGAGCGGGAGACCGAGCACCGGCTCGCGATCGAGTCCGCGGAGGCGGTCATGGGTCAGGGGGTGAAGACCGTGGTCGATCCCACCGCCATGATGCTGGGACGTGACGTCCAAGCCCTTCAGGAGGTCGCCGCGGAGACAGGGCTCCAGATCGTCGCCTGCACCGGCATCTACACCTACGACCACCTGCCCAACTTCCTGCTCTTTCGCAGCGAGGACTTCATCGCCGAGCTCTTCGCACACGACATCGAACGGGGGATTCAGGGGACCGAGGTCAAGGCGGCCTTCATCAAGTGCGCCGCCGACGAGCCGGGCGTCAACGAGAAGATCGAGAAGGTCCACCGCGCCGCAGCCCGGGCCAGCGTCAAGACCGGGGTGCCCGTGATGGCGCACTCGCGCCCCGCTTCCAACACCGGCCCGCGCCAGGTGGAGATCCTGCTCGAGGAGGGCGTCCCGCCCGAGAAGATCCAGATCGCCCACACGGGCGACACGGACGACCTCGACTACATCGAGCGCCTGCTGGGGCAGGGCGTCTACATCGGGATGGACCGCTTCGGGTTGGACATATTCCTGCCGACCGAGCGGCGCAACGCCACCGTCATCGAGTTGCTGAACCGTGGCTATGCGGAGCGGATGTTCCTCTCCCAGGACTTCGACATCCCGATCGCCGCCGGGCTCGATTGGTACCCCCCCGAGGTGATCGAGCAGCTCGAGGCCTCCGGCGCCTCCAGCGGGTGGAGCATGACCCTCCTCTTCGAGGAGATCCTCCCGGCGCTGAAGCAGGCGGGCGCAACCGAGGGGCAGATCGAGACGATGATGGTCGAGAACCCCAAGCGCTGGCTCGGGATCAACCCCTGAGCTGAGCTGCGGCCCTCACGCAGGCGGCCCTCAGGCAGGAACTGTGTCGTCGATCCGCACCCCCGGCGGGCCGGTGCCGGCCTGCAGTTCATCGAAGCGCCGCGTCGGCAGCCGTCGCGTCGTCCAGAAGGAAGCGACGACGAGGAACCCGGCGAAGAGAAAGGCGATCTTCAGCGCGTTCAGCTGCGCATCTTCGTAGTGCGCCACCAGGGCATCGACGGTGCCGGGCTCGAGCCCGGCCGCTTCCGCGCCGGCTCTCACCTCCGAGGAGGAGACGAAGCTGCCCCCGGCGCTGAGCTGAACTTCGAGCTGCGTGGAGACGTTCTTTGAGATGTTCGGGTCCTCGGCGACGTTCGCGGTGAAGGCGGCGATCAGGCCGGTGATCACGATCGCGCCGAGCAGCGCCGTCCCCAGCGAGGAGCCGAGCTGCTGCGCGGTGTTCTGCAGGCCACCCGCCTCGCTGCGGTCGGCGTCGCCGACCGCCGACTGGACCACGTTGCCGAGCTGGGAGACGATCAGGCCCATGCCGATCCCGAGCACGCCCATCGCGGCGAGGAAGGCACCGTTGTCCAGCTCGGGGTCGATCGTCCCCAGCAGCATCGCGATCGCGACCAGCACGACCAGTAACCCGACCCGCACCAGCGCCCGCGCGGCGAAGCGCTTGGCCAGGGCCGAGCCGGCGATCGCGGCGAGGAAGAGCCCGACCGAGGCGGGGAGCATGCGCACGCCGGTTTCCAGCGCGTCGAGGCCCTGGACGACCTGCAGGAAGAGCGGGATGGTGAAGAAGATCCCCATCAGGACCAGGTTCTGGGCAAGCAGCATCGAGACGCCGCCGCGAAGGCTCGTGATCCGCAGCAGCTTGAGGTGGACCAGCGGGTCGAGGCCGCGTTCCTCGCGCCGCCGCTCCCAGGCGACGAAGCCGGCGAGGACCAGCGCCCCGGCGCCGATCACGAACGGCGTCAGCGAGAAGCCGAAGGGCTCGAGCGGCGAGGCCCGCGGCGCCAGCCAGCCCCAGTTGCTCGCCTGCAGCACGCCGAAGATGATGAGGGCCAGGCCGGAGGCGGAGAGGACGCTGCCGACCCAGTCGAGCCCCGGCGCCCCCTGCTCACGCTGCGGCTCGCGGATCAACCGCGTGCCGAGCAGGATGCCGAGCGCGACGACGACCTCGCCGACGAAGACGACCCGCCAGCTGAAGTCGGTGGTCATCCAGCCGCCGAGGATCGGGCCGACTGCGATGCCGGCGCCGGCGACGCCGCCGAGCACGCCATAGGCAATTGCCCGGTCGCCGCCCTTGTAGGAGCCGGCGACGAGGGCGACCAGCGCCGGCAGCACGAGGGCAGCGCCGATCCCCTCGAGGATCGACCAGCCGAACATCAGGCTGGGCACGCTCCAGGAGGCCGCCGTCAACCCCGAGCCGACGCCGTAGATGCAGAGCCCGATCGCAAAGGCGCGCCGCCGCCCCCAGAGGTCGCCGAGCTTGCCGCCGGTCAGCATCAGACCAGCCATCACCAGCGCGTAGAGGGCGATCACCACCTGGATCGTGGTCACCGTGGTGTCGAAGTCCTCGACGAGCTGGGAGATCGCGACGTTCATCACCGCCTGATCAAGGACCATCAGGAACTGGGCGGCCGCTAAGACCCCGAGCACTCCCCACTTCGCCACCCGCGGAGCGTATCGGCCCCCAAGCCAGACATGTCGATGAGAAGGGTCACCCGGGACCAACGAGCGACCGCAAACCGGGCTGCAGCCCGCTGACCGGCTGGTTCAGACGTGGCGAGTGGGAACGCTTCCAGAATCGTCAGCGAACGGACGATCCCGAGCCCAGAATTTCGGTGATGCGCCTGGCGTCGGGGTCAACGTCATCGAGAGCGGTCGCAAGGAGGGAGCGGGCAAGCGTCCCCTCCTGCATGTGGGTACGCGCGGCAAGCCGCGCAAGCTTGTCCGCATGCTCATCGTCCAGCGTGACGTTGATCCGCTTGGCAGCAGCCACCATCTCAGCAACGCTAGCCGATTCGTCACGATGCGTTCGCTGCCGAGAATCCCCAGCGAGACGAGCGATCGAATGTTCGCGGAGGTCGCCCTGCGGTTCAGAGGTTTACGCCATCTGCCGATACGCGATGCGTGGCGGAGCAGCAGAACCTTGACGTGGCGGAGCAGCAGAACCTTGATGTAGGGACGGCAGGTGCCAGTGGGCGTCGCGAGTATGAACGTCGGCGTGAAAAGCGTGAAAAGCAGATGCGGGAACGCCATCCCCATATCGGCAATCTGCTCTTGAGGTTCCAGGAGGCACCCGAGCACGAGAAGGCTTGGGTGACGGGTGCCGCAGGCGAGGAAGCCCTTGCGGCTGCCATGGCGCGCCGTTGTCCTGACGTGATCGTCTTGCAGGATCGAAGAATGCCCGGCTCCCGCGCCAACATCGATCACCTGGCAATCGCACCCTCAGGCGTCCACGTAATAGATGCGAAGCGCTACAAGGGCAGGATCGAAGTCCGCAAGCCGTTTTTCGGCGAACCGAAGTTATTCATCCGCGGGCGCGACAAAACCAAGCTGGTCGAAGGGCTGGAACGACAAGTTGAGGCCGTGCAGCTGGCTCTCATCTCGGTGGCACCCCAGGTGCCGGTTCAGGCCTGTTTTTGCTTCATCAATCCAGACGGCCAGTCCGGTGGCACCAAGCTCCCGCTTCTCCGGACTCTCAGCATCAACGGATATCCGCTGCTCTTTCCACGAAGGCTCGCCAGGCGATTGAACCAACGTGGCGAATTGGAGTTCGAGCAGATGTGCCGAATCGCAGAAGTGCTCGCCCAGCGGTTCCCTGCGGCCTAGCGAGCAGTCTCGTCGGCGAGAGGGCCTTGCGTCTCCATGCACCCGTAGAGCCGTGCAATGCGTCGAATAGCTTGGCCGTGGAAGACAGAGTCCTGTTCAATGAGCTTAAGTGGGGCGGGAAGGACTCGAACCTTCGAGGCCCGCAAACGGCTCTAGCAAGCTAAATTTGGCGTGTTAGAGCGAGGCCGTTCTGAGGAGTTTCGCGGAGTTCGGTGGAGTCGGGGACAAATTTCGGGACAAAGTTTGGGGAGACCGGAAATCGTCGCGCCCAAACTCTCGCTTTCACGCGAGGCTGTCGCATAAAGCCTTCCGCCAAAGCTATGACGAGCTGACTACGACGTGCCTGAACGAATACGGGCTGTCCGGGGTCTGGGTAGCCTTCGAGGCGTGGAGTTGGAGGAGCGGCATCGTTGGTGGAAGTCGCCTGGCGCCGTCGAGCTGCGTGGATTGCTGATGGAACACTGGGACCCAATCGCCGTCAACGGGATACCTGAGGCCCGAGACGAGTACGACGGATACCTAGGTCCGCTGGTGAACAGGCTCCACGATGGGGCCGACGCTCAGGCAGTCGCGGAGTACCTCGCTGGCGTGCAGACCAAGCGGATGGGATTGCCGGTGACAGCCGATCAGCTTCACGATGTCGCGAATCGGGTGGTGGCCTGGTATGCGAGCGAGATGCGACGCTGACTGAACCGTCGCTTTTCGAAGAGGCCTTGGCACAAACCCCCCGCTTTTCGGTCCGTTCGCACCGAGAAAATGGGTCATGCCTCAGAACTTCCTCAGCTGTGACCGGGACCAGCCGATGCTGTTGCCGCTGGACCTGCGTGACTGGCTCGACGAAGACCACCTCGCCTGGTTCGTGATCGATGCGGTGGCGGAGCTGGACCTCGAGCCCTTCTACACCTCCTATCGAGTCGACGGCCACGGCCGCGCCGCCCACGACCCGAAGATGATGGTGACGCTGTTTGCCTACGCCTACGCGGTCGGCGAGCGTTCATCGCGTGGAATCGAGCGCCGCTGCCGAGAGGACGTCGCCTTCCGGGTGATCTGCGCCAACCAGGCCCCCGACCACGCAACGATCGCCCGCTTTCGCGTTCGCCACGAAGAGGCGCTGGCCAACCTGTTCGGCCAAGTGCTGGGGCTCTGCGGCAAGGCCAGGATCGTCGACGTCGGCGTGATCGCGGTCGACGGCACCAAGCTCGCCGCCGCGGCCTCAGACGGGGCGATCCGCACCTATGAGCAGATTGCCGCCGAGATCCTTGCCGAGGCGGGTCGCATCGACGCCGCCGAGGATGAGATCCACGGCGAGGCCCGAGGCGACGAGCTGCCCGAGGCGCTTCGCACCCCGAACGGGCGCCGCGCCTGGCTGCGCGAGGCCAAAGAGCAGCTCGAGCGCGAGCGGGCCGAGAGCCCCGAGCCGGTGCCACGCGATCGCCCCGAGCGTCTTGAGACCTGCCGGCGGCGACTGGCCGAGGACTGGCGGGCCGAGCATCGGGCAAACCAGGCATATGAGACCTACCGCGCCCAGGGAGTGATGAGCGACGGGCGCCGCTTCGGCGCACCGCCGAAGCCCTACTCGCCGCCCGAGGTTCCCGACGGCAAGCTCAACACCACCGATCCCGACGCGAAGCGAATGAAGTTCGGCCGCAACTTCATGCCCGCCTACAACGCCCAGGCGGTCACCACCGAGGGCCAGATCATCGTTGCGGCGGAGGTCGTGACCGAAGGCGGTGACTTCCGACAGCTCGACCCGATGATCACGGCCGCAGAGCGCGAACTGGCGACCGCTGGTGTTGACGCCAACCCAAAGGTGGTGTTGGCCGACGCCGGCTATTGGTTAAACGATCACATCGACTCGCTGCGCGAGCGGGGGATCACCCCGATCGTCGCTGCCGACACCACCCGAAACCGGCCGCGCAAGACCAGGCTCGGCGGGCCCTATGACTTCATGCGCAGGGTGATGGCCACCGAGACCGGCGCTGAGCTCTACGCCAAACGCCAGTGCATGGTCGAGCCCGTCTTTGCCCAGATCAAGGCGAACCGTCGGATCGAGCGCTTCAAACGAAGAGGAAGGGCCGCCGCTCGCTCGGAATGGCGCCTGATCGCGGCCACCCACAACCTGCTGAAGCTCCACCGACACACTCTGGCGGCCGCAGCTGCCTGAGCTGGGGTCCGAAAGCCCCTGCCGTTTCCGATCGGCTCGGGTTTCACCGTTTGGAGCGCGTGCTCGGCAGCTTTGCGCGACAGCCTCACGCGAAGGCGGCACTGCAGTAGGGCTGCGTGGCGCTGTGATCGCTGGCTCCAGCGAGTCTGCCTCCGCCTACAAGCTTAATTCAAGCATGGTAGACTTACAGCATGTCCATGCGGCGTAGGCGCATCAGTGATGAGGCGGCGGCAGTTCTCGGCTTCTTCCTTTCCGATCCCGGAAAGGAGCGCTACGGCCGGGAGATAGTCATCGAGACCGAACTCAAATCTGGCTCGCTGTATCCCATGTTGCACCGCTTGGAGAGCCGTGGGGTCCTGGTTTCCGGCTGGGAGGATTTCCAAGACGCCGTCAATCAAGGGCGCCGGCCGCGGCGCCTATACAGACTGCACGGGACAAGCGAAGCCGAAGGCCTGTTGGCCGAGTGGCGCGCTGCTCGGACCTCGTCCGGAAGGTCTCGCGTGGGTGGGGTGCTGCCCACATGAGAGATACGACAATCACTACCATTGTCGTCGCAGGGTGGGTTGTGCTGTGGGTTCTTTTTGGCCTGCTCAAAGCGATCCGGGATCTGCTCACTCAACGGGCAGCGGCCTGGCTACTGCCGCCCTATCAGCCGGTCACGTTTCGGGTAGCTCAAGTCGTGGCTCTTGCCGCACGGGCTATAGCGCCGAAACGCGTAACTGAGTTCGACCTGCCCCGCATCCTCTTCGCTTTCTTTCCGGTGGCCTGGTCGGTGCGGCCCTGGTCCGATCCCGACGCGGCAATTGCCGAGCTCGAAGCCGACCTGCGATGTGAGCAGCGGGCTCTTGCTCCCCTCCGACTGGTCCTGCCGCTTCTGGGAGCGGCGCTCATGATGCGCGCACGGAACCTCTGGCACATAGTTGGAGGTGTCGCCTGCCTGCCGGTAGTAGTCCCCGTAATCCTCGTCCTTATCCCGGTGACTCTGGTGGAAGAGATCGATTGGCTCAACGACCTCTGGGGGCGAACTCAACGACAGCTTGATTTAGTCAGGCGTTGGGTGACAGCCCGCCGCCGGGGGACAGCCAAAAACTCCGTAACCTGAGGCTAGGCGGACGAGTCTCGGCACGGTCCGCACTCCTGCTCTGCGCGAGGAGCGTCAGGGGGCGCTGAGACCCGGGGTGGTCGCAGGGTCCCAGGAGATGGTGATATCCGCCCCCTGGTCCTCGGGACTATCTACTTCGTCCTTCTCGATGAGGAGTCGGAACACCCGCGTGTCGTTCACGTCGGGGAGAAGGACCCCGGTGAGTCTCCGGACGTTCTGCGAGGTGAAGAGTGTGTCGAGGACAGGCTTGACGAAGTTGTCGAGGTCGACGGCCGGCCTCGCCAGGTCCAAAGGAGTCATCAGGAAGGTCACCTCGACGGTGAACCTGGCGGCCTTCAGGTGAGGCGAGGTGAACGGCGCCTGCGGATAGGCGGCCTCCACCGCGGCGCCTATGGCGTCCCTCCATTCGGAGCTATCGCGGCGCGCTGGGTGTTCACGCACCTCAATCCGCCAGGGGTTCGGGGTTGAGTCAACTCCTTCGCTCATGGCAGCATTCTCCCGCTTTGCGCGAGAGCGGGCAGCTTGAATTTCAATCGCGTACCGCCTGGCGTACGTCCTCAACGGAGATCTCCCTGGTGCGGCTTGTGGTGAACACTAATTCCGTCGCTCGACTCGATCGACCCGTCGGGGCGCAGTCGGTGGGCGCGAGAGTGAACCGAATAGCCGTGCATGTGAGAGCCGACACCAACTCCGCCGACGCTTGCGTGTTGCTCCGAAAGGACGGTCCAAAGCAGTGCCATGTCTCGTTCAGCAAGCCATCCTTGGATCCACTGCTCCTCAACGAGCATTGCCGACGGACCCGGCTCGCTGAAGTTCGGCATTCTGAATACGGGATCGGCACCGTGGCGATAACCACCGAGACCGTCCCAGCGCAGATCGGTTCCCTCGAACACGATCTTCGTCGGACGCAGCGGCGAGATCGTGGTCTCGCCGTGATAGGCATCGAACTCGAAAGATGCCGTGTCATCGAGTACGGCTGGAAGCACCGGCACCGGCACGCCATCTTCAATCGGATCTACGTATCCGCCATGTAGCTGGCGCTGCGCCTGCACTGAATGGGGGTACTCGCCGCAGAACAAGTAGTCGAACCAAGACGGTCCCTCGGGCATCGTGCGGCCGTGAAAGTCTTGCTCCGCTGCCCATTTCCACAGCTCCTCGGCCTGATCGGCGGCGACGAAGTAACCGCGAATGTGCATCCAGGTGTGGCGGTTGGGGTCATCGAAATGACGTTCGATGCGGCTGTCCCAGTTCAGATAGGAAAGGAGGGTCAGCCAACGCTTTCCTTGGTCCTCGCTCGCGATGAGCTGCGAGCTGTCCGGGAAGGCGAGACGATCAAGCCACTCAGCATCATCGAGGTTGGTGCCAAAGTCCTCATCGACCGGTGCCCACCAGGTTTTCTCCCGACTCACCTCCTGCTCGCGCACCAACACCGTGGGGTCGATCGCCCGCTCGCCCGGAGCCTGAAGCGCTGGAGGAGCACCGGACGGCGGCTCTGACTCGGAGAAGCTGGAATCCTCGGCGGTCGCGATGTTGTCCTCGACCAGCCCGACCAGCCGGTAGAGCGCGATCCACTGGTACTTCTTGCCGATTCTCTCGGCCCAAGTGGAGCGCCCGCGACCCGAGCCAAACTGGGAGGTCATCACCCGGTCGTATTCGTCGAAGGGAGTACCCCGAAGCCCAGCCGTTCGATCTCCTCAAGTAGCCAGCGCTGGGCGGCGGGGAAGTCGAGACCCGGCCTGCGGCTCGTTTTCAGTGCCGGCCCCATGGTGTAGCGCTTGAAGTCGTCGAATCCGATCGAGCGGCGAACCATGTCCCAAGCATCACCCTCATCCCCGCCTTCCAGCTCGGGGCCATCCATCGCATCAGCTGGATCACCAAACGGCCCCGCCGTCTCCCGCTCGGGATCGCTCGCCCGCAGATCCTCGGGTAGCTCGGCACCGAAGGGCGGGCGGCAACGCTCGAGGTCAACCTCCTCTGGCAGCACACCCCACTCATCGGCAAGCTCAACTATGCAGCGGGCGTTATCGCGGACTAGCGCGTTGGCGGGGGGCTCGCCCGCAAAGACACTGGCGGCGATCCGTGCCGTCTCGCTAGTCGCGCTCCGGTCTTGGCTGCGAAGCATCGCTCCGTAGGCGGCGAGATACAGGCGCTCCACGATGTAATCGTCATCTATGTCACCAACCCGCTCCATCAACTCGGGAACAGCGTCGGGATGCTGCGTCATCAAAGCGACGATTCCCATCGTGGCGTAATCACGTACGCGCCGGTCAGCGGCAAGACAGTGCCAAAGCAACGTCTGAGCCCAATCCAGAGCCGACGCGCGACCAACATGCCCGAGGTCGGGCCGGGTGGCCCATTCGCCAAGTCGTCGGGCGGCCCCCTCTACCTCCCAGCTTCGATGAAGGAATCGACACATGAAGGCATCCCGCTCGGCTGGAGCCTTCTGACGCAGCAGGCGATCTAGCAGCTCAACTCCGAGCCTGTGTCCGGCGCGGGCCCCGAGCGAAACGATCTGCTCCATCGCCAGCTCAAAAAGGGAACCCTCGTTAAGCGCCTCGACCAGCAGCGCCTCGGTGCGGTCGCTGAGACTGTCAGGTTGGCGCCAGGTCAGCGAGTTGGCAAACAAGCGGAGGGCGAGCGGCCGAGGCAGCTCAATGTCGAGATCAGGAAACTCGCTGCCATGCTTCTCGGGGAGAATGATCGCTGCCGCTTCGAGCAGACCTCGAATCTCGATGAAGCGGCCTTCCTCCTTTGGCGCAAGCGGACCACCCTCCCGGAACAGAGGTGCAGGGTCATCGCTGATCCCCTCAAAGGCCCGCGCGACACACAGAAACTCGCCCAGCCGCTCGAAGCCAAACCGGATTTCCCAATCACCGTCTACGCCGCCTCGCTCGACTTCGTCGGAGACCCTCCTTGACCATGAAGTCGAGCAGCGAGTGCGGAGACTGCGCGTCCTGGCAATAGATCGTCGAGGAGCTGCCGTGCGCACTTCCCATTCGACTCCCCCCGAGCGGCTCGCGAGCGTCTCGTCGGCCACCGCGTCAACCGCCTTCCTAACGAGTTTCTGACGCTGATCGACATCGAGCTGATCCGCAGCCCGGCGCTCGGCGTCATTGAGAACCAAGCTGATGACCTCTGAAAGGCTCGGCGGTTCTTGGTCGATCGCGCGACGCCCCTCGCTGGCCAACCCGATGCAAAGAAGGCGGAGAAACAAGGGGTTGGCGTACTCCGGCTGCAGCAACGGAATGCTGGGCGGCTCCAGTTTCCAGAAAGCGAAGAATGCGAAGCACGCCTCAAACTCGACCCCGGTGAAACCGCGATGCTCAATTGTCGGCAACTCCAACTCCTCGGGCATCACTGCGTCCAGGAAAGCGCTCCGGCAACTCAGACAAAGCCGGAGCCATGGGTATCGTCCAATTGCGGTGATGAAGCCCGCAAGATCACTACGCAGGCGCGGCGTGGGCGGCGCTCGTTTATCGCGTCAATGAAAATCACAAGCGGATGGTGAGATGCCTCACCCGCTGCATCTAGCGCGGCGAGCAGTTCGTCGCGGCCGATATCGCCCGGAAGCCCGAGGATGGCCCGGGTGTGATCGGACGGCTGTCCATCTCCTAGTTGCTCGCCCAGGATCACAACACTGAAGAGGTCGTCCGCCAGTCGCTGCTCGGCCGCATCGCAAATCGCATGGGTCTTCCCCATTCCTGCGGCTCCGGTGACGAGAAGGGCACCCTCGCTGGCGGCACGCTCGGCGGGACCGGCGTAACGACCGCGCAGCTCGTCGACCAGCTCAAGGGCTTCCTTGGAGAGGTCGTAGTCCTGCCGCCGGGAAACGAACCATGTATTCGGCCTCAAATTCTCGAAATTGGCGGCTCCCAGCACTGCCCTCGCCGTGCTTCTCCTCAAGCTCGGCGAAAAGCGCGTCGCGAGCTCCGGCCAAGGTCGTGGCAGCAACCTCGACCGCCTCCAACACCAAGGCCGCGTCGAGCCCTTCCTCACTGCGAACTTCGATGCCTGCCTCGATCAGGTCGGAGAGCGCCGTGGCGGCTGTCCCAAAGCGAGTCGTCGCCTCTCCATCCTCGCGCTCCTCGACCCGGTGTGTCATCCGCCGTAAGGTGTCACCGACCTTGCGGATGAAGCGCAGCTCCCGACGTTTGTAGCGGGGGGTACGGCCGCATTCATCGAAAGCGGTGGCTAGCGGCACCTCAACATTCAGCTCCGGGTGATACCGGGGTCCGGCATTCGCCACCGACTCTTCGAGTCGCTGTCCGAACCAGTTATGCCCTAGCCGCTCCTCATCGAACCAGAAGCGCAGACGCCCGCCGCTCGGATCGACGGCGAGGAGTGGCTCGGCCAGCTCCGAGCCTTCCCAGAGAACGAACTCGACATTCATGTCGCGGCCTCGCGCCTCGTTTTCCCACTCTTCGACCCATTCCGCCCAGCGGGTCCGCTGGTCCGTGCCAGGCCGTCCGGTCGGACCGGTCAGATTGAAGGGAAGACAAACGACATAGCGGGTCAGCTTCGGGTGAATGCGAAGCGCCGTGCTGACCGAGCCGCCAATCTGGGCCTTGTCGAGCTCGAAGAGAAGCTTGCTTTGCCGGCCCCACTCGCTGCCATCCGGCAGTGTCCAGTAGCACTCGACTCCGCCATCGCCGCCAGCGCCGTCAAGGCGAGCAAATCGACTTCCCTCTGGGACCGCCTCCTCCCGGCGGGCAAGATGGGCGCCGAACTCCTCGAAGGCATAGGTCTTACTGCCGCCGAGCGGGCGGATGCGCTGGAAGTCGATTTCGGTCATCTCAAATCTCGTGCCAGTGGCGATATCGGCGCGCGATCGTACCTCTCGGGTTCCTGTGGCGGGGCTCCCGCTTTGCGCGATTTTCGAGCGTTCGCATCGCTTGGGAAGCCCCATCTGAACGAGACCATAAAGCGGGGCCGGTAGCCACGAGAATGAACGCCGAGTTCCAGCCTCGCTACATGTGCGTATGGCAAGCTTGGAGTCGAGCACGTTCGCGATCGAGGAGTACCGGAGTCTGCGCCAGAAGTCTCTGGAAGCGATCGCCCAGCAGCAACGCACGTTTCAGATCGGCTAATACTCGGGCGCTCGGTCGGCGCCATGCAGCTCAAGCCGCGATGTGTCGTGGAAACCGTTTCATGATACTCGTTCCCCAAGGCCCTGACCTTGGCGTAATCGCGGTCGGAGAACTTCTTGCCCGAATCCTTGACCATGCCGGTGATGACCGCGATCTGGGGCTCATCGAAGCCGCGTTTGCGCAATCCCTCGGATCGGCGTTGTCGAGGACGCAGAAGAGTCTGTACTGGCGACGCCCCGGACCGGTGAGGCGGATCTCGTAGAAGCCGCCCATATCGCCGTGCATCGCCTCCCAGTAGCCGCCACCGCTGAACTGCGGCGGCGGCGCATCGCGAACAGCGTCCAGGACCGCGTAGAAGCGGGCCTCGACCTTCGCCGGGCAAGCGTCAAGGAAGTCCTCGGCCGGCACCTTGCCGTCCTTGGTCTTGAAGTAGACGATCCCCCAAGCCATCGTCGGCCCAGGCTAGAGCGCGTGCGGCGGCGGCTCGGAAGCCCGGACCTACGCGGGGGCGGTTTCTCGGCGCTGACGCGCGAGCTCGCTTCTGTCGGGCCTTCCCGTTCGCCACGACTCTGACCTCTGCCCCAAGGACATCCGCAACAGCGGCGACGGTCTTCAGCTCGGGGTTGACATCGGCGGTGAAGAACCGGCGGATACTGGACGGCTCCTTACCGATTGCACGAGCCAGCTCGGCCTTCGACATCCCGGCCTGCTCGCGCAGCTCGTCGAGCTGGCGGACAACCGAGTCTATCTGGGCAATCTCCCGCCGCTGTCGCTCAAACTCCGCTCGAAACTCGGGATCTTCCTCAAGCCGTCGCGCGAGTCGCCGGTCGTGATAGGTCGTGTCGAGCTTGATTCGGAGCAGCCATGATTGCCGTCCGAGCGTAGCATAAAAGTTACGCTGTAAAGTTGATCCTGAGGCCGAGCACCTCGATCCCTGTCAAGCTGAGTCAATGGCCCACCACAAGCGCAAACGCTCCAAGCATCAACGCAACGGCTGTCTGCTGTGCAAGCCGCACAAGCTGACCGCCAATGTCAAGGCGGAGCGTCGGCGGGATCGGAGTCGATGGACAAGCCACGAGAGAACCGCCTGGTAGCGACGGCGTGCGGAGGCGCCGCGCCGCGTTAGGTTGCCAACCGATGGCACTGCCGGCTGAGG
>CAVPRR010000007.1:0-1073462 GCA_963707965.1 uncultured Solirubrobacterales bacterium
GTCACCTCGGCGCCGCGGGGGTCGCCGATGAAGTAGATGTTGTAGGGGACCGGCTTCGGTTTCGCCTTGAACGGTTCGATCGCGCCGCGGCCGGCGGCGACGACCTTGCCCCCCTTGGTCGCGACCGCATAGAGCAGCAGCCGTTCGAGGTCTTCACCTGACTGGTTTTCCACGTTGCCGCCGGCGAGGACCCCGGAGAAGGGGTCGCCTTCGAGCTTCGGGTCGGAGACGGAGATCCGCGGCAGTTCGCCAGTGAACGGCTCTCCCCCCGCCCCGACCTTCACCTCGACCTTGACCGGCTTGCCGGTAGCCAGGATCTGGTCGTGCACCCACTCGGTCTCGCCGCCGGCCGGGATGAAGGGCACCGCCGCCAGCGCCGGCTCGATCCCCGGGATGTCGTTGCGGTAGACGCTCTTGCCCCTGGCGTCGAGCACGTCGATCGCGATCGGCACGCCGACCAGGCTCTCGTTCGAGCGGTTGCGGAGGCGGACGACGACGGCGCTGCCGTTCGGATCGGTGAGCAGGGTGCTCGAGACGACCTCGACGTCCTTGCTCTGCTTGGTGATCGTCAGCCCCTTCTCCTTCTTCACCGGCCCCAGTTCGGCGCCGATCCTGGCGCTCTTGTCCTGGGTCGATTCGCAGCCGGTGACGACGAGCGCCACGCCGGCCAGGGCGATCGCCAGCGGCAGCGGGCTGCGCGGGCTCATCCGAATGCGCCTCCCACGTACTCGCGGGTGCGCGCTTCGCGCGGCGAGCCGAAGACCTGCTCGGCCGGCCCGTACTCGACCAGCTCGCCCAGGTACATGAAGCCGACGTGGTCGGCGATCCGCAGCGCCTGCTGCATGTTGTGGGTGACGATCACGACCGCGACCTCGTCGCGCAGCTTGAGGATCAGCTCCTCGATCGTCTGCGTCGAGCGCGGGTCGAGCGCCGAGCAGGGCTCGTCGAGCAGCAGCACCTCGGGCCGGGCGGCCAGCGCGCGGGCGATGCAGAGCCGCTGCTGCTGGCCGCCGGAGAGGCGCAGCGCCGGGTGGTCGAGCGTGGCGCCGACCTCGTCCCAGAGCCCGGCCCGGACCAGGGCGTCGCCGACGTAGTTGAACAGCGCGTCCTTGCCGGGCCGCCGCGAGCCCTGCTCGCGCAGGGCGTAGGCGACGTTGTCGAAGACGCTCATCGGGAACGGGTTGGGCTGCTGGAAGACCATGCTGACCCGCCGCCGCAGCGCCGTCACCTCCATCCGGTCGACGTCCTCGCCGTCGAGCGTGATCCGGCCGCCGCGGACCGCCGTCGGGGTGATCTCGACCAGCCGGTTGAGCGAGCGCAGCAGGGTCGTCTTGCCGCAGCCCGAGGGACCGATCAGCGCCAGCACCTCGCCCTGGCGGACCGGCAGGGTGACGTCGTCGACGGCGAGCTTCTCGCCGTAGGAGATCGACACCGCCTCGGTCCGCATCCGCTCGACCTTCGGCCCGGGGCTCGGCTCCGGGCCGGCGCAGCGGCGAGGCGAGGCCGATCGCGCCGGCGGCGGCCTGCGGGACGTGCCCGTTGGTGGGCGGCGGCTGCACCACGGTCGGCTCGCGGTCGACGACGATGCGGCGCACCGGCGGCGGCGGGCCGAGGATCACGTCGCGCTCGTCGCGCGGCGGCTCGGGCGGGCTCAACGGGTCCATGCGGGTTCCTTCCCGCGGGCGATGCGGGTGACGAGGAAGTTGAGCGCGATGACGACGAGCAGCAGGACGAAAGCAGCGAAGTAGGCTTTTTCCGGCGCCAGGCCCTCGCCGGCCGGCGAGTTGTAGTAGACGTAGCTGGTCAGGGTGCTGCCGGTGCCGCGGAAGAGGCCGAAGACGCTGCCGTCAGCCCCGTTGAGGATCTGCAGGGTGGCGCCGAGCAGGACGACGACGATCGCGGTGTCGCCCGCGACGCGACCCATGCCGAGCGCGGTGCCGGTGCCGATCCCCGGCCGCGCCGCCGGCAGCAGCACGCGGCGGATCGTCGCCGCCCTGGTCTTGCCGAGCGCGTAGGAGGCCTCGCGCACGTGGCCGGGGATCGCGTTGAGCGCCTCGCGCGTCGCGCCGACAACGAGCGGCAGCGCGATCAGCGACATCATCGAGGCGGCGGCGATGAAGGAGCGGCCGAGCACGGCGCCGCCTTCGGCGTCGAAGGTGAGGATGCCGAGCCACTGCTGCTGGAAGAAGACGAGGCCGAACATCGCCAGCACGATGCTGGGCGTGCCGGCGACCACCTCGACCGCCGATTCGACCGTCCGCGCCAGCCAGGAGGGCCGCCCGTACTCGGTCAGCCAGACCGCGATCGTGACACCCAGCGGAGCGGCGATCGCGGTCGACATCACCAGCAGCAGCGCGGTGCCGATGATCGGGTCCTTGAAGCCGCCGCTCTGGGCCTGGTTGAGGGTCGAGTTGGGGCTGTCGAAGAGCAAGCCGAGGTCGAAGTACTGGGCGCCGCGGAAGGCCATGTAGACGACGATCGCGCCGGCGACCGCGATCAGGGTCAGGCCGGCCCCCCAGGCGGCGAAGTAGCCGATCCGGTCGCGCAGCGGCCAGCCGCGGACGCTGTCGCGCGGCGAAGTCGCCCCCGGCGCCGCGCTCACGGCCGGACCCCGTACCTGCGCATCGACTGCTTGGCGACGAAGCCGGCCAGCGAGAGGAACATGCTGGAGACCAGCAGGACCGCGGCGAAGGCGAACAGCGTCTCGCCGAACGGCGTCACCGAGAGCCCCTCGACGTTCTCGACCAGCGCCGAGGCCAGCGGCCGGGTCGGCTCGAAGAGGAAGGTGAGGCCGTCGATCGGGTTCGGCGCGAAGCTGGCCGAGCCGGCGACCATCGAGAGCATGATCGCCTCGCCCAGCGCCCGCGCGGTGGAGAGCACCGCCGCGGCGACGATCGCCGGGCGGGCGGTGCGCACCGAGATCGTCCACATCACCCGCCAGCGGTTCGCCCCGAGCGCCGCCGCCCCCTCCCGCCAGCTGCCGGGGACCGAGCGCAGCGCGTCGACCACGATCGCGATCATGATCGGCACGATCATCACGGTGAGGATCAGGACGCCGACGCCGAGGCTGGCGCCGTCGAGCTGGACGACGTTGGCGACCGATTCCTGCCGCTCCTGGCTGATCAGGTGGTTGCCGACCCAGGGGACGATGACGAGGATCCCGATCAGGCCGTAGACGACCGAGGGCACCGCCGCCAGCAGCCTCACGACCGGCTCGAGCACGCGGTTGACCCGCGCCGGCGCGAACTCGACGATGAAGATCGCCGCCAGCAGCGAGAAGACCATCCCGATCAGCACCGCCCCGGCGGTGACGACGAAGGTCCCCCAGAGCAGCGGCCAGGCGTGCAGCGTGTAGACGTAGTCGGCCGGGTTGGCGGGCGAGTTGAAGATGTCCTCGAGCTGCAGGTCGACGTCGCCTCCCGAGCCGAACCAGGCGAGCCCGTTGTGGGCGAACGAGGGCCACGCTTTCTGGAAGACGAAGACGACCATGCCGGCGATCAGCGCCAGCACGATGCAGGCGACCGCGCCGAGGATCCGCTCGACCCGGGCGTCGGTCACTAGCGGAGGGGCACCCAGTCGCTGGCGACGATCCGCAGCGCGGTCGGGTTGCGGCGGGCGAAGTTGATGAACTCCTTGGCGACGCCGCTGGCCGCCCCGCGGCTGACGAGGAAGAAGTTACGGGTGCCGGCGTACTGGCCCGACTTGGCGTTGCGCAGCGTGCAGGGGACTCCCTGGTAGGGCACGTCGTGCAGGCCTTTGGTGAAGCTGAAGGAGGCGTAGCCGATCGCGTTCGGGTCCGATTTGATCGTCTGCGCCTGCAGGCCGTTGGACGATTTCGTCGTCGCGCTTCCGGCGACGCGCAGGGTCTGGCCCATGAAGATGTTCTGGAAGGCGTCCTGGGTACCGGAGGCGGCGGTGCGGACGACGAGGTCGATCGGCCCGCTCGCCGACGCGCCGGGCACCTGGCTCCAGCTGCGGACCCGGCCGGAGAAGATGTCCTGGATCTGGGTCTGGCTGAGGGTCGCGATCGGGTTGGAGGGATGCGTGACCACGCAGACCGCGTCGCGGGCGAATTTGTTGAAGACGATGCCGCCCGGATCGGCCGGTTTCGGGTCGCGCGAGGACATCCCCAGCGTCACCCGGCCGCGCGAGACGTCGGTGATGCCGATGTCGGAGCCGCCCTGCAGGATCACGAACTTGACTTTGCCGCTGTACTTGGGCTGCTTGACGAAGGCCTTGGCGAGCCTGGTCGCCAGCGGCGCGATCGAGGTCGATCCGCTCATCGTGATCGTGGCGGCGAAGGCCGGCGCGACTGCAACCAGCGACACGGCGACGGCAAGCGCTGCGGCTGCCGCCAGGGGGCGGAATCGGTTCATCTATCGCTCCTGGAACGGGGTCTGTACTCCGTCAGTGTCGAACCGGGTGCCCCGCTGAGTGGTGAACGGCGCGTGACTGAGTGGAAAAAAAGTTGTTACAGGCACGCCGATAACAGGATCTTCTCCAGTTCGACACATCTCGTTTACCGGATACGTGGGCCGGTTCGCGAATGTTGCGAACGTGCCGCAAACCTCGAACGCGACAAAGCGGGTGCGCACGATCGGCAACATCGAGATCCGCCCGGCGGAGTTCCAGGTGCTGATCGAGCAGCGGCGCGTGGGCCTCACCGTGCGCGAGTTCGAGCTCTTCATGCTGCTCGCCGACCGGCTCGACGCCGTCGTCCAGCGACCCGAGATCTACTCGCTGATGTGGGGCGGCGAGATGCCCCGCCGCGACCGCTCGGTCGACGTCCTGATCCGCCGCGTCCGCGCCAAGCTCGAGCAGGTCGCCCCCGAGTGGCGCTACATCCACACCCACTTCGGCATCGGATATAGGTTCAGCCCCGAAGCTATCTAGGCTGACTGGAGATGGTCAGTACGCCGTTTCTCGTGACGTTGCGCCCAAAGTATGTCGGGATGAATTAGCACGTTTTGTGCTAAATTATCCACATGCCAGGAGGTACCTACACGCAGCTCGCCGAGGTCGCCAACGAGCGATATGGCTTTGTCACGCCCGATGATGCGCGCGAATTGGGGATCAACCCGATGAACCTCGTGCGCATGGCAGAGCGGGGGCAGATCGAGCGGCGGGGCACCGGCCTGTATCGCTTTCCCCTCACGCCCGCGAGCCGGCTGGATGCCTACATGGAGGCGACCCTCTGGCCACGGGGGGCGCACGGCGTTCTCTCGCATGAGACGGCGCTGGAGCTGTACGAGCTGAGCGACGTCCACCCGACCAGGATCCACATCACCGTTCCCCGTGGCTACAGGGTCCGCCGGGAAGTGCCCCCTCCCTATCGACTCCATCACGAAGACTTGGAGCCCGACCAGATCGCCCTGCACGAGGGAATCGCGGTCGTCACGCCGGCGCATGTCATCCGCCAGGCGCATGAAGCCCACCTGGGCGCGGCGGTCCTCGGCCAAGCGATCGACCAGGGCGAGCGGAACGGGCGCCTGACCGCTCGCCAGGCACGCGGGTTGCGTCGCAAGCTGGGCGTCCGCCGCGGTAGCGGGACGCGACGGTGAGCCCTTCGGAGTTCAAGCCACCCAGGCGAACACCGACCAGGCGTGGGCACCTCGAGCGTCTGACCGGCGACTACGGATACACGTATGGCATCGCTCCGGAGCGGGCGCGGCGCTGGCTCTCGCTCGTGTCGTTCGCCGGCGCCCTCGATGTCGTCCGCGCCGACGATGGGCCGCGCTTCCTGATCAAGGGTGGTGCGTCGATGGAGCTGCGGTTGGGACTGCGTGCTCGCACGACCAAGGACGTCGACGTCGTCTTCCGCGCCGCGCCGGAGGAGATGCTCGATGCGCTCGAGGAGGCGTTCACCCAGCCATACGGCGACTTCTCCTTCCGCCGCAAGGGACCGATCGAAGACATCCGGGACACGGGCAGTCGCCGGCTGTTCGTGCAGGTCGGCTTCGCCGGCAAGGATTGGCAGACCCTCCAGGTCGAGGTGGCGCGACCCGAGGCGACTGAACCCGAACTCGTCGCGGTGGCGATAGGAATCGCCGACTTCAAGCTCGTCGGCCCGCAGAGGGTCGCCTGTCTCGCGCTGCGTTATCAGGTTGCCCAGAAGATCCACGCCGTCACCGAGCAGCCCCGCGGCAGGACCAACCACCGCTACTGGGATCTGATCGACCTCCTGCTCCAGCGCGAGTTGCTCGGCGACGATCTCATCCGCGTGCGTGAGGCGTGCGTCGAGACTTTTGTCGGACGCGGTCTTCACTCGTGGCCACCGGAGCTGGTGGTTCCTGAGGACTGGCGTGAGCCCTACGCGATTGTCGCCGCGGAACTCAATGCCGACCTGCCTCTCGACGTCGACACCGCCGCCAAGGGCGTCCGGGACTTCATCGCTGCCATCGACGCGGCCGGCCGCCGACCGGTAGTGGCCTCGCTGTAGGGCTTACTTATTTAGTTGCAAAACGCAACGTTCGGTGGCGCAGCAGTCCGGCTGGCTCCAGCTCATTTCAGCTCGCCGGCGTGGCCCTGGGCGAAGTTGAAGGCGCAGCGGAAGTTCTCCGGCTGGCCGACCGGCCTGCCGCCGGCGAAGCCGCCGTGGTCGCCGTTGTCGTAGACGGTTATGTAGTGGAGGGTTTCGGGGGCCGGGTCGGCAGGGAGCGGCGCGGGGTTGGGCTCGCCCGCCTTGGGATCGCCGCGCGACCCTTCGCTCACCCCCTGTGAGCCGGCCGCCCGGCCGCCGGAGGCGGTCGTGGTCAGCGTCGCGCTCATCTCGCGTTTGTCCTTCAGCCCGTCGGTCGGGTCGATGTCGGTCGCGGCCGTGACCTCGTTGTCGTCGACGCGCCCGGCCAGCTTGATGTAGGAAGCGGCGCCGATCAGCTGCGCGGCGGTCGGCAGGTAACCGCCCAACTGGGCGCATTTCTGCGTGGCGAAGAAGTAGTCGTTGCGGCCGATGTCGTCCTTCTCCAGCGGGTAGGGGTTTGTCATCATGCAGACCGTCCCGATCTTCACCGTCTCCGGCGAGCAGTGGTCGAAGACCCCCCGGGGCAGCACGCTGGTGGGGAACTTCTTCTTGCGGTCGAGGCGCAGGATGCCGAACTTGCGCGGTTGCAGGCTGGGGCCCGGCAGGGCGCGCTTGGCGAGCGACTCGCCGGCGCCGGAGAGGACGAAGGCACCCAGAGCGAGGACGAGCGCGGACCAGGCGACGATGCCGACGGTGCGAGGGTTGGTCATTTCGGGCTCCTTCGGTTGCGTTCTGCACTGCTGAAAGCGGGGACGGGCCGGGTCTGGTTGGGCCGCCCGCCCGGACCGCCGCGGACCGAGGCGCCGGCCAGGGCGGCGAGGAGGACGAAGGCGAGCAGGTAGGGCGGCACTACGAAGCCGCCGCCGTTACGCTCGCCCGCTTCGTAGCGCGAGAAGGCCTGCGACTCCTCGGTCGCCACCTCCTCTTCGCGCTTTTCCTCGACCTGGTAGGTGCGCGCCGGCGCCCCGCCCGGCGGCAGCGGCCGCACGATCGGCGGCGGGGGCGGTGGCACGATCGTCGGCACGAAGGCCACCAGGGGGACCGAGACCGGGATGAACGGCGGCGGGGGAGACGGCGGGGGGCTCGGCGGCGGCGGGGGGCTCGGCGGCGGCGGGGGCGGCGGGGGAGCCGCCGGGGGCGGCGGCGAGAACGAGACCGGCGGGCTGCCCGCCGGGGAGGCCGGTGGAGGTGGCGGAGCGGGGGGCGCCGCGACAGCGCTGGCTCGTTTAAAGCGGTCGGGCCGCAGCGGCCGGGTGCCGCAGGGCCTCTGCACGCTGCCGCCGAGCACGGTCAGCTGTTCGGAGTAGGAGTAGCCGCCGGCGCTGATCGTGACCGTCGTCGTGCCCGCGTTGAAGGGGCAGAGCAGCCCCGACCTGTTGTCGGTGACGACCCTGTCGCCGGCGTCGAGGAAGGGCTTGCGCAGGTTGGTCGATTCCGGGTCCTGCCTGACGAAGTCGGCGATGTCGGGGTCCGAGGAGACGAAGCTGTACTCGGGGACGAGCCGGGTCGCGCAGCCGGGTACCAGGCACTGGTCGGGCGGGAAGAGCGTGTAGGGGTCGCCGCCCGAGGGTTCGGGGTTGCCGCTGCCGGCCGACGCCTGCCCCCAGCGGTCGCCGCCGCGCGGGCGGCGGCCGAGGCCCCGGAATAGGGCGGGACGGGAGCGGCGCAGCAGGGTGCCGTCGGTCGCCTCCAGCGAGAGATCTTCGATCACCGGGATCAGCCGCACCCTCACCGGGGCCACGGTCGACCCCGCGGGCGGATCGCCCAGCTCGAGCAGCATCACGCCGCTGTCGCCGAAGAGGGCATCGGCGGTCTGCAGGCCGACCGCGGCGGAGATCTGCGAGCGGTAGCCGAGCGTGCCGCTGCCGAAACTGGGGATCGTGTGCGACGCTCCGGCCGGGATGCGAACTTCGCGGTTCTCTTCGGGTCGGTCGAAGAGGTAGGCGGAGGCGCCGCCGTCGACCAGGGCCCGCGCAACCTGGTCGCCGTCTTCGGCAACGTTGAGCTTCGGCGAGAAGCTGGTGTTGAGGCTGCGGTTGCCCATCACGATCGCCGGGATGCCCTTCGCGCGGGCGTCGGCGAGAACCGCTTCCAGCCACGGCAGCTGTGGCTCAAGCGGGTTCTGCTTCGGATCGCTCGCGACGAGCGAGCCGAGCGAGTTGTCGATCACGACGACTCGCACGGTCCCCCCGGGGCCGCTGCTGTCGAAGGCGTAGTGGGTGTGCGCGCCTTCGCCGGGCACCGCGCCGGGGATCCCCGCGGTGGAGATCCCGCCGGGCGCGGTGCCGGAGCCGAGCGGCGCGGGAAAGCCCGCGAGGGACATCTTGAAGACCGAGGCGCCGATCCCGTTCGAAACGTCGCCCGAGCCCAGCGCCGGGAAGACCGGCAGGCCCGGCGCCGAACCGAGCAGTTCGGCGAAGCGCGCACCGTCGGCCGGTTCGAGGCCGCTCTCCACCCGGTTGCCGGTGTAGAGCAGGGCGCGCGGACCGCTTCCTCCCCGCATCGCCGCCACCGTCTGCAGGGCGGCGAGCAGGCTGCGGTCGGGGCCGAGCGCCTGCGGCCTCAGGTCGGCACAGGTGGAATCGCACGCCGCGTTGCCGGCGACGGCGAGGGTGATCGCCCCGGCCGTCGCCGGCACCGGCTGCCTGCCGGCCGCGGCGGGGACGGCGCCCGCCCCGGAGCCGTAGCGAAAGACGGCGGCGGTACGCACCCGTTCGCGGATCGAGCGCCCGCCGCTGTTGTGCGCCGAGGAGCCGCGCCCGGCCGAGTCGGCGTCGCCGCTCCAGCCGCCGACCGCCCAGCCGTTGCCGGAGGAGTCGAGCAGCAGCGAGAGGACGGGGTCGCTCTTCAGCGGGCTGTCGTCGCTGGAGGCGGCGAAGGCGGTCCGCTGCTCGTCCTCCCAACCGCTCGCCGTCTCGCGCAGCAGGTAACCGTCGCCCGGCAGGGCGAAGGGCGGGACGATCGGCGGCGGCACGGTCGGGTCCGGTTCGGGAAGGTCGTCCGAGGGCGGGTAGGCGAGCCGCGGGACGACCGAGACGATCGCCCGTACCGAACCTCCGTCGCGGATTGCGGCCGCGGCGATCGCGGTCGAGCCCGGCAGCGGCTGGTTCGAGAAGCGCCATTCCCCGCCCGCGCCGTCGCGCTCGATCACGATGTCGCCGCCGGCGGCGACGGCGCCGCCGTCGGGCAGGCCGGCGACGGCGAAGAGCTGCGGGTTGCCGCTGCGAACCCGGTCGAGCAGCGCGTGGGCCGATGCATCGACGTGCCAGGCACCGCCGTCGTTGACCAGCAGGTCGCCGCCCGCGGCGACGATCGCCTGGCCGCCGGCGAAGGCGATCGAGGTCAGGCTAGCGCCGCCGAAGCCGGCCGGCAGCGCCTCCTGGTCCCAGCTCTTGCCGTAGCGCAGCAGGACGCCGTTCTTCCCCACCGCGTAGCCGCGATCCGGATCGCCGGGGGCGAAGGCGACGTCCATCAGGTTGCCCTCGAAGCCGATCGGGATGCCGGGGTCCTGGCTCCACAGGTCGTCGGCGGCGTTCCACTGCCACATCGCGCCCAGATCGCCCACCGCGTAAGCAGTGCGGGGCTCCGGCCAGGCGACTCCGCGCAGGCTCGCCTTGACGACGCCGCCGCCGGCGGAGAGCAGGAACTCGCGCTTCCAGCCCCGACCCGGCACGTAGCGAGCGACCGAGCCGCCGACGCCGACCGCAAGCGCTCCCGAGTCGAGCCCGCCGGCCGGCGCGCCGGGGGCGCCGGTCACGTCGGCGAGGGGGGCGCGGAGCGCTACCGGCCATGGCTGCAGTCGCACCGGCGCGGTCTTAGGCGAGATCTCCACCGGCCCCTCGAGCCAGCCGCTGTCGGCGTTGGCGAAAGCGCCGCTGGCGCGGAAGTTGCCGCCCCCGCCGGGCATCCGCGCAAAGACGCCTTCGGCGAAGCGCAGGTAGGTGCCGCGGTTGCTGGTCTCGGCGCCGCCCGGGTCGAGCGGGTTGGTGATCACCCGCGTGCCGAATTCCCCTCCCGGCCAGGCGAAGCTGCGATAGCCGCCCTGGCGCGAGAGCTTGATCCCCAGCGACCGTGCGCCGCAGACTTTCGCGGCGTCGCACCAGCTCCCGGTCACGGCGGCGTCGCCGATGTCATAGAAGACGGTGACGTCTCTGTCCACTTCTTCGATCGTCGCCGTCAGGTCGATCCAGACGCCGTCGGCGGTGACGGTGAGCGGCTGCGAGGCGCCGCCGATCGGCGGTGACGCCGGCGATGCTCTGAGCCGGACGCATCGGCGTCGGCCAACGGCGTCCCGCTCAGCGGCCGTTCGACCCAGAGCGGGCCTTCGGGGGTCGAGGTGCGCTGCAGCAGGACGACGGACCTGTCCAGCGCTTCGGCGGGCTCAGCCAGGGCCCAGGCGTTGCCGAGGCCGGTTGCGTCGATCGCGAGGATCTCGAAGTGAGCCTCCGAGCCGGTCGGGATCTCGATCGGCTCGCGTTTCCATTCGCTGCCGTCGAAGTGGACGATCCCGTCCACCGCCTTGAGCGGCCCTTGGGCCCGAAGAGGAGGCCGGTATGCGCCCCCTTCGTCGAATGCCGCGACGGCGACGGCCCCCGAGCCCTGGTCTTCGGCGAGGCTCTCCGCCGGCTCGCCGCCTTCGGCGGGCAGCAGGATGCCGACGGGGGGAGGCGTCAGGGCGTGCCAGTCTTCCCCCGGATCGTGGTCGAGCACGACGAGCTGCTCGCCGCTGGCGCGGCTCAGGTCGCGACCGACGAGGACGCCGCCGCCGTCGTGGGTGACCCGTGCCGACAGCGGGTTCGGTACCGGCCCACGGTAGGGGTGCCCGGACTCGTCGACGGGGGTGTCGAAGACCTGCCAGCCGCTCGCGTCGGTGTGCCGCACGAAGGCGAGCTGCAGATCGGACGGCCGGTTGCGGGCGAGCCGAACTGGAGCACGCGGGAACCGACCCTGACCTCCCCCACCGCAAGCGGAAGCTGGCGATAGGCCCACGCTTCGCCCGCCTCGCCGCCGGGGGAGGCGCCGATCAGCGTCGTCTCCGGATCGGCCACGCCGAGCAGCGGCAGCGGGCCGACGGGCGGCGTTGCGGCGCCGCCGGCGCCGGGCGAGGCGACAGCGAGCAGCGCGGCGAGCAGCAGCCCGAACCCGGCCAGGTGACTCCGCCGCGAGCTCACTTCGCCTTGATCTCCTTGGTCTTGAACGCCAGCCGGGTCGGGTAGCTGCTCACGGCTGAGCCGCAGGCTCAGGCTGCGACGACCCGGCGCCAGGATCCTGGACGGGGTGCGGGCGACGGTGCGGCCGCCACGCTTGGCGAGTAACCGCACCCGGGCGCTTCGGGTGAGAGTGAAGGTGACGGTAAGGCGCAGGCCGTGCAGGCTCGACTGGACCCGCCGCAGCAGCGGCGGCAGCCGCTTCACCTTGCCTCCTTTGGCCTTTTCTTCGACCAGCGGCAGCGGCGGCGGCGCGAAGAGCTGGGAGTCGTCGACCGGCAGCCGGTCGGGGATGAACTGCTCGGCCGACTCGTTGGGCCGGAACTCGATCGTGCCCTGGAAGGCGGGATCGGTGTCGCGCGGCAGCGGCGTCCCGTCGCTGTAGTGGAACAGCCAACCTCCCCAGGTCACCATCCAGCAGTCGTCTTTCGCCGGGACAGGCGATCCGTGCGGCGCTGCCGCGGCCGGCGCCGGCGACGGGCAGGCGGGTGAGCGTCGTCGTCCCGTCGGCGGCGATGCGGGCGACCATCGCCTTGCTGTTGACGCTGTGGCGGTCGGCGAAGGGGACCACCGCGGCGAGCGCTTCGTTCGTCCCCGGGATCGCCGCCACGTCACTGAGCCGGTCGGTTTGCCCGAAGATCTGGGCGTCGAGCGGGACCTCCTGAAAGGACGTGCCGACGAGCCGCGCCGCCAGGGGCGGGCGGGCGACTGCGCCTCCTGGAGGAGCCGAGGGGCCCGAGGCCGCCCCGCCACCCACGGCCCAGAGGTTGGCGCCTCCACGGTCGCTGTCGAGCGCCAGCATCTCCGTCCCGTCGACGGGAACCGATTTCAGCGGGGCCGGAAGGAAGGGGTCGTTGGTGAATTTCCCGGCGACGATCCGGTGCAGCAGACGCGGCGGCGACTCCGGTTCGGCCAGGTCGACGGGTTCGGTGCGGTTCTCCGGCGAGCGGCCGACCAGGGTGCTCTCGTAGAGCTCGCCCTGGTGGAACTGCATGTCGCTGACGCCGCGACCCTGCGGGCCGTAGACGCTGAGCAGGTCGCTGCCGTTCCAGTGCAGGTGGAAGGCGCCGATCCGTTCGCCGAGCGGCGTCCTGGGAGCCGACGCCGCCGAACCAGCAGTCGTCGGGGCCGTTGCAGGTCGCCGACGTCATCTGGCGGAAGGGGTCGGCGGCGTCGACGCGGGTGCTCCAGGAGCCGACGACCTGGCCGTCCTTGAAGCGGCAGAGGGCGAGGCCGGAGCCGCGCCGCGGCAGGCTCGGCTCGCTGACGACCCAGAACTCGGTCGGCCCGGCCCAGGCGATCCGCGCGGTGTCGCCGGGCCCGCCGCAGACGGTGGCGAGCTGATGCCAGCTCTGCCCGTCCCAGCTGAAGACGCCGCGCGGGATCGTGTCGTTGCCCTCGACCGTGAGCAGGCCGCGGTTGGGCGCCCAGAACTTGAGGTCGCCGGGCGCCCCGAGCGGCACCTTGAACGGGACGCCGGCGGGCGGCGGCGGCTGCTCGAGGCGCCAGATCGGTTCGGCGGCAAGGGACTCGCCCGGGGCGAGCATCAGCGCCGCCACGACCACCCCGGCGAGCCCGAATGTCCCGGCCCTACTCACCTTCTGCCGGCGTCTGGTGGTCGAGCTCTTGCGTCGGCTGGTCCGGCTGGGAGGCGCCGAAGTCGAGCAGCGTCGGCTGCACCGGTGCGAGCAGCGCCTCCAGCGCCACGCCGGAGAGCGTCTCGTGCTCGATCAGCGCGTTGGCGATCTCATAGACGGCGCTCCAGTTGCGGCGCAGGACCTCCTCCGCCCGCTCGACCGAGTCGCCGACGATCCGCTCGACCTCGCGGTCGATCAGCTCCAGCGTCGCCGGGCCGACCGAGCCCAGCTCCTGCAGCGAGGCGCCGAGGAAGACCTCGCCGGCTTTCTCGCCGATCGTCACCGGGCCGAGCGCGTCGGACATGCCGTAGGAGGTGACCATCTGGCGCGCCATCCCGGTCGCCGCGTGGAGGTCGTCGTGGACGCCGGTGGAGACGACGCCGAACTCCATCTTCTCGGCGGCGTAGCCGGCGACGATCGAGATCAGGTGGCGCCGCATGTCGGGCTCCTGCATGATCACCGCGTCGCGGTCGGCGAGCATGTGCGCGGCGGTGCCGAGCTGGCGGCCGCGGGCGACGATCGAGAGCTTCTGGGCGGAGACCTTCTGGCCGATCGAGCGTGGTGACGACGGCGTGGGCGGACTCGTGGATCGCGATCACCCACTGCTCCTCGCGCGGTCAGCGCGTGGCTCTTGCGCGCCGGTCCGGCGACGACCCGGTCGATCGCCTCCTCGAGCGTCGCCTGGTCCATCTCGACGCGGCCTTCGCGCACGGTCAGCAGCGCCGCCTCGTTGATCACGTTGGCCAGCTCGGCGCCGCTGAAGCCCGAGGTCAGCTTGGCGATCTGCTCCAGCGAGGTGCCCGGCGCGAGCGGGCGGTTGCCGCAGTGCAGGGCGAGGATCTCGAGCCGGCCGTGGACGTCGGGCACGTCGACGGTGACCTGGCGGTCGAAGCGGCCGGGCCGCAGCAGCGCCGGATCGAGCACGTCGGGGCGGTTGGTCGCGGCGAGGACGACGATGCCGGCGTCGCCGCCGAAGCCGTCCATCTCGACCAGCAGCGCGTTCAGCGTCTGCTCGCGCTCGTCGTTGCCCTGGCCGACGCCGGCGCCGCGCTTGCGCCCGGCGGCGTCGAGCTCGTCGATGAAGACCAGCGCCGGCGCCATCTTGCGCGCCTTGGCGAAGAGGTCGCGGACGCGGGCGGCGCCGACGCCGACCAGCGACTCGACGAAGTCCGAGCCCGAGAGCGAGAAGAAGGCGGCGTCGGCCTCGCCGGCGGTCGCCTTGGCCAGCAGCGTCTTGCCGGTGCCGGGCGGGCCGACCAGGAGGACGCCCTTCGGGCGCGCGGGCGCCGACTGTCGCGTATTTGCCCGGGTCGGCGAGGTAGTCGCGGATCTCGCGCAGCTCGGCCACCGCTTCGCCGGCGCCGGCGACGTCGTCGAAGGTGGTGCGGCCGGGCGCGCCCGGCCTTGCGCTTGCGGCCCTTGCCGGTGAACTTGGAGAAGCCGGCGAAGGCGCCGGCGCCGGCGTCCTGGCCGAGCCGGGTGAAGAGGACGAAGAGGCAGACCAGCAGCAGGATCGGGATCAGGAACTGGACGACGATCTGCTTCGCCGGCTTGTCCCACTGCTGGTCGACCTGGACGACGGCGCCGCTCTTGGTCAGGCCGCTGACCATCGCCGAGGTCTGCGCGTCGGACTCGGGGTAGGCGGCGTAGAGAAGCAGCCCTTCCTTGGTCTCGAGCAGGACGCGGGCGTCCTGGTCGAGCAGGGTGGCTTCGGACGATCTGCTTCTTCTCGGCGAGCTTGGAGACGCGGCTGAGCGGGATGCGCTCGCCCTGCGTGCTCGGCTGGATCTGGCCGAGCAGGTTGAAGAAGGTGAAGGTGAGGACAAGGGAGGCGACGATCAAGACGGTGCTGAGCGGGTCCTTGGCGAACCAGCGACCGATCGCGGCGAGCCGCTCACCGACCGCACGGGCCGCGTCGCGCCCGCTGACCTGAGGCGCCCGGACCGGAATCCGGCCCCGGCCGCTACGTCCCGACTTGCTTCCCTCCTGCTCGCTCATCTGCCCTCTCTGTTCGTCTGTCGATGGTCTCCAACACCGGCACGGCGCCCGGCCTCGCGAGGAGACCGGGCGCCGTGTGTGGGTGTGGAGTGTCGTTACTGCGTGTTATTTCCCCTTTTTGAGCTTCAACACCAGGCTCGTGGTGGTGGACTTCGGTTCACCGCCGGTCGGCGTGAAGGTGAGCTTCAGGCTGACCCGCAGCGCGCCCTTCTTGCGCAGCTCCGTCTTCGCGGCCGCGCTCGGTTTCAGCGTCAGGTTGAACGTGCCGGCTTTGGTCGCGTTGAGCACGACGCGGCCGACCGTGATCGTTTTCGATTTCAGCGGCGCCCGTTTGCTGTTTTTCTGGCCGCTCTGCACCTTCGCGGTGCCGACCATCTCGAGCTTGCCCGAGCCGGGGAGCTTGACCGAGATGGTCGCCCCACCGGTTTTGGACGAGATCGATTTGCGCGGCAGGGTGAACAGGTTGCTCGGTTTGACCGGGAGCGGAGCCGGGTTTCCGCTTCCGCCGCCGGCGCCACCGCCGCCGCCACCACCGCCGCCGCCGCCGTCAGCGGCGCCTTCCCAGTTGATCGACGCGACGCCCGCCCGGGAGATCGCCAGGATGTCTTCGGGGAGCGGTGCGTAGTCGTTCGGGAACAGGGCGGCCTGGGCCGGTTCGGAGACGATGTTTTCCCAGTAGTCCTTGACGGTGCGGGCCTTGGCCTCCTCGGCCGGGCTGCCGCCCCAGACGTCGGAGTTGTCGTCGAAGACGAGGCCGTAGGTCATCGTGCAGATGCCGTAGCCCGCTTCCGATTTGACACCGGACGTTTTCGACCAATCGCCGAACGTCGTGGCGGGAACACCTTCGAATTCGGTTTCCTGGCAGTTGGCGCCCTTCGGGCCGTCCGTGCGGAAGCCGATCGGGCTGGAGGTCGGCTCTTCGAACGTGCTCGAACCGTTCTGGACCTGCGTCCAGTAGGTGTCGTTGTCGTTCGTCTCCGGCGAGATCGCGAGGCTCGGGCTGTTGGACCGTGCGGTCGAGATGTCCGAGTAGCCGACCGAGCCATCGGTGGCCGCCAGTTTCGCGACCAGAAACCCGTTGCCGTTCTGGCAACCGCTGGTCAGATGGTCGAGTTCGTCTTCGAGCTTGCCGCCCGGAGCGGGCGTGGTGCCACACTGACTTTCGGTGGGCGAGACAGCGCCCACGGCCGGAGCCTCGGCGCCTGCCGGTGCCGGCCATACGCGGGTTTTGTCGCCGCTGTTGACGTATGTGGTCAGCCAGCCCTCGCCGCCGTCAATGGAGTTGAGGTAGTCCTTGAAGGCGAACGACGTACCGGAGTCGTCGAAGCGAACCACCCGGATGATCGGCTTTTCGCAGGCGGCGACCGCATCCAGCTCCGGGAACACGTTCTTCCAGCTGACCAGCGGATCTCCACTCGTGCCCTGCGACCAGATCGCCTCGAACTCGGCCTTGGTGAAGAGCACCCGGACCACGTCGTCGGGAGTGCCGTCCGCGTCAAGGTTCTGTTCAGGCGTCCGCGAGGCTACGTCGAGTTTGGTCACGTCGCAGCTGTCCGGAAAGTTGACCAGGGCCGCCACGGCGCCGACCGCCGCGGGAATGACGTGGATGTTGCCGTCGTTGGTCGGATCGGAGTCTTTGGTGAACACCGAGCCGCTGAACGTTCCACCGCTGTTCATGTCGTTCACTTCGCTTGCGGTGGGCGGCTCGTCGCTCATGCCGAAACGGGGCGGCAGGCCGCGGTCCTTCACCGCTTTGCGGCCTTCGCCGCTCCCCAGCGCTTCGTAGGTGACCCCGGCGAGTTTCGGAGTGCCTTTGCAGTAGATGGGTTTGAAGTTGTTGATGAACACGTTGTGCGCATCGCGGGCGAAGGAGGCACCGCGGCCGACGATGTCGGCTCCGGCGCATTTGCCCGTCGTGAAGGCGGCATCGGCCTGAGGTGCCAGGCCAAGCACCGCGAGCGCCATCAAGGCCAGAGCGATCGCCCCTGCCAAAGCAGCGCTGAACCCCCGCCTGGGGGCGCTGATAGTGCGGCTCATGAGACTCATTCCTTTCATTGACTGAACCCTTGCCGGCGCCAGGGTTGTCGGCCGCATATGGCTCTGTCAAGCCGCTTCACAGGACTTCTACTCCTGCGTTACATCCTGTTTGCGACTGTGTCACCAAATCGTTTCCAGCTCGTGACGAACAGTTCACTTCTTGACATCCTTTGCATGTTGTTTCTGTGCCGTCTGGCGAAAGACGACGTGCCGAGAGGCGGTTGCGCGGCGACCGCCTCGGGCGGCCACGAAGCTGACGAGGACGCGGCCCGGAATCTCCCCCCGCGCGCCCAGCTCGCGGCGGTAGCGGACCACCGGGCGCAGGACCAGCCGCACCTTGCTGCGCCCGATCCCGGCCGACCGCCCATCGGCGGTGGCCAGGGTGCGGAGCTTGCGCGGGTGGCCGGCGCGGGCGCTCGCCACGGCCTTGATGCCTCCGGCGGCGGGAACCGAGACCGTGAGGACGATCACCCCGCCGCCCTTCGACCTGACGGAGATGCCGATCTGGGGACCTCCCCGGTCGGTTTCGATCGTGCTCGCGCCGAGACCGCCGAGGCCCACCTGCGACGGCCCACCGGCCGCATCGGGTCGCCGCGTGGCGACGAAGGCGTCGGTGCTCTGGTTCGCATCGCCGAAGAAGAGGTCGCCGGCAAACGCCGTGAAGGCGACGCGCGCTCCGTCGGCCGAGAGCGTCGCGCCGTTCAGCACATCCGCGTCGATGTCGCCGCCAGTATGGGAGTGGGTGACCCGTTCGAGCGTACGGTCCCGCAGGTCGACCATGTACAGCTCGCGCGGTCCAGGGACCGGCCGCGGTTCGCCGAGGAGCTGGAGCGCGGGCAGGGCAAATTTGGTGCGCACCGTGGTCATCGCCAGATAGCGCCCGTCCTCCGACATCGCGATGCTGTCGATTGGCGGGCTCGTCGTCGGATCGCCGCCGACCGGATCGCGGGTCAGCTCGACCGTGGAGGCCTTGCGGCTCCGCCCCGGCCCCATGTCAGTGACGTAGAGATCGAGGGCGGGACCGGTGAATGCCAGCGGTCGCGGCCCGGCGCCGGTGAGAAACGCGACGGTGTAACCGTCGCCGCTAAGCACGGGGAGCTGGGAGACGATCCCGGCGCGGTTCGACTCCTGGTCGGTGAGCGGCCCGTAGCAGGGCCCGGTCGATGTCTGGTCGAAGACGGTTTCAGCCGCTGGTGGACAGGCGGGGTCATCGGGGTCGGCGAGGCCGGTGATCCGCCGGGTTTGCGCGCCGGGGCCGTCGGCGACCCGCCGCCAGAGGTAGTAGAAGAAGGTCGAGGCCGGGTTCTCGCCGCCGAGGAAGCGCGTCTGCGCCCCCGCGTTGCCACCGGTCCAGGCCACCGCCGTGCCGTCCGCGCTGAGCGCCGCACCGAGCGCGCCGCCGGCGGGTTCGCCGGTCATGGCGCCAGTTTCGGGATCGCGTTTCGCCGTGACGAGCGTGGTCGTGTCGGTTACGCGGTCACGAAGGAGGATCTGGCCCGCGGGGGCATCGGCGCTGACACTGGCGGGAAGGTCGGAGGGTGCTTCGGTGCGAAACGCCACTTTGCCGCCGTCGGCGCTGATCGCCACGCCTCGCGAGACTTCGGCGCCCGGTTCGCTGCCCGGGAACGGGACAGCCGGCGGTCCGTAGCTGGCCGGGACATCGCCGCCATCGCGCGCCGAGACGAGGTCGTAGGCCCCCGGGCTCCCGATCGGCACCGCCATGTCGCGCACGTAGACGTCGACGTTGTCGTTGGTATCGGCCGCGACGAGGCCCGGCTCGGCGGTGGCAAAGGCGACGTAGCGGCCGTCGGCGCTGATCGAGGGGCTCGAAGCGCCGAGGCGGAGGAATTCGTTGCTTTCCTTGGCCCCTTCCTCTGCGAAGAGATCGCCATCGGCGACTTTCTCGAGCGTCCGCATCCGCAGGTCGAAGCGAAACACGCCGCCGGTTCGGTACTGCCCGGGCGGGTCTGGATCGGAGTCGGCGAAGAAGTTGCGGGCGAGGGTCTGAAAGGCGACGTAGCGGCCATCTGCCGAGATCGATGCGAAGACGGTCGAGGCGTCGCCCTGCTCGAGCCTGCCGTAATCGGCCGAGACGAGCTGCGCACCGGCTGCGTTGTCCCAGGCGTTCCCCCATGCAGCCGACGCGACCGAGGGGGCCACGAAAGCGATGGCCGGCGTCGTCAGAGCGAGCGCCATGGCGACCGCGACCCTCGCGCGCGTCATCCGACACCCACCGTGCGTTGCAGAACGGTCGCGTTGCCGGCCTTGTCGCGTGCACGGACCGTCAACCGATAGCGGCCGTCGTGCTCGTAGACGTGAACGACGCGGACGGCCACCGGCTTGCGGCTGCCCTTCCCGCGGCCCTTGCGCCGGTTGCGATCGCTGCTCCGCGGGCTATCCGTCGAGGCCGAGGCGCCGGCGCCGAACGAGACCCGGACCGAGCCGCGCCGCACCCCCGAGCTCGAGCGGCGAGGACCGTCGCTGACGATCGCCGTCAGCCGGCGGCCGTGGCGGCGCAGCTTCACCTCCGGCCCGTGCCGGTCGACCTTGAGGCGGCCGAACCTGCTGCCGGTTTCCTGGCCCGCCCCGTCGATCGCGAAAACCTGGATCGTGTGACGCCCGTCGCCGATGTCGTCGGGGGTGAGGTAGGCGCTGAGGTGCTTGCGGTTCTCCACCACCGGCTCGTCATCGACGCTGACCGAGTAGCGGACGCGGCTGATCGCGTTCAACGAGTGGTCCCAGGCGACGCGGATCTTCTTCTTGCGCTGCCAGCCTTCCGGCAGCAGGACGAGGAAGGGGTCGGGCGGCGCGTCGACGACCGAGGCCGCGATCTGGGAGTTGGCTTTGCTGCCCTGCTCCCAAGCGAGGATCGCATCCCCCAGCCCGGACCCGCCGAGGACGAGCCGGCCAACGGCGCCGCCGTTGGCAGCGCTCAGCTCGGTCGGCTCGATCACGCCATCCGCACGCCGCTCCTGAACGGCGACGAGGCCGACGGCCCCACGCAGCTCACGCCAGGCGGCAACGGCAGCGCCGGTTTCCGCCAGGTCCACCTGCGGATCCCCGGCGACCGAGCTAGCCGACCCGTCGAGCCGCTCGACCGGCTGTGCGGAGACGTCGTCGCCGGAGGTGAGGAGAGAGGCGACGTCCGAGGAGAAGCCGCTGACGAACAGGCCGCGCGGATCGACGCCGATGCTGGGCGCCCCGAGCCCGCCCCGCGCGCCTCCGTCGATCAGCAGGGCCTGGCCGAAGCTGCCGGACAGTTCCGAGAAGACGTCGGGCGTCTCGTTGACCATCGCCCGCGGCGCGTCGAGCTTGCTCGCCTGGCCAGGCTGCTGGCGGAAGGCGACCGAGGCCTCGCCGAAGCCGGAGACGTCGAGCGAGAAGGCGTCGGCCGGGCCGCGCAGAGGCGCGCCTTCCCAGCTCGACGGACTGACCTGGAGCGGGATGCCGACGCTGGCCCCGAACAACCGCCGGGCCCAGACGCGGTCGACGAATTCGTCGTCGGGCTCCTGCCAGGCGACCACGCCGCCGCCCTGCACGTCGATCCCGATCTTGGGCGAGTTGGCCTCGGTCGGCAGGCGTACCGGGCTGTTGGCGTTGCGGTCGACCGGCGTGCCGAGCACCGACCAGAGGCGGCCGTTGTAGCGGGCGACGCGGGTGTCGGCGCCGACGTAGCCGGTCGGGTTGGACGGGCTGGTGTCGGTGATCACCCGGTAGACGAGATACGCCTGCCCGCCGCGGTTCATCGCCAGGTCGGGGAAGGTCGAGGTCGCCTCGCCGACGTTGAAATCGATCGGGACGGGTGGCTGGAAGCCGTTGGCGCCCGGGTCGAGCGTGGCCGAGAACAGGCGATCGCTTTCGATCCCGAACTCCTGCACCCAGGTAACGACGAGGCGGCCATCGTCGCCGGCGCCGATACGCGGCCAGCTCGAGTCGAAGCTCTGGCCGACGTCGACTCGCTGCGCCGGGCGCCAAGCGCCCCCCCGGTACTGGGCGGCAAAGACATGTGAGTGACCGTCAACCTGCTTCAGCCAGACGATGCCGCCCGTCCCGTCTTCGGACATGGCCGCATCGGCGACGTCGGCCACATCGGCGCTTGGCCCATCGATCGGCTGCACGTCGGACACGACCGCTACCGCTGTAGACGGTGCGGCGAGCGCCGCCAAACAGGCGATCGTGACAACCTCCAGCCGCAGGCGGAGACGCGGCGAGAGTCGACCATGCATTGCGCACCACGTTCCCGCCCGCGCGTGTCGGAAATGTAACTAGAGCGCTACCAACTGGTTACAGCCGACCCGCCTGACCGGTTCCCGATTCCCGCACCGGCGGGAGACAGATCGACCTCTGCTAGTCGAGCCGGAAGCCGCTGAGCAGGCGTTTCTCGCTCTCGCCCTCCACCTCGGCGGCGACTTCCACCCGGCCCTCCAGCGGAGTGCCGCGGATCTTGGTCGCCAGCAGGTCGTCAACCTGGAAGATCCCGGCCGAGTTGTTGAGCTCGATCTCGATCCGCACCGGTCGCTCCTCCCCCGCTTCGATCCGCACCTCATCCACCGCGGCGGCGGAGATTGAGTGGATCCCCTCCTGGCCGGCCTCGAGCGGGATGCGCGTGCGGCCCTGGGCCATGTCGAGCGCATCGGCGACGCGGACGACGCCGGCCTCAACCGTGTATGGCTCGCCGCGGCGCCGGTGGCCGATGATCGAGTGGAGGATCTCGGAGCTGACGATCGTCCGCTGTGGCTCCTTGTATGAACCGGCAAGCAGGCGGTCGAGGGCGCCGCTGGCCAGGAAGAGGCTGTAGGCCTCGTGGTCCGTTCGGTGGATCGACATGCCGACGTCATGCAGCAGGGCGCCGCCGGCAACGACCACCTCGGCATCGCGGGCCGACATGCCGTGGTCGGCGACGACCGCCGGCTCCACCCCCGCCTTGACGAGCAGGCGCAGCAGGCGCAGGGCGACGTTGAGGACGATCTGGGTGTGGACCCATGAGTGGTCCGACATCCCCAGGCGTTCGGCGTGGACCTGCGCCATGTACCACCAGGCGCGCACCTGCTCGTCCTCGTTGACCGCCTTGAGGAACCCCTCGAGCTTGCGGTTGCCGCGGGTCGGCGCCCGTACGTGGGCCTCTTCGATCGCCTCCTTCGGGGGCTTCCGGCCCGGACCGTGCGGATCTGGACTGGGTACGCGCTCGCCGCTCATCGTTGTGATCGTACGAGAGCCGTCGGGCACGCTTCCCGTCGCGTTCGTCCTTCCTTGCGCGTTCGCCTTCTCTGGCGAGTTCGCCCTTACTGGCGAGTTCGCCTTCTCTGGCGAGTTCGCCCTTACTGGCGCTCAGCGCCAGTAAAGACGAACGCACTTCCTTGCGCGTTCGTCTTCCCTTGCCCGTTCGCCCTTACTGGCGCTGAGCGCCAGTAAAGACGAACTCACTTCTTGACATCCCGCAATCGGGCGCCGATGCCTCCCTGCCGCAGACCGGCCGGGGGGCTTGCCGCAGACCGGCCGGGGGGCTAGCCGCAGACCGGCCAGGGGCTGGAACCCGACTGCGCGTAGAGAAGTGCCGCGCGGTAGTCCTGCTCGGACTCCGGGGCCGCGGCGGGGTCGCCGGAGCCGCCGACCGAAGCCCACGTGCCGTAGGAGAACTGGTACTTGCCCCGGTAGCTGCCGTCGGCCGAGACGATGGTGGGATCACCCCCTGACTCACACGAGGCAATCGAATCCAGGGTTGCCCGGGACACCCCGGCCGGCAGGGTGGCGAAGGCTTCGCGTCGTTCGCGGCGCAGCCGGGCGCGGCGAGCGGCGCGGATGCGATGGACGCCGACGCGGATCGCGCGATGGAAGCGTTCGACAGGCCCGGTAAGCGGCGACACGACAACCGGCTTGGCCGGGCCGAGTCCGAGCTCGGCGGCTCGCGGTCCGGGCTCGCCACCGCTGGCCGCCAAGGCAGCCGCCGGTGAGACGGCAACCAAAGCAAGGAGGGCAAGGGCTGAATATGTGCGTCTTGTGCGCAAGCGCGGAACCGTGGCGAGGCTTGCGATGCCGCAGGGTGACCGCCATCACACTCCGTCGTTAGGTCGTGACAATCGGCACGCGGTCAGGCGCAGACCGACTCCATGCGGTCCGGACGATGAATCGGATCGTGCACGAAAGACGAGCGGAAAGCGGCCCAGATCGAGGAGACGGTCGGCCCCTTGCTATTTCCGGTGGATGTGAGAGCCTCGGTAAAACATTTCCGAGCACAGCGGTTGGCCTTGCGCGTGTTCCGGACAACAAGTGGGGAGAAAAATTGATCACATCCAAGCTACGTGCTCTGACGGTCCCCGTGGCGCTTGTCGCCGTGACCGGGTTCATCGCGACGGGCTGCGGCGGAGGTACCGACACCACGACGGTCACGGAGACCGAGGCGGCTGCCGGCGGCACAGCGGGCGGCAAGGCGCTCGGGATCAAGTTGGGTGACTACTTCTTCGATCCCAAAAACGGTTCGGCGGCAGCCGGACCGACCACCATCGAAGCCCCGAACGAAGGTTCCGTCGAGCACGAGCTGGTGGTCTTCAAGACGAACATGGATCCCGCCAAGCTCCCGACCGAAGCCAGCGGGGACGTCAACGAGGAGAAGATGGACAAGATTGCGGAGAGCGCCGGGGAGATCGCCGATGTCGAGCCCGGCGAAACCAAGTCTGGAGAGTTCAACCTGACCCCGGGCGAGTACGTGATCTTCTGCAACCTGCCCGGCCACTACGCCCAGGGCATGTACGGGACGCTCACGGTCACCGAATAGCCGGCCCAGGATTGGCCGATCGCCCCCCTGGGGTTCCTCCCCACTCCTGGGGCGATCGGCTGGTCAGCGGGCGGTCAGTCGGTCAGGGCGCGCAGCGCGTTGAGGATGACGGCGACGTCGATGCCCTCCTGGAGCAGCGCACCGCCAACGGGCGAGATGTAGCCCAGAGCCGCAAACCCCATCGCGACCGCGCTGAGGCCGATCCCGAAGACGACGCTCTGGCGCGCGATGCGAAGCGCCCTGCGGCCGACCGAGACCGCTGTGGCCACGCGGTCGATCCGGTCGACGGTGATCACCGCGTCGGCTGTGTCCGAGGAGACGGTCGCTCCCGGCCCGCTCATCGCAATCCCGACGTCGGCGAGCGCCAGAGCCGGTGCGTCGTTGACGCCGTCACCGACCATCACCACCGGCGCCAGCTCGGGGTGTGACCGCATATCGCGCACGATGTCGAGCTTGTCCTCGGGGCTCTGTTCCGCGTAGAGGCGGTCGAGACCGGTCTCGGCGGCAATCGGCTCCGCGACCGAGAGCCGATCGCCGGTCACCATCGCCACGAGACTCACGCCCGCGGCCCGCAGATCGCCAACCAGCTCGCGCGCGTCGTCGCGCAGCCGGTCGGCCATCACGACGACCCCCGCCACCCGCCCGTCGACGCCAACCAGCACCCTGGCCAGGCCGGCGTGCTCATCGCCCTCAACGATCCCGGCGACGGTGCCTGTGTCGTAGCCCCGTGAGCGCAACCAGCTGCTGCTGCCGACGGCAACCTCGCGGCCTCCGACATTGCCTTCGATCCCCTGCCCGGGCTCCTCGACCGCGTTGGTGGGCTCCGAAAGGTGCAGGCCGCGTCGCTCTGCGTCGTGGACCAGCGCCTCGGCCAGGACGTGGGCCGAGAGCTGATCGACGGAGGCCGCCAGCCGCAGAACCTCCTCCTCCGGTTCGCCGTCGAGCGACACCACCTCCTGCACAGCCGGCGTTCCGAGGGTCAGCGTGCCGGTCTTGTCGAGCAGCACCGTCCGCGCCTCCCCAAGCCGCTCGATCGCCGCGCCTCCCTTGACGATCACACCGAGCCGGGCCGCCCGCGAGACGCCGGAGACGATCGCGATCGGCGCCGCCAGGATCAGCGGACAGGGCGTTGCGACGACCAGAACGGCGACCGCGCGGACCGCGTCGCCGCTGGCCGCCCAGGCCACCCCTGCGATCGCCAGCGTCAGCGGCAGGAAGACCGCCGCGTAGCGGTCCGCGAGCCGCACGAACGGGGCGCGCTGGGTCTCCGCGGCGCGGACCAGCCGTACGATGTTGGCGTAGGCGCTGTCGGAGGCGAGCCTGGTGGCCCGCAGCTCGAAGGCATCGCCGGCATTTGCGGCGCCGCTCTGGACGAGTGCCCCTCGGACGTGGGTCACCGGCAGCGGCTCGCCCGTGAGCGCCGACTCGTCCACCACCGCGTCCGCGCTCTGCACCGCACCGTCAACCGGCACGAGCTCGCCGGCCCGCACGAGAACCACGTCCCCCACCGCCAGATCTCCGACCGGAACCTCCTCCCAGCCGGTGCCCTCGCGCCGGTGCGCAATCGTCGGCATCCGCTCCAGCAACGCCGTCAACTCCTGCCGGGCGCGCCGCGAAGCCATCGCCTCCAGCGCGTTGCCGCCGGAGAGCATCAGCGCGATCACGGCTCCCGCCAGGTACTGCCCGACCGCCAATGCCCCGGCCATCGCGATCAAAGCGATTGCGTCCACCCCCACCCTGCCCGCGGCCAGCGTTCTCGCGATCGAGACGGTCAGCGGCACGAGCATCACGGCGACCGTCGCCGCCCAGACCGCGTCGCCTGCGGTCGGCGCCCCGGCCAGGTGCAGGGCGGCGCCGGCGGAAATCAGCACCAGCGTCGCGACCGGAAGGACGCGCGTTCGCACGTCCGTCGTGAGGAGATTGCTCGCGACGCTAGACACGGCGTGACCTCACGAACGCGAGGTGGCCGGTGAGGTCGATCGTGACGCCGAGGACGCTGAAGATGCCTCCGCCGATCATGCCGCCAATCGCCATCGCGCAGGCCTCGCGCAGGCCCAGGCGTTCGCCCTGACGCCGGCGGGCGTGGGCCCGCGGGTGGTACGCGGGGTGGCGTGCGGTTGGCCTGGGCGCGCTGCGGATCATCGCGTCACCGGTAATCATCCCGGCATCGCCGGCCAGGACCCGACATCGCGCCTGCTGCTCGCCTGCCCTGACCGGCCGGGGCTGATCGCCGCGGTCAGCGGCTTCCTTGCCGACGCCGGGCTCAACATCGTCGACGCCGACCAGCACTCCAGCGGCGAGGGACGGCTGTTCATGCGGATGGTCTTCGACTCGGCGCCGGAGGAACGGCGCGAGACGCTATACCGACGCTTCCAGGAGGAGGTGGCCGGGCCCCTCCAGATGGAGCACCGCTTTGCCGAGTCGAGTGAGCGCAGACGGCTGGCGATCATGGTCTCCCGCGAGGACCACTGCCTCTCGGACCTGCTTTGGCGCTGGCGCAGCGGCGAGCTCGGGGCCGACGTGACGGCGGTCGTCTCCAACCATCCCGACCACGCCGAGCAGGTCACCTCGCTCGGCCTTCCCTACCACCACATTCCAGTTGAGCCGGGCGGCAAGGACGCAGCCGAGCGGCAGGCGCTGGAGCTGCTCGCCGGCAAGATCGACCTGCTCGTGCTCGCCCGCTACATGCAGATCTTCTCGGCAGGGTTCCTGAAGCGGCTCGCGGCGCCCGCGATCAACATCCACCACAGCTTCCTGCCCGCCTTCGTCGGCGCCGACCCCTACGTCCGCGCCCACGAGCGGGGTGTCAAGCTGATCGGCGCCACCGCCCACTACGTCACCGAGGACCTGGACGCTGGACCGATCATCGACCAAGACGTGACCCGCGTAAGCCATCGCGACGAGGTCAGCGACCTGATGCGGATCGGCCGCGACATCGAGCGCCTCGTCCTTGCCCGCGCCGTCAAGGCGCACCTCGACGATCGCGTCCTGCTCGACGGTGCGCGCACGATCGTCTTCTGACGCCATGCCTGGCTGCCCGGTTCAGCCGATGCCGTCAGGTCGGCGTTGTCAGGCTCGATCGGCTGCTGCGCCAGAGCCCTCCGCCTCGAGTTCCGCCGCCTCCCACTGCTCGTAGAGCTGGCTGACCGCCCGCTGCGCCTCGGCGTGCCTCGCTTCGGCGCGCTCCGCCTTGCCCGGAGTCGACCATGCTTCCGGGTCCGACAGCTCCCCCTCCAATTCACGCAGATCGGCCTCAGCCTGCTCGATCCGCTCGGCCAGGCGGCCCGCCTTGCGCGCCGCCTTCTTTGCCGCGCGGCCGGCGTTGCGGCCGGACACGGACGCCGGCGCCTGCTTGGCCGCCTGCGCCTGCTTGGCCGCCTGCGCTTCCGACTCCGCCGCCGCTTCGCGTTCGTCACGCTCGCGCTGGTAGGCGGCCCAACCGCTCTGGTGTGAGTGCAGCCCGCCGTCCTCGCAGACGATCGTGCGGGTGCCAACCGCCTCCAGCAGCGCCCGGTCGTGGGAGACGAGGACGACCGCTCCCTCGAAGGCCTGGAGCGCGTCCTCGAGCGCCTCGCGGCTCTCGATGTCGAGGTGGTTGGTGGGCTCGTCGAGGATCAGCACGTTGGCGCCGGAGGCGACCAGGATCGCCAGCGAGAGGCGCCGCTGCTCGCCGCCGGAGATCTCGCTCAGTTGCCTCTCAGCGTCCGCACCGGAGAAGAGGAAGCCGCCGAGCAGGTCCCGCGCCTTCTTCCCGCTGAGGCCGGTCTCGCGCTGCGCGGCCTCCAGCACGGTCCCCTCCCCCGCCGCCGTGTCGGCGTGCTGGGAGAGGTAGCCGATCTTGACGTTGTGGCCGAGCCGCACCGAGCCGCCGGCCGGCTCGCGCCGGCCGGCGAGGGACTCGATCAGCGTCGTCTTGCCGGCGCCGTTGGGACCCACGAGAACGACGTGCTCGCCACGCTCGACTTCGAGGCCGGCGTCGGAGAGCAGGGTGCGGCCCGGAACCTCGATCGTCGCCCTGACGAGCTTGATCACGACGCGGCCGGGCCGCTCCGGCTTGACGAAGGAGAAGCGCAGGTTGCGGCGGTCGCGCGACTCGGCCTCGACTCCCTCGCGCTTGATTCTGTCGATCTGCTTAAGCCGCGACTGCGCCTGGCGGGCCTTGGTCGCCTTGTAGCGGAAGCGCTCGACGAAGCGCTCCATCCGCGCGATCTCGGCCTCCTGGCGCTCGATCGCCTTGCCGCGGGCGATCTCGCGCGCGGCCTGCTCCTTGCGCCAGGCGTGCCAGGGCCCGGCGAAGAAGCGTGCCCGCCTGGCCTCCAGCTCCAGAACAGAGGTGCCCACCGCCTCCAGGAACCAGCGGTCGTGGGCGACGAGGACGACGGCGGCGTCGAGGTCGGTCAGGTAGTGCTCCAGCCACTCCAGCGAGGGGATGTCGAGGTGGTTGGTGGGCTCGTCGAGCAGCAGCAGGTCGGGGCAGGTCGCCAGCGCCCGCGCCAGCGAGGCGCGGGTCAGCTCGCCACCGGAGAAGGTGGTGAGCGGCCGCTCGGTCTCCTTGCCGCCGAAGCCGAGCCCGCGCAGAACGGCGAGGACACCGTCGCGCCAGCGGTAGCCGCCGCCGTGCTCCAGCCGCTGCTGGGCGGCCGCGTAGGCCTTCAGCGTCTCCTCGCCCGTCTCGCCGCGGGACATCACCGCCTCGAGCCGCTCCAGCTCGGCCTCCGTCTCGATCATCTCGGCGTGGCCGGAGAAGACGTAGGTGCCCAGCGAGACCTCTGTCTCGCGCGGCGGGCGCTGATCGTGCAGGGCAACGCGGGTGCCCTTCTGCAGGACGAGTTTCCCGGCGTCGGGCGAGAGCTCGCCAGCGAGTATGCGCAGCAGGGTCGACTTGCCGGAGCCGTTGCGGCCGGAGAGGCTCATCCGCTCGCGTGGTCCGAGCTTGAAGGAGACGCCTTCGAAGAGCAGCTCGCTCCCCGCGTGCATGTCGAGGCTGGTTGCAGTGACAATGGCCATCCCGCCTACGTTACGAGACGGCGGTGCCCAAACGAGCAGCGAGACAGCGGCGCCTATACGAGCAGCGTGAGGACGCCCCGCACGACCAGGAGGATGCCGACGATCGCCGCCCCGCGCACAGCCCAGGTGCGGCCACGGCGGCCGAGCGCATCGCGAAAGCGGGCCACGGCGCTCGGCGTCCACTCCGGCGCCAGCGCATAGCCGAGCAGCGGCACCTCGAGCAGCATCAGCATGATCAGGTTGAAGACGAGGATCGTGCCGACCGTCGCGGGCACCGGCAGGTCTTCGGCAGCGATGCGGTTGAGGGCGGTGATGTAGGTGGCTCCGGGAAGGGTGAGGACGGCGCCGACGGCGAAGGTGGTGCGGGCCGAGCCGTGGCTGAGCGCCTGTTGCCAGCGCGGCGGCCCGGCCGGCTCCTTGGCCGCCTTGCGGGCGCGACGCCGCTCGGTGAGGCGCTCGTCGCGGCCGGTGCCGAGGACGAACGCGACGACCAGCGCGAGGCCGCCCAGGGCAAGGTCGGCGCCCGGGCCGAGCTGGTGCTGCGTGGTGCTGACCAGGTCGCTGTCCTGAAGCGTGAAGACGATCAGCAGGCCGAGCGTGACGCTTGTCATCGCCGCACCGAACAGGTAGCCGAGCAGCAGTCGCTTCGGGTGGGGCAGCATCAACATCACCGTCGCCGCCGCCAGCAGGGTCGGGTAGAGCGCGGCGAGAAAGGCAAGAAGGACGACGTCGCCCACATCCCGACCCTATATGGGCGGCCCCCAACGCCACGCGGACAGAGCGTAGGCTTCGGCGATGGAGCGCGAGAAGCTGAAGGCGATCCAGGCGCCGCTGAAGGAACGCTACGCGCAGGAGCCCGAGGCGGCGCTGGTCACCCTCAGGGCAAGCGGCACGCTGGGCGAGCGTGTCTCATGCTCAATCGACACCGGACGGGCGCTGGCCGAAGCCGGACTGCACCCCGCATCCGGCGGCAACGGCACCCAGCTCTGCTCGGGCGACATGCTGCTCGAGGCGCTCGTCGCCTGCGCCGGGGTGACCCTGAGGGCGGTCGCCACCTCGCTTGGAATCGCAGTCGAGTCGGGAACGGTCCGTGCCGAGGGCGACCTGGACTTCCGCGGGACGATGGCGGTCGACCGCGAGGCGCCGGTTGGCTTCCGCGCGATCCGCCTCAGCTTCGACCTCGACGCCGACGCCAGCGAGGAGGAGCTCGACACCCTGCTGAAGCTGACCGAGCGCTACTGCGTCGTCTTCCAGACCCTCTCCACGCCCGCCGAGCTGTCGGCCGAGCTTCGCGCCGGCTAGGGGACCCGGAGGCGCTCGCCAGCCAGATGGCAAGCCCGTTGCGACACCTGGGTGAGCTGGCGAGGGCGCGAGCCACCAGACGCTCCGCCGAACGCGACGACGGGCAGGCTCTCGCGGAGCTGGAGCGCCGGCCGTTGCAGCTGCCGGACGGCCTGGAGGTCGAGTGGCTTGGCGTGTCCGGCTACCGCCTCAGCTTCGAGGGGCAGACCCTGTTCGTCGATCCCTATCTCTCCCGCGTGCCGTTCCGCCACCTTGTGCTGCGCCGCCAAACCCTGCCTGACACCGCCGCCCTCGACCGCTTCGCCGCCGCGCCGGGCGGGGTGGTGGGGGTCCTCGTCGGCCACACCCATTTCGACCACGCGGTCGACGCCCCGGCGATCGCCCGGCGCTTCGGCTGTAGGGCGTACGGATCGAGCTCGCTGCTCAACCTGATGGCGCTGCATGGGCTGGCCGATCGGGTGGTCGACGTCGAGCCCTACCGGCACTATGAGCTCGGCCCGTTCGAGGTCAGCTTCACCCCCAGCGTCCACTCGAAGCTGCTGCTCGGCCTCGCCGTCCCCTACGACGGAGAACTCACCTGCGAGCACCTCGATGGCCTCTCCCCCGCCGCCTACCGCTGCGGGCAGGTCTGGGGAATCTCGATCGAGGTTGCCGGCCTGCGCTTCTACCACCAGGGCAGCGCAAACCTGATCGATGAGGCGATCCGCGAGCGGGGGGTCGACGTCTTTCTGGCCGGAATCGCCGGGCGCGGCTTCACCCGGGACTACTGGCGGCGGATCCTCCCCCGCCTCGATCCCGGCGTCGTCGTACCGACCCACTACGACAACTTCTTCCGCCCACTTGGCCGGCCACTTGAGTTCGTCACCGACGTGCAGCTCTCCGAGCTCCCGGCCGAGATCGGAGCGGTCGGTGCCGACATCGAGCTGGCCGCCCTGCCCCGCGCCGACGGAGAGCGGCCCTCGCTCCCCTGACCAACGTTTGATTGCACTGATTTTATGGAGGCGGTCGGAATCGAACCGACATCCGCGGCCGTAGCGCGAAGGTCTCTACAGGTTTAGCCGGCGCTTGATTCTCGTCTCCCGGGGTCCGCGCCGGCGGGCACTGCGGGAGACAAAGCCCTCTTAGATGTCCCCTGGCGAACGGGGCGATCCGCCCGGGTAAGCCCGCAATTGAAGCCGGTGCCCCTCCCCGCGGGCGAGGGAGGGCCGACTCTCACTCGCTTAGCTGTGAACTAAGCAGCGAGGGCGAACTCATGGTCCGCACGTATTGGTTTTTGCCGGTGTTTTACGAGGCCTCCGGCAACCTCGACCTGCAACCTTTCGCACGGATCGACCACGTCGAAGCCTGTCGCCCCCGTGCTATGTGCTGTTCGATTGTACGGTGTAGCGATGGCGGCGATGTCAAGTCCGGCCCCGGACTTGACAGCGCCGCTCAGACGCTCGAGCGGCGCTTCAGCTCTTCCGCGAACTCCCGTGGGAAGCCGGCGATTTCGTCGAGCTCGTCGACTGACTGGAAGCGACCGACGCGCTCGCGGTGGGCGAGCAGCCGGGTCGCCTGTGTGACCGACAATCCCTGCTCCCGCAGCTGCTCGAAGCTGACGGTATTGAGCTCGATCGTACCGCCCGCCTGAGCCGCGGGAGGCGGCATCTCCGGCGCTGGCGGCGGGGCTTGGCCTGGCGCTGGCGGCGGGGCTTGGCCTGGCGCTGGCGGCGGGGCTTGGCCTGGCGCCGGGGGCGTGACTTGGCCTGGCGCCGGGGGCGTGATTTGGCCTGGCGCCGGGGGCGTGATTTGGCCTGGCGCCGGGGGCGTGATGTGGCCTGGCGCAGGCGGCTGAGGCAGTTGCGAAACAGGCTCGGGCGGTGGTGTCGCCGGCTGCTGCGGTGGGGGTGGCAACTGCTGCGACGGCTGCTGAGCCGGTGGAGGTGGTTGCTCAACCGGTTGAGGTGGCTGATGCGCCGGGGGTGGCGCCAGTTGGTTCGGTGGAGGTGGCTGATGCGCCGGGGCGGGTGGCTGCTGCGGTTGGGCTGCCGGCGGCGCGCCCTGCACCGAGTGGATCACTGCCTGCTCGGCTTCGACGGCCCGTCGCTCGGCCTCGCGCGCGCGCTCCTCAGCCTGCGCAACGCTTTCCCGAATCTCGCGCAGGCGCTGCTCGCGTGCGGCCTCCTCCGACTTCAGCCTCGAGAGGCGCTCCGCCTCGGCGGCGCGACGTTCAGCCCCCTTGATGCGCTCCTCGATCTGGCGCAGACGCTCCTGAGCGTCCTCCAGCGAGCGCTCCTGGGCTTCCCGCTCCTGCTGCAGCCGGTGCTCCGCGGTATGCAGGTCCGGGGCGGGAGCATGCGCCGGTGGTTCTACAGCCGGGGGGGGCGGCGCCTGGGTGGAGGAGACCGCCTCCATGCTCTGGGTCGTCTGTCCCGCCTGGGGATGTGCCGGCTCCTCCGCACTGCGCTGGAGTCGCGCGGCCTCTTCAATGCGCCGGTCAGCCTCGGCGCGGATCCTTTCCTCCTCGCGCTGGATCTCCGCCACCTTGTCGCGAACCCTCTGTTCCGCTGCTGCGGGCTCGTATCCGGCGGGTGGCGGAACCGCACCGGCCGGCAGCGGGATGTCCGGTGCCGGGGCGCCCGGCAACGGCGGTGCCATGCCGGGAGGCGATGGTGGCGCGGCCTGCACGGGAGGGGGCTGCTGTGGGATGGACTGCATGGCAGGAGGCTGCTGTGGGATGGGCTGCATGGCAGGAGGCTGAGTGGGAGGCTGGGGCGGCAGCTGGGGCGCGGTGGGCGGCTGGGTCCCCTGCCGCTCTAGCAACTCGCGCTCCTGGGCGGCGCGTGCTGCGGCGAGCTGACGCTCGGCCTGGGCGGCCTCCTTCTTCGCCCGCCTCGACGAGCCGCCGCCGCGCGCCTGGCGCCCCGTTCGCTTCTGAGTTCGCTCCTCCCTGCGGCGCTTCGCCTCCGCCTGGCGCTTCTTTCGATGCTCCATGCGCGCCGCACGCTGCTTTTCGCGAGCCTGTTTCCGCTTCTCCTTGGCGCTCGTGGGACGTGCAGATGACGGCACTCCGGCCGGCGCGGGCGGCGGCGCAGGGGGAGCGGCCGCGGGAGCGGCGATCGTGCCCGGACCGGCGACTCCCTTTCTTTTCTGCTTCTCCTTGCTGCGGCGCTGGACGATGCTGACGGCGAGCAGGAGCACCAGGATCGCCACGAGCAGCCCGGCGGCGAAGTACTGGATGTTGTCGCTGACGTAGTCGCCGGCCTTGCTGGGAAAGGACTCAGCCTGCGCCCCGGCAGGCGCCAGCAGCGCCAGTGCAAGCATTGCCAGTGGGAAAAGCCGCACAAACCTGGAACCCATAGGACTCGAAGCTACCTCATTCGGCCCTTGAATTCGCGCTCGACCTCCCGCCGAACGTCGCGCTCCGCAATCTCACGGCGGCGGTCGCGGCCCTCCTTTCCGCGAGCGAGCGCCAGCTCGACCTTGGCGCGCGGCCCCTTGAAGTAGATCCTCGTCGGGATCAGCGTCAGGCCCTTCTGCGCGGTCTTGCCGACAAGGCGCTCGATCTCCGCTCTGTGCAGGAGCAGCTTGCGGGTCCGCTCGGGCTCGTGGTTCTCGCGGCTGGCGGGCGCGTACGGCGGGATGTGGAGGCCGCGGAGCCAGACCTCGCCGCGATCGACCACGGCGTAGGCGTCGGTCATCTGCGCCTTACCACTGCGCAGCGACTTCACCTCCGAGCCACGCAGGACGATCCCCGCCTCGATCTTCTCGACCAGCTCGAACTTCTGCCTGGCGCGGCGATTTGTCGCGACGTCGCCGGACGCCGGCTCGCGCTGCTTCTTAGAGGCCATTCGGAACCTCCGCGTGTGCAACTGGCGCGCGCCGGACCAAGCGGGGCAAGGACGCAGGGTGCAGCCTTTGGTGGTGCCAAAGGCAAACCCGAGGACGTAGCACCGCGCAGCGTCCGCCGCCGCCAGGCGTGCGCGGGGGGGTTCCGAATGGCCTCGTCTTCTTAGACATTGACCGGAACCAGGTCAACGCGCCCGCGAGCCGCGTCTACGGATATCACGCGGACGGATACTTGATCTCCCAATCGGATGGCGCGGCCGGACTCGCGACCGACCAGCGCGACCTCGGTGGCATTCAACTCGACTCGTTCCCCACCCAGCAGCCGCGCCGGAACGAAACCCTCGTAGACGTCGCCCAGCTCGCCGCCGAAGGCAACGAAGGCCCCGCCGCGGATCACCCCGGACACCTCTCCCTCGAACTCCGCGTCCTCACCGCGCTGGCGCAGCTCGCGATCGAGGAGGAAGGCAGCGCATGTGTCGTCGGCCGCCCGCTCGATCCGCATCGACTCGCGCTCTCGCTCGCTGCAGCGCGAGGCCGCCTCCCGCACCTCGGCTGTTCGCGGCGCCCTCTCCCCCTCTCCCAGCGCAGCCAGCAGCGCCCGATGGACGACAAGGTCCGGGTAGCGGCGAATCGGGGACGTAAAGTGGCAGTAGGCGCGACTGCCGAGTCCGGCATGGCCGCTGTTCCGCTCGCTGTACTGAGCCTGCTTGAGGGAGCGAAGCACGAGCGATGTATACGCCTCGCGGCCGTGTCCGCGCCGCGCGGCCTCCCGCTGGACCAGCCGGCTCGCCTGAGCGGCGATCTCGCCCGCCTGGCGGGGCGAGATCGCCTCGCGCAGCGGGGGGGTTGGGATCCCCAGGTCGTCCAGCTGCGCGATCAGTCGCTCGACTCGCTGCGGATCGGGCTGGGCATGGACGCGGTAGATCGCCGGCACCCGCTTTCGCTCGAGCAGCTGTGCAACCTGCTCGTTGGTGAGGATCATCAACCGCTCGATCAGCCGGTGCGACTCGGTCTGAACCACACCGCGGGCACCGACCACGCTGCCTGCGGTGTCGAAGCGGAACTCGGGCTCGAAGGACTCGACGTCAAGGCTGGTCGTGCCCCGCCGCTCACCAAGCGAAGCGGCGGCCTCCCGGGCAACGGCGAGCGGCTCGGCGATGATCTCCGGAGCGGCGGCGCGACCGGAGAAGATCACGTCGAGCTCGTCGTAATCTAGCCGTGCATCCGAGCGCACCCGGCTGCGGAAGAAGCTCGTGGCCCGTGGCGCGCCCCCGGGGCCCAGCTCAATCTCCGTGGTGACGGCAAGGCGCTCCGTGCCCGGCGCGAGACTGCACGCCTCCTCGCTCAGCGCGTGGGGCAGCATCGGCTCGACCGTCCCCGGCACGTAGGTGCTGTTGGCACGGCGCTTTGCCTCGCGGTCGAGCGGCGAGTCGGGCGGGACGTGAGCGGCAACGTCGGCGATGTGGACCCAGAGCCGGATGACGTCGCCCTCGCGCCGCGCTGAGACCGCATCGTCGAAGTCACGCGCCGTCGCGGGGTCGACCGTGAAGGTTGGCAGGTCGGTGAGATCACGGCGGGGAGCGGACCGTGACTCCGCCGCACTCGCCTGCCGGCGGGCTTCGACCTCGAGGGAGGCTTGAAAGCCTCGCCTTCCGAGCTCCTCTCGAAGCAGGGCCTCGACCGCGTCGCGGGCCGTTTTCGGCGCGGCCCTCCCGCGCGAACGGGTCCGGCCGCCTCGGCGCCGGCTCACCCCTGGACCCGCTGCTTGGCCAGCACCTGCAGCGCCCTGCCCAGCGCCTCGTCGCGATCCGTTCCCGCCAGGTCCCGAACAGCGACGTCGGGATGGATGCCGTTGCCGGCGAGGTTCTTCCCATCCGGTGTGAAGTACTCGCCAACGGTCAGCTTCAGCGCACCGCCGTTGGACAGGCCGATCTCCTGCTGGAAGACCCCCTTGCCGAACGATTGGGCGCCAACCACCGTCGCCCCCGCATCGTCGGCCAGCGCCGCCGTCAGGATCTCCGCCGCCGACGCCGTGTTGCCGTCGATCAGGACGACAGCCGGAAGCGCCGGCAGGTTGCCCCCCTTGGTCCGGTAGACGGCATGGCCCTGGGAGCGCGAGTCGGTGGAGACGACAACTTCGCCCTCCGGCAGGAACACGCTGGCGACGAGCACCGCCTCTCCGAGCAGGCCGCCACCGTTCCCGCGCAGGTCGAGCACCAGCCCCCGTGCCCCCCGCCGCTCAAGCTTCCGAACGGCATGGCGGACGGCTCCATGGGCGCCTTCGCTGAAGGCGGCGAGCCGCGCGTAGCCGAGCTTTCGGCCGTCGACCGTCCTGAGCCCGCTGCTGATGACCGGCAGCCGGATCTCGGCACGCGTGAGGTGCACGCGCCGGACCCCGCTGCTCGGCGGCCGCACCACGCCGATCGTCACTTCGGTGCCCTCGGGGCCCTTGATCCTTCGCGTCGCCGCCTCGCTGTTCAATCCGGCGATCGAGCGGCCCTCGACCTCGACGATCACGTCACCCACCTCGATTCCCGCCCGCTCCGCCGGTGAGCCCTTGAAGACCTGCACGGCGCGCAGGCCGCGCTTGACCGGAGTGACGGAGAGGCCGATCCCCGAGAAGTGGCCCTCGATTTCTTCGTTGAAGCGCGTCAGCATCGCGGGCGAGAAGTAGTCGGAGAAGCGGTCCCTGTATCGCCGTCGCAGCCCCCGGACCATCCCCTGCAGCGAGGAGTCGATCAGATCGCCCTTCGAGACCGGCCGGTAGTAGTTGCCTTCGATCAGCTCGGTTGCTTCCACCGTGAGCCCGCCCGAGCTGTCGACGAAGACGTCGCGCAGGGCGGGCGGCATTCTCGCCGGGTGGCCGCCCACCCACAGCCCCGCGGCAAGCATTGCCAGCAGCGCAGCCGTGAGTGCCAGGCTGCGGACGGCGCTCATGCGACCCTCGGCACTACACCTTCAGGAAGCGCCGCAGGGTGACCCCGGAGCCGACCGCTGAGACCAGGACCGAGGCGGCGAAAAGGATCGCAACCAGGGCGGGGAAGGAGAGCGTGCTGGAGTTCTGCGCAGCGAGCAGCGAGATCGTGTTGCTCAGGGGGTCGACGATCGTGATCTTGCCCAGCCACAGGATCAGTATCGCCACCAGGCCCCCCGCGAACCCGACCACGACCCCCTCGATCATGAACGGCCAGCGGATGAACCAGCGTGTGGCACCGACCAGGCGCATCACCTCGACCTCGCGCCGGCGGGCGTAGATCGAGAGGCGGATCGTATTGCCGACCAACATCAGCGAGGCCACGATCAGCAGCGCTGTGATCACGGTCAGCACGATCTTCAGCGCACTTGTGACCCGCTCGATCTTCTGGGCCTCCTGCTGGCGATCGAACACCTTCTCGACGATCGGGGAGATCGGCCTCGGGTTGCCGTTCGGGCCGGGCGGAACGATCGCCGCTCGCACCGAATCGAGGTTGCCGGCGTCGTCGGCCTTGACCGCGAAGTTGGCGGGCAGGGGATTTTCGTTGAGCTGCGTGAGCAGTTCCCTGCTTTCCTTCTTGTCGAGGTCTTCTTTCAGTTCCTCCAGCGCCTCGGCCTTGGTGATCAGCGTCACCGACGCGACGTGTGGGATCGCCTGCAGGCGCCGCTCCAACTGGTTGACTTCGGCCCGTGTCGCGTCGTCGTAGATCGCGACCCGGGTTTCAAGGCTGTCGCGGACCTCTTCGCTCTTCGCCTGGGTGGTCTGGAAAATCGGGATCAGAACGCCGAGGAGGATCACGGTGACGATTGTGGTCACGATGGCAGCCATGCTCGGCGCCCCGTTCCGGCGCAATGCCCGGAATGCCTCTCTGGTGAAGAAGAACAGGCGCGACATGGCTAGAAGAGCGACTCGTTGGCGTGGCCGTTGGTCTGACCCTCGAGGGCGACGCCCATCTCAGCCCGCATGCGCATGCCGAGCTCCTTCGTCGACTCCTCGGTGTAGCCACCGCTGACCTCATCGCGGACGACACGGCCCTCGTAGAGCTCGATGACGCGGCGCCGCATGTTGTCGACCATCTCGCGATCATGGGTAACGACGAGGACCGTCGTGCCGGTCTTGTTGATCCTGTAGAGAAGCTGCATCACCCCGATCGATGTGACCGGGTCGAGGTTGCCGCTCGGCTCATCGGCAAGCAGAAGCGGCGGGTGGTTGACGAACGCGCGGGCGATGGAGACGCGCTGCTGCTCGCCGCCGGAGAGCTCGTCGGGGTAGCTGTGGAGCTTGGTCGAGAGGCCCACCAGCCGCAGCGTCTCCGGCACCTGGGTGCGGATCTCAGCGCGGCTGGCGCCGATCACCTGCAGCGCATAGGCGACGTTGTCGTAGACGGTGCGGTCGGGCAGCAGCTTGAAGTCCTGGAAGACGGTGCCGACGTTGCGCCGCAGATGGGGGATCTTCTTCTCCGGCAGTGCGCCGATGTCGCGGCCCGCGATGCTGACGCTGCCGTCGGTCGGGGCCAGCTCGCGGATCAGCAGCTTGATCAGAGTCGACTTGCCGCATCCGGTGGGGCCGACCAGGAAGGCGAACTCACCGCGGTCGATCGCCAGCGAGACCCGGTCGAGCGCCATATGGCCGCCCGGGTAGACCTTTGTCACGTCGCGCAGCTCGATGATCGGCGCCCCGCCGGCGCGGGAACGCTGCGGCGCCACTTCGACCTTCTTGCGCTGTCTAGCCTTGAACATGCCCGAGGACTCCCCTTCTCTGGCTACAGGTTGACTCCTGCGCGCCGCCGCGCGCGCAATTCCCCGCCCAAAGGGCGCGCCACTTCCCAAAACATGTGCGCCAGCTTAGCGAATCATAAGCTAACGCTCGTATTTGATGTTCACCCCGATTGACGGGCCGGAAACCAACCATATGGGTGCATCTCAGTCCCGTCGGCAGGACCCTCCGATCGACGGGCCGGAAACCAACCATATGGGTGCATCTCAGTCCCGTCGGCAGGACCCTTTGATCGACGGACTATTTCGCACCGTCTAGGTCTGTTTCCGGCCCGTCAAGGGGAGGGAGACGGTTCAGGGGAAGACCGTCGCGCCCGTTTCGCTGTCGGTGATCGAGATCGCCACGGCCGGGCACGCCTCGGCGGCCTCGAGGATCAGGTCGTCGGGCCCGCCGCCGATCACGACCGCGGCGTCGTCGAGCCGGAACACCTGCGATGCGATCTCGACGCAGTCGCCGTGGGCGCTGCACTCGTTGGGATCGATCCTGGGGACGTAGCTCATGCTTCCTCCTCCTTCCTCATGCCGCTGTCTCCCTGCGTTCGGCGGCCGGGAAGTGACCGCGGTCGATTCTCTTGCGCAGGGCTGGGATGGCGCGTGGGCGGCCCACAGCGAGCCCCGCAATCGGGACGCCCTCGCGACTGAACACAGCCTCGAAATCACGCCCTGCCGGGTCGCCCTCGAGGACAACGGCGTCGGCGTGATGCGCATGACCCACGTACTGGATCCGCAGCCCGTACTGGTCGCTCCAGAAGCTGGGCAGCGGCGGCGTGCCCGGATACTCCCCGAGCATCGCCCGGGCGGCCGCGGTCCCCTGCCAGGCGGCGGCGTCCCAGTGCTCGGTGCGCGCGTGGACGCCGAAGCGGGGGTCGAAGGGCACCGATGCGTCTCCCGCCGCGAAAACGCCCGGGAGTGGGGTGCGCCCGGAGGTGTCGGTGCGGACGCCGTTCTCGTCGAGGCCACTGCCCGCAAGCCAGGCCGTGGCGGGTGTCGTGCCGACCCCGACCACGACTGAGTTGCAGGAGACGCTCCTGCCGTCGGCGAGCACCAGCTCCTCGACCCGGCCGGCGCAGCCGCGGGCGCTCTCCAGCATCGCGCCGGTCAGGACGCGCACGCCCTGATCGCTGTGCAGCTCGACGAACCATCCGCCCAGCTGCTCGCCGAGGATCGGAGCCAGCGGTGTCTCAAGCGCCTCGATCATCGTCACCTCGGCACCGAGGCGGCGCGCCGTCGCTGCCACCTCCTGGCCGATGAAGCCGGCGCCCACGATTGCCAGACGGGCGCCCGCGGTCAGCTCGCCACGGAGGCGACGGGCATCGGCAATCGTGCGAAGTGCGTGGACGTTCTCGTAGCCGTCGAGGAACGGCAGCCGGCGGGCGGCTCCGCCGGTCGCTATCAGCAGCTTCTCGTAGGGCAGCTCGCTGCCGGAGTCGAGTCTCACAACCCGCGCGGCCGGGTCGAGTGCCTCGGCGCGGGTACCGAGCATCAGCTCAACCTCCTTCTCCTCGTACCACCAGGCCGGCCGGTAAGCGACGTCCCCCTCGCCGACCTTCCCCGCCAGCAGCTCCTTGGAGAGTGGCGGGCGGTCGTAGGGCGGCTCGGGCTCGGCGCAGACCATCCGCACCGGGCCGTCGTGGCCGCGCCTGCGCAGCGTCTCGGCGCAGCGCTGCGCGGCGAGCCCGCCACCCACGATCAGAACTCCGTTGTCCCTCATCACGCCTCCTCGGTTGCTGGAATCGGTCGGACATGCGGCGCTCGCTCGCGTCGCGCAGCAGGCGGAAGCTCGCCGCCCCCGCGGTGCTCCCGGGCGCCATCGTGGGCACGGCCGGCTCTCGCTCCGGCCGTCTTGGCGGCGCCTGAGAGCACGCGGTGGAGGAAGAGCCCACCGATGACAGGGGCGGTCATCAGCACCCACCAGCGGAACCAGACGGTCGAGGCGTCGGTACCGGCGGTGAAGGCGTGGGTCAGGCCGAGCAGGTAGACGAGCACCGTTGCCCGGTGTGCCTTGCGCCAGAGCCGTGCGCCGATCCGTCTGCGCAGGTAGTAGCTGAGCCCAAGCAGGGCGGCCAGGTAGCCACCGAGAATGCCAAGCGCGGTCGCCAGCGGCCGGTAGCCCATCGCGAAGGGGACGGTGACCCCGGCGACGCCCGGATGCAGCCAGGGGTCGCCGAGCAGGGTGATTCCGTGAACGGCGATGGCGACGAGGCCGGCCAGCGCGGTGTGCTCATGGACCGCCAGCAGCTTGCGGGAGAGGCCCGGACGGCGCATCACCTTGCCGGCCATCGCCAGGCCAAGGCCGACCGAAACGGTGATCAGGATCAGCGCGACCAGGCCCGAGGCGCGACTCGCCAGCCACCAGCCGTGGGTCTGCAGGGTGGTGGACACGGCGCTTGCACCGGTGGCTGCCACGCTCATAGCTCCGCCCTTCGGGCGGCCGGCTCCGGCAAGCGAATCCGGGGTCTGACGCTGAGCGGACCCACCGGCTCGACCTGGCCGCTGTCGTGGACAAGCAGGCCACCGTGCGCGGCGAGGATCTCGCGGCCCGCCGCCGCGCCGGAGAGGAGCGCCGCCTTGGAGAAGGTCTCAGCCTCAACCGCGGTGTCACCGAGGGCCGTAACTCCGATCAGGCCAGTCCACGCCGGCTCCCCGGTTGCGGGGTCCAGCAGGTGGTGTGCGTACTGGCCGTCGCGGCCGCGCCAGATCCGCACGTTGAGACCGGATGTCGCGACCGCCCCCGAACCGAGCCGTAGCACGTGGGCGCGCTCACCGGTCAGGGGGTGTTCGACAAACACCTCGTAGGGCCAGGAAAGCGCGTTGGGACCGCCGATCCGGATGTCGCCGCCGCAGTCGACGATGAAGCGCGAGTAGCCACGCAGGCTGTCTGCAACCAGGTCGGCTGCAAGTCCCTTGCCGGCGCCACCGGTGTCGAAGCGCAGGCCGGGTGGGCGGGCGATGCTCCCCGCCTCGTCGTCAACCTCGAAGCACCGCCAGCGAGCCTCCGGGGTGGGGCTTGCCGGACGGCGGGGTGGGGCCTCGGCCAGTGCGGCGCCAAGCGGCGCGCCGGGCACGCCGGCTCGCGAGCCCACATAGCCGACGGACTCGATCTCGTCGGCCAGCGTCGGGTCCACCAGCCCACCGCTGCGCTCCGCAGCCGATAGGCCCGCCTTCACCGCCGCCCGCAGCAGCTCCGAGGCGGGAACGCGCGGGCGTTGGTCTGCGTTCAGGGCACACAGCTCGCTGTCGGGCTTGAAGCGGGATAGCTTCGCGTCGAACTCGGCGATGAACTGCCTGGCCCGCTCCGCAGCCGCCGGCGCAGGCGCCATGCCGGGCTCCGGGTCGCCGATCAGCAGGCGCACATGGGAGCCCATCGCGTCGAAAAGGACGTCGTGCTCGCTCATGATGCGCTGGTGGTGACCGGGGCTGAGCCGGACGAAGAGACGACCGGCGCCGAGCTGGTTGTGACGGGCCCGCTGCTGACGCCGGAGGCGCCCGGGGTCGGGACGATCGTGGTGACGATGCGCCGCTTCACGACCTTCCGGACCAGAACCGGCCGCGAGGCGTTGCCGCTCGCCAGCGCGCCAAGCGAGGGGTCGTTGCCACTGCTGAGCTGGTAGGCGAGCAGTGCAAACAGCACCGCGAAGAGGGCGATCGAGCCCCAGAACACCGGGGCGAAGCTGGGGCGGCGCGCGCGTGGGCGCTCGTTGCGTGGGCGCTCAGTCATCTGCGCCGCCCTCGCTCTCGCCCTCGCCCTCGCTCTCGCCCTCATACTCGCCGCCGCCACCACCGCCGCCGCTTGTCGCGGTGGTGACCGGTGCGCTCTGGCCACCGCCGGCGGCACCGCTGGAGTGCGTTACGACCGGGGTCGACGTCGAGCCGGGCGCAGATGACGCTCCGCTTGTGGACGTGGTGACCGGAGCTTCATAGGAGGCCGAGGATCCGACCGATGAGGATCCGGTGGTGGCGCTTGCCGTGCCCGCCGAACCACCGCTGTAGGCGGCGGCCCCCGGGGCCGCCGCTCCCGCTGGATGCTTTGGCTTGGCGTGCTTGGTGACGTGAACGGTCCGCCTAATCACCTTGGTGCGGACCAGGGGCTTTGTCGCCACCGGCTGCGATGCGTTCTGGTGGCCGGCGCTCAGCGCCAGGCCTGTGAGCCCTCCCAGGCCCAGGATGGTGGCGCCCGCTGCGATTCGCGTCTTCATGCTCTTCACGACTGATGACCTCCTGGCCGAAGTTGTCGCGGCATTGTCGGAGTCGCCCCTGCAAGCGCGGCCAAGGCGCCGGTAAAGAGATGGCAAAACCTCGAAGCGGCAACCGAGTCGATCCCTGGAGCGCCGCTACAGTTCTCGCTCATGGTCACCGGCAGCTCCGGCGGGCGGATCCTCGTCGTCGAGGATGAGACCTCGATCTCAGAGCCGTTTGCGGAGGCGCTGCGCCGCGCCGGCTTCGAGCCCATCCTGACCCGGACCGCCGCGGGCGCCCTCGAGCTGGCGCAGGACGCCGACCCCGACCTCGTCATGCTCGACCTCTCCCTCCCCGACGGCGACGGGCGCGACGTCTGCCGCGAGCTGCGAAGGCGCTCGGACATACCGATCGTGATGCTGACCGCACGCGGCACCGAGATGGACAAGATCGTCGGCCTGGAGCTGGGGGCCGACGACTACGTGGTCAAGCCGTTCAGCGCCGCCGAGGTGATCTCGCGGATCCGCGCCGTGCTGCGGCGCAGCGCCCGGCGCGACAGCGCCTCCGAAGAGCCGATCGCAGTCGGCAAGGTCGAGGTCGACCCGGCAGCGCGAATTGCCCGTCTCGACGGCGCCGAGCTCGACCTTTCGCGCAAGGAGTTCGACCTGCTCGCGGAGCTGATGCGCCACGCCGGCCATGTGGTGAAGCGCGAGGACCTCATGTCGAGAGTCTGGGACGTCAACTGGTTCGGCTCGACCAAGACGCTCGACGTGCACATCGGGTGGCTGCGGCGCAAGCTCGGCGACAGCCCCAACAATCCCGCCTACATCGAGACGGTGCGGGGGGTCGGCTTCCGCTTCGCCATCCCGGAGGGCGAGACGCCATAACGCTTCGGGCCACCCTCCTGCTGGCGCTGGCCTACGTGCTGCTGCTGGCGCTGATCGCGCTCGGGGTCCCGCTGGCGGTGAGCCTGCGCGACCGGGTGGACTCCGAGGTGCGAGGCCAGGCGCGCAGCCAGGCCGACGTGGTCGCGGCGAGCGCCGCGGAGCTGCTCGGCCGGGCCCAGCGCCCCCAGCTCAGGACGGTCGTCCGGGTCTCGGCTGAGAGCGTCCGCGGCCGGGTGATCGTCGTCGACCACCGCGGTCGCCTGCTTGCGGACTCCACCGGCACTCCAGCGGGGCGCAGCTATGCAAGCAGGCCGGAGGTGCGCGCAGCGCTGGGCGGCAACGGCGAGCAGATCACCCGCAGCAGCCGCACGCTCGGCACCGAGATCCTGGCCACCGCGGTGCCGGTGCTCGAGCGCGGCCACACCCGTGGTGCGGTGCGCATCACCCAGAGCGTCGCCGCGGTGAATCGGGCCGTACGCACCTCGATCCTCAACCTAGCCGCGCTGGTGGGCATCGTGCTGCTGCTGGGGCTCGCCGCCGGCGCCCTGATCGCCCGGCAGATCGCGCTGCCGATCCGCCGCCTCGACCGGGCGGCGCGAAGTGTCGCCGCGGGAGACCTCAACACCACGGTAACGGTCGAGGGCAGTGCGGAGCAGCGCTCGCTGGCGCGGACCTTCAACGAGATGACTCAGCGGATCAGGCGACTGCTGCGCGCACAGCAGGACTTCGTCGCGGACGCCTCCCACCAGCTGCGGACCCCCCTGACCGGCCTGCGCCTGCGACTGGAGGTGCTTGGCGAGCGCCTGCGAGGCGACCCGGCCGCAGTGGAGACGGAAGCGGCAATGAAGGAGATCGACCGGTTGTCGTCGATAGTCGAGGAGCTGCTGGTCCTGAGCCGCGCCGGTGAGCACGAGCTGCCGGGGGAACGGGTCGACCTCGGCGACGCGGCGAGGCGGGCGGTGGAGCGCTGGAAGCGCGCGGCAGAGGGCCGGGAGATCGAGCTCGAGGCGCTGAGCGACAGTGGGCCGGCCGTGACCTGGTGTGCGCGGCCCGATCTCGACCGCTCGATCGACGCGCTCCTCGAGAACGCGCTGCGCTACTCCCCGCCGAGGTCGGCGGTGAAGATCGCGGCCATGCCGGGACGGCTGGAGATCCTCGACGAAGGCCCGGGGCTCACAGTCGGCGAGGAGCAATCGGTGTTCGAGCGATTCAGCCGCGGCAGCGCCGGTCGCAAGGGCCCGAGCGGCACCGGCCTCGGCCTCCCAATCGCCCGCGAGCTGACCAGACAGTGGGGAGGCGATGTAACCCTTTCCAATCGCGACGGGGGCGGCCTTCGTGCTGTCATTGAGGTATCCGAGTGAGAGGTATCCAGGTGAGAATTCCGGTGACGCTCAAATGGATCGGCCTGGCCCTGCTGGGCATCCTGATCGCCGCGGCTGTCGCGGTCGCGGCAAGCCGCCTGGCCAGCCGGCAGATCGGCCTCGCCTCCGAACCGATCTCGGCCGGCGACGCCCTGGCGCCCCACACAGCTCGACCTGGCCCTGCTTCCAACCGCCGCAACGCGAACCGGACTCCGGCAGCCACCACGAGCGTGCCGTCAACCACGACTCCTACGCCCGAACCCGCCCCCACCGCGCCGGCGGCGCCCGCAACCGAATCGCAACCGCAAAGCGAAGGCGGCGACGATTATCGAGACGGGGACCACGGTGGCCACGAGGGCGGCGACGACTGAGTCAGAGCTTTGCGGCCACCTCGCGGCGCCGGGGCAGGTCTGTCGGGATATACCCGACAAAGGTTCCCCGGCCCGGGCAGGTCGCTCAGCCCTTGCCGCCGGGCGGCGGCGAATCGGCGGCGTAGAGCCCCTTCAAGGCTCTCACCAGTTGCGCCTTCTCAGTCGAGGAGAGTGAGGCCGACGGATGGACGGTCGTGTACTGGAGGGGCGGCATCCCACCGCCTGAGACCTGGTCGACCACCTCGCCCAGGTCAGACTGGCCCCGGTTCCATTCCGAGAAGTCGAGGTTGTCGCGACCGCCTTCGACGTCGCGCTGGATCAGCCAGGACATCGGGGCGACGTTCGAATACCAGCGCCACTTGGTCAGGTTGCTGTGGCAGTCGTAGCAAGACCGCCGCGCGATCTCCTCGCCCGGCCCAACGGGCCATTTGGCGGCGCGGGTGACGGGGGGATTGCTGTGGCCGCGCCCGTACGGCACGAGCTGGATCACCACGAGGAGGGCGACGGCCCCGAGCAGCGCTCGCTTCGCCAACCGCTTCGTGAGCCAGCCGGGCTTCACGAGAGTGAGCCGGTCCCCATCGCCTAGGCGGACCTGGCGCCGTGAATGGGAGGATGAGAGACGATCGGCTTGAGCAGGAGGGCCTCGCGGGCGCGGTCGACGATGCCGGGAGCGGTTAGGCCGAAGTGCTCCATGCAGGCCTCCCCAGTCCCCGAGATACCGAACTCGTCGCCCATGCCGAGCGCGAAGATCGGCACCGGGTGCTGCTCGGCCGCCACCTCGCGGATCGCGTCGGCCAGCCCGCCCGCAACGCGGTGCTCCTCGGCGGTGACCCCGACCCCGGTCTTCGCCAGCGAATCGATCACGGCCTCGGTGGCGAGCGGCTTGACGACCGCAACGTTGACCACCTCGGCCTCGACCCCGTCCTCTGTCGCCAGCACGTCGGCGGCGTCCAGTGCCCGATGGACCATGTGCCCGCAGGCGAAGATCGAGATGTCGCGCCCCTCACGCAGCACGTCCACGCCGTCGCCGAGCGAATCTGGGATCTCGTCGTAGACGATCGGAGTCGAGGGACGGCCGAAGCGCAGGTAGAGCGGCCCCTCGATTCGCTCGTAGGAGTCGATCGTCGCCCGGTAGGCCTGGTTGTAGTCGGCCGGGACGACGACCTGCATCCTCGGCATCGCGCGCATCAGGGCGATGTCCTCGATCATCTGGTGCGAGGCGCCGTCCTCGCCAAGAGAGACGCCGCCGTGGCTGGCGCCGATCCGCACCTTCAGCTCGTTATGGGCGATGCCGAGTCGAACCTGGTCGTAGGCGCGGCCGGTGGCGAAGATCGCGAAGGTCGAGGCGTAGGGGACCTTGCCCGTCGCCGCCAGGCCGCAGGCCATCGACATCATGTTGGCCTCCGCGGCGCCGCAGTTGAAGAAGCGCTCCGGAAACTTCTTGCCGAATTTCATCGACTGGGTCGAGACGGCGAGGTCGGCGTCGAGCGCGACGACCTCCTCATGCGCCTCGCCCAGCGCGACCAGCGCGTCGCCGTATGCGTGCCGGGTCGCGATCGGCTCGGTCTTAGCCTCCACTGCCGCCCCCCTCCCCACTCGCGGCACCCGCCTTGAGCGCCTCCTCCTGCTCTGTCAGCTTCGCCTCTAGCTCCTCGAGCGCCTCCTCCGCCTGCTCCTGGCTGGGCGGCTTGCCGTGGAAGCCAAAGCGGTCTTCCATGAAGGAGACGCCCCTCCCCTTCTTCGTCTGGCAGACGATCGCGGCGGGCTTGCGCACCGTGCGGCTTCGCTGCAGAGCCTCGACGATCGCTCCCATGTCGTGGCCGTCGATCTCCACCGAGTCCCAACCGAAGGCCTCGAACTTGGCGCGCACGTCGCCCGTGTCCTGCACTTCCTCCGTCGTGCCGTCGGTCTGCAGGTGGTTGTAGTCGACGATCGCGGTCAGGTTGGGGACCTTGAAGTGCGCAGCGGCGGCGGCCCCCTCCCAGGTCTCGCCCTCCTGGCAGTCGCCGTCGGAGAGGACGGCGAAGACGTGGGCGGTGTCGGCGAGCCCGTCGAGCCGCAGCGCCAGGCAGATGCCGACGCACATCGAGAGGCCCTGGCCGAGCGAGCCGGTCGAAACCTCGACACCGGGGGTGCGAATCATGTCCGGGTGCCCCTGCAGCTGCTGGCCGATCTTGCGCAGCCCCATCAGGTCCTGGTGCGGGAAGTAGCCGTGCTCGGCCAGCGCCGCGTACTGGATCGGCGCCGCGTGGCCCTTGGAGAGGACGAAACGGTCGCGATCGGGCCAGTCGGGGTTGGCCGGGTCGTGGCGCAGCACCCTGTAGTAGAGGGCAGCGACGATGTCGGCGGCTGAGAGCGAGGAGTCGAGGTGGCCGGACTTGGCGACGGCCAGCATCCGCACGCAGTTGATCCGCAGGATCGTCGCGTAGCGCTCCAGCTCTGCGATCGACGGCTGCTGCCCAGCCACGGGGGTCGGCTCTGGGTCGGGCACTGGCTTCAGGTGCATCGCACCGCCAATCTTATGAGAGGGGCCACCGGCAGCGGCGGGCGCTATCCGATCGCGACCATTCGCTCGATCGGAATACGCGCTCTCTCGGCAATTTCGTCGGGCACGCTGACCTCGAACTTCATCTCGCGCAGGGCGTCACGCAGCTTCGGCAGCGTGATCATCTTCATGTACTTGCAGTAGGCCATCCGGTTCGCCTCGATCAGGCTGGCGTCCGGCGCCGCCTGCTGGAGGGGGTGCAGCATGCCGTTCTCGGTGGCGACGATGTACTCGCCGTCGGGCCGCCCCCGCACGTAGTCGAGCATCTGCCCGGTGGAGAGCATGTGCACGCCCTCCTTCTCGACTTCGCCGGCGGCGACGAACTCCATCACCTGGGTGACGCAGCCGCACTCGGGGTGGACGAGGAACTCGGCGCCGGGGTGGGCGGCGCGCTGCGCGCTGATGTCGTCAGGCCGGATCCCGGCGTGGACGTGGCACTCGCCGGGCCAGACGTGCATCGAGTGGCCGGTCTCGCGCTCGACGTAGGAGCCCAGCCACATGTCGGGGCCGAAGAGGATCTCGGTGTCGGGGCCGTGCTCGCGCAGGATGTGCTCGACCACCTTTACGGCGTTGGAGGAGGTGCAGCAGTAGTCGGTCTCGGCCTTCACCTCGGCCGAGGTGTTGACGTACATCACCACGACCGCGTCGGCGCCGTGGCGCGACTTCCAGTTGCGCAGCTCGCCGGCGGTGATCGAGTCGGCCAGCGAGCAGCCGGCATCGAGGTCGGGGATCAGCACGGTCTTCTCGGGAGAGAGGATCGAAGCGGTCTCCGCCATGAAATGGACCCCACAGAAGGCAATCGTCGACGCGTCCGATTCGGCGGCTTTGCGCGAGAGTCCCAGCGAGTCGCCGGTGTAGTCGGCGACCTCCTGGACCTCGGGCACCTGGTAGTTGTGGGCGAGGATCACGGCGTCGCGCTCAGCCGCCAGCTCCCGGACCTCGCGCGATATCCCCTCGATCTCCTCCGGCGAGAGGTCGAGCATGGGGACCGGCTCGTTGATGGTCGGAAGCTCTCTCATTGCGGATGCCTCAAGCTCTCCCGCTGGGAGATCTGACGCGATATTCGCTGGCCCGGCAGATGCCTAGAACCAGTCGAATGAACCTGCCACAAGTCTAGCCTTTGGCGGATGCCCGAGCTTCCCGAGGTTGAGATCACAGCCCGTCGCCTGGGCGCCGCGTTGAGCGGAGCCGTGGTCGAGTCGGCCTTGGCACCGGGAATGAACGTGATGAAGACCTTCGACCCCCCGCTCGACGCGCTGACCGGCACCGAGATCCGCGGCGTTCGCCGGATCGGCAAGATGCCCGTCGTCGAGTTCGGGGGCCTGGGGCTGCTGATCCACCTGATGTCGGCGGGACGGCTGCGGGTGTTCGAGAAGCGCGCCTCGCCGAAGGACCGGGCCTCGCGGGTGCTCGTCCGCCTCGAGGACGGGCGCGAGCTGCGGCTGCGGGAGTTCGGGACGAAGCAGCGGGCCTGGGCGAAGCTGCTGGCCGCGGACGCCGTCGCCGAGGACGAGATGGTCGCAACCCTGGGGCCCGAGGCCTGGCCCGCTCCGCCGCCCGATGCCTTCGCGACGGCGATCGACCAGCCCCGGCACCTGCACCCGCTGCTGCGGGACCAGCGCGTCATCGCCGGGATCGGCCGCTCCTGGGTCGACGAGATCCTCTGGGAGGCGCAGCTATCACCCTTCAAGCAGGGCTCGGAGCTGGACGCCGCCGAGGTCGAGCGGCTGCACGCCGCCCTCCATGTGCTCGGCGACGCGATCGAGCACTACGAGACGGTGGTCGGCGCGGACCTGCCCGACAAGCTGCCGATGCCCCTGCGAGTCCACCGAAGAGAGGGCGAGCCCTGCCCGCGCTGCGGCTCGACGATCGAGGCTGTCTTCTTCGCCGAGCATCAGACCAACTACTGCCCGGCCGAGCAGACCGGCGGCCGCGTCCTGAAGGACCGCCGCCTGTCCCGCCTCCTCAAGTAGCGCTTCGCTCGACGGGCCGCCTCCGGTCGACGGGCCGACTCCGGTCGATGGGCCGGCAACCGGCGATATAGGCCTGTTTCCGGCCCGTCGGCGGGAGAGAGGGTCAGGCGGGTTCGATCAGCATGCTGAAGTCGAGCGTCGGCGCCGAGTGAGTGAGCGCTCCGACCGAGATGAAGTCAACCCCGGTCTCGGCGATGACCGACACCGTCTGCAGATCGACGCCGCCAGAGGCCTCCAGGGCTGGGCCCTCCCCTGCCCCGCCCTCAGCATCGCGCAGCCCCACTGCCTTGCGCAGCTCGTCGGGCTGCATGTTGTCGAGCAGCAACCGGTCGGCCCCGGTACCGAGCGCGTAGGCAACCTCGTCGAGGTTGCGGCACTCGACCTCGACCGGCAGGTCAGGACGCGCGGCGCGTGCGGAATGGACTGCCCGGGCAAGGCCGCCCGCAAGCGCGATGTGGTTCTCCTTGATCAGGATCGCGTCGTAGAGGCCCATGCGATGGTTCTGTCCGCCGCCGGCCGCCACCGCGCCCTTCTCCAGGGCGCGCAGGCCTGGGGTTGTCTTGCGCGTGTCGAGGACGCGGGCGCGGGTGCCGGCGACCGCCTCGACGAAGCGGGCGGTTAGGGTCGCGACGCCGGAAAGGTGACCGAGGAAGTTGAGCGCGGTCCGCTCCCCGGCAAGGAGACCGCCTGCGGGCCCGCTCATCAGGGCGACGTCGGCGGGCACGTCCTCTCGCCACTGACCCTCGACCACGAGATTGTCGACGTTCTCCACCCCACACTGGCGCATCGTCTCGGCCACCGCCGCCAGCCCGAAGGCGACACCGGGCTGCTTCTGGACGATCCGGGCTCGCCCCCGCACCCCCTCGGGCACGGTCACCTCCGAGGTAACGTCACCCGAACCGACGTCCTCGGCCAGGGCGTGGGCGACCGCTTCGCGAAGCTGCCTTTCGGACTCGGGCATGATCGCAGCGTATTCCGTCATCTCACATTCGCTGCCGCCACGGCGTTTAATCCCCCAGGTGACCGCATTGCCTCCGTTCCAGAACCTGCTCGACGAGCATGCCGCCGACGTGATGGCGGTGCTGCGTGGGGCGGTCGGCCGGACCGATGCCGAGGACTGCTTCCAGGAGACGTTCCTGGCGGCCCTGCGCGCCTACCCGAAGCTGAGCGATGCGAGCAACCTGCGGGGCTGGCTGTTGACCATCGCGTATCGCAAGGCAATCGATCACCATCGCGCCAGCGGCCGCCGGCCGGTCCCGGTCAGCGAGGCGGGCGAATTCGAGGCCGGCGAGGCGGTGCGCGACGACGGCATCGTGGACGAGGGTGGGATCTGGGCAATCGTCGGGACGCTGCCGCCGAAGCAGCGCGCTGCGGTGGCGCTGCGCTACGCGTGCGACCTGCCCCACACCGAGATCGCCACCGCGCTCGGCTGCTCGCCGGAGGCGGCCCGCCGCAGCCTCCACGAGGGAATGAAGCGACTGCGGGCCGAACTCTTCGCGAGGGAATCGACGCCCGGAAAGGAACGGTCATGAAGGCAGCCCTGCAACGACTCGCCGAGCGGGCGGGCGCGGAGAGCCTGCTCGATGTCGCCTACGCGACCACAGACTCCCCCTTCGGGCCGCTGCTCGTCGCGACCACACCTCGCGGCCTGGTCCGCGTCAGCCTCCCCGCCTACGACCCAGACGAGACGCTGGAGGAGCTGGCGGCGAGAATCTCGCCGCGCGTGCTCGAGGCGCCGGCGCGTCTCGACGAGGTCCGGCGCCAGCTCGACTGCTACTTCGAGGGTCGGCTGCGCGAGTTTGACCTGCCGCTCGACTGGCAGCTGAGCAAGGGCTTTCGCCTGCGGGCGCTGCGGGCAATCGACCGTATCCCCTACGGCAAGACCCGCAGCTACACCCAGATCGCTCGCAGCGCCGGCAACGAGCGAGCTGTACGTGCCGCCGGAACCGCGTGCGGGGCAAATCCGATCCCGATAGTCGTCCCCTGCCACCGCGTGCTGCGCAGCGGCGGCGCGCTAGGTGGCTACGGGGGCGGCCTGCCGATGAAGGAAGCACTGCTCGAGATGGAGGGCGTGCTGGGCAAGGACCAGCCCGGCTGATCCCAGGCTTAAAGGGGATCGGCCCAGCAGTCGATCTACTCAGTATGCAGACGAACGCCGGCACGGGCACGCATCGACTCGCGTGGCTGGTGCGGTCCGTCCCGCCGCTTGTGCTTGCCATGCTGGTGGTCCTGGCGGCGCTTCTGCTCGCCGCGGAGGGGAGGGCCCACGCGACGACGCACGCGCCCCCGTCCACGATCCCCCTCGCCTTAGAAGAAGACGGGGAATTCGAAGAAGACGGCCAGTACGAAGAAGAGGCCTGCGAAGCGGCGGAAGAAGAACTCGAAGAAGGTGACCTCGGAGAAGCGGAAGTCGAAGCGATCTGCAACGAAGCGAACGACGAAGGCGGCGGCAGGGCAGCCGGCACCATCTCGGCCGCGCGTGAAGAGTGCCTGCTGCGCAGCGCCCACGCTCGCGCTGTCGCCCTTACGAAGAGGAAGCGGTTGAAGCTGACGGTCGGCTACACGACGTTCGAACCGACCCGCGCAACGATCGAGATCGGCGGCGGGTCAACGCAGATCGGCTCGTTCCACCGCCACCTCGGCCGCAGCGGCGTCCTGCGAATCGTAAAACGGCTGGGCAGGGGGCCGGCGCCAAGGCGGATCGTCGTCCGCTTCAGGATCGCGGGTGCACCGGGTCACTGCACCAGGCACCAGACCGCGAGGATCACGGTTTCTCGCACGCGCTGAATCCCCGACCGCGGCGCTTGGAGCCGTCGGCGGAACCGGGGGCCGCGCCTTGTGACGTCCCCGGGCGGGACACCCTCTAGTTGGCGTCCGCGGTCCTCGCCGTCTTGTTGAGGTAGTCGCGGATGAAGTCGTCGATGTCGCCGTCGAGTACCCGCTGGGCGTCGCCGGCCTCGTGGCCGGTGCGGTGGTCCTTGACCCGCTGGTCGGGGTGGAGGAAGTAGCTGCGAATCTGCGAGCCCCAGGCGACTTCCTTGACCTCGCCTCTCTCCTTAGCGAGAGTCTCGGCCCGCTTGCGCTCCTCCAGCTCGATCAGCTTCGAGCGCAGGAGCTGCATCGCCACCGCCTTGTTTTGGGTTTGGGAGCGCTCGTTCTGGCACTGGACGACGACGCCGCTGGGCATGTGGGTGATCCGCACCGCGGAGTCCGTCTTGTTGACGTGCTGGCCGCCGGCGCCGGAGGCGCGGTAGGTGTCGACGCGCAGGTCGGCGTCGTCGATCTCGACCTCCACCCCCTCGTCCACCAGCGGCCCCACGTCCACCTGGGCGAAGCTGGTGTGGCGGCGCGCGGAGGAGTCGAAAGGTGAGATCCGCACCAACCGGTGGACGCCGCGCTCCGCCGCAAAGAGCCCGTAGGCGTTCTCGCCCCGGGCGATGAAGGTCGCCGACTTCAGGCCGGCCTCCTCCCCGGGGGAGGCCTCCTTCATCTCAACCTCGAAGCCACGCCGCTCCGCCCAGCGCAGATACATGCGAAGGAGGATCTCGGCCCAGTCCTGGGAGTCGGTGCCGCCGGCTCCGGCGTGCACCGAGACCACAGCGTCCCCGGCGTCGTATTCGCCGCTGAACAGGCGCGCCTCTTCCAGCTCGGCCAGGCGCCGCTCGACCGATGCCAGCTGCGACGTCAATTCGGCCGCCATCTCCTCGTCCTCCGAGGCCATCTCGGCCAACTCCTCTAGGTCGCCAACCTCGGACTCGAGCTCGCTGAACGTCTTCAGCTTGCGCTGGGCACGGGCATGGGCGGAAGACGTGCGTGCCGCCTCGGCCTGGTTGTCCCAGAACCCCGGCCGCTGCATCTCGGCCTCGAGCCGCTCGGCCTCATCCTGAAGCGAGGCCGGGTCAAAGATAGTCCGAGAGCAGCTTCAGCTGCTCGCGGATCTCGGCGAGCCGCGCCGGCACCGATTCGGTTGAGGCGACATCGGCCATGTCCCCAGACTACTTGGCGGCGATGCCGTGAGACCGTCCAAAGCCGCCCGCGTGCAGCGCTTCTGCCCGATCGTCGTAGGGGCGCCAGCCGCGGATACTGTGCTGGCGCAGCTCGAACGCCCAGGCCATCTCATCCTCCCCTGCCGGCGAGCCGTCCTCGGCCCAGTGCCAGACGCGCCTGATCAGCGCCACCGCGGAGCCGCCACCGCTCTCGGTCCCGTCCTCATAGAGCTGATCGAGCTCGATCGTCTGCTGCACGCCCCCGGGCGGCCGCGTCGCCCACAGCCGCGCAGCCTCGCGGCCCTTGCGCAGCCCCTTCATCGAGTGCAATTCGACCTCCGGGTCGAGGACGGCAACGAAGGCGTCCAGGTCGCGCTCGTTGAACGCCCGGATGAACTCCCTGACTGGATCGGACATGCGAGGGCGAGATGCGCCGGCGTACGGCGTGCTCACGCTCCGTGGCACTTCTTGAACTTCTTGCCACTGCCGCACCAGCACGGGTCGTTGCGACCGACCTTCTCGCGCTCCCCCTTGACCACGGTCTCGATGGCCTCCGGCGGTGCCCCGTTGCCGCCGCTCCCTCCGGCCGCAGGGGCGATGACCCCAACCTCCGCGGCGCCTTCCCTCCCGGCCACCTGTTGGAGCGCCGACGGCTGGCCTTCCAGCGTGCCGCCCGAGTAGTCGAGCGCAGCCGGCAGCCCCTCGCCGTTCGCGCCGAAGGCCGCCCCGGCCTGCTCGGGCCCGAGTTCGATCTCGGCGTGGAATACAAGCTTGCTGAACTCTTCCCAGACCGAGTGCATCAGCTCCTCGAACATCGAGAAGCCTTCGTTTTTGTAGGCGACGAGCGGATCGATCTGAGCGAAGCCGCGCAGGTGGATGCCTTCGCGCAGATAGTCCATGTCGAAGAGGTGCTCACGCCAGCGGTTGTCGATCACCTGCAGAAGGATCGAGCGCTCCAGGAAGCGCATCAACTCCTCCCCCAGCTGCCCTTCGCGCTCGTCGTAGGCCTGCATCGCATCTTCGTCGAGTGCGTCTTTGAGCTTCTCGCGGTCCACGGTCTCCGGTGCCATAGATGCGACATCGATGCTGACGGGCCAGATCTGGCGCAGCTGCTGCTCCAGCTCCGGCATGTCCCACTCTTCGAGGTCGTCGCCCGGGGTGTACTCATCCACGAGCCGCTCGATCACACCCTCCAGCTCGTCGCGCGCGACGTCGGACATGTCGCGCCCCTCGAGGATCTCGCGCCTGTACCTGTAGACGATGCGGCGCTGCTCGTTCATCACGTCGTCGTACTCGAGCACCCGTTTGCGGATCAGGAAGTTCTGCTCCTCGACCTTCTTCTGCGCGCTCTCGACCGATTTGGTCACCAGTTTGGAGTCGATCGGCATTTCGGCGCCCTCGTCGTCGACCAGGCTGAAGCGGTCGAGAGCTTTGTAAATGCGGTCGCCCGAAAAGAGGCGGATCACATCGTCTTCGGCCGAGAGGAAGAAGCGGCTCTCGCCGGGGTCTCCCTGGCGGCCGGAGCGGCCCCGCAGCTGGTTGTCGATGCGGCGCGATTCGTGGCGCTCGGTTCCGCAGATGAAGAGTCCGCCAAGCTCGCGCACTTCCTCGGCATCCGCCTTGCACTGCGGCTCCATCTCGGTGATCTTCGCCTCCAGCGCCTCCTTGTAGCCCTCGTCGCCCGGGCTCAGGCCCTGTTGCTTCAACTCCCTCTGGGCCAGGTGCTCCGGGTCGCCGCCGAGCTTGATGTCGACGCCGCGCCCCGCCATGTTGGTGGCGATCATCACGGCGCCCTTGCGCCCCGCCTGGGCGATCAGTTCGCCCTCTCGCTGGGCGTGCTCGGGCTTTGCGTTCAGCACCGCGTGCTCGACTCCGTGGCGCTTCAGCTCGTCGGAGATCATCTCCGAGACCTCGACGGACACGGTTCCGACGAGAATCGGCTGGCCCTGCTCATGGCGGGCGAAGATTTCATCGAGCACGGCCTTCCACTTGCCGTCCTTTTTTTTGAAGATCTGGTCGTTGCGGTCGGCGCGGACCATCGGCCGGTTGGTCGGGATCTCGACCACCGGGACTTTGTAGATCTTCATGAACTCGGTGGCCTCGGTCAGGGCCGTGCCGGTCATCCCGGAAAGCTTGTCGTAGAGGCGGAAGTAGTTCTGCAGGGTGATCGTGGCGAGCGTCTGGTTCTCCTCGCCGATCGCCACGCCCTCCTTCGCCTCGGCGGCCTGGTGCAGGCCCTCCGACCAGCGGCGGCCCTCGAGGATGCGTCCCGTGAACTCGTCGATGATCAGCACCTGGCCGTCGATCACGGCGTAGTCCTTGTCCTTGCGGTAAAGCGACTCCGCCTTCAGCGCCTGGACCAGATGGTTGACGAGGCTGCCGTGCTCTGAGAGGTAGAGGTTGTCGACTCCGATGTACTCCTCGGCCCGCTTCACGCCGCGCTCCGTCGGGGACACGGTCTTGTGCTTCTCGTCGTATTCGTAGTCGTACTCGGCCTCTGAGGTGTCCTTCGACTCGCCCAGTGATTTCAGCCTGTCTTTCGCCGGGACGCCCTCCATCTGGCGGGCGAGGCGAGCGAACTGGTAGTAGGTCTGGGCCGCCTGTTCGGGAGCGCCCGAGATGATCAGCGGCGTACGGGCCTCGTCGATCAGGATGTTGTCCACCTCGTCGACGACCGCGAAGTGGTGACCGCGCTGCACGCAGTGCTCCAGCGCTGCGGCCATGTTGTCGCGCAGGTAGTCGAAGCCGAACTCCGAGTTGGTTCCGTAGACGACGTCGCAGGCGTACTTGCGCTGCCGGGTCGCGTGGTCGTCGGGATCCTGAATCGCCGCGACGGTCACCCCCAGCGCGTCGTAGATCGGTTTCATCCATTCGGCGTCGCGGCGCGCCAGGTAGTCGTTGACCGTGACCAGGTGGACGCTGTCCCCGGCCAGCGTGTTGAGGAACACGGCGAGCGTGGCGGTCAGCGTCTTGCCCTCGCCGGTCTTCATCTCGGCGATCGCCCCCTCGTGCAGGGCCATGCCACCGATCAGCTGGACGTCGAAGTGCCGCTGACCGATCGCGCGGCGGGAGGCCTCCCGAGTAAGTGCGAAGGCTTCCGGCAGCAGGTCGTCGAGCGACTCCCCGCCCCGGGCTCGCTCGCGCAGCGCATCGGCCTCAGAGCGAAGCTCCTCGTCGCTGAGAAGCTCCATCTCCGGCTCGATCGCATTGATCGTCTCCGCGCGCTTCTCGTACGCCTTGAATTTGCGCCCCTCCCCCACGCGCAGCGCACGCGTAACCATGTCCCTGGCGGTGGCCATCGGTCAAGAGTAGCGATGGGCCGGGGAGGGGTCCGCCAGCCGTCTTCGCCCAGCCTGTTCGCTGCGAGCTGGTGGCCCTAGAGCTCCGCGATGCGCCCACGCATGCGATTCACCAGCCGGCGGGTCTGGCTGCGCTTGCGCCGCAGGTCGCGGTGCTTCTTGACCTGGCGGCGCATGTCCTCCGCCAGCTCGTGGATCGTGTGGGGCATCTCGGGCGATGCCTCGCGGGCGCGAAGGGTCACGCCTTTCAGCCGCAGGGTTGCCTCGGCGACCTGGCTGTCTTCGATCGACGGGTTGCGCTCCGCCGACAGCTCGACGTCGAGGGTGGCCAGCTTGGAGACCTGCTTGCCCACCCGGCGGAATCGCTTCACAACCTGATCCCGCAGCTCATCGTCGACCTCGATGTTGCGACCGCGTATCTCGATGCGCATTCATGCCTCCTTGGTCGGGGTTCGCTGCGACCACCGATCGTACGCCGCACCGTCCTCAGGGGCAAGACGGGCGGGTATCGCCCCGCCCTTCCTGCTCAGAGGCGGCGCGCAAAGGTGACGGCGACGATCCGAACCGTACCCGCTGAGCGCAGGGCGTGGGCGCAGGCGGAAAGGGTGGCGCCGGTGGTCAGCACATCGTCGAGCAGGACGGCGTTGCGCGGGGCCTTTCCTCGCATACCGATGATGGGCGGGCGGGCGATCCGCTGCGCGCGGCGCTTGCCGACCTGGCGGCCGCCTCCGCTGCGAACGAGGCAGCAACGGAGTGGCATACCGGCTCGCTCCGCCAGCGCGGCGGCAATCTCGCCGGTCGGATCGAAGCCGCGGGAAATCGAGCGCACGCGCGCCGCCGGCACCGGGACGAGCTCTCCGCTCAGCAGGCTGCGGGGCGCGAGCCAGTGGATGCGGCCGGCGATCAGGTCGGCCACCGGAAGTAGCCGCCGGAACTTCAGGGCCGCCACGAGGTCGCGGGCAACGCCCTCGTGAGGGGCCGAGGACCAGGCGCGGTCCACGCCGGCCGGACCCGTTCCCGCAATGGGAGTGGTGGCTTCAAGGCGCCGCGCGCAACGCGTGCATATGACCGCCTGCGCCCGGCAGGAGCGCCCACAGGCAGCGCACAGCGGCGGCACCAACCCCACGGAGACGACGTCCAGCAGGCTCACGCCCCGATCCTGGGGGCCCGCGGCGCGCGCGTGGCGCGCCGAATGTCACAACTTCGTCAATCCTCTGTGCCGCTATTGCCACAAGGCCCCGGCGCTGCCGGATCCTACGGAGCTGAGGCCGCCATACGGGCGGCAATGCCGCCGACCAGGATGCCCGCTGGGGGAAGCTCGGCGCCCTCTAGGAGGATCGAATCGCGGATGAAACCGCCGTCTCCCACCCGGCAGCCGTCCCCCAGGATCGCCGGCCCCTCGATCCGCACGCCCTCACCCAGCTCAACCCCGGCACCGACCAGGACGGGCGCCGTGACCTGGGCGCCCTCGAGCGGGCTCCCAGCGCGCACGCCCTCTTCAACCTCCGGCGCTCCCGGCTCGACCTCCACCGCTCCAAGCAGCGCGTCGAAGTTGCCCTGCCGAAGCTCGTCGAGGTTGCCGATGTCGTTCCAGTAGGCGTCGATCTCGTGGGAGTAGAAGGGCACGTCGGCCTCCAGCAGCGCCGGGAAGACGTCTGTCGCCCAGTCGGCGAACCCGGGTGGGTCGTCGGGACCGGCCACCTTCGCCGTTCCCGGCTCGGGAAAGAAGTCGAAGATCTCGGACCGAAACATGTAGATCCCGCAGTTCGCCAGGTCCGACAGCGCCTCGGCGGGCCGGGGCTTCTCCTGGAAGCCCTGGATGCGGCCATCGGCGCCGGTGATCGCAACGCCGAACTGGCTCGTGTCGCCGACCCGCTTGGTCGCCAGGGTCGCAATTCCGTCATGCGATTCGTGGAAGTCCCGCATCGTTGCCAGGTCTATGTCGGTAAGGGCGTCACCGGAAATCACCAGGAAGGAGTCGCCCAGGAACCCGGCCGCCCTGCGAACGCCGCCGGAGGTCCCCAGCAACTGCTCCTCGTGGCTGTAGGAGAGCTCGAGCCCAAACCGCGAGCCGTCGCCGAAGTGCCCTTCGATCAGCTCCGGAAACCAGTGCAGGTTGGCGATCGTCTCGGTGAATCCGTGGCGGGCAAGCAGGCGCGCGATGTGCTCCAACACCGGCCGGTTGAGGACCGGGACCATTGGCTTCGGCATCCCGTAGGTGATCGGCCGCAGTCGTGTGCCGAGCCCGGCTGCGAGGATCATCGCGCGCATCGGCGCGCACGCTAGCGGACCACCCGTGGCGGCCGCTCCCTCCTCGCGGTCGCCCGCCGTCCGCTCCCCCGCGTTCGCTGTTTCTGGCGCTCAGCGCCATAAAGGGCGAACGCATGCGAGGTCCGGCCGGGAGCGAGGTCACGCGTTCGCTGTTTCTGGCGCTGAGCGCCATAAACAGCGAACGCGTGCAAGGATCGCCGCGATCCTGGCCCTAGGCAGTGGCCCAGTGTCCCGAACCCGGCGTCTCTCAGGTGCCTTGGTCCCGGCGTCTCTCAGGTGCCTTGGTCCCAGCTGGCGAGGTACTTCGACTGGGCCTCGGTGAGGCCATCGATCTCGATGCCCTTCGAGGCCAGCTTGAGGCGGGCGATCTCCTGGTCGATCTCGCGGGGGACCGGGTGGACGCGGGTCTCCAGCGTCTCGTGGTTCTTCGCCATGAACTCGGCCGCGAGCGCCTGGTTGGCAAAGCTCATGTCCATCACGGCGGCCGGGTGGCCCTCGGCCGACGCGAGATTGACCAGTCGCCCCTCGGCCAGCAGGAAGATCTCGCGACCGTCCTTGAGGCGGTGGCCCTCGACCAGCGGCCGCGCTTCGTAGGTGGACTCGGTGAGCGCATCGAGGTCGCCCTTGTTGATCTCGACGTCGAAGTGGCCCGAGTTGCAAACGATCGCCCCGCTCTTCATGACGTCGAACATCTCGCCCGCAACCGCGTCGCGATTGCCGGTCACCGAGATGAAGAGGTCGCCCTCGCGAGCGGCCTCAACCCCCGGCATCACGTCGAACCCGTCCATCACGGCCTCCAGCGCTCGCAGCGGGTCGACCTCGCAGACGATCACGTGGGCGCCGTGGCCCTTGGCCCGCATCGCCACGCCCTTGCCGCACCAGCCGTAGCCGATCACGACCACGCGCAGGCCGGCAATCAGGACGTTGGTCGCGCGGATGACGCCGTCCAGGGTCGACTGACCGGTGCCGTAGCGGTTGTCGAAGAAGTGCTTGGTGTCGGCATCGTTGACGGCGACGATCGGGAAACCGAGCTTGCCCTCGGCCTCCAGCGCTTCGAGCCGGATGACACCCGTCGTCGTCTCCTCCGTGCCCCCGTAGACCTCCGACAGCTGCTCCGGGCGCTTCCCGTGCAGGACGCTGATCACGTCGGCACCGTCGTCCATCGTGATGTGGGGGTGCTTGTCGACGGCCGTCTCGATGTGGCGGTAGTAGGTGTCGTTGTCCTCGCCGTTGATCGCGTGGACCTCGGCGCCATAGCGGTCCACCAGCGCCGCCGCCGTGTCGTCCTGGGTCGAAAGCGGGTTCGACGCGCACAGGGCCACTTCGGCACCGCCCGCCATCAGAGTGCGAACCAGGTTCGCTGTCTCCGTCGTGACGTGCAGGCAGCAGGCCATCCGGATCCCCTCCAGTGGCTTCTCGCGCTCGAAGCGCTCCCGTATCTGGGCGAGGACGGGCATCTGGCGGTCTGCCCACTCGATCCGCTTCTGCCCAGCGTCGGCCAGGGCGATGTCGGCGATGTCGTAGTTGGAGGCGGCGGTTGCCATCGGTTCCTTTCTTGGTTTCCCGTTGCTCTGGGGACGCGTTTCCCGTTGCTCAGGGAACGCGTCCCCGTTGCTCAGGGGACGCGTCCCTGTTGCTCAGGGCGACGCGTGCGTTGGGACACAGCGGTGTTTCGAACTGGCAAGGATACGTAGTGGCGGTCCGTTGGGGCCTGCGGTGTCGGTGGAGGCCAGGTGGCGGTTCGCCGGTGCCTCAGGGGCGACCGAGGGCGGCCTTGAAGTTCTCGATCGCCTCGACGGGGCTCGGGTCGACGCCGCGCGCGCCGGCGAGCTCCACCGAGACCAGGTCACCGAGCATCAGAGCCCAGAGCAGGCGCTCGACCCGTGTCTCGCCGGCAGTCTCCACCCTGACCGCCGTCGCCCCCCCGGCGGCGATTGCCTCGGCGGTCAGCTCGAAGCGCCGGCGCTCGCGCGGGTGCTGGTCAGCATCCTCGAGCAGGACGGCGGAGAGCGCGCACTCGCCGGTGGGAGCGCCGCCCCAGCCGCAGAGCTCGTTGTGATCGGCCTCCGGCAGCTCCGCGAAGAAGGCGGGCAGCTTGGAGTTCTCGTTGACCTGGGTCTTCCAGCGACGCGCGATCGGCGCCGTCAGATCCGCCCCGTAGACGACGGGCACCGTTCCCTCGAGGCGGGCTGCGATGCCGGCGGCCCGGATCCGCAGATCCGCCGTGCACTGCTCCAGGAAGGCCGCCGCGGCATCGAGCTCGGTGTGGATCCGCGGCGCAGCACCGGCCAGCGCCGCGACCTCGGTGGCCGTAACAAACATGTAGGCGACCGCGGCTCGCGGCTGCAGGATGCCCGGCAGGCCGACCACAGGGACGCCGGCCGCGCGCGCGGCCTCCACCAGCTCGCCGCCGGTGCTGACGACCACGCGCTCCGCGCCGAGCGCCTCGGCGGCGGAAAAGCAGGCAAGCGTCTCCTCGGTGTTCCCCGAATAGCTGACGCAGAGCACGGTCCACTCGGGCGTCGCCCAGATCGGCAGCTCATAGCCGCGCACGGTGAGCAGCGGTCGGGTGACGCGGTCGCCGAGCGCCGCGGCTGCGAGGTCGCCGCCGATCGCCGAGCCCCCCATCCCGCAAACCATCAGGCCGGCGGACTCGACCGCGTGGAGGCCGGCGGACTCGACCGCCAGGAGCCCAGCGGACTCGACCCGCCACAGCGCGTCGCGCAGGTGGTCCGGAATGGCGAGAACGTCGTCAAGCATCCGCCGGAACTCTTTCATTCAAGGCGACGACCGCGCGGTCGAGCGCCGCGCCCGCGGCAACCTCAACGCCGGGTGAGAGAATCGAGCGACCGATCCGCGCCCCCTCGCCGACCGTGCAGCCGCCGAGCAGAATCGATTCCCGCACCTCACAACCGGGCCCGATCCGGCAGCCCGGGCCGAGCACGGCGCGGGGACCGATCTTGGCGTCCGCGGCCACGTCCGCGCCGTCCCCGATGAGCACCCCCGGCGCGGTGGGCTCGACCCGCGTCTCCACCCGGCCCTCCAGGATGTCCCAGCTCGCCTGCAGGTAGCGCTCCGGCGTCCCGATGTCCATCCAGTAGCCGTCGAGCCGGAGCCCGAACAGGCCCGCGCCGACCAGCCGCGGGAAGACGTCGCGCTCGATCGAGACGTTCTCCCCGGCCGGGACGAGGTCCAGCACCGAGCGCTCCAGCACGTACATCCCGGCGTTGATCTCTCCGGGGGCCTCCTCGCCGGTCTTCTCGGTGAACTCCAAGACCTCTCCGTCCGCTGCGGTGCGCACCAACCCGTAGGCCGAGGAGTCCTCGACCGGGTGCAGCCCGAGCGTCGCCCGCGCCTCATGCTCTTCGTGGGCGCGCAGGAGCGCGGTCAGGTCGAGGTCGGTGAGAACGTCGCCGTTGAGCGCCAGGAAGCGGTCGTCGAGGTGGTCCCCGAGCTCGTCGGCGGCAAAGCGGATCGCACCGGCGGTGCCGCGCGGCTCGGGCTCGACCGCGTAGCGGATCCGGAGTCCCGCCCGCTCCTCCTCGCCACGGAGCGCCTCGCGCAGCACGTCCGGCAGGAAGCCGCAGGCCAGGACCACCTCGGTGACCCCGTGGCCCGCCAGCCACTCGATCATGTGGGCGAGAAAGGGGCGGTCGACGAGGGTCAGCGCCGGCTTGGGGATGGACTCGGTGAGCGGCCTAAGCCGCGTCCCCTCCCCACCGACTAAGACGATTGCCTGCATTCAGTCGGCGGTTGCCGGGGATGCCGCGCCCTCGGACGCTCGGCCGATCCCCTCGTACTCGAAGCCCGCCGCGCGGACCACCTCGCCGTTGAGGAAGTTTCGGCCGTCGATGATCAGCGGGCGGGCCATCCGCTCCGCGGCGGCGCTCCAATCGAGCTCGGCGAACTCGGGCCACTCGGTGACCAGCACGGCCGCGTCGGCCGCGTCCAGCGCCTCCAACGCCGAGTCGCACATCTCAACCTCGGGCATCTCCCCTTTCGCACGCTCCATCGCGACCGGATCGTAGGCGCTGACCGTCGCCCCCTCGCCGTGCAGGCGCGCGGCAAGCACGAGGCTGGACGCCCCTCGCATGTCATCGGTGTTCGGCTTGAAGGCAAGTCCGAGCAGCGCAACGCGCTTCCCCACCAGCGATCCGAGCTGCGCGGTGAGCTTCTTGATGACACGACGCTTCTGGAGCTCGTTCACCTCGATCACCGCGTTGAGGAGCTGGAAGTGGTAACCGGAGTTGGCGGCAAGCTGCTTGAGCGCCGACACATCCTTGCTGAAGCACGAGCCCCCCCATCCCAGGCCGGCCTGGAGGAACTTCGGCCCGATTCGATCGTCGAGGCCGACTCCGTGGGCGACATCGCTCACGTCGGCGCCGACCTCCTCGCAGACGTTGGCGATCTCGTTGACGAAGGAGATCTTGGCGGCGAGGAACGCGTTGGACGCCAGCTTGATCATCTCGGCGCTCGTGACGTCGGTCCTCACCCGTCCCCCGTCGAGGGGCGCGTACAGCTCTTCGACCAGGTCCCCGGCCTCCTCGTCTCCCGGGTCCGCGCCGATCACGACGCGGTCCGGATTCAGGAAGTCGTGAACGGCGCTGCCCTCCTTCAGGAACTCCGGACAGGAGACGTAGGGGACGCCGCTCAGGTCGCGCTTGATGGCGGCTCCCGTGCCCGCCGGCACCGTGCTCTTCATCACCAGCACGTGATCGCCGCCGGCGCGCAGCTCCCCGACCACGGAGCGGACACGCGAGAGGTCGGCGTCCCCGGAGTGGGTCGGCGGCGTGTCGACGCAGACGAAGAGCAGCCGAGCGGAGTCCAGCAGCTCCCCCATATCCGTGGTGAAGGTGATGCGCTCGGCATTTCGCGCCAGCAGCTCATCGAGCCCCGGCTCATGAATCGCCGTCTCGCCGCGCGAGAGCCCCGCAACCTTCTCGGGGACGATGTCGCGCGCCACGACCCGGTGGCCGAGCTCGGCGAAGCAGGTGGCGGTGACCAACCCCACCCATCCGACCCCGATCACGCCGATTGTCTCTCCGTCTGCATTCATCGCTGCGCCCTCCGCTGTCTCGGCTTCCTGTTGGGGATTATCACCTTGGCCGACCGCGCGATCCCAACCATCTGGTCGTTGGTGAGCACCTGCAGCAGGCTGTTGGAGATCCAGTAGACGTTGTCGCCCCGCTGCCAGGCGATCATCTTGACTCTGTCTCCGTCGACGAAGATCTCATAGTCGCGGCCGCGGATCGTCTTCGTCAGGCTGGGGCTGGAGAGAATCGGAGGGTCCAGCCAGCCCCGGATGCCCTGCATGCCGAAGTAGTGGACGCCGTCGGGCAGTTCCATCGCCAGCACCATCCGGTAGGCGGCGTGCCTCTTGCCGCTGGTGTCCCTGAAGTGGTAGACGCGCGGGTCCTGGACGTGGAAATAGCTGTTGCTTTCCACGTAGGCGGCGCCCGCCGGGAGACGGGTCGGATAGAAGACCGGAAAGCCGGCACCCACCTTGCGGGCAGCGATCTTGGCCTCCAGCTCACCCGCTTCCGCGGCCGGCACCAGCCCGTCGTCGCCAGGAGGCTTCGGCTTGACGAGATCCGGCTTCGCCCGGCGCCCGCGATGCCGCTTCTTCTTGTTCTTCTTCTTCGAACTGGACTTGCCTTCGGCTTCGTCCAGGGAGCCACGTGGGCCGCCACTCGCTTCGATCCCGAGGAACTTGTCGACCGCTTCGGAAATTGCGGCGGGAGTCGCGTAGACGAAGCTGGGCCCGAGTTCGGCCGGGAAGTGAACCTCCTTGATCGCCGCATTGCGCGAGGCGACGAACAGTTTCAGGACTTCGAGCATCGTCTCCTTGTCGCTGATGTCGGAGGTCGTGTACTGGGTGAAGATGTCGATCAGTTCGTTTCGATCGAGTATCAGCTGGTCCAGCGGCACCCGCTGCCGCGCGTCGCTGAGGAAGTCCTGCTGTCGCGCCGCGCGGACCACGTCTGTGTCCGTGTGGCGGTAGCGGACGTACTGCAGCGCCTTCTTCCCGCAGAGCAGCTGGTAGCCGGGCTGGACGTTGATTTCCGCGTACTCCTGGGAGGCCGGCAGGCCGACGTTGGAGTGGTAGTAACGGCGGTCGACGTCGACGTACACGCAATCGATCGCGTCGACAGCCCGCACGAATCCGAGGTAGTCGACGTTGACGACGTGGTTGATCGGCAGTCCGGTCAGTTCCCTGACCACCCGCAGGGCCAGTTTCGGGCCGCCGTAGGCGTAGGCGGCGTTGAACTTTTCCGTCCCGTAGCCGGGGATTTCGACCTTGAGGTCACGCGGGATCGACATCAGCGCGATCGCGTTGCGGTCCGGGTCCAGCCGCAGCAGGATGGTCGTATCGGAGCGCCCTGGGTCTTCGGGTTCGCTCGCCCTCTTGTCGGAGCCGAGGATGAGGATGTTCTCCGGCTCGCCGCCCTGCGTCTGCGCCAGGAAGCGCTTGACCTTGCGCTCCAGCTTGCTGTTGTGGGACAGCGCCTTGGCGATGCTGTCGATGTAGAGGAGGATGCTGGTCGAGGTCGCCGCCGCGCTGGCGCTGATGATGACCAACGAGGCGAGCGTGAAGCGCCACCAGTAGCGCCTCGGCTTCGGCGGCGGCTCGTGATCGCCGCTGGGCGGGGGCTTCTTGAACGTGGGCTCAATCATCGGCCGCCCGATCCGGAAGCGAGCGCAGGAACGATTCGAGCGTTTGCCGGTAGGTCTCCAGCGACTGCACCGACACCCACTCCTGCGGGCCGTGGTGCCCCCCGCCCGCCGGGCCGAACTCGACCGCCGGGACTCCGACCCTCAGAAACGAGACCGCGTCGGATGCACCGTCGCGTCCCACGCTCATCGGCTCGCCGCCCTGGTGGGCGGACGCGGCCCGGCTCAGGCCCCGCACGAAGGGGGACTGGCGGTCCACCACCGCCGGCGGCCGGGAGAAGAGAGAGGTCACGTCGACGTCCGTAATGTCGCGAAGCTGGTCGAGGATGGCAGCGGGATCCTGATCGGGTAGGTAACGGATATCGACGTCGATCACGCATCGGTCGGGCACCTTGTTGAGCGCATCCCCACCCAGGATCCGGCCAAGATTGATCGAGGGGCGGTCGAAGAGCTCCGAGCTGTGCCGTGCGAACGGTAGCGACTCGATACTGCGGAAAACGTCGTATGCCTTCAGCACGGCGTTGTCGCCCAGCCACGGGGTTGCCCCGTGCGCAGCGACCCCGCTCACCTCCATCCGCACCGCCAGGACGCCCTTGGCCTCGACGCCGATCTGCAGGTCGGTCGGCTCGCCGGTGATCGCGAAGTCCCCGAGGAAGCCGCTGTCGACGAGGTGGTCGCTGCCGCGGTCGGCCTCCTCCTCAGACTCCTCGTCGCCGACGATCCCCAGCCGTACCCTCACCCCATCCTGCTCCCGCATGGCGGCGGTGGTCAGCAGCATCGCCGCAAGCGCCCCCTTCATGTCGTAGGCGCCGCGGCCGTAGAGGCGATCGCCGTCGAGGTGCGGGTCGAACTGCCCGGGCCGGCCGGGCACGACGTCGAGGTGACCGTGCAGGATCACCGTCGGCGCGTTCGCCGGCCCCACCTCGGCCCGCAGCACAGGCAGGCCCCGCACCTCCTCGTCGGAGGCCTGGATCCCGCGCGCCTCCAGCCAGCCCTTGACGAATCCGGCCGCCTCCAGGACCGCCTCGGGTTCAGACGTGTCGTAGCCGATCAGCCGGGTGGCGAGCGCTACGAGCTCCCCGCTCATCCCTGCGCAATGGCGAGGAAGGCTTCTGTCCGGGCACGATCTTTCTCCGCGCGCGCCCGCTTGCCGCTGCCCTCCTCGGACTCGGCCATGCGCTGTTCCGCGTCGGCGAGCTGCTCTTTCAGCACCGCGGCATCCAGGTCCTCCGGTGCGATCGCCTCCTCGACCAGCAGGCGTGCCCGGTTGCCGAAGACCTGCATCCAGCCGTGAGCCTGCGCGAAGCGCTTCGTCTCGGACCCGTCCATCTGCAGGCGCAGCTCCGCCGGGCGCAGCGAGGCCAGCAGCGGTGCGTGGTTGGCGAGGATGCCGATCGCGCCCGTCGTGGTGCGGGTGGAAACCTGACGGACCGCGCCGCGGAAGACCTCGCCCTCGGGGGTGAGGACCTCGACCTCGAAGCTGTGCTCAGGCATAACCGCCCTCTACCCCCACGCTGAGACTGGATTTGTACATGCAGGGGACGTACAAATGCAGTCTCAACCGGGGGATGTGGGTGTCGTCGGCCATTGCGTCAGCCATCTGTCAAATGCAGTCTCGACCGAAGGATCCGGGTGTCGTCGGCCGTCTCGTCAGCCATCTGCCGGGGTGCCGTCGGCGGTCACCTGGTCGATGCCGCCCTTCATGTAGAAGTCGCCCTCCGGGCGATCGTCGTGCTCGCCATCGAGGATCTCGCGGAAGCCGCGCACGGTCTCGGCCACCGGCACGTACTCGCCGCTGCGACCCGTGAACTGCTCGGCGACGAAGAACGGCTGCGAGAGGAAGCGCTCGATCTTGCGTGCCCGGGAGACCGTCTGCTTGTCCTCGTCGGAGAGCTCGTCGATGCCGAGGATGGCGATGATGTCCTGCAGCTCCTTGTAGCGCTGCAGGACTTCCTGGACCTCGGTCGCCGTGCGGTAGTGGTCCTCGCCGACGACGTCGGGCTTGAGGATCGTCGAGGTCGAGTCGAGTGGGTCCACCGCCGGGTAGATCCCCTTCTCGGAGATCGCCCGCGAGAGCGTGGTGGTCGCGTTGAGATGCGCGAACACCGAAGCCGGGGCGGGGTCCGTGAGGTCATCCGCAGGCACGTAGATCGCCTGCACGGAGGTCACCGAGCCACGCGAGGTCGAGGTGATCCGCTCCTGCAGCCCGCCCATCTCCGTCTCCAGGGTGGGCTGGTAGCCGACCGCGGAGGGCATCCGGCCGAGCAGGGCCGAGACCTCCGAGCCCGCCTGGACGAAACGGAAGATGTTGTCGATGAACAGCAGCACGTCCTGGCCGCCCTGCTCGCGAAAGTATTCGGCCATCGTCAGGCCGGAGAGGGCGACCCGCAGGCGCGCGCCCGGCGGCTCGTTCATCTGACCGAAGACGAGCATCGTCTTGTCGATGACGCCCGACTCTTTCATCTCGAGCCAGAGGTCGTTGCCCTCGCGCGAGCGCTCGCCGACGCCGCAGAAGGCCGAGAGTCCTTCGTGCTCTTCGCCGATGTTGCGGATCAGCTCCTGGATCAGCACCGTCTTGCCCACGCCGGCGCCCCCGAACAGCCCCACCTTGCCGCCCTTGGCGTATGGGGCCAGCAGGTCGATCACCTTGATCCCCGTCTCGAGGATCTCCTGGGTCGGGGTCAGTTCCTCGACGCTGGGCGCCGGGCGGTGGATCGGCCAGCGCTCCTGCGCCTCCACCGGCTCGCCGAGGTCGATCGGCTCGCCGAGCAGGTTGAAGATGCGGCCCAGCGTCTCCTCCCCAACCGGAACCGTGATCGGCCCGCCCGTGTCGGTCACCCTGTCGCCGCGCTGCAGGCCGTCGGTGGCGTCCATCGCCACGGTGCGCACCCGGTCGTCGCCGAGGTGCTGCTGCACCTCGCAGACCAGTTCGGTCGCCTCGCGATCCTCGTCGCCGGCCATCTCGATCTTCACCGCCGAGTAGATCGCCGGCAGCTTGTCCGGGAAGACGGCATCGACGACGACGCCGGTCACCTGCTCGACCCTGCCGACGTTTGCTCCCGCGGTTCCGTTCTTGTTGCTCTCAGCCATTGGTTCCTTTTCTCAATCGAGCTTAGTAACTATCCAAGCGCCTCAGCGCCGGCGACTACCTCCAGGATCTCCTGCGTGATCTCCGCCTGCCTGGCCCGGTTCATCTCCAGGGTCAGGTCGTCCATCATCGTTTCCGCGTTCTCCGCGGCGTTGCGCATCGCGGTCATCCGCGCCCCCAGCTCGGAGGCGGCGGACTCCAGCAGCGCCCGGTACACGGAGATGTTCACGTACTCGGGGATCAGCTGCGCGAGCAGCTCCTCGGCGTCCGGCTCGTAGATCCAGAGCGCCCGGCTGTGCGCCTTCTCGATCTCGGTTTCCTCGGCGTCCTGCTGCTCGTCCTCGACCCCCTCGCCGATCACGTCGGCCTGCTGCAGCGGCAGCAGCGTCTGCCGCCAGACGTGCTGGGTCAGCGGCGAGACATAGCGGTTGTAGACGAGCTCGACCCGATCCAGCTCCTCGTCGACGTAGCGCGCGGTCAGCTCCTCGCCGATCTCGCGGGCGTTGGCGAAGCCGGGACGATCGGTGAAGCCGACGTAGGAAGTGCGGAGGTCCTGCTTGCGAAAGGTGAGGGCGGACACCCCCTTGCGGCCGACCGCCGAGAAGGCGACCTCGGCTCCCCGCTCCCGCAGCTCGTTGCGCAGCCGCAGACCGTCGCGAATGATGTTGGTGTTGAAGGCGCCGGCGAGGCCGCGATCGCCCGTGACCAGGACGACGCCGACCCTGCGCACGTCGGTGCGCTCGACCAGCACCGGCACGCGCGGGATCCCGCCGGCCTGCTCGGCCGCACGGCGCGTCAGCTTGCGCATGCCCTGCGCGTAGGGCCGCAGCTGCTCGATCCGCTGCTCGGCGCGTCGCAGCCGGGCAGCGGCCACCATCTCCATCGCCCGCGTGATCTTGTTGATGTTCTTGATCGACGCGATCCGGTTCTTTACGTCCTTCTGGGAAGCCATGGTCTAGCTGAGCCGGAGAGCGGCCTCAGGCTGTCGCCGCCTCCTTCTCGGCCTCCTCGACGCGACTCGGTCTCTCCCGCTCCTCCTTGGAGTGGATCCGGTCCGACTCCCCCGCCTCGATCGGGTCGCCGAACTCGTCGAAGTCGGGGCCGAAGTCGTCGACGAACTCGCGAATCGCGGCGCCCAGCTCCTCCTCGTCGGCCTCCTCGAGCTTGCCGGTCTCCGCGATCCGGCCCAGCAGCTCCGCCTTCTCGGCGTGCAGCCGGATCCGCAGGTCGCGCAGGAACTCACCGACCCGTTCGGTCTTGATCCGATCGAGGAAGCCACCCGTGCCCGAGTAGATCGCGGCGACCTGGTCGGCCATCTCGAGCGGCTCGCGCTCCTTCTGTTTCAGCATCTCGACCAGCCGTTCGCCGCGGTTCAGCGTTTTCTGCGTCTCCGGGTCGAGCTCGGAGCCGAACTGGGCAAAGGCCTCCAGGTCGCGGTACTGAGAGAGGTCGAGGCGCAGCTTCCCGGCGACCTTCTTCATCGCCTTGGTCTGCGCGTTGCCGCCCACCCGAGAGACCGAGATGCCGACGTTGATCGCCGGTCGCACGCCCGAGTAGAAGAGGTCGGACTCGAGGAAGATCTGGCCGTCGGTGATCGAGATCACGTTGGTCGGGATGTAGGCGGAGACGTCGCCGGCCTGGGTCTCGATGATCGGCAGCGCGGTCAGGGAACCGCCGCCCAGGTCGTCGTTCAGCTTCACCGCCCGCTCCAGCAGCCGCGAGTGCAGGTAGAAGACGTCGCCCGGGTAGGCCTCGCGGCCGGGCGGGCGCCGCAGCAGCAGCGACATCTGGCGGTAGGCGTAGGCGTGTTTGGTGAGGTCGTCGTAGACGCAGAGCGCGGCCTTGCCGTTGTAGAGGAAGTGCTCGCCCATCGCGCAGCCCGCGTAGGGGGCGATGAACTTGATCGGTGCCGCCTCGTCGGCGGGGGCGGCGACGATGATCGTGTTCTCCATCGCGCCGTTCTCCTCGAGCACCTCCTTCAGCTGCACGACGGTCGACATCCGCTGCCCGATCGCCACGTAGATGCAGATCAGGTCCTTGTCGCGGTTGTTGATGATCGTGTCGATGGCGATCGCCGTCTTGCCGGTCTGGCGGTCGCCGATGATCAGCTCTCGCTGGCCACGGCCGATCGGGATCATCCCGTCGATTGCCATCAGCCCGGTCTGCACCGGCTCGACGACCGGCTGGCGCTGGACGACACCCGGCGCTTTGAACTCGGCCGGTCGGGTTTGGGTCGTCGCAATCTCCCCCCTGTCGTCGAGCGGGCGGCCGAGCGGATCGACGAGGCGGCCGAGCAGCTCCTCTCCGACGGGGATGCGCAGCAGCTGGCTGGTGCGCTTCACCGTGTCTCCCTCGACGATCTTGTCCCACTCGCCGAAGAGCACGGCGCCGACGTTGTCCTCCTCCAGGTTGAGGGCGAGGCCGGTGACCCCGTGCGGCAGCTCGAGCATCTCGAGCGCCATGCAGCGCTCGAGCCCGTGGATGCGGGCGATCCCGTCGGCCACGGACAGCACCGTGCCGACCTCGGAGAGATCGGCGCTGCCGGTGTCCATTCCCTCGATCCTCTCTTTGAGGATCGATGCGATCTCGTCGGGCTTGATCTCCATTGGGGTGCTCTATTCCTCCTTACGTCGCCCTCGCGACGTTCTTTCGAAGTTTCTCCAAACGATTCCGAATGCTCGCGTCGAGGACCATGTTGCCGACCTGCAGGACGATGCCACCGAGGATCTCCTCGTCGATCCGGCTTGCCAGCTCCACCTTCTGGCCCGTCTGGCGTTCGATCTCCTCACCGATCCTGCCAACCACGGCCCGGTCCAGCTCCACCGCGCTGGTCACCGTCACGTCGATCAGTCGGTTCTCCCGCTTCCACGACTCTTCGAACTGACGGCGGATGCGGAAGATCTCCGGCATCCGGTGCTTCTCGATCAGCAGCTCGAGGAAGTTGACCAGCTCGGGATCGGCGCCGCTGATCGCGCGCTTCAGGCCCTCGACCTTCTCAGCCGAGGAGAAGTGGGGGCTGAAGAGAAAGACCCGCAGGTCGCGGTTGGCCTCCAGCGCCTGCGCGAACTGGTCCAGGTCGTCGCGGATCGGGTCGAGCTTGCCCCTCTCCCTCGCCACCTCGAAGAGCGCTTCGGCGTATACGCGAGCCGCATCCTGCATCGGCTAGCGCTCCGCCCCCGAGAGGCTCGTGAAGTCGACCTCGCTCAGCGCCTCCTCGACCAGGCGCCGCTGATCCTCGGCGGTGAGGCTCTTGCGCGTCACCTTCTCGGTCGCCAGCACCGTCAGGTCAGCCACCTCCCGGCGGATCTGCTCCAGCGAGCGCCGCGTCTCGGCTTCGATATCCCGTTTCGCAGCCGCGACCAGCTCCTCGCGTTTCTCCTTGCCGGCCGCCGTCGCATCGGCTTCGGCCGTCTCGGCCGCCTTGCGAGCGCGGGCCATGATGTCGTCCGCCTGCTCGCGGGCCTCGGAGAGGCGCTGGCGGTACTCCTCCAGCAGCTCGTCGGACTCCTGGCGCTGCCGTTCCGCCGCCTCGATCGACTCGGCGATCGTCCTGGCGCGCTTGTCGAGCGCCTCCTGGATTTTCGGGAAGGCCAGCCTGCTCAGCACCCACATCGTGAACAGGAACAGCACCAGCGTCCAGATCATCAGGCCGAGGCCCGGCGAAACCAGGAAGCTGCCCCCTTCGTCGCCCGCCGCCTCCGCGGCGACCGGCACGACGCCCGCAATGTGACCAAGTAGCTCCACGCGATCGACCTAGAGGAAGAAGGCGATCAGGCCGAAGATGAACGTGTAGAAGGCGACCGCCTCGGTCAGCGCGAAGCCCAGCCACCGGATGCTTTGAAGCTCGTCTTTCATCTCCGGCTGGCGGGCGACCGACTCGATCTCCTTGCCGAAGATGAAGCCGATACCGATGCCGGCGCCGATCGAGCCGAGCCCGGCGCCGACGCCGAGGGCGATTGCCTTGCCGGCCGATTCGATCCCTTCGTCGGAGATCGCGGCCGCTACGGGGGACAGATCCATGGAAAACAACGCTCCTTTTCTAGTGACTTGCGGCGGTCGCTCCGCCGATGTAGATCGCGGTGAGGGTCGAGAAGATAAAGGCCTGAAGCGTCGCAATAAGGCCCACCTCGAGGACGAAGAAGAAGAAGGCGAGTGGGAAGGTCAGCGCGCCGAGCGCGGCGATCCCGAGCAGCACCGCCAGCCCGCCGCCCATGAAGAGCAGCAGCAGGTGGCCGGCGAGGATGTTGGCGAAGAGCCGCACCGAGAGAGAGATCAGCCGCGCGAAGTGGGAGATCGCCTCGATGACGAATATGAAGCCCTTGGCGATCGGGTTCATGTCCTCGAGGCCCGGGGGCAGCCAGCTCGCCAGGTAGGGGAAGAGGCCCTTGGCCCGGATGCCTTCGACGTGGTAGGAGACCCAGACGACCAGGGTGAGGACGAGCGGGATCGAGAGGTTGGCGGTCGCTGCGTAGAGGGCAAACGACGGGATCTCCAGGCCGAACACGTCGACCGTGTGCTCGGTGTTGACCGGCAGCGGCACGAACCCGATCATGTTCGAGAACCAGATGAAGAAGAAGAGGGCGCCGAGGAAGGGGAACCAGCGCACCGCGGTCTTCTGGTCGAGGTTGCCACCGGTGATGTTGTTCTTGGTCAGGTCGTAGGCAACTTCCACAGCGGTCTGAACGCGGTTCGGCTTCTGCACCATGCGGCGCGCGATCCAGACCATCGTGAATATCGTCAGCGCGCTGGCGATCACGAGATAGAGGACGGCCTTGTTGATGCTCAGATCGACCCCCGCGAGATTGATCGAGATCCACGGTTCGAGCTTGAACTCGTTCTGCGGTTGGAACGCTTCGTTCTTCCCCTGGCTGCCGAAGACGAGCAGGAGGAGGATCGCAATCGCGAGGTAGGCGCCGAGGCCGATCAGGACCTTGGCCCTGGTGCTCAGCCCGGAGCTTCCCTCGGCTGCGGGAGCTGCGGCTTCGGCGCTCATCGGAGATCCCTCCGCCTCATCGTGCTCCCTGCCCTTCGGGCGCCGAGTCGAGCAGGTGCGCGATTCCCTGCGCCGCGAAGGAGACCGTGAAGAGGACCACGAGCAGGATCGCCGCCGCGAGCCCGGCCTCACGGTCTGCAAGTCCAACCAGCAGCACCGCCGTCACCATAAGCCAGACCCGGCCGAGGGTCGTGAACGCCATCGTCCCCATCGCCCGCTGGCGGTTGCCGGCGGCCAGCTCGGCAGCCACGCGGCGACCGGCGAGCACCTGGATGCCTCGCTGCGCGAGCCAGGCGGCGGCGGCCACCGCGTAGCCGAGCAGGGACAGCCCCCCGATCGCGAACGCGGGCAGGGCGGCGGCCAGCACCAGGAAATCGACATGCTTGGGAGGAGACATAAACCCGCACACCGGCCGGCTCTGAAGCCGGGCAGGGCGGACGGGTGACTATATCCGAAAGGGCCGTCGATCCGCGTTGTAGAGCCAGTTCGTGAGTCCTGCCACTACCATCGGTCCCCCACCGCGGCCAACTTGGGCGGAGCCCGACACGGGCTCCTCAGTCGTCCAGGCCGATCGCCTCGAACTCGCCCGTCTCGGGATCGATGGCCGGGAAGCTCCCGGTCTCCAGCTCGCGGGCGACCGCACGATCCACGTCGGCGGCCACCGGCACCGGCCTGCCTGCGTCGCGCCGCACGCTGACCAGCTGGCGCAGCCGCACGTTGCGGAGCTTGAGGATCTCCAGCACGGACACGAGGTAGACGCTCGCGGCGAGCGCCAGCAACCCGCAGAAGACCATCACCGCGCTCCAGAGAGCGTCGAAGTGGCCGTGGTCGTCGCTGTAGGGGACGAAGCGCAGCGCCAGCGCCAGCCCCGCCATCACCAGGGTCCAGCCGTAGAGGTAGGCAAGGGTGCGCCGCTGTGAGAAGCCGATGTTCGCCATGCGGTGGTGGAAGTGCCAGCGATCCGCGCGGTAGATCGGCCGCCGGTACTTGAGACGCTTCGCCACCACGAAGCCGGTGTCGAGGATGGGCACGGTGAGGATGATCAGCGGCAGGAACAGAGCGATCACGGCGTTCGTCTTCAGGGCTCCCTGCACGGCGACCGCGCCGAGCAGGTAGCCGAGCAGGTTGGAGCCGGTGTCCCCCATGAATGTCCTTGCGGGGGGAAATCCGTGGCGCAGGAAGCCGAGCGAGGCCCCCGCCGTCAGCGCGGCCAGCACCCCTGCCGCATTGCGATCCAGCGAGAGCGCGATCACCGCAAGCGTCACCGCCGATATGAGGCATACGCCGGCCGCCAGCCCGTCGACCCCGTCGATCAGGTTGATCACGTTGATCACGGCGACGATTCCGATCACCGTGCCGACATCGCCGAGACTGACCGCGCCGCCTCCCGGCAGTGAAACGAGCTCGATCGAACCGGGATCCAGAGCACCCAGAAAGGGGACGGTGAAGCTCTCCACGGTGACCCCGGCGGAGACCGGGACGATCACCGCCACGATCTGGCCAAGCAGCTTCGGCGCCGCTCCTAGCTCGCGAATGTCGTCCGCGACCCCGACGGCGGAGATCAGCACGGCCCCGGCGAGGATCGCTCTCGTCTCCGCGTCCCACGGGAGCCAGATCAGGCCCGCCACCAGCGCTCCGGCGAGAATCGCCAGGCCGCCGAGCTTGGGCGTCGGCAGCTCGTGAAGCGAGCGCGCGTTCGGGAAGTCGATCGCTCCCACCCGCCGGGCGATGCGATCCGTGAACGGGACCAGGGCCAGGGTCACCCCCCCCGCCAGCAGGAAGGCGAGGAGCGCGTCAAACGAACTTGGCATCTCGCCGAGCAGGCTAGTCCACGGGTTAGATGTCCGAACTGACGCGACTGCCCTGCGCGCGAGAACTGGAGACCGGCCGGCTAACGCGCGTAGCGGTCGAACCAGAGGGTGAAGGCCATCAGGCCCCAGAGCTGCCGGCTGAGGTCTTCGCGGCCGGAGCAGTGCCTATCGATCAGAGAGGTCACGGTTGGCGGATCGAGACAGCCCTGCCGCGCCAGCGTCGCCGGCGAGAGCACCTCGCGCGCGAATGGCTGGAGAGGGCCCCGCAGCCAGGCGGCCACCGGGATCGAGAACCCCTGCTTGGGACTGCGAAGGATCTGGTCTGGAAGCAGGGGCGCGAGGGCTTGGCGCAGCAACCGCTTCTTGGCGAGACCGCGCACCTTGAGCGGGGTGGCGAGCCCAAGCGCGAGCTCCGCGACCCGCTGGTCCAGAAAGGGGACCCGCAGCTCCAGGGAGTGCGCCATGCTCGAGCGGTCCGTCTTGACGAGCAGATCGTCGACCAGGTAGATGCCGAGGTCCACGTCCTGCAGGCGGGCGAGCGGCTCGGCACCCTCGGTTTCCGCATAGCGGTCGCGGTAGAGGTCGACCGGGTCCCAGCCGGTGTCCCCACCCCCGAGCAGCAAGGCCCGCGACTCCGGTGGAAAGATCTCCTTCCACGCGTGGTGGCGCTCGAGGGGCGCCAGCCGGGCGGCGCGCACGAACCGCTTCGCTTTGTAGTCGAAGCTGACCTTGGAGTCGGAGCTCGGCAGCGCCTCGACCAGCGGCGCGGCCAGCGTCGCGAGCCTGCCCAGACGGGGGGCCAGCAGGTCCGCCACGTAGGTGTAGTAGCCGCCGAACAGCTCGTCGCCGCCCTCTCCGGACAGGGCCACCTTGACCTCGCCCGCCGCCAGCTCGGAGACGAGGTAGGTGGGCAGCGCCGAGGAGTCGCCGAACGGCTCATCGAAGGCCTCGACGAGCTTCGGCAGCAGGTCGACGGCGTCGGGGCGCAGGACGATCTCGTGGTGGTCGGTCCCGTAGCGCTGTGCCACCAGCCGCGCCCTGTCGAGCTCGTCGAAGCTCGACTCCTCGAAGCCGACCGAGAAGGTCTTCACCGCCTCTCCCTGCTCCGCCGCGGCAAGCGCCGTGATCCCGGCCGAGTCGACCCCACCCGACAGCAGCACGCCGACCGGAACGTCGGCGACGAGGTGGGCGCGGACCGAGTCCCGAAGCGTCTCGCGAAGCTCCGCTGCAAGCTGCCCTGCGGGGCCGCGCCGGGTCCTCTCAGCCGACGGGGGCTGCGGGCGCGCGTATCGGGTCTCGCCCAGCTCGCCGGCCTGCCAGGAGAGCAGTGTCCCGGCGGGCAGCTTGCGTGCGTCGGAGAAGATCGTCAGCGGCGCTGGGATCGAGTTGAACGCCAGGTAGGCGGCTAGCGCGCGGGGGTCGATCTCTCGGGAGAAGCCCGGCTGCTCGAGCATCGCCTTCAGCTCGGAGGCGAAGGAGAGAACCCCGCCGGCGACGCCGTAGTAGAGGGGCTTGATCCCAAAGCGGTCGCGGGCCAGCAGCAGGCGGCCCTCCTGCGCGTCCCAGATCGCCACCGCGAACATCCCCCGCAGGAGCTTCGCGAACCCGTCCCCATGCTCCTCGTAGAGGTGAACCAGCACCTCCGTGTCCGAGGCGGTGGCGAAGCGGTGCCCGCGGCGCTCCAGATCGTCCCGCAACTCCCGGTAGTTGTAGATCTCGCCGTTCTGCACCACGACGACGCTGCCGTCCTCGTTGGCGATCGGCTGATCGCCGCCATCGAGATCGATGATCGAGAGGCGGCTTGCAGCGAGCGCCACGCCGCCCTCGTGAAAGATGCCGTCGCTGTCGGGGCCCCGGTGGGCGAGGCGGCGATTCATCCTCGCCACGACCTCAAGGTCCGGGGCCGCGCCCGGCTCCGAGCAGACCACTCCACAGATCCCGCACATGGCGGGCAGTCTGCCAGCCGGAGGACTCGTCCAGCCGGGGGATTTGTCCAGCCGGGGGATTCGCTCTGCCGGAGGATTCGCTCTGCCGGGTCGCATCTCGGACGTGTTCGAACTTTTCCACCCAATGGGGGGAATTCTCCGTGGCACCCCCTTCGCGGAGGCCAGCCTTCGCCCCGAGGCGGCCGTCTTCAGCTCTGGGCGGCGGGGCCGCGTCCGGTCACCTTGACCACAGTCGCGAGCAGCACGCTTAGGTAGAGGCCCACCGAGCGGTCGGCGATGTACTCCATGTCGTGGGCGAGCTTGTCCGCCCACGACTCCTCCCTCGTCATCCGCGTCTGGGCGAAGCCGGTCACTCCCGGACGGACGACGAGCCGCTGCCAGTACTGGGGGATCTCCTCGCAGAGCTCGGTGAAGAAGGCGGGCCGGATCGGGCGGGGGCCGACAACCGCCATGTCCCCCCTGAGCACGTTCCACAGCTGCGGTACCTCGTCGAGGTGGATGGCGCGCAGCAACCGCCCGACCCGCGTCACCTCCAATTCGGTGCGGCGCGAGAGCTCCTCCCCTAGATACGGCCCCAGTCGATCCTCCGCATCCCTCTTCAGGGTGCGGAACTTGTACATCCGGAAGATCGCCCCGGCATGGCCGACCCGGGCGCCGTGGTAGAAGACCGGCCGGCCCGAGCTGACCACGATCGCGAGGGCGGTCAGCGCCAGCAGCGGCGAGAGCAGGACCAGGATCGAGGCCGAGATGAGGATGTCCAGCGCCCGCAGGATGGGGTCGACCGGGCGCGACTCCCCCTCCCCGGCGAGCGCGATGAACTCCTCGAGCGCGGCGTCGGCCTGCTCGGACATGGCCGAAAGGCTAGACGCTGGGCCCGCGTCAGCCGCTGTACGGCGCGGCGCGGTCGGCTCCAACGGTGCCGAGGATCGTTTCCACCAGCGGCTCGGGATCGCGCTTTGTAGGAGTCGCATCCTGCGAGCGCTTCTCCAGCTGCAGGGCGCGGGGGTCGGTCAGCGGCCGCAGCCGGCCGGAGCGGATCAGCGCTTCGTCGACCCCGCCGAGGCGCCCGCCGTAGGTCGTGTAGACGGGAGTGCCGAGCGCCGCCGCCTCGCGGTTCATCGTGCCGCCCGCGGAGACGACCAGGTCGGCAAGCGCCACCAGGCTCTGCGCCTCCACCGCACCGGGAGGCACGATCAGCGATGGCATCCGCATGCTCTCGATGAGCTCGCGCTGCGCCTGCGTGCGCGGCAGGACGACCGCGTGCACTTCGGGGTCGTGGCCGAGCCGGGCCAGAACCTTGGGGAAGAGCGGGTTCGACTTGCGGTGGTACAGCGACACGTCGGGCGGCGGACGCACGATGACGACCACCCGCTCGGTGTCGATCGAGAGGCGCCGCAGGGCCTCTGGGTCGGGCTCGAAGTCGTAGAGGTAGTACTCCTCCTTCAACCCCGGGTAGGGAAAGAGCTTCTCAGGGCCGACACCGAAGCGGCGCAGCCGCTCCGGCGGGACGGAATCGGGGAACAGGACCCGCTTGGCGAGGCGGCAGCCGATGCGGTGCTGAGTCACCGCGTACTCGTAGTCGTGCATGTTCGCCTCGGGTATGCCGAGAAGGCGAGCGGCGATCGCCAGGTCGTTAGAGCCGTGCGCCAGGGCGAGGTCGAAGCTGCGGCTGCGCCCGAAGCGAATCATCGCCGTGGTGCGGGCACCCAGCCGGTATGCCTTGCGCAACCGCGACGCCCCGCCGTGGCGCCCGATCGGTGTATGCGCGAGGCCGTGCAGGTCGAGAAGGGCCTGCGTCTGGGCATAGTCGCGGGACGTCACCTCGACCGAGTGGCCCCGCTCGCGCAGCCGCTCGATGATCGGCCGCAGCACCAGCACATGCGCCGGCGCACTCATATCCACCCAGATGTTCAAAGGCGGTGCCCTGCCTCAGGGGTCCTGAGACACGGCACCTAGACTGCCGCCGCAGAGAGCTCGGTGTAGAGCGGGTAGCGGTCCATCAGAGCGCTCGTGCGTTCCGCCAGGCTGCTCTTCTCGGCGTCGAAGCGGTCCGAGAGGGCGGTGGCGATGACCGCGGCGATCTCGGTCATGTCGTCCTCGACCATGCCGCGGGTCGTCAGCGCCGGCGTTCCGATCCGCAGGCCGGATGGGTTCATCGGCGGCCGCTCGTCGAAGGGAATCGCGTTGCGGTTGACGGTGATGCCGACCTCCTCGAGGCGAGTCTCGGCGACCTTGCCGTCGAGTCCGCTCGGGGTCAGGTCGACCAGCACGAGGTGGACGTCGGTGCCCCCTGTGAGGACCGGCACGCCACCCGCTTGGAGCCCCTCGGCGAACGCCTTCGCGTTGGCGATCGTCTGCCGCTGGCGAGCCCGGAATGGCTCGCTGGCGGCGATTCTCAGCGTCACCGCCTTGGCGGCGATCGTGTGCATCAGGGGGCCGCCCTGCTGACCGGGGAAGATCGCCCTGTCGATCGCCGCGGCGTGCTCCTCGCTGCAGAGGATCATCCCGCTGCGCGGCCCGCAGAGCGTCTTGTGGATCGTCGTCGTGACGACATCGGCGTGCGGCACCGGGTTGGGGTGCTCGTCAGCGGCAACCAGGCCGGCGAAGTGCGCCATGTCGACCATCAGCTTGGCGCCAACCGAATCGGCGATCTGCCGGAAGGCGGCGAAGTCGAGCTGGCGCGGATAGGCGGACCAGCCTGCGACGATCAGCTTCGGCCTGTGCTCATGCGCCAGCCGCTCGACCTCCTCCATGTCGACCCGAAGGTCATCGCGGCGCACGTGGTAGGCGACCACCTCGTACAGCTTGCCCGACACGTTCAGCTTCATCCCATGGGTGAGGTGGCCACCGTGGTCGAGCGCCATCCCCATGATCGTGTCGCCCGGCTCGATCAACGCCATGTAGGCCGCGTTGTTCGCCTGGGCACCGGCGTGGGGCTGGACGTTGGCGTGCTCGGCGCCGAACAGCTCTTTCGCCCGATCGATCGCCAGCTGCTCGGCGACGTCGACCTCCTCGCAGCCGCCGTAGTAGCGGCGGCCGGGGTAGCCCTCGGCGTACTTGTTGGTCAGGACAGAGCCGACCGCTTCCAGCACCGCCTGCGGCACGAAGTTCTCCGACGCGATCATCTCCAGCGTCCCCTGCTGGCGTCGCAGCTCGGCGTCCAGCACCGCCGCGATCGCCGGGTCGACCTCGGAAAGGGATGCGGCCTGAAGGTTTTCGGGTAGTTCGCTCACCATAATGTGACCATACCAACGGATCGGGATAGCCTGACGGTCGTGAGAGGCCGCGCACCGCTCGCAATTGCCCTCCTGCTCGGGGCCTTCGCAGCCCCGGTTGCCACGGCAGAGGTCGCGAACCCCTGCGAAGGCCCCGAGGCTTCTCACCTGCTCTGCCCCAACCTGCGGATCGGCAGGCCGTCCGAGCTCTACGTCGAGCGCCACGACGGCATGCTGCTGCTGCGGGCAACGAGCGACGTCATGAGCCGCGGCCGGGGCCCGATGGAGCTGCGCGGCCACCGCGACGGCTGGCGCCGGATGCGGGTCAACCAGCGGATCCACCGCAAGGGAGGGGGCCGGCTCGTCCTGCGCACCGGCGCCAGCCTGCGCTTCACCGAGGTCGGCGCCTACTTCGGCGGCGGCTACTGGAAGGTGCACCAGCTGGCACGCTTCGAGCTGCGCCGGGTCGGACCGGAGGGGAACGCCGGCCCCGTCATCCGCACCGGGCCGAAGCTCAACTACTGTCTGCGCGACCTGGAGCGCACGCGCCCCGGCAGGCGCTCGCCCAGCGCCCGCCACTACCCCGGCTGCAACCAGGACCCATACACCGACGCGGTCACGCTGGGAACCTCGGTCGGCTGGTCGGACATCTACCCCGCCGACTACGACAAGCAATGGATCGACGTCAGCGGACTGCGGGGCTGCTTCGCCTTCGCGATGACCGTCGACCCGAAGCACCTGCTCTTCGAATCGAACGAGCGCGACAACACCTCGCGCCGCCTAGTCCGCCTTCCCTACCGCGGCCAGCCGGGCTGCTAGGTCGCCTGCCGAGAGGCCGCCGGCGCGCAGGACGGCCCAGCCGCCGTCCGCGTCGAAACGGGTCAGGTCGACAACGGTCGAGGGAAGGCCGGTCAGCTCGCCGCCGTCGATTGCGAGGTCGGCGCTGTCGATCAATGCCGGCGGAACCTCGTCGAAGGCCGCGGCGGGAGGCTCGCCGCTGCGGTTGGCCGACGTCTGGAACAGGGGACACATCGCGCCCGCGAGTGGGCCGCCAATCAGCCGAATGCCGAGCCGCCCGGGGTCCTCGCGGCAGGCGAGCGGGTATCGCCGCTCGGGGTTGGCGACGACGAGTGTCACCGGCCCGGGCAGCAACGCGCCCACCGCCTGCTGCGCCCGGGGGCCAAGACTCTCGACCAGCTCGCGCATCGCAAGCGGCGAGAGATACATGACCGCCGCGGGCCTACCCTCGTCGCGTCCCTTCAGGGCGTGGATGCGCTCGATGGCGATCGCATCGAGCGGGTCGCAGGCGAGTCCGTAGAGCCCGTCGGCCGGAAAGACAGCCACCCCGCCGCCGGCGATCGTCCGCTCCAGGGCTGCGCGCGCCGCCTCCGCCCCGTCGCGCTCTAGCGAGATCAGCACGGCAACCCCCGGTGTAGCGAGATCAGCACGGCAACCCCCGGTGTCGGGAGATCAGCACGGCAACCCCCGGTGTCGCGACCTGGTGCCGCATACCGGCACCAAGGCGACACCGCCGGTGGTGCCGGCGCAGTCACCCGCTCCTCCCGACCACGACGCGTGGGATCCCCGCCAGATCCGGGCGGGTCTCGACCTCGCCAAAGCCCGCCTCGCGGAGTAGCCCGGCGACCGCCTCGGCCTGCCCCTCCCCCACCTCGAGAGCCAAGACGCCGGGTGCGTTCGCCTTTCCTGGCGCTGAGCGCCATAAACAGCGAACGCACTCGGGCAGGACGGAGCGAATCGCGTCGAGCCCGTCGGGGCCGGCCAGCAGCGCCTCGCGCGGCTCCCACTCGGTCACCTCTGGCTGCAGGGAGTCCCAGCCCGACTCTGCGACATAGGGAAGATTGGCAACGATCAATTCGAAGGTATCTGGGGCCGATCCGGAGGTATCTGGGGCCGATCCGGAGGTATCCGGGGCCGATCCGGAGGTATCTGGGGCCGATCCGGGGGTACCCGGACCGCCCGATCCATCAGACGTCTCCCCCTGGCCGCCGGGGATCGTGCCCTCGAAAAAGCGGACGCGCTCGGTCAACCCCAACCGCTCGGCGTTGGCGCGAGCCACTTCGAGCGCGTCCGCGGAGCTGTCTGTCGCCGTCACCTCACACCCCGGAAGCTCGTCGGCGATCGCCAGCGCCACAGCGCCCGAGCCGGTGCCGACGTCGAGCACGCTGTGGGGGCGCAGCTCCAGCGCCAGCTCGACCAGCAGCTCGGTCTCCGGCCGCGGGATCAGCACCCGCCGATCAACCGCCAGGTCGATCCAGCGAAACCCTTTGTGCCCCAGGATGTAGGCGACGGGCTCACGCCGCAGCCGCCGCCGCACCGTCTCCGCAAACCGCCTTGCCGGGGCGGCCGGCACCCCCGCCTCCGGATCGGCCCCCAGTCGCGCACGGTCCCAACCGGTCGCCTCGGCCAGCAGGAGCTCGGCGTCGAGTCGTGGGTCTTCCACGCCGGCAGCCCGCAGAGCATCGACGGCGCCGCCGAGTGCGTCGCGAACGCTGCCCGCAGTCGCTGCGCCGGCCACGCCTCAGGCCGTGGAGGCCGCTGCCTCGAGCCTTTCGCGCTTCTCCTCGGCGGCCAGCGCCTCGGTGAACTCGCTCAGCTCCCCGCCGAGGACGCCGTCGAGGTTGTGCGAGGTGAGCTTGATCCGGTGGTCGGTGACCCGGCCCTGGGGGAAGTTGTATGTGCGGACCTTCTCGGAGCGCTCGCCGCTGCCGACCTGAGCCTTGCGCTCGGCGGCGACCTTCGCCTGCTGCTCGGCCACTTCGCGCTCGTACAACCGCGCTCGCAGCACCCGCATAGCCCGCTCCCGGTTCTGCAACTGGGACTTCTCGTCCTGCATGGAGACGACGATCCCGCTCGGCCTGTGGGTGACCCGCACCGCCGAGTCGGTGGTGTTGACCGACTGCCCCCCCGGCCCCGAGGAGCGGTAGACGTCGATCTGCAGATCGTTCTGGTCGATCTTGACCTCCACCTCCTCTGCCTCGGGCAGCACCGCGACCGTCGCGGTCGAGGTGTGGATGCGTCCCTGGGACTCGGTCTCCGGAACCCGCTGCACTCGATGGGTGCCACCCTCGTACTTGAAGATCGAGTAGGCGCCCTCGCCCTTGACCGCAAACGTGACCTCCTTGAAGCCGCCGACCTCAGCCGCGGACTGCGACAGCGCCTCGGTGGAGAAGCCGAGCGTCTCCGCGTAGCGGGTGAGCATCTTGTAGAGGTCGCCGGCGAACAGCGCCGCCTCGTCCCCTCCGGTCCCGGCCCGGATCTCGACCAGAACGTTCTTCGCGTCGTTGGGATCGCGCTCGACCATCGCCAACCGGATCTCCTCTTCCAACTCGCCCAGCCGGCCCGGCGCCTCCTCGACCACCTTGCGCAGGTCCGCGTCGTCCCCGTCCTCGGCCAGCAGCTCCCTGGCGCCCTCCAGGTCGTCCTTCAGGGTCCGCCACTTGCCGGCCAGTGCATGAGCCTGCTGCAGCTCCCGGTACCCACGCCCCACCTCGGCATAGCGCTGCCGATCCCCAATCACGGCAGGGTCGGCCATCTGGGCCTCAAGCTCAGAGAACCGGCTCTCGATCTGATCAACCAGCGCCTCGATCATCCACTGAAAGATAGGCGCAGCTCGCGTGGGTGGTGGCGACGGGGCCCGCGGTGCTACGCGACGATCTCGATCGGTGACTCTCCGGGGTCGCTTGCCGGTTCCTCGGCCAGCACCTTCTCCAGAGCCGCGATCGCCACCGCCAGTTGCTCCTCGTCTGGCTCGCGCGTGGTCAGGTTCTGCAGCATCAGCCCGGGCCACATCACGCCCCGCACCCAGCGTTTGCGCCGGTTCTTGCCCGCCCACTTGATCACCTCGTAGGAGAGGCCGGCAATCAGTGGGATGCCGAGGATGCGAGAGGCGAGCAGCCAGTACCAGGCGGGCAGCCCAATCGGTGCAAAGACGAAGATCGCCACCACCATCACAACCAGGAGGAAGCTGGTGCCGCAGCGCGGGTGCAGGCGCGAGTAGAGCTTGGCGCGCGCCGGGACCAGCTCGTCTTCGGCCTCGTAGCAGGAGATCGTCTTGTGCTCGGCGCCGTGATACTCGAAGACGCGACGCAGGTCGGGCAGCCGGCTGATGGCCGCGATGTAGCCGATGAAGATCGCCGTCCGCAGCAGGCCCTCGATCAGCCAGAAGAGGAACGGCGAGCCGAGCCGGTCTTTGATCAGGCTGGTCAGACCGACCGGGACGACGAAGAAGAGGCCAATCGCCAGGACGAGCGAAAAGATGCCCGTAACCCCCCACACCCAGCCGCCGATCTCCTCCTTGTTCCCCTCCTCATCCTCCTCCATCTGCGCGTTGGCGGAGATCGCAAGAGCCCGGAAGCCGATCTTCAGCGACTCGCCCAGGGCAACCACACCCCTGATCACCGGCAGCCGCCAGACGCGGTGCCGCTTCGCCCACGGCACGAGCGGCTCGGAGCTGATCTCGATCTGCCCCTCCGGGTTGCGCACGCCGACCGCCCAGGTCGAGATGCCGCGCATCATCACTCCCTCCAGCACCGCCTGCCCGCCGACCGGCGCATCGCGCCTGGCCACCAGGGCGCCGTCCGGCATGCGAAGCGGATCAGCGCCGTTGGACGAGACGGCGTCGGTCTGCTGGGAGCCCATCTTCGGGCTCACGGGCTACTTCCTGGCCTTGGCGTGCTTTGCGGCGCGGCGCTGGAATCGCTCGACCCGGCCACCGGTGTCGACCAGCTTCTGCTTGCCGGTGTAGAACGGGTGGCACTCCGAGCAGAGCTCGACGTGGAGATCCGCCTCGGTCGAGCGGGTGTAGAACTGGTTCCCGCAGGAGCAGTGGACGTGCGCGACCGTGTACTCGGGGTGAATTCCGGCTTTCATCGACCCGTCAGTCTAGAGAAGTGCCCGCCCGCTGCCGATATGGTCCCATGAGGACCAAGGTCAGTCCGGGGGACACGACGGGATCGCGGGCCCTCCGCTCCCTGCTTGCGCTGGTGCTCTTCGGCGGCACCGCGGTCGTGGCCCTCCATGATTGGCTTGGAGTCGGAGGCAGCGGGGAGTTCGACTCGTTTGTCGTCGGGCCTCTGTACGACGCCGTCGTGGTCGCGGCGGGCGTCGCCTGTCTGGTCAGGTCTCGCGCCGTGAAGGGCGAGCGCTGGGCCTGGCTCCTGCTCGGCTTCGGCATCCTCTCCTGGGCGGCGGGCGAGATCTACTGGACCGCGCTCATCACCAACGACCCGGCGCCGCCCTACCCCTCCCCCGCGGATGCCTTCTACCTCGCCTTCTACCCCCTCGCCTACGCGGGACTGGCCCTGCTGATCCGCGCCAGGGCTCACGAGCTGGATTGGCGGCTCTGGACCGACGGCCTGATCGCGGCGCTTGGAACCGCGGCGCTCGGCACCGCCTTCGTCTTCGACTTTGTCGCCGAACGCACCGTCGGCACCCCAATCCAGGTCGCCACCTCGCTTGCCTACCCGCTCGGCGACATCTCGATGCTGGCGATGATCGTCGGCGTGGTCGCGCTGACGGGCTGGCGGCCGGGGCGCACCTGGTCGCTGCTGCTGGCCGGGCTGGCGGCTCAGGTCGTCGCCGACATCGCCTACACCCTGCATTCGGTCGACGGAGTGGCGCTTGCGGCCGACTGGATCGACCCGATCTACCTGATCTCGGCGATCTTCCTCGGTGCGGTCCTCTGGCGACCGACGGCGACGACGATCCCGCCCTCCGGGAAGATCGACGACCGGCGCGAGCTGATGGTCCCCGGGCTCTTCGCGGCGGTGATGATCGGCATCTTTGCGATGCAGTTCATGAACGCGACGAGCAGCCTGACGACGGTCCTCTGGGCGGCAACGATGGTCGCGGTGATCGCCCGCCTGGCGATCAGCGTGAGGGAGAACAAGTCGCTGCTCGAGCAGGTCCGAACCGATGCGCTGACCGGGCTCGGCAGTCGCGGCCGGATGGAGGTGGACCTGGAGAGATACTGCGCGCGGGCCGGCGAGGGAGAACCCGCCGCCCTGTTCCTGTTCGACCTGAACGGCTTCAAGCTCTACAACGACACCTTCGGCCATCCGGCGGGCGATGTGCTGCTGGCCCAGCTCGGCAACGAATTTCGCCACGCGGTCGGCGAGGACGGAACGGCGTACCGGATCGGCGGCGATGAGTTCTGCGTACTCCTGACCTGCGACGAGAAACGCATCGACACCGCACTGAGAGGGGCGGCGCAGGCGCTTACCGCAACTGTGCACGGCGTGGAGGTCGCCCCCTCATGGGGCGGCGTCGCAATCCCACGCGAGGCCAGTGATCCGCCGGCGATCCTGCAGCTCGCCGACATGCGGATGTACGCGCAGAAGGAATCGCGCCAGGCGGCGCGGGGCGGACCGCTGCCCGAGATCCCCGGCACCGTCCAGACCGTGGGTTCGTGAGAAGCTGCGGCCAGCAGCCGCACCCCAACAGCAGCAGGAGGACGCCATGGCCGAGTCAGACGACCGCCGCGAGATTTCGCTCGCGGCAGGAACGGTCCGCTACCGCGAGGCGGGAGAGGGAAAGCCCATCGTCTTCGTCCATGCCTATCTCGTCGACGGCCGCTTCTGGGACGGCGTCGTCGACCGCCTCTCGGATCGCTTCCGATGCCTGGCCCCCGACTGGCCGTGCGGAGCGCACCACGTGGCGATGAGCCCCGGCGCCGACCTCTCGCCGCCGGGCATAGCGGCGCTGATCGCAAGCTTCCTCGAGGCACTCGACCTGAGCGACGTGACGGTCGTCGGCAACGACTCGGGGGGCGCGATCTCGCAGGTCCTGGTCACCCGCCACCCGGAGCGGATCGGGCGCCTCGTCCTCACCAACTGCGACACCCACGAGAACTTTCCCCCGGGCATTTTCAAGGCGATGCCGCCAATCGCCAGGCTCCCTGGCGGGATGTTGGCGCTGTCGGCCCCGTTCCGGATCGGCGCCGTGGCACGCGCCGCGTTCCGGCCCTTCACGAGGGACCCGCTTCCACCCGGGCTGATCGCCTCCTGGATGGAGCCCGCGACGCACGATGCCGGGGTCATGCACGACCTGAAGAAGATGACAGCCGGGATGAACAAGCGCCACACGCTGGAGGCGGCCGAGAAGCTGCGTGGCTCCGACCTGCCGATCCTCCTTGCCTGGGCTCCCGACGACCGATTCTTCCCGATCTCCTATGCGGAACGGCTCGCTGGCGAAGCCGGCAACGCTCGGGTCGTCCAGATTCCCGACTCAAAGACCTTCGTCCCGATTGACCAGCCGCAGCGCCTCGCGGACGAGATCGCTGGGTTCGTCGGCTCGGATTAGACCTGTCTCAGGGGCAAAACGCGCAATCTGCGCGTTCTTTTCCGCAATGTGCATGTTTTTCGTCTGACGGACGGGTCATGCTTCCGTACGCCCCACGCCCCCTAGAGGACGGAGAGCCATGGCCAAGGAGATCTTCGATCAGGAACGGCCCAGGAGCGCGATGGCAAGGCGCCTCGATGAAGCCTTTGCAGGCTGTGAGCATTGGACGCTCGCCCCGCCGGCTCAGCGACGCAGCAAGACGGGCTTCAGCTCGCGCCTGTCCAGCTCCTCGAAGATGATCGGCAGAGCTGCAGCCGTGCGAACCCAGGAGCCAGAAGCGCTGTAGTGGTCGGCGTCGTGCAGGAGGACGATATCCCCGTCGCGGATCCTCGCGGTGCAGCGTTGGGCGATTGACCGGGCCGTCGCACGCCGGGCCCAATCTCTCCCCCACCGCGACCAGAGCACCGGCCGCCAGCCGCGCCGGCGCGCGGCCAGCAGCGCGGCGCCGCTGAAGATCCCGTAAGGCGGCCGGTAGTCGGCGATCGACTGCCCACTCGCCTCCTCGATCAGGGCGCGGGCACGGTCGGCATCGGCGAGGAACTGGCGCGGCGTCAGCCGCAGCAGGTTGCGATGCCGGTGGCAGTGCAGCTCGACCCGGTGGCCGGCCGCGACGATCTCCGCCGCCAGCGTCGGGTACCGCACGACCTGCTCGCCGACCAGGAAGAAGGTGGCCGAGGCACCCGCCTCGCGAAGGGTCTCCAGCACCAGCGGCGTCCCCTCCGGATGAGGGCCGTCGTCAAAGGTGAGCGCGACGCCATCGGCGCCGTCTTGGCGGCCCTGAATCCCGAGTGCAGGTCCGATCCCGGGGAAAACCGGCGCCAGCGCGGGGCCCGCGTGCAGGACCGCGGCGGCCGCGGCGGCCGCCTCGAGCAGCACTCCGCTCACGGGCCCCTGTTCGCGGTCGGGCGGCCGCGGGTCCCATGGCGTGCGTTCCGGATCGCAGGCGAGGCGGTGTCGTTGTCCTTGCCGAGGTGGATGCGGTTCTCAAGCGGCCTGGCGATCACGTGGTACGGCGTTTCGCGGTCGATGGCGGCGATCAGCATGACGATGGCCACCGCGGCGAGGCTGACCGCCGCCGCGACGCGCTCCATGCGCAGGCGCCAGACCGGCTGCGGGCGCACCCTTGGCCGCGCCGCGAGGGCACGGGAGGCAATCGAGGGCAGCGACGCAAAGGAGGAGTCCGGCGAGCGACGCTGGCGGGTGAGATGGCGCAGCACGGACTCCAGCTCGTGCTCGGAGCGCGCCACCTCGGCCAGGCCGAAGCGCTCGAAGGCGGCGTTGTTTGCCCGCAGGTGGCCGGCGGAGAACCCGTACGAAACGACCGGGCAGCCGCGAATGTGAGCCTCCAGGACGGTCAGCCCCGCAGTCGAGTGGACCATCGCGTCGGCCGCCGCCATCCAGTCGCTCATCTGCTCCGTGAAGCCGAGGATGCGCACCCGCTCGTCACCGCCAAAGCGCTGCTTCAGCTTTTCGCGGGCGATGTCGTTTCGGCCTGTGATGCAGACGACTTGCGTGTCCTCGCCGGAGAGCCCTGCACGAATCGCCCCCTCCAGGTCGCCGACCCCCCAGCCGCCGCCGGAAACCAGCACGAGCCGTGCATGAGCGGGGATGCTGAGAGCGCGGCGGGCGTCTGCCCGCGTGCGCGGGGTCAGGAAGTCGCGCGAAATGGGTGGCCGCGCCCACTCGACGCTCGCCGGCCCGGCCAGCTTCTGCACCTCCTCGATCGACTCGGGGTGGGTGACGAAGTGCAGGTCAACCCCGGGGTGCGCCCAGTAGCGCAGGCCGGCCAGGTCGGTTATCGCCGACTGCACCGGGATCGGCAGGCGGCGGTTCTCGCGCAGCATCCCCAGGATGGCGGTGACGCCCGGATAGGTGGATATGACGACGTCTGGGTCATGCCGGGAAATCAGCCTCGTCAGGCCACCGGCACCGAGCGCGTAGCCGAGATGGTGGGCAAGCCAGCGGGTCGGGGCGAACCTGGTGATCAGCCAGTACTGGAGGTCGAACAGCCACGGCATCCAGCGAAATGTCACCCGCGAACCGCCGCGCACGACAGAGGACACGATCCGGCCCATCGCCTCGAGCCCGTTGGCGATCTCAACCTGTGCGCCGGGTATCTCCTCCTCCATTTCGGCCTTGATGATCCGGGCAGGCAGGTCGTGTCCCTCGCCAATGTCGGCCGTCAGCACCAGAACGCGTGGTGGGTGCTCCTCCTTGCCGGCCGCTCCGGCCAGCAGCGCCCCGGCCGCGTGGCCATTGCCGTTGAGAGAGGGTTTGCGCCCCGGCACGGGGTCGGGCTGTCGCGTGCTGCCGCGCACCCACTCGACGTACTTCCGAACGCCCTCGCGGAAGCTCGTCTCGGCCCTCCAGCCGAGCTCCTCGAGGGCCCGCCGGTTGGAGATCTCCTTGCCCGGAAAGTCACCGGGGCGAGGAGGCGTGTGGACGATCTCGCAACCCCCGGTCACCTCCTGCACGGTCTCTGCGATATCGAGGATCGTCACCACCTCATCACCGGAGAGGTTGTAGGTGCGGTTGACGGCCGCGGGGTCCAAGCCGGCGACGACGCCGGCGGCCAGGTCCTCGACGTAGATGAAGCTCCGGCACTGGCTGCCGTCACCCGCGATCGTCAGCGGCTCGCCGGCCAGCGCCAGGTCCGTGAACTTGGCGACCACGCCGGCGGCGCGAGCACGCGGGCCATAGGGGATGCCGAAGCGCAGCACGGTGTACTCGAGGTCATAGAGCTCCGCATAGCCGGCGCAGTAGGTCTCACCGGCAAGCTTGGTTGCCGTGTAGAGGTGGCGCGGCGCCGGGATCGGCGTCTCCTCGTCGACGGCCTGCGCGGCGCAGTCGCTGTAGACCCAGGTCGTCGAGCCATATACGACGCGACCGACCTCTGCCCGGCACGCCGCCTCCAGCACGTTGAGCGTGCCCCGTGTGTTGACCTCCTCGGCCAGCACGGGATCGGCCAGCACGTGGGCAACGTCAGCGACGGCGGCGAGGTGAATGACCGCCTCGCAGTCCCGCATCGCCAGGTCGAGGTTGGCCGGATCGGTGATGCTGCCGGTGAAGGTCTCAACCTCGAGCGGCGAATGGTACGGCGAGGCGCTGAGGTCGAAGATCCGAGGTGTGATGCCGCGCCCGATCAGCCGGTCGACCACGTGCGAGCCGATGAAGCCTCCGCCGCCCGTCACCAGGACTCTCATGCGTCCTCCCTCCCGCGAGCCGCCTCGCTGACAGGCGGCCGAGCCGCCTGGCTGGCAGGCGGACGAGCCTCCTGGCTGGCAGGCGGACGAGCCTCCTGGCTGGCAGGCGGACGGTAGTAGAGCGGCACGCACCAATGGTTCTCGGCCACCCAGTCGCTGTTGGGCAGGTCCACCGCGCGGCCCATGATCCGGTGGCAGGGCTGCTCGTACACGCGCCCGGTGGACCTCTCGATCTCCTCGAAGACGATGTACTTGTAGAGGCCGGAGGTCATCCCGTCGGGGAGCTCCAGCCGGGCCGGGTGCAGCGGGTCGAGATGCTCGCGCGCGTAGGCGTTCTTCCAGGAAACGATCTCCTCCATGCGTTCTGCCTGGATCAGGCCGAGGGCCGCGGTGAACTCGCTCATCCGGAAGTTGAGGCCCTCGACCTCGTGCTCGAACTTGCCGTAGTTGCGGAACTTGCGCGCGAACTCGAGCAGGTCGGCGTCGGGGGAGACGAGGACGCCGCCCTCGCCCGTGGAGATCGTCTTCGTCGCGTAGAGGGAGTAAACGCCCGCATCGCCGAAGCCGCCGGGCTTGCGACCGCTCCACTCGGCACCGTGCGCATGGGCGCAGTCCTCGAGCAGGAAGATCCCGTTATCGCGGCAGTAGGCGGCGATGCGCTCGGCGTCGAAGGCAATGTGGCCGCCAATGTGCACGAGGATCGCCGCCCTCGGCTTGTGTCGCTCGGCCTTCGCCTCGAAGTCCTCGAAGGACATGCAGAGGTCGTCGCGGCGGCAGTCGACGAACTCGACCTCGGCGCCCGCCCTGATCGCGGCAAGCGGGGTCGCCATGAAGGTGTTGGATGGGCAGAGCACGGTCTCACCGCGCACCTCGGCGAACTCCAGGGCCGCCAGCGCACCGCCGGCCCAGCCTGACAGCCCAAGGCTGGGAAGGCCGTTCCACTCCGACCAGCGCTGCTCGAAGGCGGCCAGCATCAGCCCCTCCGACCACTGATCGGAGTCGAGCACCTCCCCCCACAGCTCGAACAGCCTCGTGCGGTCGCGGTGGTCGAATCCGATTGCGAACTCGGTCGCGCTGGGCTGGAGTGTCTCTGCGGGCCCCACGGTGATCCCTTCTTGTCGACTGGAGAGGGTTGCCTTCGCAGGGACAAAACATGAGGAGGCTAAGGCGCGGCAAGGCTACCAGCGCACCCGGACTCCGGGTCACGCCGTGTGGGCGCCCTCAAGCACCGAGCCAACCGCCCTGGAGCCGGCGAGGAGCGTGCTGCCGATGACCGCCACGGCCATGAAGGCCGCCAGCGCGGCTCCTCCAAGCGGCGTTGTGCGCCACGACTCCCCGAAGATCAGCGGGGCCAGCAGGACGGGGACGATGATCTGGACCGCGAACATCACCGGCGCGACATGGGTGGCGGCGCGGCGCTGCAGGGCGCTCATCTCGCTTAGCCCGGCCAGACCCTCAGAAGCCGCGGCGGTGAAGAGCCAGGCTGCCGCGACGACAACCGCGCCGGTGGCGAGCTCATCGGTGAGGAGCTTGCTGGCGATGGCCGTCCAGGCATAGCCGCAGCCGGCACTAACGACGGTCAGCAGCCCTATCCCACCCAAGCGTCGGCGAAGGACATAGGGAGCGAGGACGGGGATCGCGACGAGCGCAAGAACAACGATGATCGCGCCGGTGCCGGCGTGGTCGGTGGTCCGCTCGGGGGCCGCCCAGGCCACTCCGGCAACACCGATGATGATTGCCGTCACGGCAGCCCCCTCGCGCCGACCGGGGGCCTCCCCGAGCTTCTTTGCGCCCAGCCAGAGAAGCAGGATGAGCCCACTGGCAATACATGGCTGCACAACAGTCAGCGGCACCAGTAGGAGAGCTGCGATCTCCAGCGGCCAGCCAAGCAGTCCCAGGGCAGTTGCTCCCAGCCAGCGCCGGTTGCGAACCAGCCTGCCGATCAGCGAAAGCCTTAACGAATGCTCGGCCGGTACCTTGCGCGCCTCCAGCGCCTGCAGCGCAATCGACGTGTTGTAGAAGACCGACGCCCCCACCGCCGCGACTATTCCGACCACCAGCACCGCCGCGAGCTTATTCGGACTTGCGCCATGACCATGAGGCGCCAACCCCGCAACGAGGGCGCGTTCGCCTTTACTGGCGCTGAGCGCCAGTAAAGGCGAACTCATGAGCGCGAACTCAGGTCCGGCGTAGGCCGTGTGCGCACTTAATGGCGCTCAGCGCCAGTAAGAGCGAACGCGGCCGGCAACTCTGAGCGCCGGGGGACGGGCTGTCCCTCAACAGACGGATGCTCAGAGCCGCACAGCCAATTGGCCGTGCGGCGAGTCCGGGGAGGTGGCGGCCCCGGCGCCGGTCAGCTCAGGTCTCCTGGTACAGCGGGCCGTCGCCGCCCTCGGGGAGGGTGAGGCGGCCACCCTTCGCGGTGATCGCCCCGCACTGCACGCAGTTGGAGGCAACCACCTGGACATCGACCTCGGCGGCGCCGTTCTCCAGCTGCTCGTCGGGGATCTCGTAAACCTGGGCGGGGCACATCGAGACCCAGGTCTGGGCGATCTCCCGCGGCACCCTGGTCTGGATCCGGACGTGGTTCGGCGCGTCGTCGCGGGTTGCGTTACCCGAGAGGAAGACCGAGTCGAGCTTGTTGAAGGTCAGCTCGTTGTCGGGCTTGGGGTACTTGTCCGCGGCCGTGCCGAGCCGCATCGGGATCTCGGCGTCGTCCTCGACCTTCCAGTGGCCGCCGGGGAAGTTGCCTTTGGTGGCCACCAGGGCATTGCCGACGATGCCACCCACAATCAGCCCCTTGTTGAGCGGCTGGCGCATGTTGCGGGTGCGGTGGAGGTCCTTCTCGATCACGGAGTTGCGGATCTTCTCGTCGTAGGCCTCGAAGTTGACCGAGTCCTCCTTCAGCGCCGCGACGATCGCCTCCGCCGCGTACATCCCCGCGTGCATCGCGTAGTGGACGCCGGCGAGTTCGGCGATGTTGACCATGCCGGCCGCGTCACCGGCGATCACCATGCCGGGGACCGAGAAGCGCTTGGGCAGCGACCAGTAGCCGCCCGAGGGGAGCGTCTTCGCCCCCCATCCGACCCGCTTGCCTCCCTCGATGATCTTCTTGATGAAGGGGTGGGTCTTGAACTGCTGCAGGACGTCGTGGACGCTGAACGTGGCATCGGTGTAGGCGAGACCGGCGACGAAGCCGATGCAGACCTTGTCCTCACCCATCGGGTAGATGAAGCTGCCGCCCGCCTCCTTGTGGCTGGCGCCCCAGCGCAGCGGCCAACCGAGGGTGTGGATCACCCGGTCGAGCGGCTTCGGCACCTCCCAGATCTCTTTGACGCCCAGCTCCCATGACTGGGGGTCGGAGCCGTGCATGTCGAAGTAGTCATAGGCGGCGTAGGTGAGATGGCCGAGCGTCCCCTCGGCGAGCACCGTCGCCTTCGCCACCACGTCGGAGCCCGGCTCGAAGTTGCCCAGCTCCTGGCCGTCTTTGCCGCGACCGCGGTCGCCGGAGCGCACGCCCTTGACGATCCGATCGTCGACCAGCAGCTTCGTCGCGGCGGTCTCGGCGAGGATGTAGACGCCGGCCTCCTCGGCTTTCTCGGAGAGGAAGCGGCCCAATTTCGAGATCGAGAGCGTGTAGGTCCCCTCTTTGCGAAAGTTGGGCGGGGTCGGCTTCACGGGTATGGCGGCCTTCGAGGTGAGGAAGTAGGTGGCGTCCTTGGTCACCTCCTGGTACACCGGCGGCCAGTCGGCCGGGTCCAGGTCGGGGAACAGCTCCCTCATCGCAGAGGGATTCACGTTGGCCCCGGACATCAGGTGGGCGCCGGCGACTTTGCCCTTCTCGATCACCGCGACCGGGACCTCGCCCAGCTTCTCGGTCAGCTCCGGCTCGTCCTCGAGCAGCTGCATCAGCTTGATCGCGCAGGCGAGCCCGCCGGGCCCCCCTCCGACGATCGCAACCCCGACCTCGATTCGCTCGTCCTCGGAATCGGTCGGCGGGCCGATCACCTCGGCCGGGTCAAACGGCGGCGGGAAATCACTGGGCTTCACGGCTGGCATCTCGACTCCAATGTCCGGTCTGTGCTGGGGGTGTCGGCCGCTCGGCCCTCGGGTGAGGGCCGAGCCTGCCGGGGAGGACCCGGGGGGACGTGCCCCCCCGCGCGTCATCCCTTCCTTGGCCTTATCCCTTCCTTGCCTTGATCGCCTCGGTCAGCTTGGGGACGATCTTGTGCAGGTCGCCCACCACGCCGAGGTCCGAGAACTCGAAGATCGGCGCGTTCTGGTCCTTGTTGATCGCGACGATGTTCTCCGAGCTCTGCATCCCGACCTTGTGCTGGATCGCGCCGGAGATACCGGCGGCCAGGTACAGCTTCGGCGCGACCGTCTTCCCGGTCTGGCCGATCTGGGTCGAGTAGGGGTACCAGCCGGCGTCGACCACGGCCCGGGTCGCCGCGACCGCGCCGCCCATTGCCTCGGCCAGCTCCTCGCAGAGCTTGAAGCCCTCTGCAGCACCGAGGCCACGGCCGCCACCGACCAGGATCTCGGCGTCCTCGATGTTGACCTCCTCGCCGCGCTGCTCGCCGCGCTGGACCATCTTCGCCTTGGTGGACCAGGGCGACAGCTCGACGTCGACGTCGACGACCTCCGCGGTGCCGCCGCTCTCCTTGATGTCGAATGCGTTGAGGCGGCTGATGATGATCCCCGGCTCACCGACATAGCCGACGTCGGCGACCTGGGAGTCCTGGAGGATCGGGCGCTTGGCGACCAGCTTGCCGTCCTGCGCCGTTACCTCCGTCACCTCCATCGTTACGCCGGCATTCAGCCGTGCGGTCAGGCCGGCGCCGATCTCGAAGCCGAGCAGGCCTCCGCCGAACAGCGTGTAGCTGAACCCCTCGTCCGAGATCACCTTGGCCATCGCGTCGATGATCGGCTGGGCGAGGCCCTCGGGCACGCCCTTGGCCCGGTAGACCTTCTCCGCACCGTAGTTGCCGAGGGCAGCGCAGGCGTCGTCGGCGATATCGCCAACCACCAGCGCGGCGGCCTCACCGCCAACCTCCCCGGCCAACTTGGCGGCCTCGGAGATCGCCCCGAGCGAGTTCTTGTTGAAGTTGCCCTCGTCGTCGTGGAGGGCGTAGACAAGTATGCCCGCCATCTAGATCAGCTTCCTTTCCTCGAGCCAGGTGACGATCTTCTCGACCGTCTCGTTGGTGTCCTCGTCCTCGATGATCTCCCCGGTCTCCTTCGGAGGCGGCGGGTTGAGCGCGAGAACAGTCGTCTTGGAGCCGGCCTCGCCCACCATCCCGGCGTCGATGCCGACATCGGCGGTCGCCTTGGCGTCCAGGGGCTTTTTCTTGGCGCCCATGATCGCCTTCAGGCTGGGGTAGCGGGGCTCGTTGATCGCGTCCCCGACGCTGATCACCGCGGGCAGCTCCACCTCGACCGTGTCGTAGCCGTACTCGGCCTGACGCTCGCAGCGCAGCTTGCCGTCGGTGACGTCCATCTTGACCACCTGCGTCAGCGAGGGCATCTGCAGGTGATCGGCGACCACGGCTCCGATCGTGTAGCACTCGCCGTCATCGGACTGCTGGCCGAGCAGCACCAGGTCCGGACTCTCGGACTCCAGCACCTTCGCCAGCGCATAACCGGTGGCGCAGACGTCGGAACCGGCCAGGGCATCCTCGGAGAGGTGCACCGACCGGTCGGCGCCAAGCGCGACCGCCTTGTGCAGAGCGCGAACGGCTGACTCGGGTCCCATCGTCACCGCAACGATCTCGTCGACCGGGATCGCGCCGCCCTCCTTGATCTGCATGGCGGCCTCGATGGCGTGGGTGTCAAACGGGTTGAGGTTCTTCTCACCGCTGCGGTCCAGACGCATCGTGTTGGAATCGATTCGCTTCTGGACGGCGGCGTCCGGTACCTCCTTGACCAGGACGCAGATCTTCAAGTTCAAGCCTCCTTCGGCGCGTTGACTGACCAGTCAATCAGTCTATCTATACATCCGGCGGTGTGACGTTAAGGCACGGCGGCGGATGTGGCCGAAGGCCAACAACCACCGGTGTGACGTGAGGCACGCTGGGGCGGCGCCTCGCGCTATCAGTCCCCCTCGTGGCGCTCCTTTGCGCCGGCACGGATGAACTCGACGATGTCGTCGGTCCCAGCCCCCGGCGTGAAGACCGCGGCAACGCCGAGCTTCTTCAGCTCGGGGATGTCCTCGGCGGGAATCGTCCCGCCAACCGTGACCAGGACGTCGTCGACGCCCTGCTCGCCCAGCAGCTCGATCACCCGCGGCACCAGGGTCATGTGGGCGCCGGAGAGAATTGAGAGCCCAACCGCGTCGGCGTCCTCCTGGATCACCGTCTCGGCGATCTGCTCCGGGGTCTGATGCAACCCGGTGTAGATCACCTCCATGCCCGCGTCCCGAAGCGCCCTGGCGATGATCTTGGCGCCCCTGTCGTGCCCATCCAGCCCGGGCTTGGCCACGACAACGCGGATCTTGCGGGCGGTTGCCGTGCTCATCGCTGCGGCAGGTTAATGGAGCGGCGCAGCTTTCCCTATTCCCACGGCGAGCGGGGCTTCAAGAAGATCAACTTCACGATGCGATCCAGCGCCGAGCGCGACGCGCGGAACTCCTTCAGCGGCGCGCCGGTCACGCTCGCAGCAAAACCGTAGGAGCCAGTCGATTCGTCGTTGAACACGTCGACCTTCAGGATGCCCTTGATCCACTGGCGGCGATTGGTGCGATAGGCGCGGAAGACGCTCACCTGCCGCGTGCCGCCGGCGAAGGAAAAGGCCCTCCCCGTGCGCAGGAAGGAAAGCTGGGCAAGGGGGTGCACGTCGAGGCCGCCGCTGCTTGCCAGGTAGTCCCGAACTTCGCAGTTGTTGAGCGGAAACGCCGAGCTCGACCATCCATAGCCGGCGTGAAAGACCCCGGTCGGCGAGGTTATGTCGATCCCGTTCGCGGACTCAGCGGACACCCAACCCGGCGGCCCGTACCAGACCCACCAGGGCGACTCATGTCGCTTCAGCTGGGCGCCCGACGCCGGACCGGCGACGACAAGAGCCAGAGCCGCGAGGAGCGACAGAGCTACGGGGAACCGCTTCACCTGCCCTTGATCGGCAGGATCGGCGCCCCGCTGTAGCCCCGGCTCTCGCCGTCAGAAGACCGGGGACTCGGTGTAGGTGCCGAAGACCTCCTGCATCGCGGCGATCATCTCCCCCTCCGTTGCCCGAGCACGGGCGGCCGCGACGATCGGCGGCATCAGGTTCTCGTCGGTGGCGGCGGCTCGCTTCAGCTCGGCGAGAGCAACCTCTACCGCGGCTGTATCCCGGCTGGCGCGGGTCGCCTGCAGGCGGTCGACCTGCTTGCGTTCAAGGGCAGGATCGATGCGGAGAATCGGGGTCTCGGCTTCATCGTCCTGGGTGAAATCGTTGACGCCGACGACGATCTGCCGGCGCTCGTCGACCCGGCGCTGGTAGGCGAAGGAGGCGTCGGCGATCTCGCGCTGGGGGAAGTCACGGCGGATCGCCTCGACCATCCCCCCCAGCTCGTCGATCCGTGCGAAGTACTCGTACGCGGCTCGCTCCATCTCGTCGGTCAGCCGCTCGACGAACCAGGAGCCCCCGAGCGGATCGGGCGTGCTGGCGGCACCGGACTCGAAGGCGATGATCTGCTGGGTGCGGAGCGCTACGCGGACCGCCTCCTCGGTGGGCAGCGCCAGCGCCTCGTCGAAGGAGTTCGTGTGCAGGGACTGGGTTCCGCCGAGCACCGCCGCCAGCGCCTCCAGCGATGTCCGCACCACGTTGTTGAGCGGCTGCTGGGCGGTCAGCGAGACACCCGCGGTCTGCGCGTGGAAGCGCAGCCGCATCGACTCCTCGCGCTTGGCGCCGTAGGTGTCGCGCATCTCGCGCGCCCAGATCCGGCGCGCCGCGCGGTACTTGGCGATCTCCTCGAAGAAGTCGATGTGGGCGTTGAAGAAGAACGAGAGCCTCGGGGCGAAGTCATCGATGGCGAGACCGCGCTCCAGCGCCCGCTCCACATACGTGAAGCCGTCCTTCAGCGTGAAGGCCAGCTCCTGCTGGGCGGTCGAACCAGCCTCGCGGATGTGGTAGCCGGAGATCGAGACCGGGTGCCAGCGGGGCATGTGGTCGCTGCACCACTCGATCATGTCGGTGACCAGCCTCATTGCCGGTTCGATCGGGAAGCACCACTCCTTCTGGGCGATGTACTCCTTGAGGATGTCGGTTTGGATCGTGCCGCCGAGCTCCTCCGCCGGAACACCCTGCCGCTCCCCGACCAGCACGTAGAAGGCGAGCAGGATGGCGGCCGGTGCGTTGACGGTCATCGAGGTCGTGACCCCACCCAGCGGGATCCCCTCGAACAGCTGCTCCATGTCGTCGAGGCTGTCGACGGCAACCCCCTCGCGACCGACCTCGCCGAGGCTGCGGGCGTGGTCGGAGTCGTAGCCCATCAGGGTCGGCATGTCGAAGGCCACCGACAGTCCCGTCTGCCCATGGCCGAGCAGGTAGTGGAAGCGCTCGTTGGTCTCCTCAACCGTGCCGAAGCCGGCGAACTGGCGCATCGTCCAAAGCCGCCCCCGGTACATCGACTCGTACGGCCCGCGGGTGAACGGGTAGGCGCCGGGGCGGCCGATGTCGGTCGCGGGGTCTGCGGGGGCGTCCTCGGCCGTGTAGAGCGGCTCGATCGGCTGACCGGAGATGGTCGAGAACGTGGCGTCCCGTTCGGCGCGCTCGGCGCGCGCTGCGCTCGGCTCGACGGCCATGCGTGAAGTCTACGACCGGCGGCGGGCTGGACCGTCTCCGTCGAGCCCACCGAGCACCGGCGGAGGAATCCGGCAATCCTCCGCAGCCGATACCTCCCGAGAGCTTCTGCGGCCTTCTTCCGATGAGTGCTGCGGATTTCTACTGACAGGTAATAGGGTGGGCGCGTGGAGACGCAACGTCCCGTCCCGCAGAAACTTGGCGCTTGTCAGCCGGGTCAAGGGCGCGAGAACGACACCGGCTCAAATCTATTCAGGAGGTTTCACAGTGAAGAAAGCACTTGAAGTCGGGGGCGTGGTCGCGTCGGTCGTTCTGATCGCGTTCGGCGTTGCCGCAATTGTGATGGGCATCAACGGCAAGGACACGGTCTCGACCGAACTCGACCGGCAGAACATCGTCGGCTCGCCCGACATGACCCCGTCGGCGATCGCCGAAGAGGCGAAGCAGGCCGGCCTGTCATCCGACATAGACCTGCCGAGTTGCAACGTCGCCGAAAAGACGGTCGACGACGGCGAAACGGCGCGCTGCTTCGCCTCCTACATGCAGATCCACGCCCTTGAGGCGACCGGCGGCTACACCTACTCGGAAATGGGCCGCTTCGAAGCGAAGCCCAACACGCCGAAGAGCGAACTGGCCGACGGCGGCGGCACCGAAAACGAAGAATTCGCCGCGGTCGATCCCGAAAGCGGCGAACCGGCTGAAAACGGGGCCCGCAACATCTGGGTCACGGAGACGGCGCTCGCCACCGCCCTCAACGCCAGCTACATGGCAGACCGGCTCTCGATCTTCGGGGTCGTGATCGGCATCGCCCTGCTGCTGACGGGCATCGGCTTCGCCGTCCTGGTCGCCACCGGTGCCGTGCGCGACCCCCACTCGATGCTGAAGATCGGCCGCCGCGAGTAAGCGACGTCAGTGACGAGCCAACCGAGGCGGAAAGCGGCGCGGCGCACCACTGCGCCGCGCCGCGATCCGTGAAGCGCCGAAGCCGGCGATCGTGGCCAGCAGGGTGACGGCGATCGCGACCAGGCGGCGACCGAGGCGCTCGAAATGCATCGTCTGCCAGCCCTCCTGCTTGGCGATCTCGGCCAGGGCGGGATCGGGGTTGACCACGACCGGGTGGCCAACCGCGCGCAGCATCGGCAGGTCGGAAAGCGAGTCCGAGTAGGCGTAGGAGGCGTCAAGGTCGATCCCGTGATCGGTGGCGAACGACTCCATCGCTTCGACCTTGCCCGGGCCGTAGACGAACGGCCCGTCGAAGCGGCCGGTGAAGGCTCCGTCGGCGCCGGTCTCGTAGCGCGTGCCGATCCCGCCCTCCATCCCCAGTACCCGGGCGAGAGGCTCGACGACGCCGTCGCCGGCGGCGCTGACGATGAAGGTGGCGCGGCCGGCGTCCTGGTGGGCGTAGACCTCGTCGAGCATCTGCGGGTAGATGCGCGGCAGGATCGCCGCCATCACCTCGGGGTTCATCCGTTCCAGGGTGCGGGCCGGCACCCCGGCGATCAGCTCGCGGGCGACCCGCAGCACCTCGGCGGTGCGCTCGTCGGTCGTGCCACGCAGCCGGTAACGGAGGTGCTCGACGGCCCAGCTCGCCAACTGCCGGCGGTTGACTATCCCGTGGCGGGTCGCCACCCGCGCGAACTGCATTCCGCTCGACCCTGCCATGAGGGTCTTGTCCAGATCGAAAAACGCGGCAGCCCGCTTGTCCTTCGCGGGCTCATTGCCCTCAGGAACCATTTACCTCCAGGACAATGGCGTCGCCCTGTCCGCCGCCGGAGCAGATGGCCGCGACGCCCAAGCCTCCTCCGCGGCGGCGCAGCTCGTGGACGAGGACGCCGACGATGCGGGCGCCGGAGGCGCCGATCGGGTGGCCCAGGGCAATTGCCCCGCCGTTGACGTTGACCTTCTCCTCGTCGATGCCGAGCATCCGCATCGAGTTGAGCGCAACCGATGCGAAGGCCTCGTTGATCTCCCAGAGGTCGACGTCCTCGGGGCTCTTGCCAATCTTCTCGAGCGCCTGCTTGGCGGCGCCCGCGGGGGTCCGCGCCAGGTAGGCAAAGTCGTCGGCAACCATGCCGTAGGAGAGGACGCGGGCGAGCGGCGTGCGACCCTCGCGCTCCGCCCACTCATCCGAGGCGACGACCACGGCGCCGGCGCCGTCGTTGACCCCGGGCGAGTTGCCGGCGGTGTGCGTGGCGTCCTCTCCACCAATCGCCCTCAGCTTCGCGAGGGTCTCGAGGTCGGTGTCCGGGCGAATCGCCTCGTCCACCTCGACAGTGCTCTCGCCCTTGCGCGACTTGACCGTGACGCCGACGATCTCCTCCGCCAGGCGGCCCGCGTCGGTCGCCTCGGCGGCAAGCCGGTGCGAGCGCTCGGCGAAGCGGTCCATGTCGGCGCGGGTGATCTCCAGCTCGTTGGAGACCTCGCTCGCCTCGTTGATCATCTGCTGTTCGGTGAAGGGGTTGGTGAGCCCGTCGTGGGTCATCGCGTCGATCGCGGTTACGTCGCCCATCCGGAAGCCGAAGCGAGCGCCGGGGAGCAGGTAGGGCGCCTGGCTCATCGACTCCATGCCACCCGTCACGGCCACCTCGGTGTCGCCGGCCCGGATCGCCATGTCGGCGATTCCGAGCGAGCGCATGCCGGACGCGCAGACCTTGTTCACCGTCTCCGACGGGACCTCCTTCGGGATGCCGCCCTTGATCTGGGCCTGCCGTGAGGGGATCTGCCCCTGGCCGGCCTGCAGGACCTGGCCGAAGACGACCTGCTGGACCTGCTCCGGATCGACGCTGGAGCGATCCAGGGCGGCCTCGATCACGTGGCCCCCGAGCTCGGTGGCGTCAAGCGATGACAGGCCCCCGCCCATCTTGCCGAAGGGGGTGCGCGCGGTTCCAAGGATGACTGTGCTGGGCATCTACTGCCTTTCTTCTGCGAAGTGGCGGTCGAAACTGGTTTAAGGGCGCCTCGCCCGCACCGGACGATAGCGGGAGGGTCCGGCTGGCGACCTCATAAACTCGCGGCCCATGAACCGAAAGCGAGTGAAGAGCAGGGGTGCGCAATGAAGGTCGAGGTCCGCCAGGCAGGGGTTTCCGAGGTCGAGGCCGACCTGCTCGTCGTCGGGCTCTACGACGGTGAGGAGCTGCCGCCGGAGCTGGCCAGTGCACCGGGCGCCGCGGACGCGAAGGGTGCGTTCAAGAAGCTGGCCCTGCTTCACCCCGAGCGACCAAGGCGCGTGCTCGCCGTCGGCCTTGGCCGCCGCAACGAGATGGATGCCGAGCGGGCCCGGGTCGCCGCGGCGCTGGGGGCTCGCAAGGCCGTCGAGCTGGATGCGACCTCGCTCGCCTGGCTCCTCCCCGAGTCGGACGAGGACGGACCGATCGCCGCGGCGCTCATCACCGGCACGATCCTCGCCTCCTACCGCTTCGACCGCTTCCGCAGCACCGACCCCGATGACCCTCCTCCACCGGCGGTGGAGTCGCTGACCCTGCTGGCGCCCGCGGCGGTCGCCGAGGCGGCGCAGGCAGCTCGCGTCTGCGCCGAAGCGCAGAACCGCGCCCGCGACCTGCAGAGCCTGCCCTCGAACATTGCCACCCCCTCCCATCTGGCGGGCCGCGCCGCCGAGATCGCCGCCGGCAGCGACGCGGTCAGCGTCGAGGTGCTGGGCCGCGAGGAAATCGCGACGAAGGGGATGGGTGGCCTGGTGGCCGTCAGCCAGGGGACTTCGGAGGAGCCGAGGCTGATCGTGCTCCGCTACGAGGGCGGCGGCTCGGGTCCCACCCTGGGCCTGGTCGGCAAGGGCGTCACCTTCGACACCGGCGGCATCTCGATCAAGCCCTCGGCGGGGATGGAGGAGATGAAGATGGACATGTCGGGCGCCGCGGCGGTGCTCGAGGCGGTGGCGGCGATCGCCGAGCTCGGCCTGTCGGTCAACCTGGTCGCGGTCGTGCCGGCGACCGAGAACATGCCCTCGGGGACGGCGATCAAGCCGGGCGACATCATCACCCAGTACAACGGCAAGACGGTCGAGGTCAACAACACCGACGCCGAGGGCCGCCTGATCCTCGCCGACGCCCTCGCCTACGCCGTCGAGCTCGGAGCGGAGCGGATCGTCGATCTCGCGACGCTGACCGGCGCCGTGCTGGTCGCGCTGGGGTCGACCTACGCGGCGGTCATCTCGAACGACGACACGCTCGCCGCCGAGGTGGAGGAGGCGGGGAAGGCAACCGGCGAGCTGGTCTGGCGCCTTCCCCTCCACCCCGAGTACAAGGAGCTGACCAAGGGGACGGTTGCCGATCTCACCAACGCCTCCGCGAAGCGCAAGGCCGGCACGATCTATGCCGGCTCCTTCCTCGAGGAGTTCGTCGGCGACACCCCCTGGGCGCACGTCGACATCGCCGGCACCGCCTGGGACGTCGGCCGTGAGTACACCGGCAAGGACGCCAGCGGCTATGGCGTCCGGCTCCTGGTCGAGCTGGCCCGCGGGCCGTCCCACTAGCCCCGACCGCGGCGCTCAGCCTTCGAGGATCATGCAGGTGGCGACACCGTGGGCAAGCAGCTTGCCGGTGTCGGCGGCAGTCAGATTGGCCTCCGAGGTCGCCTGGCGGCGACCGCGATAGAGGACCCTGGCCTCGCAGAGGACGCGACCGGTGTCGCGCGTGATCGGGCGCACGTACTTCGCCTCCAGGCCAAGCGACGTGTAGCCGACGCCGGCTGGCAGCGTCGTGTGGACGGCGCAGCCCAGCGCCGAGTCGAGCAGGGTCGCCGCGTAGCCGCCGTGGACGACGCCGATCGGGTTGTAGTGCTCCTCGCCCGGTTCGCCGGAGAAGACGGCGCGGCCCTCGCTCACCTCGATCGGGCCCATCCGCATCGTCACCGCGATCGGCGGCGGCGGCACCTCGCCGGCGACGATCGCTTCCATGTACTCGATGCCCGTCATCGTCGCCCCGGCGGCGGCGGTCGGCACCGGGTCCTGCCAGACCAGGGTGCGGCTGCGACTCGTCTCCGGACTTGCCTCGGCGAAGGCCAGTGCCGCGTCCGCTGCGGTGCTGCCCGGCCGGGCCGTGGCGGCACCCCCGGCGCGGGCGCCGTCCTGGCCGTGGGCGCCCTTCCCCGCGTGGGCGCCCTTCCCCGCGGATGCGTCGGATGCGCCGTCGGTCACCGGCCGCCCCCGCGGGCACGGTTCGCGTTGGCGGCTCGATCCGGCCGGCGCGACGCCGGGTAGTGCAGGTCGGCGGCGATCTCCTCCTGGGAGATCGGGATCCGTGGGGCCTTCGGGCGGTGGCTCCTGCGTCTGTGGATCAGTCTCATCTTCAGCGCCTCCAATCGGGCATCTGGACTGAGTTGCATCAAGAAACCGCTGTTGCCGCTCAGCCTAGCCGACTCGGTTGCTTGATGCAACTCAGTGTGCGAAGATCACTCCCAAGCCATGCTCCGCCACGACTACCCCGGCCAGATCTGCTCGATCGCCAAGGCGCTCGAAGTCGTCGGCGAGCGCTGGACGCTGCTGATCGTGCGCGACGTCATGAACGGCAACCGGCGCTTCGGTGAGCTGCAGAGCAGTCTCGGTGTGGCCCGCAACGTTCTCTCCACGCGGTTGCAGCGGCTGGTCGAGGAGGACATCCTCGAACGGCGTCCCTATCAGGAGAGCCCCCAGCGCTACGAGTACTTCCTCACCGAGAAGGGGCTCGACCTCTGGCCCGCCCTGATCGCCCTGCTGGCATGGGGCGATCGCCACTCCCCCGGGCCGGGAGGGCCGCCGATGCTGATCGTCCACAAGGAGTGCGGCGGGGAGATCAACGACCGCGGCGTCTGCGAGCGCTGTGGCGAGGTGCTGCACGCGCGAGACGCGCGCGCCCTCCCGGGCCCCGGCCTCGACGCCCTCCGCGCTGCGGCGACGGCCTGACTCCCCCACCGCACCACAGCAACCCCCTGACCGCCTCGCGACCGCACCACAGCAACCCCCTGACCGCCTCGCGACCGCGCCGCTGCTCACTTTGACCCCACTATCGTGTGGTGAACACTCGCAGCGATCCGAACGGGCGGCAAACCACAAGGAGGAGCGGAGATGGCGACTGCGGCACAGCTTCAGGTAAGGGACAGGGTCTTCATCGGAGGCGAGTGGGTCGAGCCGCAGGGCGCCGAGACGATCGACGTCGTCAACTCGACGACCGAGGAGGTCATGGGCACGATCCCAGCCTGCACGCCCGAGGACGCCGACCTCGCCGTGCGCGCCGCCCGCGACGCCTTCGACTCCTGGTCGCAGACCTCGCGCTCCGAGCGCGCCGGTTACCTGGCTGCGATCGCCGCCGGGCTCGGCGAGCGCGCCGATGAGATCGCAGCGACGATCGCTCAGGAGCTGGGGATGCCGCTGAAGCTGAGCAAGATCATCCAGGCGGGCCTGCCGATCGGCCAGTTCGCAGCGATGCCCAAGCTGATGGAGGAGGTCGCCTGGGAGGAGGAGATCGGCAGCTCACGGGTGCTGCGCGAGCCGGTTGGGGTGCTCGGCGCGATCACGCCCTGGAACTACCCCCTCAACCAGATCGCCGCGAAGGTCGCGCCGGCGCTTGCCGCCGGCTGCACGGTCGTCCTCAAGCCCAGCGAGGTCGTGCCGCTCAACGCCTTCATCCTCGCCGAGGTGATCGAGGCCGCCGGCCTGCCGGCCGGAGTCTTCAACGTGGTAACCGGCACCGGGCCGGTCGTCGGCGAGGCAATCGCCGGCCACCCCGGCGTCGACATGGTCTCCTTCACCGGCTCGACCCGGGCCGGGCGGCGCGTCTCCGAGCTGGCCTCTGCGACGGTCAAGCCGGTGGCGATGGAGCTGGGGGGCAAGTCGCCAAACGTGATCCTCGACGATGCCGACCTGGGGAGGGCGGTCCCGGACGGCGTCGCCAAGTGCTACCTCAACTCGGGCCAGACCTGCAGCGCCCTGACCCGGATGCTGGTGCCGCGCGAGAAGCTCGCCGAAGCGGAGGGACTCGCTAAGTCCACGGCCGAGGCCTTCACGCCCGGCGACCCGTTCGACGATTCGACGCGCCTCGGGCCGCTCGTCTCCGACGTTCAGCGCGAGCGGGTTCGCGGTTACATCGAGAAGGGCGAGGCGGAGGGCGCCAAGCTCCTGACCGGAGGCGCCGCGCCCCCGGAGGGGCTCGAGCGCGGCTACTTCGTCCGCCCGACCGTCTTCTCCGAGGTGACTCCGGAGATGACGATCGCCCAGGAGGAGATCTTCGGCCCGGTGCTGGCGATCCAGCCCTACACCGATGAGGACGACGCGGTACGGATCGCGAACGACACGGTCTACGGCCTTGCCGGGGGTGTGTGGTCGGCTGACACCGACCGCGCGATCGGCGTCGCGCGCCGCATCCGCACGGGTCAGATCGAGATCAACGGCGGCGCCTTCAACCCGCTGGCGCCGTTCGGCGGCTACAAGCAGTCGGGCCACGGCCGCGAGAACGGCCGCTACGCGATCGAGGAGCTGCTCCAGGTCAAGAGCCTGCAGCTCTAGTCATAGTCAGTGCCACCTCGGGGCGGACTGCCCCAGCGGCCGACGGTTATGCGGTCGCCCTATCGGACGACGGTCATGCGGGTCCGGGCGGTGGCGCTCGAGACGCCGGCGGGGCTGGTGGCGACGGCGGCGATCCGGTAGCTGCCGGGAACGAGGCTGCCGCGGCTCGCCCGCTGCCGGTAGCGGCCCGAGTAGCGAACCGAGCCCGCCCCTGCGCCGAGACTGCGCGCGAACGAATGCACCCGCTTCCAGGGGGCACAGCGTTTCGGCTTCGCTGCATTTCTGCAGTCGACTCGCCTCTCGACCGCGAACGCCACCCTTGCCGCCTCGGAGAGCGTCAGCTTCAGGGTCGTTCCGGGGTGCGCGCGCTTGGCGGAGATGACCGCGCCGCGCGCTGCCACGCGAAAGCGGCTGGGCGCGGCTCTGAAGCCTTGAATCGTCGGGGTTGTCGGCGGCTGTGGGGGCGGCCCACAGGCGCCCTGCGTCGACCCGTCCGCCGGGCACGCATCCTGGGATACGTCCCCGAAACCATCGCCGTCGGCGTCGGGCTCGACATCTGCGTCGTAGAGCGCCTCGCCAGCCAACGGCGGCCCGTACCCGGCGAAGTCGATCGAGCTGCCGTCGGCACCGTCGTTGACCTGCCGGTAGGTCGAGTCGGGCGGGCTATCGCGGAAGGACTGGACCGTGAACAACGGCGGCGCCAGCGCCACGTAGCCCCCGGCCGGAATGGGAAGCCGGGTCGCGAAGGTCGTGATCGACTTGAACGGCGAGGAGTCGACGACGCTTTCGACGGCGCTCGAGCGCAGGACGGAGTAGGTGGAGCCACCCGTCGGGCCGAGCACGCGGATCCGGTAGGCCCCGCTGGGCGCTGCCAGCAGGCGCCAACGGACGACGACGCCGTCGAACGGGGACACAGCCGGCGCGCCGTCGACAGTGGTCTGGACACGCAGGCACGCATAGGTGCAGGTGTGCCCGACCGTCGTGTAGGCACCCTGGAGACGGCTGCCGAGCAGGGTCCCGGAACAGGCGGTTGTGGCGACGGGCGCCCCGGGGCAGAGGTCCTGGGAGGTGTCGCCGTATCCGTCACCGTCTTCGTCGGGCTCGAATGTGGCTGAGACGTTGACCCGGCGGTTGGCGATCGGCGTGGAGGTGAAGGGGTCGCCGACTTCAGGGTTGGCAGGTGTGGAGAGATAGCCGGCTTCGTCGGAGGTAGACGCGGTTGCGAAGATGTGGGGAGTGGCTTCGATGAAGGGACTGGTGTCGAAGCGGGCGCCGAGGACGTCCCCGGCTTTGCCGGGGATGCGCTCGAAGAAGCTGTGGAGCCCGGCGGTAAGGCTGCTGAGGTCATGTTTCTCGCCCTGGCTTACGACTGTTGCGCTCGCGCCGCCGGTCTTCCTGAAGACCCGCGCCTGCGCGTAGTCGAGCGCTTCGTTCACGGGGCCAACGTAAAACCTGGCACGGGTCAGGACGCCGTCCCCAGGAAACACGTAGGTGTTGGGGGTGGCGCTGTTGGAGAGCTGCACGACCGAGCAGAGCGTGCAACCGCCTTCGGTCGAAATCGGGTTCTGTCCGAGGGTCTGCGGCGGTGCCGCCGTGGATGTCTCGCTACCCGCGATCGCGAGCAGCGACGCAAGCAGAACGGCCCTGGGCCAGAGACGAGACACCTGAGCCAGTGTCTCACGCGAACCGGCATCCGACCCAAATAAGATGCCGCCGGTGGACCTTCAGCTGAGCGACGAGCAGCGACTGCTGCGCGAGACCGTCCGGGATTTCGCCCGCACCGAGGTCGCGCCGGTGGCGGAGGAGCTCGACCGCGAGAAGCGCTTCCCCTACGAGATAGTGGCGAAGCTCGGGGAGCTCGGTCTGATGGGGATTCCCTTCCCCCAGGAGTACGGCGGCGGGGGCGCGGACACGCTCTCCTATGTGCTGGCGGTTGAAGAGCTGGCCCGGGTCGATTCCTCGGTCTGCATCACGATGGCGGCGCACACCTCGCTCGGCACGATGCCGATCCACCTCTGGGGGACGGACGAGCAGAGGGACGAGTGGCTGCCGCAGCTCTGCAGCGGGCAGCGCCTCGCCGCGTTCGGCCTGACGGAGCCCGAGGCCGGCTCGGACGCCGGCAACGTGCGGACCACGGCGAAGCTCGATGACGGCGAGTGGGTGATCGACGGAGCCAAGCAGTTCATCACCAACTCCGGCACCGAGATCTCCGGCTGCGTATCGATCACCGCGGTGACCGGCGATCGCAACGGCCGCCGGGAGATCTCCAACCTGATCGTTCCCAACGGCACCCCGGGCTATGAGCCCGGCCAGCCCTACCGCAAGATGGGCTGGAACGCCTCCGACACCCGCCCCCTCTCCTTCGAGGGCTGCCGGGTGCCCGAGGCCAACCTGCTCGGCCGCCGCGGCGACGGCTTCAAGAACTTCCTCCACATCCTCGACGGCGGCCGGATCGGCGTCGCCGCGATGGGGGTCGGCCTCGCCCAGGGCGCCCTCGACGAGGCGATCTCCTATGCCAAGGAGCGCCGCGCCTTCGGCCAGGCGATCTCCAAGTTCCAGGCGATCCAGGCGAAGATCGCCGACCTCTCGGCCCAGATCGAGGCGGCGCGGCTGCTCACCTGGCGCGCCGCGCTGGAGAAGGACGCCGGCCGCAGCTTCACGCTCACCGCGGCGCAGGCGAAGCTGATCACCGGCCGCCTCGCGGTCCGCGCCACCGAGGAGGCGGTCCAGATCCACGGCGGCTACGGCTACATCGAGGAGTACCCGGTCTGCCGCTTCTACCGCGACGCCAAGATCCTCACGATCGGCGAGGGCACCGACGAGGTCCAGCAGATGGTGATCGCCCGCCAGCTCGGCTGCTGAGGCTAGCCGAAGGTGAAGGCGTAGCCCATCACCCCCGGTTCGGGAAGCAGGCGCAGGACGTGGTGCTCGACCCTCGGCAGGTTGACCAGGCCGTACAGACGCTGCCCGGACACCTCGACGGTCCCGCCCTTCACGTCGGCCCCCGCGAGGCGGTTCGGGATCGGGCGGCCGTCAAGCAGCACCCGAACGCGACGGGCGTGCCCGGGTGAGCCAAGGACCACGTAGACGCGGCGCGCCCCGAAGCTCAGGTCGAGGGCGCCTCCCGCGGCCGTCGCCGACTCCGGCGCCACCTTCCAGCGCCCGCTGTAGGCGAGGTGGTCGGCGGACGGCTGCGGCGGCGCGCCGAAATCGCGATTGCCGGCCGTGATCTGGCCGTTGACGAAGCGATCCGCCCGCAGCGAGCCGAGGTAGCTCTCCGGCGTCGTCACCCCCGCCGAGGCGGAGATCCCCCGCGCGCCGGAATCGCCCCCCGAGACGGGGCGCCCGGCTTCCGCGAGCAGCTCGCGGATCACCTTCTCCTTCTCGCCGTAGGAGCCCTCGCCGAAGTGGACGAAGCGCGCCCTGCCGCGGGCGTCGATGAAGTACTCGGCGGGCCAGAATTCGGTGCCGTACGCCGCGAAGGTGGAGAGGTTGTTGTCCTGGACCACCGGATAGTGGATCCCGTTGCGCGCAATCGCGTCGGCGACGTTGCCCGCGTCTTTCTCGAAGGGGAACTCGGGGGAATGGACTCCCACGATCGTCAGGCCGTCCCTGCGGTAGCGCCTGTCCCAGGCCGTCAGGTAGGGGAGCGTGCGCAGGCAGTTGATGCAGCTGTAGGTCCAGAAGTCGACCAGCACCACCCGGCCACGCAGCGAGCGCAGGGTGAGCGGGCGGCCGCCCGGGGTGTCGAACCAGCGCTGGGTGTCGACGAATTCGGGCGCGGTGCCAAGCACGGGCAGGCCCGACGGCCTGCCGGTGCCCCCGCGCGGGACCCCTTCCCGGCCGGTGCCTCCCTTGCCGGCGCCTCTCTTGCCGGCGCTTCTCTTGCCGGTGCCCCCCTGGCCGGCGCCCCCGCCGGCGGACGGGGCCGCCTGTGCCGTCCCCTCACCGAGGCCGCCCCTCGAGCCGCCGCGAACGTCAGCCAGCGCACTGCGCGCCGCCGAGCTCTCCTCCAACGACTTCGAGGGGTTGACCAGGAAGCTGGGAAGGTCGCTGGCGATCGCGTTCTGGAACCTGATGTCGTAGCTGCCGAGCATCGCCAGCGCGACGGCCACCATCACCGCGCCCATCGTCACCTGGAGGCCCACCCCGCGTCGCGCAAGCGGCGCCGTCAGACGCCGGCCACCGAGCATCAGCAGGTAGAGGACGGCAGCCGAGCCGAGCCCGTAGCTGAGCGCAACCGCAAGGCGGCCGGCCGTGAACGGCTGGGATGCCGAGACCGTGATCACTCCGGCGAGAATCGGGCCGGCGCACGGCGCATACACCAGCCCGAGGCTGGCGCCGACCGCGATCCCCGACCAGAAGCCGTCCCCCCCGCTCCTCACACCGGCGCGGCCCGCGAAGCGGCTCATCGCTGCCTCGATCCGTGCCGCGAGCGGGGGGATCATCAGCGTGACCCCGAAGGCGATCAGGACGGCAATCGCCAGCTTGCGCAGCAGGTCGTCGGGCAGTCCGAGCGCTGAGATCACATAGACGAGCGCGACGGTCGCGAACGTGAAGGAGACGGCCAGACCGGCGACGATGCCGAGCGGCCGCCGCCGGCCGCCGGTCGCACCGGCGGAGAGCGCGATCGGCAGCACCGGCAGAACGCAGGGTGAGAGCGCCGTTGCGGCGCCGGCGACGAACCCGAACAGGATCAGCAGGACCATGCGTCAAACCTTGGCAGCTCGGGATCACGTGGAGATGGCGCTCGGGCGAGCTCAGCCGCCCGTATGGTCGCCGCTGGAGGAGGGGGCTTCTTCTTGCTGGCGCCGGGGATGGATCAGTGGGCGGGTTGGGAGGTGACCGAGCCCTCGGGACGCCCGACCACCTCGGCGGCGCGGCCCACCCGCTCGCCGATCCCGTAGTGCGCGCAGATCGTCAGCTCGTGCTCGCGCAGCAGCGGCCGCGCCGGGTCGACGGCGGGGGCGCTCCCCATCGCGTCGCGCACCTGAGCGCTCCAAACCCGGCCCGGCATCGCCGCGCACTCGCGCACGGAGACGACCACGGTCTTGCCGCTGCGCCGCCTCAGTGCGAGCCTCCTCGCACCCCGCGCGCCAAGCGCGGCGACCAGCCATGCCGGCTCGCCGCTGCCGGCGTCGACGAAAACGCCCACCACGCGACCGGCCGGCCTTCCCTGCGCATCGTCCAGCCGCGACCCCCGCCAGGCGAGCGCCTCGGTGAGGCTCGGCAGCCCTCCAGCCGGCACCTCGCCCGCCGGCTCGCCTTCACTCACGGGCCCGCCTTCATCCACCGGCGTATCGCCACTCACCGGCGTATCGCCACTCACCGGCGTATCGCCACTCACCGGTGTATCGTCACTCACCGGTCTGCTCCCTCATCAGCTCGGTTGCGGCGCTGGCGGGGTCCAGCTCGCGCTTCACCACCCGCTCCAGGAGAGCGGCCGTCTCGGGGTCCCCGCTGACCGTCTCCTCCAGCCGCCGCCGCATCCGCGATGCGGCGATCCCCAGCACCTCGTTGCGCAGGTTGCGAGCGCGCCGCTCCTCCAGCGTTCCGGCCGCCTCGATGTGGGCGTGGTGCGCGTCGATCTTCGACAGCAGCTCCTCCACTCCCTCGCCGCGCGCCGCCTCGGTGCGCAGGATCGGCACCCTCCAGCCGCTCGGATCCTGGGAGAGCGCCAGAACGCTGCGCACCTCGCGCACCATCGTGTCGGTCATCGGGTGGTCGGCCTTGTTGACGACGATGATGTCGGGAATCTCCATCACCCCCGCCTTCAGCGCCTGGATCGAGTCGCCCGAGCCGGGCATCAACGCCAGCACGATCGTGTCGGCGTGGTCGACGATGTCGATCTCGGCCTGACCGACCCCGACGGTCTCGATCAGAACGTCGTCCTTGCCGGCCGCGTCCATGACGAGCGCCACCTGCAGGGCGGCCTCGGAGAGTCCCCCCAGCGCCCCGCGCGTCGCCATCGAGCGGATGAACACACCGGGGTCGAGAAAGTGGTCCGAGAGCCGGATCCGGTCGCCCAGCAGCGCGCCGCTGGTGAAGGGGCTGGAGGGATCGACGGAGAGCACCGCGACCTCCCGGTCGGCCTTGCGAAGCTCGGCGGTCAGCGCCCCGATCAGCGTGCTCTTGCCGACGCCCGGGGGCCCGGTGAAGCCGACGATCCTCGCCCTGCCGGTGCGCGGGTAGACCTCGCGGACCAGTTCCCATCCGGCGGGGTCGTCGGACTCGATCAGGGTGATCGCCCGCGCCAGCGCGCGCTTGTCGCCGGCGACCAGCCGCTCGGCGAGCGAGGCGGATTTCGCGGTGTCGGTCATCGCGCAGCCGCCCGCTTTGCCGGCGGCGCGAGGAACTGGATATGCACGCCTGGTCGCTCGGCGCTCACAGTGAGGCGGAGTCTAAAGTGCGGCTCGCCGTGATCCGCTTCATTCGCTTTTGCGCCCGCAACGGGATGCTGACGCCGAGATACGCGCCGCTGCTCGGCCGCTACCTGCGCCGCCGCCTCCTGACCCGCGCCGGCTGGCGCTGGCGCACCGACGGGCTGGTCTTCTTCGGCCGCGGCCTGGAACTGCACGTCGCCCCCCGTGGCCGGGTCGAGTTCGGCCGCTTCGTCTGGCTGGGCGACGGCACCAAGATCCGCTGCCACGAGGGTGTGGTCCAGATCGGCGCCAAGTCGGTGCTCGGGCAGGAGTGCACGATCTCCGCCTACCGGCGGGTGCGAATCGGCGAGCAATGCGTGATCGCCGACCGGGCGATGTTCATCGACTTCGACCACGGCGTGGTCGAGGTCGAGCGGCCGATCCGCCAGCAGGGCATCTATACGCGCGACGTCGAGGTCGGATCCAACGTCTGGATCGGCTACGGAGCCTGCATACTGCGCGGCGTGCGGGTCGGCGACAACTCGATCATCGGCACCAATGCCGTGGTCACCAGGGACGTCCCCGCCAACGCCGTCGTGGCCGGCATCCCCGCCAAGGTGATCCGCATGCGAGAGGCCCCGCAGGAGCTGCGCTGGGCCCAGCCGGTCGAGCCCGACCCGGCGGCGTCGACCACCCTCCCCCAGCCCGACTGATCCGGGATCACCCCGGCCGCCCGCCCGGCCCAACCGTTCCTGGATCACCCCGACGGCCCGCCCGGCCCAACCGTTCCTGGATCACCCAACAACCGCTCACCCGAGAGCAGGTGCAAGGTCAGTCTTTGCGAAATCGTCGCCGGTGAAGAGCAGCGGGCGGGCGGCGACGTGGGCGGTCGCGTAAGTCATGCAGTCGCCGAAGTTGAGGGCGGCCGGATGGCGGCCCTTGCCATAGCGGATGAAGGCCTGGATGGCGATGCTCCAGTGGCGGTCGTCGAATGGGATGACGATCACCCCCCTCTCTTCTATGAACCTCGCGACGAGTCCACGACCGCGCAGGTCCATGAAACCGATCAGCACCATGCCAGTCTCCACCAGGGTGGGCGCGCCGATCCCCAAATTGGCGGTCTCTGTCATGGCCGCGACGAGCCGATCGTGGCCCTGCTCCTCGAGGATCGCGGACACGACCGCTGAGCTGTCGAGGATCAATATCCCTCCGGTCCGTAGCCGAGGATCTCTTCTCGCTCGGCTTTCGTCATCGGCGGCCGACCGCGCAGCTCCTCCGGGATTTGCGGCCAGATCTCCGTTTCCAGGAATCGCAGGAAGTCTCCGGTGCGCGGAGACTTGCCGCCGCGTTCGAGCTCAAGCCGGTCGTGCCGCTCACGCAGCGCCTGGCGCACTGCGCCAGTCTTGCTCTCGCCGGCAAGCTCTGCCACTTCTGCGGCCAATTTCTCGGTCTCCGGGTCCTTGATGCTCAGGGCCATGGTAGAAAGGTACCAAAGTACCCTTTTTCTACCATAGGGTCACTTGCACGCCTCCCTCTCGCCAATGCGCCATCGGGAGCACCATGACGGGTCCCGCCTCGCGTGTGGCGCGCGTAATGAAGAGATTCTGTGACTGAGGGGTAGCGGAAGCGTCACGCAGGACTCGGGTCGCCGACCAGATCCGCGTACACGGCGGCAGTCTGCTCGGCGACGTCGCCCCAGTCGAAGCGCCGCAGGTGGTCGTAGGCTTCGGCGACCAGGCGGCGCCCCAGCTCGTCGTCGCGCAGAACGCGGATCGCGACCTCTGCGAGCGCGCCCGGGTCGCGGGGGCGGAAGCGCAGGCCGGCCTCCTCGTGCGGGACGACCTCCCGCAGCCCGCCGGTATCGGCAACGATGCAGGGGCACCCTGAGGCCATCGCCTCCAGCGCCACCAGGCCGAACGGCTCATAAATGGACGGCACCACCGTGAGGTCGGCGATCTTGTAGAGCGAGTGCAGCACGTCGTCGCCGATCCAGCCGAGGAACGTGCCGTGCTCCATCAGCCCCAGCTCATCCGCCTGCTTGTGAAGCTCCGCCTCGTGAGTGCCGGAGCCGGCCACGAGGAAGCGGGTCCCCGGCGCCTCCTCGATCACCCGCGGCATCGCCTCCAGCGCAAGCTGGAAGCCCTTCTCATAGACCAGCCGGCCGATCAGCAGCACCAGCTTCTCCTCCGGCGCCGCGAACTCCGCCCGCAGCCTCCTCAGCTCCGCGGGGTCCTGCGGTTGCAGGTCGTCGGGATCGATCCCGTTGGGTATCACGCTGATTCGCTCCTCCTCGACGCCGAAGATGTCGGCGACCTGCTCGCGCATGTAGTGGGAGCAGGCGATCACGCGCTCGGAGCGATTGGTGATCCAGCGCTCGACCCCGTGGATGTAGGTCTGCGGGTGCTTGTCGACCCAGCCCTGGTGACGACCGTGCTCGGTGGCGTGGATCGTCGTCACCAGCGGGGCGTTGAACCGTTTGGCGAGGTGGTCGCAGGCGTTGGCGACCAGCCAGTCGTGACCGTGGACGAGGTCGAAGCTGAAGCGGTCGCCGAGCTCGACCCCGGCCGCCAGCATGTCGGAGTTCATCCGCTCCACCCAGGCGACGAACTCGCCGAGGTCGGTGGGGCGCTTGGGCTCGCGGATGCGATGGATCAGGACTCCGGCGCGGCGCTCCTCCTCCGGCGACTCCTCCCCGCCACGCGTGAGCACGTGAACCTCGATCTCGCGCTCGACCAGCGCCTCGGAGAGCTTGCGGACGTGGCGGGCGAGCCCGCCCTCGATCAGCGGCGGGTACTCCCAGGAGAGGATCAGGACGCGGGTCATCTTGCGGTGCGGGTCATCTTGCGGAGGTCAGGGCTCCAGCAGGGGTGCGAGGCTCAGGTCCGGGGCAAGTGATCGCATGCACGGATCGATGGAGAATGGGGAGTCTATGGCCTGCAACATCGCCTCTGCGTGCTCGGTCGCTCGCTGGAACGCGTAGTCGCCCGCCTGCCCACGCTGGTCGAGGAAGGCCCAGTCGCTGGCCTGCGCGGCCAGCAGCTCGCGCGCGGCCCGCAGCGCGGCGGGGCCGTTGAGCGCGGCGGGGCCGTTGAGCCCGGTGGGGCCGTCGAGCCCGGCGGAGAGCGCCCGCAGCATGCGCAGCTCCAACCGCCGCGCGCCCCAGGCGAGGTCGGCGACCTGTGGCGAGTCCCAGGTGCGCAGGTCCTTGCCCTCCCCCCAGCTCGACGCCGCAAGCGGCAGCTCGACCGGCTCGTGCTCGGCCAGCGCCTCCGGAACCGTGAGCGGCCGCACCCCTGCGCCCGCAGCGCCGGCCAGCACCTCTCGCAGCCAGGTGGCGCCCTCCGACCACCAGTGGCCAAGCAGCTCCGTGTCGATCGCGAAGACGAGGAGGCCCCGTCTCCCATGGGACCGGGTGAACTCGCGCAGGCGGTCGGCGGCGGCCACGAGGAACTCGGCGGCCTGGCGCCTCGCTGCCTCCTCCCCCGCACCTGGGTCATAGGCACCACCCCCCACCCTCCAGATCCTCACTCCCCGCAGCGACTTCCCCGCGAACTGGGCGTGGTCGGGATCGGACGGATAGCCGTCGAGCGACCACAGCCAGCTCACCGCCTGCCAGTCGATCGGCAGCGCCACGGGCCCCGCCGCAGTCGCCACCGGCTTGAGCGCCTCCAGCGGCTCACGGTGGGCGCTCTGGTCAACGCAGAACCAGCGCACCCCGTGCTCCGAGAGCCGCCACTCCAGCCCGGGCACGTAGGCGCACTCGGGAAGCCAGAAGCCGCCCTGCCAGCCGAACCGGCGCCGGTGCGAGCGGATGCCGGCGTCGAGCTGCAGGCCCAGCCCGGCCCGCGTTGCGAGCAGTGGCAGCACTGCATGGGTGGCAGTCGAGGTCGCCAGGGCGATCCGTCCGGTTTCCTGCGCCTCGCGAAACGGCCGCAGTGGATCTCCCCCGCACGCGTCGAGCAGCTCCAGCGCGTGCCGGTACCGGGCCACCTCCCCCTCACAGGCGGCCCTGCACTCCGCGGGCACCTCATCCAGATCCGCCTCCGCGGCGCCGATTCGCCACCGGATCAGGAACTCCCGCAGCCGCTCCCGGGCGCCCTCGTCCTCCAGCTGGTCGGCAAGCACCGGTGTGATGGTCATCGTCAGCCGATCGGCGACCTCCAGGACGGGCAGGTAGGACCGGGTCACCGCATCGAACAGCCACTCCTCCCCGAACGGATAGGTCCCGAAGCCCTCCACATACGGCATGTGGCTGTGCAGGACGATCGCCAGATCCCCGACCGTGCCCTCGCCGGCGGACCCTTTCCCCGGCGGCGGCGCCTCCGCCTCACGCATGGCAGATGGCGAGAAAGTCGAGAGCCCGGTCGAGGTCCTTCGCCCTCAGGTTGAAGTCCCGCGCGGAGATCGCCGGGGTGAAGCGGTCGTAGAAGGGCTTGGTCAGGTGGAGGGTCCTGTGGACGCTGTCCCAGCCGAGCTTGACCGCGAGCTCGTGGGCGCGCAGCTTGCGGGCATGGAAGACGCCGAGCATCTCGACGCGCCGGAAATGCGCCTCGCAGAGGCCCCGGAACTCCTCCGCGCGGTACTCGCGCACGTGCCAGGGGTTGTCGGACTTCTCGGCACCGGGAGGGGCCAGGGTCAGCAGGTTCGGCGTCGAGACGTACGCGACGCCACCCGGCTCGAGCATCGACTTGAAGTGCTCGAGGATGGCTCCCGCGTCCTGCACGTGCTCGATCGTCTGCAGGAAGACGACCGCGTCGCAGGGCTCGGAGAAGCTCTCGACCAGGTCCCGCTCGAAGCGCAGGTTCGGCCGCACGTAGCGAAGCCGCGCGTGCTCGTGCGCCTCCGGGTTGGCGTCGACCCCGACCACGCTCGCCGCCGCGCCGGCCAGCACGTCGGAGCCGTAGCCCTCGCCGCAGGCCATGTCGACCACCCGCCCGCCGGCGACCCGCGCCGCGATCCACTCATACACCGCCAGGTGCCGGCGGAACCAGTAGTTCTCCTCCGGCACGTCGGGCAGCGTCCGCTCGCCGGTCAACGGCAGCGGCGGCACCCCCAGGGGTTGGTTGAGCTGGACGTATTCGCGCTCCACGGGGTGGGACCGTATTAAAGGTCGCCCTTTGTCCCTGCCTTGTTCGAGTTCGGCCTTCTTCTCTGCCTTGTTCGAGTTCGGCCTTCTTCTCTGCCCTATTCGAGTTCGACCTTTTTCTCTGCCCTGGCTCGCCTATCGAGTTCGCGCTTCGCCTCGGCCCGCGCGTTCGTCTTTACTGGCGCTGAGCGCCAGTAAAGACGAACGCGCAGCCAGGTTCGAGAGGATCGCCTTGTTTTCGGCCCAAGCGTTCGTCTTTACTGGCGCTCAGCGCCAGTAAAGACGAACGCGCAGCCAGGTTCGAGAACAAACACCGAACGTGCCGTCCGGTTCGACGAAAGTGCATTGCGCCGATCCGTGTACGGTTCCCGCTCCATGCCCGCCTCGCCCACGGCTACGCCCGACCACATCAAGGACGTCAACACCCGTTATCACGACGCCGCGGCCGACGAATACGACGCCAAGTGGGGCATCGACTTCGGCGACATCGGCCGCGAGCAGGTCCGGTTGAAGCTGGTCAAGGCGCTGGGCGGGCTCAACGGGGAAAGCTTCGGCGACGCGCTGGAGATCGGCGCGGGCACCGGTTACTTCTCACTCAACCTGCTCCAGCTTGGGGTGATCGAGCGACTGACGGCAACCGACATCTCCCCCGGCATGCTGAGGCGCCTCTCGAAGACCGCCGATGGGCTGGGGCTGGAGGTGACGACGGTGAGGGCCGAGGCCGAGGAGCTCCCCTTCGACGACGAGAGCTTCGACATCGTGTTCGGCCACGCGATCCTGCACCACATCCCGGATCTCGAGCGAGCCCTGGCGGAATTCCGCCGTGTGCTGCGACCGGGCGGAGCGGTTGCCTTCTGCGGCGAGCCCTCCCGCTACGGGGACCGGCTGGCGGCGCTTCCGAAGCGAGCCGGCCTGATCGTCGCGCCCGCCTGGCGGAGGCTGCTGGGTGCCCACCGCCGCGCCGTGGCGGAGGCCGAACAGTCGAAGGGACATGCGCTGGAGGGTGAGGTCGACGTCCACGCCTTCGCCCCCGGGGACCTGCGGCGGCTGCTGCGAGACGCCGGCTTCACGGACCGCCGCGTCGGCGGCGAGGAGCTGCTGGCCAACGCCTGGGGCTGGGGGCTTCGAACCGTCGAGTCGACCGCCGAGCCGGAGTCGATCCCCTTCGGCTGGCGCCGCTTCGCCTTCCACAGCTACATCGCCCTGCAGAAGGTCGACACCCGCCTGCTGGAGCCCCACCTGCCGGCCGAGCTCTTCTACAACCTGGTCGTCTCGGGCCGCAAGCCCGCCTGATCATCTCGGGCCGCAAGCCCGCCTGGTCAACCCGGACTACCCTCCAGCGAGCCGCCCTCCGAGCCTTCCGGTGCGGACGCCGGCCGGCCCCCCGCCGCACGCACGCGGAAGAGTTTCACCCGAGAGTCGAAGCCCTTGAGGTGGCGTTCGCCGGCGTATGAGTAATCGAAGCCCTCGCCCGCCTCCTGCCTCGTCGCCTCATCGACCAGCACGGAACCGGGTTTGGCGATCGCGGTCAGGCGGCTGGCGAGGTTGACCGGGCGGCCGTAGTAGTCGCCGGTCTGCGCGAGGACGGAACCGTAGGCGATGCCGGCGCGCAACCGTGGGAACTCCTCCCCGGCCCGCTTGGATGCCTCGACCAGCCGCAGCGCCGCCGCCAGCATCGGCTCGACCTCGGCGGAGACGAGCATCGCCGCGTCGCCGATCAGCTTCACCAGCCGGACCGGTGGCGCGGCGACTGCGGTGGCCATCTCGTCCAGCCGCCCGGCAACGAGCCCCAGCTCCTCGGTGGGCATCTCCTCACCGAGCCTGGTGAACCCGACCAGGTCCGCGAAGCAGACGGCGAGCTGGGTCGTCGCGCCCATCTCGCCCGATGCGAGGTCAGCGGCGGCGATCACGTCGCGGCGCACCTGCTCAAGTGTGTGGGCCTGCAGCGCGTATACCAGCATCGGCCCGACCAGCGGCATCATCTGCTCGGCGGCGGCGGCAAAGCGCAGGGCCAGATCGCGCTCGGTGTCGCCCGGCTGCATCACTGTGCGGATCACGAGCTCCCGGTTGGCTTCGGCGATCCGTGCCGTCCCCAGCCCGATGGTGCGGGCCACCTGGAGGATCCCCTCCTCGGGCAGGCCGGAGTCCTGAATCGTCTTCACCCGGCGCGCCGCCTCCAGGTCCACCTCGGTCAGCGACCGAACGTCTGGGTCGGGGTACGGGACGCCCAGCGCCGCCGTGGCCCTCTGGAGCAGGTCAAGATCCATCCCCGACATCTCTGCGACTTCGCGCGGTGAGTAGCGGGGGCTGCCACCCGCCAGGGCCCGCTCCACCGGAAGCAGGGTGAGCCGCCCCGCAGCAATGGCCTCCCGCAGGTCCTCGACCGGGACGCCTTCGGCCGCGAGCCGCTCCAGCAGCTCCCGCCGCGCATCTCGTGCGTCGCCCTCGAGCCCGTCAAGCAGCCCCTCGGCCTCGAAATCGATCTTGGCGCCGGCGCTTCCCACGCGCCAATTCTCTCCCACTCACGCCCTCCCGAGCGTTGACGTTCTGCAAAGGGTCGAGGACGACCAGATGGGCCTACTCGGCGAGGGCGACGGCGCCGCCACGGCGCGGGTCGCCGCCGCCGCTGAGCGCACCGGAGTCCCGGTCGCAGGCGACGGCCTGCACGCCGCCGAAGAAGAGGTTGATCCGCGGCCGGCGCAGGACCCGGGTGCCGCCCGCCTCGATCCGGGCTAGCGCCTCCTCGTCGATTCCCGGCTCGGTCTGGACGATCCCCTGCTCGAAGTGAAGCCGCGGCGCCCGCACCGCCTCGCCGGCGCTCATCCCCTCCTCGACCGCCCGCGCCACCGTCTGCAGGATCGCCGAGCGGATGCGGTTGGAGCCGGCGCTTCCCAGGCCAAGTTCGATCTCGCCGTCGCGCAGGACGATGGTCGGCGCCATCATCGACGGCACCCGGCGGCCGGGCGCGATCGCATGGAATCCGAGCGGGTTGAGGTCCTCCTCTCCCAGCATGTTGTTGAGGATCACCCCGGTTCCGGGCACCAGCACGCCCGAGCCCGAGCCGTTGGAGCAGGTGACGCTCGCGCACATCCCGGCGCCGTCGAGCACCGAGATGTGGGTGGTGGAGCCGAGCTGGTCCCCGGGCGCCGGCGGCGGCTCGCCGCCGATCGGCGGTCCAAGACGAGCGGCGTCGGCGACCCGATCGAGCTCGGCGGAATCGAGCAGGGCCGCGTGCAGCTCGTCGCCGTAGAGCGCCTCGGCAAAGGCCTCGTCCCGTGCGGCGTTGGCCGCGCCCATCGCTGCGACGAGCTGCTCGGGGCCGCTGCGCTCACCCAGCCGCTCCAGCAGGCCGAGGCAGTAGGCGATCAGGATTCCGCCCGAGGAGGGCGGCGGGTTGGTCAGCACCTCGGTGCCCCGGAACCGGGTCCGGATCGGCTGCCGCGCGACGGCCTCATAGGTGGCGAGGTCAGTCGGCCCCAGCGTGCCGCCGTGCCGGACCGTGAACTCGCTCAGCGCCGCCGCGACCTCGCCGCGGTAGAAGGGCTCCGCCCCCTCGGCGCCAAACTGTTCGAGCGCCTCCGCCAGCTCCGGGAAGCGAAAGGCATCTCCCTCGCGCAGCGGCCGCCCGCCCGGCGCGTAGAGCTCCCGGGTCCCCTCCAGCCGCTCGTGGATCGGCGCCAGGATGTCAAGGATGTAGGCCTGCTCGGCGTTGACCGGCGCGCCCTCGCGGGCGAGGCGAGTCGCCGGGGCTGCGAGCTCGGCAAGCGGCGCCGACCCGAACCGCTGCAGCGCCTGCTCCACGCCCGCCGCAGTGCCGGGCACCCCGCAGGAGGCGGGGCCGACGTAGAACGTCTGGATGGTGTCCGCGTCGAAGTGGACCGGCACCGGCACCAGCTCCGCCCCCCGCTCGACGCCGTCCCTGCCGGGAGCGGCGACGAAGAAGTCGATCAGGACCGTGTCCCCACCCTCCTCGTGCACCATCATGAACCCGCCCGCGCCGAAGCCGGTCAGGGGACTCTCGACGGCAAACGAGGCGAGAACGGATGCGACCGCCGCGTCCACGGCGTTGCCGCCCTCGTGGAGCACCTGCGCGCCGACCTCGGCCGTGGTCGGATGGCCTGCGGCGACGACCCCCTTCATCTGAGCGAAGGTTTGCAGCCGCCCGTTCGCCGCTGCGACAAGGGACGGGCCGCTACCCGGGTAGGAACTCGGGCACGTCGAGGCTTCCCAGCTCGCCGGCCCTCCCCGCCCGAGACTTGCGATCCTGGCCGGCGTCCTTGGTGCGGCGGATCGTCGGCTCTGCCGAGCGCCGCCGCGGCGCCTGACGACCGTCGAAGCGAGTCGCCACCACGGTCACCCAAACCTGGTCGCTCAACGCCTCGTCGATGTTCGCGCCGAAGATGATGTTGGCATCGGGATGCGCCGCCTCGCCGACCAGCTTGGCCGCCTCGCTGACCTCGACCAGCGAGAGGTCGGAGCCACCGGTGACGGACAGCAGGATCGCGCGCGCTCCCTCCATGGAGGTCTCCAGCAGCGGCGAGGAAATCGCTTTCTCGGCAGCCAGAAGCGCCCGGCCGTCGCCGCTGCCCATGCCTATCCCGAGCAGGGCGCGGCCGGCCTCCGACATGATCGTCCGCACGTCGGCGAAGTCGAGGTTGATCACGGCCGGCAGCGTCACCAGGTCCGAGATGCCCTGGACGCCCTGCCGCAGCACGTCGTCGGCGACCTGGAATGCCTCGACCATCGAGGTCTGCTGGTCCAGCACCTCGAGAAGGCGGTCGTTGGGCACGACGATCAGCGTGTCGACCTCCGATGCAAGCTCCTCGATTCCCTTGTTCGCCTGGTTGCCGCGCCGCGACCCCTCGAAGCTGAACGGCTTGGTGACGATCCCCACGGTCAGCGCCCCCACCTCGCGGGCGAGCCGGGCGACGACGGGGGCCGCCCCGGTGCCGGTGCCGCCACCCGCACCGGAGGCGATGAAGACCATGTCGGATCCCTTCAGCAGGCGCTTGATCTTGTCCTGCTGGTCAAAGGCGGAGCGGTGGCCGAGCTCCGGGTCGGCCCCGGCACCCAGCCCGCGCGTCTGTTCGTCGCCGATGTGGACGGTGACGTCTGCGACGCAGAGCTGCAGCGACTGAAGATCGGTGTTGACCGCCATGAACTCGACCCCGGGCACGCGGGCCTCGACCATCCGGTTGATGGCGTTGACGCCGGCGCCGCCGACGCCGACCACCCGGATCACCGGCTGGTGTGGCTCACCGCTACCCGGCGGTTCGTACTCCGGTTCCTCGCGCCCGTAGCGCGGCGTGTCGAGCGCCGGCTCGCCGCGCGACTCGGGCGGCTCGGAGAAGACGCGCTTCAGCCGATCCGGCGCCGACTCCTGCCGCGTCTCATCGGCAGCCGGGCTCCCCTGACCTGGGGCATCCGAGCCCGACGCGTCTCCGGTGGGTTGCGTGGACGGTTGGGCCTCAGGCGGGTGAGCCGGGGAGCCACCCCCGGCGTCGGGATCCGCCGGCCGAGCGTCCGGGCTGCCCTCGGCGGCACCGCTCGCGGGCAGCTGCTCTGAAGCCTCAGGCGGATCGGCAGGCGCGTCGTCGGAGGTGGAGCGGAAGAGGTCGGCGAGGGGACCCTCGCGCATGCTTGCGCGCTTACGACGAGCCATTCGCCAAGACCTCCTTAGCCAGCTCCCGGTAGTAGTTCGCGGCGTTGCTCTGTGGATCGTACTTGAGCACGCTGGACCCCTTTACGGGGGCCTCCGCAAACTTGATCGCCTTTTTGATCCGGGACTTGAAGACGAGCTCGCCGAAGTTCTCCTCGAGAATTTCCACCGCCTCCTTCGCGTGGACGGTTCGCGAATCGAGCATGGTCGGCAGGATGCCCTCGATCTTGACGTCCGGGTTGAGGTTCTCCTGGATCATCTTCAGCGTGTTCTGCAGCTGAACCAGCCCGCGCATCGACAGATACTCGCACTGAACGGGGACGATGACCTTGCTTGCCGCGGTAAGCGCGTTGATCGTCAGCAATCCGAGGCTGGGGGGCGTGTCGATGCAGACGAAGTCGTAGTTGCCGGAGACCTCTTTCAGGGCCTTCTCGAGCGAGCGCTCGCGGCCGATCTTCGTGCTCATCGCAATCTCGGCACCCGCGAGGTCGATCGAGGCGACCGCGATGTCTATCTCGCGGTGCTGAACCACCTCGCTGATCGGCATGTCGTTGACGAGCACGTCGTAGAGGCTCTTCTCGACCTTGTCCGGATCGACGCCCTGGCTCATCGTCAGGTTTCCCTGCGGGTCGAGGTCTATGCAGAGCACGCGATACCCCGACTCCTTGAAGGCCACGGCAAGGTTCAGCGTGGTGGTCGTCTTCGCGACCCCTCCCTTCTGGTTGGCAAACGCGAACACCTCCGCATGCTTCACCGCCGCCTCCGGCTCGGTCTCCTCAACGGCAACCTCCTGCCGGCTGGGCGCAATCAGATCCCTGGCCATCATCCGCGCCGGCTCCTCGGGGGCATCCGCGCGCGACCCCTCGGCGTCGGCCTGGACGGCCGGTCCCGAGCCGTTGCTCGCACGCGGCTCCTCGCTTGCACGCGGCTCCTCGGCGGGCGGCGTCGCGGGTGGATTCTCCGGCGAGTGGCCCGAGCCCGCGGTGCTCGAGTTGTCCGAGCCCGCGGTGCTCGAGTGGTCCGGGCTCACGGTGGGATCGCCCTCCGGCTGGCGCTCCGGAACGACTTCCTCCATCCGCTTCAGCTCCTCGACAATCGGGTGCGCTTCTTCGGCAGTTGCGGGTCTGGACTTGGTTTTGCGGCTGAGGAATCCCATTGCGCGGGTATTCGCATGACCGCCCGCTTTTCCTGCCGCGCGCGAAAATTGCTAGGAATTGCCCGATTCCGGATTTCCTGAACAAGCGGTTGGTCTTCGTGACCGGCAAGGGAGGAGTCGGCAAGACCACCGTCGCGGTCGCGCTGGGGCTGCGCGCTGCCTCTGAGGGCAAGCGGACGATCGTCTGCGAGGTCTCCTCGCAGGAGAACGCCTCGCGGATCTTCGATCACACCCAGGTTGGCTTCCACGAGGTCGAGATGGCCGAGAACCTCTGGACGATCTCGATCGACCCCGACGAGTCGATGCGCGAGTACGTGCTGCTCCAGCTGAAGGTCCGCGCGATGCGCGACCTGCTCTTCCGCAGCCGCATCTTCAACTACCTGGCCGCCGCCACCCCCGGCCTCAAGGAGCTGGTCACGATCGGAAAGATCTGGGAGCTGGCCCAGCTCGACCGTAAGGTGAAGCGTGGACGAAAGTACGACCTGGTGATCGTCGACGCCCCCGCGACCGGGCACGGCATCGGCTTCCTCCAGACCCCTCGCACCTTCGCTTCGATCGCCCGGGTTGGCCCGATCCACGGCCAGGCGCAGACGCTGGACCGGTTCATCACCGACCATGACCACACCGGGACGGTGATCGTCGCGCTGCCGGAAGAGATGCCGGTCAACGAGTCGGCCGCGCTGGAGCGAGACCTCCGCTCCGAGGTCGGCGTCTCCGTCGATCGCGTCTACATGAACGGCCTCTACCCGGAGCGTTTCTCCAAGGAGGAGGCCGAGCGCCTGGCCGAGCTCGCCGGCGCCGAGAACGGCCTTGCAAGGGCCGCGGCGCGGGCGGCGCTCTCCGAGCACAGCCGCGCCCGCTCCCAGCGCGCCCAGCTCTCCCGCCTGCGCCGCCGCGTCGAGGCCCCGGTAAAGACACTGCCCTTCCTCTTCGAGCCGGACCTCGGGGTCGAGGCGGCGCGCCAGCTCGCCAGGAGGCTGCACTGATGTCGTCCGTCGGCGAGATCCTCGACGGCAAGGGCATCTGCATCTGCGCCGGCTCGGGCGGGGTTGGCAAGACCACCACCTCCGCGGCGATCGCCGCGGGGATGGCGGCGCGCGGCCTCAGGGTGTGCGTGCTGACGATCGACCCGGCAAAGCGGCTCGCCGACTCGCTCGGCCTGCGCGACCTGGACAACGAGGCGAGGCGGGTCGACCCAGAGCTGTTCGAGCGCCACGGCATCGAGATGAAGGGGGAGCTCTGGGCGATGATGCTCGACGCCAAGGCGACCTTTGACGAGCTGGTCGCCCGCCAGGCGCCCGACGAGGAGTCGCGCGACCGGGTCCTTGGCAATCGCATCTACCAGCAGATCTCCAACGCGCTGGCCGGCTCGCAGGAGTACATGGCGATGGAGAAGCTCTTCGAGCTCCACACCGAAGGCCGCTTCGACCTGCTCGTCCTCGATACGCCGCCGACGCGCAACGCGCTCGATTTCCTCGACGCCCCCCGCCGCCTGACCCAGTTCATCGAAGGCCGCTCGCTGCGCGTCTTCATGAGGCCGACGGGGCTGGCGGCGCGAGTCGCAGGTCGCGGCGCCTCGGTCGCCCTATCGGTCTTCAAGCGAATCGTCGGCTTTGACCTGCTCGCTGACCTGGCCGACTTCTTCAACGCCTTCAGCGGCATGGTGGACGGCTTCCAGGCTCGCGCCAAGCGCGTCAACAGCCTGCTTGCGGACCGTCGCACCTGCTTCCTCGTCGTCTGCGGGCCGCAGGGCGAGCCCATCGACGAGGCCGTCTACTTCCACCGCAAGCTGGTCGAGGCGAAGCTGCCATTCGGCGGGGTCATCGTCAACAAGGTCCACTACCCGGCCGAGCGGCTGCGCGGCGACGGCGGCGACCTGAAGGCGGCACTGGCCGCGAAGCTGGGCGAGGACGATCTGGCAGACCGCGTCGCCGATAACTTCGCCGACTACCAGGCGCTGGCGGAACGCGACGCCCGCAACATCGAGCATCTCGCTGCCGAGCTGCGAACCAAGAGTGTCATCCGGGTCCCCTACCTCGACGAGGACGTCCATGACCTGGGCGGCCTCGCCGAGATCAACCGCTACCTGTTCGCAAGCGGCAAGGAGCGCATCGAGCTCGCCGCCGGCCGCGCCTAACTGAGCCGACGGGAGAGCTCGATCAGACCGCGATAAGCGAAGCGGGAACAACCGCGATGCCATCGGCCCGTCTGTAGGCCTCGGGTCCAGTGGTGATGACCACCGCGTCAAGGAGGTCATCGCCGACTCGCTCGGCGAGCCACTTGAGGTGGCGTAACTCGGCGCCATCGACATTCCGGGCGAGCTTGACCTCTATGGCCACGATGCGTCCATCGCCTCGCTCGACAATCAGGTCAACCTCATGGTCTCCCTGGCTGGTGCGCAAGTGCGAAACCTGGGCCTCGGATGCCTGCGCATAAACCCTGATCGAGAGGGTCACGAGTGACTCGAACAGCGCCCCAAGCAAAGTTCCGTCTCGGGGAATGTCAGGGCCGATGCTCTCACCGCTTAAGAGCGCTGCAGCGTTTACCCCGAGCAACCGGGCGGCAAAGGCAGGGTCGGCGAGCTGGTGCTTGGGAGGCAAGGCAAGCCGACGGATGTGATTCCTCGTTGGTGTCCAGGCTTGAACTGGATCAAGGATCCACAGGCGCTCGAGAACGTCTCGGTGAGGCTGGACCGTCGTCTTGGCTGGCTTTTCCCCTTGACCGCCGGTTGCCGCGTTTCTGATCGCTTCGAACGAAGCGGTCGTTGACGAGGCGGCGGCGTAGGCGGCCATCCAACGGCGCAGCGCCACGGGGTTGCGAATAGCGTGCCCCAGCTCCGGAAAGTCTCGGTCGACAATGCGGGACAGGTAACTGTCGAGTTGAGCGCGTAGAGCACGGCCAGAGAGTCCGCGCAGCCCGGGCAGGCCGGACTGAAGGATCTCATCGACGTAGTCCTCGAGCTTCCAGTCGGTCCGCCCGCCGATTGCCGGGCGCTCACCGGTCAGAATTTGCCGCAGGCTGACCGTCGGCGCCTCCTGGCTGCGCTCGCTCAAAGCCATCGGGCGCATCCGAATGCTGACAATGCGAGCTGCGCCGGAATGCGTGTCAAGCCCCTCGGGCGAAGCCGACCCGGCAAGCAAGAACTGCCCGGGGCTCGCTCCGACATCAACCTGGCGCCGAACGAGATCCCAAGACTCGGGGACGTACTGCCACTCGTCAATCAATACCGGCGGCGGCGCATCGAGCAAGCGAGAAGGGTCAGCAACGGCGACGCTTCTTTGCGCCGGGTCATCTAGCGCATGGATCGTGGTCGCACGACGAGATGCGGTTGCCGTCTTGCCAACCCCCTTTGGACCCTCGATCGCGATCGCGGCGAGCGAGGCCATGAGCTCGCTGAGCTCATCGTCAACGACACGCGAGCGATATTCCCCCAGTGGGACCACCTGGTGCATTGCATTAGACTACCAAAATGACGGGCACTACACTACTAGTTTGACGCCCCTTAAGCTTCCGGTGCCGTTGTCCTGGCTTCTGTCCTCTTAGCTGGCCAAGGAGCCGCGACGAACGCGCCTCAGCCGGCGCGGCGGTTGTAATGGTCGTACTTGAGCTCGGGGACCGGGAAGAGGCGAAGGAGGCGGGGGTGCGACCCGCTCGCGGTGAGCGATGTCGTCCTCGATCGCCGGGAAGTCCAGCGTGCTCTCGTCGGCCTCGAGTGAGACCTCGTCGAGCCAGTCGGTGGCGGTGATCCGCGTCCCCTGCCTCGACGAGGACATCCACGACCTGGGCGGCCTGGCGGAGTTCAACCGCTACCTGTTCGCGAGCGGCGAGGAGGGCATCGAGCTCGCCGCCGGCCGCGCCTAACCGCGCCGACGGGACTGAGATGCACCTATATGGTGCGAAAACGGGCTCTCCTCTCGAGTTGGGGGTGAATCGCCCGGGCGTCGCATCGACGCACCCGCTGGAATGCCCGTCCCCACCGGGGTAATTGGCGGCACTGGGGCCGCGCCTCCCGCGCTGCCCCCACACCTGCAGGTAGGGGGCAGTGCGGGAGGCGCCCCCACGGGGTTCGGACAGCGCCAGGCCCGGTGCCCGCGGAGTGGCGCTGCTCACTTTGACCCCAGCGGGGTGGGGTCAAAGTGAGCAGCGCTGGCGGGCGGGGCGGTCCGCGGCGGCGCTTCGGGCCTTTCCCCGCTGGAAGCCTGGAGAAGGCCGGGAGCGCTGCGCGGCAGGTCCTCGCGGGCCGTTCCGGATGCGCAGCGCCGCTCGGCGCAGCGCATCGCGCGATTTCCGCCTCTCATGCGGAAGCGAGGCGATTCAGGCCGCGCTTTTCACCCCCAAGTCGGAACGAGGACCGAGAAATGGGCCCGTCGAGCGATACTCCGCCGACGGGACTGAGATGCACCTATATGGTGCGAAATAGGCCCGTCGGCGCGGGGATCAGCCGGCGTGGTGGCGGTAGTGGTCGTACTCGAGCTCGCGAACCTCCCAGTCGGCGTCCTCGGGCACAGGGAACAGGTGTCGGACGCGCGGGGTGTCGACCCGCTCGCGACGCTCCACGTCGCTGCCGCCGGCGGGCCACTCGATGGTGCCCGCCTCGACCTCGACCTCGACCTCCTCGAGCCAGTTGGTCGCGGTGATCCGTATCTCATCCTCGCCCGGTACCGGCTCCAGGATGCGGGTGTCCTCGTCCATCTCCTCCTCCTCGATTGGCAGGTCTGCATGCGGCTTGAGTAGGGACTGCGGCACTCGCTCGGGTTCGGGCTCCTGGGCCTCCAGCTCGGGTTCGGGCTCCTGGGCCTCCGGTTCCGGTTCCTGAGCCACGGCGATCTCGAAGTCTCCCTCGCTCAGGCCGGCGGCGATCAGGGTCTCATCGGCTGCGACGCCGAGGTCGGTGCCGAGTTCTCCGAGGGCTGCTGCACACAACATTCCTCGCACGCCCTCCTCGACCCAGCTCGCCAGCTCCGCCGCGCGCTCCACCGCGCCGCCGCCGACGGCCGTGGCCGCGTCCGGCGCGGAGGCGCCACTCATCGCTGCACGCTCAAGCTCCAGCGCGCGCTCGATCCGCTCCCGGGCCGCGATCCGATCGCCGGAGTCGCCGGCGATCAGCGCCGCCGCACGCATCGGAAGCGACGCGCCAACTGGGCCCCGGCCCTCGAGCAGGGCACGCAGCGCCAGCAGGTGGTCGCTGAGGCCGTGCAGCGCGGTCTCGCGCTCGCATCCCATCTCGAAACGGGCGACCGCCCAGGCCAGAGTTCCGTCGGGATCGGGACGGGCCTCCAGCGTGCTTGCCAGGAGGGACAGCTCCGTCGCGTCCTCCTCGCTCAGCGGGTAACCGCCGGGTCGAGTCGCCGGAGCGCCGGTGGCAATGCGGCGCCAGCGGCCCTCCCCAGTCGGGCCGAAGGCGTAGGGACCTAGTCCGACGCCACCGCCCTTGAAGAGTCGCATCACGCTGATCAGCTCCCGCAGCTGGCGCAGCGCCGCGGCGGCGCTGTCGGATCCCTCACCCTGCTCGGCGACGGCCAGGAACTGGGGCTCCCATGCGGATCGCCCCATGCCCTCGCTGCGCATCGCCTCGATCGGTGCGTCGATGGCGCCGGCGCGAACCAGTTCGACGCCGTGGGGAAGTTGCAGGCGCGCAAGCGGCATCCGCAATCCCACGATCGGGATCAGCAGAACCTCGGCGTCGTCGGCGTCGCGCACCTCGGCGTCCAGCACCGCCAGGGCTCCATCGAGCCGCGCCCGGTCCAGGGAGAACTCGGTGCAGCCGTCCCAGAGGGCGGCGATGAAGACGGTCAGCAGCCGCGCGGCTCGCTCGTCCTCCTGGGGCGGCACCGGCTCTCCACGCTGCTCGAGGTAGGGCGCCGCAACCCCCGCCGCTTGAACCGCCTCGCGAGCCGGCTGGAAGGCGGAGAGCGACTGCAGCTCCGCCTCGCGCTCGCGCACGAAGTGAGCGGTCAGCGGCAGGTAGCTGTGAAAGAGCGAATCGGGGCCGGCCTGCTCGGCGACGTCGAAGGGGATCTGATCGCCGCTGGCGACGAGCGTGCTGAACCGGGTCGCGGCCTCGGCGGACAGCCGTCGCAGGGCCTCGTTGAGATGGAGGTCGCGCACGATCCCCGCTTCCCCCCACCACGTGGCGCTCCTGCGCCTGCACGGCGCCTTGCAGCAACTGGCCGCACGTCTGGATCCATCGCCGGGGGGAGCCAAATGTCGGCGCAAAACTGAGGTTGGCAGCGAGCCCTCCAGCGCGCATCATGGTGGTGAAGCAAGTGGGTCTCGGCCAGGCAGTGCAACAGCGGCCGAGATTCCGGCAGCAGGTCAAGGGAGTGCCCATGACAACGGGAGGAGTTGCCCATGCCATCGTTCAGTCGTCCCCCAGAAGCGTCGCGCACAGGTTGGCGCCGCAGGCTATCTCGGGGCCATATGCCACGGCCCCGAGATAGCTTCGCGGCAGGCGACGAGCGTGCTGAACCGGGTCGCGGCCTCGGCGGACAGCCGTCGCAGGGCCTCGTTGAGATGGAGGTCGCGCACGCTCCCGCGCCTGCACGGCGCCTTGCGGAACGCTCCCTGGACGTTCGTTCTACGCCGCGGCCGGCGCCGCCTCGGCGCCATTGGGGGCGAGCCAGCGGATGCCGTAGCGGCGCATGTCCTCGACCAGCGGCACCAGCGCCTCCCCCTTCTCGGTCAGCGCGTACTCGACCCGCGGCGGCACCTCGGGGAAGGTGTGGCGCTCGACGATGCCCTCCTCTTCCAGCAACCGCAGCCGCAACGAGAGCGTGCGCGGACTGATCCCCTCCAGCGAGCGCTCCAGCTGGCAGAAGCGACTGGAGCCCTCGGCCAGATCGCGGATCAGCAGCAGCGTCCACTTTCCACAGACCACCTCGGCCGTGCGGCAAACGGGACATGAGGAGTTGCTTGCAGCACTCATCTGAGAATCGAGGCAGATTGTGTCGATTGCCTCGCTTAATCGAGTGTAGCGATGTGGCTTTACTTACTGAAGCTTTGGGGAACGTCGAGCACGTCGTGATGCGCCGACTCCGACGCGCTGGACTGCGAAGAGGGCGGGTCCAGTTCCACGAAGTTGATCCGAACGATCGTGAGGCGGTAGGCACGACCCGACGAGCCGACCAGCAGGTCGACCGCCGTTCCGGCCTGCATCGAGAGGATTTCGCAATGCTGCATTCCACCCACGCAGTCGCCATCGCCCCGCACCGAGGTGACCCCCAGCGTGGGATCGAAGAGCGCTCGCTTCCCATTCTGTGTTACTCCGATGAAGACCAGGATCGGATTCTGCTTGGGCAGGAGGCTCCCGAGCGCGAGGTTGTCGTGCGTGGCGAGCTGGCCCGATCCTGCCACGCCAAAGCGAACATCGGGCCTATATCCGAAGTAGCGCAGCCCGGCGGTTCCGCCGGAACCGCCGCCGTTGTCCTGCGCATTCGGGTTCGAGGGAGGGGTCTTCGCGCCGGTGTCCCCTGTGCCGGTCGTGTCCCCTGTGCCGGTCGTGGCGCCGAAGGATTGCGTGGAGCCAGAGCCCCCGGATGACGAAGCGGTCGCGCCGGAGGACCCGCTACCGCCGCCCGACGAGCCCGCCCCACCCTGAGCCGGCGCGGTGTACTTCTGCGCGAAGGGATCGGCGGGGGTGCGGCGCCGCAACCGCTCGCGGTATTCGCGCAGGCCGGGCTTGGCCTGAACGACCGTGAGGTCGGTGGACTTGCCGCTGTCCAGTCCGAGAGCCGCGGCAACCCCCGCGCTATCCGACGCCGCCGGCGTTTCCTGAGAGTCTTCGCCCAGCAGGAAGGGCACCGCGGCGATCGCCACCAGAACCAGCGCGATCAGCGGCAGCAGGCGCCGGTCATGAAGGTCGTAGAAGAGATCCACCAGGAAGGCGGGTGGCTTGAGGTCCGGCCTCTTCAGCTGCGGTCCCTTAATTCTCATCGTGCCGCTCCGATCGTTGTCGCCGCCGGTGTTGCGGTCTGCGACCCAAGGCCTTCCGGTGTCGCTTCACCGGCGACGCCCTGGCTCGGCGGAGTCACGTAGGTGGTGATCGAGAAAGTTGCTTTCAGCGTCGGGAAGCCGACCTCCGGGTCGCCCTCCAGCGAGAAACCGTCGATCGTCAGCAGCCGCCCGTCGACGGACACCTTTTCCTGCTGGGTCTCAACCATGGAGTCGAGGCCCTTGATGAAGTCGGCGACCTCGAAGAAGTTGCCCCTGAGGGTGAGCGTGTAGGGCATCACGGCGAGGCCGGCCGGACCGATCGTGGCGCCGAGCGGCAGCAGCGAGGCGGCTGCCTCGGTCGCCGAGACCGGCTCGCCGCCGGAGGCAGCGCCAGGGGTGACGGTCGGCGTTTCGGCCGTCCCGCCGGAGCCCGGGCTCAGCTGGATTTCGCGGAAGCTCCCACCGGCCCCTTTGGCGATCCAGTTCACCTGGACCAGCAACGACGCCGTGTCGTCATCGCCGGGGACCGCCTTGCCGAGCACCACCAGCCGCTGGTAGTCGACCGGGAACTGCTGCCGCGCTTCTTCGGCCTGGGCCACCTGCGCTTGGTGTTCGGCCAGCGAAGCCTTCAGCTGCTTGACCTCCGTCCCCAGCTTGCTGGCTTCGTCGCGCCTGGGGCTGATGGCGAGGATCCAGAAGGCGGCGGCCAGCGCGGTCACGGCCAGCATCGCGACGATCACCAGGTTGGTCCCCTTCAGCTCGAGCTTCATCTCAGCCGCCCCCCCCACTTTCGGCCGCGGCTTCCGAGGATTCCGCCGAGGCGGTCTGCGCTTGTTCGGTGGGCGGGGGCACTCCGCCTTCCGCAGATTCGCTCGCCGGGACCGGCGCGGCATCGAAGGCGACGACGATCTCGAACTTGGCGATGAAGTTGCGCGTGCGGCATTCGTCCCCGCTCGAGCCCGAGGCGGAGGCCGACCCGACAGCGGTGCCGGCACCGCTCTCCTGATCGCCCAGTTCCGAGGACTGCACGCCGACCCGCGTGATGCCGTCGATGTCCTTCAGCGCCGTCACGAAGCCGGCCACCGCCTCCTGGCCCGCCGCGCAACCGGTCAGTTCGAGGGCCGGCCCGGGCGCCGAGGCGCGCAGGTTGCCACCCGAGCTGGTGCCGCCGGTCACGTCGGACGTCGCAGTTGCGTTGAGGCCGACGAGCCAGGCATCGTGGGGTAGGACCAGTGCGAGTTCTCGCATCACCCGTTCCCAATCGAAGCGGCTGTCGGCGAGGCTGCTGACCGTCGCCACCCGCTGTTCGCTCAGGCTGCGGAACTGGGTGTAGGAGGAGAGCCGCGTGGCGCGGGCGGTTTCGGCGGCGTCTTCCTTTTCGAGCTTGGCGACTTCGCTCTCGCGGTCCGAGATCTGGTTGTCCAGCAGCACCATGGCCGCCACGGCGACCAGGACTGCCACCAGGGCCCCCAGCAGGATGTAGGGGAGCGGGCCGGTGCGAAGCGGGGCATTCTCACCGCGGCGCTCCTCGACGGGTATCAGGTTTACCGGGCGCACGTCAGTCCTCCAGCGCCAGGCCGTAGGGCAGTGTGAGCCGCGCCGCCGTGTCATGGTCGAAGCCCGCCAGCGCGGTGGGGAGCGAAACGGCGATCGGCGAGCCAAGCCCGACCTCCATCCGCTGCGCGAGACCGGAGATCGAGCTGCCCGGGCCGCAGAGGACGATCCGCTCAACCGGCAGGGCGCCCTCCTGGGCGCCGTAGTAGTCGAGCGAGAGGCGCAGCTCATCGGCCAGCGAGGTGACGCCTTCCTCGAGCGTCCGGCGGACGGCGGCGACGGTCTCGGGATCGCCCTCGATCTCCTCCACCGGGGTCTCCAGGCCGACGTGAGCGAGCCACTGCGCCGCGTGGTCGGACTCAAGGCCAGAGCTGGCGGCGAGCCCGGCCGAGATCGCCTCGAGGCCGACGTGGGAGACGCGGGTGAAGAGGCAGGTCCTGCCCCGTGCCACGGCCAAATTGGTGACGTCGCCGAGGCTGCAGTAGAGAACGGCCCCGGCCGGGCGCTCTCCCGGCCGGGCGGCTCCCTCGGCGCCGGCCACGCCCTCCGAGCCAACGGCGCCCTCCGCGGCGGGCCCGCCAGGCTGCTCGGCGGTGGCGGCCGCGTCGGCGGTGCCGGCAAGGGCGCGGATCATCGCGAAGGCGGAAAGGTCAACGCCGACCGGGTGCAGGCCGGCGCGGCGGATCGGCTCGATGAAGGAGGAGACCATGTCGCGCCGCGCCGCGACCACCACCACGTCGACCTGGGGCGTCGAGCCCTCCTCGGCCGGGACGCCGCCGACCACCCGATGCTCGAGCACCGCCTGGTCGAGGGGCATCGGGATCTGCTCCTGCGCCTGGAAGCGAACCGCCGCCTCCATCTCCTTCGGGTTCTCGATCGCCGGGAGGCGCACGGTGCGGACAACCACGCGCTGGTTGCCGATCCCGAGTCGCACTCGCTTGGAGAGGCGGTGCTCGCTGAACAGCGCCTTAAGCGCCGCCGAGAGCCGCTCGGCGTCGAGGATCTCGCCCTCATGGAAGGCGCCGGGGTCCAGCGAGCCGATCGCCGAGGCGCTCACCCGCACCGACCCGTTGACCTCGACCTGGGTCGCGGCGATGCTGCCCGCCTCGATGTCGAGGCCGACAACCGCATCTGTGTTCTGCTTGGTGAGGGTCAGTCGCATGAGCGGAGGTCTGCGGCGCGCAGCGCGCGCACGCCTTCTCCCAATCGGCAGGAAGGTGGTCAACCTTTCGCCCTGCAACTACCCATTCTTAGTAGAACCTGGACGGATCTACGAGAGGGTCCCCAGATACCAGTCGACGATCTGTTCGCCGGCCAGCAGGCCGACGACGCCGCCGAGGGCGAGGAAGGGGCCGAATGGGACCGCCCGCTTGCGGGCCGCCGCCCCATGCCGGGCGATCAGCGCCAGGCCGAACAGGGCGCCGGCAAGCAGGGCGACGAGCAGAGCCGGGGCGACGTCGCGACCCAGGAAGAGGCCCATCGTCGCCGCCAGCTTCACGTCGCCCAGCCCCATCCCGCGCGGGTAGGCGAGCACCGCCGCAAGCAGCAGGCCGCCGGCCGCTGCGGCGGCGATCGCCCGCTCGGGCAGGCTGCCTGGGTCCGCCGCAGCCGCGATCGCGACCCCGATCGCGGCGGCGGCGAGCAGGATCTTGTTGGGGATGATCCGCCGCTCGAGGTCCGTCAGGGTGATCGCCACCAGCATCGTGGCGAAGACAAGCCCCAGAGCAACCTCGGCGGGGTCGTCGCCGAGGACCAGCACGGTCGCCGGCGTACAGCGCTCCGAGGCCGAGCTCGGTGAGCGGGTAGCGCGGCGAGATCGGGGCCCCGCAGTCAGCGCGCGCGTCCGCGCAGCAGCAGCCAGGAGACGACCGGCACGTTGTCGTAGGCGGCGATCCGCGCCCCGCACGCGGGACAGCGGGAGCGGGGCCCGACGATCGATTCGCCGCGCGGCACTCGGTGGGCGATCACGGTGACGAAGCTGCCGGCGATCGCTCCGCCGAGAAAGGCAAGTGTCGCCGTAGCCGCCATCTGCACGGAACATGGTTCGACACCGGCCGCCCGATCCCTGAGGCGTGGGCGGCGCCGTGCCGGCCCTACAGGAGGGCGGCTGGCCGGCGCCGGGCTATTCGGCGGTGGAGAAGTCGAGCGTCTCGCGCTGGATGTGCCAGGCCGACTCGACCGGGTCGAGGAAGTTGGGCGGCTCCTGGTAGCGCAGGCGGTCGTCGTAGTTGTAGTTCTTGATGTAGCCGGTCGGCGCGGTCGTACCGACGGCGCCGCGGAATTTCTGCGAGATCGCCCCGTTCACCGTCAGCGTTTGGAGGTAGCTGCCGCAGTTGAAGTGATCGACGACGAAGGAGTGGTTGATCGCCAGGATCGCGGCGTCGATGCGAAGGTTTTTCTGCGAGCCGCTGCCGTTGCTGGTGCCATTGCAGTTGCCCCAGTTGGTCGACCGGTCGGACGGCGAGAGCGGGTGGTAGACGCGCACGAAGTTGTTGGCGACAAGCCCCAGCAGGCCGTTGCTCGAGCCTTCGACGTCGTTGTCGACGACGATGTCATTCTCCGCTGCGATCGTCAGCTGACCGGTGTAGTCGCCGTGCACGATCGCGTTCCCGCAGCCAGAGGCGCTCGGGTACATCTGGTCGGTGCGCGTGATAGGGCGAGTAGCTCGACGTGCAGGAGGAGTTTGCTATGTAGACGACGCCGCTGGAGGGGATCGGTTTGGTGACCCAGGAACCACTCCCTACCTTCACTTCGATGTCTTCCCCGTTGAGCGTTATCCGCGTCTGCCCGGTGAAGGTGTATTCGGGGCCGGCGATGTCCTTCAGCTTGCCGTTGGTCGGCGGCGGGGTCAGCACGGGCGCCGTGGTGACGAACGGGCCGATGAAGTTCGGTTTGTTGCCCGAGCAGCTCGAGTTTGTCTGATAGCCCGGCAGCGAGTCGCTGACCTCGATCACGTCGGCGGCGGAGCGACCGAAGGTCGGTTCGCCGCAGATCAGCAGGTTGTCGTTGGTGTGCAGCGGCCCGTTGATTTCGTCGCCGCTGACGAAGTTGATCTCGAGGCAGTACTGCGAGGTGCCGGGGATCTGCTGGCTTTCGCGCCCTTCGCGGCGGAACTTGATGCACTGTTTGTAGGCGCCGTTGATCATCGTCTGCGTCCAGTAGGTCGCCGGGTCGAAGGTCTCCAGCTGGGTGAAGTAGATGTAATCGAGCAGGCTGGCCCGCTTGAAGCTGGCGACGATCGACCCCCTGGCGTTGCCCGCGTAGCCGGTCGAGCGGATGCGGAAGGAGCCGGTGTTGGGGCCCGCCTGCTCCAGCATCGACCCGACCGGGTCTTCGGGGTCACATTCCGTGTGGCCGCTCGCGGGCAGCAGTTCGATCGCGTAGCTCGCCGCGCCTTCGGAGCCGGGCACGGTGCGTTTGTTCGCCGTCGAGCCCTCCTGGTTGACGGCGTTCGGTTCCGGCACTTCGGTGCAGCGCGCCCAGTAGCTGTTGTCGTTGTTGAGGTGGAAGGAGTAGTCGGCCAGCCCCGCCTGCGCAGCCGCGTGGGAGCGCTTGTAGTCGAGGTCGTTCTGGACCAGGTTGAGGTCACCGTTGGCCGCCGCAAGAGCCCCCGCGGCCAGGATCGAGATCAGCGCCACCGCCCCAACCGCGGCGATCATCGTGTAGCCGTCCTCCTCGGCGAGGCGGGCTCGCCAGAACCTCAGACGCATGGCAGGTTCACCTCCGCGCTGTCCTCGCTTGCCGGTTCGATCCTCAGCGTCGCCGAGTCCGAGAAGGTGATCGGCGCGTTCGGGTCGGCTGACCCGCCCGAGCTCGGCGCCACCGCAAAGGCGACGTCGACCTCGACCGTGCGCGCCGCCTCCTCTTCGGTGAGCGGCGTTTCCAGCGCGACCGTCTCGACTTCGCCGTCTTCGTTGGCGTCCTCGTAGGCGAAGTAGCGGAAGAGCGGCACGGCTGCGGGGGGATCGCCTTCCTCACCGGCGCTGATGCCGTCGACGAGCTGGCGTTCGGAGGGCGAGCCGAAGGTCCATTCTTCCGGTTCGCCGCCCAGGCCCGGGTACACGGTTTCGTTGAGCGCGCCTTCGGAGAGGCTGATCACGTACTTGTCCGGGACCGGGCTGACGTCCGCGCCGCTCTTGGAGAGCAGGACCATCGAGCTTTCGTCGCTGCCCGTCAGCACCGGCGCCAATTCCGGCGAGACGCAGGCCGAGTGCAGCCGGTCGATGATCCGCGTCATCGCCGGGCGGCCGCGCTGGTTCGCCGCGACCCGCTCCGCGGTTCGGTCCTGGCTGCGCGTCGCCGCCTGCACCACGGTCAGGATCCCGCCCAGCACGACCAGCGAGATCGCCGCCCCGATCAGCAGCTCGATCAACGTGTAGCCGCGCTCGTCCCTCATGGGCACGGCCCCGATTCGGCGCTGGGTTCGCTGAGGTAGACGTCGAGGGTCGTCCCCGCTTCCGTGTCTTCGGGGTTGGCCGGCACGGAGACTTTGCTCACGCTTACGTGCTGTTCGCCGTAGTGAGCGCATACGTCGTATTCGCTGAACGGCACTCCGGGGTCGTCGAGGCCCCCTTCTTCGTTCGTCGTGTAGCTGCGAACGAAGGGTTCTTCTTCGGTGCATTTGCGGTCGGAGAGCTCGATGTCGGCGCCGCTTACCGGCACCCCCGGTTCCGCCGCGCTCGCGCCGCTCCGAACGGTCAGGTAGAGCGCGGGCAACACCAGCGTCACCGGGATTTCCCCGCCGGCGGTAACGAGCACGTCGGCGATCGCCGGCGGCGGATTGGGCAGGCCCGCGGGGTTGGGGTTGTCCCCCTCGCAGGTGCCCGCGTACACCGCGTAGGGCGAGGTGAAGGGGAAGAGCGAGGACGCGGTCACTTCGGGCCCCGGGGTGCCCGGCGTGCCAAAGGTCTTCGCCACGTTCATGCCGCTGTTGAAGACGACCACCGAGTCGGCTTCGGAGGGCACCAGTTCTTCGCCGACCGTGGTTTCGAAGCTGACCGGGATCCCGCCGGGCTCGTCGTACTGAAGCGCCAGCGTGTTGGTGCTCTCGGCGACGACGCTCGTGCTCTGCGACGCCGGCGGGTTGCCGTCGGCGTCGACCAGGCCAGAGCTCAGGATCGTCAGCGTGTAGTTGCCCGCCGGCAGGTTGCCGAAGACCGCGCAGCCATTGGGGCCGGTTTCGCCGGCGAACGAGCCGTCCCCGGCACCGGAGAGGCTGACCCCCGCGATCCCTTCGTTCTCGGCATTTTCGATCTGGATCGCCAGCGCGCCGCTTTCCGCCGAGACCGAGCCGTTCGGCGGCGCCACCAGGCTCTGCGCGATGACCGGCGGCCGGCTGCCGATGCTGGGCCAGGTCACCTTCGAGCGGATCTGGATGTAGTCGGCCGAGGCGACCCCTTCCTGGCAGGACGCGGTGCTGGTGCTGTCGGTCTGGAAGGAGGCGGTCGACTTGACCGTGTAGGGGGTGCCGCCGACGTGGACGATCTTCGTTTCTTCGAGGTTGGAGAGGTCGGAGATCCGCATCGTCCGCATCCCCGCCAGGTCGGCCTGCGCGAGGTCGTTGGCCTGCGCCCGGTGGCGCTCCTGCGCCGTGGACCGCGTGGCGGCGTCGAAAGCGCCGAACACGCCGATGGCTGCGGTCACGATCAGGATCGCGCTGACCAGGACCTCGATCAGCACGCTCCCCCGCTCGCCGCCTCGCTCGCCGCGCGACGTGTCGGGTCGTGGCTTGTCTCTTGGATCCTTCATCTCGAGATGCGCCCCGCACGCCGCTCCCGCACGGGTCGTCCTCCCCCTATCGGCGCGCCGTCCCCGCATCTAAAGCCGAAATGGCGAAAAGAAAGTGGACGTTTGTTCCATGCCACAGCCGGGCCCGCCACAGCACCCGGCGCCAACGCACGGCAGGCTGCCGCGAAAAGGCAAGGGGCGGGCCCGAAGGCCCGCCCCTTGCTCGTTAGGCAACACGCTGGCATGAGCCATCGTGCTTCGCCATGAGGCCGCTAACTAATGACCCCAGTCTCCACCAGCCGGACAACCGGCGGTTTCCGCTTCCGTGCATGCGAATTCAACCTGTCCCGCTCCTTCTACCCGTGTGATCGAGAACGTGTTTTCCGTGTTGGGCGAGGTAACGGTCACGGTGTAACCGCCGCCCGCGCCTTCTTCTTCGGCTACTGAGAGGTATGGGTCTTCTTCACCTACTTCGATGTTGATCGTGTCCTCGATCGCGTTGAGGTCGGCCGGTGCAACGCCGGTGTAGACGCCACCATGGTCCGTCGCATAGGTCTCCATCGCGGTCTCAGCCGTACGGGCCATCGACTTTGCCGAAGCGTCCTTTGCCTTTTCCCGCTGGTTGAAGAAGGCGGGGATGGCGATCGCGGCAAGGATGCCGAGGATCAGCATCACGACGAGCAGCTCGATCAGCGTGAAGCCGGCCTCCCCTTCGCCGTTGAGCCGGGCGCCAATCTTGGCCCGGAGATTCTGGAGAAACATTAGGTACCTCCTGTGGTCCTAATCGTTTGCGCCAGAGCCCCGTGTGAAGCCACGTGGTGTCTGTCCACCCCGGTGGTAGCCCGGCTGACTCCCGGCTGGGAGTCCCGACGGCTTTGCGCCCCCGCCTCGCGGCGGGTTTGCCTATGACACCGGGGCACTGGCAGAGTCATCACAGGCCCCTAATCGACATTCACCCGAATCTCTTGATCCCCGAAACTTGGGCTTCATCCAACGAAAAGTCAGGATTAGGCAGAGAATCTGCTCCATAACCCGTCAACCCGCCACCAGGCCACACGGCTCAGCGATCTTGTCGTAGAGAGTGGAGACCGAGATGTGCATCCTGCGGACGGAATCTCAACCGTGCGCTCAAGACGGCTGCACGACGTTCAAGCCATGATCTGTGGCTGCCTCGCCCAGCCGCTCGTCGTAGGTGACGAGCGCGCCGAGCTCCTCGCGCACACTGAGGGCAGTCGCCAGATGGAGAGCGTCGAGGCTGCGCAACCCGATGGGCATCAGCGAGGTTGCCGCGTCGAGCACCGCGTCGTCGAGCGGCAGCAGCGCCACGCCCTCGAGCCATGCCCGCGCATCCCGCGCATACGCCGCTCCGTAGCGAGCGCACGCCCTGATCGCCTCGACTCCGAGCAGTGCGCTGGAGGCGTATCCCTCCCACTCCGCCAGCTCTTCGCGCAGCGCCTGATGCTCCGGCTCTTGAAGCGGCAGCTTCACGTAGGCGGAGCTGTCCAGGTAGACGAGTTGAGCGGCGGCTACAGCCGCTCCTCACGCAGTTCGTCGAGCACCTGGGAGCTGGGCGGCCCGCTGGCAGGGGGATTGTCCGAGTCGCCGGCAAGCGCAACCAGATCGGCGCGCGGCATCGTCGCGCCCCGCTCAGCGACGAGCCGAGCCATTGGCGAGTCGGCGGGGCCCGACGGCGACAGCCGCGCGACCTCCCGGCCCCGCTCAGTGACGGCGAAGCTTTCCCCTCCTTGACCTGCGTCAGGTACCTGGAAAGGTTCTGGCGCAGCTCACGCACACCAACCGAGTCCATGTGCGTCACGGTAGCACATAGCTTGCCGTGGCTCAGCGGACCTTTTCGTAGAGGCTGAAGATCGGCAGGTACATCGCGATCACGATGAAGCCGACGACGCCGCCGACGAAGAGAATCATCAGGGGCTCGATCAGCGAGGTGAGCGCTTTCACCTTGGCGTCGACCTCGGTCTCGTAGAAGTCGGCGACCTTGCTCAGCATGTGCTCCAGCTGGCCGGTTTCCTCGCCGACCGCGACCATGTGGCCGACCATCGGCGGGAAGATCGGGTTGCGCTGGATCGGCCCGGCCAGCGAGCCGCCCCGCTTGGCCGCCGCGTAGAGGTCTTCCATCGCCCGCTCGATCACGACGTTACCGGCTGTTTCGCCGGTCAGTTTGATCGACTGCAGCATCGGCACGCCGGCCGAGACGGCGCCCGAGAAGGTGCGCGACCAGCGGGCCAGCGCCACCTTCTGGATCACGTCGCCGATCTGCGCCGGGAGGCGGAGTTTGAAACGGTCCCACGCCGCCTTGCCGCTTTCGGTCTTCTTCCACCTGAAGAAGCCGACGACCGCGACGACAAACAGCGGGAGGATCACGAACCAGTAGCCGGTGATCGCGTCGGAGGCTGCGACGCAAACCCGCGTCGGCAGCGGCAGCGCGGCACTTTCGCCGGGATTTTCTTCGGCGAGTTCTTCGAAGATGCTGGCGAAGATGGGAATGATGAAGGCGACCACCGCAAACAGCGCCACCGTGGCGAAGCCGAAGACGAGGATCGGGTAGGTCATCGCCGATTTGACCTGGCGCCGCAGCGCGTCTGCCTTCTCCACCTGGTAGGCGATCCGGTCCAGCGCGTCCTCCAGCCGCCCGGATTCCTCACCGGAGCGAACCATCGCCCGGTAGAGGCGGTCGAAGACCTCCGGGTGGCGCCCCATCGCCTGCTCCAGCGTGCTGCCGGCCTCGACGTCGGCCCGCACGCTTGCCGTTGCCTCGCGGATCTTCTCGTCCTGGGTCTGCTCCTCCAGCGTGTGCAGCGTGCGCAGCATCGGCATCCCTGCGGCGACCAGGGTCGCGAACTGGCGTGAGAAGACGGCCAGCTCGCGCACGTCGACCGACTTCCAGCGCTTGAAGAGATCCTCGATCGCGAACGGGCTGCTCTTCTCGCTGACGTCGAGGACGATCAGCCCGCGCTGGCGGAGCTGCTCGGTGACCTGGGCCTTGGACTCGGCCTCGACCTCGCCGGCCGAGGCGGCCCCGGCCACGTCCATGGCGCGAAATGCGAATGTGGTGGCGCCGGCCATCCCCTATCCCCCCTGCGTGTAGGCGGGGGGCTGTGCCGGGGGCGGCGCTGCGACGGGCAGGGGCGGCCCGGCGGGAGGCGCGGGCGCCACTTCGGCGGGGGGCGTCGAAGGCGGCGCGACCGATGCCGGCGGCGGCGCCGAGGGGCCAGGAGCCGCGGAGGGGGACGGCGGGGGCGCGGGCGGAGGGGGCGACGCGGCGGCCCGCGCGTCTCCGCTGTCCTGCAGCGCGGCTGGCGCCACCGGCGCCGAACCCAGCAGCCGTTTCAGCTCCTCGGGCACCGAGGCCTGAGCCTCGGCGAGCGAGCGGGTGATCTTCCCAGCTCGCACCAGCCGCACCAGGTCGGCGTCCATCGTCTGCATCCCGACCGCGCCCGAGGTCTGCACGGCAGCGTAGATCTGGTGAGTCTTGCCCTCGCGGATCAGGTTGCGGATCGCCGGGGTGGGAACCAGCACCTCGCAGGCGACCACGCGGCCCCTCCCGTCAGCGGTAGGTAGCAGCTGCTGGGTCACGATCCCCTGCAGGGCGATTGACAGCTGGGTGCGGACCTGACCCTGCTGCTCGGACGGGAACACGTCGATGATCCGGTCGACGGTCTGAGCGGTCGACTGGGTATGCAGGGTGGCGAAGACGAGGTGCCCGGTCTCCGCGGCCGTCAGCGCCGTGGAGATCGTCTCCAGGTCGCGCATCTCGCCGACCAGGATCACGTCGGGATCCTCGCGCAGGGCGGCGCGCAGGCCGAGTGCGAAGTCGGGCGCGTCGGAGCCGACCTCGCGCTGGTTGACGATCGAGCGTTTGTGCTGGTGCAGGAACTCAATCGGGTCCTCGATCGTCAGGATGTGATCCTGGTTCCCAGCGTTGATCACGTCGATCATCGCCGCCAGGGTCGTCGACTTGCCGGAGCCGGTCGGGCCGGTGACCAGGACGAAGCCGCGCGGTTTGGCGCAGAGCTCGCGCAGCACCTGCGGCACCCCGAGCGAGTCGAGCGAGGGGATGTCCTGCGGCACCAGGCGGAAGGCGGCGCTGACCGAGCCGCGCTGGAAGAAGCAGTTGACGCGGAAGCGGGCGACGCCGGGGATCGCGTAGGCGAAGTCGAGCTGTTTGGCGTTCTCGAAGCGTTTGCGCTGGTCGTCGTTGAGGATGCCGAAGACGACCTCGCGGGTGTCCTGGCCGCTGAGCACCGGGAAACCCTCCATCGGCGCGATCTTGCCCTTGTCGCGTATCGCCGGGGGGAAGCCGGGCGTCAGGTGGACATCGGAGGCCCTGGCCTCGACCATGCGGCGCAGGACCTCTGAGAAGTCGAAGTTCATGGCCATCTAGATCGGCCTCCCAGTCCGATTCCTCGATACCCGAAACCGACTAGAGCGACCGGGCAACCGAATAGGGCGATCAGGCGGTGACACGAAGCACCTCCTCGAGACTGGTCAGCCCGCTGCGGACCTTTGCCATGCCGTCCTCGCGCAGGTCGAGCATCCCCTCCTCACGGGCGACAGCGGCGATTTCCGCCTCCGGCGCCTGATCGACCGTCATCTCCTTGATCCGTTCGCTCAACTGCATCACCGAGAAGATCCCGATCCGGCCCCGGTAGCCGCTCTGGTTGCAGCGGCCGCAGCCGAGCGGCTCGTAGGCCTCCAGCTCGACCCCGATCCGGATTTCCGCGTCGGCCAGCGCCTCGGGCTTCACAATCGTGCGACGCTTGCAGTGACTGCAGAGCTTGCGGGCGAGCCGCTGGGCGACCACGCAGTCGACCGACGAGGCGGTGAGGAATGCCTCGATACCCATCTTGGTCAGGCGGGTGATCGCGCCGGGCGCGTCGTTGGTGTGGAGGGTGGTCAGCATCATGTGCCCGGTCAGCGCCGCCTCGATCGCGATCCGCGCTGTCTCGCTGTCGCGGATCTCGCCGACCATCACGATGTCCGGGTCGGCGCGCAGGATCGAGCGCAGACCGGTGGCGAAGTCGAGCCCCGCCTTGCGGTTGACGTTGATCTGGCTGACGCCGGCCAGGCGGTACTCGACCGGGTCCTCGATCGTGATGATGTTCTTCTCGATCTGGTTCAGATCCTGCAGAGCCGCGTAGAGCGTCGTCGACTTACCGGAGCCGGTCGGCCCGGTCACCAGCACCGCCCCGTAGGCCTGGTGGAAGGCGCCCTCGAAGCGCACCCGAGCCGAGCCGTCCATCCCCAGTTCGTCGAGAGTGCGCTGTGCGTTGTCCTTGTCGAGGATGCGAATCGTCGCCCCCTCGCCGCGCTGGGTGGGCAGCGTGGTCACGCGAAGGTCGACGCGGCGCTCTTCAACCGTGATGCTGACCCGGCCGTCCTGCGGCACCCGCTTCTCGGCAATGTTGAGGTCGCTCATGATCTTCACCCGCGAGACCACCGCATTGACCATCCGCCTCGGCACGTGGGCCGCCTCGCGCAGCACCCCGTCGACCCGGAAGCGGACCCGCATCTCTCCCTCGTCGGGCTCGAAGTGGACATCCGAGGCGCCCTCGCTGACCGCCTGGCCGAGGATGCTGTAGACGAGCTTGATCACCGGCGCGTCCTCGGCGCTGACTTCGAGGTCGCCGAGCTCGGCCGGCATGTCCTCGGAGTCCTCCTCGCCCTCGCTGACTGCCTCGCTGACCGCGCTCTGCAGGGTGTTGAGGCGGGCGATCAGCGCCTCGATGTCCTCCTCGGCGGCAACCGCGACGCGGCAGTCGAGCGCGGTGGCAATCTGGATGTCGTCCACGGCCAACACGTTGGTCGGGTCGGCCATCGCAACCAGCAGCATGTCCCTGCCGACAAACCCGACCGGCAGTGCGCCGTAGCGGCGCGCGGTGTTGACCGAGATCAGGTTGGCGGCGGCCATGTCGACCTGGTAGACGGAGAGGTCCACGTGGTCAAGGCCGTAGCGCTCGGCGACAGCGCGTGAGAGCTGGTCGGCGCTGATCGCACCCTGCTCGACCAGCAGCCGCTCCGGCGGGCGCCCGGCGGTCCGGGCCTGCTCAATCGCGTGACGGGCGTCCTCGTCGGAAACGTAGTTGAGGTCCACGAGCACGTCTGTGACGAAGCCGCTGGACCGGCCCCGCGCAACCGGCGGCGTCAGACCGGGCGTGCCAGCCTCTGGCTCGAGGACGGGTGCCGTCGAGTCGCCCGAGTCGGGCACCGGGCGCAGGTGACTCGGGAATTCCCGCGACTCCATTCAGCGCCTCACGGGTGGTAGTCGACGGTGTGACCCTTGTAGCCGGCGTCGACGACCTCCTGGACGACGCTCTCCGGGCTCTGGAAGCCGTAGCTGACCGATGCGGTCGGCAGCAGTTGCTTGAGGTGCCTGGGCCTCACGACGACCAGGGCCGGGACCCGATCGACGCCAACGCCCTCGGTGATCGCGGCGTAGCGGAAGATTTTCTGCGCCGGAACGACAAAGCTGGCAACGCCTGACAGCGAGTGAAGTCTCCTGACGGTGCCCGCGACCAGACGATCGTCGATACCGCCGTCGCGGACGAAGAGCAGGACGAGGATCTTGTTGGCGTGCCAGGCTGCGACCACCGGGCGTGGCGGGGGCGGTGCGTCGCTGGTCGCCCCGCTGACCAGCGAGAGTGCGGTGGCCATTGCTTCGCCGGGAGTGGCTGCGCCGCTGGTGCTGACGGTCGTCGTCACCGTCGTTGACGTCGTGGATTCGCTCGACTCGGATCCTTTTTTGCCCCCACCTCCCATCGTGGAGAGCACGAAGAAGCCCGCGCCGATGAGCAGCACACCGATCACGGCGACCTGGACGAGCGGATTGCTGTTCAGCTTATCCCTCATGTGCTCGCTTATCTAGCTCGACAGCTTGGGCCCAGAGCTTGAGTCCGGAAATCGGTAAACCGCAGGCGCTGGGCGCAATCGTGCGGGTGCCGGGTCCGGCCCGGCGCCGCTGCGGGGTCGATCGTTTCGCGCCGCTCGGGGGTCGATCGTTTGGCGCCGCTGAGGGGTCAATCGTTTGGCTGGCCGGCGAGCTGCTCGATGCCGCTGGCGCGCTGGCCGCCGGCGGCGAGCATCAGCTTGAAGTCGTGCGGGCTGGAGGCGTAGTCGAGCGCCACCTGCTCGGAGACCTTGCCCTCCATCACGTAGCGCGAGCAGCGACTGGTCGAAGGTGCGCATCCCGTAGTACTCGCCCTCGCCGATCACCTCGGTGATCTTGCCGGTTTCCTCGGGGTTGAGGATCAGGTCCTGGACGCGGCCGGTGACGACCAGCACCTCGGAGGCGGGGACGCGGCCTTCGCCGGTGATGTCGGGGACGAGGCGCTGGGCGATCGCCCCCTTCAGGGTCGAGGCGAGCATCACCCGCGCCTGGTGCTGGAGGTGCGGCGGGAAGAAGTCGATGATCCGGTTGATCGTCTCGGTCGCGTCGAGGGTGTGGACGGTCGAGAGGACGAGGTGGCCGGTCTCGGCCGCCGAGAGCGCGGTGCGCACCGTCTCCTCGTCGCGCATCTCGCCGATCAGGATCACGTCGGGGTCCTGGCGCAGGACGCGGCGCATCGCGCGGGCGAAGCTCGCGCGTGTCCGAGCCGACCTCGCGCTGGTTGACGATCGACCGTTTGTCCTCGTGCAGGTACTCGATCGGGTCCTCGAGGGTGACGATGTGATGCGCGCGGGTGCGGTTGATGTGGTCGATCATCGCCGCCAGGGTCGTCGACTTGCCCGAGCCGGTGGTGCCGGTGACGAGGATGATCCCGCGCTGCTCCTCGGCCAGGTTGGTGACGACCTGCGGGCAGGCCGAGCTCCTCGACCGAGCGGATCTCGAAGGGGATCGCGCGGCAGACGATCGAGATCGAGCCGCGCTGTTTGAAGGTGTTGACGCGGAAGCGGGAGAGGCCGGGGATCGCGTAGGAGAAGTCGGCCTCGCCCGTCCTGCTCGAATTCGGTCAGCGAGCGCACCTCGGCGATGTCGTGAAAGGCCTTCTCGGTGTCCTCGCCGCTGAGCGGCTCGTGCCCTCGAGCGGCACCAGCTCGCCGTGCAGGCGAATCGTCGGCGGCGCCCCGACCTTGACGTGCAGGTCGGAGCCCTCCACGCTCGATCAGCGTGCGCAGCGCTGAGTCGATCTCGAACATCCCGACCTGTATCGGCAGGCGGCGGGTGGCCTTAACGCTGGCGTGCGTCACGCGTGCCGACCAGTTCTGGCACCCGAGTCGCGCCAATCGAGGGCGCCCTCTCGGCAGGAATCCAGTGCAGCAAAGTGGCCGGCCGATCAGCAAGCTAGCGGCGGCCGCTACAGCCCTCGACCCTGTCACCTCCCGCCCTCTGGTCCGGGCAGTGGATGAGGCGTCGCGATCAGGTGACTTCGCGCAGTTTCTGCGCTTCGCCCAGCTGCTGGAGCTTCTTGAGGCTCTGGTTCTCGATCTGGCGGATCCGCTCGCGGGTGACGTTGAACGTGCGGCCGACCTCGTCGAGGGTGCGGGGGTGCTCGCCGCCCAGCCCGTAGCGCAGCTCGAGCACGCGGCGCTCGCGGTAGGAGAGGTTCTCAAGCGCCTCCTTCAGCGCCTCTTTGGTCAGCAGGTCCGCGGCGCGGTCGAAGGGGGACTCGGCCTTCTCGTCGGCGATGAACTGGCCGAACTCCGACTCCTCCTCGTCGCCGACCGGCTTCTCCAGCGAGACCGGCGCCTGGGCGGAGCGCTTGATCGAGTCGACCTCCTCGGGGTCGATCCCGGTCACCTCGGCGATCTCCTCCGGGGTCGGCTCGCGGCCCAGCTCGGTGACCAGCTTGCGCTCGGCGCGGCCGATCTTGTTCAGCTTCTCGACCACGTGGACCGGGATGCGGATCGTGCGCGCCTTGTCGGCCAGGGCGCGGGCGATCGCCTGGCGGATCCACCAGGTCGCGTAGGTGGAGAACTTGAAGCCCTTGCGGTAGTCGAACTTCTCCGCCGCGCGGACCAGGCCCAGCGTCCCCTCCTGGATCAGGTCGAGGAAGGGGAGGCCCTGGTTGCGGTAGTTCTTGGCGATCGAGACGACCAGGCGCAGGTTGGACTCGACCATTTTCTGCTTCGCGTCGAGGTCGCCGCGCTCGATCCGCTTGGCGAGTTCGACCTCCTCCGCCGCGGTCAGCAGCCGTACTTTGCCGATGTCCTTGAGGAACAGCTGCAGGCTGTCCGTGGTCATGTCCGGTTTCAGGTCGAGCGCCTGTTTCTGGCGGCGCCGGCCTTTTTTGCCGGTTTCGACGGGCATCGCTTCGGCGGCCGCTTTCTGGGCCGGGTCCATGTCCTCGACCAGCTCGATGCCCTGCTTCTCGATGTGGCCGTAGAGGTCCTCGACGTCGGACTCGTCGAGGTCTATCTCCGACACCGCCGAGGCGACGTCGCCGAATGTCAGCACGCCGAGCTGCTGGCCCCGCTGGACGAGCCCTTTGATCTCCTCAAGCTCTTGAAGCTCTGCTACCAGCATCGTGTCTCCACTCGTTTCTTTCCGCTAGGTGGTTAAGTCCTGCCCATGAAAGGCCGCCGCCGCCGAAAAGTCGCGAAAAAGCGGACCGGCAATGCGGTCCTCGAAGTAAGCGAATCAGCACTGCGATGCCTTCGGGTGGGGGGCCTTTGCCCTCTCAAACGTCTGTTCGCATGATAGGCGCTTCAGTTTCTGACGTCAACGCCAAGGTGACCAATTTCCCCCGAAATCCCGGTTTTTGGCTGCATGCCTTCTGGCAGCGCGCCTACCGGGAGAACGTCACCGGGCTCTCGGCAATGGTCGCCTACAACCTGATGCTGGCGGTCTTCCCGTTCGCCCTGCTGATCCTCTTCGTCTTCGGCCAGGTGCTGAAGATAAAGGGCGTGGAGACGGGGGTGCTGGACGACATGCAGCGCCTCTTCCCCAACGTCGAGGAGGGGACGCTGACCGACGTGCTGGACAGGATCGAGGAAAACTCGACCACGATCGGGATCGCTGCCTTCCTCGGCTCGCTTTGGATCGGCGCCTCCTTCTGGGGGGCGATGGACACCGCCTTCTGCCGCATCTACCACGTCGAATGCCGCGGCTGGGTCGAGCAGAAGCGCTTCTCGTTCGCGATGCTGGCCGTCGTCGTGCTGTTCATCGCCGCCAGCATCTTCCTGCCGACGATGGAGGGAGCGCTCGTCTCCAGCACCGACCGGCTGCCGTTCGGCCTCGCCAACATAAAGGCGATCGACACCTTGCTGCTGCTCAGCGCCGCCGTGCTCATAACCTTCGCGATCTGCTGCGTGATCTTCTGGGCGGTCCCGAAGGGCCACATGCCGTGGCGGGCGGTGTGGCCGGGGGCGGCCTTCGTAACCGCCGCGGCCAGCATCGCCAACTGGGCCTTCCCCTTCTACCTCGCCAACGTCTCCAGCCTCTCGCGCTTCGGCTCCACGCTCGGCTTCATCCTGATCGCCCTGCTCTGGTTCTACGTCCTCGGCCTTGCGCTGCTGGCCGGCGCGGTGATCAACTCGCTGCGCCACGAGCTGCGCGAGACCGGCGAACTGCCGTACGCGAGGGCTCGCCCACCGGGAGACTGCGGCTGCGACGAGTGACTGACGAGTCGCCTTCCCGCGGAATTGACGTGTCGCCTTCCCCGGATCGGACGTGTCGCCTTCCCCCGGAATTGACGTGTCGCCTTCCCCGGATCGGACGTGCTCGAGATTTTCCACCCATGTGGGGGAAAAGTTGCTGGCACGTCCTGCCAAGGAGTCGCCCGGTTGGCGGGGCTCGCCGGTTACGCCCGGTGCGCGAGGCTGAGGGCGTAGTCGCCGTCTGGGTCCGTGAACCAGCCGCTGAGGGTCAGGCCCGCTTCCTCGTAGACAGCTTCCAGCCGCTCGCGGGTGAACTTGGCTGAGATCTCGGTGCGCATCTCCTCGCCGGCGGCGAAGCGGACATCGAGGTCGAGCCCATCGAGGCGGACGATCTGGTCGGTGAGAGAGCGGAGGCGGATGTCCACCCGGGCCTCGTCGACGTCATAGAGGGCGACGTGCTCGAACGCGGCGGGGTCGAAGTCGCCGCCGAACTCGCGGTTGAGCACCAGCAGCACGTTCTTGTTGAACTCGGCGGTGACGCCGCCGGGGTCGTCATAGGCGGCCTCGAGCCGCAGCGGCTCCTTGACCAGGTCGGTGCCGAGCAGGATGCAGTCATCAGACCCAAGCAGCGCGGCGAGGCGGCTGAGGAACTCGCGGCAGGCATCCGGGTAAAGATTTCCGATCGTCCCCCCCAGGAAGGCGATCAGCCGGCCATCGCCGCCGTCGGGGATCCGCTCCAGGTCGTGCTCGAAGTCGCAGACGAGGCCGCGAACTGCGAGTCCCGGGTACTCCTCAACCAGGGACTCGGCCGTTTCGTGGGTGATCTCCTCGGAAATGTCGACCGGGACGTAGGTCCGCAGGCAGCCGGCCTCGCGCATAGCGCTCAGCAGGTGACGCGTCTTGGCGGCGGACCCCGATCCGAGCTCGACAAGCGTGCCCGGCTCGCCGGCGGTAGCGACGATCTCGGCCGAGCGGGCGGTGAGTATCTCCCGCTCGGTCCGGGTCGGGTAGTACTCGGGCAACTCGGTGATCCGCTCGAAGAGCTGTGAGCCGCGCTCGTCGTAGAAGTACTTGGGAGCCAGCTCCTTGGGCCTCGCCGTGAGACCGAGCCGAACCTCGCGCGCCATCTTGGCCCCGCCATCGGCCGCCAGGTGGACCTCTATCTCTATCCGGTCTGCGGTCGTCGTGCGGTCCCCGGTCGTGGTGCGGTCTGCGGTCGTGGTGCGGTCTGCGGTCGTCGTGTCGTTTGCCATCTGGGCGTCGATCTCCTTGCGTCTCGGCGCAGCTCGCCGTTCAGCCGGCACCCTTCGCGCAACGAAATCCGGCGAAGATCTGGCGTCGCTGCGGCAGGTCCCAGTTGCGAAAGCTGGGACGGATCGTGTTGGTGCGGGTGGCCCAGGCGCCGCCCCGCAGCACCTTGTAGGCGTCGCCGAAGAAGACCTGCGAGTACTCCGGGTAGGGGAACGGCTCAAAGCCCGGATAGGCGAGGAAGTCAGATGAGGTCCACTCCCAGACGTCGCCGAGCATCTGCACGGCCCCGCACGCCGTCGGGGCATCGGCGTAGGCGCCCGCGGGCGCGGTGCCGAAGCTGAGCTGGTCGAGGTTTGCCCGCGCGCGATCGGCCCCCGCGCATGCCGCCTCCCACTCCTGCTCGGTCGGCAGGCGCTTGCCCGCCCAGCGCGCGAAGGCGGCAGCCTCATGCCAGGAGACGTGGATGACAGGGTGGGCCGGGTCGAGCGGTTCGCGCCGGCCCATCGCGGTGCGGACCCATCCGCTCCCGGTCTCGCTCCCAGTACATCGGCGGCTCGGCGCCGGTCTCCTCCATGAACCGGAGATACGCACCGTTGGTGACCGGAGTTCGATCGATCTCGAACGGAGCAAGCTCGACCGTGTGGCGCGGCCGCTCGTTGTCGTATGCAAAGCCGGTGGCGGGGGCCCCGATCGTGTGCTCTCCCCCATCGACCGTGACCATCTCCGGGCCGGGCCCGGCGGCAGGGGCGAGCTCGGCGCCCGGGACTCGCTCGGCGGCCTCGGCGCCCGGGACTCGCTCGGCGGCGGGGGCGGTGCGCGGTAAGGGCTCGGTGCGAACCGGCTCATAGCCGTCGACCATCTGCAGGAGCTGCAGCATCGTCTCACTGTGCTGGTGCTCGTGGGCCAGCAGCAGCTCGTAGACGAACCCTTCGCGCAGCAGCGGGTCCGAGACGTCGGCCCCGATCTCCACCCCGTCGAGCACCTCGAGGGTGCGCTCGCGGACGTCGGAGAGATAGACGCGCAGCTCCGCGTCACGGAGAATCGGCAGCTCGCCGCGGGCCCTGCGCGGGTTCTCGATCGCGTCGTAGAGGCGGCCGAGCTCGCCATGCAGCGGCTCGCGGTCGCCGATCGTCTGCACGAGCCACAGCTCCTCGAAGTTGGCGATGTGACCGAGGTCCCAGGCCAGCGGGCTGAGGATGGGCGAGTAGACGCGGTTGAGCTGCTCGTCGTCAAGCGGCTCGATCAGCTCCAGCGTCCGCTCGCGCGCCTCCGCGAGCCGAGTCGCGATCGCTTCCTTGGGGCGTGAGACTGACGTCACCTCGGTGGCGATCCGAACACACTAGCGAGGTCGTGTGGTTGGGTGCGGGAGGCCGGTGCCTCCGGAGACTCTCAATCCGTCCCCGCGGCCTCGGGGTCGCGCCACACCTGCTTTTTCCAGGGCGCGCTGATCGCGAAGCGATAGGCGGCGCCGGCCGCGGCGATCGACTCCAGCGGGATCAGGTGGACGCTGGGACCGGGCGTGAGGCGCTCGATGTCGATGGCGCCGTCCACGTTGCCGGCATGGCTGCCGCCGGAGACGAGCAGCAGGTGGCTCTCCGGGCCCCAGCCGTTGCGGGGGCGGGCGCCAAGCACCTCGGCGAGGTCGCGGAGTGGGCCGACCCCGGCGTCGGAGACCCAGTTGGCGACGCTCCTCGTGTGGTTGTAGCCGTGATGTGACGTGGCGCGCTCGTCAACCTGGCCACCCGGGCCGATGCGGATCTGCACGCCCTCCCAATCGTCGAGGTGATAGCCGGCGGCGCCGGCCACCGGGACGCCCCGGAATGTCGCCGAATCGGCGTAGTAGGTCCAGTACTGGATATAGAGACGCCCGGCCCGCGCACCCGAGCAGTCGGCACCCACCGCCTCGGAGGTCTCGGCCGCGCCCGCCCGGCAATCGACGACGTGGACGAAGGCGGTAACGGGCAGCCCGCGGTCGCTGCGCCGCACCAGGCCGCTTTCGGGGCCGCCGTCGCAGGCGGTGCTGCGGCAGCGGCGGAAGTCGACCGGCACGGCATGGGAGCCGTGCTCGAAGACGATCGTCGGCATGTGGCGGCGGACCAGCTTTCCCACCTCCGTGCCGTAGGCGCCGATCAGCGCCGGCTCATCGCCACAGCTGTCGGCCAGAGCCGCCGCGCAGAGGATCCGCGAGGCGACCGCCCGCGCCAGCGCGGTGCCAGGCACCCGCACTCCGGCCGCAACCATCCCCAGCAACAGCAGGGCAACGATGAGAAGCAACCCAACCCACTCCACCGTCCCCTGCCCCCGCTCCGCGCGCCCCTTCTGCGCCTCGTCTGCCCCTCGCCCCGGCACCCTGTCGGAGGGCGGCACCTGCTCGGCGGGCGGCACCTGCTCCGGATCTGAGGGCGGTACCTGCTCCGGGTCTGAGGGCGGTACCTGCTCCGGGTCTGGCCGCTGAAGAAGACGGCGAATCTCGGCGGCAACCGACGCCGGATCGCCATCGAGGCGCCGGTCAGTGATGCGGATGACGCGGTAGCCCGCAACCTGCAGGCGGGCGTCGCGGGCGCGATCGCGCTCGAAGGCGGCTCGATGGTGATGGTAGGCGTAGCCATCAAGCTCAACGATCAACCGCTCGCTGGGCCAGAGGGCGTCAACCTCACCGCCGAGAATCGAGGCGTTTGTAACCGGCGGAGGCAGACGGTGCTGGCGACAAAAGACAGCAAAGCGGTTCTCAAGGGGCGAGCGAGTCGTCACCGGCTCTTGCGCGGCGTCGATCAGGCGCCGGATCGGGCGCAGGGCACGACGGCCAGGATTGCGGTCGCAGATCTCCTCCAGCGCCCGCATCTCAAGCAGTCGCAGCCGATCGGCCTCCTCGAAGGCGCGTTCGAGACGCCCTTCGTCGACGACTTCGGCCACGTCGAAGAGCGTCCGGGCAAGGGTGGTAACCGGTATCCCATCCCTGACCGTCATGTCCCTCGGATCCAGGCGGCCCTGATGTACACGGATGCCCGGCTTGTCACGGCTACCCCTGGGCCCAGACTTCGATGCGCCCGACTGCGCGAGCGCACCAGCCCCCAGAGCGACCGCAGCGCTTCGTGGCTGAACACCGCCCCTTCGCCAGAGGCAAGTACGGCGGCCAACCAGCGCCCGCGCAACGGCACTGTCAAATGACCGAATGGCGTAGACCCCTCTGTGGATCACGTGAAGGCGGCCGATCTCGACCCGGCGCTCGACCGCGCGAGGACTCGAAGCCCGCGGCGAGGAGCTGCCGGCGGGAGATCACGCCGTACTGGCGGGTTGCCAGCGCCGCCGCCTCTTGTTCACGCTGAGCGTAACGCTGCCGACCCTTTCGGCCCGACGTTCAGCGGATCGACCACCCATATGGTGGTCGAGTGCATGGCACGTCCATTGTCTCCCCCCTGGCGCGAGAGATTTCCGGGTCCGGACGTGGGCGAGGACTCCCGCGCTTGGAGAGGGCCGGCAGGGGCGCGCCGGGGGCTATGCGAACCGGGGAGCGGGGCTTAGCGCCGGGAGCGGGAGCTATGCGCAGCCGGGGAGAGCCGGGGGCTATGCGAACCGGGGGCCGGCGGCTACAGGTTCTGGATCTCGGCGGCGATCTCGGTGGCGGCCTTTTTGGCGTCCGAGAAGAGCATCGACGTGTTGGGTTCGTAGAAGAGATCGTTGTCGATGCCGGCGAAGCCGGGGCTGAGCGAGCGCTTGATCACGATCACCTGCTGGGCCTCTGAGACTTCGATGATCGGCATGCCGGCGATCGGGCTGTCGGGATCGTTCTTCGCCGCGGGATTGGTGACGTCGTTCGCGCCCACGACGACGGCGACGTCGGTGCGCGGCAGCTCCGGGTTGATGTCCTCCATCTCGCGCAGCTGCTCGTAGGGGACGTCCGCCTCGGCGAGGAGCACGTTCATGTGGCCCGGCATGCGGCCGGCGACCGGGTGGATCGCGTAGGACACCGTGACGCCGCGCTTCTCCAGCTCGTCGGCGACCTCCTTGATCGCGTGCTGGGCCTGGGCGACGGCGAGGCCGTAGCCGGGAACGATGACCACCGAGTCGGCGTAGGCGAGCTTGATCGCCGCATCCTGGGCGCCGATCGAGGTGTGGGGCCTCTCCTCCGTAGCGGCCCCGCCGCCCGCGGGAGCGCCGCCGAAGCCGGCGAAGAGAACGTTGGCGACCGAGCGGTTCATCGCAGTCGCCATCTCCATTGTCAGGATCGTTCCCGAGGAGCCGACCAGGGTCCCCGCGACGATCAGCGCCACGTTGTCGAGCGCGAAGCCCGCAGCGGCCGCAGATAGTCCGGTGAAGGCGTTGAGCAGCGAGATCACGACCGGCATGTCGGCGCCGCCGATCGGCAGCACCACCAGGTTGCCGAGCAACGCTGCGGCGACGAGGATCCCGATGAAGACGCCCTGCGAGGGACCGTCGTTGTTGACGGCGATGCAAACGCAGGCGGCGACGATGCCGAGCAGCAGGAGCCCGTTGATCACCTGCTGGCCGGGGACCGCCAGCGGCCGGGTCGGGATCAGGTCCTGAAGCTTGGCGAAGGCGACGTTCGATCCCCAGAAGGAGACCGAGCCGACCACGGCGGCAAAGAGGACGGGGATCAGGGTGTCGAGCGGGATCGAGCTCAGCACGCCGGAGTCGATCTCGCCGATTCCATGGCGGATCTCCGACCAGGCGATCAGCGCGACGGCGCCGCCGCCGACGCCGTTGTAGAGGGCGACCATCTGCGGCATCTGGGTCATCTGGACGCGGATCGAGGCGATCAGGCCGACGGCGGTGCCGACCCCCAGGCCGACGGCGATCAGGCCCCAGTTGCCGATCCCGGTGAGCAACAGCGTCGTCACCACCGCAACCGCCATGCCGACAGCGGCGATCAGGTTGCCCTGCTTGGCCGTGGTCGGGTGGGTGCCGCGGCGGACGCCGAGGATGAACAGCGAGAAGGAAACGATGTAGAGCGCCGTGGCGGCGTCGCCGCCCGGCTCCAGCACGGCCTGGATCACGAGCCGCCCTCCCCGTCGGCGTGGGGCTTCGGCTTCGGCTTCGGCTTGCGGGAGAACATGCCGAGCATGCGGTCGGTGACCATGAAGCCACCGACGACGTTGATCGTGCCGAAGGCGATCGCGATCGTGCCGATGATGTACTCGAGCGGGTCGTTGGCATAGCCGATGACGATCAGCCCGCCCAGCATCACGATCCCGTGGATCGCGTTGGTCTGCGACATCAGCGGCGTGTGCAGGGTGGTGGGCACCTTCGAGATGACCTCGAAGCCCACGAAGGCGGCGAGGACGAAGATCGTGATCTCGGTCATCAGGCTCATGCGCGTGCCCCTCGGTTCACTTGGCGGCCCTCTCGTTCTTGATCTGGCCGCCCTCTGTGATGCAGGCCGCGGCGAGCACCTCGTCCTCGAAGTCGACGTTCACCCCACCCTCCTCGGTGAGCATCAGGTCCAGAAGGTTCTCCAGGTTCTTTGCGTAGAGCTGGGAGGCCGGCGCCGGCATCTCGCTGGGCAGGTTGCGCGAGCCGATGACCCGGACGCCTCCCTCGACCACGGTCTCCCCCGCCTGCGTCAGCTCGCAGTTGCCGCCGGTCTCGGCGGCCAGGTCGACGATCACCGAACCGGGCTGCATGCTGCGCACCGCGGCGGCGGTGATCAGCAGCGGCGCCGGGCGACCGGGGATCGCGGCGGTGGTGACGATCACGTCTTGTTTTGCGGCGTTCTGGCCGATCGCCTCGACGACCTTCTCGTTCTCCTCGTCGGTGAGCGGCCTTGCGTAGCCCCCCTCGCCTTCAGCGTCGGGGATGAAGTCCAGTTCGAGCGGGCGGCCGCCGAGCGAGGCGATCTGCTCCCAGGCAGCGCGACGGATGTCGAAGCCGGTGACGATCGCGCCGAGGCGCTTTGCGGTGGCAACCGCCTGCAGACCGGCGACGCCAGCCCCCAGGACGAGCACCTTGGTCGGCGGCACGGTGCCGGCGGCGGTGGTCATCATGCCGAAGAAGCGGCCCGACTCCCGGGCGGCGATCAGCATCGCCGCGTACCCGGCGGCGGCGGCTTGGGAGGAAAGGGCGTCCATCGCCTGGGCGCGCGTGATGCGCGGAATCGCCTCCATCGCAAAGCTGGTGACCCCGGCCTGCGCCAGCGCCCTGTTTGTCTCGGCCGAGGTCCAGGGCGACAGGTGCCCGATCAGGAGCTGGCCCGAGCTGAGCCGGCCGATGTCCTCGGTCGAAGGGAGAGCGACGCGCAGGACGATTTCGGCGCCCCAGGCAGCGTCGGCGCTCGTGACCTCAGCCCCGGCCTCGCTGTACTGGGAATCGGGATGACCGGCTGCCTCGCCGGCGCCGGACTCGACCAGAACCTCGATCTTCTCGTTCTTCCGAAGCGACTTGACAATGTCCGGGACGAGCGCGACGCGGCGCTCTCCCTCAGCTGTCTCTTTCGGAACTCCGATCTTCATACGGGCAGGTTGCGGCGCGGAAGACTATGCAATGAAGGCCCAACGACGCGCTGACGTTCCCCGCGACGCACGTCAATCCGCATGGGAACGCGGGACTGGCGAGCGTCAGTTGGCGGGACTGGCGATCGTCAGTTGGCGAGAGAGGCGAGCCGCTCGATCGTATGGAGCTGCTCGGCGCGGTCGACGTGGACCGGCGAGACGATGAGGCGATCGATGCCGGCGCCGCGGAAGCGCTCGACCCGCTCGGCGACCTCCTGCTCGGTTCCAACCAGGGAGGTCGCTTCGACGATCTCGTCCGGCACCGCCTCGAAGGCGCCGCCACGATCGCCGTCCTGAAAGCGGCGCTGCACCTCGTCGGCCACCTCGCCGAAGCCGAAGCGGTGCGCAAGATCGACGTAGAAGTTGGTCTTGCGGCTGCCCATGCCGCCGAAGTAGAGGACGAGGCCGGCCTTGACCACGCTCTTCGCCGCCTCCTGGTCGCCGTCGATGGCCACCTGCAGCGAGGGCGAGACCTCCAGGTCGGCGCGGCTGCGGCCGCCTTTCTCGAAGCCCGCCTCGAGATGCTCTCCCCAGGTCTGCTCGAAGGCGTCGACGCTGAAGAAGATCGGAATCCAGCCGTCGGCGATCTCCGCTGCCAGCTCGACCGATTTGCGGCCGATCGCCCCGAGGAAGACGGGGATGCGGTTGCGCTCGGGGTGGAAGTTGAGCTTCAGCGGCTTGCCCTCCCCTCCGGGCAGCGGCAGCGTGTAGTGCTCGCCGTCGTGCTCGAGCGGCCCCTCGCGGGCGATGATCTCGCGCACGACTTCGACGTACTCGCGGGTCCGGCCCCAGGGCTTGGCGTAGGGCACCCCGTACCAGCCTTCGGAGACCTGCGGCCCCGAGGGGCCGAAGCCAAACAGAAAGCGCCCGCCGGAGAGCTTGTCGATGGTCGCGCCGGCCATCGCGGCGGCGGCCGGCGGGCGAGCCGGAACCTGCATGATCGCGGCGCCGAGGTTGATCGTCTCCGTTTGCGGGGCCAGCCAGGCGAGCACGCTGACCACGTCGGAGCCATAGGACTCAGCCGCCCAGACCGACTCGAAGCCGGCCCGCTCAGCGGCCTGAACAACCTCGACCGCATCCTGCCCGGCCGGGCCGATCCCCCAGTAGCCGAGGTTGAGTCCAAGCTTCAACGCGGGCATCCGGCTCGCACCCTATTGAATACGGACCATGACCGACTCGGTTGAATACGGGGGTCTTGCCGAAAGAGCGGGGGTGAGGCCATGACCGACGCGGCGATCGAGCAGGATCTGTCGAGCGCGGAGGCGACCGAGCGCCTTCGCAAGCTGGGGCCGCCCGCTGAGACGTCGTCGCGCTCGGTGTCCAGCATCGTCGCCGGCAACGTCTTCACGCTCTTCAACGCGATCATCGGCGTCTTCTTCGTGCTGATCGTCTCGCTGGGGCTCTTCGCCGACGCGGTCTTCGGGCTGATTGCGATCGTCAACTCCTACATCGGGATACGCCAGGAGCTGAAGGCGAAGCGGACGCTGGACGAGCTGGCGGTGCTGGTGGCGCCGCACGCCAGGGTGGTTCGCGACGGCGAGGTCCGGAGCCTGCTCGCCGAGGAGGTCGTGCCCGGCGACATCGTCAGGGTGGAGCCCGGCGACCAGCTGGTGGCCGACGGCGAGGTGATCCGCAGCCGCGGGATGACCCTTGACGAGTCGATGCTTACCGGCGAGGCCGACGGCGTGCGCAAGGGGCTTGGCCAGCGGGCGCTGTCGGGCTCCTACTGCATCTCCGGCTCCGGCTACTGCAGAATCGACGCGGTGCGCGAGGAGAGCTACGCGGGGCGCCTCGCCGGTGAGGCAAGGGCCTTCCGCCACCCGCCCTCGCCGCTGCAGGGAGAGGTGAACCGGGTGATCGTCGCCTGCACCTACGTGATGGTGCCGCTGGCGGCGATCCTCCTCCTGACCTTCAGGGTGCGCAGCGTCGACCTGGTCGAGGCCGCGCAGACGGCGACCGCCGGCCTGGTGACGCTGATCCCCGAGGGGCTCGTGCTTCTGATGAGCGTCACCTTCGCGGTTGCGGTGGTGCGGCTTGCCCGCCGGGACACGCTCGTCCAGCAGATGAGCGCCACCGAGAGCCTCGCCTCGGTCGACACGATCTGCGTCGACAAGACCGGGACGCTGACCGACGGCGAGCTGCGGCTGGTGGGCGTCGAGATCGCCGAGGGAGTCGACACGGAGACGGCGCACGCGGCGCTGGGGCGCTTCGCGGCCAGTGCCGGGGACCGCAACCGGACGCTCGAGACGATCGCCGAGCGGTTTCCCGCCAAGCCTGGGCGGGTTGGCGGGGAGGTGCCGTTCTCCTCCGCCTGGAAGTGGAGCGGCCTGCGGATCGGCCGTACGAGCTACGTGCTGGGGGCCCCCGACGTGCTGGAGAAGGTCGGGGCGCTGACCCTACCTCCGGGCCTGAGCCGAAAGCTTGAGGAGGAAACGGCGGCGGGCCGCCGTGTCGTTGCCTTCGGCGAGTCGAGCGAGGCGCTGCCCGACGACCCCTCCGGCGCGCCGCCGCCGCGGCTGGCGCCCCTGGCGCTGGTGGTGCTGGAGGAGACGCTGCGCCCGGACGCGGCCGAGACGATCGCCTTCATCCGCGAGGAGAAGGTCGACCTGAAGCTGATCTCCGGCGACGCGCGAGCCACCGTGACCGCGGTGGCCTACGCGGTCGGCGTGCGGGCGGACGCGGGAGTGATCGAAGGCTCCGAGCTCCCCGAGGACCAGGAGCTGCTCACCGAGGCCGCGCTGCGCAACACGATCTTCTGCCGGATCGCGCCCGAGCAGAAGAGGGCACTGGTCGAGGCGCTGAGCGCTTCGGGGCGCTACACGGCGATGATCGGGGACGGGGTCAACGACGTGCCGGCGCTGAAGCAGGCGCGATTGGCGGTCGCGATGGGCTCGGGCGCTCAGGTGACCAAGGGGATCGCCGACGTGGTGCTGCTCAAGGACCAGTTCGCGCGACTGCCGGAGGCGGTTGCCGAGGGCCGGCGGATCGCGAGGAACATCCACCGGCTGGGCCGCCTCTACCTGACAAAGACCGTCTACGCAGCGGCGCTGATCCTGCTCGTTGCGGTGCCGGGCTTCGCCTTCCCGTTCCTTCCCCGGCACCTGACCCTGGCCGTGTTCCTGACGATCGGCATCCCCTCCTTCGTACTGGCCCTGGCGCCCTCGGACGGGCCGCTCTACCGGGGGCGGCTGCTGCGCGCCCTTGCCGCGTTCGCGGTCCCCGCCGGGTTGGCGACGGCGCTTGGCTCGATCCTCTGCTTCTTCCTCGTCGACACTGTCTTCGGCGGGTCGCTGGAAGCCGGCCGCACCGCCGCCACGACGACGCTGATCGTGCTCGGACTCTCCTTCGTGCTGCTGCTGGAGCGCGGCCCGGGGCGCGAGCACATCGCCATCCAGAGCTACATGCTGGCCCTGGTCGCCGGGCTGGGCGCGCTGTTCGCACTGATACTCGCCGCGGCGCCCGTCCGCGACTTCTTCGACATGGTGCTGCTCGACGCAACCCAGTGGTTCCTCGCGCTCCTCTGCTCGGCGGTCGGCCTGACGATTGCCAGCGCGCTGTGGCGCCTGCCGCAGATCGAGCGCCTGGAGGCGCCCGAGGCCGACGAATCGATCTCGGGGTTCATGGGCCTCCAGCTGCCGGCCGCCCCGCGATGGATCGGGCGGCGGCGGAACAAGGCCGGGTAGCCAGCCGCCGCTCGCCGCGTGTCCGGCCGCCCGTCAGCCAGCCGGCGGCAGCACGAACTGGGTGACGATGAGGTTGGCCGCGAGGCGCGGCTCCTCGCCTTCGCGGCGGCGCTCGATCTTCACCTCGATCACCACGGTGCTGCGGCCGACGTGCAGCGGCTCGCCGACGGCGACGATCTCATCTCCGGGCAGCCCGGCCGAGAAGACGTTCAGCTTCAACTCGATCGTCGTGAAGTTGTGGCCCGCCGGGATGCTGCGAAACGTCGTCCAGGCCGCGACGGTGTCGCCAAGCGCCGTCCAGACGCCTCCGTGCACGTAGCCGCCGGGGTGCAGGTGTCTCTTGTCGACGACGATCCTCCCGGTGGCATGGGAGTCCTCGATCTCCAGCGGCTCGATCCCGAGGTGGCCCGGGAAGCTGTCGCCGAGAAAGGCGCGGACGTTCTCGGGCGTGATCGCCGAGCGGTCCTCGGTGGCGGGCGGCTCGCTCATCGCGGCGCGCACCCTACTGGCATGAAACCGCTGCCGCCACCGCCGGCGGCGGCGCGCGCTACGCCGCGGTGCCGGCTGCAACCGTCGCGGGCGGCCTGCTCAGCTCATAGGCACCGGGCGTGAGCCTGGCGGTGCGGCGCCGGTAGGTGCTCCAAAGCCACGGCCACTGGTTGGGGTCGTTGCCGTTCTCGTCGACGTACCAGCTTGTGCAGCCCGTGTGCCAGACCGTCTCCGCCAGGGCGGCGCGCAGCTCGCGGTCGAAACGCTCAGCCGCCTCGCGGCGAACCTCGATCCGGTTCGCCTCGGCGCGCTCCATCTCGCGCAATGCCTCCAGCACGTGCCCGATCCCACACTCGATCGTGTGGATCACCGAACCGGTGCCGCCGTTGGTGTTCGGCCCGTAGAGCAGGAACATGTTCGGGAAGCCGGGGACGCTCAGCCCCAGGTAGGCGCGGGCAACCTCCCCCCACTCCTCGGCCAGGCTGCGACCGCCGCGGCCGATCACCTCCATCGGCGCGACGAAGCCATGCGTGGCAAAGCCGGTGGCGAGGACGAGCACGTCGGCCGCCCGCTCGACGCCGTCCGCGGTGCGGATCCCGCCCGGTGTCACCGCCGCGATCGGATCCGCCACCAGCTCCACGTTCGGCCGGGTCAGGGTCGGGTACCACTCGTCGGTGAGCATCACCCGCTTGCAGCCGACCTCGTCGGTTGGGGTCACCCTGCGGCGCAGCTCGGGGTCGTCAATTGCCCTGGTGATCTGGCGGCGACCGGCCGCACGGAAGGCGGGCAAGAGCCAGCGCTGACCGGTCATCGCCGCCGCGCCCAGCTCCATGAGCGCGAAGACCAAGGCACGGTCGAGACGGCGCAGCACCGGCAGGCGCCTGAAGAGCGTGTGCGCCCAGTTCGGGTAGGCATAGTCCATCTTCGGAATCGTCCAGCCGGGCGAGCGCTGGTAGACGTCAACCCGCTCGACCAGCGGCTGGATCGCCGGCACGACCTGGATTGCGCTGCACCCGGCGCCGATCACGGCAACCCGCTTTCCGGCGAGCTCGACGTCGTGCCGCCACTCGGCCGTGTGGAAGGCCGGCCCTGCGAAGCTCTCCAGCCCGGGGATGGACGGCTTCTTCGGCACCGAGAGCTGGCCGCAGGCGGTGAGCAGGACCTCGGCCTCGTGCGACCCGGCGCTGGTCTCGAGCTGCCAGCAGCCGCGCTGGTCGTCCCAGCGGGCGCTCCTCACCTCGGTTCCGGTGCGGACGTTCTCCAGCACCCCGAAGCGCCGCGCCACCTCCTCCACGTAGGCCTGGATCTCGGCCTGGGGCGCGTAGCGCCGCGACCAGCGGTTGGGCGCGAAGGAGAACTCGTAGAGGTGAGAGGGAACGTCGCAGGCGGCGCCCGGGTAGGTGTTGTGGTTCCAGACGCCGCCGACCCGCTCGCCGCGCTCGAACACGGTGACGTTCTCATAGCCTGCCCGGCGCAGCATCGCCGCCGCCCCGACGCCGCCGAACCCTCCCCCGACCACGGCGACAGATCGCCTGGCGCGGTGCCCGTTGCGCCGCTCGCTGTCCATTGAGACAGTCATCGGGAAAGACTACCCACAGCCCTGCCGCGCTCTGTCTACTCGACGCCGAAGCCGTGCCGGCCCAGGTCGCCGAAGGGCTCGTCGCGCTCCCGCACCGCCTCCTTGAACCCGGCCTCGGCTGCCCGGCGGACGAAGGAGTGCCCCTCCTCGGTGTGGCGGGCGATCCCGTCGAAGAAGGTCCCGAGCAGCTGGGTCTGGTGGAGGCCCTGCGCGTAGAGCGACTGGTTGACCAGCATCTTCATCATCACGAGCTGGTTGATCGGCAGCCGGGCGACTCGCTCCGAGCAGTCGACTCGAAGCGGGCGTCCAGCTCCTCCGGCCGGCGCCGCCTCGGTGGCGAGCCCCCACTCCGCCGCCTGCTCGCCGCTCAGCGAGTCGCCGGTGAGCAGCAGCCGCTTCGCCCGCATCGGTCCGACGCGCGCGGCCCACAGCGCCGTCGTCGGCGAGCCCCACACGCGGGCCGGCGGGTAGCCGATCTTCGCGTCGGAGGCGACGACGAGGAGGTCCGAGCAGAGGGCCATGTCGGTGCCGCCGGCGACGCAGTAGCCATGGACCTTGCAGACCACCGGCTTCTCGGAGTGGAAGAGGCTCATGAAGCCGCGCACGTTGCGCCACATGAACTGGAAATCGGTCACCGGGTCCCAGTCGGATTCCGGCGCGTGGTTGGCGGCGATCGTCGCTGGGTCGACCGGCGAGCCGGGTGGCGGTGGGGCGAGCGGCGAACCGGGCCGTGTCTCGTCCCCGCCCGCCTCGGCGCCTTCGCCGAGGCCGCTCATGTCGCCCTCGGCCGAGGCGATCAGGTCGTAGCCGCCGCAGAAGCCGCTGCCGTTGCCGGCCAGGGCGATCGCGTGCACGTCCGGATCGAGGTTGGCGCGCTCGACGCAGGCGGCGATCTCGACCGGCATACGCGGCACGATCCCGTTCCCCCGCTCGGGCCGGTTCAGCGTGATGCGGGCGACCCGGTCGCCGCTCTCGTACGTAACCGTCTCCATCTCCTGCAACTCGATCCCCTCGTCCTCCTGCAACTCGATCCCCTCTCCTCCTGCAACTCGATCCCCTCGTCCCGTGGGAGGCGAAGTCTACGATCCAGCCATGGCACAGCGACTTGCAACTCGTTCGGACTGGCTGGCTTCACATCCCCCGTCACCGCAGAGCCTGAGTCAGACGCTCGCGCGCATCGCGAAACGCTCCTGCAGCGGTCAGGACTTCGGTCACTCGGTGCGCGAGTTCCTCGACGAGTTTGCGCTGCGAGGCGACGACCTGATGCGGTCCGAAGCGATCGCGGAGCGTCCGGAGGCAACCGGGGACCACCGCCAAGACGCCTTTCTCGGGGCCCTTGCGGAGCACCTGGCCGCGGTCCATGGCCTCAAGCGCCCCTCCTGGTCGCTGGAGCCACAGCGCTTTCTGGACAGCTTCTGGTTCGTCAGCGAGACGCCGGGCTTTCGCGCAACCGCAATAGCCCAGGCCCCGGCCGCCTTCCGGCGACGGGGTGTCTTCATTCCCGAGCGATCGCTCCACCGCGTCTGATCGATGGATCGAGGTGAGATCATCGGCGCTCTGACCGCTCTCGCCGAGGAGCTGGACCGGCGCGGGATCAGCGGCGAGATGTACATCGTTGGCGGCGCCGCGATTGCCCTTGCCTTCGACGAGCGCCGCGCAACTCGAGACATCGACGCAATCTTCGAGCCGAAGAGCTCAATCTACGAAGCCGCGGAAACGGTGGCCGCGCGGCTCGACCTGCCCGGCGGTTGGTTGAACGATGCGGTCAAGGGATTTCTGGCGAGTGATGACCCGAACGCCGCGCCGGTGCTCGATCTGCCGGGCCTGCGCTGCCTGACGGCGTCGCCGGAGACGCTGCTGGCCCTCAAGGTGCTGGCCCACCGAGTAGGTGAGGATGAGGATGACCTACGGCTCTTGGCGCGCGAGCTGGGCATTGACAGCGCCGAGGATGTGCTGGCGATCGCCGAGCGAACCTACGGCGATCGCCTTGACGCCGCTGCGCGTTTTTTCGTGGAGCAGATATTCGACGCCGTATAGAACGGCGCGGCGCTCAGCTCATGCGCTCGACGACCATCGCCTTGCCCTGGCCGCCGGCCACGCACATCGTCTCCAGACCGACCTGGTGATCGTCGGTCTCCATCGCGTTGAGCAGGGTGCCCATGATCCGGGCGCCGGTCATGCCGAACGGGTGACCGAGGGCGATCGCGCCGCCGTGCGTGTTGAGCTTCTCCAGCGGGATGTCGCACTCGTCCATGATCGGGATCACCTGGGCAGCGAAGGCCTCGTTCAGCTCGACCACGTCGATGTCGCCGGACGTCATCCCCGCCCGGTCGAGCACCTTCTTGATCGCGCCGATCGGGGCGACGCCCATGTACTCGGGCTCGTTACCGAAGGTGGCTGCGGTGACGATGCGGGCACGCGGCGTGACACCCAGCTCCTTTGCCTTCGTGGCGCTCATCAGCAGCACCGCGGCGGCGCCGTCGTTGAGCGGGCAGGAGTTGCCAGCCGTGACGCCGCCTCCGCCAAACGCCTCCGGCAGTTCGGAGAGCTTCTCCAGCGTCGATGAGGCGCGCGGGCCGTCGTCCCTGCTGACCTCGGTTCCGTCGGGCAGCTTCACCGGCACGATCTCGCGGTCGAAGAAGCCGTCCTCCTGGGACTTCACCGCCAGTTCCTGGGAGCGCTGCGCGAACTTGTCCATGTCGGCGCGGCTGACCTCGTACCTCTCGGCGACGTTGACGGCCGTCTTGCCCATCTCGATGTAAGCGTTGGGCTGGCCGTCGTTGCCCTGCAGGTTCTCGTTCTGGTCCGCGACGCCGGCCGGCTCGGTGCGCTCGTTGTAGCGACTCACCCACTCGACCCCGGCGGCGATGTAGACGTCGCCCTCGCCGGCCTTGATCGCGTTGCCCGCATGGCGGATCGCGTCGAGGCTCGAGGAGCAGTAGCGGGAGATGGTCACCCCATTGACCTCCTGGGGCAGCTTCTCGGAAAGCAGAGAGACGGTTCGGCCGATGTTGAAGGCCTGCAGGCCCTGCGGCATGCCGCAGCCGCAGAAGAGGTCTTCGACCGAGGCCGGGTCGACCTCGGGATTGCGCTCGAGCAGCTGGTCGACGACGTAGGCCCCCATCTCGTCGGGGCGCAGCTGGGCGAGCGAGCCCTTGAAGGCGCGGCCGATCGGCGTGCGAACGGTGTCGACGATAACTGCTTCGGGCATGCGGGCTTCTCCTTGATATCGGGGTGCTGGTGTGCGGGCCGCAGGGTAGTTGACCGGGCTATCTGGCGCGGTTCTCGACTAGATTGGAGTGATGCCGTTGGACGGGCTGCGCGCCTGGATAGGAGAGGTGGAGCGCAAGCTCGGCATGCGCACCCGCGTCTTCCTTGTCCTCGCCGTGATCGCGGTGGGTGGCGCCGGCGCTGCAATCTTCCTCGCCGTCGACGCACAGGACAGTTCGGTGAGCGAGGGTGACGTGCAGGCGCTTCAGGAGAAGCTCGAAGCGCGGATCGGCGAGGGAACGTCCGCAACCGGCGCAAGCCAGCTCGAAGCCGAAGTCAAAGCCCTTCAGGCGCAGGTGAAGGAGCTGCAGGAAGGTGGCGGTGGCTCAGGCAACGCCAATAGCGGCTCGAGCGGCGGTGGGTCCAGCGGTGGCACGAGTGGCGGCTCGAGCGGAACCGCGGATGGTGTGTCCAGCGGCGACTCGAGCAGCGGTGCGAGCAACGAAGGCACCGGCGACACCGGCTCCGGCGGCAGCAATCTGCAGGAAATCCTCCGCCGCGCACGCGAACAGCAGGAATAGGGGATTGTGCTGATACGCACTACTGTGCGCGAGCGCCGTCCCCTGCCTCCGTTACATTCGCCGCAATCCCACCTCGCGCATAGGCGCGAGCCTTGCCGATAGCGGCAGCGAAAGGAGACCCCCCGATGCCCGAGGGATACTGCGTCAAAGAGCGCAAGAAGGTCGAGATCAAGGAAGCCAAACAGGTGACCATGAAAAACGGTCGGCCAGCGATCCAGGGTATATGCCCGGACTGCGGCACCAAGATCTTCAAGATCGGCAAACTCTAGGGGCACCGCAGCGAAAAACGCCCGCAGTCCGGACGAGACCGAGCGACGCTGCGATCACGACGTTTCGCCATCTGGCGCAACGTCGTGATCGTCTTCGGTAGCGTCCGAGCGGTCCGGCTGAGGCGTCGGGCGGCGGCGCCTGCAGTGCGGACTCTGCTTGCCGGATAGCCTCGTACGGGGTCGACTGTCAACCCCGTACGAGGCCAGAAGGTGAGGCCAGAGGGGCAATGGGACAGAGAGCCCAGGCCGTCGGCTGACGCCGGTCTCAGCTCTGCGCCACCACTCCACCCCCACCGAAGGTGATGGGGCATACGTGACGAATGTCACGCAGTGGGCGGGGCGTGGGGTCGAGAGTTGTGGTCTGGGCTCTTGCAGGAGAGACCCGCACCGCCGGCCGTGTCAACCCCGACATCCAAGAACCTGTCGCAGCGCCCCGCATGTGCGGGGGCATTTGGGACAGGTTCTAAGGTGTGATCTGTGTCGCAGAGGCCTCTTGAGCTGATCCTCGCTCGTAACCTGATGTCGGCGCTCTCGACGCCGGCCTTCCTGGTTGACGAGGGCGGGCTCCTCGTTTTCTACAACAAGGCAGCGGGGGTGCTGCTGGGCAAACGCTTCGAGGAGCTGGGGACGGTTGGCCCCGAGGAGTGGGGCTCGCTGTTCGGCCCCTTCGACGAGAAGGGCGAACCGATCCCCTACGACGAGCTACCGCTGGTGGTCGCCGTTCGCAACGGCCGTCCCGCCCACGCGGACTTCGAGATCCGCTCCGCCGATGGAGCGCGCCACACGGTGGAGGCCTCTGCGTTCCCGATCCTCACAGCGCACGGCTCCCGCGGCGCGATCGCAATCTTCTGGCCCACCTCATCGAACGGCAGCGTCAGCTGAGATGAAGCTCAAGCTCTGGGGCACGCGCGGATCGATCCCGTCCCCGGGGCCCGAAACCATCCGCTACGGGGGCAACACCTCGTGCGTCGGGGTCACTCTCTCGGATGGCTCGCTGCTCGCCCTCGATGCCGGAACCGGCATCCGCAGCCTCGGCCTCGCCCTGGCGACAGAGCCAACCCGCCTCCACATCCTTCTCACCCACCTCCACCTTGACCACATCCAGGGGCTCGTCTTCTTCGCTCCGGCCTTCCGGACGCAGACCGAGATCGTGATCTGGGGCCCGGCCTCTCCCGAGGCCTCGCTTCGCGATCGCATCGCCCGCTACATCTCCGCCCCGCTCTCCCCCGTGGAGGTGCGGGAGCTGCCCTGCGACGTTTCGTTCCGCCACTGCCCGGAGAGCGAGTGGGAGATCGGCTCGGCCCGCATTCGCGCAGCCTCGGTCGCCCACCGCGGCCCCACGCTCGGCTACCGGATCGACGACGGTGGGACCTCGCTTGCCTACATCCCCGACCACGAGCCGGCACTCGGCGCCGATATCGAGACGCTCGATGAGGATTGGATCTCGGGCTTCGCACTGGCGCGCGATGCATCGCTGCTGATTCACGACGGTCAGTACGCCGATGCCGAGTACCCGGAACACCTCGGCTGGGGGCACTCCTCCCTCTCCCATGCCCTTTCCTTCGCGCATCGCACCGGTGCCGAGCGCACGATCCTCTTTCACCATGACCCGCTGCACTCCGACGAGCGCCTGGATCGGCTCGGCGAGGAAGCACGGGAGCGCTGGAGTGCGATGGACGGGACGCACGGCACGGTGGAGCTCGGCGCTGAAGGAGCGGAGTACGAGCTGCCGCTTCTCTCGCCTGCCGCTGCGACGACAGGTTGAGTGCGGGGATCTTCGAAGATGACCGCGGCCCTGCGAAGATGACCGCAGCCCGGACTCGCGCTCAGCGTGCTCAGGGCTCTAACCTGCGGTGAGCATGACCCCGCCCGGTGTCGACGCCGCGCTCGAACGCTCTGACCTGGTTCGAGCCGCTCTCGCGGTGGCGCGCCAGGCCCACGCGGGCCATGTGCGCAACGGCAGCGCCGGCCTCCCCTACATCGATCACCCACTGGCGGTCGCAGAGCTGCTCGCCGAGCACGGCTTCCCCGACGATGTCCTTGCGGCGGCACTCCTGCACGACGTGGTCGAGGACAGCGAGCTCGAGCTGGAGCAGGTGCGCGAACGTTTCGGGGCGCCCGTGGGCCGCCTGGTCGAGGTGCTCACCGACAGCAGCTCGACCGAGCCATACGCGAAGCGCAAGGAGGAACACCGGCGCGGCGTCGAGCGCGCCGGGCGGGACGCGCACGCGATCTACGCCGCCGACAAGCTGACGAACATCAGGATGCTGCGCGACCTCTACGAGCTGAAGGGCGAGAGGGCCGGCGAGGAGCTGAAGGCGCCGCTTGACGAAAAGGTCGAGGTGTGGCGGCAGGACCTGGAGATGCTCCAGCGCACCGCGGCCGACGTGCCCTTCCTCGACTCCTTCGCGGAGGAGCTTGCCGCGCTGTCCAACGACCGGGCGGCACGGCAGGCACCCTCACGGTAGCCGTCGCCGCCGCAGCGGCAGCACGTACCAGAGCACAGCGAACATCGCGGCTGCGGCGGTGCTGGTGACCACCGTCGCGGCCACGCCGAACAGAACGTCGGTGATCAGCATGACCGCCCCCGTCATCGCCAGCGCCAGGAAACCCAGCCCGGCGATCGCCATGCGGTTGGCGACGAAGACGAGCCGGCGCTTCTGCTGGTAGCGAAAGGTCATCCGGTGATATGCCGTCGGCGAGATCAGCAGCGCCGCAGAGACCGCCGTGCAGAGCAGGGTCACGAAATAGACCTTCTCGTCGAAGGAGGAGATGTCTGTGAAGTTGCTCTGGAACGGGACCGCCAGCAGAAAGGCGAACAGGACCTGGACGCCCGGGAGCGCGACGCGCAGCTCCTGCAGCAACTCGCCGAGGTTGCGGTCGAGGCGCATGTCCTCGGTCTCGTCCCGTCCCGATGGCCGGTCAACCATTGGTACAAGAATAGGATTTCGCCGTGGGGCGCATCGGTGTCATCCTCGGCAGCAACGCCCTCGGCCCGCGCGGCGAGGAGTTCGCCACTGTCGCCGCCGCACACGAGGCTGCCGTGCTGCAGCGCCACGGCGCCGAGGGCTACTGCCTCCCGCACCTGATCGACCACGCCGCCAACCTGCGCTCGCTGGTCGAGGCCGGTTGCGACCGGGTGCTCGCGGTCAGCTCGGTCGGCTCGCTCGACGCCGGACTCGAGATCGGCAGCATCGTCTGCCCCGACGACTTCATCGCCCTCCAGCTGACGCTCACCACACTCGAGGATGCCCGTGCCCATGCGCTGCCCGGTTTCGAGCAGGCCTGGCGCGGGGAGATTCTCTCCGCTTGGGCTGCGGGCGGAGCGGGCCCGCTCCGCGACGGCGGCGTGTATTGGCAGACAACCGGCCCCCGCTTCGAGACGCCGGCCGAGATCCGATTGATCGCCGCCCACGCGGACCTCGTCGGGATGACACTTGCCTCCGAGTGCATCGTCGCCGCTGAGCTCGGGCTTCCCTACGCGGCGATCTGCATCGTCGACAACCTGGCGAACGGGATCGGCGCCCGCCCGCTCTCGACCGAGGAGCTGGAGAGGGAGCGCGGGGCCAACGCCGGCCGGCTTCGCGACGCCCTGGACGCGGTGCTGCCGGAGCTGACGCGGTGAGCAGCGCGGAGACGGCACCACTGGCGGTCGTCGGAGCCCTCCTCGACGGCGAGACCGTTGGCCTTCGCTGCCACGACGGAGCGATCGTGGCGATCGGCCCCGATGTCGCCCCGGAGCCCGGCGACGAGACGATCGACGCTGCGGGGGCGCCGCTCGTACCCGCCCTGGTCAACGGCCACACCCACGCCGCGATGACCCTCTTCCGCGGCTACGGCGGCGACCTGCCGCTGATGCGCTGGCTGCAGGAGAAGGTCTGGCCGGTCGAGGCGAGGCTGGGGCCCGAGGACGTCTACTGGGGCACGCGGCTGGCGTGCGTGGAGATGATTCGCACCGGCACGGCGCGCTTCTGGGACATGTACTGGCAGCCGGAGGCGACGGCACGCGCCGTCGAGGACGCCGGCCTGCGAGCGACGATCGGCGGCCCGCTGTTCGATGCCGACGGCCGCACCGCCGAGACGCAGGCGCGGGTTCGGGGCGAGCTGGACGCGCTGGCGGGCCACGGCCCGGCGATCGACGTGTCCGTTGCCCCCCACTCGATCTACACCGTCAGCGAAGAGCTGCTGCGCTGGACCGGCGAGCAGGCGGCAGAGCGGGGCGTGACGCTTCATATCCACCTCTCCGAGACCGAGCAGGAGGTGAAGGACTGCCGCGCCGCGCACGGCGTGCCGCCGGCTGCCTACCTCGACGCGCTCGGCCTGCTCGGAGAGCGCACGGTGATCGCCCACGGCGTCTGGCTCAGCTCAGCGGAGCTGGCGCTGATCGCGGAACGCGGGTGCACCGTGGTCGCCGCCCCAGTCGCCAACATGAAGCTGGCGGTGGGCGGCGTCCTGCCCTACGTCGCGGCCCGACTGGCGGGAGTGGCGGTCGGGCTCGGCACCGACGGCGCCGGCTCCAACGACTCGCTCGACCTCTTCTCGGACCTCAAGGTCTTCGCCCTGATGCAGCGCCATATCAGCGGCAACCCGACCGTGTTGCCCGCTGCCGAGGCCTGGGGGATCGCGACCGGCGCCTCTGCCCCGCTGCTCCGCGGCGACCACGAGCCACTCTCCGCCGGCGCCCCCGCCGACTTCCTGCTGCTGCGCACCGACTCCTATGAGCTGGGCCTGGGCGACCTGGCGTCCAACCTCGTCTACGCGGCAAGCGGCGCCGTCGTCGACACCACGGTCGTCGCGGGCCGGGTGCTGATGCGCGGGGGCGAGGTCGAGGGCTCCGAGGAGGTCGTCGCCCGAGCCGCCGAGCGGGCGCGGCGGCTGGGAATCGGCTGACACGCGGCGGGCGCGGCGCCTGGGAATCGAATGACGCCAAAGAACGCGGGCCGCTCAGGATCGAACGACGCTGAGCGGCCTGCGAGGATGACGGTCCACAGCGCATGGCTGACGTCCTGAGCACAATCGGCGAGGGCTTCAAGCAGTCGTTCCTGATGGCCTATGAGGTCTGGTGGGCTCTGGTGCTTGGCTTCGCGATCTCCGCGATCGTGCAGGCCTGGGTGCCGCGCGAGCGGATCGAAACGACGCTGTCGGGCCGCGGCCCGCGGCCCGTCGCCTGGGCGACCGGGCTCGGTGCGGCCTCATCGTCCTGCTCCTACGCGGCGATCGCGATCGCACGGTCGCTGTTCGCGAAGGGGGCATCGGCGACTACCGCGCTCGCCTTCCAGTTCGCCTCGACCAACCTGGTCTGGGAGCTGGGGTTGGTGCTGTGGGTGCTGATCGGTTGGCAGTTCGCGCTCGCCGAGTACGTGGGCGGCGTCATCCTGATCGTGCTGATGGCCGTGCTGCTGCGCTTCTTCGTCTCGCCGCGCCTGGAGGAGCAGGCGCGCCTGCACGCCCAGGAGGCACAGGAGGAACACGCGCACGAGCATGGCGGGAGCAGCGGGGACGAGGGGCTGGATCTCCGAGGGCGGCTGACCTCGGTCGACGCCTGGAAGGAGGTCGCCGCCAACTTCCGCGCCGACTGGACGATGCTGTGGAAGGAGATCACGATCGGCTTCCTGCTGGCCGGCTTCATCGGCCTGCTCGGTGACGACTTCTTCAACTTCCTCTTCGTCACCGACGCGCCGGCAGCCATCCGCACGATCGAGAACGTCCTCGTCGGGCCGCTGATCGCGATCCTCAGCTTCGTCTGCTCGATCGGGAACGTGCCGCTCGCCGCGGTGCTGTGGTCGGGCGGGATCAGCTTCGCCGGGGTGATTGCCTTCATCTTCGCCGACCTGATCGTGCTGACGATCGTCGCCGCCTACCGCAAGTACTACGGGACCGCCTTCGCCCTGCGGATCAGTGCGCTGATGTTCGTGACGATGGTGATTGCGGCGCTGGTCGTCGATCTGATCTTCGGCCTGGCGGGACTGATCCCGAGAGCGCGACCGACCCGCGACGACATCTTCGGATCGGTCGAGATCGACTACAAGCTCGCCCTCAACGTGGTCGGGCTGGCGATCTTCTCGGTGCTGTTCCAGCTGCCGAGGCGCGATCGCGACCGGGCAAGCGCAGCGTAGCCGCCCGCCCCTGCTAAGAGCCCCGCCGAGGCGGCGAGGAGCAGCGCCGCGCGGGGATCGTAGGTCTCCGACAGCCAGCCCACGAGCGGGGCCCCAATCGGAGTCGAGCCGAGGAAGACGACCGAGTAGAGCGCCATCATGCGCCCGCGCATCTCGGGTCGCGCCGTGAGCTGCAGGGAGGAGTTGAACCCCGCCGCAAAGGTGACCGCGGAAGCGCCCAGCAGCGCCAGCACCGGGACCTCGAGGGCGAGGCTCGGCATCAGCGCGGCCAGCAGCGCGAGCACGATCCTCACATCCGGTCCCAACATCTGAGTCCGGGTAGGCACACGAGCTGCCGCGTCGAAGGAGACGCGGATGAGCGCAGCGGCAGCCGAGCAGCCGGTTCGCTACGAGCCGGGGATGGATGCGCGCAGCACGCGCGTTGCCAGGATCCTCGACGCGCCGATGATGGTCGCCTCGGCTCTGGTGATCCCAACCGTCGCGATTACGGAGTCTCACCCCGGTGGGGCGCTCGAGGATGTGGCTCAGGGGCTGAACTGGATCACGTGGCTCGCCTTCCTGGCTGAGCTGATCGTGATGCTGGCGGTGGTGCCGGAACGCGGGAAGTGGCTTCGTCGCCACCCGCTCGACCTCATCATCGTCGTCTTCACGCCGCCCGTCTTGCCGGCGGGCCTGCAGAGCCTGCGTGCGCTGCGCCTGCTCCGCCTGCTGCGGTTGCTGCGCCTCGCTCAACTCTCGCGCCAGGTCTTCTCCCTGCGCGGGCTGCACTACGCGGCGCTGCTCTCGGTTCTGACGGCTATCGCCGGCGGTGAGCTGTTCGTCGGCTTCGAGAAGCACAGCCAGCATCTCAATGCCTGGGACGGTGTCTTCTGGGCGGTCACCTCGATGACAACGCTCGGGTCCAGCATCCACCCGACGACCACCGGTGGCCAGATCACCGCGATTGGGGTGGTGATCGTCGGCATCTCGTTCGTCGCGCTGCTCACCGGCGCGATCGCCCAGCGCTTCCTCGGGCCCGAGATCAGCGAGGCCGAGGCGCTGCTGGAGACCGGCGAGCGGTCGCCGGAGACCGAGGCGATCCGCCAGCTGGACGAGATCCAGTCGCAGCTCAATGCACTGCAGGTGTCGGTCAGCCGCCTGGTCGAGCGAAGCGCACCCGGTGCCTAACGCCGCATCCGCTTGCTGACCCGGCGCTAGCCTTCTGAGTCGCGGCGCTCGGCGATCTTGTGCTCGAGCTCCTCCATCACGTCCGGATCGCGCAGGGTGGTGACATCGCCAAGCTCGCGGCCCTCGGCGATGTCGCGCAGCAGCCGGCGCATGATCTTCCCGGAGCGCGTCTTGGGCAGGTCGCCGGACCAGATCACGCGCTTCGGGCGGGCCAGTTTGCCGATTCTCTGGGCGACGTGGTCGCAGAGCTCGGCGACCATCGCCTCGTCCCCCTCGTGCTCCCCCTCGAGCGTCACGAAGGCGCAGATCGCCTGGCCGGTCTGCTCGTCTGACTGGCCGATGACCGCCGCCTCGGCGACCTTGGGGTGGGAGACGATCGCCGACTCGACCTCAGCGGTCGAGAGGCGGTGGCCGGAGACGTTGATGACGTCATCGACACGCCCCAGCACCCAGAGGTAGCCGTCGGCATCGCGCCGGGCGGCATCGCCCACAAGGTAGGTCTCCCGGCCAAAGCGAGAGAAGTAGGTCTCGACGAATCGGTCCTCCTCCCGGTAGAGGCTTCGCAGCATTCCCGGCCACGGGCGACGCACGACCAGCAGGCCCTCCTGCTCGGACACCGTCTCACCGCTCTCGTCGAACACAGCGACGTCGATCCCCGGCAGCGGCAGGGTCGCCGACCCGGGCTTGGTGGCGATCACCCCCGGCAGGGGCGAGATCAGGATGTGACCGGTCTCGGTCTGCCACCACGTGTCGACGATCGGACAGCGCCCTCCCCCGATCATCCTGTGGTACCAGAGCCACGCCTTGGGGTTGATCGGCTCGCCGACCGAGCCCAGCAGCCGCAGCGACGTGAGATCGTGGCGCTGCGGGTACTCCGCGCCCCATTTCATGCAGGCGCGGATCGCGGTCGGCGCCGTGTAGAGGATCGTCACCCCATAGCGCTCGACGATGTCCCACCAGACGTCGCGGTCGGGGTAGTCGGGCGCCCCCTCGTACATGACGCTCGTTGCACCGTTGGCAAGGGGCCCGTAGACGATGTAGGAGTGCCCGGTGACCCAGCCGACGTCGGCCGCGCACCAGTACACGTCCTCCTCCGGCTTCAGGTCGAAGACGTATCGGTGGGTCCAGGCGACGCCGGTCATGTAGCCGCCCGTGGTGTGGAGGATCCCCTTCGGCTTGGCCGTCGAGCCGGAGGTGTAGAGGATGAACAGTGGGTCCTCGGCGCCCATCGGCTCCGGCGCGCACTCGGCCGCCGCCGCGGCCATCGCATCCTCGAAGAAGACATCGCGCCCGTCCCGCATCTCACAGTCCGTCCCCGTATGGCGGACCACGAAGATCGTCTCCAGGGAGTCAACGTCCGCCATGGCCTCATCGACGCGCGCCTTGACCGCGGCGGTCTTTCCCTTGCGCCGCGCCCCATCGACGGTGACCAGCGCCCTCGCATTGGAGAACTCCATCCGCTCTCGAACCGCTGAGGCCGAGAAGCCGCCGAAGACGACGTTATGAACGGCCCCGATGCGCGCGCAGGCCAGCATCGCGACGGCCACGGCCGGGATCATCGGCAGATAGATCCCGACGACGTCGCCCTTCCCGATGCCGTGGTCGCGGAGCGCGTTGGCGAAGCGCTGGACGTCGGCGAGCAGCTCCGCATAGGTGATGTTGCGCTCCTCGCCCTCCTCCCCCCTCCAGCGATAGGCGACGCGGTCGCCCAGCCCGGCCTCGACGTGGCGGTCGAGACAGTTGGCCGAGGCGTTCAGCCGCCCATCGGCAAACCATTTGTAGAAGGGGGGGTTCGACTCGTCGAGCGCCTCGCTTGGCTCCTCGACCCAGTCGAGCAGCTCGGTCGCCTGGCGCAGCCACCAGGCCTCCGGCTCGGCCGCGGCCTCCTCATAGACCGCTGGGTCGCTCAGCAGGGCGGCAGCTCGAAACGGAGGCGGCGGCTCGAAACGCTCCACCGCGAGCAACTCGTCCAGCTCGCGCTCCAGCGTGGTCTGCTCCTCGACTCCCATGCCACTCCTTCCTCGACCGCTAGTCTGAGCGAACCGTACCCGCTGGGCCGAGCCGGGACACGGCAGCAGCCGGGACAGGGCAACAACATGCTCTTCCGCCAGATCATCCACGAGGACCTCGGCTGCGCCTCCTACCTGGTCGGGGACGCGGGCGCCGGCGTCGGCGCAGTGATCGACCCGCAGTGGGACATCGACCCATACCTGCAGCTCAGCCGGCTGCACGGGCTGCGGATCGAGCACGTGCTGGAGACCCACAACCACGCCGACCACGTCTCCGGGCACGGCCGCCTTGCCCGCGCCACCGGAGCGACGATCCACATCCATGAGCTCGCGCACGCCGAGTACGAGCACGAGGCCTTCGCCGATGGCTGGACGCTGGAGGTGGGCGGTATCGCGGTCGAGGCGATCCACACTCCCGGCCATCGGCCCGAGCACACCTCCTTCCTGCTGCGCGACACGAGCCGCGGCGGAGACCCGGCGGCGGTGCTGACCGGCGACTCCCTGTTCGTCGGCGACGTTGCCCGCCCCGACCTGGCGATCGAGCCACGTGAGGGCGCCGCCGACATCTTCCACTCCCTGCACGACCGGCTGCTGGCGCTGCCCGACGATGTCGAGGTCTGGCCCGGGCACCTCGGTGGATCGCTGTGCGGCAGCGCCGGGATCGACCTGAAGACATCTTCGACGATCGGCTTCGAGCGGCGGCACAACCGTGCGCTGGCCTTCAACGACGAGGCCGAGTTCGTCGAGGACGCGGTCTCGACGCTCGGAGCCCGTCCGCCAAACGTCGAGCACATCGTGGCCCTCAATCGCGGCCCGCTGGTCGAGTCGATCGGCTCTCCGGCCCGACTGACGCCGCGGCGCTTTGAGGCGGCGATCGCCTCCGGCGCCTTCGCCGTCGACTCGCGCACCAACGAACAGTTCGACGAGGCCCACATTCCCGGCGCGATCAGCGCCTCCGCCTACGACACCGGATTCGCCACGAAGGTCGCGCAGATCGTCCCGCCCGCGGGCGAGGTGGTCGTCGTCGCCGCTTCCGACGGCAACGAGCTGGAGGCGGCGGAGCTGCTCGCCGCCGTCGGATTGGCGGTACGAGGCTTCCTCGGTGGCGGCATGAGCGCCTGGCGGGCGGAGGAACGCCCGGTGGCGCGAATCGAGCTGGTCGGGCCGGAGCAGCTCGCCGAGATGCTGGCGGGCGAGGAGGCCCCGCTGGTGCTCGACGTTCGCGGCGCCGGCGAGTACGCCGAGGGGCACATCGCCGGCTCGGTGCACATCCCCTACGGCGAGTTGGCGCGCCGCCTGGACGAGCTGCCGCGCGACCGCACCCTGGCGACGATCTGCAAGGGCGGCAAACGCAGCGGCCTCGCCGCCTCGGTCCTGCAGCGTGAGGGCTTCGAGACGATCCACGTGGCCGAAGGGGGCGTCGGCACCTGGCGGGAGCTCGGTCATCCGATCGAGACCGCGGCTGCACCGTCCGGCACCGCCTGATCCGGTCCGCCCCCGCCGTCGGACCTGATGCGTTCGCCTTTACTGTCGCTCAGCGAGAGTAAGAGCGAACGGCGATCACCAGCGACCTGATGCGTTCGCCTTTACTGTCGCTCAGCGAGAGTAAGAGCGAACGCGGTGGTCGACGGCGGGGTGGTCACCCGGCTGGGCGGCCGACGGCGGGGTGGTCACCCGGCTGGGCGGTCGACGGCCGGCGGGAACCGGTCCGAATGACGCTGCGGCCGACGGCCGGTGGAGAGACGCCTCAATAGCCGCTCGGGTGGCGGGCGATGAAACCAGCGGTGGAGTCGACCGGCGAGGCATGCCAACGCGGGCCCGGGCCTCCCACCGTGTCGAAGGCGAGACCGGCGATGGTCATCCAGGCGTGCCCGGCGTTGGCGTAGACGGTTATCCAGTGGCCCGGGCCGGGTTCGCCCCAGGTCTCCAGCCCGGTCGAGTCGAGCGGGCTTGCGAGGAAGCCGCCGCCGTGCAGAGCAAAGCTGACGGCCCCCGAGCAGTCGTAGCCGGGAGAGCTGAACGAGCCGTGGCCGCCACCCCAGATATAAGGAGTGGTGGCGATCGAGTTGGCAGCTTCGATCGCGGCCGCAACGGCGGACGGCGCACCGCTCGGCACGCTGGCCTGGCTTTCGGAGATGTAGCTGGCGGTCTCGCCGGGCGTGAGCGGAGCCGGCGCCACCGTTGGCACGGGGCTGCCCGAACTGGCCATCTGGGAGGAGATCGCGGCGAGATTGTCGCTCAGCGCCTGTTCTCTCGACTCAAGCGATTCGAGCGCCAGGCGGCGCGCCTCCTGCGCCGCCTTGAGGTCGGCGAAGCGCGCCGCCGCTTCGGCACGCGCCGTGGCGGCCTGATGCTCCTTGACGGCAATCACGTCGCGGGTCCGCTTGAGCTGCCGGCGAACCGCCGCCATCCGTTTGACCATCGCCTGAACCTGGTCACGCAGGGTCTTGACCCGGCCGGCCACCGCATCGTCGTAGTCCTGGATCCGGCCCAGGTAGCCGGCGCGCGTGGCCACGTCCGACCAGTTGTCAGACCCCAGCACGACGTTGAGCATGTCGGGGCTGCCGGTCTCGTAGATCGCCACCAGGCGGCGGCGCAGCACCCCCAGGGCTCGCTGGAGCCGGGCGCGAACCCGCGCCAGCCGGCGCTTTTCGGAGGCAAGCTTCGCACTCGCGCGGTCAAGCTCGGCCTGTTTGGCGGCCAGCTCGGCTTCGAGGGCCACCTGGTTCTGGCGCAGGCGTGAGACTTCGCCGAGCATCGAATCGATTTCGGCGTTCTGCTGGGCGATGGTTGCGGACAGCGATCCCTGGCTCTTCCGCACATGCTCCAGCTTCCCCTGCGTTGCCTGGAATTTTTCCCCGAGCGTCTCTGCGGGCGCCCCCCCGGCGGACCCGCCGATCGCGCAGAGCGAAGCCAGCAGCAATGCCGCCGCAAGCAGCGACCGCCTGCGGGTCGCGCCGCAATCTGAAGTGAAGAAGAGTGCCCGCATCGACCCCCCGCCGTCACCCGGATCCAAGCGCCGGCAGGGCAGCGGAGGCTACAGAAACCGCCTAAAAAATGTTAAGAGTTGCTAATAACCTGCAACCGGAGTTGCAGGTTCGGAGCCTCAGGCCAGCAGCTTGGCCTTGGCCCGCTCGAACTCCTCTCCCGTAATCGCGCCCTTCTCTCGCAGGTCGTTGAGCTTGTGCAGTTCGTCAGCGGGCGAGGCGTGCGCCTGCTCGCGGATGTAGGCGTCCATGTGCTGTTTGGCCTCGGCCTGCGCCCGGATCGTGCGGTCGCGCATTCCGCTGCCCCTGGCGATCAGGTAGATGAGCGCCGTCAAGACGGGCACGAAGACCAGGAACAGGACCCAGAGGGCCTTCCCCCAACCCGAGACTTCATGGTCGCGGAAGAGGTCGGCGAGGATCGTGATCAGAATCCAGATCCAGATCACGAAGAAGAAGATCTCCAGGGCGAGAAGCAGCGCTTCACCCAAGTCGACGTCAGCAAATGGCACGATGCGTCCTTTCGGTCGGTGAAACGATCACACCGCGCACGCTAGCCGCTGTGCCGGTGCAGCGCAACGGCGACTCTCGGGCGGATCAGGGTTGCTCGGCACCGAGAAGCGCAGGAAGTCAGAGGCGCTGCGCGAACAGCACCGCGGCGACCGCCGTCGCCAGGTTGAGGCTCGACACCCCCTGGCGCATCGGGATTCCAATGCGGGCGTCCGCACGATCGAGAAGCTCCGCGCTCAACCCGTGGCGCTCCGTGCCGAAGGCGAGGATCGCTCGCGGGGGGAGATCCCGGGGGCGAAGGTCCTCACCGCCGGGATCGATGGCAATCAGGGGCCGATCGCACGCGGGCAGCTCCTCGACGGCGGCAACCGGCAGCGCGAAGTGCAGGCCAGCCGCACCCCGTACCGCGTCCGGATGCCAGGGATCGTTGCTCCCCGTGGTCAGGACGCCCGCCGCCTCGGCGGCTGCCGCCACCCTCACGCAGGCCCCCATGTTGCCCATCGTGCGGGGGTCCTCCAGCAGCACCAACGGAGCCGGGCGCTCGTCCGCGAAGACCTCGTCCACGCTGACGCCGGGACGGCGGGCGAGCGCAACAACCGCCGTTCGCGGCGCCTGCGGCACCAGGTCGGACAGAACGGCGGAGGCGACCGGGGTGGTTCGCTCGACAAGAGAGCCGGCCAGGTCCGGCGCCAGGTCCTCTGCGAGACGCTCGAGCTCCTGCGGGTCCGAGGCTGCCGCGTCGGTGATCTCTGCGCCAAACCGCAACGCATGCTTGAGGGCATGGAATCCCTCGATTACGACCAGCCGCCGGTCGCGCCGTGCAGCTCGATAGCGCCGGACCAGTTCCCCCGAATCGCTCACCGTCACATCATGCCCAGCGTCGCCCACCGTCGCATAATGCCCCGACTTGGAGTCCTCGGGCGGCGCCGGAGGGGGCTGCTTCTCAGCCTCAGGCCGCGGTGGCGGACACCGCGCTCAGGGTACGATGGCTGACATCGGGGACTCCGGCCAGGAACGGAGCCAGATACCGGCCAACTATCTTCCCCTCCTGCTCGGGCCAGGGCGCAGTCTCGCTGAGCAGCGAGGTTTCCCCGTGCCCACCGGTCAACTGCCCGTACAGGTAGCGCGGCCTCCCCCCGGTCCACAGCACGCCGCGCAGAACCGGATCGAAGGGAGCGGGCTCGACGTCGGCGCCGACCCGGGCGGAGATCACCGCGGCGACGGAGTCGGCCTGCTGGGTCGCTATCCCGCCCTGCTTGACCGGAAACGCTGTCACATCCCCAGCCGCGAAGACACGCTCGACTCCCACCAACCCACCGTACTCGTCGACCGGGACGAACCCTTCGGAGTCGTGGGGAATCCCGCTGATCCGGCGCCCCTCGAGCCGCGGCAGGCTGACCACGGCCTCAGGTTCGAGCGGGTCGCCGGGGACGATTCGGAGCCTGCCCCGCTCGAACTTCACCGGGTGAGCGCCCGCGACGACGTCGATGCTGTGTTCCTCCAGCAGGCGGACCATCTGCTCGCTCACCCGGCGACCGAAGATCTGCAGGGGCGCGTCCTCAGGGGTGACGACGCTCAGCCGGGCGTCCTTGACGCCCGACCTCGCCAGGACCGCAGATGCCAGAAGCGCCAGCTCATACGCGGGCAGGGCCCAGGTGCAGCCACTGGGCATCGTGAAGGCCACACTTCGAAGCTCGCCGGCTCGCATCTTCCTAACAACCGCCCCGACGCTCCCCTCGTCGGCGACCCCCCAGAAGGTGACGGCGCCGGGCACCGCCCAAAGCATGCGCGTGCCCGAGGCAACGATCAGGTAGTCGTAGGGGATTTGCGTGCCGTCCCGCGTGGCGGCCCACCGCTCCTCGGTGTTCACCGAGACGATGCCGCCGAGATGGAAGGACATGTCGTCCCGCGCGGCCAGCTTCTCAAGGTCGTAACGGAGGATATTCGCAGCCCCGTAGGGCTCGCCGACCGCGAAGGGCCGGTAGATGAACTCGCGGCGCGGCGCGTGCAGCTCTACGTCCACCCGGTCGCCGGCCAGGTCATGCAGGGCCAGCGCGCTCTCGAGAGCGGCGACGCCGCCGCCGGCGACCAGCACCCGTGCTCTGCCGCTGTGCGGAACTCGGCCATCCATACCTCGACATTACGAGCGACAGCGACGCGCTCCATCCGAAAAAACCCGTGAATCGGCTTCGGCTTTTCCCGCAGCCGCGGCCCCGGGTGGCGTCTCCCTTACGGTACCCGGCGGTGTCGACACTCGCACAGTACGCGGTCGCGGTCGCGGTTATCTTCGCTGTCAACCTGCTGCCGGCCTTCGGTCCGCCCACCTGGTCGCTCCTCGTCCTCTTCAGCCTCAACTTCGACCTGCCGACCGTGCCGCTCGTCCTGGGCGGCGCGCTGGCGGCGGCATCCGGGCGCTTCATACTCGCCAGTGCCACGCGGAGGCTGAGGCCCCGCTTCTCAGCCGCCCGCCTCGCTCGCCTCAGCCGCGCCCAGGCGACGCTGACCGGAAACCGGCCACGCGCCGTCGCCGGGCTCGGCCTGTTCGCACTCTCGCCCGTGCCCTCGGGGCAGCTCTTCGTGGCAGCCGGCCTGATGACGGTTCGGCTGCGGCCGCTCACGGCGGCGTTCTTCGCCGGCCGGCTGGTCTCCTACTCGATCTACGTCAGCGTCGCGTCTATCGCCGAGCGCAACATCGGCTCCGTCGCGCTCGATGCGCTGACCTCGCCGTTGGGCATGGGGCTGCAGATCGCAATGGTGGTCGGCTTGGCGGTCCTGGTTGGCGGCATCAGGCCGAGCGCCCCCGCACCCCCGCGGCCTCCCGCAGGTCGAGAGCACGCAGCGCCCGATTCACGTCGGTGATCGAAAGGACGCCCAGCTCACCCTGCTCGGTGACGACGATGGCCCGCCCGACCCGTTGGAAGACCGGCCGCTCGAGGAGCTTGGCGACGTCCTGGTGCTCGCTGACCACAAGCTCGGGGTCCGACACGGCCGCCTGTCCAACGGTTGTGCGCGCGCGGCGGTCAGCCGGGACCCGCTCGACCGCCTCCACGTCGATCAGCCCGACAGGCTCCTCCCCGTCGACCACGGGGAACGCCGTGTAGCGGTACCTGACGAAGAACTCCTCGACCGCCTCGGCGACGCTCAGCCCGACCGGCACCGCAACGGCTGGGAACGACATGAACCTTCCCGCCTCCCGGCCCTCAAACGCCGTTCGAACCCGCAGCCCTCCCTCCTCCGCCTTCGCCGCGACGACGACGAAGATGCCCACCACCGCCAGCCAGACGCCGACCACCGCCCCGGCGGCCGTCGCCAGCAAGCCGAGGGCGATCATCCCGTAGCCGAAGCCGCGCCCGATCGATGCCGCAGTCGCGGTCGCGGAGCGCAGGTCCCCCCTCCAACCCCAGATCAGGGCGCGGGCGACCCTCCCACCGTCGAGCGGGAAAGCCGGCAGCAGGTTGAAGACGAGAATGGCCGCATTGATGAGGAGCTGGTACCCGACCACCGCGCGCAGCGCATCCGCCCCGGACGCGCTGCTCGCGTCCGGGGCGGGCAGCGCAAGCGCGATCGCACCGAAGAGCACGACGATCGCAAGGGTGACCGCCGGCCCGGCGAGCGCGAAGCGCAGCTCGTCTCCCGCCGTCTTGGGGTAGCCCTTCATCCTGGCGACGCCGCCAAGCAGCCAGAGGTCGATCTCCTCAATCTCGACGCCGTGGCGGCGCGCAACGACGCTGTGGCCGAGCTCGTGCAGGAGGATGCTGGCGAAGAGCAGCAGAGCGCTGAACAGTCCTAGCGCATACGCCGCAGCTGGGGCGATGCCGGGAACTTCATCCGGGTAGTAGACGGCGCCCAGCGACCAGGTGATGAGCGCGACGATGACGAGCCACAGCGGCTGGATGCCAATCGGGATACCGGCGAGGTGACCGATGCGAACGCTGCGCAGGCTCATCTTCGTCTTCCCCCATTCTGTCTTCGCCCATTCTCCAACCCAGCAAGCAGGACCGTCATCCGTGTAATTCCCCAGCGTCGCATTCGGCTTTTCCCCGATGACGGCCGCGGCAAACGAACGATGACAGTGGTCGTCACAGAAAATAGATTTCCAGACGCAGACACACAACACCAGACGCAGACACACAACACCGAGGGCGCGAGGGCCAAGGGGGCAATATGGCACAGATGATCCGGCAAACGATTGAGATCCCAGCGCCACCGGTTCGCCTCACAGCCGACCTCCAGATCCCCTCCACCCCAGCCGGTCTGGTCATCTTCGCCCACTGCAACGGCACAGGTCGCCTCAGCTCTCGCAGCAGGCAGGTCACGTCCGCCCTCTCCGAACGCGGCTTTGCGACACTTCTTCTCGACCTGCTGGCGTCGGAGGAGAACCCGGACCGCCCCGATGCATCCGATGTCAAGTTGCTCAGCGAGCGGCTGCTCGCCGCAACTCAGTGGGCGATGTCGGCGCCTGAAACGGACGGGCTTCCCGTCGGCTATCTCAGCTCCTCCACGGGGGTCGCCGCCGCGCTGTGTGCAGCCGCGGAGCTTGGCGAGGGAATCCGGGGGGTGGTCTCCCGCGGAGGGCGGCCTGACCTCGCCTGCGAGTGCCTCGGCCAGGTGAAGGCGCCGACGCTGCTGATCGTGGGCGCCGACCAACCGGTCCTCTCGCTCAACGAACGGGCGGCCGACAGGCTCTGCTGCCCCCATGAGCTCAGGGAGATTCCGGGCGCCACGCAGCTGTTCGAGGAGCCGGGCGCACCGGATCGCATCGCCGCGCTGACAGCAGCCTGGTTCACGCGGCTCTTCCCGATACCGAAGGTTCCAGCCGTCCGGTCGAAGGCAGTGGCTGGTCGGCCGAAGGCAGTGGCTGGTCGGTCGAAGGCAGTGGCTGGTCGGGACCGGTCGGCTCGCCGCGGGCCGGCCGAGCGAATCGGGGTAAGTCCGTCCGGCACGTCGCGGGTTTCCCCCGATGACAGACACTCCGATTGGGCCTACATTCCCTGGACGAGAGTCAAGTCGAAAGGAGGCTCGAGATGGCTAGCGAGCTGACTGAGTGGCGCCCGTTCTCTGACTTCGCCGAGCTGCGACACCGGCTCGACCAGGCGTTTCGCGACATCGCCGACGGTGCGCAGCACGGTTGGGCCCCGTCGGTGGACGTGGTCCGCAAGGAGGGCGAGCTGGTGTTGCGCGCAGACCTGCCCGGGATCAAGCCCGAGGAGGTGAAGATCGAGGTCGAGGACAACGTGCTCACCGTCTCCGGCGAGCACCGAGAGGAGAGGGAGGAGAAAGAGGAGCACTACGTGCGACGCGAGCGCCGCTACGGCTCCTTCTCCCGCTCGATGGTCCTGCCGAAGGGAGTTCAGGCCGACGAGATAGACGCCAGATGCAAGGAGGGTGTCTTGGAGGTCACCGTTCCCGTCCCGGCGGGTGCCGAGGGGAAGCAGAAGATCGATGTCAAGCCGAAATCCGACTAGCCGATGCGAGTCCTTGTCGGCTTCGATGGCAGCGACGGAGGACGCGACGCCCTCGAGTTGGCGCGCACCCTGGGGGTGACGACCGGGGCCGACGCCTTGGTCGTCACCGTCATCCCGTATAGCCCGCTGCCCACCGATTTCAGCGCACTGGAGAGCGACGCTGCAGCGGAAGCGGAGCCGCTGTTCAAAGAGGCCCGCCAGCATCTGGCGGGCCTCAGCGTCGAGACCCGAGGCTTCGGCGGCGGCTCGCCGGCCGGCGTGATGACCGACCTTGCCGAACGCGAGGACATGGATCTGCTGGTGATCGGGTCTCCCCACCGCGGTGCGGTTGGACGAGCCCTGATCGGAAGCGTCGCGCAGAGCCTGCTGCACGGCGCTCCGTGCGCGGTCGTGGTGGCGCCGCGGGGCTATGCGGAGAAACGCCGGGGGCCGTTCCGGCTGATCGGAGTTGCCTACGACGGTACGCGGGAATCCAAGGCGGCGCTCCACCGCGCCCAGGAGCTGGCCGAAGCGAGTGGCGCCACGATCAGGGTGCTCACCGCGGTGGCCCCACCCGTGGCGCTGCCGGGCATCGTCGGCTACACGCCGGTCAACCCACCCGAGCCAGACCGGGTCATGGACGAGGGCGTGAGGGCGGCTGGCTCAGGCGTTCCGGTGGAGAGCCGGCGACTCGACGGACCGCCCGCCGACACGCTCGCGCAGGCCTGCGAGGACGGCGTCGACCTGCTGGTCGCGGGCTCCCGCGGCTACGGCCCCGTGATGCGGGTGCTGACCGGCTCCGTCTCAACACAGCTGATCAACAAGGCACCCTGCCCCGTGCTGGTCCAGCCGCGGCCCTGAGAACCCCACATCGGCCGGCCGCCACCGTCGGCCACCTGTTCAGCGCGACACCAGGCTGGAGACCAGCTCGACGTACTCCACGAGCCTGCCAATTCCAAGGAAGCGCTCCATGACGCGCTGCCGGGCCGCTTTTCCGAGCATCGCTGTCCGATCGGGGTCATCGACCAGCGAGCGTATTGCCCGGCCAAACGCCTCGAGGTCGTGCGGATCGTCGATCAGCACCCCGCTCTCCCCATCGACTATCTGGTCCTGAATCCCCCCGACCCGGGCACCCACCACCGCCCTTTCCTTCCACATCCCCTCGGTGACTGTCAGGCCGAATCCCTCGGCAAGGCTCTTTTGCACGATGACGTCGGCGCGGCGCTGCACCGCGTTGACCATCGCCCCATTTTCGTCGAGGTCGAACATCGGAAGGCTGACCAGGTGCGCGCGCCGCCGGATGTCGGCCGACATCCGCCGCCAGGACTCCGCAACGTCGCCGTAGACCGCCACGCCCTCGGGGTCATCGGCCACGGCGCTCGTCGACGGAGCGGCCATGACAAGGTGGATGGCTGGATGGTCGAGGTACCGCTCGAAGCACTCGAGCAGGCCGCGCGGATCCTTGAGCCGGTCCCAGCGCGATACCTGGGCCACCAGCTTGGCGTCCTCCGGCAAAGGCTCCTCCTGGAGAAGTTCGGCGCGGCGCTCCACCCTGCCGGGGGTGCCGTCCCCCCGTACGAAGAGGGGCGCGGGGCCCGCATGGGAGTCGGACAGGAGCCCAATCGCATGGAGAATCGCGCCGACCGTGGCCGGCTCGAGGTCCTGGTTCTTCGGCGAGAACGGATCGATGGCCGGTGGCATCAACCAGGCCCTGCTGCGATCCAGCCCATCCCAGACGTACTTGCCGCGGGAGAAGACGTAGGCGTCAGCGGACTCGACATAGGGCCGCAGGAAGTCCCACGCGCGGTGGACCAGGTCGTTCGGGTCGTCGACCCCGATGTGGCACCGCCATATGACCTTGAGTCCCTGCTCCTTTATCGCGGGAACGAGGCCCGCAGTTTGAGGGTCGTGGAGATAGATGACGTCGCCGCTCTGGAGAAGCCGGATGAGGTGGCTGCCGCTCGACGCCAGCGCTCGCTCGTAGACCTGGCGCTGCTCGTCGCCCAGCTCCCCGCCGTCGCCGGGGTCGCCGTGCAGGTGGTTATGGAGGCGCTTGGTGACCGTGAAGAACCCATCGGGCTCGCGCAGCACGACCCACCGTGTGTCGATGCCGGCCCCGCGCACGTAGGGGAGCAGGGAGTGCAGGATCTCAGCCACGCCGCCGCCCCGAGCAGTCGAGCTGACGTGCCAGATCGCCCGCCCCGAGAGCTCCCGGCGCGCCCGCTCGGCAGCCTGTTCGATCCGCGCAAACCCCTCTGCGCCGAGCAGCGACTCGAACCTGTCGAGGGGCTGGGGCGAGATCTGGACGAACTCAGGGAGGGCCATGTACGCAGCCTCTCACCTTGCAGGCCGCTGCGCGACCGCCAGCCGGCGAGACACCACCCTCAGCCGTGCGGGCAGATCACAGCGCGACCGTCGAGACTGCCCTCGCGCAGCCGCTCGTAGGCCTCCGGCACCCGCTCGAGCGGGAAGCGCTCCACATGAGCGCGGATCTTGCCCTCCCGGGCCAGATCGAGCACCTCCATCAGCTCGATCGCGGTACCCCAGTAGGGAAGGGTCAACTGGCACTCGAAGGGCAGGGTGCCGAAACCGAACTCAAAGGTGCCACCCGCCAGTCCGACCATGGTCAGATGGCTCTCGAAGCGAACGATCTGCGCTGCCAGGGCGAGGGTGTCATCCGCGCCAACGTTGTCGAGAACCAGCTCGGCGCCGAGGCCGCCGGTCAGCTCGCGGATCGTCTCCGCTGCGCCCTCGCCCGGCTCGAGCGCCTCGTCGGCCCCGACCTCTCCGGCAAGCCGCAGCTTGTCCGCGGATACGTCGACCGCGACCACCCTGGCCGGCGTCAGAGCGCGCAGGATCTGCACCGCCATGTGGCCAAGGCCGCCGACGCCGATCACCACCGCGGTCGATCCCGGTACGAGCAGTTGCAGCGAGCGCTTCACCGCGTGGTAGGGCGTCAGCGCCGCATCGGAGAGCGGCGCCGCGTCGCGCGGGTCCAGGTCCCCGAGCGGCAGCAGAAGCCGCGCGTGGGGAACCAGCATGTACTCGGCCATCCCGCCGTCGAGGCCAAGGCCGCCACCGAACGCGCCGATCTCGGCCTGGCGCTCGCAGTAGGTCTCGGCAGAGAGGCGGCAGGAGCGGCACCGGCCGCAGCCCCAAGGCCCATAGACAGCAACCGGTTCGCCGGTTTCGAGGCCCTCCACACCGGCGCCGATCGCCTCAACCCAGCCGGCGTTCTCGTGGCCGATCGTGAACGGCAGCTCGAAGTCCATCTGGCCCTCAGGCCATTCCATCAGGTGGAGGTCCGAGTGGCAGGCGCCTGCGCCGCCGACCTTGATCAGCACCTGGCCGGGGCCGGGCTCTGGCACCTCCACGTCTCGCAGCTCCGGTGGCGTCTGCCATGCGGTCAGCTGGTAGGCCTTCATCTGTCGCCTCCTCAATGGACGGTCGCGATGAACGGACGGGCTCGTCCAGGGTAGACGCGCGGACCGCACCCCGCGTCCGTAGAAGACCGCCGACGCAACGCCTCACAGGGGGCGCCGGGCCTCACCGCGCGCGCACTGCCTCACCGAGTGCGCGGCGCCTCACTGCTGGCGAGCCCGCCGGCGCAGCGCCCCAGCGACGGCTCGCAGCCTCCCTCACGGTGCGGCGACCCCGCCGCCCAGCGAAGGTGGCGGCGATGGTGCGGGGGTCGGGGCCGGCGAGGGCGACGGTTCTGGCGGCGATTCGGGGTCGGGTTCGGGGTTCGCGCCCTGGTTGGCCCCGGGCCCCGCCTGGCCGGGCTTGTGCGGCTTGTTGGCCTTCGATTCCGATTCGGATTCGGATTCGGATTCGGCCTTGGCGGCGGAGGATGAGGACGTGTGGCCGCTGTGCAGGCCGGAGAGGTCGGGAAGGCTGGAGGGCACCGGGAATTCGACACAGTTGCCAGCCACCGCCGCTTCCATGAACGAGCGCCAGATCGGGCCGGCGGTCGGGCCGCCGTAGCCGGTGGCTTCGCGTGACTGGGGGTGGCCAACCCAGACGGCGGTCGCATAGAGGGGCGTGTAGCCGGCGAACCAGGCATCCGACAGGTCCTCGGAGGTCCCGGTCTTTCCGGCCTCGCTGCCGCAGCCGATCGAGGTGTAGCCGGCACCCGTTCCCTGGGTGATCACGCCCTCCAGCAGCGTGGTCACCTCGTAGGCCTGGCCCTCGGTGAGAACGCGATCGCCGGAGTCCGGGCTGGGTTCGTCGACCTTGCCACTGGGGAATTCGACCCGGCCGATCGCGGTCGGCTCGTGGTGGATGCCGCCGCTCGCCAGGGTCGCGTAGGCGTCGGCCATCTCGAGCGGCGTGACGCCGACGGCGAGCCCGCCGATCGCCTCGGCAGGCACCGATTCGAGCGGCGAGGTGATCCCCATCTGGTGTGCGGTGTGGGTGACGTTTTCCGGCCCGACGTCGAGATCGAGCTGGGCGAAGATGGCGTTGACCGAGGCCCAGGTGGCGCTGGCGAGCGACATCACGCCACCGCCCGGCTCGGCGTTGTGGACGGTCCAGGTGCCGCCGCCAGGAAGGTCCAGCGTCTGCGGCGAGGTGCCGTCGTAGTAGGTGGCATAGGGGTCGATCCCCTGCTTGATCGCGGTCGCCAGCACGAAGGTCTTGAATGAGGAGCCGGGCTGGCGATGCGCCTGCCAGGCGTAGTTGAACTGGCTTTCGCTGGCGTAGCCCTCGGTCGAGGCAAGCGCGACGATCTCCCCGTTGGACGGGTCGACGGAGGCCAGCCCCGCCGCCGGGCCGCCTTCCGGATAGCAGACCCCGCAGGAGTCGACGGCTTCCTGCGCCTCTTCCTGAAGCTCGGGGTCGATCGTCGTGTAGGCCTTGAGGCCGCCATAGCGGACGGTGTTGATGCCGTATTTGTGGATCAGTTCCTGCTCGACCAGGTCGAAGAGGAAGGGGTCGCGGATCACCTGGTACTTGTGGCCGGGGTGCAGCCCAAGCCCGGAGTGGATCGCCCTGCGGTATTCGGAGCCGTCGATGTAGCCCTGATCGTGCATGGCCCCGAGCACCTCGTTGCGGCGCTGCAGCGCGGCCTGCGGGTCGAGGAACGGGTTGTATTCCGATGGCGCCTGCGGCAGCCCCGCGATCATCGCCGCCTCGGTCAGGTTCAGATCGCGGGCCGGCTTGCCGAAGTAGGTCTGCGCCGCCGCCTCGGCGCCAACCGCGGTCTCCCCTTCGACCGTTCCGTAGGGGGCGGTGTTGAGGTAGGCCGTGAGGATCCACCGCTTGGAGTGGGCATCCTCCTCGTCGGCGGCCAGGTGGGCTTCGATCAGCTTGCGCTTGATCGTCGCTTCGGGGTTCTGGATGTAGAGGTTGCGAACCAGTTGCTGGGTTATCGTCGAGGCCCCCTGGACCGGCTTCCCGCCTGCGAGCAGGTCCTTCCAGGCGGCGCGGACCACGGCGGTTGGGTCGATCGCGCCGTGGTTGAAGAAGTTGCGATCCTCGATCGCGACGGTCGCGTACTTGAGGTTCTGAGGCAGGGCCCGCGAGCGGACCGGCTGGCGGACGCTGCTGGCACGAATGAAGCCGATCAGCGTGCCGTCGGCGGCGTAGATCGCCGACGAGCGCCCGTTCTGGACGGGACGCAGGCTCGAGAGCGGCGGCGCCGATTCGTAGACGTCGATCGCCCAGCTCGCCGCCACGCCTCCGGCGATCGCGAGCACGCCGAGCAGAGCACTGAGGGGAATCAGCAGCTTCTTCCACCGGCGCCCACGGGTTCGGCTTCGACGCCGTCGCATTCGACGTGTCATCGCCAAAAATTGTATGGACCAGCGATAGCCTTCGAGCCGTGCCGATCTTTCTGCACACCTGCTACCGGATCGGGGACATCGATCGCTCGGTCTCCTTCTACGGGAAGCTGGGGTTTGAGGAGCGTCGCCGGATGCCGATCGGCGACGAGGCGATCAATGTCTTCATGGGGCTACCCGGCGAGGACCCCCGCCTCGAGCTGACCTACAACCATGGAGTCGACTCCTACGACCTCGGCACCGGCTACAACCACATCGCGATCGGCGTCGACGACCTCGATGGCACGCTGGAGAAGCTCGCAGCCGACGGCATCGAGCCCGAGAAGCCTCCCTACCGCCCCGGCGGTCGCACCGAGGGCCACCGGATCTGCTTCGTCCGCGACCCAGATGGCTACAGAATCGAGTTAATTGGTGAGTAGGCCCGTTGTCGCGGGAGTCGTTCTCTACGCAGCTTTGCTGCTTGCGCCGGCAGGATCGTTGGCGTGCGGCTGCGAACCGACCGCCCGCTTCGTCGTCGCTCACGGCACCAGTCCCAACGGAGCGCCATGGCGAATCAGGGCTGACCAACGGCCCGCGACCGCCTACCTGCCCCGCTCGGTGGAATTCGAATTCATTTCCGGCGACCCCGACGAACGCAATGGCTTCGGCTATTCCAGCGGCATGAGCCTGCCGATCCCGCCGGCTTTCGTTTTCCATGCCAACTCTGGCAACGGTGTCTATCCAGAAAAGGAGGGAGACGTCAGCGGCATCGCCCGGCCACGAGCGGCTCGCTTGGTGGCCAAGATGAGTGACGGCAACGCCATCGAGATCGAGACCAAGCGGCCACCCGCGAAGCTACGCCAGCGTTTCTCCTGGCTGCGCGGTCTCGTCTTCTTCGATCAGTTCTATCCCGCCGACATCGAGCCGCTCGCGATCACCGCCTACGGGCGCGACGGTCACCTGCTCTCTCGCCAGCCGCTCTGACCGGAGAGAGAGATGATCGGTTGTCAGATCTACGGCACCCCGAAGCTGTGAGCTGATTGAGATCGGGTAGGGAGGGGTCGGAGGCGGGATCCGGCTGCCCCCGCTCATGCATCGGTTCCAGCTACCGATCAAGTGCTGGTAATGGACTTCGTCTTCATCGAATTCATTGCCAAGTGGATCAGAGAGGGGCGCTTCCCGCGAGAGGAGCTGCGAATCCGATGGTGGATCGCCGCGCTCGGCGGCTTCGTTGCCGTGGTCCTCTTGATTGCGCTGCTCATCGCCTGGCGGGGCTGACTGGCTTGGCTCCGCCTGCGGCGTCGGCGGCTATCGCGCCGAGCCGATCGGCAAGTGGGCCGGCCGCTCCCGGATGCGCAGACCAGGACTTGACGCGCGGTCGCAGCGCGGCGATGCTGGGCCGACCGGTTCCACACGAGAGGAGATGACGATGATCTGCGCGCTCACCGTTCGCAGGCTGAAGCCCGGCACCTTCGACCAGTTCCGCGAGGCCTTCATGCAGAGCGAGGACTTCGAAACCCCGCCGGAGGGATTCGTCCGCTTCAACATGCTGAGGAATTCCGAGAACCCCGACGAAGTGATCTCGTTCGGCTTCTTCGACGGAACCCCGGAGCAGCTGCGCGAGGTTGCGGCGGCCGAGGGATATGGCCAGCAGCTCGAGCGGATCGCACCGTTCGTAGAGTCGGTCGGCGCCGACGGGCTGTACGAGATCGTCGAGGAGTTCACCGCGTAGCGCACAGGTAGGCTCCCACCCGTCCAGGAGGCGACCTTGGAGGGAGGACCGTGAAACTCGTGATCGGCATCGTGCGTCCGGAGAAGGCGAACGACGTGTTGGAGGCTCTCTACCGGGCGGAGGTCCGCGGGATTTCGATGAGCCGCGTACAGGGCCACGGGGGCGAGCTCGACCGGGTCGAGACCTACCGCGGGACGACCGTGAAGATGGGGCTCTCCGAGAAGGTTCGCTTCGAGATCGCGGTCTCCGATTCGTTTGTCCAGGCGGCGATCGACGCGCTGTGCGACGGCGCGCGAACGGGCGAAGTCGGCGACGGCAAGATCTTCGTCGTGCCCCTGGAGCAGGCGGTCCGCATCCGCACGGGTGAGACCGACCGCAGCGCCGTGACCCCGGTGGGCAAGTGACCGGCGTGCCGATCCTCACCGCTGCCGCCACGGTTGACACGGGCGACACGGCGTGGATGCTCGCTCGCGACCGCGCTCGTCCTGATGATGACGCCCGCCCTCGGGCTCTTCTACGCAGGCCTGGTGCGGTCGAAGAACACCCTCAACACGTTCATGATGTGCATCGCCGCAATCGCAGTCGCCACGGTGACCTGGGCGCTCGTCGGCTACTCGCTCGCCTTCGACGGCGATGGTTCGCTGATCGGCGGCCTGGGATACGTGGGCCTGCACGGCGTCGGCTTCGAGCCCCGCGAAGGCACCACGATCCCCCATCTCGTCTTCATGGCGTTCCAGGCGACCTTCTGCATCATCACCGTCGCGCTCGTCTCGGGCGCGGTTGTCGAGCGGATGCGGTTCGGGGCCTTCCTCGTCTTCGCAGCGCTGTGGTCGGTGCTCGTCTACGCGGTGCTCGCGCACTGGGCGTTCGGCGGCGGCTGGCTTTCTGCGAACGGGACGCTCGACTTCGCCGGCGGGGTTCCGGTCGAGATGGGTTCGGGCTTCTCGGCGCTTGCGGCAGCGCTCGTGGTCGGGGCACGCAAGGACTACGGGCGGCAGGCGCTCCTCCCGCACAATGCCGTCTACGTCCTGCTCGGCGCCGGCCTGCTGTGGTTCGGCTGGTTCGGCTTCAATGGCGGCAGCGGCTTCTCGGCCGGGAGCTCCAGCGTGCTCGCCTTCACCAACACGCTGCTGACGCCGGCCTGCGCACTGATCACCTGGTTCGCCCTCGACCTGCTGCGCGGTAGGCAGGTGACGGCTGTGGGCGCGGCTACCGCGATCATCGTCGGCTGCGTCCTGATCACTCCGGCGGGCGGATATGTCAGCCCCGGCTGGGCCATGGCGCTCGGCTTTCTCGGGGCGCTTCCCTGCTACGGCGTGATTGTCTGGCGGCCGCGAACGCACGTGGACGAGACGCTTGACGTACTCGCCGCCCACGGGATCGCCGGCTTCACAGGCATCCTCTTCATCGGGTTCGTCGCGCAGTTCGCCTGGAACGGCGCCGCCGACGGCCTCTTCTACGGCAACGCTGCCCAGCTCGGCGACCAAGCGCTGGCCGCCCTTGCGGCGCCCGCATACGCCTTCGGAGCCACGTTCGTACTGCTGAAGCTGATTGGATTCGTCACCTCGCTGCGGTCGACCGAACACGAGGAGGCGCTGGGGATGGACATCGTCTACCACGGCGAGGAGGCCTACGTGACCGGCGAGGGCGCGATCCTGGTCATGCCGGACGCCGACGGCGAGGCGCTGGTGGCCGAGTCGAGTTAGGGCGCGACGGTGACCGAGTACCTGCAGGTGCTTACCACGGCCGGCTCCGAGGAGGAGGCTGAGCGGATCTCCTCGGCGCTGGTCGAGCGGCGCCTGGCCGCCTGCGTCCAGGTCATCGGACCGATCTCCAGCCGCTACCGCTGGCAGGGCGAGGTCGAGCAGGCGCGGGAGTGGATGTGCCTCGCGAAGACCGACGCAGCCCGCTACCCAGCAGTCGAGGCGGCGATCCGCGAGAACCACTCCTACGAGGAGCCGGAGGTCATTGCGATGCCGATCGCCGCCGGCAGCAGGGGCTACCTCCGGTGGATCAGCGACAACGTCGGCGACTGATCAGCCCGGCACCCGGAAGCGCCGTTTGGCCGGCGTCGGGTCTTTGTTGCCGACGGCATCGATTGCCCAAACCCTGAAGGTGTGCCGGCCGGGCTTCAGGTGCCTGTAGCGCTTCGGCGATTTGCAGCCGGCCGTCTTGCGGCCGTCGAGCTTGCACTTGAACGTCGAGCCGGTCTCGTTGGAGCTGAAGCGGAACTTGGCGACTGCCCTGAGCCGAGTGCCTTGCCAGGACCTTGACAATCTGTCGTCTTGGGAGGCGTGCTGTCCGCTGGCGTTCCGCCACGCGGCACGAGCGGCGGCGAGGAAAGCGCGTCCACAGCGACGCCGCAGATCTGTTCATGGCCAACGGTCACGAAGCTCTGGTTAACCGCAGTTCCGTCCGTGTTGGCGCGGGCGATCGTGCCAGCTTCGGCATTGGTCCAGTAGAGGTGCGAAGAGCCGTCAAGGGCAACGCCGCAGGGCGCGCTGGCGCCAGCGATAAAGCTCGCGTCGGCACCGGAGCCCGTTGTTGGTGTTGGCGCGGCCGATCCTCGTTCCATGGCCGAAGAATCCGACATCGCGACCAGAAGATGTTCGCGGAATTGACGGCGACCCCGCAGGGAAACGAGGTCCCCGGGATCGTCACGTAGTTGAGCTGCACCACGGACCCGTCAAGCCCTGCCCGAGCGATGTAGGCCGGCGTACCGCTCGCGATTTCGACCCAGTAGACGTGACCGCTGTCTAGCGCGACGCCACATGGCTCGACCAGGCCGCCGATGAAGCTCGGCTGCTTGCCTGCACCGCTCAGGCTTGCCTTGCCGATCTGCCCGGCAAGCGTCGACCAGTAGATCGAGGCTCCGTTGACCGCCACCCCCGTGGGATCGGTGACACCGGTGATGAAGCTGTTGTTGACGCCCGTTCCGTCAATATTCGCCCGGCCGATCGAGTTGCTGTTCTGATTCGCCCAGTAGATGTGGGATGCGTCGACCGCAACGGCGAATGGCAGCTGACCGGTGGGGATGAAGCTGTCATCGACGCCGGTGCCGTCGTTGCCGGCGCGGCCGATCGTCTGATTCTGCGAGTCCGCCCAGTAGATGAATGCGTGGGCGCCTGCGGCGAAGAAGGCGACGGACGCTCCCGCGATCAAAGTCGCGAGCGTGACCTTGCGCCTTATCCGCGCCCAGGAGGACCCGCGGCCGCGCCCGATCATCGCCGCGGCGTTCTCGGAGTCGACCAGCGCCAGCGCAGCGGCGATCACGGCCGAGCAGGCGATGAAACGTCCGACTCTCCCTCGCATCCAGCCAAGAGGATAGGGCCGAGGGGCGAAACCCGCTGAATTTCTCTCCCAATGCGCGGTGGCGCTGCCTACGCCCGCAGGCCGTAGCCGCGTGAGAAGAGCCGCAGGTTGGCCGCGAACAGGGCCGCAATCGCCGCTGGCAGGGCGAGATCGAGCGCTCGACCGAGTGGCTCTGCCTGGCGAAGACCGAGGCCTCGCGCTACCCGGAGCTGGAGGCGGCGATCCGCGAGCTGCACTCCTACGAGGAGCCGGAGATAGTCGCGACTCCGATCGTCGCCGGCAGCACCGGCTACCTCGACTGGCTCGGCGAGGGCCTTGAGTCTGACGATTGAAGGATTGTGGGGTCCAGGACCCCACAATCCTTCAATCGTCAGCCCTTGACGACCTCGAACTGGCTCATCAGGCCGTGGTCCTCGTGGTCGAGCATGTGGCAGTGGACGACGAACTTGCCGGTGTAGTCGGAGAAGTGGCCGGCGAGCAGGATCCGTTCGCCGGGATAGACGAAGAACGTCTCCTTGAGGCAGTCTTCCCAGGGCGGCGGCGGCTTGCCATCGCGCTCCAGCAGGTACCAGTCGGTGTGGTGGAGATGCATCAGATGGGCGACGCCGGTGCGGTTGACCAGTTGCCAAGTGACGGTCGAGTCGAGCACCGGGAAGGCGTCGGCACGGGCCGGGTTGAAGGTGCGGCCGTTGAGCAGCCAGGTCGGCTTGAAGAGGCCGCCGATCGAGATCGTCCAGGTGTGGTCGGGCTTGCGCGAGACGTGCTTGGTCCACTCCGGCAGCGGGCGCAGCTTGCGCGGCACGCGAGTGCGGTCGGGCACCCGCCCCGAGCCGACCCGGAACTGCATCAGCGCGCCGACGTAGGGGTGGGAGCCGGCGCCGGCGCGGCCACCGTGGCGGGGGCCGCTGCGCAGCTCGACCGGCTCCCCGGCGGCCGGGGCGAAATCGACGACCACCTCGGCCCGCTCGGCCGGCCCGAGCAGGATCTCGCGGCGGTGCACCGGCCTCGGCATCAGCCCGCTGTCGGTACCGATCTGGACCATCGGCGCGCCGTTGGAGAGGTAGAGGTTGTAGGAGCGAAAGCCGGAGACGTTGAGCAGCCGCAGGCGGTAGCGCTGCGGCCGGATCGCGTGGCGCGGCATGTAGGCGCCGTTGACGAGGACCCGGTGGCCGGCCACGCCGTCGGCCGGCGGGCGCAGGCCGGTGAAGGGATCGGTCAGCTGGTTGTGGCGGTCGAAGCTGCGGTCGGCGATCATCAGCGGGATGTCGCGATCGCCGGAGGGCAGCGGCAGCGAGCGGTCGAGCTCGTCCTCGACGATGAACATCCCGGCGAGACCGCGCCAGATGTGGTGCCCGGTGCGGTCGAGGCGATGGTCGTGGTACCACTGCATCGCCGCCCGCTCCGGCCGCCCGTCCTCCATCAGCTCGTAGACGTAGGTTTTCCGCTCCCCCGGCCGGATCAGGTACTCGTTGCCCGACTCGCGCGGCGAGAGACCGAAGGGGATGTGGCAGTAGAAGGACTTTGGCTGCGAGGCGGTCAGACCGCCCGGCTGGCCGTCGAACTGGGTGCGGTTGTGGCCGCCGTGCAGGTGGACGGTCAGCTCCCCGGCCGAGCGCGGCAGCCCGTGGTGGAAGGTGACCTCGGTGCGGCGTCCGGCCGGCCGGCGGATCGTCGGGCCGGGGAAGGTGCCGCCGTAGGTCCACATCCGGGTCTTCGCGCCCGGCAGGATCGGCACCTCCGCCTCGCGGATCGGGATGTGGAGGCGGGCGCCGGTCAGCTCCTGCGGAATCGGCAGGCGCGAGCGGAACGGCTGGGGCGCCCGGGCGTCGGCGAGCGTCGGCGAGCCGGCCCGCAACTCGAGCGGGAGCAGCGCGGCAAGAGCGCCACCGCCCAGGGCGCCGAGAAAGGCTCGGCGCCCCAGGCGCGGCGAGAGCTGCGGAGATCCAGCCGTCTCTAGCCGCCCGGCAGCACGTTGATCGTGCCGTGCATCCAGGGATGGATCGCGCAGATGAAGTAGATCCGCGACGCGCCGGCCGAGGTATCCACGTTCACGGTCTGCACGATCGAGGTCCCCGGTTTCTCACCGGTGAACCAGGAGTCGCCCTTTTTGGTCAGGCTGCCGAGCGTGCTCCAGCCTTCGGCGCCGGCCTCGGCCGGATTCACTTTCACCGGCCCGTTTCCTTTGACCCCGTGCCAGCCTGCGATCGCCTTGCAGATGTGATGGGGGGTGAAGCAGAGCTGGCGTTCTTTGGCGGTTCTCGGAATCGATTCCTTGGTGACCAGCGAGAGGGTGTGCGGGCCCACCTTGTGGGGACTGGTCGTGTTGACCACCGCGAGCTCTTCGCCGTTGACGACCGTCTTCGGCGCTTCGAACCGGAGGCCGCCTTTGCCGTCCTTGATGAAGACGGTCGGGACGGTGCCCGCCGAGGCGACCGAGGCGAGCAGGCCGAGTGCGACGAAGGCCGCCAGACCAGCCAGGATCGCGGTTCTGGCCCCCACAGCAAGTGAACCATTTGACGTCACAAAAGCTCCTTTCCGAGCAAGGTTGTCAGGCCCGCAAGCGGTAACCCTTCGAGAAGAGTCGCAGATTCACGGCGAAGAGCGCCGCGGTCGCCGCCGTCAGCGCAAGAAGCGAAAGGGCGATGCTGACTTCGGTGAAGCCGACGAAGCCGTAGCGAACGAGGTTGATCATGTAGAAGATCGGGTTGAAGTGGGTCAGCGTCTGGAAGGGCTCCGGCAGCAGGGTGGCCGAGTAGAAGACCCCGCCGAGGAAGATCAGCGGCTGCAGGACGAAGGTCTGGGCGAAGGCGACATCGTCGAACTGTTCGGCACGCACCCCGATCAGCACCCCGAGCTGGGAGAAGAAGAAGCCGACCAGGAACAGGGATGGGATCAGCACCAGGACGTGGTCGACCGGCAGGTCGACCAGCAACGAGGCCACGGTGAACGTGAGGGCGGCGACGATCATGCCGCGGGCGAAGCCGCCGAGCGAGAAGGCGAGCAGCAGCTCGAGCGGAGAGGCAGGCGAGGAGAGCTGGTCCTGAATCGCCCCCTGAAACTTCTGCTGGAGGATCGAGGAGGAGTTGTTGGCGAAGGAATTGATCGAGAAGGACATCATGATCAGGCCGGGGATGACGAAGACCACGTAGTCGATCCCGTGCAGTTCGCCGACCCGAGAACCCAGCGCCGCCCCGAACACCGAGATGTAGAGGAAGGTTTCCAGCAGCGGCGCGCCAATCGTCTGTTTCTTGATCTTCATGAAGCGGTTGACCTCGCGCCGCCACAGCGTCGCGAAGCGGATCTGGGCCGCGCTCATGCCGGGCTCACCTCGACATGCGAGCGCGAGAGCTCCTTGCGGCCGACCAGGGCGAGGTAGGCGTCCTCGAGGTTGGCGACGCCGTAGCCGGCGGCGAGCTCGTCGCTGGTCCCCTCGCCGACGATCTTGCCCTCGGCGATGAAGGCGATCCGGTCGCAGAGCTGCTCGGCCTCCTCGAGGTAGTGCGTGGTGAGCAGGATCGTCGTCCCCTCCTGGTTGATGCGCTGCACGTAGTGCCAGAGCTCCAGGCGCAGCTCGACGTCGACGCCGGCGGTCGGCTCGTCGAGGATCAGCAGGTGCGGGCGGTGCATCACCGCGCGGGCGAGGATCAGCCGCCGCTTCATCCCTCCCGAGAGGGTGCGGGTGCGTTCCTCGCGCTTCTCGGTGAGCGAGAACGTCTCCAGCAGCTCGGCGGTCCGCTCGCGGCGCTCGCGCTTCGGCATGCCGAAGTAGCCGGCGTGGTAGTCGAGCGTCTCCTCGACGGTCAGGAACCAGTCGAGGTTGAGCTCCTGCGGGGCCAGCCCAACAGCCTGGCGCGCTGCGCCGTAGTCGCCCGTCGCATCGTGGCCGAAGACTTGGATCGTGCCCGAGGTCGGCTGCGCGAGACCCGTCGTGCAGTGGATGAGCGTCGACTTGCCCGCCCCGTTCGGGCCAAGCAGGCCGAACAGCTCGCCCGGCTCTATATCCAGCGAGACGCCACGCAGCGCCTCGACCCCGGTCTCGTAGCGCTTGACCAGTTCCTCGATGTGAAGGGCCTTCTCGTTCAAGGGGAAAGCAACCTAGTGGACCGGCCCTGCCGGTCGAGCCGCGTCTCGGAGGTCAGCGTGGCGTGAGGCGGATCGTCACCTTGCCGAACGCCACGTGGCGAGCACCCACGCGCACGTAGGTGTTCGGCTTGCCTTCCTCGTTCCACTCGAGGCAGCAATCGGCCGTCCAGTGCAGCTCGAACTCGCGGGAGATCGTCACCGGACGGCCGTCTTGAATCGCTCGCGTCTCAGCGGGTGTCGTGGGGCTGGTGCGCCCGTGTTCATAGAGCAGGTTCGAGCCGACACCGGGGTCCCACGGCAGCAGATCGGGGTCGAGACCCACGAGGTGGCCGGCGTGAAGGCCATGGCCACAGTTGCGTTCGGGCGGCAGACCACGGCTCGACTGGCTGTGCGGCCACTGGAAGCGCCCGTGAGCAACCCGCGGCGACCACAACAGTTCCCCGCTGATCCGACGCCCAGCGTAGTTGTGGTCGCATTTCTGCTCGATGACGGGCGGGGCGTCGAGCGAACCGTCGCCGCAATCGACGATCTGGCCGCCGGAGGGATCGGAGGCCTTCGAGTCAATCGTCTCGCGATAGCGCTGAATCCGGTAGGGCTCAGACTTACCGTTGAGGACCTCGAGTCGCCCGACCCTCGTGTAGACGACGTTGGGAAAAGACGCCCGGAATCCGACTGTCCGGCTGCCTTTCCCGACCTGCGCGTTGCAGGGCCCCTCGAAGGAGAGGAACTTGCCGTCCATGTATTTCCAGCTCTCGCGCACGTCGAAGCGCAGAGTTCCCTTCCACTTGTGGGTGACGAGCCGGGGGCCATTGGACGGCGGATTGGGCTGCCTGCCGCGCAGGCTTCCGGCGACTATCACCGTGCCTGTGATCAGCGGGTTGTCCCGATCGCTGTAGGCGAAGACGCCGAGATGGGGGAAGCGCAGTTCGAATGCTCGACCGGGCGCGATGGAGGGGGACGAGAAGTCACCGCGCAGGGCCCGAGGGCGCGCATCGCGGTTGGTCCATTTCACCACCGTTCCCGGAGCGACGACCACCACTGCCGGATCGAACGTGGTCGGATCGATGTCCACCGGGCGCACCGCCGCAGCCGCATTGGGCGTCGCGAGTGAGGACCATCCCCACAATCGCAGCCGCGAGTCCGACCCGGAACGCCACGGGCGCAGTATCGCCGCCGGGCGGCTTCGAATCAACGCCCAGCGCTGCACGCCTGTCCCCGAGTCGGGCCAGGGCCTAGGGTGAGTCCATGCCGGGGCCCCTTCTCGCCGTCGACACGCCGTCGATGCTCTTCCGCGCCTTCTACGCGCTGCCCAAGACGATCGTTGGACCGGACGGGGTGCCGGTGAATGCCCTGCTCGGAGCCGCCAACCTGATCGTCCGCGAGGTGGAAGCGCACGAGCCACGTGCCGTCGTCCTCTGCTTCGGCCCCGACGCCGCCTCCTACCGCACCGAGCTGTTCCCGGGCTACCACGCCGACCGCGACGAGATCCCCGCCGAGCTGGCGCCCCAGTGGGCCGACTGCGGCGACTTCTTCGAGTCCTTTGGCTGGGCTGTCGTCGCCAGCGACTCGCTGGAGGCCGACGACCTGCTTGGCACCTACGCTCGCCTCGAGGCCGGGGCGGGTGGCCATGCGCTGCTGCTGACCGGCGACCGGGACATGTACCAGTGTGCGGGCGAGGAGGTCACCGTCCTCTATGTCCGCACCGGCAGCAGGGGCGCCGAAGAGGTCGGCCCGGCAGAGGTGCGCGAGCGCTACGGGGTCGACCCCACGCAGGTTCCCGACTTCATCGCCCTGCGCGGCGACCCCTCCGACGGCCTGCCCGGCGCCAGGGGCGTGGGCCCGAAGACCGCCGCCGAGCTGCTGCGCCGCCACGGCTCGCTGGAGGCGATCCTCGGCAATGCGGAGGACGAGCCTCGCCCGAAGCTGCGCGCCGCCCTGCTCGATGCCCGCCAGGAGCTGCTCGCCTTCAAGGACATCGCCACCCTGCGCGACGCCGGTGTCGAGCGCCCGCCGGACCGCCCCACCGACTGGGCGGGCGCCGCGGCCGCGGCCCGTGCCCGCGGAATGAACGGCCTCGCCGAGCGATTCGAATCGACGGCAGGGTAGGTTCGCCGAGTGCGTGCTGACGGTCAGCTTCCGTGGCGCGGGCCCGGGCCCGACCGCCCCGACCTGCCGCTTCCCCCGGGCTCGATGCCATGGCGGACCGGCGGTCAGCTGCGAAAGCGCTGGCGCTACATCGGCGTCTTCGGCCCGGAGGCGATGCTATGTGCGGCGCGGGCACAGGTGGGGCCGTTCAGCCAGTCCTTCTGGGTGCTGTGGGATCGCCGGGCCAGGCACCGCTGGGCGCATACGAGCTTCCGGCCTCGTAGCCGCGAGGTGACCATGGAGGGACCCAGCATCCAGATCGACGCCCGCCGGCTGCGGGCGCGGCTGCACCTGGGGGATGGCGCAGCGGTGGAAGCAATCTGCCCCAGCGGCTCGGGCTGGGGTTGGACCCGCAAGCGGGCCGGGGTGCCGGTTCGCGGCACGATCGAAGCGGACGGTCGCTCGTGGGAGATCGAGGGGCTCGGCGTCGACGACGAATCGGCCGGTTACCACCGGCGACACACGAGCTGGCTCTGGTCCGCCGGCGTGGGTCGCGCCGTCGACGGCCGCTCGCTCGCCTGGAATCTCGTCGAGGGGGTCAATGACCCGGCCGAGCGCTCCGAGCGCGCGATCTGGATCGACGGCGAGCCATTCGAGCCGCGTCCGGTGTCATTTCGCGGCATGTCCGCAGTCGAGTTCTCAGACGGCTCGCGTCTGGATTTCTCCGGCGAGTGCGAGCGCGCACGCAACGAGAACCTCCTCGTCATCCGCTCCCGTTACCGGCATCGCTTCGGCACCTTCTCCGGCTCCCTCGAGGGCCTGCCGCTTGCCGAGGGCCTCGGTGTGATGGAGGACCACGACGCTCATTGGTGACGGAGTGGCCCAGGATCCCGCCACCGGGTTGCCGCGCATGCGTTGGCGCGCGCCAACGGGGGTGATTCGCCGTTCAGGCGATCGTCGGCGCCTCGGGGAGGCGCGCGAGCGCGGACTCCATCTCGGCCTCGGAGAACTCCAAGTCCTCGAGCTCCCCGGCCTGGTAGGCCGCATACGCGGACATGTCGAAGTACCCGTGGCCGGATAGGCCGAGCAGGATCACCCGCTCCTCCCCCGCCTGCTTGGCCGCCTCGGCCTCGTCAAGCACAGCCTTGATCGCGTGCGCGGGCTCGGGGCCGGGGATGATCCCCTCGCATGATGCGAAGCGCACCGCCGCCTCGAAGGCCGCGGTCTGTGGGACCGCGGTCGCCTCGACGATCCCCTCCTTGACCAGCGCGCAGAGGCTGGGCGCGTCGCCGTGGTAGCGCAAGCCGCCGGCGTGCACCGGCGGCGGCACGAAGTCGTGGCCCAGCGTGTACATCGGCATCAGCGGGGTCATGCCCACCGTGTCGCCGAAGTCATATGCGTAGGTGCCGCGGGTCAGGGTCGGGCAGGCGGCGGGCTCGGCGCCCAGGAAGCGGGTCCGCTTGCCGTCGCGGATGTTGGCCCGCACGAACGGGTAGACGAGGCCGGCGAAGTTGGAGCCGCCGCCGACGCAGCCGACAACCACGTCGGGGTACTCGCCGGCCATCTCCATCGCGGCGATCGACTCCTGGCCGATCACGGTCTGGTGCAGGCAGACGTGGTTGAGGACCGAGCCCAGCGAGTAGTTGGTGTCCTCGGCGCCGGCCGCGACCTCGACCGCCTCGGAGATTGCGATGCCGAGGCTCCCGGTCGGGTGCGAAGCCTGCGAGCGGCCCGCCTCGGTCAAATCGGAGGGACTGCGGTGGACGGTCCCGCCCCAGGTCTCGATCATCGCCCGCCGGTAGGGCTTCTGGTCATAGGAGACGCCGACCATGAAGACCTCGCACTCCAGCCCGAACAGCCGGCAGGCGAGCGAGATCGCCGAGCCCCACTGGCCCGCGCCGGTCTCGGTGGCCAGCTTGCGCACTCCCGCCTGCTTGTTGTAGTAGGCCTGTGCCACCGCCGTGTTCGGCTTGTGGGAGCCGGCCGGGGAGACCCCCTCGTACTTGTAATAGATGTGCGCGGGCGTATCGAGCTCGCGCTCGAGGCGATGGGCCCGGTAGAGCGGTGTCGGGCGCCAGAGCTTGTAGACCTCGCGAACCTCCTCGGGGATCTCTATCTCCGGCTCGGCCGAGACCTCCTGCTCGATCAGCCCCATCGGGAAGATCGGGGCGAGGTCCTCGGGCCCCGCCGGCGCCCCGGTGCCCGGGTTGAGCGGCGGCAGCGGCTCACCCGGCAGGTCCGGCAGCAGGTTGAGCCAGCTGGTCGGAATCTGGGACTCGTCCAGAAGGTACTTGGTGGTCACGGGCGCGATTGTATTTGCAGCGGCACGGGCGGCGCCCGCGACTTGCGCGGGGTTGGTACGGATGTGTGACAGCTGAGTCGCGACACGCTTCCCGCATGCCGCCGCATCCGCGCCCTGACAGGACTCGTTGAGGCGGGAATGGCGCCCTCCCACCATGCCCGTGCCGACGCGCGCGCACTGCTCTCGACGATGGCCGAGATTCGCGCCTTCGAGCTGGCATGCGCACAGCTCTGGGAGCGAGGACTGATCTCCGGAGAGATGCACCTGGGTGTGGGAGAGGAGGCGATCGCCGCCGGGGTGATGGCGCACATCCGCGACGGAGACGCCATTGCGTTCGACCACCGCTCCGGGCCACCCGTGGTGGCTCGCGGGCTGGACCTCGAGTCGCTGCTGCTGGAGATGCTGGGCGACGAGCGGGGCCTGTGCCGGGGACACGGGGGGCATATGCACTTCCTGGCACCGGACCAGCTGGCTGCCGGAACCGGGATCGTCGGCGCCACGGCGCCCCTGGCCTGCGGCTTTGCCCTTGCCGCGGAGCACCTTCGCCCAGGCGCAGTCGCGGTCGCGTTCTTCGGCGACGGCGCCGCCAATCAGGGCTCGCTGCTCGAGGCCTTCAACCTGGCGGCGGCGTGGAAGCTTCCTGTCGTGTTCGTCTGCAAGGACAACCGCTGGGCGATCACGACGCGAGCCAGGACCGTCACCGGAGGCGACCTGCTCCAGCGCGCACGTGGTCTCGGCCTCAGGACGCAGCGCGCGAACGGATTCAGGGCGGAGGCCGTGTGGACAGCGGCTGGCGAGGCGATTGCTCGCGCCCGGGACGGGAGGGGCCCCACGTTCCTCCACGCGCGCTGCCCCCGCCCGGAGGGCCACTTCCTCGGCGACCCGCTCATCCGCCTGGTCCGCCAGCCGCGCAGCGAGGGCGAGGCGATGAGGCCGGACATCATCGCCGGCCTGACCACCCAGCCAGGGGCGCCCAAGCACGTGCGCGCCCGAGCCCTGGGACGTACTTCGCACACGGTTGCGCAGCTGGGAATGGGACAGCTGCGGCCACGGCGGGATCCGCTCGTGCGCATGCGCCGGCGCCTCGGAGAGCGGGCGGCCGCCTCGGTGGAGCGCGACGCGCGCGCCCGCGTGGAGCTTGCGGTGCAGCACGCGCTGACGATCACCGGAAACAACGGCCATGGCTGAGGAAACGACAGCCATGACCGGCGGGACAACCGCCAGCGACGGGACGACGAGCGTCCCTCGACCCAAGGGGACGACCGTGTCCAAAGTGACGACCGTGTCCAAGGGGACGAGCGTCCCCAAGGGAACGACCGCGCCTGAGGGGACGACCGTGGCTGAACTTGATTTCGCCGAGGCGATCGACCGCGCCGTCGAGCAGGCGATGGCCCGCGACGAGCGGATCGTCGTCTTCGGAGAGGACGTCGAGGCCCTGCGGCAGCGAATCTTCCTGCGCCATGGGCCGCGGCGGGTGCGCAACGCCCCGATCAGCGAGAGCGCCTTCCTCGGAGCCGGCGTGGGCGCCGCCATGGCGGGTCTGCGGCCAATCGTCGAGATCATGCTCGTGGACTTCATCGCGGTCGCCCTCGATCCCCTCCTGAATCACGCGGCGAAGCTCGAGGGCTTCTCGGGCGGCAGCTGGCGGGCGCCGCTGGTGGTTCGTGCCGCCTGCGGGGGCGGCTACGGCGACGGGGGTCAGCACGAGCAGAACCTGTGGGGAATGCTCGCCGGGATCCCCGGACTGGCGGTGGTGGTCCCGTCCAACCCGGCCGATGCCGCTGGCCTGATGCTCGCGGCGCTCGAGGACCCCGGGCCGGTCGTCTACCTCGAGCACAAGCTCCTGTCGGAGACCTGGCTGGAATACCTCGGCCGGGGAGGCCGCGACACGGTGGCCTTCGACGTCCCGCCGCTGGGCGCTCGTGGCGAGGTGCCCGAGCCGCTCGCACCTGTACCGCTGGGACAGGCCAAGCGATGCCGCCAGGGCGGCGACCTCGCGATCGTCTCTCTCGGCGTGGGAGTTCACCGCTCGCTCGAGGCGGCCGACGAGCTCGCCGCCAGCGGAGTCGAGGCGGAGGTGATCGACCTCCGCTCGGTGGCGCCGCTCGATCGCGACGCCGTGGCCGCGGCCGCCCGGGCCACCGGCCACGTGCTTGTAGTCGATGAGGACTACGTCCGCGGCGGGCTGTCCGGCGAGGTGGCCGCGCTGATCGCCGAGGCGAGGATCGATGCCGCGTTCGCGCGAGTGGCCGTCGAGGGAACCATCCCATACGCCCGCCCGCTCGAGGACCGCGCCCTTCCCAGCACCGGGCGGATCGTCGACGCCGCCAGAGAGCTTCTCGAGCGACGGTGAGGAGTCCGGGGCGAGTATAGGCTCGGGGAACCACACCGATGAAGGGTGACTGCGAACGCACTACGCTGGTTGCATGGTAGAGCGGCTCGCTCTATTCGTTGATCGCCGCGAGGCGGGTCGCCGGCTCGCAAAGGCCGTGGAGCGTTTCCGCGACGAGGAGCCGCTGATCATTGCCCTTCCGCGCGGCGGGGTGCCGGTTGGCTTCGAGGTCGCCAGGGCGCTGGCGGCCCCGCTCGACATCGTGCTCGTCCGCAAGCTGGGGGCGCCGTTCAACCCCGAGTACGGCATCGGTGCGATTGCCGAGGGCGGCATTCGCTTCGTGCGCACCGAGGACGTTGAGCTGATCGGGATGGGGGAGGCAGAGCTGGAGGCGGTCGTGGAGCGCGAGTCGGCGGAGCTGGAACGACGGCAGCGCCTATACCGCGGCCACGACGACCCCCATCCGGTTGAAGGCAGGACGGCGATCCTGGTCGACGATGGGATCGCCACCGGCGGCACCGCCGTGGCCGCCGGGCAGGCACTGAAGGCCCGAGGAGCCGCGCGCGTCATCCTCGCCGTGCCCGTGGCTCCGCCGGGAACCGAGGAGCGCCTGGCAGAGGACTTCGACGAGATCGTCTGCCTCGAGCAGCCCCACGGCTTCTTCGGCATCGGCCAGTTCTACGTTGACTTCGGCCAGGTCGGCGACGAGGAGGTCATCGAGCTGCTGGAGGCCGCCCGCGAGCCGGGAGCGCTCGCCGCCACTGACTCTCCCGCACCGGCGGACCCGCCGGCGGTCGAGCGGCCGGTTGAGATCGAGCTCGCCCCAGGGCTGCAGCTTGCCGGTGACCTGCGGCTGCCCGAGCCCGCCGCCGGCCTGGTGATATTCGCCCACGGCAGCGGCTCCAGCCGGCTCAGCCCGCGCAATCGCCAGGTTGCCGAGGCGCTCAACCAAGCCGGGTTCGCGACGCTGCTCTTCGACCTGCTCACCACCGATGAGGAATTCGACCGCGCCAAGGTCTTCGATATCGACCTGCTCTCCGAGCGCCTGCTTGCAGTCACCGGTTGGGCTCGGGACGAGGCCGAGCTGAGTGACCTGCCGATTGGCTACTTCGGTGCCTCGACGGGCGCCGCCGCCGCTCTGTGCGCCGCAGCTCGTTTCGGCGACGGGATCTGTGCGGTGGTCTCTCGGGGCGGGCGCCCTGACCTGGCCAGCGAAAGCCTCGGAGAGGTCGCCTCGCCGACCCTGCTGATCGTCGGCGGAGCCGATTGGCAGGTGCTGGAGCTGAACGAGCAGGCGGCGCAGCGGCTGCGCTGCGAGCGTGAGGTCGCGATCGTGCCCGGCGCCACTCATCTCTTCGAAGAGCCTGGCGCCCTGGAGCGGGTCGCGGAGCTGGCCGCGGACTGGTTCGGGCGGCACCTGGGAGTCATGCCCCCCGGGGATGGGTAGGGCCGCCACCTCAGAGCCAGCGGCCCCACCCGAATACGAGGGTGTCTACCGGGGAACGCTCGCCCTGCCGCCATAGGCGGCCAGGCCGTAGATGACGAGGACGTCGATTGCAAAGACCGCAAGCGCCCCGAATGGGTAGGCCGGGATGAACATCAGCATCACGATGCTGTTGAACCCGGCCGAGACGATCCCAACCCAGCGGCCGTACTCGTTGCCGGCCCAGATCGAGAACGCAGCCACGAGCTGGGCGACGCCAACGATGAGAACGATCCAGCCCCACGTCTTCAGGTTGCTGAACACGTAGTCGGAGTTGGCTTCGAGCCAGTTCGCATTCCCGATCCCGGCGATCCCGTAGATCACGTTGAGGAATCCGGCGATCATCACCATCGCTCCGGCGAACAGGAGCCAGCCGGCGATCTTGTCGGGGTCGTCTGAGTGACTGTCCTGCGGCTGCTGGACCGGCGGCACTGCAGGGCCTGAATGAGTGCTCATGAGAACCCCCTGACTCGTGCTGGGACAACCTTGGTCGACTCCATGTTTCTCCCTTCGTCAGCCCAGAATCGGGCGCAGGTCCTCAGGAAGCTGTGCGCGAATGTCGTCGATCTCACCCGTGGAGACGTGGCGCCGCAGCACCCCGGCCGCGGCGCTTACCGCGAAGGACGCGGCGGTCTCACCGCCGAGCTGCGCATCGGCTGCAACGCGGTCCAGGAATTCAGCGAAGCTCCGGTACCTGACCGGGGTCGCGCTTGGATTCCAACCCTCGTAGTAGATCCCTCGGATCAGGTCCGGAAGCTGGGCGGCGAGCTGCGCAGCCTCGTCGACCGTGAGGCGGTCGCGCAGGGCGTGGAGGTAGGCGCGCAGCACCCGGTAGGCCTGCCGGTGGTCATCGGTACCAAGCTGCCCGGCGAGCTCGTCGAGCCAAATGTGCGCCTTCTCGACACTGCGCTCGATGATGCTCGGCTCGGCCATAGATGCAAGCTACGACTGCTGGTTTCGGCTGTCATCGGTAGAAAGCCGAGATTCGGGCTCGGGTTGTTCCTGATTCCCGTTTCGCCCGTGCTGCAGCAGTGCAACCGCCGTGCCGACCCGACGCACGCCATCCGGGTAAAGCCGCAACAGATCGTTGAGGATTTACGCGGATGAATCGGGCGATCGGGTCGCGGAGAATTGGTGCCGCCCGATGAAGCTGCATGAGGTCACCCAGCAGGAGTTGCGGCACCTGGCCCAGATGGGCGGTGCCGGCCACTGGGTGCTGAGCGTCTACCTGAGCGTCGATCCGCCCCGCGCCGCTGGTCCGCATATCCGCCACGTCGAGCTCGGCTCGCGATTGACCGAGGCAGAGCGACGCCTGCGGCAGCACGGGGACGGGAAAGGCGCCGAGAGGGCGCTGGGCTCCTGCCTGGACCGAGTTCGCGAGGGGCTGGAGAACGCCCCGCCCCCGGATCACACGGTGCAGGCCTTGGCCATCTTCTGCGAAGACTCCGGCAAGTTACGAGCGTACGCTCTGAGACGCTCGCCGGACTTCGCCGTTGCGGCGGCCTTTCGCGACGTGGCAACCGTTGAGCCGCTTGTCGAGGCGCTGCCGGGCCCGCGCTGGGCAGTTGCACTGGTGAGCCGCAAGCACGGCCGGATCTTTGCGGGGACGGAGGCGGTGCTTGCCGAGGTGCTTGACATCGACGACGACGTGCACCGCTGGCACGCACAGGGCGGCTGGTCGCAGGCGCGCTTCCAGCGCGGCATCGAGAAGGAAACCAAGGACCACGTCGGACACGTCTGCGAGCGCCTGTTCGCGCTGCACCGCAGCCGCCCCGTCGACCGCCTCGTGGTCGGCGGGCCGGCGGAGATCTGGCCCCTCGTCGACGCGGAGCTTCACCCCTACCTGCATGAGCGCCTGGCCGGACACGTCGAGATCGACGTCGAGCGCTCCACTGCGGAGCAGGTGCTGGAGCATGTGGGCGCCCTGATGGCCGAGGAGCGTGCCCAACGCGAGCGCGAGGCAATCGGCCAGGTCATGGAAGGGTTGGGTACCGGGAACAGGTCGGTCGCCGGCCCCGATGAAGTACTCGCCGCGCTCGACGACCGTCGCGTGGCAACGCTGCTCGTCAGCAGGGGCTCCACCGAGGACAGGTTGGAGCGGGCGGTGGAGGAGGCGCTGGCGCAGTCCGCGGAGATCGTCGTCATCGAGAGCGAGGCGCTGGACTCGCTGGGCGAGATCGCCGCGCTCCTGCGCTATTGAGCACGTTCGCGCTGGCCCAGCCAGAGGGGCTCTTCGGCATTGGGCAGTTCTACGTCAACTTCGAACAGCTGGACGACGGGACGGTGATTGAGCTGCTCGAGGCATCGGTGAAAAACCGAAGCACGAAGCGCGGGTTGTCCCCGATGCCGGCCTCGGCGCTGTTGAGACAATCGGAGGGAAGGGCTGGAAGACCATTGGAGGAGCGATGCCAGCCACATTCTCGAGCACCAGCCGCCATTCAGCCACGACCGACGAGCCGGATCGACGCGAATGCCCTCGATGTCGCCGCCCCGCCGACCACAACGGGCGCAGGGGCAATGGCCGCTGTCCCGCGTGTGGGCTGCCGCTGATCCCTTCGGCCCGAAGCAGCGAGGCCGAGGCCCGGCGACAGCTCTACGGCGCTCCTCCTGCGCGACTGCGCTGAAGGACGGCGGGACCGGGCGGTGACGGAGCGGGGCGATATCCCCACGCCACCGCCCGGGTGACCCCGTCCGGAGCGCTCTCCGCCAGCGCCTTAAGCCGGGTGTGCGCCCCTCGCCTGACCTCGCGTATCCCCCAGCCGAGGGCCGCCATCCTTCGAGGGAGAACACGTGGGTCCGGGCCGGACAGAGAGGCAGCTGGGCGAGATCCGAACCCTGCGACCGCGGTCTAGGAATCCGGGACTTCCGGAGTCATCGTTCGCAGTCCCGCGAGACGTGCGGCGGCCGCCTGGCGCTCGTCGTAGGTCACGAATGCCTCGACCGGGCCCAGATCGACAGCGGATGCGACATGGATCGCGTCGAGGGCTCGCAGCGCCGGCTCGGCGAGCGCCCCCCCGCCGGCCAGCAGAGGGCGGTCCAGTGGCCGCAGCGCGACCGCGTCCACCACTTCGCCAGCGCGTTCCAGCAACAGGCCCAGGGACAGGGCAGGGTCGCGCGCAGCCGCGCGCCGCACGGCGCGCGGGATCTCGGTCAGGATCAACTCGCTGCTGACGACATCGGCATCGGCGAGATACGCTCGCAGGGCGCCCGACTCGGGCTCCTCGCGGACGAGCTTGACCAGCGCCGAGGCGTCGGCGTAGAAGAGGGGCACGGCTCAGCGATCGCCGCGAATCTCGTCGAGCGCCCGACTCAACGCTCGCGGATCGCCAGTCAGCTCCAACGATTCCGGCAGGCCTGAACGCAGCGGGCGCGAAACCCGCCCCTCGGCGACCAGCCGGTCCAGATCGGGTCCGCTGCTCGGCACGGGGCCAAGCTCAGCCACTGGTCGATTGCGATCGGTCACCACCAGGCGCTCGCCGCGGCTCACACGCCGCAAGTAGCGGCTCAAGTTCTGACGCAGCTCAGCAACACCGACCGACTCACTCATGTACATGAAAGTAGCAGAATGCTGAGAAGAGACGGGCCCGCCGCTCGCCATCTGAGCTTGACTCCTGTCCGATCGCTCGCATCGAGAGAGGATCACAGGTCGGACCTGGCCAGTTCAGCCGCGCTTTTCCTCAAATTGGTACCCGAACTGGTACCCGCTTCGAGGCCAGAGACGGTGTCTTCCGACAAGCTGGCGTCCATCTTCAGGCCCGAACCGCCAAGATGCACGATCCGCGCGGCATCCGTTCCCGCGCAACAAGTCCAATCCCAAGGAGGTTGCTCGATGGCCGGGTTCCCCGCACCCGAGGATGGGATCGCGCTCACCCATTTCATCGTTTCCGCCGACGTCGAGCGCTCGCGCCGCTTCTACGCCGACGTGCTCGGCGGCGAGACCGTTCGGAGCGGCGAGCCATCGTGCGTGGCGCTCGCCAACAGCTGGATCATCATCAACGTCGGCGGCGGCCCCACCGAGGACAAGCCGACCGTCACGCTCGAAACGCCACCCGACCCCGATCGGGTCAGCAGCTTCCTGAACATCCGTGTCGCGGACATCCAGGCCGTCTACCAGGAATGGAGCGGCCGGGGCGCCGAGTTTCTGACGCCCCCAGAAAAGCGCAAGACGGAGCACCGCTGCTACATGCGCGATCCGGACGGCCACCTGATCGAGGTCGGCCAGTCGTTCTAAGCGGCTACCGAGCGGCGGCTGTCGCGCGCAGTGGCTTAAGCCACGCCGGCGGGAACACCTGGGGTGAGTCGCCGGGGTAGGCGGGGACCACGCGCCGTGCCAGGCGACAGGCCGGTCGATCCTCGATCAACGGCCGCAGATCCTGGAAGGTCAGCAGCAGGCGCACGCTCGCGCCGATCTGGAAGTCGGCGGCACCCAGCTCCTCGCCGTCGAGTACCCCCGCCGCGATCCACTCCTCGACCCGGCCCAGCATCGAGTCGAGCGCTGCGAGGTTCGCACGGATCGCCTCGTCGGTTGCCTCGTTGACTCGCACCCCCGCCGCGATGAAGGGTGGCGCGAGGCGAGCGGCGATGCCGGCCGAGATGCCCATGACCGAACCCTGCATGTAGCTTTGGATAGGCGCCGGGTTTGCGCGCATCGCCCAGAGCGAGATCTGCCGGATCGGGTGCTGGAGTTCCTCCTCGCCCCAGCGCTCTGCCTCCTCCACCGCGCTGAGCCTCGCCGGGTCGCGAGGGAACAGCGGCGGCTCCGGCCGCATCTGGTCGAGCTCGCGCGAGATCGCGCGCGAGCCCTGGACCCGGCGCCCGTCGATCGCCAGCACCGGCACGGTGTTGAGCGGCAGGCCCATCCCTCTGCGCACGATGAGCCGCGCGAGGAAGGGGACGAGGTCGATCCTGGTGAAGCCGATGCCCTTGCGTTCTAGCATGGCCTGCACCGCCATCGTTGGGTGCGAGCCCGGAAGCCCATAGAGCCGGATCTTCATCGCGCGCCGATCCTAGGCTACTGCTTGGCCTACAGGATGCCTCTTCATGCCACGCATTGTGGTGCCGCGCAGCGCCAACCAGGTGTTTGTCTCCCTGTTTTCCGCGGTGCCCCCGCTGCTTGCAGTTGATGCCGCGCGTCGGATGGTCCGTGCGCACCGTGCGGATCGAGCGGGATGGGCCCTCATGGCCGGAATCCATGCCCTGCCGGGCGCCTACATCGCCATGGCGGGCGCACAGGTGGTGCTGTCAGCCCCCAGGACGAGTCCCACACGCGCTCCCTGGCCGACTGAGAAGGCTCAGGGACGCTCGCGCGACCAGTGCTTGTGGACAAGGTCAATCGCGTCTTGCTCGGCCAGCTTTTCGATTTCCTCGGGCGTCATGTGAAGCTCGCCGACGAGCACTGCGATCACCCACGGCTCGTGCTCAACGGCCTCCCCCTCGTCGTCCGGCTTCACCGGCCGCTCGACCGACTCGCCGCTTTGAATCGCCTGCCAGAACTCTGCCCGTGAGACCTCGAGCTGCTCACGCAAGATCGTGCTGAAACGACCGGGGCTGATAGTGCTTGACCGATCGTGGGAGATGTGGGTCTGAAGGATTCGTCCGTCGGGAAGTTCCTTCTCGAAGAAGATATGGGACTGCCTGCGACCGCCCCGCTCGCTGGCCGGGATCTGCCTCCAGTCGTCGACACCGAGGAACCGCTCGACATCGGCCCAGCTCGGCGATGTCGGCGTCATGCCGTCTGCGCGGCGTGAGCCTCGCCAGCGGGCGGAGCCGACGAGAAGAGCGAGCGGCGCTCCCCCGGAGCCGTGAGCGCGAGCTTGAGCAGCCAGCCGAGCTGGCCGCGGCGATCCGTCTGCATGTAGTAGTCGAGCCGGCTGAGGAAGCCCTGCGCCTGCTGTTCGGCAAGCTCGACGAGCTCGCTGAGCGCATCCTCGTAGCTTGCGCCCCCGGCAATCAGGTTCAGCTCCGGCAGACGGATCACGAATTCGCCCTCAGAAACGCTGACCCTCGGGTGGAACTCGAAGCCCTCCAACAGCATTCCCAGATCGTCCACGGACACCAGCACCGCTCGCTCCTTGCCGCGATGACGATCGATCACCTGCAGGCGGTGACGATGGATCGCTTGGTCCATGAGATCCGACAGCTTCGCCTTGGCCTGTGCGAAGGCCTCCTGGGGCAACAGGGATGTCGCGGTACCAGCCATCTGAAGCCGAATGATAGCCAAAATAGTCAATCTGATCAAGTTGGTCAAAAACGGAACATCATCGGTTTGACTTTGCCAGCTTCGCGGCAGCCCGGAGATCGCTGAGAACCCTGTCTCTGACCGCGGCGATCAGCGCGCTCGCTGCCCAGCAGCCTGGCTCGCCAGCCGCCTCGACTGCCGGCCGGCAGGTCCCGACGACCATCTCGATCAGCACAGCAGCACTATCCTCGCCGGGAAAGGCGTTCTCGAGCAGGTCCTCGAGCAGCGTGCCCATCACCTCGCTCAGGGTGAACGTCGTGCGCAGCAACTCTTCGATCAATACCTGCGCGGCGTCGCCATCGCTCCCTCGATCTCGCTCCCTCGATCGGCCCGGTGGCTCATACCCTGCTAAGGCCCCGACAGCGGCAAGTTCACCCCCGGCTCCGCTGGTTTTTGGCTTGCTGAAGCGGTTGGAGTTGGTCCGAGTTGGACCCAGTTGCGCTCAACTTAGTACCCACTTAGTACCCGCGGGTAGGCCGACCGGATCCTCAAGAGCGAGCGATCGCGGCATCGGAGGTGCGAGCGTCGTGGAAGGCGATGACGACGACTCGATCCTCGGTCTCGATGTACATGTAGACGACGATCAGCCAGCCCCACGGACCGATCAGCGCCCGGCAATCTCTCCAGACGCCGGATAGCTGCTTGCCGGCGCGCCGGAATTCTTCCAGCGTAAGCAGCGTGCGCGAGACCCGTCCGCGCGTGTCGGCCGGAAGCTGGCGGGTCTCGATCAGCTCACGAAGCTCGTCACGCGCCAAGCGCGTGACCTCGATCGTCGCCATCGGCTAGAGCTCGGAAAGCGGCACCGTCTCGCCGCGCCGAGCCTGCTCGATCGAGACCTGCGCCCGCTCCCACGCTCCAGGAATCCCGTCGAGGATCTCCGTGATCCGCGAAGCATCAGGGTCGGCTTCGTCAAGCGCGCTGGAAAGGAGTGAGCGAGCGAGCGTCCCCTCCTGAACGTGCGTGCGCTCAGCCAGGCTCGCCAGTTTCTGCGCATAGTCCGGCTCGAGAGTGACGTTGATGCGGCGGTTTCGCTCAGCCATATCTCTAGAGTACACGTAAGGGCACACAGCGTACACCGAGCCACTCACTGAGCCGGACCAGGTTTGACGGAGATGCCGTCATGCCAGTGCCGTGGTGATCGGACCGCGCGAGATCGCGCGGGAAACAGCTCGCCGAAGCGCTGCTGCGGGTTGGCGCTCCGCAGGGCCATCACCGTCGACGCTTGGCTAACCGTCACGTCGTCCAGCACCCCGAGCGAGCCGATCACCATCCCCGCGATCAAGAGGCTCTGGAAGTTGATCCCGCCGTTGTTGGCAGCCAGGGTCGCCGCCTCCTCGGAGGAGACACCGGTCAGGTGGGCAAGGTCGGCGAAGACGATCGCCAGCGCGACGATCAGCCCGAGACTGACCGCGGTGCCCGCCATCGCGGCCATGCTCTTCGGGCCGAGCCCGTGCGCGAGGGGGATCGTCGTCAGCATCACCGCCATCGCTGCCCACGAGTGCCACTGCCAGAGGAGGGGAGTCCCGCAGGATCGCCGGCACGATGAAGATCAGGACGATCGCGAGGCTGATCGCCAGCCCGACCAGCGAGAGGGCGCCGCGCAGCCGTCCAAAGAGGATCACCAGTGCCGCGAAGGCGATGGTCAGCCACAGCAACGGCGGCTTTCGCTCGAAGTGATGATCGAGTAGTCGGACACATTCCCGGTGAGGTTCGCGCCAGGAGGGCGTTCTTGACCAGCCGCACTCGTCGCACCCCGAATTCCGGCAGGCGGCCGCAGGTCGCGTCGACGCTGCAAGAGGTTTTTGGTCTTGCCCTCGTCGGTTGTCCACTGGTCAGCTTCAGCTTGACCTCTTGGCACTTCGACGTTGCATACAACTGGCACTCGTAGGTGGTGGTGGAGAAGATCTCCCCCGAGTAGGTCTCGTTCAGCGGCGTCCCCTCGATGAACTTCAGCGTCGGCGTCTCCCCATGCGGCCAGAGCGCGACCATGCCGCCGATCGTCGCCAGTGCAATCACGACGACGATCCCGATGTATACGCGGCGAGCGGACCTGCACGTCTGGGAAGTGGGCGGTCGCCATCAGGGTGGGATTCAGCGCCTCGCACCCGACCCCTTCCGGCGAGGGCTTCTTCCCGATGTCCGAGGCTGAATGCAAACTAGATTCATTCTCATTACTCTCTCGGACGCTGTTGAGGACTTCTCCGCAGACAGACCCCGCGAAAGGACCGATCCCTTGCTTGACCCCTTCCAGATTCCCTTCGTCCAGCGCGGCCTGATCGAGGTGCTGATCCTCGCCGTCCCCGCTGGCCTGCTCGGTACCTGGATCGTGCTGCGCGGCCTCGCCTTCTTCTCCCACGCGGTCGGCACCGCCGCCTTTCCGGGGCTGGTCCTGGCCGATGGCTTGGGCTTCGCCGCTCCGCTCGGCGCCTTCGGCGCCGCACTCGCCTTCACGGTGGGCGCCTCGGCGCTGCGCGGCCGGCGCACCGGCCAGGACGCCGTCGTCGCCCTGGTCCTCGTCGGCTGCCTGGCCGCAGGGGTGATCCTCGCCAGCGACGTATTCGGCTCGGGCTCCAACATCGAGACCCTGCTGTTCGGCAGCCTGCTCCTGGTCGACGGCGGCGACCTGGCGCTCGCCGCCGGCACCGCCGGCGCGACGCTCCTCGCCAGCGCCCTGATCGGGCAGCACTGGCTCCGCATCGGCTTCGATCCGACGCTTGCCGACTCCAGCGGCCCGGGGCCGCAGGTCTTCGACGCGGTGCTGCTCGGCCTCCTTGCGCTGGCGAGCACCGCCGCGCTGACCGTGGTCGGCGCGCTGCTCGTCACCGCGCTCTTCCTCGTCCCCGCCGTGACCGCGCGCCTCCTGACCGAGCGGCTCTTGAGCTGGCAGCTCCTCAGCATCGGCCTGGTCGCCCTGGAGGGCGCTGTCGGGCTCTGGCTCTCGGTCAAGACCAACGCTCCTCCGGGGGCGACGATCGCCTGCGTCGCGGGCGGCGCCTTCATCGTGGTCGCGGCGGTGCGCGCCTTGCTGAACGTCCCGCGCGTGGCTGCAGTCGCCGCTGCGCTCGGAGCCCTGGCGCTCCTCGCCGCGGGGTGCGGCAGTGGGTCCGGCGAGGTGGGCTCCGAAAAGCTCGCCGTGGTGGCGACGACGACCCAGCTCGGAGACTTCGTCCGCAACGTCGGCGGCGAAGCGGTCGAGGTCGACCAGATCCTTCAGGCGAACACCGATCCCCACGACTACGAGCCCCGGCCCTCCGACGTCGAGGGCGCGGCCGGCGCGAAGCTGGTCTTCGCCAGCGGCGACAACCTCGATGCCTGGGTGGATCAGGTCGTCTCCGACGGCGGCGGCGACGCCGAAGTCATCGACCTCGGCGCCAAGGTCCCGGTCAAGCTGCCCGGTGAGTCCTCGGGCGCTGAGGCATCGAAATACGATCCCCACTGGTGGCATGACCCGCGCAACGCCGAGGCCTCGGTACGTCAGATCGAGGCCGCCCTGGTCGGCGCCGACCCCTCCCACAAGGCGGAGTTCGAACGCAACGCCGACACCTACATGAACGAACTGAAGGCGCTCGACGCCGGGATTGCCAGGTGCATCGACTCGGTGCCGGCGGCGCAGCGCAAGCTCGTCACCGACCACGACGCCTTCGGCTACTTCGCCAACCGCTACGGCATCGAAGTGCTCGGCGCGGTGATCCCCTCCCAGACGACCCAGGCCCAGGCATCGGCCAAGGATCTGAGCGAGCTTGCGAAGACGATCGAGGCCGAGAACGTGAGGGCGATCTTCCCCGAGAGCTCGCTCAGCCCGAAGGTGGCCGAGGCGATCGCCAACCAGACCGGCGCCACCTCGGACTACACCCTCTACGGTGACACGCTCGGACCCGAAGGCTCGGGCGGAGAAACCTACCTGGGGATGGAGGAGGCAAATGCCGACGCGATGGTCCGCGGGTTCACCGGTGGAGAACACGGATGCAAGGTGAAGCTCTGATCGAGGCCGACTCCCTCGCCGCCGGCTATAACGGCCAGCCGGCGATCACCGGCGTCTCCTTCTCCCTGCGGCGGGGGGAGAGGATGGCGCTTCTGGGCCCAAACGGCGGCGGCAAGACGACCCTGCTGCGCGCCCTGCTGGGCGAGCTGCGCCCTCTCGCCGGGACCCTCCGCGTCGGCGCCCGCTGCGCCACCGTCCCGCAGACCGAGCGCTCCCAGCTCGACTATCCAGTTTCGGCCCTGGACGTGGCGGCGATGGGGGCGCTCTCGCGGCTGCCCTGGTGGCGCCGGCCGGGGCGGCGCGAGCGCTCGGCCGCGATGGAGGCACTGGGCAAAGTCGGGCTCGGCGCTCTTGCGGGAGAGACCTTCGGCAAGCTCTCCGGCGGGCAGCGCCAGCGCGTCCTGATCGCGCGCAGCCTGGTTCAGGACGCGCAGATCCTGCTGCTCGACGAGCCCTTCTCCGGTCTCGACCGTCCCGGCTCCGAGCGCCTGGAAGCGCTGATCGGGACGCTCGCAGCCGAGGGGCGGGCGGCGATCATCGCCACCCACGACCTCGACCAGGCTCGGCACCTTGACAGCGTGCTCTGCGTCAACCGCACGCAGATCGCGGTCGGCGCGCCGGAGGAGGTTCTGGACCTCGCCGTCCTCGAAGCCACCTACGGCGGCTCGATCGTCGAGCTGCCGGGCTCGGCCTCCCGCGCGATCCTGCCCCCTCACCACCACCATCACCACTGAGCGATGTTCGAGCCCCTGCAGGACGAGTTCATGCGGCGGGCGATCGCCGAGATGGCCCTGATCGGGATCGCGGGCGGCGCCCTGGGCTGCTGGGTCATCCTCTACCGGCTCTCCTACGCAGCCGAGTCGTTGGCCCACTCGATCTTCCCCGGCCTGGTCCTCGCCGCGATCGCGGGAGTGCCGCTGATCGTCGGTGGCGTGCCGGGCATCGTCGTCGCCGCGCTGGCGATCGCGGTTGTCTCGCGGGTTCCCGGCATCGGCCGCGAGGCGGCGGTCGGCGTGGTCGTCACCACCCTGTTCGGCCTCGGTGTGCTGCTGGCGCTCTCCCCGGACTCCCCGCCTGGCATTCAGGAGGTGCTCTTCGGCGACATCCTCGGTCCCTCCGACGCCGACCTCGCGTCCGCAGGTGTCCTCGCCCTGGTGGTCGGCGGCTCGCTCGTCCTGCTGCACGGACGATTGTTGGCCGGTGGCTTCGACCGCGGCGCGGCGCGATCCCTGGGCGCCGCGCCGGGGAAGACCGAAGCGGCGCTGCTCGTCCTGCTCGCGCTGGCGATCGTGGTCGCGGTGCAGGGCCTCGGCAACCTGCTCGTGGTCGCGGTCTTCGTCGGACCCGCCGCCACCGCCCGCCAGTTCACCGAGCGGATCGCGCCGATGCTGGCCGTTGCCGTCACGGTCGCGGTGCTCGCCGGGCTCGCCGGGCTCTACCTCTCCTATTACGCGGGGACGGCCGGCGGCGCCTCGGTGGCGTTGGCGATTGTGGCCGCCTACCTGCTCTCGCTGCCGGCCGCTCGCCTGCTCTCGCTCCTGCGCAGCGAAAAGCGGACCCCCGCTGAGGCTACGATCGGTTAGATGCCAACCGCGGTCGACACCACCTGGGCCGAGCACGCACTGGCGAGGCTGGGTGAGGCCGGCTACCGACGCGGCGGCGCCCGCACCGCCGTCGTCGAGGCGCTGGCCCGCCACGATTGCGCGGTGAGCGCGCTGGCGCTGGAGGAGGAGCTGCGGCGGCGCAAGGTCCACGTCGGCCGCGCCAGCATCTACCGGGCTCTCGACGTGCTGGAGGAGCTGGGGCTGGTGCAGCACTTCGAGGTCGAGCGCGGGATCGCGAGCTATGAGCGAGTCAACCTCAACGGGCACCATCACCATCACGCGATCTGCCGGCGCTGCGGGCGGATGGAGCTCTTCGAGGATCGGAGCCTCGAGCGAGCGATCGAGCAGGTGGCCGATCAGGTCCCGTTCGAGATCGCCGAGCACGACGTGGTGCTGCGCGGCCTCTGCGAGCGCTGCGCGAACTGAGTCGGCGCGCGGGCTCCGTTACCTGCTCGCCGTTTGGGAAGCGGGAGGCGAACCGGCTGCGTGCGCGCTAGTCGGCTGCGTGCCCGAGCCGCTGATTAGCATGGCCGATGCCAGCAGGCCGGCGGCGAAGAGGCAGATCGTGGTGCGCCGCAGCCGCTGCGGAGTGAGCCAGGCGTAGTTGCGGGTGCCGAGCCAGGAGCGAACGCCCGTCACCGCCGCCCCGGTCGTCATCGCAGTCGCCATGCACTGCATGCACATGGCTCAAATGTAGAGCTGAAGCGGTGTCGGCCGGCGCTTCGCAGACGAGCCCGCCGCCGCTCCTCGGCTGGCATCCCCGGCCCGAGATTCAAGCGCCGGGACCGGAGACCGAAAGAACAGCCAGTTGCGAGTGAAGGGCGTCGGTCCCAAGGCCCGAACGCCGAAGCAAAGGAGCTGGTTTGCGGATCGGAGACAAGGCGGCGCTGGTCCTTCGCCTGGCGATCGCGGTCGCGATCGCCGTCGCCCTCGTGCCGTCCGTGGCTCTCGCCTCCCCCGGTGGCGTCGGAACGACGTCCAGCGAGGAAGGCGCCGCCGCCACGCCGCCACCTCCGGCGACGGGCGAATGCACGCCGGAAGGCGGCGGCGTCGCCAACGGGACCTGCGCGCCGGTCAAGAAAGCGCGCCTCGTCGCCGGCAAGGCGGTGGCGCCCCGCGGTTCCCTGGAAGCCGTCAAGCAGGTGATCGCAGCCGCCAACCGCATCCGCACCACCCCCTACGTCTGGGGCGGCGGCCACGGCCGCTGGTGGGATCGCGGCTATGACTGCTCGGGCTCGGTCGGCTACGCGCTGCACGGCGGTGGCCTGCTCGAAGCGCCGATGACCTCCGGCGAAATGGCGCGCTGGGGACTGCCGGGCAAAGGGCGCTGGATCACGATCTACGCGACCGCGCGCCACGTCTTCGCGGTGATCGCCGGCCTGCGCTGGGACACCGTCGGCGACGACACCGGGACCGGGCCACGCTGGCACGAAGACTTGGTCTCGACCGCCGGTTTCATCGCCCGCCATCCTCCGGGCTACTGAGCATCGACAAGCGGGCGAGCGGGCCCTTGCCCGCCCGCCGCCTGCAGTGAGAAGTGCCGCTACACGGTTTTCCGCGAGCGCACCAACGCCGCGCCGCCGGCCAGCAGGCCAAGGGCGCCGGGGATCAGCGCCGCGATTCCGAGACCCTTGCTGGCGCCCTCGGAATCATCGTTCGACTCCTCCCCGGAATCGGCAGTTGCGCCGTGGTGGCCCTCGCTGCCTTCGGTGACGGCGACCTGGGGCGCCGGCTCCTCGGATTCCGGGGCGCCGATCCAGCGCACCACTTCCCCGTTGTCATAGGTCTGGATCGCCTTGAACGTCAGGGTGTCTCCGGCTTCACCGGGGATCTGGACCGAGATCGGGAAGTCCTGAAACTGCCCTGGCTGGATGCCGGCTTTGTCGCTGTCGGCGGTCCAGGTCATCTCGCGGACCTCGCTGGTGACCGGCCCGTCGTCGGTCTGCACCGGCTTGGCGAGCTTCTGCGTCTTCACGTCCACTGACCAGCCCGGAACGGCCTGGTAGGAGGCGAGGACGAAGCCAGCCGGGAGCTGCACGTCGACCTTGGTCGTCGCCGAGTTCGCCGCCCCTGTCGCAGACGAGTATGTGCCTGCCACCCGGCTTGCTCAGGAATTTCAAGCCGCCTGGCAAGACTCCTGAAGGCTACTCGCCCGTAGCCTGCAGCCCGGCTGGCGCGACCGCAAACGTCGATACGATCAGCTTTCAATACGCGGTTCCAGCGACAGCAAGGAAGCAATCAAGAAGACCACGAAATCGAGGACGCGCATCGGTGCTGACGATCCCAGAATCGCCCGCGCCATCTTCACGCTGCGCGAAACGGCCGCCTACCTCGATGTCCCAAAGTCGACCGTGCATTGGTGGGCTCGCGTGCAGGATGCCAAGCACCCTTTGATTACCTGCTTCCCGCCCCGTGGACGGCAGGCGACCGTCCCGTTCATTGGCTTCGCCGAGGCATTCGTCCTTTCCAGCTTCAGGCGGGCAGGGGTGCCGCTCCAACGAATCCGGCCCGCCGTTGAGGTTCTCGCCAAGGAGATTGGCGTCGAGTACGCACTCGCGTCTAGGCGCCTCTACACCGACGGGGCGGAGGTGCTCTTTGACTACGCAAACAAGCACGGAGAGCGCGAGGTGATGGATCTGGTGGTGGTCCGCACCAAGCAGCGCCAGTTCTCCGGAGTCGTCAAGGACTATCTGAAACGCATCCACTACGGTGGCGACGGCTGGGCCGACTCGGTGCGGCTACCGACCTATGCAAATGCCGACGTGATCGTCGACCCCAAGGTTGCGTTCGGTCTCCCTCTGGTCATCCACGGAGGGGCCCGCGTCGAGGATCTCGTCGATCGGTTCCAGGCTGGCGATTCCGTCAAGGAGATCGCAGCCGACTTCAGCGTCCCCCCCGGTCAGGTGGAGGACGTGATCCGGGTCGCAACCCGAGCGGCGGCCTGATCCGCCGCCCACAAGGGGCCGCATCAGATAGCCGGCGGCGATGGCCTCTCGCAGCGAACAGTCAACCGAGTTCTTCGTGGACCGCAGCCTCGGCAAGAGCATTGTGGAGGGCCTGCGCGCAGCGGGGTTGACTGTATCCACTCAATGGCGGACATCTATGGCGAGAACCAAGCCCAACGCCTCCCCGACGAGACCTGGCTGCGCGACGCCGGCAGGAACAACTGGATCGTCCTCACCAAGGATGACGCGATCCGTCGGCGCCCCGCGGAGCGCGACGCGCTGATCGAGGCGGCCGTCCGCGTGTTCTGCCTGACCAAACGCAACCTCCGAGGCGCCGAGCAAACGGTGAGGTTCGTCTCGAATCGCCATCGGATAATCCGCCAGGCCAACAAGCCCGGTCCACATATCTACGGCGTGTACGAGCACGGGCTCAGACGACTATGGCCCAAATAAAGCCAAATAACGGGGCGGGATTCGAACCCGTGACCTTCGGCCTATGAGGTCTCTGGCGCTGGTTGACCAGCTCGTTTCTTGCCCCAACGAACCCAGCCGCAGCGCCCTCTATCGAGAAGGGCCCCATTCCTGGAACCCTTTCTCTGGTAGCGGAGCCCGATTTGTCTCTCAGTACCACCCGCGCATCACTACAGGCGCTGGACGCGAATCGTCCGGACCTTGAGCTCGAGCGTGTTGTCCCAGCCGTCGCCGCCGTCCGTTAGACCGCCGGTGATCAGCTGCCGGCCGTCTTGCGGGAGAACGAACTTCACAGGGCCGCTGCCCACGAGGGCGGTGGCGGGCTGACCGGAGATGGGAGGCGCTGGGTACGGGCAGGTGACCGTGACCGTTGCCAGCGCCCCTTTGTCCGCCCCCCATTCGACCTCCATCCCGCTACCGGCGCGGCTCAGCTTCACGGTCCAGTCCCCATTCGAGACCGGGTCTCCGTACGAGCAACCGATCGTGCTGGTAACGGCCACACCCGTCCACCCGATCGGGGCGGACGCCTGCCAGCGCGTCGGGCCCTGCGCATCGCGCTCCGTCGGCGGGGCCGTGATCGGTTGGGCGCTCAGCGTGCCGGTGGCGGAATGGGTCGCGAAGTTCGCCCTGCCGGTCCCCGTAAATGTGACCTCGAAAACCTCGCCATAGGCGCAAATCCGCTTGGCCAGGCGCGCGGCAAGCGCCTGCTCTGCCTCGAAGATCCGCCCCCCTTGCATCGTTCCCGAGAGCGCCTCGAGGCGCCTGCCGGTGCGCGCGTCGACGAGCGTGATCGTGTAGCCGAGGTCGTTCCCGCGGGTCTCCAACCGCCCCTTGACGACGATGTCCGGGAGCACGAAGTTGCGCCGCGGGACCGTCGACGGATCGAAATAGCGGGATTTCCCCAGGTCCAACTCCCGCTCGACCAGCACACGGTCGCTCGAGTTCACCACCTCGGTGCTGCGACACGGTGTGGCGGTTAGATCGGCCTGCAGCAGCGCGCTGAGCCCACGGTTCATCACGCCCAGGTTGCCGGTCGCGCCCGTGAAGTACTCGATCGAAAAGGCGATGTCGCCGGGGCTGATGGCGCCGCTCTCCTGGGTGTACGCGGCATGTGCGGAAGGTGAGCCCGTGGCCGTCGCCGTTCCGCGATTCGGCTCGGAGATCCGTACCCCGCTTCGGCGCTGGCCGCGGGCGAGCGTCAGCGGGATCAGGCGGCGCACGGACGCCCCGGCGCGACCCTCCTCGGGCGTAACGGTCGTCACGAGGAGATAGGCGCCGGGCGCGAGCCCCAGACGGAAGGTGCCCCCCCGCTTGGGCGTCGCCTTCGCGACCAGGTGCGCTCCCGCGAGGTCGAATACGCGGATCTCGGTCAGCGCTCGCGCTTCGGGTGGGAGATCGCCGGTGACCTTCCCGACGACCGTCGGAGCTGCCGCGCCGGCCGTGCCGGCGGTGAACAAGGCAGCGCAGGCGGACACGACCAGCGCAACTGACACGACCCGGCCGATGCCCGCCGTCGTCCAACGGCGGGCTTGCGGTACGAGCGAGCTGAGTCGGATGGAGGCCATGGAGTTCCGGGTCCCGCCGATCGGAACCCCGTCAACCGTAACTTCGTCTGTTCGCACACGCAAGCCGATCGCTTATCGTCGATCGCATCCGGCTCCCCTCGCGGCGCTAACACGCCGAGCGAGCTGGGAGGGGCGGAGGAACACCGCATCGCACTGCTGCTTCCCCGCGACTCACGACTGAGACGCGTTTCCGGGACACATCTTGGGAAACGAGAACACCCTCCCCCCGAACCCCCCAAAGCCTCCGCGGATGCGCGGCCTTCGTAAAATAGCGGGGGCGGGATTCGAACCCGCGACCTTCGGGTTATGAGGTCTTTCCGACTGCTGGATCTGGCTTGATTCGTGCCTGTGGAGGGGGTCGCAGTTGCCCTGAGTTGGGGGCACTTTCCCTCAATTTGTGACCCGATTTGTGACCCGCCTGGAAGTCCTGTAGGCGTTGAAGCGCCTGGCGCCCGGCGGCTTGTCGCTCAAGCCGATGCCGCGACGACCGAGACATCGTCGTAGTCGATCGCTCCCCGCTTCTGCGCCCGAGCGGTGACGAGCGACGGCTTGCGGCTCGTGGGGGCGACATCGAGCACGAACTCGATCCCGAGTCGGCGGACGGCGTTGATGATCGTGTCGATCTCGGGGTTGTGCTCCCCGGACTCGAGCTTCACGACGCGCGGCTGGGAGACGCCGAGCTTCTTCGCCAGAGCACGCTGGCTCAGCTCGTGCTCAGCCCGGTAACGCAGCAGCGTCGCGGCGAACTCGCGCGCCGGAGCGAGACGCTGCCACTCGGCCTTGAAGCTGGGGTCGGCGAGTTGCTCCTCCGCCAGGAGCGCATCGAATGTCTTCGTCGAAGCTGCCATCAGGTTTTGGGATGATAACAGTTCTATTATCGGATTAACGATGGCGGCTGAGGCGGCCTTCCGCGCTGGCGACTGCCCGGTCGAAGTCCTTCTTCTTCGCCGCGACCGCCAGCACGACGAACCGCTGTCCGAGCCTCGCGTAGATCGGCCGGACCTCGCAGGCTCCCTGCCTGGGTCGCAGCTCGAACAGGTCCGTCCTCCCCTTCAACGACTTCATGTGAGGCGAAGGAAGATCCGGCCCGACGTCCCTCAGCTTCTGAACGACGTTGAACACGGCCTTGCGATCGCCGCGTGACTTCACGTCCTCGAAGTCGAGGACCGCATCGTTATCGAAGTCCCCGTGTCGCCCCACTGGCCCGGACCGCGGCGCAAGAAGGAGTTCGAGCCCCACGACGACCAGACCAAAGTCCTGATCCGCACCATCGACGAGCTCTACCGACTGCCAGAGAGCAATACCGTCGTCCCGCTCCTCGAAGACTGGAAATGGCGGGACAAGATGGAGACCGCGGCCGAGAAGCAGCGCTACCTCGAGCCGATGCTGGCGCGGGTGAGCCGTGCGCCGGAGAAGCACCGCGGGGAGCTGATCTTCCTTCTGCTGGTCTGCGAGCTGCAAGGAGTCGAGCGCTCCACCGTCTACAACTCCAAGGCGCAGGCGCTCCGAAACCTCAACGACGACGACTGCTTCTTCATGGCACTGTGCGGGATGCGGCTGGTGCGCGATTCCGAGCGCCGCGCGCAGCTGATGGAGAAGTATCCCGATGGACGCCTGAAAGACGGGCGGCGAATCGTCCACATCGACGAGGCGGCCTGAGAGACGTTCGTCGACTGGCAGATAGTCGGGCGCGATGGCCTCTCAAATGGACAGGCTCCGCGTCGAGCACGCCACCGCGCTTGTCAAGCAACGGACGGCCCAGGTCGAGTTGCGCGCTCGCTGGATTCAGCTCCTGACATCATTGGTCACCCTGGCGACTGCCGCCGTGTCCGTGCTCGGCGGACTCCTCATCGCCTTGCGGCTCTAGACGCTGCTCGCGGAGATCGGGAGCGTCTCAAGACCGCGGCCCTGCGTCTCAGGTACCGGCGGGCTGCGGCGGTGGCGGAAGCACCTGGAGTTTCCGCTCCCCTGGAAAAAGCTTTGCTATGGCCTCGCCGAGGGCCTCGAAGTGCTCTTGATCCGCGGTGCAGACGGCCTCGCCGGCCAGCCATGCCGTGGCTGCGATCTGAATATCGGCGATCCAGGCGACCCTACGCTCCGGCTTGGTCCCCCGCTCCCGCGGCGAGCGGGCGGTCGGGCCCGTCGGTGGGATGGGCAGCAACGCTCGCAGCTGGCCGGCGAGCAGCGCCGCCTCCCAGCTCAGCGGCAGCACCTCCAGCACCCCGACGGAGAACAGCTCCCTGAACCAGATGAGCAGGGCTGCGAACCTGGCATCGGCCTGGCGCTCCAAGCCAAAGGCGATCTCCTGAACCGTGGGCGCAGCCAAGAGGAAGGGCTCGTCCGCGAGCGCCGCCTCGCTTGCCAGCTCAAAGAGCGGATCGTTTGGATGCAGGCCGGAGGCGACCGAGGTGTCCCATACCGCCATTTGCGCGACGTCCTAGCTGCGGTCGGCGAGGATCGCCTCGCGCGCCTCCTGCGGCGAGGGTAGGGCTCCGGCGGCAGAGCTATCCAGCCCTGAGACCGCCTTGCGATGCCGAGCGATCACCCGCTGGCGAGCGCGGTGGCGACTTGCCGCGTCGGCGCCAAGCTGAGCGAGATAGACGAGCGCCTCATTCTCGCTCACCCCAAGACTCCGAGCTGTTCGTGACAGCTCGGCTTCGAGAGCGGTCGGGACACGCAGCGTCGTGCGACGACCCTGGCTTCGAGTGTCGCTCGGGCCAGCTGGCCGACTTCTCTGCCTGGTTGCCATAGAGATACCGTAGCGCATCAATCTGATGCGTCGGTCTCGTTTGCATCCTCGGAGGAAGACTCTCCCACCCTCCCCCTCCGGTCCAAAGGCCGCGCCCGGGCCGAGTGATCGTAGGGCTCGCTCTGGACCGCCCATAAGCTGGGAGCGGCGGCATGAGCACCCGGGGCCTGCTCGCGATCGAGGCCGGCCTCGTGCTTGTCCTCGTCACGGCACTCTGGGCGGTGAGGAGCCGTCACCCTCCGCCCCCAGCCTCTTCCACGGCCAGCGCCCGCCGCAGTGCCTCGTCGAACGACTCGGGCTCGATCCCGAACGGCTCGGCTCCGCTCGGGTCGATGACCACGGTCGCCGTCCTCAGCCCCTCGACCAGCGGCCGAGCAACCTTGGTGTCGACCGGGGTGACAAGTCCCAGCCAGAGTGCCGAGAGCCAGGGCGTGATCAGCGGCACAGACAGCTTGCGGGGCGGCGCCTTGCCGAGCGCCAGCGCCATCCGGTCGAGCATATCCGCGTAGGAGAGGACGTCGGGCCCGCCGATCTGGACCTCGCGGCCGGTGGACTCGGGCACCGCTGGCGCCCGCAGCAGGTACTCGATCGTCGCGTCGATCCCGATCGGCTGAGTCGGCGTGTGAAGCCAGCTCGGCGCCACCATCACCGGCAGCCGCTTGACCAGGTAGCGCAGGGTGCGGTACGACTCGCTGCCGGCGCCAACCACCATCGCCGCCCGGAAGTAGGTGAGCGGCGGTCCCTCGGCGGCGAGGATGCGGGCGGTCTCGTGACGGCTGCTCAGGTGCTTGGACTCGGTCTCCTGACCGAGCCCGCCGAGGTAGACGACGCGCCTGACGCCCTCGCGCTTGGCCATCCGGGCGAAGTTGCCGGCGGCGACCCGCTCGCGCTCCTCGAAGCCGGCGCCGCCGGCCATCGCGTGGACCAGGTAGTAGGCGACGTCGACTCCCTCCCCCACTCCGACGAGACTGGGGGGGTCGGTGACGTCACCGACCCGCAGCTCGACGCCCAGCCCCTCGAGCTTTGCCGCCCGAGAGCGCTCGCGAACCAGGCACCGCACCGGCCCCGAACCGGCCAGCGCCGCCGCCAGCCGGCCGCCGACGAAACCCGTCGCACCTGCGATCAACGTGCTCTGTGGGATCGGCCCACGCTACCCGACCGGGGGTGCCGGCCTGCAAGACTGGCGCCCGTGCACGAGCACATCCTGCAACGCAGCCAGCGCGTCCCCGTCCCGGCCGAGCGCGCCTTCGACTTCAACGCCGACGCCGTCAACCTCGAGCCGATGACGCCGCCCTGGCTCCACTTCCGGGTGACGGCGCCGGGGCCGATCGCGATGCGCGCGGGGACGCTGCTCGACTACCGGCTACGCCTGCACGGCTTCCCAATTCGCTGGCAGACCCGGATCGAGACCTGGGAGCCGCCTCTGCGCTTCAGCGACGTCCAGGTCCGCGGCCCCTACTCGCTCTGGGAGCACACACCCACGTCTTCGAGCCCGACGGCAAGCGGGCTTGCAAGATCCACGGCCGCGTCCGCTACGCCATCCCCTACGGGCCTCTCGGCGAACTCGCCCACAGCCTCTTCGTCCGCCACGACCTCAAGCGGATCTTCGACTTCCGCCGGGACGCCTTCGCCGCCCACTTCGCAATGAACTAGGCACAAGAGTAATAGCGGCATAGCGGGGGCGGGATTCGAACCCGCGACCTTCGGGTTATGAGTTCTCTGACGCTGGTTGATCAGGCTGGCTTTTGGCTTGTTCAAGCGGTTCGAGTTGGTCCGAGTTGGATGTAGTTTCGCTCAACTTGGTACCCACTTAGTACCCCGCTCTTGGGCTGAGCGTCCTGGTCCTAACCGGCCTCGGGAGCCTGGTCGTCCTCGTCGCCGGACTCCGCCTCTCCGACGGCCTCGGCGCCGGGCGGAGGTTCCGCCGGCTCATCGGGGGTGCCCAGCTGGAAGCTGCTCAAGACGCAAGCTGCCTGCAAGAGCAGGGCAGTGGCGGGTTTCTGGACTTTCCCGACGAGGCCATGAGCGATCTTGTTGCGGAGGTTCAGGCCGAGAGGGTCGATCAAGAGGACCATGAAGTAAGCGTGAAGTCCGGCATCGGCGAAGGCGGGGCCGATCGCCCGCAGCAGGGTCCCCAGCGTCTCCACCCCGCCCGGTTCGGGGCCGCGCGGCTCGCGATAAACCGGAATACCGACATGGCGCGCGAGGCCGCGGATCAACTGCTCGATGCGCGGCACGAGGATGTGGGCACTCTCGTCGGGATGCCCGTCCCAATAGAGCTCAAGGGCGCGCGCAATGCGCTCCGCAACATCTACATCGACCAGCTCCCCGGTGAAGAATTCGGTCAACTCGTTATGGCTTGGGCGAGCAAAGGTGTCCCCGATCACGTCCAAGCCGTCGGCGGCGAAGAGGGCCCAGAACGATGCCGCCTGGGCTCGTTGTTCGGACATCGCCACCCTCTTGTGCTTCTCTGGGCTGTCGGCGCGAAAGATCGCCCCGGCACTCTCGGGACCGATGATCGCTTTCGTGAAGAGGAACTGAAGTGGTGCCTCGGTCATCAACTCCTCGACATGAGCCTCAAGGTCGCCCGGCGACCCGCCCGGCGGCGGCTGCGCCGCAAGGAATCGCAGCGCGTCCTGCCACGATGCCGCGTCCTTGAAACGCGAGAGAAAGCGCTCGACCTCCTCCTTCGGCATCTCGACCTCGGCCGAGATCTTCTTCAGGTCGAGCTGCTCGGGGTCGAAATCCCCCAGCTCCTTTCGGAGTTCGTCCGCCTCGGTGTTCAAGCCGAAGGTACGGGCGATCTCAAGCGCTTTCTCCAGCCTGAATGCGCGCAGGAGGCCGTCGCCCTTCGCCGCCTCCTCGCGCCAGCGCGCAACCTGATCCTGGCGCAGCTGCCGGCGGCCCTCTTCATCGAGCAGGCGCACGCGAAGCTCGATGATGTTGTCCATCAGGTTCGGGTCCGCGCCGTAGCGCTCCGCGGCGCGCACAAGCAACTGATCGAGACCATCGGGACGGTCCTCGGGCGCCAGGTCGACCAGCGATCGCAGGGGTCGCAGACACTCGCCCGGCCGGCTCTTCGGATTGTCGAGCTCGTACTCGGCGAAGGCGATGATCCGCTCGATCGCGGTCCGTGCCCGCTCCTCATCGCCGACGGCCTGGGCCAGCTCGAGGGCGCGGGAGAGCAGCCGTGCGCGCTCTATGTCGGCCCAATCCTCGCGTTCGACCAACGCGAGCAAGGCATCGCAGGCGCCCCGAGCGTAGAGATCGGGGCGTGGCGCGGCCCGCCGCTCGAAGAGAAGATCGCCGACGCGGGCCTTGACCACCGGGGAGTCGATCTCGTTGAAGGCGTCGATCCATGCCCCTACATCGACGTCCTCGATCGCGGAGACCTCGGGCGGGAACCTCCACCCCTCCCCCGCGCTGCGCGATCCGAACGGTTCTCCTACCCGGTCGCGGCGAGGACTCGTCCGCTCAAGCAGGGTGTAAGAGAAGGCGAAGTGGAACGGCCTTACCGCCAGGTCCTCGCCGTCGGGATCGAGAGCTTGAAGTGAGGTACTCACTTCAAGCCAGGAGATCGCAGCGTCAGCGGCGCGGAGGGCCTCGATGATGCGCGCATCCAAGGGCATGACACGACACTACGAGCAACGGCATTGGCAAGCGAGGGAGGGGTCCGCACACACCGAGCAGAAAATAAGGCTGCGGATCAACCGAGCAGGTGCCGTGCCGCTATCCCCTGATGAGGTAGTGCCTCTGTCCCGCGGCGGCCAGCAGCTCGACCACCTCGGGGTCCTCGAAACCCATGTCGCGCAGCAGGCAGGCGCGTAGGAGAAACCAGAGGCGGTGATTCAAGACGACCAGGCCTCGGCCGTCGGGCACCCGAGCCGGTCGCTCGCTGGGAAGGTGGGTAAAGAAATTGCGAGTGTCGCGGACGGTCCTCGCGACCTCCTCGCGATCCTCCGGGATGCCGCAGTAGCGGAGCACCTCGCCGTCGAAGCTGTCGAGAATCCGCCGAACCTGATCGAGCAGGCTAGCCCTGTTGGAGCCGAGCAGGTTGCGCTCGATCCACTCGCCCTCCTGCTCGCGCAGCTCGGCTGACATGCCAGCCAGCACCTCGGCGACCAGCTGCCGGTGCTCTTCGGGCGGGCGCATGACGCTCTCAAAGCGCTCGCTGTAGCTGAAATACAGCTCCAGGCAGCGGGCGACCAGAACGAACTGATCGGCGTTGATTCGGTGGCCACGCCGCAACTGGTACTCGACCAGCTGCCACATCAGTTCGGGCGCCTCCAACTGAATCCGCCCCCAGGTCTCCGCTACCTGAGCGAAGCGGTCGCGCACGTTGTCGAGCGTCATCAGCGCCGGGGGCCGCGACGGCGCGCTGTTCTCGCGCCAGCGGAGATGGAGGTCGACTAGCTGGCTGCCGTCCATCGTGTGTATGCGTTCGGGCGAGAGCGGTTCGTCCAGGCAGAAGGAGAGCAAGGCGAGTGCCGGCATCACGAAGTTGCTCCACTCCACGAGCGTCTTGGGCGGACCCGTCAAGACGATCTCCATCCACCAGCGGACGGTGACTTCGGCCTCGTCGCCGGAGTTGTCCTGAGTGCCGATCTCAAGCAGCTGCATCTGATGGTCACCGAAGGGAACCGAGGCGCGCTCCTCGCGCACGGCGTGGTTGGCAACCACGTCCCGCGTCGAGGTTGGATTGCGATCCAAGAACCTGACGGCCCGATGGTTGGAGATCGAGATCGAGGGATAGGTCCGCTCGGCGTCCTCGGAGCCCACAATCGCCGAGTTGATCGCGATTTCGGCGGGATAGGGCGTCATCTCCGGGGCGCCGAAACTGACCGCTTTGACGTAGCAGTTGGGAAGGCACGCCGGCGCGGAATCGTGGCCCTCAAGCAAGCTCAGCCGCACCCCCTCCAGGTTGTCTTCGCCGAACCCGAGCCCACCCGGCTCGACCATGCGAAGTAGACCGGGGCCAGCCTGACTCGGCAGCTGCAGGAACGCGCGCACAGGCTCGCCGTCACCGACGGTAGCCATGCAATCAATCACCTCGCGGGGCTTGCGGAGGTCGGGAATCGCCATCGGCGCCCAACGCTAGAGGAAGAAGCGCAGCGCCATGCCGAACGCGACCGAGACTGTGATCGTCAGGCGAGTGGTCGAGGAATTCGACCGCGGCTAGCGAGAAGCTTTCTCGGTGACAGAGATGACGATCCCCGGGAACTTCAACTTCTCGCGTGCCGTGCGCGAATGGTGTTTCGTGCAGCTGCGCCTGATCGAGCTCCGGGGGATGCGCGACATGGCCAAATCTCGAGGCCTGAGCGATCTAGGTCTGCTGTCCCGAGGCCCTTGGGAGGCGCTCGACCGCGAGGGAATGCTTCAGCCGGTGGCCTACGCCCACCACGGGTTTTGGCCGTACGACCAGCAGCGCTGCCTCGACGAGGGTGAGTTGATCATCCGTGAGGAGAGCGGCTACGTCCCGTGGGAGCAACTGCAGGCCGCAGCCGAAGAGGCCCACGGAGACGACGCCAATCCACAGGTGCTCTACCACCACTGGCAAATCCTCTGGCTCAGCGAGCTACAGGACCAGCTCACACCCGGAGTGATCTGGGGCAACCTCGAGGACGGGCTCGAGTCATTTCTCGCGACCCAGGCGAAGGCGGCCGCAGCGCGCTCGCCAGAGCAGACGCGGGAGAGCCTGCTCGAAGCGGCAGAGCGGCGGCGCGCGCTCGAGTTGCTCCTGGTGCGGGTCCAAAACGTCTTCTATCCGTTCGAGCGTGGCGGGCCGAGGCAGAGCAACTGGATCGGCAGCGGCGTCGGTGGGCTGACCGACGATGCGAGCGAGTGGGCGGCCGAGCAGCTTCGAACGCTGAACTACGACGAGCTCGCAGCGGATTGCGGCACCGATGCTGCAGAGCTGGCGAGCATCTACGAGAACCTCGTCTACCGGGCCCGCTGGATCGACCCGAACGTAGAGGTCTTCGACCTGATCGACCAGGTCAACCGCCATAGCCTCGAACGCCTGAGGGGACCGGCGCGACTGGCCCGCGACTACTACGACGCCGCCCGCGTGATCCGCTCCTGGCACCGGCGGCTGAGGGGACCGAGCTCCTCCCGGACGTGAACGAACGGCGCCGGCGGCGGGATGTCGAGAGCCGCGACGAGACGACAGCGCGCGGGAACCGGGCGCTGCTGCCGAGCTTGCTCGAGGACTACGGTCTCTACCCCTGGCGGGTTCAGCTGCTCGCCGAGGGCCCCTCGGAGATCGTCGCTTTGCGAACGATTGTCGAGGAGGGCTATGCGCTGTCCTTCGAGATGCTGGGAATCGCCGCTACCGATCTCGGCGGCGCTGACATCCCCGAGAACGCGGAGTCACTACTCGGCGCCTTCCGCGGTTATGCGAACTACTTCTTTCTGGTCTTCGACAACGAGGGGCGGGCGAAGGAGATGATCGAGGCGCTGGTGCGCGCGAACGTGATCGAGGGCATTGGTGAGAAGAAGCGCGCGGAGATCCGGGAGGAGGGCCTAAAGGCAGCCCGCCTGATTGAGGATCCCGAGGCCCGACGCGCCGCGATGAAGGGAGCGCTGGCGAAAGCCAATGATCTGAGTCAGGAGCCAGGCGACTCCCCGGAGTTTCTGCTCTGGAAAGAGAACTTCGAGGTGGACAACTTCTCGTCTGCCGAGCTTTGTCAGATAGTCGGTGACTTCGCAGATGAGATCGGCCTCGATGGATTCTCCCTGGATTCGGACGCCCTCGACACCGAAATTACCGCCCATCGCGATAGTGGGAGCGACAAGGGGGTCGCCTCGATCCTGCTCGAGATGGCTAGCAAGCGCGACCCAGGATTTCATCTCTCAAAGCCTGACCTCGCCCGTCGGCTGGCGCGCTTCGTCCTGAGCGAGAACGAGAAGACCGGCGAGAGGCGGCCGATCCTCGATCTCGCCGAGCAGTTGGTGTCGTTGACCTGGGCCGATCGCAGCCTCGCCGGCGGACTGCGAGATTAGGCTCTGGGTCGCGGCCATCGGTGCGGCTCTAGCCGGGTGCCGCACCCAGGCGCTGGAGAATCCACTTCTGCACCAAAATCCCAAAAGCCAGGGTCCCGCCGATTCGAGACGCAACATCAGTGAGGCCCCAAAGGATCGCCGCCGCCTGAGCCAGAAGGTCCCAAGCACCCGCAGCCCAGGTCTCGGTCCGAGCCAAGGTAAAAGCTGCCGCGGCGACCGCACCGAGAAGGCAAAAGGTTCTGAGCAGGGACCCGAGGGAATACCGGCCTAACGCCGGCTCTGGTTCGTCAGGGTCGCCGGGTGAAGCCCGCGCAGCCCCACGCTTAGAACCTCGCGTCCGTGTTGCCGCTCCATGCGATTCTCGGCGCCGAGTCCCTTTGTGCCGACCGACTACTAACGCTGATGCCCGAGCCCCGGGTGGTGCATGCGCTGATACGCAGCGCTCAATCGGATGCACGACCAAGAAGCTCGAGTCTGCAAAGGAATCTGGCCTCCGATTTTGCTCAACCTTACGGTCGATTCGATGGGCGGAATAGCCCAGCCATCCACGCTTGCGGGACTCAGCGGCCCGTTCAGATGCGATCGAATCGAATATCGGGCGAGCGCGAGCCTCCTCCCTGTGGACCAGCCCCGAAAGGCACTCTTTTAAGGCCTGGATGGGCCTTTCCGTCAAGGTATGCCAATCCCCGAAGATGCCCACGGACTCACGAGCCGAGGCAGTTAGGTCAGCTTTCAGGGCATCCCAGAAGTCGAGCCCGTCGGCCTTCGCTTCTTCCATGTGAGGGGTGTAATCCAGGATCGCCTCCGCGAGCTCATCCCGATAAACAGATGATTCTTCGTGGACCTCTTCCCCGCATTCGCGGAGAAGGAAAAGATGATTGGCCTCGCGTACCAATCTCGGGACCGCCCCAAGCTCATGCAGGCGATCCCAGAAGTCCCGGCTGAGTGCTGCCAGCTCTCGACCCATTGCGAGAACCTTGAGTTTGCGAGGGTCGTCGAAGAAGTCCGAATCGTGGCTCAGAAAGTAGTCGCCATCCTCGAAGATGCATTGGTCGATCTCGGCCATGAATTCGAGGTCTGTCTGAGTCAAGGTCGGCCACTCGCACCAACCCCAAGCAATCGCTTTCCAAGCGTCCTCGAGGCCCTCGTTGAAGCGCTGCATCAGAGGCGTCAACTCTCGGAGCGGTCGCGTCCACTCCTGTAGGTAGGAACTCCCGGTGAAGTCGAAGGGTTCGCCACCGCCACCCATCCATGCGTCGTACTGCGCCTGCCCCTCGCACTCCTGGTAGGTCTCTAAGTAGAAATCGACGATGCCGGTTTCGTCGCGGTCAGACCCTTGTCCCATGAACCAACGATAAGCCCAACTTCGGACCCAAGGCCAGAGGCGAACCCAGCGCCTTGCGGACTACCAGGAGCTGGAAAGCCTCACCACGGTGGCGCGGTGCGCTTGCTCTTGCGCCCGGTGAACGGCCTCGCCTCGATCGGTTAGGCGGTAGGTGTCGCCCTCGGCCTTTTCCAGCAGCCCCTGATCGATGAGGTCGCGGATCGCGGCGTGAACGTCATCGATGTCGTGGAGCAGCAGACGTGCAAACACGCTTGGATCGAACTGGCTCTGGGAATACGCCGTGTCGATGACCTCGTCCTGAAGCTGGGTGAGCTGCACCCCCTGGAGGCTACGGCGCCGGTCGGCGGTCTCAGCTCGGGATGATCCCGACATAGACCGTGTCGTCCAGCCACACCTTCAGGCCGCGTCCAGGGTCGCCCTGAATGGCGGTGACCTGACGGGGGTTGAGGAACATCCTGGACCCCGCACCATCGCCCTCGGCGTCGAGGGACTTAAGTGCAACCATCGGCGCCCTACGCTCGCCGCCCGGGTTGTGATCGGTGGCGTCCTGGATGCTGCCGAGCCGGTGGCCATGCAGCTTCAGGAGGAAGGAGTCGGCCGGTTGCTCCGTGCTCTCACGGTCGCGGGTGCCTATCTCGACGTAGACCTCCCGGCCCTCATGGTCAGAGAGAAAGTCGATCACGTCGGCGAGGGTCAGCTCATCAGGCATTGCTCGATCGTACTTCGGCCGAGATCTCTCCGGTCATTACCGGGTCGGGGCCAAACTTCGAGAGCTCCATCGCGAAAACGCGATCGAATACGCCTACGAATGGGTGCCCGAGGAGGAAGCAGACACCGAAGACGTCGCGCCGCCCGGACAGGTGCCGAAAGGAGAGGACTAGGCGCAGGCTCCCGGAGCTCGGCAGCGCCGATTGGCACGATGATCTCTGGTCGAGGGGACCGAGCGGCGCATTTTGAGGGGGCCGAGCGGCGCATCAGAGGTTTGCCTTTTGGGGCCGGAGTACCATCGATGGATGGATGGATGTCCCTACGATCTCGAGCGGCTCTTGGGTGAGGGTGGGATGGCCCGTGTCCATCTCGGCATCCATCGCGAGAGCGGCCGGGAAGCTGCGATCAAGGTGCCGAAGGGCGGCCCGCTGGGGGCACCTCGATTTCTGCGCGAGATCGACGTCCTGCAGCGGCTCGACCATCCGCACGTAATGCCGATTCTGGAGATCGACCGCCGCCGCCGCTGGTACGCCATGCCGCTCGCCGACTATTCCTTGGCCGACCTGCACGAGCGCAACCCCTTCGACGGGGAGCAGCTGCGCGTGGCGCTCAGTTCGCTCAGCGGCGCGCTGATGCACAGCCACGCCTACGGCTTCGTTCATCGGGACGTCTCGCCGGTAAACCTGATGCGCTTGGGCAACGGGCACTGGACCCTCGCTGACTATGGCCTGGTGAAGGCAAGTGGCCTCGACGAGATCAGGACCTCGCCGAATGCCACCTTTGGGACCCCCCGCTTCTCGGCTCCCGAGGTCCATTTGAACCCGGCCGACGCAACGGCGACAGCGGATGCATGGTCAGTCGGGGCGTTGGCGTCCTGGTTTACGGGCATCGGAGTGATGGCGGGAGATGACTCCCGGCTCGGAGCATTCTTCTCGCCGGTGATTGACGGGACGATGAGGATCGACCCTGCCAGCCGCTGGACGATGGACCGGATCGCCTCCCATCTGAACGCCGAGCTGCCCGTGGCAGTTCGGGTTCCCGTTCTGGCAGCCACCGCGACCCCGGATCAGTGCGTCCGGTGCGGCGCCCGAACCGGACACGATGCCTCTTGCCGCTGCCTTGGCTGTGGGTTCATCGACTTCGACTGAACCGCCTCGCAAGGACGGTCCACAGCGGCGCGCCAACCACTTGAAGCTCTCTCGCTGAGAGAGACAGACGAATTCTCAGGCGCCGTCGACTGAGGAACGCGCCAAACGATTGAAGCCACGCCTCGACGAGGAGGTTGACGCCGCTTTTAGGCGTGCTGGCCTAGCTGACGAGCCCAGAGACGTTCCGAACGCGATGAGGTAGGTCCGGGCCTGCCGAAAGGCTGTGGGTGTCAAAGCTCACGACCTCAAGGAGGCTGTGTAGCTTCGTCTCACCTTCTCCGCCCATCGAGGCGAGGAGGGCCAATTGGTGGCGTCCGAGACCCTCAAGAGGGTGTGGACGGCGGCGGGATGACTCGCAAGGAGGCTGGCCGTCCGGTGCCCTCCCCGGGATTTGTCTCCCGCCGCCGTCCACGGATGCCGCCGTGACTTCATAGAAGCCTGGACATCACTCAACACAGCTCTGTCCGGCGGTCTCCACATCACCCAGGTCAACGAGGATGAGGAGAAGACAATGGTCGCAGTCGGGGTCGACAGCCACAAGGAGAGCCACTTCGCGGTGGCCCTGGATCGGCTCGGGCAGTTGCTCGGGGAGCTCGTCATTGAGGCCGGCGCCGCCGGCTACGCCGAGCTTGAGCGCTGGGCTGCCGACTTCGTGGCAGAAGGACAACAGCTCGTCTTCGGGATTGAGGGAGCGGGCAGCTATGGCGCCGGCCTTTGCGAGCACCTCCAGGGCACCGGCCACTCGGTCGTGGAGGTAGAGCGTCCGCGTAGGCGTGACCGACGCGCCGGCAAGTCCGACCGGATCGACGCCCTGGCGGCAGCGAGGAAGGTGCTGGGCGGCGAGGGCCTCTCCACGCCGCGGGCAGGCGGCGCGCGGGGCGCCCTCGCGGCGCTGCTGACCGCCTACCAATCCTGCTTGAGCGAGCGCACGAGACTCCTCAACCAGCTGCAGGCGCTGCACGTCACCGCGCCAGCCGCACTGCGTGAGCGCATCGGCGAGGGCAGTGGCAAGCAGCTCGAGCGCCGTCTCGCGAAGATGCGTGCCCGCAAGGACGCGGAGATCGCCGAGCGCGCGGTGCTCGCGGTGATGCGCGACCTCGCGGCCCACTCGCGCGCTCTCGCCGCCGACGCCGCCCGCTATAAGCGCGACCTCGCCGAGATCGTCGGCTCGCTCGCCCCGACGTTGCTTGAGGACGTGGGAGTCGGGCCGATCTCGGCCGCCAAGCTCCTCGCCTGCGACCCAGGCCGGTTCAAGAGCGAGGCGGCCTTCGCGCGTTGCAACGGGACGGCGCCGATCCCGGCCTCATCGGGCAAGACCGTCCGTCATCGTTTAAACCGCGGCGGCGACCGCCAGGTCAACAATGCGATCCATACGATCGCCCTTTCGCGGTCGCGACACCACGCCGAGACGCGCGCCTACCTCGACCGCCGAATCGGCGAGGGCAAGACGAAGCGCGAAGCGATGCGGGCGCTCAAGCGCCATCTCTCCAGAAGCCTCTTCAGCCGCCTCGTCGAGGTGCCCTTGACTTCATAGAAGCATCCCGGATGCAACACGCTAACTCCCCGCTCACCCCGAAGGGCAGGCACCGCATGGTTCTGCTCGTCGAAGAGGAGAGCTTCACGTTCGAGGCGGCCGCGGCCGCCTCGAACGTGGCGAGATCCACCTGCTGGGAGTGGGTACGGCGCTGGCGGCAGGCCGGCGAGGAGCAGCGGCGGGACCTGAGCTGCCTGCGAGACCGCTCCTCACGCCCGAAGAGCAGCCCCGTCCAGGTCCCCGACGAGGAGGCGAGGAAGATCTGCGAGCGCCGCGAGAAGACGGGCTGGAGCCCCCGCCGGCTGGCCGACGAGCCCGACATCAAGCGCCCCCACTCGACAGTCCACCGAGTTCTTCGCCGCGGTGGCTGTTCGCGCCGCCCCCGGCCCGAGCCGCCGGCGGTGATCCGCTACGAGTGGCCCTGCCCCGGGAACCTCCTGCACATGGACGTCAAGAAGCTGGGGCGCTTCGAGGCGCCGGGCCATGCCCTGACCGGCGACAGGCGGCGCCGCTCGCGACGGGTCGGCTGGGAGTACGTGCACTCGATCGTCGACGACTGCTCGCGCCTTGCCTACGCGGAGATCCACGACGACGAGCGGGCCGAGACGGTGGCCGCCTTCACCCGCCGGGCCTTCGAGTGGTTCGAAGAGCGCGGAATCGCCGTCGAGAGATTGATGACCGACAACCACTTCAGCTACACGAAGAGCCACGCCCTGGCCCGGCTGCTCGAGGGCCGGGCGGTCTCCCACCTGCTGATCAGGCCCTACACGCCGCGCACCAACGGCAAGGTGGAGCGCTTCCATCAGACCCTGATGCGGGAGTGGGCCTACGCGCTGGAATACGCCTCAAGCGACGCTCGCCGAGAAGCGCTGCCACACTGGCTGCGGCACTACAACGAGCGGCGCTCCCACTCGGCGCTCGGCAACCGGCCACCGCTGGCCCGCGTTCGGGACGTGTTGGGGTTCGACACCTAGCTCTTCGTTTCGTCATCCGTTGCGTCAGCGCCCTCGGAGAAGGCCGCTTCGGCCCAGCGGGCGCCCTGGACCGGATCAGACGCGTAGTCGGCATAGATCAGCGTCGTCCTGTAGTCGCCGTGCCCCATCCACTCCTGAATGTTCCGCAGGGGCGCCCCGGCAGCTGCCATCCGCGTTCCGAAGGTATGGCGAAGATCGTGGAAACGGATCGGCCGTATCTCGGCCCTCCCCACGGCGCCTTTGAAGCGCTTGCGCAGTTTCGAAGCGTCATACGGCCTGCCCGTTTCTGGATGGCCGAACACGAGCTCATCGGCAGCGACGTACTCGGATTGCCGCGAGAGAGACTCCAGCTCGCCGGCTACTCGGCGCGGCATCGGCACCGCCCGGCTTGACCTCCGTGACTTTGGCGCGCCGAACTCCCCGCGGGTGAAGCTGCGCCTAACCCGGATCACGCCTGCCCCGCTATCGACGTCTTGCCAGCGCAGCGCGATGAGCTCTCCCTGGCGCAACCCACACATCGTTGCCGTCAAGTACAGCGGCAGCTCAATCCTCCCGAGCGAGTCGTTAGGAACCGCTGTGAGCAGAGCTTCGAGTTCGTTCTGGTCGATATGGCGGATATCCGGATTGGGGCCAGTCGCGCGTGGCCGCTCAATAGCGGCGACCGGGTTGCTTTGGGCCCAGCCCCGCTTGATCGCAAAGCCGAAGAGCCCCTGGAGAAAGATCAGGTGGTTACAGATCGTCTTCGTCGATCGTCCTTCGGCCTTCGCGCTGCGGATATAGCCATCAATGTCATTCACCAAATAGGCATCGACGAATTTCCTCGGCAGGATGCGCTCGGCCTTCCCAAGAATGCATTCGTAGTCCTGAACGGTCGAGGGCTTGCGTTCGAGGAAGTCGCGAAGATGGGCGATGTAGGCGTCGCCGGCATCGCGCAATGTGAGCCGCTCCTGCGGAGTCGCTCTCGTCACGCGCATCAGACGCCGAAGCTCCCGCTCGGCTTCCGCCTTCGTCAACCCTCCGTCCCGCGGCGAAGAGCGCCGTGCGCCCACCTTGCGTTTAACCTGCCGAGTCCCGACGTACCACTTCGCGTACCAGGCATCGCGGTAGACGAACAGGGATCCTGTGCCGTACGGGCGGCGCCTAGGGGTTATCTCGTTCAACCAACGTCTCCTCTCTATGAGCTTCTCGCCCGGAGGAGATACGCGCGACTATGACTCTGACCTCCTAAACAGGAGGCAGAGGACCGGGCGGCCAAACATGCCTTTGGCCCGGCAGCGGCGGTGGTGGCTGACGAGCGTGAGGAGCGAGTGTCTCCAGCAGCCCGAGAGCGGTCCCGGTAAGGCCAGCAATCTCCTTGACCTTCTCGCGCATTTGCTCGTTGAAACGCATCGGCCGTGGCGCTCCCTCGGTGAGGATTCCAAAGCGCCGAACCGGCAGCGCTGACAGGGCGCGCTCAAAGTCCTCCAAGCGAGCGAAGCTGTGGGCGATTCGGGCTACGTCGTCAGGGTGCAGGCTGGTGGCGATACTCGGTCCATGTTCGCGCCAAGCTGCGGTCGGCAGGCGGTAGAAGACGTGCCACTCGTCGTCGTCCATCGCCTCACGAAGGCGGCGACGGGATGCATTGAGATCGGCACGGATGAAGGCTGCGGCGGCGCGTATCTGGGCACGTGCCCGCTCTTGGTCGCGACGCCGCGCCAGTTCGTCGAGTTCGCGAGCGGCTCTACCCGAGAGCCAGGACCCGACGATTGCGCCCAGGAGCGAGGCGAGAATGCCAGCTCCTGCGTAGATCAAGACTGTCGCTTCGGTTGTGATTCAGAAGTGTGCCCGACGACTCGGCAGCCCCACGACTCGCCGAGTGCCCGCTACACAAAACGAGCGCTAGTTGACCTTGTTCTGGGGTCGCCCCTTCAAGACTTGGTGGAAGAATTTCCCCGCCGACTGCTCGGGATCGATCAGCTGTTCGAACTCGTCCTGGCTGCAGTATTCGTAGGCCCACTCGGCTCCATCGTCGAAACGAAGGTAGATCGTCTCCGCATCGGCGTCGTAGGCAGCGGCAGCGATGAAGCTCGAGTCGAGCTCGACCCACTCAAGCATCGTCGCTCTCCCTGGCGCCTCGCAGGAGGCGAGTACCGAGGTGACGTCGGGCAAACGGGGGTCCTCGCGCCAGGCAGCTAGCGAAGGGTCCTCGGCCATCGGCTCTGGGTCAGGGCGGTCCACTAGGGCGCGCGCGGGCAGAACTAGAGCCTCGCCGCTGATCAGCGCCTCCCCCGTGCGTAGCGAAGGCAATACCTCAGCCAGTCCCGCGATGTTGTCAGGAAGCGCCGCTTTGATCTTGCCCTGGTCGCTGGAGTTGGTCAGGCGCAGGGCGATCAGCGTTCCGCACTGTGCAAGGGCGGTGTCGGGTAGCTCAGATGGTCGCTGAGTGACGAGGAACAAGCCGACACCGTACTTGCGACCCTCCCTGGCGATCCGGTTGACAGCCTCGCGGGAGAGCGAATTGGCATCCTCGTTGAGATAGCGATGGGCCTCCTCGAGGACGATCAGCACTGGACTCGGCCTTCCGATCCCTTTCGGCGTCTGCGGGCGTGCGAACGGCAACTTCAAAAAGCAGGTTGATGATCACGCCGATCGCCATCTCGGTCGCCTCCGCCGAGACCCCGGCGAAGTTGAGCACCGAGATCGGTGCGGTGCCTCCGATCCACTCGTGAACCGAGTCGACGAGTGGATCAGAATCAGGCTCGGGCTCAAGGTTGCCCCCGAAGAAGTCGAGGCGGCGATCGAGCAGTCCCAGACGCAGCAGTTCAGGGATCCGCCCGTGCTTGCCGAACATCGACCCCTGATACGGGGCAGCACCACCTTGGGCGTGAGCCTTAAAGGCAGGGGGTTTCAGCGACCTGGCGTCCCCCGCCTCGGTGCGGCAGACGGTGTCGTCGTCGCCCTTTGTGCCGTAGGTGGCGTTGTTCTCGTACTCGAGGCGATACCAAACCTCGCGCAAGTCGAAGGGAACCGGAGAGTCGGCAGTGATTGCAGCCGGATCGAGCGCCAGCCATTCAGCGGAGGCAGCGAAGGCTCGGCGTTCCTCGGCGACGAACTCTTCGAAGCGTTTTGTTGTCGAGCCGGCGGGAGCACCAACAAAGACGCGGAGGATGTCGCGAGCCGGAAGTGCCCAGTGCGGGACCCGCAGCCGGCTCCCCTCCTCCTCGGCCAGCACTGAGCGCACTGAGGCGCACTCCTCAAGGGCCTTGCCATACTCGCCGTGCGGGTCGATGACGACGATGTTGGCGGCGTCCCATCCACCACGGACGAACCCCTGAAGGAGCGAGGCTACGGCGCTGGTCTTGCCCGCTCCGGTGGAGCCAACGATCGCCGCGTGGCGGATCACCAGGGGCGAGGCATCAAGGGCGACTGGGATCTCCTCGGCGGCGGCCAATGCGCCAATCCGGACGTGCTCAGCGTCGGCGTCGGGGAACACCGCCCGAAGATCTTCAGGAGTTGCGAAGTGAACGATGTCATCTAGGCCTGGGTATGAGCCGACCCCGCGGCGGAACTGGCGCGAAGCTCGATTAATCTCGCCCAGCAATTGGACTTGAAGCCACCGCTCCCCTATCTGTACCGCGTCGCTGGGGTTTTGGGCGCCAGAGAGCTCGGCGATACCAACCAGGCTGACGGTTGCCACCAGGTCGACGAGACCCTGAGGAAGGCGGACCAGGGAACCGATCTGCCCGACTGGCTGCAGCCGCCCTCGGTAAACGGGAGCGATACCTGCGATGTCGGGATCAAGCTCGACGGTGACGCGGGCGCCGAGAACGTGGCGCACGCAGCCGATACGGGTCGGATCTAGATCAGGCGCCGTCATTGATGCCGGCAGCCTCGAGCAACGACTTGAGGCGGGCCTCGAGCACCCGCTGGGAGGGCGAGGAACGGGTTAGAAACTGAGCCAGCGCGCCGAAGTCACCGAGTCCGAAGGAGCCATCCTTAAAGACCTCCCCCGGGACCGATTCGCCCGGGTCCTGCCAATCAGCGTCGATGGCGGAGATGATCGCGCGCTTCGGCGAGAGGGCCTGAAGGTTCGGGGTCTCCATCGCGCGGGATTCGAGGACCTCGGGAATCCCGTCAAAACAGAAGACGCAAATCTCCGAGCGTGGGTGTACCTCGGCGGCCTCAAACAGGGTCTCGTTTAGATGCTCGTCGGAGAACGAGTAGCCGCTGACCAGAACCAGAGACTCCGGCTCAGCCAGGGCCGCGCGGAAGCGGTCGTGCAGGACGAGGAATGGAACCCGACGCGACTCGTCGTACTTCGCGTCGGAAGGATAGATCGCGGCGGCATGGCCGTCGGTTACTGGGGCACCAAGGCGGACGACCTTCGAAGAGTCATCCTCGACCCAGGCCCAGTTGACCGAGCCATGGAGCTTCCAGTAGCGGACGATGAAAGAGGGCAGCCATTGGTCGGGGCGTTCGCGGTTGCCCTCGACCAGGTCGGCGCGGAACCGGGCTTCGAGGTTGCCGACGAAGCCGTCGAAGTACGGAATCTTCATCGCCTCGAGGCCGAGCTCCAAGAGCGGGTCATAGTTGACCGAGAAGACCTCTACCGGCAGGGTGTAACGAGCCCGCCCGAGCCAGCCAGCGAGGCGGAGCATCGGCTTCGTATTGGCGGTCCCGGTGTCGAGCGCCGTGACCACTTGGCGACAAACTGCCTGGTCGAGCGCAGTGGCGGTCTCGGCAGTTAGGTCATCGAGCTTCTCGGTGCCCTCAAGCAGCGCGCCGATACGGCGCAGACGGGTGAGTGCCTGCTCGAGATCCCGATTCTTAAGCTGGACTTCGAAGGCCTCGCGCTGATCGGAGCCGAGCCCATCAAGCACCCGCCGCTGAAGCTCAGCGACATCGGGTAGGCCGCACGCCTTCGACGCCCCCGCCCCGAGGAACAGGCACAGATGGCGGGACGCGGCAGCCATCTTTGCGCCGAGAGCATTGGCGAACTCAACCGGATCGTGGGACCCCTCGCTCACGGGACCCTCCGGCTGGACGCCGGATTGTGGCTACGCCTCTTTTTAGCAATGGCATGCAGCACCGGCGATCAATCAATGAAACAACTGTGGTCAGACAGACAAGATTTGGCCCATGACCCGTTCAGCGGGTCACACCCCCGTCGAGCAATGCTTGCTGAAGACGCTCAGCTCTCAGGCGATCCAAGCGGGGAGATACTCGGGGAAGTGCTTCCGACCTTCGGGTTCTGCCGAAAAAAACCCGAAGGTCGGCTTCCAAAACCGGCTCGAAGAGACGTTCTCAGAAGAATTTCGTGCCTAGAGCTGCGAACGAGGGAGGGGCTCCAGAATGCAAAGGAGCGCGAAAGTGCCCGAAATGGTACCCGCCCAAATTTCTGGGCCTCCGTGGAAGAATGAAAAAGGCCCTGCAAATGAGGGCCTTCCTCCTATAGCGGGGGCGGGATTCGAACCCGCGACCTTCGGGTTATGAGCCCGACGAGCTACCTGACTGCTCCACCCCGCGGCGGTTGCGCAATCCTAGCAACGAGAGCTGGGATGGCCAAGGGATGCCGGCGTCGGGATGCGGGCGTCGCGAAGGCGCGCTTGCGGCGGCGACTCTAGAGTGCCGATCCCATGACAAGGGATACCCAGAGGGTGGCGGTGATCGACATCGGCACCAACTCGACCCGACTGCTCATCGCCGACGTCAACCGGTGTCGGGTCGCGGAGGTCGAGCGGCGCAGCTGCGTCACCCGACTCGGGCGGGGCGTCGATCTCTCGCGACAGCTCTCCGCCGATGCAATCGAGGCCGTCTGCAACGTGATCGGCGACTATCTCTCGATCTGCCGGGAGGCGGGTCCGGAGACGATCGACGCAATCGCCACCAGCGCTGTCCGAGACGCCTCCAACGGAAGCGCCTTCGTCGCGGAGCTGCGGGAGCGCTTCGCGCTGTCAGCGCGGGTGCTCGACGGTGAGGAGGAGGCGCGGCTCACGTACCTCGGCGCCACCTCGGAGCGACCACCCACCGAACCGGCCCTGGTCATCGACATCGGTGGCGGCTCGACGGAGTTGATCGTCGGCACGGGCTCGGAGATCTCCTTCCACGCCTCGCTGCAGGCCGGCGTCGTCCGCCACACGGAGCGCCACATCGCCGCAGACCCTCCCACCGCAGTCGAGATGGAGGAACTCGCTGCCGACATCAGGAGGCTGATCGAGTCATCCGTCACCGGTCACGCCGAGGCCACGGCAAGCGAGGCGATTGCCGTGGCGGGTACACCCACGTCGCTTGCCGCCATGGACCTCGAGCTTGACCCCTATGACCCCCAGCAGGTGCACGGATACGTTCTTTCTCTTCGCTCGATCCAGCGACTGCTCTCGCAGCTCGCCTCGGCGCCCCTGGCTGAGCGCGCCCGGATCGCCGGCCTGCATCCGGATCGTGCCCCGACGATCATCGCCGGGGTGGTCATCCTGATCGAGACCATGCGGGCTTTCGGCCTCGACCGGATCGAGGTATCCGAGCACGACATCCTCTACGGCACCGCCATCGCTGCGGCTTCTCATGCCGATAGCCTCGAAACCACCTAGCAGGCAGGCAAGAAACGCGTGGGACCGGCTGTACAGGTGAGTTTAGGGCACCCGTACAGAGCGGCAGACCAACCGCTCGAACCCATAAAAGTTGGTAACCAGCGCCTACCTGTTTATTAGTAGTCGCAAAAGGCGCTCCTAGACACCCCGGATAGGCGAGCGCATAATCGCCTCACTGGGAACGGGTGAGGCAAGGCCCCACCGCGAACCCGGATACAGGGTTCGGACGATTGCCGCATCATGGCGCCTCCCGCCGTCTGAACCCATCGAATAAGAACGGTCCCTGAAGACGTACCCCTGCCCGTCCTGAGGGGCCACCTTGAATCGGCCGCCAGCGATGGCGGTCGATTCTCGGTTGGGGCAAAAGCCATCCGGCCGCATCCGCCGCCTCAAGCCACACTCGCGCGGGCCCCGGGCTCTAGGCCCAGGCTAGGCCAAATTTGACTTGCGCGGGTAGACGACCTCGGGATCGGTGAAGACGTTCACGAGCGTCGGCCGTCCGGATTCGAACGCGCGCTCCAGTGCCGGCCGCAGCTGCTCGGGATCGTCAACCTGGATCCCGTCGCAGCCCAGCGCTTCAACCATCTGCTCATAGGGCGTTTCCGGCCGCAGCTTCGCGGCCACCGAGTAGCCATACAGGAACTTCATCGGGTGATGCTCGAGCGCCCAGATCCCGTTGTTGCCCATCACCCCAACCACACCGAGGCCGTGACGCGCCATCGTGTCGAACTCGATTCCCGCGAAGCCGAAGGCGCCGTCGCCGAGCAGCAGGCAGACCTGGCGCTCGGGATGGGCAAGCTTGGCCCCGATTGCCTGGCCGGGCCCCGCACCGAGGCAGCCGAACGGGCCCGGGTCCATCCAGCAGCCCGGCTCATGGGTCTCGATGAACCGACCGGCATAGGAAACGAAGTCACCGCCGTCGCCCACAACGATCGCGTCGCGGTCGAGCACCTCCCCCAGCTCCCGGTAGATGCGAACGGGGTGCAGCGGCGAACGGGCATCGTTCAGCTCCGCCTGCTCGGCGGCGCGCTTCTCCGCCTCGACTGCGCGCAACTCCTCCAGCCAGGCGTCGGAGCGACGCGATCCGCTCCCGGCCGACTCGCGAAGTGCGGCCAGCGTCGCCGCAACGTCCCCGACCAGATCCACCTCCGGCAACCGGTTTGCGGTCAGCGCGTTCGGGGCCGCGTCAAGACGGACCAGCTTCGTCTCCTCGCCGAAGCTCTCGCCGAAGCCGAGGCGGAAGTCGATCGGAACACCGAGAACCAGCGCCACATCGGCACCCCGCAGGCCGGCGCCTCGCGCCCGGCTGAATGCCAGCTCGTGGTCGGCGGGCAGACAGCCGCGGCCAAGCCCGTTGAGAAAGACGGGAATGCCGAGCGCCTCGACCAGTGCTCGCAGCTCATCCTCGCCGTGACCCCAGTAGAGCCCGGACCCCGCCATGATCACCGGCCGCTCGGCCGCCGCGAGCAGAGCCGCGGCCCTCTCCACCCCCGCGGCGGGCTGCGGATCCAGCTTCGGAAGAGGCGGGATCTCCAGCTCCGCCTCGCTGAAGACCACGTCGAGCGGATAGTCGACGAACGTGGGGCCGCTCGGCGGGGCAAGCGCCAGGTCAAGCGCCGCCGCCGTGCTCGCCGCAATCCGGTCCTGCTGCTTAACGGTCTCGGCCGACTTGACCAGCGGGCGGACGAACGGAAGGTGATCGATCTCCTGCAGCGAGCCGGCGCCCCAGCGCAGCTCCGGAGCTCGCCCACCCAGCACGCAGAGCGGAGAGCAGTTGGCCTGAGCGCTTGCGATCGCGCTGACGCCGTTGGTCACGCCCGGGCCGGCGGTCAGCGCCGCCACGCCGACCCGCCGGGTCGCCTTCGCGAAGCCCTCCGCCGCGAAGGCCGCAGTCTGCTCGTGCCGGACATCGACGATGTCTATGCCCTCCTCCCTGCACCCGTCGTAGATCGAGAACAGGTGCCCTCCCGAAAGCGTGAAGAGGTGGCTGACTCCGCGCGATCTCAGCGTCTTCGCAACCAGCCTGCCGCCATGCACGGCGGTTGTCTGCTCGGCGGTCGCCATTGCACGCCAGTCTATTTCCGCCAGAAGTTCCAGTGTCCCGGTGCGCGGGCTTTCGCGCCAGAACCGCGCCGGAGTGCCCGGGGCGGGACTCGAACCCGCAAGCCCCCGAAGGGGCAGCGCCTTTTAAGGGCGCCGCTTTTGCCAGTTTCGCCACCCGGGCAACGCCGGATGGTATCTGGGGACAATCCGGCGCCTGGGCGGACCTTCAGTGCAAGGGGCAACCCAAAAAGTAGGGTAGGAGCGCAACTCTACCGCTGGTACGGTGTCGTTAGATATAGAAACAACGCCTTCCCTGGAGAGTGCAGCTTGGAGGCTTCCGCCCTAACACACGCCAGTCAGCGCGGACTGCTAGCCCGGCGCTCTCCCCTACTCAGGCTGCAGGGCGACGAGCGCCTGATCGCGATGGCGAGAAGCGAGAATGCCGGCGCGTTCGAAACGATCGTCGACCGCTACCAGGGCCGCCTGCTGGGCTTCTGCCGGCAGATGCTGGGCTCCACCGAGGATGCCGAAGACGTCCTGCAGGAGGTGTTCGTCAACGCATACCGGGCGATGCTTGCCGATGAGCGGGAGATCAACCTGCGGCCGTGGCTCTACCGGATCGCCCGCAACCGCTGCCTCAACCACCTCCGCAAGCCAACCGCCGACGCCCAGGAATCGATGGACATGGTGCCGGCGGTCGATGCGGCGTCGACAGCCGAGAAGGTCCACAACCGAGAGGAGTTTCGCCAGCTCCTCACCGACGTCGGCAAGCTGCCCGAGACGCAGCGCAGCGCGCTGATGCTGCGCGAGATGGACGCGATGTCCTACGAGGAAATCGCCCAGGCGATGGACACCAGCGTCCCCTCGGTCAAGTCACTGCTGGTGCGGGCTCGGATCTCCCTCGCCGAGGCAAGCCAGGCGCGCCAGTTGACCTGCGGCGAGGTGCGGCTCGCGCTTGCCGAGGCGGCCGAGGGCCTGCGCAAGGTTTCCGGGCCGGCCCGGAGGCACGTGCGCGAGTGCGAGGAGTGCGCTGACTTCCGCAGCCAGGTCCGCTCGAACAACAAGGTGCTGGCGGCGCTGTTCCCGGTGGGGCCGCTACTGGCGCTGAAGGGTTTCATCGTTTCCAAGCTCGGACTCGGCGGTGGCGCCGGTGCTGGTGCCGGTGCTGGCGGTGGCGCGGGTGCCGCTGCCGGAGTCGGCGCGAGCGCCACGGCGACGGCCACAGGGGCGGGAGGCGTCGGCGCGGCACTCAGCGGCGGTGGCGCAGCGGGAGGAATCGGTGCAGTTGGCGGGGCAATTGGCACCAAGGCGGTCGCCGGCGTCGTCACCGCAGCGGTCATCACGGCCGGCGCGGTCGAGGTGAAGGAACAGGTCGTACCGACCCCCACACCGAGGAGCGCCAGCCGGTCCTACGCGCCCCAGGCGCCGATCTCCGTCAGCCAGAGGCAGGCCGCAAAGTCGCCAAGTCAGCCGCAGGCCGGGCAATCATCCGATGCGACGCCTCCATCCGCTCCGCCAGCCGTGGTGACCCCGAAAGATCCGGCCCCCACCGCCGCACCCGGCGCAGACTCCGCCGGGCCGTCGAGCGCGACGGACGGAAGTGAGGAACTCCCCGCAACGGCAAGTCCGGCGGCGCCGGGGCTCACCGCGGCCAAAGCGCCGGGCGGCATCGCCGGGGCCCCTCATGGTGGCGACTTCGTCGTCGTCACGGTGGGCGGCGCTCCGGGCGCCTCCCCAGCAGCCGAAGGAAGCGCCCCGCCTGCCACGGGAAGTGCGCCGGCACCGCCTCCCGAAGAAAGCGCCCCGCCGGCCGAAGGAAGCCCGCCGCCTCCCGAAGAAGGTGCGCCGACGAGGACCGAGTCGTCCACCGAACCGCCTCCGGCGACCGGCCCAACCTCAGGGTGAGCTGAGCACCGGGGGTCAGGCGGAGCGGACCGCCGGCGATCAGACCGAGTGCGTCTCTCCGGGCTGCAGCAGCACCACCTGCGCAGATGTCCCCGACTCGACCTCGGACTTGAAGACCCCGCTGTCCGTGGAGATCGGCGGGAAGGTGTCGTAATGCATGGGAATCACCGTCCCCGCCCCGACGAGCTCTGCGGCAACCACCGCGTCGTGGCGATCCATCGTGTAGTGGCCGCCGATCGGCAGCAGGGCGACGTCGATCGGGTTACGTTCGCCGATCAGCTTCATGTCGCCGAACAGACAGGTGTCGCCGCTGTGGTAGACGGTCACGTCCCCGATGCGAATCACCAGCCCCGCCGCCGTGCCAAGGGAAACGCCGTGCTCGGCGCTGTAGGGAGCCTCTTCAGAACCCGGAGCGGTGCTCGTGTGCCAGGCGGGAACCAGCTTGATCCAACCCCAGTCGAACTCGATGGTGCCGCCGAGGTTGGGGTCGCTGACGGCCGGCGCCCCATGCGCTTCGAGCCAGTTCGCCAGCTCGACGATTGCCACGCAGTGCGCGCCGGTTCGCTTGGCGACGGCAACGGCGTCGGCCAGGTGGTCGGCGTGTCCGTGAGAGATGGCGATGTGGGTCGGCTCGACCTCCTCGGCCGTTGCTACCGCAGCCGGGTTGTGAGGCTTGAGAAAGGGGTCCACCAGCAGCGTCGCGTCACCGTCGCTCAACTCGAAGCACGAGTGGCCGTGGAATCGGATCTCCATGTCAGCTGTCTCCCTCCGGGTCTTCGGGGTCTGTCAACTCCTCCTTCAATGCCCAGCCGACGGCAACGCCCACCATCATCCCCATCCTCGCCTCCTCGGCGAGAAGGGTCCGGACCGCGGCGATTCTCTCGTCGGGATCCGGAGCGGTTGCCGCCTTCAGCGTCTCCGCCTCGTGGGACTCGCCGAACCAACCGCCCTCGGCAAGCGCCGCCGCCAGCACCCGCTGGAGCTGCGGCGCAGCGCGGACCACGATCGTCTCGGCGTCGGCGAAGCGCTTCGGGTCGGTCAGCCGCTCGAGCGCAGCGCTCAGTCGCTCGTCGTCCGGGACCATCGAGGCAGCCTATCCCGACGTGCGCAGCGCCGAGGCGACGACCCCGGCCAACGCCCCGACGGCGCCTCCGACCAGCCCCGCGAAGACATCCGCGTTGGAGTCGAAGGCCGGCAGGAGGAGGAGCACCCCCGCAGCCACCGCAACGCCAACGAAGTCGTAGTCCTGGTCGATCGCGTGATGGGCGTCGGCGCGCCGCATCGCGAACCAGGCAGCAACAGCGCCCAGCGCCATGCCGTTGCCACCCGCGATCACCGCAATATCGCCCTGGACGCTGGCGATACCGCTCGCGGCCAACATTCCGAGCGAGCCGCAGGCAACGAGCAGCACCGCGGTCGCGGGACCGCCGAGGCGCCGCTCCACCCCCGTAGAGAAGATCGCCAGGCCAACCGAGACGACAAACAGGTAGCCGATGTCGACGTAGGCAAAGGGGGCGGTGACGATCCGCCACCACTCGCCTTCGACCGGCACGGTCAGGCCGCCGAAGGTCGACAGGGGCTCACCGCTCGCCGTCTCGATGAGCAGAAGCGCTGCGGAGCCGAGAATCGCGGCGAGCGTGGCGTACGGACGGCCCGCGCCCCCCTGGGCCGCGCGGCGGCGCAGGCGGCGACGGAATATCCGCGTCGCGGCTCCACGTCGCGGCTTTGGCTCCAGCGCGCCGCCGCGCCGCTCCAGCTTCGGTGCCCGCTTGCGCAACCGCGCCCCGCAGTACGGGCACTCGGTGACGTAGGGACTGACCTCGGAACCGCAGTTCTTGCAGATCACACTGAGCTCAGTCCCGCTCATGGTTGTCCGAGGATAACCGCCCCGAGCCGGGCGCTCCCGACCCCGCCCCCGGTGGCATACTGCGAGGACATCCGTCTTCGAGGAGGAATGAGCGTGGAGTTGAAGAGCCTGACCGAGCAGAAATCGATTCTGGCCGAGCTGGCACCCGGCAAACGCACCCGACTGCACCGGCTGCTGTTTGAGTTCGGGCCTGGAAACGGCACTCTGATGCTGCTGCCGATCGACCAGGGCATCGAGCACGGCCCGCGTGACTTCTTTCCCAACCCGGCGTCCAAGGACCCCGACTACCAGTTCCGCCTCGCAGTCGAGGCCGGCTACTCCGCCCTCGCCTGCCAGATTGGGATGGCCAGCAAGTACTACCCCGACTATGCGGGGCAGGTGCCCCTGATCCTCAAGGTCAACGGCAAGACCGACATTCCCTCGTCTGCCGGCGCCCTCTCGACATGCAACGCAAGCGTCGAGGACGCGGTTCGGCTGGGCGCCGACGCGGTCGGCTACACGCTCTACGTCGGTTCGCCGCGCCAGGACCAGGATCTCGTCCAGCTGCGCCAGGTGCGCCAGGACTGCGACCGCTACGGGATGCCGCTGGTCGTCTGGTCCTACCCGCGCGGCGAGGCCGTCGACGCGAAGGGCGGTGCCGGCTCCTTCTACGCGATCGACTACGCAGCGCGGATGGCGATGGAGATGGGCGCCGACGTTGTCAAGCTCAACATGCCGAAGATCAACCCGGAGAAGGACAAGGACGCGCCGGCCCCCTACAACGAGATGGAGGTCGACCAGGCGGAGGCGATCCGCCAGTGCGTCGAGTCCGCCGGCCGCTCGCTGGTCGTCCTCTCGGGCGGCTCAAAGGTCGATGATGAGACCGTGCTGCGCCACTGCCGCGAGATCATGGAGGCGGGCGGTTCCGGAGTCATCTTCGGCCGCAACGTTTGGCAGCGGGAGTGGAACGACGCTCTGGAGATCATCGCCCAGATCAAGGAGACGCTGCTCGGTAGCGTGCGCCGCATGCCCTGAGTTCCATGCCCCACCGGGGTGAAACCGGTGCCCCCACCGTCTTGTAGGGGCATGAGGCGATCACCGCATCGAAGCTGGCGCGGCAGCGCCGTACTGTTCATCGCAGTCCTCGCGCTCGTGCTGCGGCCCTGGGAGGGCGGCGGCGAGCGTCGGGGCGATGGGCCACGGGCGGCAACCGCTCGGGTGACCCGGGTGGTCGACGGAGACACGTTCGAGGCGCGAGTCGGCGGCCAGGTGGAGGACGTGCGGCTGATCGGCGTCGACACGCCTGAGACGGTGAAGCCCGGGACGCCGGTCCAGTGCTTCGGCCCGCAGGCCTCGCACTTCACGCACAGCCTGCTGGAGGGCCGGCGGGTGCGCCTGGTCTTCGGGGTTGAGCGCCGCGATGTCTACGGACGGCTGCTTGCCTACGCCAACCTGCGCCCTGCCGGCGGCTCCCCCGCAGGGGCTCGCCGATCCTGGTTTGTCAACGCGATCCTGGTCCGGCGCGGGCTCGCCCGCTCGCTGACGATTCCCCCGAACGACCGCTTTGCGCCGCTCTTCCGGCGGCTCGAGCTGCGCGCCGCGGGGTCCGGCCGGGGGCTCTGGGACGCCTGCCAGCCGTGACAGACACGTTGTGATGTTTGACACGTTCTCTCTGTGCAGAGGTTCGTGTAGCTCTGCTAGCGTGCGTCGCGGCCCCCGGGCCACCCGAGTTATGAGAATGCGACAGAGCATCTCCCAGTTCGAGATCGCCTTCGAGCAGGAGACCACACTGGAGCGCCGCCGGCGTGAGCAGCTCCGCCGCCGCGCCGCAAACCGGTCACGGGCGCGCCGCATTACGCGCGACGAGCAGGTGGGCAAGGTTCGGTTCAGCGTTCTGGCCGTCTGCCTGACGGCGACCGTCGCGGTGGTGGTTGTCGCGATGTTCGAGGCGTTCTCGTTCCTGATCGCGTAGAGGCAGGCCCCGAAGCTCGACGCATGCGCCTGGCGGCAGCGGGCACGCCGGCTGCCCACCTGGTCGCATAGACTCGGTCCTCGATGGCACGACGCTCACTGAAGCCACAGCTCAACCAGATTCGCGCCTGGGTCCAGCAGGGACGGACCGATGCCTGGATCGCGCACCAGCTCGAGGTCACCGTGGCCGAGTTGCGGGAGTTTCGCGATCAGCACGAGCTCAAGCCCGAAGAGGATGCGGCCGGCCCGAAGGAGGTCGAGCTCCGCGATGAAATCGAGGCGGAGGTGGAGGCCGCAACGGCCGAGGAAGCGGCAGAGGTGGAGGAGACGGAGGAGCCACCGGGGGAGGCCGAGGAGGAACCGGGCGAGGATGGGGAAGCTGCTGAGGCAGAGGAGCCTGCCACCGAGGCCGAGGAGGGCGACGGCGCGGGCACACGCCCCCGTCGCAGGCGACGCCGGGGCAAGCGCGGCGGCCGAAGCCGGCGCAGGGAGCTCGAGGGAGCCTTCGACCATGGCGAGCGGGACGGATACGGCCTGTGGCTGGACCCCAGCATCAAGGACAACCCCGTCTACACGGAGCACTGGGCCGGCAAGCGCGAGGTTTCGGTGCGAATCGAGCCGGACCAGATCGTCATCCGGCGTGCCGGCGCCGCCGAGGACGACGATTCAGGCGATTCAGACGACTCAGGCGACTGACAGCCGCCCGGCGGCGAAGTCGACAGCGCCGCGCAGGTAGAGCCAGAACGCGGCGTCCGCCAGCGACTGCCGATCCGTTTCGAGAACGGGTGCCGCCTCCAGCGACACCTCGAAACACCAGTCGGTTCCCTGTGAGTACAACTCGGCCAGCTCCGCCGCCCGGAACGTCGGCCCGATGCGACGGCGAAGCTCGTTCTGCACGGCCACGATCACGCGGTCTGCTCGCCGCCGCTCTGCCGGCTCGTCGCGAAGGCCCTGCAGAACCCTCCAGCCCTCCTCCCACTGGAAGAGTGCGTTCTCAAGCGGATAGCTCACAACGACCAGGGTACCCCGCTGCGACCCGGCCGAGGGGACGGTTTTCCACGCCTGGGCATATCTCGGTCCCGTCTGCGGGAGCTGGGAAGGGCATCAGGCCCCGGGTTGCTGGGGGATGCTGTGGAGCGGCGCATTGGCGGGGCCGCAGTTGGACGGGTCAAGGCGGCCCCGCACCCGCCAGACGGTAACCGGGCCACTGCGGTCGATCGGCTGAACCGCGGGCTCCCCCTGCAGCCAGCCAGCCTCCGGTGAACGGATCGGGTCAGAGGGGTGGATGAAGTTGAGGAAGGGCGCGGTAACGATGTAGTCGAGGCTGGCGGCGTTGACCGCTGCGCGGAATCGGTTGCAGTCGGGGATCGCGTTGAAGGCGCCGTGGGGGCCCTCGAGGCCCAGGTAGCGGACGCGATTGGAGAGATCGCCGCCGTAGAAGCCGTACTCGAGGAACCCGGCGGTGGTTCCGGCGAGACCGATGCGCGCGCCCTCGACCTCACGCGCCCAGCGGTAGGCGGAGTCGAGATGCATACCGGGAATGCTCGTGTCCGGATCTTCGTTGCGGAAGCGGTCCCGCAGGTAGTCGCGCTGCACGGGGTAGCCGATCGCGGCCACGGCGAATGCCAGCACCGCAAGGCCCGCGATCGCCGCGCCCCGCGGCGCGCCGCGGCGGCGCGCGAGCAGTACGCCTGCGGGAATGAGCACGAACAGCAGCGCGACCGTCCACGCAAAGATCCGATCGGGGTCGCGCAGGACGGCGTCGGGGCGATCGGTGATGACCAGGACCACCAGCAGCAGGCCGGGCAGCCCCCACCGGCGTCCCCAGCTTGCCCAGCCCGACGCGCCGGCGGTTGATCGCCCATGGGTTGGGTCAACCGCCGGCACACGCGGTCCGGGTCGTCGGTCGGTGGCGAAGATCGGCGCCAGGGACAGGAGGACGATGCCGGCGAGCAGGGTGGGCACCGCGTAGCGGATGTTGATTGCGAAGCCAACGGGAGCGCCCTCGGCACCCGCGGCGCTGAGCGGTGTGAACAGGTAGGCGAGCAGCCCGAAGAGCACCACTCCGCCCATCCAGCGGAGGACCCGATCGCGACCGCGGAGCAGGGCAAGCAGTCCGCCGGCAATCGCTCCACCGACGACCAGCGGCCAGAGGACGCCGAACGCGTGCTCCAGCCCGGGGCCGAAGTACTCCCGCCAAACCGCGGTATCGGTTGCATAGTGGGCGATGCTGAAGTCGGGACGGCCGCTCTGCAGGCGCTCGGGATGGGGCAGCGAGATCGGGCCCAGGCTCTCCAGCTGCGGCAGTGGGTTACCGGCCGCGACCAGGTTGCGCAGGTACCAATAGCCGCCGCCGGCGAGCGCCGGCAGGAACCACCACGCGGCCGCTGCGCGGCGCCGCCCGGCGGGTGCCAGAACCACGACCGCGACGGTCAGCGCCGCGGCCATCGCCAATGCGGTCGACTTCGTACCCACGGCGAGGCCGGTTGCAAGGCCTGCCGCAGCAAGCGGCCAGCCCTGCGGCAGGGGGGCCTCGTCCCCACCCTCACCCGCTGCGCGATCGCCGGGTGGCCTGATGGCCGCCCGGGCGTTGATGAGAATCGCAATCGAGGCCAGCAGCAGCGCCGCAGCCATCAGGTCGTTCTTGGCCGCGCCGGGCTCCCGCACGACCAGCGTGTGGCACTCGAGCACGATCGCGGCTGCGATCACCGCGAGCGGGCCGCGGCCGTAGGGCCTGCCCACGCACCAGGCCGCCAGGAAGGCGATCGCCAACCAGCCGAAGTTGACGAACAGCGACAGCGTGTCCCGCTGCGTGAGCAGGATCCCAGCCGCGTGCAGCAGCTCGGAGTTCTGCGGGTAAAACCAGTTGGTGAAGACGGTCTCGGGGTGGTGAAACCCCGTCACGGAGTGGCTCTGCGCCATCTCCACCGAGAAGGGCATGTGGTACCAGAGCGAGTCGAAGTTGAAGATGCCGCGATCGAGTGCACCCCTCGCCGTTAAGCCCCAATGGGCGAAGACAAGCGCGACGGCGGCGATCGCGATGAGCACCGACACCGACGGGGAGGTGGGGGTGGCCCACCTCCACCTCCCTCCCGGGCTCGAGGTCCAAGCGATCGCTGCCGCCAGCGCCAGCGCGGCGGCCACCAGGGACCACGCGTAGAAGAGGTTGAGAACGCCCAGCAGCTCGCTGAGCCAAATCAGGAGCGCCACGCCGGCGATCGACTCGACCAGTCTTGCCGGAGCTCCCTCCCAGCTCGGGAGCAGGCGTCGACGGAGGCGCACGGCACTGAAGGCCAGAGAGAGCACCAGGGCGGCCAGGGCGGCCGCGCCCAGGAGGTAGGAGCCAGCGCTAACGGCCGCCATCGCCAGTGGGTCCGGACAGCGTGGCTATCGGCTCAGGCCGCGGACCACAATCGGGGTCTCGTCGGGGGCGACCATTCCCTGAGCGCGCGCCTTGCGATTGAGGACGGCAGGGTCGTCCGCCGATTGAATCCGGCGGTGAAGGCGCCTGTTTTCCCGCAGCGTCACGTGCAGCTCGGCTTTGGCGGCGGTGGTCGCCGTGTAGGTCTTGAGGAAATTGATCGCCGGGTTCAGATACGAGTAGAGGACCGCGGCGAGCACGAGGGTGAGGGCGATGCGGCCGACCCGGTCCCAGTGAATGCGGCTCGCGCCGCGGCGCGCGGCCGGTCGCCGCCGGGCCGCGGGACGTCGTCGCCCTCGGCCTCCGGCCTTCGTCGCGGTGCGGGCGCGCGCTGCCATGCCCGATCATTTGCGGTCGAGCCCCGCATTCCTTCACTGCTTGGATCGTTGGAGGAATGCCTTCAGGCCAGGGAATTCCGCAGCAGGCCCAAGTTCCTCCTCGATTCGCAGCAGGCGGTTGTACTTGGCGACCCGGTCCGAGCGGCAGGGCGCGCCGGTCTTGATCTGCCCAGCGCCGGTGGCGACTGTCAGGTCGGCAATCGTCGTGTCCTCGGTCTCCCCGGAGCGATGGGAGATCACGGTCGTGTAGCCGGCCTCGCGCGCTGTGCGGATCGCCTCGAGAGTCTCTGTCAGCGTGCCGATCTGGTTGACCTTGACCAGGATCGAGTTTCCGACGCCGAGCTCGATCCCGCGACGGAGCCTCTCGGGATTTGTGACGAAGATGTCGTCGCCGACCAGCTGGACGCGATCGCCCAGTCCCTCGGTCAGGAGCTTCCAGCCGTCCCAGTCCTCCTCGTCCATGCCGTCCTCGAGCGAGACAATCGGATAGCGCGAGCAGGCGTCCTCCCAGTAGGCCGCCATCTCCGCCGCGGAGAGCGAGCGGCCCTCGTGCTCGAGCACGTAGGCGCCGCCTTTGTAGACCTCGCTGGCAGCCGGATCGAGGGCGATGACAACATCGGTGCCGGGCTCGTACCCCGCGGCCTCCACACCGGCCAGAACCGCCTCCAGCGCGGCCTCGTTGGAGTCGAGGTCGGGGGCGAAGCCACCCTCGTCGCCCACCGCCGTCGAGAGGCCCTTCGAGGCCAGGCTCTTCTTCAGCGCGTGGTAGACCTCAGCGCCGACGCGGACGCACTCGGCAAAGCTGGAAGCGCCAGCGGGAACGATCATGAACTCCTGGAAGTCGACCGAGTTGTCGGCGTGAGCGCCGCCGTTGAGGACGTTCATCATCGGGACCGGCAGAAGGGTTGGCTCGCCACCCCCGTAGAGCTCGGCCAGATAGCGGTAGAGCGGCTGGTCGGAGTGGATCGCCGCGGCCCGGGCGGCGGCAAGCGATACGCCAAGGATCGCGTTGGCGCCGAGCCGGCCCTTGTTGGGCGTGCCGTCCAGCTCGATCATCGTCTCATCGAGGGCTCCCTGCTCGGCTGCCCTCGCCCCGATCAGCGCCGAGGCGATCTCGCCGTTGACATTCCCAACCGCCCGCGTGACGCCCTTGCCGCCCCAGGAATCGCCGCCATCGCGCAGCTCAACAGCCTCGAACTCGCCGGTCGATGCACCCGAGGGAACGGCGGCCCGACCGCGAGCGCCCGAGTCGAGGACAACCTCAACCTCGACCGTCGGATTGCCCCGCGAGTCGAGGATCTGGCGAGCGTGGATCGAGGCGATGGTGCTCACAGCCGCGCCAGTCTATTCGGCAGGCGGGAACCGAGGCGGCAGCCGAGCGAGGGCCATCTCGTTCGGCAGCGTGCCCTGGGGCAATCCCGGCGAGAGTGCGGCCAGGGCCGGCCTGGGGAGGCCGAATGTCCTGCGCTATTCGCCCGGCGGCGGGACGCCTTCGGGCAGAACCGCGCCTTCTTCTTCTTTTTCTGCCCCGGCGGGACGGGGGCGCTGCGGCAGAGGTTTGCCCCGCGGTTCCAGGGGGCTGACCGAGCCGGGCACTGCCGGAACGAGCTGGAACACCGGCGCGGGGCAGGCTTCGGGGGGCCCGCCTTTCGGGTTCGCTTCATAGCAGGCGGCGGGAGCGGTTGACGGGTGTGCGCCAGCCTTGAAGTTGGCGCAGCGCTCGGTCACGTAGCCGTCCGCGCAGAAGGTGCGCTGCTTCCACTCGGCATTGAAGGTGCTGACGAAGGCGTTGAAGTATTCCTGTTCGCCCCGCTGTGCCAGGGTGCTTTCGATCTGGCTTTCGACCGTCTTCAGGTCCTGCACGCTCTCCGGCGTCGAGTTGACCACTTCGAAGACCGTGAAGCCGCGCTGCGCCTCGATCGGGCCTTCGACCTGCCCCTCGGGCGTGTCGAAGAAGGCGGCGTTGAGCGGTTCTTCGGTGACACCTTCCTGCAGCCCATTCTGCAGCCCGCCGTTTTCTTTCGTCGCGATGTCTTCCGAGTATTTCTTCGCGACTTTGCTCCAGTTTTTCGCCGTGTTGTCGCCGGCCAGCGCTTCGAGCGCTTCGTCGGCTTTCTTTCGATCTTTGTTGACGATCAGCCGCACGTCGCGCGTCGGTTTCTGCGTGAACTGGGTGGCCTTCGCGGCCTCGTAGTAGTCCTCGACTTCGCTCTTGCTCGGCGCCGGGACACTTTCTTTCAGCTGTTCCTGAAGTTTGCCGCTGAGGATCTGGAGCTTCACCCGTTCGTCGACGTCGGCCGAGGTGTAGTGCGATTCCTTGAGGAATTTCTCGAACTCCGCCTTCGATTTGAAGCTTTCCTTCTTGACTTTCTTCAGTTCGTCTTCGACTTCCTTATCGGTGACCTCGATGCCCCATTCGGCCGCCAGGCCCTGCAGCCAAGCCGATTCGAACATCGAGTTCAGCGCCGTTTCCTGCAGTTCGTCGTATTTTGGGTCGCCGGGCTTGGGGGCTTCTTTTTCGCCTGCCTGCGCCGCCGTCAGCTCAAGGGCGTGTTCGAACTTGGCCATGGTGACTTCGCCGCTGTCGCCGGGCGTGTCCTCGACCAGCGCCACGTCGCCGGAGGGCACACCCGGACTGCCGATCCCGACGGCGATTGCCACGATCGCAAAGAGGAGAACGAACGCCGCTCCAAAGACGAGAAGGCCGAGCCGCCGCACGGCGGCAGGCCCGGTCGAGCGGCCAGCGGCCCTGCCGCTGCCGCCTTTTCCAGACGTGGGTCTCCTACCCTGCTTCCGACTCACGAGGTCGCCAGCATATCTTTTCCAATCGTTTCCGAGCGCCCTGCCTCTCGCAGCGCGTCCGCCATCCTCAGCACAGCGGCAAGGCGGGCCTGCGGGTCATCGGGGACGCGGACCGAGGCCGTCCTCTCCCTCCACTCATACAGAGCGCCCTCGACCCGCTCGCGGAGGCCGCTGGCCTGCTCCGAATCCAGCTCGACACCTGTGACGCTGAGCCGCCCGCCCCGAAGCTCGACGCTGCGAGCCCCCGCGAGGCGCAGCTCGATCCTCGCCCGCTGCAGCGCCAATAGGTTCTCGGCCTCCGGCGGCGCCGGGCCGAAGCGATCCTCGAGCTCGTCGCGGATGGCCCGCAGCTCACCCGGCTCGCGGGCCGCGGCGATGCGGCGGTGAACGTCGATCTTCGCCGCCTCGAAGGGGATGTAGGAGGCCGGCAGGTAGGCGTCGACAGGCACGTCGAACCGCAGCGGCTCCGGAGGCGTCTCCCCAGCCTCCTCGGCCCCGCGTGACTCGGCCACCGCATCCTCGATCATCTGGCAGTAGAGCTCGAAGCCGACGGCGGCGACGTGGCCCGACTGCTCCTCGCCCAGCAGGTCGCCGGCGCCGCGGATGTCGAGGTCGCGCATCGCGATCTTGAAGCCAGAGCCCAGCTCCGTGTGGTCGGCGAGGCTGGAGAGGCGGGATGCAGCCTCCTCGGTAAGCGCCTCGGGCGACGGATAGAGCAGGTAGGCGAAGGCGCGGTCGCGAGAGCGCCCCACCCTGCCCCGAATCTGGTAGGCCTGGGCGAGGCCCAACTGGTCGGCGCGCTCGACGACCAGCGTGTTGGCCGTGGGGATGTCGAGCCCCGACTCGATGATCGTGGTCGTCACCAGACAGTCCGCCTCGCCGCGCACGAATGCGAGCATCGCCCGCTCCAGCTCGGCCTCGTCCATCTGGCCGTGGGCCTCCGCGAAGCGCGCCGTGGGAACGAGGCCGCGCAGGCGCTCGGCCACCTCGGGAAGCGTGTCGATCCGGTTGTGCAGGAAGAAGGCCTGACCCCCACGCTCGAGCTCGCGCACGATCGCCCGCCGCACCAGGTCCTCGTCATAGGGGCCAACGTAAGTGCGGATCGGGCGCCGCCCCTCGGGCGGCGTCTCGATCACCGAGATGTCGCGCAGTCCGGCCAGGCTCATCTGCAGGGTTCGGGGGATCGGCGTCGCCGAGAGGACGAGCACGTCGACCTTCAGCTTCAGCTGCCGCAGCAGCTCCTTCTGCTTGACCCCGAAGCGCTGCTCCTCGTCGATGACGAGGAGGCCGAGCTCCTTGGCGCGAACGTCCCGGGAGAGCAGTCGATGGGTGCCGATCAGGATGTCCACCCGGCCGGCTTCGAAGCCGGCCAGCGCCGCCTTCACCTCGGCCGGCTTGCGCAGCCGGGAAACCCACTCGAGCTCGAAGGGGAGGTCGGCAAGGCGCTCGCGGAAGCTCCCAAAATGCTGCTGCGCGAGGATCGTCGTCGGCGCCAGCATCATCACCTGCTTGCCGTCGGACGCAGCCTTGACCGCCGCCCGCAGCGCAACCTCCGTCTTGCCGAAGCCGACGTCTCCGCAGACCAGCCGGTCCATCGGCTGCTCGGATTCCATGTCGCCCTTCACAGCCTCGATCGCCTCGAGCTGATCGGCGGTCTCGCGATAGGGGAAGGCGGACTCCATCGCGATCTGCCACTCGCCGTCGGGGGGAAAGGGGTGGCCCTTGCGCGTTCGTCGCTCCGCATAGAGGTTGAGCAGCTCGCCGGCCAGCGCACCGGCCGCCTTGCGGGCGCGCGCCTTCATGTTCTGCCAGCGCTTGCCGCCCAGAGCGGAGAGCGTCGGCGCGCCGCCGGCGCCGACGTAGCGACTCAGCTTGGCGAGCTGGTCGGTGGGAACGTAGACACGGTCCTCGCCCCTGTATTCGAGATACAGGTAGTCGCGGGTGACCCCGCCGACCTCGCGGGTCTCGAAACCGGCGAAGCGGGCGACCCCGTGATCCTCGTGGACGACGTGGTCGCCAACCCGCAGGTCGCTGAAGGCGAGCCTGCCGCGACCCGTGCCGGGGGCGCGGTCCTCGGCGCGGCGGCGGCGGTGCACGAGGCGGCGAAAGGGGAAGACCGCGAGCCGCAGCTCGGGGCTGACGAAGCCCTCGCGGAGCCGCGCCTCGGCAAAGGCCAGGCCGGGGTTCGGCGAGAGCCGGCCCCCTTCGAGCAGCGAGGCGTCGAGGCGATCGAGGCCGTAGCGAGCCCGTTCGGCCTCTCCGCGAGTGTCGAAGGCGACGACCGTGCGATAGCCGGAGCGGACGAGCTTCTCGAGCTCCCCCTCTGCCTCCTTGATGCTACGGGCGGGCGACTCGGCCCGCGCCGCGCGGAAGGCGCCCTCGTCGCTCTCCCCCGCACCGCGGATCGACAGGGCAGCGCGATCGGCAAGCGGCGCGGCAACATCGACGTAGAGGCGACTCGCATCGGCCGCGTGCATTGCCGTCGTCGCGTCCTCCCAGTGGTCGCGAAGCGCCGGCTCGATCTCCTCGGCGGCAGCGAGGATCACAACCGCGGAGTCGGGAACGAGGTCGAGCGGCGCACCGAAGTGCTCCAGCGGCAGCACCTCGGCAGGGCTCGGCGGCTCCCTCTCCTGCTCGGCGGCCTCCATTGCAGCCAGTTCGGCAAGTTCGCGATGCTCGGCGTCGAGCTCCGCGGCCGGGGCCAGCTCGACCAACTCGGCCTCGCCCAGCGAGCGCTGGGTGAAGGTCGAGAACCAGCGCATCGACTCGACCTCGTCCCCGAACAGCTCGATCCGCACCGCGCGCTCCTCGGTTGCCGGAAAGACATCCAGGATGCCCCCACGGACGGCGAACTGCCCCCGCTCCTCCACCTGCTCGACGCGTTCGTATCCCGCTGCGGCGAGATCGCGGGTGACCGAGCCGAGGTCGATCTCCTCGCCGCGTGAGACGCTGAACCCCGACGGTCGCAGGGAGGCGTCGGGCACAGCCTCCGCGAGGGCGGTGGCGCTTGCCACGACCACGGCGTCCTCCCCGCCGCGAAGGGCGTCGAGGGCATCGATCCGCAGCCCCACCAGGTGCGGCGGTGGCGACACGTGGGACGCATACCCGGTGCCTCGCGACGGATAGAAGCGGACGCGGCGCGGCGCAAGGTAGGCGCGCAGGTCGGCAGCAAGGTCGCGTGCGGAGCGGTCGTCGGCGCTGACCAGGAGGGCGGGACGACCCGCGAGTCCGCGATCGTCCTCGAGCAGGGCCGCCAGCAACAGGGGGCGTACGGTGGCCGAGGCGTGCATGCTCAGCTGCTCGCCGCCTCCAGCGGCCTCGCGCATACGAGCGGAGAGCGCGTGGAGGCGCTCGTTCTCGGCGGCGATCTCAATGATGGGGCGAAGGCTCATGGCAGGCAAAACGCCGGGCCCGGGGTGCCCGGAGTGCGTCGGTCGATTCTAGGCGGGCCGCACCGCCGGCCGAGTCACCGGATCGTCACCGCCAGGCGGGCCTGGGCGGCTCCGGCCCGGCCTCAGGTATCTCGATCTCCCTTCCGATAGGAACCCGATGGAAAGCACCCAGGCAAAGTCGCTGATTCGCCTAGGCCATCCCCGCTTCCACAGCTTCTCGGATGCGGCCGAGGCCGCCCTGGAAGCGCTTGCTGACGCCGTTCCCGGACTCATCGTCCTGACCCGGATGGAGCCCGACGGACAGGGCTGCCGGGTGATCGACGTCCGCGGCAGCGGCGTGGACGGCATCGCCAGAGGCGCGGTCCTGCCCCTCCGCGTCCCCGCAAACGGCGACCGGACGACCCCGGGCGACGCCGCCGACACGTCACCCGAGGACGCGCTCGACCGGGAGTTCCTGCAGTCGATGGGTGCGCAGGCGTGCCTGGGCATGTCGCTCGAGACAAGCGACGGCCGGATCGTCGGCACACTCTCCGCCCTCGACCCCCGCGCCGGCGCCTATGGCTGCGACCACCTGGCAATGCTGGGCATCGCCGCGCGGCTGCTGAGCCACGAATGGGAGAGAGTTGAGCTCCGCGCCGAGCTTGGGCGGCTGCGCAGGCGTGCCTCGGTGGACGTTGGGATCGATGCGGAAACCGGCCTTCCCAACCGCGACAGCTTTGTCGACCTGCTGGACCAGGCGTGGGGGTTGGCCCACCGCGGGACAGTGGAATCGGTCCTCGTCGCGTTCCGGATCGGGACCGGCCCGGAGGAGCGGTCTCGCGACGGTGACGCGATGAGCAGGCTGGCCGTGAAGGTTGCCTCGGAGGTCCTCGAGGGGAGCGCCAGGACAACCGATCGAATCGGCCGCGTCGCCGAGGGGACCGTGGCGGCCGTTCTGGTCGGCTGCCGCGCTGAGGACGCGCCCGCCTTCATCGAGCGCTTCCGGGCGGCGCTCGGGCGGGTCACGGAGGGCGGGAACCCCCGGGTCGAGCTCTCGTTCGGCGTTCAGGTGCTGGCCGAAACGCCATCTTCCCGGAAGGCGCTCGAGCTGGCCGAGGTTGCCGCCGGCGTTCCCCATCAGGGCCAGCTGGCTCATGCGTCGGAGCGGGGGGAGAACGGATGAGCGAGATGACCACCAGCCCCCGCCCCAGTGCCGCGGGACTAGCTGCGGGTGTGGCGGGAATCACCCCCCCATCCGATCCCAACCGCCAGGGAGCCTTCCTGACCGACGTGATCGTCGAACTCGGCTTTGCCGGCCAGGAGCACGTCGACGAGGCCATCGACAGCGCGCGCCGGCTTGCAAAGACACCCGAGCGCTACCTGCTCGAGACCGGCGCCATCGACGAACGGCAGCTCTCCCTTGCCGTTGCCGAGCGAAACGGGCTCGACCACGTCGACCTCGACCTGTTCGAGGTCGATCCGGAGGCGACCGGCCTGATCGACAAACCCGTCGCGGCGCGCTATTCGGCCCTGCCAATCGCCTTCGCCCCCGACGGGGCGCTGCTGGTCGCGATCGAAGATCCGTGCGACATGCTGGGAATCAGCGACATCGAGGTGATGACACGGAACGAGGTGCGGCCGGTGATCGCCACGGGCGCTCAGATCCAGGCCCTGATCGAGCGCCTGCCCGACCGGGCGTCCCCGCCGGCGACCGACTGGGAGCAGACGCCCACTCCGGAGGCCGAGCCAAACCCGCCCTTGGAGGCCCAGGCTGCCCCACCTCTGGAGGCCGAGCCAGACCCGCCCTTGGAGGCCCAGGCTGCCCCACCTCTGGAGGCCGAGCCCGCGCCGCAGCCGGAGGCCCAGGCTGCCCCACCTCCCGTCGCAGTGGTACCCGAGCCCCCTACGGAGAGCGACACGTCCGAGCCGGACGATGGCGACGACACCGATCTGGGGGAGCTGTCGGCCGCGCTGGCAGCCTTGGCGCACCGGATGCGGCAGGCCGGAGATCTGGCGAGGACCGCCGAACGTCGGATCAACGAGCTCGAGGACGTCGACGAGCAAGCGCAAAGGGCCGCGGCCGCGCTGGACGACGAGCGCGCCGAGTTCGAGCAGGAGCGGCAGGCAAGCGCCGAGCGGGAGCGGCAACTCGATGCTGAGTTGACCGCGGCGCGGGAACGGATCGCTGCGCTCGAGCATCGCCAGTCGGAGCTGGCCGCGGCCGCCGAGCTTGCAAAGGCCGCAACCGAGCAGCTTGCCGAGCTGCAGCGCATCCTGCAGGAATAGCGTCAGCTGCGCTGGGGCAGGCCCGGCCCGGAGCGCTGCCACTCGACCTGACCCTCACCCTCGGCGCGGGAGCGGCCCTCGACATCGTCCCACTCGTGCAGCATCCGCTTCAGGTGAGCAACGGCCTCGGGCGGGTGAGCGGCGATTCCGGTCGCCATCTCCACCGCTGCCTCCTCGGCGCTCGCCGCCGGCGCGACGCGGTTGACCAGGCCCAGCCGCAGCGCCTCGTCGGCGCCAACCGTGCGCGATGAGAGCAGCAGGTACTTTGCGGCCGCCAGGCCGCAAAGTGTGACGAGCCGGGCCGGTCCGACCGGAACCCCGAGCGCCGCCCCGGGGAAGCGCATCCGCAGGTTCGCGCCGCCAACCCGCATGTCGCAGGCGATCGCGATCTCCGCCCCACCCCCGACCACATCGCCGTGGCAGGCGGCAACCGTCGGCTTCGGGAAACCCACGATCGCGTCGTAGAGATCGGCGAAGAGCTGCATGCGGCGCACGCTGCCCTGCTCGTCGAGCTCCTCCTTGACGTCCGCCCCGGCCGAGAGCCCCATCTGGTCGGAGGAGCTGACGACGAGCACGCGAACCGCGTCGTCGGCCCGCGCCACTGCGAGATGCTCGAGCATCTCGACCAGCATCTGGGTGTCGATTGCGCTGCGAGCCTCAGGCCTGCACAGGCGGAGGATCGCGACCCCCTGCGGGTCGACCTCGTAACTGGTGCGCTCAGCGCTCATCGGCGGCGGAGCCTAGTTGCTCGACGAGGCGCTCGGCCTCGTCGGCGGCGCGACCGACAAGCGCCCCGACCTCCTCGCGAGGCTCGCGAAATCGCGAGAGCACGTAGGAAGCGACGATGTCCGGGTCGGTCGAGTCTGGTCGCCCCACCCCCACCCGCACCCGCCAGAAGCCGGCGTCGCCGAGGCCCTGCTTGACGCTCTTGAGTCCGTTGTGGCCGGCCAGGCCGCCACCGAGGCGGCTCTGCACCTCGCCGAAGGGCAGGTCGATCTCGTCGTGGAGGACGACGACCCGGTCGAGCGGCACCTTGAGCGAGCCGCGCGCGGGCCCGGCCGAATCGCCCGAAGCGTTCATGTAGGTCTGCGGCAGCAGGATCGCGACCCGCGGCCCTCCCGGGCCGGCGCGCCCCTCTGCGATCAGGCCTCCAAAGCGGCGCTTCGCGCGCGGAAGGTCCCAGCGGCGCGACAGCTCCGCACCGACCTCAAACCCGATGCTGTGCCGGGTCCCGGCATGGCGGTCGCCGGGGTTACCGAGCCCGATGACCAGGATGCGGTCGCCCTGCCCGCCCTCGCCGCGATCGCTGCGGCGGCGAAAGATGGACAGCCGCTACTCCCCGCCGGACTCGGCCGACTCGCCGCCGCCCTCGGACTCCTCGGCGCCCTCCTCGGGAGCGGGGACCTCGCCCTCCTCGCCCACCAGCTCGGCCTCCTCCTCGACCGCAGGCTCGGGCTCTTCCTCCACCCGCGGCGGTGACAGTGTCGCAATCGTGATCTCCTCGGGGTCGTCGGCGACGAGTTTGATCGCCTCGGGCACGGCCACCGCAGAGAGCTGAAGCGTGTCGTTGATCTGCATCTCGGAGACGTCGGCGACGATCCGCTCGGGAATGTCGGTCGGAAGAGCTTCGACGGTGATCTCGCGCGTCACGTGCTCGAGGACGCCGCCCTCTTTCACGCCCGGCGCGACCTCGCTGCCCTCCAGCTCGATCGCAACCTCGGCCTGGATCGCCTCATCGAGCTTGACTTCCTGCAGGTCGATGTGCTGCAGGCTGCCCTTCACCGGATGCAGCTGCTGCTCCTTGACCACGACCGGCACCGCTTTCGAGCCGTCCAGCTCAAGGTCGAAGAGCGCCTGGCCACCGGCCAGCAGCGTGCGCAACTCGCGCTCGACCGCCTGGAAGTGCCGCGCGTCGGAGCCGGCAGCGTAGACGACGCCCGGCACCAGCTTCTCGCCGCGCAAGCGGCGAGCGCTGCGCGAGCCGAACTCCGTGCGAGGAGCGGCCTTCAGCTTTTCGCGTTCACGGGCCATCGGACCGGAGAGGATAGAGAAAGGCGCGCCGGGCGGAGCCCGCGACGTCCTGTGACAACCTTCGCCGCATGGCCGACGACTCGAAGATCCCCAAGGGCCGCGTCAGACGCTCGGCGAAGCTGGGCTCGATCGTCGGCGTCCAGGGCGCCCGCTACGCCGGCACCAAGGCCGCCAACGTCGCCCGCTCCGAGGAGGGCGGCAAGGAGCGGCTCGAGCAGCGCCACCTGGAGACGGCGATGAAGATGGTCGGCGCGCTCGGCCAGATGAAGGGGGCGGCGATGAAGCTGGGCCAGTTCGCCTCCTTCATCGACACCGAGTTCCTCCCCGACGAGTACCGCGAGATCTACCAGGAGCAGCTGGCCAAGCTGCGCACCTCGGCGCCGCCGATGCCCTGGGAGAAGGTCGAGAAGGTGCTGCTCGAGGAGTACGACGGGGAACCGGTCACCGAGCTCTTCGCCGAGTTCGAGCAGGAGGCCTTCGCCGCCGCCTCGATCGGCCAGGTGCACCGCGCCGAGCTGCTCGACGGGCGCCGTGTCGCGGTCAAGATCCAGTACCCGGGGATCGCCGAGGCGCTCGACGCCGACCTGCGCAACGCCGGCACCATCGTCCGCCTCGCCCGCGCCCTCGCCCCCGGCCTCGACGCCAAGGCGATCGCCCACGAGATCCGCGAGCGGGTGATGGAGGAGCTCGACTACGAGTACGAGGCGCAAAACCAGCGCTCCTTCGCCCGCGCCTACCGCGACCATCCCTTCATCTACGTGCCGGAAGTGATCACCCGCCTCTCGCGCCGCCGCGTGCTCGTCACCGAGCTGGTCACCGGGCTCGACTTCGAGCAGATCAAGGAGCTGTCGCACGAGGAGCGCAGCCGTTTCGGCGAGATCGTCTTCCGCGGCAGCTTCGGCTCGATCTACCACCTGCAGCACTTCAACGCCGACCCCCACCCGGGCAATTACATCCTGATGGAGGACGGCCGCGTCGCCTTCCTCGACTTCGGCATGACCAAGAGGCTCGACCGCGAGCAGATCCTGCTCGAGCAGCGCGCCTTCGACGCCGCCTCGCGCGACGACCCGGAAGGCTTCCGCGAGGCCCTGCACGACCTCGGCTTCGTCAAGAATCCCTCCAAGCTGGACGCCGAGCGACTGCTCGACCACATGCGTGCGGTCGGCGGCTGGTTCGTGATGGAGGACCGCGAGCTGGAAATCACCCCGAAGCGGGTGATGAAGATCATCGAGTCGACCAACGACCCCCGCTCGGAGTACTTTGACCTGATGCGGCGCGAGTCGATCCCGGCTGACGAGTTGATGGGCCGGCGGATGGAAATCGGCGTCGTCGCCGTGCTCGGCCAGTTGCGGGCAAAGCGCAACTGGCACCGGATCGCGCGCGAGTGGATCTATGCAGATCCGCCCGCTACCGAGCTCGGCGAGCAGGAGTGGGAGTACTTCGAAGGAAGAGGTGTCCCGCGGATACCGATCACCGAGCGATCGCTGGACGGAGGGGCGGGATGAGCAGAATCAAACGGGGCTGGGCCCTGACCAAGAAGAGCTGGGGGCTGCTCAACGAGCACCGGGAGCTGATCCGCTTCCCGCTCTACGGGGCTGCCGCCACGATCCCGCTGGCCTTCATCTTCCTCGGGCCGGGGCTCTACTTCCTCGACCAGGACGTCCTCGCCGGCGCGATCCCGCTGCTGGTGATCGGCGTCTACGTACTCAGCGTCGTCGGCTTCTACTTCAGCGTCGGCCTTGCGGCCGCCGCCGACATGATCTTCCGTGGCGAGCAGGCGACCGTTGCCGACGGCCTCGCCGTCGCCCGCATCCGCTTCTCACAGATCTGCGGTTGGGCGGCGGTCTCGACCGCGATCAGCGTGCTGATGGGGGCGCTGGAAAACCAGGGCGGCATCGCCGGGACGATCGCCGCGCGGTTGGGCGGCCTGGCCTGGTCGCTGGTCACCTTCATCGCCGTGCCGGTGATCGCGATCGAGGGCACCGGCCCGTTCGCGACGCTGAAGCGCTCGGCCGGCCTGTTCAAATCGCGCTGGGGCCAGCAGATCACCGGCAACATCGCGATCGGCGGCGCCGTCTTCCTCTTCGGCGTCCTGCCGAGCGCGATCCTGATCGCCGCCGGTGTGCTCGTCTGGACCTCGGCCGGCTTCGTCGGCGCCCTGCTCGTCGTCCTCGGCGTGATCGGCCTCGCGATCGCCTTGCTGATCAGCAAGGCGCTGAGTGGCATCTTCGGCGTCGCCCTCTACCGCTACGCCCTCGACGGCGTGGCGGTGGCCGGCTTCACTCCCGAGGAGCTGGAGCTCGCGGTGAAGCCCAAGAAGGGCGGCCGCAACGCCCCACCGACCGCCACCCCGGGCACGGTCTAGCCGCCGGAAGCGATTTTCAAGGGGTGAGGGCGCCGAAGAGGCGGGGGTCGTTGGAGCAGAGGCCGCCGACGCCGAGGTCGACGAGGCGCTTCATGCGGGTGGGGTCATCGACGGTCCAGGCGATCAGATCGATGCCGGCCGCATCGGCCACCGTGGCAAGGCGCCGGCTGACGATCGGGTGGTAGACCCACATCGACTCAACCCCCATCTCGGGCAGCGCGCGGGCCGCGATGCCGGGCAGGCGGCGGCGCATCGCGAGGAGTGCGGCAAGCATCGGCGCTCTCGCCCAGCGCTTCGATGTCCAGTCCTTAGTGACCTTCGGGTATGTCCAGCCCCGCCGTAGCCGCGGCTCCAGGGTGCGAATCCGCGCCAGGGTCGAGAGCTCCATGGTCGAGACCATTGCCCGCCCCAGCATCTCCCGCTCCCGCAGCGCGGCGACGATCTCCTCCTCGCGGCCCGGCAACTTGATGTCGAGATCGACCTGGACCCGGTCGAGCGGCGGCTCGAGGAATGCATCGAGGCCCTCCGCGAGGGTGAGCGGGGTACGGCGCTCCGCGTCGTGCCAGTCGTGCGCGACGACCAGGGGCGTTCGCGCGGCTGCCGGGATCCGCGGGTGCCCGTCGCGCCTCCACAGAACATCGATCTCGATCACGTCGACGCCGACGTCGACAGCGGCCTCGAAACTCTCGACCGTGTTTCCGGGAGCGATCGAGTCCGCTCCCTTATGCCCGACCCTGATCAATGCCCCACCCCGATCAACCCGCGTCTCATACGGAGCGGGCCCTGCCGCCCGCTCGAGCGCCAGCTCAAGTTGGGCGGATCACCATCAGCACCATGACCGTACTGACGAGCAGGAAGTTCAGCCGGGCCACGATCGGGACCCAGTTCCTCCCCGGTGGGGGTGGCTGGCCAGCTTCGATTCCGGCCACGCCTTTCGCGGCCTTCGGGCCGAGGTAGAGCAGCCCGATCGCGGTGACGATCACGACGCCCGCCAGGCCCAGCGAGATCCAGAGCTGGTCCCAGCCGAAGAACTGTTCGGTCATCCAGGTACCCGTCACCAGCACGACCACAGCAAGCACCGTGAGAATCTTGGTACCGAAGAAGTGGGCGAGGCGCAGCGCGCTGAGCATGTTCCCCGGGTCTTCGCTGCGAGCCGCCAGGTACATCGCAACGTTGAGGACGAAGGCGCCGCCGACCCAGAAGGCCGCGGCGAGGACGTGAATGCTCTTGAGGATCGTGAGTTCGTCGACCATGCGCGAGCCAGGCTAACCGAGCGTGCCGGCCAGGACAACTCGTATCGCTCAGAACAACTGGTTCTCGCCGGCGAAGATCTCGGACACCGAATCGTCGGTGAAGATGCGCCGGATCGAGTCGGCGAACGTGCCCGCGGTCGAGAGCACGACGATGTTGTCTGGCGCCCCGGAGCGCAGCGGGATCGTGTCGGTGACGACGATCCGCTCGATCCCCGAGCTCTCGAAGGCGAGCCGCTCGTAGGCCGGGCCCGAGAAGACTCCGTGAGTGGCGCAGGCGATCACCCGCGCCGCACCCTCGTCGAGCACGGTCTGCGCCGCGGCGCAGAGCGTCCCCGCGGTGTCGATCATGTCATCGACCAGGACCGCCGTCTTGCCCTTGACGTCGCCGACGACGTAGCCAATCTCGGCCACCTGCTGAGCCGGGCGCTCCTTCTCCATCACCGCCCAGTGGGTGCCGATCCGGCGGGCGAAGTTGCGCGCCGTCTTCACCCTGCCGGCGTCCGGGGAGACGATCACAAGCTCCTCGCTCAGCTCCTGATCGACGAACCACTGGGTCAGCATCGGCATCGCGGTCATGTGGTCGACCGGGACGTGGAAGAAGCCCTGCACCTGGCCGGCGTGCAGGTCCATCGTGAGGACGCGGTCCACCCCAACTCCCTCGAGGCACTTGGCGACTATGCGGGCTGAGATCGGCTCCCGCGGAGCCGACTTCTTGTCCTGGCGGGCGTAGCCATACCAGGGCATGACGGCGATGATCCGGTGGGCGGAGGCGCCCTGCGCTGCGTCGATCATCGTGAGCAGCTCCACCAGCGCGTCGTTGGGAGTCATCTCGCTCTGTTCGTTGGCGCAGGTCGACTGGACCAGGAAGACGTCGGCGCCGCGGATCGACTCCTCGTAGCGGCAGTAGACCTCGCCGTTGGCGAAGGTCTTCAGCGTCACCTGGCCGAGATCGAGGCTGAGCTTGCCGGCGACCTTCGCTGCCAGCTCCATCGAGCTGCGGCCGCCGAAGACCATCATCCGCTTCGCGTAGTCGTGCGGGATGGCAGTCGGTGCCGCCTGGGGTCGCTGCTCGATCGTGCTCACGAATCCTCCTCACGCATCTCCGCGGCTTTGCGCTCCGCGAAGCCCTCGATGTTCCTCTGATCGTTGTCGCTCACTGCAAGCGCCCCGTTTGGAACGTCATCCTTGATCACGGCGCCAGCGCCAGTGTAGGCGGCGTCCCCGACTTCTACCGGGGCGATCAGCATCGTGTCAACGCCGATCCGCGCTCCCTGGCCGATCACAGTCCGGTGCTTGCGGAATCCGTCGTAGTTCGCGGTGATCGTGCCGGCGCCGAGATTGCTGCCGGCGCCCACGTCGGCGTCGCCGACGTAGGCGAGATGGGGAACCTTGGCCCCCTCGCCGATCCTCGAGTTCTTGATCTCGACGAAGGTTCCGGCCTTTGCCCCATTCTCGAGACGGGCGCCCGGGCGCAGGTACGCGAAGGGGCCGACGCTGCACCCGTTGAGGACCTCGCAGTCGACCAGATAGGAGTGCGGCACCGTGACCTCGTCGCCGAGGGTCGTGTCGGTGAGCGTGGTCAGAGGCCCGACGACGCAACTGGCGCCGACGGCGGTGTTGCCGCGCAGGCTGGTCCCTGGTTCGATCCGCGTATCGGCGCCGATCTCCACGCCGGCGTCGATCCAGGTCGAGGCCGGGTCGACGACGGTGACCCCAGCGAGCATGTGGGCCTCGATGATGCGACGCCGCGCCTCGGCCTCGGCCTGAGCCAGCTCCGCGCGCGTGTTGACGCCCAGCATCACGGTCGTGTCGGGGGCCGGATGCACGGCGACCCGCAGGCCGGCATCGCGCATCAGCGGCAGCACGTCGCCGAGGTAGTACTCACGCTGGGCATTGTCGTTGCCGATCCGCTTCAGCGCCTCCGCAAGCGGCGCCGCCTCGAAGGCATAGGTGCCGGCGTTGACCTCCCCGATCGCCAGCTCTTCCGGCGCTGGCGTCGCCCGGCTCCTTGGCCTCGACGATGCGGGCCAGGTCACCCGACTCGTCGCGGACGACGCGCCCGTAGCTCCCGGGGTCATCGAGGACGGCGGTCATCACCGTCGCGGCGGCGCCGGCATCGCGGTGGGCGGCAAGCAGGGCGGCGATCGTCTCCGCCGAGATCAGCGGGTGGTCGCCGGAGAGGACGATGACGGTCTCGCTTTCCTCGATCAGCGACAGGGCTGAGCGGATCGCGCCGCCGGTGCCGTCGGGCTCGGGCTGGGTGAGGATCCGGACCTTGTCGGGCAGGCCGCCGGCAATGTCGCGCTCGGGCGAGACGATCACGGCGGGCCACTCGGCGCCCACCCCCTCGCGAGCGGCGAGGAGCGGCCAGGCGATCATCGGTCGCCCGCAGACGGGGTGCAGCATCTTCGGCAGCGAGGAGCGCATGCGCGTTCCCTCGCCCGCCGCCATGACCAGAACCAGGGGCGATCTCACCCGCGAATCGTAATGCCGTGGAAGAGAGGATGGGATGTCCCTCCGCTTGCTGGGTTTTCGCCACCAGAGCAAGCGTCTCTCGTGGAGTCGGGGGGCGAAAACGGGACGCCGCGCGCTCCGGGACACCCCATCCTCTCCCTGCCGCGCTCCGAACAAGCGGGCGACTCGACCGCGAGCGTCAGCTGCGGGAGAGGTCTTTGCCGACCAGAGCCACGGAGGTGAGGGTCCAGCCCGCGAAGATCAGGTCGATACCGACCAGAAGGCCGATCGCCCAGTCGGCGGAGCTGGGGAACTTGGCAAGCACCAGGATGCCGATCAGCAGGCCGGCGAAGCCGCTGAGGCCGACCAGGCCGGCGTTGGGTTTGCCGCGGTCCGCGAAGGCGACGGCGATCCGCGTCAACCCCATGAAGAGGAAGTAGATGCCGAGCACGAGGGTCAGGGTGAGCGTTCCGTTGTGGGGTTCGACGACCAGCCAGAGCCCGACCAGCGACAGTGAGGATCGCCCACAGCAGCCGCAGCACGACCGTCCCGATCGAGTGGGCGGTGAAAGCACCGGCGACCAGGAAGGCGCCGACGATCATCAGGACCCAGCCGATGAAGATCGCCGTCCCCACCGAGGCGACGGCAGGAACGACGATTGCGATGCAGCCGACGAGGATCGCCAGCACCCCGACTGCCATCAGGCCCCTCCAGCTGCGGGCCAGCCCGTCGCGAACCTCGGGGTCCAGCGCCACTCCTCCCGTCTCCATGCGCGAGACCCTATGCAGGCGTCCGGACGCGGTCAACCGGCGGCGGCGCTGTCAGCTCCGTCGTCCCCCTTCCTGCGCCCCGGCTGCCTCTCGCTCGATCTGCCTCTCGTACCAGCGAACCCACTTGCGCACCGCGTTGTCGGAGACCCCGTATTTCCGACCGACGGCCAGGTAACTCGTCCCCTCAATCTCGTCCAACAGTTGCTCGTATGGGGGCCGCTCGACCTTGCGCGTGTCAGGCCGAGGTACGCCACGTGCCCCTGAGCGATCCCATCGCGTTCCACATGCCCGAGAGCAATACCGCTGAGTCCGGTGCTTGGCTCGAAATAGGTCTCCACATAGCTCACAGTTGCGGAGTGGCGGCGGCCCGGCCGTGGCACGGCCACAGTGAGTGTCCAACGTCGCCGCGCAGTTCGGGCAGACAATCTGAAGGTTGCCCAGTCGGTTGTCGTCCCTGACTCCGTTCCTGTGATCCAGGATCATCGACATGTGCTTGCCTCGCCAGGTCTCTCCCTGACCACAGATCTCGCAGCACGCCTGCTTCAGACCGTCTTCATAGAGGCGCCTCTTGAGATTGCTCCGTGAGTACGTCGAGTGCTCGACTAATACCTCTGCAAGTGGTTTCTTGGGCTTCCGAACCCGGTCCATGACACCTGCGTACGGATCGAAATGGTCGGTGGAGATTCCCCACATCCGGGCGTACTTCTTCAACGTCTTGGGATTGCCGCCCGTCGGGCAGTAGTTCAGCTTTCTCAGCGTTTCAGTCAAAGAACTCGATTCGGCAATCGCCTTGCGAGCCTCGTCCTCGGTAAATCTCGGTCCCCGCCCTGCCACGAACATACGTTCGCACAAGAAGCAGACAGAACGCCGAACTGGGGAGCCCGGACTCGAACCGGGATAACGGGCTCCAAAGGCCCGGGGCTTGCCATTAGCCGACTCCCCAAGAATGTCCAGGGTAGTTGCTCGCCTGCGACCGACGCGTTCGCCTGGTCGCCCTACTCGTCTGAGCTGCGGGGGACCTTGCCGCCCTCGGCGCCGCGTTCGAGGGCGGGGCCGCGGGGTGAGGCGATGCCGAGCACGCGCATCGCCTTGAGGCCGAGGCCGAGCTTCTCGCGGCCCTCGGTCGCGGAGACGTCGTGCCCGCACAGCTCCCTGACCCGCTCGAGGCGGTAGCGGATCGTGTGACGGTGGGTGAAGAGCTGTTTGGCCGTTGCGGCGACGTTGGCGTCGTTGTCGAGATAGGCCTCGACGGTTGCCACCAGCTCGGTCTCGTACTGCTCGTCGTAGGCGGAGAGGGGCTCGATCGTCTCGGCGTAGAAGCGCTCGAGCTCGCCCGGGTCCTCGCTCATCGCCGGCAGCAGAAGGCGGTAGGCGCCGGTGTCCTCGAAGGCGAGGAGCGGGCGGGCTTCCGCCTCGCCGACGTTGACCGCCAGCCGCGCCTCGCTTCCGGCCCGGTAGAGATCGACCGGATCGCCCGCCCGCCGGCTGCTGCCGATCGTTACGTGAAACCCCGCGAGAACTTCTTCCAGCTCTCTCGCCAGCCCAGCCGCAGCGCGCCCCAGGCGCTCGTCATCCTCAGCCGGCACGATCACTGCGATCTCCGCCGCTACCTCGTCGCTCTCCGCCGTCGCCAGCGCTCCGGGGGCGAGCGAGCGCAGCACCCGCATCGCCAGGGTGAGGACCCGCGCCCGCCACTCACCGGTCTGGGCTGCCCTTGGAGCGACGCGGACGACAATCACCCCCGCGCCCCGCTCAAGGTCGGCACCCAACTCGGCGGCGCGGGCGACGATGTCGCCACGGTCGGTGACCTTGCGGGCGAGCACGGCGCCGACGAAGGCGCCCGCCACCTCCTCGCTCTCCCACTCAGGCGAGCGGGAGCGCTCCAGCTCCAGCGCCAGCAGCGTGGCGACCATGCGCGCGATCGCCGGGTCGGGAGTGGCCTTGGACCGGTAGCGCAGCTCGCCAACCGCGGTGTCGGCCACGCGCAGCTCGACCGTCGTCACCTGCTCCCCCCCGGCCAGCAGCTTCCGCTCCTGATCGGGCGACGCGCCGGCGACCGCCAGCACCGCGCCGGAGCGGTCGATCAGGGCAACGCTCGCGTCCAGGACCCTGGCCACCGCCCGCCCCACCGCGGGCAGCCCGGCCCCCGCCTCCACCGCCTCCGCGAGCGCGTCAAGGGTCCCGGCGCCAGCCGGATTTGCAGGTGTTTCTCGCCCTTTCGAGGCAGCAGGCATGGCGGCCATTATCCCTGCCCGGCGCTGATCCCTGCGTCAGTTGAGCAGGTTGACGATGTCGTTGTAGTAGTAGACGACCGCGAGGCCGATCACGATTCCGACCAGGACCAGGGCGACGAGGACCACCAGCGAGAGGATTCCGGCCGCGGCCTTCTCCCAGAGCCTTCCGTAGGAGCTGAGGGCCGGAACGAGGATCAGACCGACGAAGGCGACCAGGCTGATCAGCCCGGCGATGCCGAACAGCAGATACTCACTTTCGATCTTCTGCAGCGCGAGCACCGGTAGCACCTGACCCATTTTGGCGCAACGTGGAGATGACCAGGGCCACCCCCGCGCAGAGCGAGAAGGCCGCTGCGCCCAGCGCCCAGCCTGCGTTGACGTCACTGAGGTAGTGGACGCCGAGGTAGACACGGGTGAGGCCGATGAGCGCCGTCAGCGCGATGCCGGCCGCAACGACAGTGGCGCCGCGCGCCATACCGGGCCGCAGGCGTATCACCATCGTCACGGCCAGCCACACATAGAGGGTCGAGTAGGCGGCGTGACCGCTGGGGAAGGAGGAGCCCGAGAAGCCGGTCACACCCCCGGAGGGACGGGGGCGCTCGACCACGGCCTTGAGGTCGTGGATGCCAAGCACGATGATCGCCATCCCGGCGAGGAGCACGCCGAGCTCGGCCCAGCGGCGGCGGGCGGCGAGGGCGGCGGCGCAGATGGCGGCGAGCGGCCAGGTGAACGCCGCCGAGCCAAGCACGGTCACGACCTTCGCGACGTCGACCAGCCACGCCGTGCGCAGGCTCTCGGCCAGGTTCATGGCGGTGACGTCTCCGGGCGTCGGGCCCGGGTCGCCGCTGACGATCACCGTGTAGGCGACCAGCACGAAGCCCGCGACCGAGAGAACCGCCAGCAGGGAGGTGAGCTCGAGGCCGAAGGTGCCGCCGGGGGTCACGCGGTCCCAGAGGAACTGCAGCTGCGGGCGGAAGCGCCGGCCCAGCACGACCAGCCAACGTGCAACGGGATGCCGGTCCATCCAGCGCACCGCGGCGCGGCGGTTCTCCGCCACCCGCAGGTGGCGAACCAGCAGGACCGAGCCGACGACGATGACGATCAGCGCGCCCAGCAGGAACGCCCCGCGGCCCGCGTACCTGGCGGCGGTGTCGATGCTGCGCGAGAAGAGGTAGCCGATGAGGATATGGGCGGTGGACCAGAGACCGGTGCCGAGGATGCTGTACGGGACGAAGTCGCGGTAGCGCATTCCGGAGCTGCCGGCGATGAACGGGGCGAAGGCGCGGACGATGCCGACGAAGCGGCCGATGAAGATCGTCTTGCCGCCGTGCCGCGAGAAGTAGTCCTCGACCCGCTCGAAGCGGTCGCGGCCGATGCCGAAGCGGGGACCGTTGCGGATCACGAAGCCGCGCCCAAGCCGGCGACCGATGAAGAAGCTGGTCGTGTCCCCCGCCCACGCGGAAAACCAGGCGACCGCGATCAGCAGGTAGACGTCGACGGCCCCCTGGCCCGCGACCGCGCCGCCGAACAGCATCACCGTCTCCCCGGGGACGACCAGGCCGACGAAGGCGCCCGTCTCGGCGAACGCGAAGAGACCAACCAGAAGGTAGGTCCAGGCGCCAAGGGCGTTGGAGACGTCCTCGAGCAGCTGTTGCAGGTCTTCGTGGGGGAAGACGCGGCTGATCAGGTAGTAGACGCCGACAACAGCGGCGACGATGGCGACGAGCACCAGGCGTCGCCGGCGACGGTCCTCTGGAAGATGCAGCCTCACGGAGCGCGGCCAGCTTCGCAGACGATGGCGTCGTCGCGATCGAGTCGGGCGGCCACGCGCTCGGCGGCGGCGATGTCGGGGAGGAGACCGAAGGCGGTCGGGCCGGAGCCGGTGAGGAGAGCGACGGGGGCACCCGCTTCGCGGAGGCCGTCCAGGGCGTCGCCGATTGCCGGGCGCAGGGAGCGGGCCGCCGGCTCGAGGTCGTTGGCAAGCAGCGCGGCGTAGGAGAGCGGAGAGGCGCCGGTTCCCGCCGCGGCACGAAGGCGAGCGGCCAGCTCCTCGAGCTCGGCGGCATCCCGGCAGAGATCGAGGCGGTCGGCCTCGGCGAAGACCTCCGCCGTGCTCAACCCGCCACCGCCCGGAAGCAGGACGACTGCATGGGGCGCCGGCTCGGGCAGCCGCTCCACGCGCTCGCCGGCGCCCTGCACCAGCGAGAGGGCGGGTACCAGCTGGGAAGGCACGTCCGCGCCCAGCCCGGCCGCGATCGCCTCCAGGTCCGGAGCCGCGCCGGCGGTGGCTGCGTCGCCAGGGGTGGTTGCGTCGCCCTGGGTGGCTGCGTCGCCAGGGGTGGCTGCGTCGCCAGGGGTGGTTGCGTCGCCAGGGGTGGTTGCGTCGCCGAGGGCTGTCCGCGCGGGGTCGCCGGCGCGAGCGAGCCGCAGGACCGCGGCGGCATCGGCGCTGCCACCCCCGAGCCCCGCGGCTACCGGGATTCGCTTCTCGATCTCCACGCGCAGCGGCGGGTGGGCCCAGCCCCGGTCGCGCAGCGCCGCCAGTGCGCTGGCGGCGAGGTTCTCGCCCTCGACGCCTGGGCAGATGACCTCGTCCCGCCCGGCCTCTGAAACCTCGATCGAATCGGTCAGCGCCAGCGGCTCGAAAAGGGAGCAGAGCGAGTGGAGCCCGTCCTCGCGGTGCGGTCCGAGGAAGAGGCAGAGGTTCAGCTTTGCGGGGGCGTCGATGCGCATTCGGGGCCTGCCGGGAAGGGGTTGCGGGGTGGCGAACTCGTGGATGGCGTCAATCGCTGCCGCGCAGTCTGCCGGAGAGCGCCTCCGAGAGGGCCGCGAACTGCTCGGGGGCAAGCGCCTCGGCGCGGGCGTCCTCGGGCAGGCCGATCTCGTCGAGGGCGGAGCGGGCGATCTCCAGGGAACCGGGCCGAACGTGCTCTAGAGAGCGGGGCAACGACTTGCGGCGGTGGGCAAACGCCGCGCGAACGAGATCGCGGGTTGCGGGGTCGGCACCGGGCCCGGTGCGACGCATCGCGAGAATCGCCGACTCCACGCGGGGTCGGGGGCGGAAGACGGCGGGGTCGACGGTCCGCAGGAGCCTCACCTCACAGGCGAGCTGCACGAGCACGCTCGGCGAGCCGTAGGCCCGGCTGCCGGGCGCCGCCCGCAACCGGTCGGCGATCTCGCGCTGGACCATGACGGTCCAGCGCGCGACCGAGGGCAGTTCTTCGATGGTTCGCAGGATGACCGGTGTCGCGACCGCGTACGGAAGGTTGGCGACCACGGCCGTGGGGGCCGGCTCGAGCGCCGCGAAATCGGCCCTCATCGCATCCTCCCAGTGAAGCTCGACGTTCGGCCGCGCCGCGACGGGCGCCAGCGACGGCTCCAGCCGCCGATCCATCTCGATCGCGTGCACGTGGGAGGCGGCACTCGCAAGCCGCTCGGTCAGCACCCCCTCGCCAGCGCCGACCTCGAGCACGACGTCCTCGGGGTCCAGGGCGGCGTCGCGCAGGATCGCGTCGAGCAGGTTCGGGTCCGCGAGGAAATTCTGTCCAAGCCGCACCAATGCGCCTACCAACCGAAGAGGGCGCGCGCATTCGCCTCAACGGTCCGCTCCAACTCCTCGTAGGAGACGCCTCGAACCGCCGCCACCTCCCGCGCCGTGGCGACGACGTGCGCCGGCTCGTTCGGCCTGCCGCGCACCGGCTGCGGCGCAAGGTAGGGAGCGTCGGTCTCCACCAGCAGCAGCTCGTCGGGCACCTTCGCGGCTGCCTCGCGCAGCGCATCGGACTTCGGAAAGGTCACGATCCCCGAGAAGGAGCAGTACCAGCTGCGCTCGATCGCGTCCTCGACCCGCCAGGGGGCCAGGAAGCAGTGCAGGATCACCCTCACCCCGGCCCCTCGCGCGTCGAGGATCTCGAAGACGTCGTCGGTGGCTGTCGTCTCGCCGTCGGGATCGCGGGCGTGGATGACGATCGGCAGGTCGCGATCGCGGGCGATCTCGATCTGCGCCTCGAAGGCCCGCCGTTGCTCGGCGGGGCTGGCGGTCTCCCGGTAGTGGTCGATCCCGGTCTCGCCGATCGCCCGCACCTTCTCGTGCGCCGCCAGCTGAGCGATCGCCTCGGCCTGCATGTCGTCGAAACCCTGCGCGGAGGTCGGGTGGCAGCCAACCGTCGCGAACACACCCTCGTGCCGCTCTGCCGCACCGATCGCCTTGGCGTTGGACTCGCCGCCCAGGCCCACGTTGAGCATCCTTCTCACCCCTGCCTCGAGGGCGTTCGCCACGATGTCGGCCTCGGGCCGCTCGCAGAGGAAGAGATGCGTATGGGAATCGATCATCGGCGCGCCTCAGCCTACCCTTGCCAGATGGCAATCCAGTTGACCTCGGTCGTGTCTCTGGCGATCCTCCTGGCCACGGCGGCGACCGGTGCCCCCGGCGCGGAACCCGGCGATGCCGGCGCGCGTCCCGGCAGCGGGAGCGTGCGCGTCGGGGCGCCCGATTCCCACATAGCGGTGATCGTGCTCGAGAACCGTGAGTTCGACGAGGTGATCGGCAACCCCAGCGCCCCCTTCCTGAACGGGCTCGCGCGGCGCGGGGCACTCGCCACCCGCTACTTCGCGATCGCCCACCCTTCCCTGCCCAACTATCTCGCGATGCTCGGCGGCTCGACCTTCGGCGTGCGGGAGAACTGCGTCGACTGCAGCGCCCGCGGCTCCAACCTCGCCCAGCAGCTCTCCCGGGCCGGACTGTTCTGGCGCGCCTACATGGAGGGACTTCCGCATCGCTGCTATCCGGGCGACGCCACAGGCGTCTATGTGAAGCGCCACAACCCGTTCATGTACTTCCCCTCGATCGCCGCCAACCGGCGCCGCTGCGCGAACGTCGTCCCGGCGACGCAGCTCGACGCGGACCTGCGCCGACGAGCGCTCCCCGCCGTCTCGTGGATCGTGCCCGGGCTCTGCCATGGCGCCCACGACTGCGGCATCGGCGCCGCCGACGCCTACCTGGCGAGACTTGTCCCGCGCCTCGCCGGAGAGCTCGGCCCGCGCGGCTTCCTCGCGGTCACCTTCGACGAGGGGACAACCGATGCCGGCTGCTGTGGGGTCGCGCACGGCGGGCGGGTGGCAACGATCCTCAAGGGGGCTCGCGTTCGCCACGGGGTCCGACTCAGACGCCAATTCACCCATTACTCGCTGCTGGCGACGATCGAGGACGCCTTCCGCCTCCCCCGCCTGCGGCACGCCCGCTCAGCTCGCTCGCTGCGCACGGCCTTCGGGCGATGAGCAATCGCTCCAGAGGACGGGTGGGATCGGAGCCCAGGCGGCGTTGGAGCCGCCCGCGAGAGCTTCGTCAGGCCGGGGCCTCGATCTTGGGGAAGAGCGGCGGCACGCGCTCGACCCGCTGGCCCCCCGGGCGGGAGCCGAGCTCGGCCAGGGTGCGGGAGTCCTCGCCCAGCGCCGCGAGCAGGCGCTCTGACGCCCGCGGCAGGTAGGGAACGAGCAGCAGGGTGGTCACCCGGAGCCCCTCGGCGAGGTTGTAGAGGACCTCGTCGAGGCGCTCGGGGTCGGCCTCGTCCTTTGCGAGCTCCCAGGGGCGCGTCTCCTCGACGTAGCGGTTGAGGCGGCGCACGAGCTTCCATGCCTCCTCCAGGGCCTGGCTCAGCTCGGCACGGTCGAGCAGCTCGCTGAAGCGCGCCACGACGCCTTCGAAGTCCTCCTCGAGCACCGCATCGACCTGGGCGGGAGGGACGACGCCGTCCCGGTAGCGGTCGACCATCGCCAGCACGCGGCTCGCCAGGTTGCCGAAGTCGTTTGCCAGCTCGGTCTCGTAGCGGGCCTCGAAGCCGGCCGTGGAGATCGAGCCGTCCTGGCCGAAGCTGACCTCGCGGAAGCAGTAGAAGCGCAGCGCGTCGGCGCCGAAGCGCTCAATTGCCTCAAACGGGTCGAGCACGTTGCCCAGCGACTTCGACATCTTCTTCTCGCCCATCAGCAGGTAGCCGTGGATCGCCATCCGCTTCGGGGGCTCCAGGTCCGCCGCCCACAGCAGCGCCGGCCAGATCACCGCGTGGAACTTGAGGATGTCCTTCGCCATGACGTGCAGGTCGGCCGGCCAGAAGCGATCGGTCAGGTCCTCGCCCTCGCGGGCGAAGGTGAGCGCCGTGACGTAGTTGAGCAGCGCGTCGAACCACACGTACATTCGCTGCTCGGGGTCCCAGGGCAGCCGCATCCCCCACTTCAACTTTGGCCGGGACAGCGATACGTCGTCCAGCCCCTGCCTGATGAAGGAGACCGCCTCGTTGCGGCGGAAGTCGGGAACCACGAAGTCCGGGCGTTCCTCGTAGAGCCCTTCCAGCTGGGCCTGGAAGGCGGAGAGGCGGAAGAACCAGTTCTCCTCCCGTTCGCGCTCCAGCGGGATCTCGTGGATCGGGCAGGTCTGGCCGGGGCCGAGCTCGCGCTCCGTCTTGAAGTCGGCGCAGCGCGGGCAGTACCAGCCCTCGTAGACGCCCTTCGTCACCCAGCCGTTGTCGTAGACCCGCTGCATGATCTCGGCGACCTTCTCGCCGTGGCGGGGGTCCGACGTGCGGATGAAGAAGTCGTTGGTGACGTCGATGATCGGCATCAGCTCGCGGAACTTCTCGGCGTTGCGATCGGCGAGCTCCTGTGGCGAGATCCCCTCGCGCTCGGCAGCGGTCTCGATCGGCTCGCCATGCTCGTCGGTGCCGGTCAGGAAGAAGACGTCCTCGCCGCGCTGGCGCATGTGGCGAGCGAGGACATCGGCCGCCATGGTCGAGTAGGCGTGACCGAGGTGCGGCTCGGCGTTGACGTAGTAGATCGGGGTTGTGACGTAGTAGGCCATCGAGTTGGGGTGGTGACTGAATGGTGGGCGCGGCGCTGGCGCGGACAACAGCGCGGGCCGCGGGCCGGTCGCGACGATGCGGTCAGGCTATCTGCGTGGCTCCCTCCCGGTCAGCGCACGGTATAGGTCGTTGGCACGGGTGCCGGTCAGCGCAGCGACAACGCTTGCCGCGGCGCGCGGCCGTGCTCCCGACTGCACCAGGTGACGGAGCGCGTCGACCGCAAAGCCGATGTCCTTGTCATGCCCCTCGGAGGAGGCGGGAGCGATCACCAACACGATCTCGCCCTTGACGTCGCCGCGGAAGCGGCGGGCCAGCTCGGCGAGCGAACCCCGCGAGATCTCCTCGTGCATCTTCGACAGCTCGCGGCAGACCGCAACGGGGCGGTCCGGGGCGATCGCCGCAAGGGCGGCGAGCGACTCGCCGACGCGGCGCGGAGACTCGAAGGCGATCACGGTCTCGGTCGAGCGCAGGACGCGCTCCATCTCCCCGGCGCGCTTCGGCAGGAAGCCCTCGAAGCGCCAGCGGTCGGTCGGCAGCCCGGAGGCGACCAGCGCCACCGGAACCACCGAGGGCCCCGGCAGCACCGTCACCTCGAGGTTCCGGTCGATGCAGCGGCGGATCAGCCGGTAGCCGGGGTCGGAGATCGCCGGCATCCCCGCGTCGGAAACCAGGGCGACGGTCGCGCCGCGCTCGATCAGCTGGGCCAGCTCGGTGGCCCGCGCCACTTCGTTTCCCTCATGGTTGGAGATCAGCGGCGGGGCCGGGCGAATGCCGAGCTTGTCGAGCAGGCCACCGGTGCGGCGGGTGTCCTCGCAGGCGACGTAATCCGCACCAACGAGGGCGTCCCGCACCCGGATCGTGATGTCGTCGAGGTTGCCGATTGGGGTCGGGCAGACGATCAGCGATCCAGGCATCAGCGAGCGCCCCGCTCCAGCTCGGCCCGCGCCATCGCCGCGGCGCCGATCATCCCCGCGTCCTCCCCGAGCTCTGCGGCGACCACCGGCGTGCGGTTCATCGGCGGCAGGGCCCTCGCCTGCAGCTCGCTGCGAGCCGGCTCAAGGAGGAGGTCGCCGGCGGCGATCACGCCACCGCCGATCACGATCACCTCCGGCTCGAAGATGTTGGCGAAGCTGGCGAGCGCCACCCCAAGTCGCGTCCCGACCAGGTCGAAGACCCCGGTCGCGGTCCGGTCGCCGCCGAGCGCCGCCTCCGTGACGGCCCTGCCGTCGATCTCGCGCCCGTCGGCGTGCATCCTGCCCAGGGCCGACTCGGGCTCGCGCTCGGCCGCCTCGCGCCCCTCACGCCCGAGGGCCGTACCGGAGGCGAACACCTCGACGCAGCCGCGACCCGGGCAGTTGCCCGGGCAGAGCGGTCCGTCCATGTCGATCACCATGTGACCGAGCTCGGCCCCAGCGCCGGTGGCGCCCCGGTAGACCTCACCACCGAGGATGAGACCTCCGCCGATCCCCGTGCCGATCGTCAGCATGACCGCGTTGTCCGCACCGCGCGCCACCCCGTAAAGATGCTCGGCAAGCGCCGCGACGTTGGCGTCGTTGTCGACGAACACGGGCAGGCCGATGCGTTCGGAGACGAGGTCGCGAATCGGCAGGTTCTCGATCGGCAGGTTGACCGCCGACACCGCAACGCCCCTGTCGTGGTCGATCGTCGCCGGAATGCCCAGGCCGACGGCGCTGACGCCGGGGCGGGCCTGGCGAGCCTCGCCGATCTCGCGAACCAGCATCTCGACCAGCTCGTCCTCGCCCTGGCCGGTTGACCGCTCACGGCTCTCCCAGGCCACGCTCGACGCCGGGTCGAGAACGCCCATGAGCAGCTTGGTCCCACCCAGATCGGCCCCGATCGCGTCGGTTGAGGTCATCGTTGCTGGCAGGCGACCGCGGGCATCGGCATGATCCCTAACCCTTTCATGCCGAGCAATGACGAGCAGAAGCCCCCGGGGGCACCCGAGTACAAGGTCTACCGGTCCCGCAGGGGGCTCTTTCGAGGATCTCGAAAGCCCGACCTGTCCGGCCTCCGCGGGCGCGACAAGAGGCCGCCGAAGCTGCCCGGCCGCGGTGGCAGCCGTGACGCCGGCCAGGACCAGAAGCCGCGGCGCCGCGGCGGAAGGCGGGCGCTGAAATGGGTCGGCCTTGCGGCACTCGGCTGGGTTCTGCTCAGCTTCCTCGCCTTCGCCGTCTCGGCCCAGCTGCAGGCCTTCAAGCTCTCGGGCAGTGCCAAGTCGACGCTCCACGGCAACCCGTTCCTCCTGACCAAGGCCCAGACCATCCTGGTGCTTGGCACCGACGCCCGCCCACCGGACACCCTGGAGCCCGGGGCGGCGCCCTCCCAGGAGTGCTTCGACCAGCAGTCCCACGGCGATGCCCCGCACGGCGAATGCTCGGTCGGCCTGTTCCGCGCCGACACGCTGATGCTGATCCGCGCCGGAGGCGGCACGTTTCGCAAACTCTCAGTCCCCAGGGACAGCTATGCGGAAATCCCCGGGCAGAGCCCGCAGAAGATCAACGCGGCCTACGCCTACGGGGGTGCGGCGGCGGAGGTGAGCGCCGTGGAGCGGTTCCTCGACATCGAAGTCGACCATGTCGCGATCGTCGACTTCACCGGGTTCGAAGACCTGATCGACGCGGTCGGCGGCGTCAAGGTCGACGTCCCGCACAAGATCTGCGCCAACATCTCGGGCGGCGCCGGGGGCGGTCAGGGCGGCTTCACCCTGAGGCTAGGCAAGGGAGAGAACACGCTCGACGGCGAAAAGGCGCTGATCTACTCGCGCATCCGCGAGCCGAGCGAATGTCCCGGTCCGGGCAGGAGCGCCTACACGCTCGGCTATGACGACTTCGCCCGGGAGCGGGCGCAGCAGGCTGTGATCAGCGGCATCAAGGACCGTCTCACGGATCCGCTCCGGCTCCCCTACAACTTCATCAAGGGACCGATCATCGGCTGGGACGCGCCGAAGGCATTCGTCAGCGACATGGGCTTCCTCACCATGCCGCAGCTGGTCCTGGCGGCGGCGATCGGCGGCGACAGCAAGGCGGACGTGCTCTGCCCGAACCCCTCGGCATGCCCGCCGGGCCCGGCGGGCAGCGTCGAGGTGCCCGAGTCCGAGCGCCGCCGCGCCGTCAAGCGCCTGCTCGGCTGATGGCCGTGGTGAACGTGATGGCCACGATCTCGCCGGGGCCAGACGTTCAGCGGATCGACCACCAAAATGGTGGTCAAGTGCATCCCACGTCGGAGGCTCAGTCGCTGGCGGCGGTCGCCTTCGACTTGGAGTCCGAGGACTTCGACTCCGAGGTCCTCGACTCCGAGGACTTGGACTCCGAGGACTGCGACTCCCCGGACTTCGACTCATTGGACTGCTTCGAGCCGTCCGGTGAGGCCCCGTTGCCCGCGGCCGCCTTCTTCTTGCCGTAGTCGGTCGTGTAGAAGCCGGAGCCCTTGAAATGCACCGCAACCGGGTGCAGGACGCGCTCGGCGGGAGCGTCGCACTCCTGGCACTGGGCCAACGGCTCGTCGCTCATCTTCTGGATCACATCGAAGACGTGGCCATTGGCGCATTTGTACTCGTAGATCGGCATACCGCCGCCGATTATCGCAGCCGCCCGCACGGAGGCGGGCAGGAGGAGCGCCTGCCGCTCCTCCCCCGACGCGCCCGGACGGCGGCCTCGCTATACGGTTCAGCGGTGGCAACCGCGCCAGAGACCCGCCCCGACCAGGCCTCGATGGAGGAGATCGTCGCTCTCTGCAAGCGGCGTGGTTTCGTCTTCCCGTCCTCGGAGATCTACGGCGGGCTCGGGTCGACCTATGACTACGGTCACTACGGCGTCCTGCTGAAGAACAACGTCAAGTCCGAGTGGTGGCGGGCGATGCTCCAGGAGCGCGACGACATCGTGGCGCTCGACTCGGCGATCCTCCAGCACCCGCGGGTCTGGGAGGCCTCGGGCCACCTTGAGGGCTTCACCGACCCCCTCGTCCAGTGCCTCGGCAAGTGCAAAAAGCGCTGGCGCGAGGACCACCTGCGCGAGGCGGTGGAAGAGGCGGGGGGCGACCCCGCGGCCGAGCTGCACTGCCCGGAGTGCGGCGGCGAGCTGTCGGAGCCGCGCCAGTTCAACCTGATGTTCGAAACCCACATCGGCCCGGTCGCCGGCGAGGGCTCGGAGGTCTACCTGCGGCCGGAGACGGCCCAGGGGATCTTCATCAACTTCAAGAACATCCTCGGCTTCGCCCGCAAGAAGCCGCCCTTCGGGATCGCCCAGATCGGCAAGTCCTTCCGCAACGAGATCACGCCGGGCAACTTCATCTTCCGCACCCGCGAGTTCGAGCAGATGGAGATGGAGTTCTTCGTACCGCCGGCCGACGCCCCCAGGTGGCACGAGACCTGGATCGAGGAGCGTGAGCGCTGGTACACCAAGCTTGGCATCCGGCCCGAACTCCTGCGCGTCCGCCCCCACGGACCGGAGGAGCTCTCCCACTACTCCTCGGCGACCAGCGACATCGAGTACCTGTTCCCGATCGGCTGGTCGGAGCTGGAGGGGATCGCCAACCGCGGCGACTTCGACCTCACCCAGCACGCCGGATTCAGCGGTGAGAAGCTCGAGTACTTCGACCAGGGGACCAAGGAGCGCTACGTCCCCTACGTGATCGAGCCCGCCGCCGGGGCCGACCGAGCCGCCCTCGCCTTCCTGGTGGACGCCTACGACGTCGAGGAGGTCGAGGGCCGCAAGCGCACCGTGCTGCGCCTCCACCCGCGCCTGGCGCCGGTCAAGGTCGCCGTACTTCCCCTCGTCTCCAAGGAGGGGATGCCGGAGAGGGCCCGCGAGGTCTTCGAACAGCTCCGCAGTCGCATCCCGGCCGAGTTCGACGAGGGCGGCTCGATCGGCAAGCGCTACCGCCGCCAGGACGAGATCGGCACCCCATGGGGCATCACCGTCGACGGCCAGACGATGGAGGACGACACGGTCACGCTCCGCGACCGCGACTCCCTGGAGCAGGTCAGAGTCCCGATCGAGGGTCTCGCCGACGACCTCGCCGCCCGCCTCGCGCAGCCCTGGCGCAGCCCGAAGCTCGGCTGACAGAGAACCGCACTGACCAAGGTCGAGCACGGCAAGCCGGGCTGGTTGCCGCAGCTGGTCGACGACCTCGAACCGGCTGACGCGAGATAGCAGACATCGAACGTCGGTTACATCTGATGTCGGTTACCTCAAGTGTCGGTAACCTTCGGGCATGTTCGTCAACCGCCGCGATGAGCTGAACGCCTTGGGGAGGTGGTGGGAGCGCCCGGGTTCGGCGCTCGGTCTCGTCTGGGGCCGCCGCAGGGTTGGCAAGACCTCCCTGCTCGAGGAGTTCGCGCGAGACAAGCGAACGATCTTCCACACCGGCGCCGGCCGGCCGGTTGCCGACGAGCTGCGCCTGCTCAGCGAAGCGACCGAGCAGACGGTCAGCCTCGGCGCCCGTAACCTCGGCGAGCGCCCGTTCTCGAGCTGGGACGACGCCCTCGATTCGCTCGCTGCCGCCGCGACCAGAGAGCGCCTGCTGCTCGTCGTCGACGAGTTCCCCGACCTGGCCAAGGTGAGTCCCGAGTTACCCGGGGTCCTGCGCGCATTCTGGGACCGGGCGCGCGCGACGACCAAGCTGCGGATCCTCCTCTGCGGGTCGGCAGTGCGAACGATGGTGGCGATTCAGGAGGAGAGGGCGCCGCTCTACGGCCGCTTCGACCTGGCGCTTCACGTGCATCCCTTCCGGCCTCACGAGGCAACGGCGATGCTGGGCGGCCTGGCCCCGAGCGACCGCGCGCTGGTCTGGGGGATCGTCGGCGGGGTGCCGCTTTACCTGGACTGGTGGGACACGGGCCAGAGCGTCAAACAGAACCTGCTGCGCCTCGCCTGCACCCCCGGCGGGCGCCTGCTCGACGAGGGCCAACTTGTGCTCGCGACCGAGGGCGACCTCGGCGGCCTCGGCGGCCTCGTCCTGCGCGCGATCGCCGCTGGTCGCACTCGCCACAACGAGATCGAGCAGGCCGTCCGCGCCGAGCCCGGCCGAGTGTTGGAGCGGCTGGTCGAGCTGCGCCTGGTCGAGCGCCTCGTCCCGGTGACGGAGAACCCCGCTCGTACCCGCCGCCGCATCTACCGCATAGCGGACAACTTCCTCGCCTTCTGGCTCGGCCTGCTCGACCGCCACCGCTCGGCAATCAGCAGGGGCCTGGGGAAGCAGATCCTTCCCGTGCTGACCAAACAGCTCGACGACCACATGGGCGACCGCTGGGAGTCCGCCTTCCGCCAGCACCTCCTACGGCTGGCGGCGGCCGGCAACCTCGGCCCCGAGATAGTCGACGTCGGCCGCTGGTGGCAGGATTCTCCCCCCATCGAGATCGACGCCGTCGCCCTGGCGGGCAGGAGCCGCGAGGCCATTCTGATCGGCGAGGCGAAGTGGTCCCGAAAGGTCAACGGCTCAGCCCTGCGAGCCGACTTGGAGCGCAAAGCCGCCTTCCTCCCCAAGCTCAGCCCCGACCCCACCTACGCGGTGTGCGCCCGCGACCAGGTCACGAACCCCGACGACATGCTTGCGATCACTGCCGCGGACATCTTCCGCCCGGCGTGACTCATCCCGTAAACACATAAGTATTCAAAACCAGACCTATCGGTTCAGGTTTAGCCCTTGCCGGAGATGACGTCCCAGGCGCGGCGCAGCTTGTCGTGCCGGTTGCCGGGGACCATGTCGTCGGACCCCACATCCAGGGCACCCGGATTGGCGCTTGGCTCAGGTAGCCGCTCGGCCTCGGCGGCGTCAATCTTGAGCACAACCCCCCGCTCGTAGATCTCCTCGACCTCTGGGGCGTCGACGAAGCGGTGGCCGCCCGGCAGAACGCTGGTGTCGAGCACGATCCCGTCGAAGATGTCGATGTCCGGGGTGGAGAGCACATGCTCGACCTTGCCGACCTCCATCTCGTCGCGCGAGTACACCGGGACGCCCGCCCTGACGGCGAGGTAGGAGCTCGGCTGGCCAAGGTCGTCCATCGCGCTCAGCATATCCGGGGGGGGTTCAACGGGACCGCAAGGCATCTTGACCCAGGAAGACCGGCGGCTATGCTCGGCAGACGGCTTCCCCAGGGAAGCGGAAGGCTTCTACAGGGATGGAGAGCGAGATGGCAATTGGGCTGTGGCTCAAGTTCGACGCCGGTACCCAGGAGCAGTACGAAGCGGTCAACGCCCAGATGGGCGTGGAAGACGAGCCGCCCCAGGGGCTGATCTTCCACGCGGCGGGGCCGATGGGGCAGGACTGGAGCGTCATCGACTTCTGGGAGTCCCGCGACCACTTCGACCGCTTCCTCGAAGGCCGGCTCGGAAAGGCGATCGAGGAGCTGGGCGACCAGGCCCCACCCGGGCCGCCGGACATCAAAGAGTTCCAGGTCCAGAACATCATCGCGCCGTAACCGGGCCGCAATGGGGCTCAACCTCGCATCGCTGCTCACCGCCAGCGCCGAGCGGACGCCGGGGGCGACGGCGATCCGGCTCGGCGAGGTCGGGCTGAGCTACGCGGAGCTCGACGACCGCAGCGCCCGCCTGGCGTCGCTGCTGCGGGAGAGGGGGATCGCGCCGGGGGACCGGGTCGGGGTGATGCTGCCCAACGTCCCCGACTTCCCGGTCGCCTACTACGGCGTGCTGCGCGCCGGTGGCATCGTCGTGCCGATGAACGTGCTCCTGAAGCGGCGAGAGATCGCCTTCTACCTGGAGGACTCGGGCGCGAAGCTCCTGCTCACCTGGCACGGCTTCGCCGAGCAGGCGCGAATGGGAACCGCCGACGCCGGGGCAGAGCTGATCGAGGTCGAGCCGGCTGCCTTCGCCGCAACGCTGGCGGTCCTCGAACCAACCGCGGGCCTGGCCGGCACCGCCGCGGAGGACATCGCGGTGCTCCTCTACACCTCGGGCACCACGGGCAAGCCGAAGGGCGCCGAGCTGACCCACGCGAACCTCTCGCGCAACGCCGAGATCTCCTCCCGGACGACATGCGAGGTGGGCGAGGGCGATGTCGTGCTCGGCGCCCTTCCCCTCTTTCACTCCTTCGGCCAAACGGTCGCGATGAATGCCTCGCTGCGGGTCGGGGCCTGCCTGACCCTGGTCCCGAAATTCGACCCCGCGGACGCGCTGGAGACGATCCGGCGCGACCGCGTCACCCACTTCTACGGCGTGCCCACGATGTTCGGCGCCCTCCTGCATCACCCCGAGCGCGAGCGATACGACACGTCGAGCCTGCGCACCTGCATCACCGGCGGCGCCTCGATGCCGGTCGAGGTGCTGCGCGGCTTCGAAGACGCCTTCGGGGCGAAGGTGATGGAGGGCTACGGCCTCTCGGAGACCTCGCCGGTCGCCTGCTCGAACCACCCCGACCGCGAGCGCAAGGCGGGCTCGATCGGCACCCCGATCGAAGGCGTCGAGATGCTGTTGGTCGACGAGGAGGACCGCCCTGTCGAGCAGGGCGAGGTCGGTGAGATCGTGATCCGGGGCCACAACGTGATGAAGGGCTACTGGCAGCGGCCCGAGGCGACGGAGGAGGCGATGCGGGGCGGCTGGTTCCACAGCGGCGACATGGCCCGCACGGACGAGGACGGCTACTTCTACATCGTCGACCGCAAGAAGGACCTGATCATCCGGGGCGGCTACAACGTCTACCCGCGCGAGGTCGAGGAGGTGCTCTACGAGCACCCCAAGATCCGCGAAGCGGCGGTGGTCGGCGTCCCGCATGACGAGTGGGGCGAGGAGATCGGCGCCGCCGTTGTCCTCCACGAGGGGCAGGAGATGGCGCCGGAGGAGGTGAGCTCCTACGTCAAGGAGCGGATCGCCGCCTACAAGTACCCCCGCGCCGTCTGGTTCCTCGACGAGCTGCCAAAGGGCCCCACCGGCAAGATCCTCAAGCGGGAGATCGCGATCCCCGCGGTTGCGCAATCGTCCGCCTGACGGGCCCCGGCGCCGCGCGGGCGAATTTCTGGCTGCGCAGCCAGGAGCACGCTAACCTCTTGCTGCAGCGGTTGAGCGGGGAACACCAGCCCAAAGGAGAGAGATGAGCGTCGCATCCCAAAGCATGACGGAGAGCATCACCTACGAGGACCTCTACCGCCGCTGGGAGCAGGGCAACTGGAGCGCATATGACCTGGACTTCTCCGAGGACCGCAAGGGCTGGGGGGAGCTCAGCGACATCCAGCGCCGCTCGGCGATGTGGATCTACTCGATGTTCTTCTACGGCGAGGACCGGGTCGCCGACACGCTTGCGCCCTATGTGACCGCCGCCCCGACCGAGGAGCAGTCCTACTTCCTCGCGACGCAGCAGGTCGACGAGGTGCGCCACTCCGTCTTCTTCCACCGTTTCTTCAAAGAGGTGATCGGGGTCGACGGCGAGTCGCTGCAGGCAACCCTCGCCTCCACCCTCCCGCAGCTCAACTGGGGCTACCGGGGCGTCTTCGACCGCCTCGACCGGATGGCGGAGGAACTGCGCAAGGACCGCTCGCTGCCCAAGTACGCGCAGGCGATAACCCTCTACCACCTGATCGTCGAGGGCAGCCTCGCGCAGCCCGGACAGCACTACATAGAGGACTTCTTCGCCTCGACGGAAACGATGCCCGGATTCAGCGAGGGGATGGGGAAGGTCTCCCGCGACGAGCAGCGCCACATCGGCTTCGGCGTCAAGGTGCTCTCCGAGCTGCTGGCGGAGTCCGCGGAGTGCAAAGCGGCGGTCACCGAGCTGCTGCGCGAAATGAACCCCTACTCGGCCGCCGTCTTCACGCCGCCCAACCTCGACCGCGAGTACACCGAGTGCTACGGGTTCACGGTCGAGGAAGTGTTCGCCTTCAGCCTGAAGCTGATCCGCAGCCGCTGGCGCACGATCGGCTACCCGATCGAGGAGATGCCGCACGGCACCTTCCCGATCGACATGGAGGCCTCCGAGGAGGAGCTCGCCGCCCGCCACGCGAGGCTGATGATGGCCGGGATCACCGGCTCTCCAAACGGCACCCCACCGGACAGTTCCCCGGAGATCCAGCGGCTCTACTTCGAGATGGTGGCCGACGTCGTAAACGCCGGCGCGGCCAACGGCGACCGGCTCGTCTACCAGTGGCGGTTCAGCGACGCCGACCCCTGGCACCTGGTGATCGACAACGGCTCGACCCGCGCCGAGCCGGGCGAGGCGCCCAGCCCGAACATCGTCCTCGAGACGAGCTGGGCCGACTGGATCGCCTCGACCAAGCCGGATGCCAACCCCCTGAGGATGATGCTCCAGCGCCGCATCCGGCCGCGCGGCAACCTGCGCGAGCTGGCGCGCATGCGCAAGGTGTTCCCGAGGTAAGCCGGCCGCAGGGCCGGACGTACCCGACTCAACGGCGGGCGTGCGACGCCCAGGCGCACACGCCTATCCCACATCAGGCCTCTAGGAGATCGGCGGGTGGCTGTCCGCCCAGGGACGCTCGGCCTCGATCTGCCCGGCGAGCGAGAGCAGCGTGGCCTCGTCTCCGGGGCGGCCGATGATCTGAATGGAGAGCGGCATTCCGTCGGCCGCGAAGCCGGCCGGCACGGCCATCGCCGGGTTGCCGAGGTGGTTCCAGGGAATGCAGTAGGGGTAGAAGCGGCTCATCCCGAGCAGCGTCCAGAGGGCGCTGCGCCCCTGCCAGCGGCGAACCGGCAGCGCCGTCCCGCCCATCACCGGCGTCATCAGCACGTCGAAGGAGTCAAAGATCGCGTTGACCCGGGCGAGGTCCGCCTCGCGGCCGCGCATCGCCCGCTCGAACAGAGCGTCTGGAAGCAGCCCCCCGAGCCTGCCGAAGCCCCGCGTGCGCCGTTCGAGACGCTCCGGGTGCGGGACAGTGGCGACGTCGTCGGCGACGCCGCGCAGGAAGCGCGCCGTGATGTTGTTGCCGATTCCGCCCCAGGCCGGGTCCTGGTGGACGACCTCGTGCCCCAGGGAGCGAAGCAGGTCGGCACCATCGGCGACCGCCCCCTTGACGACCCCGGAGACGGTCGGCGGCGCGGCGGCGCGAGGCGGGACGGTCGAGTAGGCGACCCGCAGCTTCCCCGGGGCTGTCTTTGCCGACTCGACAAAGGGCCGCGCCGGTGGCGGTGGCGCCCCTGGCTCCTGTGAGCCACCGGCGGTGACGTCGAGCCAGAGTGCGGTGTCGAGCACCGTACGGCTGACGCAGCCGAGGACAGCAAGTCCGTTCCAGAGCTCCTCGGCCGGTGCGATCGAGATCCGGCCCCGCGTCGGCTTCAGGCCGAAGAGACCGCATGACGCGGCCGGGATGCGAATCGAACCGCCGCCGTCGCCGGCGGACGCGATCGGGACCAGGCCCGCCGCCACCGCCGCGGCCGAACCGCCGCTGGAGCCCCCGGTGCTCCGCTGCGGGTTCCAGGGGTTGCGCGTCACCCCCCAGGTCGCCGACTCGGTGAAGCCGCAGATCTTCAGCTCCGGCGCCAGCGTCAGGCCGACGATGATCGCGCCCGCCTCGCGCAGCCTGCGCACCATCTCGCAGTCGGCCGGCGCGGGATCGGAAAAGGCATCCGTGCCGTGCGTGGTCACCTCGCCGGCCACGTCGCTTTCTTCCTTGATCGCGATCGGCACGCCAAGCAGCGGCCGCTCCTCGCCGGCCTTCAGCCGCGCCTCGGCCTGCTCGGCCTCGAGCAGCGCCCGCTCGGCGAGGACGACGCGGAATGCGTTGAGCTGTGGGTTGAGCCGCTCGATTCGCTCCAGGCAAAGGCGCACCAGCTCGGTTGGCGAGACCTCACCGGCCCGCACCATCTCCGCCTGCCGCGCTGCTCCCGCGAAGGCAATCTCCCGCTCGCCCACCGCCACCTCACCCCTCATGGCGGGGATCGTAACCGGGATATCCGGACTCGGCCGCGCGACGCTCGGGCGGTCGACCCGCGGCCGGCTGGGCTGGCGATCGCCGTGGGCGCGACGCTGGCCGACGACGTGGCGATCCCGGCGGCCGTCTACGCCACCTTCATGCTCTTCACCGGCGGCGGCTTCGCCTCGGCGATGGGACGGCGCAACGCGGCGAAACTGGCTGCACAGCCAGTTTCGCGGTAGCATCTGTGCCGAAAGCCGCACCGAGGCATCCGGCCGCGCGCGGGAGCACCCAGCCGAAGGAGAGCGATGAGCGTCGCAGCCCAGAGCCTGATGGACCACGTCACCTACGAGGACCTCTACAAGCGCTGGGAGCAGGGCAACTGGAGCGCCTACGACATCGACTTCTCCCAGGACCGCGCCGGGTGGGAGGCGCTGAGCGATCTGCAGCGGCGCTCGGCGATGTGGATCTACTCGATGTTCTACTACGGCGAGGATCGTGTCGCCGACACCCTCGCCCCCTACATCACCGCCGCCCCGACCGAGGAGCAGTCCTACTTCCTCGCCACCCAGCAGGTCGACGAGGTCCGCCACTCGATCTTCTTCCACCGCTTCTTCAAGGAGGTGATCGGGGTCGGCGGCGACTCGATCCAGCAGACCCTCTCCTCCACCATGCCGCAGCTCAACTGGGGCTACCGCGGGATCTTCGACCGGCTCGACCTGATGGCCGAGGAACTGCGCAAGGACCGCTCGCTGCCCAAGTACGCGCAGGCGATCACCCTCTACCACCTGATCGTCGAGGGCAGCCTCGCCCAGCCCGGCCAGCACTTCATCGAGGACTTCTTCGCCTCCAAGGAAACGATGCCCGGCTTCAGCGAGGGCATGGGCAACGTCTCCAAGGACGAGCAGCGCCACATCGGCTTCGGCGTCAAGGTCCTCTCCGAGCTGCTCGGCGAAGGGAATCCGGGCTGGGAGGAGAACCGGGCCGCCGTCGTCGAGTTGCTGCGCGAGACGCTCCCCTACGGGCCGGCCGTGTTCTACCCGCCCAACATGGACCGCTCCTACACCGAGTGCTACGGCTTCTCGCTCGAGGACATCTTCGCCTTCGGACTGAAACTGATTCGCCAGCGCTGGCGCACGATCGGCTATCCGACCGAGGAGATGCCGCCGGGCGTCTTCCCCTTCGACCCTGAGGCCTCCGCGGAGGAGGTCGCCGCGCGGCAGGTGAAGCTGATGGAGGCCGGCGTCCTCGGCCCGCCAGACGGGCCGACCCCCGACGCCTCGCCGGAGACGCAGCGCCTCTACTTCGACGTGATCGAGCGCGTCGCCGACCCGGCCGCGGCCAACGGCTCGCCGCTGGTCTACCAGTACCGCTTCGACGACGCCGACCCCTGGCACCTGACGCTCGACAACGGCTCGACCCGGGCCGAGCCGGGCGAGGCGCCCGATCCGGCCGTGACCCTCGAGGCGAGCTGGGCCGACTTCGTCGCGATGAGCAAGCCGGACGCCAATCCGCTGAAGATGATCGTCCAGCGCCGCATCCGCCCGCGCGGCAAGCTGCGCGAGATCGCGCGGCTGAGGAAGGTCTTCCGCTAGGCCGCGTCAGGAAATCGGCGGGCGGCGGTCCGCCCACGGCCGCTCGGCCTCGAGTTGGGCGGCAAGCGAGAGCAGGGTGGCCTCGTCGCCGGGGCGGCCGATCAGCTGGACCGCCAGCGGCATGCCGTCGGCGGCGAAGCCGGCCGGCACCGACACCGCCGGGTTGCCGAGGTGGTTCCAGGGGACGCAGTAGGGATAGAAGCGGCTCATGCCGAGCACCGTGCGCACCGCGCCGCGTCCCTCCCAGCGCCGCACCGGCAGCGCCGTGTCACCCATAACCGGCGTCATCAGCACGTCGTGGGAATCGAAGATCGCGTTGACCCGGGCCGCGTCGGCGGCCTCTGCGCGCCGCGCCCCCTCGAAGAGCTTGTCCGGGATCAGCCTGCCGAGCCGGGCGAAGCCATGGGTGCGGCGTTCGAGCCGCTCGGGATGGGGCACCCTCTCGAAGTCTTCGGCGATCCCGCGCAGGTAGCGCGGCGTGATGTTGTTGCCGATGGTGCCCCAGTCGGGATCGCTCTCCGCCACGTCGTGCCCGAGCGAGCGCAGCAGCTCGGCGGTCTCGCCGACGGCGCCCCTGGCGACGTCCGAGACGGCGGGTGGAGCGGCAGCGCGAGGCGCCGCGGTCGACCAGGCGATCCGCAGCCTGCCCGGCGGCGTCCGCGCCGCCTCGGCGAACGGCCGCTCGGGCGGGGCGGGCGCACGCGGCTCCCGCGAGCCGCCGCTGACCAGGTCGAGCCAGAGTGCCGTATCGCGCACGGTGCGGCTGACGCAGTTGTAGGCGGAGAGGCCGTTCCAGTGCTGCAGGTCGGGGGCGAGCGAGACCCGGCCGCGCTGCGGTTTCAGCCCGACCAGGCCGCACGAGGCTGCCGGGATGCGGATCGAGCCCGCCCCGTCGGTGGCGAGCGCGATCGGGACCAGCCCGGCAGCGACCGCCGCGGCGCTGCCGCCGCTGGACCCACCGGGGGTGCGCTGCGGGTCCCAGGGGTTGCGCGTCACGCCCCAGGTCGCCGTCTCGGTGAAGCCGCAGATCGCCAGCTCCGGCAGCGTCGTCTTGCCGACCAGGATCGCCCCGGCCTCGCGCAGGCGCCGCACGATCTCGCTGTCGGCCTTGGCCGGCTCGACGAAGCCGTCGGTGCCGTAGGTGGTGACGTCGCCGGCGACATCGACGCAGTCCTTGATCGCCACCGGCACGCCGAGCAGCGGCCGCTCCTCCCCCGCCTTCAGCCGCGCCTCGGCCTGATCGGCTTCGAGCAGCGCTTTCTCGGCGAAGACAGAGCGGAGCGAGTTGAGCACCGGGTCGAGCCGCGCGATCCGCTCCAGGCACAGCCGCACCAGCTCGCCGGGCGAGACCTCCCCCGCCCGCACCATCTCCGCCTGCCTCACCGCACCGGCGAACGCAACGTCCTCAGTCACGCCGCAATCCTACGCTCCGCCTTGCGCTCAGGCCATTGCGCGGATCAGGCTGTCCACGTAGGCCGGGCGCTCGACGCCCGGCATGACCCGCTCGTCGACGGTGGGAGCACCCGCGGCAAGGCGCAGTCCGACGGTTCCCGCCCAGACCGGCAGCTCATAGTCGGGCTCGTCGTCGACCGGGCCGCCGCTCCTGACCTTGGCCGAGGCCTCCTCGAGCGAGATGCGCAGAACCGCGGTCCCGCGCAACTCCTGTTCGGTCGGTGGGCGCACGTCGGCCCAGCGGCCGGGAACGAGCTTCTCGGTGAACGCCTCGAGCGCGCGCCGCTTGCCGTCGCTCGACTCCACCTGCTCGGCCTGGCCGAAGACGACGACCGAGCGGTAGTTGACCGAGTGGTGGAAGGCGGAGCGGGCCAGCACCAGCCCGTCGAGCAGGGTCGCGGTCAGGCAGATCTCGGTCCTCGCCGCCTCACGCAACGTCCTGCTCGCCGCCGAGCCGTGGATGTAGAGCCACTCGCCGTCGCGGGCAAGAAGGGTCGGGATCACAACAGGATGGCCGGCTGGATTGACCGTGCCAACGTGGCAGACCAGCGCCTCGTCGAGGATCGCCTCGACGGTCTCACGCTCGTAGGCCGCCCGTTGCGGCATGCGGCGCACTCTCGTTCTCGATCTCTCCGTCATCTGTTACAGTACAGATCTGTCTATTGAGCTGACACAGTATCGGATCTCAGGCGGAGGCGCGGCGGAGATAGCCGCCAGCATCGAGCGCGGAATCGAGCAAGGGGCGCTGCAGCCCGGCTCTCCTCTGCCTGCCGTGCGCTCACTCGCCCGGGAGCTGGGCGTCAGCCCGACCACCGTCGCCGCCGCCTTTGCCGGCCTGCGTTCGCGCGGTCTCGTGATGACCCGATCGCGCAGCGGTACCCACATCAGCTGGCGCCCTCCCGTCACCGGCGCGTGGCTGGGCACGGTGGCGCCGCCCGGCGTCCGCGATCTCGCCAGCGGCAATCCAGACCCCGAGCTGCTGCCGGACCTAGCGCCGGTCCTCGGGCGACTTGAGCCACCGCGACAACTCTACGGCGGCGAACCCGCCGATCCGCAGCTGTTGGAGGTGACCGCGGCCGAGCTCGCCGAGGCCGGCGTCGACACCCGCAACCTCGCCGTTTCCAGCGGCGCCCTCGATGGAATCGAGCGCGCCCTGCAGGCGCAGCTGCGCCCCGGCGACTCCGTCGCCGTCGAAGACCCTGGCTTCGCCGGACTCTTCGATCTGCTGCGCGCACTCGGCCTCGCCCTGCGCCCGGTGCGGATCGACGCCAAGGGAATGGTCCCCGCCGCGCTCGCCAAAACCCTGGACGACGGGGTCGAAGCGATGGTTGTCAACCCACGCGGCCAGAACCCGACCGGGGCCTCACTGGACGGGGAGCGAGCGGCGGTGCTGGCCGAGGTGCTCGACCGCCGGCCGGAGGTGATGGTCTTGGAGGACGACCACCTCGGCCCGATCGCCGGTTCGCCGCGGTTGACCCTGACCGGCGGCCGGCGGCGCTGGGCGGCGGCACGCTCGCTCGCCAAGTCGCTCGGGCCGGATCTACGCCTCGCGGTCCTCGCTGGCGACGCGCAGACGATCGCCCGGGTGCGCGGGCGCCAGGCCGTGGGGCCCGGATGGGTGAGTCACCTGCTCCAGCGCTGCGCGGCGACGCTTGCGCAGGACGCGGGCGTCGCCAGACAACTGGCCCGGGCGACCGATCGGTATCGCGAGCGCCGGAACTACCTGGTCGGGGCGCTTGCCGAACGCGGAATCGAGGTCGAGACTCCGGCTGGTATCAACGTCTGGGTTCCCGTCCCCGACGAAGCCCACGTGGTGCAGGCGCTGCTGGCGAAGGGCTGGGCGGTCTCCCCGGGGGCGCCATTCCGGCTGCGGAGCGGGCGGGCGGTGCGGATCACCGTCAGTACGCTGCAAGAGGAGGAGGCCGGCCGCCTGGCCACGGCGATCGTCGAGGCGCTGCGTCCCGACCGGCGCACCCGCACCACCTGACCGAGGCAGTAGGGACGGTGCGCGCTCGGTTGCGGCGCGGCTCAGGCCTCGGCCGGCTTGGGCTCGGCCTTGCCACCCTCGAAGCTGAGCCGCGGAAGCATCCGGTCGAGCCAGGCGGGCATCCACCAGTTCCAGTCGCCGAGCAGCTTCATCGCCGCCGGGACCAGGATCAGGCGCACCAGGGTCGCGTCGAGGGCGATCGCCACAGCCGCGCCCAGGCCCAGCTCCTTGATCGAGGGCACGCCGGTGAGGACGAAGACGGCGAAGACGCAGCTCATGATCAGCGCCGCGGAGGAGATCGTGCGGGCGCTGGAGGCGAGGCCCTCGGCGACGGCGCGCTCGTTGTCGCCGTGCTCCATGTAGCGCTCGCGGATGCGCGACATGAGGAAGACCTCATAGTCCATCGAGAGGCCGAAGACGATGGCGAAGATCAGCGGCACGTTGATCGTGTCGAGCGCGCCGAGGCTTTCGAAACCGAGCACGCTGTCGAGCCAGCCCCACTGGAAGATGGCGACAAGGACACCGAAGGCGGCGCCGATCGAAAGAAGGTTCATCAGGACCGCCTTCAGCGGCAGCACCAGCGAGCGCAGCATCACCATCAGGACCAGGAAGCTGAGCGCCAGCACGAAGCCGATGATCTTCCAGATCGAGCCGGAGATCTGGGTGCGGGCGTCGTCGGTACGAGCCGTCTCGCCGCCGACGTCCACGGTTGCCACCCTGCCGAGCGCGGTCCCGGGAACGACCGAGTCGCGAAGCCGGCCAACCAGCGCCGTCGCGGCCTTGGACTCGCTCGGGGCCCGTGGCGTCGCCTCGATCAGGGCGCTGCCGGCCGCGTAGGCGGGTGGGGAGACGGCGCTGAGGCCGGGCTCGGTGCGCAGGCGGCGGGCGAAGGAGGCGACGAGGGCCCGGTCGGGGCGACCGGAGAACGTCGCGACGATCTGCACCGGGTCGGTGCCGCCACCGACCTGCTTCGAGGCGATCTCGTTGCCCACTCGCACGTCGCTGTCCCGGGGGAACTGGCCCATGGCCTCCGTCCCGGTTTCGAGCGAGAGCACCGGGGAGGCCAGGAAGAGGAGCACCGCGGAGACCCCCGTCACGGCCAGCCAGGGGCGGGCCATCACATTGCGCGTCCAGCGCACCCAGAATCCGCTCCCGCCAGCCTCTGCCGCCACCCGCGGGCGACGCAGCACTCCGTGCCTCACAAAGCGCAGCACGCGGGCCACCACGCCGCCGGGCAGGACCCGGTCGCCCAGCATCGCGATCAGCGCCGGCAGCAGCGTCGTCGCGGTGAGGATCGAGACGGCGACCACGGTCATCGCGCCGAGCGCCATCGAGCGCAGCGCCTGGTTGTCGACCATCCACAGCCCCGCCAGCGAGACGATCACCGCGAGCCCCGAGAACGCGACCGCCAAACCCGAGGTGGAAAGCGCCTCGGCGCGCGCATCGTCCTCGCCGCGACCCGCCTGTCGCTCCTCCCGGTAGCGGGCGAGGATGAACAGCGAGTAGTCGACCGCGACCCCGATCCCGATCATCGAGGCCATGTTGGTCACGAACACCGAGGTCAACATCTGCAGGGAGATGAAGTAGATGAGGGCGCCGGTGACGATGACGCTGACGAACCCCAGTGCGAGCGGCAGGGCCGCTGCCGCCAGCGAGCCGAAGACGACGAGCAGGATCAGGGCCACGATCGGGAAGCCGCTCTGCTCGGCCCTTGCGAGGTCGCGCTTGGAGAGTTCCTGCATCCCAGCCCAGACTGTCGGCTGCCCCGCGAGGTAGGCGGTCACCCCGCCCCGAGCCGCGCCGGGGTCGAGCTCGGAGCGCAGCGTAACCGCGGAGTCGATCATCCGGTCCGGGGACTGGCTGCTGCGCAGCGGCAGCATCGCCGTGCCGGCTCGCCGCAGCTGGATCTCCGCACGGCGAGCCACGAGTGGTGGCAGCGCCACGCCGTCCAGGCCGGCGACGGCGCCCTGCACCCGGCCGACCGCAGCGGCCAGGTTCGCGGGCGGCGTCGCCGGCTGGGCCCGCAGCAGCACTGCGATGCCGTCCGCCTCGCCTCCGAAGTGACGCTTCAGCGAATCGCTCACGGACTTCGACTGGCTCCCCGGCACGTCGAAACCGCCACCGGTGAGGTGTTCGGTCTGACGCGACGCGAGCGGGAGCGCAAAGGCGACGACCACGACCCAGGCCACCAGGACCGAGCGTCGCCAGTGCCCCAGGAACCCTGCGAGTCTGGTCATCGGCGCACGCATTGGCTGGCCAGCCAGCCTCTCCCACTGGAGGCCACCGGTCTGTGACATGGCTCACGCGAATCGGCGCGTCGGCGCTCAGCTGCCGGCCGGTGAAGCTCTCACTCGCCTACGAGCAGGTACCGCGCTGAGGCCGCGCCGGCGGCGAGGGCGGCGCTGATGTCGCGGCCGGGATCGGAAAGGGCCTGCAGAGCGAAGCCGTCACCGACCGCGAACAGGTAGGAGACGACTGCCTCCGCGTCGTGGCGCAGGTCGAGCACCCCCTCGCGCTCCTTCGCCCTGAGGATCTCGGCGACATGGGAGCGGGTGCGTTCGAAGAGCTGGCCGACCTCGTGCCGGATGTCGGGATTGCTCCGCCCGGCGCTGAACAGCTCGTAGAGGAGCAGGAAGAAGTCGGGTTCGTGCTCGATGAGGCCGGTGAGGCTGGCGACAAGGACGTCGATGACGTCGTCGACCGTCTGGGCCTTGGCGAGCGGCTCGTCGAGCCGGGTAACCCGAAGCTCCGTGTCGCGGCGGACGACCTCGACCAGCAGCCGCTCCTTGGTCCCGAAGTAGTAGTGGAGCAGTCCGCGGCTGACACCGGCCTCACGCGCAACCTGCTCGAATGTCGATCCAGCGGCGCCGCGCTTGGCGACGCTCTCGCGCATCGCGTTGACGATGCGCTGCGCCTTTTCCCCGCTCAGCTCGCGCTCTTTGGTTGTCGCCTCCACACCCGGCAGTCTATGAACTCATCCGAAACGCCCCGCGTGCGCTACCACGGGGCCCAACGAAGCAGAGGGCGTGGCTATGAGCCGTTGATGCTGGTCGTGCTGGTGTACTCGAACTCCTCCTCGGCACCGAAGAGAGCGTCCAGCACCGTCTTGCGAGCGTCCTCGCTGAGCACCAGCGCGATTGCGGCGGCGACCAGCCCGAAGAGGATGACGCGACCGAGCCGATTCTTCTTGCGCCGCCTTGGCGCCCGCAGCTGTTCGGATGCCTCGCGCAGGCTGTCGGCGGCGGTGCGCAGGTCCTTCTGGACCTTCTTGTCGCTGGTCACGGCCGCCGCAGCGCCCTTGCCGTTGCGGGTCGCCCGAGTGTAGGCGCCGCGCGCCGCTTCGAAGGCGCTGCGGAGGCTGTCGCGCAGCTCTTCGTCGTCGATCAGGCGCTGAACATAGGGATTGTCGCGGGCCGCCGAGTACAGGTCAGTGGCGCGATCGGCCGTCTGGGTCGCCCGTGATGTCTTGGACATACCTTCTCCTCGCTGGGGGATCCTTGGGGTTCCCGGCTGAGGATAGCCCCTCTAGATGGTTGATTCCAAATTGACGTGCCCGTGGCACCTCACGGGGGGCCGATCCCGTCAAGCAGGACACCGTTGGAGCCGAAGCCCAGCTGCGCATCTCGTACCGCATGCACGCGCAGCCGCGCCACGTCCGGGCCCGGCAGCGCGTAGCGCCGCAGGCGCAGGTCACCCACCCGCTCGTAGCCGACCTGGCGGAAGCCCGGCCCGAGCAGGCGGGTGGGAACGGGCGGCGCCGGGCCGTTGGAGACGAAATCGACCTCGTGCACGAACCAGGTGAAGCCGTCCGCAGGCAGGGCCTGAAATGAGCCGGTCGACAGGTAGTAGCGGAGCGGGGCGTGCCCCAGCGTCCAACTGACCACAGCGCGGGGGGCGCCGGGTTCCCCCAGCCGGGCTGCCACAGCCTCCCAGTCGGGGCGCTGGAAGCGGGGCGACAGACTCGCCAGTGCGCAGAATCCGAGCGAGTAGGCAACCAGTACCGCCGCGAGGACGGTGCCGGCCCGGCCGGCCTTGCGAAGGGTCATCGCAACCGCCACCGCGACCAGCAGGGGTACCAGGGCCGGCACCACGTTGCGGGCGAAGAAGTAGTCCTTACCCGGGATGAGCAGCGCCACAATCAGGGGAACCACAACGGTGGCGGCGCCAATCGCCAGCATGCGGCCGCCGCCCTGCCTCTCGCCTCGATCGCCGCGCAGAGCGAGCAGTGCCAGTGCAGCGACGATCGAGATCAGCGGCAGGAGCGCGGGCAGCGGCCGGTCGGGCTGGGCGATGATGTCGCCGGTCTCGCCGACGGCAAAGGTGACCGGGACCTCCCAGAGTCGGTTGAGGAGGCTGCGGTCGCCAATCCATTCGGCATGGCCAAGCGACATCTGGTGGATCGCAAGCGGCGCCAGCAGGAGGCCTGTCGCGGCGACGATCCACAGCCCGGCCGCGGCGGCCCGGCCGCGGCGGCGCAGCAACCAGGCGGCCTCCAGGGCGATCGGAAACACGGCGAAGTAGTGGGTCGCCAAAGCGAGCGCCGACACGGCACCCCAACGTCTGACGTCAGCGCGGCGACCGTGGTCCAGGGCGCGCACGAAGTAGAGCGCCGCGAGCGCGGTCAGAAGCACCAGCAGGGCATAGCCACGGGCCTCCTGGGAGTACCAGAGGAGCATCGGGTTGACGGCGACCAGAGCCGCGGCGAGGATTCCGGCACGGCGCCCGGCCAGCTCGCCCCCGAGCAGGTAGGCAACCGGCACCGTCGCCAGGCCCGCCAGCGCGGAGAACGAGCGCAGGCCGAACTCCCCCGTCCCGGTGAACTGCGTCCAGAGCCAGGCCAGCACGTAGTAGAGCGGCGGTGCCGACTCGCTGAACCCGACCGCGTCCATCGCGTGCCAGAAGCCGTCGCGCAGGACGCGGCTGGCCGTGACGATCTCATCGTGATGGTAGGCCTGGACGCCGAGCGTCGCGAAGCGAAGTGTTGCGGCGAGAGCGGTCAGTCCGGCGACGATCCAGAAGGTGCGCGACCGCGTCCGCAACCAGTCGCGCACCGCCTCGAACAGCGTCGACAGGCTTGCCCTGCCCAGCGCTTCAGCAGCCTCCATGGCAGTTACCTACGCGAGTGCCTCTTGGATCGCCGTCGAGACCTCGTCCACATAGACGAACTCCAGCGCGCTGAGCTCGTGCTCGGGTATCTCGGCGATGTCGCCCTCGTTGCGCTCCGGCACGATGACACGCTTGATATCGGCCCGCTGCGCGGCGAGCGACTTCTCCTTCAACCCGCCGATCGGCAGCACCTGGCCGGTCAGCGTCACCTCGCCGGTCATCGCAACGTCGTTGCGGACGGGGCGGCCGGAGATCAGCGAGGCCAGCGCGACGGTCATCGCCACGCCGGCCGAGGGCCCGTCCTTGGGCACGGCGCCGGCCGGGACGTGGATATGGATGTCGTGCCCGGCGAACCAGTCCTCCCCGAGCTCAGGTTCCAGGTCGTCCCAGTGGCCCCGCACGTAGGAGAGCGCCGCCTGCGCTGACTCCTTCATCACATCGCCGAGCTGGCCGGTGATCGTCAACTTGCCCGAGCCGGGCATCGCGGTCGCCTCGATGAAGAGGACGTCGCCGCCGGTCGGCGTCCAGGCGAGACCGGTTGCCACGCCCGGGTCCTTGGTGCGGCGGCGCTGCTCCGCGAAGAAGCGGCGGCGGCCGAGCAGCTCCCGCGCTCGCTTGGCGGAGACCTTCAGCTTGCCCTTCGAGCGGCCCTCGGCGACGTCACGCGCCACCTTGCGGCAGATCGTTCCGATCTGCCGCTCCAGGTTGCGGACGCCGGCCTCGCGCGTGTACTCCTCGACGATCGCCACCAGCGCCGGGTCGGCGAACTCGATCTGGGAGGGCTTCAACCCGTTCTCCTCGATCTGCCTCGGAACCAGATAGCGGCGGGCGATGTGCCGCTTCTCCTCCAGCGTGTAGCCGGCCAGCTCGATCGTCTCCATCCGGTCCTGGAGCGGTCCCGGAATGGTGTCGAGGACGTTCGCCGTCGCGATGAACATCACGTCGGAGAGGTCGAACTCGAGGTCGAGGTAGTGGTCGCGGAAGGTGTCGTTCTGGGAGGGATCGAGCACCTCGAGCATCGCCGAGGAGGGGTCGCCGCGGAAGTCCGCGCCCATCTTGTCGATCTCGTCGATCATGAAGACGGGGTTGCGGGAACCGGCGTCGCGCAGGGCGCGGATGATCGTCCCCGGCATCGCGCCGATGTAGGTGCGGCGGTGGCCGCGGATCTCGGCCTCGTCGCGAACGCCGCCGACCGAAATCCGCTCGAACTCACGACCCAGTGCCCGGGCGATGGAGCGACCGAGGCTGGTCTTGCCGACCCCGGGCGGGCCCGCGAAGCAGAGGATCGGCCCGGGCGAATCGGGCTTCAGCTTGCGCACCGCGAGGTACTCGAGAATGCGCTCCTTGACCTTCTCGAGGTCGTAGTGGTCGGCGTCGAGCACCTCGCGGGCATGGGCGATGTCAAGGTTGTCGTCCGTCCGGGAGGCCCACGGGAGCTCGACCAGCCACTCCAGGTAGGTGCGGATCACCCCATGCTCGGCGGCGGCCGGCGGCAGCTTCTCGAGCCGCGACAGCTCGCGGTCGGCGGCCTTGCGGGCGTGCTCGGGGAGGTCCGCCTCCTCGATCCGCTGGCGCAGCTCATTGACCTCGGCCTGCTGCTCGTCCCCTTCCCCCAGCTCCTCCTGAATCGCTTTCAGCTGCTGGCGCAGGAAGAACTCGCGCTGGCCCTTGTCGATCTCCGACTCGACCTGCGACTGGATCTGGCTACCGAGCTGAACCACCTCGAGCTCGCGGGCGAGGATCTGCGAGAGGTGCCGCAGCCGCGCGGCCACGTCGACCTCCTCCAGCAGCTGCTGCTTTTCCTCGGTGGAGATCCGCAGCGCACCGGCGATCAGGTGACCGAGCGCGGCCGGGTCCTCGATGTTGGCCACCGCCATCTGCAGCTCCTCCGGTAGGTACGGGATCTGCTCGACGATCTCCGAGAACGTGCGCTGCACGTTGCGGCTCAGCGCCTGCAGCTCCGGGCCCTCCTCGACCACGTCGGGAAGCTCGCTGATCCTTGCCACCAGGTAGGGCTCCTCCGCGATGTAGGGGCCAAGCCGCACCCGCTGCGTCCCCTGGACGAGGATGCGAATCGTCCCGTCCGGGACCTTCAGCATCCGTGCGACGACGCCGACCACTCCAACACCGTGCAGGTCGTCGGGGCCGGGTTCCTCATCCTCAGGGCTGCGGGCGGCGACCATCACGAGCATCCGGTTGGCACCGAGAACGTCGTTGACCAGCTTGATCGAGCGCTCCTGCCCCACCGCGAGCGGGGTCAGGGTCTCTGGGAAGGTGACTGTCTCGCGCAGTGGAAGGACCGGCAGCGCGTCCGGCAGCGGCTCATCGACGCGGATCTCGTCCCCGGCGCCGAGTGGCGACTCGACCACCTCGAGAGCCGCAGACCCCTCCATCACTCCCGTCCGATCGGTACCCGGCGCGTGGTCTCCCCCGGGTCGCGCAGCGGCAGGTCGATCCGCAGCACTCCGTCCTCATAGGCTGCCGTCGCGCGCTCGGCGTCGACGTCCACCTGGAGTTCCACCACGCGGCGAAACGGTCCGGACGGGATCTCGACCTGCTGGTAGACCCTCCCCTCGGTCTCCTGCACAGGACGCTCGCCGATGATCGCCAGCTGGCGGCCGCTCAGCTCTATCCCGACGTCATCGAGGTGGACGCCCGCAAGATCGACCTTGACGACCGCCCGCTGCGGGTCGCCGCAGTAGTACACGTCGACGTTCGGCGAGAAGCCGGTCGTGCGCCGGCTGACATAGGTGGCGCGGCCCCAGGCGTCGCCCAGCATCTGGTCCATCTCCCGCCGCATGCGGGCAAAGTTGGCGAACACGTCACGCTGTGACATCGGCCCAAAACATAGCGGCGCACGGGTCCTGCCACGGAGGAGAGGGCGGCCTGGCGCGGGTCTCGGTGACGCTACGCGGCGCGGGACTCGGTCGCCCAGCGGGGAGGGCGCGTCAGGAGAACCGGCTGGCGCGGGGGCACGAGGCCCTCGGGCCGGTTGGGGCGAAACGTCGTGCAGGGCTCCTCCAGCTCCAGCGCGCAGAGGAGGTTCTTGCGGAAGTAGCAGTCGTCGCAGGTCGGCGGCTTCGTGCGTGCCATCGCGGCCCATCTTGCCATCGGCGTGACGCTTCCGTGGCGCCCATTCCCGCAAAGCGCAACGTCTTTGAAACGAAGCCGTCACATCTTCCCCGCGTCTTGCGAACGTCGTGTCCGCCATCGCTACCATCTGACCTGCGGATGGAAACGCAGGACCGCACCGAAAAGCTTGCCGCCTCCCCCCAGCTCTTCGCGAGCGACCTTCTCAACTTCTTCTCGCGCGTTCATCCGGCGATTCCCGCGCTCGTCTTCGTACCCGTGACCGTCGCCATGGAGTGGCTGGGCGCCGACCGGGGCCTCGCCGCCTGGCAGCTGCTGGCGCTGAGCGTCGGCGGGGTCGGCATCTGGACGCTGACCGAGTACTGGCTCCACCGGCTCGTCTTCCACTGGGAGCCGGACAACACGTTCGGGCACAGGATGCACTTCGTCATCCACGGCATCCATCACGACCACCCCAATGACAAGCTTCGCCTGGTCATGCCCCCGGCGGTCTCGATCCCCCTGGCCGCCCTCTTCTTGGTTGCCTTCACGCAGGTGGCCGGCACTCCGGAGGCCTATCCCCTCTTCGGAGGATTCATCGCCGGCTACCTGATCTATGACTACACGCACTACTACGTGCACCACTTCGTGCCAGGGTCCAAGCTCGGAAGGCAGCTTCGGGAGCAACACATGCGCCATCACTTCCAGGATCACCGCTATGGCTTCGGCGTTTCCTCACCGCTCTGGGATATCGCCTTCCGCACCCTCCCCCATAGACACCGGCCGGACTGATCCATTCGCGCAGCGCGGGGCCTGCCCCTGCGAGCGGGCAACGGGGGCTCCGTGCTGGGTGGTTGCCGACTCACCGTTCGTTCCGACTCAAAGCTTTGGGAATACAGTGTTGTGGCTGGGCCTCACCTGAAACGTCATTCGACTCTCACCCGAAGGCGGCCGAGCGCACCGCCTGACCCGTCCCCCACCGACGCAGCGCCCAGATGGCCAACACTGTATGGTCGCATTCGACACGACGATCAATCGCAGTCACTGTGACTGTGCGAGACTTGCTACATCCAAATTGACCCCGTGCGGCAAGTACGCTGTCGGGACGAAAGGAATCAGATGCCCAGTACCACCAACGTTCTCGATGAGGCCCGCGACCTGGTCAAGAGACGCCTCGCGGAGCTCGACGAGGAGCGCAAGCGCCTTGAGCGTGCACTCGGGGAGCTCGGCGGGAAGATTGTCGGCCGCCCGGGCCGCCGTCCCGGTCGACCCCGTGGCGCCTCCAAGGCCCCCGCCACCTCTCGCCCCCGTCGCCGTCGCAAGGGCACGCGTGCCGACCAGGCGGTGAAGCTGGTCGAGGGGAACCCGGGCATCAGCGCCTCTGACATCGCCACGTCGATGAAGATCAAACCCAACTACCTGTACCGGGTCCTCGGCGACCTCGAGAAGGAGAAGCGAGTGACGAAGAAGGGCCGCAAGTACTTCCCCACCAAATAGCGTCCCTCACAGCGACTTCAGAAGAGGCCGGCCCCCGGGGGCCGGCCTCTTCGCTTGTCTGGGCCAGGTCTCCCGGCACCCGTCGGCGCGCCCCCTGGGGCGCACTCCCAACCGAGATGGGCTGGGTGGGTTCTCAGCGTCTGAGGCTGAGCACCTGTTTCAAGAAGACACTCAGATCAGGCCAAGCTGGCTGACGGCGTCGCGCTCCTCGCGCAGCTCGGCGATGCTGGCGTCGATCCGGGCGCGTGAGAACTCCGGCACCTCGAGCCCCTCCGCGATCCTCCACTCCCCGCCCGCACATGTGCAGGGATGGCCGGCGACCACACCCTCATCAATGCCATAGGAGCCGTCGGACGGTACGCCCATCGAGACCCAGTCCGCAGCGGGAGTTCCGTGCACCCAGTTGCGGATGTGATCGATTGCGGCGTTGGCGGCCGACGCGGCGCTCGACGCGCCCCGTGCGTCGATGACCTCGGCCCCGCGCTTCGCCACACGGGGGATGAACTCCTCGGCGATCCACGCCTCATCGTCGACCGCATCCCAGGCGCTGGAGCCGTCAACCTTCGCGTTGACCAGATCCGGGTATTGCGTGGTCGAGTGGTTGCCCCACACGGTCATATTGGTCACGCTGGAGACCGGCTTGCCCAGCTTGTTCGCCAGCTGAGCAATCGCCCGGTTGTGATCGAGTCGCAGCATCGCGTTGAAGCGCTCATGGGGAACACCATCGGCGTTCGACATCGCGATCAGGCAGTTGGTGTTGGCGGGATTGCCGACGATCAGCACCCTGACATCGGCCGCGGCGCCGGCCGCAATCGCTTCGCCCTGCGGCTTGAAGATGCCACCGTTCGCCTCCAGCAAATCGGCGCGCTCCATGCCCGGCCCGCGTGGGCGAGCGCCGACCAGCAGCGCCACGTTGCAGCCGTCGAACGCCGGCTTCGGGTCGTCGAAGATGTCGATCTTGTGCAGCAGCGGGAAGGCGCAGTCGTTCAGCTCCATCGCCGTGCCCTCGGCCGCCTTGACGGCGCCGGGGATCTCCAGCAGGCTCAACTCCACTGGCGTGTCGGGTCCGAGCATCTGACCGCTTGCGATCCGGAACAGCAGCGCGTAGCCGATCTGCCCGGCCGCGCCGGTGACGGTGACTTTGACGGGAGTGCTCACGGGGTCGCCTCCTGAAGTGGTGGTTTCGTGAAGCTAGTGTCCTGGGTCAGAATTCCACGGTCGCATGTGACTGAGCGTGCGCGTGGCCAAGCAGATCATCTAAGCCATTGCCTGCCCGAGCCGCTCGTCGATCGCAGCGAGGAACTCCTGCGTGGTCAGGAACTCCTGGTCGGCGCCGACGAGCAACGCCAGGTCTTTGGTCATCTTGCCGCTTTCGACCGTCTCCACGCAGACACGCTCGAGCGTCTCCGCGAACCGTGACACCTCCGGGGTGTCGTCGAGGCGGCCTCGGGCCTCGAGACCGCGCGTCCAGGCAAAGATCGAGGCGATCGGGTTTGTCGAGGTCGGGTTCCCCTGCTGGTGCTGGCGGTAGTGCCGGGTGACGGTTCCGTGTGCCGCCTCGGCCTCGACGGTCTTCCCATCGGGGCTCATCAGCACACTGGTCATCAGACCGAGCGATCCGAAGCCCTGCGCGACGGTGTCGGACTGCACGTCCCCGTCGTAGTTCTTACAGGCCCACAGGTAGCCCCCCTCCCACTTCATCGCCGCGGCGACCATGTCATCGATCAGGCGGTGCTCGTAGGTGAGGCCCGCGGCTTCGAAATCGGCCTTGAACTCCGTCTCGTAGACCTCCGCGAAGAGGTCTTTGAAGCGACCGTCGTAGCGCTTCAGGATCGTGTTCTTGGTCGAGAGGTAGACGGGATAGCCGCGCTCGAGCCCGTATCGCATCGAGGCGCGCGCGAAGTCGCGAATCGAATCGTCGACGTTGTACATCGCCATCGCCACGCCACCACCGGGGAAGTCATAGACCTCGAGCTCGATCGGCTCAGAGCCGTCGGCGGGCGTGTAGGTGAGGCTCACCTTTCCCTCGCCCGGAACCACCATGTCCGTGGCCCGGTACTGATCGCCGAAGGCATGACGGCCGATCACGATCGGCTTCGTCCAACCGGGCACCAGCCGGGGGATGTTCGAGATCACGATCGGCTCTCGGAAGATGACGCCGTCGAGGATGTTGCGGATCGTCCCGTTCGGCGAGGGGTACATCGCCTTCAGGCCGAACTCCTCCACCCGCGCCTCGTCCGGGGTGATGGTCGCGCACTTCACACCGACGCCGTGCTCCTTGATCGCGTGTGCCGCGTCGACGGTGATCTGGTCCTCGGTCGCGTCGCGGCTCTCGATCCCGAGGTCGAAGTACACGAGGTCGATATCGAGGTAGGGCAGGACCAGCTGCTCCTTGATGAACGCCCAGATGATCCGGGTCATCTCGTCGCCGTCGAGCTCGACGACGGGGTTCTTGACTTCGATCTTGGCCACAGGCGGCGGCGATCCTATCGACGGGGGGCCGAGACGGGCGGTCCGGTTGGCGAGCGCGCATCGAAACGGCGGCTGGTGGCACAATCACCGCATGGCCACCATTGAGCGCATCTCAGGCATCGACCACGAGGTTCTCAACCAGCCGCCGCCGCTGGAGGACCACAACACATTCGACTGCGACCGCCCCCTGGTCGAGGCGGTCCGTCGCGAGGGCGCCGAGTGGGCGGAGGGCCGGATTCAGGAGTTGGGGGCGATCTGCGGCTCCCACCAGACGATCCGCTGGGGCTTCGAGGCGAACGAGAAGACGCCCGTGCTGCACACGCACGACCGCTTCGGCCACCGGATCAACGAGGTCGAGTTCGACAGCTCCTGGCACGAGCTGATGCGCATCGGGATCGGCCACGGCCTGCACGCGCTGCCCTGGCGCGAACCGGGGCCCGGCGCCCATGTCGCCCGTGCCGCTCTGTTCATGCAGCTGGCACAGGTGGAGGGCGGGGTCGGCTGCCCGATCTCGATGACCTACTCGGTGATGCCGGCGCTGCGCAAGCAGCCGGACGTGGCGGAGGAGTGGGAGCCCCGCTTCCTCTCGCTCGACTACGACGAGCGCCCGATCCCCGCCGATCAGAAGCGGGGGGCGATCTGCGGGATGTGGCTGACCGAGAAGCAGGGAGGCTCCGACGTCCGTGCCAACACCACCACGGCGACGCCGCTCAACGGTGGCGGGCCGGGCGGCGAGTACGAGGTCGTCGGCCACAAGTGGTTCTGCTCGGCGCCGATGTGCGACGCCTTCCTCGTCCTCGCCCAGACCGACGGCGGGCTCTCCTGCTTCCTGCTGCCGCGCTGGACGCCCGACGGCGAGCGCAACGCCTTCCGCATCCAGCGGCTCAAGGACAAGTTGGGCAACCGCTCCAATGCCCTGGCCGAGGTCGAGCTCGACGGCGCCTGGGCGCAAATGGTCGGCGAGGAGGGCCGCGGCGTGCGGACGATCATCGAGATGGTCAACCACACCCGGCTCGACTGCACCATCGGCGCCGCCAGCGGCTACCGGGCGGGAGTCGTCCAGGCCCTGCATCACACGGCGCATCGCGCAGCCTTCGGCAAGGACCTGATCGACCAGCCGCTGATGCGCAACGTGCTCGCCGACCTCTGCGTCGAGTCCGAGGCGGCGACCGTCTCAACGCTGCGCCTGGCACGCGCCTACGACGAGGCGGCCGCCGGGTCGGAGGAGGCGACGGCCTTCAAGCGGATCGCCACCGCAGTGCTCAAGTACTGGACCTGCAAGCGGGGACCCGCGCACGCCGCCGAGAGCCTGGAGTGCCTGGGTGGCAACGGCTTCATCGAGGAGTCGGGCATGCCGCGCCTCTTCCGCGAAAGCGGGCTGGGCTCGATCTGGGAGGGATCGGGCAACGTGCAGTGCCTCGACATGCTGCGCGCCATGGTGAAGGCGCCGGCCACCGTCGACGCGTTCTTCGCCGAGGTCCAGGAGGGCGCCGGCGCCGAGCCCCGCCTCGACGCCTACGCCAAGGAGCTCCGTGCCGAGATCCCGGGCGACATCGAGACGATCGAGTCGCGGGCCCGGCGCATCGTCGAGAAGATGGCGCTCGCGCTGCAGGCCTCCCTGCTACTCCGCCACGGAGACGAGGCGGTCGCCGATGCGTTCTGCGCCTCACGGCTCTCGGGCGATTGGGGCCAGGCCTTCGGGACCCTCCCCGCCGGCACCGACTTCGGCCGCATCATCGACCGCCACCGCCCGGAGGCCTAACCTGCGGCGTCGCGGAGGGCACGGCCGACCTGCTCGGCTGTGATCACCCCGCAGAGGCGGCCGTCGGTGTCGACCGCCATCAGGGCGCCAAGGCGACGCAGGTTCTGGTTGGCCAGCAGCGCCTCAAGCGGCTCATCCTCACTGATGCGCAGGGAACCATGGTCGCGCTCCAGCAGGTCGTGAACCAGCGAGGTTGCGCGGGAGACCTCCGGAACCTCGTCGGCCCGTTCGCGCTCGAGCAGCCCCAGAAAACGGTGGGCCGCATCGACCACGGGGAACCAGGTCCAGCGGTAACGCAGGAAGTACTGGTCGAGTGCCTGCTCGACGCTCAGCTCGCTCGGGATCGCAACGGGTTCGCGATCCATTACGTCCGCGACCCGCATCCCCTCGATCCGACCCGAGATCGCCGTCTGCATCGTGGCGGCGCGGGCCGAGCCGTTGATGACGACCCCGATCACCGCCAGCCATACGCCGCCAAAGACATATCCGCGGAAGATCAACACCAGGCCGATGGCGATGAAGAGGTAGGCGAATACACGCCCCAGCCCAGCCGCGAAGCGGGTTGCCGAGGTGCGATCGCCGGTCCGCCACCAGGCGATCGCCCGCACGACCCGGCCGCCGTCCATCGGGAAGGCCGGCAGCAGGTTGAAGACCAGGACGAGAAGGTTGATGGTGGCCAGCCAGGCGATCATCGCGAGGGCGCCCGATGTCCCGGCGTCGCTCTCGACCAGCATCGCCTTGCGGAACTCCTCCCACCCGGCTGCGACGAGGCCGAGCGCCGTGAGAACGACCGCGATCACAAGTGTCACCAGCGGCCCCGCGATTGCCACCCTGAACTCCGTCGAGGGGCTGTCGGACTCGCGATCCATCCGCGCCATTCCGCCGAAGATCCAGAGCTGGATGCTGGTGATGCCAATCCCGTGGCGCAGCGCGACCATCGCGTGACCCAGCTCGTGGAGGACGACCGAGCCAAAGAAGCCAACCGCGCTCAGGAGGGCAAGCACAAAGGGGGTTGAGGCAGAGCTGCTCTCCCCCAGGACTTCTCCGTAGAAGTTCGAGAGCCAGAAGATCACCAGGAAGAGAACGAAGAACCACGTCCAGTCGACGGCGATCCGGATCCCGCGAACGTGGAAGAGGGTGATCGTGCCGCCACCGAACATCCTCCAATGGTAAGCGGCCGGTAGGCTCGGCCCGCGATGCCGCCCTCAGCCACAGCGAAGCCGGCGATCGCCGAACGCATCGGCAAGCCGGATCCCGAGCAGCTGCGGGAGCTGCTCGAGGAGCTGGAGCAGATCGAGCGCCCCTCGGCCTCCGCGGGCGAGCGCCGGGCCGCGGAGTGGCTGATCGAGCGCTTCGCGGAGCGTGGTGCGGAGGCGCGGATCGAGGCGGCGCCCGCCCACGGCACCTACTGGTGGCCACTCGGGATCGGTGCAGCCCTCGGCGCCGCGGGAGCGCTGGCGGCGCTGCGAGGCCGCCGATTGCTCGGGGCGGCGCTGGCCGCCGCGGGGACCGCGGGAATGGTGGATGACTACCCGCCCGGGAAGCGGCGGCTGCGCAGGCTGCTGCCCAAGCGGGAGACCTACAACGTCGTCTGCGAGCTGGGGCCCGCGGACGCCGAGCGCACGATCGTCCTCATAGCCCACCACGACGCGGCGCACTCGGGCCTCATCTTTCACCCCAAGCTGCCCGAGATCGCCAACCGGCTGGGGATGGTCGAGCGGGCCGACACCAGCCCCCCGCTGATGGCCCCGGTGGTCGGCGGTCCCCTCCTGGCAACCCTCGGCGCGCTCAGCGGGAGTCGGCTGCTCTCCAGGCTCGGCCTCCTGCTCGGGCTGGCGGTCGCGGCGGCCATGGCGGAGATCGGCGCAAGAGGCGCCGTCCCCGGCGCCAACGACAACGGGACATCCGTCGTGGCGCTGCTCGCCCTCGCCGAACGGCTGGTGCAGGAGCCCCCCGATTCGGTGCGGGTGATCCTCCTCTCCACCGGCTCAGAGGAGTCGTTCAGCGAGGGAATGAAGGCATTTGGCGAGCGCCACTTCCCCCGCCTGCCGCGCGAGAGCACCTTCTTCCTCTGCCTGGATTCGGTCGGCTCGCCCCACCTCTTGGTGCTGCGCGGCGAGGGCTTCCTGAAGATGCGCGAGTACTCGCCGCGCGCGCTGGCCCTCTTGGACGGCCTCGCCGAGGAGCTTGGAATCTGGCTGTTCCCCAACCTGCGCCTGCGCAACGGGACCGACGGCCTGGAGCCGCTCGCGGCCGGGTATGAGACCGCGTCCCTGTGCGGTTGCACGGACCTCAAGCAGCCCGCCAACTACCACTGGCCCAACGACGTCGCGGCTAACGTCGACTTCGGCAGCGTCGCCGACGCCGTGCGCCTCTCCGAGGCCGCCATCCGCCGCCTCGACCAAGCCTGGCTCTGACCCCCAGCCTGATTCGGTCCCCCAGCCTGGCTCGGACAGCCAGCCTGATTCGGAAAGCCAGGCCGGGCTCTGACACGTCGCCCCACGCCAGTGCTCAGGGCCCTTCTTGACGTTGTTCCGAGACGTGACCCCAGATTTTCCCCCCAATGGGTGGAAAATCTGGGGTCACGTCTGTCGCCAACGCCCTGTCGCCACACCGCGACTCGGTGCGGCGTTCGAGTCGGTGGCGGCAGACGAGTTAGAGCTGAGGGACGAGGACCGCGGCGGCGACCAGGCCCGTCTTCCACCCACCGCTCTCCCGCACCATGGGCATCTCGTAGAGCTTGGCGCCGGGCGCGTGGAAGATGACGAAGGCCCGATCGCCCTCGATCCGCACCCGGATGATTTCGCCGTTCGCCTGCTCGCGGGAGATCGCCGCTGCGGTTGGCGCAAGCAGTCCCGGCAGGATGGCGGCACAGCCCTTGCGTTTGAGCGACCGCGAGGCGAATCGCTCGAGAGACCGCTGGACGGTGGCGGAAAGGTACGAGCACGCCGCCGCCGGCTCCCCGGCGGCCATCGCGTTCAGGTAACCCTCGAACGCGCCGACGATCGCCGCTCGCTCGCCGCCGCTGGCCTCTTCGCCGAAACCTTCGATGCTCTTCTCCCCACCCCCGGCAGACCCACCTTCGCGTTCCCCGGCCTGCCCGGTCGCCGAGGAGCTGCTCTCGGCCGTTGATCCGGTCGCGGGGGATGCGGGGGGCGCGGGGGATGCGGGGGTCGAGGTTTCCGCTCCACCGCCTCCGCAGCCCGCTGCCACGAGCGCCATGGCGAGGACGAAGGCGACGGGCAATGCGGCGGCGCTGCGCCTCTCCCTGATCCAACGGGGCAACATGGCCCGGCAGGGTAGCGCCGGCGGCGGGCCGTTCGAATCCTGACTGCGTTCTCGGAATTTCTCTATATAGGATGCCCGCCAGTGCCTTCTCATGACGTACTCGTCATAGGCGCCGGCTTGGCCGGACAGCGAGCGGCCCTCGCGGCCGCGGAGCAGGGCGTATCGGTCGGCCTCCTCAGCAAGGTCCACCCGGTGCGCTCGCACTCCAACGCGGCCCAGGGCGGGATCAACGCAGCGCTCAACCCCGATGACAGCTGGGAGTCGCATGCCTTTGACACGGTCAAGGGGTCCGATTACCTCGGCGACCAGGACGCGATCGAAGTCATGTGCCGCGAGGCGCCTGAGGAAATCCTGCACCTGGAGCACCTCGGAGTCACCTTCCACCGCAACGAGGAGGGCAAGCTCGGGACCCGCGCCTTCGGCGGAGCTTCGGCCGCTCGCACGTACTACGTCGCCGACATCACCGGCCAGGCGATCATGCACGTGCTCTACGAGCAGCTGATGAAGCACGCCGACGCGGTCGCCCGCTACGAGGAGTGGTTCTGCACCGCGCTGGCGATCGACGAGCAGGGCGAGTGCTGCGGCGCGGTCACGCGCAACGTCGCCGACGGCTCGATGGAGCTGTTCCGCGCAAAGGCGGTGATCCTCGCCTGCGGCGGCAACGGCCAGGCCTGGAAGCCGACCACCAACGCGCTGATCTGCACCGGCGACGGGATCGCAATGGCCTACCGGGCCGGGGCGAAGCTGATGGACATGGAGATGATCCAGTACCACCCGACGACGCTGGCGGGCAAGGGCTTCCTGATCACCGAGGGCGCCCGCGGCGAGGGCGCCCACCTGCTCAACGCCAAGGGCGAAAGGTTCATGGAGCGCTACGCGCCGAACAAGATGGAACTGGCTTCGCGCGACGTCGTCTCCCGCGCCGAGCAGACCGAGATCGACGAGGGCCGCGGCTTCCCTGACGGCACCGTCGCCCTCGACATCACCGTCGTCCCGAAGAAGCGCATTCATGAGGCGCTGCGGGAGATCGTCCTCGTCGGCCGGGACTTCGCCGGAGTCGACATCATGAAGGAACCGATTCGCATCAAGCCCGGCAACCACTACACGATGGGCGGCGTCAAGACCGACGTCGACGGGCGCACCGACATTCCCGGCCTGTATGCGGCGGGCGAGGCGGCCTGCGTCTCGGTGCACGGCGGCAACCGGCTCGGCGCCAACTCGCTCCTCGACACGCTGATCTTCGGCCGCCGCTCCGGCGTCGACGCCGCCGCCCGCGCCAAGCAGATCGAGGGCTCGCAGCCCTCAAAGGAGGTGCTCGACGCCGAGCAGGCCAAGATCGACGCGATCGCCGGGCGCGAGAAGGGCTCCGGCCGGCGCATCTCGGAGATCAAGCTCGAGCTTGGGACGACGATGGACAAGCACGTCGCGGTCTTCCGCCACGAGGCGGGTATTCAGGAGGCGCTCGATACGGTCCGCCGCCTCAAGGAGGAGGCCAAGACCGCCTACATCGACGACCGCAGCAGCGTCTTCAACCAGGACATGCTCGGCGCGATTGAGCTCGGGTACATGCTCGACAACGCCGAGTGCACCTGCGTCTCCGCGCTGGAGCGCAAGGAGAGCCGCGGCGCCCAGTACCGCACCGACTTCCCGGAGCGCAACGATGCCGAGTGGCTCAGGCACATCGACCTCCAGCAGGCGGACGACGGGCCGGAGATCTCATACTCAGAGGTGACCATCACCCAGTGGGAGCCCGAAGAGAGAAAGTACTGATGGCCGAGTACACGCTGAAAGTCCGCAGGTACCAACCGGAGGCCGGAGAGGGGCCGTACTGGGAGGAGTTCAACGTGGAGCTCGAGCCTTCGCTCTCGGTCCTCGACGGACTGCTGCAGGCCAAAGACCGCGACGACGGCTCGCTCTCCGTCCGCTGCTCCTGCCGAGCGGCCATCTGCGGCTCCTGCGGGATGAAGATCAACGGTCAGTCCGGGCTTGGCTGCAAGACCCAGATCGGCGAGGCGCACGAGGCCGCCAACCGCCGCAACGGGGGCGGCAACCCGATCATCGTCGAGCCGATGGGGAACATGCCCGTGGTCAAGGACCTGATCACCGACATGGAGTCGACGCACTGGGAGAAGATCCGCCGCGTCACCCCGTGGCTCCTGCCGCACGGCGACCCCCCCGAGCGCGAGTACATCGTCGAGCCGGAATCGATGATCGACATCACGCAGTCGATGGCCTGCATCCAGTGCGGCTCCTGCGTCTCGGCCTGCCTCTCGATGGAGGCAGATCCCGACTTCATCGGCCCGGCGGCGCTGGCCAAGGCCTACCGCTTCGTCGGCGACCCGCGCGACGCCGAGACCAAGGAGCGCCTGCACGACCTCGCCTTCGATCCGCACGGGCTCTACGACTGCACCCACTGCTTCAGCTGCGTCGACGCCTGCCCGAAGGACGTGGCGCCGATGGACCAGATCATGCGCCTGCGCCGCCGCGCCGGCGAGGAGGGCATCGAGGACCCCAACAGCGGCCACAGCCACGAGATGGCCTTCGTCAAGATCATCGAGAAGAAGGGCACGCTCGACGAGTCGGCGCTGCTGCAGGAGTCGTTTGTCCCGGGGATCAAGGGCAAGCTGAAGCCCAGCAAACGGGGGATCAGGGAAATGCTTGGGTCGCTGCCAACGGCGATTCGCGGCATCAGGACGGGCAAGATGCGCTCCCTGAAGCTGATCCCCGGCCTGCACCACAAGCTTCCCGACGGCGCGCAGGACGAGGTCAAGGCGATCTACGCGCACGCCCAGGCGCACCGCGAGGAATTCAACATCTACATCAAGGGCGAGGAGGGCACCGAGCCCGACGAGAAGGAGGCCACATGAAGCTCGCCTACTGGCCCGGCTGCGTGTCGCGTGGCTTCACCACCGAGCTCCACGGCTCGATGGAGCTGGTTGCCGAGAAGCTGGGCATCGAGCTGGTCCCTCTCGAGCGCGGCAACTGCTGCGGCGCCGGCGTGATCGCCGAGCACAACCAGGAGCTGGCCGACACCCTCAACGCGCGCACCCTCGCGCTCGCCCAGCAGACAGACCTGGCGATGATGAACATCTGCTCGACCTGCCAGGGCGCCCAGTCCGAGTGCCAGCAACGGCTCGATGCCGACGGCGCCTACCGCGCCCACGTCAACGAGGCGCTTGCCGGCCAGGGGCTCGAGTACGTGAAGGGCAAGGACGGCTTCAGCAACAAGAACTTCCTCTGGCTGCTGGTCGAGGACTACGGGCTCGACCAGCTCGCCGAGAAGGTCGTGCGGCCCCTCTCCGAGCTGCGGGTCGGCCCGTTCTACGGCTGCTACATCGTGCGCCCGAAGGAGCGACTGGGCTACGAGGAGCACCCCGAGCGCGACATCTACCTGGAGAAGGTCATCGAGACGCTGGGCGGTGAGGTCGTCGACTACGACGGCGCCCGCAAGTGCTGCGGCTTCCCGGTGATCACGATGAACCGCGAGACCTCGCTGCGCCAGGCCGGTACGCACCTGGGCGACGGGCTCGACGCCGGCGCCGATTGCCTCGTCACCCCCTGCCCACTCTGCCACCTCAACCTCGACATGCAGCAGCCCGAGGCGGCAAAGGTCGTCAACCGAGATCTCGGCCTGCCGGTGCTGCACCTCCCGCAGCTGGTTGGGCTGGCACTCGGCTTCGAGCCGAAGCAGCTGGGGATGGGCCGTCACATCGCCTCGACCGGCAAGGTCGAGGACCGCCTCGCCGCAACGCCGACGGCCTAGCGGGCCCCGCCAAACCCCCCGGTCAGACCCGGCCTCTCTGGGGGCGGTTTCTCAATCGATCCCGCCCCTCGATCCCGCCCCTCAATCGATCCGGCTTCTCAGTCGAGGCCGCTTCTCAGTCGATTTCGCTTTCTCAGTCGAGGCCGGCCGTACCGAGGTGGCCGCCCTCCTCCCCCCCATCGCCCTCAATCCGGCGGGCCATCCATTTGGCGCCAACGGTGTCGGTGAGGCCGTGGGCGGCGATCGAGAAGATGATCGTTATCGCGGCGACGTCGAAGATCAGTTCGCCCCTGCCAACGTTCGACTTGAGCACGAAGAGGGCAAACAGCATCGAGGCGACGCCCTTCGGCCCGAACCAGGCCATGAACGCCTTCTGGGCCCGCGGCAGGCCGGTCCGGACGAAGGAGAGCTGAACCGCCAGGGGCCGTGCGATCAGGAGGGCGAAGACGACGAAGACGACCAGCGGCGGGATGCTGTGGTCGAAGCCGGTGGCGACGATCAGGGCGCCGAAGACGAAAAAGGTCAGCACCTGGAAGATCGCACTCGCATTCTCGGCAAATTCGACGAAGCCCTCCGGCACATCGCGCTCCGCGGCCCCCATCGCGATCCCGCAGACGAAGGCCGCGATAAGACCGTTGCCGATCGTCACGTCGGAGAGCCCGAAGGCGACAAGGGCGAAGCCAACCGAGTAGATCCCCTCGTAGCGCTGCGTCAGGCCGCCGCCGGGAAGATGGCGATGCAGGCGGCCGCCCAGCGCGCCCAGGGCCAGACCAACTGCCGCCCCGACCAGCGCCTCGCCGATCAGCTTCGCCGCCTCGCCGCCCGGGTCTCCCCCGGGCCCGGCCAGAACGAGGAAGAAGAGGACGAAGGGCAGCGCCAGGCCGTCATTCAGCCCGGACTCGAGGTTGAGCGTGTGCCGCACGGCGCTCGGCACCAGCCGTGAGGTGACGACCGCCGAAGTGACGACCGGATCGGTGGGAGAGAGCACCGCCGCCAGCAGGAACGCCTCCGCCCAGCTGAAGCTGGGGAAGAGCGCCTTTGCGGCGAGCGCCAGCAGCACCATCGTGATCGGCATCGCGATCACGAGCGCCCGGGCGACCGGGCTCCAGTGGCGGCGCAGCAGCTCACGCTCGACGAACATCCCGTCGGAGAAGAGGGTGAGGATCAGCGCCAGCTCAACCAGCTCGACGATCGACTGATCGGTGGCGTCGACGTTGACCAGGCCGGCGCTGGCCAGGCCGATACCGAGCGCCACGGAGAGAACCGAGGCCGAGAGGACCGTGCCACGGATCAAGCCGGAGAGCGCTCCCACGATGGCCAGCAGCCCGCCGAACAGCAGAACAGCCTCGCCGAAGCCAACGTCCATGTGTGGCTTATATGCGTTCCTGTGGCTTATGTGCGTTCCGAAGCCCGCCGTGCCTCGAGCCGCGGGGGCGGTCGCTCAGCCGAGGAGGTTGCGCTCGACCAGCAGCTCGGCGATCTGAACGGCGTTGGTCGCCGCGCCCTTGCGCAGGTTGTCTCCTGCGACCCAGAGGTTGAGACAGCGCTCGTGGCCTGGGTCGCGGCGGACGCGGCCGACCAGGACCTCGTCGCGACCGGCGGCATCGATCGCCAGCGGGTAGCGGCCCGCGCCCGGGTCGTCCACCACGACGACGCCGGGAGCCTTTGCGAGAAGCTGGCGGCACTCATCGGGCGAGAGGTCCTCGCGGGTCTGCACGTTGAGCGACTCCGAGTGGCCGGTGAAAACCGGCACGCGGGCGCAGGTGGCGGAGATCCCCACCTCCTCGCCCAGGCCAAGGATCTTGCGCGTCTCCGCCATCACCTTGCGCTCCTCGGTGGTGTAGTCGTCGCCGTCCTCGAAGATCTCGACCTGCGGCAGCACGTTGAAGGCGATCTGGTGCGGGTAGACCGAAGCGGTCGGCTTCTCCTCGCCTTCCAGGACCAGCTTCGATTGCCGGCGCAGCTCCTCGATCGCCCTCTGGCCGGTGCCGGAGACCGCCTGGTAGCTGGAGAGGATGATGCGCTCCAGACCGGCCGCGCGATGGATCGGCCCCAGCGCCATCATCGCCACCATCGTCGTGCAATTGGGGTTGGCGACGATTCCCCTGTGAGCGTCGGCAGCCTCGGGATTGATCCCGGCGACGACCAGCGGCACGTCCTCGTGCATGCGCCAGTAGCTGGTGTTGTCGACGACGACGGCGCCGGCGTCGACCAGTTTCGGCGCCCACTCCGAACTGACCGCGCTGCCCGCCGAGGAGAGGACGAGGTCGAAACCCTGGATCGTCTCCGCGTTCAGAGCATGGACCTCCAGCTGGTCCTTCCCCCACTCGATCTCGCGCCCTGCCGAGCGCACAGAGGCAAACGGAATCACCTCGGAGGCGGGAAACTCGCGCTCGGCGAGCACCGCGAGGATGGTCGATCCGACCGCCCCGGTCGCGCCCAGCACCCCGACTCTGTAGCCGTCATCCGCCATTGGTTCGAGTATGACGAAGCGCCCTGGGACTACCCGGGGACCGTTGGGCGGTGTTCGTCCCCGGCTGGGTCCTCGGGCCGAACCGCGTCCTCGCCGAGCTCGAATGCCTCGTGCAGAGCCTTCACGGCATCCGGAACGCGGTCGGCGGAGATCACGCATGAGATCTTGATCGGCGAGGTGGAGATCATCTCTATGTTGATCTCCTCCGCGCCGAGCACCTCGAAGACCTTGGCGGCGACACCTGGATGTGAGCGCATGCCGGCGCCGACGATCGAGACCTTGCCGATCCGCTCGTCGGTGCGAACGCCCTTGCTGACATCGAGTCCGGTCACGGTCTCCGCCGCGGTGCTCAGATCGGAGCGGTCGACCGTGAAGGAGAGATCGGCCAGCTTGTCGTCGCCGAGTGGCTCGTTCTGGATGATCACGTCGACGTTGACCCCCGCCTGGGCCAGCGCCGTAAAGATCCGGCCGGCAACGCCGGGCTCGTCGCGGACGCCGGTCAGCGTCACACGGGCCTCGCCGTCGGAATGGGTGACTGCTGTGACGAAGGGCTGCTCCATGCTCTCCTGACTGGCCTCCTGCTCGCTGACGACGAGGGTACCGGGGCCGTCCTCGAAGCTGCTGCGACAGTGGACGCGGACGCCGTGGTTGCGCGCGTACTCGACCGAGCGAAGCTGCAGCACCTTTGCGCCGGACGCCGACATCTCCAGCATCTCCTCGTAGGAGACCATCGGCAGCTTTCGGGCGTTGGGGACGATCCGTGGATCGGCGCTGAAGACACCGGCGACGTCCGTGTAGATCTCACAGACGCTTGCCTCCAGCGCCGCGGCAAGAGCGACCGCCGTTGTGTCGGAGCCCCCGCGCCCCAGCGTGGTGACGTCGCGGCTGTCGGTGGAGACACCCTGGAAACCCGCAACGAGGACGACGCGATCCTCCTCGAGCGTCTCCCGGATCCGGTCGGCGCGCACGTCGATGATCTTCGCCCGCGTGTGCGAGGAGTCGGTGACGATCCCTGCCTGTGACCCCGTCAGCGAGATCGCCTCATGGCCCATGTCATGGATCGCCATCGCGCACAGCGCGCAGGAGATCCGCTCCCCGGTCGACAGCAGCATGTCCATCTCGCGGGAGTCCGGCCGCTCGGAGATCTCCAGTGCCTGCGCGACCAGTTCGTCCGTCGTCTTCCCCCGTGCGGAGAGCACGGCGATGACGCGCAGGCCGGCCTCCCGGGCGGCGACGATTCGCCGCGCGGCCCGCTTGATCTGCTCCGGCCCCGCAACCGAGGTGCCGCCGAACTTCATCACCACGATGTCGGAATTCCCCGTGCTCATGTTCACGCAGTGAGAATAGTCGGGGCGTGTGGACGGGCGACGGGCGTCACGTCGACCAGCGGGCTGACCTGTAGATATTCCTCTTGTTGGACCTGTAGATATTCCTCTTGCTGTAGTCCCGGCGGCTCAGGAGGCCGCGGATATCCTCCCCGGTTCAACGAGTGGTTCGCCGGCTGGTGCGAGCGGATGGAGTGCCAGGACCTCAAACCCACCACGGAGAAGGGAGGCAGCTGATGTTCTACGCCCTCGCCCGCCTCGCCGACCGGCGCCCGCGGCGGATCGGCCTGCTTGCCGTCGCCTTCTTCCTCGTTGCCGGAGCGCTCGGCGGCTCTGTCGCGAGCCGGCTCGATCCCTACGGCGCCGACGACCCCGCGACCGAGAGCGTCAAGGCAAGGGACGCGCTGCTTAGCGCCGGCTTCCACGGGCCGGGGGCGATCGTGATCGTCAAGAACGCCCCGGTCTCGGCACCGGCGAGCCGGGCAAGGGTCGAGTCGATCGCCAACGAGCTGCGACGGCACAGCGATGTCGCCTCCGTCACCGGGTATTTCGAGACCCGCTCCCGTGCGTTCGTGTCCAGCGACGGCCGCTCGACCTACCTGGCGGTCGGCCTCGAGGCCAGGGGCGACAAGCAATGGCAGGCAGCCGGCAATGCCATCGCGGAGCGGCTCGCCAACCGGCCGAACGTCGTGGTCGGCGGTGGCGCCGTCGCCCAGGAGCAGGTCAACAAGCAGGTCGAGGAGGACCTGCAGCGAGCCGAGATGCTGGCCTTCCCCCTGCTCTTCCTGTTCTCGTTCCTCTTCTTCCGCAGCCTCGTCGCGGCGCTGCTGCCGGTGATGATCGGCCTGCTGGCGATCGTCGGCACATTCCTGATCCTTCGCATCCTCAGCGAGCTCGGCTCGATTTCGATCTTCGCGCTCAACCTGACGACCGGGCTGGGGTTGGGGCTGGCGATCGACTACAGCCTCTTCATGGTTTCCCGCTACCGAGAGGAGATCGCCAAGGACGGCCCGGGGCTGGCGGCGATGCGGCGGGTGATGGCGACCGCCGGCCGCACCGTCTTCTTCTCCTCGCTGACCGTCGCGGCGGCGCTCGCCTCCCTGATCGTCTTCCCGCAGCGCTTCCTGTACTCGATGGGGCTCGGCGGCTCGCTGGTGACGCTGCTTGCCGCCTCGGTCTCGCTGACCGTGCTGCCGGCCGTCCTCACCCTGCTCGGCACGCGGGTCAATTCCCTTGCTCCGCGCTTCCTTCGCCGCCGCGCCGAGGTCGAAGCCCGGCCCGAAGAGCGGGGCTTCTGGTACCGCCTCTCGCGCTTCGTCATGCGCCGCCCGATACCGATTGCGACCCTCAGCGCGCTCTTCCTGATCGTGCTCGGGCTTCCCTTCCTGGGCATCAAGTTCACCGCGGCCGATCCACAGATCCTGCCCAAGGAGGCCAGTGCCCGGCAGGTGTATGACGCGATGCAGTCGGAATTCCCCCCCTACCGCGACACACCCATCTGGGTGACGGCGAAGGGCGGCGGGCCGGCAGCGGCGGGCCGGGTACGCGCCCGGGTCCAGCGGGTCGCGGGCGTCGCCGAAGCCCTTCCACCGAGGCGCCTGCCGGGTGGGCTCGGCGTCGTGGAAACCATCTCGGGAGACACGTTCCGCTCGGAGGCCAGTCAGGCAACGGTTGAAGCCCTCCGGGCGATCGACGTGCGGGGAACCACGATCATGGTCGGCGGCGCAACCGCCGACTTCGTCGATTTCCAGAGCAGCCTCGTGCGCCACCTGCCGCTGGCCGTCTCGATCGTCGTCCTGGCGACGCTGGTGATCCTCTTCCTGATGACCGGGTCGGTCGTGCTGCCGATCAAGTCGCTGATCATGAACCTGCTCAACCTCAGCGCCGTCTTCGGAATTCTCGTCCTGATCTTCCAGGAGGGGCGCCTCGAAGGCCTCTTCGACTACACGACCCAGGGAGCGCTGGAGCAGACGATGCCGATCCTGCTTTTCGCCGTGGCCTTCGGGCTGTCGACCGATTACGCGGTCTTCCTGCTCTCGAGGATCAAAGAGGCATACGACAGCGGCGCGTCGAACTCCGACTCGGTGGCGATCGGCCTGGAGCGAACCGGGCGGATCGTCACGGCCGCGGCGCTGCTGTTCGCAATCGCGATCGGCGCCTTCGCCACCTCGAAGATCATCTTCGTCAAGCAGAACGGGATCGGAACTGCGCTGGCGGTGCTGATCGATGCCAGCATAATCCGCGCCCTGCTGGTCCCCTCGCTGATGGCGCTGCTCGGCAGGTGGAACTGGTGGGCGCCCGCCCCGCTGCGACGCCTGCACGATCGTTTCGGGATCAGCGAGGCGACGCTGCCGGACCTGAACCCGGACGAATCCTGACCCGAGCCCGGCCCGAAGGACGGTTGACGGCCCCGCTTCGCCGGTTCAGGCGAAGGCCTGGGAGGCGCGGCGGCGCAGGTCCGCGTTGAGCATCCCCGTCACCTGACTGGGGCGCTCGCCCGCGGAGGGCACGGCGTCGCCGATCAGGCCGGTGGCACGGAAGCCGAAGAGGGGAGCGCTGAAGCCCGTCTCGCGGATCCTGCGGATCAGCCTCACGGCAGAGGGCGTGTCGGCACCGGGCCCGCAGAGGACGATTGCGGTCGGCTCGAGAGCACGGAGGGCGCGTTCCAGGCGCTCGTCGCCCAGCTCGTTGGAGAGCATCAGCACCCGGAAGCCGGCGCGGCGCAGGGCCAGGTCGAGAGCCTGGGCGTGGACGGCCTCGGCTTCCTGGCCGCGACTCGAATCGAGCAGCAGGACGCCAGCTGGTCGGGAGGCCGCGGAGGCCAGGCGACGGGCGCCATGGAGCCAGCCCGTCGCCCACCGGGCGGCGAATTCAAGCTCAGCCTCGCGGTCCGGGTCGGCGGCGAGCTCGTCGACCGCCGGCAGCAGGAGCTCCTCAACCGTGCGCTCCAGCGGTCGCACCGCCAGACTTTCCTCGACGGCGCGTTCGGAGGCGTCCTCGTCGAAGTCCTCGAGGGCTGCTCGCAGGCTGCTGCCGCTGGCCGGCGCCGACTGGCGCTGGCGGGTCAACTCGATGGCCGAGGAGATGTTGCCCGTATCGGCGAGTGCGTCGCGCAGAGTCTGCAGCTCGACCAGCTCGTAGTTGCGGTGGTTTCCCGGGGTGCGCTTTGGCTTCGGGAAGCCGTAGCGGCGCTCCCAACTGCGCAGCGTGTTGGGGCTCACGCCTAGCACTTCAGCGGCTGCGTTCGTCCTTATCCCGGGCATCTCAGTTTGGAAGTCGACTCTCTGGCTGCGCGAACTCTGTTCGCCGTGACGACGTCATTCTCCCACCCGAATTCCAGGTTTACGCCGGTTATGGACAGATTTCGGAAATCTGTCAGCGATCTTGCAGCGTCTCCGAAACGCCCCGGCGCCTGTGTTTCGTATTCACGGCCGGCGCTCGGCGTGCCTGGCGCATGCCTGCCGGGTCGTGGAATCAGCCACCCAGAGGGCCCACGCCGACCGGCTGGCCAACCGCACGGGCTCGCCACATCGCCTCGTCGGCCTTGTGCAGGAGCGCCTCGGCCCCATTGCCATGCTCGGGACAGGCGACGACCCCGGCCGTAATGCCAATCCGCAATCCCCCCGCAGCCTCCAGTTCATCCAGCAACCGCAGCAGCCGCTCGGCCATCCGCACGCCTCCGACCGTGGTCTGGTTGGGCGCCAGGACGCAGATCCCGTCCACCCCGAGCCGGAATGTCTCGTCAAGGAGGCGAACGCTGTCGTAAAGCGCCGCGCCAACCACCGCCAGCGCGGTCTCCTGACCTTCAGCCTGGTCACCGTTCCGCGTCCCCGGCCCATCGACGTCGAACACGACCAGGCTGAAGGGGTGCCCGTAGCGCTTGTGGGTCTCGACCAGCCGGTCGAGACGCTCACGCATCTGGCCGGCCTGGTGCAGGTCGGGGTAAGCACCGTTGTCCGGTTTGGCCTCCACCCCGGCGCTTTCCTGTTCCCACAGCGTGCCGATCGCCGTCGCGGTCACCGAGCCGAATTCCTCCGCCAGCTTCTGCGCGGCCGACGCGAACAACGCGGAGCCGTCTCCAGCCAGCTCCGCATGCAGCTTTCCGAGCAGCGCCGCCTGCAGAGCGGACACCTCACGGGCAAGCTTTCCAGCCCGGGAGTCGCCGCGGGGCTCGGCCCACATGGGTGTCTTCGCCTCCACGCCTGAGACCTTGGCGAAACGGGCGGACGGCAGGAGGGGACGATCCCGCTATTTGCGGGGCGACAATTGTCCACGCGCGTTGCACGCTCCGGCGGGGCTGAACTGGCCGCTGCTCGCAGGGCCCAACCGACCCAGTTGCGCGCTACTCGAAGCTGCGGCGACCGGTCAGCGCTTTGCCCAGCGTCACCTCGTCGGCGTGCTCGAGATCGGCGCCGATCGGCAGGCCGCTGGCCAGCCGGGTGACGCGGGCCCGACCGCGCATCTGCTCGGCGATATGGAGGGCGGTCGCCTCGCCGGTCGTGGTCGGGTTGGTGGCGAGCACGACCTCCAGGACCTCGCCTCCCTCGAGCCGCTGCAGCAGCTCAGCGATCTTCAGGTCCCCGGCGTCGACCCCGTCTATCGGGGAGAGCGCTCCACCGAGCACGTGGTAGAGGCCCCGGTACTCATGGGTGCGCTCGATCGGGATCACGTCGGCTGGTTCCTCGACCACGCAGATCGTCATCTGGTCACGCGAGGGGTCTGTGCAGATCCGGCACAGCGGCCCCTCGGAGAGATTGAAGCACCGCTCGCAGAGCCCGACCTTCTCCTGGACCTCGCCGATCGCCGCGGCAAGCGACGCCGCCTCCTCCTCCGGCGCGCGGAGGATGTGAAAGGCAAGGCGCTGGGCGGTGCGCTGACCGATCCCCGGCAGTCGCGACAGCTCGGTTACGAGTCTGGCCAGCGGTGCGGGCCCCTCGGCGTTCACATTCCCGGGAGGCCGCCGGTGATCCCACCCATCTTCGAGCTGGCCAGGTCCTGAGCGGCGCGCAGCGCCTCGTTGACGGCAGCCTGAACCATGTCGGAGAGCAGCTCCGCCTCCACCGGGTCGATTGCCTCCGGATCGATTGCGATCTCGCGCAGGGTGAGATCGCCGCCCATCTTCACCTTGACCATGCCGCCGCCGGCACTGGCCTCGACGACCTCGTCCTTGAGCTGCTCCTGCGCCTGCAGCATCTCCTGCTGCATCTGCTGCGCCTGTTTCATGAGGGCGTTCATGTCGAAGCCCCCGGGCCCTCCTCGCGTCACCTAAACCTCCTCCGCGTCGAACTCGCTCTTGATGCGCTCCACAAGGGCCGCCGCGTCGACCGCCTGCCCTGCACCCGCATTGCCGGAGTCCGCCTCGCCGTCGAGCACGGCGTAGACGAGACGCAGCCGCTCCCCCAACACAGTCTCCAGCGCCTCCTCCACAAGTTGGCGCTTGTCCGGCGCCTCGGCCTTGCGCTTGTTGAACGTGTGGGCTGCGGGAAAGCCAACCGTCACGATCCGCGCTGCGGCATCGACAGCGACCGGACGCGCCCCCTCGAGCGTTGCGGCAAGAGCGGGTGCGCCCTGCAACAGCTGGTCGAGCACCGCGGGCCAAATCCGAACGATCTGCTCGAGATCGAGCTCGGAAGTTGGCTCTCCGGGCTTCTGCGGCTCAGGCTCCTGCGGCTCGGGCTTCTGCGGCTCGGGCTCCTGCGGCTCGGACTCCTGCGGCTCGGATGGAGTCGATTCCTGCTCGGCCGGGGCGGGGTCTGCCGCGGGTGGCGTGGGGGAAGGTGGCTCGCCCACCGGTGAGTCCGCTCGGACGTCCTCCTCCCGCGACAGGGCCCGCGGCCCGCCGCCCTCGTCCCTGTCGCCCGACAGGGCCCGCGGCCCGCCGCCCTCGAGGCGCTCGATGCGGCGCAGGAGGCCCTCGGTGGACGGGTCGAGGTCGGGACGCGCCGCCTTGAGGAGCGCGATCTCAATTGCCATTCGGGCGTCGTCGCCCTCCCGAATCGCGGTCAGGGCCGCAGCCAGCTCGTCGATCGTCCTGACCAGGGCCGCCGCGCCAATCGCACCCGCCTGGGCGGCGAGGCGATCGGCATCGGTTGCCGTGACCACAAAGGTGTTGGGAACCTCCCCGACGGTTTGAGTCACGAGCAGATGGCGGAGATGGGCGAGCAGGTCGCGGGCGAACTGGGCCGGATCGCGCCCCGCGCGGGCCATCTTCTCAACCTCCAGCAGGGCGCCCTTCGGATCCTCGGCAACGACCGCATCGACCACTCCGAACAGCAGATCGGCGTCCGGCGCTCCCAGCAACTCCAGCACCGCGTCCAGATCGATCTTCTTGCCGCCGAAGGCGACCATCTGGTCGAGCGTGCCGAGCGCGTCGCGGAAGCTGCCCGACGCAGCGCGAGCGATCATCGCCACCGCACCGTCATCAACATCGATCTTCTCCGCACCGGCGACCCGGTTGAGCACCTCTGAGATCTGCTCCAGGGAGGGCCGCTGAAAGTCGAATCGCTGGCAACGGTCGGCAATCGTCGGCATCACCTTGTGCGCCTCGGTGGTGGCGAGGACGAAGACGGTGTTCGGCGGCGGCTCCTCCAGGGTCTTCAGAAAGGCGTTCCAGGCCTCCTTGGTGAGCATGTGAGCCTCGTCGAGGATGTAGACCTTCCAGTGGCCCCCGGCCGGGGCGTAGGCGACGCGCTCACGCAGGTCGCGAATGTCGTCGACCGAGCGGTTTGAGGCCGCGTCCATCTCGATTACGTCAATCGAGATGCCGGCTGCGATCGTCAGGCAGGACTCGCACTCGCCACAGGGCGTCACGGTCGGCCCGCCGCGCTCGCAGTTGAGCGAGCGGGCGAGGATCTTCGCCATCGAGGTCTTGCCGGTGCCGCGCGAACCGACGAAGAGGTAGGCGTGGTGGATCTTGCCGTGCTCGACCGCGTTGCGCAGGGTGCGGACGACATGCTGCTGGCCGACCACCTCGTCGAAGGAGCCGGGCCGGTGGCGGCGGTAGAGGGAGATCGAGTCGCTGGACGACGGCACTCACGCCAGTCTATCTGCGGCCCGGCGCCGTTCTCGCCGGCTCGGGGCCGTTCTGTGGCGTCCCTGGTTTCCGCTGCGCGGCACCAAGGACGCCACACCGACCGATACCGTGCCCGCGTGCCAACGGGCGCCCGTAACTGGTTCACGCCAGCCGCCTGGACCGCCGCCGTCGCTGCGGTCCTACTGCTCCTCTTCCCGCTCGGCTTCCCAAACTACGACACGATCTACGCGCTGGTCTGGGGCCGCGAACTCGCTCACGGGATGAGTCCCGACTACGGCGCGGCCCTGCCCCCCACCCCGCACCCGCTCGCGGATCTGCTGGGAGCCGTGACAACTCCGCTGGGCGGCGGGGCAATCGGAGTGACGATGACGATCGCCTACATCTCGCTGGGGCTGATCGGCTACCTCGTCTACCGGCTGGGGGCCCTCTGGTTCGACCGGCCCATCGGGGCGGTGGCAGCGCTGATCGTCCTCACCCGCGCCCCCTACCTCTCCAACGGCCTGCGCGCATATGTCGATCTTCCCTACATCGCGCTCGTCCTGGGGGCGCTGGCCATCGAGACGAGGAGGAAGCGCGCCGGCTGGCCGGTCCTTGCTCTGCTCGCCCTGGCCGGCCTCCTGCGCCCCGAGGCCTGGCTCTTCTCCCTTGCCTACCTCGGCTACCTGGCGCTTCCTCCACCCCCCGCCGGCGGGTCGGCAGACCGCCGTCTCAGGCTGGACCTCTCGGCTCTCCGGTGGGGCTGCTGGTTTGGACTTGGCGCGCTCGCGGTTGCGGCGCCGGTGCTCTGGGCGCTGTTCGACTGGGTCACCGCCGGCAGCCCCACCTATTCGCTCACCGGCACGCGGGAGACCGTCGACACGCTGGCGCGCCAGACGGGACCGGTCGACCTCGTCCTCTACGGTCCGCGGCGGCTCGGGGAGGTCCTTCAGTGGCCGGGAATGGTTGGTGCCGCCGGAGGGGTCGTCCTCGGCCTCGCCTTCCTGCGGCGCCGCAGCGCGATCGGGGTTGCGGGTGCAGCGCTCGCCCTCGCCGCCTTCGCCGCCCTCGCCTGCGCCGGCCTGGCGATCATCCCTCGCTACACGATGCTGGCCGCCGCACTACTGGCCGTCTTCGCGGCGCTCGCCCTGCTCGGCTGGCGGCTGCTCGAACCCGGCCATCCCTGGCGCTGGGTCTGGCAGGCCTTCGCCGCGGTCGTGGCGCTGATGTTCGTCGTCTGGGCGCCGAACCAGTACGACCTGCTCGCGCGCGTCCACAGCGACCTGACCAACCAGGGTGAGATCGAGTCCGACCTCGGTCGCCTTGCCGACTCCGGCGCCTTCCAGCCGCTGTGCCTCCCGATCTCGGTTCCCAACCACCGTGCCATCCCCCGTCTCGCCTTCGACCTCGACGTGCGACCGTCGCAGGTCATCAGCTCCTCCGAGCAGCGCCAGCCCCGCCGCGGTTACTTCCTCAACCCTGCGGGGCCCTTTGTGATCCACAACTTCATCCTCGATCCAAACGACCCCGCTCGCTTCGCGACCACCGTCCCCCGCGGCTTTCACCGAGTGGCCCACACCGAGTTCTGGGTCCTCTACAGCCGCTGCTGACGCAACACAGCCGAGGGATTGACCCGCCGCCTGTGGGAAATCCTGCGCCGGGCCCAGCCGACCGCCTCCGCCCGCGACGCTGTCGTGCGAGCATCAGGGCATGGCGGCGATCGAACTGCGCGGCGTGGTCAAGAGGTTCGGCCCGATAACGGCCGTCGATGGGCTCGACCTCGACGTACCGGAGGGCATCTGCCTCGGCCTGCTCGGCCCCAACGGCGCCGGCAAGTCGACGACCATGCGGCTGCTCACCGGGCAGGCGCTGCCCGATGCCGGCGAACTGCGCGCGCTCGGCCACGAGCTGCCCGGCGACGCCAAGGCCGCCCGCGCCGAGATGGGCGTCGTGCCGCAGCTCGACAACCTCGACGTCGACGTCACCGTCGAGGACAACCTTGCCGTCTTCGCCCGCCTCTACCGCGTATCCGATGTGGGCGCCGCGGTCGACCGGGCGCTCGACCTGGCCCGCCTGCGCGAGCGCCGCCGCGATGCCGTCGACGAGCTCTCCGGCGGGATGCGCCGCCGCCTGCTGCTCGCCCGCGGCCTGATCCACGAACCGAAGCTGATCCTGCTCGACGAGCCGACCGTCGGCCTCGACCCGCAGATCCGCACCCAACTCTGGACGCTGATCGACGACCTGCGCTCACGCGGGACGACGATCCTGATGTCAACCCATTACATCGAGGAGGCCGAGAGGCTGGCCGACGAAGTCGCGCTGATGGCAGACGGCAGGATCATCAGCCGCGGCAGACCGGCTGAGCTGATCGCCGAGCACGCCGGCCGCGAGACGGCCGAGGTCTTCGCACCCCCCGACCGGCTCGCCGAGGCGCGCGCGATCGCCGAAGCGGACGGCCTGCGCGTGCGGCCGGCCGGCCCGGCGATCGCGATCGTCGGCTCCGAGCGGGCCGGCAACGGCTCCGTGCCCGACGACGCGGTGCGGCGTGCCGCCTCGCTCGAGGACGTCTTCGTCCTGCTCACGGGGGAGGAGGCAGAGTGAGCGGCGGCAACGTCCGCTTGCGGCGGCTCGAACCCGCGGCGATCGGCGGTGTGATGAGCCGTGAGCTCGCCAACTTCCGCACCTACTGGAGGGGGACGACCTTCTCCAGCGTGCTCGAACCGATCGTCTACCTGCTCGCCTTCGGGCTCGGCCTCAGCGCAACCCTGGTCGACGAAGTTGCCGGCGTCCCCTACGTGCAGTACGTCGGCACCGGCATGGTCGCCACCGCGGTGATCTTCTCCAGCGCCCTGCCGGCGATGTTCGGCACCTTCGTCAAGCACCGCTTCCAGAACACCTACGACGCGATCCTCGCCGCCCCGGTCGACGTCGAGGAGCTGGTCAGCGCCGAGATGCTCTGGATCGGCGGGCGCGCCAGCGTCTACGGCTGCGTGCCGCTGCTGGTGACGCTCCTCTTCGGCCTCGACCCGGCCCCGGGCATGCTGCTGACGCCGCTCTTCTGCCTCGCCACGGCGCTCGGCTTCGCCGGCTTCGGCATCGCGGTGGCGGCAACCGTCGCCAAGATCGACCAGTTCAACTACGTGACGGCGCTGTTCGTCACCCCGCTCTTCCTCGTCTCCGGCGCCTTCTTCCCGATCGACGAACTTCCCCAGGGCGTCCAGGTCGCCGCCCAGCTCAACCCCCTGCACCAGCTCGTCGAACTGGTCCGCGGCGGCGCCTTCGGCTACGACCCGATCGACCTCGTCCGATTCGCCGGCCTCGTTGGCTTTGCTTTCGTCATGTGGCGGATCGCGGTCAGCCGGATGACGGCGCGCTTGATCGACTGAGGTGCCGCGGTAGGCTGCCGCCGCGATGTCAGGCGGCTTCAAGCGCTCGTCTCGATTCGGGATCCTTGGCGTCTTCGTCGTTGCGGGGATCTGCGCGGCGATCGGGCTGACGCTTGGCAGCGGCGAAGCGAACCCAAAGCTCGCCCTGGGTCTGATCTTCGGCGTTCTTGCGGTCTTCTTCGTCATCCTCTTCGCCCTCCAACGCGCCGATCTCGACCGGGTCTCAGGCGCCGACGCACGCGGAAGCTCTCGCGCCGCCGCCGAAGGCGGTCGCGAGATCGACAACCCGACAACGATGCGCGAGGCCGACCTCTGGGCGGCGATGGCGGTCTCGCCAATCGATGCCGAGGCGGTCAGGGCGCGCAGCGAGATGTGGGAGGCCGGGCGGCGCAGCCTGCGGCTGGGGATGGTGGTGACGCTGCTGATCTTCCTCACGGTGCCGGCGATGTACCTGTTCGAAAGCTTCGTGCCGCTGCTGATCGGCGGGCCGCTGATCGTCCTTGCGGCGCTCTGGGGGAGCATCCGCGCGTTGATGCCCGGCGGTGAGCTGGAGCGCGGCTACGACAACGTCGGCAGGGCGATGGCGCCGCTCGGCCTGGCCGTGACCGAGCGGCCCACGGTCAGCATCGAGATGCGCGAGCCGGTGACGCCCCGCATGGGGCCGAAAATCCGCGGCGCCCTGGTGCTCAGCGGCGAACGCAACGGGCGCCCTGTCTCGGTCCGCGTCGGCAGCGGCGAGACGGGCAGCCACAGCGAGGTCTCGGTGGTGGCGGCTACGGCGCCCGAGTTCAGCGCCAAGTCCCGCGACGGCCGCGTGCGACCCGCCGACGGCACACCGGAGAACCTCGTCGCCGCGCTGAAGGACGTGCCGAACTCGACCCGCTGGAAGAAGGTGACGGTCGAGGGCGGCCCTGACGGAATCGTCGTCGCCCGCAAGGGCGGCGGGCAATCGGACTGGCTCTGCGACCTCTGGCTCGCCGAACGGCTGGCGGAGTGCTGAGCAGGGCGCTGCAGATCACCCGCAGCCGCCCCTGGGGGGGTGGATGGACCGTGCATCCGCCTTCGAAGCGAGGCCCCCGGGCGTGTCCGTCGCATTTGGCTCGAGCCGGGCTCACCTGCGGCACCCGCGGCATCCGCTTAAGGCTGCTTCCTTCCGGACCTGACCTGATTCACGTGCCCACGTCGCGCAGGACCCGGCCGTCAATGCCGCCTGCGGCGCACTGACCCCGAAGGCCAGCCCCTCAGAACGGAATTCGGCCCCGCTATAGCGGATTGCGGGTTACAGGGCACCGCTGATTCCCCGCCTAGCACGGTCCAGCGTGGATCCTACCCTGCCGCGGCCATAGGATCGACCCCCCTCTTGATCCACGTCGACACAGAGTCGTTCTTCGTCATCGTCCTGGTCGCCGCCCTGGCCGCCGTCACGGTGGCAACGGTGCCGGGGCGCTTCGTGCCCCCGGTCGTGGTAATCGAGCTCGGGCTGGGGATCCTCGTCGGGCCCCACGTCTTCGACATCGCGGATACCGACGAGTTCACCGACTTCTTCTCCAACCTCGGCCTCGGGATGCTCTTCTTCTTCGCCGGCTATGAGATCGACTTCGAGCGGATCCGGGGCCGGCCGCTGACACTCGGCGTCATGGGATGGGGAATCTCGATCCTGCTCGCCTACGGGATCGGCGGCGCCCTGGCCGCCGCCGGCATCGTGGTCTCCTTCCTCTACACGGGCTCGGCAATGGCGACGACCGCGATCGGCACCCTGATCCCGATCCTCCGCGACAGCGGCGAGTTGCGCACGCGCTTTGGCACCTACCTCATGGCTGCGGGCGGGATCGGCGAGTTCGGCCCGATCATGCTGATCACCCTCTTCCTCTCCACCGAGAAACCTCTGCACGAGGCCGGGATCCTGATCGCCTTCGTGGCGCTGGCGCTGGCCCTTGCCCTGGTCTCGGTGCGACTGGCCTGGCGCGGATGGCCGGCGCTGGAGCGAACCTTCGAGGCGAGCAGCCAGCTCGCCGTGCGGGTCACCGTGGTGCTCGTCTTCGGCCTCGTCCTGCTCGCCGGCAAGCTCGGGCTCGACGTGCTGCTCGGCGGCTTCGTCGCCGGGATGATCACCCGCATGGCGCTGAAGGGACACGAGCTGCAGGTCTTCGAGTCGAAGCTCACCGCGGTCGGCTTCGGCTTCTTCGTCCCCTTCTTCTTCATCACCAGCGGGATGGAGTTCGACGTCGAAGCGCTTGGCTCGCTCGGGGCGATGCTGAAGCTGCTGATGTTCCTCGGTCTCTTCCTGGTGGTCCGCGGCACACCGGCGCTGCTGCTCTACCGTGGCGTGCTGCGCGCCCGCCAGCGCGCCGCACTCGCCTTCTACTCCGCAACCGAGCTGCCGCTGGTCGTCGCGATCACGACGCTTGCTGTCGACGCCGGCCATATGAGGACGTCAACCGCCGCCGGCCTGGTCGGCGCCGCGATGCTCTCGACCATGATCTACCCCCTCGTCGGCCTCGCGCTCCAGGAGCGGGCCGTGCGGGAGGGTGAAACCGGCCCGCCCGGAGAGGCGCCGCCGGGCACGGCACAGGGGGCTCCGGCCTAGACGGTTGATTCAGCCAGCGGTTCCACGGTTCGGCTGGCCGCGGTTCCCAACCGCCTCCGTGTAGTTGACCAGCTCCTCGCGACCCGCGGCGCCGGAGACGTCGAGGGCCAAGACCTGACCGACCGCGCGCGCGTAGAGCTTGTACTCGACGACGCGCGGCTCCAGCGCCGTGAACTCCCTGGTGACCACGACGTCGGTGAAGTGCCCGAGAGGCACTTCCGCCTGCTCCCTGACACTGAGGACTTCGGCCATGTCCTCGGCCTGACCGGCGTAGTGCTCCTGCCGGTAGCGCATTCCGATCCGCGGATCGGCTGGCATCGCAATCCCCGGCTCTGCGCCGTCGACGCCGGCCTCCCATGAGCCCGCGCGCGACGCAACCCTGCCGCCGTCGTACTCGGCGGTGCGCTCGCCGAGATACCAGACGTTGCCATCCGCGTCCTGGGCATACCAGTCGCTCGTGACCTCAACCGAATCGCCGCCCTCGGTGACGACGTCCCGAACGACGCGCGCCTCGATGCCGTCCGCAATCCGCTTCGTTCTGCCGGTGACCGTCACCTCGACCCTTTGCACGCCGCCCCGTCCATCGGTCTCCCGGTAGACCCAGCGACTTCCCGGCCTCATCGGCCAGTACGGGTTGTCGATCGCGGTGGTGAATTCGGCCGGGTCGAGGTCGACCGCCCGGCTGCCCTGCGGGAGGGCGGTGCTCGCCCCGTCCCCTGATCCTCCGCCGCAGGCGGCGAGGACGAAAGCCGAGACCAGAAGGGCAAGCGCTACCGCGAAGGCGCTTCGCGTGCCGGCCGGCGACGAACCCATCGCCCGGCTACCGTACCGCTCTCGGCCTCCCCGGGCAATCGGCCGCCGTCGTATGATCGATCCTCCGGGCGCGTAGCTCAGTGGGAGAGCGCTCCCCTCACACGGGAGAGGTCGCTGGTTCGAGCCCAGCCGCGCCCATAGGACTTCCCTTTGTAGAGCCAAAAATCAGGGAGTGGTTCTAACCCAGTTCAAAATTTGGCTCTACAGCTCGAATCGCCAGACCCGCGACTCGCTTACATGACGCAACCTACCCGTTGTGGCAGGGAACACGCCGGTCGGTCGGTAACAACCCGTTTGCATCCGCCGCGAGGTTGAGGGTAGGCTGGCCTCGCCAGCGATCTGGGGAGATTCTGTGAACGGCAGGGCTAGTTTCTGTGGCCGCACGCGGTCGATGGCCTCTGCCCTGCTGGCGGTGGCGGCGCTGGTGGCGATTGGCGCCTCCCCGGCCCTGGGGCGGGGCGGCTCCGTCGATTTCGGCGACGCGCCCGACGGCGCCAAGGCCGGCTACCTGACCAAGCCGGGGGTCGTCGGCCATTTTCCCTCCAAGCTCTCCAGCGGCGGCCCCCGTCACGCCGGCATCGGCACGCTCCGCCTTGGCCCGACGACCGATGGCGAGGCGGACTCCCGTCAGGTCGACCGCGACAGCGACGACGGCGCCAGCCTCTCCGCGCCGAAGCCCTGCAAAAAGGCGACGCTGACGACGGCGATCCGCGGCGGGCCGGCCGCCGCCGCGGGCCGAGTCGCCTACGTCAACGCCTGGTTCGACTGGAATCGCGACGGCGACTGGGCCGACCCCAGCGACGGCTGCGCATCGGAGTGGGGAGTGCGCAACATGCCGGTCCCGGCCTCGACGCTGGGCTCGGTGCGAATGTTGCCGATCACGATCAGGGCGGGACGGCAGGTCGCCGAGCTTTGGTACCGCGTCACGATCACCCTCGACGAGGTCCAGATCGACCCGAGCGGAAAGGGCCGCTCGGCCCCCTACCTCTACGGCGAGACCGAGGACCACCTCTTCCAGCAGCCGGCGGGCAGCTGGCTCTTCGGCAAACGGCGCCGGGGACGGGGGCGGGGGCGGGAATCCGAAAAAGAACCGTTCGACGTGAGCTGCGTTCCCGGCGTAAAGGTGATCGCGCATGGGCAGACCGCGAGCTTCCGCTTCAACATCACCGGCAAGGGCAAGGGCAACATCTGGGGAGCGTTCCAGGTGCCGCGCTCGACCAAGAGCTACGGCATCACCCTGCTGCCCTCGCCGAACCAGGCCGGCGTCCCGCGCGGGTCCAAGCGCGCTCTCGGGTTCAGCTATCGCAGCAAGGAGATCGACCCGCCGACCCGGATGGAATTCGTCGAAATCCCGGTCGGCTTCCAGCGCGGCTTCGTCGTCCGCCGCGTGGTCTGCCGGGTGATCGTCGTCCACAACGGCGAGGGCGAGGAAAAGGGCGGGAAGAAGAAAGCCAAAGACGAGCGAGGCCACGTCAAACCGCCGAAAGTCCCGCCCGTGCGCTGCGAAGGCGGGTGCGGGGGGGCGCTGCCGCCTTCGCCGCCCCCCAAAGGCCCGACGCTGACCAAGTACGAGTTGAACGCGGACGGCACCGCGCGCATCCACGTGCTTCCCGCCGACCCCCTCAACGGCCTCACGATCCCGCTGTTCCCACCCAACCCGGTCCCGGTCGACCCGCCGAAAGTGACGGCGGGCAACCGCCCGATCGAATGCGAACTGGTGCCGCTCGAACTGACCGGCGGGCCCGCGGCCGAGAGGTGCAGGTTCCCGCAACCGGGTCCGCCGGCGCTCGACTCGTTCTTCGACGTCTTCTACGGGGTCTCGCTCGACGGCATCCGGCCGATAACCGGGACGCTCAACGCCCCCGACGGCACTCCGGTCGAGGGCTTCACCGCCACGCCGGGGTCGCCGCCACCGCCCACCCCAAGCGTCAGCGGCAGCGGAACGCTGTCCCCCGGGCCGAACCCGAAAGCGATCGACTTCAACCTCGAATTCGACGTCCAGAACACGACGCTGACGCAGTTCTCGATCCAGGTTCCGCTGAGCAAAGAAGTGGCGAGCGGCGGCGTGCTCGGCTTCACCTGCAACCCCGTCAACGAACCGGGCAGGCACGCGCTCGTCTGCGACGGCCCGGTTGCCAGCGAACAGCCGATCCAGGGCGGCTTCGAGCTGACCGAACCGCGCCCCGACCAGCTCGCGGCGGGCACCACGCTGTCGGGCTCCGCCGGGGGAGGCACGTCATACGGTCCCTTCGGCCTTGCCCAGACGCCCGTCCAGCCCAGCGGCTCAGGCGTCTTCACACAGCCCGGCGGCAACGTCGTGAACTTCACCGTGAACCTGAACAGCTTCGGCGCGCTGAACCAGTTCCTGCTCGACCTCCCCAACGGCGTGCAGGTTCAAAGTGGCAGCGCCGGCCCGTTCACCTGCGTCAAAGCCGGCACCCCCGATGTCGATAACGGCCTCCAATGCAGCGGCCAGCCGATCGCCAACGGCCAGCCGATCGCGGGCTCGATAACGCTGACGGCGCCCCCGCCGCCCTCGATCGGCGCCAACTCACAGTTTTTTGCCAGCGGTCCCGGGGGCGGCCCGTTCGGCCCGTTCTCGATCGCCGACGGTCCCTGACGGCGGGCGATGCGAATACGCGAGTCGCTGGTTCGAAACAGTCGCGGATTTTTGGCTCTATAGCTCGGAAGAAGATCGTGGCTCCCCCTCCGCTCAAGCCTGAATGGCGAGTCACCGCCAGATCCAACATGGGTGGCGCCGCACGCAATGACTTCTCGTCGTAGCTTCCTGCGAAGTTCAGTAGCGGCTGTTCTCAATGAGCTCTAGCTAGGGCGTATCCCATGTCATTAAAGGCGTTGCTAGATGTGTTGTTGACCTGTATGAACTATCTGTCATGCAGGAGACCCAAGCACCTCCGACAGCCGGTCTCTACGCCCACCTGGTCAACGATCTGCGAGGCGGCGTCTTGACCAACGCCGAGCTGGCGAAGATCACCGGCGTCAAGGTGCGCCAGGTCCAGCACTGGGCTGCCGGCACCCACCGGCCTCAGGGAGAGGCGAAGGACCGGCTGCTGGAGCTGCACTACATCTTGGAGCGGCTGCGTGACGTCTACACCGCCGAGGGCGCCGACATTTGGATCCACGGCCGCAACCGTGATCTGGGTGGCGAGAAGCCGATCGACCTGCTTGCCACCAACCAGTTCGAGCGTGTGCTCGCCGCCGTCGAGCACCTCGGCGCAGGGGCGATGTAGGGGCGCCAATCTCACCCAACAGGAATCGCTCCGTGGCAGCCGCCCTGGGGTCGCTGGGGTCCGGCTGGTGCCACCCCGTTCTCTATTTGGGCCGACCCACCGACTCGGTGATCGTCGAGGCTCCGTTCGAAGGACTTTCGCCTGGTACTGCGCCGTCGACCGCAGCTTGCTCGAGCAGTGCGGAAGCAGGCTGGGCATGTGGTTGACACCGTTCGGTGTCTCTTATCCTATGCCACCTATCGGTGGCATGCTATATTTGCCACCGTTCGGTTGCAAGGAGATTCTCTCGTGAAAATTCGATCCATTCGAGATTTGGCGGCGACTGTCCGCGGCCGGCGCAAGGACCTTGGTTTGAGCCAGGCCGAGCTTGCCGCGCGCAGCGGGGTTTCCCGCAAGTGGGTCTATGAGTTCGAGGGGGGCAAGCCGACCGCGGAGCTTCGCCTCATCCTCCGCGTCATCGATGCCCTCGGCTTGACTCTCGATCTGGGCTATGGCGAGAGCGCACCGGCGCCTGAGCAAGACGGGGTGGACCTTGACGCGCTCCTCGATGAGCACCGAGCCGAATGAGCGAGAGCCTGATTGTCATCCTCGGCGACGCGGTCGCGGGCACGCTTACCCGCCTCAAAGGCGGGCGCCTGCGCTTCGATTACGAGGAGGAGTACCGCAGCATCGCAAGCGCACCTCCTCTATCCGTCTCGATGCCCAAGTCGGTCCGCTCCCACCCCGACGCGGTGATCAGCCCTTGGCTCTGGGGACTACTCCCCGACAATCAGGCTGTCCTTGAGCGGTGGGCTCGCGACTTTCACGCATCGCCCTCACCGTTCTCCCTACTCTCGACGGCGATCGGACGCGACTGCGCCGGCGCGGTTCGCTTCGCGCTGCCCGACGCCGTTGAGGAGGTCATGGCGAGACCGGGAGCCGTGAGGTGGCTAACTGATGAGGATGTCGCCCAGCGGCTCCGCGAGCTCCAGGAGGACACGACAGCATGGCTTGGCCGCGAGTTCACCGGCCAGTTCAGCCTCGCCGGGGCCCAGGCCAAGACCGCGCTCTTGCACAAGGACGGGCGATGGGGCGTGCCATCGGGGTCGGCAGCCACAAGCCACATCCTCAAGCCGGCCGTAGCGGGCCTCGATGACCATGACCTAAACGAGCACCTCTGCCTCGACGCCGCCCGACGGGCCGGACTCATCGTGGCACGCACCCGAGTCGCCAAATTTGTTGACCAGAGCGCCATCATCGTTGACCGCTATGACAGGCACATGGGCGGCGATCGCCTACTGCGGGTTCACCAGGAGGACGTCTGCCAGGCCCTCAGCGTCCACCCGGCGCGCAAGTATCAAAACCAGGGCGGACCGAGTCCACGCGATGTTGCGCGGCTTCTGCGCGGGGTCATACCTCCCCGCCTGGCGGAGGGTGCCGTCTGGCGGTTCTTTGACGCCCTTGCGTGGAACTGGTTGATCGCCGGCACCGACGGGCATGCCAAGAACTACTCGCTCCTGCTCGCTGGTAGCGACGTGCGCCTTGCGCCCCTGTACGACATTGCCTCCGCGCTCCCCTACGGCACACATGAGCGGAAGCTGCGCTTCGCGATGAAGATTGGTGACGACTATGACGTCTACTCGCGCCGCCATAGGTGGGGGGAGGCTGCGCGGGACCTCGGTGTCGACCCCGAGGCAGCTGTCGATCGGGTCCTCGCCCTCGCACAGCGGACTCCAGATGCGTTTGCTAAAGCCGCCGCCTCGCCCGAGGTCACCGCGCTAGAGCGTCCTCTGCCGACACGCCTGGTTGATCTGATTGCCGAGCGAGTGGCGCGCTGCGTCTCAGTTCTCCATGCCCCGTCGCAAAAGGGCCCCGGCCGTCCTGAGGTAAATTGATCGCCCTAAGCGAGCCTGGCCCTTTCGGTTCGCAACTTGGCTGAAACCGCTGGTTCGAACCCAGCCGCGCCCATCAATCTCCCTTTCCCAGAGGAGGCGGCCGGCGTAGCACCTTCCCCCGGTCGGGGTTCCTTGTGTCTGGGGTCAATTGACCACCCGGTTACCCCCGAAGGTCGGCGCTTCGGCTCAGCAGCGCACCGAGTAGGCGAAGACAAAGCCCGTGTTGGGACGTGGCGTGTAGGTCCTCAGGTAGGGCTCGAAGCCGGGTCCGGCGAGGCGCACGGTTCGGCTGGGGAACCGGGCGCTGAGCGAGCCGGACCAGGTCCAGCCATCTCCCTGTTTGAGGATCGTCGCTTCGCCATGGAAGGGCGGCGGCGGCCTGATCGTGCCACGGCTGAGATCGTCGCTGAAGGCCGCCGTTTCCGGCCCTCCTTCGACGAAGATCGAGTAGCTCACTTTGGCGATGCCGACGGTCTTCGTCCACGAGGCGGAGAAGCTGGCGGGCGTCTGCGGTTCGTCGGGGGAAGGCGGTGTCGTCGGCTTGACTTCCACGTTGGCGTCGAAATCGCGCCCGTCGCAGTTGAACGCGTTGACGTCAACGCCACCGGCGTGCGGATCGAAGGCGGGAGGAGCTTCTTCGGGGTCGCAGTGCCAGCGAGGCAGGGTCTGGAGAGTCCCGGCAAAGCTGCCGGCGCGAGTGAAGCCGCGAAGGTTCGCGTCGGGCGCGAAGCGGACCGCGCCACTGAACGTCCCTTTCCATTCCGACAAGAATCGCGGCCCCCCGGTGCAGGACCCCGGGCGGCGGGTACGCCTGGGCTTCCCCTCGGGCTCGAAGCGAAGCTTGACTGAGCCGAACTGTCCAAGCCTGCCAAAGATTCCGCGACGATTGGTGCTGCCGGGTCCGGAATAGCGAGCAAAGAGCGAGCCCCGGCGATTGCTTACCGCCGTGATCGCGACTTCGTCGCCAAATCCTGAAACCGATCCAACCCCATTGGGACCCTCGCGCATCTGCACGCTGGCGACGTACCTGGCACCCTGCGCGGGAGACGCGAGGGCCATTACGATTGCAAACGTCGCCAGGCCGGCTTGTGTCGCCTTCCCCCTTACTCCCGGTCCTCCTCTCACCCGACGGAAGATAGCCTGCAACCCGCGATGTCGCTGTCCGACGATCGCCACGGCGTGGAGCGGCGGCTTGAGCTCGGAAACCCCGAGAACAGGCAGATCGCCGCGACCAGCGGCGCGCAGGTTGGGCTAGCTGCGACCGGGGTAATCGGCGTCGGTGCTCCAGCGAACCGAGCACACCGGGAGGTTGCGGCTCGGGATGCGCTAGTGGGCCGATAATTGCGCTAACTTCCCGCCTTATTAGCGCCATTATGAGACGATTAGCTCCATGCAGAGCTTCATCGATCTCGACAAGTCCTTTGGATCCCAGCCCCGGGCGCTCGGGGCTGTACTCGCTCGGATCGACACCGGCAGGGGCCAGGAGCGCCTCTTTGAGGATCAGCGCCCCGAGCTCTTGAGTCAGCTCGCCGAGCACGCTCGAATCGCCTCGATCACCGCGTCCAACGCAATCGAGGGAGTCGTGGTCGGCGACGACCGCGCCGAGCGCATCGCCGAGGGTTCGCATCGCTACCGCAACCGAAACGAGCGCGAGTTCGCCGGCTACCGGGATGCGATCGACATGCTGATGAGACTGGCGACCTACGAGGAGCTCAGTGTTCCCTTCGTCCTCCACCTGCACCGCTTGCTCTTTGAGTACGCCGACGGCAACGGCGGCCATCTCAAGAGCGATCAGAACCTGATCGTCTCCTATGAGAGCGGACGCAAGGAGGTCGTCTTCACTCCGACCTCGCCCGAGGAAACCGAGTTCGCGCTGAGCGAGCTCCTCGTCCGCTACGGGGAGGCGAAGGCCGAGGGGCGAACCCACCCTCTGATCCTGATCGGCGCCATGGTCCTGGATTTCCTTGCAATCCACCCGGTCGCAGATGGCAACGGACGCCTTGCCAGGCTGCTCACCACCTACGAGCTACTCGCCCAGAGCTACCGGGTCGCACGTTACGTCAGCCTCGAGCAACGCATCTTCGAGTCGAAGAACACCTACTACAAGACCCTTTACGACTCCCAGCGCAACTGGCACGAGGGAGAGCACGACGTCTGGCCGTGGATCACCTACCTGGCCCGCGTTCTCGCTTCCGCCTATGACGACTTCGAGCAAAAGGTTGCCGCCGCCGGCGAGCAGTCTGGCAACAAGCAGGAAAGGGTTCGCGACTACATCCTCAACGAGGCACCCGCGCGTTTTCGGCGACGCGATGTCGAGCGGGCGCTACCCGGGATCAGTCTCGCGACGATTCGGCTCGTCTTAACGGAGTTGCGCGACTCCGGGCAGATCAAGCCGGAAGGGTCGGGCGCAGGCGCTCGTTGGACGCGAATGTGAGAGCGGTGCTGGCGGGGAGCCCGGCTTCCTGATGAGATAGTTTGAATGCCGTAAGCGGGCCTGGCCCTTTCGGTTCGCGACATGGCGAAAACCGCTGGTTCGAAACCAGCCGCGCCCATCGACCTCGCGAGAAGCTCCATCGGTCCGCTCAATCCTCATCGGCGGGGGGACTGCGGCGGGCTCGCTTGCGCGTGGCGGTGCGGCGCTTCTGCTCGAGGCGCCGTTCTCGGGCGGCGCGGCCCGGCTTGGTCGGGCGGCGGCGGCGGGGAACACGCAGGCCGGCGGCGATCTTCTCGGCGAGGCGTTGCAGCGCGAGCTCCCGGTTGCGGGCCTGTCCACGCGCCTCCTGGGCGACGGCTCTCACAACGGGGCCTGCGCGCTGCTGCAGCCGCACGCGCTGCGCCTCGCTGAGGGCCACGGATGCCTCGACGTCGAACACGGCTTCGACCCGCGAGGCGGTCACATTGGCGTGCTGCCCCCCAGGGCCCGAGGAGCGGCTGGTGCGCAGCTCGACCTCCCCCAGGGGAATGGAGAGCGCATCGTCGATTCGAAGCTTCTCGACCACCCATCCACCGTAGCCGCCGGTTCAGGCGAGGGCGTCGACCTTCGCAGCCAGCTCGAGGTCAGCCGCGGTGATGCCCCCCTCGGAGTGGGTGGAGATCTTGACCGTGACGCTGCCCCAGGAGACCTCCAGGTCGGGGTGGTGGTTCATCCTCTCGGCGGGTTCGACCAGGCTGTTGAGGAAGCTGACCGAGCCGACGAAGTCTCCGCGCTCGAACGTCTTGGCGATCGCTCCGCCCGCCCGCTCCCAGCCGGGGAGCTCGCTCAGCCCGGCCTCCACCTCGGAGTCGCTCAGAAGCGCCATCGCCCCAGACATGCTGGCACAGCTCGGCAGATCGCAGCGGGGGCGGACTCGGCTGGCTCCGGGCTACGGCGTCAGGACGATCTTCAGCGCTTCGCGGTTCTCGTAGAGCGCGTAGGCCTCGGCGGCGTCGTCGAGCTTCATGTGGTGCGTGACGAGGGGCGCGGGATCGAGCCTGCCCGCCTCGATCAATCCCAGCACGCGGTCCACGTGGGCGATCACGTTGGCCAGCCCGAGGCGCAGGGTCAGCCCCTTCAGCCAGGCCAGCCCGATCGGCACCTCGCCGCGGCCGGCGTAGGCGCCGATCCCCGAAACCGTGCCGGCATCACGCGCCAGGCTGATGGCCATCGCCAGCGGCGCCGGGTCACCGACCGCATCAACCACGACGTCGACGCCGCGGCCCCCGGTCGCGGCCCGGACGGCACGCTTGGGGTCCTCCTCGGTGAGGTGAACCGACAGGGCGCCAAACTGCGCCGCCATCTGCAGGCGCTGCGCCACGGAATCGATCGCAAAGACCTGCGTCGCGCCGGCCGCCAGCGCCGCCTGGACGGCGCAGAGCCCAACGGGACCGAGCCCCAGCACGGCGACGGTGTCGCCCGCCTGCACGCCCGCGTGGGCAACCGAGTGGTAGCCGGTCCCCATCACGTCGCCCGCGAACAGCGCCACCTCGTCGGACATGCCCTCCGGCACCCGCCGCAGGGTGAGGTTGGCTCGCGGCACGAGCAGCTGCTCAGCCTGTGCACCCTGCAGGTCTCCGAGCTTCGAGCCGTGGCCGAAGGTGCGGCCGTGCTCGCAGCGATGGTAGTCGCCGCGCAGGCAGGCCGTGCAGGTCGAGCAGGCTATGTGGAAGCAGCCGAGAACGCGATCGCCAGCGGCAACCCGTTCCACGCCCGGCCCGGCGGCGAGCACGGTGCCGACGAACTCGTGCCCGATCGTGAAGCCCGCCTCGACCGGCACCCGTCCGTGGTAGATGTGGAGGTCGGACCCGCAGATCCCGCTCGCCTCCACCCGCACCACCGCGTCATCGGCGGCGATGACCTCGGGGTCGGGCTTCTCTTCGATCCTCACCTCTCCGGGAGCTTGAAACGTGACCGCGCGCATCGAGCGCGAACCGTATCGCCATGATCGCCGGCGCGGAGCACTGAGCCTCAATCCACCGGAATCGGGGAGGGGGCGGCGCTGGGGTCGGGCTGTCAGCCGACGCTGACGTCGGGTATCCGGAACCGCCCGAGGTGGACCACGGGGCTTGCGGTCTCGGCGATCCGCGCCTCGAGCGCCAGCTCCTTCTCGAAGTCCGCTGCCTCGTCGTGCTGGAACTCGACATCCCTGCCTTCGAGCAGCTCGATGAAGATGTCGACGAAGCGGGCGTCAAGCTGCGTGCCGGCGACCCGGCGCAGCTCCTGAATCGCTTCGTAGGTGGAGACGGGCGAGCGGTAGGAATCGCGAGCCGTCATCACGTCGTAGGTGTCAGCCACCGAGATCATTCGGGCCAGCTCGGGAATTTCGTCGCCTTCGAGGCCGCGCGGGTAGCCGGTGCCGTCGATCCGCTCGTGATGGGCGAGGATGATCTCGGCGACCGGTCCGTACGCATCCAGGGACGAGACGACCCGGGCGCCCTGCTGGGGGTGACGCCGGATCAGCATCCAGTCCTCCTCGGTGAGCGGTACGTTCGCCTTGAGGATCCGGTCGGGGAGGATGAACTTGCCGATGTCGTGCAGGAGGGCGGCGATGTGCACAAGCTCCTCTTCCTGCCGCGAGTAGCCGGCTCGCTGGGCAATCGCCCGCGAGTAGCGGGCCACCGCCGCGCTGTGGCGGGCAGTCATCTGGTCCCGAAGGTCGAGCGTGCGCAGCAGGGCGCTCAGGATCCCGACCTGGAAGCTGGCCAGCTGTTTGGTCCGCACCTCGAGCTCGCCGGCACGCTCCTGCGACTTGAGCAGCTCGCGCAGCAGGTACTGGAAGGTGATCAGCACGATGCCGAACAGCGCGACGCCCGCCAGGCCGATCTCGGTATAGATGAAGGCAACGCCGACCGCCATCAGCGCCGCCGACAGCTCCGAGGCCAACAGCGGGATCAGCGCCGTCCGGGCCTTCTCGACGAAGGAGCTGCGCTCCAGGTAGCAGGCGTCACCGGCGATCATCGTGAAGTTCATCGCCAAGGCGGCGAGGAAGACCCCGAAGACGAGAACGTAGAAGACCGGATCGGCCGCCGTGATCTGGGTGGCCGCAACGAGTTCGTGGAACCCGATTCCGCAGATGAGCGGGAAGCTCAGATAGGTAAGCGAGTTGACCAGGAGGTCATGGGGACCTTCTCGCCAGCGCGCCCAGCCAGCGAGGATCGAGATGAGGCCGATCAACCCGGCGGGCGTTCCGCCGAGAAATACGATAGCCAGCACGAGAGCAAGGAAGCTGCCTGAGATCTTCAGGTGGGACTTCGTTTCGATCCCGGTCAGGTCGCTGACAATCGCAAAGCCGAGCAGGATTCCGAACAACGCCAGATCCCAATGCGCGGTAGGCGCACGCCACAGAGCGAGGGCGGCGCTGGCGCCAAGGGCCGTAACCAGCAGCAGGTGGTTTAACCGTGTGGGCCGCTCGTTTTCCATGGATTTGCCTCTGGGCCGCTACGTGGCGCCCGCCTCAGCCGTCTGGATTCCATGTACCGGAAAGTTCCCTACGACTGGCGAGCTACCTTGGCAGCCACCGCTACTTGCAGCTGACCACGGTAGACGGTCTCAACAAGCTCGACAACCCGTCTAGACCAACTGGCCAGGACTTTGCAAATGCGTCAAACCCTTCAAAAACCGGCCCTGAACGCGCAAGGGGCGCCGCTGGGGCGCCCCTCAACTGGAAAACGAACTTGCAAGTAGCGTTCGTTTCTCTTGAAGTCTTCTACTTCTTGTAGCCCATGAGCCTATCCCTTTCAGTCGAAGCCCTTTGCTATGCACTCGCCAAAGATCAAGCGAGAAAGCTCTTTATTGACTGGGAGCTTTGTAGCACAACTTCGCGGAAACTTGTGCAATTGCAAGGAAACTTGTGCATAAGCGAGTAGGAGATTGGGTCGAGAAATGAGCACTCCCAGCCTTCGTGACCCCCTGCGGCGGCCGGCCTTCCGCCGGCTCGCCCTCTCCTACGCGGTCAACGAGATCGGCGACTGGCTTGGCATCGTTGCCCTCTCGGTCCTGGTCTTCGACCTCACCGGCAGCCCGCTGGCAACAGCGCTGCTCTTCCTCGGGACCAGCTTCCTGCCGGCGCTGCTGACCCCGGTCTTGGTGGCTCGGATGGAGCGCCCGCCGCCGCGCATCGCGCTGCCGGTGATCTACTGCCGGCGAGGCGGTTGCCTTCGGCGCCCTGGCGCTCCTGGCCGGCCATTTCTCGCTCGTCGCCGTCGTCGCGGTGGCGACGATCGACGCCGCCCTTGCCCTGACCGCGCGGGCTTTGACCCGCGCCGTCGCGCCGCGATGCTGGAGCCGGAGGGCGAGCTGCGCGCCGGCAACGCGATCCTCAACGTCGCCTTCACCGGCGGCGCCGCGCTCGGCCCCGCCATCGCCGGCGTCGTGGTTGCGGGCGTTCGGCATCCAGTCGGCGCTGCTGCTCGACGCCGCCTCCTTCTACGCGATCGCGTGGATCCTGCTCACGGCGGGCACGCTGCCGCAGGCCGAGCCCGAGCCGGGGCATCTGCGCGAGCGGCTCCGCGCCGGCTTTGGCTACATCCGCCGCGGCATCAAGCTTCGGCGCCTGCTGGCGGCGCAGGCGGCAGCGTTCGTCTTCTTCTCCGCCGTGATCCCGATCGAGGTGATCTACGCCAAGGAGACCCTCGGCACCGGCGACGCCGGCTACGGCCTGCTGCTCGGCAGCTGGGGCAGTGGGATGGTGCTGGGCAGCATCGTCTTCGCCGCGCTGCGACGCGCGTCGCTGCCGTTGCTGCTCTTCTTCAGCACGCTCGCTGTCGGCGGCGGATATCTCGGGATGGCCGCCGCGCAGACCCTCACGATGGCCTGCGCAGCCTCTGTCCTGGGCGGAGCTGGAAACGGCGTCCAGTGGGTCGCCGTGGTCAGTGCCGTTCAGGAGCTGACCACAGCGACCATGCAGGCACGCGTCATGAGCGTGCTCGAGTCGGTCGGCGCCGCCATGCCGGGCGTCGGCTTCCTCGCCGGAGGCCTGATCGCCTCCCGCTTCAGCCCGCGCGCCACCTTCCTCGTCGCCGGAGCGGGCGTGGTCGCGATCGTCGCGCTCGCGGCCCCCGGTTCTCGGGTCCAACTGGCCGACAGGGGCTAATGTAAAAGCCGACGACGACGTTATGGTTGAGCTCATTCCGGCGGTTCCGGCGGATCGTCCGGCAATCCGACCTGGAGGTCTCGAGTGAAGAAGCTAGGCGCAGTTCTTTCGGTAGTTGGGCTGGCGATGGCTACGACGCTCGGACTCGCCTCCTGTGGCAGCGACGGCGGCGGCAAGGAGGGCGGCACGCTGACGGTGACCTATGCCGAACCCCCCGACTACATCGACCCGCAGCTCTCCTACACGGCAGAAGGCTGGACGGCGATGGCGGACACCTACATCGGCCTGCTCACCTACGCGCACGCCGAAGGCGAGGCGGGCAGCAAGGTCGTCCCGGGCCTGGCGGAGAGCCTGCCCAAGATCACCAACGGCGGCAAGACCTACACGCTGAACCTTCGCAAGGGGCTCAAATACTCGGACGGCACGCCCGTCAAGGCGTCCGACTTCACGTTCGCCGTCGAAAGGCTCTTCAAGGTCAACTCCGGCGGCTCTCCCTTCTTCACGAAGATCGTCGGCGCGGAAAAGTTCGCCGAAACCAAGCAGGGCGGCATCCCCGGCATCAAGACCGATGACAAGACCGGCGAAATCGTCATCGAACTGGTGGCGCCGAGCGGCACCTTCACCTACGAGCTGGGCCTGATGTTCTCCGCACCCGTCCCGCCCGACACTCCCAACAAAGACCAGACGCCGAACCCCCCGCCGGCCACCGGGCCCTACATGATCACCAGCGTCGACCCGGGGCGCAGCTGGTCCTACGCGCGCAACCCCTACTGGGAGAAAGCGAACGGGCCGGCGATGCCCGACTACCCCGACGGGCACGTGGACAAGGCGGAGGTGACGGTCATCACCAACGACTCGACACAGGTCAACGAAATCGAACAGGGCAACTACGACTGGATGCAGAACCCACCCCCCGCGGACCAATACTCGCGGATCAAGGAAAAGTACGAGGGGACGCAATTCCGCGATCGAGCCGACGATCAGCACCTACTACTTCTGGATGAACGAAGAGAGGCCGCCGTTCGACGACCTCAAGGTCCGCCAGGCGGTCAACTACGCGATCGACAGCCGCGCGCTGGAACGCATCTACGCGGGCCAGCTCAAGGCTCTTCACCAGGTACTCCCCCCCGGGATGCCGGGCTACAAGCCTTACGACCTCTATCCCCACGACATGGCGAAGGCCGAAAAGCTGATCGAGGAGGCGAACCCGAGCGATCGGGACATCACGGTCTGGACGGACGACGAAAGCCCCCAGGAAGAAGTGGGCGCCTACTACCAGGACGTGCTCAAAAAGCTCGGCTTCAACGCCAACCTGAAAGTGCTCGGGGACAACTTCTTCACGGTGATTGGAAACGAATCGACGCCCGACCTCGACACCGGCTGGATCGACTGGTACGAGGACTACCCGCACCCGAACGACTTCTTCGAACCGCTGCTGGCCGGAGAAAGCATCCTGCCGACCAACAACACGAACACGTCGCGGACGGACTACCCGGACCTCAACGCGAAAATCAACGAGGCTCGGCGAAGAACAGCTCGGCCCGAAGCAGGAAGCCGAATACGCGGAACTGGACAAGGAATTCATGGAAAAGGCGCCGTGGGCCCCCTACGGCACGCGCACGCTGTCGACCTTCGTCTCCGACGCCGTCAACCTCGACAACGTGATCTTCAACCCGACCTTCGGCCAGTACCTGACCAGCTTCGAATTCAAGTAGAGAAGCGGCCTCCGGCAAGATAGAGGGGTGGCTGGCGAGCCCCACGCAGAGGGTGGCCTCTGCGCCCCACGCGGCGCCGGCGCGGACCTCGCTGGAGGGGAGCGGCCCCTGGCGCCTCGCCTTGCGGCGGCTGCGCCGCAACCGGGTCGCGCTCGCCTTCCTGGGCCTCTTCTTGCTGATCGTCGTCTTCGTCCTCGCGGCTCCACTCTGGAGCAAGCACGTCGCGGACACGGGGCCCAACGACACGCACACGCTGGAACGGATCACGGTCGACAGCGAAAAGCGCGACGTCGTCACCCCCGAAGGCCTGCCGATCGACCCGGTCTGGTTCGGCGCGGGAGGCAAGTTCTTCCTCGGCGCCGACGGGCGACTCGGCCGCGACGTGATGGTGCGGCTGATGTACGGGGGGCGCACACTCGCTCTTCATCGGCATCGTCTCGGCGCTGATCACCACCCTGATGGCGACTCGTGCTCGGCCTGCTCGCCGGCTACTACCGCGGCCGGATCGACTCGGTGATCTCGAGGGCCATGGACGTGATCTGGGCCTTTCCGGTGCTGCTGCTCGGCATCGCCCTGGGCACGGCGCTGGCGGTCGGCGGTCTGAAGCTCGGGCCGATCGAACATCTCGGGCTCCTCGATCTGGATTCCGATCCTGATCATCGGCGTCGTCTACACCCCCTACATGGCGCGCCCGATCCGCGGCGAGGTGCTGGCGCTGCGCGAGAAAGAGTTCGTCGAGGCGGCGGTCGCGCAGGGTGCCGGGCCGCTGCGGGTCATGTTCAGCGAGCTGCTGCCGAACCTGCTCTCGACGATCGTCGTCTTCTTGCCCCTCAACATCGCCAACAACATGCTGCTCGAGGCGGGCCTCTCCTTCCTCGGCGCCGGCGTCCAGCCGCCCAACTCCTCGTGGGGGACGATGATCTCCGTCGGGCGTCGAACTGATCTCCAGCGCGCCGCTGCTGACGATCCTCCCCGGGATGATGATCCTGCTCACGGTCCTCTCGCTGAACGTCTTCGGCGACGGGCTGCGCGACGCGCTCGACCCGAAATCGAAAGTCAGGTCGAGGCCCACGCCGGGATGGCCGAGCCGGAGGGGATCGCGATCTGATGGGCCGCTTCGTCGTCCGCCGGCTGATCGGGATGGCTCTTCGTTCTCTTTGCGGTTTCGGTGATCGTCTTCCTGATCTTCAACGTGATCCCCAACCGCGATCCGGCGCAGCGGATGGCCGGCAAGAACGCGAACCGGAGCTGGTCGCCTCGATCACCGAAGGAATGGGGGTTCGACGAATCGCTCTCCGTCCAGTACCTGACGATGATGAAGAAGATCTTCACGGGCGACCTGGTCTCCTACATCAGCCAGCTCAACGTCGACGAGCAGATCGCAAGGGGCTACCGGCGACCTTCTCGCTCTGCATCGGCGCCGCGATCTCTGGATGGTCTTCGGCGATCGCTCTTCGGCGTACTACAGCGCGCTCCATGCAGGCCGCATCTCCGACCGGCTCCTGACCGTGCTCTGGCGCTGATCGGGATCTCGATGCCGGTCTTCTGGCTGGCCTCGATCCTCCTCTACTACCTCACCTACAGGGCGCAGATCTTTCCCAACGGCGGCTATGTCGAGTTCTCCGACGACCCGTTCGAGTGGGTCTGGCACCTGGTCCTGCCCTGGTTGCGCTCGCGATCCTCTTCATCGGCTTCTACTCCAGAGTCCTGCGCTCCGACGTGCTGGACATGATGGGCGAGGATTACGTCCGCACCGCCCGCGCCAAGGGCCTCTCGCGAGCGCCGCATCCTGATCACACCACGTGCTGCGCAATTCGCTGATCCCCGTCGATCACCCTGTTCGGCCTGGACTTCGGCGCGGTGATCGGCGGCGGGGCGATCCTCACCGAGACGGTCTTCAACCTCGACGGGCGTCGGGCAGTATGCCGCGGACGCGATCGGCAAGCTCGACCTGCCGCCGCTCATGGCGGTGACGATGTTCGGCGCCTTCTTCGTCGTCACTCTTCAACGCCGTCGTGGACATCGCCTACGCCTACGCTCGACCCGCGCATCCAGACTCGATGACGATTCCGGCTCCCCGCATCGACGGATGTCGCGAGCGAGCGAGCCGACGCACTGCTCGAGGTCCACAACCTCGCGCGTCTCCTTCACCACCGAAGACGGCGTCGTGCAGGCGGTCGACGGGTCTACATCGAGCTTGCGGCCCGGTGAGGTGCTTGCCCTTGTCGGCGAGTCCGGCTAGCGGCAAGTCGGCGACCGCGCTGACGCTGATGGGCCTCACCCGAGCGCCAAAATGCGGCGATAGCGGGCACGGTCCGGTTCGAGCGACCGAGCTGCTCGACGCGGCGGAGGAGGACCTCCGCCGCATCCGCGGCGACCGGATGCGATGGTCTTCCAGGACCCGATGACCTCGCTCAACCCGGTCTAGCGGGTCGCCGACCAGATCGTCGAGGCAGGTGAGCGCCCACCGCGACGTGCCGGCGAGGAGGCGCGCCGGCACGCGATCGAGCTGCTCGACGCGGTCGGGATCCCGAACGCGGAGCGCGCGCGTCGACTCCTACCCGCACGAGTTCTCCGGTGGGATGCGGCAGCGCGCGATGATCGCGATGGCGCTGGCCATCGAGCCCAAGCTGCTGATCGCCGACGAGCCGACGACCGCGCTCGACGTGACGATCCAGGCGCAGATCCTCGACCTGCTGCGAGAGCTGAACAGGCGAACGCGACCTCGCGATCGTCCTCATCACGCACGACCTCGGGGTGGTCGCCGAAATCGCCGATCGCGTAGCGGTTATGTACGCCGGGCGCATCGTCGAGCAGGGCACTCTCGACGAGCTCTTCTACGACCCCCAGCACCCCTACACATGGGGGCTCCTCGGATCGCTGACCCGCATCGACCGACCGCAACTCCCCCGGCTGCTCCCAGATTCCGGGCACGCCCCCCTCGCTCCTCTCGCCGCCGCCCGGCTGCCACTTCAGGCCAAGGTGCCCGCACGCGTTCGATCGCTGCCTGCAGGTTCCGCCGCTGGAGTTCCGGCTCCCGGACTCCCCGCAACCACGCGACCGCTGCTGGCTCACCGCAGAGCAGAAGCGTGAGCTTCGCGTGGTGGATGGCCGAATCGGGCTGCAGGCGCCGGAGGGTCGGCTCCGATGACCGCCGGGGGGCCCCTTCTCGAGGTCACGGACCTGGTCAAGCACTTCCCGATCAAGGCCGGCGTGCTGTTCGACCGGGAGACTGACCGGGTGAGGGCGGTCGACGGCGTCAGCTTCACGGTCGCCAGGGGCGAGACGCTGGGGATAGTGGGAGAGTCGGGCTCCGGCAAGTCGACCCTCTGCCGGGCCGTCCTGCAGCTGATCGAGCCGACCGCCGGCTCGGTTCGCTTCGAGGGCCGCCAGCTCGTCGGGCTCGGCCAGCGCCAGCTGCGCCCCCTGCGCCGCGACATGCAGATGATCTTCCAGGACCCCTTCTCCTCGCTCAACCCGCGCAAGCGCGTGGTGCAGATCGTCGGCACCCCGATGAAGCTCCACGGAATCGCCTCCGGCTCAGTGCTCAAGCGCGAGGTGCAGGAGCTGCTCGACCGGGTCGGCCTCTCGCCCGAGCATTACAACCGCTACCCGCATGAGTTCTCGGGTGGGCAGCGGCAGCGGATCGGGATCGCGCGCGCCCTGGCGACTCGGCCCAAGCTGATCCTCGCCGACGAGCCGGTGTCCGCGCTCGATGTCTCGATCCAGGCCCAGATCATCAACCTGATGAGCGACCTCCAGCAGGAGCTGGGTCTCGCCTACGTCTTCGTCGCACACGACATCGGCATCGTCCGCCACGTCTCGGACCGAATCGCCGTGATGCACGACGGCAGGATCGTCGAGGAGGGCCCGGCGCAGCGCGTTTGCTCGAGTCCAACCGACAGCTACACGAAGAAGCTGCTCTCGGCGGTGCCTGTCCCTGACCCGCGCCAGAGCCGCGCGCGCAGGGCGAACGGCTGACTCCAGCCACCGCCGAATGGTCGTCGCGTGGCGGGCCGCTCGAGGCGCCACACTGTCGGACGGTGACCCTGCCACTCTCCCCGCCGATCAAGCCGCAGCTGGCGCTGACCCGCAAAGAGCTGCCGCGCGGCGAGGGGTGGGCGTATGAGCCGAAGCTCGACGGCTTCCGCGCAATCGTCTTCGTCGACGGCGGCGACACCTACATCCAGTCGCGTGGCGGCAAGGCCCTTGCCCGCTACTTCCCCGAGCTCAGCTTCGCCCCCGGCCGCTACGTGCTCGATGGCGAGCTCGTGATCCGCGACTCCGAAGGCAACCTCGAGTTCGACGCGCTGCAGAGCCGCATCCACCCAGCCGAGTCGCGGATCGGGCTGCTGGCTAGGGAGATCCCAGCGGATTACGTCGCCTTCGACCTGCTTGCGGAGGGGGACGAGGCGCTGCTGGAGTCCCCGCTCGCCGAGCGCCGCAACCGTCTGGAAACGCTGGCGGGGCGGACGGCGATCGAGCTGACACCGCTGAGCACCGACCCCGAGCGGGCCGAGCGATGGCTGCTGAGCAGCGAGGGGACCATGGCCAAGCGGCTCGACGCGCCCTACCTGCCGGGCAAGCGCCGGGGCATGGCGAAGGTCAAGCGCGAGAGGACAATCGATTGCGTCGTGATGGGATGGCGGCCGGGCAAAGAGGAGGGCACCGTCGGCTCGCTGATCCTGGGCCTCTACGACGGTGAGGAGCTGCGGCCCGTGGGCCATATCTCCGGCTTCAACGCCGCGACCAAACGGGGGCTGCGCGAGTTGCTCGCCCCGCTGGAGACCGGCGAGCGCGGCAGCGCCGAGCCGAGCCGCTGGACCGGAGGGCGCGACCTTGAGTGGGTTGCACTGCGCCCCGAGCTGGTGATCGAGGTCGGCTATGACCACGCCAGCGCCGGACGCATCCGGCACGGGGCGCGATTCCATCGCTTTCGGGACGACAAGGCGCCGGAGGAATGCCGCTTCGAGGACCTGGAGTGACGTGGGCTCGGGAGGTGCCCTGGGCTCAGGAGGTGACGTGACCAGGAGCGCAATGCGAACTTGACGCGCTCGTACTGACCAGCATCACGCTCCCTAGAACAGCGAGCCCTGACCGGCCGGCCCGCCCGCCGGATCGGAGCGCCGTTCCGCTGCGATCTGCTCCGCCCGCCGGGACATCTGACGCGCCGGCCTGAGGACTCGCGCGGCTCGGACTCCACCCGACGGGGTACCCCCCGCCCCAACCGCACCTGCCACCGGAACCGCACGGCTCGCCGGGCTGGACCTCATCCGGGTGCGGCCCCAACCCTCGACGGCACTGGTGACGCGCTGGCGCTGGCCGGGGCGAAGGTACGCACGACCATCGGGGTAGAGTCGCTCGTAGCGAGCAACGAGGTCGGGGCGCTTGACCCGGAGCCATCCGAAGAAGACGTCGCGGACCTCGTCACGAAGGTGGAGGGCAACGCCGCCAAGGAAGGTCGCGCCGGCCTCCCGGGCACGATCCACGATCGGCTGCACCTGCTCAGGATCGTCGTTGATGCCCGGCATCAGGGGGGCGATCAGGACGCCGGAATCGATCCCCCGCCGGCGCAGCTCGGCAACCGCATCGAGCCGCGACGCGGGACTGGGAGTGTGCGGCTCTGTCGCCCGCCAGACCTGCTCGTCCAGAGTCGGCACGGAGAGGTTGACTGAGACCGGAAGGCGCTTCGACATCCGCTCGTAGATCTCGATGTCCCGCAGCGCCAGCGGCGACTTGGTCAGCACCGAGACAGGCGTCTCCGCCTCCTCGAGGGCCACCAAGATCTCGGGCATCATCCGGTAGCGGCTCTCAACCCACTGGTACGGATCGGTGTTCGTGCCCAGAGCCACCAACTCCCGACCCCAGCTCGGCCGCGCCAGCTCCGCCCGCAGCAGCTCCGGCACGTTCACCTTCACCACGATCTCCCGCTCGAAGTCCCGCCCGGCGTCGAGTTCAAGGTACTTATGGGTCCGGCGCGCGAAGCAGTATCGATAATCGGCAGGCGTGGGTACAGCCGCGGAACGGATTGATCGTCCACTCGAACCCGTAGCGACCACCTGGCACTCGGTTCAGCGCCGACTTCGCGCGGACCTCGTGAAATCGAATGCCAAGCGCCTCGGGCGCATCGAACGTCCTCACCACCGATTCCTCAGCCAGACCGAACAGCCTGCTTGCGTCCTCCTTCTCGATTCGTTGCTCGTCCCATCGCACGAACAGATGTTCGTATATGGGCCGGACGTTAGGGGAGCGTGCCCGCGATCGCGTAGCGAAGGACGTCGACGACCTGCTCAGCGGTGCGCGCCGTCGCCTGCGCGGCGCGGTCGACCTCCTTGAGGGCGTGGTCCAGGTCGGGGTCGTGCAGGGTGACGATCGGCTTGCCAAGGGCGGCGGCGCAGCCGGCGTCGAAGGCCGCGTTCCACTGCCGGTACTTCTCGCCGAAGCGGACGACGACGATGTCGGCGGCGCGAATCAGCGTTTGGGTGCGGATCGCGTTGACACCGGCGCCCATGTGGTCGCGCCAGAAGGCGTCGCTCTCCTCACCCATCGTTCCGACCCCGGCGTCATCGGATGCCGCGTGGTCGGTGACCGGCGCAGAGAAGGAGATCGGCAGGCCCGCCTCGCGCGCGCCGGCCTCGATCCGCTCGCGCCAGTCGGAGTGGATCTCCCCCGACAGGTACACGTGCCAGGTCCGGTCGCCCATCCAACCCATCCTAGACAGGTCGCCGTCCTGGACGGGTCCCATGGAGCGCGTTCGCCTTTACTGGCGCTCAGCGCGAGTAAAGGCGAACGCACCCGGGAAGGAAGGAGTCAAACGACCGCAGGAGGGCAACCGTTCGCTGTTCCTGGCGCTCAGCGCGAGTAAAGGCGAACGCGCTCGCTTGAGAGCCACTCAGCCTCAATCCACCGAGATCGGAGAGACTCTCCGCTTCGCAGGCCGAGTTGGGGGGGCGATTTCCGCTCACCCAGGTGGTGGTGCTACCTGGGTGGAGGGAATTGGCTCCCGGCGAAGGGATGCGGAGTGCAGAGGCCCGCGAGATCAGGGGATTGAGGCTCAGATGCACGCGGGGATGTGAGGGCGGCCCCTCAGGCAACCGCCTGGTCCTCGAAGTGCTTGCTCAGCATCGTCACCTGGCCCTGGTAGTTGGACCCCAGTGCCTCGCCGTACAGGCGCTCGGCCGGGGCGCTCATCCACTCCAGCGCCAGCTTGCAGACCGGCTGGCGGTGCTCGACCATGAAGGAGACGTCGCGTGCCCTCACCTCGAGCGCGGCGCGGCTGCCGTGGCGCTCGCCGGCCGGGTCATAGCCGAACCCGGGGTCGAAGAACCCGGCGTAGTGGGTCCGCAGCTCGCCGGCGGTCGGGTCGTAGGCCATCATCTCGGCCGCGATCTGCGGCGGGATGCAGACTCCCTCGGCCGAGAGCAACAGGTAGAAGATCTCCGGCTCGAGGACGATCCGCCCGCCGCCCTCTGGGTATACCGGGTCCCAGTAGTCGGTCCAGCGATAGGCCCGCGTCCGGGAGAGGTCGATCGGCAGGCTGTTCTTCTTCGCCCGGTAGCCGACGATCCGGTCGCTGGGCCCGGAGAGGTCGACGCTCAGGAAGAGTCCATCGGCAAGCGCCAGGTCCGACTCCCCCAGGGGGTGGGAATCGAGGTAGAGGAGCGGGAGCTCGCGCTGGAGGTTGCGGATGTCCTGGTCGCTGAGCCGAACGTCACCGCGAACCAGCCGCAGCTGGTTGAGAGAGAGCCCGCTCTGCACCTGGATCGCAAAGGAGCGTGGGACGACCTCCAGATAGAGCTTTCCCCGGTAGCCGGCGCGAACCTCATCGAACCGGTGGTGACGGTCGGTCAGAACCCGGGTGAACACGTCGAGGCGCCCGGTCGAGCTCTTGGGGTTCGCCTTCGCCCGTACGTCCTCCGGCAGGGCCAGCTCCTCGAGCAACGGCACCAGGTAGGGACGGTCGCGCTCCAGCACCGCTCCGTCGCGCAGGTCGATCTTCTGAAACGCGAGCCCGTCGATCTTCTCCTCCACCGCCGAGTCGACGTCCGGCAGGAAGCTGCAGCGCAGCGCCCAGGCGAAATCGCCGAGGCGCAGGTCGATGCTGGCGGGCTGAATCGCCGCGGGGCGGATCCGGTAGTCGCCCGAGCTGACCCATTCGGCATCGATTGCTTGGCTCAGCGCCTGGGAGGGCAGGACCCCGGCACCCGGCACGGACACCCTCTCCCCCGCCACGCCGCCAGCCGTTGTCGCCGCGTCGCTCATGCCGCTGAGATTATGCGGCGCGCCTCGACGGGGCCGACGTAGGGGGTCAGCGCAAACTCCGCAATGTCGGGGAAGAACTCCTCGAGTCGCTCGGCCTCGTCGTCGACGACATGCCGCCCGAGCAGCGAGGCGATTCCGCCGACGACCGCCTCGTCGGCCGCCCCTGGCGGCCGGGCGCCGTTCGCCGCCGCCGGAGCGCCGTCGCGTAGATCGGGGACGAAGCTCCCGAGCGCCTGCTGGAAGCGATCGTGGAGCCCGCGCCCGCCGCGCAGGCCCTCAACCAAGAGCAGGCTCGCACAGGCTGGCTCGCGCGCCAGGAAGGCGAGCGCCGAGGCGAGTGCCGCGCACACACCCTGCGCCCAATCCCCGCGCTCCGCGCATGCCGCGACGACCTCCGCCCGAAGTCGCTCGGCCGCGACCTCGTACGCGGCGCTGAAGCATTCGTCTTTGCTGCCGAAGAGCCGGTAGAAGTCGCTCTTGGAGACGTGGGCAGAGCGGCAGATCACCGATACGGTGGTCTTCTCGCAGCCCCGCTCATGGAGAGACTCCGTGATCGCCGCGACAATCCGGTCGCGCTGGTTCTGTGCGACGGCTTCGGGGGGCAGGCTGTGATGACCGCGGGGGAGTCGTTTCATCTGGGCGCTCAAGTGTGCCAGCGCCGGACACTTTCCTGCGACGAGCGGACGACCGCGCCACGCGGACGGCTCCATCCCGTCCGCTGCCGACGTGGTGGAAATCCGCTCAGTACCGTGCTAGAACTGACTGGGTTACCGGCAGAAACGAGTCAGTTCTTATATGCCATCGAACAGGGTGCTTCTAAGCCGCGAGATGCTGGTCTCCGCGATCGGCGATCGCTGGTCACTCTCGGAGGTGAGCGCGGTTGCCGAGCTCCTTGCCAAGTTCAACGGGCAGTTTCCGGCCGGCATGAAGGGCATCCCGCCGGACCTGGTCAGGGCCGTTCAGCGCGAGCGCGTGCTCGCCGGGATGCTGCGGGCCGCTGCCCAGCTCGGCTATCGCGAGGTGGCGGTCGAGGACGTGCTCCAGCGGGCGGGCGTCTCGCGACCGGCCTTCTACGTCAGCTTCGAGAACAAGGAGCACTGCTTCCTCACCGCGCTCGACGCGGTCTGTGAACGGCTTCGCGAACGTGTCGAGGCCGCCGCGAGCGAGGGTGGCTCGTACTGGCGCGACCGGCTGCGGATGGGCCTGGAGGAGCTCCTGGGCTTCATCGCCGCTGAACCGGATGCCGCCCGCACGCTCATTGTCGAGGCGCGCGCCGCCGGCACGCCGGCGCTGCTGCGGCGCGACCAGTTGCTGGACCACTTCGCCGGCTGCATCGACGCCCAGGTTCGCGAAGAGCTTCCGGAGCCCCGCTCGGCGATCACCGCAGTCGGGATCGTCGGGGGCATCGAAGCGGTTCTCTACACGCGCCTCAACAGAGAAGAAACAGAGGACCTCGACTCCCTGCTTCCCTCGCTCATGTACTTCGCGGTCCTGCCCTATGCCGGGCACGGCGCGGCCGCCGAGGAGCTGACGGGCGCGGCACTCGCGTAGGGGCACTCTCCCCCAGGCCGCGGGCTCGCTATCGCTTGCGGTGCCGTCCCTTCTGATCGGTGCGCCGCGCCGCGAGCTTCAGCGTTCGCTCGCTCTCCATCTCGGTCGCTTCGCTCATCGCAATCTGGAACATCGCCAGCACGGCGCCGGCGGCAAGCGGCCGCATCCGTTCGAGCGCCTCGTTCATCTTCGGCCATTCCCCCTCAGGGCGGCCGCCTTCCTCAAACGGCTTCCAGACCTCCTCGGCAAAGAGCTTGATGAAGGCATGGGCCGCGCCGTCGGCGTGGCGCCGGAGCTTCTCAGCCGTCCGGAGCGCACCCCCCGCCCCGATCCCCAGCTTGGCCAGCTCGACCGCGGCCTGCAGCAGGCGGGGGCTGATCACCTCGATGCGACCGTCGGGGAGGGCGCGGAGGATGCCGAGCTTCTCGGCCTTCCGCAGCAGCTTGGCGTCCGCCTCCTCCCCCCAGAGTCTCGACAGCTCGGCTGCGTCGATGATCTCGGGCGCCTCGTGTTCGAAGGGCGCCCGCAGGGCGCGCGTGAAGTCGAAGATTGCAGCCGCCGATCCCTCTCCGCTCTCCAGGACGCGCCGGATCGCCTCCAGGTTGAGGCCGTCCGCCTGCATCTCGCGCGTCAGCGCGACTCGCGCCACGTGCTCCTCGTTGTAGTAGCCCGTCCGACCGCGGACCATTGGCGGGGGGAGCAGCCCACGGGTCTGGTGCGCGCGGATGTTGCGCACGGTCATCCCGGTCCGCTCCGCGAGCTCCCCGATAGTCATCTCGTCCTTGGGCGCCCTGCTCACATTGGGTCGTTTGCCTGTTGCCGCCTTGCTCATGTCAGCTGATGGTAAGTGGGAGCCGCTGTCCGTTCATGCTCGCGCCGGCATCCGAGCATAGGAAGACGATCGCCTCGGCGATGTGCTCGGCGGGGGCAAACGTCGGGAACTCCTTGCCGGGGTTCTCCTCCCGCATCTGCGGAGTGAGGATCGCATCGACGACGACGATGTTCGCGGTGGCGCCGCGCCCGCCGAACCCGTCGGCCAGCGCGAGCGTCCAGGCCTCCGCGGCGGCCTTGGCGGCTGCGTAGGCGGCGTTGGCGTTGGAAGGCGCCTGCGCCTGCTTGGCGGAGACGAGCACGAAGCGGCCCATGCCGCCGGCGAGCAGCGCGTCGTGGAAGGCACGGGTGGTGTGCTGGACGGTGCGCACCAGCAGGTCGTGAAGCAGCTCCCAGTCCGAGAGCGGGGCCTCGTGCAGGGGTTGCCCGCCCCGCCAGCCACCCACCAGGTGCAGGAGCCCGTCGACGTGCCCGAACCGCTCGACCAGAGCCGCGCACCATGCGCGGGCCGCCGCCTCGTCGAGCAGATCGACGGCACGGCCGTCCCAGCGATCCTGCACCAGTCCCAGCCCAGCGCCAACCTCGTCGGCTCGCGCCTGCTCCCGGTCGGCCCCCGCGACCGTCGCCCCGGCAGCGGCCAACCGCTCCGCCACGACCGGGCCCAGCCCTCCGGCGACGCCGGCGATGGCGATCACCCGGCCATCGAGATTGCTCGAACTCACCGGCCCATCATTCCATCGACAGGTCAGCGACGATCTCTGAACGTTTCTGTCTGTTCTGTCTGACTCAGAGGGGAACGGAGCATTTGCTCGTATGTTGGAATTGCGACAGGCGCACCCAAGAAGGCAGGGGGATACCGGGGAGGCAGTCGCCGCGAGTGGACGGACGCAGCTGCATCCGTCTAGGCGGGCCGAAGTACGCTCGATTCGAGGTCGATGACCAACGCGGCGTCGCGCCCTCGCCGCCTCTAGAATCGCTGCTCTAGCCGGGGGAGCGCCGGAGTAGGAGAGCCGGGCCGGTCTGTAAAATCGGTGGCACTGCCTGAGTGAGTTCGATTCTCACCTCCCCCACTCGCTCAGCCCGCACCTGGGATTGACATACTCCCGCCGTGCTCGGGGACAGGTTCTATTCGCGCGCCTCGCAGGCGATCGGCGCCACGGGGCTGCGCTGGACGGGAAGGCTGAACGTACCCCTCTATCGCCTCAGCGGCGGGAGGATCGGCGGCCACGTCGCCAAGGCGCCGGTCCTACTGCTGACCACGACGGGCCGCAGGTCGGGGCAGCAGCGAACCGCGCCCGTCGTCTACCTGGCCGACGGCGATCGATTGGTCGTAATCGGTTCCAACGCCGGCCACAGCCGGGCGCCCGCCTGGTCGCTCAACCTGAAGGCGAACCCGGACGCCGAGGTCGAGGTGGGGCGCGACCGGCGCCTGGTCCGGGCACGGGTCGCCGAGGGCGAGGAACGCGCCGAGCTCTGGCGCAGGCACAACGACCAGTATTCGGGTTTCGACGAATACGAGGCGCGCACCGACCGCGACATCGCGCTCTTCGTCCTCGACCCTCGCTAGCCCCCCCGCCGCCGCTTCCAAGGACGTGTTCGAGAGTTTTCCCCACCTGGGGCGAATATCTCGAACACGTCAAATAACGCGGCCACCGGCGGCATCCGGCGGGCCGCTCTGGTCACCGGCGGCATCCGACCGGGCCTCTCTGGCCACCGCCGGTAACCGCGCGCGCCTTACCCCAGGCCGCGCGAGCGTCAGCCGGCGCTGCGGAGCATCTGCGCCTCGGGCAGGCGCTGGAGCTTCTTCAGCGTGTTGTTCTCGATCTGGCGGATCCGCTCCCGGGTGACACCGAAGGCGCGCCCCACCTCCTCGAGGGTCAGAGGTTCCAGGCCGGAGAGCCCGTAGCGCAACTCGATCACCTGCCGCTCGCGCTCCGGAAGGGCATCCAGGGCCTTGCGCACTCCCTCCTTTTGGAGGTGTTCGCTCGCCTCCTCGAAGGGCTCGACCACCCCGTCGTCGGCGACGAAGTCGCCGAGCTCAGACTCGTCCTCGTCGCCCACCGGTTTCTCGAGCGAGACCGGCAGCTGCGCAACCCGCAGGATCTCCCTCACGTCGCTGACCGACCAGCGCAGTTCGGCGGCAATCTCCACCGGCTCGGGCTCGCGGCCCAGGCGCTGCACCAGCTGGCGCTCCACATGAGCGACGCGGTTCAGCTTCTCCACCATGTGGACCGGTATGCGGATCGTCCGCGCCTTGTCGGCGATCGCCCGGGTTACCGCCTGGCGGATCCACCATGTCGCGTAGGTGGAGAACTTGTAGCCGCGGCGGTAGTCGAACTTCTCCACCGCCCGGATCAGCCCCAGCGACCCCTCCTGGATCAGGTCGAGGAAACTCAGCCCGCGGCCCAAATAGCCTTTCGCAATCGATACGACCAGGCGCAGGTTGGCCTCCACCATCTGCCGCTTGGCGAGCATGTCTCCACGCTCGATCCGCTTCGCCAGCTCGACCTCCTGCTGGGCGGTCAGCAGGTCAACCTTGCCGATCGAGCGCAGGTATAGCCGCAGCGAGTCCAGGCTGGGTTCGATGGTCAAGTCCAACTCGGGCTTCCTGGGTTGGCCGTTGGTCGCCCCGGTGCGCTGCTCCTTGTAGGTATCGACGCCGTCCTCGGCGATCACTTCCACGCCGTGCTCGACCAGCCGCGTGTGGAGCCCGGCGACCTGCTCCTTGGTCACCTCCACCTCCTCGAGGGTGGAGGCGATGTGCTCGAAGGTCAGAAAGCCACGCTCGCGACCGAGCGCGATTAACCGCTGGAGCTCCTCGGGCTCCGCGAAGGGCTGATCGCCCGAATTCTGCTCCAACCCGCTCGGGGCTGCCTCCAGCGGCTCGATCTCACTGCCTCCGTACGACCCTATTTCTCCTCCGCGGCTGACCCCGATGCTCCAGCCAGGGCGAAGTATAGGGAGGGCAAACGCCCGCCATTCAACCGGTGTTGCCGGCGCAGATTCGACCGCTGGCTCCGGGTGCCGGCGGCGGTTGCCTAACCTTCAGGGACCGATGGCAAGTCAGGTGACAACCGTCTCCCCGTCCACGCCGGACGTGCAGTCCTCGACCCCGGTAACGAGGGTCAGCCTCTCGCGGGTCGGCATCACCGGGGTCGAGAAGGTGATCCGCGTCAAGGCGGACGGCGCCGAGAACCTCTACCACGCCGACTTCGAGTGCTTCGTCGACCTCAACCCACGCCAGGCAGGGGTCCACATGTCCCGCTTCGAGGAGGTCGTCGGCGAGGCGATCGACGAGGTCGTGCTGGGCGAGGCGTTCCGCGCCGAGGTCCTCGCCGCTCACATCGCCCAGCGGGTGCTGGAGCGCCAGGGCGGGTCGCGTGCGGAGGTCTCGGTGACCGCGCGCTATCCGGAGACCGTCAGCACGCCCGCCAGCGGCCAGCTCACGCAGGAGATCTACGTGCTGTTCGGGACGGCGGTCGCCTCGGAGAGGGGAACTCGGACGCTGACCGGCGTCCAAGCCCAGGGGATGACCGCCTGCCCCTGCGCGCAGGAGATGGTCGGTGGGCTGGCCCGGGAACGGCTCGCCGCCCACGGCTTCAACCCCGAGCAGATCGAGCTGGCACTCGACGCCGTGCCGATCGCAACTCACAACCAGCGCGGCATCGGCACGCTCCACGTCGGCTGCCCGGAGGGCGGCCCGGCGTGGATCGACGCACCGGAGCTGCTGCGGATCGTCGAGCAGTCGATGAGCTCGGAGATCTACGAGCTGATGAAGCGTCCGGACGAGCTGGCGGTCGTCGCCAAGGCCCACTCGCAGCCACGCTTCGTCGAGGACTGCGTGCGGGAGATGGTGCGCCGCGTCGTCGAGGGATATCCCGACCTCTCGGGCGACGCCTTCGTGATGGCCCGCCAGGAGAACCTGGAGACCATTCACCGCCACAACGTGGTCGCCGAGCGCTACGGGACGCTTGAGGATCTCCGCGCCGAGCTGGAGGGCGGCGAGCACCAGCGCCACCACCTGAGCATGCGCGAGTGGCTCGAGGCCCCCGCCGCCTGATTCCCCTGCCGACGGGACGGAAATGCACCCATACGGTGCGAAATCGTCCCGTCGATTGGCGAATCCTGCCGACGGGACGGAAATGCACCTATGTGGTGGGGAATCGTCCCGTCGATTGGCGGCTCAGCCGGTCCTGGCCTTGACGCCGGCGCGGGCTTCGCGCTCCGCCTCGATCCTGCGGCGCAGGCCAAAGAAGTAGTCGGCGCCGCTGATCACGGTCACCGCAACCGCAAGGTAGAGGAGCGCGTTGGCCCAGGCGGGGGCCGGATTGGTGGCGATCAGGGCGATCACGGCGGCGATCTGCAGGACGGTCTTCACCTTGCCCAGCCAGCTGGCGGCGATCACGATCCCGCGCTCGGCGGCAATGGCGCGCAGCCCGGTGACCGCGATCTCGCGCGCGATGATCACCATCGCGACCCAGGCCTCGAGGCGGTCCAGCGAGACCAGGGAAACCAGCGCCGCCGTTATCAGCAGCTTGTCGGCGAGCGGGTCCATCAGCTTGCCGAACGTGGTGACCGCATCGCGCGAGCGAGCGAAGTAACCGTCGAGCCCGTCGGTCAGGGCCGCCAGCGCGAAGACGGCGGCTGCCAGCGCGTCGCCGTTGGGCGTCTCCCCGAGCAGCGCGACGACGACGACCGGCACCGCGAGGATGCGCAGCAGGGTGAGCGCATTCGGGAGGTTCAGCGGGAACATTGCCCTCAGTCACCGTCCTCTTCCGAGCGATGGGCCAGCAACGGGTCTATATCTCCCGTGTCCGGCCCATCGGGGGCACCCACTCCCGGCCCGTCGGGGGCACCTGTTCTCGATCCACCGGCGGCGAGGGCTGCGTCACGCCGGGCGAAGAAGTCCTCTCCCTCGATGCTGATGTGCGGGACGACCCGGTCGAGCGGGCCGGGAAGCCACCAGGCGCGGCGGCCGAGCAGCACCATCACCGCGGGCACCAGAAGGCAGCGCACCAGGGTCGAATCGATGGCAATCGCGACCGCCAGCCCGACCCCGAACTCCTTCACCACGGGGTTGCCGTTGAGCACGAAGCTGGTGAAGACGCAAACCATGATCGCCGCCGCAGAGGTGATCACCCGGCCCGTGTTGGCGAGCCCTTCGATCGTCGCCCGCCTGGCGTCGCCGTGCGCCGCGTAGTGCTCGCGCATCTGCGTCAGCAGGAAGACCTCGTAGTCCATCGAGAGGCCGAAGAGGATCGCGAACATCAGCAGCGGCACGAAGCTGACGATCGGAATCGAGTGGTCGAGGCCGATCAGCGATGCGCCCCAGCCCCACTGGAAGACCGCCGTCACCACGCCGTACGAGGCCGCGACCGAGATCAGGTTCGCCGCCGCAGCCTTGACCGGCACCAGCAGCGAGCGGAAGGCAAGCAGCAGCACCACGAAGCTGAGCCCAACCACGATCGCGATCATCAGCGGCAGCTTGTCGGAGATCTGGGTGGCGAGGTCGATGTAGCCGGCCGTCTGACCGCCAACGTGGGCGGCGCCCCCGGTCCCCCGCACCGCCTTCGGGATGACGCCTTCCCTCAGGTCTTCGACCAGGGTCACGGTGGCGTTGGCCCATGGGGCCGATTTCGAGATTGCGGAGAAGACGACGACCGTGCCCTGCTTGTCGTGGCTCGCGGCGGAGACCTCGGCGACATCGGGGGCCGCGCCGACCGCCCGCTGCAGTTGCGGCACGGTCTGTCTCGCGTCGGCCGCCGTCTGGAACTTGGCCGCGATCAGCAGCGGCCCGTTGAAGCCCGGGCCGAAGCCCTCGGTGAGCCCATCGTAGGCCTGGCGCGAGGTGGTCGACTTGGGCAACGCCCCGATGTCGTTCTGACCCAGCTGGAGGTCGAGGAGGGGGATCGAGAGCACGATCAGAACCGCGAGGGCGGCGACCGCGGAGCGCCAGGGCCGGCCGGCAACGTCACGCGCCCAGCGCAACCAGCCGTGCGGCTGCCTGTCGTCGGGATGGGTCTTGCCCAGGTGCACACGCAGCGAGTTGATCCGCGGGCCGAGGGCGCCAAGCAGCGCCGGCAGCAGCGTCGTCGCAGCGCAGACCGCGACGACAACCGCAATCGCCGCCGTGAAGCCAAGTGTGGTGACAAGTGGGATCCCCGCGAAGCCAAGCGAGCAAAGCGCGATCACCACCGTGAAGCCGGCGAAGACGACGGCGCCCCCCGCGGTGGCGGAGGCGCGGGCGATTGACTCGCGCAGCTCCATCCCGTCGCGGAGCTGGAGTTTGTGCCGGGTGACTATGAACAGCGCGTAATCGATCCCCACCCCGAGCCCGATCATCGTCGCCAGGGTCGAGGCGACGCTCGGCACCTGCACAACGCTCTCGAGCAGGCGGATGATGGAGAGGGCGCAGGCGAGGCCGACCACGGCGGAGACGATCGGCAGCGCCATCGCCGTCGCGGTGCCAAAGGCGAACAGAAGGATGATCACCGCGGCGGTGAGGCCGACAGCCTCGCTGACCTCCGTCGAGGGCTTGGACAGCTGCTGCCCGACATAGCCGCCAACCGAGGTTTCCAGTCCAGCGGCTTCGACTGGCGCCCCAGCATCGAGGACAGCCTGTGCCTGCTCCTCGGACAGCTGGCTCGGGCCCGCGCCGAGGTAGACCGGAACGTAGGCGATCGTTCGGTCCGAGCTGAGGAAGGCGGCCCCTTCCGGGCTGAGCGGGTCGATGGCCGAGTTGACGTCGGGCATCGCACGCAGCCGCTTCACGGTCTTGGAGATCGCGGTGCTGTACCGCGGTTCGGTCAGCTTCCCCCCGGTGGATTTGATGACCAGCGGGTTGTTGCCGTAGGCCTGCTCGGGCAGATTGTCTTCGAGCAGTTCGGTTGCGGCGGTGGAATCCGTGCCCGGCAGCGTCAGGTTGTCGTTTGTCTTGTTGTCCGAGGCCTGGCCGGCGACCACCAGCCCCACGGCGACGATCAGCCAGACGGCAATCGTCGGGTAGTGGTGACGCGAGCAGAAGCGCCCGATCGCGTAGAGGGGCCCCGTCACAGCGGCATCATCCTCCACCGTCCGGACCGCCGGTACCCGGAGGCGGCACCTGGCCACCGTCGAACGCCTCGGGGATCGAGCCGGACAGGCTCGCGCCGAGTCCCTGACGCAGCACGACCAGGTGCTGGGCGTGACCGGCGGCAAGCGAGACAGCGAGCGTACGCGGCGCAGACGTATAGAGATGCGGCGCCGCGTCCACGTAGGCGGCAAGCGCGGCGCTCTCCATTTCGTATGCGAGACCGAGGAAGGCGGCCTGGTCAGGAACTGCGGTGGGGTCGAGCTCTTCCGCTTCGGGTTCGGCCTCGCCGCCCACGCCCCTGATCGCCTTGGCCAGGGCGTCGGCGTACTCGCCGTCCTGGGCGCGCAGCCGCCGCCCGACCGCTTGCAGCGGGCCACGCAACAGCGGCTGCCCGCGCGTGTAGGCGTCGAGCAGCGTCAGCTCACGGGAGAGCGCTTCGTTGAGGATCGTGGCGTCGGAGCCCTTTTCGGGGTCGGTCTCGGCGCCGTGGCCGCTCTTGCCACATCCGCCTGCGGCGATGACGAGCGCCGCGAGCAGGGGCGCCAGGGCGGCGGCGCGGCCAAAGCCGCGCCGCCTACCGCCGCCACCTGCTGACGATTCGGCGCCCACAGACCGGCAAGCCTATGGGCTCGGGATCGCCGGCAGCGTCAGGTGGACTCCGTCACCTTCTCTTGGCTTTCGCTTTGCCTCTGGCCCTTTTGCCAGACGCCGTGGCTTTCCGCTTCGCCGGTTTCTTCGCGGCCGAATCGGGCACCTCGTAGCCGAGCATCGCAACCGATGCGGAGATCCCCTGCCCCTTGGACTTGGCCAAACGTTTGGCGGCTTCCTCGTTGATCTTCGTCGCCTGCTTGAGCGTGTCGTCCAGCAGCTTCTGCAAAGACGCCCAGGCCTTCTCGTCGAGCATCAGGGGCGTCCAGCTGAAGTGACGGTCCTTGCGATCGTCAAACGTCCCCCCCTCCATCGCGGCGACAGCGTCATCGATAACCGCCTGGAGCAGATCGGCGCTCATCCCCACCCGAGCGGACTCGGGCAGCGCCTGCCAGTCACGGCCGGTCAGGAAGGCACGTGAGGTGGCACGGTAGTAATGCTCGACCGCCCCCCGCCGCGGCTCGGTTTTGACCAGCGTGATGACCTTGTAATCCCTGAGCACTTTGACGTGGTAGCTGACCTGGCTCAGTCCTTCGCCCAACTCCTTGGCCAGTTCGTTCGGGCTGGCCATCCGTTCGTTGAGTATCGCCAGAATCTCGGCCCTCAGCTCATGGGCGAGCGACTTGACCAGATCCTGGTTCACCCCTCGATTGCTTTTTGCCTTGCTCCTGGCTTTCGCCCTGCCTTTTCCTTTCCGGCGGCCTTTGGGGGTCCTTCTCTGTGCGGGCAAAGCGACTCCTCCGATCGTTGGGTACTTATTGCACCACTCGATCGTATTCCTCCCAAAGGTGACTTTGCAACCCCAATGGGTTCGTTCTTCCACCCCTGCGCCCCTTGATAGAAACGAGCCAGAGCGTGACAAGGCCACAGACCTCCACTCCCCCCGGCCCCGAGAGCCTCGCCAAGCTCGCCGCCGATGTCCACGCCTGCAGGCAATGCCCGCGGCTGGTCTCGTGGCGGGAGGCGAGCGCCACCGACCCGCCGCGCCGCTTCCGTGGCGACGACTACTGGGCACGACCGCTGGCCGGCTTCGGCGACCCCGCCGCACGACTGGCAATCGTCGGCCTCGCCCCAGCTGCGCATGGCGGTAACCGCACCGGGCGGATGTTCACAGGCGACCGCTCCGGCGACTGGCTCTACGCTGCCCTGCATCGCGCCGGCTGCGCAAATCAGCCCGAGTCGGTCCACCGCGGCGACGGGCTGCGCCTCATCGACGCCTACGTCACCGCCGTGGTGCGGTGCGCGCCCCCGGCAAACAGGCCAACTCCCGGGGAGCGCGACAACTGCCTGACCTTCCTCGCACGGGAGCTCGCCCTGCTGAAGCGCTGCCGCACGATCGTCGCGCTCGGTGGCTTCGCCTGGGATGGGGCGCTGCGCGCCCTGCGTGAGCTCGATTGCGAGGCGCCGCGGCCGAAACCGCGCTTCGGTCACGGAGCTGAGACTCGGGTGGGAGGCTGGGCGATGCTCGGCTGCTACCACCCCAGCCAGCAGAACACCTTCACGGGCCGGCTCACCGAGGACATGCTCGACAAGGTCTTCGCCCGCGCGGCAGAGCTTGCCGGGAGCGCGCCCCGCAGGGCGCCCAGGACCAGTCGCACCGGGTAGGTTAGGCGGCGATTCGATGGGGCTCTCGCGGTCACTCGTTCCGGTTGCCGTTCTCGCGACTGCCGTTCTGGCGGGTTGCGGCTCAGGCGAGCCCGGACAGACTCAGGCCACCACGCAGGCTCAATCCACCACGGAGACTCAATCCACGACGGGAGAACCCGCTGCGGCGGGTCCCGCCGGCGCCGCGGCCCGCAGCTGCGGCGGCGGTGAGACTGGCCTCGAGGATCTGCGCGTGACCGGGGTCGACTGCAGCACGGGGCAGTCGGTCGCAGCCGCGTGGAAGCGCAGGGCCAGGTGCGCCTCCCCCGCCGCCGGCTCTCGCTTCGCGTGCAGCGTTCGCGGCTACCGCTGTCTCGGAGCCGCCACCGAACGCGGTGTCGCGGTCAGCTGTGCCCGCCCGGACCGCTCGATCGCGTTCGTCGCGAGGCGTGACTGAACCTCCCGCAGGTGCGAAGCCGGCACCTCGCGGTGTCCGCGATGTCCCTGGGCGGGACACCTAGAATGGAGCGATCCCCGCCGGCGTAGCTCAGTTGGTAGAGCACTTCACTCGTAATGAAGGGGTCAGCGGTTCAAGTCCGCTCGCCGGCTCTGGAGAGGGCGATGTCGCCTGTCGACGGAGCCAACCGGGCGCACCCACATGAGAAATGCGGGCTTCTACTGACGAGGTGGGGTTCCGGCCTGGCTAGGATCGTTGGATGACGACTGCGGCTGGTTCCAGCGATTCCGCGGCGGTCGACGCCAGCACCCAGGAGGTCACCACCATCGTAATCGCCGACGATCACACCGTGGTCCGGCGGGCGCTGCGCCTGCTGCTTGAGGAAGAGGAGGGCTTCAAGGTCGTCGCCGAGGCAGACGATGCGGAGTCCGCCGTGCGCTACGTGCGCGGCCACAAACCCACGATTCTGATCCTCGACCTCAACATGCCGGGGCAGCCAAGCCTGGAGGCAATTCCGGAGATCCGCCACGCATCCCCCGAGACCCGGATCGTCGTCCTCACGATGCAAAAGGAGCCGGGGTTTGCCCGCCAGGCGCTCCAGCTCGGGGTCCTCGGCTATGTGCTGAAGGAGGCCGCCGACGACGAGCTGGTGCAGGCGGTGCGCAGCGCGGCGGCGGGCGAGACCTACCTTCAGCCTGCGCTGGGCGCGCGCCTTGCCGCCGAACCCGAGTCCAGCAAACGCGACCTCAGTGAGCGCGAGACCGACGTCCTTCGCCTGATCGCCCTCGGCCACACCAACGCCGAGATCGCCGAGAAGCTCTTCATCAGCGTGCGTACGGTCGAGACCCACCGCGCCCATATCCAGCAGAAGCTGGGGGTCAGCAGCCGCGCGGAACTGGTGCACAGCGCGCTCGAGCGTGGCCTGGTCGAGACCTAGAACCGACCTCGAGACTCAGGAAGCTAGCCAGGCTGGGCGGTGTGCGGTTCCGTACCGTCCCCGGACTCTGACGGCCCAACCTCCGCACCGACGAGCGGGATCGAGGCCGTCACGCGTGTCCCAAACCCTGGCCTCGATTCGATCTGCAGCTCGCCCCCGGCCAGCTCGACCCGCTCCCGCATCCCCACCAGGCCAAAGCCGCTCCGCCTCGCTGCCGGATCGAAGCCGCAGCCGTCGTCGAAGACGATCACCTCCAGGTGCCCGTCGCGTTCGGCAACCTGAAGGGTCGACCGGGCGGCTTCGGCATGCTTGGTGACGTTGTTCAGGGCCTCCTGCACAAGCCGGTAGGCAGCCGTCTCCAACTCTGGGTCGAAGCGCTCCTCGCGAACGGCGAGGTCAGTCTCCATCTCTATTCCGGCGGCGCTTGCGACCCGGCCTGCAAGATCCTCGAGCGCCGCGACAAGGCCGATCTGGTCGAGGGTCGCAGGCCGCAGCTCGGTGATCAACACCCGCAGCTCCTCGATGTCCCGGCTCAGGTCGTCGACGACCTCGCGCACCGCCTCGACCAGCTCCGGCCCGGCACCGCGCTTCAGGACCGACGCGAGCAGCACCCGCCGCGAGCCGAGCCCCTGCAGCGTCGAGTCGTGCAGTTCGCGGGCCCAGCGTGCCCGCTCGCGCTCCGCGGTCCTCAGGCTGTGGCGCAGCCGGTCCTCGGTGACCGACTGCACGGTGGCAACGGCGGTTGCGGCGCTGGCCGATGCGGCGACGAGCAGGCGCCTGTCTTCGGCGTAGAACGCCGGGCCTTCCTCCAGCCGGTCGAGCGCGAGGATCATCCCCAGCGTTCTGCCATGGAAGCGAAGCGGCGCCATCAACACCGCGCGCGCCTCGATGCCGATTCCCCGCACGGCCCGCACCGCGTCCTCTGGCGCGGAAGACTCGAGCACGAGGTGGCAGCCGATTGTCTCGGAACCCGTCTCACCAGCGGCCGCCACCACCTCCAGTCGCTCCCCGTCGCGCAGCAGGACGAGCAGCGACCGGGCGCCAACCAGCGCCCGGGTCCGCTTCGCGATCGTCTCCAGGACCCGCGCCCGATCGGTCTCGCCCCCCACCGCGCGGGCGATCTCGGTGGTTGCCTCGAGTGCGTGGACCGCCCTCTCCAGCGCCCCGCGTTCATCCTCCAGCTGGCTGTGGAGGCGCACGTTGAAGATCGTTACGGCAGCCCATTCCGCGAGAGTCGCCGCCGCCTCCTCGTCGGCGTCGTCGAACTCCTCGCCGCCCGCCTTATCGGCCAGGTAGAGGTTGCCGTAGGCCTCGCCCCGAACGACGATCGGAACGCCAAGGAAGCTGTGCATGGGCGGGTGGCTCGGTGGGAAGCCGTAGGAGCGGGGGTGGTCGCCGACATCGCGCAGCCGCAGCGCGACGGGGTTGCGGGTCAGCTCACCCAGCACACCGCGGCCGCGCGGCGGCTCGCCGATCGCCGCGCTGGTCTCGTCGTCGATTCCGGCGTGGATGAACCGTTCCAGTTCGTGGCGATCCTCATCGAGGATGCCGAGGGCGGCGTACCGCGCCCCCGTCAGCTCGCGGGCGACGTCGACGACCTCGCGCAACACGGTGTCGAGGTCGAGCTGGGCAACGAGGCCACGGCCGACGTCGATTAGCCGGCGCAGGCGATGCTCATCCAACGCATCGCGGTCCATTGCTCAAAGATACCGTGGCCGGGGCGCCTGGCGATGCCCGGCCTCCGTGATTTTTGCTTGAGTAGCGGGTTCAGGGCAATGGGAATCACCGCCGAATGAACGGGGGCGCGATCGTTACCGCACCGAGAAAGAGGCCGAGCCGGGGCAGCGCCGCACTGCTGCTGGTCGCCATCGCAGCGTTCCTGCTGTCGATCGGCTGCACGGCGGTTTCCTCGCGGGAACGGATCGTCGTGCGGGGCGCTGACTCGGGCTCCCACCTGACGCTTACCGTCCGCGACGACCGTGTCGTCGTCAACGGCCACATGGCCCCGTCCAGGCCGGCAGGATGCAGATTCACGCGGTACCGCAGGCTCGCCGTATGTCCCCTGGCAGGAGTCGGGTCGATGGAGCTGGACATGGGCCCATCGGGTGATCTGGTCGAAGTCCTAGATCGGCTTCCCGTCTCGCTCACGGTCCACCTCGGAGGGGGCTCCGACAAGTTCATCGGCAACGGCGAGGCCGACACCTGCTACCCGGAGGGAAGCAGGCGCAACCGCTGCATCGGTGGTGGGGGCGACGACGTCTGCATCACCGGCCCGAAGAACACCGACTGCGTCGGTGGCGCGGGAAACGACTACTGCGAGGCGGGCGCCGGCAGCGACGGCTGCTGGGGCGGTCCCGGCGACGACGTCTGCCGGATGGGGCGTGGGCACGACGGCTGCCATGGCGAAGGCGGCAGCGACCGGCTCTACGGCGGGCCGAGCAGCGACCAGCTCTATGGGGGGCCCGGCCGCGACTACTGCGACAACAGCCCCGGGATCGGCCGCTTGCACAGCTGCGAGGCCGGTCCAATCCAGTGACGCACCTGCTCAGCTGAGATCGGACAATTGTTCGGCCCGATAGAGATTCGGGCCGACGAGCCCTGTTTAACAGGCAACTTGTTGCCGATTCCGCAGCCCCTTCCTTTGGAGAGGCTGCTTCTTGAAGGCGATTTCGAGAAGCGAGATTGCCTTATCGCTATGGGTACCGAGCCAGCCCGAAATGTCCAGTTTCGACTAGAGGCTGAAGATGGAGACGATGGAGATCTTCCCCTGCAGCCAGAAGACACCTCACGACTTGAGATACTTGCGCCTGGGAGCGATGCCCGGTATTTGCTACTGCTCCACATGGGGGTAGCTGCGCAAGTTCGTTGCATTGTCAGCCGGAGGATCAGCTCGGAATCCACGAAAACGTTGCGACCTTGCGCTTCTTCTAAGCAACGTCCTCAAGGCTAGAGATCAAGCTCTCGAGGTCGTGATGATAAGAAGGTCGATGGCATTTGCAGTACCCCGCGTCCCGGGGTGAGCACTCGCCGTTGTTCTGGCTAGCATCCTGGATAGCCACTTCCTTCGGGCGGTGAAGCTGTGGCTACCCGCTCAACTCTATAATTGAGGTCATATGCTGGAGGCTCTCCAAGTATCAGATCCAACGCTGGCGGCTCTTCTATCGGACGAGGATCGCCGTCAAGCAGAGTCGCTGTGTCTTATTCCTTCCGAGAACTACTGCTCTGCCTCAGTTCTAGAAGCCAATGGCACAGTGCTGGTCAATAAGTACTGCGAGGGATACCCAGGAAAGCGCTATTACGAGGGAAACGAAATCATCGATGAGGTTGAGAGGCTTGCGATAGAGCGAGCAAAAACTCTCTTTGGCGCCGAACATGCCAACGTCCAACCTTATTCAGGCTCCCCCGCGAATCTAGCCGTATACCTTGCTTTTCTAAAGCCCGGGGACACGGTGATGGGACTTTCCTTGCCCGCTGGGGGGCACTTAACTCACGGATGGAAAGTCTCTGCCACCGGTATCTGGTTCAAGGCGGTTCACTACGGAGTGAACCGGGATACCGGCTGCGTAGACATGGCTGACGTTCGTCGATTGGCGCACGAGCACAAGCCGAAAATGCTGTTCTGCGGCGGCACTGCAGTACCACGGATCATTGACTTTCCTGGTTTCGCAGCGATTGCCAGGGAAATTGGCGCCATCATGGTTGCCGACATTTCACATATTGCGGGGTTAATTGCTGGCGGTGCTCATCCCTCACCAGTTCCTCATGCCGATGTAATCATGACTACCACTCACAAGACCCTCAGGGGTCCCAGGGGTGCAATTCTCATGTGTAGGGAGCAATTTGCCTCTGATATCGATAGAGCTGTTTTCCCTGGTTTACAGGGCGGTCCACATCAACATCAAACAGCAGCTATCGCAGCAACTTTAGGCGAGGCCCTCAAGCCGGAATTTTCGGACTACGCTCATCAGGTTGTTGAGAACGCAAAGGAGCTCGCCGATCAGCTGCTCGCTCGGAATTTCACGCTTGTGTCAGGAGGAACAGACAACCATCTTATTCTCTTGGATGTCACCCCTAAGGGCCTTAGTGGAAAGGAAGCCGCGACCGCACTCGTTCAGGCCGGTATCGTTACTAACGCGAACGCGATTCCCTTTGATCCACGTAAACCGCTGGATCCATCTGGGGTCCGAATTGGAACTCCCGCAGCAACGTCGCGAGGGCTGGGACTAGAGCAGATGCCTGATATAGCTCGCTGGATAGATGAAGCTGTGAATGCTGCGACGCAAGGCGATGATGCGATTTTGAGTCGGATCAGGGGCGAGGTCCATGACCTCATGGGGCAGTTCCCGGCACCTGGCTGCCAACCGCTTTCGGCGACTGCGGACTCAGCCTCCTAGTAACTCTCGTTCTTCTTCTGAAAGCATGGGGTACGCGCCTGCCCCTGCGAGCAGACCGCTATGAGCCCCCTGCCATCGCTTCTGCGAATGTCCCCCCATAAACTCGCCGGAACTCGTCATCGCTTGCTTGCACGATCTCTACCTCGGATGTTCCCTTAAGAACTCGCGGCGACCATGGGGCAGTCGCGTCCTAATCGTCACGCGGGAGGGAAACCGACAGACTGCGGCTCAGTCTTCGACGACGTCCATGCGGACGATCAGGCCATCCTCGAAACGGAAGCGGTGCCGAACGTGCGAGTCGGAAATGAGCCTGCCGGTGCTCGCCTCGTGCACGACCTGGCGCACATCGACAGTGATGGCGCCGTCCGGCTCCTCGGTGAATGCCTGGGGCACAATCTCACCTGAGATCACCTCGAACTGCCTCTTCCAGTAATCCTGAACCGCACGACGGCCGACGACTCGGCCACCCTCCCAGGCGTTGGGCCAGTCGACGTTAGGATGCATCAGCTCAGTTGCAGCGTCGATTTCGCGTGTGTTGAACGCGCGGCAAGCGCGGCGCAGCGTCTCCTCTGAGTTCGACACGAGATCAGGGTAGCCGGGCAGGGTGTTGGGTACGCATCACTGCTCCTTCGCGCGAGAAGCTGAACGGCCCTTCTGGTCAACCTCGGGCATCCTCCCCTCTGCCCCCGATTTCGGAACCATTTCGGGGGAACGCCAGGGGAACGAAAGACATCGCGACGAGCCGCTTGGGAGCGGCCGGTCGGTCCGATGGCCGCGGTTTTCCGTTTCGGTTCCCGTCGGCAAAGCCCCTGCGCAGGGGCGAAATCTGGCTCTACAAGCGGAGGGGGTGGGATTCGAACCCACGAGAGACCTTGCGGCCCCCAACGGTTTTCGAGACCGCCCCGTTCAACCACTCCGGCACCCCTCCGGGAAATCGGTCCGAGAAGATGATTCTAGGGGTGGGTGCCGCCAACCGTTCCCAGCCGTCGACGGGCGGAGCAACGCTCATACGGCTCGAAATCGACCGTCGACGGTGGAGTGGGATGCGGTGGGGTCCCAGGACTCAAGGTCACGGTGGCCGCGGTCGATGCAGGCGACGTGCGGGACTGCGAGCAGACTCGATTCGGCCGGTTCTTCGATCGCCACCCGCTGCCGCTGCGCGTGCTGGCGGTGGTGGCGCTGCTCTGGGCGCTCATATATCTCACCTGGCGATTCGGCTGGAGCGCGCAGGGAAGCAACCCCGTCCTCTTCGTGATGCTGCTGCTCACCGAGGTCTACGGTGTCTGGGCCCTCGGCACCATGGCCTGGTACTCGTGGTCCCAGCCGGCTGCGGTGCGACCTCCGGCGACACCGGGGCGCAGGGTCGACGTCTACGTCTGCACCTATGACGAGCCGGTCGAGGTCGTCGCGGCCACGCTGGCCGGCTGCCGCGCCCTGACCTACCCCCACACCACCTACCTGCTCGACGACGGGCGACGGGCCGAGATGAAGGAGCTGGCGGAGCTGGCCGGCGCCCAGTACATGACCCGCCCCGACAACTCCCACGCCAAGGCGGGCAACATCAACGCGGCGCTGCCGCGCACCGACGGCGAGCTGGTGTTGATGCTCGATGCCGACCATGTACCGATGCCCGACGCACTCGACGCGATGGTCGGCTACTTCGACGACGTGCAGGTGGCCCTGGTGCAGAGCCCCCACGACTTCTTCAATCACGACTCAGTTCAGCACTACGTGGTCGGCCGGCACGAGCAGTCCCTCTTCTACCGGGTGATCTGCCCTGGCAAGAACCGCCACGGAGCCGCCTACTGGTGCGGCTCGGCGGCGCTGCTGCGCCGCGAGGCACTGCTTGACATCGGAGGCGTCGCAACCGAGACGATCGCCGAGGACTTCCACACGACGATCCGCCTGCAGCGGCACGGCTGGAGCAGCCGCTACCACGACGAGGTGCTGGTCCAGGGACTCGCCCCGCACGATCTCGACAGCTACCTGCTGCAGCGCGACCGCTGGGCGCGCGGAAACCTCGCCGTCCTCACCCTGCCCGAGTCTCCCCTGCGCGCTAGGGAGCTGAGGCCGCTGCAGCGCCTCTCCTACCTTGCCAGCCTCGCCGCCTACCTGGCGCCGCCGATGCGACTGCTGCTGCTGGCGACGCTCGGGGCGGTGCTCTGGACGGGCGAGCTGCCGATGATGGTGAGCGTCCCGGCGCTGGCGGCGCTGTGGCTGCCTTCTGTCTCGCTCAACCTGCTGGCCGGCTCGGCGCTGGCTCGCGGCCACATGAAGATCGGCGAGACCGCCCACTACGAGCTGCTGACCATGGCGATCTACACTCGAGCGCTGCGCTGCGCCTTCCGCCCAGGCCGGACGGCCTTCAAGGTGACGCCCAAGCAGGGCAGCGACGGTGGCGGGGTCGCAGCCGTCGGCAAGCTGTATCTGGTTGTTATTGCCGGGGTGGTCCTGGCGGGAGGCACTGCGCTGCGACTGCTTGACATCGCGGGTGTCGGGCCACTCCCCGACATGCAGGGAATCGCCGCAATCGTGGTCCCGCTGCTTGGCCTGATCGAGCTGCGCCGCATCCTGCGCACGCTGTTCGCGGTCGGCCGCCGCCAGCAGCGGCGCCAGATCTACCGCTTCGCGGGCGACGCACCCGCGCACTGCTTCTTGGAGGAGGGGCACATCGGCGGCCGCCTGGTTGACGCAAGCGCCGCCGGGGTCGGACTGGTGATGGACACGGAGCTTCCGGTCGGCTCGCGCCCAGCCGTTCTGCTCGGGCTGCAGAACGCAAACGGCGAGGCGCACGAGGTGGCAGCCGTCGTAGAGGTCCGCTCGTGCCGCGAAGCGGACGGCCACTACCTGGTCGGCGCCACGATCGAGGAGATCGATTCTGAGTCCCGGATGTGGCTCATGGAGTGGTGCTATGTCGTCTGCAGTCACGAGCGGCTGCGCGGCCACCGGCCGGCAGCTCCGCCGCCGAGCGGCAGGTCGATCGAGATGCCACTCGACGAGCCCCGCATCACGGTCGTGAGAGGCGCACCGGACATCGCGTAGCCAGGGGAGGTCGCCCTGCCCGAGCCGGGCGCATCTGCGAAGCCCGGAACGAGACTCGAACTCGTGACCCCTTCCTTACCATGGAAGTGCTCTACCAACTGAGCTATCCGGGCGAAGATGGCTCTCGCCTGACGGAGCGTTTGCCGTTCGCGGCCGATCTTAGACGTTCCGGCCCCGAGGGCTGAAGCGGCCAGGGCTCAGCCTCGAATTCGGGAGCTACCCGGGCTCTGGGGGCTGCGGTGATGGGACGCTCGCCGAGGCTGGTGCGTCTTGTCGGTGATGAAGGACTCGCTTGTGCGCTCGTCGCCGGCTCCAGGGGCGCATGCGCTCCAGAACCTGAGCAATCTGACGGATGGCGCCCCACTGGTGCTGGGGTTGACCATCCTTGGCGGCATCCTGGGGATCGCGTGGGCGCTGTATCTGCGGCGGCGGGGCTGGGCTTGGACGGCCGGCCTGCTGGGACTGGTGCCGGTGACCGTCAGCGCCGCCGTGCTTGCGTTGGGCGTGATGCGGGTGCGCGAGGCCCTGGCGCTGCTGGGGTTCTCGGTCGGGCTTTCGGCCGGGGCGTTGGGATGGGGTGTCTACGTGCGGTTGGAGGACCGCCGCGCCGGCGGCGACCGGGAAATCATGGCGTCGGAGCGGCGCGGCCTGCTCGATGCGCTGCGGCGGCTGTGGGCGGAGCGCGTGGTGGGCAGCAGGCGGGTCCTGAGGGACGGCGTCCCGGTCGGGCGGACGAACCGCGGAGAGCTGGCGATGGTGGGACGCGGCAGCGACCAGTCTGGGTGCCACGTGCTGATCCCGGGCGCGACCGGGGCAGGCAAGACGACCTCCCTGGCGGCGCTGCTTGTCGACTACGTGGCGAGATCTGGCTTTGGCGCGGTGGTGCTCGAGGCAAAGACGGATCGTGCGTTGCGCGAAGCGGCTGAGATGGCGGCTGTCCGGCGCGGGGTCCCCTTCTATCTGTTCTCGCCGACCGGTCCAAACGGCTACGACCCGCTGGCGCATGGCTCGGTCGACGAGCGCTCGGAGCGGCTGATCGCGGTCGAGAGCTGGGGATCGGGGGACGCGGACTTCTACCGCCAGGCGGCGTCTCCGTTCCTGCGCCTCGTGTTGCGCGTGCTGGACTCGACCTCAGAGCCGGTGACCCTTGCGACCGTTGCCTCGCACTGCGATCCCGACGAACTGGAGAACCTGGCGCTCTCCAGCGAGAACTCGAAGGTGGTTGGCGAGATCGCGGCCGCGGCGGCGGCGGGGCTGCGTACCGATCAGCTGCGGGCGATCGCCGGCCTGCGGGCACGGCTGGAGAACCTGGCGTCGTCGGACTTCGCGCAGTCCTGGCTCGACCCCACACGCGACGCCACGCCGATGTTCGACCTCCGCGATGTGATCAAGCAACGCGGTGTCGCCTACTTCCGTTTCGACACGGACCGCACCGGCAACGTCGGGCGGGCAATCGCGCAGATGGTGCTCCTCGACCTGGGTGCGGCGGCGAGCGCCTGGATGGGAGAGGGTGCCGGGACCTTCGTGGCGATTGACGAGTTCGGCGCCCTGGAGGCACCGGCGCTCGACCGGTTGTTCGCACGTGGCAGGGCGGCCGGGTTCAGCGTCGCGGTCGGCACCCAGACGCTCGCCGACCTGCGGGCTGCGGGCCCCGCGGTGCGCGAGCGGATCGGGGCAACGGTCTCGGGAATCGTCTGCCACCGGATCGGCGAGCAGGGAGATGCCGAGTGGGTGGCAGAGCTGATCGGGGCGGTTCCGACCTGGCAGAGCACGATCCGCACCGACTGGTTGGGCTGGCCCACGTCTCAGGGAACCCGCACACGCGGATACCGGTTTGAGGTCAACCCCTCCCAGCTGCAGCGGCTGGGAGCGGGCGAGGCATACGTGGCACAGCTGGATCGAAGCGCTTCTCGACGTGCGGCCCGGGTGCGAGTGGTTCCTGCATGGGAGCGATTGGCGACGTTGGGGCACACAGGTTGGGCGAGCAATGGGGCCTGAGGGGTCCCGGAAAGAGAGGTAGGAGATGAATACGGTGACGCTGATCGGGGCACTGACGAGAGACCCCGAGCTGCGGAAACGCGGAGAGAGCAAGGTTTGCGATATCCGCGTGGCCGAGAGCAACGGTCGGAAAGATTCGCCGCTCTTCGTCAACGTTTCGGTGTTTGGGCGCCAGGCGGAGATCTGCAACGAGTATCTGTCCAAGGGACGCCAGGTGGCGATCACGGGGCAGTTGCGCTTCCGCGAATGGAAAAACGACGAGGGCCAGAAACGATCCGAGCACACCATCGCGGCCGACCGGGTCGACTTCCTGACGAGCGGCGGCAAACGTCGCAACTCCGAGGGCGGGGGCGACAACCAGGAGGGGTCCTAGGGCTCGATGGTCCGTCCGTCCAGAGTGGCCCGGTATCCCTGGCGCCGGGTCACCCTGGCGGCTACTCTGGGAGGAGGTTCCTCGGCTTGAGGATTGGCTTATGAGAGCGCGTGGTTTTGGAGTCGTGAAGGCGAGATCGTGATGGAGGCGGCCTCCGCAATCCGCCTGCCGGTGCAGATGCGTCTGCGGCGGTTCGAGCGCGAGTGCGAGCGGCTGCGCCCGCTCGGGGAGGCCTATGTGATGCGGCGCTTCGGCGGGTCCCTGAGCCGCGCGGACGCCGAGGACGCCGTTTCGGAAGTGGTGATTCGGCTGCATCGCCGGATGATGGACGGCAGGGCCCCGCAGAATCTGCGGGCCGCGTTCTTCACCAGCGTCCGCAACGCGGCCATCGATCAGCTGCGCTCACGTTCCGCGCGACCGACGGTGGCATTGGAGGCGGCCGCAGACGCGCCAACGGATCGGGCGATTCCCGTCGACTCAGCCGAGGAGCGCGAGGACGGCGTCCGGCTGCAGGAGGCTCTGGCTCGGATGCGCGGCAACTATCGCGAGGCGATAGTCCTGCGCTTCGGCCTGGGGTTGACCGTGCCGGAGATCTCGCGACACCTGGAGATCAGCCTGCCGGCGGCGAAGAAGCTCGTGCTGCGCGCGAGCCGCCAGGTTAGGAAGCGACTCGAATCGATCGAAGACGCGGAGTTCTGCCCGCAGATGCGGGAACTGGCGCAGCAGTCGCTCTTCGAGAAGCACGCGAGCGGACTGGCGAGCGAGGCCGAGGCCAGCATCCTGCGGGCTCACTTCGCACACTGCGGCTCGTGCCGCTCGTTCCTGGCAAACCTCCACGACGGCCTGCACGAGCTTGGATCCGCCGCGCTTCTGGGACTCACGGCCGCCGACGGGGCCGGCAGGAGCGGGCTCGTCGAGCACCTGGGAACCTGGGTCGAAACTGCGGGGAATGCAGCAAACGCGGGTATCGAGAAGGTCCGGCACGCTGCGTTCAAGGCCAGCGGGGTCCTGCAGTCCGGCGACGGAGCGGCCGGCGGCGCTCTGATGGGAACGGGGCAGAAGATCGTCGCCGTGTGCACCGCGGGGGCCGCCGCGACGGCAACATGCGTGGCGACGGGAATCGTCGGGCCGGGGGTCGCAACCCCGCTCACGCCGGGGCCGGGCCATCGTGACTCCCATCCGGTGGAGGCGAGGCAGGCCTCGGCACCCTCGACGGCGGCACCGGCGACGCAGCCCGAAGTCGCGGCGGCGCCTCACCAGCCGACCGGGCATTCTTCGCCAGCGGCATCGAACTCGGCGAGCGCTCAGCACGCCTCGAAGCCGACCTCCGCGCAGCGGAAGGCCAGCAGCAGCAGCAGCCAACGCCAGGCGCAACAGACGGAATTCACCATCGAGGGCTCCCCGGCGCCCGCCCCAAAGCCGAGTTCCACCGCCACGCCATCCGTATCGCTGAGCTCAGCGTCGGCGCGATCGCCCACCCCGCCCTCCACCCCAAGCACCGGGGGCGGTGGCTCGGCCGGTGGTGGTGGCTCCGGCGGCGGCTCCGGCGGTGGTGGGGGCTCGAGCGGCGGGGGCTCCAGTGGTGGTGGTGAGACCTTCGGTTTCGGCGGCTGATCCGAAGATCAGCGCACGCTCGCTGCGACCGCAGGTCTAGCTGGCGGGCCGGGGTATCGAACGATCGGTTTGTCCCGTCATTTTGACGAGGGAACGAACCGATGGCACGCAAGGAACACGACGTGTTCGTCCTCGGCGATGAGACACTGGTCGCCGAGCCGGATGGCACAGCGGACGTCAGTCTGGAGGGGGACGACGCCGCGCGGAACCTAGATGCGGAGTCCGTCGAGTCACAGCAGTATGTGACACCGACGACGATTCGCAACCGCGCGGCGCCAGTCCCACGGCGCCTCGCAGTGCTCGGTCTGAGTGTGGGTGCGACGACCGTGATCGGTGTGTCAGTGCTCAGCACGGGCGGTAATGGTGATTCACCACCTCGCCCGCAGCGATCGACGTCATTGGTGTCGTCACCGCCCCTGCCGGCGGCGACCCCGAGAGTGGCAGCGCCTTCCCCGCCGTCACTCCACCGTGCACACCATCGGAAGCGACGTGCTGGTCCATCGGAGCGCGAAGTACGGACTCGCCACAGTCACATGCCGGAGCGCGAAACCAGAATATCCAAGGCGCCCGTCGGCTCCACTGTGACGATTCCGGCTGCGGTCCCCCCGGCTCCGTCGCCGGCTCCCATGACGATCCCGGTCCCCCCGAGTCCGTCACCGTCTCCCCACGACGGTGGCGGTTCGGGGGGCGGGGAGGAGTTCGGTTTTGAGCGGTAACGCTGGAGGTCGACGCCGACGCGCAGCCGGGCGCCATGTTTTCGACCCTTAGCGACGCCGGGGAAAGCGTGCGGCTCGCCCGCCTGCGAGCGGTGGCGCCTCGCTACGTGGCGATCGCGGTGTTGGCGATCCTGCTGCTTCTGGGCCTGCGCTCCCTGCTGTGGCCGCCGCAGCCGCAGAGCGCATCGCTCCCCACGACGGCCGACCTGCCCAGCAGGAGCTTCGCCCTGCAGTTCGCCCGTGCGTACCTCACGTACGACGCGAACCGGCCCGGCGCTCGCCTCCGCGATCTCGCCGCCTTCGTGCCGGCGGATCTCGATCGTGCCGCCGGGATGTTCCCCCAGTCCGGCAGCCAGAGGGTGCTCTGGGTGGAGATCTCCTCAGATCAACCTGCCCTCGCCGGCGGAAGGGTCCTCACGGTCGCCGCCGGCCTGTCGACCCAGCCGTTGCCCATATACCTCGCGATCCCGGTTCGCCATCCCCCGAACCGTCCGGTGTCGCTCACCGGTTATCCCGGCTTCGTCGGCGCGCCGCTGGTGGACACCGCGTCCAGCCCGCCGTCACACGAGGACGTGTCGAGCCCGGCCATCGCGGAAGTCGTGACTCGCGTACTGCGCAACTACCTGGCCGCGTCAACCGTGAACCTCAAGGCGGATCTCACCGACGACGCGGTGGTGACCCTTCCAACCATCTCCCTGCGTCTCGAACGCCTCGACCAGCTGGTCTGGTTGGGCGGTGAAGGGTCAGGTGCGGTGCTGGCGACCGTGATGGCTCAGGACGCCAATGGCGTGAGTTACACACTCACATATGAAGTGGGGCTCGTCCATGGGGAACGGCCGTATGTGAGCTTCATAGAGGTGATTCCAACAGGGAGTTGAGCTTATGAACGAACCGAAAGGAGGTAGGACATGAGAGGCAGAATAGTCACTGCAGCGGTGGTTGGCGCAATGACCCTGATGATGTTTGGTGCAGCCTCGGGTGCACCATCGAACTCCGTGACCCCGTCGTTTGGGACGGTGGCAACGGCGGAGGCTGCGGTATCGAAGTCGGCGTCCGGAGGTTCGAGCGGTGGTGGCGCAAATGCCGCGGGCCAGCGATTTGGTACATGGTTGAGCGACAACGCCGTGCCGGTGCTGATCGCCTTCGCGGGTTGCGCATTGGTCAGCGTACTGTTCTCGCGCAACCTCGGTGCGGGCGTTGGCATCGTTCTGGTCACTCTGATGAGTTTGATGTTCTTGCTGGCACCCGAGTCGATTGCGTCATTCGCCAAGGGTGTCGCAAACATCATCTTCTGAGTGACGGCAATGTCGTCGGAGGCTCCACGCAAGGTGGTGCGGTCGTACCGGTCGGTGTTCCGCGGCCGCTGGCGGATCTACAGAATCCAGAACTGGCGGGTCCCGTTGCCCGGTGGCCTGGAGCTGCGCAGCATCGGCTACTGGGTCTGCTGCCTGGGAATCGTGGCCGTGCTGGGTCGCGTTCCGCTCCTCGCCGATGTGCTCGGCACGCTGCCACAGTCGTTTCGCCTGCTTGCACTGCCGCTGTTGGGCGCGTGGGTGCTGTCGCGCTGGGAGGTCGACGGTCGAGCTCCGCATCGTGCGCTGTTCGGGATTGTGGGCTGGTGGTTGCGGCCTCGAGCGATCGCCGGCCTGCGACGCTGCCCGCGGGTCGGCAGCGTGGTCGTGCCGGTGGGGCAGGTTGCGATGGCGCCCGACCTGTATGGGTCTCGCTATCCGCGGGGTCGTGTCGTGGGGCCGGTGAGAATGCTCCTCCGCTACCCGGTGCGTGTATCGCTTGAGGGCGTCCCACTGACCGCACGGCTGAGTCAGCGCCAGCGGGTGGCGGCCGCGAAGCGGTGGCGGCTGAGCCAGATCGGGGGCCCTGCGCTCCACCGTGGAAAGACGCTCACGGTGCCGCCCGGGCGGGTGGTGATATTCGAGGGCGGGGCGGAACGCCCGTGAGGCCGCCCCACTATTTCTTCTGGGGCAATCTGGTCCTGCGGACCCCGCGGGAGGCGTGGGCCGTCTACGAGCTCGAGGGCCAGAGCTATCCGGGGCTGTCCGACAGGCGAAAGATCGAGGTCGGCGAGCGCCTGGAGGCGCTCGCCTACGCGATCGGGTCGGACTTCCAGATCCTGCGGGTGTCGCGCTCCTTCGATGCGGACGCCTACATGCAGCGTGCGCTTAACACGCTCGATGCCAGGCACGGCCAGCGTGAGCGGTTCGAGCAGCACCTGGCGGAACACCGGTCGGAGTTCGAGCGTCGCGAAGTGCTTCGGCCCGAGATCTACCTGGCTGTGCGGTTGGTCCCGGGAGCCGCAAGGCGAGCCTTCGGCGGACTGTTCGACGTCGGCGAGGCGCTCTGGGATGCGATATCGGAGCGGCTCGGCCTGGACGAACCGCGAGGCGTCGGCAGGCGGCAGGTCGCGGCGATGCGCCGCGAAGAGGAACAGGTCTTCGAGCGGGTGCTCGGCTACCTGGAATGCGCACGCGTGGGGGCTCAGCAGCTGGCTGGACTGATCCGCCGGGCATACACCCGGGGGCTGGGCGAGCCGGACGGGGAAGGGGGGTTCGCGCCGCAGGCGCTCAGCTTCCTGGACCCCGATGGCGAGGAGCGCTTCGAGCCATACGGCTACGACGTGCTGCGCCTGCACGAGAGTCGCGTGACGGTCGACCGTCGCTCGCTCGTGGTGGACTCGGAGCGAGGCCGGGGCCACCAGGCGATGCTGGTCGTGGGCGCGATGCCCGACGAAGCGATCGTCCCCGGCCCCGCCGCCGAGCTGATGTTCGCGCCCCTGGAGGTGGGCTTTGGAGTCGACGTGACCCTCTCGGTCGAGGTGGTCGACAACCGCGATGCCCGCAAGGAGGTCGCCAAACGAAAGATCGACGCCGACCACATGGCGCGCGAAGAGTCGCAGGGAGAGCATGGGCCGTCCGTGGAGTCCGCCGAGCGGCCGGTGGCGGCACGCGAACTGGAGGCCGTCCTGGGTGGCGGCGATCGCCCGCCGCTGCTTCGCACGGCGCTGACCCTGGGGGTTGCGGGCCGCAGCGAGGAGGAGTTGGAGGATCGGGTCGAGCGGCTGCGCGAGAGCTATGGGCGCGTGCAGCTGCACCGGCCCGGCGGCGAGCAGCACCGCCTCTTCATCGCGTCGCTGCCGGCGACGACCTTTCCGCTGCCCGAGTACAAGGAGCACCTGCTGCCCGACCAACTCGGCGCGATGGTGCCGCACGCGATCTCACATGCCGGATCGCGGATCGGCCCCTATCTCGGCCACACGCTGACCGGCTCGCGGCAGCCGGTGCAGTTCGACGCCGCGGAGGCGTGCCAGCAGAACCGACCGCCAACCTGCCTGTTCACCGGCGCGCCGGGCTCCGGCAAGACGATCGCAGTGCAGCTGGTGGAGTGGCAGGCCTGCCTGCAGGGCTCGGGGATCGTCGACATCGACCCGAAGGGCGACCACCGGTTCGAGCGGCTGCCCGGCATCTCCGACCGGATCGAGACGGTGGAGCTCTCCGGTCACGAGCGCTACAGCGGCCGGCTCGATCCAATGCGGATCGGGACGGACGAGACGCGGGAGGACCTCACCTACAACTTCCTGGTTTCGATCCTCCCGACACCCGTGAAGCCGGGGTGGCAGACGCAGCTGCGGCTTGCCGTCTCCGAGGCGGCCGCCGCAGGTGCGCGCAGCTGCGGGGAGGTCCTGGAAAGGATGGCGGCCTCGGGGGAGGCGGAGGCGGTCGAGGCTGCGAGAGCGGTCGAGGTCCACTGCTCGAGCGGGCTGGCCAGGCTGGGGCTCGGCACGGCCAGGACCGAGCTGGCGGAGGTCGGCGACGCACAGGTGGTCTCGCTTCGGATCCGGAACCTGACCCTGCCGCTGATGGGCACGGCACGCTCGGAGTTGCTCGAGGAGGAGCGGACGAGCCTGGCGGTGCTGCGACTCCTTGCCGCGTACGCGCTGCGGCTGTGCGCGATGGACACGACGCGCCACTCCGTCCTGGCCATGGACGAGGCGTGGGCGCTCACCTCCGACACGCAGGGCCGAGCGCTGCTGGAGCGCATCAGCAGGCTCGGCCGCAGCCAGAACATCACCCCGATCCTGGCCACGCAGATGCTCGGCGACACGGCCGAGCTGGAGCCGCTGGTGGGAACGCTCTTCGCCTTCGGGGTGGAGACCGACGGCGAGGCCCGCAAGGCGCTCTCCCTGCTCCGGCTCGACGACGACGACGAGATGGCGATCCAGCGCCTGCTCGGATATCGAGAGGGCCGCTGCTACCTGCGGGACTTCACCGGCCAGGTGGTTCCCATGCAGATCGACCCCCCACCGTGGCTGCTCAGAGAGCTCGACACCACGCCGCACTCGGGAAACGGCGACGGTCCTCGCGCCGGAGTGCCCGAGCCGGCCGAGGAGCATCCCGGTGCACCGGTGGGCTAAGTGACTATCAGGGCGAGCCGCTGGCCGGCCCTGTGCCTGGTGGCTGCCGCCCTGTGGCTGGTCCTCGCATGGGCAGCACCCGACGCCGGCGCCGTTCGACGGGGTAGCGGCACCAATGCTCCAAAAGGCGGCGCGGGAACGACCGCTAGCAAGGGCCAGCAAGCCAAAGGGCCCGCAAATGGCGGTGAACAGCCGTTCCCACCGGGGCCTCTGGATGCGCTGACCAGTGGCAAGGAGCTCGGTGCGTCCGGTCAGGTCGACCCGATCACGGGCCTTGGGCTGCGAAATCCCGTGTGCGACCACCCCGGGCAGATCCAGAATCGCCAGACCCGTGTGAGCTGCCAGGCGAACGGCACGCCGGAGAGTCAGTACCCAGCCGCCAATTACGGGTTCGACATCTTCATCGATGCGGGGATCGACGCGCCGACGGGGACGTTCGCGAAGGGCTTCGTGATGATCCTCAACGGCCTCTGGCTTGGACTGATCTTCGTACTGAAGCTGGTGCTGGAGCTCCTGGGCCTTGCCTTCGGCCTCAACCCGTTTGCCGAAGGGCAGTCGATGAGACAGGTCGTGGCTGCGCTCGGCCGCATCTACCGGAACATCACCGATCCGTGGCTCAGCGCGGCGATCGTCGCCGGGGGGATCTGGTTTGCCTACAAGGGACTGCTGCGGCGCGAGTTCGCCGCGAGCATCGGCGGCACCCTGGCGGGCATCGCGATGCTGATCGTCGGGCTCTGGGTCGTGCACCAGCCGGCCGCGTCGGTGGGGCGCCTGGCGGGACTCGCGGATCAGGTGGCGGTGACGGCCATCAGCGCGCCGCAGTCCGGACGGCTGTCCAACCCGATGGGCACCTACGCGGAATCGATGTCGCGAACCTGGTCGCGGTTGGTCGAGGTGCCGTTTGCGGGCCTCGACTTCTCGGACGTCCGCTGGGCGCTCAGTCGTCCACCCGCGGAGGCGGTGAAGCGAGCCGACGAAAAGTTCTGCGATGACGTCGGGGCGCTGACCCTGCTGGCACAGGTCGCGAGTCTCGGGAACGAGGAAGCGGCGGCGGTTTGCCAGAAACTCGCTCGCAGGCGCTACGGGCAGCCCCGCCGTGTCATCGACCTCTACCTTCGCTCGTCCCCGGGGAGCCCGGCGCGGCAGGAGCTCTGGAACTACTTCAGCAAGGACGAGGCCGACGCCTACGGGGCCAAGGTGGCCGCGCAGGGTGGAGATGGTGTGTTGACGCGGCTGTCGATGCTCGCCCTGTTTGCACTCGGTCTGCTCGGGGCCGTGCTGCTCCTGGCGTGGCTGGCGATCCGGCTGTTCACCCAGGCTGCGATCGCCTTCGTGCTGTTGCTGGCTGCCCCCTTTGCGGTGTTCTTCCCGATGCTGGGCGAGTCCGGGCGCCAGGCATTCAAGACGTGGGGCCTGACGTTGATAGGAGCAACGGTGGCTAAGGTCGTCTACGCCGCCTTCCTGTCCGTGGTGCTGCTCGGGATGGCGATCTTTGGCAGCCTCGGCGATGCCACCGGGTTCCTGCTCGCCTGCGCGTTCGCCTGGGCGGTGTTCCTGAAGCGGGTCACCCTGGTCGCCTGGATGAGCGTCGGTGACACGGAGGGCGGCCGAGCCATTTCCCCGGTTGCCCAGATCGCCGCCTATGCGATGGGGCGGCGCCTGACGAAGGGAGTCAGCGGCACGATCCGGGGCACCGGCCAGAGAACCGCTCAGGCACTGCGGCCCGGTGACGGTGACCCCAGAACGCGGGAAAGCGCCAAGCGCACGCTCAGCGAAAGCGCCCGGGGGCTCGCGGACCACCGTTACCGGGAAGCCACGCAGACCGTTGCCGACTTCGAGGGCGCCAGCCGGGCGCGGGGCTCTGCCGCCGGCAACGCCACGGGCCGAAGGGAGGCCGCTGCCGCATCGGCCTACGCCTCCCGGCAGGGCGCCGGCGCCACCGGGAAGGCAGCCGACGGCGCCGGCGCAACCGGTCAGACCGCGGAGCCGGTCACCGACAGGGAGCGCCAGCGCTACGAGCGGGCCCGGGAGCTGGTCCAGCGCGTCAACGGCAACGAACGCAAGCAGGGTCGTCGCTGGAACGATCGGGACCTGCAGAGATTCGCCGCCGAAGACCGGGAGCTGCTGGCACGTTCGCGCGACCCGGCCGACCATGCACACCGAGCTGGATACGAGCGCACCCAATTCGAGAGCCTGCGGGGCGAGGATCGCGAACGGGCCGAAGAGGCGATCGCGAAGGCGACCAGGCGGGACCGGGAACAGCTGGTGGCCGCATCGGAAAGGCCGGAGCGTGTCGTGGGGGGTCGCTACGAGGCGGTGGATAGGGCCCGGCGGACCAAGCAGGGCAGCGTCAACGGTCCGCCCAAGGAAGGCGCCGGCGGGGGCCAGGCCGCGAGCGGCAACGGGCCGGCCCGCGAAGGCGCCGGCAAGGGCCAGGCGGGGAACGGCCCCGGCAGCGACCAGACCGGGGACGGCGCCGGCCATGACCGCACCGCGGCGCCGGAGCGCGTCCGCCGCCAGCGTCGTGAGGTGGCGCATCGTGCCCACCGCCGCAACCTGAGTAGGGGGACGTAGACCGTGGAGCGGGCCACTCCAGGGCGAACGATGCTGTTCGTTGCCGTCTCGGCGGTGCTCATCGCAACGGCCATCGCCCTCCGCAATCCGCCTGACTCGAATGACTCGAGCGGCGTGGTGCGGGCCGCCCAAACGGATGGCAACGCGGTTGGCTCGGCACGAGACGTGGTTGCGCAGCTCGACCGCAGAGAGGCGGAGGTGGAGGTCGCCGCGCACCGCTTCCTCACCGCCTTCCTTCGCTATGAGGTGGGTGATCTGAGCCCGCCGGTTCGCCGCGCTCTGCGCACCAGCTCGACCCGGCGGTTCGCAGACAGACTGCTGAGCTTTCCGCCGCGACGCTCTGCGGCGGGCCGCTTCCCGCCGCGAGCCACCCTGCAGAGGGTCGACATCGCGTTCCTCTCTCCGCTGGCGACGCGTGCAGTCGTCAGCGGAACGGCGCGGCGCGGCGGGCTCTCCGAGGAGTTCTCATTTGTCCTCACACGTCGCGGCGCGACGTGGCTGACGAGCGGTCCGGGTCAATGACGCCAGGCGTGGATGGAGATTGGAGAGGCGATCCCGCGTGGAGGGCTGGTAGGGAGTGGAAGGGCGGTCCCGGGTGGAAGGGCGGTCCCGGGTGGAAGGGCGGTCAGGGGCGGAAGGGCGGTCCCGGGTGGAGGGCTGGTGGGGAGCGGAAGGGCGGTCCTGGCGTGCGCAGGTTGGCCCCGGTTGCCCGAATCGGCGTTGGTGACATCGACGGCTGGAAAGTGGCCCTGGTCGTCATCGCGGCAATCGTGGGCCTGCTGTGCTTCATCGGTCTCTCTGTGGCGTCGATCAGCTCGGCCGTCGGAGGTGGCTCGGTCTGCACCGTGGTGGGGCGCGACGGAGAGGCGATCCCGGCGTCGTATATACCGTGGCTGGAGAGGGCGGCAACCAAGTACAGCCTCGGTGCCCGGGGCTTCTCGATTGTCGCCGCGGTGCACAAGGTCGAGTCTGACTTCGGTCGCTCGACGGAACCGGGCGTCCAGTCCGGGGAGAACGGATCGGGCGCTGGGGGGCCGGGCCAGTTCCTCCAGCCCAGCTGGGAAACCTATGGGGTGGACGCCGACGGGGACGGGATCGCAAATCGCTACTCCGTCCCCGACTCGATCTTCGCGACCGCGAACTACCTGCACGCCGCCGGCGCGCCGCAGGACTGGTACGGCGCGCTCTTCGCATACAACCACGCGGACTGGTACGTGGAAGAGGTGCTGGCGACGGCGGCCAACTTCAGCGCCAGGCAGGTGTGCCATCCCGTGGCCTCCCAGCTCGGCGACCTGCCGAGCGGCGCGGTGCAGCGCGTCGAATACGTCGCGCGCTGGATCGAGGCGCGGCGGATCCACTACTGCTGGGGCGGTGGGCACGGGCCCAAACCGGGGCCGTCGACAGGCACATACTGCTGGACCGCGGACGAGCGGCAGGTGTTCGGCTCGAGGGACCGGGGCCTCGACTGCTCAGGGGCCGTGCGCTGGCTTCTGGTCCTCGCCGGCTACCCCGACCCGGGCCCGCTGGTCTCGGATGGGTTCGCCTCCGCGTACCCGTCCGGTCCGGGCCGCCACGTGACGATCTGGTCGAACGTGTCCCATGTCTTCATCGCCATCGACGGACGCACCTGGGGCACCTCCAGCTCAAACGTGGGCCACGGCCCCGGCTTTGCCTCCCACTCGACAGCCGGCTTTGTCGCCAGCCACCCGCCCGGCCTATAGAGCCTGTCTCAATGCCCCCACACGCACGCCTGGCGGCGGCGGACACTTCGCGGTGCTGGGCCGATGGGCCGAAGAAGTGTGGCGACCTCAACCTGTCCATACCTCACTGTCTATACCTCACGGAATCGGCCCCGGAACAGGTCGATGATCGCGCCCTCCGATCGCTCGCTTTGCGGCACCGAAGGTATCCGCGAGGTCCGTGCGCCGGTATGGTCGATCCGAATGAGCGACAGGGATATCTCCGTCGTCGTATTCGGTGCCACGGGCATTGCCGGGCGCCGCGTTCCCACCTACCTCGCAGAGCGGGCCAAGGAGACGGGGGCGACGTGGGCGGCGGCGGGCCGGGACGCCGCCAAACTCGAGCGCGTCCTGGGCGAGACCGGCGTCACGGCACCGGAGACGATCGTTGCCGACGTCGGCGATCCGGCGTCGCTTGCGGCAATGGCCTCCCGTGCGCGAGTCGTCCTCGATCTGGTTGGCCCCTACACCCTCTACGGCGAGCCGGTGATCGAGGCCTGCGTCGCGAACGGCGCCCACTACGCCGACCTGACGGGCGAGATGCCGTTCGTGCGACGAATGATCGACGCCCACCACGACCGCGCGATCGCCGCGGGCGTGAAGGTGGTCCACGCCAGTGGCTTCGAGGCGTTGCCGCCCGACCTGGCGGTCCTGCTTGCCGCCGAGACCGCGCGGGAGCGCTGGGGGGAGGACCTGGACGAGGTCGATCTCGAGGTCAGCATGCGCCAGCCCGCCGGGCGTCTCGGGCTGGCCGACGTGGTCTCCGGCGGGACGCTGCAGGGCACGCCGGAGGTCCTCGACGCGGATGGCGCTGCACAGATCGCCGACCCGGCGGTGCTGATCACCGACCCCGAGGCCGCGGCCGAGGTCCGGCGGCGCAGCCCGATCTCACTCGTCCCTCGCCTCAACGGCCGCGGCGATGTGATCGCGCCGATGACGCCCGCGGCGTTCATCAACCCCGCCGTCATCCAGAGAACCGCAGCGCTGATCGCAGCCGAGCGCGGCGACCCGGTGCGGCCCATCCGTTACCGCGAGGGTGTTGCAATGCGCGGCGGGCCCGCCACCCTGCCGCTGCGCTATATGGCCGCCGCGACGCTCGGAGCGACCCAGGCTGGCTTCCGCGCGCTGACCAGGACGCAGCCGGCCACGAGGCGTCGCGTCGCCGGTGCCCTGCGCAGGATCTTCCCGTCCTCGGGCTTTGGCCCATCCGGGAACCGCCTCGAGGAATGGGCATGGCAGGTTGCCGTCGACGCCCGCACCGTGGGCGGCCACTACGTCCGCGTCGATGTCGATGCCGACGGGCACCCGGGGTACCTGGCCACGTCAAGGATGCTCGGCGAGGTCGGCCTGCTCCTCGCCGAGCAGGGGGCAACGCCGGAGCGGGCCGGCTGCCTGACGCCGGCCACGGCGCTGGGCACGGCGCACCTCGATCGTTTCGAGCGCGCCGGGGTGCGCTTCTCGCTCTCCTCGTAGCGCTGGCCACCGCGCCCGGCAATTACGCTTGGCTTCCGATGTCCACGACTCCGCGTGTCGAATTGCTCTGGTGGTCTGGCTGCCCAAGCTGGGAAGAGGCGCGCCGGCTCGTGCGGGACGAGATGGCCGCCGCCGGGCTTGACCCCGATCGGCTCGAGATCCGCGAGATCCGCACCGACGAAGCGGCCAGGCACGAGGGATTCGTCGGATCGCCGACGATCCGCGTCGACGGGCACGACGTCCAGGACGCCGGCGATCAGCCGATCGGCCTCACATGCCGGATCTACCGCCTGCGAAACGGGCGGATCTCAGCGCTCCCCGACCCCGCCGACATCCGCGACGCGCTGCGGGTCGCAGGCGCGGATCGCCAGCGTGGCGCATCCCGACCGTCGAAGAAGGAGGCAGAGGGATGACCGCGGATCAGATTGGGCTCGGCGACCCCGCGCCGGCGCTTGCGCTCCCTGACACCGAAGGCAACGCCACGGCCCTGCCGGCGCCAGGTGAGGTCGCGGCGACGGTGATCATATGGACCTGCAACCACTGCCCCTATGCGCTTGCCTGGCACGACCGCCTCACGGCCGCCGCCCATGACTACGCCGATCGCGGCGTCCGCTTTCTCGCGATCAACTCGAACGACGCCGAGCGTTACCCGGCGGACTCGCCGCAGGCGATGGCCGAGCGCTACGACGCGGCCGAGTGGGGAATGCCCTACCTGCACGACGAGACCCAGGAGGTCGCCCGGGCGTTTGGGGCCCGTACCACCCCGGACGTGTTCGTCTTCGACGGCGACCTGCGGCTGCGCTATCGCGGCGCGCCAGACGCCGACCACCAGGACCCCGCCCAGAACGCCGCCTGGCTGCGCGGCGCCCTGGATGCTCTGCTTGCCGGGTCTGAGCCTCGGCCGGCCGAAACCGAGCCGGTCGGCTGCTCGATCAAGTGGCGGCGCTAGGGGCCGGCCTCACCGCGGTCAGCCTGTCTGCCAGCTCGGTGCGGCGGTCGACGTCGAGCTTCTGGAAGACGTGACGCATGTGAGTCTCGACCGTCTTCGGGCTGACGACGAGGGCCTGGGCTATCTCGGGGTTGGTCATTCCCTCGGCGGCCATCTGGGCGACACGCAGCTCGCTCGGGGTCAGCGACTCGATCCCCGAGAGGACGGCCTTGCGGGGCCGCGCGCCCGTCGCTGCCAGCTCGGTGCGGGCGCGCTCCTCCAGCGCCGCCGCCCCGCAGTGGTGAGCGATGTCGAGCGCCTGCGCGCAACGGCTCGCGCGCCTCGCGGCGGCGGTTGGCGCGACGCAGGGCGGCACCGAGATCGGCGAGCGCCTGCGCGTAGTGGAGTCTGGCCCGGGTGGCGGCAAGAACGTCGGATGCCTCGCGCAGCAGCTCTATTCCCTCCGTTCCGCCGACGACAACTCCCTGGATGCGTAGAGTGATTCCGACCCCCCGCGTCCCGCCGGCCTCGCGGGCCAGCCGAACGGCCTCGAGGGAGAGCCGCCGCGCCTCCTCGTCGTTGCCGAGCGCCGCCTCGGCCAGGGCCAAGCCGGTGCGCCAACCGAGGATCTCGGGGTTCGCGTAGGGAAGCCACCTGATCCGCTCGGCGGCGGCGAGGAAGTCGTGCCTCGCCTCCGCATGGCGACCGGTGGTGTGGCGGAGCTCGCCGCGACCTATAAGCAGAGTCGCGCCGGAAAGCCCGGGGCCGGGATCCCTCCCCCGCCAGACATCATCGAGCAGCTCCTGTGCCGCCGCCGGGTCGCCGCGGGCGAGGAGCGTCTTCAGCGCGACGGTCAGGCAGATCGCCAACTGAGCTCGGAGCCCCGTCGCCCTGATCAGGCGGAGCGCGACTTCCGCATCGGCCGCCGCCCCCTCCAGATCGCCATCGGCGAACAGGCAGTAGGCGCGCATGCCGTGGCCTGACGCCACACCCGGAGCCGCTCCGCGGCGCCTGGAGGCCTCGATCGCCACCCTGAACAGCCCCGCGATCCGGTCGCCGCGGTCGGCGAGGGCCAGAGCTCCGAGCGCGTAGCCCGCCGGCATCCCGGCGAGGGAGTCCGCTTCGTAGCAATCCGGATCCGTGGCCGGGCCCTCGGCAAAATCGAGCACGCGTTCGATCGGGCCGAAGCCGATCGCGTAGAGGAAGGCCATCTCGCGCAGCACCATCCGACCCTCCGGGGTGCCGCCGTCCGGCCATTCTTCGGGACCCAGCAGGACGCCCTCCGGGATCCGCTCCAGGCCGGTGAGCAGGTGCATGAACAGAAACCCGCGCAGGAGCAGCCCGATGCCGGTGCTGTGATCGGGAATCTCCGCCAGTGACTCTTCGACCAGTGCGGCGCCCTCGCCGCCGGGCCTGCGGAAGGCGAGCGAGGCGGAGACCTCCGTCGCGATCTCGGCGCGTGCGACCGGGTCATCGAGGGCACTGCGCACGGCTCGCAGCACCTCTATCCCCTCCGGCTCGTCCGCCCGCAACAGCGCCACGCCGAGCTCGCGACTGACCGCGAGCCGGTCGGCTTTCGGGGGCGGCTCGCGCAGCGCCCGTCGCAGGTAGCTGACCGCCGCTTCGGGAGCGCCGCGGCTGAGCGCGTCAGCCGCGGCTGAGCGCAGCTGTTCAACCGCCCACTCGTCGTCGCCGGACTCGCCAAGCAGAAGATGCGCAGCGACCGTGTCGGGATCTGCTCCAGCGTCGCCGAGCAGGCGGGCGGCGCTGGCGTGATCGGCCGCGCGGCGCGGTGCGGGCACCTCGCTGAGCACGGCCTCCCTGACCAGGGGGTGGACGAAGGCAACCGGCCGCGAGTCCGACAGCAGGCAGGCGACGACGAGGCGCTCGCAGGCCTCCGCAACCATCTCGGCCGGCAGGCCGCTGAGCGCTGCGATCAGGCGGGCCTCGGCATTCGGCTCCAGGACCGCGACTGCGCGGACCACCGCAGTCGAGTGCTCTCCGAGCCGCGCCAGGCGAGCGAGAATCGAGCGCGAGGCGCCAGCTGCCGCAACCTCTGCCAGGCGCTCGGCATCGGCATCGGTCCCGTCCATCTCGCCGGGGCCGAGCGCCCGCAGCAGCTCCATCAGCAGGAACGGATTGCCGGCGGTGGCGTCGCAGCAAGCCGCCGCGAAGCCCTCACTGGGCTTCCGGCCGACCTCCCCCTCGACCAGCGCGGCCGCGGCTCCTGCCGACAGGGGCGGCGGCTCGATCGTTTGTGCGCCAGGCTCGCGGCGCAGCTCGTCGAGCAGCGGCTCGTGCTCACCGGGCTCGCCCGTCCGCACGGTGAATGCCAGGGCCGCGCGGAGATCTTCGAGGCGGCGGCCGATATAGGTGAGGGCTCGCAGCGAGGCAAGATCCGCCCACTGCGCATCGTCGACAAGCAGCAGCAGCGGCGCCGAGCCGGCGAGGTCGGTGACCAGGCGGTGGAGGCCATGCTGGACGGCGAAGGGATCGGCGCCTTCGGCTGGCGCCACCGCCGGTTCGAAGATCGGCGCAGCGGGTGCGGCGTCCCCGCTCAGCAACTCCTCGCGGCGCCTCCTCCCTGCGAGCAGCGGCTCGAAGAGCTGCCGCACCACGCCGTAGGGAAAATCGCGCTCGTACTCGCCGCCGCGCGCCCGCAGGACGAGCATCTCCTCCTCCGCGCCCCGTCGGGCGGCCGCGTCGAGCAGGGTCGTCTTGCCCGCTCCGGCCTCGCCCTCGATCGTCAGCAGCCGGCCGGCGCCACCCACCGCGGCCTCCAGTGCCCGCTCGATCGTCGCGAGCTCCTCATCCCTCTCAAGCAGTGCGGTGGAAACCGGCATCTCGATCCAGCGCCGATCGTAGCGCCGCCCGGCGGCGATCAGGCAACCGCGGCGGCGCTCTCGACTCCGGGGGTGGCGAGAAGCGTCAGGGCCATCGCCACCGCCCATGGGGCATCCGACGTCCCCGATCCCGCCTCCTCCAGCAGTTCCACGAGCAGAGGGTCCGCGGGGGGCCCGGCGGCACCGTTGCCCCCAATCGCAAGCCGGGCGAGCTCCAGCATCTGGGAGGGATCGCCGCCGCCAATCATCGCGCCGCCCGCTGCAGTGAGCGCCGTCGCCACCCTGGTCTCGGCCAGTGTTGGCACCGCGTCCGGTGGGCCCGGCGGCGGGCCGGCCTCGAGCGGCACCTCGCCCGCCAGAAGGTTCTCGAGCTGGCCTCCCGCGACCAGCTCGATCCCCTCCTCTGACAGCCCGGCGAACCGGGCACAGCGCAGGTTAATCGCCAGGACCGCCTCGAGGTCCATATATGGAGCGTCGCTGCCGAAGAGAATCCGTCCCGGCGACACCAGGGAGTACAGCGCCATGAGGTCGGCCGGGTTCCACCAGGCCGTGTCGAAGAACAGGTTCGGGTGGGACGAAACCTCCCGCCACAGCGAGCTTAGGTCGGAGATCGCCGCGTGGGCGAGGACGATCGGGCAGCGACGGTGGTGCGCGACGAGTTCGAGGAGCGTCTCGCCATAGGAGCCGACCCCCAGGCCGGCGTGGATCAGAACCGGCACGCGCGCCTCGGCGGCGACGCCGGCAATCGCGTCAACGCCGGGGTGGTCAAGCCGGAAATCCTCGGCGCGCGGGTGCAGCTTGAAGCCCTGGGCGCCGGCCGTGAGAGCGTCTGTGGCATCGGCCGCGTCGCTCACCCTGGGATCGAGGCGTGCGAACTGCACCAGCCGATCCGGATGGCGCCGGCACTCCTCCGCCACCCGCCGGTTCTCCGCCCGGTAACCGTCGCTCACGCAGAGCGGAAAGATCACCGAGCGGCCGTCAAGCGCATCGAGCTCATGCAGATGCTCCTCGAACGTACGCGTCGTGCCGTCGATGTCGGTGCCGGTGTGGGCGTGGACGTCGAACAGGGAGATGCCCTCACCGAGCACCGCGATCTCGCCGCGGATGATGTCTCGGACGCTCACAGTCAGGGGGTCCTGCGACCGGCCTGCCGCGCCCCGCCGCCCAGCTCGCGATACGCCCACTCGTCGAATCCGGGCGGGTAGAGCAGGGCCATCTGCGAGGCGATCGAGAGCGCGCCCGCCAGTTCCATGCCGCCGGTCCTGAACGGGGAGCGCCGCTTGCTTCTCTTGTATCGCTGCAATCGTTTCATGGCACCGATCGTCCCGTTCCGGACGGCCGTTCGCATCAGGGCAAGCCCCTGAACTTTCGATCCCCGTACGCACACCCACGAGTACCCGGCGCCTCCCTCTTGGGGAGGCGCCGGGCCGATCCGGGACAGTGGAGGGGTCTGGCTGCGCCGCGGGCGGCCCCGTGCCTGTGGCCGCGTGCTGCCCTACCCGTGCTACTTCGGCCCGCCGGGCAGGACCATGAGCTTCAGGTGGTTGGAGTTGCCCTGCAGGTAGGGGTAGCCCACCGTCTGGCGGACCTGGGCTCGCATCACGTATTTGGTCCTGCGGTAGGTGTGGCGGAAGCGGTAGGCGAGGTTGAAGTGCCCGTTGTTGCGGGTGCGGTAGCGGCGGAAGGCGGTCCAGCCCTTGCCGACCCTGGCCTGCAAGACGATCACCACCCGGTCGTTGTGGGGGCCGGGGATCTCGCCGCGGAAGCGGGCGAAGTGCTTGTTGTAGATGATCTTGCGCTTCGCCGTGAAGGTCGGGTGCACGACCGTCTCCAGGGTTGCTTGGCTCACCACTTCGCGGTGATCGCGGCGGTGGATGACGCTTATCTCCCGCGAGGCTCCAGGCTCCACGGGGAAGCGGTAGCTGCCGTCGGAGCCGCTGATCGCAAAGCCCAGGAATTCGCGCTCTGCATCGGTCACCACGCGGCTGAAGACGCAAAGGGGCGCCAGGGAGACCCCCCTGCCGTCTGTTGCCTTCAGGGCGCCGTGCACGATCGATCCCTCTCCTTCCTGGACCACTTCGTCGTTTGAGCCGTCGGCTCCCAGGCCGGCGCTCAGCGAATCTCCCGTGTTGGTGTCGGCTCGCACGCACTGGTAGGCGAGCGGCACGCTGACCGGGGCCCCGACGTTGCCCTCTGCGTCTGAGAGCCACATCCGCAGGCCATAGGAGCCGCGCTCCTTGGGGCTCTGCAGGTCGGCGATCGCCTCGACGTTGGCCCCTGCCACGGTTTGGGTGGGGACCGCCACCGCTCCCTTGGCGTCCAGCACCTGGTAGTGCACGGCGTCGATCGGGGAGCCCGAGTCGGCGATGTTTCGCCAGCGCACGTCGATGCCCTGCGCCTTGCGGCTCTGGGCGGGGGCCGCCACGGAGATGTCCTGGGGGGCGGCGGGGGGCGTTGTGTCGTGGGGGATGGCCGCCGTCGCCGAGGGGCCGCTGAAGCCGACCTGGTCCTCCAGCCAGACGCGCAGGTAGTAGGTGCCGGGTGAGCTTGGCCCGGCGATGTCTTTGAGCGCAGAGGGGTTGGTGGCCGTGACCGTCTGGGTCGGCGCCACCACGTCCCCGCTGGCGTTGACGACGTCGTAGTGGACCTTGGTGATCGGGGAGCCCGAGTTGACCGGCAGCGACCAGCCGGCGTCGAAGTGGTCGAGGTAGCGGGCGGGGTTGGCGGTGCTCACACCCAGCGCCGCGGGCTTGCCCGGGGCGCTGTTGTCGGTGTAGACGGTGCGCTGGTCGCAGGACTCGCTGCCGGTGCCGTCCAGGCCCTTCCACTGGGCGTAGTCCTGGGTGCAGGCCCGCACGGTATGCGGCCCATCGCCAAGCGAGGCGGTGTCGAAGGTGTAGGAGCGACCGATGCCCGCTGCCTGTGCGCAGGGGGCGAACTGGCGGGCGAATTCCTGGTTTTGCTGGGAGTAGCCCGTGTCGCATTCACCCGGGTGGTCGATCACGAAGCGGTTTGCGTTGTCGATCGTCACGTGCTCGTAGCGGATGCCGGAGCCCACCTCGTTCCAGCTGTAGGTAACGGACTGCGTGCCCCGCACCCACTGGCCTCCCAGGAACGGGGCGCCCGTATTGGTCAGGCCAACCTGGGATGGCGAAACGTCGGCAAGCATGAGAACGAAGCTGTTCGCGTCCACGGCGTTGTAGTTGGTGCGATCGCAGCCGGCCGGCCGGTAACACGTCAGCTCGAAGACGAAGCGCCGGTAATAACCGTAATTCCCGAAGGGCCAGAGGTGGGAGGCGAAGGTCGAGGTCGGGGCCCAACCGATCCCGCCGAGGCTGCCATTGGCTACGCCGGAGCCCTGCATCAGGATGTTGTAAGGCCCACCGCCACCGAAGTCTTCCGCCCAGAAGCGACCGCGCCAGCCTTCGTTGAACGCGTTCGGCTCGCGCGTGTAGCCGCCGCCGGCGAGGATTGCGATCCAGGGCGTAGCGGTCCAGGACATGCTGCCGTAGGCGCTCTCGCCCGCGTTGCCACCCGACTGGTTCTCGTTGATCCTCAGGAAGGCGTTGTTGCCGGCGGGGTCGGGTGCAGGGCCGCACCAGTTGTTGAATTCGAAGATCCCGCCTGGGTTCGAGCCGCTGATCGTGTTCGTGGCGGTGGCGAAGCCGTTGGAGCCGTTGTTGCCGGCGCAGAGAACCATCTTGTAGTTGGCGGCGCGCGCCGGCTGGGCGACCGTCACCAGGAACCCGAAGCATGCGGCGATCCCGATCAGGCACATCACCACCCGATTTGGCATGTGTGAACCCTCTCGACAGCGTCGAGCCTCCATTGCTAGCTCCTTCCCAAGATGGCCCGATTACGGGCCTATACCGGGACCCCCTTAGGGCCCCCTCTCACCCTTAAGACGTGAGGGGCACCACCTTCGTACCCCCACTGGGTGAAAAACTTCTGTCTGAGATTCGAGAGTAGCCAGCATCGGCAAAAGGCACAAGAACAAAACTTAGTGTCCACTTGTCCACCCTCCCCATCTCGACGAAAGGCCGATGCGGCGGGGAATCCAATCTCAAGCGCGGCATGTCTCGAAACCGTCACCGAGTACGTCATGTCGCTAGATGAACTCTGGCACTGAGCTGGTCCCGGGCTTCCGAACCAGAAGGCGTTGTGAGTCCCATGGGCAATAGCCAAACCTCTGCAACGGTCCGCCGGCCGACTCGCGGCAGGAGAGACCTGACCCTCCTCTTCGAAATGGGTCGGGGGCGCGCGGCTGCCTTCGAAGAGATCGGGATCAGCAAGCGCGACGACCTCGACACCTGTGACGTGCAGCGCGTCGCCGCCAATCTCCGCGCCATTGGGACGAAGATCTCGCCGGCGCAGATAGAGCAGATGCGCTTCCATGCCCAGAGCTACAGGGAGGGGCGAGCGATTCTCTTCGGATCGCCGCCGGCCGTCGGCGATTCCTTTGTCGCGCTGGATCTCGAGTACGACCTCTTCAAGCCAAGAGTCTGGCTGATCGGCCTCTACGTGATCGACGGGGAGGAGCGCGAGCACGTCGCTCTGTGGGCCGACGACGCGCTGGAAGAGTGCAGCAACCTGGAAGGCCTGGCCGAGCTGCTCGAAGCGCACCCCGGCCTGCCCGTCGTGACCTGGGGTGGGATCTCGGCTGATCTTCCGCAGCTCAAGGGTGCATGCAACCGGCTGGGGCTCGAGCGCCTGCTGGACGACCTCGAGGATCGGCACGTCGACGTCTTCGTCCACGCACGCCGGACCCTGCGCCTCCCGATTCCCGAGCTTTCGCTCGGCGAGGTCGCGGCGTTCTTCGGAGTGACCAAGAACAGCTCGATCTGCAACGGACGTGAGGCACAGGCCCTGTACTCCAGGTACCTGACCCGGTACAGCCCAAGGGTCAGACGAATCATCCAGGACGAACTCATCACCTACAACCGGGACGACCTCGACGCCCTCGTCGAAACGGTGCGTACCGTCCAGAGACTGCCGGTCGAGGCCGCGCGCCCCATCGCCTGACGCCGCAGGCCGGGCCTGCGGTACGGGTTTCGCCTCGAGAACAGCCTCACCGTGAAGCTCGAGGGTGCGCAGAAGGACCTCGAAGCCGGCGCAACCGCAGCCGGGGTGAGTGCACTCCCCGACTAGGCTTGGGGGGTGAACGTCCTGATCGCCGCGGACATGGAGGGGATCGCGGGCATCGAGGACTGTGGCTATTGCCTGCCGTCGCATCCCGCCGCCTATGCCCGCGGCCGGCGGCTGATGACGGAAGAGGTGCTGGTCGCGATCGAGGCACTGCGCTCAGCTGGGGTCGACAGAATCTCGGTTGGGGATTGGCACCTGGTCGGGACCAACATCGAACGCGGCCGCATGCCGGAAGGGGTCGAGGTCCGTCCGATCGCCGATCTGGCGCTGAACGAGGCCGAGCCCTCAATGACGAAGGCGAGCGGCGGACGCCTCGACGCCGTCGTCATGCTCGGCCACCACGCAAGCACTCCGAACCCGCGCGCGTTCTGCTCGCACACCTTCGTCTGGGAGATGGAGGTGCTGCTCGACGGCGAGTCGCTCAGCGAGGTGCGGGTCTTCGCGCAGGCCCTTGCGGCGGAGGGCATTCCGGTGCTGGTCGCCTGCGGCGATCGCTGGATGCTCGAGGAGCTCGGCGAGGGCGAGATGGGAAGCGCGCGCCTCGTGGCGACGAAGGAGGGAGACGGCCGGGCGCGGGCTCGCTCGCGCGAGGTGGACTCGGCCCGAGCCGATCTGACCGCCTCGATCGCCGCGGCCCTGGCGGCGCCGCTGCGGCCGCCGCTCGCCCGCGACTATCCGGCTGAGCTGCAAGTCGTGGTCGAGGGCGAAGAGCTTGCGCGGCGGACCATTGCCGAGCCTGCCGATCTGCTCACCGCGATCGCGACCGTCTTCCGCACGAGTCAGGTCTCGCGCGAGTACCGCCTGCTCGCCAAGCTGCTGCCGGCCGGAGATGCCTCGCGGGGACGAGCGCTGCAGCGAAGGCTTGGCAGCCTCGTGGCGACGCCGGTGATGCGCTCCAAGGAGCGCCGCTGGCTTGCCGCGAGCCCATAGCGTCCTACACAAGTGAGAGCACGTGGGCGCTCTTCGGACCGACCCGGCCCTCGAGCACGTCGAGGTAGGCGTCACGGACGGCGTCGAATCCCTCGCCCCGGATCGGCTCGAGCCAGCTGCCAATCCACTCGCAAAACGGGTGCCAGGCGTCGGCCGCCCGCGTCTCGAGGCCGCTGCGGCCCCAGTCCTCGGAACGCTTGGTGACGCGGTCGGGGGCGAAGAAGAAGGTCGGGGTCGGGCCCGGCAGCTCGCCCGCTCCGGCCGCGAGCTCCTCCCAGTGGGTGGCCCCCACGGTCATGCTGTGGACGAGCCGGTCGCCGTAGTGCATGTGGACCGCGCGGCGCACCTCGCCGTCGCCGGCGATGTCGACGAAGGTGGCGGGGCCTGGCCCGAGCGAATCGATCGCGTCGTAGGTCACCGTGCGGTCGTAGATCCCCAGGCCCTCGACGAATTCGACGCTGCGGGGCGAGGTGAGGCCGACCAGCTCGACCCCGTCGCGCCGGGCGAGCATGAAGGCAGCGGCGATCGCGGTCTTGCTCGAGGCGCTGGAGATGACGATCGGGCCGCTCGTCGTAATGCCCTCGTCTGCGAGCTGGTCGTCGATCAGAAACGAGGTGAAGAAGAGCGGCCGCAGCAGCATCTGGATCTCCTCCGTGTCCGCCCGGTAGAACGGATCGGCGCCGGTGGTCAGGTAGCGGTGGTAGGCGGACGGCAGCGCCGCCCGGTGTGGCGAGCCGTCGACAAAGCCACTTTCGCCGGCATCGGCCGGGACGACGACCAGATGCGAGGAGGGCGGCAGGTAGCCGAACACCCGCGCCCCCGGCTCCACCCCGTCCGTCTCGCTGCGCTCGACCTCGGCGAAGCCCCACATCGGCACCCGCCCCCAGCCGTCCTCGGCCGGGAAGAAGTCCCAGTAGCCCATCGCCTCGCCGAAGACCGCGTAGGTGACGTTGTTGGCGGTGAGGCCAAAGGTGTCGATCCGAAGCAGCGCCTCGCCGGTCTCGATCTCCGGTGCCGGAGCCTCGGAGATACGACACTCGCGCAGATCGTCACGCTTGACCAGGAAGTCCGTCATCGCCGCTCGGATGTTCCCACGTTCATACTGCTGGGACTCATGGAGGGCTCGGCAGAGGAGACGAAGACCGTTCTGGTCACCGGTGGCTCGGGGTACCTCGGCGGCTGGTGCGTGGTCGAGCTCCTGCGCCGCGGCTACCGCGTCCGCACTACCGTGCGCGACCTCGCCCGCGAGGCGGAGGTACGGGCCGCGGTCGGGGCCCAGGTCGAGGCCGGAGACCGCCTCACCGTGCTCGCCGCCGACCTGCTCGCCGACGCAGGCTGGGCGGACGCCGTCAGCGGCTGCGACTACGTCCTCCACGTCGCCTCGCCCTTCCCGCCACAGCAGCCGAAGGACCCCGACGAGCTGATCGTGCCGGCGCGGGACGGAACGCTGCGGGTGCTCGGAGCGAGCCTCGACGCCGGGGTCGAGCGCATCGTCGTCACCTCTTCGGTTGCCGCGATAACGGGCGGCGGCAAGCCGGTGCACGGGCGACCGCTGGACGAGCGGGACTGGAGCGATCCCGACAACCCCAAGCTTTCGCCCTACGCGCGCTCGAAGACGATCGCCGAGCGCGCGGCCTGGGACTTCGTGCGCGAGCGCGCCGCGACCGAGAAGCTGGCGACGGTCAACCCCGGCGCGATCATCGGCCCCGTGCTGAGCGACGATCGCTCCTTCTCGCTGCAGGCGATCGAACGGCTGCTGGCGGGAATGCCGGGTGTGCCGCGGATCGGCTTCAGCTTCGTCGACGTCCGCGACGTCGCTGACCTGGAGATCAGGGCGATGACCGCTCCCGAGGCGGGCGGCGAGCGCTTCGTCGCGGTCGAGTCGTTCCAGTGGATGGCCGACCTCGCCGTCGTGCTGCGCGAGCGCATGGGCGAGGCGGCAGCGAAGGTGCCGACGCGGACGGTGCCGAACCTGCTCGTGCGCGGGATGGCGATCTTCGATCCCGGCGTCCGCTCGATAATCGGCCAGCTCGGCCGCAAGACCGACCTCTCGAGCGAGCGGGCCAAGACGCAGCTCGGCTGGTCGCCGCGACCGATCGACGAGACGGTCGTCGAGTGCGCTCAGAGCCTGATCGACAGGGGCGCGGCCGCTACCGCTCAGACCTGACGTCTCGGGCGGCGTGCCCCGTTGACTCGGGGGTTGGTGGGCCTGCGTTTGAGGTGCGCGTACACGAACTGCTGGGCTCGACGACGACCGGCGCGGCTATGCGGTCGGGTCGGCCGGCTCGGAGCCCTGAAGGAGCTGCCCGGCGCGGATGCGCTCCGCCATGTCCATCGATTCCTCGCGGTAGGCGCGCCCGTCCTCGAACTCGATCACCGGGTACTTGCGCTGTCCAGACAGATTCTCGAGATCGTCGCGCTTGCTCGGCCGCAGCGGCCCCTTTACGACCTCGTACTCGACTCCCTGCTCATCGAGGGCCTTCTGCACCCGCCAGCATGGATGAGCGTCGATCTTGGCCCACATGGCTGAACAGCGGTGGAGCTTGACTGCCATCGCGCAACCCTAGCCCGGAGGGCCGCTTTCGGCAACTCGTCCAGCGGGGGATCGGGCCTGCCCAGTCGTACATCAGGCAGGGACAGATCCCTTCGACCACTGCCGCGATCCGGCACAGATCCGCTTCAACGAGGCCGCGATGAGAGAGACAGACAATATTTTCGACACCTCAACGACCCTGATGGAGATCGACGAGCCCCCGGGGGGCGACGCCGATCCTCGCCCCCACGACAGGCCGGCACCCGACGCTGGGGGCGAACCCGACTACTTCACGCCCAACCCAGCGGTGGGACATGTGGACGCTCGCCGCCGAGCGCTCGCCGTTCTGGGCCTCGTCGGGGGCGGGATTTTCATGGCCGTGCTGATCAGCGCTGCGATCGGTTCGGGAGAGAGCCGTGAAGCCTCGACGTCGAAGATCCCAACCCAGGGCGCGCCGCCGGTGGGCGGGCGGTCTGCCACGGTTGTCGGGCCCGCGCGAGCCCCGGAGTCCAGGCCGCAGCCGAGGGCGGCCGCCAGCACACACACCGGCAGGGCATCGGGCAGGAGAAGCCCCGGCAGGGGCGGTGCCAACGGCGGAGACAGGCGCAACCCGAGCGCTCCCACGCACCGGCCGCGCCACCACTCCCCCGCCCCGCGGAGCACGGCCCCCGCGCCACCACCGGAACCGAGCTACTCGCCAGAACCGGAACCGAGCTACTCACCCGAACCGGAAACGACCTACGTCCCCACCGAAGAAGCTGCGCCACCTCCTCCACCCGCTTCCTCTCAGTCCGGGGGAGCCCAGCCGGAGTTCGGCATTGAGCCGTAGGTCGAGGCCAGCGATCGAAACGCGATGACCGGCGTCGTTCGAGCGTGGTGGCGGTGGCGAACTCGCCGGGAGCGCTTCATCGTGCGATCCCGATGGCTCTGGCGGGTCGCCGCCGAACGCCGCGTTCGGGCCGAGCGAGCCCTGCTTGCAGAGCCGAAGTTGGCGGGCGAACTGGTGCAGATCCTCGCCCCCGACGAGGACCTCGGCGAACACTTCGTCCTGGGATTCACTGCGCGACCGGACCCAACCTCACCTCAGAAACGTCTTGGTGACGGTTTTGCCGCGATGGCGCTGCGTTGTGGACAGCTTCGTGCGGAGACGCTCTTGCGCCGGCGGCTCGAACTGGAACACGCCGCGAAGCGGGCGACTTGAAGTCCTCGCGCCGCGCGCAGATGAAAGTGAGACCGAGCAATGGGCATGGCCGTCGCCGCGTTACCGGAGGCAATCGAGGAGTGGACCCAGGAGCAGCGTGACTCGCTGCTGGTGATTGCCAGGCGAACCCTGTCCGGCTATTGCAGGTCCCGCTTCTCGCGCGAGTTCATTGCCCGCCACATCGACGACTTCGTCCAGGACGCCCTGCTGCAGGCGTGGGTCAGCCAGCAGGACCCCGAAGCGGATACGGCACCTGTGCAGAACCCGGCCGGCTTTGTCTCCTTCAAGGTCGTGCAGCTGGCGCTGGACAAGGCACGGGGAGAGAGGCGGCGGCTGGAGCGATCGGTTCCCGAGGGGGTTGGCGCCGGCTGCCAGGAACCACTCCAGGCCGCGGCGGAACGCGTCAGCGATCCGATCCGCACCGACGAGGTGCATGAGCTGGCGGAGCACCTGGAGGCAACCAAGCTGGCGATGGCCCAGCTTCCCGAGCGCCAGCGGGTGGCATTCGTGAAGTGCCAGCTCGAAGGTCGAAGCCAGGCCGAGGTCGCGAGAGAACTCAGCGAGGCGGACGGGCGACCGGTCACCCGAAAGGCGGTCGAGAGGCTCGTGGCAAACGCTCGGGTCAACCTCTCGATCGCCTTTTCCAGAATCGCCGCGGGCGACTGAGTTTCGGATCGTCGCGGGCGACTGAGTTTCGGATCGCCGCGGGGCGGCTGATCGCCAGGCCCTTTCGCCGACGGGACGATTTCGCACCGTATGGGTGCATTTCCGTCCCGCCGGCGTGGCCATCCGATCGACGGGACGATTTCGCACCGTATGGGTGCATTTCCGTCCCGTCGGCGGGTGCACGGCCGGGGGGGCGCGGGTGGGGGATCGTCAGCCGGTGGGGGGCCGGTGGGGGACGGGTGGGGGATCGGCGAGTGCCGGTCGTACACCCACCACAGATGTTCATCAATGGGTCTGGCCCATCAGCAAAGGAGGAAGTCACGATGAGCCACGCAGAGAAGAAGCGGCGGGTCTGGGGCCTCATGGGCCCGGCTCTCGCCGCGGTGCTGGCCACGTGGCTGGTGCTTCAGATCGCCGGCGCCAACGTCATTCTCAAGGCCGCCGGAATCAACCCGGCAAACAAGGGCAAATGGAGTGCGATCACCGATGTGGCCACGCAGCTCCAGGCGCCGCTGCTCGTAACGATGGTGGCCGCCGTTCCGCTCGGCATCCTGGGAGGCGGCATTCTGATGGCCATCGGCCACCGGCATGCGGCGAAAATGCTGGGCCAGGTCGTGGCGGGTGTGGTGGTGGTCGGAATCGGCACGACGCTCGCCAACTAGCGGACGGGCATGCGGCCATTCCCGAACATCGGGCCGGCGGGCGCGGGCCGGCAGCCTCGCGTCCGTCCGGTTGCGCCACTGCTCGTGGCGCTGCTCGCGATTGCCCTGAGCATCGCCTCGCCGCTCGGTGCTCGGGCGTCGATCAAGGACGACCTCAAGAACCTCCCCCCGGACGCGAGTCCAAAGCAGGCATGCAACGTCCTGATCGAGAACGGCGCGATCAAGCGCTCCCAGGAAGGGCCGTGCCGAAAGCTGGTGGCAGAGGGCTTCACCGCCGCCAAGACCGTCTCCGACAGCGGGGAGGTGACGATCGCCTCCGCGGCGGCCTGCACGATCCAGGCGCTGAAGGGAAACCTCGAGCGCGGCCAGATTGGGCGCTGTGCCAAGACCGTCGCCAAGAGTGTCAAGGACTCGGCCGCCGCCACCGCCAGCGGCTTCGATCCGGTGGGCGCGGTGGGCGGCGCGATTGGCGGCGCGGTCGGCGGCATCGGCGATGCGATCGGCGGCGTCGGCGGGGCGATCGGCGGCGCGGTCACCGGCACGCTTCTCGATGGCTTCAAGGCAATCATCGACCTGCTGTTCGGCGGCCTGCAGTCCGCCATCACGGTGGCGCTGATCAAGTGGATGACGACGATCCCAAACCTTTCAGGTGGGCACGTCGGCCACCTCGAGTCCAGCATCGCGGTTGGGGCCAGTGGGCTGCTGGCCGCGACGATGACCATCTCGATCGTTCGCTTTTGGAGCTCCGGCCTGACCGGCGGCGGCGCGTGGGCAGGGGCCGAGGGTGTGGCGCGCGCTGCGGTTGCCGCAGCCCTGATCGGCCTGTGGCCGCAGATCTTCGACCTGGCCATACGGCTCTCCAACGCGCTTCAGTCCGGGATCCTGGGCGGCGGTGTCCAGGCTGAGCTGAAGGCGCTCTTCCGCGATCTTGACGTGATCGGCCTCGCCGGCGGTGCGCTCACGGGCGGCCTCGTGCCGATGTTCCTGGCCATCGTCATCGCGGTTGTCGGGATCCTGATGCTGCTGGCGCTTGTCGCGATGAAGATCGTGATCACCGCCCTGACCATCGTGCTGTTCTGCGCGATGCCGCTGGCGCTTGTCGTCTGGCCCATCCCCGAGCTGGCGGGCATCGCCCGCCTCTGCATTCGGTCGCTCGCGGTGGTGGTGGCGATCCCGATCGTCTGGTGCCTCATCTTCGGCGCCTTTGCCGCGATCGGCGCCGACACGTTCTCCTTCTCCAACACCGGCAAAGACCAGGGCATCTTCGGCACAGCCCTGAACGTGACGATCGTCCGTCCGCTGGTCGCGATCGCGCTGCTCTACCTGGCGCTGGTCCTGCCGCGCCGGCTGCTCCAGCTGGCTCCCTTCTTCAATGGTCGGCCCGGGGCCGTGCGCCACATCGGCACCGGCATGGCCGTCCGCGCGGGTTTCAGCTACGCGCCCCAGGTCGGGAAAGGACTGGTTGGAGGCTGGAAAGGCAATCCACAGCAACAGCTCTTCAGCACCGCCTCCCCTGTCGAGGGAGCGATGGCCAAGGCAGCCGGGGCGATTCGAGGAGTGGGCGGCGCTGTAGGAGGGTCAACCGCCGAGGGGGGTGGGAAATCGAACCTTCGCGATCAGACCGGCCAGGCAGCCAAAGGGGGCGGAAAGGCATCTCAGGGAGCCGGAAAGGTCGACCAGGAGGGCCGCCAGACGCCGCGCAGCGACGCAGCCGGCAAAGCGGCCGCGGGCGGGGCAGCCGGCAGAGGGGTGGCCGGCGCCGGTCAAGGTGTCGAAACCGCGGCGGGCACGGGGAGTCAGGCGTCGAACGTCAGCTCGGAGTCAGACGAAAAGGCCATGGAGCGGGGAAAGGGGGCCTTCGGAGGCCCGCGCACCCCCACAGCGAGTCTCACTCCCGAGCGCATCGAGGCCATAAACCAGCGCAGCCAGGCAATGGCGGCCGATTCGGCTTCCGGGACAGCGGTGACACGGGAACAGGTCGACTCCGCCGTCGGCGATCTCCAGAGCCGCCCCGCCCTTTTGGAAGCGGCGAATAAAGCTGCCTACCACGGCAATGCCGAAGAGGCCACCGGCGCCTTCGCGGAGTGGTCGTTGACCGACAACCCGCACGTCGGGGACCAGCACCGCAGCGCCTTCGGTGTTCTCGGTCGCGCCTCTCCGAGCCAGCGCAGGACCGCCCTGGGTCGCACCGATGGAGGTGGCGGACCGGATTCGGGCTCGGCCGGGAGCGCGGGCCGTCGAGTGCCGCCGGCTCAGCCCCCGTCCTCTGAGCCCTCGGCTCCACGCACGCCCCCCTCCCAGCTTCCCCGGCGTGGAGGGAGCTGACCGATGACCCCCCACCATCGCCATCTCGAGGGAGTCGGACGATGAACGTCCCGTATCGCCACCTCGAGGACAAGCTTCGGATCTGGAGCCTGACCATCGTCCAGTGGGCGCTCGTGCTGCTGGGGGCGGCCTCGGCATTCGTGTGGGGCTTCTACATCAGCCCCTTCAGCTGGTCGGTGACGCTCTTCACCGCGGTGTACGTGGCCGGCCTGCCGGGAGTCGCGGCGCTGATCGCCGGCGTCAGCGAGTTCGACGCGTGGCTCTTCATCCGCTCGGCCTGGCGATGGTGGCGAATCCCCGGGCGCTATCGCCCGGGCCCGGGCCCCCGGCCCACCGGGTACGTGATCGCCCCGCCAGCGCGAACCGGACGTGAACGCAGATCAACAGTCAAACCGATCGACGTGGAGGCATTGTGGGAGTCCTGAATCGCAGGCGTGAGGTGGCGACCGAGGAGATACGCCAGGCCGGTGAGCTGCTGCCGGTCGAGGCAATCGACCGCAGCGGGCTGATGATCACCTCGGACGGGGCCTTCGTGAGGACGATCGAGGTGACTCCCCTGAACCCGCTGCTCCTCTCTCGCCAGGAGGCGGCACAGGTGGCGGCCTCCTTCCAGCAGATGATCTCCCGGCTCAGGCCGGGCCAGAGCGTCCAGTTCCTGATCGACTCCCGGCCCGTCAATCTGACGGAGCTCCTCGAGGCGTCACGCCGCGAGGTCGCGGCGCACTCCGGGGAGCTGCCGAGGGCCGGGGAGGCCTCCACGATCGACCCCGTGGACCTTTCGCGCTGGCGCCTGTACGCGGCGATGGAGGAGTCGCTCAACGAGAACTCCGAAGAGCAGGCCGCAGCCCAGCTGCGCGCCTTCGTGGTCGTGCCGTTCGCTCCTGCGGTCGACAAGCGATCCGAGCTGCTCGCCTCGCTTCCCTTCAGCTCGCGTTTCGGCGGTGGGGACCTCGAGCACGACCTGCCCTCGCACCGCCGCCTGATGCGCCAGTCGCTGGCCCACACCGACGCGATTCGCTCGGAGATCGAGGCGAGCGGTCTACCCGCTCGGATCCTCAACGGCGAGGAGGTGGTCAGGAACCTCTGGTCCTACTTCAACCCGAGCTCCGCCGACGCGGGTGTGCGCTCGCGAGGGGCCGGGACAGAGGTGCTCGTCGATCTCGACACGCCGCGCGCCCAGAAGGCGGCCGAGCGCGCCGCCGGGCGATTGCGCGAGGCCGTCGCGCAGTCCGGGCTCGACTTCCGCAGCTCGGACAAGTGGGCCTACATCGACCGCGATGTGGAGCAGACCATCTACGTCTCCAACATCGTCGAGGCCAGCGAGTGGGGCTGGCTGATGGCCCCGATGATGACCCGCGCCTCGTTTCGCATGTCCGTCTTCGTCCACGCGATGGACCGCCGCCGCGAGCGGGCGCGGATCAAGCGCAAGTACAACCGCACGTTCTCGGTGAATCGCGGTGCCGAGGCCAAGGGACGCCCCCCCGACGTGGAGCGCTACGCCCAGGAGGACGAGCACCTGGAGGCGCTGGGCGAGCTCGGCGGCAAGGTGCGCGCCTCCGTGTTCCAGGTCTCGATCTACCAGACGCCCAGGGTGCCCGGGCCCGAGCCCGACCTCGACTTCCTCAGCGAGTCGGTGGACTGGGCCGCCAACGAGCTGGAGACCGCCAGCGACTGCCGGGTGAACCGCGGCGAGTTCCAGCAGGAGAAGCTCTGGCGCTCCACTCTGCCGCTGGGCATCGACGTGGCGCACCACACCAAGCGCTACGTGACGCGCAATGCGGCCGACATGGTGCCGCTGGTCGGGACCGCGTGCGGCTCCCCGAGCGGCGTCCCGTTCGCCTTCTCGGAGCCGCTGCGGACCCTGGAGCGAATCAACGTCTATGACCGCAGCCACGAGAACCACTCGATGGTCCTCACCGGGAAGTCGGGCAAGGGGAAGACCCACACCGCAAACGTCCTGCTCTCCCGCCACATCGCGCACGGGACCCGAGCCTTCGTCATCGATCGAGCCGGCCACTTCGAGGTCCTGACGCGACTGCTCGAGGGGGCGCAGCACATCACGATCGGCGCGGAGGACACCAGCTTCGCGATCAATCCATGGGACGTCGTGGACCCAACCAACGTGAGCCAGGAGAAGATCGGCTTCCTCCTCAGCCTGCACGCGACGATCATGGGCGACGAGGGGCTCACGATGAGCGAGCGCTCTCACCTCGGCGCCGCGATCCGCCAGGTCTACCTGCGCTCCTGCCTGCCGACCGAAACCACCAAGCCCTGCGAGTCCGCCCTTCGTGACGAGCTCGAGCTGCGCGCCGACGAGCACACAAACACGGCGCCGGAGATGGCACTCGAACTGCGCAACATGGCCATTCGCCTCGGCGAGTTCTGCGGAGACGGCAGCTACGCCTACCTGATGGACCGCAAGACGTCGGTGCCCACGGACGCTCCGCTGGTTGTCTTCGATACGCGGCGGGTTCCGAAGGACGTGCTCCCGGCGGTCACGTTCGCGATCGCGGAGTTCGTCAAGCGGCGCGTGGAGATCCACGCGGCCGAGTGCGAAGAGGAGGCCGCCCGGCCCGACGCCCCGCTGTTCACCGGTCGCTCGATCCTGATGATCGACGAGTGCTGGGCGCTGCTCGAGACGGCCGACACCGGCACGTTCCTCAACGAACTCGCGCGGCGGGCAAGGCACCTCGGGATGTGCCTGCTGGTCAGCTCCCAGGCCCTGAGCGACTTCGACACAGAGCACGGTCGCGCCCTGCTTCGCAACTGCACCCAGCAGATCCACCTCGCCCAGGAGGCTGCGGAGATCCCCTTCATCCAGGAGACGGCCCGCCTCTCCGACGAGGAGGCCTCACTCCTGGCCCGGCTGCGAACGGTGAAGGGCCAGTTCAGCGAGATGTTCTGGATAAACGGGACCCGCGGGCGCGGGAAGGTGTCACTGCGCCTGGGCCCGAGCGAGTACTGGGCCTTCACCTCCGATCCGCATCGCGACGTTCCGCGCCGCAACCAGGCGATTGCCGAGAACGGCGGCGACGTCTGGGCCGCGATCCACCAGCTGACCCGAGAGACCCGCGCGGGTCGCGGGCCCACCGAGGAGCCGGTGGCGGCCTAGCCGCCGGCGGAGGATGGTGCCCCGTGCCTGGACCCGGAGCAGCCGCCGGCGCGAAGGCAGCCAGCAGCGCCGCGGGACGTGTCAGCGCCGGAGCCGCGAGCCGGTCGGGCACGGCTCAGGCGGCAAAGCAGGGTGGAACGGCGGCGGCGGCGCGGGCCGCTCGGCCGGTGCGAGCGGCTCGGGCGGGGCGGTCCAGTCGCGGCGTCAAAGGGGCCGGTGGAAGCTAGGGGGGTCAGGCGAGATCGCTCGGCAGGGTCGCCTCGATTCGGATGCGGCGCGAGCGCGACCGGGGGGACGACCAGGCGCTGTTCGGCTCGACCGCCTTCAGGCTGATCGCGATCGGCGGCGGAGTGCTGGCGTTCTTCGTCCTGGTGATCGTCGCGCCGCTGACCCTGTTCGAAGCGGCGGCGAGCAGCTGCGGCGGGGAAGAGGACGAAGCCGTTCCGATCCAGACCAATCACCGCTCCGATCCGGAGGACCTGAGTCAGACCCAGATCGAGATCCGCATCTACCTGGTCGGGCAGGTGATGAAGATGACCCCCCGTCAGATCGTCACCGCCTATGACGTCGCCTACGTGGAGTCCACGATGACCAACATCCACGGCGGCGACTCGGACAGCACCGGTGTCTTCCAGCAGCGGAACTTCAGCCCCTGGACGGACGGCGGGCGAAACCGCAACAACGTGATCGACGCCTCGATCTCCTTCTTCCTGCAGCTGCGGCGCCTCGACCGGGGCCAGGCGATCCCCGTCCTGGCCCAGGATGTCCAGGTCTCGGCCTATCCCGAACGCTATTTCGAGTGGGTGGACGACGGGGTCAACACCTATAACCGGATCCATCGCCTGATCGGCTCGGCCGCCGGTGTGAAGAGCATCGAGAGCCTGCAGGGCGTGACGATCGGCGGTGGCGGCCTGGACTCGCTGAGCCTCGGCGCCGCCTGCAGCGGCCTGACGGCGACGGGCCCGGCCAACGTCAAGCGGGCGGTCACCGTGTACCAGCCTCGCTCCTACAAAACGCTGCCGGCGAACCTCTGGGCCGGCGGGGGCGAACCCGAGCAGGTGGACACGCGGATCTGGGAAGACGCGGTCTGGGTGATGAGCACCTATCACCTCAAGGCCACGGCCTCGCGGGAGACCGGTCATCACACACACGGCGACGGCACCGCGATCGACATGGTGCCTGCCGAGGGCAACTCACAGCAGATCTGGGACTCCACCGCGCGCCAGCTCGCACTCGATCTCGGCTGGACGCCCGGGTGCGCTGCAAACGGCCTCAACACCTCAGCCGGCGGCTTGTGCAACCTCGTGCCGGCGATCATCTTCGTCGGCTACAACGGCTACGACTCAAACCACGGCGACCCCCAGCACTCCTCCAGCCCCCATGTCCACGTCTCCTGGTACAGCAGCTGCTACGGCTGCGGCGGGGGAGCGCTGGTCCCGCCACGCGCCTGGGTGAAAGTCTTCCCCGTCGGCCCCGGAGCCGATACGGCGTCGCCGGTGTCGACCAGGACAGCAAGGCAGGGGGCGCGAGCATGAAAGGGCACCAGCGTCGCGGTCGCCTGAGCGCCACAGGGCGCCAGCGCCGTGCGGGCCTCGCGCTTGCCGGCGTCTTCGCCGTGCTTGTCTCCGTCGGTGCTCTGGCGCTGGCCGTGGGAAATCGCCCGACCGGCGGCGATGGTCTCCTGCCCCCACCGCCCGAACGACGGATGTCCCCCGCGGCCCAGCCCGAACCGCGGCCAGCCCCTGGCAGCGCTGCGCACGGATACAGCGAGAATGACCTCGGCGCTTCGCCGGCGCCGGGGGCGGCGAGGCTGGCCGGACCACCGGCATCTGTCGTGCGGCGCTTCGCGCAGGACTGGGCGAACCGCGACACGGCGCTGAGCGCCGCAATCCGGCGGGAGATGGTGGGACTCAGCGCGGGCGCGTGGGCCAGCGCCGTCTTCCGGCAGGCGCGGCTCACCCTGCCGGCGATAGAAGGGGTCAGGGCCGAAGGCGGCCTGGTGATGATGAAACTCACCGCCGCCGCACCTCAGAGCAAGACGGCCCTGGTGGTGACCAGGGAGCGGCTGCTGAGTCCCGAGGGTGGGCTCTCCCCGCCCCGCTACGTCCTCTACCTCGCACGTCTTGATCGCATCGGACCGCGTGGCTACGCGATCACCGCCTGGGAACCGCAGCTATGAGCGCCGGCGCGAACACCGCCGCGCTGGGCGAGCCGGACGCACCCGCACGGCAGGAGCCAAGCGCCCCCCCGGCCCTGCTGGCCGTGTGCGGCATCGGCGGCGGTGCGGGGACCAGCACGCTCGCCTTTCTCACCGCGATGTACGTGCAGCGGGTTGCCTCGAAGCCAATCCTCCTCTGCGACACAGGCGGCCCGGGTGCCTCGCTGGCCGTCCTGGCCGGGAAGGGCTCCCAGCTCTCGCTTCCCCAGGCCGCCACGGCGATCGCCGCCGATGCGCTTGGCGTACCCCTGTTCGTGCCGCTCACCGCCAGGCTGCGACTGATCGGCCGTGAGCCCGACCTCGACGATCCTCCCGATCCCGAGGGGCTCGCCCGCCTCCTCTGCGACGCTCGCATCGCCCATCCGGTCACGATCGTCGACTGCGGCACGCTGCAGCGTCCGGTGGAGCGATCGATAGCCGAGCAGGCCTCCTCCATCCTCTGGGTCACGCAGGGATCCCCGGCGGGGGCCAGACGGGCCCAATCGGTGCTGAGGTCCCTCCCCCTGAGCGCAGACCGGGAGATCCTGGCCGTGTGCGCGAGGGAGGAGCGCAACACCGCGGTCGAGCACGAACTGATGAGCGCGGCCGACCTGCGCGGCGCTTCGCTGGTGTTCGTGCCGGCGCTGCCCGACGTGAATCAGGCCGGCATGGACGCAGCGCTGCAGACGGCGCAGGTCGCCCTCGAGGCAGTCCGGGTGCGGCTGACATGAACGCCAGGCCACAACACGACGAGGGGCGCCTGCTCCTGCTCGCACTGGGCGCGCTGGGCGCCGGCACGGCGATCGGGGCCGCGGTCGGGGCGTCGCGGCTGGGGCTCGTCGTACCGCCCGCCAGCTCCGGCTCGCTGGGCGACGCGGCCGCGATCCTCGCAAACAACCTGGAGATCTGCGCGTTGCTGGCCGCGGCGACCCTGCTTCAGCCTCGTGGCGTCCCCACCCTTGCGCCCGGATTCCTTCCGCTCTGGCTGACGGACCTGACCGTTGGGCTGGTCGTCACCATCAACCTCGTCGCGGTCGGCGGCGTTGTCGGCGCGCTGGGCGTTCACGCGCTGCTGCGGATGCTTCCGCACGCGCCATTCGAGCTCGGTGGCTATCTCATCGTGCTGGTCGCCTACCTGCGAGCCCGCCGGGGTGCGCTCGGGCGTCGCGAGGCGGTGCGCATGTTCGTCCTTGGTGGTGTCCTGCTCGCCTGCGGGGCACTGGTGGAGAGCTATGTCTCGGGAGCCCTGCTGTGAAACCCCCGCTTCCCTCCCACCTGCGACGCCGCTGGATCTCCGCGTGGAGCACCCTGTTCGCTCGCTCGCTCGCCGTGGCGGGTCTGCTTCTCACAACCGTTCTCGCCGCGACCGCGCATAACGGGCTGATGAGCCTGGCGTCCCTGACGGTCACCGCGGTCCTGGCGGTCTCCGTCGCACGGGCCCGCCACGCGACCCGCCGTGCCGGCGCTGCGCTTCGACTTCATCGCACCGTGGAGGAGGCGCTCGGCGTGCTTGCCTCGCGCGGCTGGCACCTCAAGCACAACGTGCGCTGGCCCGACGGGCCGGGCGACGGGCACCTGGCGATGATCCCGGCCGCAGACCTGGCCTTTGCGATCAAGGACTGTGTCGCCGGAGCCGACGACTTCGACCTCACGCAGACTCAGGACTTTGCGACCGCATTGGGTCGAACCGGGCGCCCCTACGTCCCGATCTGCGTGGCCGCCGCCCGCGACGCGCTGTCCCTGACGGATCGCGGCGTCGTCTGCTGCACCCCAGATCGGCTGGCCGCCGAGTTGCTCGACGCAGAGAAGGCCTTCGGGGCCAGCCTGCTTGACGAGGAGCTTCACCGGCAGCTCCTCTACAGCCCGAGCTCGGCTGCCCCACTGACAGCGGAGGTGTAGGGCCTTGATCGGGCGCCTGGTCATCGTGCTGGTCCTTGGCGTGACGGCCTTTGGTGTCCTGATTGGAGGCCTCTCGGCGATCCACAACTCCGTCAACCTCCCTGCAGGAACCCCTGCTGAATCGAGCTCCGGGGGTCAGTCGAGCTCCGAGCGTCAGTCGAGCTCCGAGCGTCAGTCGAACCCCGGGCATGGGGCCGGTGGTCGGACCGATTCCCGCCCTCAGCACGTGTTCCGGAATCAATCCACCGCCGACGGGACGGAAATGCACCCATACGGTGCGAAATCGTCCCGTCGGCGCAACCCGCCAATCGACGGGACGGAAATGCACCCATACGGTGCGAAATCGTCCCGTCGATCTCCCACCCCTGACGGTGGGCCTGAAACGTCCGTATATGGGACGGAATCGGCCCGTCGGCATGAAGGTGGAGGGGGCTCCCGCGCTGCGGAAGCGGCTGGCACGAGCGCCGCGCCGAACCCGCTCGCCAGGCCCCTGGAGATGCTGTGGCTGGGGGCCCGCCTCGCCCTGCTGATCCCCCTTGGCGTTTGCGCGATCGCGGTGTGGACCCGTTGGTATGACCGCCGCCGCCGCCGCTATACGGTCTTCCAGCTCAAGGCATATCGCGACGAGGGCGTCTCGCTGGAGCAGCTGCGCTCGCTGATCAGCTCCTGGTCGAACCTGATGTTCGTGCGCAGCCGCCGCGTCCAGCGGTTCTTCTGGGGCGCTCCCACTCTCACCCTCAGGGTCTTCGCCACTCCCGAGCCACTCCGGTCCGATGACGACTCGGAGGCCGAGGCCTCCTCGGACGAGCACAGCCCCACCGAGGTGATGTGGCTGATCCAGATGCCACGGGATCCCATCCTCGAGAGGACGTTCAGCGAGGGCTTCGTCGATGCCTACAAGGACACGCGCCTGGAGCGGATCGACCGCAACCACCGCTGGTCGCGAGAGATCACCCGGCTGAGCCGCGAGGTCGTTCGCCTGAAGAAGGTGCGCCCGCTCCCCTTCACCCTGCTGGCGGCGGGTACCCGGAATGCCGGCGATTCGCTCGTCGAGGGATTTCAGGCACCGCTCAGCGATCGGCTGGCTGCGTCTCTCAGTGCGCACCAGGAACCGGTCGAGCTGCAGATGGCGCTGACCGTCGTGCCCCGCCCATTCGATCGGCTCATCCATTCCGTCAGCCGCAGGCAGGGTTCGACCTCGATGACGAGGAGCGTCATCGACGCCGCCGAGGGACAGAACATCGCGCAGGCCTCCGCCAGCGAGTCCCACTTCTTCGTCGACATGCGGGTGGCCGCCCGGCGCTACGAGGTGGCCCGTGACGTTGCCGCGAGCTTCTCGGGCGCCGCGGGAGGCGATACCCAGCTGCGCGAGCGCCGACCGGTGCTGCGCCGCTCTATATATAGAGAGCGCTTTCGCGACGGCACGTCCAACCCGCTGCCGAGCTGGCTGCACAGCGTCTACTCGGTCAGCGAGATCTCGCTGCTGTGGCAGATGCCCTCTCGCGACCTGAAGGGCGTGGCGATCGAGCGCACCAACATGCCCCGCATCCCAGCGCCGCCGGCGGTGTGGCGGCCGCGGGACCCCAACCTTGCGGTGCTCTATGACGTCGTCGGCACTCCGCTGGCGCCCAAGTACGGCGACCTCCCGATGAACATCGGGATCAGCGGCAACCAGGGAATGGGCAAGACGGCGCTCGAGGCGGCGGTCGTCTCGCTGGTCGCCCACAACCCGAACTTCGCGATGTTCCTCCTCGACCCCAAGGGCGACCTGGCCGAGGCTGCGCTCTCGGCGATTCCCAGCGAGCGCCGGGTCCACTACATCGACTTTCACGCCCCCGAATGCGGGATCGACCCCTTCCTCGTCTCCGGGGGCCGCGACTTCGACGCGATCGTCGACGTCATCAACCAGGGAATGATCGACGTGTCGCGGACCGAGGACGACGAGTCCCAGATCCTCGCCTCCTCGCTCGATCTGCTGACCAACGCCAACCTTGCCACCCTCGCCACCACGGTTCCGTTCGGGATCCGTCCGACCCTCCACCACTTCGGTCAGTGGCTCTCCACCTCCGACGGTGCGATCGAGTGGCGCGAGTCGCTGATCGAGAAGGTGCTCAAGCGCCGGCCCGACATGCACGCCGTCACCACCGCCTACCTCGAGCTCCACTCGAACCTGCGAAAGGCGACCTCCGCCTTCGTGCAGCGCACCTCCGCCCCCTACAACAAGGTTCGCCGCCTGACCCGAGCCAACATCGACAAGGTCCTCCGCCATCCCAACGCGCTGGACATCGGCAAGATCATCCGCGACCGCGAGATCCTGATCGTCAACGGCCAGCAGATGGGAGACCGGTACACGGTGATGCGCTTCCTCGTGCAGATGATCTCTCACGAGCTGGGCAACCAGCAGGCGCTGCCCGAGGCGGAGAGGGTGCCGGTGTTCCTCGGCGTGGACGAGGTCCCGCCGCTGCTCACCCCCTACACCGCCGACATGATCGCCCAGCGCCGAAGTGCGGGGCTCTCGTTCATGGCGGCCTACCAGCACGACGCTCAGATCGAGAACGAGCGCGTCCTGGAGACGATGACGAGCCTGCTGCAGATCTGGTTCCAGCTTCGCTGCGGGATGACCGACGCGCGCAAGCGCGCGAACCTCTTCCAGGCCTCCTACGGGGACAAATATGAAACCAAGCTGAGCAGCCTTCGCTCGTATCGCTTCGGCCCCGCCGCGCTGGCCAACCTGCCCCGCTACGGAGTCGCCGCAAAGATGGTCGTGGACGGGGAGCCGGTCAACGCGGCCGGCGCCTACACGAAGAAGATGGAGATCGATCCCAAGCGGATCGAGGAACACCTCTCGCGCCAGCGCGAGGCCGGCGGGTATGTCCCGCAGACGCTCCGCGCGCCAGACCTGCCCGGCCAGCAGCAGGCGGTGATCGCCGAGGCGGCGGTGAAGACCTTCGTCGAGCCCGCCGAGGACGCCGACCTCTACGTCTGGCAGCGGGATAACGGGAACGGCCGGGCAGGGCAGGGCCCCAATGGCGAGGCAAGCCATCTGCTCACGTCGACACCGGGTCAACCCGAGGAGCCGGCCCCGGTCGCTGAAGCTGCGCCGCCGCCTGCCAGCGAGAGTGCGCCGCCGCCCGTCATCGAGGCCGTACCACCAGCCGACAACGCCTCGCCTCCCGCCACCGAGACTGTGCCGCCTCCGGTTCCCGACGAGGCGCCGACGGCCATCGAGCTACCGTCACCCACCGCCGAGGAGCGTGACCTCGATGCCGCGGTGGTCGCCGCCGCCGCCGCGGGGGGGAACCCGGTCGAGGCCGCCCGTGAGGTCCGCAAGCGCCAGTCCGCGGTCGGACCCCTGGGGAAGCCCATGCGGGTGGAGACGAGTCGCCTCCTGGAGGACCTCGATGACTTCGAGCAGCTCGACGACACCCAGAAGGCCAAGCGCCTGGAGGCCAAGGTCGACCTTCCGGTTCGCTCCGGCCCGGCCCTGGAGGCTCGCGCCAAGGCACTCGCCTCCGGCCCGGACCTGAAGGAGGAGTATGCGCGCGCCCTCCGCTGGATCTACGAGTTCAACTACATGACAAGCCAGCAGCTGGCGCTGGTCATGGACATCAGCCTCTCGACGGTGTCGCGCCGGGCCAAACGCCTACTCGAACAGGGACTGATCCGCGGTCTCACCTTCCGCAAGCACGGTGGGCGGAAGCGCGTCTGGCACCTCACCGACTTTGGCCATCGAGTCGGCCAGCACTTCCACACCCGCCGGGGCTCGATCCTCCCGGCCGATCCGGACTGGCGCGAGCGCAGCGCCGACGCCGCCATGGGCATCGGACACGACCTCCACATCATCGCCTATGTCCTTCAACTCGCCAGGTTGATCGACGGCCCGGGCGATGCGCTGGCATCCAGCACGGGGCTCATCGTCGACGTCAAGGGTTCGCGGGGCGCGACGCTCGACCCACCGGAGGAGTACGACGGCCGCAAGCGGGTTCCGCTGACGCCGCAGCTCCTCGCGAGCCTGGAACCCGACATGGTCCTCGACACGCCCTTCGAGCTCGACGGCTTCCGCTCGCTCGTCCCCGATGCCGCGGTGTTCCTCCAGGACCACCGCGGAGGCGACGGCAAGGCCCGCAACCAGATCCTGCTCGAGCTGGACCGCTCCGGACACCGCCAGAAGCTGGTCGGGAAGCTCCGCCGCTACGACGCCTTCTACGCAGCCTGGGCCCAGCGCCATCCACAGACGCGGCGCCGCCTTCCGGTGATCCTGTTCGTCGCCAAGGACGAAGCAACGCTGCGCCGTCAGCTGGCTATCGCCGACCAGGTGCTCTGCATCCGGCGCGGCACCTCCCGGACGCCGCCCGCCGAGTGGCCAGCACCCCCTTCCCGCCGCCGCATCTTCTTTGCGCTCGAGCGCGACCTGCACCAGGGAACGCTGCGCTCCTACAGGCTCCCCGAGCAGCCGCCGGCGATCCGCGAGGCCGGCGCACGGAACGACAACGACCGCGAAGCCGCCCGCCGCTTCACGCCGGAGAGCATCGACCTGCTCCCGGCTCGCTTCCTGTTTGAGCGCCGTTCATAGGCGTTCGGCTCAAAGAGACGTTCGCGCGGCGCGATTGGGTGTTTGCGGGGCGCGAATAGGCGTCTGAAATTGGAAATCGCAACCCTGCAATCGAAGTGGTGGTTGCCTGCCATTTCTGCAATTGGAGCGGCCATTGCCCACCTTTCCGATTGCGCGACCGCAGTCAGTAATTTGGCTTTGGCAAGCCAAATTTCGCGTGTGCGGAGGGGCAGCCAAGGCGCCGACGGCTCCAGAAGCGGCACCTCATACCCGATGCGCGGCAGCACGCTTGACTGTGCCCCGCTTCGCGCTATTCTGATGCTTCTTCTTTTTGAGCTTCAGCTCTATTTACTGCGCACGTCGCAGGCACGCAACACCCGTATCACCCACCACATCGCAGCCGCAGCGATCTCATCTCAAGCGGAATGTCTTTCCGCGCTCGCACGGCACTGACGACTGGCCCTGCCTGTTCTTTTGATGCGACTTTCGGTCGAGCTCTCGTAGCTGCCTCTGACCATCGCGCATCCCGAAAGGCCGCCCAGCGTAAAGCCGGAGCAGCTTGTTTTGCATTCGAGCAAAAGGAGACACCCCATGAAGTTGTATGAGAGAAGCAACGAGCAATGCTTGATCAAGGGCCTGTCAAAAGACGAGCTCTCGATCAATCTCTGGCCTGACCGCCAGCCAATCGAATGGTCCTCCTGGGAGGGCTTTCTCAACGGGTTCGGATGCTCGGACCCGAGCATCTGCCAGGGATTCGAGGTGTCGGATTCCGAAATGTTCGACCTCATTCTTCGCTGGGATTGGGTCGACGCCAGCGGCGAGGTTCGAGGACGAAGGCCCTGCGGGACCGAGTATCTATCCCTCCACCTCGTCGAGGCCGAACATAAGCGGCTGGTTCAGAACCACAGGATCGTCGTGAAGCGCAAGGAGGAGCCCGCGATTCGAGCATGGCTCGAATCGCACCCAGGTTTCGGATGGGACCTGCGGGGGCCCCAGCCACCGGCCGATCCACCTGGCCGCTTCTCCTCGGAGTCGCTCCGTCGGCGACTCCGGCCCCGCTGGGTCTAGCAGGCCAAGCGAAACCTCCAACCCAAGTGAAAGGCCGCTCCGGTTTCACCGGAGCGGCCTCTTTTTCGTTCCGCCATCGCCCGCGGGGCCTTGGCACAGCGTCAAACAACTTTGCAACGACTCACAGCCTCCAGGGCTGGAAGGGAGTATCGAGATGGACATTTCGGGTCTTATCGGCGTGAGGCTACGCCGCCTGGCCAGACGAATGGAGCGCCTGGGAGCCATCAGGCGCGAGCTGTGTCGCGTCGAGGAGGAACGCGACGAGTGGCGTCAGCGCACCGAGGCCCAGGAGCGCTTCTACGGGGAAGATCTGCTCTGCAGCGAGCAGGAACGCGACGAGTGGCGTCAGCGCGCCGCCATGCTGGAGCGCCTCTACGACGAAAGCCTCGGACTCGGGCGTCGCCAACGGCGGCGGGGGAGGCGCCGGCGGCGCAAGGTCCTCGCCGGCTTCGTGCCGGGCAAGGTCCGCAGGGGCAGGATCAGCCGGATCACCCAGGACGGCGCGTTTGTCCGGCTCAGCGGGTTCGACTGGCCGATCCACGTTCCGGAGCTCTCCTGGGGAGACATTGAGCACCCCTCCGAGGTCCTGTCGATCGGCCAGATGGTTCGGGTCAGGACTTCCAGCGCCCCCGTCCACACCCAGCACCCCTTCCTGGTGCTGATCTAGCGCCCGGCAGGGCGTAGGGGACCCGCCCGTGTGGGCCGTGGTCCCGCCGGCCTATGCGCAGGCCGGCAAGAGCTCGAAAGGCCGCCCGCTTCGCTGGGGCGGCCATTTTTTCGTTCCGCAGCTGCCCGCAGCGGGTCACTCCCGCCACGGGCCATTCAACCCAATGAAAGAGAGGACCCCCGCCTGGTTTCGAACGGCCGACGGGGCCTCAGTTACCGAAGGAAGGATGTTCAACGATGAGTAGACCAAGAGGTAGTCGTGAAGTGAGAATCACGGCATCGCCCGACCGGTTCTGGATCCAGCTGTGCCACCTCTTCGGGCGGATGGCTCGCCGGGGGATCTGCGGGGTGGAGATCACCCGCCGGGTGGTGTGCCGGCGTGTCCTGAGATCGGTCGGAGCCTCGCAAGGCAATGTGTCCGGCCGTCCCGATTGGCTGGCGGCCGGCTTTGGCGTCATCCATCTCGAAGCGCTGTCCCTGCTGAAGGAGGAGCGGGCGATCCGCCTCGACCTCCTGGCCAAGCTGCACGGCGTCCCCCTCTGGGAGGCCCGCCGGGTGGTGGAGCTCTGCGTCGGCCTTGACCTGGTCAGCAAGCGGCGCTTCCTCGTCAGCGAGCGCCATCCGTGGGTCTGGCTGAACGGAGCGGGAGCCCTGGCGCTGGGCGATGGAGGATGCGTCGCAGGCGCTCCAGGGGTGGGCTCGCTCGCCCGTCTCGCGACGATGGCCAGGGTTCGGGCATACGTCAGCGAGGACGGCGCACCGCGGGGGCCCGTGGCGCGGAGGCTGCGCTCCGCCTTCGTAGGCCTCGCGGGCCGGCTGGCCGAGGCCGCGGGATATGTGGTCTCGCCAAGGCCCAGCCGGAGCATCCTGGCACGTGGCAACTGGCAGTGGATCTCAGCGCGAGATCTCCTTCGCGGCGAGGGCACTCGCCTGCGCAGGGCTCCCGACGCTCTGCTGGAAGGCAGGCACGAGACGATCGCCATCGTGATCGACCGCCCTACGGATCCGAAGCGACTCGCCGAGGACCTCACGATGCTGGCTCGCACCTGCGACTTCCTGCTCTGCTTCTGCTCTGAGGGAAGGCAGGGGACGGTCGAGGCGACCGTGGAGGAGCTGTCGCTTTCGAACGCCATCGTCCGCGGTGTCCCGGGGTTCCCCCGGCACCGCGCGACGGCGGAGTTGGCGAGCGCCGCCTAGAGGATCGAAAAGAGCGGCCCGGGCTCGCCCGGCGCGGCTCTTCGTTCCATCACAGCCCAGCGTGGGCTCGACTCCCGCGCCGGGCGTTGCACCACCAGCCTCATCAGTTGTGGGGGCCGCCCGGTTGAGACGGCCTCTGCGCATTGCAGAGCCTCCGTGGACTCGGTTCCGCGGCGGTCATGGACAAAAGAGAGGACCCCGCCCGGTTCTTGAACGGCCGACGGGGTCCTCAGTTACCGAGGGGCAGATGCCCCCAGGAAGTGAGGAGCAATGTACACCGCTGACGGAAGTACCGCAAACGCCGGCCCGGCTGACTCGGGTCTCGCAGCGCAGTTCACGGGCGTCCAGATCATCGACGCCACGGCGGGCGGTCTGTTCACGGCAACCCCTGCCGAATTCGAGGACGGTCTGCGCCTGAGATGCGCTCCTCACACGGCACCGATGGTCGGTGTCTGCGCGCAACGCCGCGCTGCGGGCCGAGACATCGTCTTCGGCCTGGAGGGCGAGCCCCCGGTCGACCCACTCGCACTGGAGATCGACCTGACTCGATGTGCGCTCGTGATCGCCTGATCGCGAACCCCCTCCCCCCCACCCACCCCCGCGTCCAGGCGGGCGCGGGGCCCTCTGCCGGAGGTACCGCGCTCAGCGCGCGGGAAAGCCCGCAATACGGAGGTAACGACATGGATACCCAGAACCGGCAGCCGGCTTCGACTGCCGCTACTCAGACGAGCGCGAAGCGCATGGCGATCACGCTGTTCGCGCCAAACGACGACGACAACAATCCTCGCCTCCTGCGCCTCGTTGTGAGCATGGAGGATGGCAGCGTCCTCGCCGCCATAGAGGACGGGGGAGAAGACGGTGCACTCGCGCCCGCCGGCTTCCCCGGGTGCGCACCAGGTCCCTACTTCTACGTGGACGCCAGGGAGTACGAACGCGTCCTCGAGAGATGGGGGCCGGCGGGTCCCGCCTCCTCGTAGGCGGAGCCGGGCGCCTCAACCAGGCGCGCATCACCACAGCAAGCCATCGCGGCTGACCAGGCTCGCGATGGGCCATTTGAAAAAGCAGAGGCTCACCAGCTCTGAACGGCCGGCTGGGCACTCGTGGATCGGGGTTCGTGCCCCAGGAAGTGAGAAGCAAATGTGTACCGCTGACAGCTGGGACGCTGAGGATGACGGCGTCCCCACGGAGACCGATTTGCAAAAGCTCGTCGATTGCAGGGACTGCGGTGACCCCACCCCTCCTGACGATCTCGAGGACGGGTTCTGCCTCTATTGCAGGACCCAGCACGCCAGCGATGACGGGATCGGGGAAGACGATGACCCACCCGCTGGCGATGACGCCGAGCCCCGGGGGTCGATGCTCGCCTGATCGTCGACGGATGCCGGCACGGGAACGGCCGAGGCTCCACGCGCAATCCGCTCGCGGAGTGTCGGCCATTCCCGGCCAGCGCGCCTGAGTTCGCCTGAGCGGGACTGTCCCGCCGGGCCCATCACCCATGAAATGCAGCGCCGCGACCCGAGCGGTTCTCTGGCGAGCGCCTGCGAGCACGCGATGGAGGTGAGAAGCGATGCGAGTGACTAGAGACCGGCATAGGTCCCTTCTTGGGTCCGAAGCCTACAAACACATGAAGGCTCGCAAGGCGGATGCCCAGGCGCTGATCAACGAGGCCGCAAAGCACAACGCAACCCTCGAGGAGGCGCTGAACTACGCCGGGCGTCAGATCAGAGCTGCCCTGCGCGCCAAACGGGTGTACGAAGCCGAGCTTCACCGCGAACGGGAACTCGAAGAGCTGAGACAACTGGAAGCGGAGGAGGCCGGCGACGAATTCGCCAACACTCTCGCGGCCAGGTTGTGGGGCCCTGACCCGTATCTCGATTCAGAGGACCTGTAAGGAGCTGACAATGAAACGCGCAAACGTAAGACGCACCGGGGCAGGAGGTGATCCAGGACTCCACATCTGCCCCGAGTGCCATTCGAATCTGGTGCAGCCGGTCCGGCGCGAAGGGACTGCCCGGTCCGGCTATCAGCGTCTCTGGCGCCTCTGCCCCGACTGCGGATGGCGGTGCGAGAGCATGCATACGGAGTCCGAGCTCAAGGCGTTCGACCGCGCGCTCAAAGACGGGACCAGGGAGCTCGAGCGCGCGCTCACGAAACGCCAGTACGAAGGCATCCAGGACATACAGGAGGCCTTTTCGGCAGCACTGGAGGCGGACCTGATCACCGCCGACGATTTCCGTTGATTCACATCTGATCACTCCCTGACGCGCCCCCGCCCACCGAAGGAGAGCGGGGCGCGGTCCCCTGCGCACAGCCGGGCCCGCCCGGGCCGTGCGCCGCAATGACCGACGGCCTGGGCGCAGCACGCGCCGCCGGCGTCGGTCGGATCGCAACCGATTGAAGACCCCCAAGGGGTCAGAGAGGAGCCGAAAGATGGGTGCATTCCGTCTGGTGTGGTCGAAGCTGCGAGCCGTGGGCCAGCGCCTGCGCAGACGCTTTCGCCGCCGGACCGCGCTGCCGGCGCCAAAACCGCCGAGCGTCTCGTCGCCGGAGCAGAGCGCCTCGTCCCGCGAACGCAGGGAACGCAATGCCGAGCGGCGGCGTGTCCGCGAAGCCAATCGCCGTCGCCTTCCGCACGGGAGGCAGCGAGGGCGCCGGCCCGGACCGCGCCGCAGCGGTAAGCGCGGCAGATAGACACGAGCTTGGGACGGCGCTCTTCGCGTCGCTCCCCTTCCTCGTGCTCACCGCCTCGCCTCAGCCGGCGAGCCGGTCTTGGGAAAACGCCGGGGTCCCGCCCGGAGAGCACGGCGGGCTGGACTCCACGTTCAGGAGCAGGAGCGAACTGGCACCGGCACGTTTGTGCCGGTTTCCCGTTCCCGCACTGAGCCATAGCTAGCTGGCTCAGGCGATTGAACCTGCTCAACAGATGGCCACGTCCCGAGGACGTGGATTGCTGCTTGCACACCGCCGGGCGACCGCCCCGGTGGTGTGCGAGCCGGCAGCCGAGGTCGTCAGTCCACGGCTTCGGCGCAGAGATGACCAGCGACCGCAGTGTGACATCGCCCCCATGTGCGCGCGACGCACGGGACGGGCGACGTCGAATCGCAATCGACGGCTTCAAGCGAACAGGGACGGGATCCCGGCCGAGTCGCTCGTGACCGGGACCCACCAACTGCAACCGACAGGAGGAACCATCCATGGGAGAAGCGAGAAGGTCAAGAACGCGCAGGCACCGCCCCGCGCTGAGCAGGCACGGCGAATTGACGTTGAGTGACGTCGAGTGGCTCGCCGAGTACTCCGAGCTCCCCGCGCAGGTGATCGAGACCCTCACCGATGTCGTCACGGCAAGGGAACGCGACAAGGCCGACAAGCAGGGGCGGTCGCGCCAGAGGTGAGTGCAACCGGCGGCGCCGATGAACCGGCGGCGACGGCACGGACCTCCGGATAGTTCGAGTTACACCGATCTCCAGGACGGAGTCGGTCTGCTGATTGAGGGCGGCTGGACGGGGCTCGGCGCATTGCGCCGGGCCCTTTTGTCGTTCGCCGACGTTGCAAGAAAGGAGTGGTTGAAATGAAACGGTTTCGACACATGTTGACGCCGCTCAACGTGCTGGCGTTCCTGCTGGGCTCGGCGCCGAAGTTGGCCTCCGACCCGCGCCTTCGCCGGGAGTTGAGCGGAGCGGTCGATCGCTCGCCAAGCGGCGTCGCGAGTCCCGACGAGGACTGTGCCGACGACCGCCACGGGGCGGCGAATTCGGAGCATGGGCTCCATGTCTGCCCCCGGTGCGGCTCGAAGTTCGTACAGCCGACCCGCTGGGAGCAGACCGGGAGCCGCCTGCACTGGCATATCTGGCGGCGGTGCCCGGAGTGCGAGTGGCACTCCGACGCGGTCCACGGTGAGCGCGAGATCGACGTCTTCGACGAAGCGCTCGACGAGGGGTCCGAGATGCTCTCCGAAAGACTCAAGGAGCTAGAAAGGGAGGGAGTAAGGGAAATCGCCGACGTGTTCTCCGTCGCGCTTGCGGCGGATCTGATCACCGCCGACGATTTCCGGCTGTAGCGACAGCCGCCGACCGCGACCCCGGCCCACCTGCGATTCAACACCCGTCAGGCGGGGCCGGGGTCGCATATAGCCACACACCGGGTGGCCGGGTTGCATATGGCCACACGCCAGGTGGGCCAGCGTCGCCTATAGCGGCCGTTAGTCGCCACGGGACTCGCGCCGCCGCGCCGAGTCCTCATCGCGGTCTCGACAAGTGGAGACCGCTTCCCGGAAGGCCAGACGCCACACAGGCGTGAGGTGGCCTATCGCTCGCCCGAGCCCCGGCTCGACGGCGAGCGATAGGCGACCTCGTCCGTCCCTGCGCAGAACGCGCGCCGGGGGGCTGGGTCGACCGCAATCGAATCGAAACAACAGGAGGAGGACAAACACGATGGGCCAACCGCAGAACGAGAGGAAGCCCAAGAAGGACACCAACGTCCTGGTCGTCAGCGGACGCCTGACGCGCGACGTCAAACAGCACGGCTCGATGGCCACGTTCGGCCTGGCCGTTCACAAGATCAGGTCGGTAACGGGCGAGTGGAAAGAGGTGGCGTTCTTCATCGACGTGAAGGTCTTTGGCAAAGCTGCCAAAAACAGCCTCAAATACCTCGAGAAGGGCCGCCCCGTGCTGCTCACCGGCAGCCTCGACATCGAGGAATACAAGCTCAAATTGGGCGACAAGGTCGTGTACTACGACGAGAAGAAGAAGCGGCCGGTGATGATGAAGTCGCCGGTGGTGCTCACCGACGACGTGCAGTTCCTCAACGGCTGACGCGCTAGAGGCGCGGAATGCCCGATTCGCGCGCAGGCGGGCTCGACGCGGTTCGCGTCGGGCCCGCTGCCGCGTGGGCAGGGGTGGCCGGCACACGCCACCCCGGCCCAACCTCGACCACATGCCATTCCGGCTGGGTCGACTCACATTCATCGACTCTCTACACCATTGAGGGGTGAGCTTTTCATGTCGGATTCACACGTAGTCTTTGCGACCGGAACCGTCAGTCGGGCACCGGAGCTGCAGGTGATTGGAGCAGGCACGCGTGTATGCGTTCTGCAGATCGCCGTGGAGCAGTTCCGCTGCCTCGGCGATGGGCACCTCGAGACGCCCAGGTACCTCACGGCCACCGTCACCGACGACCAGGCCGTGAACTGCGTCGATCGCCTCTGCATGGGTCGTTCCATTGCGCTCGAGGCCGAGCTCGTGCAGGGCGGCGAGAGCGCCGAAGGAGTTGCCTCGGCCGTCTACTTCGTCGGCTCGGCGTCTCGGGCCACCGGGCAGTCCGCACAGATCTGACCCTGCCCGTCGGCAGGTGACCAATCGCAGTTCGAGTGAGCGCGGCGCAGTCACGCCGCACTCGTTCGCATCGACAAATTGCAGTCAACGAAGGAGTGAACAGCGATGCCACGTTCAAATAGAAACAAGGTGAATCTCTCGGGCCTCGTGGTGGCAGAGCCCGAGCTGACGGTGGAGAACGATTCTGACGTACTCCACATGGAGGTGCGTTCGCGGCGTTACCGCCGGCGGGGAGATGAACTGGTCGAATACTACGACCTCGTCAACATCGACGTGCACGGCCGACGTGCGAAGCCGACGAGCGAGCGCGTGTGCAACGGCATGGTGGTCGACATCACCGGCCGGATCGAGGCGCGCGATCGCCCGCTTCAGGTGGACGGCGAGTACGTCTACGACGCCGAAGGCAAGCAGGTGACCTACCGGGCGGTGACGATCGTCGCGACCCGCGTCAGTCCGCTCTCCTCGCCGCGGGGGTCGGACAGGCGAAAGGAGCGCCGCAGGGAGCCGGGCGCCCAGGGAGCTGACTCGCCCGCCGCTGGCGGGGACGAGCCGGAGGGCGATCGGCAGACCGCAGCACCCGAGGTGAGGGCGACCGAAGCGGCCGCCGAGCTCGCCCGGAAGCACGACATCGACCTGACCGAGGTCGAGGGCCACGGCCAGGTGGTGGACGGCCTGCCAACGATCACGAAACCCGACGTCGCGGTCGCCGTAAGCGCCGCGGAAAAGGAGGCAACCGAAGCCGCCGACCTCCGAAGGACCGCAGCCAGCGAGGTCGCTGGGGACGGGCCGGAACCAGACGAGCGGACCGCCTGACCGACGCGGCTCTCTCTCAATCGAACGACCGCCCAAGGCGGTTGGAAAGGAGTGTTTGTTGAAACACGCACCGTTGCGGAGGCTGCTGTCCTGGCGGCCCTCCAAGCGCAGGACACAGCAGATCAGCAGGAACGAGCGCTCGACCTGGGAGGAAAGGGACCAACCAAGCTCACTCCGGCCCCATGACCCGGCCGACCTCGGCCGCGCTGCCGCAACCGACCGCGAGGCCATCGAGAAGAGGTTGGGTGGACGGCGCCGCCGCAAGCGGTAGCGCTCGGGCTGGGTGCGGTTAGCCCCCGGCCATCCACATCGCACACCACGGAGCTTCCTCAGCTCCGGACGTCGACGAGCGGGGCTCGGCGCGCATGGCGCCGAGCCCCGTCGCATTTCTGCAAAGGAAGGAAGTGATGCCCATGACCATCGCCAAACGCATCGGCGAGCGGTTGAAGAGCGCCTGCGACCTGTCCGGCATGGCCGTACTGCTGGCAGCGCTCAAACGACGCAACAGCCAGTTGCGCGACGAAGCGCGTGCAGTGTCAGCTCTTCGCTGCGCCCTGGAGGCCGAGAGGTCCAACGTGAGGGCCGGCGACGCCGTGCTCGACGCATACCTGCTGGCCGACCGTCAACTTCGTGGCGCCATCGACGAGATCGCAATACCGGCACTGCGCGGGTGCGCGGAGGAGGGGTGTGCCTCCGCCGCCGAGGCGCGGCGCAAGCTCGAACTGGCCCGGCCGGACGATGTCGACGAAGCGCGCATTCGCGAGATGAGCTGGAGCGCCGACGGCTGGGTTCGGTCCGGCCGCCCGCGACCTGAGTAGCACCGCAACCGGTCCGCACGCACCGCGTGCCGGACGAAATCGCATCGCACTCTCAACAAGGAGGCTGAGCATGACGCTTAGATCATGCGCGGCCGTCGCTGCTGTAACGATCCCACTGCTGGTGGGCGCGGACGGCAGTGCGGCCCTCGACACCGACTGCTCTGGCGTGGGACCGGGACCTCCCGTCGCGCTCTACAGCGCTACGGCGAGGGCAGAGCTCTGTCCCTTTGGCGGGAACTCGATCGAAGAGATGGTGAGCGAGTTCCAGCGCGCCAAAGCGGCCGAACGCAGGCAGCGCCGCCTGGAACGTGAGCGGGAACGGCGAAAACGCGCCGCGGAACGGCGCGCCGAACTGCGTGCGGCAGCGGCACGCCGTGCGAGGTACGTATCCAGCAGCGAGGCGGGCGTTCCGAGAATCGCACCACCCGCCGTGAAGGACGCGATCGCGGCTGCGAACTCGATCGCCACCACCCCATACATCTGGGGCGGAGGCCACGGTTCGTTCGAATCGTCGGGATATGACTGCTCCGGAGCCGTCAGCTACGCGCTGCACGGCGCGGGGCTTCTCGATGCGCCCCTCACCTCAGGTGAACTGGAGAGCTACGGCGAACCTGGGCCGGGGCGGTGGATCACGATCTATGCCAACGCCGAGCACGCGTACGCCGTGATCGCCGGATTGCGGTGGGACACGGTCGGCCTCGGCGGCGGTGTGGGTCCGCGGTGGCACGACGAGCCGCCGTATCCGGCCGAATTCGTCGTCCGGCATCCAATCGGCTACTAGCGAGGCCGATCGGCGCGGACGGGGTTCGCCGAGTGGTTGAAGCAGGAGTGACGAGGGCCCAGAGCACGTTGCGTCCGGGCCCTCGTCGCCGCCCGCTGGTCACAGAGAACCAAGGAGGTGATGGACCGTGAAAGAGGGATCGGAGGACAGTCCGCTGATTTCCGTTCCAGATCGAATCCGGTTGAACGAGGAAATGCTCCTCGCCTCGGCCGCCGGCCAGTACCCGCCCGAGCAGATCCGCGCCGCAGCCGAGCTCCTGGATCAAAACGAAGGCAAGTTCCCTCCCGGGCGTCGCAGGATCCCGCCCGCCCTCGTCACCCTGGTGCAGCGCGAGCGCCTGCTTCAGGCGATGTTGAAGGCGGCCTCTGAGCTCGGCTATTCCGAGGTCACCATGAAGAACCTCGTCCAGGGGGGAACCGCAACGCACAGGCTGTTCTACATCCATTTTCAGAACAAGGAGGAATGCTTCCTCGCGGCCCTGGATGGAACCGCGGCACGAATTCGCACCCGGGCCGAGCAGGCCGTCCTCGAGGCCGGCAGCAGCTGGCGCGACCGCCTGCGGGCGGCGCTGAAGCAGCTGCTGCACTTCGCGGTCGACGAGACCGATGCCGCCCGCGCTCTGGTCGTGGAGGCGCGCAGCGCGCAATGCGCCATCCCGCTCCACGACAGGCTCGTCGCCGAATGCGCCGAGAGCATCCACACCTGGGTCGGCGAGGACCTGGGGGAGGGACCCGACGTGGATGCGGCAACCGGGGTCGTCGGAGCGCTCGAGGCCATGCTCTACGCGAAGCTCCAGGCGGGCGACACGGACCAACTCGTGTCGTACCTCCCCAAGCTCATGTATTTCGCCGTCCTCGTCTACGAGGGACACATGAGCGCGCTCAGGGAGCTCGAAAGGCCGACGACTCGCGATTAGGACCCGCAGAAGCCCCGCAACGCGAGGCTGCCCCATGGCTTTCCGCCACAACCCGAAGGGAGGTGAGTTCGATGAGCGGCAGAGACAAGATGGCCTGGTCTCCGGGCCCGAAGCACTTTCGGGACCCGAAGCCATGGGAGGTCCAGGTGCTCGTATTGATCGCAGAACACGTGGCGATCCCGATGGACCTTCTCGCGCGCCTGCTGAAGATCCCGCGCGAGCGCGCCGTGCGCCTGATGGACGAGTTCGCCAGCTATCGCTGGGTTGAGGTCAAGCAGCTGCTCGCCGCGGACGAACCGTGGGTGTGGCTGAGGAGAACCGGGCTGGACCACTCCGGCACCGGCTTCCATCGGGTGACGCCATCCATCTGGGGGCTACCCCACCGGCGCGCCATATGTGCGATCAGGGTCGAGCTCGAAGCCGAGTACCCCGACGGCGTGTGGGTGTGCGAGCGTGCCCTCATAAAGCGCCGGGGGTTCACGCACCACGTCCCAGACGGCGTCTTCGAAGTCCGCAACAGCGAGGGAGGGTTGGAGCGCTGGGCAATCGAGGCGGAGCTCTCGGCGAAGACGATTCAGGAATATCGCGAGATCGCCGTCGACCGCACCGAACGCTACGACCGGTTGCTGTACTACTGCACCCCACACGTCTCTCGCCTCGTGAGAAGGGTCCCGGGGTTCCCGGACAACCCCCGGATCACCATCCAGGACTTCTTCAAGGACCAGCGCCGGGTGAAGAACTTCCAGTGGGTGTGGTCGCCGACGTCCGGCCCGGGAGAAACGGGTGTGTACCGTCAGCCCCAGCCATGGGAGGTGGAGATCATTCGCCTGATCTCCGAGCAGGGTGCGATGTCAGTCGATCAGCTGAGTCGGTTTCTGGAATGCAATCTCAAGGCGGCTCAGCGCATCGCCGACTATCTCGATGAGGCGGGGTTCCTCAGTCAGGGACGCGGGCCCCTAGCCGATCCAAACTGGGTGTGGGTCAGCAAGACCGGCGGCCGGCTCGCCGGCACCGGCCTGAGGCACTATGAACCGACGACGACGTCCTCGTCGCTCATACGCCTCGCCAACGAGGCGCGGCTCCACGTTGCCGAACGAGACTGGAACGTGCACTGGTGGAGCATGCGCCTGCTGCGTCGAGGAGCCGAGTTCAAGGACGTTCCAACGGCGATCGTCGAGTCAGGTGACGAACAGAATGCGGTCGAGATCGAGGCGAAGCGACGCTCTCGCGCCGAGCTGATCGAAAAGTACGACCGGCGCTGCCGCGAATTCCACGCCGTCGGCCTGTTCTGCTCGGCCCGGCGGGTGCCGACGTTCGAACAGCTCAAACGGGAGCGTGGCTGGAAGAACCTGCATGTCCAGTCGTTCAAGCCGCTCAATCGACAGCGGGGACAGAGAAGGAGAAAGAAGAACCCAACCCGGTATGTGGAGATCGGCCTGGAGGAGCTGCCGCAGGAGGCGCTGCAGGTCGTGCAGGAGGCGGAGCATCTGCTCTCGCCACCCCGTGTGAGGTCGGTTTCGCTTGCGCGCGGGCAGGGTTTTCCGCGGTGGCGAGTGACCACCGATTCGCGTGAGTGGCGCGTTGCCAAGACGACATTTGGCTGGTTCGTAAGGCCCTGCGACGAACTGGATGAGGCGCTTGAGGAGCCGGAACCGCAGGGCACTCCGGATCCGGGGCCGTGGCGCGAGCACGAGCTGGTGAACCTGCCACGGTCGATGAAGAAGATCTCCGTTCGGGAACTGCCGGGGGAGGCCGTGGAGGCAATCCGGGTCAAGGCGGAGCTCGAGAAGCCGCCTGAGGTGACCGCGGCGAAGCGGCGCCGAGGTCCGGGGTTTCCACGCTGGCGCGTGGAGACCGACGCCGGCCCGTGGCGCGTCACCTGCAGCCCGGTGCACGGCTGGGTTGCGAAGCGCGCCGAGGGCCCCGAAGAGCCGTCCGCGGCCCTTCGCCGGCGGCGCTGGCCCCGGGACCCGCCAGGAGTGATGGCTGACGTGGAGCCCTGGGAGATCCCGGCCGGGGTCCTGCAGACCATCGAAAAGACCGCCGGTCTGTCCTGGCCGCCGCGAGTGATCTCGGCGTCCAGGCGTCTCGGGCAGGGATCGGGCAGGTGGCGGGTGGAGACCGACCACGACACCTGGCGCGTCACCCACAGCTCTCACGGCTGGACCGCGACGCTGAGTGAGTGAGCGGGGCGAGCTCGCTCCCAACGCAGTTCGAGCGAGCTCGCCCGGCCGGCGTGTCGGCCCGCCATCCGAACCATGAAAGGAGTTGACATGACGAAGTGGACCTTTGACAGTGAGAGCACCAGCTCTCGACCGCCGCCGCCGCCCGGCATCGTGCTCGGTCGGTACCTCGGCGGCGACTTCGCGCTTCCCGTCAACGACGACGGACTTGCCGTCTGGCCGTTTGAGGACTTCAACCGCCATCTGGTCATTCTCGGCAAGACCGGTAAGGGCAAGTCGAGTACGGCCTGGACGGTCTTCGATGCGACCGGTCGCGCCAACGCCGATACCCAGATTTTCGTCATCGACGGAAACGCAGATCCGGAGATGGCCAAGACCTTCGGTGCCTCGATGGTCGCGAGCGGTCGCGACCCGCTGATCTTTCCACAGGAGCGATTCAACGCCTGGCCAAGCGGAGATTGGCGGCCGATATACAACCGCCTGCTCGAGGTCATCCCGTTCGCCGAAACGGAGGCCGCGGCCTATTACACCGACTCCGCGACGGTGGTCCTCCAGCTGGTCTGTCGCCTCGGCGGCATACCGCCGGCATCGACGGAGGAGCTGTTTGACCGGCTGGACTACGAAGTCCTGATGGACGCCTACGGCCCGCGGGAGCTCAAGGGCATCAAGCCCGAACACGTCGAAGCGGTGTACATGCGCTGCAAGTCAGTATGCGCACACTTCGGCAGTGCCCTCGATGGCACGCGTTCGTTCTCCGATTTGACGGCTGCGTATTTTGGGCTCGATGCGATGGTGCTCGGCAAGAGCGCCGTTGTCACGATGCGAATGCTGCTGTCGCAGCTCGAGTACTACATCGAGCACGAAAAGCCTCGTGATCGTCTCTGTGTTGTGATCATCGACGAGTTCGCGTCGCTCGCAAAAGGCGTGAATGTGAGCACCTTCGTAGAGCACGCCCGCAAGCTCGGCGTATGCGTGATCCTGATGTCCCAGACCGTACCCGGCATGGGCGATCCGGTACAGATCGCCCGCGTCCTGCACAACTCTGGGCTGCTGATCGTTCACTCCACTCCCGAATGGCGCGAAATCCTGTCGCTGATCGGGACCGAGATAAAGCCAGAAATGACCCTGCGCAACGAGGACGACTTGGGCGCCGATCTGGACCTGTTGCGACTGGTCGAAAAGCCAAAGGTCACCAGCGATGAATTGCTTGCGCTCCCGGTGGGCCATGTGTGGGCCTTCCGAGACAATCGCGCGATGCGGCTCAGCATCAGCCTGCCCGATGCGGGGGGCTATGAGCCGTTCGTGTTGCCCGAGCCCGAAGCGCTTTTCGAGTCGCTTAGCGACGCGTGGAACAGGGGCGCGCATGTGGAGCGGCCACCGATGTGGCTGGGCGGTCAGCGCCGCAAGCACCCGTTTCGCAGCGCTGACTTCGAGATTCCCGACGAGAACGCCGGGGAGCCGGCCGACACGTCTGCTTCCCAGCCGACCGACGGCACGGCTGCGCAGCCGGACGCCGATGGCGCCGGCGCCCAGCCATCCGATGGCGCGGATGCCGATCCGTCAGACCGTGCGGATGAGACCTCGCCCGATGGTGAGGATGCGCCGCCCCCTGACGGCGCAGATGCGACTTCTCCCCAAGGTGCGGACGCAGCTCCGCCCGATGAACCCGTCACCGAGGAGGTCAATGACGACTGAAGAGACCTGAGTAACTGTTAGCTACCAAGGAGAAGGGAAGATGAAAACGAGTCGACTTACCGATACGACCGGCCGTGGGGGCTCCTCACGGCGGTCAAGCGAAGGGAAACGCGTCCATCGTGGGTGCGGGCCGACGGGTGGTTCTGCAGATTCGGAGTTCACGCTTGATCGGATTCACTTCGAACTGCTGTACCTGCTCGTCGACGAGAGGTCAATCAGGATGGACCTCTCCGCGGCCCTGCTGGGCATCGACCCATCGGAGCTTCATCCGGTGGTTTCCGAGTCGGTTTCCGCCGGTCTCCTGGAGAAGCAGGCCTTCCTGCGGGATGAGCCTGCGAAGTATCCATGGCTCTGGCCGAGCAGGCTGGGCGTTCGTGCCGTCGGTGTCGAACGCGCCTACTACTACGTTCCCACCGAGGGCGGGCTCAAGCACCTGCGAGGGGTCCACAAGATCCGGCTGCACTGCGAACAGCAGTACCCGGATTGGAGGTGGATCTCCGAGCGGGGGCTCTCGAACCGTCACAATCGCACCAAGCGTCACCTCGCAGATGGGGCGCTGGAGCGCGACGGTCGCGTGATTCCCATCGAGTACGAGCGCACCCAGAAGGATCGGATCAAATTGGTGCGCAACATGTGCGAGCTGGTGGATCGACACGGCGAAGCGCACTTCTACTGCACCCCGTACACGCGCGAGTTCGTAGAAGGGGTCAAGGAGGCTAACAACCTCCATGCTGTGCACATCTTCGATGTGCCGGCGTTTCCCGGTATCGCCTAACGCGAGCCGGATGAGGAAGGGGTGTGCCCTCACGGGCTCTCCCCCGAAGTTGTCGCACATTAGGTCTCAAGGCGTTTCTGGGGTTAACCGCCCGCAGCGGCCCGTTCCTGTTTGAGCGTCAGCGCATGCGCCGGAACCGAACCGGCGAGCGACGCAGGCCGGCTCTCGCCGTCCGCTCGACGCAGCCGGAGATCGAAGACCCACCGGGTCGGACAATCCCCGCGCGGCGAGCGGACGGCGGCGCGGGCGACTCGGCTGCGCGGTGTGCGCAGTGCCGATCGCCGGAAGCGGTGAGCGACGCTATCTCGACACGACGTACTTCACACACTCACGAACATGAGGAGGTCTCACATGGAGACTGGTCCGACGGCGATAGATCGCTTTATGGCGACGCTTTCGGAGGTATTCGAATTGCCCCTGTATCTGGCAACCCTCTTCGTCCAGGCGATCACGGCCGGCGCCGCTCGATGGTGCCTGGGTGCGCTGACCTGGACGGTTCTGGCGTTGTTCCGCGATGTGCCGTTCAGCCCCGAATTCATCGGGTATCTCTGCGCCCTTGGCCCCCTTGTCTGGTCCGCCTGGACCTTCTGGCAGCCCGGCGAAGGTCGCCTCTGGCATGAACGAGTCGGGGCATTCGATCCGAGCGAAGGCGAGGCACAGCTGATGGACGCGGCGTTCGACGCCCTCGGCCGGGACGCAACGCAACCGCTGAGCAGCCTCGCGATATATGTGGTGGACACCAACGACAAGTTTGCGTTCGTTCGGGGTCGCGCGCTGATCCTCAGCCGTGGCCTGGTCGAGAGCGGATCGCTCGCTCCGGTGCTCGCCCACGAGCTCGGCCACGCCTGCTCCATCGACGGCCGGCTGATACAGGCGCTGGATCGCCTGGTGCTGTGGGGCGACCCGTTGGTTCGCGCCCGTGACGAAGACACGCGTCGCGAATATGGCGGCATGGCAGCCCTGGTTGCCGGAGCGCTGCGATGGATCGTCCGCGTTGCCGGCGGCAGCCTGACGCTTCGGCTCATGTCGCCGCTTTGGGCCCGCTACTGGCGCAAGCGGGAGCGAGCAGCCGACGAATACGCGGTCGCGCTCGGACAGGGCCCGGCCCTGGCGCAGTACCTGAAGGACTGGGAGCAGCCCAAGGAGCGGCCGCATCCGCGACTGCTCTTCAACGTGCAGGAGTACGAGCGAATCGCCTACCGCCGCGACGTCCTGCTGGCGATGCCGGCTCGCTCCTAGGGACAGGCCTGGCTGGGTTCTGGGCCCGGCCGGGGGAGCAAATCGACCACCGAAGGAGGTGGAGATATGGATGCAATAGACATGGTGGAGACGGTCTTTGCCGCCGATTTCAGCGAAGACCCGGAGGACGTACATGCTCGCGCGTGCATGCTGGCAACCGTGCTGGCCTATCACCCGAGCTACTTCATAGTTCCTCGACTCGCCGCGCGTGTGTGCGTACTCGTTGGTGAGATTCCAGTTGAGAGGCGATCGTGGATCTCGATCGCGTTGGAGCTCTCTGCATCGCGAACGGTGTCGTCCGTCCGACAGATGCGGCGCTGTCTCTTCTCGACGACACGCCCGCCTGGCCGGATCCCCAGTTCGGGGTGACGCTCAGGCGACTGAGGAGCCAGCGTTAGGTGCTCGGATGCATGAGCACATGACGATGTTCGCCGGCCGATCCGGATGGCCACCCACACCTATGCGTGGGTGGCCATCCGACGTGGTACGGACCGGACCATCGCACTGTGCGTATCGACCGGTCCGCGGGCCCTTCTCCTGCCCGTCGAGCCTTCCCTGCTCCCACATCTCGCCTCACCGTTCTTCTCTTCTCCCCCACCCCCCACCACCCCGCCGGCCAAGGGCCGGCGGGAAGAGCAGACACCAGTGGTATGTCCACGGCCGCGACGCGGGGAACCTGCGGCTCCATGGGCACCCGACTTGGTTACGCTGTGCCACGCGTGGAGACGATCGACGAACTGGTCGCCAACAACCGCGAGTTTGCGGCATCGCTGCCCACCAAGAACCTCGAGGTGGAGCCGACGCGGCGGCTGGCCATCGTCACCTGCATGGACTCGAGACTCGATGTCTTCGCGGCGCTCGGCCTGGATGGCGGCGAGGCGCATGTGCTGCGCAACGCCGGCGGTGTGATCACCGACGACGTGATCCGCTCGCTGGCCATCTCACAACGCCGCCTGGGCACCCGCGAGGTGATGCTCATCCACCACACCGACTGCGGCATGCAGAAGATCAGCGACGACGGTTTCCGTGCTGAGCTGCAGGCCGCGACGGGCACCGCACCGGCCTTCGCCATCGAGTCCTTCGAGGACGTCGAGGCCGATGTCCGTCAATCCGTGCTCCGCGTCCGCCGCTCCGCCTTCCTTCTGCATCGCGACAAGGTTCGCGGCTTCGTCTACGACATCGGCAACCACGCCCTGTGCGAGATCGCCGTCGAAGAGGGCCCCGGCTACTCGCTGGAGCCGTAGTTGCTGAGCGCGATCTGTTCGGCGATCTTCAGCAGGCCAAGGGTCGCATGGGGAGCCGACGCGGAGCTTCGCATGCGTACCTGGGCCCCCTCCGGTCCCCGAACCTCCACGATGGTGCAGACGTCGCCGATCACGTATTGCTCCTCGCGCTCGCCGTAGTCAGCCTCGATCGCCTCCATCTGCTGCGCAATGTGCTGTCCAACTTTGCTCTGGTCAAGTGGCATCTAGCAATCCAGTCCCTAGGAAGTGTGCGGCCAATCATTTCATGGAATGTTCGCCGTCGGCCGGCAGGTCGGTCAAGACATCAACGTACGCTACCCAATAGACCCGCCCTCGCGAGTGCCTCATACCAGGCGCCAAAACGGTTGCGTACGGTGATCTCGCTTGGAACAGGACCACGCGAGGTTTGGGCAAAATCGTGATACGCCGCGGGCCTGCCTTCAGCCCCGCTTGCATCAGGCGCTTCGCCATGAGCCGAAACGCTTGACGTACGTATGTGTGGACGGCCACCTCCAACCGTCGGCTGTATGCCTGCAGACCTACGATGGACGAGTGGGAACGCCGCGCTGTTCGGGCCACCCCGGATCTCTCCCCCTCCGCAGAGATTTCTCCGCCCACCCCCCGCCCCGTCGGGGCGGGGGCGGCGTCTGGACGGGGACAGCAGCTGGAAGGCGTCCGGGCGGGGGGATCGGCGTCTTGAATTGAGTCGCCTACGCGGTGAGCGGCTCGCGCCACATCGCATAGATGGTCGGGCCGCGGGGGAGCACGATCTCGCTGGTGACGCGAAAGCCGTGGCGAGCGTAGAAGGAGATGTTGGACTCCTTGGAGGACTCGAGGTAGGCAGGAACCCGATCGGCGTCGCAGAGCTGGAGCACCGGTTGCAGCAGGCGCGAGCCCAACCCGTTGCCCTGCGCGTCGGGCGCGACGCCGAGTGTGACGAGGTAGAAGTGCCCCGGAGCCGGCGGGTGCAGGCGCTCGGCGCGCAGCAATCCGCGGGCGACCAGAGGGCCGCGCATCCACTGGCGTGGGTCCGCGAAGGCCGTGGCGATCCGCAGGCCCTGGATCGCGGTGGTACGCCAGGCGTCCGGTTGTGCCCAGAGCGCCGCGCCGGTCCGGGCGCTGTCCGTGTACACAAACCCGGCTGGCAGCTTGGCCTTCAGCAGCGCTCCGAAGAAGCGCTGCAGCGTCCGCTGGCGCAGCGCCTCACGCGGGGTCGCCCACGTAGCAACCGGATCGTCCATGAACGCGGCGGCCAGCGTGCGCTCGAGCGCCGGCCGATCGACATCGGAGGCCTCACGCAGATCGGGGTCCATCGCATGAATCTATGCGATCCGACACATTGCGCGCTCGCGATCTCGGGCTGCACCCGTCGGACACGGGCTCCGGTACGGAGGCAGTCCTGGTCTACTGTCTGAGCAGGGTCACACCATGAGCCGAACCAAATCCGCAAAGCGTCGAAGCAAGATCGGCGCGGGGCGCCTGACAGTCCCGAAGGATCACGCGGTGTTGGGGCGCCTCGTCCCCGACTACCTCAACCTGGCGATGCTGATAGGTGCCTGGCGGATGTCCGACGGGGATGATTTCGCGGTGCTCTGGTGTCTGACGCGCTCCGTGACCGACCGGTAGGCGGTCACACCGCGTCGAGCTGTCGGCGAAAGGACCTCGCCGGTTCGACCGTGGCGCCAAGGCGGCGGACCTGGTCGGCCAGGTTGCGGTCCGAGGTGACCACCCGGATGCGAGCTGGATCGTCGGCACCGCAGAGCTGACGGACGATCTCCGCATCGGCGGAGTTGGGACCTGGTCTGGGGGCCCAGACAATCTCAATGGCGCTGGATGGGAGCGGCGAAACGGGCGGCTGCTCCAGAACAACGGTGACCGGCTTTCCCGACCCGTTGGACCACCGCTCCAGCTGCGTCACCAGCCGCTCGAGCGCCCCGTGCCGATCCCTCCACCAACCGTCGGGCCGGCAGCCGATCACGTTCATTGCGTCGATGAGCAGGTGTGTCATTTTCGGATCGCGAAGCATGGCAGACTCGGGGGGATGGCCAAGAGGAGGAAGCAGCGGCGTCCCCGGCAGAAGGCGCCAACGGTCGACTACACCGACGCGGAGGGCAACACGCTAACCCTGCGGCAGGTGCTCAGCCGGGGGACGATCGCCAAGTTGGAAGAGGGACCGGCGACCGCGGCGACCTCGCAGGAGGATGCCTGGCGGCGGCGCGCCGAGCTTCTCTTCGAGCGCCTCGCCGTGCGCTGGGAGATCGCCGGCCTGCCGCTTGAGGACCAGAAGATGCTCCTGAGCCGCTACCGGATGGCCGATCCCCCAATGCAGGAGTGGGTCCGCAGAACGATCGGCGAGCACGTCGACCGGTACATCCCCGAGCTGTCGGGATAGGCCGCGATAGTGTCGCGCGCATGACGCGCAAGTGGGGTTTGATCGTGTCCGCCATCGCGGCACTCGCCCTGCTCGCAGCGATGCAGCCCGCCGAGCAGCGGATGCACGATGCGGGCGGCCCGGGGATCGTCACCTTCGAGCTGACCGGGGGCCAGGATCGGGCCGATGAGATCCTTGCCGAATGGGGCGACGAGGGAAGCGACGCCGCGCGCGAGTCGCTCTGGATCGACTTCGGCTTCCTGCTCGCCTACGGAACCCTTCTCACCCTCGTCCTTGTCGCGACGCGCGACCTGGCCAGGAGGCGCGGTTGGGCCCGGCTCGCGGCGATCGGTCGCGTCGTCGTGTGGTTTGCCGCTCTCGCCGCCGCCTTCGACGCGCTCGAGAACGTATGCCTCCTGCTCACCCTTGATGGCGCCGGCGCTGCGTTTCCGCTGCTCGCCACGGTGTTTGCGAGCTGTAAGTTCGTTCTGCTCGCCGCCGCGATCGCATATCTGGCGGCCGGCCTTGTGAACCGACTCCGTGGCACCCGAGCCGACCCGATCGCGGCCTGATTGCGCGGGTAACCGCCCCGGGCTGAGTACAAACAGGGCGTTGAACCGCCGGACTCGCCAGCTTCGAGCGAGCGGCCGCGGAACGGCCCAGTTCATGGACCGGCTATTCGAGGGCAAAGACGACGTGGACGGTGGCGTTCACCGTTGAGCTGCCCGGCCTCGCGGGGGGAGAGGCCTGGGGGCCCCTTGGGCTCCGGCGGCGAGCCTCGGCGGGGGCGCTGGTGAATTGGGCGCCTTCTTCGATGCTGACCACCGGACCGAGAATGGCCCCGGCACGCGCGGCGAGCGCCGAAGCCTTCGCCCTGGCCTGATCGAACGCCGCAATCAGGGCGGTCGTGAAGGCGAGGTCGGGATCCGCGGGAAAGAAGTTGGGTCCCCGAGTTCCGGTTGCGCCCGCGGAGATCGCCGCGGTGATCAGCTCACCCGCGCGGGAGGCATCGTGGAGGATGACCGTGATGCCCTCGCTGGCCCTGTAGTAGGGCTTGGGTCGAGACAACCTCTGCACCGAGACGAGCCCGGTGGTCACGTCTCCGGGCCCGACGCCGGCGAACGTCTGCACAGCGGCGATGACAGCACGCAGGCGGGTCGCGACCGCCCGCAGCGCGGCCCGGCGGGTTCGCCTGTCCTTGCTGACCGAGATGCCGAGGCTCGCTGAGTCGTTAACGATCCGCTGGGTGGCCGTACCGTTGACGGTGACGGTTCGCTCCTGCGCCGCGGCAGAGGCCGGGACGATGAGGAGCAGAGCGAGGAGCGCAGGAAGCGGGGCCGTCCGAATCGCCGAGTGCAGGTGGCGTCTCCCAAGCACGGGACGACTCTAGGATCGGCGTCGGATAGCTACACACGCCCCCCGGAGGGAATTTGGGAGGAGCGCCTCAGCGCTCGACGGGGCCGATGTCGGGACCGCCGCCGCGAACGCGCGGGGCCCGCAGGAGATCGCGCCTGAGGCCGGGCACCTGCTCGGCAGCGTCGATCGCCGGGCTGCCCGGCATTGGAGCCCAGGCGCCGCTGCGTCCCGCGAGGCGGGGATTCGCGGCGAGGTTGTCCCGCCCCTCGCCGCTGCGCTGCAGCTCGTCGAGCTCGGATACCTGAAGCGAGCGCCCGTCGGAGAAATCGATCAGCTTGGCCGAGTCGTCGCCGAAGATGGTGTGGCGGATCGACAGGCGCGCGCTTGCGGGCGCAAAGAAGCCGCCACCGGCGTTGTCGTAGAAGATGCTGTTGAGGATCTCCAACCGCAGGCCGGGCCGGCGGTCGTCATAGCCCCACGCGCCGACGTAGCCGTTTGCGCCGGGCCACAGGTGGTGGGTGACGAGGAGGTGCAGGTAGCGGTAGCGACCGGGGCCGTCGCCGACAAGCGAAGCGTCGGCGCCGCTGCCGTCGACGACCGAGTCGATCACGTCGCCGCCATGCCAGAGCTTGATCGCATTGCGCGCGACGCCGAGCACCCGCGCGCCGAAGACGACGACGTCGGTGGCCTTGGTGTCGATCCCGTCCGCGGCGGCGCCGCCAAATGTGGAGTCGACCACCGCGATCTGACGGCCGTCCTCGATGGCGAACGCGTCGGCCCCGCTGTCCTCCGAACGGCGGCGGGCTGCGACGCGCGTGCGCTCGATCCACCAGTGCGCGCAGGGACCGGCGTTGCACGCCACCCCGATGTCGGTGCCGCGAACCGTCACGTTCAGCAGCAGCAGGCCGTCGACGGTGGGCGGGCGACCGGCGAGGTCGCGGTGGTCGTCGTAGGCGACGATCCCGTCGCGGCCGTCGCCGCGTGGGCGCTGCACGGCGACGCGTTGCAGGGTCACTCGGCGCAGGGTTCGGCCGTCCGCACGCGAGAGAGCGACGGACGCGGTGAAGCCGCGCAGCACGAGGCCGTCTATGACCGTGTCGTTGGCGCTGATCAGCGCGCCGTAGTGCTGAGCGCGGTTACGCGGGACCAGGACCGCCCTGCCGCGTGGCGTACGCACACAGACATTCGGGGCCGAGACGGTCAGCGCGTTCGAATCGTCCGCGGCGCCGCGGTAGGTGCCCGGGGCTAGAAGGATCGTGGTCCCGGGACGTGCGTCTGTAACGGCCCGAACGAGGCCGTCGGGCGGTTGCGCCCGCACCAGATGGGTGCTGTCCGCGCATGCCTGCGCGGCCGGGCGGGGGAACGCCCCCAACTCGAGCCCTACGAACGTCGGCGGCAGCGGGCGGGGACCGAGCGCCGCCGTGTGGCTGCCCGCATCGCTTCCCGCCGGCACCGCCCACGCAACCGAGGCGGCAACCGCCAGCATCCAGATGCGACGCACGGCCGCAATCTACAGCGGCCCCGGCAGCCAAGGGCTCCCCGCTGCCTCGGGGGCGGAGGTCTCAGCCGGTCGGGGGTTGGTCAATCCCGCTGTTCAGCGCGCGAGCACGCCCCAGCACATCGCCGGCATCGAGTAGGAGCCATCCTCGTTGCGATGGGGCGCGACGTTCCCCTCGATCGCCTCGCGGGTCGCCTGGCGCTCGTCCTCGGGCAGTGCCTTGAGCGCGCGCGCCAGCGGACCGGCAAGACGAACCAGCACGTCCCAGAAGTCGTCGAAGTCCGCGTAGCGGAAGTCGAAGAGGATCTCCTCCACCTCAGGCTCCGCGAACCCCGCCCCCGTCACCAGCGTGCGGGTGCGATCGGGGTCCGCCATCGCGAAGATCCCCGGCGCGCTGGGATCGGGAGGCGGCACGTGGCCCCGCTGGACGATCGTCATCGCCGGCACGGCCGCCCAGGGGTTGCGCTCTGGCGACGCCCAGACGGCGAAGGCCAGCGGACCGCCGTCGCGGAGTATCCGCTTCGTCTCCCCCAGCGCGGCTGCCGGATCGCCCATCAGCATGTAGCCCCAGCGGCAGACGGCGGCGTCCACGCAGTCGTCCCCGAGGTCCATCCGCTCGGCGTCGAGAACGCGATACTCGACGTTGTCCAGCCCCCGCGACTCGCCCAGCCGGCGGGCCACCTCGACCATCTCGGGCGAGAAGTCGGCTGAGATGACCCGCCCCTCGCCGCCAACGCGGGCCGCGGCCTGGAAGCCGAGGTCGCCAGGACCGGCGGCGATGTCGATGACGGTCTGCCCGGGCTGCAGATCCGCCCGCTCCAGGATCCAGTCGTTGACACCGCTGGCCACGTCGATCATCCACTCGTTGCGGGCTTCCCAGCCCGGCGCCATCTCCTCCCAGGTCGCGAGGCTCTGCTCACGATAGGAGTCGAGATCGATCTCCATGCTCCACCTCCGGTTCGTAGCTTTCTATGCGACCGTACCGACTGGGGACGCCCGGAGACAACCGCCACCCCGCTCGTCGATCCGCCGCAGCGGCGAGGTGGCGCCGATCCTCAGCCTCTCTTACCCAACCCTGACCTTCAGCTTGGCCGTCGCCTTCGTCTTGTTGCCGGCCGTGTCGCGGGCGGTGGCCGTGGCAAGCGCAGGCAGCCCCTTGCCACCGGCCGCCTCGACAATGGCGCGCGTGTTCGCCTTGAGCTTCACCCTCAGCGTCTTCTTGGCACCTGCGCGCATGCCGAACTTCGCGCGGCCGAGCAGGATGCGCCGCTTGGCGCTCTTCTCGGCGCCCCCGGACCTTCCGGCCTTCGCGGTCAGCGCGAGCGTGCCGGCACAGCGGTTGAGCGCGTTCGCCGGGCAGAGAAGCGCGACCGGCACGCGCCCGTTCGCATCGATCTTCGCGCGCTTGCCGAGGATCTTGATCCTGAACTTCGGGGTGTTGAAGGTGGCGTCGGCGCCGGCGCTGGTCCCATCGCCATTGGTGGCGACGAGGCGGTAGTGGATCGTTGTGCCGGGCTTCAGACCGGAGATCGCAGCCGCAACGTCAGCGGCATTGAAGCCGTCTCCCGCGGGCGACTCCGGCGTGGCGGCACCGTAGGCAGTGGTGGCTCCAAACTCGAAGTGGAACATGGTGGGCCGGGCGTTGGGGACGACCGACCCGGCGAGCGTCGCTTTGGTCGTCTTCAGGCCGGAGGCACCACCGGTCGTCACTCCCGGCGGGGCGACCTCGTAGGACCCGGAATCGCAAGCCGCTCCCTGGGGGCGGGCCACGCCACGCTGGTCGACCGAGTTGCAGAGGGCCGCAGCGGCCTGGTCGATCGCTCCCGAGCCCGATTCGAGAGCCCGGGTGCGGGTCGGGCCGCCGTTGTCGACCAGCGGGCCAAGGCGTGGGTCGGAGACTTTGCCGGGACAGGAGGCGTTGGGGAAGGAGACGTTTCCGCCCAGGTCGGTGATCGTCCCGGCGCATCCGGCTGTGCCGGCGTTTGACGCGACGACGGAGGCTTGGAGTTTCGCGTTCTGGATGCCCGGCCCGGTTCCGGCATTGCCGGCCACCCCCGCAACGGCGGGTGAGCCGGTGCCGCCCGACGGCGCCGGCGCTCCTGAGCCGGTGACATTGCCGCTGACCGTCGCGTTCGTCAGGGTCGTCGCCGCACCCCCCGAGAGCCCTCCGCCGGATCCCCCGGACCCGCCAACCCCGCCGATGCTCGTCCCGGGGCCGGATCCGCCGGCTCCGCCGCCGCCCCCGCTCCCGGTCGAGGAGCCGGTGATGGTCACGTTCGTAAGCTGGACGGTTCCCGTGGTCGAGACCCCGGCGCCGGCGCCCCCGGAGCCGCCGACACCGCCGATGCTGGAGCCAGCCGTGCCGACGCTGCCTCCGCCTCCTCCGTCGCCGCCCCCGGTGCCCCCTGCATGAGCGTCACTCCCGACACCACCGTGACCGGTTCGATTGGCGCTGACCGTGGAGCGGGAGATCTGAGCATCGTTGGTGCTGATGCCGCCGCCCCTGCCCCCCGAGCCGCCGATGCTGGCGATGTCTGTCCCGCCGGAACCGCCACTGCCGGTGCCGCCGCCGCCCGCTCCCCCGGCGCCCGCGTTGCCGAGACCCTGTTCGTCACCGCCGCTCCCGGTCAGGTTGCCGGAGATCGCGCTCGTCGTGATCGAAGCGGTGCCGGCGCCGGAGCGGGAAATGCCGCCGCCCGCGCCGCCGGATCCGCCGACGCCACCGATGGCTGGCCCGCCTAACCCGCCGTTGCCGCTGCCGTTCCCGAAGCCGCCGTTGCCGCCCCTTGAGGTGAAGCCGGCATCCCCGCCGCTGCCGCTGCGGTTGCTCGCGATTGTCGTGCCAGAGATGGTCAGCGCGGCTGTCGCGGCAATCCCGCCGCCCGCGCCACCGCTGCCGCCGACGCCCCCGATCGAGGGGCCACCCGAGCCACCCGCACCGTTGGCGCCAACGCTGGCACCGCCGGCGCCGCCTTCGCCCGTGACGCCACTGAACCCACCGTCTCCTGCGACGTTGCCCCTGATGGTGCTGTCGGAAACGGTGAGCGCACCGCTCGATGAGATGCCGCCGCCCGCGCCGCCGCCGCCGCCGACGCCCCCGATGGCTGGCCCTCCAGACCCGCCGTTGCCGGCTGCGTTGGCCCCGCCGCTGCCGCCGTTGCCCGCATCTCCACCCCGGCCGCCGTCACCGGCTCGGTTTCCCGAAACGGTGACGTTCTTCAGCGTCAGAGTGCCGGCGCTGAGAATTCCGCCACCGCTCTGTCCGGGGCCGCCGCTGCCGCCTATCGAGGAGCCGCCGGCTGCCCCGGGGCCTCCGGCGGAGCCGTCGGCGGCGTTCGCGCCCGGCGTGCCGTCGGGCGCCCGGCCTCCGGTCACCTCGAGACTTTCGATGCTGACCGCCGCGCCGCCGAGGACCTCGAGGACGCGATCGATTCCGCGCGCGTCGATCGTCGTCGCGCTCGCTCCGGCACCCCTGATCGTAAGTTGGCCGCCGGTGACGTCGAGATCGCCGGTGGCGTTCGCGTTCTCGCTCGTGCCTGTCCGGGTGAGGCCGTATTCCCCGGCGGGAAGTTCGATCGTGTCGGTGCCGGACCCGGCAGCGCACCCTCCGGACGCCGCATCTGTGTTGGCAGCCTGGACCGCCTCCCGAAGCGAGCACGGCCCACCCGCGGCAAGCAGGTCTTCCTCGGTTGTGACCGTGATCGTCGCCGCCGATGCGGAGAGCGGGGCGAGTGCGAGTGCGAGTGCCGCAATGGCGAGCACGAGCACAACGCACGAAGCAACCCCATCCACCCCAGAAGGCGCGTGCCTTGACACGATGGGATGACGTTAAGTCCCCGGTGCTCCGGAGTCAAGGCCCCAAATGCGAGATCTGGCAGAGTGCGGCGGCGTGAAGCTCTGCCGTTTCCTCACCCCCGGCGGCGGCCCCGCGCTCGGCATCGTCGAGGGCGAGGAGGTCATCGACCTCACGTCGGGAGGAGTCCCCGCCGAACCGGCCGCGGCGCTCGCGGAGGTGGGGCAGGCCGGGCTGGAGGCGATCGCCGAGGCGGCGCCCCGGCTTGGGCTCGGCGGCGTGCGGCTGCTGGCGCCGGCGACACCGCGCAAGTACCTGGCGATCGCCCTCAACTACGCCGACCACATCGCCGAGATGGCGATGGAGGCGCCCGAGGTGCCGGTCTTCTTCAACAAGCAGGTGAGCTGCGTGGTCGGGCCGGGGGCCGAGATCCACATGCCGAAGGTCTCGACCTTCCTCGACTACGAGGCCGAGCTCGCCGTGGTGATCGGCAGGCGCTGCCGCCACGTGGCCGCCGAGGAGGCGGCGGACGTTATCGCCGGCTACACCTGCGCCAACGACGTCAGCGTGCGCGACTGGCAGGGCCGTGCGCAGACGATGACGATTGGCAAGTCCTTCGACACCCACGGTCCGCTCGGCCCCTGGCTGGTCACCGGCGATGAGCTGGGCGACCCGCAGGACCTGCGCGTCCGCTGTTACGTCAACGACGATCTGCGCCAGGACGCCAGCACCGGCGAGATGGTCTTCGACTGCTTCCAGCAGGTCTCCCACCTCTCCGAAGCCTTCACGCTGGAGCCCGGCGACGTGATCGCCACCGGCACCCCGGCCGGCGTCGGCCTGGGTCGCAAGCCGGTGCGCGAGAACCTGCTGCACGTCGGCGACACGGTCCGGGTCGAGATCGAGGGCATCGGCGAGCTCCACAACGGCGTGGTCGAGGAGCCAGAGGGATTCGTGGTCGCCGCCGGATTCGAGGTGTAGTAACAGCGAAGTTGACGCGTGAGGTCCGAGGCGCTCACCTCGGGCTCGCCATGGACGGATTCGACGCGATGCTCAGCTATTCGACGCCATGCTCAGCTATTCGACGCGATGCTCAGCTCAGCGGCGTGCCACGATCGCCGACGAGCTTCCACTTCTTGCCTTCGAGTTTCATCGACATCGCGTATTCGGCGCCGCTGGCGTCCCTGTAGAGGATGTACCCCTGGTCCTCTTCGACCCGCACCGAGTAGATGTGGACCTTGCCGAGATCGGCGCGTTCAGACGCCGAGAGCTTCCTCGTGGCGGTCTCCATGAAACCCGCGCAGCCCTTTCCCTTCGTCTGGCCGTTCGCCTGCCCGGACTTGCCAAAGCGGGCGAACAGATTCCGAATCGCCTGCGACTGGTAAGAGCACGCCTTACTCCATTCCTCATTCGCTCGGGCGTCGAGGTAGCCGTGCAAAGCGGCTTCGGCCTGCTTGGCTTCCGAGCCGGTCGCCTCGAGCCCGAAATGCTGAAGTTCGTCGCGGTGTTTCTGCAGCGCTTCTTCCCTGACCTGCGTCGAGTTCGCGCTGTTCGCCGTTGAATTCTTGTCGCCACCGCCGCCGCAGCCAGCGGCGAGCGCGGCAAGAACGACGAGAACCGGAAGGGTCAAGGCGAAACGACGGTTCCTGCAGGCGCTCCGCACGGCGGTCGAAATCGTGGTCTCTCTGGCTTGTCCCATCCCTTTCCCCGGTCGCTGTTCTTCCCTGTTGCAGCGTTTGGCCGACGATATATGAGAGCCCTGAGTTGCACTCAGATCTTTAGTGGATGTTTAGGGGAGCCCGCACGGATGGCGTTGCTCCCGCCCCTATCCGAAGCCGATCGGTGTGGGCGCCACCTCAGGGGCGGCGGTCGAACTACCGGCGAGGATCGCGTGCAGCTCGGCGATGGTCGACGGCGAGTCGATCCGGTGATCGACGCCACGCTCCGCGAGCCAGGCGGTCGCCTCCCCAGCGGCGAGCGGGGCGAACTCCAGCGCCGCCATCGCCCTGCCGGGGCGAAGCGCGGCAGGGTGCAGCTTGCCCAGCGGCTCATTGGTCGTGACGAGGATCAGCGCCCTGGTCCCCTGGCCGAGCAGGCCGTCGGCGACGTTGAGCAGGCGAGCGAAGCCGCGGCCGATCTCAGCCGGCGCCGTGATACCGAGCAGCTCGCCGGCGTCCTCGAGGACGAGCAGGCGCCAGCGCTCGACGGGCCCGCGCGCCCGCTCAAAGGTCTCCTCATCCTCATCGTCATCGAAGTCGGGTGGCTCGGAGCGGCCCGCCAGCACCTTCAGCATGTAGGCGGTATCGCCACCCAGCAGGCGCTCAGGGTCGGTGATGTAGTGCAGGTCGCACCACTCGCTCCACTCTCGACCGAGCGCACGCAATGCCCAGGTCTTGCCGGTGCCGGGCGAGCCGTGCCAGAGAGCAAGGCGACCCGGCAGGGCATCTCCCGACACCTGGGAGAAGAACTCGGCAAGACGAGCCCGCAGGGCACCGGGGTAGTTGTCCTCGATCTCGGCGAAGCGCGGCAGGGCGAGCCGCCGCCAGCGCGGCCCCGGTGCGGAGAAGAGGTCACCCCCGGGGCCCGACCAGAAGGCCACCGCGACGCGGGTGTCGCGGGGGCCCGGCTCAACGCGGATCGCGGCGGCGAGCGACTCGGCCAGCTCACCGGCGTGCGACGCCTCGGCAGCCGCGACCGACACCTCGAACGCCCCGCCACAGCGACGAAGCAGCGCCGGGGCCTCCCCCTCCTCGATGCGCAGCAGCGCTTCGCGCACGCCGCCCCGATCCACGCTCGCCTGAATCGACTCGCCGAGCCTTTCGGCTTCCGCGAGGTCCAGCTCCTCACCCTCCCGCTCGGCGCGGGCGGTTGCGACGACACAGCCGCCCCTATCCAGCACCTCGCGCGCGAACAGCGCCCTTGGCAGATCGACCGCACCTTCGAGATGCGCGATCGGCAGCAGGAGATCTCGGGGGCGAGCCCCGGGCACTACCTCCGCATTGATGTCCATGTGATCCAACTCCAGCTCCTTTCTGTGCTCAGCACGGGTATGGCCGGCGCCTGCGGCGCCTGCCCATTGCCGTGCGAGCGATTTCGCTTTGGTTGGATCACGCTGGGCATGTTAGCGCGGGCACGTGCAAGACGTACCGCGCCACAGCCCTGAGTTCGCGGCCTAGAGTCGCTCGATTACGACGATCCCCGCGATGCAGCCCGCGGCCAGCAGCATCAGCGAAAGATTCTCCCTGCCCCGCTTGGACAGTGCGTACTCGATGAAGTCGTCAACGCGATAGCGGTTCATATCTTTGTAACACTTGCCACAGCCATTCCATGCGGTCTGGGGTCACGGTGGAAGGGCAGTCGGGGGTCACGGTGGAAGGGCAGTCGGGGGTCACGGTGGAAGGGCATCGAGGATGGGGATGCGCTTCGCAGCCGGCGGGGAGCGAGCCGGAATCCTCCGATCGTCGTCTCCATACCCCCAAGACGAACCTACTGCTCATTTCGCCCCTCCTTCGGACCTGGGGCTGAAACGCCCCCGCTCGAATCCACCACCTCCGCAGCGCCCAGCCACTCGCGACGCTGCTCTCGAAATTCTGGCTCGGGAAGCTTGCTGGCAGGCGGCAAGGGCCTGAGCAGGTAAGGGCTGGCGCCCTGATGAGGCGCTCTCCCGATACCCAGGAGCGACCTCCAACCGCGGCTCTCGTCGATGGGGCGCATCTCAAATCCCATGGATGCCCCCCGCATTGCCTCCCTACCTGCAGGTGTGGAGGCATTGCGGGGGCACACCCGAACGTCACCGCCAAAACCGGAGGCAAGCCTGGCCGACGCTCCATATGTCGCCCCGGAACACCGTTTCCATGCATTACGTGGAAACGGTGTTCCGGGCGACCGGTTTTAGCCCCGTCGGCGGAAGGGAGCACAACGGCAGGGGCTCGGCGGGCGGGGCCTCGGCGGAAGGGGAGCACAACGGCAGGGGCTCGGCGGGCGGGGCCTCGGTTGGCAACGCCGGGTGGGCAGATCGATGGGCCTCGTGGGTGCGATTCACCCCCAAGTGGAGAGACCCCCATGTCGCCCCGCCCGGCTTCGATGTCGGGCGGGGTCAGCTCAGTTGATCGCCTGCCACTCCCACTGCTGGTTACCGCCCCAGTAGCAACCCCACTGCTGGACCCGTGCTCCGTTCGCCGTGCTGACACCTGCAACGTCCATGCACCTGTTGGAGTGTTTGGCGATCGACGCGAACCACGGGGGCTGGCCGGCGATCGGCACGATGTGCCAGATCTGGTTGGTCTGGCCCTCTCCGAGGCAGTCCCAGAGCTGCAGAGGCGCACCATCGGATTGGCTGACGCCGGCTACGTCGACGCACTTGTTGTGGGCCGAATCGGGCCGAATCTGGAAGTAGCCGCCCCCCACCGGATTCACCGGGACGACCGAGAACACCTGTCCATCGCCGGGATTGGGACTGGGGCTGCAGTCCCACTGGATCAGCGGGGTGCCGTTGGACGTACCGCCCCCGGAGGTGCTCAGGCACCTACCGGAATGCCGGAACTTGAACCGGTATCCGCTCTTGATCTGGAAGTAGTGATAGTCGGACTCGGCCTGTGCCAGCGGCCCGGCGCCGGGGAACACCACCCTCGTGCGCCACTGCCCGGTGCCAATGCCCCAGTAGTAGTAGACATAGTGCCCAGATCCATCGACGTTCAGGTGCAGGGTCTCCCCGTCGACCGTCTGGTAGTTACCCGGCGAGACCTCCCGCTGGAAGTTGACGTTCACGTACTTGCCGGCCAGGCTGTAGCCGCCGGCATCGACGTTGCCGTGGAAGGTGATGTAGCCCGGCTGGCCGTTGAGGGTTTCGTCCACGGTTATGTATGCGCGGACCGGGACCTGGTTGGATTCGACGGAGCGGAACGTCCACAGCTGGTTCGCCTGGTTGCCGAGGCAGCCCCACTGGGTGACCGGGGCGCCGTTGCCGGTCTGCTGGCCCTGGACGTCCATGCACTGGCCGCTGTGTTTGGCGACGAAGTGCACGTAGGCATTGGCGCCGCTCTGTTCCACCGGCACGCCCTGCCAGATCTGGTTGGTCTGCCCGGCGCCGATGCAGTCGTACTGCTGCAGGACCGTCCCCTGGCTCTGGCTGCCGTTGGTGACGTCCACACAGCGGTTGGAGTGGCGGGCGACGATCTGGTAGTAGGCGTTGCCCTGCGGAACCAGGGAGAAGACCTGGTTCTGGTTGGTCTGGGGGGATAGGCAGTCCCACTGCTGCAGCGTTGCGGTGTTCGCGGTGCTGCCGTCCTTGACGTCGAGGCAGCGGCCCGAGTGCTTGGCGACCAGTTGGTAGCCGTTCTTCAGCGTGAACTTGTGGTATTCGGATTGGGATTCGTCGTATTCGCCCTGTGGGGGGAAGACCGTCTTCGTCCGCCAGCTGCCCTTCCCGAGGGCGACGTTGTCGGCGTGGTAGTAGCCGTTGGTGACAGTTTCGTGTCGCGTGTTCCCCTGGATGGTTTCCCAGACATCGGGCCCCACTTCCTTCTGGAAGTTGACGTTCACGTAGACGTTGCTGAGACCGAGGCCGCCGCCTTCGTGCACCCAGCCGGCAACGCTTGCCCAGCCCGGTTCGCCGTTCAGCGTCTGCGTGACTGCAGCCGAGGTTTCCGTCGAGGGCGGCGTAGTGAACTGCCTGTCTCCGCCGAGTGTCGTTTCTTCGTTTTCGTTGACGGCGACGATCCTGTAGTGGTAGGTCTTTTCGGGCTGAAGGCCGCCGATGTCGCTGTGCTGACTCGTATCGCCTTCTTCGAAGCCCGCTCCCTGCCAGGACGTCGAGTGTTTGTAGAGGACCGTTGGCCCCCATTGGAAGCGGTAGGCGGTTGGCAGTCCCTTGGGGTTGACGGTCCCCATCAACATCGCCCGGCGCGGCTGTGCGTCGGGCGCCTGGGTGTCGGCCTTCGCCTTGAGCGGCCAGTTTGCCGCGCCGGTCTCCTGCAGGAAGCCGTACCAGCCCGGACGGAAGTTGCCATTCCCGGGCCTGGACTCGTCGAATGGCCCGCGCAGGCCGCTGCGGTAGTCCCACGTCATGTGTATGGGGTCGCTGTGGTCCCAGTCCTGGATGTTGTAGTAGAAGACGTTGCGGATCCCAAACGTCTGAGAGGTGGCCTTGATCATCTCGAAGCTCGATTCGATCAGGTCGCGCTGGACGTCCAAGCTGACCTTGGGGTGGGTGCTCACTCCACCTTCTGGGTTTTCCACCGGCCAGCCCAGCTCGGTGATCCAGAGCTGCTTGCCGGCGCCCCCAACTTCGTCCAGGGCATCGCGGGCCAACTTGATGTTTCGCCTGACCTTATCCGTGACCTGTTCGACCTCCGCGGCGGTCTGCGGCGCCTGGTTGTCGTCGGCCTTGAAGGCGTAGGGATGAAGGCTCAGCGCCATGTAGTCGTCGCGGCCATGGTTGCCCATCTGATGGAGGAATTCGGCGGGCGTCCGGTGGTCTTCTATGCCCGGATCTGTGCTCACCGACAGCAGTCCGCCGAGGATGACGTGGGAGTTGCCGCTGCCGGGGGTGGCTGCCCTTATGACCCCAGCGGTGTCTTCGAGCAGTTCACCGAATTCCACGGGGTTGACCTGACCGTTCCTGGCGTTCCTGGCGATGTTGGGCTCGTTCCAGAACTCCCAGTATTCGACCGGTCTGCGCTTGTCCGGGGGCAGTCTGCTCCAGAGGTCCCCCCCAGGACCGTAGCGATGGACAACTTCTTCGACGGAATGGTTCCAGCTGCCCCACTCGCTCCTCGGCGGGAGGGGGCCGCCTCCCAGGCCGGCAAGGATCGTGATGCCGCGATTCGCGGCGCGTTCGAAGATCGCGTCGTAGACACCCCAATCGCCGGAACCCACCCCCAGGCGCAACATCTTCGCCCCGGAGCGCCGGATCACTTCCATCTGCGAAGCCTCGGCCGTGAGCGGGTTGTTCCCGGTCCACATCAGGTTGACGAAGTCATCGGGGAGCGGGCCGGTGAATTTCCCGGTGAAGGCCTTTTCCTCCTGGCGTTCTTCCTGTTCCCGCTGGGGAGTGACAGCCGATGCCGCCGTCGTCAGGGTTCTGTCGCCGCCGGTCACCCTGCCTGCAGCGCTGCTTGCCACGACCCTGTAGTGATAGGTCGTCTCGGGTTCCAGATGCGCCAGAGCTTCAGTCGCTTCGGTCACGTCGGTGCCCGACCGCGGTTCTTCGGTCGCGCCCGACGCTATGGAGCCGTAGGAGGTCGTGGTGCCGTATTCGAACTCGTACGTCGTCTCCAGGCCGTTGGGGTCGATCGTGCCGCTGACGATCGCTTCGTTGGCATCGACCGAACTGGCGGACTCGGTCGTCGCCGCCGGCAGGATCGGGGTGCCGATCGCTTCGTCGGCGCCGTAGGTCCTCCCCACCTCGTTTTCGGCCACCGCGCGGTAGTGGTAGGTGGCGCCCTCGGCGAGGTCGGTGAGAGTTTCGGCGACCAGAACGGCGCTGGGGTCCGAGCCCACCGGTTTGGGTGTGGCTGGAATCGTCGAGCCGTAGGACGTCGTGGTGCCGTACTCGAAGTAGTAGGCGGTGTCGGCGCCATTGGGGTTGATGGTGGCGTGCAGCGTCGCCGCGTTCGCCGCAACCGGATCGGCGGGCGCGGTGATGGCAATCGGTGCCTGGACGACCTGGAAGGTGCGTTCGGCGGGAGTTTCGTCCTGGCTGCCGAGGGCATCCACGGCGCGCACCCGGAAGGTATGGGAGCCAAGCGCCAGAGGCGGATAGGCCTTCGGGGACGAACAGGCGCCGTAGGCAGCGGCGTCGAATGAGCATTCGAAGGTGGATCCGAGTTCCGTCGAGGAGAATGCGAATGACACGCCTTCGGGGGGGACGTTCCCCGTGGGCCCGGTTTGGATGATGGTGTCCGGTGCCTCGGCGCCGTCGCTCTGACTGTCCAACGTTCCGACGCTGAAGTTGGTCAGGCGCGTGTTGTGGCCCGCGCTCTCCACGCCGGCGCTGCCGCCGCTGAAGCTGGCGTCGCCTGCACTCAGCAGCTGGGTGAACCCCGCGCCGGTGTCGATCCAGGCCGATACGGTGTTCCCCCCGTCGACCACGGCAAGGGAGTGGCCGTCGGCGAAGGTGTAGTTCGACCGCGACGCGAGGACGAACTGCGCCCCCGCCTGCCACCGGGAGAGCGTGACGTTGTAGGAGTTGGTCGAGGCGTAGGTGAATCTCAGCTCGTAGCCGTCTCGGGTGCCCAGGGGGCTCGACATGTCCAGCCACAGGGACAGGTGGCGCTGTTCCCCGGCTGGACTGGCGGCCATCGTCACGACCGCTGCCACCGCATGACCGCCAGCGGTGACGGTGGGCTCGTAGAAGGTGCCGTTCACTATCGGATAGGGGAGGACCGGGTGCCAGCCTGCGGTCGTCTCCGAGCCCTTGGGCGCCCAACCCGAGGCCCACCCCAGGGCGCTCCAGTGGGTGGTGAAGCTCGAACGCGATGTGGCGGTGCCGTCGAACGGCTCGGTGACAGCCATGGCTGTGAGCTCGTCGGCCAGGCTGTCCAGCGAGCCGGCCTTGAAGTTGGTCAAACGCACGATGTTTCCCGCGCCCTCCACGCCGGCGTTGCCACCGCTGAGGGCGGCGTCGTTTGCGCTCAGGAGCTTGGCGAACCCAAGGCCGGTGTTGGTCCAGGCCGAGACCGTGCTTCCCTTGTCGACCACGGCGAGCGAGTGGCCGTCGGCGAAGGTGTAGTTCGACCGCGACGCGAGGACGGACTGCGCCCCCGCCTGCCACCGGGAGAGCGTGACGTTGTAGGAGTTGGTCGAAACGTAGCTGAATCTCAGCTCGTAGCCGGCTCGCGAGAGGGAGGGGTTGCCCATGTCCAACCAGAGCGAGAAGTGACGTTCTTCGATGCCTGGATTGGCGGCCATCGTCACCACTGCGGCGACCCCACCGCCGGCATCGGTGACGGTCTGCATGTAGAAGGTGCCGTTGACGGTCGGATAGGCGTTGACCGGCCGCCAGCCGGCGGTCGTGTCCGAGCCCTTGGGTGTCCCGCCCGAGGCCCAGCCCAGGGTGGACCAGTTGGCGCTGAAGTTCGTCAGCGACGTGGCACTGCCGTCGAAGGGCTCCGTGACGGGCATGCCGGCGAACTCGTCTGGCGCTGGCGCCACGGCCGCGGGGCTCTGGGCGGTGGCGACGAGGAAGGCGATGCCGGCCAGGAGAGTGCCGAGGAGAAGGCGCGTCTTGCGACGAGGCACGGCACGGTCGCGGCTGTATGACATCGATCTCTCCCGGTGAGCAGTGAACCCTGCCAAGCACGCTAGCCCCGGTCGACCACCGCGTCGCGGTGGTTCGTACTAACGTTTACCCAGAACCGAGTCGATCATCGTGCAGTGCACCCGAGTCCCGGATGCGGGGCCGCCGGGGGACCCGGCCCACCTGACCTGACCACCCCCACCTGACCACGATCCGGAGTTTGCAATCATCGACGGCATGGGCAAGCTGCCTCCCATAAGGGTGACCGGCGCTCTGCAGGGCGACTATGTCGTCCTGCTGGAGCATGCCGATGGTGCGCGTCGAATCGCGCCCGAGCAGCAGGATGAATTGCCGAGGGTCGTACGGCTGAAGCAGACGAGCAGCGTGGCCCCGGCGCAGTGGGAGGGAGAGCTGGACGACGGGCGGTCGCTTTACATCCGCTACCGGCACGGCCTGCTCAGGGTCGGGGCGGGTGAGGGAGCCAGCGAGGCGATCAAGAACAGCGCCCCCGAGTGCGCCCTGCACTGCGAGCGGATCGGCGACGATCTCGACGGCATGATGACCTTCCGGGAGCTGCGCGGACACCTGCTCGGGGTGTTGGATTTTCCTGACCAACTTGTTGTCGAGCTCGACCCGGACTGGGGCTCGGCGCTGGCTCTCTAACGATGGCCGGGAGCGAGAAGACCGAGCGCGAGCGGCGGCGGACGGCGGCCCAGCACATGCGCGGCATGTTCGCTGACCTGGCGCCGGGTCGCAGCCTGTCTGGAGAGCTCGCCGCCGCACGGCGCTTCCGAGCAGAGATGGACGCGGCGCGGCGCCTCGATCTGATCACCGAACTCCGGGCAACCGACGAGTTGATCCTGGACCGCCGAATCGAGGTATGGTCTGAAGAGATGGCGAGGATCGAGGGCGAGTTGCGCGCCGTTGGACGAGCGCGCGGGGGGCGTGACTGAGCGCGAGCACGCCCAGCGGCTGCTGACGCGGCTGCCGGATCTAGAGATGGAGATCGTCGCCGGCTTCTTCGCCTGGCGCGCCTGCCTCGCTGACATCGACGAGTGGGGCGACATGCGAGCGCACCACGGGGGTGGCGGCGTGTTGCGCGATCTCGACGAAGCCGAGCGGGCTGAGTTCGGCGAGACGCTCTGGGAGAGCTGGCAGCGGCTGGAGCGCGAAGGAAAGATCGATCCTCAGCCCCCGCCGCCGCCCGAGCCGCCGCCCGACGCCGATCAGGAGGCCCGCAGGCGGCGCGAGTACGCAGAATGGTGGATCACGTACCTGCCCGAGTCAGACATGGCTGTGGTAATCGCCTTCCTCGCCTGGCGCGGGCGGCGATCGCTGCACCCGGAGGGCGGCCCGGCGGTGCGGATGGCGGCGGCCGGTGCGGAGGCCATGCGGCGACTCGGCGAGCTGGAGCGCAGGTTGGTCAGGAAGGTGGGCGAGAAGACGCGAAAGCGCGAGGGGCGCGGGGAGGCGCCCGCCGAGTAGGCGATGGCCCGCGATCCCTGGACAGACCCCGATCCCCAGCCCGGCGACTTCGACGAGTTCCTGGCCTCGATCGATCCACGCGACCCCCGCTACGTCGAAGTCCACGAGGGCAACCCCGACGCCAAGTTGACGATCATCGCCGGGTACACGCGCGGGCCCGACGGGCGCATCGACCGCTGGTGGAAGCCCGGTGAGGAGCCGCCGCCAACCTAGAGGCCAGCATCCGTGGCGGCTTGCGTCTCGCGCCGCTCTGCATGGCGACGCTTGCGCTTTGCCGCCTGCTTGGCTTCGGCACGCGTCATCCAGGCGCCGCCGCCATTCTTCGCGCCAGCATGCTCGGTCTTGATTCGCCCATACGCCATCGCTCGACGATTGTAGGCAGCCCCGCCTGATCACACCGTGCTGTTTGCAATCATCGACGGCATGGGCAAGCTGCCTCGGATAAAGGTGACGGGCGCTCGCGAGGGCGACTACGTCGTCGTGATGGAGCGCGCCAGCGGTGTGCTGAAGATCGCACCCGCAAAGCCAGGCGGGGCACCGGTGGTCGGCACGCTCCGGCAGACCACCTCTGCCTGCCCGACGCAGTGGGAGGGGACGCTCGACGACGGGCGCTCGCTCTTCGTGCACTGCCGCCGCGGCGAGTTGAGCGTCGGCGTGGGCGACGCGATACAGGACGCCATCGACAACAGCATGTCCGACAACGCCCTGTACTTCGAGTACGTCGCGGATGGGCCGATCAGCTTCGAGGAGCTGCGCGCCCACCTCCATGGGCTTCTGGACTTCCCCGAGGGGCTGGTGGTCGACGGCGAACGCATGTCGGGCGCGGGACTCAAGGAGGCGCTTCGGCAGCATCCGCCCGACGGCAAGTGGGCGGCTGAGCTCGCCGACCTTCGCAGGGGGGTCGGCCCCGGTACGGACCGGAGCAACCCGTGAGCGCAGACGCCCGGCGGCTGGCCGAGGAGGCGCTGCACACGCGGATGTTCCCCGGGATCGCCTTCCGAGGTGAGGACTGGGACCGACGGCCATGGGTGATCGGGACGGCGTTCGACGTCTGGCAGATCGTCGATGCGCATCGCGAGGTCGGCTCGGTCGAGGCGATGGTGGTAGAGGGGAGCCTGAGCGAGCTCCATGTTCGCCTGGCGCTCGTCTACCACGAATGGTTCCCAGAGCAGATCGACGCGGACATCGCTCTCAATCGCCGCCCCCTCTCTCAGTTGCGAGCCGAATACCCCTTCATTGGCGTCTACTCGCCGGCTGAACCGTAGGCGGCCGAACCGTAGGCGGCCGAACCGTAAGGTTCCAAGGCGCCCCGCCTGCGGGTTGGTGTCCGAAGGCCATGGAAAATCGCGATGGCCATCGCGAGCTCGTCGTCTGGCGCAACCGGAGCGGGCTCAGCCCAGGGGGTTTGCCGAGAGAAGTGTCAGCTTCCAGGCGCCGTCTTCGTTTTCGAGCGGCATCGCGTAGGCGGTGCGTTCCTCGCCGTAGTAGACGAGGAAGGAGTGCTCGTCGCCGACGCGCAGGCTGCCGGCGTCGACGATCGTCGTTTCGCGTCGCACCGAGGGCGGCAGCGGACGGGTGAGGGCCTTCAGGACCGGGGCGCAGCCCTTGCCCTCCAGTTGCGGGGACCGCCCAACCAACTGCTCGAGCTGCGCGACCAACGACTTCGCCAGGTGCGCGCAGGCGCGTGCCCAGTCTTCTTCCGCCCGGGCGACGTAGAAGCCATGCACCGCCTCCGCCGCGGCCTGGAGCTCCGATTCGCTGCTCTCCTCGCCCCATTCCTGGATGCTGTTATCGCCACCCTTGAAGCGGAACTGGGCAGAGCCGCCGCCCGAGACCTTGAGGGGCGTGGAGACGGAGGACGAGCTGCCACCGCCCGCCCCCTCCGAGCTGCTCCCCCTCTCGAGCGACGCGGCGCCCTGGGAGCTCTTCGAGCTGTGCTCTGCGGGCGAGCTGGCGCCGGCGTTCCCCGAGGCGGCTCCATTCGACGTCGCGGTGTCGGCGGAATCCGAGCTCGAGCCGCCGCAGGCGGTGAGGAGTGCCGCCGCGAGCACGAAGGCCGCGCGCGCGACGATTGGCCGTTTCCCTCCCCCGGTCACTCGGTGACGAGTGTATTGATCCGCCGATCGACCAGGGCCGGCGCCGGCCATCGCCCACAGCGGTGTGCTGAAGATCCTCGTCACCGGTGTGCTGAAGATCCTCGTCACCGGGACTCTGGAGTGGTGCCGGTCCCTTTGAACATCGCGGCACGTCTTATTGGCATCCTCAAGACATGAAGAAGTTGACTCGCATATCGGTCAGCGGCGACCTCGAGGGAGAGTACTTCGTGCTGGCGCACCGGTCGGGCAGTGTGCTCAGGATCGCGCCCGTGCCTGCCGGAGGCCTGCCGGCCGTCGCGTCGCTGAAGAAGACCTGCACCGCCTGCCCCGCGCAGTGGGAGGGTGCCCTGGAGGACGGGCGCTCGCTATATGCGCGCTATCGAGGGGGCGGACTGAGCATCGGAGTCGGCGACGACGTCGACAGGGCGATCGACAACAGCATGTCGGGGGAGGCTTTTTATTTCGAGCACGTCGGCGACGGGCTCGACGGGTTCATGACCTTCGAGGAGCTGCGGGCGCACCTGAACGGGCTGCTCGACTTTCCCGAGGAGCTGGTGGTCGAGGGAGTGGACGATGATTGGGGGGCGATATTCGCGGCCCCAGACGAGGATGAGGCGCACGGCGGCGAGGAGGATGGACCGAAGGGACCTGGCTGAGCCCGAGGCCGCAGCGGACTCCTCGGCAGTACGCCCCGGCGCTCCTGAGATTGAGAGAGCTACTTCGCTTCGATGACCGCCGAGACCGTCCCGAGCGCCTCCCCCTCCACAAAGAAGGGTTTGCTTTCGGCGAAGGCCTGGTTCATCTGCGCGGCGCCGGTCGTCCCAAGGGCGAGCGAGCCAGAGAGACTGACCGTGCGCTTGGCGGGGTCGGGCGTGGCCCCGGTGACCCCCAGGGTGGCAATCGCCACGCTCCCCACCTTGCCCGGGTAGGGCGGACTGGGCTGGACGTCGACTTCGGGGCTCACGCTGGCGGCGTCGATTTCGATCGCAAGTTCGTGCCAGAAGATCTGCCCACCGCCGAGCTGCAGCGCTTCGAGGCTGCCTGAGGTCTCGACCGTTCCTGCGGAGCCGTCGGGGGCGATGCGCCCGCCTGCGATCGGCAATTCGAAGGCGCCGGGGCGTTCGGCAGGGTGGATCGGGTTGAGCGCAACGTGGAGTTCGTTCAGCTTGGCCAGGAAGGTCGCCGCCGGGTTGAAATTGACCCTGCCGCTCGCGGCGATCGTCGCGAGTTCCGGTTCGACCCGGCTGAGCGATGAACCGAGCTGCTGGCCAGTGCGAAAGGCTCCCCTGAGGCCCAGCTTGTGGTCCAGGCGCACGGCGAACTTGGTGGTCAAGCGCAGGTCCTTGATGGTGGCCTTCACCCCGAAGCCGTTGCGGGAGACCGCTATCGGGCGCGAGGAACCGAGCTTCAGCTGGCCGCCGCCGACCTTGGCGGCGAGCGGAGAGCGCCGAGCGGTGGTCTTCAGGATCAGGCTCTTGAGGAGGAGCGAGCGGCTGCCCTTGGAGATCTGCAGGGCCCCAGTGTGTTTGATCGTCCCCTGGCCGCTCACGGGGTCGAGGCGACCGGCAGAGCTCGGAAAGATGACCGCGCGGCCGCGGAGCTGCGCGCCCTGCACGGCGCGCAGCTTGACTCCGCTCCTGTGCAACTGCTTGGTGAAGGAGGGGGCGAGGTGGAGGGTCGTCGATCCCACTCCAACCGGGTCGTAGGTGGCGCCTGCGGACACCGGGGCGAGAAGCGCGACCGGCCCCAGCAGGGCCAGGGCGAGGGCGATGCCCCTCCCCCACCCCCTGGGGCTGTCATCGGTCCTTCGCATCGCGTCCTCCCTTTTTCGCGATCTTGGGCTGCTCATTCCTCGACCCTGCAGCTCTTGGTGAGGGGGACCTCCAGGTCCGTTTCGCCGGCAAAGGAGAACTGCACCAGGGCGAGGGGGAAGACGGCGGTGTCGAACCCCTTCGGGGCGGGGCAGGCGGTGGCGAAGAAGCTGCGCTGCGTTCCCCTGTAGATGTACTTGCGCCGCACGGTGAGCTTGATGCGGTCCAGGTAGCCCCATTCACCGAGCGATTCGGGAAGCGAGGCGGAAAGCAGGGTGCCATAGCGGCCGTGGGCTATGTGGCGGATCGCGAAGGTGAGGACGAAGGAGGTGGCAAAGGGTTTGGTGGTGAAGACGTGGGCGAAGAGAACGGGGCGCTTGTCCTTGCGCCCGTTGAAGACGAGCAGGTGCCCACGGGTGCGATAGGCACCCTGATCGGCAAAGACGATCTCCGCCCAGAAGCGGCCCGAGCCGACCAGGGCGTCGCCGCAGATCGACTTCGCTCTGGCGGTGGTCGCCGGTTGGATCTGGTGGAGTTGGCAGACCGGAAGGCCGCGGCGTTCGATCCGCCCGTGGCGGTTGACCTTGATCGTCATTCCCTGAAGCTGGGGCGGGGTGCCCCCTTCGGTGTTGGCGAGGTGACCCGCGATGAAGACGGCGATTGGGGCGGGCTCCTTGCGCGGCAGGCGGAAGGGCTTTACCTGCCCAAGTACGGTGATTCGCAGGTTTCCCCGCTGGATGACGGCGCCCGAGGCGAGCACGGCGAGGCCCACGGCCGAGGCGACGAGTATGGCGACAGTCGCTGCAACGGCAAGCCACCTCCCACGATGGCCTCCCCTGCGCGGTTTCGCCTCTCCCCCCCTCATGACTCAGCATGCACTCTACGGCAAGGGCAGAAGGCCAGAGGCCATTGCGTAAACGGTGGGGAGGTCGGTGTCATGAGCACCGGCAGCCGGCGCCGGCCATCGGAGCGTCCCCCAGCTACCTGTGGCGGCGCGGCCCCTTCAGCACAACCGTGCGGCCCTTGACTCCGGTCCCACCGAGTTTCACCGGGAGGCCAGCTTTGCCCGCTTTGCTCACGCGTGATTTGCCCTGTTTGGTGAGCTTGACGGGCACGACCTTCGTCTCTCCGGCCGCCACGTCGAATGCCGAGCTTCCGATCAGCAGCTGCGCCGCGCGCTTGAGGGCATGGCGATGGATGTGGCGTTTGGCCGGCGAGGACGCGAACAGCTTCGCGGTCCCGGCGCACGCGGCATCGCCCTTACAGGTCAGTTTCAGCTGCGCCTTGCCGCCCGTCACACGGGCGACGCCAGCAGCGGTGGCGAGGGTCGACGCAGGCGGCTTCGCTTCAACGGTGTAGGTGACTTTCTTGCTGGCCGTGCCACCGTCTGTGTCTGCGGCATCGACTGTGAAGGTGTGTGATCCAAGCGTCGCCGTGTCGACGGCCGCTCCGTTCGCCACCGTACCCGTGCAGGTTTTCACGCCAGCGCCTTCCCCAGGAGTGCAGGAGTAGATCGCGCTGACCACCTGCCCTTGGGTGTAGGTGGCGCCGTTGGCGGGAGATGTGATCGAGATCGAGGGGGGCGCGACGACGGTGTAGGTGACTTCTTTGGTCACTGCCGCGGTGTCCTTATCTTCGGCTTCGACTTTGAAGGCGTGCGGACCGAGCGTCGAGGTGTCGAGCGCGGCGCCGTTGGCGACCGGGCCTTCGCAGGTTTCCACGGTCGTGCCTTCTGGGGGCGTGCAGGAATAGGAGGCTGTAACCGCTTGGCCCTGGTTGTAGGTGGCGCCGCTCGCGGGGGAGACGATCGCGATCGAAGGCGGCACCAGGGTGTAGGTGATTTCGACCTGGGGAGGGGTCGCAGTAAGGGATTTCGAGCCACTGGTCAGAGAGGAGCCACCTCCGCCTCCGCCGCCACCCGATATTTCGCCGCCACCTCCGCCGCCACCGCCGTAGTAGCCCCCGCCGCCGCCGCCGCCAGTGCCACCCGATAATCCGCTGGCGCCACCCACGCCGCCCAAGCCCAGCTGGCCAGTGCCACCAGTTCCGAAGAAGCCGACACCACCGGCGCCCCCTTCGGTTGCCGTACCGGCTTTGCCGCCGGGGTTCCCGGTGGTGGTATCCGAGCCATCGCTGCCCGCCGCTCCCCCCGCCGCCCCGGCGCTGATTTCACCTCCGGCGCCGGTACCCCCGCCACCTGCAGCCACGATCAACCGGAGGTCGGGAGCAAGGCCGTCTTCCAGCGGCGAGGTGCGGATATCCGAGGCTCCCCCGCCGCCGCCCGCACCGCTGTTGCCACCGTCTCCGCCGCCGTTGAAGCCGCCGAGGCCGCCGCCGAGGCCTGAGCTGAGACCGTTGCCGCCCACCTCGATGTAGAGAGTCGCGCCCGGCGTCACGCTGATGTCGCCCACGACTTTGGCCGCTTCCCCGCCCGCGATTGGGAATTCATTGGCCCCGCCGCTGCCACCGATGGCGACTACGTGGATGCTGGTTACGCCCCCCGGCACTTTGAAGGTCTGCTCGGCACCGGTGTAGATGAAGGTTTGGGTCGTTGCCTGCGCGGGCGCTGCGGCCCAGGCCAGCGTCAAGACCACCGCGCAGAGCGCAGACAGAGCCGCGGCCCACCGAGCGTGGCGGCACCGCGAATTCGAAGGGGAATGAAGAGAAGTTGCCACGGGCCTGTACGGCTAACGCTCCCAGACGCGCTGGCTGAAGTCAATCGCAGTCGGCATCTTCTTCGACACGTCAACCACGCGCCGGCACGGCTCGTGAAAGGGCCGGGGCCGCCCGAAGGCGGCCCCTGGCCTGGTGCTTGGAGACGAACGCCGGAACTGCAATCGGGTGGGACTAGACCCGCCTCCCTGCGCTCGCCGGTGCCCGGGGTGGATTGCGCCGGGCGCCCGAACCAGTGCGGCGCCTAGCGGCCCTGCACCTCCAGAGTCCCCTCAAACATGTGAATCAACGTAGGACCACCTCCTTTCTCTGGTGATCCGATTGAAGCAGATCGGTCGGGGCGAACCGGGAGGCTGAGGCTCGTCCAGTCGCACCGCGGCGGCCCGGCGGCCCGGCGGCCCGGGGAAGAGCGTACTCGTGGGGGAGACATGGCCTCCAAGCGTGCTGTGCGGGTCTGCAATCATCGCCATGTGAACAAGACGACGAACAAAGGAATGCGCACTGAGCGGGTCGGTGAGGGTCTCGGTGAGCTCGATATCAGCGACTGGACCTGCTTCGCGTGTGGCGGGAGGCTCACCCAGGCGCACGAGGGCGACTACTTCCACACCGACGCGGTCTCCACCTGCACGGAGAACGTTCCCGTGCCGACGTCCCTCGTCGAATCGTCTTTGAAGGCCGAAGACCCACCTCGCTGAGCAGGATCAGGCCCTGTCCGAAGGAATGCAGCGTCCGGATCGATCTGAGCAGGCATGAACACGTACGGGTTGCCCGCGCTCTGGTCGCGCGTTAGTGTGGTCCAGCAGTTCAAATCAAGTCCAGCAGTTCAAACCAAGGTCTCTCAAGGAGGGAGTCGGGTTGAACGCAGACGAGTTGACCGAGATGGGGCCGATCGACTATGTGATCGTCGAGTGGCCCGGCCGCCAGCCCCACGGCGAGGCGGCACCCCACCTGATCGACCTGGTCGATCGCGGCCTGATCCGCATCATCGACCTTGCCTTCATCGCCAAGGGGGAGGACGGCTCGGTCGCCAAGCTCGAGATCGCTGACCTCGGCGACGAGGTCGCGGCGTTCGCCGACTTCGAGGGCGCCTCCTCGGGACTGCTGTCCGACGAGGACGCCGACGAGGCCGCCAACGCGCTCGAGCCGGGGACCTCGGCGGCGCTGATGGTCTACGAGAACTGCTGGGCCGCGCCGTTTGCCGCCGCGATGCGCCGCTCGGGCGGCCAGCTGGTCGCCAGCGGGCGGATACCCGTGCAGGACCTGATCGATGCCCTCGACGCGGCCGAGGCCGCCTGAGAAAGGAAGCCATGCCGGGATTGCTTCGAGGAGTTGCAAGGACAGCCGTCGTCGCCGGGACCGCGACGGCGGTCAGCAACCGCGTCTCCCGCCGCCAGGGTGAGCGCTGGGCACAGCAGGAAACAGCACAGATGGCACCCGAACCGGCGGCTGCGCCTCCCGCGGCACCGCAAGGCGGTGGGGAGTCGGTGATCGATCAGCTCAAGGAGCTGGGAGAACTGAAAAGCCAAGGGATCCTCACCGAGGAGGAGTTCGCGGCGCAGAAAGCCAAGCTGCTCGGAGGCTAGGCGCCCTCGCGACCGGGTTCGGCTTCCTCGCCAACCCGCTTCTCACCGGCGCGGCGTGGGCGGTCACCCTCCCGTCGGCGGGGGTTCGTGGTACTCGGTTTCTCCACTGCCCAGTCCCACCGGGACGTGCTGGTACTTGTTCAGGAGCCGGTCAAAGCGCCGCTCTGAGATCGCCTTGATTTGAAGCTCCACCCTGCTGTTCCCGGCGAAGGTGTGGGCCGAGTTGAGGTCACCGCTGTGGGAGCGATCCTCGCTGGCGGAGTCGGTGTAGGTCTCGCTGTAGGAACGATCGAATCGGGGGTTGAAGGCGCCGCGCGGCACCGGCGTTTCGTCTTGCCTGGTCCGGCTGACGAACTGAAGCCCGTGCCCGAACTCGGGGCTGCCGTGGAAGCAGCCGAGCGGTGAGAGTTCCGGCGAGTCGACGTCGAGCCCGCCTTCGCGAATCCGGACGAAGCCGTCGTGGACGAACTCGCCGGAACCGGACCTGCGCGCGGCACGACCGCTGCCGTCATCGGAGAGGAACGTGGTCGTGCCCTGACGATCCTGGCAGAGGAGTTCCTCGCCCAGCACTCCCATCTGGATCCCATAGGAGAGGACCGATGCGGTGAGGACGCCGCGCGCCCGCTCGACGTGTGCTCTGGTGACGAGCGGGCCGGCCCCGACGCTCCAGGCCACCGCCCGGACCTCCCAGCGCCAGCTTGCGGACTCCTTGCCGTCGACGCCTGAGGCGGTGGTCAGCCCGGGCTGTTTGCGGTCTTCGCCGAAATCGGCGCTCGCCGAGCCGCTACCGATGACACGCATCGTGAAGTGGTGCGTGTCGCCCCCAGGTGCGGCAACCGCACTGTCCAGGGCGAAAGCCAGCAGCAGGAGCGCGGCACCGCTCGCTGCGACCAGCGAAACGTCGCGACGGATCATGGCGGGTGATCGTAACAGGAGCCACTACCTAAGCCGTGCCGCCTGCGCCGTCAGGTAGCGCCGCTCGGGAAGGTTGCTGGTGCGGTCGGCGGCGACTTGGCATTCGACGATAGCGGCGTCGAGGTCTCCGGACATCTCCAGCAGCTGGGCGCGGGCTCAGCCTCCCGATTCGCGTCTCCGACGGCGGAGTGCGTCGCGCGTCGCGTAGAGGGCCGGGAGGGCAGCTGTGTCCTTCGGCCTCCCGAGCTCCTCCTTGGAAGCGATCACCTCGTCGATTGTGATCACGCGAACGGAGATCTCGCCCAGTGCCAGCTCGATCGTCGCGACGTCCTCGAACCCTCCGATCGCAGTGGCGCGCGGAACGACGTTCAGCGGCCCGGCCTCGGTGTCGAAACGCTGGGACCGCCAGCCGAGGAAGTCGGCACCTTCCAACTCGGTCCCGATGTCTTGGCCCTGCGCATGAGCGCCCAGGGCGTTTAGGGCCGATGGCGAGGCGCTCGGCATTGTCGAGCTCCCGCCGGGGCATCACGTCCAGGTCGAGCGTGGCCGTCGGGTTGCCCTGCAGCCAGGCCGCGACCGCCCCGATCACGCAGAACTCGACCCCGTGGTCGACGAGGGAACGGAGAAGCCTCTCAGGGTCCAGCTCGGTCACCGCTGCCCCCGCGCGAGCTCGTGGAGGTGGGCGTAGCGTCGCAGAGCCCGGAGGCGCTCCTCGGGCGTGAGCCGGAGGAGAAGGCCAGCCAGCTCGACATCGTGTGGATCGGGCATCGCTTCGGCGCGGATCGTCACCCGCTGCCCGCACGCGACCGCCAGCCGCTGGAGCGTCCCCCAGGAGGGCGTCGCGGCACCGCGCTCATAGCGAGCGACGGCAGGCTGCGACGTGCCGGCCCGCCGCGCGAGGGCGCGCTGGGAGAGACCGGCGGAAACGCGCAGCTTGCGCACGAGCGCGTTGGGGGGCTCCACGCCAATACGATACCTGATCAAGTATCGGCACCTTGTCGCGGACGTGGCGCCGGACCAGGGGTTCGAACGGTTGCGGGCGCTGCCGGTCCTCGCGACGGCCCACCGCGGCAGGTGTTATCGCCGCCTGCCTAAATGGAGCGAACGTCCGTGCTCACGCCACGCGAACGATGCGGAAGGTGCGCTTGGCGGGAGAAGAATCGACGGCGCCGTTGAGCGCAGCGCGAACCAGGAAGCGGTATTTGCCGGGCTTCAGCCTGTAGGACCGCGGCGAAGCACAGGGCTTGAAGACCGGCCGCGGAGCGGGTTTTCCTTTCTTGCGCTTCTTCAGCTTGAGCAGCGCGCATTCGAACGTCGCCCCGGCGTTCGGCGAGTCGAACCTGAACCTCACCGCCGCGCGTTTGCGTTTCGTCTTCACTTTCGATTTCGGCCCTTTCGCGATCCGAGTCTGCGGCTCGCTCGCCGCCGGCGGCGGCGGCGTGACCGGCGGTTCGAGACCAGAGACGCGACCGACCTTTTTCGTCATCTCGAGCGTCACCCAGAGAGTGTTGCCAGGGCCGGCGGCGATCTGGCGCGGACCAGAGTTTTTGGCGAAGCCGGTGATGCCGCTCACGATGCCGTCGGCGGTGAGCCTGGTCAAGCCATCGGAGACGAACTCGGGAGCCCAGTAGGCGCCGTCGGAACCGAGCGTGATCCCAAAGGGGTCGGTGCCTTCGGCCGAGCGGACAATCGGCGCCGCGGTCGGCGAGAGTAGGCCGATTTCCTTGGGTGGATTGACCGGCTGGGTGAAGGCGTACTGCCCGTTCGGGTTGCCGCCGACGCCCTGCGCCTGGCCGCCGACTTTCTGGTCGCCGGCCACGACGCCGGCGGTGGTCACGGCGTAGACGTGTTCCAAACTGGCGACGACGAGCAGCGAGCCGGCGACGTCGATGTCCTTGGCCGTCTGCAGGCCCGGAACCGGGACTTCGGTCGCGCCGGCCGGGTTGTCGGGCGGCACCCGCACCAGCTTGTTTTCCCCGGTGGCCCAGAGGTTGCCATCCGGCCCCAGGACGATTGACGGGCTCGTCCCGATCAACGCGATGTCGGTGATTTTCTTCGAGCCTTCTGGGTCAGCCGGGTCGAAGCTGATCACGCCGCCGTTACGAGCTATCCAAATCAGCCCTTTGGGACCGGCGGCGATTCCGAGGGGGGTTACGGCCCCAAGTTTGAATTCTTTGACTTCGCCGCCGGGCGTGATCCGGGCAACGTCGTATTCGGTGCCGTTCAGCGTCACCCACATATTGCCGTCGGGGCCCTGAACCAGCTTGTTGTTCGAGCCAAGCCCGGGCACGTCGAATTCGCCACTGACCGCGGGCGCTGCAAGCACCGAAGGCGCTGCGAGGGCGAGCATCGTCAACCCAAGGGCGAGAGCGCGGCCAAGGATTCGAGAGGGCATATTGGCAGTGTAGGCGCCGCAACACCGCGCGCAACCACACCAAGGGGTGATTGGGACAACCACCCAGCTGGTCCTCGTCGGCTGCGACGATCTCGCTTCTGGTCCGCTCCGACTACCACGCTCAAGACCTGCCTGAGCGGGCGCTGGTTGCCGCTCCCGTCACCGTCTGAAGCGGCCAGCTTGCGTTTGGAGGCAGGACCTGCAACTGTGAAGCGCGATGCCTTTTGCGTTCGCAAGGAAGGCAGTGCTCCTCGCAACTCTTGCATTGCTCCTGGCCTTGCCAGCCGCAGCCAGCGCGGTGCTCTCCGGCGCCAACGGCCGGATCGCCTACGTCACCGGCAAAGGGGCGACCGACGCCGACTCGAAAGTCTATTTGCGCATCGCCTCCGGCAGCTTCGCGTTCGGGGCCAACATCGGCCCCGTAACCACCGCATCGGGCCAGCATCGCCACCCGTCCTGGTCTCCGGACCGCACCAAGATCGCCTACGCCCGCGGCGGCCAGAACTGCAGCTTCGCCGCCGTCGCGAAGTGCGACATCTACGTGCTCGACCTCACCAATCCCTTCGCGATCCCGGAAAACATCACGAATACCACGACCAACGAGGATCGGCCCGCCTGGTCGCCGGACGGCAGCCGGATCGCCTACGAGGCCGAGGTCGCCGGCCAGCAGGACATCGTCGTCCAGAACGTGAATGGCGGCTCGAAACTGAACCTGACCGGCGCCTCCGCGGCGATCGAGGGCAAGCCCGGCTGGACGCCGGACTCCTCGGAGATCTATTACCACACCGGCGACCCGACGGTGGCCGACTCGCTCAACATCGTCAAGGAGCCCTCCGGAGGCGGCGCGGTCACCAACATCGCAACGAACCCGGCGCGGCAAACGAGTTCCAGGCGGCGATCTCACCGGACGGCAAACAGATGTGCTTCACGAGGGGGACCGGGATCGGCTCGAACGCGACCGCCGACGTGATCGTCGCCCTCGCCAATGGGGGCGGACAGCAAGATCTGTCTGACGACGCGGTCAACGGCAACTACAACTGCACCTGGTCGCCGGACGGGCAGTTCGTCACCTACGTCACCGGGGTGTTCTCCTCCGGGGCACTAGTGATGGAGCGGGCCGACGACACCAGCCCCTTCGTCATCGAAATCGAGGACGCGACCGGCGTCTTCGACGGCAACCCCGACTGGGCCCCGGACGGGCGGCCGAAATGCTTCGGCACCACGGTCAACACCCCGGCCGGTAAACCGGTGACCGTGCCGCTGAAATGCCTCGACACCGGGCCGTTCTACGAGCGCTCACAGGTGCAGGAGTTCATCAAAGAAAAACCGGCCAAAGGAACGCTCAGCGAAATCGAACAGGGCGACCAGGAACCGTCCACGGTCGTCTACACGCCGAACCAGGGCTTCACGGGCACTGACACCTTCGAATTCAGCTCCTTCGACCAGATCGCCGGCTTCAGCGACTCACCGGCGATCGCGACGATCGACGTCGCCGCGCCCGAGCAGGTCGTCGACCAGCCGCCCGTCGTCAGCCAGGTGACGGTGACGCCGCGCAAATGGAAACTCGGCACGGCGCTGCCGCAGGCCTCGGCGACCCGCATCGGCGCCAGGATCCGCTGGCGCCTCAGCGAGGCGGCGAGCACGAAACTCATCTTCCAGCGGGCGCTGAAGGGGCGGCGCATCGGCAAACGCTGCGTGAAGGAGACGGCAGCCAACACCTCCAAGCCGAGGTGCAAGCGCTTCCAAAACGCCGGCTCCCTGACCCGTAACGGAAAAGCGGGCGCCAACGTGCTCAGCTTCCAGGGACGTCTGACCGGGTCGAAGGCGCTCGCGCCGGGCAGCTACAGGGTCGCGGCTCAGGCTCGCGACAGCGCCGGCCAGCTCTCCAAGACGAGCTCCAGCCCGATCTTCAAGATCCTCGCCGCAGGCTAACTCGACCAGCTGAGGCGGCCGGCGCACGCTCTCTCGAGTCGGGGAGCCGCCCCCGCCTCCTCCGCCGCGGCGGGCGACATCCCCACACCACCCGCCGGTCAGCTCCCTAGGGTGGACCGGTGACTGTTCAGACCGCAAGCCAGGCCGACGCACTGCTGGGGAAGCTTGGATTCGAGCATTGGAGGCCGGGACAGCGCGAGGGGGTGGAGGCGGCACTCGATGGGCGCGATTCGCTGATCGTGATGCCCACCGGGGGCGGCAAGAGCCTTTGCTACCAGCTCCCCGGGCTGGCTTCGGAGGACCTGACGATCGTCGTCAGCCCGCTGATCGCGCTGATCAACGAGCAGTGGCAACGACTCACTGCCGCCGCGCACCCGGTGGCGATGATCACCTCCGCGATGAGCGATGTGGCGGTGCGCAATGCTCTGGCCCAGGTGAGCGGCGGCGAGGCGCGGATCGTCTACTGCTCGCCGGAGCGCTTCGACTCGCGCGTCTTCAGGGAGGAAATCGGACAGCGCCGCATCGACCTGCTCGCGGTCGACGAGGCGCACTGCGTCTCCGAGTGGGGCCACGACTTCCGTCCCGACTACCTGCGCCTGCCCCAGATCGCCGGGGAACTGGGCCGGCCGGCGGTGATGGCCTGCACGGCGACCGCGACCAAGCCGGTGGCGGCGGAGATCGCCTCTCGCTTCGGCATGCGGGACCCGCTCCAGGTGCGCGCCGGCTTCGATCGGCCCAGCCTCGCCTTCGATGTCGTGCGGTTGGAGGGCAGGGGTTCCAGGGCTCGCCGGATGGCGCTGCTCGAAGCGGGCCTGGCCGACCCCGCGAACAGGCCGGCGATCGTCTACTGCGGCACCCGCAAGGACACGGACGAGATCGCCGCCCAGCTGCGCGACACCGGAATGCGCGCCCTCCCCTACCACGCCGGGATGGAGTCCGAAGACCGCACGACGGCCCAGCACCGGTTCATGTCCGACGACGTGGACGTCATCGTCGCCACCAACGCCTTTGGGATGGGCGTCGACAAGGCTGACGTGCGATCGGTCTGGCACATGGCGATCCCGACCAGCCTCGAGGCCTACTACCAGGAGGCCGGGCGTGCCGGGAGAGACGGGCTTCCGGCCAAAGCGGTCCTGCTTGCGATGCGCGCCGACCTGGGCCGGCTGGTTCGCTTCAACGAACAGCGCGCCGGCAACCCCGACCTGGCGATCGCGCACGAGCGTGGCTGGCGCGCCTACCATGCGATCAAGGCCTTCATCTACTCGGAGCGGTGCCGGCGGCGGCAATTGCTCGACCACTTCGGGGACCATGAGGCCGGCCGGCCGCTGACCCGCTGCTGCGATGTCTGCGACCCGGACAGCTGGCTGCCGGATCCGGAGACGATCGCGGTCCGCCGGCCCAAGCGCGCCGCCGGCTCAGCCTCGCCACCCCCGGAGCTCCCCCCCGCCGACGCCCCGCTGTTCGAGAAGCTGAAGGCGTGGCGACTGCGGGCGGCCGACGGCAAGCCGGCCTTCACGGTCGCCCACGACAGCACCCTGGAAGCGATCGCGACGATCCGGCCCAACGATGAGCAAAGCCTCGTGGAGATTCGCGGCGTCGGCCCGAGCTTCATCTCAAAGCACTCAGACGACGTGCTAGGCCTCATCGCGGAAGCGAGTGGCGACGAGCGCGCCGCTGCCTGAGGAGCCTAATCGCTGCTCTTCGTCTTCCCAGCCTTCGGCAGCAGGCTTGCCTTTGGGCGGCGGACCAGGTTGACCTGGATCGCCCCCCGTTCGCCGTTGATCGCGTCGACGATGGCCATTTTCGCGGCCACGCCCCTCAAGGTCCGTTTGGCATCGAGGACCTCGAACCCGTGGCGTGTGAGGTGTGCCCGGACGAGGACGCTGCGACTGGCTCCGATGCGGAACTTCCCTCTCACCAGGGGCACCTTTTCCATGGTTGGCCCGAGGGTGACGCTGGGCACGGTGGCGGAGACCACCACTTTGCCCATGCAGTCCCTCTCAGAGAGCCTGCAGGTCAATGTGAAGAAGGCAAAGACGCCCTTGATCGCGATCCGTGGCCGGCGCCGGCCCGAGAGAACGCCCACGCCAGGGGTGATGTTGACCACCGGTCCCGAGGAGGTGGTTGGCGTCGGGAAGATGTTCTCGGTCGTGGTTGAGGTCCCCGAGCCGCCGCTTTCGGGCGGTGGCGGGGGCTCCTCGACGCAGGTCACGGTGATCGAAACCGTCGTCTGGGAACCGCCGTTCAGGGTGTAGGTGAAGGAGTCCGGGCCGCAGTAGTTGGCATTCGGCGTGTAGGTGAGGCCTGCGCCGCCGCCGATGATCGTCACCGCTCCGTGGGAGCCGTTGGTCTTGCCGGCGATCGATTTCGAGCTGCCGTCTATGTCGGTGTCGTTGGCGAGGACGTCGATCGCGGTGGCCGAGGAGTCCTCGAGGACGGTGTCGGCGTCGGGCACCGCAACCGGCGAATCGTCGACGCAGGTGACCGTGATCGCAACCGTTGCGGTTGAGCCGCCGTTCACGGTGTAGGTGAAGCTGTCGGGGCCGCAGTAATTGGCGTCGGGCGTGTAGGTGAGGCCACCCCCGGTGATTGCGACGCTCCCATGGGCGCCGTTGGTCTTCGAGGCAACCGACTTCGGGCCGCCATCGACGTCGGTGTCGTTGGCCAAGACGTCGATCGCTGTTGCGGCGGCGTCCTCGTTGAGCGTGGCGGAGTCGTTGACGGCGTTGGGGTAGTCGTCAACGCAGGTCAGGGTGATCGAGACCGTCGCGCTTGAACCGCCGTTCAGCGTGTAGGTGAAGGAATCGGGGCCGCAGTAGTTGGGGTCCGGTTGATAGGTCAGTCCTGCGCCGCCGCCGGTGATTGCGACGCTCCCATGGGTGCCGTTGGTCTTCGAGGCAACCGACTTCGGGCCGCCATCGACGTCGGTGTCGTTGGCCAAGACGTCGATTGCCGTTGCGGAGGCGTCCTCGGCGAGGGTGGCGGAGTCGTTGACCGCAACGGGGGGATCGTCGACGCAGGTGACCGTGATCGCAACCGTTGCGGTTGAGCCGCCGTTGAGCGTGTATGTGAAGGAGTCCGCTCCGCAGTAGTCGGCATTCGGCGTGTAGGTCAGTCCTGTGCCGCCGCCCGTGATCGCGACGCTGCCATGGGTTCCGTTGGTCTTCGAGGCGACTTCCCTCGGGCCGCCGTCGATGTCGGTGTCGTTGGCTAGCACGTTGATCGACGTTGCGCTTGCGTCCTCGCTGACGGTGGCTGCGTCGCTGACCGCATTGGGGTTGTCGTCGTCGCAGGTCACGGTGATCGAGACAGTGGCGGCTGAGCCGCCGTTCAGTTCATAGGTGAACGAGTCCGCTCCGCAGTAGTTGGCGTCGGGGGCGTAGGTGAGGCCCGTTCCTCCGCCGGTGATCGCGACGCTGCCATGGGTTCCGTTGGTCTTCGAGGCGACTTCCTTGGGGCCGCCGTCGATGTCGGTGTCGTTCGCGAGAACGTTGACCGACGTTGCGCTCGCGTCCTCGTTGAGGGTGGCGGAGTCGTTGACCGCGTTGGGGTTGTCGTCGACGCAGGTCACGGTGATCGAGACCGTCGCCTGGGAACCGCCGTTGAGGGTGTATGTGAACGAGTCCGCTCCGCAGTAGTTGGCGCTGGAGAGGTAGGTGAGACCAGTGCCTGAGCCGATGATGGTCACGGTGCCTTTCGCGCCGTTGGTCTTGGCGATGATTGTCTTGGGGCCACCATCGACATCGGTGTCATTTGCCAAGACGTCGACTTCCGTGCTGACGTCCTCGTTGACCGTCGCCACGTCGTTAACCGCAATCGGCGAATCGTCGGCGAAATCCAACGTGCCGACCGATGCAGGTGTCTCGTTGTCCCCAATCATGGTCGTGTTGCCGTAGCCAAGCTGGCCGTTGCTGTTGAGTCCCCAGCACCGCACGGTGCCGTCGTCGAGCGCGGCGCAGTTGTGGTTTGCGCCCGCCGAGACATCCAGCGCATTGCGCCCAAGGTCCACGGGACCGGCTAGGACGGGTGCCTCGTCGTCGCCGATCGTGTTCGTGTTGGCATAGCCGAGCTGACCGCTCGTCGCCAGGCCCCAGCACCGCACGGTGCCGTCGTCGAGCCGGGCGCAGGTATGGCTCGCGCCTGCGGTGACCGCGATAGCGCTGCGCCCAATGTTCACCGTCCCAACGCTGCCGGGGGTCTCGTTATCGCCAATCGTCGTTGTGTTGGCGTATCCGAGACGGCCGCTCGTTCCTAGCCCCCAACAACGCACGGTGCCGTTGTCGAGCCGGGCGCAGGTATGACTCGCGCCGCCGGCGACCGAAACGATACTCCGGCCTACGGCTACCGCCCCGGCGCTGCTTGGAGTCTCGTTGTCCCCGATCGTGTTCGTGTTGGCATAGCCGAGCTGACCGCTCGTCGCCAGGCCCCAGCACCGCAGGGTGCCGTCATCGAGCGGAGCACAGCTGTGGGACCCTCCGCTCGAAACTGCAACCGCGTTGCGGCCGAGGACGGCAGGGGCGACAGAGCCCGGCGTCTCGTCATCGCCAATGTCGGATGTATTGCCTGTTCCGAGGCGGCCATTCGCGCCAGCGCCCCAGCAACGAACAGAGCCGTTGGCGAGCGTGGCGCAGGTATTACTAGCGCCAGCTGCAATCGCCACAGCGTTGACTTCGCCAAGATCCACAGTGGAAACGGAGCCGGGCGTCTCGTTATCGCCAACGTCGGCGGTACTGCCGTAGCCAAGCCGGCCGTTTGCGCCGCTGCCCCAGCAGCGCACCTTGCCATCGTCGAGCAGGGCGCAGGTATGGGCTTCGCCTGCGGCGATGTCCACCGCGCTACGCCCACCCAGATCGACGTCGCCTCCTGCTCCCGGGTTCTCGTTGTCACCGATTGTGGTGGTGTTGCCGTAGCCAAGTCGGCCGTTTGCGCCGTTGCCCCAACAACGCACTTTGCCGGTGTCGAAGAGAGCACAGCTGTGGCTGTCACCGGCCGTGGTAGCCAGGACTCCGTGACCCGATCCAAGATTCACCGGCCCGACTAAGCCCGGAGCCTCGTTGTCACCTATGGTGGTGGTGTTGCCGTAGCCGAGCTGGCCATAGAGGCTTTCTCCCCAGCACCGCTCGGTGCCGTTGTCGAGCAGGGCGCAGGTGAAGTATCTGCCTCCTGTAATCGCCAGGGCGTTGCGATCGGTACCGAGGTCCACCGGAGGAACGGAACCTGGCGTCTCGTTGTCGCCAACGCTGGAGGTGTTGCCGTAGCCGAGCTGGCCAGAGAAGGCTTCCCCCCAGCAGCGAACGGTTCCATTGTCGAGAATTGCACAGGAATGTCTTTCAGCGGCGACGATTGAAACGGCGGTTCGGCCAGGCCCCAGATCCACCGCCCCAACGGCAGAGGGAATCGGAACGTTGCTGGTGTTCCCGTAGCCGAGCCGTCCACCTTCTCCGTAGCCCCAGCACTTCCCGGTGCCGTTGTCGAGCAGGGCGCACGTGTGGAGCGAGCCGGCTGAGATCGCCACCGCGGTTCTACCTGCCCCAAGATCAACGGGAGGAAGGGAGCCCGGGGTCTCGTTGTCGCCGATGTTGCCGGTGCCGGTTCCGAGCTGGTCGTAAGCATTCGATCCCCAGCAGCGCACGGTGCCGTCGTCGAGCAGGGCGCAAGTGTGGAGGTAGCCGCCTGAGATCGCCGTGGCGGTTCGGCCGGCCCCGAGATCCACCGGGCCCACAGAGCCTGGGGTCTCGTCATTTCCGATGTTGTTCACGTTGCCGTAGCCGAGCTGGCCGTAATCGGCATTCCCCCAGCAGCGCACGGAGCCGTTGTCGAGAATGACGCAGACGTGGGTAGAGCCAGCTGAGATCGCCGTGGCGGTTCGGCCGGCCCCGAGATCCACCGGGCCCACCGAGCCGGGGGTCTCATCGTCGCCGATGTTGACCACGCCTGGGTAGCCCAAGCGCCCGTGGGCGTTCGGGCCCCAGCACCTCACCGTGCCGTTGTCGAGGATCGCGCAGGAGAAGAATTCCCCCGCTGTGATCGCCGTGGCGGTTCGGCCGGCCCCGAGATCCACCGGGCCCACCGAGCCGGGGGTCTCATCGTCGCCGATCCAGTTCGTGTTTCCGTAGCCCAACTCGCCCCAGCCGTTGTATCCCCAGCAGCGCACGGTGCCATTCCCGGCGATGGCGCAGCCGTGCCACATGCCGGCATCGATCCGACCAGAGACAAACGCACGACTTCGGGACGAGGAAGAGTCGGCCTGAGCCGATTGCGGCCAGTTCCCCATGACGGAAGCCGACAGTGCCAGCACGACGACCCAGATCCCAACAGCGATCGAAGCAAGGGGCGAAGGCCTGGCGAAGGCCGCGTTGTCAGCGGTCGAGGCGCAGGTCGGTTCTTGGCGGCGACCTCCGCTCAGCGCGCTGGCAATCGATGTCTGGATCACGGGACCGCCCGGATCGCGGCGCTACTCGCGGGCCGCGACTGATTCCTCCGCTCCGTCGGCAAAAAGCTAGCCTTCGGCCTGCGTACCAGGGTGACGTCTATAGCCCCCCGTTCCCCGCTACGGGTATCGATGATCGCCATCCGGGCCCCAACCCCCCTGAGGCTCCGTTTGGTTTCAAGCAACTCGCGCCCACGGGGGCTGAGCCTCGCCCTGACCAGGACGCTGCGACGAGCAGCTATGCGGAAGTCGCCCTTGACCAGGCCCACCTTGCGGGTGCCGGTGTCAACCGAGAGGCTGGGAACGCTGGCGCTGACGGCGACCTTGCCGTTGCAGTCGCCCTCAGAGAGCCTGCAGGTCAATGTGAAGAAGGCAAAGACGCCCTTGATCGCGATCCGTGGCCGGCGCCGGCCCGAGAGAACGCCCACACCAGGGGTGATGTTGACCACCGGTCCCGAGGAGGTGGTTGGCGTCGGGAAGATGTTCTCGGTCGTGGTTGAGGTCCCCGAGCCGCCGCTTTCGGGCGGTGGCGGGGGCTCCTCGACGCAGGTCACGGTGATCGAAACCGTCGTCTGGGAACCGCCGTTCAGGGTGTAGGTGAAGGAGTCCGGGCCGCAGTAGTTGGCATTCGGCGTGTAGGTGAGGCCTGCGCCGCCGCCGATGATCGTCACCGCTCCGTGGGAGCCGTTGGTCTTGCCGGCGATCGATTTCGAGCTGCCGTCTATGTCGGTGTCGTTGGCGAGGACGTCGATCGCGGTGGCCGAGGAGTCCTCGAGGACGGTGTCGGCGTCGGGCACCGCAACCGGCGAATCGTCGACGCAGGTGACCGTGACGGAAACCGTTGCGGTTGAGCCGCCGTTCACCGTGTAGGTGAAGCTGTCGGCGCCGCAGTAGTTGGCGTCGGGCGTGTAGGTGAGGCTTCCGCCCGTGATCGCGACGCTGCCATGGGTTCCGTTGGTCTTCGAGGCAACCGACTTCGGGCCGCCATCGACGTCGGTGTCGTTGGCCAAGACGTCGATCGCTGTTGCGGCGGCGTCCTCGTTGAGCGTGGCGGAGTCGTTGACGGCGTTGGGGTAGTCGTCAACGCAGGTCAGGGTGATCGAGACCGTCGCGCTTGAAGCGCCGTTCAGCGTGTAGGTGAAGGAATCGGGGCCGCAGTAGCTGGGGTCCGGTTGAAAGGTCAGCCCTGTGCCCCCGCCTGTGATTGCGACGCTGCCATGGGTTCCGTTGGTCTTCGAGGCGACTTCCCTCGGGCCGCCATCGATGTCGGTGTCGTTCGCAAGGACGTCAATCGCTTGGCCTGAGGCGTCCTCTGCCATCGTGGCGGAGTCGTTGACCGCAACAGGGGGATCGTCGACACAGGTCACCGTGACCGAAACCGTCGCCGTTGAGCCTCCGTTCAGTTCATAGCTAGACGAATCGGGGCCGCAGTAGTTGGAGTCGGGGGTGTAGGTGAGGCTGCCGCCGCCGCCGGTGATTGCGACGCTCCCATGGGCGCCGTTGGTCTTCGATGTGACTTCCTTCGGCCCGCCGTCTATGTCCGTGTCATTGGCGAGGACGTTGATCGACGTTGCGCTTGCGTCCTCTGCAACGATGTCGGCGTCGTTGACGGCGAGTGGCGAATCGTCGACGCAGGTCACGGTGATCGAGACCGTTGCGGTGGAACCGCCGTTCAGCGTGTAGGTGAAGGAGTCCGGGCCGCAGTAGTTGGGGTCGGGCGTGTAGGTCACGCCGCTGCCGCCGCCGGTGATCGCGACGGTTCCGTGCGTTCCGCTGGTCTTCGAGGCGACTTCCCTCGGCCCGCCGTCGATGTCGGTGTCGTTGGCGAGAACGTCGACAACGGTTGCGGAGGAGTCCTCGGCGAGGGTGGCGGAGTCGTTGACGCCGACCGGCGGGTCATCGACGCAGGTCACGGTGATCGAGACCGTTGCGGTGGAACCGCCGTTCAGTTCATAGCTAGACGAATCGGGGCCGCAGTAGTTGGAGTCGGGGGTGTAGGTGAGGCCCGCGCCGCCGCCGATGATCGCAACGGTTCCATGCACCCCTTCCGTCTTCGATTCGACTGTCTTTGGGCCGCCGTCCTGGTCGGTGTCGTTGGCCAGCACGTCGACAACGGTTGCCGAAGCATCCTCGTTGATCGTGGTTGAATCGCCGAGTGCAGTCGGCGGGTCGTCGACACAGGTCACCGCAACCGAGACGGTCGCGGTTGATCCGCCGTTGAGTTCGTAGCTGAAGGAATCCGGGCCGCAGTAGTTGGCTTCGGGTGCATAGGTCAGGCCGCTGCCGCCGCCGGTAATCGCCACGGTTCCGTGGACGCCGTTGGTCTTCGAGACGACTTCCTTTGGTCCGCCGTCGATGTCGGTGTCGTTGGCCAGGACGGCGATGGCTTCTGGGCCTGAGTCCTCGCTGACCGTGGCGGAGTCGTTGAGGGCTGTCGGTGGGTCATCGACGAAGTCCACCGCACCCACCGCGGCCGGGGTCTCGTTGTCGCCGATCTGCGTGGTATTGCCGTAGCCGAGCTGGCCGGTAATGTTCTGGCCCCAGCAACGCGCGGTGCCATTGGCGAGCAGGGCGCAGGTGTGACGGGCCCCTACCGTCACTTCGCGCACGCTACCGTTGCTTCCAAGGTCAACTACAGCAACCGAGGCGGGGGGCTCATCGTCGCCAATGGTGGCCGTATTGCCGTAGCCGAGCTGGCCATAGAAGTTGGCGCCCCAGCAGCGCACGGTGCCGTTGTCGAACGCAGTACACGAGTGATTGGGGCCGACCGCCAGCGCGGCGCTATTGGCACCTAGGTCGACTGGGCCAACGGCACTGGGGAGCTCGTTATCTCCGATGTTGTCTTCGTTGCCGTAGCCAAGCCTGCCGTTGTTTGCAGATCCCCAGCAGCGTACGGTCCCGTTAGCGAGTCCCGCACAGGTGTCGGAGGCGCCCGTTCCAATGGCCCACACGCTTCCCCCCACCGACACCGCACCTGCTGTGGCAGGGAGCTCATTGTCGCCGATGTCGCTCGTGTTGCCGTAGCCGAGCCGGCCGGTTGTTCCCTCGCCCCAGCACATGACTGTTCCGATGGCCAAAAGTGCGCAGGTCTGTTCACTTCCAGCCGCAATTGATATAGCGCTATATCCGCCGAGATCTACAGTGCCAATCGGCCCAGGCGTCTCATCGTCGCCAATGGTGTTCGTGTTGCCGTAGCCGAGCCGGCCGTTGGCCCCATTGCCCCAGCAGCGCACGGTGCCGTTGTCGAGGATGGCGCAGGCGTGGGTGCTACCTGTCGCAATCTGCACCGCCGTTCGCCCGGCCCCCAGATTGACCGGACCGGCTGTGCTTGGAGTCTCGTCGTCGCCAATGTTATTCGTATTTCCATACCCGAGCTGGCCGCTTGAATTGAGCCCCCAGCAGCGTACGGTGCCATCGTCGAGAATGGCGCAGCTGAATCCTTCTCCGGCAGCAAGTTCAACCACCCCGCGACCAGCGCCAAAGTCCACAGGCCCGGCAGAGACAGGCGTCTCGTCATCGCCAATGTCGTTGGTGTTGCCGTATCCCAATCGACCACGTTCTCCATTGCCCCAGCAGCGCACGGTGCCATCGTCGAGTAGGGCGCAGGTGTGGGTCGCGCCTGCCGAGATTTCGATCACGCCATGGGCGGAGCCGAGGTCGAGCGCACCCACCGCAGCCGGGGTCTCGTTGTCGCCAATCATGTTGGTGTTCCCGTACCCCAGCTGTCCGCTGCTCGCCGGGCCCCAACACTTCACCGTGCCATCGTCGAGTAGGGCGCAGGTGTGGAAGCTGCCGGGAAATACTGCCACTGCACTTCGCCCGCCAAGATTGACGGTACCGACGGAGGCGGGCGTCTCGTTATCTCCGATATTCGCCGTTTTGCCGTAGCCGAGCTGACCGCTGGAGTTCAGTCCCCAGCACTCCACCGTACCGTTGTCGAGCAGGGCGCAGGTGTGGTAGCCACCGCTGGCTATGGCTATGGCCGTGTGGCCGCCGAGGTCCACCGGGCCGACAGAGCCGGGCGTCTCGTTGTCGCCGATCGTGTTGGTGTGCCCGTAGCCGAGCTGGCCGTCCACATTCTGTCCCCAGCAGCGCACGGTGCCATCGTCGAGCAGGGCGCAGGTGTGGTAGCCACCGGCAGAAATCTCCACCGCGGTCCGGTCCACGCCCAATTCCACCGGCGCCACTTCACCGGGGGTTACTTTCGTGAAGTCAGGCGAGCTGGGATTGCTCTCTCCCGTCTGTCCAAAGGCATCCTGTCCCCAGCAGCGGACGGTGCCATTGTCGAGCAGGGCGCAGCTGTGGTAGCCACCGGCGGAAATCGCCACCGCGGTCCGGCCCACGCCCAAATTGACGGTTCCCACAGACCCCGGGGTCTCGTTGTCGCCGATCGTGGTCGCGTTGCCGTAGCCGAGCTGACCGTTGGCGTTGAGCCCCCAGCAGCGGACGGTGCCATTGTCGAGCAGGGCGCAGGTGTGCGAAGCTCCAGCGGCGACCTGCATGGCAACGCGTCCGGCCCCCAGGTTGACGGGAGCCACCGAACCCGGCGTCTCGTTATCGCCAATGTTGCTTGTTTTGCCATAGCCGAGCTCGCCATCGGCCCCGTAGCCCCAGCAGCGCACGGTGCCGTTGTCGAGGATGGCGCATGCGTGTGACCCGCCCGCGGCCATCTGCACCGCGGTGCGCCCCGGGCCCAGTTCCACTGTCCCAGCTGAGTTCGGCGTCTCGTCATCGCCCACGGTGGCGGTATTCCCATAGCCGAGCTGTCCATATGTGTTGACGCCCCAGCAATGCACGGTGCCGTCGGGTGCTATGGCGCAGCTGAAATCGCCACCAGAGTCAAATCTGCTTGCCATCAAGGGTCGGCCGTGCGAAAACGATCGCTCGGCGCTTGCCTGCCCGGCCGACAACACAGCAGTCACGAAGAGAGCCACGATCACTGCGGTAACACACTCGATCCAGCGAGGTCTAATACAGGGGCCTGGGCGCCTGCGCTTTAGGGTGGCTCTGTTCGCAAAAGCTTCTATTGGCGCGCGACCGCCTGCTGCAGGACTCACGAGACCTCCCCGGTCAAGTTCCTCGCCTGTGGTGGCCCGGCCGACTCTGTGAGTCCCGTGGGCTTTGCGTGCACCGCCTCGCGGCGGGCTTGCTTCACATGGCGTCTATAGGGCCAGTAGCCATGCTGTCTTCGGTGACACTATCTTCGGCACTGACGAATACTGGCTTGACTACGACGGTAGCAAGGGTCAGCAATCAGGCAAGACTCGCAAGCGAATGTTGGATCGATGTCCGATCGGTACCGATCAGTGGCATGCCGAGCATCGTTAACAGTACGCAATGGTGGGTAAAGGGGTTAAGGTGTGCGCAGACGTATGTACCGGTCTGAACGTCTAGGGACAGGGCGTTTTCGGGGCGGCCGGCAACTCGCCGTGGACGCGTTCGAGCCTTTCGAGGTCGGCCCGGTCCTGGCCGCGGTTGGCGAAGCGCTTGAAGGCGACGATGCTGCGCAGGCTGGCGACGCGCGTCCTCTGGCCCTCGAAGTCGACCTCGATCGCCTCCTTGGAGACCGTGTCGTAGTCCAGTCGGGGAAGGCCGCCGCGAAGGATGTCGATGATGCCGTGGCGGCTGCGGACGCGCAGGTGCTCGGCGCCCTTCTCATGGCGACTCAGCTCCCCATCGTCTGCAAGGCGGTCGCCCCGGCGCGCTCAAGAAAGCGCGACACGGCCTCGTCGGCTTTGGCGCCAAGCGGCACAAGCGGGTCGGTGTCCTTGGTGGCGCGCAGAAAGCCGTGGGCAATGACGGCGAGCCAGCGCAACGGCTGCTGACGGGCCAATCTGTTTGAAACTGGCCACTCAGCCAGTAGCATTGCGGCAGGGTGAGCGAGCGGAGCGAGACGAAGACGGCCGAGGCCATGGTCGAGGACGAGCTCGTCCTCGAGCGCAAGCACTGGATCGACGGGCCGCCGCATGAGCTGTTCAAGCGGATGCGGGAGGAATGCCCGGTGCATTGGACGTCGGAGGTCACCGAGTTCCCCGCGGCCGCCGGCTTCTGGTCGGTGACGACCGCCGACGACATTCACACGGTGAGCCGCGACTGGCAGACCTACTCCTCCGAAGTGGGCGGCGTCGTTGCGATCAACGAGGTCTTCCCGATCGAGTTGGCGCGCGCGATGTTCATCGGCATGGACCCACCCAAGCACGACCGGCTCAAGGCCCTCTTCCAGGCCGGCTTCACCCCGAGGCGGATCGCCGCCCATGAGGATGCGATCCGCGAGATCGTCGTCCGGGTCCTCGAGCGCCTCGAGGGACGGGAGACGTGCGACCTGGTCACCGATGTCGCGCAGCCCGCCGTCTCGAGGGTGATCGGCAGCTTCATGGGCATCTCCGAGGAGGACGATCGCGCCTGGGCCGAACTCATGAACACGGCGCTCGCGGCGAGCGACCCCGACTACACCCCGGACGGCATCGAGAACGTTGAAGAGGTCATCCAGAAGGCGATCGAGGAAGTCTTCGCCCGCTGCAGCACGATGATCGCCGAACGGCGGGAGAACCCAACCGATGACCTGACCAGCGTCCTCGTCCACGCCGAGATCGAAGGCGACAAGCTCGAGGAACACGAGATCGTGATGGGGTTCTTCCTCCTGGTCGCCGCCGGCAACGACAGCACCAGGTCGACATACGTCAGCAGCATGCGCGCGCTGATGGAAGACCCCGATCAGCGCCAGCTCGTGCTCGACGACCCGTCCCTGATCCCGGGCGTCGTCGAGGAGTCGCTGCGCATGTTCCCCGCCTTTGCCCATTTCCGTCGGACGGCGACCGAGGACACCGTGCTGAACGGGAAGGAGATCAAGAAGGGCGAGAAGGTCGTGATGTGGTACCCGTCCTCCAATCGCGACGAGACGCGCTACGAGGACCCCGATCGCTTCGACGTCCTGCGCAACCCCGACCACCAGGCCTTCGGCGCCGGCGGCCGCCACTTCTGCCTCGGCGCGTCGCTCGCCCGCCTCGAGCTGAAGATCCTGCTCGAGGAGACCCTCGCCCGCTACCCAAACATGACGCTGGCGGGCAGGCCGACCTGGGTCGAGTCAGCGTTCCTCAACCAGCTGAAGACTCTGCCGGTGCGGCTGTCGCCCTGAGCGACCGGGGGTAGCTCGCGGTCACTCGATGCAGCCGTCGGGCCAGGCGTTCGGCTGCTGCGGGGCGCCGCGGGCGGCGGTGATCGCCGGGGTGGAGGCCGTGGCGGCCTTGTCGGCGCGGCGGACCGAGGCTCGGAGGGCCATGGCCTCGGATGTGGGAGCGGTGGACTTGGTTGCGGCCGGGCCTTTGAAGGGGTGCTGGGCGGCCTGCGCGAGGCGCGCTATCGAGGAGGGGCCTTCGTATGCACGCAGGGTCCTCTCCAGGGAGTAGATCGGGACGTGGCGGGCGCCGAGCGTTGCGGCCAGGCGAACGTCGTGGAGCAGGGTGGCGAAGCGCCGGTACGGGCCACGGCCGGTCGACCCGAGGGTGACCTGCCCGGCGCTGCCGAATTCGCGCTGGGCGGAGAGGAAGTAGGAGGAGACGATGCCGGGGCCGGGGTCGTGTCCCGAGTAGTAGGCGAAGACGCTGCGGTAGGCCTGGAAGAACAGCTCGTGCCAGGGCGCCGGGGGCAGGACGAAGCCGGACGCGTCCTGGAGGGCGAGGCTGCGATCGCGGATGTCGTCGAGGGCGGCGGGCATCGGGGCGGCCGAGACCAGGGTGTGGTGACTCTCGGCCCAGAGCGGGATGCGCGCGTAGGTGCGCCAGGCGGCGCACTGTTCCGCGGGATCGATCGTCGGCTCGAAGACCGATGAGAAGGAGGCGCCGCCGCTGCCGCCCATGATCGCGGCCGTCGACTCGAAGGGAGTGAGAAGGCGAGGCTCGGGGTCGAGCGCAAGGCCCTCCAGCCGAACCTGCTTTGTTCGCGCCCAGTGGACCAGCGCTTTGACGGCCCTGAACTGCTGGGAAGCCGCACCCTCCCAGGCCCAGTAGCCGTCGGTGTAGGGGATCAGGACCCATCCCCAAACCGGCACCCCGAGCCGGTTGGCGGTGCGGATGATCTTCAGCGCGTCGTTGCGGACCGGCTGTCCCGAGGGGATCGCCCCGAAATCGCGCTGGTAGCGGAGGTTGAAGTAGAGAGGGATGCGGTAGCGACGCAGGACCCTCCACAGATACGGGGTGTAGAGGCGCGCGCTACGGGGGTTCCAGTAGGTATCGGGCGACTTCCAGTCCGTCCCGGGCACGGTCTCGCCCGCCCAGAAGCCGATCGTTGTGGTCGCGGGCGTGAGGGGCCTCCCCGAGTCGATGTCCGTTCTCCCCGCGCCGGGAGCGGCCTGCGGTGTGATGAGCACCGAGGCCAGCACAGCCACTGTGAGGAGGCTCGCCCTGCGGCCGCGGGTGCGCGCTCCAGGCGCCCCAGTCGGCGCCCCCCTGGCTGCATTCCCCCCCGTCACGTCCGCGATCGTAGCCACTCGTATAGCAACCTACCTCGGGCCGGCGAGTTTCGGAGGCTACGCGCCGCAGGGAACGAGAGGCGGAAGAAAGGCTGAGCAGCCTGCTCGATTAGCGGCGATCTGGCGGCTCAGAGAATCGGTGGCGGCAGATGCGTGATGCCGCATGTGAATGCGGGCTTTGCGCCGCTCTTCAACCTGGCCGAGGCGGGCCTCACACGCAAGGTGCACTGGTCGAACCCAATCGCGCCCATCAGGCGCGATGAGATTTTCGATGCGGTCGTTTCCTCTGGACCTTCCAGCTGAAGGTCGCGGGGGAGGCATCGGTCTGGCCGTTGGCCGTGGCGCGGACCGAGAAGGTGTGCCTGCCCTTGCCGACTTTCACCTCGCGCGGAGAGGTGCAGGCTTTGAAAGCACCGTTGTCGAGCTGGCACTCGAAAGTCGCACCGGCGATCGTCGAGCTGAATTTGAAGGTCGCTTTCGTGCTTTTGGTTTTGGCTTTGGGATGTTTGGTGATCGATGTGTCGGGAATCGGAGGAACCGGACATGGACCCTGCGTCGTCGCGTCTGTCGGGCACTGATCCTGGGTCTCGTCGCCGAAGTTGTCGTTGTCGGCGTCGGCCTCGAGCGTCGCCTCCACGGGGACTCGCTGACTCAGGAATTCACCGTGGGTGGCGGGGGCGGGTGGCGCCCCGATCACTGCCGCCGAGAGGTCCCCCCAGATGTCTCGATCGGCTTTGCCACTCGCGTTGAGGACGGCGCAGCCCCAGTTGAAGGATTCGGGCCCCGGCGGCTTGTCCTGGGCATAGAGCCCGATCCGCTCTCCGCCGTTCACGGGGACCCGCGTCGTAAAGCTGTAGACAGTCCCGCTGGGCGGCACCGCCACGAGATGCTCAAACGCGCTCAGTCCCTCGAATGTAACGAGGTTGCCGCTGACGTCGTTCCCGAACACGGCGAGCTGCAGGATCTGGTCTGGACCGCTGCTTGAAAAAGTCCGGGCGCTCCACCCGGTGATCACGCCGCCGCCGGGGGGTACGCGGTAGTCGGGTCCCGCCGCGACACCCGTTTGGACGATGAAGCCGCCGTCGTTGCAGCCGAGCGGACCTGATCCGAGCCCCAGCTGGCCGAGCGTGAGCGCGGCCTGCGTCGGACTGGCAACAAGCAGCGCCAGCCCGAGCGTCACTGCAGCCATTGCCCATCTGATCCGAGTCACCGCATCGCCGACGATAACCGCAATCGGGACCCCAATGCAACCCCTATCCGTCGGTTCAGGCCTTGATTATGGGTGCGCGGCCATGTAGGTCTTGAGGCATGGATGCGGTGGCCGGCGCCTGGCTAGGATTGCGCCCCACGGCCCGGTCCGGGCCACATCCCCAACTCGAGGAGAGACATATGGCTGCGGAGAGCAAGGCGACAACCGTTTGGGAGGGCGATCTGCCCAAGGGCCGCGGGACGACCACGGTCGCCAGCGGCACCCTGCCGGAGTTCGAGGTCACCTGGCCCGCGCGCACCGAGCGCACTCCCGGCACCACCAGCCCGGAGGAGCTGCTTGCCGCCGCCCACTCCGCGTGCTACTGCATGGCACTTTCAAGCGTGCTGTCCAAGGGCGGCAACGCGCCCAAGCGCATCGAGGCTTCCGCCGCCGTCACATTCGTCCCCGGGGAGGGCGTCAAGTCATCGCGCTTCACCGTCCGAGGCAGCGTTCCGGGCCTGGACCAGGCGGTCTTTGAGGACGCGGCTCGCGAGGCGAGCGAGAACTGCCCTATCTCTCAAGCCCTGAAGGGGAACATCGAGATCGCCGTCGAGGCGACGCTCGCCGATTGAGCCGCTGGGGGAAACGCCGGCGGCCGCCCGTTCATGGGCTTCGATGACGCGCTCTTCTATCCGGAGCCGGCGCGGCGAGCGCTCGTGTTTCTTGTGCTTCCTGCGTCGGTATGCGACCCTTTCGCGTGTTAACGGCTCGGCAACCGGCGACCTATCTGGCGGGTTGAATGACCAACGGCTGAGCGTTGGGCAGCATTGCACAAATCTCTTGATGTAAACAAGGGAGGAGGAGGACCGTGGGTGCAGTGGAGACCGGTGGCGAGGGCGGCGCGGCGACGGGCGCCGGCGCCGCCGTCGATGCGGCGGCCGAGGCGATCGCCGACGCGGGGTGCGAGGAGCCGCGCGCCGACGCGGAGGCGCTGATCGCCGACGCGCTCGGCATCGGCGTTGAGGAACTGGCCCGCGACGGCGCCAACGAGCTGACGCCGGAGCTGGCGAGCGCGATCGTAGAACGCGTGCGACGACGGGCGGAGCACGAGCCGCTGGCCTACATCCTCGGTCGTGCCCCGTTCCGGGACCTCTCGATCGCCGTCGACTCGCGGGTGCTTTGGCCGCGCCGCGAGACCGAGCTGCTGGTCGAGGTCGGCGCCGAGCTGCCTGAGGGGGCCCGCGTGCACGAGGTCGGCACCGGCTCCGGTGCGATCGCCCTGGCCCTGATCTCCGAGCGCCCCGACCTGCGAGTCACCGCGTCCGACCTCTCGCCCGAGGCCGCGGAAGCCGCCCGCGAGAACGCCGAGCGACTGGGCCTTGCGCTCGAGGTGATCGTCGAGGAGGGCATGCCCGACCGGCTCCTCGACGAGGACGTCGACCTCGTCGTGGCCAACCTTCCCTATGTCACCGACTCGACCATCTTCGAGCGCTCGCCCGAGATCCGGCGCGAGCCGCGAATCGCGGTGACCGGCGACTGCGGGGAGGACGGGCTGGGAGTGATTCGTCACCTGATCGGCGAGGTGCGTCCGGGTCAGCGCCTGGCGCTCGAGCACGACACCCACCACGGTCCCGCTATGCGGGAGATGCTGCGCGACGCCACCACGCTCACCGACTACGAAGGCGATGAGCGGGTGACCGTCGGCTTCGCGGCTTGAAAGCGGAGCGAGCGCCTGCGACGGGTTTTCGCTGCGAGAGTTAGGGAATGCCGCGGCTCAGAAGGGCGGCGTGCCCGCGACGTCGACGACCTTCCAGCGGCCGCCTTCCCTTTTCACGGATACCGCGCGTTCGGTGCCGTTGCCGTCCCTGTAGAGGACGTAGCCCCGGTCCCCTTCGAGGCGCACGGATTCGGGGGTGGACTTGGCGAGGGCGGCCCGTTCGGACGGCGAGAGCTTCTTGGTGGACGTCTCGACGAACGCCGCGCAGCCCTTGCCGGCCACTCGCTGGGACTTGGCGGTGAGGTGGCCGAGCAGGCGCCGGATGGGCGTTGCCAGAAAAGAGCAGGCCCTGCTCCATTCTTCTGCGGCGCGGGCGTCAAGGTAGCCGATCGCCGCGGCCTCGGGCTGCTTGGCTTCGGAGCCGCTCGCCTCGGTGCCGAATTCCTTGATTCTCGCGGCGGTGGAAGCTGAGCCGCTGGTCGTGGTTGAGCCCGCGCTGTCAGAGCTGCTCGAGGTCTCCCCCGCTCCTCCGCCGCCGCAGCCGGTTGCGAGAAGGGCGAGGGCAACGAGCGCCGCGAGGCCCGGGGCAGGACGACCGTCTCGGTGAGTTCCGATCAACACGGCGCTGCATGGTAATCGTCCGCCCCGCTAGCGTTAGGTCCCACGCATGGTGTCCCGCTCGGCACGGGCCGCGATCACCGCCTGCTCGGTCACGCTTGTAGCGTCCTCGTCATCGTGTGCCTTCCTCGCCGCGAGACCCGCGATCGCCATGATCCTTCGCATATCCGGCACCTCTGAGTAGACGGCGGCAAGCGCCGCCGTCGCCTCGGTCTCGAAGGCATCTGCGACGCTGAAGTCCAGCTCGTCGACGTCCATTCGCCGCTGCATGATCGCCTCGATAGCCGGGCCTGGCTCCTCGAGGACTGGCAACCTGATCGGCTCCAGCGAGTCGGCAATCTGCTGGTAGGCGGGAAGCTCGAGGTAGCTGCGGTGAATCGCGACGGCAAACCCGCAGTCGAGTTCGCGACTCAGCATGCGGACGTTGCTGGAAAAGAAGCCGGTGGCCAAGTCGCGAGCGACCTCCTCTTGACCGGGCAGCTGAAGCCAGGCGTCGGTGTCGTCGAAGATCAGGAACGGCTCCAGATTTCGGGCACGGAACATCGCGACAAGGCGTTGGAGAGCGAGCATTACATCCCCGTTTTGCAGCTGCTGCTCGAAGTCGCTGGCAGCTCCGGTGATGTCGCCTTGGAAATTGATGTCAACAGGCAGGAGGTTGCCGGTGCCGAGCGAGAAGCCCCCACGGCGGCGGCGGCCGCTGCGGCGCTCGAGATCCGCTGTGCGCCGCCCAAGCTCCTCGCGCTCACCCTGGCTCAGGGCCTCAGGGGCAGCCCAGTTGAGGATGTGGCGGATGACATGGCGGCCGAAGGCGCCAACATCGGTAATGACTTCGGGTCGGGCAAGCTCAACCGGGATCCGGGTTGGCACGAGATCATCCGGGATCACCTCGCTGAAGGCACCGAGGACCGCGGCCATGGCGCTCGACTTGCCGGCCCCGCTGTCACCGATCAGGGCGACCTTGCCACTTCTGGTGGACCAGTACTCGAGCGCAGCCTCGACCTCCGTGGCGCCGGTTAGCTCGTCGAAGGGCACGTGGTAAGCCCCCAGCGACTCGAAGGGGAGGGTCTGCGAGAGCACATTCCCCTCGCGCAGCGCGGCCAAGGCCTCCTGGCTCATCGTGGCTCCGGGGGGTTGATCGCGAACACCTTGCGCGGACGACCGTTCTCACCGGGGCGCACCTCCGAGGAGACAAAGCCCTCCGTCTCGAGCTGGGAAAGGACTTTTGCGGCGCGCTGCCGACTCCATCCGAGCCGTTCGAGGAACTCCCGATCAGAGGCGCTGGCGGGCCCGAAGTCGGCCAACTCCGAATAGAGCATTGATGCGGGCTGTCCGAGTTCGGAGACCTCGGCTTCTCGCATCACCTGAGCTTGCAGTTGCTGCTCGGGGGAGCTTCCCTCCCGGACGCTGTCACGAACGATCTCTAGGAGCCGGCGCGGGTTCCCTTCTGCTTTCGTGGGCAGGCGCCAGGGAGTTTTCTCACCGGGATCGAGGCGGGCTTTGATCAACGCGACCTGCTGGTCAGCACTGAGCGGCGAGAGCTCGATGATGTCCTCGAAGAATGCGTTCGCCGGCGGTGTGAGGAGCTCTATCCGCAGCGCAGATGGTGCCGCGACGATCCAGGTGTAGGGCAACTGCCAGAGCTCGTCACGAAATTTCCCGAAGAGTCGGTGCATGTCCCGGTTGCCCGACGGCAGATCGAGCAAGATCGCCGTTCGCCCTTCACTCGAACCAGAGGGCTGAAGTCGGCGCAGCTCGGCCAGGATCGCACCTGTTTCGCCGAGGCCAGCAGCTGAGATCGGATCGATGGAGGGGATCTGAATGGCACCGGGGTTAACCGCCGCCCCCACGAGCTTGATCAGGTCGATGGCGCTTTCCGCCGGAGCACCATCGACACCAACGGCTGGAAAGCTCTCTTCCCGCAGTTGGAAGAGCACCTGGCGCAGGAGTGTCGTCTTGCCAATGCCACGCGAACCGTAGAGGAAGGTGTTCACCCCATGGCGGCAGTTCGACTTGATCCGCTCCGTCTCGTCCCGTTCCACGAAGAGAGCAGCGTCAAGCGGATTGTCGAATAGAGGTCGGCCGCTTAGGTCCACGTTGCAAAAGTAGCAGCTACTTTCGCAATGCGCCACATTTGGCTCTAGAGCAAGCGAACGACCAAACTCGGACGATCAAGCGGCCATCTAGCCCGACTGAGAGTAGGGGCTGAAGAGGTTTTCGCCAGTGATTGTTGGCTGGGTGGTGTCGTGGAGCCATTTCTGGAGGAGGGCGTTGAGCCGGGCCAGGTCGGTGCCGGGAACGGGAACGGTGGCGTCGGGGGCGGCGGGTAGATTGGATACGCGATGGCAGCCGTGAGGCGGGCGATCAGGGCGGGCGATGGCGTTGAGCTGATCGGCGCGGTCGGCAGGTGGCCGGCGGGCACAAGCGGCACCGTGATCAGCGACTACGGCAATGTGAAGCTGGTCGAGATCGGCGATGGGCAGGGCGTGGCGCTGATCTACGTCTCGGTGCCCGAGCCCCGGCTCAAGCTGGTCGACAGAGACGGTGGCGGATCTACGTCGCCGTGAGCTCACCGTGGGTGCCTCCTTGGGTGGGGCGCGGGAGACGACGCTCGCTCGGCTATCGTCGTGAGATTCTCTTGGGGCCTTTGAGCTTGATCGTGCGCGGCTTGATGCCCGAGCCCTTGAGCCTGGCCGTGACAGTGTGGCCCTTGCCCAGCTGCTTGCGGATCTGACCGCTGGTGATCTTCACCTTGACGGTCTTGGACTTGCCAGCGGCGATCTGGAAGGAGGCCTTGCCGATGATGAGCTTCTTGCGCTTCTGGCCCTGTCTGACCTTGGCGGTGAGCTTGAGCGTTCCCTTGCAGGGGCCGCCGCCGGTGCAGGTCAGCATCATTAGCGCGTTGTTGCCGCTGACCTTGGCGGTGCCAGCAGCCTTGGCGGTGCCGGGAAGTGGCGGCGGCGCTGCTGCCTTATCGAAGGTCGCGGTAATCGCGGTGTTGGCTTCGATTGTCACGACGCAGGTGCCGGATCCCGAGCAGCCGCCGCCCGACCAACCGGCGAAGGCCGAGCCGGAGGCTGCCGTGGCGGCGAGCGTCACCGTGGTGCCCATCCGATAGGAGGAAGCGCAGGCGCCGCCGTCGCAGCGGACCTTGCCGGTGCCGGCACCCGACTTGGTCACGGTGAGGGTGAACTTGGGTTTAGGGGTAAGGTCGAAGGTCGCGGTGACGTTGCGGGATTTGCTCATCGTCACCGTGCAGGGGCCGGTGCCCGTGCAGGCGCCCGAGAAGCCTTCGAAGGTCGAGCCGGAGGCAGGGGTGGCGGCGAGGGTGACTTCGGTGCCCGCGAGGAAGTCATCCGAGCAGACCGAGCCGCAGCTGATTGAGCCCGGCGAACTGGTGACGGTGCCGGAGCCTTTGCCGGTCCTTTCGACCGTGAGGGTGTGTTCGGCGGTCGAGTTGAAGGTTGCGGTGACCGTGGTGTCTTCTTCGATCGTCAGTTCGCATTCTTCCTCGACGCCCGAGCAGGCCCCCGACCAGCCGGCGAATTCCGATTCGGCTTCCGGTTCGGCGAGCAAGGTCAGGTCGGTGTCCCTGGGGTATCTGGGTTTGCAGGGTTCGGGACCTGCTTCGGCGTAACATCGCACGACGCTGGCCTCGGCTCCGGTGCCTTGTTTTTCGATTTTGAGCTGTGGCTGGAGGTTGAAGGTCGCGGTGACCGTGGTGTCTTCTTCGACCATCAATTCGCATTCTTCTTCGAAGAATTCGCACGCTTCCCCCGACCAGCCGATGAATTCGGATTCGTCTCCCGCTTCGGCGAGCAGGGTCAGTTCGGTTTCGTAGGGATACTTGGCGGCGCAGGGAACGAAGGGGCCTTCGGTGGAGCATTTCACGGTGCCTTTGCCGGTGCCCTGCTTATTGATTGTGAGGGTGAATTCTTCGAGGTCGAAGATCGCGCTGACGGAGGAGTTGGCCGTCAGTTTGAAGCTGCAGGTTATTTTGCCCGTGCAGACAGTCGCGGAACCCGTTCCGTTCTCGAAGCCGACGAATTCGGAGCCCGTTTCGGGAAGCGGTGCTTCGAAGATGACCTTGGTGTTTGCGGGGTAGGTTCCTTCGCAGGTTTCTCCTTCCCAGACTTCGACTTCTTCTTCTCCAGGTTCTTCGATCGTGCACATGACTTCGCCTTCGCCGGTACCGCTCGCCGTACTGACCGAAAAGGTGAAGTTCGCAGCCGAAGCGGCGGCCGGCAGCGCGAGGCAGAGGACGGCCACCACCGCAGCGAGGGCGGCAAGAACTGCTCGAGGCTTCGGCCCGTTCCCGTTCATCGGTTTCTCCCTGGCATAGACGCCGAGATCGCTTGCCCAGGATAACGCCGTCCGAGTGCCGGAGTTGCGGCCTGGGCGCGAGGAGGGGACGCGAGCCGCCCCCGGTGCGGGCGGCGGCCCGGGTCGACGGTCGCGCTACTTCTTCTTCTTCTTGGCGGGCTTGAGCTTGACCGTGGAGGATTGGATTCCGGTTCCGCCCAACTTCGCCTTAATCGTCTTGCCCTTGGCCAGTTCCTGCTTAGCGGGACCAGAGAGCTTCACCTTGAGCGTGGTAGAGGCGCCGGAGGCGAGGCTGAAAGAGCCCTTGCCGATGACCAGGGTCTTGGCCTTCTTGCCCTGCTTGACCTTGGCCTTGAGCTGGAAGGAGCCCTTGCAGGGGCCGCCGGAGCAGGTGAGTTTGAGGGCGGCCTTGCCGCTCTTGACCGTCGCGGTGGCGGCCGCCTTGGCGGTGCCTTCGATCGGCGGCGGCGTCACTTCTTCCTTGTTGAAGGTCGCGGTCACCGTGGTGTCGGCGTTGAGGGTGACGACGCAGGTGCCGGTGCCCGAGCAGCCGCCGCCCGACCAACCGGCGAAGGTGGAGCCGGAGGCCGCGGTGGCAGCGAGCGTCACCGCGGTGCCTTCGGGGTAGGTGGACGCGCAGGCGCCGCCGTCGCAGGTCACCGAGCCCGTGCCGGTGCCGACTTTGGTGATCGTCAGGGTTTTGGTGTTGGCGGTGAAGGTGGCTTTGCCGCTGACGTTGGCGTCCATTTTCACTTCGCATTCGGCGACCGCGCCGGTGCAGGCCGTGGTGACCGAGCCCGAGCCGGCGAATTCGGACCAACCCCCGAAGGAGAAGCCGCCGCCGGGGGTCTCCTTGAGCTTGACGACGTGGCCTTCGCCGTAGCTGGCGGCGCAGGCGCCGAAGCTGCCGGCGCCTTCGTCTTTGCATTCGACCGTGCCGGTGCCGACTTTGGTGATCGTCAGGGTTTTGGTGTTGGCGGTGAAGGTGGCTTTGCCGCTGACGTTGGCGTCCATTTTCACTTCGCATTCGGCGACCGCGCCGGTGCAGGCCGTGGTGACCGAGCCCGAGCCGGCGAATTCGGACCAGCCGCCGAAGGAGAAGCCGCCGCCGGGGGTCTCCTTGAGCTTGACGACGTGGCCTTCGCCGTAGCTGGCGGCGCAGGCGCCGAAGCTGCCGGCGCCTTCGTCTTTGCATTCGACCGTGCCGGTGCCGACTTTGGTGATCGTCAGGGTTTTGGTGTTGGCGGTGAAGGTGGCTTTGCCGCTGACGTTGGCGTCCATTTTCACTTCGCATTCGGCGACCGCGCCGGTGCAGGCCGTGGTGACCGAGCCCGAGCCGGCGAATTCGGACCAGCCGCCGAAGGAGAAGCCGCCGCCGGGGGTCTCCTTGAGCTTGACGACGTGGCCTTCGCCGTAGCTGGCGGCGCAGGCGCCGAAGCTGCCGGCGCCTTCGTCTTTGCATTCGACCGTGCCGGTGCCGACTTTGGTGATCGTCAGGGTTTTGGTGTTGGCGGTGAAGGTGGCTTTGCCGCTGACGTTGGCGTCCATTTTCACTTCGCATTCGGCGACCGCGCCGGTGCAGGCCGTGGTGACCGAGCCCGAGCCGGCGAATTCGGACCAGCCGCCGAAGGAGAAGCCGCCGCCGGGGGTCTCCTTGAGCTTGACGACGTGGCCTTCGCCGTAGCTGGCGGCGCAGGCGCCGAAGCTGCCGGCGCCTTCGTCTTTGCATTCGACCGTGCCGGTGCCGACTTTGGTGATCGTCAGGGTTTTGGTGTTGGCGGTGAAGGTGGCTTTGCCGCTGACGTTGGCGTCCATTTTCACTTCGCATTCGGCGACCGCGCCGGTGCAGGCCGTGGTGACCGAGCCCGAGCCGGCGAATTCGGACCAACCGCCGAAGGAGAAGCCGCCGCCGGGGGTCTCCTTGAGCTTGACGACGTGGCCTTCGCCGTAGCTGGAGGCGCAGGCGCCGAAGCTGCCGGCGCCTTCGTCTTTGCATTCGACCGTGCCGGTGCCGACTTTGGTGATCGTCAGGGTCTTGGTCGGGCCGAATTCGGCCGTCACCGCTTTGGCCGCGCTCATTTTGACTTTGCAGTTGCCGCTCGGTTCGGAGTCGCAGCCGGTCCAGCCTTCGAACTGGTTGCCGAGGTCCGGAGTGGCGGTGAGGGTGACTTCGGTGTTTTCGACGTAGAGGCCCGAGCAGGTGCCGGAGCTTTCGCGGCAACCGGAGATCGGACCCGAGTTGGCGTCGACTTTGCCTTCACCGGTAACCGTGACTTCGAGTTCGAATTCTTCGGGCGGCGGTGTCGGGGCGAATTCGGCCGTCACCGCTTTGGCCGCGCTCATTTTGACTTTGCAGTTGCCGCTCGGTTCGGAGTCGCAGCCGGTCCAGCCTTCGAACTGGTTGCCGAGGTCCGGAGTGGCGGTGAGGGTGACTTCGGTGTTTTCGACGTAGAGGCCCGAGCAGGTGCCGGAGCTTTCGCGGCAACCGGAGATCGGACCCGAGTTGGCGTCGACTTTGCCTTCACCGGTAACCGTGACTTCGAGTTCGAATTCTTCGGGCGGCGGTGTCGGGGCGAATTCGGCCGTCACCGCTTTGGCCGCGCTCATTTTGACTTTGCAGTTGCCGCTCGGTTCGGAGTCGCAGCCGGTCCAGCCTTCGAACTGGTTGCCGAGGTCCGGAGTGGCGGTGAGGGTGACTTCGGTGTTTTCGACGTATTCGTCCGAGCAGACCCCGGAGCTTTCGCGGCAGTTGAGGATCGCGCCCGTGTTGGCGTCGACTTTGCCTTCGCCGCTGACCGTTACTGCAAGTTCGAATTCTTCCGCTTTGAATTTAAAGAAGGCTTCGACCGTTTTTTCTTCGGTCATTTCGACTTCGCATTCGTCGCCGACGACATTGTCGCAGCCGGTCCATTCGACGAATTCGGAGCCTTCTTCGGGTTCGGCATAGAGGCGCACTTCGGTCCCGTAGGGGTATATTTCGCTTATCCAGCAGGGTTCTAGGGGACCGCTTTCGACTTCGCATTCGACGAAGCCTTCGCCTTCGCCGTTGGTCCAAACCGTGAGTTCGAATTCTTCGTGTTCGAAGAACGCGATGACTTCGTGTTCTTCGTTCATGGTCAGTTCGCATTCCACTTCGATGCCAAAGCATTCGTCTCCGCCCCATTCGACGAATTCGGAGCCTTCTTCATTTTCGGCGTACAGGGTCACTTCTGTTTCGTAGGGATACAGTTCGCTTTCCGGACAGAGTTCCCAGGTTCCTTTGTTGATCTGGCATTCGACGAAGCCTTCGCCTTCGCCTTCGGTTTCGACCCTGAGTTCGAATTCTTCGAGTTCGAAGGTGGCTGTGACGATTTGGTCTTCGTTCATTTCCAGCTCGCAGACTGCGGGGCCGCAGGGACCCGAGAAATCAACGAATACGGAGCCTTCTTCGGGTTCGGCGTAAATGGCCAGTTCGGCGCCTGCGGGGAATTCATCCCCCGATTCACATGCTTCGGGCGTGCTTTCGTCGACTTCGCATTCGAACGTGCCGGTGCCGTTGCCTTCGATGTTGAACGTGAGTTCGAAGTCCGCCGAAGCGGCAGCCGGGAGGGCCAGGGCGAGAGTGATGGCGATCAGGGTCGCGAGGAAGGCGGGAGCGGCGAAGCGGGGGCGACGGATCCAAGGGGGCGAAGCCGGAGTAGACGGTCCCCGCTGCTTACCTCTCGCTGGCGCTCGATGCATCTTTCTCTCCTAACCCTCCGCCAGCGCCTCCCGGTGGCCCAGCGAACTCGGTTTTCGGTTGTTGATTCCTGCTGCTTCCCCGTGTCTATTCTCTCGCCGACTGAAACCCCCTGCTTGGGAGGGAGTTGCGGCCCGCGACCGGGAACGTATAGGAGGCGACGGCGGAACGGCAAGCGGGGGCTGCTCTCTCCAGGGGCTTGGAGATGGTCGGGGTCGGTGAAGCCGCTCTGGAATACGGAATGTGGGGGATTGGGGAGCCTTGGCGAAGTTCGACGAATTTGCGAGAAATGCTTGTGGGGTTCTCGGGCGGAGGCGGCGGGAGCGGCGCGCAAGGCGGCGCGCCCGGGTTTTGCCCCGCTATGGCCGGGTGAAGGTCGGCTGGGGCGCAATCGCGGGGGTGAGGAGCGTCGGCTTCAGAGGCCGAAGGGAGCGGGTTCTCAGCTTGGGTCAACTCGGAGCCAACGCGCCAAGAACGGATCGGTCAGGGTGAGGCTGCGACCGTCGGTTCTGATGTGTCCGTCCGCCTCCAAGGCGTCGCGCGCGTGCTGCGCGGTGCTCTTGACGAGCCCCATCGATTCGAGCGAGGCTGCCGAGAGCAGCTTCGGCCGGCCCTCCGCGACCGCGCCCAGCACCTGGCGCTGAGCGCGGGTCAGCCCCGACCAGAGCTGCTCCAACTCGCCGTCGGCGCCGCGCAGCGCCTCGGCCTCGGCGGCGCGGACGGCCGCTTCGTCGAGGCGCGGCTGCCGCCAGAGGAAATGGGCGACCATCGCCGCCCGCTGCGGATGACCGCTGGCGCCGGCCGCGAGCGCGGCCGCGGAGGCGGCCGGAAGCGATCGCCCCGCGGCGCGGAAGCGCTCGAGGACCCAGTTTGCGATCGCCGCGGGGGTAAGCGGGGCCAGCGTCACCTCGCGCGCTTGGCCGAAGAGCGGGCGGCGGCGATCCTCGAAGAGCGCCCGCAGAAGCGAGGGCTGGCTTCCCGCGTAGCAGTAGGAGGCGATGCCGACATGGTGCTGAACGTGGCTTCGCACCAGCCCGTCGAGATCCTCGCCGGCGGTCAACAGGTCCTGGAACTCATCGAATACGACCAAGATGCGGCGCTTCTGGGCCGCGGCGAGGCGCTCGGGCAGGGCGAGGAGGGCGTGCACGCGCGCCAGCGGGCGCTCGCCGCGCGCCGCCCGCTTGCCCCGCACCGTCGCGCGAGCCACTCCCGGGACTGCAGCCTCGATCGTCGCCTCGAGCTCGCGGTTGGCCCTCTTCCATGCGCTCCGCGTTCCGGGGCGATCGAGACCTCGCCGCCAGCCGTCATAGAGCCGCTCGCCCGCGTCGTCGACCGTCCTGCAGCGCGAGAAGTCCGACACGCAGACGATCCAGCGGCGAGCGCGCAGCTCGGCGGCGAGCGCCCCGATCAGCGTCGTCTTGCCGTAGCGGCGCGGCGCCGCAAGGCGGCTCGTCTGGCCGCCGTCTGCAAGATCGGCGAGGAGGGTGCGCTCGGGCGGGCGGTCGATCGCGTCCTCGGGCGGCAGGGGGCGGTCGTAATAGAAGGGGTTGGTCGTCGTGGTCATGGTACGACGATAATGTACCAGTACGGGAGGATCGTACCTGGTAGGCAGCAGGGACGTCTCCCCCTCTTCCTCGCATGTGGCTGGCGGCTGCGGGGCGGGTTTTGCCCTGTTGGGGCGGGGGAAAGGTCGGATGGAGCGGGCGGGAGGTTCGGTCGGGAAGGCGCGGCCGGGTTTTGCCCTGTTGGGGCGGGGTGAAGGTCGAATGGGTCGCGATGAAAACGATGAAAGGTCAGTTGCCGCACCAGCCCGGCCCGCCGTAGCGGAATCGGGAGCCTGGTTGGCGTGGCTGCCAGCTACCCGTCGTGTACGCGGGGTCGCTGGCATAGCTGCTCAGGCTGGCGGCGGCCTTGCTTCTTCCTCGCTGGTACCAGACGTGGCCGACCAGAGCCGCACGCCGGTCGGTGCCGAAGCGGCCTCCGTTGCCCATGGCGGTGCAGGCTCCGTATTCGGGGGATGCGACCTCGCCGCCGACCTCACCTTCCTTGATCGTGGAGGGGAAGAGGCGCGTCCAAGCGGAGCCAGGGATGTAGCCGACCCACTGGCCGTCATAGTAGAACCACCAGTTGCCTTCGTACAGATCGACGCCGTATATGTGCAGCTTGGAGTTGTGGGGCAGGACGGCATTCGGCGCAATCGTGTTGCTGTACTGAACCCAGGGGATCGAGGATTGGCCGACATAGCCGAGGCCGACCCCGCAGTCCCAGGCGTAGATGAACAGGTGCGGCTGAAGGTCGCCGTACTGTCCCTGCGAGACCATCCAGCCGGTCTCGACATCCGACATGCAGGATGGGCCGTGGCGATCCATCGCCCACAGCTGGCCGATGCTGTGCGAGAGAGAGGCGGAGGCTTCGTTTGTATCGTCGATATACGGTTGGGCGTTTTGCTGCAACACCCAAAAGCCGGTCACATGCTTGCTGGCGGCATAGCTTTGGCGCCCCATCGCCCATGAGTAGCGGTAGTCGCTCGCGCTTGCTTCAGCGGTTGCTTCGGTGGTGGATTCGGGGGTTGCTAGAGATGAGGTTGCGCTTGGATCGTTGCGGCGGAGCTCGCGAGCGGGGGGGCCGGCGGCTGGCTGGCGGTGCGCCAGCGCCATGCGGCGGTTCTGGGGCGGCGGCCGCAGCTTGCCCAGGCGCGCTGGAGGAGGTGGCTTGAAGGGTGCGGCCGTCGACGCGGACGCGGCGCTCGCCGCAAGCCGACGCGGCTGGGAGCGCGGGCATATAGGTTGGAGATCGTTGCCCTCAGTCTGGATCGCCGCGGGGAGGGCTCTTGCGAGGCCTGCGGGCGGAACTGGACGTGGGGGTGGGTGTGCGACGAAGTGGGGGCGCGGCCGCTGATGGCTGTGCAGGCGCGCATCCATGTTGGCGGGGCAGGCGCCCCCGGCGCTGGCTGGTGTGGGCGAAACCGCCAAGAGTCCAAGCGCCAGAGCAAGTACATGGACCGCTCGGAGATGAGTTGTCGGCGATTTGACCATGGGGTTGCCCCCATTGGCTTGATCGGTGAATTACGGTGGGCTCATCGCCATGCAGACTGCTTCACGGTGGCGCTGTGTGACTGTGTGAAGCACCCGGCTGAGCCTTTCCCGCGCCGGTCTTCGCCGGACACGAACTAAATGGGGGCTCGGTGGGTGTCGGCTGGCGTAGCGGCTCTTTGAGCCCCCCGCCGCGGGCCTAGACGGATGTTCGGTTCCGGCTGGGCGGCGCTTGGGTGCGATGGGCTGCGGCTGGGCGTTATCTCAACCGGGAGCCCCGCGACCAGGACCGAAACGGCTCAGGTCAACTGGGTGAAAGTCGGTGGGGTGGTGAGAGGGGCTTCAGGGTGCGAGGAGGCGCAGGCCGGAGACCTGCTCGAATTGGGGGTCGGAGCTGGCGATGACGCTGCAGCGGGCCTCGAGCGCGTGGGCGGCGTGGAAGGCGTCGCGAGGGGCGAGCCCGGGACGAGCCATGAGCGCTTTGGCCCTTTCGACGACGGGGTGGTCCGTCGGCTGCAGCTCGAGGCCGAGGGAGTCGACCGCGCGCCAGGTCGCCGTCAGGCGGAGGCGCGCCGTCTGCATCGCCGCGCGGGGGTCGGCGCGGTAAGTGGAGAGGGGGTCGGTGTTTCCGTCATCGCGAAGCCAGGCGAGGACGAGCCGGTAGGCGAGCTCGTCAAGGACGAGGGCGCTGATCACGCCATCGCCGTCATCGATCTCGCTGAGCACGCGTGCCCGCCAGGTCTCGAGCGGCCCCACGGTTGCGCCCCGCTTGGAGCGCAGGTGCGCGTAGAGGAAATTCGTGTCGAGGTAGCAGCGGCTCAAGGCGAGCGGAGGGCGCGCTCCAGGGCGGGATCGGCCTGCTCAGACCAGTGGCCGGCGAGAACCTCGTCCAGCTCGCCGGGAGCTGCTTCGCCCGCCGAGCCCGCCGTTCTCTCCCAGGCCCGCGCCGTGTCCGGCCCGAGGTCCCAGAGCGACCCCGGCCCCACTCCGAGCGCCCGCGAGAGCCGTGCGATCGTGTTGAGGTCGACCCGGGTGGCGCGGCCGGCGAGGATGTTGCGCACGGTCTTTTGGTCGAGCCCGGCCTCCTCGGCGAGCCGGCGCGCGCCCCAGCCGCGCCGGCCGGCCAACTGCTCGACTCTCCAGGCAATCTGGAACATGGGGAATATGGTACCGAATCGAGAGGATGTTCCCCGGGGGATTGGCGGGCGAGGTGTGGGGCCGCTGCCCCGCTATTTGCATGGCGCGGTCGGGGTCGATGCGGCGCTATCGCGCGGCGCGCTTCGGCTTCACCCAGCGTGCTTCAGCTTCACCGCGTGGGGATGGAGCCCCGTGCCCGTCGCCCTGGCCTCCAGCAGCCTGCCGCTGTCGAGCAGTTTCCTTGCGCGGTCGGTGAGCTTGAGCTGCAGCACCCGGGAGCGACCGGCCGCGAGCTTGAAGGAAGTGCTGCCGAGAGCGGTGCTGACCTTGGGCCTTGCGTCGCGCGCGGCGAAGGTGGCGACCAGCGTCAGGGTGCCGTGGCACGAGAGCGGCCCGTTGCAGAAGACTCTGATCTGACCCTTGGTCGACTCGACTGTGGCGGTCGACGCGACGACGACCTTGCCGTTGGAGTCCGCGGATGCGGGCGCCGGGAGCGAGAGGACGAGCGCTGTCGCCGCCGCGGCGACAGCGGGGCCGAGCCGGCTCAGTGGCCTGCGCGAAGGGGCCCCGGCCGCGTGTACGGACGATGCCTTTGTCGTGTCTCTCACCTGTCGCTCCTCGTTGCCGAGCCCGTCATCCGAAGCGCGCTCCGCGGGGCTGCGACTCAACCACCCTGAAGATGATCTTCTTGATCTTCTGGCGGGGCTTCTTTCCGGTCGGCGTGAAGACGAAGGTGAGCCTGACCCTGAGCTGGCGGCCCTTGGATGCCCTGAGGGCCACGAGTCCCTTGCGGTTCAGTTGCAGCTTGAGGGTGAAGATGCCCGCGGCTTTCCTTCTCGCTGTGGCCCTCTTCATCCGCTTGCCGGTTGCGGTGAGGGTGCCGGGCTTGGAGACCCTGACCCGGATCGTGACGACGCCGCTGCTGGGGTGCTTGACCTTGCCGAGGTTGAACTTGGCGGAGGGCGGGGGCGGCGCAGGGGGGGCGCCGGCTTTGGTGAAGTGCGCGACCACCGTGGTGTTGGCTGTGATCGTCACCGTGCATTTGCCGGTGCCCGAGCAGCCACCGCCGCCCGTCCAGCCGGTGAAGGTGGAGCCGGGGGCCGCGGTGGCGGTGAGGGTGACTTTGGCGCCCTCTTCGTAGTCGGCTTTGCACTGCGAGCCCGAGCCGCAGTTGATCCCGGCTGGGGAGCTGACGACGGTGCCGTCGCCGTTGCCGGCCTTGACGACATGCAAGGTGTGGGAGGGGCAGTAGGGAGGCGTGCAGGCGGCGAGCGAGGAGGCGGGCGCCGGCGCAAGGGCGAGGGCAAAGGCGGCGAGCGCCCCGACCAGCAGCAGGATCCTCCTCCCCATCTCCGCTCCCTTCGCGGTTACCGGTATTGCTCGGCTGTACGGGGGTACCTTACCGCCTTACCGCCTACCGCTACCGCCTTACCGCCTACCGCACTTATCGCAGCCGCCAGGGAAGGCTCGCCTGACGGCCCTGCCTGGCGCGGAGGCGAAGGGGGCGCGGGGCGCCAACGTGGGCGACGAAGATCCGGCTGGGGCCGGCTACCGCGTGGGCCAGCGGCGCCCAGCCGCGCCGCGTGCGCCGCTGCACGACGAGCCGCCCGGCCCGCGGCGCCTTGCCCCAGAGCAACACCCGCCCGCGCCCGTCGGGCTCCGCGACGAAGGGGAAGCGGAAGGCACTGTAGGCCGGCTTCGGCGTGCCGTCGTGGAAGAGCAGCCCACTCTGCTGGGTTGCGGCGTACCCGGCGGCGCCGGGGAGCTGATCGCGCAGGTACCACCAGATCACCGCGTTGACCCCCTGGCGCCAGAGGATGTAGAGCGCTTCGGTGAGGTAGCGGGCATGGCGGTGGATCGGGACGCCGCGGGGGTCGGGAGGGCTGGAGTCCCACCAGATCTCCGTCGCCCAGAAGGGCTTGGGCTTGGTGGGCAGCGCCCGTCCGGTGCGCAGCGCCTTGCGCACGATCGCGGTGAGGCGGCCGATGTCGGGCACCGAGACGTCCAGCGGCTGCGCGGCGCCGCGGCTCGGCCCCCAGACGTCGATCGGGTTGTGGGCCGCGATGTCGAAGTGAGCGGGGTTGGGACAGCGGGTGGGGCGCAAGCCCGAGCCGCGCAGACAGAGCAGGGAGCGCCAGAACCAGACGGGCGGGATGCGGCTGCCGCCGACCGTCGCGTCTCCGTAGGGCGCCAGCCCGCCGACGATGACGCGCGCGCCGGGGTCGGCGCGGTGGATCGCCGCGTAGGCGGCGTTCAGCATCGCCCGGTAGTGCGCGGGGGCGGCCAGCCGCCGCCCTTCCCAGAGCGGGCTGAGGTGCTCGGAGAGGTTCTCCTCGGCCCAGATCTGGAAGTAGCGCACGCGGGGCAGCGGCCCGGCGCCGGGCTGGGCCGGGTCGACGAAGCGGCCGGAGTAGCGCGCGGCGAGCGCCTGGGCGAAGAGGCCGAGCTGGTCGGGCTGCGGTAGCCAGGTGCCGGGGGGCGCCTGGGTGGGGCCTGGGCGATTCGGCCCTTCCGCCCAGGCGGGCGCGAAGTCGATCTCGAGCACCGGCCGAAGACCGTGCGCCACGGCGGAGCGAACCGCGGCGTCGAGCGAGTCCCAGTCGTAGGCAGGATCGGCCGGCTCGGCTGCGTCGAAGCCGGCGGGGCGCCTCGCCGGCGCGATCCCGGACCAAACGGCACCGAGGAGGGCGAGATCCGCCCCCGTGCCGCGGGCCTTCGCCATCCATTCTTCGCGCAACGCCGCGTCGGGGCTGGAGAACGAGACGCCCGCCACCCCGAGCTGGAGGCCACGCGGCGCCGTCGCGGCACGAGGGGCGCTCGGCGGGCGGGCGGCGGGCGGGGTAGTCGGGGCCTGGGCGGCGAGTGCCGATCCCAGCGCCGCGGTGAGCCCGAAGGCGACGAGGGCGAGGGCGGCGGCTCGCTTCACTTCCCGAGCCTGGGCCTGGGCGCGGGTCTTCGGCGGGCAACCGCGAAGGCGACCGCTCCTCCGACCATGGCCACCAGGATGAGCGGGAACAGGGCACCCAGCCCCTGCCTCCCGGGTATCCGCACCGTCGAGGCCGGCGAGGGCGACCGGCCGCCGCCCGGTCGCCGGGGCGGTGCGGTCTTGGCAACCGCGGTCGCCACGGCCAGGCCGGCCGGCCCTCGTTTGCGCAGGGCTCGTTCGGCGGCTTCGCTCAGCGCTCCGTCTCGCACGGCGTCGCGGGCTTTCTTCGTCGAGTCTGGCGAGCGCGGGCCGGTGGAGGCGGGCAAGGTCTCGAAGTACTGGTCAGCCTCCGAGTTGCCGGGCGGCGCCACGACCCGGGCCGCGGCGGCAGCCGGCAGCAGCAGCGCCAGCAGCAGGGCGAGTGTCGTAGCTTTCCGCATCGCCTTGAAACCCATAACACGCCGGGGAGCCGGTCGGAGCTGATCCGCTCGGCTCGCTTTCTCTCGGGGGACTGTACACGGCACGGAGCCCGGTGCAGCAGCGCCCGCCGGACATCGCTCAGGACCAGCGGGCCGCGAGCGGCACCGCTGGATCTTACGATTCCACTTGGACGCACCAAAAGTATAATCCGGACGCATGGGACGAAGACTCCTGGAAACCGCCGAAAGGCTCGGCTGTAGCGAGCGCACCTTGCGCCGCTACGTCCACGGTGGCCTGCTGCGCGGAAAGCGCCGCGGCAGGCGCGAGGTCAGCCTCCCCTACAGCGAAGAGCGCTACCTGCAGCGGCACTGGGGGCTGCTGAGCGGGCTTCGCGGGGCGCTGCGCACCGAGCATAGCGTTCGCCTGGCCGTCCTCTTCGGCTCAACGGCCACGGGAGACGATCGGCCGGACTCCGACATCGACCTGCTGGTCGCCCACTCCAGCGGGGACCCCGAAGACATCGTGGAGCTTCGCCGCCGCCTTCAGGAGCGCATCGGCAGGCCGGTTCACCTGACGCTCCTCGAGAACGCGGAGCGCTCTCCCTCGCTGCTGACCGACGTGCTGCTGGAGGGCCGGACGATCGTCGACCGCGACGAGATCTGGCCCCGCCTTGACCGCAGACGAGGGCGAGCGCTCCGCGAAGCCGCCACTGAAGCAGAGGCTGCTCGCACCGCCGCGCGCCGCGGCATCTCCGCGGCCCGCAGCAGGCTGGCGCGCTGATGCGCGAGGGCGCGAGCAGCGACGACGCCCCGGCAGGCGGTCGCGCCCGACAGACGAAGGGTCAGGAGCGCCTCGAGCGCATCCTCGCAGCGATACCCGCCACGCGGGAGCAGCTGCTGGCGGCGCTCGACGACCTGGCCCCCGACTTCACCGCCGCCGCCATACAGTCCGCTGCGCAAGCCCCCGATCCGCGCGAGCGCAACAAGGTCGCGGTGATCGAGCATGAGCTGGACGTGCTGATCGGCCACCTGGAAGAGCTGGCCTCGCGAGCCCTTGCCGAGGGCCAACGGCTTGGGGCAGCCCCGAAGGGCTCGGGCAGCCCCTGGCAACGGCTGGCGGAGCTGGGGGTGATCTCAAACGCCGGCGCGACGCGGCTGCAGAACGTCAAGGACATGCGCAACGAGTTGGCTCACGCCTACCCGCCCGCCTCCTGGCGCGCCCTTCATCGAGCCGTGGAGACCTTGCTGGCCGAGCTCGACCGCTACAAGGTCAGGGTCTCCGACTGGTTGGAGGAGTCCGGCATTCTGCCGAAGTAGAGCCAGACCGCCACATCCTGGGGGATATTCCCCCATCACATGGATGATTGAGCGGGCGCTCGCGCAGCACCTCCTGGGATGACCCGGGACGCCGCCCTGCTGAGCTGCTTGATGTGCCCCACGCTGCTCGCCGGCGTGGATGACGACGCCGGCCGCGAACCCGTCGCCGCGGCTGTCGCGGAGCTCTTCCGTCACCGATTGAGCTCGACCAGGAAGTTGCGCAGCAGGGGATCGGTGATCCGCCACCGGCGGGGCGCGGCCTGGTCGATGATCCCGGCGTCGCGCAGGGCGCGCAGCGCATCGTTGGCGATCTTCGCATTCAGGCCCTTGTATGGCTGGCTGCCAACGGCGACGCGCACGGCGATGCGCTGTGTGTGGCGCCCCAGCGAGCGGATCCGCTCGAGCGTCTGCTCGTGCTTGGGCAAGTCGGCCAGCTGGGCCGCGGCGATGCCGGCGCTGACGTGGGTGTCGGTGATCTGTCTGGTGGCATCGACCAGAGAGCTCTCATGCGTCCAGCGGGCAATCAGCATCGTCACGCGCGGATGACCCTCACCGGCTGCAATCAGGCGGTCCAGGGCCAGGCCGTCGATCGTGCAGTCGTCCTCGGCGAAGCGGGCGGCTATCCCCTCCTGCCAGGTTTCGGGCTCGATCGGCGGCAGGGGAAAGAAGGAGCCGAACTGGCTCAGACCTCGCTCCTCGGGTGCGAACAGGTCGCGCATCAGGTGCTCGATCGATCCGGCGAACAGGAAGCTCACGTCGGGGGAGCGCTGGAAGATCGCCCGCATGCGCTTGGTCAGCCTGTCCGGGTCCCCAAATGGGCGCTTGGCCGAGGCGACCTCTTGGAACTCGTCGAGGAAGAGGATCGTGCGGTGGCCGTCGGCGCTGGCGATTCGCTGCGGCAGCTCGAGCGCGTAGGCCAGAAAGCGGTCTGGGTCCTCGCGGGCCAGTCCCGGGCGGAAGGCGAGCTCCAGATCCTCGCCGAGCTCGGCGCGGGCGCGAACTGTCGCGGTGAGTGTGGCGGCGTCGGCCAGAGCCCGGCCGGCTTGGCGGGTTCTCTGGACGAGCCGGCGCAGGCCACCGCGGTTGGCGACCGCCGCCAGCACCAGCTGCTCCGCCAGGTCGGCTGCATCGGCAAGCCTGAACAGGTCAACTGCGGCTACGTAGCACCCCTCCTTCGCCAGGTGCGCGAGGGCGGCGTCGCAGACCGTCGTCTTGCCGGTGCGCCGCGGCCCCGCCACAACCAGGTTCCCCCCGCCTCGCAGGGAAGACGCTATCGCGGCAACCTCGTCTTGGCGGCCGATCATCCTCTCCGCTGAGATCGGAGTGTCCGTGGGGAACAGCTCCGAGCTTCCACGTCTCTTATTACCCATTAGGCCATATTACACTACCCATAAGGTAATGAGCGATGCCGTCCCACGAACCGACAAATCTTCGGTTGCCCGAGCATGCCAACGGTAGACCCGACGGCCGGGAGGCCCGGCCTTCTTCCGGGGAAGCTGTACATGGAGGCCCTCGGCCAAGGGCCCAGGCCGATGCCCACGCAGGGCGTAGGCACGACGGAGGCCCCACCGATGGCGGGGCCTCCGTCAGATGCTGTGCTCTTGCCGGTCGGTCTTACAGCGCTAGCCGGTCGCGACTTCGAACAATGGCTGGAAGATAGTCCAGTTGCATTCTCCGAAGGCTGAGTCGAGTCGGAACGTACCGGTACCTTCGGCACCGTTGCAGTAGGCGCCGGTCCAGCTTGAGTTGAGGTATGCGTCATTCGGCAGCGGCTGGGCGCCGATCGAGAGCGAGGAAATCGGAGTTTCTGCGAATCCGTTTTCAACCCCCACGTTCAGCGAGTCATACGGACAGCCGGGGATGGTGCAGCCGGGACCTTGCGGGTCAGCGCCATAGTCGCTGGTGTTGTAGGAGGCGCTGATGATCGCTTTGTCGGACAGGTAGACGCCTTTCAACGCGAACGTGATCTTGAACAGTTTGCCGCTGTAGCAATTCCCTTTGCTGTACCACCTGCCGCCCGTGCATTTCGTCGGGTTCGCCGATGGCCGGTAGGGCATGTTGAATGTTTGCGTCAGCTGCGCGATTTGGGGACCGACCGAGTTGTCCGGTTCCGGGAGGTAGATCTTGAGCGTGACCGGCCATGAGAACTTGGCTCCAGCGGTCGTCGCGCACGTTTTCTCCAGGTTCCGCTCTGACAAGCCCAACTGCTCATCGCAACCGTGACCTTCGTGTTGTTGGCGCTTTCACTTTCGACTTCGACCTGACCGCCGAACTCCGACGCCGAGGTCGCCTCGAATCCCAAGGATGGCGAGTTCCCAGGGAACGTGCTCGGGATGTTCTTGTAGATCGGGAGGTAGGTCACCGCGCTTGCTGCCCCGGCCGTGACGGCCAAGACGGCGGTTATGCCGATCGCCTTGGTCGCCGGCGATGGGCGCGGCGCGAGAATCGCTACGACGAACTTCGCGGCGCTCGCGTGAATCCTTCCAGTCATCTGTGTCTCCATTCGTTGTAATCGAGCCCCCGAGAACCAACGGGTCGCGTCGGTAAGAGTGGCGTAACGAGCCCGAGGTAAACTGGAGCGGGATCCGGCAACCGCAGCACAGCGTCACGTCAACGTGACGGCAACGTACCAACGCGGAGCGAGCTTTCAAGATGTCGCACATAGTGCGACATGCGGCACTTTGACTGACTCATATTCAGAGACACTCGAAGTCATTTGAATGAGCGAACACACTGCCGGCCTGCCGAGACCAAACGCACCCGCCCGGGCGCGTATCAGCGGCGGTCGAGTGCCTCTGCCACTTCGACGCCGTAGGGCGAGAGGCACCAGGCGTTCGGGCGCCCCGCCCCGCCGCAGCCCTTGACGAGCAGACCAGCGTCATGCAAGCGGGAGAGAAGCATCGAGACCTGCCCGGAGTGGGAGATGCCGATGCCCGCCGCGACAGCCTGGTTGGACGCTTGGGGATTGTCAGCCAGATACTGAAGGCACGAGCGCAGCCTGTGGGCGCTCGCGTGGCGGAGCATGCGGGGCACTTCAACGCCTGCACGTGGGAGTCTGAGCGAGTGCTCCTGCAGGAGGGCCTGGGCCCGGTCGTGGCCCCTGCTCGCGGCCTGCGCAGCCGCAGTCGGCCCAAGGTAGGGCGCCACGACCACCTCGGCGAGCTGGTCGAGTAGGCCCACGAAAGGCGGCACCTCGCCGCTGAGCAGCCGTCTTCGCAGTATGCCCAGTACCGACACGACCATCGCCTCCGGCGTCGTTGCGGGCGGCTGGCGCTCCAGAGCGAGTTGCTGGCGAGCCGCAGCGTCGACGAGCCGGCCCAGCTGCCCGAGCGTCTGGGCGCGTGATTGAAACCCCGACGGGAACCCCGTCATGCTCTCGAGAAGACCGGCGCGCGCGCAGACCGGCTCGGAGTCGAGGAAGACCAGCAAGGCCTCAAGACCGGCGAGCACGCCGTCCTCCCAGCAGGACTCGCGATCGAAAGCCTCGGCCGCCAGCGTGGTGCCGCGCTCGAGCATCCGATCGAGCATGGCAAGGAAGCAGTCGTCAAGGTTGTCGAATTGCCGAGCGAATGTCGTACGCGAGACACCGGCACGTTTGGCAACCTGGGCTGCGCTCGCCCCGCGCAGGCCCCGCTCGGCCACTACCTCCGCCGCCGCCTCGAGCAGGCGAGCGCGCTGGCTTTCGAGAACCTGCTCGCGGCCAGTATTCGGGGTCAGACCGTCATCCGACATCGCCCTGCGCCGAGACACCCACAAGGTGCTCTCTGCCTGGATGAAATCGGCCGATGAAGATGGATCGCCTCGCCTCTCCCCCGATAGTCGCCTTCATCGCCTTCCCCTGTGCTCTGCTCCCCCGCTTTGCCTCGTGGCCGCAGCACGGGGCGATTGACTCGTTCTGAACAGACTGGCACCAACCTTATGGTTTCGGCGGCTCGGCTGTCAAACGCGAGAAGTTGGTGGGGGATATTTCCCCATCACATGGTAGATTTACACGATGATTGAGCGGGCTCTCGCGCAGCACCTCCTGGCGGCGCTGTCGGACACGCCCGTCGTCATGCTGGTGGGAGGGAGGCAGACCGGCAAGAGCACTCTGGTCACCCATCTGGAGCGCCACGGGCAGGAGGCGGAATACGTCACCTTCGACGACCCCACACAGCTCGCAGCCGCCCGGCGGGACCCGGTCGGGTTCATCGAGGCGTTTCGCTCTCCGGTGATCCTTGACGAGGTCCAGCGTGCTCCCGAGCTCTTCCTGCCGATCAAGGCCGCCGTCGACCGCCGCCGTGACCCGGGGCGGTTCCTGCTCACCGGCTCGGCGAACGTCCTCGCCCTCCCGACCGTGGCCGACGCGCTCGTCGGCCGGATCGAGGTGCTGACGCTGTGGCCGCTTTCCAGGGCGGAGATCGAGGAGCGGCCGGCGGCGCGGTTCGTCGAGTCGTTGTTCGCCGAGCGGCCGGATCTCCCGCGGCCCGCCCCGCTCGGGCACGGGGAGTTGATCGAGCGAGTGCTCCGCGGCGGCTATCCAGAGGCCGCCCTATACAGGGACGACGCGCGCCGACGGCGCTGGTTCGCCAACTATCTGAGCACGATCCTGGACCGCGATGTCCGCGGGCTCGCCGACATCCAGCGCCTCGAGCAACTCCCCGCTGTGCTGGCGGCGATCGCGCTGAGGACTCGAGGCACGTTGAACAAGAGCGCGGTCGGCCAGGACCTCGGCATTCCTCAAAGCTCGCTGGACCGCTACCTGCTGTTGCTGGACCGGGTGTTCCTCACCTGCCGACTGCCGGCCTGGCACCGGCGCCTGCAGCCGCGGCTGGTGAAGTCGCCCAAGCTCCTGCTCTCCGACTCCGGCCTGCTCTGCCACCTGCTCCACGCCGATCGCCGGCGACTAGCGGACGATCTCACCCTGTTCGGCCTGGTGCTCGAGTGCTACGCCGGCATGGAGATCGTCAAGGCGGCGTCGCTGGCAGCGGAGGAACCGCGGGTCCTCCACTACCGGACCGCCAAGGGCACGGAGATCGATTTCGTGCTCGAGACGGCCGATGGCCGCATCGCCGGCGTCGAGGTGAAGGCCACCGCCAGCGTCGGCGAGGCGGATTTCCGCCGCTTCGGGCCGCTGGCGCAGGGGCTGGGGGAGCGGTTCGTGCGCGGCGTGATCCTCTACGCGGGAGACCAGGTCGTGCCGTTCGGCGATCGACTCGCCGCCTGGCCGATCGCGATGCTGTGATGGGATGTCCGTCTCCGCTGTCCGGTATTCCCGTACACGGATGTACGGTGAATCCGTTCAACTGTCAGGGGCCGGTCGCGCAATGCGCAGTGGTCGGGCCCAAATACGCATTTCGGCGGCGACACTGCGTATTCGGCGGTCGACCTGGCGACAAAGCGGCAGGTTAGGTTCGACAGGCAACGGTCAAGATGGGGCGCGGAGGACATAGAGACCCTCAATCAGAGAACTGGTGGCAGAGAAGACCGCTCCCGCGAACCGTCCTGAGGAAGAAATCGCCGGATACCGCAAGGCGTTGGACACAATTCATTTCAGCGCCGCGCACATCCCGTTCAAGCGGTCGGTTGTCGAGCAGTTCCATCGTGACCTTTACTCCTTCACCGGCAAGCCCGCCGGGCGCTTCAAGAGCACTCAAAACGAGGTCGCGCGCTTCGATAAGCAGGGCCGGAAAGTCGCAGTCATCTTCGAGGGCCTCAACCCTTTCGAAACACCGCAGGCTGTGGACGAGCTGCATGAGCGCTTCGACCAGGCGCTCAAGGAGGGAACGCATGACCGTCTGCTGCTGACCGGCGCATATGTCTTCGACTTCTTGATGATCCATCCGTTCGATGACGGGAATGGACGCATGTCTCGGCTCCTGACGTTGCTGCTCCTCTATCAGGCTGGGCATGAGGTGGGGCGCTTCATCAGCCTGGAGAAACTGATCGACGACAGCAAGCAGACCTATTACGAGAGCCTGGAGAAGTCAACCGCTGGTTGGGCCAATGGACAGCATGACATCTGGCCCTGGATGAACTACTTCCTCGGCGTGCTCAACTCCGCCTACAAGGAACTCGAGTCTCGGGTTGGGACCATCGCTACCGGGCGAGGGGCAAAAGCGGAGCGCATCAGGCAATTCATCCGATCGCGGATGTCCGATACCTTCACGGCTGAGGACCTCGTCCGCGCATTGCCAGACGTCAGCAAAGACCATATCCGCGCAGAGCTGCGCAAGCTGGCGAAGGCCGAGGTTCTCCAATCCCCAGGCCCTGGCCGCAAACAGTGGAAGCGCCTCGAGGACGACTTTTAGCGGGGGCTCATCGGGTGCTCCACTGCCGAACCGCCAAGGGCGCTGACCGGCACGGCCGAGAGCCGGTCGCCAAAGGGGAACAGCTCCGAGTTGCGAAGGTGGTCGTCGCGATTCGAGATGAGCACGTGTTCGTGCTCGGCGTCTGCCTGGTGACGAGGCGACGCCGCGCACGACGACCTGAATCCCACCTACGCTCTGCTCAACTCCACAGCCCGCTGACCGGCACCGCCCAGATGCGGTCCCCAAGGGGGACGGTCTCGGCTCTGCCACAGAGGACGACACCGGCACGGAAGCTGCCGCCTCGCTTGTCGCGCAGCTCCCTCAGTCGCCTGGTGTCCCGTTCGGTCACCGTTGCCGCGGCCTTCACCTCGACCCCCGCGATGGAACCGTCGGCGGCCTCGAGCACCAGGTCGATATCGGCCCTCTGGCGCTGGTAGTGGTACAGGCGAGCCGGTGTTTCGGCCCACTCGAGGTGCTTGGCCAGCTCGCTCGCCACGAAGTTCTCCAGCGCCTTGCCCGTGATCTGATCGTCCTCGCGAATCCGCCGCTCGTCGGCGCCAAGCAGCTCGGTGAGCAGCCCGGTGTCGACCAGGTAGACCTTTGGCGTCGCGACCTCGCGAGCGCCGAGCCCGGGCCGCCATGCGGGCAGCCGCATGACCAGAAAGGTCTGTTCAAGGAGAGCGACGTAGGCCTTGACCGTGGCGTGGTGCAGGCCCAGTCGCCCGGCCACAGCTCGGGAGGAGAACAGGTTGGCGGCCTGGCCGGCGAGAAGCCGCAGCAGCCTCGGCATCTCGTCGAGCTTGATCGCATCGCTCAGCTCGCGCAGGTCGCGGTCGAGCACCGTGTCCACGTAGTTGCGAAACCAGCGGCGGCGACGCTGCCCCTTGCGGAGTCGCGCCTCGGGGTAACCGCCCTCCGCCAGCACCGAGGCAAAGGCGTCGCGACCGACCGGAGCGTTCTCGATCCACGGCGGGGAGGAGGCGAAGAGGCCGTCGACGAAGTTGAGCGCCCCACCCTGAACCTCGCTTTGGGAGAGAGGCCACAGCGGGACCGAGTCGACGCGGCCGGTGAGCGCGTCCTTAACCTTTCTGGAGGCGAGCAGGTTGGCGGATCCCGTCAGCAGGAACCGCCCCGGCTCGGGATCGCGATCGACCGCACTCTTGATCGCAAGCAGAAGCCCCGGCGCGCGCTGCACCTCGTCGATCAGGGCCGGGCCGGGCAACGCCGCCACGAATCCCACCGGGTCCGTCTGTGCGGCGCCCCTGACGTCGTCGTCGTCGAGGTCGAGGCGCACCATCGGATGCTCGTGCGCTGCAATGTCGCGCGTCAGGGTCGTCTTGCCGACCTGCCGGGCCCCGGCAACGAAGACCACGCGGGTGTCCTTCAGGCCTTCCACGATCAGCTTACGATTGTGTCGGGGGAAGACAACGGACATGGGGAGTCGGCGAATCGGTCAGTCAGTACGGGGACAATTGGATAATACTAGGGGAGAAAATGGATAGCAGCCCGATGCATATCCGGTTCCGTCAGGTTTGTCCCGCCGAGCGACCTTGCCGACTCGAAGCCGGCGCGATCTTGAAGGATTGTGCCCCCGATGGGGTGCACAATCCTTCCATCGGTGGCTGAAGACGCCGGTGGACGTGTGCCGTCGGGCCATCCCGGCCCGACAGGGTCGGCCACCTGAGTGAACCGTATACGCGCTAGCAGCCCTGGCGTCGCTGCCACCGCTCGCCTCGGCCATCGCGGCACATCCGCCAGGAACTCTCCTGCATCAGGCGCGACTTGCCGACCCGGCGCCGCCCGCACAGTAGCCGTCGTCAGGACCAGAGCGCCGCGATCGGAAGCGCCTGGATCTTGCGGTCGAGCTCGAAGACCTCTGGGCCCGTGTGGAAGACCACGCCGGCCAGGAAGCGATCGTCGAGCCGGTCGCGTAGCCAGCTCAGGTGCTTGGCGTCGCCGCTGTCCGGGGCGGCGGTTGCCTTGACCTCGATCCCGATGACGCCCCCGCCGCCAAGCTCGGCCAGGAGATCGATCTCGTGACGACCCCCTTCGGTTCGCAGGTGATAGAGCCGCGGGCGGGTGCGTGAGACGGGGACCTCCGGCCGCAGTTGGGCGGCGACGAAGGTGTCGAGGACGCGCCCGAGAACGTTGCCGTCGGCCACCACGCCCCGCTCGTCCATGCGCAGAGACGCGGCCATCAACGCCGCGTCGACCATGTAGCGCTTCGGCTGACGCACGAGACGCTTGAGCCGGTTCGAGGTCCAGGCCGGAACCTGCTCCACGATGAGTAGATCGGTCAGCAGGCTCTCATAGGCCATCGCGGTGACCTTGGTGATCTCGGCGGCCTCGTAGATGGTCTTGTGCTCGCTGATTCCGGCCGAGCCGAGGGCGTAGGCCTCGAGGTAATCGCGTAGGCGCCCGGGGTCGCGGCGCCTGCCCCCCGGCTGTTCGAGCTGCTCGATGTCGTGGCTGAGGAGATCGTCGACATAGCTGCCCAGCCAGGCATCTCGCGCCTGGCCCGTCAGCTCGAGGGCGGCCGTCGGGAAGCCGCTCCGCAAGGCCAGGCTCACGTAGCCGATCAGGTCAGGGGCGTCCGTGGGGCGGTTGAGCTCCTCTCCCGCCGCGATCTTGTCGAAGAACGTGGGCCCGGCCACCAGGCCGAGCTGCTCGCGGATCGCCATCGGGTAGATGGCCAAGCGCACGAGCCGGCCGGTGCCCGGCCAAACTCGGTTCTCGATCTCCGCGCGAACCGAGCCTGTGACATAGAAGCGGTTGGGACGGGGGTCGTCGTCCACCGCCCTGCGAACAGCCGCGAGAACTCCGGGCACGTTCTGCCACTCGTCGAGGAGGATCGGCTCAGGGCGGCCGCGAAGAGCGGCGACGGGATCGCCGCGAAAGACGGCCGCCTCTGCCTCGATGTCGAGCCGAACCCGTGTAGCGGCCCGCCGGCTCATCGTCGTCGTCTTCCCGGTCGCTCGCGGCCCTATGACCAGGAGACCCGAGAGCTGCACGAGCAGCTCATCGAGATAGGGATCGACAAGCCGGGTCCTATAGGGGAGCGAGTCGGCGCTCGCCATTTGACGGCCAGTATACCCCTAACGCAGGTATTTCTATACGTTTGACGCATGATTTTGTAGACCTTCAGCGCAGACCGCAGCTCGCGCGCCGATCGTCACCGATTGAGCTCGACCAGGAAGTTGCGCAGCAGGGGATCGGTGATCCGCCACCGGCGGGGCGCGGCCTGATCGACTCGCCGCCTGGCCGATTGCGGTGCTGTGAGCCTGGATCACCGATCTCGCCGGTGAGGCCGCCGGCCCCCTACAGATGCGTGTCTCAGGCTGCGGCGCGAACCGCCACGTCCAAGGTGACCGCACGGTCGGGGGCGGCGAGGGCGGCCTGGGCGGCCGCGATCAGGGCCTCGGCGTCGAGGCCGTAGCGCTCGGCGGCGATGCGCAGATCGTCGATCCCCTTCGTCGGATAGAGGATCTCGACATTCACGGGGCGCCCGTTGGCGATGGCCACGTTGACCCGATCGGTGACCTTCTCGCAATGGTCCCAGCGATCCACGCCAACCAGATCGATCGACATGGCATTCGCCTCGCTGTCGTAGTCCGCCTTCATCGTCGCTTTCTCCTGGGGATCACAGTAATGACAAATTCCGGGTCGTCAAGCGCAATCACGATCTCAAGCGGCCGACCGTCGCTGCGAAACCCCATCAAGACCGGGTTCCCGTCGGGATCCGCCGTGCGGGCCTCGGGTGCTGCGACAATCGACTCGATCACCCCCGGACCGAGGCGGGCGTCGCGCATCCGATTCTTGGCGTGCCGACTGAAGCGCACGCAAGGTCAAGGCTCTGGCGAGCGAAGTTCGCTCCCCCGTGCATTGCCCACCCCGCCCTCGATCCAGCTCAACACCTCCCGTAGGAGTCGACCGGGTCAGGGCGGCAGGAACGCCGTGGCAAGGCGTTCGATCTCCTCGGAAGGCAAGCCGGGGAGACTCAGGCTGCGGCGCGAACCGCCACGTCCAGTGTGAGTGCGCGGTCGGGGGCGGCGAGAACGGCACAACTCGCTCGTAGCCGTCGTCAGGACCAGAGCGCCGCAATCGGAAGCGCCTGGATCTTGCGGTCGAGCTCGAAGACCTCTCCACGCCCCGCTCGTCCATGCGCAGAGACGCGGCCATCAACGCCGCGTCCACCATGTGGCGCTTCGGCTGATGCGATCGAGCCGGTTGTGCGCGACTCTCTGGAGCGGCTGCTGCCGGACGTCGAGCGCTTCGGCGCCGCCCGCTACGCCGGCGGCTACTGGAACCGGACCGGGAGCATCGAGTTGGACCTGGTAGGGGGCGATGTGTGGCCGGTGGCGAAGCGAGTCGCCTTCGTCGGCTCGATCAAGTGGCGGGCGAGGCGGCCCTTCGGCCAGGCGGACGCGCTGAAGCTGGCCGCGCGGCGAGCGCAGGTGCCGGGCGCAGGCGAGGAGACGCTGCTCGTCGGGGTAAGCTCGCGGGGTTCGACGCGGACGTGCCGCTCGATGTGCGGCTCTCGCCGGAGGATCTGCTCGGCGCCTGGCACGCCTGAGGCCACCCGCAGCCGCGGTCGGGGCGGCGAGTGTCGCAGCTTTCCGCATCGCCTTGAAACGGATGACACGCCAGGGAGCCGGCGGGAGCTGACTCGTTCGGCTCTTTGCTCGGGGTGGACTGCGATCCGGAGGCGAAGGAGCTGCGGGACCTACCGCGGCGGGGATTGAGCCGTTCGCCGTCCTGGACCTCGGTGACGCGAACCTCTTGCTCCGTCCTCAATTTGGCCCGGGTCGGAGGCGGCAAGGCCGACGCCGGCAGCAGGGCGAGCTTTTGCCGCAGGCCTCAGAAGTCGACGCCGTGGCGCGAGAGCCAGGATCGAAGGTTCTCGATGAGCGCCGGGAGCGCCGCTCGCAGCCCTTCGACGGCCTCTCGTACTTCGTCGGCATCGACATCGGGTGAGGCGTGCTCGAGGCGGCCCTCGAGCACGTAGAGCTCGTTCAGCATGGCTGCCCGCTCTTTCGTCAGACCACCATCCGTACGGACAGCCTCGATCGCTTGATCGGCGTGGGGTCGGCGATGCGGCAAGAGGCCGAGCAGCCGCGAGCCGGCACTCGCCTTGAGGATCTCAACGTAGGCATTGAGGATCGCCGAGTGATCGCCGGTTACCACCATGGTCCGGTTCGCATCTTGGGGCTCGGACGATTCGAACGCGGTTCTCCACTCCGCGGCATCCAGTTCGCCATCGAAGTTCTCCTCGATTGCGAGATCGAGCGCTTTGCGGTGCTTGCCGATGGTCTCGAAGAACCGCGCCAGGCGCGCCCGCTCGGCCTCGAGCGCCTTGCCCGAGACCTTCGGCGACGAAGCGTCGCTCATCTGCTCAGCTCCGCGATCGCCTGGCGCGCGCCGGCTATCTGCCGACGGTAAGCGCGCTGCGCACGGGCATGGATGGCGTGGCGGCGATCGCGAAGTTGCGACCAACTCCCATTCCGATCGACAAGGACCCGGCCCTCGTCGACGATCCGGTCGAGCAGCAGCGGCGCGGTTGCCTCTACCCGGTCCAGCAGCGCGACGTCCACCCGGCGGCCGGCGATCGGCTCCAGGCGCGCGCTCAGCGCGAACGCGCCCGAGGGGCGATCCTCGTCGAAGGCTACGAGCAGATCGAGGTCGGAGCCGGCGTCGTCGTCTCCACGCGCCATCGACCCGTACATCACGGCCAGCTTCACGCGGCGCTCGGTGCGCAGCGCCCGGCGAAGGGCGGCGAGCGTCTCCCAATGGCCCCGCAGGTACTCGCGCTCGCCAGGGGCGAGCCGAAGCTGCCGGGGTCCCGGCCGACGGCAGCGCAGAGTGCCCTGCGAAGCGGCGCGGCGAAGCGTGCGCTCCTCGGCGCCATGCTCGGAGGCCAGTTCCTGAATCACGCCCATACGGCGCATTTTACAGCACCGGTGTGTCCGTTATGGGCGTAGTAATGTCACGCAAGCGTTTGCCGCAGATAGAGACGTGCCTACTTGCGACGGGCCGGTGGCGTAGGTTTCGCATCTCTTTGGAGGCGATGGGGACAGCGGAGCAGGGGGATCGGGGGGCCGAGCCGGCGCGGCACGGGCTGGCGGTCGGGGCGCTCGACTGGGGCGGGGTCGCGACCTGGCTGCTCGCCGCCGTGCTCGTCGTCTACCTGGCGCTGGAAAACGGCGGCTACGACCCGATCCCGCGCGACCAGGTCGGCGTCGCGGTCTGGTGGGCGCTGCTGCTGGGGGTCGCGGTGGAGGCGCTGCCGGTGCCCGGCCGCACCCGCGCCGCCCTCGCCGCCCTCGGCCTGCTCGCCGGCTTCGCGCTGTGGACCGCGCTCTCGATGGGCTGGACGCAGAGCTCCGAGCGCACTGCCACCGAGCTGGCGCGAGTCGCCACCTACCTGGGCGTCTTCGCGCTGGGCATCTGCCTTGTCACCCGCCGGCGCGCCGGCGGCCGGCAACTACTGCACGGCGTCACCTTCGGCCTCGCCCTGGTCTGCGCGCTGGCAGTCCTCTCCCGCCTCCACATGGCCTGGTTCCCTCCCAACGAACTGGGCAAGGTGCTGCCCGGGATCGAAATCGAGCGCCGTCTCGCCTACCCGCTCGACTACTCGAGCGCGATGGGAGCCCTGGCCGGGATGACCCTGCCCCTGCTGCTCGCCGCGACCGCCTCGGCGCGCACGATCGCCGCCCAGGCGCTCGCCGCGGCGGCGATCCCGCTCGCCGGCCTCACCCTCTACCTCGCCACCTCGGGCACCGGCGCCGCCGTCGCGACGGTGGCGATGGTCGCCTTCCTCGCCCTCTCCCCCGACCGCCTGCCGAAGCTGCTCACCCTCGCCGCGGGGACCGGCGGCGCGGCGATCCTGGCGCTGGCGGTCGCCCACCGCGACGGCGCTCGCCCGCGGCCTGCCGACCGCCGGCCGCCGAACAGCAGGGGACCGAGGTGCTCTGGATCGCGCTGGCGGTCTGCGCCGGCGTCGCCGTGGTCCAGGTCGGCATCGCGCTCGCCGTCCGCGGCACTCGGCCGCCCCGCGCCTGGCTGCGGATCAGCCGCCGCGAGGCGCTGATCGCGACCGCGGCGGTGCTCGTCGTCGCGATCCCGGCCTCGCTCGCCGCCGGGGGGCCGCACGAGGTCTCCCACCGCTGGGAGGTCTTCAAGAGCCGCGGCGCGGCGGCGGGCCGGCGAGGCCAGCTCGCCCTCCACGATCCTCAACTTCCACGGCAGCGGCCGCTACCAGTTCTGGGAATCGGCGGTGGAAGCAAGCGAAACCGCGCCCTGGAAGGGGATCGGCCCCGGCACCTTCGAGTTCTGGTGGGCGCGCCACGGCTCCTACGACGGCTTCGTCCGCGACGCCCACTCGCTCTACCTGGAGAACCTGGCCGAGCTGGGGATCGTCGGCCTGCTCCTGATCGGGGGCTTCGTCCTCGCCGTGCTCGGGATCGGCGCGGTGCGCTCGCTGCGGGCGCCGCCCGAGCAGCGCCTGGTGCTCGCCGCCGCGACCGCCGGCGCGGCCGGCTTCGCGATGGCGGCGGCGCTGGACTGGGTCTGGCAGCTGGCCGCGCTCGCGGTCGCCTTCATGCTGCTCGCGGCCGTCGCCGTGAGCGGCTACTCGCTGCCGCGAACCGACGCGGCGGCGCCGGCGCAGCAACCGGCGCAGCGCCGCAACCGGCTGCAGCGCGCCGGCGTGGCCGCGGTCGCGGTCGCCGCCCTGTTCGCGATCTGGTTCCCGCTGCGCGGCGCCACGCCCTCCGGCAGAGCCAGGTCGACGCCGCGCACGGCGACCTCGCCGCCGCCCTCGAGCAGGCCGACGACGCCGCCGACGCGCAGCCCTACGCGGCCTCGCCCCGCCTCCAGGAGGCGCTGGTCCTCGAGCGGCAGGGCAAGCTCGGCGAAGCCGCCGCGGCACGCCGCGGCGGCCACCGACAAGGAAGGCGCCGACTGGCGCACCTGGCTGATCCTCGCCCGGATCGAAGCCGAGCGGGGCCGGGTCGGCGGCGTCGATCCGCTCGCTGCATCGGGCCCACGCCGTCTATCCCAGATACGGGTTGCTGAAGCCGTGACCGGGCAGGCCGGCCGCGTTGCCCACCCCAAGCGGCGAACGGAGTGTCGCTCAACACCGCGCTGTCAGCTCCAGAGCCCGCTCACGGGAACGGCCCAGATGCGGTCGCCGAGGGGGATCGTCTGGCGACCCGTGTAGAGAACGGCACCGGCCTTGAACCGATCTGCCCGGGAGTCGCGCAGACGGCGCATCGCACGCCAGTCCCTCTCCCGGATCGATGCGCTGGCCTTCACCTCGACCGCGACGAGATCGCCGGCCTGAGACTCGAGGACGATGTCGATCTCGTCGTCGTGGACACGATAGTGGCGGAGGGTGGAGTGCTCTGCGGCCCAGCTCTGGTGCTTGAGGATCTCCATGCCGCAGAAGGTCTCGAGCGCATGGCCGGTCACCTGGTCGTCCGTGGTGATCCGTCTCTCGTCGACGCCGAGCTGCTGACTGAGCAGGCCGGTGTCGGTCAGGTACAGCTTGGGCGTATGCAACTCCCGGGAGCGCAGGCCCGGACGCCAGGCCGGAACGACGTGAACCAGGAAGACGGTCCGCAGAAGCTCGACATAGGCGCTGACGGTCTTATCCGAGATCTGTAGATCTCCGGCGAGCTTCCTGTAGTCCAGCAGCTTGGCGGAGTTGGCGGCGAGCAGCCGCAGCAGCCTCGGCATCTCCGACAGCTTCTGAGCAGAGGCTATGTCCCGCAGGTCTCGTTCCACGATGCCCTGGACGTAGTCGCGATACCAGTTGCGCCGTCGCCCCTCGCTGAGGCTGTAGACGGCGGGGTACCCACCGCGCGCCACGAGCTCGGCGAAGGCTTCCCGGCCCACCGGTGCAGCGCTCACCTGGGGAGGATCGCCGGCGAAAAGACAGTCGACGAAGTTGCCGGCGCTCGCATGTATCTCGGACTGGGCGAGTGGCCAAAGCTCGACCCGGCGAACCCTGCCGGCCAGCGACTCCGAGATCCTCGGAGCCGTGAGAACGTTCGCCGAGCCGGTCAGCAGGAACCTCCCAGGCGTTGGATCCTCGTCAACCGCCTGCTTGATCGCGTACAGGAGGTCGGGAGCCAGCTGCACCTCATCGATCAGCGCCGGCCCGCGCAGCCCCGCGATGAATCCATGGGGGTCGAGGCGAGCAGCGTCGCGAGTGGCCTGATCATCCAGCGTGACGACGGTGGCCGGGTGATCGGTTGTCACGACCTGTTTGGCAAGGGTGCTCTTGCCGACCTGCCTGGCGCCCAGCACGAACACGACCCGGCTGTAGCCGAGTGCCTCGACGACGAGTGGGCGGGCGTGGCGTTCGATCAGCATGATGCCCTGCAGATGCGGAAAACTGCCTGTGCAGATGCGGAGAGTAGCAGCTGCAATTGCGGAGAATAGCCATTGCAAAATGCGGAGCGCTCATGAGGAAGAAGAGACAGGGCCAACGCTGGCGGCAGGGCGAGTGTCGTAGCTTTCCCATCGCCTGAAATTGAACGACTGGTCAGGGAGCAGGCCTGATCTGACCCGCTCGCCCTCGGCTATGACCCGATCCCGCGCGACCAGGTCGGCGTCGCGGTCTGGTGGGCGCTGCTGCTCGGGGTCGCGGTCGAGGCGCTGCCGGTGCCGGGCCGGACCCGCGCGGCGCTCGTTGCCCTCGGCCTGCTCTTCGGCTTCGCCCTCTGGACGGCGTTCTCGCTGGGCTGGGCGGAGAGCAGCGAGCGCACCGCCAACGAGCTGGCCCGGGTCGCCGCCTACCTGGGCGTCTTCGCCCTGGGCGTCTGCCTCGTAACGAGACGCCGCGCCGGCGCCAAGCACGTCCTGGACGGCGTTACCTTCGGCCTCGCCTTGGTCTGCGCGCTGGCGGTGCTCTCGCGCCTCCACATGGCCTGGTTCCCGCCCAACGAACTCGGCAAGGTGCTTCCCGGGATCGAAATCGAGCGGCGTCTCGCCTATCCGCTCAACTACTCAGATCAGGCCCGCGACGCCGCCAAACGCACGGCCAGATGCCGCCTCGCCCCTGCTCCAAGAGGCCCTGGTTCTCGAGCAGCAGGGAAAGCTCCGCGCGGCCGCGGCCACCACCCGCAAGGAAGGCGCCGAGTGGAGCACCTGGTTCATCCTCGCTCGCATCGAAGCCGAGCGGGGCAGGATCGGACCGGCGCTGCGCGCCTACGCCAGGGCCCACCGCGCAAATCCGCTGTACGGGCTGCTGAAACCGTGACCCGGACAGGCCGGAGCAGTGGTTGTAATCTGTCTGTTACCAGCGACCGTCAGGCTGACAATTGGGGCCTCTCCGTGTGGACCGTGTGGGTTACAATTTTCCAGTGAGTTGGTCGAGGCGGGCGAAGCAGGCAATCGGGCGGCGAAACATGCAGCGGGTGGCTGGCCACTGGCATCGGGTTCGCTCCCCTAGTAGGCGGGGAGCTCAGGAGAGCCACGGGGCGTCGGCCCAAAGCCAGACATACGGACCTCCGGATTTCATTGGGGTAGGGACTCAGCGTTCGGGGACCTCCTGGTGGTTTTCGCTGCTGCTTTGCCATCCCGGCGTCGATCACAGCGTTCGGCAGCGGAAGGAGCTCCACTACTTCGATCGCTTCGTCGATTGCGAGTTTGGCGCGAACGACGTCGCCGGCTACCACGCTGCCTTCCCCCGCTCAGGCGATCTCGTCAGGGGCGAGTGGACTCCGCGGTACATGTTCGATTTTTGGGTGCCGCGGCTGCTGTCTCTGGCGGCCCCGGAGGCGCGCCTCCTGGTGATGCTCCGCAACCCGGTCGAGCGCTTTCGCTCAGGCATTGCGCACGAAGAAGGCCTGTTCGGCAGCGAGCCGTGGAAGCGCCGCATCTTCGCCGGCTCGGCACTCGCCCGCGGCCGGTACGCCGAGCAGCTGAATCGCCTCTGCGACTATTTTCCGCGCTCACAGATCCTCGTCCTTCAGTACGAGAGATGCGTAGCCGACCCGCAGGCCTTCTACGACAAGACGCTGGCCTTTCTGGGTCTTCCCCCATTCCTGCTCGATCGCTCCGAGATAGGCCGCTCCGTTGGCATCCCCACCCGCCGTGTCTCGCTGCCAACGGGGATACGCGATGCCGTGGTGGGTGAGCTCCAGAAAGACGTTCGACAGCTCGCTTCCGCGTATCCCGAGATCGATCTTTCGCTTTGGCCCGACTTCGCGCCGGGCTAGTAGACCCGCCCGAAAATACGTTCAGGCGGATCGGCAGGATCTCGGCAGCAGGCGACGAAACTCACCGCAGTGGCCCGGAAGATCGAGATCGAGCTGAGCGAGGAGGAGCGCGGCGAGCTGGAGCGCATCGCTCGCTCGGAGACGACGCCGTTCCGCGAGGTGCAGCGGGCGCGGATGGTGCTCTACTCCGCGGCCGGGGCGACCCGACGGCGAGATCGCCGAGCGCCTGGACACCACGCCGGAGTGCGTCGGCAAGTGGCGGCGAAGGTTCGGCGAGCAGCGGCTCGAGGGACTCACGGACCAGCCAGCGCGCGGGTCGCCCGCGCCGTTTTCCCCCCGGAGCAGGTCGCCGAGGTCAAGGCGATCGCCTGCGAGCTGCCGGCCACCCACGGCCTGCCGCTCGGCGCGCTTCATCGCGCACTGAGCTGCACCGGCTGGTGATCGAGCGCGGCGTCACCGACGCCTCGGCGTCGACGATCTGGCGCTGGCTGCACGAGGACGCGATCAAGCCCTGGCAGGTGCGCTCGTGGATCTTCCCGCGCGACCCCGACTTCGCCGCCAAGGCCGGCCGGGTGCTCGACCTCTACGCGCGGCGCTTCGAGGGCAAGCGGCTGCGCCCCGACGAGTACGTGATCTGCGCCGACGAGAAGTCCCAGCTGCAGGCGCTCGGCCGCCGCCACCCGACCGCTGCCGCCGGCGCCGGGCCGCCCGGCGCTGGTCGAGTTCGAGTACCGCCGCGGCGGCACGCTCGCCTACCTGGCCGCCTGGGACGTCCACCACGCCAACCTCTTCGACCGCGTCGAGGAGAAGACCGGGATCGAGCCCTTCGGGCGCCTGGTCGAGCAGGTGATGAGCAGCGAGCCCTACGCCTCGGCGCGGCGCGTGTTCTGGATCGTCGACAACGGCTCCTCGCACGCCGGGCAGGCCTCGATCGAGCGGCTCGAGGGCGCCTACGAGAACCTGCGCCTGATCCACCTGCCGATCCACGCCTCCTGGCTCAACCAGATCGAGCTCTACTTCTCGATCGTCCAGCGCAAGGCGCTCACCCCCAACGACTTCGGCTCGCTGGACGAGCTCGCCGAGCGGCTGCTCGCCTTCGGCGCGCACTACCGCCGAGATCGCCCGCCCGTTCGAGTGGACCTTCACCCGCGCCGACCTCGACCGCGTGCTGGCCCGGATCGCCGACCGCGAGCCCCACCTGCGGCTCGCGGCCTGAGACGAACTTGCGGACGCGTCTACTGGTCGCCTCGAATGATCGCGGCGATCGTCGGCAGCCAGCGGCGAGGTCGAGACTCCTCTTCGACCCGCCGCCGGCCCGCCACGCCGAGGCGGGATCGCAGGCCGGGGTCCGCGGCAAGCGTCTGCAGCGCGTCGAGCCAGGGTTCCCCGCCGGTGACGGCGCAGCCAGCGTCGGCGATGGTGGCGCCAGATACGCCGACGTCGTCGGCGACGGGAGGGACGCCGGCGGCCATGTACTGGAGCGCCTTGTAGGCGCACTTGCCGCGCGTCCAGGGCGTGTCGTCGAGCGGCATCAGGCCGATGTCCATCTCGTCCAGTGCCTCGCACTCCGCCTCAGGGCTCCAGGCGCGCTCCTCGACCCGCACGCCAGCGATCTCCGCCGCCGAGCCGCCGACGACGAGCAAGCGCACGGGCCGGTTCGACTCCTTCGCCAGCCGTTCGAGCACGGGTGCGACCCGCTCCAAATAGGGCGCCGTGGTGGGCGAGCCGATCCAGCCGAGCGTCAGCGCCTCGTTCTGCTCGTGCACCCGGACCGCGTAGGCGGCGGGGTCGACCAGCGAGGGCACGACCGTGACGCGCTCGCTGTAGACGGCGAGGTGCTCAGCGAGGATCTCGTTGCCGGCGATCGTGTGCTCGGCCCGCTCGGCGAGCCAGCGGACCTTGCGGGCCGCGCCCTTCAGCGCGCTCGCCGGATGGCCGCCGGTCTGGCGCCCGCTCAGCCAGACCGCGTCGTCGACGTCATAGACCAGCCTGCGGCCTCTCGCCGCGGCCCGCTCCAGAGCAAGCGATGGCGCCAAGTCGACCTGGCGCTGGACGACGACCGTGGACGCCCCATCCCCCCGCTCGCGCAGCTCACGCAGCAGCCGGCGGCGGGCACTCGCCAGGACCCGGGCCTTGCCGGCGGCGCTCGCGCCACGGAAGCGCCGCGCCTGTTCGGCGGAGAAGAGCGGCAGCAACTCGAGCGCCACACCGTGCTCGACCAGTCCTCGACTCGGCAACTCCAAGCGGATGCGGAAGGCCGCATCGGCGGCCCCCTGGCCCGATGTCGCGATCGTAGGCTTCAGATAAGATGGACTCAAGTGATGATACCCCGCAAGGCACCCGAGAGCCCGATGCTCACCAGGAGGCCCTGGTTCTCGAGCAGCAGGGAAAGCTCCGCTCGGCCACAGCCACCACCCGCAAGGAAGGCGCCGAATGGAGCACCTCGTTCATCCTCGCCCGCATCGAAGCCGAGCGAGGCAGGATCGGCCCGGCGCTGTGCGCCTACGCCAGGGCCCACCGCGCCAATCCGCTGTACGGGCTGCTGAAAGCTGAACTGTAGGCAAAACCAGATGCGTTCAGATGCGTTTGCCGGGATATCCTGCCGCCATGCTTCACATCGCCACAGTGCATTTCAGGTCTGCCCGCTGGATTCCCATACAGGCCAGAGAACTGGGGAGGCATCTGCGGATCCCGTTTCGCATCTGGACCTCGCTGGAGGGATAGACCCTTCTTATGGCCGGTATTTCGATCGGGTGATCGAGCAGGTCGGCCCCCACGCGGACAAGCTCAACCATCTCGCTTTGGAAATCGCTCACGAGGCCGATGACAACGACCTGCTCATGTTCCTCGACGGCGACGCCTTCCCGATCGCCGATCTGGCCCCATTGATAGATGCGGGTTTGCAGAGCACGCCCCTCCTGGCGGTGCGCAGGAGCGAGAACGTCGGCGACCTGCAGCCGCATCCGTGCTTCTGCGTGACCAGCGTCGGCAAGTGGCGAGCCCTACCGGGGGATTGGACGATGGGCTACATGTGGAAGGATGTGAACGGTAGGGACAGGACCGATGTAGGCGCCAACCTCATGCGCCAACTCGAACTCACTGGCACGCCGTGGAGTCCAGTTCTGCGCACCAACCGGCGCAATCTGCACCCCCTGTTCTTCGCCGTCTACGGCGATGTCATTTATCACCACGGCGCAGGGTTTCGCTTGCCGATCTCCCAAAGTGACATTGCCAGGTTCCCCAGATCCCGGACCTGAGCCTGCCGATAGTGCGATCGGTAGCGTGGCGCCTCGGGCTCCGACGGCAACGCGCGCAGTCGCGTTTGATCGCGCGGCGCAACCAGAAGCTCTCGGAGGAGATCTTCGCCAGAATCGAGTGCGACGATCGCCGCTGGCTCGACGACCTGATCTGATCGCTGCCCCTCAACCCCGCCCGAGCTTCTCGCGCACCCGCTCGATCATCGCGTAGTGGTAGACGCGGTCATAGTCCGGGTTCACGAGTCGCCCCGCATGATCGCGGCAATCGTCGGCAGCCAGCGCGCCGGGGAGAACTCCTCCTCGATCCGCCGCCGACCGACGGCGCCGAGGTCGGTGCGCAAGCGGCGTCGGAGGCGAGCGCCTCGAGCGCCTCGAGCCACTCCCCCTCGCCCGAGACGGCGCAGCCGGCACCGGCCACCGTGGCAGCCGAGATGCCGACATCGTCGACGACCGGCGGGATACCGGACGCCATGTACTGGAGCGCCTTGTAAGCGCACTTGCCGCGCGTCCATGGCGTGTCCTCGAGCGGCATCAGCCCGATGTCCATCTCGGCAAGGGTCTTGCGCTCCGCGTCGGGGCTCCAAGCGCGCTCCTCCCGCGCACCCCGCCGATCCGAGGCGCCGAGCCGCCGACGACCACCAGGCGGACCGGTCGTCGCGACCGCTTCGCAAACCGCTCGAGCACGGGCGCGACACCCTGCAGGTAGGGCGCGGTGGTTGGCGAGCCGATCCACCGAAGCGTCACCTGTTCGGCTTGCTCGTGCCTGCGAAGCGCGGAGGAGATGGGGTCGACCAGGGACGGCACTACCGTCACGTTCCTGTTGTAGGTGGAGAGGTGCTCAGCCAGAACCTCGTTGCCGGCGACCACATGCTCCGCCCGCTCTGCGAGCCAGCGAACCTTGCGGGAAACCGCCTTGAAGGCGCCTAGCGAATGGCCCCCGGATTGACCCCCGGTCAGCCAGATCGCGTCATCGACGTCATAGACGAGCGCTCGGTTCTTGCAGCGGCCCTCTGAGCGCAAGCGACGGCGCCAGATCGACATGGCGTTGAACGACGGTGGTGGAAGCCCTGCATGAGCTTCCCTCAGGTCCGTCCTGAGCCGCCGACGCGCAGCGGTGAGAATCCTCACCTTGCCGACCATCCCCGCGGTTCGAAATCCTTGCGCCTACTCAGTTGTGAACAGTGGAAGACACTCCAGTTTCATACCGTACTCTGTCAGCGCCCGTCCCGGCAGCTCAAGGCGCACCCGAATGCCGGGGTCAAGGGACCCTGGCACGACGTTGCAATCACGTGCGGGTCATCGGACGAGTACAATCGAGGATCCTTCTCACCCATAGCACGCCATGTTACATTTCGACAGCACGAACGGACAGGCACCGCTTTCCGAGCGCATCGTCTGGCTGGCCAGGCGATCGGCTTCGTCGATCCCCTACGCGATCGGCCAAAGGAGGATCGGCCGGCGCTACCTCCTGAACGACGGCTTCGAACGTGTCTACCTGCATCACACTCGAAAGACCGGCGGAACGAGTCTCTCCGAGTCCTTCCTGGCCCTTGGCGGCGAGGACCCACTGACAGTCAAGCGGCGGATGAGGGATGGGTGGCAGATGACGGTAACAGGAGGCCTCGTGGTAACCGCCCACCACCGAGGCGCCCTGCGTCGAGGACGCTATTTCTTTGGCTGGTTGCACTTCCCGGCGTGGAGCGTGCGGCTCCCCGACCGTACGTTCACCGTCACCATCCTGCGAGATCCCGCAGCCCGGGTGCTGTCCCTCTACAGGTACCTCTTGGACCCCCGCGCGGATGAAAATCAGCCATTCTCGGCGCGGACGAGAGAACGCGAGACCGCTGCCGACGGCTTCGACGGCTTCATGGACCGTCTTGCGGAGCCGGAGCTGCTCGGGCAGCTGCAGATGTTCTCGAAGAGGCGCGATCCGAGGAGGCGGCGGCGAAGATCGACGAGTGCTCGCTCGTGTTCCGCGTCGATCGGATGGCCGATGGGCTCGCGAACTCTCTCGGAGCTGATCGGCCGACCCTTGAGCCCACGGCACGAGCGACGGTCCGTGGCAGCGTTCGAGCCGTCGGACGCGCAGCGCTCGCGACTCCGAGAGGCGCTCGCGTCCGAATATGCGCTGATGGACCTGCTGCGGCTCTGACCGGTCCGCGATACCACTATCGTGACGAACGGGATGAGAGCCTACGTGATCAACCTCCCGCGCTCGACATCGCGTCGAACCAGCATGGCCGAGCAGCTCGAGGGCGTGAGCCTGCGGCACGAGTTCATCGAGGCCGTCGACGGTCGCGCTCTCACGCCCTCCGAGCGCGCGGAGCTGGTCGACGAGACTGCCGTTGCACGCTACCCGGGTTGGCTGACCCCGGGCGCCCTCGGCTGCGCCCTCAGCCATCGACGTGCGTATGAACGCATTCTCGACAGTGAGGACGACGGCGTCGCCCTCGTCCTCGAGGACGACGCGATCCTTCCGACCACGATCACCACGAAAATCGCTGAAGTCGTGCCCCACATGTACGGAAGTGAGATCGTCCTGCTCTACTTTCGCAACTTCGGCGTGTGCGATTTCAGCGCGTGCGACGCGGTCGAGCTGGAGGCGGGAGCGAAGCTCGCGTATCCGCTCGACGTGGACGCAGCCGCTGACCACCTCGGCCTACCTGATCACCCGTGAGGCGTGTCGGAGGCTCAAAGAGGCGATCGTGCCAGTTCGGGTCACCGCAGACAAGTGGCAGCACTTCTACGAGCTGGGGGCGATCGAGTCGCTGCGCTGCGTGATCCCGCGACCGGTCGCCGTGGGCAAGGAATTCAAGAGCACGATCGAGTATACGAGCCAGGAGTCGATGCGCACACGCGCAACGGGCTTCATCACGCGAAACCGTATCCCCCCTTCTTCCAGCTCTTCACGCTGAACCGCTACATCATCGAGCGCCGGATGAGCAGAACCCGAACCGTGCCTGACCCCTCGCCGATCGCGCTGGCCCGACGTGGCGCCGCAAGATGAGCCGGCGACGAATCGCGCGAGCGTTCGAGATCCTCGACAGGGAGCTGTTCCTCGAGCTCAACCACAAGCCATCCCGGTCGGCCCTGGTGCTCGGGGGCAGCCGCAGCGGCACGACCTGGGTGGCGGAGTCCATCGCCCGTCAGTTCAAGAGTCGCCTGATCTTCGAGCCGTTCAACCCCCATTGGGCGTCGAGCCGCAGCGGCTTGCGTCTCTTCCTGGGACCAAGCGAGGGCGATCCAGCCTTGGAGCGGGCTGTTCACCGCGCTATGTCGGGTCGCGTTCGCGGGCGGCGGATCGACCTCGGGCCGACCACGCGACTGCCGCGCAGCCGGATCGTCAAGGACATCAGCACGACGAACCTGCTGCCCTGGCTCCGGGCGCGCCACCCGACTGTCCCGGTCGTCTTCATCCTGCGGCACCCGATCGCCGTCGCCCTATCTCGACATCGTGCGCAAGCCGGCCCGTTCTACAGCTTCGGCGACTACCTGGCCACGCCGGCCGGCCGCAGCGGCGCCGAGGCCTCGCCGGTCGCCGCCTGGCTCCCGCTCTACGACAGCTACCGCGCGCACCCGGAGCCGCTCGTCGGCCACGTCGCCGAATGGTGCATCGAAAACGCCTACCCCCTGAGCCACGTCGACGACCCCGGCGTCGCCCTCGCCTTCTACGAGAGCGTGGTCATCGACCCGCTGGCCGAGCTCGGCCACCTGGTGGAGCACTGTCGCGGCGCCTTGGGCGGTCGCGCGGCGACCCGCTCTCACTCAGCCAGGCGCGGAAGCCGTCGGCGATGGACTGGTTCGGCGCGGCCGCGTCGGCTCAGCGATCCGATGAGTGGGACCGCATGCTCAGCCGGTGGACGGAGGAGGTACCGCCACCGGTTGTCGAGCAGTGCCTGAAGGTCCTGGCGGACTTCGGGCTGGAGCAGCTCTACGGGGAGGGCCCGCTGCCGATCGGCGCCGAGACGGCTCCCGGCGGCGCCCCCGGACGACGGTGAGCGAGTTAGTAAGTCCGCGCCTCAGAATCGACGCCGGCGTCGGCGGAGCCATGGCGCGCGTGGCCTTCTCGCATATCGTGAGCGCTGCCGATGACTAGGACTCACCGCGGACTTCAGCCCCGGGGCGCGCTCGGACAGAGCATGCCCTCGCCACCCACGGCCAAGGCGGGAGCGCTGCGCGTGCTCTACGTCTGCTACCTCTCGCTCGAGGATCCGCTGGTGCACAGCCAGGTCGTCGCCTACCTCGCCGGCCTCGCCGAGCGGGGGCACACGGTCCACCTGATGACCTTCGAGCCTCGCCTCGAGCCGGCGGCGGCGCCGGCAGCCTCGAGGACGATCTCCGCCGGCGCGGGATCGCCTGGCACTCGCTGCGCTACCACAAGCGCCCCTCGCTGCCCGCGACCGCCTTCGACGTGCTCGCCGGCGCGCTCGCCGCCGCCCGGCTGGTGCGCCGCCACCGGCTCGACGCGATCCACGCCCGCAACCACGTGCCGGCGGCGATGGCGATGATCGCCGTCGCGCCTCGCTCCCTGCCGGACTGATCTTCGACGTGCGCGGCCTGATGGCCGAGGAGTACGTCGACGCCGGGCACTGGAAGCGCGGCGGCGTCCCCTACCGGCTGACCCAGTGGATCCAGCGCGCGGCGCTGCGGCGCGCCGACGGCGTCGTGACGCTGACCGAGGCCGTGCGGCCGCACCTGAGCGAGGCGGAGGCAGGGCCCGACGCCACCTTCGTGATCCCCTGCTGCGCCGACGTCGAGCGGATCGCGGAGCGAGCGGACGAGCGCTCCGCGGCGCGCGCCGAGCTCGCCATCGGCGAGCGGCCGACGATGGTCTACGTCGGCAAGTTCACCGGCTGGTACATGGAGCGCGAGATGGCCGATTTCGTCGCCGCCGCCAGGCGATCGGCGCCCGACCTGCTCTTCCTGATCGTGACCCAGGCCGACCCGGCGCCGATGCTGAGCGAGCTCGACCGCAACGGGATCAGGCACCGCGACTACCGGATCTTGCGCGCCGAGCCCGAGGAGATCGGCCGCTACCTGGCCGCCGCCGACGTCGGCCTCTCCTTCGTCAGGCCCTGCTTCTCGAAGATCTCCTCCTCGCCGACCAAGATCGGCGAGTACCTGGCGGCCGGCCTGCCGGTCGTTTCCACCGCCGGGATCGGCGACGTCGATGCTCTGCTGCGCGACAACCGCGTCGGCACGCTCGTCGAGGACCTCTCGACCCCCGGATACGAGACCACCGTCACGGCCCTGCGCGAGCTGCGCGAGGACCCGGGCCGCGACAGCGCTGCACCGATGTCGCGAGGCGGAATCTCTCCCTGCGCGAGGTCGGGATTCGTCGCTACGACGCGCTATATGCCGGCTCGCTGATGGGTAGGAACGTCGTCGTCATCGGGATGCACCGCAGCGGCACCTCGGCGATGACCAACGCAATCCGGCTACTGGGCTGCTCGATCGGCGACACCGGAGACTTCATCTCGCCGAGGCGGTGGAACCCGGAGGGCAACTGGGAGCACCAGCGCCTGATCGAACGCAACGACCTGATCCTCGAGATGCAGGCGGCACCTGGTTCGCGCCGCCGCGCCTGCCCGACGGCTGGACGAGCGAGGCAAGGCGCGCGCCATGCTCCCGCGACTCCGGACCGAGTTCGCGGAGATCTACCCGGAGGAGGGCTGGGTGTGGAAGGACCCGCGGGCGTGCCTGACGCTGCCTCTGTGGATGCAGGCCTGGGGGTCGGCGCCCGTCGCCGTCATGGCCTTCCGCCACCCGCTGGCCGTGGCGAAGTCGCTCGCGGCGCGCAACGAGTTCTCCCTGCGCCACGGCCTGGCGCTTTGGGAGATCTACAACGCCCAGGCGCTCTGGAACCTTCGCGACCTGCCGACCGTGGTGCACAGCTACGACGGCGCGCTCGACGATCCCCCGCGGTTCGCAGGCGAGCTGAGCGAGGCACTCAGAAGCCACGGGGTCGTGCTCGACGGCTCGACCGCGGCCGCGGCCGTGCCCTGAAGCCGTCGTTGCGGCGAAACTCGGCCGACGAGCACGGCCTTGGGCGCGACCGACACGGCGACAGCTCTGGGAGCTGCTGAACGCGCTCGCGACGGCAGGTCGCGGCCCGAGGACGAAGGCCGGAGGGGCTGAACCAGCCCTCGCCACGCGGGTGGCGCTCTTTCGAAGGTGCCCCGCGTCAGCGCGCCGCGCTCATCCGCGCCAGATTCCGCCCGGGGCTCGGCGGGCCTGGCAGAAGAACCGCCATCGGCGCAGCTTGCCGGCCAGGTAGGCGCGTGAGTCCCCCGAGAGCAGGCGACGGCCGTAGCGCAGGGCGAGCGGACCGGTGGCGAGCCTCACGGCCGGCGAGCCCTTGAGCGCGGCCTGGGCGAGGACGTCGACCCGCTGCAGGTCGGCGGCGCGGCGGATCTCGGCCGCCGCGCCCGGCTCGCGCCGCAGGAACTCCCGCTCGACGCGGTCGAGCCAGCGCAGGCCTGCGCGCAGGTCGCGCGGCCCCACCGTCGCGTCGATCCTGTTGACGAGCACCCGCTGCGCGGCCGGCTCCGGTCGCACGCCCAGCGTCCGCTCGAGGTGGCGGGCGGCGCAGCGGACGAAGTTCTCGACCTGGATCTCCTCGAAGCGCGCGGAGACGCTGCTCGGGTCGCTGCAGACCCGCATCAGCGGCTCGCCGACGTTGGCGAAGCCGACGCCGGCGTCGAGCATGCGGGCGAACATCTCGTAGTCCTCGGTGTGCAGGCTCTCGGGCGGCCCGCCGTAGGGGTGGGCCCGCATCAACTCGGTGCGAGCGACGATCGTCGGGTGCATCGCCGGGGTGGCGAAGAGGGCCACGAACCGCGCCCCGCCGGGGCTCGCGCAGAGAACCGGGCGCGGCCGGAGCCGGCGGCCCTCGCGATCGACCGGTTCGATGCCGGTGCCGACAACGCCGACGTCCGGGCGCCGCGCGGGAGCAGCTCGACCTGGCGCTCGATCCGGGTCGGGAAGGCCAGGTCGTCGGCGTCCATGCGGGCGACGATCTCGCCGCGCGCCTCGGCGACGCCTCGATTGAGCGTGCGGATCACGCCCGAGTTCGCCTCGTTGCGCAGCACGCGGACGCGCCGATCCCGGCTGCGAAGTCCGCGAGGACGGAGCCGTCCCGTCGCGGGAGCCGTCGTCCACCGCGACGATCTCGAGGTCGGCGTAGGTCTGGCCCAGCAGCGATCCAGCGCCGCGGGCAGCGATCCGCTCGGCTTCGAAGCAGGGCAGCACGACGGAAACCAGCTGGGGCCCGCTCACGTCCTGATCGCCGTCTTGATGGTGAAGCGAGGCATCGGGTTCCCCGGCCACTCCCAGGCGGCGGCCAGCAGGGCGCCGGCGGCGCGGCGCGCCGGCGAGAGCGGTATCGCCACAGCTGGTAGTCGGAGCGGCAGTGCCGCCGCTCCGTCGGGTGACGAGCGGGTAGCGCTCGCCCCCGTCCAGGGTCGCGGCGAGGCGGTCCAGCTGGCCGAAGGGCTCGTTGAACTAGTACGCCGAGAGCGTCTGCACGGGGACGTGGCGCAGCTCCCGGTCGATCAGCTCGCGCTCCGGGGCGACGATCTCGTCCCCGTCCGCCGGCAGCCGCGCCGGATCGGTCACCGCGGGCGGCAGGTGCCAGATGCAGGTTCCACCAGCTCCGACGCACGTTGAAGGGCGCCGGCGTCAGACCCGCGCGAAAGAACCGGTAGCTGTGCTCCGTGTGGCCCCAGCGCCGGTACTCGGCGAAGCGCGGGTGCCAACCGCCCACCTGCCTGAGGCCGGCGGCGGTGAAGAAGTTGAAGACCGCGCCGCCGACGAAACCGTGCGCGATATGGCGACCGGCGACGACCGACTCGGCTGGGTAGTCGCGGATCCTCCTTCGCCCGCACAGGGAGAAATGGTGGATGCCGCTCGCCCGCGCGACCTCGACCGTGCGCCGGGAAGACGGAGCCGTCGACCAGCTCCACGTCGTCCTCGACGAAGAAGTAGTGGTCGAAGTCCGGGGAAGGCCTCGAGCACCCGGTTCTTGGAGATGCCGACCCCCTCGCGCTCGGCCGAGTGGATCAGCGGGACCCCCCACTCCTCGCAGAAGCGCACCGTCTCCGGCGTCGGGGCCGTCCAGCGAGACGAGCAGCGAGAAGCGCGGGTCCCGCTCGCAGAGGCGGGCGAAGTGCGGCAGGTAGCGCCGCAGGTAGCGAGGCCGTTCGCAGGTCGTGATCGCGACCAGAGCGCGGTACTCGGGCTACCGCTCTCGTTCACGCGATCTCGGGGAACGCGTTCATGCGGTCACATGCTCCCGCGGCAGGCCCGAGAACCGCCTCGTCGACCGCCGGGTCGAACTTGCGCGCGAAGAGCTTCCCGCTGTCCAGCATCGCCGGGAGGTCGTCACCCCGAGAACGCTCGGGTGGCTCCGGCCCGCCGGCCAGCGAATGAAGCGCAGGTTGTCGTTGACGATGCGGTCCGCTCGGCGAAACCGGTCCCGACCAGGATGCTCTGGAAGAAGATCTCGTCGGGCGCCAAGGTGTGCTCGTGGTAGCGGCGGTAGTCGGGGTGCTCGTCGAGGAAGGCGAGGACATAGTCGGCGGCGCCCCGGCTCAGGTTCCACCACTGCGAACCCCCGAAGGCGCGTGCGTAGGAGGGGAAGCTGCGGGGCGGCTTCAGGCTGCTGCGCAGCCTCAGTATGCGGTTGAGAAGCCGGCCCTTGCGGCTGAGGAAGCTCGTGTCTTCACCGCGGGGGATGCAGGTCTCACGCCGGCCCCGCACCGTGTAGGTGTAGAAGTCGGTGCGGTCGCGGCCGCCGAGGCGCCAGCGCATGTCGTCCGCCGCCCTCGAAGCCGGTGCCCAGCAGCGCGCTCTGGAAGAAGATCTCTTCGGTCAGCAGCGTGTGCTCGTGATAGCGCCGGAAGTCGGGGTGCCGGTCGGCGAACCCGAGGATGTACTCGACCGCGTCTCGGCTCAGGTTCCACCACTGCGAGCCGCCGTAGGGCCGGACATAGGGGCGAACGACGAGCTGGCTTGAGCAGGCCCCGAACCCGCAGCATCTCGTTGAGGAGCCGGCCCTTGCGCTTGAGGAAGCTCGTGTCCTCGCCCCGCGGGATGCAGGTCTCGCGACGCTCGAACAGGGTGTACGTGTAGAAGTCGGTGCGGTCGCGCCCTTCGAAGCGCCAGCGTGGATCTGGCAGCGGGAAGTATTCGATGTAGCTCCTGGACCGAACGGACTCGAGGAAGTCCACGATCTTCCCGATCGGGCGCAGCGGGAAGTCCTGGCCGCTGAGTAGGACGAAGTACTCGCAGCCATCCTCGAGCCCGCGCAGCCCGTCCAGGCAGGCGTCGACGAGACGCGGGCTGCCCCAGGGCGTCGGGTAGCGGGGCAGGAGGACGACGTCACGCAGGCCGCGCTCGGACATGGCCCTGGCGAACGGCCGCATCGGGGCGCGCCTGTCGAGATGGAGGTAGAGCCGGACCCGGGGGTGTCGCATGACGGCGAGCAGCTCCCCGAGCTGCTCGGGCTTGTCGTGCGCCAGGATCGCGATCGCCAGCTTCATCGGGCGACTTCCCTCACTTCATCTGAGATACTCATCGATAAGAACGGGCGCCAAGGGCTGGGTGAACAGCGCTTCCTTCGCCCGAATCTCGTCACGACTCCATGTCCACCACTCCGAGGCCAATAGGCGCTCGATGGTCTCCTCGTCGAAGCGATAGCGAACAGGTGTCGCTGGGGTCCCCACTGCGATGGCGTAGGGGGGCACGTCGCGAGAGACAACAGAGCCGGCGCCGATCACCGCTCCGGTCCCAACGCTTACCCCCGACAGGATGTGTGAGCCGGCTCCGATCCAGACGTCGTGCCCGATGCGAATCGGCCCGGCGCTGACGATCTCCTCCTCTACCGGACGCCCGAGAACGTTTCGGCCGATGTAATGGGTGGATATCCGTGTCGGATCGTGACCGAATCCATGCAGGCTCACATCACGGGCGATCGAGCAGTAGCTGCCGATCTCGATCGGGTTCAGCCGCGCCTCGACGTAGATGCCGGGGCCCCATAGCGACGAGCCCGTCCCAATCGTGACCGGGCCGGTGATCATCACCCGGTGCAGCCGAGCGTAATCCTCCACGCACACGGGACCGTGAAGGGACGATCCACTGACGCGGGCAAGCCGCGATACCTTGGCCGCCACGTCCACGCGGTTCGGGCCCAGTGCCGATCTCCGGGCGAAGTCGAGAACTCGCAGCTTGGCCTTCTTCATCAAGGAAGACGAGATCATCGGCGACCGCATTGTAGGGCGAGGAGCGTGTCCACGAACCTGTTGTAATTCGTCCTCGCGTCGAAGCGCTGCTGAAAAAAAGCGCGCACGGCCTCGGCGGCGAACCTCCCCGGCTCCAGCGCCTTCCGCAGGGCGACGGCGTCCTCCGAGGGCGTCGCCTGCGACGAGAGGAGCACGCCCGTTTCTCGTCGACGATCTCCGACACACCGCCGACGTCGCGCGCGACGATGGGGATGCCGTAGCTCTGCGCCTCCATCATCGAGACGGGCAGTCCCTCGGACGAGCTGAGCGAGAGGAGGACGTCGACATGGTTGGCCTCATAGAAGTCGAGGATGTCGCTGTTGTCGACCTGTCCCCGCAGCTCCCATTGCACCTTGGACTCTCCGCCACCCAGAAGGCGCGATGCCTCGCCCGTGACGCGCTCCCGTTCGGGGCCCATCTCCGAAATGGACCCAGCGAACGGGGCGGTCCAGCCTCGCCAGCGCCCCGGGGACCAGGTGAACGCACTTCTGAGACTCAAGCCTCGCACAGGTGACGACGAGTGGGGTGGCGTCCGCTCTCGACGGGCATGCGTGCCCCGGGTCCCTCACGCCCAGGCGCTGGACACTGACCTTCTCCCTCTGCTCGGGGATGCGTTGGCGGAGATAGTCCCCACCTGACTCCGAGACGGCAAAGATCGCGTCCAGCGCCTGCGCCTTCACCTCGCGAAACGGAACCGTACCCGTACTCCAGCACTCGTCGTAGAGGTCGAAACGGTGAGTGCGTGAAACCGCCGTCCGGATCGACCCGGACCCTCGCAGCAGCGCCAGCGCGAGCGTACTGTTCTCAAACCAGTAGTCGTAGAAGATGGCATCGGCCAGGCCACGCTTGCGAACGAAGCGTCTGAGCATGCGGTACTTGAGGACGTTCCTGGCCAGGTTGTCGAGGTAGAACCGGGGCGCCCGCAAGTACGAGCCGGGCTGCCCGGATCGCACAGCGGACACGAGCACCGAGGTGGCCGCGGGCGAAGACACGCACGAAGCCTCGCCCGGCGCGAGGAATTCCCGAGCCAGTCCATCTCCAGCGAGCTCCACGCCGGGCGGCAGCGGCCGCACCCAATCCTCACGGTGCGACGGCAGCACGTACACCCGCCGAAAGCGCTCCGCCAGCACCTCGATCTCCGTCTCGAGAAAAGTCTCGGATGCTTTGCCGAATGGATATGCGCTGGTGAGGAGGACCAGATCCGATCCCGCGCTCACTTCACCAGTCTCCGCAGCCGCCCGGCAACTCGCGCTCCCAGCGACACCCGCGGGCGCGGAAGCTCCGTGAACGTGCCGGGGCCGGCCAGAGGGCGCAGCACGGCGACAACGTAGTCGCCCTCGCGCATCCAGATCGAGTATGTCGCGAGATGATCGATGTACAGCCCGTTGGCGTAAGCGTTGGAGGAGAGGACGTCAACATGGACGGTTTGGTCGACGATCTGGAGCCGGTCCGGATGATGCTTGCGATTCCACTCTTGGTAGTGCGGGCTGGGATAGTGCAGAAGCACGAAGCCATTGGGCCGCACCCATGAGGCAACCCGCTCGAAGAGCGCCCGATGACGCTCGAGCGGTATGTGCTCGATCACGTCCGGCAGCACGACGACGTCGAAGTCGCCCTCGAGGTCCGTCTCGAGCACGTCCGCCGCAATCAGGCGCACGTTGGCGAAACCGCTCAGCCGCTCCTTCGCCGACTCGATGCTCACCGGGCTCAGGTCGATCGCGGTGACCGATCCTCCGGAACCGAGCGCCTCCGCCAGCAGGCCGGTCAGCGTTCCAACGCCGCAGCCGAGCTCCAGCACCGAGCGATCGGGGTGCATCCCGAACTTCAACGCCCACTCGAGTATCGCGCGGTGGCGCTCGTTGACGCCGACAGCCACCTGGCGCTCCGCGTACTCGTCGTAGTAGCCCTTTACGTCCATCAGACGCGCTCTGCCACGACGACGAACACGGCCGCGTCGTCGGCCGTCGAGACGAAGGCCGACGCCAGTCTGTCGGTGAGCTTGACGAGCCACTGGGTGACGAGCTTCCAGGCCGGCCGCAGGAAACCCGGAACCGGCTGCGCGAAGTACTGGGCGATCATCGTGCGACCGAGCTCCTTCAGAATGACCCGAGCGTGGCTTGTTCGGGGCGGGTCAAGCCGATTGCTGGAAGCCATGGACGATGGGTCGATCGACAGAGCGACAGGCGAGCGGATGGCACAGCTTACGGGATCGATCCATCGCCGATTGGCGGACGCGTCTACTAGACTTCCCAGCCCTGCGGGGCAGGGATGCAGAGACCGCAAGTGCGTGGAGGAGGCGATGGACATGGCAATTCGAGGCGGAACCGCCGCGACGGTCGATGAGCCATCGACTTCCTGGTTATCGGAGCGCCGAAGGCGGGGACCACCTCGCTCTTCGAGTACCTCCGGGGGCACCCGGAGATAGGCCTGCCACCCGACAAGGAGGCGCCCTACTTCAGCGACGATCGGCTCTACGGGAAGCTGGCGTGGGACGAGTACCTGCGGCTGGCCTTCCCGACGCCCAAACGCGGCCGGCTCTCAGGGACGATCACGCCGCAGTATATGTCTCCCATCACCGGGGTCTCAGAGGCCTCCCGCACGGGAGGGGTCCGCGAGCGCGGGCTACGACAACTACGCGCTGCCGCGCAGGATCCACGAGCGGCTGCCGTCGGCGCGCCTGATCGCGATCCTGCGCGACCCGGTGGAGCGCGCCTACTCGCACCACATCCAGGAGACCCGGACGGCGACGAGACCCGTCCCTTCGCCCGGCGGTGGACGAGCTCCTCCAGCCCGGAGACGCTCGCTCGCTCCCGCTCCCAGTCGACGCCGACCGACTGCTACGTCGTGCTCGGCGAGTACGGACGCCTCCTCGAGGGCTACTACGACCTCTTCCCGCGCGAGCGGATCCTGGTCCTGTTCACCGAGGACCTGGCGCGCGAGCCGCGCGACGTGCTGCGACGCATCTACGACTTCCTCGGGGTCGCGCCGGATGTCGAGCCCCCCAACCTCGGCAAGCGCTACAACGTCGGAGCCCGCCAAACTCAAGGTCCGTCCGCACCTGCCAGCGACGGCGGTGAGGTTGGCCTCCGCCAACCCCGTGGCGCGCGCCGTGTGGCACTCGCTGTCCCCGGAGCGGAAGAGCGCCGTGCTCGGCGCGTACCGACGCTTCGACTTCCGCTTCGAGGACTGGAACCGGCGGGCGACACGTCCGCCGAACGCCGTCCGCCGAGGACTCCGCCGGCGCTCGAGCGCCTACGCGACCACTACGCCGAGGACCGGCAAGCTGCTGGAGAAGCTGCTCGGCTACCCGCCGCCGTGGGAGGCCCGGAACGAGGCTGCTCCGGTCTCGGGCGCGACCGGCGATCCGGAGGCGGTGCGGAAGTAGCTGTTGTCGACGTGCAGCGCGCTTGCCGTGTTGAAAGCCTCAAGACGGCCGTCGACGATCACCATCACCCGGTCGCAGGCGTCGAGAGTCGACATGCGGTGAGCGACGATGAACATGGTCAGCTCGTGCTTGAGCTCGTTCAGCGAGTCCTGGATCAGGCGCTCGGTTTGCGGGTCGAGCGCACTGGTCGGCTCGTCCAGCACGAGAACCCCGGGGTGGGCGGCAAGGGCACGGGCGAGGCATATACGCTGCTGCTGCCCGCCCGAGACCGCGTCGGCGCGGGGGCCGATGATGGTCTCGTAGCCGGCCGACCAACCGACGATGTCATCGTGGATGCCGGCGAGGCGCGCCGCCCGCTCGACCGCCTGTCCTCGAGCGGGCGGAAGAAGCGGATGTTGTCGGCGACCGAAGCGTGCAGCAGGCGCGGTTCCTGCGGCAGGTACGCGACGGTCCGGTGCCAGTCCTCGCGGCGTGAACTGCTCGGCCGGCACGCCGTTGACGAGGTAGCGCCCGGCGGTCGGGCGCGCAGGCCAAGCAGGATCTGGACCACCGTCGACTTGCCGGCGCCGGTCGGGCCGACGACGCCGATGGTTTCGCCGGCGGCAACCTCGAAGTCGACTCGACTAGGACGGGCCGCGCGGCCTCGTAGGCGAACGAGACGTTCTCGAAGGCCAGCGAGCGCACCTTCTCGAGCGGCTCGGTGCCCGCGGGTGGAACGTTTTCGTCATAGCGTCGCTGGACTTCCTGGATGCGCTCGAGCGCCGGCAGCGACTGGCGCAGGGACTGGTAGGCGCCCTGGGCCTGCTGGCCGTACCCGCTGGCTCGCACGAGCAGCAGGACGACGGCGCCGAGCGACGCCACCTGCCCGATGCCCGAAAGCGTAGAGGCCGGCGAGGGCGAGCACGACGAGCAGGTAGATGACGCTCTGGTAGACGCCCGCGGCGAGGCGCGCCAGCAGCTGCGTGTGAAAGAACGGGGCCGCCACCGCGCCGATTCGCTCGTCGATCTGCTCGCGCTGGGCGGCGTCCACGCCGAACACCCGAACCTCCTCGGCGAGGCGGATCGACTCGTTGACGCCGGCCGCGTAGTCGACCCACGCCCGGGAGATAGTCGCGGCCATAGCGGCTGCCCAGTTTGCTCAACGGACGCAGCAGCGCAAACAGCACGGTGGCGATCACGAGCACCACCCCCGCCGCCACCACGTTCAGGGCAAGCGCGGAGATCACCAGAACCAGGAAGGTCAGCAGCGAGACGACCAGTTGGTTGGCCTGGAGAAGGCTCGCAGTCGCCTGGCCGATCTGGTTGGTCGCGAACTCCTGCAGCTGCCCTTCGCGGTCGCGTGACTGCACCCCCCAGGAGGAGCGCGTGAACGAGGCGAACAGTTCGCGGCGCAGCTGCACCTGCATGTCGGCCGCGACCCGCGCCGGAATGTAGGAAATCGCCATCTGCAGGGCGAAGCGGAGGACGGCGAGCCCGAAGCGCGATGGCCAGCAGGGCGCCGACGCCCTCGCTCGCGTGCAGGACTTCGATGGGAACCTCCGACGTTCCGTTGACGAGCGCCGCCGCCACCTGGGCGAGGACGGCGAGGATCCCGGCTTCCGCTCAGGGCGGAGAGCACCGAGCCGACCGCGAAACGCCCGATCGAGCGACGCCGCCGGCGAGCAGTGGCCTCAAACGCGACCACGTCGATTCCCTCGTCCCATCCCCGGACACAAGGCGCATTATGCCGATGCACGCGATGCGAGCGCCGTTCTCAGCCGGTCGCCGAACCGCAGGATCGCCTCGTCGCGCACCTCGTCGGCGGGGATCCCCATCCTGTTCGTGACGGTCCCCGAATCGGCCCGCGGGGTAACCGACTTGCGCTTGAACTCCTCCTCGGACTTGGCGTAGTAGTGGTTTATCCTCAGCAGCTCGGCGGTGGCGGGCTCGCGCGTTGCCTTCGGCACGGGAAGGCCGTCCTCGCCGACCGGGACGCCGCGCAGGCCGAAGGTGTGCGCGCTGCGCGCGCCCAGCGTCATCCTCGGGCAGACGATCGACTTGACGAGCAGGTTGGAGGGGTCGTCGTCGCGGGCGCGCATCGGGTAGCTCTCGGTGACCAGGCCATCGGCCGGGCGTCGGTGGCCGTTGGTCCCGAAGAAGCGCCTGTTGACGACGACCCCCGGGTGGGTGTCGAAGCGCCGCAGGATCTCGGGAAGCGAAGCCCCGGTGGGCGAGAAGAGGAACTCGTCGATGTCGATCATCGCGATCCAGCGGGTGTCGTCGCGGTGGCGCGTGAGGCAGTCGTCGTAGGCGCCCAGCTGCCCGGGCTCTTGCGGCCAGGCGTCACCTCGACGATCCCGCCTCGATCTCCGGGGCCAGCTCGGCACGCCACCCGTCGGTGCTCAGGTTGTCGTAGAGGTAGAAGCGCTCGACCCCCTGGATGCGGTGGAAGGCCACCCACTCGGCGAGGTAGCGGGCCTCGTCGCGGAAGATCGCGCAGACGGCCAGCCCGACCGGAGGACGCGTTCCCAAGGGCCGCGGCCAGCGCGCGCGCAGGTAGCCCAGGCGCCGGTAGGCGTCTCACGTCGCGCGCGACGTCGCCAGCAGGAACGGCGGCCGGATCTGGCCGGCACGAGCCGCTCATGCTCCCGTGGGTGCCGGCAGCGCGGCCGCGAACGCCGCCGTCTCGCGCGGGCTCGGCTGCGCGCGAGCTTTCGGCGGATCTCCAGAGAGTCGACGACGATGCAGATGAAGATCGCGACGATCTGGGTCCGGTAGCGGAACGCGGTGCCGGCGTTGCCGGCGCTCAGGGAGTAGGCGATCGAGCAGGAAGAGGCCGAGGTAGACCAGCGGCCCGGCCCGGGCCATGATCTGCGCCGCGGTTGCGGAGGCCGACCCTGATCAGGAAGAAGAGGGTGAGGTAGGCCGCCGCCGTGCCGAGCAGGCCGAGCCCCTGGCTGATGTTCCCGAGCTGCCAGGGAAAGGGCCGCAGCAGGACGTCGACGGATCCGCGGCGGGAGGTTCCTGACGATCGCGCCGCGGGTCGAGAAGTCGACCTGTTCGAGCTTCAGGTTCGAGTTGTCCGACGCGTTCGCTTCCTGGGAGGGCTGGAGGTTCTTCTCGAGGCTTTCGTTGGTCGAGGCCTTGAGCACGGTGGGCGCGGCGATCGCGGCGAAGAGGACGACGAGCGCGACGAGGCCGAGCGAGCGCATCGCCGTCGCGGTTCTCCGCTCGCAGCCCCGCATGCAGCACGATCGCCGCGCTGGCGGCGATCAGGAACCAGCCGGCGTAGTGGCGGGTGGCGACGGCGATCAGGCAGCCGGCGACGACCGGGAGCAGGTAGCGGGGCTCCCCGCGCTTCCAGATCTTCGCGCCGCCCAGCGCGACGAGCCCGATCGCGAGCATCATGTTCGCCTCTTTGTGCAGGAGGCTGGAGAAGAAGATGCCGGCCGGCTCGAGGGCGAGCAGCCACATCGCGAGCACGGACGCCCTGGGCCCGGCGAGCTCGTAGACGGCCGCCGCCAGCAGGACGAGGCCGACGACCGCGATCCCGACCTGGGTCACGCGCAGCGCCAGTTCGGGAGAGTCGAGGAGGTAGTGCTGCAGCGGCGAGGACGAAGACGTGGAGTTCGCGCAGCAGCACATGTGTCCATTCGCCCGAGCCCGGGGAGCGTTGCGCGCGACCTTGTCGGCGTGGTTCAGGAAGGTGATCTCGTCGCCGCCGCGCAGAGTCTGCGCTACCGAGCGTGAGCGAGATGAGGCCGGCGGCGACGACGCGCAGGGCGAAGGCGAGCATCGCCGCCGGGCCGATGGCAAATCCCGGCCTCGAGCGACTCAGACGGCCCACCAGCAGGGCGATGCCCCCTCCCCCCAGGGATCATCGTCACAAGCGTCACCAGCATGGAGTGGAGGCTCTGATCGGTGATGGGCACCATCCTGGGTGGACGATAGCCGGCTCGCCGGGACGCGGTTGCGGCAGGCGGATCCCGGCCGCCGGATCGCGCACGCTGCCTATACTCGCCCGCCAGTGACCGAGCCCCGGCAGGAAGGACTCGACATCCGCCAGTGGGGGCGGCTGACGTGGCGCCGCAAGTGGCTGCTGCTCGCGATCGTCGTCGCGATCCCGAGCGCCGTGTACATCGGGTCTTCGCGGCTGCCCAAGGTCTATCAGTCCAAAGCGACGATCAACGTCCAGGCGACCGCGGGCGCCTCGACCCTGTTCTCGACCCAGATCAGCTCCAAATCGGACATCGCCGAGGCGCAGACCCTGATCAGGACGACCGTGGTCGCCCGTCGGGCGGCTCGCCTGCTGGGGAGCCGCCCTCGGCCGCGCGAGGGCTGCTGGGCCACATCTCGGTGGCGCCGACCAACCCCTCCGAAAGCGACAGGCAACTTCCTCACGATCACCGCCCACGGCCTCGGACCCGGTCATGGCTGCGCGCATCGCCAACGCCTTCGCGCGGGCCGTTGCGGAAACCGGACGTCCACCGCCATCCGCAACATCGACCGGACGATCGCGACGCTGAAGCGCAGGCGAAATCCGGCGACCATCCTCCGGCGAAGCCCTGGCCAGCAGACTCCAGCAGCTGCGCGCTGCTCAGGGCGGCCAGGCCGGGACCACACCGATCATCGAAGCCGCGGTGCCCGCCGCGGCCCCGATCTCGCCGCAGCCGCGGCGCAACGCCGTAGATAGCGCTGATCCTGGCGCTGCTGATCGCGGCCGCGCTCGCGCCGCTGCTCGACCGGCTCGACCGCCGCATCCGCGAGCCGGGCGAGCTCGAGGAGCTGCTCGAGGCGCCGGTGCTGGCGATGATCCCCGACGACGCCTTCCCCGGCCACCCGCCGAGCCCGCACGTGCGGGAGGCCTTCCAGACGCTGCGCGCCAGCCTCACCTACTTCAACGTCGATCGCTCGCTCTCCTCGCTGGTGGTGACCAGCCCCGTCCAGCAGGACGGGAAGACGACGGTCGCGGTCAACCTGGCGCTCGCCTACGCTCTCGACGAACGAGACGTGGTCCTGATCGACGGGGACCTGCGCCGGCCGCAGGTGGCGGAGCGGCTGGGCAAGGAGGTCAGCGTCGGGCTCGACGCGGTGCTGGTCGGCGAGAGGACGCTGGAGGAAGCGTTCGTCTACGTGGACGCAGGCGGGGGGCGCCTGCGCATCCTCCCCGGAGCGGCGCCGCCGCCAAACCCCGCGGTCCTGCTCGGATCGCAGCGGATGCGCCTGCTGCTCGCAGAACTGACCGAGCAGGTCGACATGGTGATCGTCGACACCCCCGGGCTGCTCGCCGTGAGCGACGCGATCCCGCTGTTCAACCAGGTTGCCGGGAGCGTGCTCGTGTCGCGGCTGGACCGGACCCCGAAGGAGGCGATCCGCCGCACCAAGCAGGTGATCGCCTCGGCCGGCGGGACCGTGCTGGGCGGCGTCGTCACCGGAGCGCACGGGGGCGGGATCTACGGCTACTACGGGTACTACGGCTACTACGGCGGCGACCAGGAGGGGCCGAGCAACGGCAGCGGGGCGGCCGCGGCGAGCAACGGGGCCGGGCGGCTGCGCGGCCTCGCCCCCGGCCCCTTCCGCCGCTCGAGTTGAGGCCCTGCCGCGGTGATTCGTGGGCGATGCCGGCTCAACATTAAGACGGCCTCAGATCGTGAAGCGTGAGCGGGCAGGAGCAGACCGCGGTCGAGCAGCCATGCGCGGCTGTCCGGACGAACCGTTCACACTATGAGGCATAACCTAAAGCTGACGGCAGAGGACCGCGTGAGCAAGCGGGCTGCGTGAGGTTCCACAGCCAGCGGACCCATGATCTGCTTGGCTTGGTGGCCGAGCAGCTGGGGTGTCGAAGAACCGGCTCGCCGAGGAGATGCTGGAGCGGGAGCTCGAGGTGGCCGCCCTCTTGGTCGCCCAAGGCCTCGACGACACGCTTCGCAAGCTGCATGAATACCCACGCGAGGAACGCCTCGAGGCCGATATCCAGGACATCGCCGAAGCTGAGGCCTACGGGGAGGATCCCCTCCGGGCACGGATGGTCGAGCAAACCGAGCTGACCGATCCCTATGGGGTGCTGGCGGCATTCGGCGGCTGATGCCGACTCCCTGGAACTACGATCCTCCAGGGTCCGAGCCGCAGATACTCGCCAACATGACGGCGGTTCTGCGCGAGATCGCCGCGGAGGCGGAAGATCGCGTCTCACCGAGTGTCGCCATGGCGCAGGAGTGGCACCGGCGCCTCTACGTAGAGGTGGACCTGCCGGTCTCCTACTACGCCGGCGAGCCGCGCGACTCCGACCCTGCATCTCCCGAGCTGGAGGGCTACGAGGTGGCGGTAGGACGCTTCCGAGGGATGCTCGCGGCCCAGGTCCCCATCGCACTCGAGAGCTTCGAGAAAGGGGCACAGCGAGCGGTGCTCACCCTTGACCGGGTCATCCCCATCGGTGTGCAACCTGCCAGTGGACGCCAGCTGAGCGGAGTGCTCTCGCTCTGCGCCCTCCTACACGGCGAGTGGGTGCGAATTCACCCCTTCGCCAATGGGAACGGGCGCACGGCTCGCCTTTGGGCAAACTGGGCCGCCTCGCGGTATAGCCTGCCTCAGTTTGTGACCGTCAGGCCACGCCCTCCCGAGCCATACGGCCTGGCGGCGATGGCCTCGATGAGCGGCAACCACACCGCCACGACCGCCGCCTTCGCCCAGATGCTCCGTGGGCGCCTAGAAGAGAGCGCGACTTGACCTCGCCGTCAGCTCCCCATACAGCGCGTCGACGTCGTCCAGCAGCCGCTCGGCGCCGTAGCGGGCGAGGGCACGGCGCTGGGCGGCGGCGCCGCTCTCGCGGCGGCGAGCGGGGTCGCCGGCCATGCTCACCAAGGCGCCGCCCAGCGCCTCGACATCGCCCTTGGGGACGAGGATGCCGGTCTCTCCGCTGACCACCTCGTGGACGCCGCCGACGTCGGTGGCGACTGCCGGCAGGCCCGCCGCCGCCGCCTCGATCAGGGAGACGGGCGTGCCCTCGTTGTCGGAGGAGAGGACGGCGAGGTCGGCAGCGGCGAAGAGCGGCCGCAGCTCGCGCCGGTAGCCGAGAAAGTCGACGACCCCGGCTATGCCAAGCTCGGCGGCCTGGCGCTCGAGCCGCGGGCGCTCCTCGCCATCGCCCACCACCACCAGCCGCAGGCGCGGCTCGGACTCCCTGGCCTGCGCCAGGGCTCGGAGCAGCAGGTCGAGGCGCTTGATCGGGACGACGCGGCCGACGAAGACGAGGACGAACTCGTCGCGGCCGATTTGCAGCTCCGAGCGCGAGGCGTCCCTCAGCCCCCCGTCGATCTCGGCCAGCGGCGCGATGTCGAGCCCGAGTGGCAGTACCCGGAACTTCTCTCGCGGCGCCACCCCGAGGCGGACGAGGTCGTCGACCGTCGCCTGGCTGACCCCGATCAGGCAATCGCTGACCCGCGCCAGCGCCCGCTCCAGCTCGCGGTAGAGGCGTGACTTCGCCGCGCCGAAGTAGCCCTCCAGAACGTGGCCGTGGAAGGTGTGGACGACGACCGGGCGGGGACGGACGGCGATGGCGGCCTGGCGGCCCAGGAAGCCCGCCTTCGCGGTGTGGGTGTGGACGACGTGCGGTTTGAACTCGCGTGCCACACGGATCAGCTTCAGCAGCGCCTGGGCGTCGCGGAGCGGGTTGACCGGCTGCTGAAGCTCGGCGACGAAGCGCATCGTCGCGCCCTCCTCCTCGGCGAGATCGGCCAGCGAGGCCTCGCCCGGGGCCAGCGTGCCGTGGACGAGCAGGGTCTCGTAGCGATCGGGGTGGAAGCGCCTGCCGCTGAGCAGCGCCGCCTGGTGGGCCGGCCCGCCCATGTTGAGGCGCCCGATGATGCGCAGGACGCGCAGGCGACCGCGCTCGCTCGGGCCGGCCACCTGGTCGAGCCCCCGGGCCGGCCCTCAGCGGGCGCCGTCGAGCGCCGCCTGCCGCGAGGACTCCTCGTAGTCAAGGTAGGTTCTGCGCAGGCCCTCCTCGAAATCGACCGCCGGCTCGTATCCGAGGATCTCCCGCGCCCTGGAGATGTCGGCGAGCGAGTGGCGCACGTCCCCCGGGCGCGGATCGGTGTTCACCGGCTCGATCTCCCTGCCGGCGAGCGCCGAGAGCCGCGCGATGATCTCGTTGAGGCTCGTCCGTTCCCCGCAGGCGATGTTGAACGCCTGGCCGGCCGCTCCCGCGGCGCTCGCCGCCAGCAGGTTGGCGTCGACGGCGTTGTCGACGAAGGTGAAGTCACGCGACTGCTCACCGTCTCCGTGCACCACCGGCCGCCTGCCCTCGAGCGCGGCGACGATGAAGTTGGGGATCACCGCCGCGTACTGGGACTGGGGGTCCTGGCCGGGTCCGAAGACGTTGAAGTAGCGCAGCGCCACCGTCTCCAGGCCGTAGACGTGGTGAAAGGCGCGGCAATAGCCCTCCGCGGCCAGCTTCGAAACCGCGTAGGGGGCGATTGGAAGAGTCGGCATCTCCTCGCGCTTGGGAAGCTCAGCGCTGGCGCCGTAGAGCGAGGAGGAGGAGGAGTAGACGACCCGGCGCACGCCCTCGTCGCGCGCCGCCAGCAGTACGTTCAGCGTGCCGACCACGTTGGTGGCATTGCTGGTCAGCGGGTCCTGGATCGAGCGCGGCACCGAGGGCAGGGCGCCGACGTGGAAGACGAGATCGCAGCCGCGCACCGCGTTGTGGACGCGCTCGTAGCTCTGCAGGTCGCCCTCGATCAGCTCGACGTCATCGATGACTTCCTCGAGGTTGGCGCGCCGACCGGTGGCGAAGTTGTCGAGGACGCGAACGGTTTGCCCGTCGCGCAGCAGCCGGCGGACGAGGTGCGAGCCGATGAAGCCGCCACCGCCAGTGACAAGCGCAACAGTCCCTGTCCCCGTCCCTCCCATCGGTTGCTCCTATGTCAAGCCGCCACCGCAATTTGCGGCGTCAGCGCGTCTCTCTGAGAGTCGACGGTAGGCATGGACCTATCAATTTCAGATTGAGGCAAAAGCTGCCAGACCCGACGCGCCAGGTGGCGCTTGAGGCAGCGCAGGGCTTCCATCCTTGACTTCCCCTCCGCTTGCTTTCGAGCGAGATAGGCACGTGCGGGGGGATGCACTCGGCCCTGTGTGACAGCGATGCGATGCAGGGCGCAATTGAGCTGGCGATTGCCGCCACGGTCGAGGCGGTGGCGATCGCGGCGCCCCGAGGAGGCGGGGATGGGGGCAATGCCGGCAAGGCGAGCCAGCTTCGCATCGGAGGCGAAGCGCTCGGCCCCCGCGGTCTCGGCGAGGATCTTGGCCGCGCTCAGCGACCCGCAGCCGGGCAGGGCCAAGAGCTCCGGGGCCTTTGCCTTGATCAGGGTCGCGATCTCGCGCTCAAGCTCTCCGGCCCTGCGTACCTGAGAGCGGATCGAGCGCAGCAGCTCGCGGGCGACTCGCACCCGCGCGCCTTGAGGGGCACGGGAGAGCTTCCCGGCGATCCGCTCCAGCCAGACCATCCGGTCCAGGGCGCCGGGGGGGATCTCAAGCTCGGGAAAGAGCTGGTGCAGGTGCCAGCGCAGGCGGCGCTGGTCATCGGTGCGGGCGCGAACGAGGTTCTTGCGATGGTCGAGCAGCAGCTTGATCTCCATCGCCTCCTCGTCGAGATAGGCGGTCGGCAGGTTCTCGACTCCCTCCTGCAGCGCCGCCCGGGCGACGTTGGCGGCGTCGATCGGATCGGACTTGCCACGCTCGCGCGAGCCCTTGCGCGATTTGCCCATCAGTTTCGGGGGGACCCGGATGACCCGCTCGCCGTTTGCGACCAGGAAGCGCTCCAGGCCGCCGGAGACGTGCCGGCAGTCCTCGATCGCCCAGACCCGCTCGGGGTCCAGGCCGCGAGCCCAGTCGAGGTGCTGGGCGAAGCCGGCCTTGCGGGGCAAATCTAATCACGTCGCGCCGGTGGGCGCCGTGTCCGATGTCCTCAACGGCGAGCAGGTGCAGTTAGGCGCGGTCCCTCACCGCCTCGGTGATCCACGCCGCCGAGTACGCGATGCGCATGCTCGCCCAGCGCTCCGCCGGGGCGCAGCGCCTGCCGGTGGTCGACTACCTGGTCGCGGCCGCCGCGCAGGAGCTGGGCGCCGCGGTCATCCACTACGACCGCGACTACGACACGCTCGCGGAGCTGATGGAGTTCGAGTCGATCTGGCTGGCGCCCCCGGGCACGCTCCCATAGCCCAAACCGGGCTTTCTCTACATCTCTATCTCTACGAAGTCGTTGCTGAATTGTTTGCCTGTGCGCACCACCCGGCACACGGGCCGCAGTAGCGTCGGCGTCATGGCGACCAACGGCGAGGCAAGAACGACGATCGAGAGGCTGGGCGGCGTTCTCGGCGGGCTGTTCGTGGTGCCGGCACTCGTGATCCTCTTCGCTGCCGGCCTTTATGCGGTTGGCGATGCAGTGCTCACTGGAGCCCCTTCTTCGAAGAACCCCGGCTTCGTGGATGGTGTGCTGGCGAGCGGCGCGGTCCTCGCCGCAGTTCGCCTCGCGATCATCGCCGCTGCCGCCTATGTCGTCACCTCGGTTGCCGCTCTCATGGGCCGCCGCCAGTGGCTCACCAGGGTCGGGCCGGTCGAGGTCTCGGCGCGGGTCTTGGACCTCAAGGCCGAGAACACGACGCTGGAGGAGATGCTCGCCGGCGCAGAAGCCAGGATCGAAGATCTCGATGAGCGACTCGCAACGACAGAGGATGCGCTTGATACGGCGTTCGATAGTATCGACGAGAATGGGAATGCGAATGACTAAGACCGAGCTGAAGGAGCTGCTTCGTACGCAAATCGAGGCCAACCGACGTGCATCTCGGAGAGCGAATGAAACCCTGCGAGACATCAGGCGAGTTCGGCGAGAATCCGAACGTCGCTCAGATCGCGCGTGCCGGGAGCTTCGAGCAGCCGGCGTGCTCAAGTAACGGCTTCATAGGGCGGGGGCGGATGGGGAGGAGCACGCGACTCCACGGGGGGTCATTGCGACAGGTCGAGCCTCAGCAACTCGGCGCGAATCGGCTTTGCGGGCTCGATGTGGAGCAGCCCGATGTGGACGCGGCGCTGCGCGCAATACTGCGCGTCCCCCGGGTTGACGTAGAGGGTCGGCCCCAGCCGACTCGCAGTCGGTATGTGGGTATGGCCGAAGACGACGCAGTCCACCCTGCCCTGGAATCGAGTCGCTAGGCGCGCCAGCACAAAGCCGTTGGCCACCTCCCTGACGCCTGTTCGGTCGAGGCTGCGCTTGAGGGCCACCCAGCCGGCCCGGTCGCGTTGCGTCGCGCGGGGGGCCCAGGCCCAGCCGATGTCGCCGTGCGTCAGGACGATTGTGTGGCCGGCGATCTCAAGCCTCCTACAGCGGGGCAGTTGCCCCATGCGCGGCGCACGGTCGCTCGCCCTGTTCCCCCGAACGGCAATGACCGGCGCTGTCTCCTCCAGCGCCCCTATCACCGCGCCTGAGCCGATGTCGCCGGCGTGCAGGATCAGGTCGCTGCCACCAAGCGCCTCGACGACAGGATGCGGCAGGTCGGCCGGCGGCCCATCGGCGTGCGTGTCTGCGATCACCCCGACCAGCCGCTTCTGATGGCTTCGATCGATGCCTTCGGGGAGATCCATGGCGCGGTCGAGTTCTACCAGTCGCTATGCGGACATCTCACCGTGACGGTCCCCGAGAAGATCGAGACGACCGCCGAGGACCTGGCGCCCCGCCCTCGACGGGGACGGTATCGTCGCGGTGTGTGCGGGATAGCCGGCAAGGTCGACCGCGATGCCGGGGTCCCGGCGGCGCTGATCGAGCGGATGTGCGAGCGCCAGGCGCACCGCGGGCCGGACTCACGCGGTCTCTTCTCGGGGGACGGCGTCGGCCTGGGGATCCAGCGCCTGCGGGTGATCGACCTGGAGACCGGCGACCAGCCCGTCTACAACGAGGACCGCTCGGTCGCCGTCGTGCTGAACGGCGAGATCTACAACTACCGGGAGCTGCGCCGGGAGCTGGAGGGCAGGGGGCACTCCTTCTCGACGCACGGCGACACCGAGGTGATCGCCCACCTCTACGAGGAGGAGGGCGCCGACCTCGTGCAGCGGCTGAGCGGGATGTTCGCCTTCGCGCTCTGGGACGAGCGGCGGCGGCGCCTGCTGATGGCTCGCGACCGGGTCGGCAAGAAGCCGCTCTTCTACTGCGAGCGGGGCGGGTCGCTCGCGTTCGCCTCGGAGCTGGCGGCGCTGATGGCCGACGCGTCGATCCCGCGCGAGGTCGACATGGCGGCGATCGACTGCTACCTCGCCTACGGCTACATCCAGGCGCCGCGGTCGATCTGGAGCGCAGTGAAGAAGCTGCCGCCCGCCCACACGCTCCTCTGGGAGGACGGGGAGGCGCGCGTCGAGAGGTACTGGCGCCTCGACTACTCGCGCAAGGCCGACGCCCCGCTGCCCGAGCTGGAAGAGGAGCTGCGCCGGCGCGTCGGCGCCGCGGTGCGGCGGCGGATGATCGCCGACGTGCCCCTGGGGGCGCTGCTCTCCGGCGGCGTCGACTCCTCGGTCGTCGTCTCGGAGATGGCCGCCGCCTCCGCGCGTCCGGTGAAGACCTTCTCGATCGGCTTCGCGCAGGAGGAGTACAACGAGCTGCCGCTCGCCCGCCTCACGGCGGAGCGCTTCGGCACCGACCACGAGGAGTTCATGGTCGAGCCGGACGCGATCGAGATCGTCCCGAAGCTCATCCGCCACTACGGCGAGCCCTACGCCGACTCCTCGGCGATCCCCAGCTTCTACCTGGCGGAGCTGACGCGGCGGCACGTCACGGTCGCGCTGAACGGAGACGGCGGCGACGAGAGCTTCGCCGGCTACCTCCGCTACGTCGCCAACAGCCTCAGCGGCGACCTGGATCTCGTGCCCAGACCACTGCGCCGGGGCGCGGCCGCCGCCGCGGAGCGCCTGCTCCAGCTCGGGCGACGCCCGCGGCGCTGCGCAGCTACGGGCGGCGGTTCCTGACCTCGTGGGCGAGGACGCGCCCGGCCGCTATGCCGACCACGTCTGCATCTTCAACTGCTCCGAGCGCGACGCGCTGCTCGGTCGAGGCGGCGCCCGCGGCGATCCGGTCAGAGACCGAGGACGTGATCGCGGGCCCCTGGCGCGAAGCCTCAGGGCGCAAGAGGCTCGACGTTCTGCTGGAGACCGATGTCAACACCTACCTTCCCGGCGACCTGCTCATGAAGATGGACATCGCCTCGATGGCCTACTCGCTGGAGGCGCGCTCGCCCCTGCTGGACCCGGAGCTGATGCAGTTCGCCGCCTCGCTGCCGGCCAGATACAAGGCACGGATCGCGCGCAAGAAGTGGATCCTGCGGCGTGCCTACCGCGGGCGCTTGCCCGACGAGGTGCTGGACGGGAAAAAGCGCGGTTTCGGCGTCCCTCTGGGTGCCTGGTTTCGCAACGAGCTGCGCGACTTCACCCGCGACGTCCTGCTCGATCCGGCCTGCCTCGATCGAGGTTTGATCCGCGAGGGCCCCGTGCGCGCCCTGCTCGACCAGCACGACCGGGGTGGCGCCGACCGCTCGATGCAGATCTGGACGCTGCTGATGCTCGAGCTGTGGCAGCGCGAGTTCGTCGACGGGACCGGAACCGGCTGACGCGCGGCTCAGCGAAGGAGCTCGAAGGCGCGGTCGCGGCGCGGGCCGAAGCGGAAGACGGCGAAGTGGTCGTCAAAAGCGACCGCGCGGTAGACGCCGAGGCGCTCCATCACGGCGAAGCTGGTGCGGTCGACAAGCGAGAAGGACTGGTCGGTGAAGGCCTCACCGATCGCCCAGGCCGCCTCGAGGTCGGCCGGGGTGACGTGCTCGACCGCGGCTGCACCGGCGCGGAGGCTGCCCCAAAAGCGATCGGCGGCGGTATAGCCGAGGCGATCGCGCGTCAAACGCCAGGTCTCGAGGAGAACGTGGTCGGTGGTGATCAGGGACTCGCCGGCGGAGAGCAGCTCCTTGGCGCGGGCGAAATGACGATCGTCGTCGTCCGCCGCCCCGTAGAAGGCCGAGGTGTCGACGAAGACGCTCAATCGCCGGCCCCGCGCTCATCGGCACGGGGCTCGTGCAGGCGGTGCATCTGGCCCGTCTTGCGCAGGTGTTCTTCCCAGAGGGATTCGCCGAGGTAGCGATCCTTGTTCTCGGAGACGTCCGAGAGGCCGGAGCTGCCGAGGCCGAAGATCTCGCTGATGTCGGCCTTGGGCCGGTCCTTCTCGCCCAGGTCATGGCGCACGGCGCGGCGCACGTACTCGGCGAGGGAGATGTTGAGCTCGGCGGCACGCCGCTTGGCGCGGCGGTGTTCCTCGGAGTCGAGGGCGATCTGGGTCCGCACCATCATGGGTGTACCATCATAACAGCAGAGAGCCGTCAAGCAGATTGCTCGCCGGTCGCCACCGGGGCTGGGGCCCATTCGGGGGACTCGAGCAGCGCCACGACGACGACGCCCGCCCCGATCAGGGTGAGCGACCCGGCCATCGCGATCGAGGGCACGAATTCGTAGAGAATCGCGCCGGCGCCGACGACGAAGGCCTGGCCGGTGGCGAGGGCCAGCGCCACGCGGCGGGCGGAGCCGAGGCGGGTGCGCAGGCGGTGGGTGAGGTGGTCGCGACCGCCGGTGAACAGGCCCGCGCCGCGGCGGTGGCGCGAGACGATCACCAGGGCGGTGTCGAGGGCCGGGAGGCCGACCAGCACGACGGCGAGCGGGATCAGCGCCCAACCGAGGTGTCCGCCACCCGGCAGGGCCATGATCGTGGCCGCCAGGATGAAGCCGATCGGCATGCTGCCACCGTCGCCGAGGAAGATCCGTGAGGGAGAGGCGAGGTTGAAGGGAAGGAAGCCCGCGCATGCCCCCGCCAGCGCGAGGGCGATCGCCGCCAGCGCGGCGTTCCCGTTCAGCGCTGCGAGCAGGCCCAGCGCGGCGCCCGAGACGAGGGCGACGGTGCCCGTCGCCCCGTCCATGTTGTCCATCAGGTTGTAGGCGTTGACGACGCCGGTCACGAACATGACCGTGAAGCCGAGGTTGAGGGCTTCGCTTTCGAAGACCGACCAGCCGATGCCGGCGGCGAAGAGGGCGCCGCCCGCCGTAACCTCGATCGCCAGCCGCGGCAGCGGTCCGAGTCCGTAGCGGTCATCGACGGTGCCGAGCGCCCAGAGGACGAGGGCGCCGGCGGCGATCGGCCAGAAGGCGGTGGCGGCGCGGCCGAAGAGGGCAGCCGAGAGGAGCACCGCGGCCACCACCGCGGCCCCGCCGAGGTAGGGAGTGGGACGGAGATGCCCCTTGTAGCCGGCGGGACGGTCGTAGAAGGCGGTGCGACGGGCGACGGCGATCGCGAGCGGAGTGAGCAGCAGGGACGCTGCGAACGCGACGAGGAAGGCGAGCTCCAGTCGCATGCTCTCAGACCCAGACCTAGCCGTTGAGCGAGGGGTCCGGGGCCGCGTCCTCGCCGATCTTCGCGGCGCCGCCGTTCAGACGAACCGGCGTGGTGCCGTTACCGTGCCCGTTGCGCTGAGCCGGGACGCCGCCGTTGCCGTTGAGCCTGGCCCCGTTGCCGTTGAGCCTGGTGCGGTTGCCGTTCAGGTCAGCCAAGCGCGCCTGTCTAGCGCGGAGGCGCTCAAAGGCGGCGACATCGTCGATCGCGTCCTCGACGCTGCGACGCGGTCGCCAGCCGGTCATCTGCTCGAGCGCCGAGGTGTCGGGGCGGCGGCGGCCGAGCTCCTCGAAGCCCTCGCCGTAGGCCTCCTCGTAGGGGACCGTGCGAATGCCCGAGTCCGAGTCGGTGCGCTCGATCACCTTCTGCGCCAGTTCGAGGATCGTGATCTCCGACGAGCGGCCGACGTTGAAGGCGGTGCCGCGAGCGCCCTCCTCGTCCATCAGCATGACCAGCGCGCGGACCGTGTCGTACACATGCGAGAAGCAGCGGGACTGCGTGCCGTCGCCGTAGACGGTCAGATCCTCGCCCGCGAGGGCCTGACCGACGAAGCGCGGCAGCACCATCCCGTAGGCGCCGGTCTGCCGCGGCCCAACGGTGTTGAAGAGGCGCACGACAACGGTGTCGGCATCGCGCTCGCGGGCGTAGCCGAGTGAGATCGCCTCGCCGAGGGCCTTGGCGGTCGAGTAGGACCAGCGGGCGACGGAGGGGGGGCCCAGGACGCGATCGGAGTGCTCGCTGAGGGCGGCGCCGCCGTTCTTGCCGTAGATCTCCGAGGTTGAGGCGAAGAGGAGACGCCGGCCGAGCCGGTGGGCGCCCTCGGTGACGACCTGCGCGCCGCGCACGCTGCGGGCCAGCGATTTGACCGAGTGCCCGACGATCAGCTTGACGCCGACGGCGGAGGCGAGGTGAAAGCAGGCGTCGACTTCCTCCATGCAGTCGTCGACCAGCTTTGCGTCGCAAGCGGAGCCCTCGATGAAATCCGCCTTGCCGGAGGCGAGGGCGGCGGCGATGTTCTCGCGGCTGCCCGTGCTGAGGTCGTCGAGCACCAGCACCCGGTCGCCGCGGGCGATCAGCGCGTCGGCCAGATGCGAGCCGATGAAGCCTGCCCCGCCCGTTATCAGGTAGTCCATCGGGCTTGCCCTTTTGCGTGCTCCCGACCTAGTCCCGTGTCCCTCTTACGATCAAAGCGCCGCTGGTAGCTCAAAGCCACTCGCCGACTCCTCCCATTTCCTCCCATTTTCCCCAGAAAGGGGCTTCGCAGCGTAACGAACCTGCCGAGGAACCGCAATCGGCCTTATGTCCAGCAATGCATGTTGCGGGAGCCAGCCGACGGCGGCTGGGGCAGATCTCGTCGAGCGATGCGGCAATGATCTAGTCTTGCGGTCGATGAAGGAGGGGCGGGCTCGCAGGTGGATCGTTCTCGCCGTGCTTGCGGCGGTCGTGATCGCCGTGCTTGCGGCGGTCGTGATCGGCTCCGGCGGGGGTGGCGGCGACTCGACCACGGTCACGAGCGCCGCAGGCTGCAAGGTGGTCGACGCGCCGGAGCCGAAGGAAGTCGACCTTCAGGCGCCGAAACAGACGGTGCAGGCCGGGGAAAAGCTGACCGCGGTCGTGCAGACCAGCTGCGGCACCTTCGAGATCGCGCTCGACACCGGCCGCGCGCCGAAGACCACGAACTCGTTCGCCTACCTCGCCCGCGAAGGCTTCTACGACGGCCTGGACTTCAACCGGGTCATCTCCGGCTTCGTCATCCAGGGCGGCGATCCGCTCGGCGGCGGCAGCGGCGGGTACAACGCCGAGCCCGGCCGCCGCGGCCCCGGGTACGGCGGCCCCGGCTACAGCGTCACCGAGAAGCCGCCTGCCGACACCGCCTACACCAAGGGCGTCGTGGCGATGGCGAGGAACTTCGGCGAACCATCCGGCCGCTCCGGCAGCCAGTTCTTCGTCGTCACCAGCCTCGACACCGGCTACCCGCCCGAATACGCGCTCCTCGGCAAGGTCAGCAAGGGCTACGACGTGGTCCAGCGGATCAACCTGCTCGGCGGCCCGAGCGAAAAGCCCAAGCAGACGGTGCTGATCGAAAAGGTGACGATCGAGAAGGGCTGATCTGGCTGCAAAGACAAGGCCGACGCGGGGGACCAGGCGGCGCTGGGGCCGGTGCCACGGTTTGCGAAGCCGCAGCCGCTACGAGAGCGGCGCGCCGATGCCGGCCTGGCGAAGGTCCGCCACGACTTCCTTCATCGTCGCGGCGCTGCAGGGGACATCCTCCGGCCAGGGCCTGACCGGCTGCTCGTTGAGCGTCTTCAGGCCGTTGCCGCTGATCACGGCGACGACCGTGTCGTCTGCGCCGAGCTTGCCCTCGTTGGCGAGCTTCATCGTCGCCGCGACGGTGGTGCCGCCGGCGGGCTCGGTCAGCACTCCCTCGGTGGCGGCAAGCAGCTCCATCGCGGTGATGATCTCGCCGTCGGGCACCGCAGCCGCGGCGCCGCCGCGGCTGCGCACGGCGTCCAGGACGAGCGGGCCGTCGCCCGGCGCGCCGATCGCCAGCGAGTGGGCGAGCGTCTCGGGCTTCTGGGGGACGATCTCGCCGCCCTCGAGGATCGCCTTCGCAATCGGAGAGCAGCCAGTGGGCTGGCCGACGTGGAGCTTGGTCCTCTCCGTCTTGCCGAGGCCGACGAGCTTCAACTCCCGAAGGCCCTTGTCGACCCGCGAGGAGAGGGTTCCGCCGGCGGCGGGCATCACGATGTGATCGGGCGAGCGCCAGCCGAGCTGCTCGCAGATCTCGAAGGCCACCGTCTTCGCTCCCTCGCCGTAGAACGGGCGCAGGGTGATGTTGGCGAACTGCATGCCGCTTGCTTCGGCGAACTCGCGGCAGGCGCGGTTTGCCTCGTCGTAGTTGCCCCCGAGCTGGATCACCGCGGCGCCGAGCGCCCGGCAGCTGCGCGCCTTCGCCCGCTCCAGGTTGCCGGGGTAGAAGACGTAGGGCTCGAGCCCCGCCTGGGCGGCGAGTGCGGCGGTGGCCGTGCCGACGTTGCCGGTGGAGACGCAGCCGATCTCGGTGGCGCCCAGCTCCAGCGCCCGGGCGACGGCGACGGCGACGACCCGGTCCTTGTAGGAGAGGGAGGGGCGGTTGGTCGAGTCGTCCTTGAGGTAGAGGTTGCGCAGGCCCAGCTCGGCGCCGAGGCGCTTGGCGTGGATCAGCGGCGTGTAGCCGGAAAACCAACCCACCTTTCCCTGCGCGCGGCGGTCGAGGATGGGCAGCAGCTCCTCGAAGCGCCACAGGTTCATTGGCCGCGCCCCCACCCCACGGCTGGCGATCCGTGCCCTTGCCCGCTCGTAGTCGTAGTCGACGTCGAGGGCCGTGTCGCAGGCAGGACAGCGGAACGCGGTGTCGGTCAGCGGCGCACGGCGACCGCAACTGCGGCAGAGGAGCTCGGTCGCGCAGGAGCGGGTGCGCTGGTCGGCCGACAGGCTCATGGCCCCGGCTCACAGCGGCGTGCCGGGGGCAGCCTCCCGGCCCTTGCGAATCTGCTCCGCAGCGTCCCTTGCTGGCGCCCAATCACGGATTGCGCTGTATAGCAGACCGGCGATGCAGTCAGGTTTTTGCTGGGTACTGAAACCGTTACGCACTCGATGTCGCCCGGCCGCACGGCGCCGCCGAGGGATGCGGCGGCCAGAGCGGCGGGTGATGTTTGTTGGGAAGGGCGGTTTGTTGCAACTTAAAATTCGCGCAGGTTTGGTTCTCCTGCGAGAATCTCGTCACGATGAGCACGAGCGTGCGGGGGGTCGAACCGAGCGTACGGGAGGTCAAGCCGAGCGTACGGGAGGTCAAACGCGTCGTTCTCTGCGACGACCACGAGATCGTTCGCGAGGCGATCAAGGCACGAATGGCGAACTCGAACGCGTTGCAGATCGTCGGCGAGGTGTCGAACGGGCGCGATGTGGTGGAGGTCATCAAGAAGCTGAAGCCGGATGTCCTCATCATCGCCGTGGAGCTGCCAAGACGCGACGGGATCGAGGCCACCACGGAGGTGCTCAAGGTCCGGCCGCGGACCAAGGTGATCGTCTTCACCGGCCATGCCGAGCCGGACCTGCTGGCGCTGGCGCTGCGCGCTGGCGTCTCGGGGTACGTGCTGAAGTCCGCCCCCGCCGAGGACATCGCCCGCGCGGTCAAGGCGGTCACCGGCGGCGGCACGTTCCTCGGCGGCGACTTCGCCGCCGGCAAGCCATCGGAGGTCGAGAAGCTGCTCGACCTCTCGCCGCGCGAGCGCCAGATCCTCGAGCTGCTGGCCGAGGGCCTGCGGGTCAAAGATATCGCCGGACGCATCGGGCTCAGCCCGGCGACGGTCCACACGCACGTCCGCAACGCGATCACCAAACTGGAGGTCGAGACCCGCACCGAGGCGGTCGCCCTGGCGGTGAAGTTCAGCTATCTGGGTGCCGGGCGTTTTTGAGCCGCCGCGCAGGTCCGCCTCGCCAGCGCCTGCCCCATCGCCGGCTCATAGCGCACGCAGTTGCTGTTCTGCGAGTACTTGGCGCTGTACATCGCGATGTCGGCGTCGCAGAGCAGTTGCTCTGCCGAGGCTCCCGGCCCCGCCTCGGCGATCCCGATGCTGGCACTGAGGCGCAGCGGCTCGGAGCCCGGCCTGCGCGTACCCCTGTCAACGCTTCGCTGCGCCCTTGCGGGTCGCCAACGCATGACTCGGGGCCACCGTGGATCGCTAGTCCTTTCGATGTAGAGCGTTCTCATCTCCTTCTCCAGGCCGGTTTATCCCGGCGCTTTCCAGTTGTTCGGCCCGATATCCAACAGCATGCCGATCTGTGACACGACAGCTGCTGCACAGGATGGGGCGCTTCTTCAAGCGGGCAACCACCCGTGTCAGCCGCCGCCCACCTCGTCTACGACTCCTCGATGGCGAGGCTCGTTTGTCAGTTCTCCGGCAAGGCCGGCGGTTCGATTGCGAGCGGGTCGTTGCGCCGCAGCCACTCGGCAAACAGGGGGTCGACTATCCGCCAGTCCGAACCCGAACCCTCTACGACTCCGCGAGCGCGCAGGCGCTCCAGTGCCCGCTTGGCGGCATCGGGCCCACTCAACCCGTAGCGTGGTGGGGCGGCCCTGCTGCCGGGCGAGGCGCCGCTCGCCACCAGAAAAAGGGCCTTCGCTCCATTGCCGTCGCTGTCCTCGCCGGCAAGAAAACTGTCGATGATCGCACCGAAATCGGTGCTGTGCGAGCGGGTTGAGAGCAGCTGATCGAAGGCAGCCTGGACGGCATCGCCGTCGACGCGCTGGCCGTCCTCGGTGGCCTCCCAGGCCTGCCAGGCAAGATGCTGGGTGCGCTTGGGGTGCGCATCGGTCAATTCGACCAGGAGATCGGCTGCGCGCTCTTCGATCGGCTTGCCGGAGGCCTCGAAGGCATGCTCAAGAAAGGCCGCGAACGGCTCGGCGTCTATCGACGGCAGGGCGACGTCATGGGTCTGGTCCCAGATCGGCTCGGTGTCCGTGTGGAGCATCAGTTCGAGCTTCTCGCGCAGGCTTCCGGTGAGAAGCAGGCTGACTCTTCCTCCCGCCTCGGGCTCCATCAGCGCCGATCGGATGATGCTCAGCGGCTCGCCTGGGCAGCTGTTGAGCCGCTGGAACTCATCGAAGACAATCACGAGGCGGTCGGCCGCCTGGGTGAGGGCATGGAGCTGGTCGTGCAGGACCTCGGCCTCATTGAGCGCCTGCCGCCCTCCGGTGCGGACGCCGGCCGCGACGACGCCGAGGTTGATCCCGATGCTCTTCTCCAAACGCCTCCAAGCGTCGCCCGCGCGGCGGCGAAGCTGGCCGTCTGGATGCCTGTCCAAGGCGTTTCTGGTCGCGCCGATGAACGCAGGAAGGCTGATCGCCCGGCGTAGGTCGATACGCAGCATTTGCCACGGCGGCGCGTCCGCCTCATGGTGGCGTCCAAGCTCGCGGCGAAGTTCGAGGGTAAAGCTGGTCTTGCCGGTGCCCCGCGGTCCAAACAGGGCGACGTGCGTGCCCGCCTTGAGCTGCAGGGCGGTTTCTCGCGCAAAGGGCTCGCGAGGAACTCCATCCTCGATCGCGTACTCCCAGATGAAGGGGTTGAGCGGCACGGCAGCATTGTACCCATCGAACGCGACACTATGTACTTGCTGCGCGAGTACAGTTGCGCGCTCGTCGAGCGGCGATCTCGGCGCGGGCGCGGACCTTGGAGTCGACCGGGAACGGGGCCGGGAAGCGGATCTTGTTGGTGCTATAGTTGCCGCCCCTCTCTGGCTTTGCCCGAAAACGCCCCGCCCCCTGCGGGGCGTTTTCCATTGAGGGGGGTTGTGGGGCGCGCGGCGAAGGCCCCAGCGGAGCCGACCACGACGGCGTCGCAGCGCGAGCGCCGCCCAACCCAAGGACGGCCTTGCCCTCAGGCGGGGGCGGCTCGAGGCCCACAACCGAAGCGGCAGCACCCCTTACCCCTCGAACCTCTGCCCCTGGAACCCCTTCGCATAGGCACAGCGAAACCTTTCGGCCTGTCCAACGGGAGCCCCTCCGGCGAAGCCGCCTTTGTTGTGGTTGTCATAGACGGTGACGTAGTTGAGCGTGCCCGGCACGGGGTCCGCCGGGAAGGGAACCGGGTCGGGTTCCCCCAGCGAGGCGTTCCCCCTGGAGCCCTGACTCACCCCCTCCGAGCCGGCCGCCGAGGAGCCTGCTGTTGTCGTGAAAAGATCGCTTGACATCTCGCGGCGGTCCTTGATCCCGTAGTTCGGATCGGGGAACTCATCTGCGCCTGAGGTGACCGGGTTGTCGTCGATCGTCGATTGCAGCTTCGCCCTGGGAGCTGCCCCAATCAGCTGAGCGGCAGACGGGAGCCAGCCGCCCTGCTTGACGCACTTCTGAGCGGCATAGAGGTAGTTGCTCTCCCCCCGTCGCATCCGAGTGGGCATTCTGAGTGGCAATCCCCGCCCGCCTCACGCTGGAGCGCGGATGGAGAATGCACCCCGAGAAGCGACGGGGGGGTTGCTCTTACCGGCGTCCTCGGGGGGGACCGGAAAATTGGCGCTTTCAAGGCACCAGGTGCCGAGGTCGACTGCGTTTGGGATAGGGCAGGCGACCTTGAGCTCGACTCGATCGGCCCCCACGCACTGGACGTGATCGACGAAGAGACCAAGCGGCTGGTGGAGGAGGCAAAGGCGCGAGCCGCGCACGTCTTGCGCGCCAACTGGACATCGGTGCACGAGACGGCGAACGCGTTGCTCGAGCAGGAGACGCTTTCTGGGGTGGCGCTCGACGCCGTGCTCTCAACCGTGGTCGAGGTCGAGCTGGACGAGATCCCGCTGCCGGATCGCCCGTAGATAGCGCCCCAACGCGCCACCCAGCGGTGGCCGCGAGTTCATGCTCGGCTCGGGAGAGAGCTTCGTCGCGGTCGGGGAGGATGGCCGGCAGTGTCCCAGCTCGGCTGGCCGACCAGCCAACTAAACTCCCGCGCGCGTCTATGGCCGCAGCCTCGAACAGCCGGGCGGAAGCGCAGCTCACCCTGATCGAGCTGCGCGAGATCGGCAAGTCCTACCCGCAGGGGGGCGAGACGGTCGAGGTGCTGCACGGCATCTCGCTGGAGATCCGGCCGGGCCGGCTGGTCGCGATCGTCGGCCCGTCGGGCAGCGGCAAGAGCACCCTGCTCAACCTGATCGGCACCCTCGACACCCCCAGCCGCGGTGCCCTGCTGTTCGACGGGCGCGACGTCGGCGGGCTCTCGCAGTCCGCGCGGGCCGACTTCCGCGCCACCAACCTAGGCTTCGTCTTCCAGTTCTTCAACCTGCTGCCCGGGCTGACGGCGCGCCAGAACGTCGAGCTCTCGGCGGCGATCGGCGGCCGCGAGCGACGCGCCTCGCGCACCCGCGCCGCCGAGCTGCTCGAGCGGGTCGGGCTCGGCGAGCGCGTCGACGCCCCCGCCCGCAACCTCAGCGGCGGCCAGATGCAGCGGGTGGCGATCGCCCGGGCGCTGGTCAACGAGCCGCGCCTGATCCTCGCCGACGAGCCGACCGGCAACCTCGACCAGCGGACCGCGGCGCAGATCCTCGAGCTGCTGCGCGAGCAGGCGGGCGCCGAGCGGGCCGTGGCGATGGTGACTCACGACCGCGTCCTCGCCGAGCGCTTCGCCGACGAGATCGTGACGATCGTCGACGGGCGCCTGGACGGGATCGACGCCGCCCGTCGCAACGGCCGGGGCAGCCTGCTCGGCCGCGGTCAGAAAAGCCTGCTCGGCCGCGGCCTGCGGGCGCTGACCGGGGGATGAGGGCGACCGCCAAGCAGATCCGGGTCGCGGCGCTGCTCGCCCGCCACCTGCTGCACACGATGGGGCGCCACCGGGCGCGGGTGGGGATCCTCATGGCGGCGCTCTCGCTGGCGCTCGGGATCGGCATCGGCCTGCTCGCCTTCCTCACCAGCATCGAAGACTCCTACCGGGCGCGCGGCGAGGCGGTCGGCGGCGTCTCCGACTTCCAGGTCGAATCGGTCTCGCTGACCTCCTCGCTGCCGCCCCGGCTGGCTTCGCGCCTGGCGCGGCTGCGCGGCACCCGCTTCGCCGTGCCGCTGGCCCAGCAGCGCGTCACCCTCGCCGCCGGCGGGCACACCGCCGTCGCGACGGCGATCGGCGTCGATCGCTCCGCCAAGCGCCTGCGCAGCGCCGTCCAGCGCGAACTCGACCTGAAGGGAGCGGGCGCGGGACGGAGGGGGATCGCGCTGACCAGGGCGCTGTCGATGGAACTGGGGGGCGTCCGCGCCGGGCAGCGCCTGCGGGTCTTCGCCTACGGCCGCGCGCCACGGCTGCGGGTGGCGCGGGTCGTCGTCGCCGGCACCGCGATCTCCGACGTCATCACCCTCCCCCGCGGGCAGCTCGAGCGCCTGCGCGGCGCCCCCGGCCGGCCGACTGCCGTCTACGTGAAGCTCGACCCCGGGGTCTCCGCCGCCACCTGGGAACGCCGTGCCCGCGCGATCCTGCCGGCGAGCGCGAAGCTGGTCACCGCCGCGAGCAGCCAGGGCGAGCTCGGCCACGTGCTCGACTTCACCGTGCGGGCGCCGACCTTCGTCTTCGGGATGGTCGTGCTGGCGATCGTCGCGCTGCTGATCTACGTGCTGCAGCTGATGCGGATGCTCGAGCGCCAGGAGGACCTCGGCCTGCTGCGGGCATTGGGCTCCGGGCGCGTCGCGCCCGTCCTCGCCGAGAGCGCGATCCTCGGGCTGCTGCTCGCGGCGGCGATCGTCCCCGGCGTCCTGGTCGGCACCCCGATCGCCCACTACCTCGCCGACCAGGTGCCGAGCTACCTGACCGACGTCTTCGCCTTCAAGATGCAGGTCGAGGTCCGCCCCGACGTCGTCGCGATCTCCGCCGCCGCCGTCTGGCTGGTCGGGATCGCCGCCACGGTCGCCGCGCTCGCCTCCGCCCGCGGCTCGATCGCCGCCCAGCTCGGCCGCTCCCCGCAGGCCGGCGCCACGGTGGTCTCGACGATCTCGCCGCGCTCGGCGCTGGCCCTGCTGGCCAGCGGCATCGGCTTCCTGGGGCTGGCGCTGGCGCTGGCCGGCTGGGGGCTGTACCCGGCCGCGGCGGCGGCGATCCTGGTCGGCCTGGCGCTGATGACCCCCGGGGTCGTGGGGCTGGCCGCGCTGGCGCTCGGGCGGGTCGGGCGCAGCGGCCCGAAGGCGGCGATGGTCGCGCGCTCGGCCTTCGAGGCCAACCCGCGCCGGGCGGCGCTGGCGGCGGCGATCATGGCGCTCGGCATCGCCGCGGTGGTGCCGCCGCAGCTCGCCGAACACGCCCTCGTCTCGCGCCTGGACCGCGTGATCGAGCCGATCCGGCGCGGCTCGCAGGAGCTGGTCGGGGCCGACGACGCCTACCACACGGTGCCGATCACCGCCCGCTTCGCCCGCCGCGCCCTGCGCGACCCCGCGGGCCCGGCCAACCCCACCGTATTCACCTTCATCTCCTACCGCGGCCGCAAGGTCGAGCTGCGCGGCGTCGACCCGCGCGGCTACGACGGCGTCTTTCGCCGCGGGATCGGCCTGCCCGACGCGCTGCCGACGCTGCGCCGCCACCCCCGGGGTGTGCTGATCTCGCGCGTGATGGCCGCCGGCCTCGGCCTCTCGCCCGGCGAGGGGATCGTGCTGGACACGGTGGCCGGGCCGCGGCGGCTGCGGGTGCTGGGCGAGGTCGAGGACTTCGCCTGGCCCTCGGGCACCATATATATGGACATCCGCCGCTACCGGCGGCTGTACCGGACGGGCGCGATCAACGTGCTCGCGGTGCGCCGGCGGGGGATGGTCGACCGGCGGGCGCTGGCGCACCTTGCGCCGCTGCGCGCCACCTCCGGCCGCGAGTTGGTCGGCAGCATCGAAGAGCAGATGGACAAGAGCACGCAGGGCCTCTTGGCGATGCGGGGGCTCACCCTGCTGGCCGCCCTGGTCGCCGTCGCCGGCATCCTCGCCACCGCGGTCTTCGCCCGGCGGCGCGAATGGGCGGTGCTGCGGGCGATGGGGATGCGCGGCGGCGGCCTCTTCGCCGCCCTGGCGCTGGAGACGCTGGGGGTGATGGTGCTCGGCGGGCTGTGCGGCGCGATCGGCGGGGTCGTCTCCTACCGCGGCCCCACCCTGGGCTTCCTCCGCTCCCAGGGCTACGTCGTCGACGGCTCGATCGCCCCGCTCACGGTCCTCGCTGTGTTCGCCGGCGCGGTCGCGATCGGCACCGTCGCCACCGCCCTGCCCGCCTGGCTCACCGCCCGCGCGCCACTCGCCGACGCGCTGTCCTACGAGTAGGCTGAATGACGCCGGTCGATCCTCGAGCGCCGGTCGATCCTCGAGCGCCGGTCGTGGCCGGCACCGGGCAGCTCAGCCGCCGCGACGGCGACCCGGAGCTCTCGCCGCTGGAGCTGATGGTCCGCTCCGCCCGCGCGGCCGCCGAGACCGCGGCCGCCAGACGGCTGCTCGAGCGCACGCAGTCGGTGCGAATCGTCGATTGCCTCTCCTGGCCGGTGCCGGACCCCGGCGCGCTGGTGGCGCGGGAGCTGGGGCTGCGACCGGCGGAGACCGTGCGGACGCTGACCGGCGGCACGGGGCCGATCGATCTGCTCGCCGACGCCTGCGCCGAGATCCAGGCCGGCCGGCTCGAGGTGGCGCTGATCGCCGGCGCCGAGGCGATCGGCCCGTTCATGCGGGCCACGCGCGAGGGGCGGCCGACCGGCTGGCCGGAGCAGCCCGCCGGCGCCGCGCCGACCCGACTGCTGGGGACCGATCGCCCCGCCAGCCACGAGGCCGAGCTCGCGGCGGGGCTGCTGGCGCCGATCCATTACTACCCGTGGTTCGAGAACGCGCTGCGAATCGCCTCGGGGCGGGCGCCCGACGAGCACCGGCACCGGCTGGCGCGGCTCTGGCACAGGTTCGCCGAGGTGGCGCGGGCGAATCCCCACGCCTGGGCGAGGCGGGCCCCCTCGGCGGAGGAGATCCTCACCCCGGAGGCGGGCAACCGGATGGTCGCCTACCCCTACACGAAGCTGATGACGGCCAACATCCAGGTCGACCAGGGCGCGGCGGTGCTGGTGTGCAGCGCCCGGGCCGCCGCCGACGCGGGGGTCCCGCCCGAGCGCCGGGTCTTCGTCCACGCCAGCGCCGCCGCCCACGACCACTGGTTCGCCGCTTCGCGCCTCCACCTGCACCGCTCCCCGGCAATCGCGGCATGCGCCGCCGGCGCCCTGACCCACGCCGGCATCGGCATCGACGACGTCGCCCACCTGGATCTCTACTCCTGCTTCCCCTCGGCGGTGCAGATCGCCGCCGAGGAGCTGGGGATCGACCTCGAGGGCGACAGCCGCCCGCCGACCGTGACCGGGGGCCTGACCTTCGCCGGCGGGCCGGGCAGCAACTACGCGACCCACGCGCTGGCGACGATCAGCGAGCGCCTGCGCGAGGCCCCCGGCGCCTACGGCCTGCTGACGGGCGTCGGCTGGTACATGACCAAGCACGCCAACGCCCTGCTCTGCACCGACCCGCCGGAGCGCCCCTACCGGCACTTCGAGCCCCAGGCCGAGGTCGACGCGCTGCCGCTGCGCCGCATCGCCCCCGCCGCCGAGGCGGAGGGAGCCCCGATCGAGTCCTTCACCGTCCTCTACGAGCGCGACGGCACCCCCTCGCAGGCGATCGTCAGCCGCCTCGCCCCCGACGGCGGCCGCGCGCTGGCGAGCCAGCATCACGCCACTCTCAGCGAACCTTCATACGCAAGCGTCCTGTCGAGGATGTCGGCCTGAGCCAACTCTCGGCGAGCGAGCGGTTGGTCGAGGCGCAGATGTTCTTCGAGTTGACCAGGAGGCCCTTGCCGCCGCCCTGCATGGTGAGGATCGCCTTGGCGAAGGGGGCGTAAGGGACGTCTTGGCCGCATCGTGGGTGGACCAGAAGAGGACGCGAAGGCAAGCGATGCCAGGGTCAGTCGAGCGTTTTGAGATATGGCTCGACCCAAGCTCGATAGGGGCCGAGGAAGTCGCCTGCGGCTGCGTGGATGAGGCGGGTGGCGCAATGGACGTCGCCGGCGGGGGTGCGCACGTAGGTGTGCTCGACTAGCGAGCGGGCCTTCTGCGCTCGCGTCAGCCGGCGGTACAACTCTGCGTCGATCACCTTCGCGTCGCGCAGCGCTTCGAATGCCTGCTGGGCCGGCGAGCTGCCCGACCCGAGCGGCTCGCGGGGCAGCAGGGTCAGCTTGATGCCGGCGATCGCCAGGTCGGCGGCGTAGTTCTGAACTCTCCCCACGGCCCTCTCGACAGCCTGGACACGGTTGTAGGCCTCCAGATCCTCACCGGTGTCGAAAGCCGCTTTGAACTGCTTGACGTCGAAGTCATCGCCGAACGCGGCCATCGCGGTCTCCAGCGCCGCGTACTGGCGCGGGAAGTCCTCGAGATGGCCGACGATGTCCCGTATCAGGCACTTGTGCTCCGCCTTGCGCAGCTCCTTCTTGGTCATCCCCGCGCCGCCAAGAGGCGATCGATTCCCGCGAGAGCGCTGCGGGTGCGTTCCGCGTCCCGGCGGGCACCGCGGCGGCGCAGGGCGGCCTCGCGACGCCGCAGCCGCGGCCATAGATCCTCCCGGTCGACGAGCACGCGGCCCTCGGAGACGACACCGGCGAGGAAGGACGGGTCGGCCTCGGCGTCCTGCAGGCGGACGACATCGACACGGCACCCGAGCGCCGCTTCCAGCTTCGCGTTCAGGTCGGCCAGGCGCTCCAGGCTCGGATCGCGCAGGTCGACGAGCACGTCGACGTCGCTGGCAGGCATGTCGGCGCCGGTGGCGGCGGAGCCGAACAGGAGCGCGAAACGAACGTTGCGCTCGGTCCGCAGCGCTTTGCGCAGCTGCGCCAGCAGCGACCAAGAGCGCCGCAGGTAGCGGCGCTCGGACAGCGGCAGGTCGAGGGTCCGCGGCGAGGGCCGGCGGGCGCGCAGCGCACCCTGGTCGATCGCCCGCCGCAGGGTGCGCTCGTTGACGCCGACTTCGCGAGCGATCTGAGCCAGCTGCGACATATGTGTCCATTATAAATGGCTTGTATGTCCGAAGGCAAACAAGCGGTGACATGGCAGCGGCGGTCAGCGCTTCTTGCCGCTGCCCTTCTTGTGCGTGCCCCTTGTGCCCCTTCCCGCACCTCGCCCTCACCTTCCGGGTAGGACCGTCGGCCTTGCCGTTGTGGGCCTTCAGGTCGACCTGGGCGCGGTGGGTGCCTTCGCAGAGGTTGGTCGAGTTGACCAGCAGGCCCCCCGCCGCCGCCCCTCGGGCCGCAAGCAGGGAGGCCAGGAGGGGCGCGGCTTGAGCCGGGGGCCGATCCCGACGAGCGGGTCGAGCATCAGCCCGAATGGCCTCTGGCTCCTGAGGGCCTCCGTCCGCCCCCCACTCGATACTCCCGCACGATGAGCAAGGGCAAGCGCTCCCGCCGGGCGAGGCGAGCCTCGCCGCCCGCCCCCCGTCTCGCCCACCCTGAGCCCGAGCAGCGCCTGCTCCTCGACCGGATCGCCGCCGGCGCGCTCGACCCCGACCTCGATGACGTGATTGCCGAGATCACCGTCGACTGCTACGACGAGGACGAGGTGCTGCAGGCGTTCCAGAACGCATTTGAGGAGGGCGCCAGCCTCCCCTGCCCAGGCACCGTCATCGGCGAGAGCGTCGAGGTGCGCTGGATCGGTGTGGGCGATCGTCGCCGCGAGCTCATCGCCACCTGCCAACGCGCCGGACGCGACTACGACGTCGCGCTGCTTGACATCAGCCTCCAGGCCGATCCGACCACCTCACGCCTACTCAACGCATACCGCCGCTGGGTCGGCGACTGAGTTCGCGGCACCTGAACAGTTACCTCAGAATTTCCTCTTACGTTCATGGCACACCTTAATGCTTCTTATTGTGGTGCTTAACTCTGACGCATTTGACCTTGCGATGGATTTTCTTTTTCTTGAATCCCTTCTTGCACTTCACCGCGTGAGGCCTGGGATTGGGTGCCGGGGGAGGGGCGGGAGTGGCTCCCGGGCTCCCTCCGCCGCCGGGTGAGCCACCGCCTCCCCCACCGCCTCCTCCTGCCGGCACTGGCACCTGCAATGGGCTGCTGGTCGCTGAGGCCGAGCCGCCGCCGGTCGTAGCTGTCACCTTGCAGGCGATCGCGTGGCCGGCATCGGCGCTCTGCACCGTGTAGGCACTGGCGGTCTGGCCGGAGATAGGGCCGCCGTCGCGCAGCCAGGCAAATGCGTAGGAGGTCGGGTTGTGTTCCCAGCTGCCATGCGAGCAGGTCAGGGTTTCGCCGAGCGCCGGGGTGCCGGTGACCGAGGGCGGGGTCGTGTTTTCGGGCTTGGCCGGCACCTGCAGTGGGTTGCTGACTTTCGAGGCCGGGCCGGAGCCGTTCGTCGCCGTCACTTCGCAGGAGATCGCGTGGCCGGCGTCGGCGCTCTGCACTTCGTAGGTTTCTCCCGTTTGGCCGGAGATCGGTTTGCTGTCGCGCAGCCAAGAATAGCCGTAAGAGGTCGGGCTGTTGTTCCAGCTGCCCTGCGAGCAGGTCAGGGTTTCGCCGAGCGCCGGGGTGCCGGTGAGCGCAGGCAGGGTCGTGTTTTCGGGCGCACCCGCCGCGGCCGGCACCGCAACCGAGTTGCTCGTTTCGCTCTCCGCCCCGTCCTCGTTAGTCGCAGTAACTTCGCAGGTGATGCTATGCCCCTGGTCTTCGACCTTCACTTCGTAGGTTTCTCCCGTTTGGTCGGAGATCGGGCTGGAGCCGCGCAGCCAGGCGAATGCGTAGGAGGTCGGGTTGTGTTCCCAGCTGCCCTGCGAGCAGGTCAGGATTTCGCTGAGCGCCGGGGTGCCGGTGAGCTGGGGCTGGCCTGTGTTGACGGGTTTGGCCGGCACGTGCAGTGAGCTGCTGGTGGCCGAAGTCGAGCCGAAGGCGTTGGCAGCCGTCACCCTGCAGGAGATTTCATGGCCGGCGTCGGCGCTCTGCACTTTGTAGGTTTCTCCCGTTTGACCGGCGATCGGGCTGCCGTCGCGCAACCAGGCGAAGGCGTAGGAGGTCGGGTTGTGTTCCCAGCTGCCATGCGAGCAGGTCAGGGTTTCGCCGAGCGCCGGGGTGCCGGTGAGCTGGGGCTGGCCTGTGTTGACGGGTTTGGCGCCAGCGGGTGCGGCCATCGCCGCGTCGATTCCTTCGTGCACCGCTCCGACCGTAACGCTCACCGAGTCGGCGGTTGCAAGCGACACCTCGTTGTCGTAGAACTCGATTTCGTAGTTGTCTTCACCGCAATATTCCGGCCCGCAGCTGAAACCGGGTTGGAATTCGACCTTGTGCGAACCGGCCGAGAGGCCGAAGATGACGTAGTCCCCGCTGGCGTCCGATTCTCCGCAGCTCTCAGCTTCTTCTTCTCCGGAACGGTAAGCGCAGACCCACGCTCCATCCACGGGGTGTCCGGTCGAGGCGTCGGTGACACGGCCGCTTATCTTGCCGCCCTCCTGCATCGCTGCATCGATGCCTTCATGCGTGGAGCCCGCCGTGACGCTCACCAAATCGGCGGATCCACGCGAGATCTTGCTGTTGAAGAACTGGGGTGCGTAGTTCTGCTGTGTGCATCCTTCTTCAGGTCCACAGATGTAGCCGGAGCTGAAGCGAACCTGGTAGGAGCCGGTCGGCAGCGTCGCGAGCGTGTAGTTGCCGCCCGAATCCGTCTGCGTGCAGCGTTCTGCTTCTTCAGCACCTGGCTTATAGGCGCAGACCTCGATCCCTTCGATCGCGGCCCCGCCGTTGGCTTTGGTCACTTTGCCTTTGATCCGGCCGCCTTCGTGCATCGCGGCGTCGATGTTGGGGGTGGTCGCTCCCGCGGTGACCGCGACCGCATTGGCTTCGGCCACCGAGGGCTTGTTGTTGTAGTACTGGGTCAGGTAGTTGAGTCCGCTTTCGTAGCCGGGGAAGAATTTCACCTTGTAGGAGCCGGTCGGCAGGCCCGAGATCGTGTATTCGCCGGCTGCGTTCGTGGACGAGCAGTGGCCTTCGTATTCGTATTCACTGCTGGCGTCATAGGCGCAGACCTCGATCCCTTCGATCGCGGCCCCGCCGTTGGCTTTGGTCACTTTGCCTTTGATCCGGCCGCCTTCGTGCATCGCGGCGTCGATGCCGGAGGTTGTCGCTCCCGCGGTGACCGCAACAGAGTTGGCTTCGGCCGCCGAGGGCTTGTTGTTGTAGTACTGGGTCAGGTAGTTGAGCCCGCTTTCGTAGCCGGGGTAGAACTCGACCTTGTAGGAGCCGGTCGGCAGGCCCGAGATCGTGTATTCGCCGCTGGCGTTCGTTTCCGCGCAGTGCCCGCCTTCGTTACCGAAGACACTGGCACATGCGTAGATCCTTTCGAGCGCGGCCCCGCCGTTGGCTTTCGTTACTTTGCCTTTGATCCGGCCGCCTTCGTGCATCGCGGCGTCGATGCCCGAGGTTGTCGATTCCTCGGTGACCGCGACCGCATTGGCTTCGGCCGAGGAGGACTTGTTGTTGTAGTACTGGGTCAGGTAGTTGAGTCCGCTTTCATAGCTTGGGAAGAATTTCACCTTGTAGGAGCCGGTCGGCAGACCGGAGACCGTGTATTCGCCGCTGGCGTTGGTGTAGCCGCAGTGGCCTGAATATTCGTATTCGCTGCTGACGTCATAGGCACAGACCTCGATCCCTTCGATCGCGGCCCCTCCGACGGCTTTGGTCACTTTGCCTTTGATCCCGCCGCCTTCGTGCATTTGAGCGTCGATGCTGCTCGTCGTCGAGGGAGCGGTCACGGCGACCGGGTCGGCTTCGGCCCAGGTGCTCTTGCCGTCGTAGTACTGGGTTACGTAGTTGCCGCCTCCGTAGCCGGGGTAGAACTCGACCTTGTAGGAGCCTGTGGCGAGGCCCGAGATCGTGTATTCGCCGCTGGCGTTGGTGTAGGCGCACCCCTCGTATTCGCCGCTTCCTTCGTAGGCGCAGACCTCGATCCCTTCGAGCGCGGCCCCGTCGTTGGCTTTCGTCACTTTGCCTTTGATCCGGCCGCCTTCGTGCATCGCGGCGTCAATGTCGGTCGTCGCTGAGGGGGCGGCCACGGCGATGGTGTCGGCTTCTCCCCAGGTGCTCTTGCCGTTGAAGTACTGGGTCAGGTAGTTGAGGCCGCCTTCGTAGGCGGGGAAGAATCTCACCTTGTAGGAGCCGGTCGGCAGGCCCGAGATCGTGTATTCGCCGCCGGCGTCGGTGTAGCCGCAGTGGCCTGAAGATTCGTACCCACCGCCGCCGGCTTCATAGGCGCAGACCTCGATCCCTTCGATCGCGGCCCCGCCAGCGGCTTTGGTCACGGTGCCTTCAATCTGGCCGCCTTCGTGCATCGAGGCATCGATGTCGGGGGTGGTCGCTTCCTCGCTGACCGAAACCGGTTCGGCTTCTCCCCAGGTGCTCTTGCCGTTGAAGTACTGGGTCAGGTAGTTGAGGCCGCTTTCGTAGGCGGGGAAGAATCTCACCTTGTAAGAGCCGGTCGGCAGACCGGAGATCGTGTATTCGCCGCTGGCGTTGGTCCAGGCGCACCAGCTGTAGTAGCCGCCGCTGCCTCCGTAGGCACACGCCTCGACCCCTTCAAGCGCGGCCCCGCCGGCGGCTTTGGTGACTTTGCCTTTGATCTTGCCGCCTTCGTGCATCGCGGCGTCGATGCCCGAGGTGGTCGATTCCGCGGTGACCGAGACCGGGTCGGCTTCGGCCGAGGTGCTCTTCCCGTCGTAGTACTGGGCTATGTAGTTGGCGCCTCCGTAGCCGGAGTAGAAATTGACCTTATAGGAGCCGGTCGGCAGGCCCGAGATCGTGTATTCGCCGCTGGCGTTGGTGTATGCACACCAGCTGTAATAGCCCCCGCTGCTGCCCCCGTAGGCGCACGCCTCGACCCCTTCAAGCGCGGCCCCGCCGGCGGCTTTGGTGACTTTGCCTTTGATCTTGCCGCCTTCGTGCATCGCGGCGTCGATGCCGGGTGTGATCGCTCCCGCGGTGACCGAGACCGGGTCGGCTTCGGCCGACGAGGATTGGCCGTTGTAGTACTGAGTCAGGTAGTTGCTTCCGTAGCCGGGGTAGAACTCGACCTTGTAGGAGCCGGTGGCGAGGCCCGAGATCGTGTATTCGCCGCCGGTGTCGGTCCAGGCGCAGTGGGTCCCTGCGGCGCAGACCTCGAGCCCTTCGATCGCGGCCCCTCCGACGGCTTTGGTCACTTTGCCTTTGATCTGGCCCCCTGCGTGCATCGCGGCGTCGATGTTGGAGGTGGTCGCATCCGCAGTGACCGAGACCGGGTCGGCTTCGCCCCAGGTGCTCTTGCCGTTGAAGTACTGGGTTATGTAGTTGCCGCCTCCGTAGCCGGGGTAGAACTTGACCTTGTAGGAGCCGGTGGGCAGGCCCGAGATCGTGTATTCGCCGGCTGCGTTCGTGGACGAGCAGTGGCCTTCGTATTCGTATGGGCTATTGGCCTTATAGGCGCAGGATTCGATCCCTTCGATCACGGCCCCTCCGGCGGCTTTGGTCACTTTGCCTTTGATCCGGCCGCCTTCGTGCATCGCGGCGTCGATGTTGGAGGTGGTCGATTCCTCGGTGACTGAAACCGGGTCGGCATCGGCCGACGACGATTGGTCGTCGTAGTACTGGGTTAGGTAGTTGCTTCCGTAGCTGGGGTAGAACTCGACCTTATAGGAGCCTGTGGTGAGGCCCGAGATCGTGTATTCGCCGCTGGCGTCGGTCCAGGCGCACCAGCTGTAATAGCCCCCGCTGCTCTTATAGGCGCAGACCTCGATCCCTTCGATCGCGGCCCCGCCGCTGGCCTTGGTCACGGTGCCTTCAATCTGGCCGCCTGCGTGCATCGCGGCGTCGATGTCGGGGGTGGTCGCTTCCTCGCTGACCGAGACCGGTTCGGCTTCTCCCCAGGTGCTCTTGCCGTTGAAGTACTGGGTTATGTAGTTGCCGCCTCCGTAGCCGGGGTAGAACTTGACCTTGTAGGAGCCGGTCGGCAGGCCCGCGATCGTGTATTCGCCGGCTGCGTTCGTGGACGAGCAGTGGCCTTCGTATTCGTATTCGCTGCTGGCGTCATAGGCGCATACCTCGATCCCTTCGATCGCGGCGCCGCCGACGGCTTTGGTCACTTTTCCTTTGATCTGGCCGCCTTCGTGCATCTGGGCGTCTATGCCGCTTGTCGTCGAGGGAGCAGTTACCGCAACGAGGTCGGCGTCTTCCCAAGAGCTTTTCCCGTTGTAGTACTGGGTCAGGTAGTTGCTTCCGTAGCCGGGGTAGAACTTGACCTTGTAGGAGTCGGTCGACAGGCCCGCGATCGTGTATTCGCCGCTGGCGTTGGTGTAGGCGCACCCCTCGTATTCGCCGCTGGTTTCGTAGGCGCACGCCTCGACCCCTTCGAGCGCGGCCCCGCCGGCGGCTTTGGTGACTTTGCCTTTGATCGAACCGGTCGATGCGGCGCTTGCAAGCGCAGGCATAAGCAGCAGAGCGGAAACTACCAGCGTCAGGAATGACAGGAGAGAGCACCGACCCACCCGCCAATAAGACAGGCTGTACGGTGATTTTGTTCTGCCGCTCTGAAAGTCGCGCCTGTACTGCCGTGGCTGCACTGAAGCCTCCTGCCTGCTGTCGTGTTTGCTGACTGCTCTGCTGCCTGTTTGCGGACGGCTAAGAATTAGCGTCTCCCCCCGGGGGCCCGCCTGGCCGTGGCAATCCGACGCCTGGAAGGTGCGGTGCGCACGACGGGGTCCCACTTGCCAACGCATCGGAGCCGGCCCGGGCCTCGGCGAGCCCTATCGACTGCGCCACCGAGCTGACCTTGACCTGACTGGATTGCGCCCCGCTTGCCTCGGCGTAGACAGACTGCAGCTCCTGAAGGGAGCCGAGTAGGCGTTCGAGCGGCGTGCGCAAGGAGGCTGGAGCCCCCAGCCGCTGCAGAGAGACGATGGTGCGCTGATTCGCTTTGGAAGCGGCGGCAGCGTACCTGCGCAGATCGGCAGGCTTCGTCGATCGCGGCAAGGGCGCTGGAGATCCCGTTCGGACCGTATTGCAGATCGTGTTCGCGAGTGCCTGGAATTTCCGCGCTCCCGTGCGCCCGGCAAATTGGCTGGACCCCTTCGCGCCAGCCACCGCCGTTGGCGGGGGCAGTCGGCTTTCGGCGTTTGGGCTGCCGGCCTGAGCCGCGGTTTCAGAATCGGAGCCGCCGGAGCCGCCGCAACCAGCCAACGCCAAGCCAACGAGCGAGACCAGCACACAGTTCGTCTTGTGCTTCACCCGCAGTTCCCTTTATTCAAACGTCGCCGTGATCGATCTGACGGCGTCCATCATCACCAGGCACTTGCCTTCGCTTTCGCTTGTGCAGCCGCTCCAGCTGGCGAGCGCAGAGCCCTTTCCGGGAGTGGCGATGAGTTCGACCAAGGTGCCTTCCTGGTAGGCAGCCCGGATCGAGGAGCAGGTCAGGCCGCAGCTAGCCCCTGCTGGCTTTGACGTCACCGCCCCCGCGCCCCCGCCCGCCTTGGTCAGCGTCAGGGCCTTCGTGGAGACCGTCGAGAACCTGGCTTTTACTTCCTTGGCCGCCGACATCACCACCGAGCAGGTGCCAGAGTCAGAGCAGGCGCCAGTCCATTCGGTGAATACCGAGCCCTTGGAGGCGGTCGGCTTCAACGTCACCGTGGCGCCTTCTTTAAGGGCGGCCGTCGCCGTGATACAGCTGGCATCGCAGCTGATCCCGCCCGGGGATGTGACGACCTTGCCCGAGCCCGTGCTCCCGGTCACTTTGCCGACCGTCAGGGCCTGGGTCGGCCCGGCCGCTTTGCCGGAGACGAGGGTGAATTCCGCGCCGACGTTCTGGGCGGCCGCCATCGTCACTTCGCAGGCCGCGCCCGACCCCGAGCAGGCACCGGTCCATTCGTCAAAGGAGGAGCCTTTGGCGGCGGTTGCGGTCAGCTCGACCGGGGTGCCCGCGTAGAAGGACTCCTGCATCGCCGTGCAGGCTCCGGCGCAGTTGATCGCCGGCCGGTTGGCTCTTGACGGTGCCCTGACCGCTGCCTTCCTTGGTGAGGGCGAGGACGAAGCGCGAGTCTTCTTCGAAGAGGGCATCGACGCTCGAGTCGGCTCCGATTTGGAAGGAGCAGGCCGAGGCACCGGCGCAAGCGGCGGCCGAGCCGGTCCCCGCCGTGAATTCGACGAAGTGGAAGTGCGAAGCCGGGGTCGCCAGGACTTCGACCTGGGCCCCGTCCTTGAACGCGGCGGTGTCGGTCGAGCAGTTGTACAGGCAGAGGACCCCGCCGGGATGAGTCTGGACCTTGCCGGACCCGGACCCCGCGGCCTTGGAGGCCGTCAGCTTCCACGTCTTGACGAACCTGGCGCCGACTTTTTGGCTTCAGACATCGCGACCGTGCACTTGCGGCTGTCGCCGCCCAGTCCTTCCGCGACGTTCTTCTTGTCGCACTTGCTCCAGCCCTTGAAGGCGTAGCCCGGGGCGGGCGAGGCGGTCAGGGTCACCTTGCCACCTTCTTCGAATTCGGCTTCGCATTCGGAGTCGCAGGCGATCCCGCGCGGGTTCGGAGACGACCGTGCCTTCGCCTTCTTCGATCGCGACCCCCAGCGGGAGGCTCGTCGACGCGAGGGCTTCGGCTTCGATCACCTGCTTGTCGAGCGTCGGCCTGCCGTCGATCAGGGTGCTCACCGCGTAGTACCGAGGGCCCGCCCCGCCCGCGACGTAGGCGTCGGTGGTGCTGGAGGACAGAACCTGCACCGCTTCGGAGGCTTCCGGGGTGGGGAGCACCGAGTCGGGTTCCTCTTCGAACGGCGTTTCGAGGTCGGGCGTGGAGAAGACCTCGTAGCCTTCGGCTTCGGGCACCGGTTCCCAGTGCAGGTGGACCAGGCCTGGGGCGTCACCGATCGCTTCGATGTCGTACAGCGGCGGGCCCGGGACTTCGGTGATGCCTTCGCCGGGTTTCGCTTCTTCGCCGACGAAGTTGACGTGCGACAGACTGGGATCGAATGTTCCACCGATGCTGCCATCGGGGACGAGGATGTACTCGTGCGCGAAGAAGGTTTCGCCTGGCGGCAGTTCGCCGATCGTGTCGGTGAACTGCTGATCGGGCTGGAAGATGAAGTGTTCAAAGCCTTCAGCGTCGATGCTGATTGCCACGTTGTAGAGCGGAATGTCCGCTTTGTTCATGACGCCAATCTGGACGTGGTACGGGCGACCTTTGACAAGTTCGCCGGACTCTCCTCGTACTTTCAGCGAAAGGGCTTCGACGCCCCAGATCTTGAGCGGTTCCGCGGTTGCAGCCTGCACGGCCACGGGAGCTTCGAAGGGTTCGAGCCTGGCCTGGTATTCGGCTGACAGGTAGTACTCGCCGGCCTCGTCGCCACGCACAATCCAGTCGACGGTCGCGCTGGACTGGCCCGGTATCGAGCCGACCGACTGGATCAGGGACTGGGGTTCAGCCGTTGGCGCCAGGCTCAGGCCTTTGGGCAGAGTGAGCGCGGCGCTGCCCGCCGAGAGCTGGAACGGTTCGTCTGCCAGGTTCTGAACCACCAAGCTGACGTCGAAGAATTGCTTGCGGATGCTGACCTTGCCGTGAAGGATCAGCCACTCGATCAGTGGGTGGCCTTCGACCATCGTCGCGTAGACGGTCACTTCTCCGTTGCCGCATGAGTCTGACGTGCACGTCCAGCCTCCGCCTCCGCCACCGCCACCAGTCAGCAGCGGGGTTCCGACGAAATCCCCGTTCCCGTTGACGTAGCCGTGGAATTCGATCGAGGTGAACGCCAACGCGACTTCGAATTCGAACACCATGTTGTTGGCCGGGTCGTTCGGGTCGATCCCGGCTTCTTCGATTTCCTCGGGAGTCATTTCCTTGGACTGCAGGGAGGTGGTCGACGACTTCCCCTTCGGCGAGCTCGATCGTCGCTTCGCCGCCGCCTTCGGCGACTGCGACCTGGCCGGTCGCCGGTTTGTAGCCGCCCTTCCAGGCGTAGACGGTGTCCGTCCCGTCGGGCAGGCCGGCCAGCGCCGCTTTGCCGCTGCCATCGGTCGTCGCTTCCGTGCGCGTGCCGTCGGCGGCCATGTAGAGAACCTGGGCTCCGGAGATCGGAGCTTCGTCTTCGTCGGTCACCTCGATGTCAACGTGGCGTGCGGGCGGGGCGAGGACGTGCACCGTCACCGAGTCGCTGTCTTCTTCGCCGCCGCGTTTGACGGTCAGCGTCGCTTCGTAGGTCCCCGGTTCGGCGTAGGCGTGGACGACGGTTTCCCCTTCGGCTTCTTCGCCGTCGCCAAAGCTCCATTTGTAGCCGGTGATCTCGCCGGCCGGGGTGCTGGCGCCGCCGCCGAAGGTCACGGCTTCGCCCGCGACAGCGCTGAGGTCTTCGCCGGCGTCGGCGTGCAGCGGCAGGCCGGCCACGGTATCCGTCGGAGCCGATTTGGCCGCTTCGCCGGTGCCGCCGGCGTTGCTGGCCGTCTCGCTGACGACGAGGGTGTGGCCGACATCGCCGCCGAGAACCACGTAGGACGGGCCGGTCGCGCCGGAAATCGCTTCGCAGCTTTCTCCCGAGGTGTCGCAGCGCAGCCACTGGTCGCCGTAGCCGCTGGGCGAGTTCGTCCACGAGCCGTGGGTGACCAGCAGCGTCTGGCCCTGCTGCGCGGTGCCGGCGATGGTGGGGGGCGAGGTGTTCGTGGGCGCCGGGGGCGCCACCACCGAAGTGGCATCCGAGCTGGCCGGTTCGCTGCTGCCGCCGGAGTTGCTGGCCGTCTCCCGCAGGCGCAGCGTGTGGCCGACATCGCTTGCAGTCAGGGTGTATTCGTCCGCAGTTTCCCCGAGATCGGTTCGCAGCTCGCGCCCGATTTGTCGCAGCGCAGCCACTGGTATTCGTAGCTTGCGGGTTCGTTTTCCCAGCTGCCGTGGTGCTCTGAGAGCGTCTCGCCCTGGCGCGCTTCGCCGCTGATGGTCGGCGGCGAGGTGTTCAGCGGCGGGCTCGGGAGGACAGCTTCAGTCGCCGCGGAGGTCGCGGGGCCGCCGGAGCCCCCCGCGTTGACGGCGGTCTCCTGGGCCGAGATCGCGTGCCCGACGTCAGCGCCGATGAGGGCGTATTCCTGTCCGGTGGCGCCGGAGATGGGTTCGCATTCGTTGCCTTCGCCGTCGCAGCGCAGCCACTGGTATTCGTAGCTTTCGGGTTCATTTTCCCAGCTGCCGTGGTGCTCTGAGAGCGTCTCGCCCTGGCGCGCTTCGCCACTGATGCTCGGCGGCGAGGTGTTCGCTGGCGGGGGCGGCAGTTCGACCAGCGCCCCGTCGATTCCCGAGGTCGTTTCTCCTAGGTTGACCGAAATAGCGTCGGCTTCTTCGAGGTTGTCCTTGCCGTTATAGAGCTGCGGCGCGTAGCCGGATTCGTAGGGCGGGTTGAACTGGACCTCGTATTCGCCCGCCGGCAGGCCGGTGATCGCGTAGTGGCCGTCTTCGCCGGTCCAGGCGCAGTAGCCGTAGTAGGAAGCGTGTTCTATGTAGGTGCACGCCTCGACGCCTCCGATCGGTTCGTGGCTTGCGGCGTCGGTGACGGTGCCGGCGATGTGGCCCCCGCTCACCCCCAGCTCTGCGTCGATGCCCGAGGCCGTTTCGCCGAGGCTGACGGAGACCGGGTCGGCTTCTTCGAGGCTTTCCTTGCCGTCGTAGTACTGCGTCAGGTAGCCGTATTCGCCCGAGGGCGGGCTGAAGCGGACCGTGTAGTCGCCCGCCGGCAGGCCGGTGATCGCGTAGTGGCCGTCTTCGCCGGTGTGGGCGCATATGTGGTTGTAGTAGCCGTAGTAGTAGCCGTAGTAGTAATAGTCGTAGTAGAAGCGTTCGCCTTCGCCTTCTTCTTCGGCGCAGACTTCGACCCCTTGCACCGGTTCGCCGCCCAAGGCGCCGGTGACGGTGCCGGCGACCGTGGCGCCGGCCTCGAGCGCCGCGTCGATCCCCGAGGCGGTTTCGCCGAGGCTGACGGAGACCGGGTCGGCTTCTTGGATGCTGTCCTTGCCGTCATAGAGCTGCGGGGCGTAGCCGGATTCGTAGGGCGGGTTGAACTGGACCTCGTATTCGCCCGCCGGCAGGCCGGTGATCGCGTAGTGGCCGTCTTCGCCGGTCCAGGCGCAGCCGTAGCTGCCGCCTTCCTTGTGGGCGCAGGCGTAGACCCCTTGCACCGGTTCTTCGCTTGCGGCGTCGGTGACGGTGCCGGCGATGTGGCCCCCGCTCACCCCCAGCTCTGCGTCGATGCCCGAGGCCGTTTCGCCGAGGCTGACGGAGACCGGGTCGGCTTCTTCGAGGCTTTCCTTGCCGTCGTAGTACTGCGTCAGGTAGCCGTATTCGCCCGAGGGCGGGCTGAAGCGGACCGTGTAGTCGCCCGCCGGCAGGCCGGTGATCGCGTAGTGGCCGTCTTCGCCGGTGTGGGCGCATATGTGGTTGTAGTAGCCGTAGTAGTAGCCGTAGTAGTAATAGTCGTAGTAGAAGCGTTCGCCTTCGCCTTCTTCTTCGGCGCAGACTTCGACCCCTTGCACCGGTTCGCCGCCCAAGGCGCCGGTGACGGTGCCGGCGACCGTGGCGCCGGCCTCGAGCGCCGCGTCGATCCCCGAGGCGGTTTCGCCGAGGCTGACGGAGACCGGGTCGGCTTCTTGGATGCTGTCCTTGCCGTCATAGAGCTGCGGGGCGTAGCCGGATTCGTAGGGCGGGTTGAACTGGACCTCGTATTCGCCCGCCGGCAGGCCGGTGATCGCGTAGTGGCCGTCTTCGCCGGTCCAGGCGCAGCCGTAGCTGCCGCCTTCCTTGTGGGCGCAGGCGTAGACCCCTTGCACCGGTTCTTCGCTTGCGGCGTCGGTGACGGTGCCGGCGATGTGGCCCCCGCTCACCCCCAGCTCTGCGTCGATGCCCGAGGCCGTTTCGCCGAGGCTGACGGAGACCGGGTCGGCTTCTTCGAGGCTTTCCTTGCCGTCGTAGTACTGCGTCAGGTAGCCGTATTCGCCCGAGGGCGGGCTGAAGCGGACCGTGTAGTCGCCCGCCGGCAGGCCGGTGATCGCGTAGTGGCCGTCTTCGCCGGTGTGGGCGCATATGTGGTTGTAGTAGCCGTAGTAGTAGCCGTAGTAGTAATAGTCGTAGTAGAAGCGTTCGCCTTCGCCTTCTTCTTCGGCGCAGACTTCGACCCCTTGCACCGGTTCGCCGCCCAAGGCGCCGGTGACGGTGCCGGCGACCGTGGCGCCGGCCTCGAGCGCCGCGTCGATCCCCGAGGCGGTTTCGCCGAGGCTGACGGAGACCGGGTCGGCTTCTTGGATGCTGTCCTTGCCGTCATAGAGCTGCGGGGCGTAGCCGGATTCGTAGGGCGGGTTGAACTGGACCTCGTATTCGCCCGCCGGCAGGCCGGTGATCGCGTAGTGGCCGTCTTCGCCGGTCCAGGCGCAGCCGTAGCTGCCGCCTTCCTTGTGGGCGCAGGCGTAGACCCCTTGCACCGGTTCTTCGCTTGCGGCGCCGGTGACGGTGCCGGCGATGTTGCCGTGGGTCGAGTCGACGAAGGTCGCGGTGACTTCCCTGTCCGCGCCCATCGTCACTTCGCATTCGTTTTCGGCGATGACTTCGTTGCAGCCGGTCCAATTGACGCCGACGTCGCCGCTCCAGAACGGCGCTCAGGGTGACGACGGTGCCGGTGGCGTAGCCGGCTTCGCATTCTTCGTAGGAGCTGTATTCGCCGGTGCCGCAGGCGATTCCGCTCAGTGCTGCTGTAGACGTATCCGGAGCCATGTCCGCGGCTGTGACGTTGAGCAGGTGGCGCCGAAGGTCGCGGTGACTTCCCGGGCTTCTTCCATCGTCACCAGGCAGTCGGTTGGTTCGGTGACTTTGTCGCAGCCGCTCCAGTCGACGCCGGCGCTGCCGCTCCAGTACGCGCTCAGTTGGACGAGCGTGCCGGTGGCGTAGCCGGCTTCGCATTCTTCGTAGGAGCTGTATTCGCCGGTGCCGCAGTGGATCCGGCCCACGTTGCTGCCGTAGGCGTATCCGGACTCGTGCCCGTCGGTGTTGACCGTCAGCAGGTTGGCGCCGAAGGTCGCGGTGACTTCCCTGTCTGCTTCCATCGTGACCAGGCAGCGGTTGGCTTCGGTGACTTCGTCGCAGCCGCTCCAGTCGACGCCGACGCTGCCGGTCCAGACGCGGCCAGATCGACGAGGCGCCGGTGGCGTAGGCCGCTTCGCATTCTTCGTAGCCGCTGTATTCGCTGCCGTGCCGCAGAGGATCCGGCCCAGGTTGTGCCGTAGGCGTATCCCTGGCCGTGCCCGTCGGCGCTGACGGTCAGCAGGTTGGCGCCGAAGGTCGCGGTGACTTCCCGGTCTGCTTCCATGGTCACCAGGCAGCGTTGGCTTCGGTGACTTCGTCGCAGCCGCTCCAGTCGACGCTGACGCTGCCGCTCCAGACGCGGCCAGATGGACCGAGCGCGCCGGTGGCGTAGGCCGGCTTCGCATTCTTCGTAGCCGCTGTATTCGCTGCGGTGGCCGCAGAGGATCGGGCCCAGGTTGTGCCGTAGGCGTATCCCTGGCCGTGGCCGTCGGCGCTGACCTTGAGCGTCTCAAAGGGCGCAGCGGAGGCAAGGGCAGGCGTAAGCATCGTCGCGATGACAGCGAGTGCCACCACGAGGCCGATCAGATTCCGGCCACGGAAACAGCTACCCGCGTCCGATCGTTCCGAGGGTTCTCGCCCATTATCGACTTGCCGCCGCATCCTGCCTCCCCGACATCATCCGATGATCTCGCACATTGAGGCGAGATCCAACAACGGGGAGGCAACGTACCAGCACGGACCGGGCTTGCAAGATGTCGCAGGAAGTTAGGTGTGTGGCTCTTGGAGTGACTCATACCAAAAGACACTTGACGTTGTTTAGATGAACTGAAGTCCAGCCGATATCCGACACGCCTCCCGCACATCGGCAACTGCACGCACACGAGTCAGACGCGGTGATCTGGGCGGTTTGCTGACCCGCTTGCTCTGCGGCGGTGGAGCACTTCTGCCACTTCGGCGCCGCATGGCGAGAGGCGCCAGGCATTGGGGCGCCCCGCCCCACCGCACTCCTTGACGAGCAGACCGGCGTCGTGCAACCGGGCGAGAAGTATCGAGACCTGTCCGGAGTGCGAAATCCCGATGCCCGCCGCGACAGCCTGGTTGGATGCTTCGGGGTTCTCGGCCAGATAGCACACGCACTCGCGCATCCTGTGCGCACTCGCGTGGCGGAGCATGCTCGGCACCTCGACGTCTACGGGCACCGGCCTGGCTAAACGCTCCTCCAAGAGCGCCTGGGCGCGATCCTGGCCTCTGCTTGCAACCTGCCAAGCTGCGCTGGGGTCAAGATAGGGGGCAACAACGACCTCGGTGAGTTGTCCGAGCAAGCCAACGAAAGGCGGCGCCTCACCGCTGAGCAGCCTCCTGCGGAGTATGCCCAACACTGATGCGACCATCGCCTCCGGCATCGTTGCGAGCGGCTGGCGCTCCGGAGCCAGTTGCTGGCGAGCAGCCGCATCGACGAGCCGGCCCAACCGCCCGAGCACTTGGGCACGCGACTGAAACCCCGACGGGAATCCCGTCATGCTCTCGAGGAGGCCAGCGCGTGCGCAGACCGGCTCGGTGTCGAGGAAGACCAGCAGCGCCTCAAGGCCGGCGAGCGCGCCGGCCTCCCAGGATGGCTCTCGATCGAACGCCTCGGCCGCCAAGGCGGTGGCCCGCCCCAGCATCCAATCGAGCATGGCGAGGAAGCAGTCGTCGAGAGTGCCGAACTGCTGAGCGAACGTCGCACGCGAGACACCGGCGCGTTTGGCGACCTGGGCTGCGCTGGCGCCACGCAGACCCCGCTCTGCCACGACCTGCCCCATCGCCCCTAGCAGGCGAGCGCGCTGGCTTTCGAGAACGTGCTGCTGCTGCTGGCGTCCGTGGCCCTCAAGCGTACCTGCCTCGCTGGCGCTCTCGCGACCGAGCGGCTGCGCTTCTCCCGATTCGATGACGGCCACCCCTGGGTCGAGCTGGACTTCCCCCGGCTCGGGCGACACGTCGTTCGAACCGGGGGGCAGATCAGACAGCCTCTTGAGCCTCACTTTGGACTTCGGTGTCTTGCCTTGACGCACTTTGCCTTGCCTTTGACAGCCCGCCTCTTCTGGCCCTTCTTGCACTTCCGCTTCTTGGACCTAACGCACTTGACCTTGCCTTTGACCCGCTTTCTGCGAAAGCCCTTCTTGCACTTCCGCGGCTTTTTCTTCTGAGTTGCCATTCCCTTGAAGGTCGCCGTGAGGACCGTGTCGGCATCCATCGTCACCGTGCAGGTTGCGCTTCCACCGCACCCGCCACCCGACCAGCCGGCGAAGCTGCCCTTGGTCGCGGACGCGGTCACCGTCGCCCGCCCGCCCGGCAGGAAGCCGTAGTCGCAGGCGCTGGGACAGAAAACGCCCCCTGGGTTGGGCGACCAAAATCCCGCCGAGCGCTCACCGGTGATCCGCACGAACCCGGCCGAGGCATCGCCTGCGATGCGAACGCTCAGCATCCGCGAGGGCTTCGCGAAGAGCACCTTGCCGCCCATGTCCCCGGCCACGCATAGCGAGGCTGAAGGGCAGGAGACGAAGAGGACGTCGGTGGTGGGAACCTCGCAGGACGAGGCCGAAGGGGGGCAGGAGAGAGAGGAGAAGCCGGCATCGGGAATTGTTTGTCGAGGCCAGGCGCCGCCGCCGCCGAGTGGGTCGGTCGAAGCGTAGTAGCGCCCCCATCCCCCCACGACGCACAACGAGGGGGACGGGCAGGAAACGCTGAAGATCGGGGAACCTTCGTCGCCAATGTCGGCGAGGTGCCAGGCGCCGGCGCCCCCGGTTGGGTTGGAGGATGTGAGGACGCTGCTGCCGTGGGAGTCAAGCGCGACGCAGAGGCTGGCGGACTGACAGGAGACCGTCAGCAGCGCCGATTCTGTGGCGGGGTCGTGGCTGCCGGAGTTGACGCTGGCCACGCTCCACGCAGGGGCGCCTCCCGTTGGGTTGGTGGAGGTCAGCACCCTTCCCGACCAATCGGTTGCAACGCAGAGCGATGCCGACGGGCAGGAGATCCCAGTGATGATGGAGGGTTCGCCTGGGACTTCTGGATCGACTTTCGACAGCGTCCAACTGCCAGGGCCCCCGGTCGGGTTGGTGGAGGTGAGGATGTCCCCTTCGCCATCACCGGCGACACACAGCGAGGCCGATGGGCACGAGATTGCCCCAACGCTCGGGTGCACCGGATCCTCGAGTTCGGCTACGGCGTCGGAGTAGGCCCAGGCGCCGGCCCCGCCGATCGGGTTCGTCGAGGTGAGAACCTCGCCCTGATCGAGAACCGCGCACAGCGACGCCGAGGGACAGGACACCCCAAGCAGAGGCAGGTTTCCCGCATCCACCCTGGCGGCGCTCCACGCCCCGGACCCGCCTGTGGGGTTCGTTGAGGTAAGGACCTGGCCGGCGCTGTCGGCTGCGGCGCAAAACGATTCAGACGGGCAAGAGACCCCAACGATCGCGCTGTTGTCGACGAGCACCGGTTCTGACCAGGCCAACGTTTGGTTTGGAATGCCGTCCTCCCCCAAGAGGACCCCACCGGAGGCTGCGCTCGCGAAAATCATGCCGACGACGACCGCTAGGGCTCCCGCTGGGATCAGACAACACCTGCTCATCACTAAATGACCCTCCCCTGCTGAGATTTTGGCCAGTTCCCCCAAGCGGCCTCGTTGCTCGCACTGGGGAAGGCACCCCAGAGTTTCGCTGACGGTACCCTATATCAGTACCTCAGTGGTGAAAACTAGCAGTGTGCTCCGTTAGGCCGCTCCAGGCGGCCGCAGGGAGGGAGTTTCGGGCGGCAGCCGGTGCCTGCAGGTGGCTGACGAACTGCTGCAGGCACTGCTCGTCGCTGTCGGACAGGCGGGCCGCCATCGGCTCGATCGACTTGTGGCGGGCGTCCAGCATCAGGACTTCCCCCGCTACGGCACGATGATCGCCGAGCGGCGGAAGAACCCAACCGACGACCTGACCAGCGTTCTCGTCCACGCCGAGGTCGAAGGCGACAGGCTCGAGGAGCTGGCAGGCCTTGGCCTTGTGCCCAAGGCTTCAACAGTGACTCTTCGAGCTGCCGGCGAGCCACTGTTGAGACAATCCATCGTGAAGAGGGCGGTGAAAGAGAATGGAATCGGGGGTAGGTTGTCGTGTCGATGCCACCGCGTGAGCTGGGAGCGAGCGAGGGGACCAGTGAAGAGCTGGTCAAGGTTGCCTTCGCCCACGACTCGGTCGAGGCGGAGATGATCAAGGGGCTGCTCGAGAACGCCGGTATCCCCAGCCTGCTGCAGCCGGTCGGCCTGAACGTGGACGGTCCGCTGCTCGGCTTCGGGCTGCTGCCGCGCGGCTTCGGTGGCGGCCCGCAACGGGTGACGGTGCATGCCAAACGAGCCGAGGAAGCCCGCGGACTGCTGGCCGAAACGCTGGTCGAAGAGTCAGGAGAAGCGCGGCCGGAGATTGCCGACGCCGAGTACCGGGCAGGCGTCGGCGGCAGGAAACCCCGCGATTACGGGGTCGTTGGGGCCTACGCGCGAAGCCTCTTCTGGTCGCTGTGCGCCCTCGCAGTCGCCTTCGGCGTCTTCCTGCTTCTCCGGGCGGGCTGAGGGGCGCCCAGCTGGCTGGCACCTCTCGAATGAGCAGTGCGGTGGCGCTCACCGGGGTCGCTGCACCAGCCCTCGCCTACGGACGCTTGCGGAACGAGATCGTCGGCGGAACCAGCTGACGGATCTCGGCCATCAGCCGCGCGGCGATCTCCCCCGGTTCCTCGTCGGGTCGCGCCTGACCGCCAGCGGGCTCGAAGAAACGAGTCCGCAGTCGCGGACGCCGGGGGAAACCGGTCATCTCCGATGTCCCGGCGATCGCGACGCAGACGAGCTTTGCCTCCGGGACCTCGAGTGCCAGGCGACCGACGCCGCTGCGCGGTCGCAACACCTCGCCGCGCGAGCGAGTGCCCTCCGGGAAGACACCGATGCAGGCGCCGCCGCGCAGCTCCTCGATCGCCCGCGAGAGCGCCCCGACATCCCCTGCCCCACGCTCGATCGGGATCTGGCCCATGCCGTTCAGCACCGGGCCCAACCCGCGAACGTCCCATAGCTGGGCTTTCGCCAGGGCCTTGATCTGACGGCGCCGGATCGCCGCGACGCCGACCATCACCGGGTCCCAGTGGCTGTCGTGGTTGCCGACCACCAAGAGCGGCCCGCTCTCGGGCAGTGCGTCGAGCCCCTCCACATCGAGACGGCCCCACGCGGCCACCGGCCGGTTGACGGCCATCGCGACCCTGTACATGCGACTCGGCTCCTTCAAGGGAGGTGATTTGTACTCGTTCTCCCGATCGGGCGCGCGGAGGGAGGCCAGCGAGCGGACGGGGACGAATGCTGCGTGAGGTGGTCAAGCACGCAAACGTTGCCTGATGCTCCACCGGCTCAGGTCGTAGCGCGGCGAAGCAGGAAGTCGCGGAACTTGGGTGCGGTGTACTCGTATTCGCCTTTACGGATCCGATATAGAACGCCGGCCTCGACGAGCCTCCCCAGCAGGACGTTGACGTTGCCCGGCGTCTTCTCGGAAGCCTGACCGAGATCCGAAGCGCGAAGCGGCGGATAGGAGCAGGAGGCGGAGGAGATCAGAACCTCCTGCTCCGCTGGCGTGAGGACCGATATCCGCGGCTCGTAGAAGTCCTGGTCGAGCGGCTCGTAGATCAGAGGCACGACCTCCTTGAGCAGCCCGGGGGTGAAGCGGTCTACTTCAGCCAGGTCGGCGGCATCCCAGAGCTCGGATCCCCACAGCTGAATGAAGTAGGGATAGCCCTCAACCTCGTCCACGACCGCTTCGGCGACGGCGACATCGGCGGTACGGCTCGTCCGTTCAAGTGGCCGCGTGAAAGCGGCCAGCGCCTCGTCGCGCGGAAGGGAGTCGATTTTCTCGCCACGAAAGAGGCGCTCGCTGTAGGAGCGCGCTTGCTGGAGGTTCGCGCTCAGGGTGGGCAGCCCGCAGAGGACGACAGCGAGCGGAACTTCCTGTCGCTGCAGCGCTATCAGGGGGGCGATTAGAAGCGAAAGCGGGTGCTCGCCATGGCGGCCGCGCTCGTCGCGAATGAGCTGCGTCTCGTCGAGGAGTAAGACGAGACCGTCCCGTCCCTTGGTTACGGCCAGTTCGACCGTATCGAAGATTTCCTTGGTCAGATCCCGCTCGCGTTCTGAGCCAGGCTCGATAGAAAGCGAGATTTCCTCCCAGGTGATCGCAAGCTTGCCCGCCCGTAGGGCGCGCCCAGTCGCGACTCGAAGGCGCTCGAGCTGGGAGAGGCGGGCCCTACTCCTCCCGAGGAGCCCCGCCAGGGCGGCCTGAAGAGCCTCGTTCGTGTTGTGTGAAGGTTGAAGCTCGAACTCCGCCGCCTCCCAGTTGTCCCCACGGGCAAGCTCGGCGAACGCGCCGAGAAGCACGGTCTTTCCTACGCCCCGAAGGCCGGTCACGCGGGCACTCGCCTGAAGCTCTGGGGCGGCGCGCAGCATCGCGGAGAAACGACGGAGAGGCCGATCGCGGCCGGCGAGATAGAGCGGTTGCACACCGACGCCCGGGCGGTATGGGTTCTTGTCGGAAGTTTGGGCCATTGCGGATCGGGTTTTAGAATGCAGGATTCTAAAGAAAATCTTGTAATAAGTGCCAAGCCGGGGAGCAGGGTGCTTTAGGAGCGGGTAGCGCAGGATGTATGGACATTTTCAGGGACATGGATAGGGGACATTTCAGGGGTTATAATCTTTCCCATGGCAAGACGAGCATATGAGAAAAGCCACTCCTTCATCGATTTTCGCCTCGATTTACGAGAGACAACGGCCGGAACCTGGGCGCTGCTCGGCGAGGCGAAGTCAAAGTCCGAGCACATAGGACGCGCGCTCCTCTCTCCTCAGGCGAGCACGGAGCTGATGCAGGTGTACCTGGCAAAGGGCTTTCTCGCTACCACCGCAATCGAGGGGAACACGCTCTCCGAGGAGGAGGCCCGCGCCGTGCTCGAGGGAACGCTCTCCCTGCCGCCCTCGCGCGAGTACCTGGCACGCGAGATCGAGAATGTGATCGCCGCCTATAACGAGGCAAGGGACGAGCTCTCCGCTGACCCCGACGTCCCCTTCTCCACCGAACGGCTGATGCGATACAACCAGGCGATCCTCAGCGGCCTCAAGCTCGAGGAGGGCGTGGTCCCGGGTGAGCTTCGCCGGCATTCGGTGGTTGTCGGCCGGTACAGGGCCGTTCCCGCCGCCGATTGCGAGTACCTGGTCGACCGGCTCTGCGAGTGGCTGAACGGCGACGACTTCGAGGCGCCGACCGAGGCGCCGGAGCTGGGTGCGCCGCTGGCGATCGTAAAGGCGGCAGCGGCTCACCTGTACCTGGCCTGGATCCATCCGTTCGGTGACGGCAACGGGCGCACTGCACGTCTGCTGGAGCTCCAAATCCTGCTCGGCGCCGGCTTTCCGCTCGCCACCTGCCAGCTGCTCTCAAATCACTACAACCAGACCAGAACCGAGTACTACCGCCAGCTGGACGCGGCGGGTCGCCAGGGCAGCGAGGTCGGTTTCATCGCCTACGCGGTCGGCGGGTTCGTTGACCAGCTGCGAGACCAACTCGACGTGATCTGGCGCCAGCAGTTCGAGGATCGCTGGGAGCAGTACGTCTACCAGCGTTTTGGCGAGTTGCGCGCTCAGAGCGATCAGCGGAGACTGCGCTTGGTGCTTGCCGTCTCCAGAGAGGCTTGGCAGCGCGAGGCAGCAATACCGCGACGCGAATTGGCGACGCTTACCCCCCAGCTCGCTCAGGCTTACGCGACGAAGACTGACAAGACGCTAACTCGAGACCTCAACGCGATCAGCAAACTCGGCCTACTGCACCGCGAGAAGAGTGGCTGGATGCCCGCTGACCAGGCGATCCTGGGCCTGCGCCGGGGGATCCGCGGCGTCCTGTCCGACTGAGGAACGAACAGCGCGAGTGCGTCGAAATCGGCGACCTCGGGGTGCTGGCGTCGGGGCTCGCCTCCGGGGCGATCGTCTACTTCGCGTTGAACCGGACGCTGGGTCGGCGCAGGCGGCACGGGAGTACCCGGACGGCCAGTGAGGATGACGGCACCGCGCTCGCGCTCGGCGCGTTCCTCGACGGCATCCCCGAGCAACTCGTCCTCGGTAGCTGACTTGCCCCGACTAGACACTTCGGTCGATTGGGTGCGGGGATTGTCGGCGCGTACCTGCGGTCCCGCTTGGAGGCGCAGGGGAACGGGCGCAGGACCACGTTGAAAGGGCCCAGGCGCCCGCCTTGTCGTCTTCTGTGCTCGCGTGGGTGGCGGATGTCCTCATTTGGGATCGTCGAGGCCGGGGATCGGGTCGATCGGCAGCTCGCCGTTGAAGGCCTCGAGCTCTTCGAGATCGCGGTGATCCTGGGGGCGGCCGGCGAGACGCTTGAAGCCGACGATGCTGCGCAGGTTGGCGAACTTGGCCGGCTCCCCCCCGGCTTCGCCTTCGATCGCGGCGGCGGCCACCGTCTCGTAGTCGAGCGGGGGCAAGCCGCCGCGCATGATGTCGACGATCCCGTGTCGGCTGCGCACGCGCAGGTGGTAGGTCCCTACGATCTCGTCCGCGCCGAGGACCCTGTCGTCACGGAGGCGTGTTGCTTCAATGCGCCCGAGGAAGCGGAGAACCGCAGCGTCAGCGTCAGCTCCGTCAGGGATCAAGAGGTCGGAGTCTTTGGTTGCGCGCACGAAGCCGTTGGCAATCACACTGAAGCCGCCGATCACGACGTATGGGAGCCCGACGGCGTTGGCGTCGGCGACGACGCCGTCGAGGTCAGGACCAGAAGGCTCGGCGTGGGACATGGCCCCGGCGGATCGTGGACGCTAGGAGCTGCACGGCTTGCTGGGAGAGCTTCTGTCCCATGGCAACGCGCTCCGAGGGAGTCAGCGCCCGTGCAGTGCGTTGGTGGTACTCGCGCTTTTCGCGATTGAGCTCGGCCCACTCGGCCTCGTGGCCAGGCTCGAGAAGCGTCTTGTGCGCAGATGAAGACATTGAAGTAGATGGTACGCCAAGCGGCAGCGGCTGGGCCGTGCCTGTGGGTGGATCTGGACTCCTTCCGTTGAGCGTGTCGGCCATCTGTCCAAATGGGTGGGCGACAGGCACAGGCGGAAGGGGGTTGAGCGTTAGATTCGTCCGGCTCGTTTGAGCTGGCACCTTCGCGAGGGAGGCGGAGGGCGATAGGTGCTTGGAGGGCTTGGGGCGAGGCCGAGGCCTCGGCCCGGAGATTCTCGAGGGGCCCGCGGCCTGCCGCGCGGCGACCGGGTCAGCGGCGGCGGGTGTGCGGCGAGTGGATGTCGACGCTGGCGATGCTGCCGAGGAGAAAGCGACTAGGGCGCCGATCACCGCCGCGATCGCGGCTGGGTGGTTATCCACAGTTGCTCCCCTCTGTCTGCTGCAGCTGGCATTCACTTGATGCGATGCCCGCTGCAGAGGAGACAGTGAAGGCGTGCGTGGGGGGTGTTGTGGAGTCCGGTCGCGGCTTGACCCTTTGCTGCGGCTTAAGGTTGACCCGCGCGGTCTGTGGCGTCTGGCGGGGTCAGGGGTTGCGAAGGGGGGCGTCGAAGAGGCGGATGCGTGAGGAGGAGTCGGTCTTCCCGATTGCGCGCTCGACGGCGCGGCGGGTAACGCCGGCCTGGGCGAAGTAGCGCACCTCGGTTAGCCAGCTGGCCTCCTTCCAGGCGCGGATGATCGCCTCGAGGCGGCGGGGGTTCTTGGCGGAGAGCTCTAGCTCGATGGCGATTGTTTGATCGTTGGTCTGCACGGCGAGGTCTGGGCGGTGCAGGCGTCCGTTGGGGAGGCGGGCGCTGAAGAGAGGCTCGCCGACGAGGCGCTCTGCGTGAATCAGCTCTCGTTCGGAGAGGACTTGGCTGGGGGAGAACTCTTGTGAGAGAAGCTGGGCGGTGGAGGCGGAACGGAGACGGTGGTCGACCGAGCTGAGGGAGACCTTGGCGGGCCTGAGGCGAAGACCGGCGTAGCGCAGGCCGCGGCTCGTGGCAGACAGGAGGCTGGGTTCGAGCGCGAGGAGATCACGGCGCTGCAGGAGGCGGTCTTCCAGACAGGCGGCGGTGTGGCGGTAGGCGGTGCGCGGGCTTAAGCCGAGCGCATCGATCACATGGTTGATGGTGACGACGCCGTGGCGGCCAACGAAATCGACGATGGCGCGCGATGGGTCTTGGCCCGAGAAGGCGAGAGTGGCTTCTCCCCTCATTTGTGGGCAAGACGGATGTGATCGCCGATTGGGCCCTTTTTTTGAGGCGCGTCTGAGGAGAAGAAGGCGCGCTTGGCGCGGTGGAGAGCGAAATTCGTGGCACAGCGAGTGCCTTGCCGTGTCTGGATCCGACAAGGCCGCTGGCTGCCTTCCCAGAGTCAAGGTAGTCCCGAAGTCGGATGGATTCGCCCCGACTTGACTCTCACGGGAGATCGAGATGGATTTGTCTGCGGTCTTCGCGTACCTGCGATCCGCTAGGAGGGCGATCGGATAGGTGACCTGGAATGCCGAGACGCCGTTGGCCTGCTAGATGTTTGCGGCGGGGGTGGCGATTTGCTTGGAGGGCATGGAGGCGCTCAGGGACAGCTGCGTAGAGGCACGTGCCCTGGGATGGAGTCCTGCCGACTTGGCTGCTGTGATCCCAGCTTGTGCGCCGGTACCGGTGCCTACGGCTCCGGATACCGCCTATTGCAAAACGTCCGTGGGTGACTTGTCCCGTCGAGTCCGCTTGGAAGGGCTCGTAGGGAGCGGCTGCTGGCAACCGTCTACGGCATACGAAGCGTGAAACACTGATCGCGCTCTCGAAGCGTTAGATCAAACGCCAGCATTAGATCCGCGCGCCCCCACAACGCATCAAGGTTGGCGGCAAACAAAGGCCTAAGCCTAAAGCGAGTGCTCTCGAGTCCACGAACAATGGCTGAGCATGGTTTCGAGCCCTCCCAGGCGGAAAGTGATCCCTCCACCTGACCTAGCTCGACGGGGGCGAGATCATCGACTCGATAGCCAAGCGTTTGCGCGTACTCGATCGGAAGGACTGACCTGTCCGCGCCTGTATCCACAAGACCGGATGCGACGATCTCTATGTCCTGATAAGGCCCGGTTAGCTCAAGCCACAGGTACGGCCGCAGTTTTCCATCCGCGCCGTGGCTATATGGCACAAAGAGATCATTCGAAGCTCCCATCGGGGTCAGGCAATGAAAATGCCACTTGGATGCCGGGATACGGGCATGAAGACGTCGGTCTCCCTGAGGCCCGGTTGAGCTCGCAACGACGTCAAGCTCAAGTCGCTAGCGACGACGTAACCGTCGCGCAGCGCGACCCAGCGTCCGCGATAAGGGGCTAGATCCTCCCTCGGATTGAGCTCTGTCTGCGCACGCTCAAAGTCCTCTTGAGTTGGGATCTTCGCCATACCGTCATGATCCCGCAACTCTTGGCTAAGCGCAACCGCTTGGTGGGCCTGGCCTGAGTGGCCCGTCTGTGACCAGGTGGGATGCTGTGTGGCTACCGTGTGCGCCGGTACCGGTGCCTGCGGCTCCGGATACCGCCTCGCCTACGGCTCGAACCTAAGCACGGAGATCGTCGCGCGCGAACCTGCGGTCTGCTTGCGCGGCGAACGAAGTGGCCGAGCTGCCGCTGCAGAGGGCCTTTCGCCGCGGCAACAATGAGAACTTTGCCGAGAAGCCTTCTGTTTACGTCCCTTGCATTGCTAGGAGCAACGCTCGGGCGCGGCTAGCGGTGTGAGATATGCAGTCGCGAGCTGATCCCGCAGTAGACGCTTTTTTTGGAGAAGAGTCAGGGGAGCTTTGGGGGCAGGGGATTTGGATAGAAACAGTCGGGGGTCCGCACAGCGCTCCCCACCCCCTCCACCGTCCTCTCTGCCGCGATCCCCCCAACCTGGCGCCTCTGCTCACCGTTCTTCCCCCTGCCAGAGCTTCCCCACCTCCTCTTCACCCGATCGCCTCCGCTTGCCAGCAACCGACCTGCGACTCCGCTTCGCGATCGCCGCGGGCCACAACCACGAGTCCCGATCTCCATCTGACCCACGCCTTCCCCACCCGCTTCGGCTTTCCGCCGGGTCCCGCCGTGAGAACGCCAGGACCCGTTTCAACATCTAACACCCTTTTTTGGCTGCTCGAGCAGCAAGGAACCAACACACACCACCCCTCCATTTCTCTCAATAGACCTACCTTCTCCACCCACCAGACTAAACCGCTCGGGGAGGGTCCAAGCCCACCTTCAGCGGGCTTGGACCCACACACCAACCAATAACAGCATGTCGCGCGACAACTAAAAACAGCACGTGCACACAAAGCTCCAAGCGAACTCCCCACGGAATACCGCAAGTCGAAGAACCGCCCTGAACCCCTAACCAACAACACTACCTACCCCCTAACCCGCAAACTCAATCCGATCAACACTTCTCTCTTTTCTCGAAATCACAATGTGCCAGTCAATCGCCACCACACACAATGGATCAACATCGGACTGGTCTGAAGATCCAGCAACGATGTCGAAACGAATATAGGCAGACACTGCACTGGCTAGGTGCAAAGCACAGGCCTCAGCTTGCGAGGCCTCACAAAAACAACTGGCTCCGCCCACCAAGAGGCGCATCCGCAAACCGGTGAGCTTCCCCCCAGCTGCCACCTCCCTTCCCCAACGACGCGGTCAGTTCGGTGCCGTAGGTGCCGTCGCGGACTCTGTTCCCCCACAAGGAGATCGCGAAGCAGGCGGCCAACCAATGCCCGAAGTAGATCTGACCCTAGAGGACCGACTTACCCCCACGGCGGCCGTTGAAGACGAGCAGGCGGCCCTGGGTCGGGTAGGCGCCCTGGTCGGGCAGGACGAGTTCGCCCAGAACTCCCCCGAACCAATCAAACCAAAGCGCAAAGAAACAGCCTCCGACACGCCCCAACACTCACCCAACCCCTCTACCGATGCCCCCTCTGGCTCCGCTTGCGCTTGCCCTTCTTGCCGCAGCTCGCCTGCACCACCGGCTTGGAATCAAAGGTCTTGCCGTTCTGGCCGGTGAGGCGGGCCTTGGCGCGGTGCTTGCCGGCGCAGAGGTCGGTCGAGTTGACCAGGAGGCCCTTCTGGCCGCCCTGCATTTCGAGGATGAAGCGCGATACCGGGACGTCGGGGATGTCTTCGTGATCACGCGCATTCGAAGCTGGAGCGGATGCCGCCCGCCGCTTGGTCAGGTTCAAAGAGGGGTTGGAAGGCGAAGTGGTCTAAGGGTCTGTGAAAATGGAATGGGTGCCGACCCTGCGCCACCGCACGGCGGACTCACCTTTGATCGTCACCCACTCCCAGGTGGCGCGGCCATCAGGGTTGTTTTCACTCCAGGTCATCTCCCAAACGCCGGGATGGCCTTGGACGGCTTTGACGCGCATGGCGTTGGGCCAAGGATTATCCTCGCCCTTCGCGGCGCGGTCGGCCGCGTCGTGGAACTGCGTCGTAGCCTTGTCGCGGAACTTCTCGCGATGTTGCTTGGACAAGCGCTTGTAGTCGCGCTTGAAGGTATCTGCGCGCTCGTACTTCACTCGGCGTCGAGGTCTTCGAAAAGCTCCTCGACGCTGTCGAAGCGCTTCACGCGACCGGCAGCGATGTCCTCGTCGACTTCGCGTTCGCCCTTCTGCCACTCCTCCGTCCAGAACCACGCCTGATCGGCGGGGATCGCGATATGAGGGCGCAACTCAATCACGCCGTCGTCGCGCTCAGACACCTCCACCTGCGACCCCGGCTCGTCGAGGCGATGCCGGCGGCGCAGCTCGGAGGGAAGGCTGATCACGCCGCGCTTCTGGACGGTGATGTAGAGAGACTCGGACATGAACGCAGTTTAGCTGCATTGCGGCGATGCCGCAAGTGGTAGGCGCAGCCTCACAGACAAAAGAAGCGGCTCCGGGGGAGGGGAGTCGCTATCTCCTCCGATCACCGAGAGGGAGCTCAGTGACGTTTTTTGTGAGCGTGATGTTTAGCCGGTTTCCGAGGGCGACCCGGGCGGAGAGGGCGAACGCCCGGGGCGCTTGCCTGATGGCCCACCCGCCGAGACGAGGGCGGGCCGTCTGGTGCTGCCTTACCCCGCGGCGCCGGCGCGCGCCACGCTCGGCCTTGCCGCGGCGATTCGAGCGCTTGGCCTTCTTGGGCTTCTTGCACCCCGTAGCCCGCACCGGCGGCTTGAGGTTGGCGAGCTTGCCGTTCTGCCCCGTAAACCTGGCCTTGGCGCGGTGCTTGCCGGCGCAGAGGTTGCGCGAGTTGACGATCAGGCCCTTTTTGCCGCCCTGCATCTTTAGCGTGAAGCTGGACACCGGGGCGTCGGGAACCAATTCCAACCCACCGCGGATCCCGCCCATCACCGAGTCGATCCGGCCCGAGACCCCAATGTCCACCACCCCCTCGAGGTGAAAGACCAAGTCGGCCAGAAACTCAATGGAGGAGCGCCCGTAAACGGTCTCCGATACACGCCCGAACACACAGCCCACACACTACCCCTAGTCCGCATGGCGCTTGGAGCGCTTCTTGCCCTTCTTCTTGCAGCCGGTCGCCTTGATCGCGAGCTTGGGGTAGTTCGCGAGCTTGCCGTTGTGGCCTTTGAATTCGACTTTGGCCTTCGGCTTGTAGGAGCAGAGGTTGGTCGAGTTGACGATCAGGCCCTTCTTGCCGCCCTGGATCGAGAGGACGAACTTGGTGACGGGGGCGTCGGGGATGGCGGCGAAGGTGCTGCGGATGCCGCCGCAGACGGAGTCGACGTCGGCCGGCGAGGGTTATCCGAGTGCGTCGACGATGCCGAAGCGCTCGTCGAAGGCGTCGCGGGCCTCGACCGCGATCGCCTGGGCGAAGCGGCTGGCGGTGACGGTGAAGCGGTCGAGGAAGCCGACGCTGCCGAGCAGGACAAACCCGTCGCTGTGCCAGCCGGAGATGAAGCCGACCTGGGCGCGCCACTCCAAGTACTCGCTCTGCTCGGCGTCGGGCGGATGCAGTCGCAAGCCGACCTCCTTATAGCGCGCGAAGGCCACTCGGCCGCCGACCGCGTGGCTCGTCTCGCCCTCGTGGTCGTCGAGGTCGACGCCGAGTTGTTCGGCCAGCAGGTCTGACGCGAGAATCGAGTCGGCGCCGGTGTCGACGAGGCCAGTGAGTCGCAGGGTGCTGAGCTCGCCGTTGCAAAGCGAGATCGGCACAAAGGGGCGAAAGACCGGTCCATCGAGGCGCGTGGACTGGGCGTCCTCGCGGTAGGGGTAAAACCAGGGAAGCGGCTCAGCCAAGGCCGACGTAGATCGGCTCATCCGCGGTGGGGACACGGCCGTGGACGATGACGTGGTTGAGTCCCTCGGCCTTCTCGAAGACGACCTTCGGGTCCTCGTCGGCGATCACGATCTTGCCGGTACGGGCGTCGATCGCCACGTACTTGCCCTCGTAGCCGCTGAAGTCGGTGCGGATCGGTTTCATGGCGCCTGGGACGATGATACCGAGGGACCTGGCTGGAATCCGCCGGACGTCCGCCCCGGAACGGGCGGCGGCGGTCGTTTGAGCGGTGCGCTTGCCTTACTTCTTCTTCGGGCACTTCGCCTTCAGCACGCCATCCACACCGCAGGCCGGGGCGGTTCAGGGGTTGCGGTCCGGCGCCTCGAAGATGCGGACGCGGGAGGAGGCGTCGGCCCTTTGGATGGCCCGTTCGACGGCGCGGCGGGTGGTACCGGCCGGGGTGAAATAGCGGACCTCTGAGACCCAGGTGGCCTCGTTCCAGGCGCGCATGATCGTGGCGAGGCGTTTGGGGCTCTTGGCCGAGAGCTCGACCTCTGAAACGATCGTGCGGTTGGGCGTCTGGACGGCGAGGTCGGGCGGGTGCAGGCGCGAGTTGGGGAGCAGGGCGCTGAAGAGGGGCTTGCCCGCGAGGCGCTCTGCGTGGATCAGCTGGCGTTCGCTTAGGACTTGGTCGGGGGCGAACTCGTCGGCAAGGAGCTGGGCGGTGGTCGCCGAGCGCAGGCGGTGGTCGATCGAGCCGAAGGAGACCTTGGCGGGTCTGAGGCGCAGGCCCGCGTAGCGCAGGCCGCGGTTGGTCGCGCAAAGGAGGCTGGGTTTGTAGTCGAGGAGCTGGAGGCGCTGGAGCAGGCGTCCTTCGACGCAGGCCGTGGTGTGGCGGTAGGCGGTTCGGCGGGAGATGCCGAGCGCCTCGATTACGTGGTTGATGGTGACGACGCCGTAGCGGCCGACGAAGTCGACGATGGCGCGGGCGGCGTCTTGGCGGGCGGGCCTGAGGGGAATGGATGTGTCCATTCGCCCCCAAGACGGGGGCCTTGGGCGATTCGCACCCCAAAGGCCGGTTTTTTGCGCGCGCTATCTGAACTGAGGGAGGGGGTTTGGCCCTACAGCATGAGAAATCCGTGGCACGGTAGGGGCCAAGGCTCTGAGGAGGGTCGAATAGCCCTGCAGAGCTAAAGGTAGGAGCGGGATCGGACGGCTTCGAGGGGTGGCACGCTGGCGGGAAGTTGGGCTGTGGCGGGCCCTGCAGGCGCTATCCGAGATGACATCGGAGGGGGTTCTGGAGACTGTCCTGCGCGCACCTGCGGTTCGCTAGGAGGGCGGTCGGAGAGGTCATGAGGATGCCGGAGGGTGATCCGCCTGTCGAAGATCTTCCTCGCGCATCGGAGATGCGCTTGGAGGGCGACGCTGGCCTTGGGTGAGAAGACGGGAGGTGTCGCGCCTGTTGGGACATCTTTCCCTCGCGCTTCGGCGATGTGCTGGGGGGTCAATCGGAGATCGGCCTCGTGGGTGGGGAGTAGAGGCATCCGGCCCAGCTTGGCTCTTGCGAGCTCTCTCGTAGAGCGATGCAGGGACTGTCGCGCGCGAACCTGCGGTCTGCTTGCGGGATGTGCTGGGACCTGGGTCCTGCGAAGAAGTTAGAGGGGGAGGCCTGGGGGCAGGGGATTTGGATAGAAACAGTCGGGGGTCCGCACAGCGCTCCCCACCCCCTCCACCGTCCTCTCTGCCGCGATCCCCCCAACCTGGCGCCTCTGCTCACCGTTCTTCCCCCTGCCAGAGCTTCCCCACCTCCTCTTCACCCGATCGCCTCCGCCTGCCGACAATCGACCTGCGACTCCGCTTCGCGATCGCCGCGGGCCACAACCACGAGTCCCGATCTCCATCTGACCCACGCCTTCCCCACCCGCTTCGGCTTTCCGCCGGGTCCCGCCGTGAGAACGCCAGGACCCGTTTCAACATCTAACACCCTTTTTTGGCTGCTCGAGCAGCAAGGAACCAACACACACCACCCCTCCATTTCTCTCAATAGACCTACCTTCTCCACCCACCAGACTAAACCGCTCGGGGAGGGTCCAAGCCCACCTTCAGCGGGCTTGGACCCACACACCAACCAATAACAGCATGTCGCGCGACAACTAAAAACAGCACGTGCACACAAAGCTCCAAGCGAACTCCCCACGGAATACCGCAAGTCGAAGAACCGCCCTGAACCCCTAACCAACAACACTACCTACCCCCTAACCCGCAAACTCAATCCGATCAACACTTCTCTCTTTTCTCGAAATCACAATGTGCCAGTCAATCGCCACCACACACAATGGATCAACATCGGACTGGTCTGAAGATCCAGCAACGATATTGAAGAAATATAGGCAGGCACTGCACCGCATACGTCCAAGCACAGGCCTCAGCTTCCGAGGGCTCACAAAACAACCCGCTCCGCCCGAGACACCACGACCGCTAATCACACCACCCCACTCAACACCGGCTCCGCCCCCGAGATCAGCCGCCTAATCAACGCCACACCACCCACCGTCAACCCACGCTAACCACACCCTCTAGCTCCGCGATTCTCTCCAACCCAGGCTCCGCCCACCAAGAGGCGCATCCGCAAACCGGTCACCTTCCCCCCAGCTCCCACCTCCCTTCCCCAACGACGCGGTCAGTTCGGTGCCGTAGGTGCCGTCGCGCACTCTACTCTCCCCCTCAAGGGGAGCACCAAGGACGTGGCGAACCAATGCCCGAAGTAGATCTGACCCTAGAGGACCGACTTACCCCCACGGCGGCCGTTGAAGACGAGCAGCCGCCCCTTGGTCGGGTAGGCGCCCTGGTCGGGAAGGACGATGTTCGCCCAGAACTCCCCCGAACCGATCAAACCAAAGCGCAAAAACACAGCCTCCGACACGCCCCAACACTCACCCAACCCCTCTACCGATGCCCCCTCTGGCTCCGCTTGCGCTTGCCCTTCTTGTGGGCCTTGTGGCAGGAGCTCCGCAGCACCGGCTTCAGCGTAGCCCTCTTGCCGTTGTGGGCCTTGAGGTCGACCTTGGCGCGGTGGGTGCCCTGGCAGAGATTCGGTGCAGTTGACTATCAGGCCCTTCTGGCCGCCTTGCATTTCCAGGCGGACTTCGGTGATCGGGGCGTCGGGGATCGCTTCGAAGGAGCTGCGGATCCCGCCCTTGGAGGAGTCGATCCTCCCCACCGCTTCGATCTGGATCGGCAGCGAGGGAGGCCCGTGCAGGGAGAGGACCATGTCGGGCAGGTTGTGGTTTGAGGAGCGGAGGTAGACCGGGCCTTCCAGCGCCCCTTCGATCAGCGGGCTCTTGGCGACCACGTGGCCATAGGCAGAGGCGGCCGGGCAGTTGGCGCCATGGCCCTGCCCGGCGTTGTATTGCACTCTGGTGCAGATCGTACGGAAGTGGCCCTGGTCGAGGAAGGCGCTGTGCGGCAGGCGGACGACGACACCCGAGGCGTTGGCGTCCCCAGCGCGGGAGCGGAAGGAGGCGCTGAGGGACGGGAAGCGGCCGCGCTTCGTCCCGCCCTTCAGCTTCAGGGCGAGCTTCGGCTTGAAGCCGAGGGTGGCGCAGTTGACCGCGGCGAAGGGAGCGGAGGGGTGGGCGAGGGCGCCTGCGGAGGAGGTGAGCGTGGCTTCGGTCTTCTTTTGGGCGCAGGAGGTCGGGTTGAGGGTGAAGCCCGGGCGGTCCAGGGTGACGTTCAGGGTGCGGTAGCGGACCGGGATGCCTTCGATCATCTGCGGCAGGGGGTCGGCCTGGGCGGTGGCCTGGGCGGTGACCGGGTCTACGGAGACCGCGGTCCTCACCACTTCGTCGCCGAAGTCGAAGGGGCCCGCCTGCTTTGGGAAGACGGCGACGATCGAAGTCGAGCAGCTAACAACACATAGAGAGACAAATCAATGGAGGAGCGCAGGTAGACAGCCTCCGACACACGCCCGTACTCTCAACCCAACCAATCTAAACACACCAACAACCTAACGACGGCGAGCATGGCGCCTAAAGCGCTTCTTGCCCTTCTTCTTGCAGCCGGTCGCCTTGACCACCGGCCTGGTGTCGTAGACCTTGCCGTTGTGCCCGGTGAAGTCGGCGATCGCTCGGTGCTTGGTTCTGCAGAGGTCGGTGGAGTTGACCAGCAGGCCCTTGCCGCCGCCTTCCAGTTCGAGGTCGAAGGTCGAGACCGGGGCGTCGGGGACCGCCTCGAAGGTGTTCCTGATCCGCCCGCCCTTGACCGAGTCGATGTGGCCGTCCAAGACGATGTCGATCTGGCCGTTGTGGAGGGCTGCTACGAGGTCGGGGAGCTGGTGTTCGGAGGAGCGCAGGAAGACCGGGCCTTCGAGCGGGTCGGAGAGGATCGGGGTGGTCGCGCTGGCGTGGCCGTAGATGCTCTCGGGGGGGCACTTTTCCCCGGGGACGTTGCCTTCTTTGAACTGCACCCTGGTGCAGATCGTCTTGATGTGGGCGTTCTCTAAGAACTCCGAATGGGGCAGGGTGACCTGGGCGTGGGCGATCGCCGCTTCGCCGATCCCGTTCATCTGAAGGTGGGCTTTGAAGGCCGGGTGGGCGCCGCGCTTGGTGCCGCCGACCAACTTGAGGGAGAGCTTGGGCTTGAAGGGCAGCGCGGCGCAGTCGGCCGCCTGGAAGGGGCTGGTCACCGTGATCGGGACGTCGTCTGCTTCGGAGACGAAGTTCAACCCCGAGCCCAAGACGGTGGAGGCGGTCGAGGTGCGGGTGCAGTCGGTCGGGTTTAAGACGAATTCGGGGCGGTCGGTGTAGACGCGGATGTCGCGCAGGTGGACCGGGATGCCTTTGACGATGTGGGGGATCGGATGGATGGGGCCCCGCATCGGTCCGCTCACCCCCGCACCCCGCAGCTCCGCGTCAGGGTCTTGGTGAGCGTGAGGTGCCCGGCGAAGGCGAAGCTGGTGCGCAGCAACGGGAAGGGGGCGGCGGTGAAGCCCTTCGGGGCCGGGCAGGCGGCGGAGAGGAAGCTGTGGCGGGCGCCGCGGTAGGCGTAGCGGCGGGAGAGGCGCAGGCCGATCGCGGTGATGTAGCCCCAGCTGCCCAGCGTCCTCGGCAGCTGGGCGGTGAACGCCGTGCCGTAGGCGCCGTGGGCGATGCGGCTCACGGCGAAGGGGATGACGAAGGAGGTGGCGAAGGGGCGGGGGGCATAGATCTGGCCGAGCAGGGCGGGGCGGCCGTGGCGGGCGCCGTTGAAGAGGAGCAGGCGCCCCCGGGTCGGGTAGGGCTCCTGGCCGGAGAGGACGATGTTGGCCTGAAAGCTGCCCTGGCCGAGGAGGGAGGGGCGGCAGGCGGCCAGGGCGCGGGCGCTTGAGGCGGTCCGGATCTCGGCGCTGTGGCAGAGGGGCAGGCCGGCGGTATCGAGGCGGCCGTGGCGGTTGATCTCGATCCGCAGCGATTTCAGCTGCGGCGGCAGGGATTCGTCGGTGGTCGAGATGCGCCCGGCGACCGAGACCGAGACCGGGGCCGCGCCAAAGCGCGGCAGGGCATGGGGGGAGAGCTTGCCCGAGACGGCGACGCGCAGGTTGCCCTTCTGGGTCACCTCGGCGCGGGCGAGGCCGGCGAGGGCCAGCGCCAAGGCGAAGAGCAGGACGGCGGCCCTCGCCGCGCGTGCGCTCACCGGCTCCTCCGCTGTCCGCGGTGGCGGGCGTGGCGGGTCGTGGCTTGGGCCTGTCTCATCGGAGAACCTCCCTCTGGCGGTCTTTGCGCTTCCCGCCCTTCCCGCACTGCCCGCGCAGCTCGGTGGTGAAGATCGCGCCGAGGTTGGTCTGCCCGAGCGCTTTGACGGTGGCGATCGGGGCGGCGGCGCAGATGTTCGAGGAGTTGACCAGCAGGCCCCGCTGGCCGCCGTACAGGGTCATCGTGAAGCGCTCGACCGGGGCGTCGGGGAGTTCGTCGAAGAAGACGCGGATGCCGCTGCGGGCGGGGCCGATCTTTCCCTCCAAGACGATCCGGACGCGCGCCGCTGTAGAGGGAGGCGACCAGGTCGGGGAGGCTGGTGCCGGAGGAGGAGCGCAGGTAGACCGGTGCCGCGCAGCGGCTCGTCGAAGAGCGGGGTGTGGGCGACGGCCTGCCGTAGACCGAGCCGGCCGGGCAGCGCTCGGCGGCGAACTGGGCGCTGGGTGCAGACCTCGCGGATGTGGTTCTTGGGCGAGGAACTCGGCGTGGGGCATCGTGACCGCGATCTCGGCTTCAGGTTGGAGTCGCCGGGGCCCCGGGCGGCGAAGGTCGCGCGCAGCGACGGGTAGGCGCCGCGCTTGCGTGCCGCCGCGCAGCCGCAGGCCGAGCTTCGGGCTGGAAGCCGAGGGTGAGGCAGTTGAGCAGCTGGAAGTGCTCGGAGACGGTGGCGGTGGAGTCGTCGGCGGGGTCGTCGAAGCTGGCGCCCGAGCCGGTCAGGGTGGAGACCAGCTGTCGAGGGCTCGCAGCTGGACGGGTTGTGGGTGAACTGGTGGCGGTCCATGTAGATGCGGACGTCGCGCAGGTGCAGCGGGATGCCGTCGATGATGTGGGGGATCGGGTCGGAGGCGCGCGGAGTCGATCTGCAGCTGGGCGGTGTGCGGGTTGACCGCGAAGGCGGAGCGGATCACGATCGTGCCGAGGTCGAAGGGGCCGACCGTGGCGGGGTTGATCGTCGACCAGCGAGAGCGGCTGGCCGTGGTAGGGGCCGGCGAGGTAGATGCTGCCGGGGGCGTAGGTGAGGGCGGCGCCGACGCCGTAGCCGGTCAGGGTGCGCCCGACCTGGCAGGCCGCCGGGCAGGAGGGGTGCGCGGTCTCGGCGAAGCCGCGCCTTGCCCGCGCCGCCTCGATCGCGGCCTCGGGGCAGAAGGGGATGCCGGCGAGCTTGCCGGTGATCCCCTGCGGCAGGACCAGCGAGTAGGAGGTGATCTCCTGCTCGGTGTCGCTGGCGGGTGAGGTGGACGAAGTAGGGGGTGTAGGAGCCGACGTTGGAGTTGACCCCGCCGGCGACGACGCCGGGGGCGAAGGGCGGCGTCGCGCCGGTCGGGCAGGGGCCGGCGTCGATCCCGGCGGTGATCGGCGAGTGCGGTGGAGTCGTCGCTCGGCGACGCGCCCGCCCAGGGGGTGAGGTCGATCCGGGTGGTCGCCGCCCCGCAGGCCGGCGGGGTGACCAGGGGCGCGCGCTGGCCGGGGCGGAAGTTGACCTCGCAGGTCGGTGTAGGGGAGCTGGGGCAGGCCGTCGAAGGTCGCGGTGAGCGTGCCGTCGCTGGGGTCGGGGACGATCCTGCCCGCCGAGCTTGACCATGATCCCGCGCTCGGCGGACTTGGCGACCAGGTAGACGGCGAGCAGCGAGTCGAAGGGGTTCGCGCGTAGGGGCTGGGCTGGGCGAGGTAGATCGCGCCGTCGAGCAGGCCTTCGTAGAAGGGCGAGTCTGACGCTGAAGTCGCCGATCTTCGAGCCGTTGGGGCAGCCGGCGCCGTAGCGGGACGAACGGCGGTCTCGGCGGCGTAGCTGGGCGGGCTCGCAGACGCCCAGGCCCGCCCCGACCGAGGGGTTGAGCGTCACCCCCTTGGGCAACTCGAGCCTGACCGCGCCGGGATGGCGACTGGATGCGGGAGCGGGGGTTGGCGAGGCCGGGGTCGTCGCCGTGAGGCGGAAGACGAAGCCCGAGGAGGAGGAGGCCTTCTTCACCGTGAGCAGGCCTTCGGCGCGGGATTCGAAGCGCAGGCTCGCGCAGCCGCTGAGCGGCGCCGCGGTGTCGGCGGTCGCATTCACTTCGCCGGCGCCCTGCCAGGAGCGCGCCCCGACGCCGAAGTGAAGCGGGGCCCCGCAGACGGTCGGCAGGGTGAGGAAGGCGAGCGGGCGGTGCTGGGAGTCGAGCAGCGGGTCGCCGACCGAGCAGCCCGCCCAGGGAAAGGACGGTTCGGCCTCGTTCAGGCAATCGCCGCGCTCGGCGTTGTGGGAGGCGTCCCAGGGGACGCCCCACACAGAGAGCCGCAGCCCGTGGGCCCGCAGGCCCGCGGGAACGTTGACGGCGCTCAGAGTGAGCGCCGCGCCGCGCCCGTCGGCGCCGATGCCGCCGCCGAGGACGACCTTCTTGTTTTCGAAGGTGGAGGCGCCGAGCTCGATCGCGAAGCCCGCGGCGGGTTCGAGGTCGAAGAGACCGAAGCGCTGCTGGCCGCCGCCGAGCGGGGATTCCACTTCGAGGGTGCCGACCTGGGAGCGCGCCGGGCAGCTTCCCCCCGCGAACGCCGCCGCCGAGCAGAGGCCGGCGCCGGCGGGGTCGGCGAGCAGGCCTTCGGGCAGCTCGATCGTCGCTTCGCGCAGGTCCGCCGCGCCGCCGCCCTGGTCGAGGCCGAGCGAGAGTTCGAGCGCATAGGGGTGGGAGCCGGCGAGGGTCGCGGCTTCGCCGCCGGCGTCCCAGGCGCTCGCTTCGAAGCCCGGTTCGATCGGCGGGCCGGACACGGCCGCAACGGCGGCGAATGCGGCGCCAGCCGCGCCCGCGCCTGCCGCCGCGGCCACCGCGGCCGAAGCGGCCGGGGGGCCCGCCGCGGCCGAGGAGGCCCTGGCGCCGCGCCTGTGCCTGTGCTTGTGGTGGCGATGGCGATGGCCGCGCTGCTTGTGACGGCGGCGGCGCTGGTGGGCGTAGCGCACCTTGGGGTTGCCAAGGCCCGCCAGGGTCGTGGTCAGGGTCGGGTCGAGCGGTTCGGAGGGCAGCGCCTGGCAGCTGTCGCCCTGGCAGATGATGCCGCCGCCCGCGGCGGCGGGCTCGCCGATCGGCACGGTGGGAAAGAGCGAGCTGCCGCCGAGCGGGCCCGGCGGGATGCTCGGCGCCGCGAGGGAGCCCACGGTCGCCGCTTCGGGGGCGTAGGCGTAGAGGCCGCCGGGGTGGGTATTGCCGGAGGTGACGTAGGCGCGGCCCTGGGTGGGCACGATTTCGTGGTTCGGGAGTTCTTCCGTGTTGGTCGAGTTGTCGACCGCGAGCCCGCTCGGAGCGCCGTTGACGGCCGCGTAGCGCAGGTGGCCCTCGTAGGCACCGGAGGCGTGGAAGACCCAGACCGCGGCCTCGGGCTGGGAGGCGTGGGCGGGCTGGATGTCGTCGAGGACGTAGAGCTCGCCGCTGGCGTCGTCGACGGCGACCGAGGAGTCGCGCAGCGAGGTGAAGCCGCCGCCGGGGACTTCGCCGCCGTCGATCGTCTGCACCGGGTTGGCCGGGTCGGTTTCGGGGTCAAAGGCCTCGATCGTGTTCGCCGCGGCGTCGGCGACGTAGACGTATCCCGCCGTCCCCGGATAGCGCGAGACGGCGACGCCGTAGCCGTCCTCCAGCGTTCCTTCGCCGATCCGCCGCAGGAAGGAGCCGCTCGCGTCGTACTCGTTCACGTAGGTGCGGCGGTCGACGTAGACGTGGCCGCTGGCCAGGCCGACCGCGACGCCGGTCGCCGGGCCGGGGTCGATCGCCGTGCCGACGCCGTATTTGGTGGCGTTCTTCACCACCGGGTAGGGGGACGGGGTGTAGCGGGCCACCCCGCGGTGGAAGGAGTTGACGTAGAGGCGCCCGGTCGAGTCGAGCGCCAGGCCGCAGGGCTCTTCGACGCCATGGAGCTGGGCGAGGAATTCGGGCGGGGCGCCTGCGCCCCCCGGCGCGAAGACGTCGACCGCGTCGTGGTAGCGGTCCGACACATAGACGTCCCCCGTGGAGTCGACCGCCGCGCCGCAGGGGCCGTTGAGGTAGCCGTCGAGGGGGAATTCGGGTTTCCCTTCCGGCGGCGGAGCGGGGACCCAGGCGTAGAGCGGCTCGCTCGCCGCGCGGGCCGGCGCGGCGCCCGCGGCGAGGCAGGCGAGGAGCGCCAGCCCGAGCGCGGCTATCGGGGGCAGGACGCGGTCGCGGCGCACGGAAGATCCCGGTCTCCCTCGCATCGCTCCCCTCCTCCGATCGAACCGCGGCATGCCTGCTTTGCAACCCACGGGCAGGCTACTCGATTCGCCTTGCGCTCGACGATCGTGAGCGAGGAGTTCAGCCCGCCAGCGGGTTCGTCCAGCGGACCTCGGTGAAGCGGGCGAAGTCGGTGTCGGCCGAGCAGACCTCCAGGCCGTGCTCGAGGGCGAGCGCGGCGAGCATCGCGTCGGGAACGAGGTTGCCCGCAATCTCGTGACGGGCGAAAAGGCTTCCGAGCAGCTCGGCATGCGCGGGGCCTGGGCTCGGAACCCACGCGGCAGGCGCGGACAGCCAGATTTGAACCTGGCGCCAGGCGGCATCGGGGCCGATGGGGTGGGCGAAGATCCGCGGATGGGTTGCGATGCGAAGAAACGTCGCCAGGCTCTGCCACGGGAGGCCGATCCGGTGGGCGCCGTTGAGCTGCGCGAGCAACCACTCCCTGGCCGGCCCGTGGAACCTGCTCGCCGTATCGACGGAATAGAGCAACAGGTTGGCGTCGAGGAGCACGGCGGCGCGGTCAGCCGCCCGAACCGGAGCGGTCGAGCCCCCAGCTGTCTTCTTCGTCCAGCAACTCGAGCACCTCGCCGACGTTGGCGAGGTCGACCTTCGCGCTCATGTCGTAGGAAGGAGGATCGATGGGCGCACCTCGCTCGCGCGGCAGCAGCCCCGCGCGGACGAGGTCGTTCACGGCCTCGCTGAGCCCGAGGCCGCGCTCCCGGCGCGCCTTCTCCACGGCCGCGGCCACGTCGTCGGCGAGATCGATCGTCGTCCGCATGCGCCAAACTTAGCATCTTGATGCGCCGCCGGTCGCGCAGCTTGCGACAGTAGGCGACGGCAAGGGCGGGGCTACTGGTCAGCTGCCCGGCCGCGGCGCTGGAGATCCTCAGCGCGACGCGGGACGAGCGCGAGTTCGAGATCGTCGACCGGGCGCTCGGCGCCCTGGCCCAGGCCCCGCTCACCGTCTCGGTCTGCCGCGCGGCGCTCGGAGCGGTGCTGGGCTTCGAGAGCGTGTGGGTCGCGGCGGGCGGCTGAACGTAGCGGGCTTCCGGCCAGCCCCTCGACAGAGCCGGCTCTCCCCTCTGCCCTCATCTTCGACTCCGTGGCTTGTGACTGCCCTTACCCCGCCGGTGGTGGCGATGCCTCTTGCGGTGCTTGGCCTTGGCGCACTGGGAGGAGGAGCGCAGGTAGACGGGGTCTTCCAGGGGCTGGTCGAAGAGCGGCGTGACCGTCCTGGCGTGGCCGTAGACCGAGCCTGGGGGGTGCCCTCGCCGTTGCCGTCGGCGGCGGCGAACTGGACCCTGGTGCAGATCGTGCGGAAGTGTCCCTGTTCGATGAACTTTGTTGTGCTAGGGGAAATTGGATTTGAAGTGCGCGAAGAAAGCGCGGCCTCCCTGTCTGCACAGAGCACACGCTGAGCGCGGCACGACAAAGCCCCGGGCGCTTGCCCTCCCGAAGGAGAACAGAGGCGTGTCCGGGGCGTCCAAGAGAAAGGATAGCATCGCAAGCGATGGATTCCGGGCAGGTTTCGGCGTGGATCTCGGCGCCACGGTTCGCACCGTTCGTGGAGGCGGCGCGCGGGGACCGCGAGCGAGCTCTTGCTCTGTATGAGTGGCACGGGACACTCGCCGCAGCGTGCTTTGGGACGATGCACCACTTCGAGGTCCTGGTGCGCAACGCGATCGATGGCGAGTTGGGCCAAGGCGATCCTGAGAGCCCTCTGACTGCGACCTGGCTGCTGGACTTCGACATCCTGCGCCCCGATGGCGTCAAGCAGGTGATCGTCGCGGCCGAGCGCCTCGGCAAGGGTCAGGCCATCACCCGGAGTCGGATCGTCGCCGGCCTTCCCTTCGGCTTCTGGTCGGGCCTGTTCGGCGGGCGCTACGAGGACCTCTGGCGCCACCGGCTGCGACATGCGTTCGCCCATGCAGGAGAGCGAAAGGAGCTCTCCGTGCCGATGGAGGCGCTGCGGCGATTCCGCAACCGGCTCGCCCACCACGACTCGATCCTCCAAGAAGCGGTCGACGCGAGGCATCGAGACATGTTGCGCATTGCCGGCTTCATCGACCCGGTTGCCGAATCCTGGCTCGAGTCGATGTCGGGCTAGCGGGGCTGCTCGCCCAGCGCCCCGGCGGCGGATAGCACAAGCCCTCGCCGAGAGCGGGCTGAGGCCGAAGGGGTCAGCGGTGGCGCCGGTGGCCCTTGCGTTTCGGGCACTTGGAGTTGACCAGCGCCGGGCGGGAGTCACTGACCTTGCCGTTTTGGGCGTCGAGGAGCACCGTCGCCCGGTGGGCGGCGGCGCAGATGTTGCGGGAGTTGACGATCAGGCCCTTGTCGCCGCCCTGCATCTCGAGGACGACCTTGGCGAGGGGGGCGTCGGGGATCGCTTCGAAGGAGCTGCGGATGGCGCCCCGCTTGGAGTCGATCCGGCCGACCGCCTCGATCTCGAGCGGCAGCGAGGGCGGGCCGTGCAGGGCGAGGACCATGTCGGGCAGGTTGTGGCTGGAGGATCTGAGGATGACCGGGCCGCTGAGCGGCTCGTCGAGCAGCGGGGTGTGAGCGGTGACCTCGCCGTAGACCGAGCCCGCCGGGCACTGGGCGCCGTGCCCGGCTCCGGCGGCGTACTGCACGCGGGTGCAGATCGTGCGGATGTGGGCCTGATCGAGGAAGGCCGAGCGGGGCAGGCGCACGACGGTGCTCTGGATGTTGGCGTCGCCGGGGCGGGCGCGGACGACGGCGCGCAGGGCGGGGTGGGCGCCGCGGCCGGTGCCGCCCTTCAGCGCCAGGGCGAGGCGCGGCTTGAAGCCGAGCCGGCCGCAGTCGGTGGCGGCGAAGGGCGAGGAGGGGCTGGCGCTCTGCCCGCCGCTGGAGTGCAGGAGCGAGGTCGTCTCCTTGCGCGCGCAGGAGGTCGGGTTGAGGGTGAAGCCCGGGCGGTCCATGAGGACGTTGACGGTGCGGTAGAGCACCGGCACGCCTTCGAGGATCTGGGGCAGCGGGTCGGTCTTGGCGGTGGCCTGGGCGGTCAGGGGGTCGACGTAGACGGCGCTTCTGACCACCTGGTCGCCGAGGTCGAAGGGGCCGGCCTGGGCGGGGACGACGGCGATGACGCTGAGCGGGGCGCCTTTGTAGGGGCCGGCTAGGTAGACGGCGGTGGGGCGCTTGGCGGGCTGGGGGACCCAGAGCGGGTTGGAGCCGGCGCCGACGGCGGCGGTGACCCGGCCGACACGGCTATCGGCGGGGCACTGGCCGGTTTGGGCCGCGGCGCCCTCGCAGCGCGCGATGCCGGCGAAGGTGGCCGCCATGCCCCGCGGCAGGGCGATCTCCAGCGAGGCGAGGTTCTGTTCGCCGTCCTCACGGGTGAGCGTCAGGCTGAAGGACGAGTGGGCGCCGCCCTGGGCGTCGGTGGAGCCGGCGGAGAGCTTGGGCGAGAAGCCGCCCAGCCCGTCGCAGCCTTCGTCGATCGTCATCGCCGAGCTGGAGATCTGCGCCGGACCCCCCGACCAGGGCACGAACTCGTATTCGCTGGCGAAGGGATCGCGCGCGGGGGTGGCGGGGTTCGCGTCGCAGCTCGGGGGGTTGACCAGGGGCGCGCGGAAGCCCGACTTGAAGACCAGCTTCATCTCGCGCACCGGGGCCTGGGGGATGGCGAGGATCGTCGATTCGAGCTGGCCGCTTCGCGCGTCGACGTGCAGCTGGCCGGGGAGCTTGACGTGGGCGCCGAGATCGTCGGCGACCAGCCAGAAGCGGTAGAGGTTGCCCGGTTGGGGCTCGCGCAGGTAGATCGCTCCTCTCAGCCGCCGCGGCAGGGCGGGGATCTCGACCTCGAACTCGCCCAGCTTGGCCGCGTCGGGGCACTCGGCGGCGACCCGTTTTTCGAAGTGGACCTGCTCATCCGAGCAGGCCTCGAGGCCCTCGGCGGCGCCCGGGTTGACCGTCATCCCCGCGGGCAAGAGCACGCGGGCATCGCGGGTCTGGGAGGGTTCGAGCACTTCCACGCCTTCGGAGGCGGGCACGCGCAGGGTCACGTCGAGGCCGCTCGGAGCGCCGGCGCGGTGGTTGGTCGGCTCGATCGTCAGCCCGGGGCCGTAGGGGAGCTTGTTGCAACCGGTGATCTGGGGGAAGCTCGCCGTCTTGGTGTCGAAGCGCTCCGGTTCGGCCCAGCTGGAGGCCGAGACGCTCATCTCCAGCGGCACCCCGCAGCGGGTCGGGTTGGTGAGGAAGGGCAGTTCGCGCCCGCCGGGGTCGCGTTTCGGCGATTCGGTGCAGCTTTGGAAGAGGGCCTCCGCGGGCTTGCAGCGTTTGGTGTCGTGCTCCTCGGCCGCCGGCACGCCCCACAGCGTCGTCTTGCTGCCGACCAGGCTCAGGCCGGCGACTACCGGCGCGTCGACGATTTCGGCGCTGATCCCGTAGTCGCCCTCCGAGCGCAGCGTGAGGTCGGCGTAGATGTTCGTTCCGATGGTCCCGCCGACGAAGCCGACCCGGGCGATCACCTCGCCGCCCGGCGGCGCCATCATGTAGAGGGGCTCGATTAAGTTGCTGTGGAATCCCCAGAGGTCGAGCTTGGCGAGGCCGATCTGGGAGCCGTTGGGGCACTCCCCCAGCGTCAGTTCGGCCGCCCGGCACTGCTGGGGTGCCCCGAGCACGCTGGGGTCGCCGATCAGCCCGGGGGGCAGGTCGGTGCGCACGTTGCGGACCGGGACGAAGGTTTTGTGCAGGCCCTGTGCGTCCGCTTCGCTGTCGGGATCCTGGGCGAGGGCGAAGCTGAAGGTGAGGTCGGGGTGGGCGCCGGCCTGGGTGGTGGAGAGCTCGGCGTCGAGCGATTCGAGCGCGAAGCATTTCGCCTTGAATTCGCCGAAGGGACAGGAAGGGGCGATCGCATCGGCGGGAGCGCTCAGCGCCAGGGCGGCGAGGAGGCTGGTGCCGAGAAGGGCTGCGCCGCGGCGGATCATCGCTGCGCCCCCCGGTGGTGGGCGGCTCGGCGCTTCTTTGCGTGCTTGCGGTGGCGCTTTCGCTTGTGTTTGGCCACGCAGCGGCCCCTGACCCGGTGCTTGCCCCTGGCGCAGGCTTTGGGCCGGGCCTCCTCGTTGCCGGCGCCCTGCCCGGTCGAGGCCGGCCCCGGCAGGGCCGGCGGGGCAGAGCCCTGCCCCTGGCAGGCATCGCCCTGGCAGGGGGCCGGCGCGGGCGGGTCGGGGATGCCGCCGAGGACGCGGGCGTCATAGATCGAGAAGCTGCCGAGCGCGTCGGCCCCGACCAGCTTCTCCTGGGTGATGAAGAAGACGTCGGTGCCGTCGGCGCTCAACCCGAAGAGATAGCTCTGCTCTTCGCCCTGCCCGGTTGAGATCAGCGCCAGGCAGCCCTGCGGGCGTTTGCATATATCCCCGCCGGGGCCGGCGCTCCCCAGCGCCTTCCACTCATAGACGTCGGTTGCCTCGTTGGCGTCCTCGGGCAGCAGCGGCTGCCGGCTCTCGAAGAAGACCCGGTTCCCGTCGTCGGTGAGGTTGGGGATCATCGTCGAGGAGTTGATCGCCCCCCCGACGACGGTGTCAAAGAGCGCGTCGGCGGGGCCCTCGTGGGGGGCGCCGCTGGGGTCGCAGGAGACGCAGGCCAGCCGCGAACCCGGCGCGGCGGCGGGCGCGTAGCGGTAGATCTCGCCCTTGCCACCGTTGTCGTAGGGGGTGAGCCGGGCGTGGGACTGGAAGACGAGGACCTCGCCGTCGGGGGTCGAGCGGGTCGGCGAGTAGGCGCGCCCGGCCTCATACAGCCCGCTGTCGGTCGCGAGCTGGCCGGGGATCACGTTGGTCCACTGGAACAGGTCTTCCTGGTTCTCCTGTTCGAGTTCGCTCGGCCCTTTGCGGAAGCTCTCGAAGTCCTGGGGGTCCAAGATCGCGACGAAGCGCGCCGTGGCGCCCTCCCAGGCGAAGAGGTTCGGCTCGCCCGCTTCGGCTTCTTCGCCGTTTTCGTTGGCTTCGGGGCCGCTCAGCGCCTCTTTCGAGGTGAAGAAGACGTTGGAGCCGTCGGCGGAGACGTTGATGAAGTCCGATTCGGCGGCGATCTCGAGCGGTTCCTGGTCGGCTTCGGGCCCGGCGCAATCTCCCCCATCGACCTCGCAGGCAAAGAGCCCGGCCGGGGGCGGCACGTCTTTGACTTCGGCCGGGTTGAAGCTCTCATCCATGAAGAAGACCCGCCCGCCGTCTGCGGCGATGCCGGCGTAGGTGTTCGGCGCGGCGGCGACCTGGGTCGTCTCGCCTTCGCGGTGCGCGTAGAGGTCTCCGTCGACGCTGAAGACGACCGCGGAGCCGTCTTCGGTGGCGGCGAGGTAGCGCGGCTCTTCGCCCGCGCCGAAGGGCGAGCCGCCGGGCTCGGGCTTGACCGAGACGACCTCCGCCCCCGCTTCGCCCGCCTCGCGGTCGTAGATAGCTTCGACCCCGGTGGGCGGCGAGCCCTCCTCCAGCTCCTCCTCGGAGCTGAAGATCACGTGCGCCCCAGCGGCGCTGATGAAGCGGCCTTCGGCCTGCGGGTCGATGCGAACCTCCTCGACCCCCGGTTCGTTCTCGACGCTGCCGCAGCCGACCAGTTCGAACCCGCCCTCGGGATCGGAGAGGGCGAACGCTTCCGGTTCCGGGGTGCAGTCCGGGTTTGCCTGGCCGGAAGGGACGCGTACGTAGGTGCCGATGGGAAAGGCCAGCTCTGTCGGTGTTTCGTGGGCGAGGACCTCGATCAGGGAGTAGCGCTGGTCGGGCGAGACGCCGCCGGATTCGCCGTAGTCTCCCCCCCCCTGGGCGAAGCTGAGCCCGTACGGCTCGCTCGCCCAGCCCGCTTCGGGATGTGCCCCCGCCGCCCGCTGGGCGCGGAACCGGCGGCTGTCGACCCGGGGGACCAGCGCCCCGTAGGAGACGCTCTCCCCCGCCCCGGCCCCCCGCGGCGCGACGAACCAGCTGTTGAAGAACCTGTTGCCGGCGACCGAGGAGAACGTCCCCAGGGCCTGCAGCCCCCCCGAGGTCGAGAGCACCCCGGCCGGGGTGACCAGCTCATAGGCGCGGCACTCGGGCAGGAAGGCGGAGAGGCCGGTGCGGTATTCGGCGTTGGCGCACCTCTGCGCCGCGGGCCGCTCGAGCGTCTCGAACGGCGGGCCCTCGTCCCCCGCCGGCCCGACGGCGTTCTCGGCGAGCAGGCGGAAGCGGTAGGCGGTCCCTTCCCCGAGGCCGGTCAGCGGCGCTTTGACCGCGACGGATTCTTCCCCGGCGGGCAGTTCAGCCGCCGGTGTGCTCTGGGCGCCGGTGAAGGCTTTGCCGTTTTCTTCGTACTCGGCCTGCGTCAGGTACTCGAAGCGGTAGGTGCTCGGCGAGCCGGAGGGGTCGATTTCCCCTCGCAGCGTCGCTTCGTCATAGCCGACCGGCAGCGCGCTCTTGGCCACCACCGCCGGCGGTTCGAGGATGAAGGGCTCGGAGTCCCCTTCGCCGCTGCCGAATTCGTTCGTGGCCAGGAGGCGGTAGCGGTAGGGCGTCGCCGCTTCGAGGCCTTCGATCCCGGCCCCGACGGGGACCGGTTTGCCGCCGTTGCCGATCGCTTCCGGGCTCTCGGCGCAGGGCGCCGCTTGCGCCCCGGCGAAGCCGGTGGCTTCGAACCCGGCCTGCGTCACGTACTCGAAGCTGCATTCTTCGACCGGCGAGCTGTTCGGGTTGACCGTGCCGTGCAGGGTGACCTCGCCCGGGCCGAAGCCGTCGGCTGCACCGGTTTTTACTGTCGGTTTGTCCCCTGGTTCGGGCGGATACTCCAGCGGCCCGAACGCCGACACGTCGTAGGGCTGCACTTCGTTGTCGAGGCCGTCGGAGGCGACGTAGACGTTGCCGTCGGCGGGGTAGAGCGAGGCGCAGGTCGGCGTCGTCTGTTCGCTCAGCGGCGGGTCGTGCAGGGCGCAGCTGCTGTCGACCGCGACCCTGTAGCCGGTGGAGTTTTCAGAGAAGGCGCCGAACTCGGCCACGCAGGCCCCCGAGGAGTCGTACTCGCGGGCGGAGTCGCCCGGCTGGCCGGGTTCGAACTGGACGATGTGGCCGTTGGACTGGTCGATCGCGATCGCCGGGTTGGCGCCGAACTCCCCGCTGGGGCAGCCGCCGCCCTTGATCTGTCGGACCAGCAGTTCCGGTTCGCCGCCGCAGCGGACCGTGGTGAGGAACGTGGGGTTGGCGGTGAGGTAGACCTCGCCGGTCGCCGCGTAGACGTCGATGTCGAGCCTCTGGCGGGGGAGGCCGAGGCCGGCCCCGCATTCCCCTTCCACTGCGCGAGCCTTCGGCGGCCGAGCCGTACTCGACGACGATCGGCGCGAAGTCCGAATCGCCGACGGCGAAGACGTGTTCGTCGGCGGGGTTGACCGCCACCGCTTCCAGCCCTTCGCCTTCTTCCCCGGAGACCAGCGGCGGTTCTGTGCGGGTGTAGGGGGTGGCTGCTTCGGGCGGGTATTCGGAGGGGGCGTAGTAGGTCAGGTTCGCTTCCGAGCTGGAGGGGACCTCCACCGTGTAGACGTTCCCGGCGCAGTCGGCGGCGAGGTCGCGGGGGGCTTCGGCGTCTTCGAAGCTGGTCACTTCGTTGCCCGCCGGGTCATAGACGCGGACTTTCGCTTCGGCGGCGACGTAGACGTAGCCCTGGCAGTCGACGGCGACGCCGCGGGCTTTGGTCAGCGCCCGCGAGAGCGCCGGCAGCGGGTCGCGGGCGGGCATCCCCAGCGGGCGCGAAGGCGAGCAGCCTGGCGCCCGGGCCCACACCGGCGGAGACGTAGAGGGTGCCGTCGCTCGAGGCTCCCGAGCGCTCGACGGCGAGCGCCGTCGGCCCGGCGCCTTCGAAGGCGGCGTTTTCGATCCGGTCGACGAGCTCTCCGGTCGCGTCGAACTCGTCGACGGCGTTGTTGGCGTCGTCGTAGAGGAAGAAGTGGCCCTGGGTGCAGGCCTGGTCTTGCCCTTCGACCTGGACCTGGGCGCAGGCGCGGGTATCGCGGCTTTCGTTGCCGGGGTCGGCGGCGAGGTGGGCGCCCGCCGCGCCGAAGCCGAAGGCCTGATCGGCGGTTTCGGGGTTTTCGTCGGCATCGACGCCGGAGATCGTGCGGCGCGCTTTCAGCGCGCTGCCTTCCTTGGCGGCGAAGGTCTTGACCTGATCGCCGGCGGCGTCGGCGACGAAGAGGTAGTAGTGGCGCTTGAGGTTGGTGGGGACGTTGCCGGTGTAGATGTAGGTGTAGGCGGCTACGCCGGTGGCTTCGGTGAGGTCGCCTTCGAGGACGTTTTTTTCGAAGCTGGCGTTGGATTTGTAGATCGCTACATGGTCGCCCTCGGCGACGTAGAGGCGGTCGTCGGTGCGGTCTGTGGCGATGCCCCTGGCGTTGCCCGAGGAGTCGATCGGTTCGGCGGCGCCGTAGGTCGGGGTGCCTTCGAAGGGGTATTTGTCGGGCACGTAGCGGACTACGTTGCCGGTCGCCTGCTCGGAGACGTAGAGGCGGCCTTTGGAGTCGACGGCGAGGCCGCAGGGTTCGTCGGCGTTGGCGATCGTCGTCAGCAGGGCGTGGGATGGGGCGGGGCCGTAGACCTCGATCTCGTCGGTGCCCGCCGAGGCGGCGTAGAGGTCGCCTTTGGAGTCGGCCGCGGCGCCGCAGGCGTGGTCGAGGCCTTCTACGTCGAGGGCGGGGGCGCGGGTGTGGCTGGGGGGGTCGGCGAGGGCGGTGGGGGGCAGGGCGCAGAGAAGCAGCGCCGCCGCCATCAAGGCGCCGATGCCCGCTCGCGCCGCTCTCCCCCTGTAGGTGTGTTGGTGTCCCATTCGCTGTCCTTGCCTCTCCCTGTAGGCGCTCTCGCCTTCCCCCCGAAAGGCGGTGTCTCTGCTTGCTTTTGCTTTGCCTGTGCCTCTCTTGCCCCTATTCGAATTTGGCGATGAGTTCGCGGTCTTCTGACATCGTCACCTCGCAGCTGAGCACGGGGGCTTCGGCTTTGCCCGTGCAGGTGCCCGCGCCTTTGGTCCACTCGACCGAGCTGGTGCCTTTGTTCAATTTGACTTCGACTTCGACTTTGCCGCCGAGTTCGGTGGCGAAGAATTCGGCCGCGGCTGCCGAGCAGGTGAAGCCGCAGGCGATCCCGGTCGGTTTGGTCTTCAGCGAGCCCTGGCCGCCGCCGGTGGCTGCGTAGCTGAGCGTGTGCTTGGCGTCTTCGGCGAACTGGGCTTCGATCGAGGAGTCTTCGCCGAGCGTGATCGGGCAGGTTTCGGTTTTGACGCCGTCACAGACCGCGGCCGAGCCGCTGCCGCCTTTGAATTCGACGAAGTGGAAGTGTTTGGCCGCTTTGGCTTTGAGCGTCAGCGGGCCCGCTTTGTAGAGGGCTTGGCCCGCCGTGCAGGTGGTGGCGCAGTTGATCCCGGCGGGGGAGGTGGAGACGGTGCCCCCCGCGGTCGGGGCGGCCTTGGTCGCGGTGAGGCTGTGGGCCGTGATGAACTTGGCGCCGACGGTTTTGGGCCCGTTCAGGTCGATCGTGCACTGGCGGCCCACCACGCCGAAGCCGCCGCCGGTATTGTCGCAGCCTTTCCAGCTCTTGAACAGGTAGCCGGTGGCCGGGGAGGCGGTCAGGGTGAGCGTGCCCGCTGCGATTGCTTCGCTGCTGCATTCGTGCGGCGCCAGACCCGAGCAGGTGAGCCCCGCCGGGTTGGAGACGACCGTCCCTTCGCCTTCTTCGATCTTGACGGTCAGGGGCGGGCCTTTGGGGGGGTCGGGGGCGAAGATCGCTTTGACCGTCTTGTCTTCGCTGATCTGGACTTCGCAGCTCGGGGTCGAGGAGCCCGTGCAGGGGCCCGCGCCGGGGCCGCTCCATTCGAGGAAGTGGGCGCCTTCATCGGCGCTTGCGCTCAGGGCGATCGTTTCGCCCTCGGGGAACTGGGCTTCGCATTCAGAGCCGCAGGCGATCGGGCCCGGGCCGCTGACTTCGCCGGGGCCTTCGACTTCGACCGTCAGGGTGTGGAGGATCTGGTCGAAGCTGGCGTGGACGGTTTTCGCCGCGCTGGTCATCAGCACGCATTTCTGGCCCAGTTCGGGTTCGCTTTCGCACTCGCCGAGGCCCCAGCCGCTGAATTCCGAGCCGGCTGCGGGGCTGGCAGCGAGGGTGACCGCGGTTCCTTCGTCGTATTCGGCCGAGCAGGTTGCGCCACAGTCGATGCCCGCCGGAGAGCTTTCGACCGTGCCCGTGCCCGAGCCGCCTTTGATCACCGTGAGGGGGAATTTGGGTTTGGGTTCTTCTTCTTCTTCGACTTCGGGATACTCCAGCGGCCCGAACGCCGACACGTCGTAGGGCTGCACTTCGTTGTTGAGGCCGTCGGAGGCGACGTAGACGTTGCCGTCGGCGGGGTAGAGCGAGGCGCAGGTGGGCGTCGTCTGTTCGCTCAGCGGCGGTTCGTGGATCGCGCAGCTGCTGTCGACCGCGACCCTGTAGCCGCTGGCGTTGGAAGAGAAGCTGCCGAACTCGGCCACGCAGGCCCCCGAGGAGTCGTACTCGCGGGCGGAGTCGCCCGGCTGGCCGGGTTCGAACTGGACGATGTGGCCGTTGGACTGGTCGAGGGCGATCGCCGGGTTGGCGCCGAACTCCCCGCTGGGGCAGCCGCCGCCCTTGATCTGTTTGACCAACAGCTCCGGTTCGCCGCCGCAGCGGACCGTGGTGAGGAACGTGGGGTTGGCGGTGAGGTAGACCTCGCCGGTCGCCGCGTAGACGTCGATGTCGAGCCTCTGGAGGGGGAGGCCGAGGCCGGCCCCGCATTCCCCTTCCAATGCGGAGCCTTCGGCGGCCGAGCCGTACTCGACGACGATCGGCGCGAAGTCCGAATCGCCGACGGCGAAGACGTGTTCGTCGGCGGGGTTGACCGCCACCGCTTCCAGCCCTTCGCCTTCTTCCCCGGAGACCAGCGGCGGTTCTGTGCGGGTGTAGGGGGTGGCTGCTTTGGGCGGGTATTCGGAGGGGGCGTAGTAGGTCAGGTTCGCTTCCGAGCTGGAGGGGACCTCCACCGTGTAGACGTTCCCGGCGCAGTCGGCGGCGAGGTCGCGGGGGGCTTCGGCGTCTTCGAAGCTGGTCACTTCGTTGCCCGCCGGGTCATAGACGCGGACTTTCGCTTCGGCGGCGACGTAGACGTAGCCCTGGCAGTCGACGGCGACGCCGCGGGCTTTGGTCAGCGCCCGCGAGAGCGCCGGCAGCGGGTCGCGGGCGGGCATCCCCAGCGGGCGGAAGGCGAGCAGCCTGGCGCCGGAGGAGGCGCCGGCGCCGACGTAGAGGGTGCCGTCGCCCGCGGTGCCGGAGCGCTCGAGCGCGAGCGCGGTCGGCCCGGCGTCGGCGAAGGCTGGGTTGGCGATCTGGTCGACGAACTCTCCCGTCGCGTCGAACTCGTCGACCGCGTTGTTGGCCTCGTCGTAGAGGAAGAAGTGCCCCTGGGTGCAGGCCTGGTCTTGCCCTTCGACCTGGACCTGGGCGCAGGCGCGGGTTTCGCGGCTTTCGTTGCCGGGGTCGGCGGCGAGGTGGGCGCCCTGAGCGCCGAAGCCGAATTCCTCCTCGGCGGTTTCGGGGTCTTCGTCGTGATCGACGCCGGAGATCGTGCGGCGCAGTTGCAGCGCGCTGCCTTCCTTGGCGGCGAAGGTCTTGACCTGATCGCCGGCGGCGTCGGCGACGAAGAGGTAGGAGTGGCGCTTGAGGTTGGTGGGGACGTTGCCGGTGTAGATGTAGGTGTAGGCGGCTACGCCGGTGGCTTCGGTGAGCTCGCCTTCACCGACGTTTTTTTCGAAGCTGGCGTTGGATTTGTAGATCGCTACGTGGGTGCCCTCGGCGACGTAGAGGCGGTCGTCTGTGCGGTCTGTGGCGATGCCCCTGGCCTCGCCGGAGGAGTCGATCGCTTCGGCGGCGCCGTAGGTCGGGGTGCCTTCGAAGGGGTATTTGTTGGGCACGTAGCGGACTACGTTGCCGGTCGCCTGCTCGGAGACGTAGAGGCGGCCTTTGGAGTCGACGGCGAGGCCGCAGGGTTCGTCGGCGTTTTCGATCGAGGTCAGTTCGGCGTGGGCGGGGTCATAGACCTTGACCTCGTCGGTGCCCGCCGAGGCGGCGTAGAGGTCGCCTTTGGAGTCGACCGCTACGCCGCAGGCCTTGTTGAGGCCTTCTACGTCGAGTGCTTTGGCCCTGGCGTGGGCGGGGGGGTCGGCGATTGCCTGGGAGGCGAGGGCGAGGCAGAGGAGCGATGCGGCGAGGAAGGCGAGCGCTGCTTTAGCCGCTCTCGGTTGCTTTGCCTCGTGTCCCATCTACTCGTCCCCTCTCCCTTTGTCGTCCCCGTTTGAGCCGCCGCCCCGGGAGCCTTGGGCTCCCGGGGCTTTGGCATTGCTTCCTTGCTGCTGACTGCGTGCTGCGTTGTTCCTTCTTGTCGCCTGGCGCTACTCGAACTTCGCCACCAGCGCCGTGGTGCCGGCCGGCACTTTGCAGGTGACCACGGGGGCTGTGACTTTTTTGCCTTCTTCACAGTTGCCGGTGCCGGCTCCGGTCGTCCATTCGACCGAGGTCGTGCCTTTGTTGAGCGTGACCGTCACTTCGATTTCGCCTTCGGCTTCATAGAATTCGGCCGAGGCCGCGGTGCAGGTGTAGCCGCAGGCGATCCCGGTCGGTTTGGTTTTGACCGAGCCCTGGCCGCCGCCTTCGGCGGAGTAGGCGAGGGTGGCTTTGGCGTCTTCGGCGAACTGCGCTTCGATCGAGGAGTTGGCTTCGATCGTGAAGGGACCGCAGGTTTCGGTCGTCACGCCGTTACAGAACGTGGCCGAGCCGGTGCCGCCTTTGAATTCCACGAAGTGGAAGTGTTTGGCTTTTTTCTGTTTGAGGGTGAGCGCGCCTGCTTTGTAGTAGGCGGTGCTCGTGGTGCAGGTGACGGCGCAGTTGACCCCGGCGGGGGAGGTCGAGACGGTGCCCCCCGCGGTCGGGCCCACCTTGGTCACGGCGAGGCTGACGGCGGGGATGAATTTGGCGCTGACCGTTTTGGCTTTCGACATTTTGACCGTGCACTGGCGGCCTTTGACGCCGAATTCCCCTTCGGTTTTGTCGCAGCCTTTCCAGCTCGAGAACTGGAAGCCGGCCGCCGGGGAGGCGGTCAGGGTGACTTTGGATTCTTTGGCGAATTCAGCGCCGCATTCGGTCACCGCCGGACCGCTGCATTCGATCCCCGCCGGGTTGGAGACGACGGTGCCCGAGCCGGTTTCGATCTTGGCGGTCAGTTCGGGGTCCGGTTCGGTGCCGAATTTGCCGATTACATTGCTTTCATCGGTCGTGTACCAGATAGTGCCGCCCGGCCCGGCCGCGAGGGCGTTTGCCCCGGTGAACCGCTGCAGCGTCGTAGCCGGTTTGAGCGAGAACCCATTTGCAGGTTTCACTTCACCCGTGGCGGGGGTGATGCGGAAGAGCCTGTGGGGGCGCGCTTCCACGGTCGTCGCCGCCGAGCAGGTGCCGCCCGTGAGTTTGGTCGAGTCACAGGTCATCGTCGGCACGTCGGTCCGTGCGAATTCTTCCATGAAAGAGACCAACCGGTTGCTGCCGCTGGGGTCAACGCCGACGTTGCCCGCACCGATGGTGGAGAGCTTTTCCAGCGCTTCGGTGACGACGCCGGCCGAGGCGTTGAAGGGGAGGTCGGCCGAGAGGCTGGCGGCGCCGGTGCTGCTCGGCACCTTGGAGAGGGTGATCGTCCCCGCTTCTTCGCTGAAGGAGCTGATCGTGGTGCCGGCCTGGATGCCGGCGCCCGAGACTCCCTCGCCTTTTGAGAGTTTGCCGGTGCTCGTCGTGACCCCCGTGACGGTCTTGCTGCCGGCGGTCAGCGAGACGCCTTCGCCGGCCGCGGTCGGCACGGCCGAGAGGGTGAGGGTGCTGCCGTTGATCGCGCTGATCGTGGCGTTGGTGGAGATGCCGGTGCCTTCGATCGTGTGGCCGACCACGAAGGGGCCGCCGCTGACGCCTTCGACGCCGCCGGCGGTGAGGGCTTGGCCGGTTTTGGCCGAGGTGGTGGTTTTTGAGATGGTCAGGGTGCTGCCGACTTCGTTGCAGGTGGTCGAGCAGGCGGTGATCGCGGTGCCGGACTGGAGGCCGGTGCCGGTGATCAGCTGGTTGACGGCGAAGCTGCCGCTGGTCGGGGCTGTGGCGATCGTGACGGTCGTCGAGCCGCTGGCCCAGGTGCCTTTGCCGCCGGTCGCCCGGGTGACGTTTCCGCTTCCCGACTCGCCGGTCAGGGTGCCTTCCCCCGTCCAGCCGGTTTCCTGGCCTTCGAAGCCGAGCTTGTAGGTGCCGCCGCTGGCGGTGATGGTGACCGTCTGCTCCTCGTTTTGCCCGTTCGTTTCAGTGCCCCAGATGTTTCCGTCCGGGCCGGCGGTGAGCGACGTCAACCTGAAAGCCGAGGGGGAGGTCGGTGTTTTGTAGTAGGTGACCACACCAGCCGTGGTGATGGCGCCGATCCTTTCGTCGGCGGCTTTGCCTGCGGGGAACCAGAGCCTGCCGTCGGAGCCGAGGGCGATCGATCCCGGCTGGTATACCCCTTCGCCCGCGACTTCAAACTCGGTGATCGCGCCCGCAGGGGTGATGCGGCCCACGGCTTTCGTCGTGCCGCAATCGCCGAACCAGACGTTGCCGTCGGGGCCCGCCGCGATCGAGCACACGTTGGCTTCGGGATTGAGGCCCGCGCTGAATTCGGTCACCGCGCCGGCAGGGGTGATGCGGGCGATCCCGTTGGTTTCCAGGGCGACCCAGAGGTTTCCGTCCGGACCGGTTGCGATGAAACCAGATTCCGGAAATTCCGACGGCGACATGCCCGGCACTTCGATCTCCACGAGGCTGGTCGCCGGTTCGGAAGGTTTGATGTGGCCGACCTTTTTGACGCCGGGCTCGGTGAACCAGATGTCGCCGTCGGGGCCGTCGGCGATCCCCCATGCCCCGCCGCTCATGCCGACGGGGCTGTACTCGTTGACCACCCCGGCGGGCGTGACGCGGCCGATTTTGAGGCCGGAGAGGGCGAAGGGCGATTCCGGATCGGTGAACCACATGTTGCCGTCGGAGCCTTCGACCAGCGTGGTCGGGAAACTCGGCGCTTCCGGTTCGAAGAACTCCGTGTTGGAGCCCAGCGGGTCGGCCGAGGCGAAGCTCGGCAGGACGAGGAGAAGGGCGATCGCCGCCGCGAAGAGGGCTGCGATCGCGCTTCGCCTGCGTGGCTTGGTGGTCATCGCCAAGCTCGTTGCCGCAGGCGATGCGTTCGTCTTGCTTCTCACGATGGTCTCTCCTTGTCCCTTGAGCCCCTGCCGGCCCGCTCCCATGCGGCCCTTGGCGACTCGGTTTTCCCTGTTGAATTAAGACTTTGCTTTCCCTGTTGGTTTCTGTGGCGGACAAACAAGCCCCGCCTTCTGCTCTTTTAAAAACAAAATTCAGAAGCCAACTTCAGTCGGTTTGTTTTCCCCTTTGCGCGGAGGAAACAGATCAAGATAACTACCTAACACCCGAGATGGGCTCGGGATGCTCTCTCCGCTAGACCAATGACTCTAAGCAGGCGGGGGGGCGGAAGTCAAGGCTGTTTGGGCAGAAAGCGCAGTTCTGGGTATGGGGGGTGGAGAGGGGACGTAGGCGTGGCGCGTGCCTGGCTGCAGCGTAGGCTCGGAGATTCGTCCAGACTGAGAGCGGAGGGTTAAAGGGTGCCTGGGGGGCGCATGAGGCATGAGCAAGTCGGCCGCGTGGGAGAGCTGAAGGCCGGGGGCGCGCTCGAAGTGGGAGGTGTTGCAAGTCACCAGGGTAGTAGCGGTCTCAAGGCAGATGCCGGTCGGCAGCGCCTCGTGGACCTCGATCTCCTCACCACTTCGCCGCAGCTCTCCGAGCAACGCTCCGGCACATAGCCCTCCCTTGCGAGTCAACATCAGGGGCGGAGCGCGAGACCACCCGCTCGACTTCGATCCGGGCCGGGAGGGCAAGGGCGTGGCTTCAAGCGTCGCGGGCCGCGCGTGGTGGTGAGCGACGGCTGGGCCTGCCTCCGGGGTCAGGCTCAGTCCCAGGCACGCGGAGCCAGCTTCAAAACGCGCGTGCGGGTGCGGGCGATCGCGGACTGCTACTAAAATGAAATCCATGCCTGCGAAGTCCAACCGCATTGGCAACTGGACGCCCGACGGAAAAGTGGAGCGGGCGATCGCGCGGCGGGAATACCGCGAGTTGAGCGCTGGGCAGCGAGTGGAACAGGCGATCGTGCTCAGCCAAGAGCTGACGAAGCTCGCTGTGCGCGGGGCGGCACGCAGGTCGGCGCGGACTTGACCGCAATCTCGCCCCTCGACGCCGAGAAGCTCTTGGAGGCTCTCGAGCAGGCGAGTGTCGACTTTGTCGTCATCGGTGGCTTCGCGGTCAGCGCTCACGGTCACCTGCGGGCAACCAAGGATCTGGACATCGTTCCCGACCCGGATCCGCAGAACCTCGAGAAGCTGGCAACGGTGCTGGCGGATCTGGGTGCGTCGGTCCTCGGACTGGAGGAGTTCAAAAAAGAGGAGCTCCCAGATCCTCGCGACCCCGAAGCGCTTGCGCTGGGTGGCAACTTCGTCCTCGCCACCCAGTACGGCCGTCTCGATGTCATGCAGCTCGTCAGCCCTGATCTCGAGTATGCCGACCTCGACGTCGCCGCCATAGAGGACGAAGTCTTCGGGCACCGAGTTCGCTTTTGCGGCTACGAGCACCTGCTCGAAATGAAGAAGGCAGCAGGGCGTGGACAAGACGTTGAGGATCTGAAGAGGCTGCGGGAGGCGCGAGGGGAAGCGCCCGAAACTCCCGAGTAATCCCCTTTCGACCGTTTCGTCCTCCTCGCCACCCACGTTGGTTGCCGCCCGACGCCTCGCGCCGCCGGGGCGTCGACCAACCAACCCTGCAAACCCGGGCGATCGGTGCATCCAAACCAACCACCAATCCACTTGGCACCCCAACACTCGCTCGTCGTGCGGTCGGGGTCGTCTCACGTTTCTCTCCTCTCCTTGTCCCTTGAGCCCCCTGCCGGGCCGCTTCCGACGGCCTTTCGGTGACTCGATTTCCCTGTTGAATTAAGACTTTGCTTTCCCTGTTGGTTTCTGTGGCGGACAAACAAGCCCCGCCTTCTGCTCTGGCCTTGCGTCGCGGAGCCCTCGAACGCTGCGCATCTCTCGGGCCCCGCGCCGCAAGGCAGGACGAAGGATGGGGGCTGATCCGCCCCCAAAAACCCAGGGACCGAAAGCGCCAACCCCAAGCGCCGGCCCGCTCGGCGATGCCGTGCGGAGCCGCTCCCCTTGGCCTCGTCCATCTCCCCTCGGCCAGACAGAGCCGCGGCAACCTCCCTGTAACCGCCTGGTGCCCATGCAGCGCCCCCGGCCTCCAAGGCGCCGGGGGCCTGCCCGGAGCGCTCTATATATAGAGCGCTCCCTCCTTATCCGCGCCGCGGCGCAGCTGTGGTCCTGATGTGATCCGGGCGGCCTTCGTGGAAGGCCGCTCCCGAAGGGCGATCCCCACCCCTACAACCCCAAAGACAACCGCAAAGCGTTGTCCACATCCGCCGTCTCGGCGGGCGTCAAACGACCCGCGTGATCACCCAATCGCTCCACCGATACCGCACGCAACTGCTCCACCATCACGCGGGTCCGCTCCCCGGCGATCTCGACCTCGGGCCGGAAGGTCGCCGACAGCGCGCTGCGCGAGGTCGGCGCCACCAGAACCGTCGAGAACCCGAGTAGCTCATCCGCCTGCACAACCACCACATACCGAGCACCATGCTGCTCGTGCCCTCGACCCCTTGACAACCGCGCCCTATAGACGTCGCCCCGCGTCACTCCGGCCAATCGGGAGCAAGCGCCTCCATATCCGCCATGACGCGGGTGCGCTCGGCCCGATCCTCCGGATCCGCCTCCAACCGAGCTACCTCCTCTGCCAAGGCCGAGCGCGTTGAACGCCGCGCGGCGGCCTCACGCAATGCCATCCGGACCGCCGCCGAATCGCTCGCGACGTCACCCCGAACCACACGCAGTGCAGCTGTGGAGCTCTCGTCCAGGCGCACATGCAAAGACCGGGTCACCAGCACACTGTAGCACCAAACGTGCTACGCCCGCCAACCACTACCGTCGTGCGGATATCGGCGTGAAATCGACTGCTTAGAAAGGGGGTCGACAAGGAAACCCAACCCTCCGGCCTCCCATCCGACCTCAAACCCCCAAAAAACCTCAACACCGCCGTGACCCCCAATCCCCTCTCCCCTTGTCCCTCGCCCCCTGCCCCAATCCCTGTCCCGGCCGGGCGGCCCTTTTTCCCTGTTCCCTGTCCGTTCCTGACGGACTAGAACTTTTCTTTCCCTGTTGGTTTCTGTGGCGGACAAACAAGCCCCGCCTTCTGCTCTGGCCTTGCGTCGCGGAGCCCTCGAACGCTGCGCATCTCTCGGGCCCCGCGCCGCAAGGCAGGACGAAGGATGGGGGCTGATCCGCCCCCAAAAACCCAGGGACCGAAAGCGCCAACCCCAAGCGCCGGCCCGCTCGGCGATGCCGTGCGGAGCCGCTCCCCTTGGCCTCGTCCATCTCCCCTCGGCCAGACAGAGCCGCGGCAACCTCCCTGTAACCGCCTGGTGCCCATGCAGCGCCCCCGGCCTCCAAGGCGCCGGGGGCCTGCCCGGAGCGCTCTATATATAGAGCGCTCCCTCCTCACCCGCGCCGCGGCACAGCTGTAGTCCTGATGCGATCCGGGCGGCCTTCGTGGAAGGCCGCCGACCGGAATCCCCAGCCGGCTGCCCGAACCCCTACCCTTAAGTCTCAATGCCCGAAAATCCGCTCAAACAACTCCCCGGAGCCGAGATCGTGTTGCCGGGCCTAGCCGACCTGCATGCCGGCAGGCAATCGATCAACGCCAGCGCCGTCGAGAGCGCCGCGCCGCGCTTGCGGCGGGTCGGTTTGGACGTTCCAGCCGGAGGCGGCGAGCTTCCCGCGGCTCACGTTCTCTATCGGCATCTGAGTGAGGAACTCGGCGATGCGGCCCACTCCCGCTACAACGCGATCCTCTCGCGCGTGGCCAGCTTCGCCGGAGCAGCCGAGCGTGCGCGACGCGGTTGACGCCGAGCGGATCGAACGTCTGGCCCGGGAGCTGGGGCGGGTCGTGCCGCCTGGCACCCGGATGTACCTGACCGGTGGGGCGACGGCCGTGCTGGAAGGCTGGCGCGAGTCGACGGTCGACGTCGACCTGCGCTTCGAACCCGACTCAGACGCTGCACTGGAACGCATCCGCGACCTCAAGGAGGAGCTCGGCGTCAACGTCGAGCTCGCATCGCCACTCGACTTCCTCCCGCCACTCCCAGGCTGGCAGGACCGCTCGCGCTTTCGACTCCGTGACGGCAATCTCGAGGTCTTCGACTTCGACCCCTACTCACAGGCCCTCTCCAAGCTGGAGCGAGGCTTCGCTCTCGACCTCGATGACGTGCGAAACATGGTCGAGTCAGGCCAGGTCGACCCGCTCGAGCTACTCCAACTCTACGAAGGAATAGAGACAGAGTTGTACAAGTTCCCCGCCGTCGACCCCCGGGCTCTCGAGGCAGCCGTCAACCAACTCACCTAGCGCAACCCCAAACTCAGATCCGGCGGCTCGAACCAACCCAAACCCCCACCAACCCACTGCCCCTCCATTCCCATCCCCCCCAACCCCACATCCCCCTCTCTCTCCTCTCCCTCCTTCCCTGGCACCAGCTTTGCTGGTTAGACCTTTCTTTCCCTGTTGGTTTCTGTGGCGGACAAACAAGCCCCGCCTTCTGTTCTGGCCTTGCGTCGCGGAGCCCTCGAACGCTGCGCATCTCTCGGGCCCCGCGCCGCAAGGCAGGACGAAGGATGGGGGTTGATCCGCCCCCAAAAACCCAGGGACCGAAAGCCCCAACCCCAAGCGCCGGCCCGCTCGGCGATGCCGTGCGGAGCCGCTCCCCTTGGCCTCGTCCACCACCCCTCGGCCAGACAGAGCCGCGGCAGCGTCCCTGTAACCGCCTGGTGCCCATGCAGCGCCCCCGGCCTCCACGGCGCCGGGGGCCTGCCCGGGGCGCTCTATATATAGAGCGCTCCCTCCTTACCCGCGCCGCGGCACAGCTGTAGTCCTGATGCGATCCGGGCGGCCTTCGTGGAAGGCCGCCAACCGTCTCGCAATCCGACACCCCACAAACCACACACCCACCAACATCCCCAAAAATGCCGGGGCCGCCTGCGGCGGCGTTGCGAACACCCGCCCAACCCTACCTCACCTCTCACCCTCGCAACGCCGCCGCAGGCGGCCCCCCATCACCCCATCCGAAAACCCACCCCAACCCACACCACCCACGCGACGGTGGAGGGGGTGGGGAGCGCTGTCCTCCGCACAGCGCTCCCCACCCCCTCCACCGTCCTCTCTGCCGCGATCCCCCCAACCTGGCGCCTCTGCTCACCGTTCTTCCCCCTGCCAGAGCTTCCCCACCTCCTCTTCACCCGATCGCCTCCGCCTGCCGACAATCGACCTGCGACTCCGCTTCGCGATCGCCGCGGGCCACAACCACGAGTCCCGATCTCCATCTGACCCACGCCTTCCCCACCCGCTTCGGCTTTCCGCCGGGTCCCGCCGTGAGAACGCCAGGACCCGTTTCAACATCTAACACCCTTTTTTGGCTGCTCGAGCAGCAAGGAACCAACACACACCACCCCTCCATTTCTCTCAATAGACCTACCTTCTCCACCCACCAGACTAAACCGCTCGGGGAGGGTCCAAGCCCACCTTCAGCGGGCTTGGACCCACACACCAACCAATAACAGCATGTCGCGCGACAACTAAAAACAGCACGTGCACACAAAGCTCCAAGCGAACTCCCCACGGAATACCGCAAGTCGAAGAACCGCCCTGAACCCCTAACCAACAACACTACCTACCCCCTAACCCGCAAACTCAATCCGATCAACACTTCTCTCTTTTCTCGAAATCACAATGTGCCAGTCAATCGCCACCACACACAATGGATCAACATCGGACTGGTCTGAAGATCCAGCAACGATATTGAAGAAATATAGGCAGGCACTGCACCGCATACGTCCAAGCACAGGCCTCAGCTTCCGAGGGCTCACAAAACAACCCGCTCCGCCCGAGACACCACGACCGCTAATCACACCACCCCACTCAACACCGGCTCCGCCCCCGAGATCAGCCGCCTAATCAACGCCACACCACCCACCGTCAACCCACGCTAACCACACCCTCTAGCTCCGCGATTCTCTCCAACCCAGGCTCCGCCCACCAAGAGGCGCATCCGCAAACCGGTCACCTTCCCCCCAGCTCCCACCTCCCTTCCCCAACGACGCGGTCAGTTCGGTGCCGTAGGTGCCGTCGCGCACTCTACTCTCCCCCTCAAGGGGAGCACCAAGGACGTGGCGAACCAATGCCCGAAGTAGATCTGACCCTAGAGGACCGACTTACCCCCACGGCGGCCGTTGAAGACGAGCAGCCGCCCCTTGGTCGGGTAGGCGCCCTGGTCGGGAAGGACGATGTTCGCCCAGAACTCCCCCGAACCGATCAAACCAAAGCGCAAAAACACAGCCTCCGACACGCCCCAACACTCACCCAACCCCTCTACCGATGCCCCCTCTGGCTCCGCTTGCGCTTGCCCTTCTTGTGGGCCTTGTGGCAGGAGCTCCGCAGCACCGGCTTCAGCGTAGCCCTCTTGCCGTTGTGGGCCTTGAGCTCGGCCTTGGCGCGGTGGGTGCCCTGGCACAGATTCGTGCTGTTCACTATCAGGCCCTTCTGGCCGCCTTCCATTTCCAGGCGGACTTCGGTGATCGGGGCGTCGGGGATCGCTTCGAAGGAGCTGCGGATCCCGCCCTTGGAGGAGTCGATCCTCCCCACCGCTTCGATCTGGATCGGCAGCGAGGGAGGCCCGTGCAGGGAGAGGACCATGTCGGGCAGGTTGTGGTTTGAGGAGCGGAGGTAGACCGGGCCTTCCAGCGCCCCTTCGATCAGCGGGCTCTTGGCGACCACGTGGCCATAGGCAGAGGCGGCCGGGCAGTTGGCGCCATGGCCCTGCCCGGCGTTGTATTGCACTCTGGTGCAGATCGTACGGAAGTGGCCCTGTTCGAGGAAGGCGCTGTGCGGCAGGCGGACGACGACACCCGAGGCGTTGGCGTCCCCAGCGCGGGAGCGGAAGGAGGCGCTGAGGGACGGGAAGCGGCCGCGCTTCGTCCCGCCCTTCAGCTTCAGGGCGAGCTTCGGCTTGAAGCCGAGGGTGGCGCAGTTGACCGCGGCGAAGGGAGCGGAGGGGTGGGCGAGGGCGCCTGCGGAGGAGGTGAGCGTGGCTTCGGTCTTCTTTTGGGCGCAGGAGGTCGGGTTGAGGGTGAAGCCCGGGCGGTCCAGGGTGACGTTCAGGGTGCGGTAGCGGACCGGGATGCCTTCGATCATCTGCGGCAGGGGGTCGGCCTGGGCGGTGGCCTGGGCGGTGACCGGGTCTACGGAGACCGCGGTCCTCACCACTTCGTCGCCGAAGTCGAAGGGGCCCGCCTGCTTTGGGAAGACGGCGACGATCGAAGTCGAGCAGCTAACAACACATAGAGAGACAAATCAATGGAGGAGCGCAGGTAGACAGCCTCCGACACACGCCCGTACTCTCAACCCAACCAATCTAAACACACCAACAACCTAACGACGGCGAGCATGGCGCCTAAAGCGCTTCTTGCCCTTCTTCTTGCAGCCGGTCGCCTTGACCACCGGCCTGGTGTCGTAGACCTTGCCGTTCTGGCCGGTGAGTCTGACCGTGGCGCGGTGCTTGCCCAGCGCAGAGGTCGGTGCGAGTTGACGATCAGGCCCTTCTTGCCGCCGAACAGTTCCAGCACGAACTTGGAGACCGGGGCATCGGGGACCGCTTCAAAGGTATTGCGAATTCCGCCGTGGACGGAGTCGATACGGGAGGCCAACTCGATCTCGACGAGGCCGTGCAGAGCAACGACCAGGTCGGGCAGCTAACAACACATAGAGACACAAATCAATGGAGGAGCGCAGGTAGACAGCCTCCGACACACACACGAACACTCAACCACCAACTACCCACAATTGCCGCGCGGCGGCGGAACGAGAGGGCCTTTGGCCCTCTCGTTCCGCCGCCGCCCACCGTCATCCCCCCCTTAAAACCACGACCGCGTATGCCCTCCACCATCAGGTAGGAGGGCATACGCGCCCGCGACCACACACACTCCCCATCACACCCCAGCTACCGCCTCAACCTCCCCACCAACCAACGCGGCTAGCCCATCCTTCTCGGGTAAGTGCACCCACCCCTCTCGCCCCGCATTGTCCTCCAGTCCCTCGCCAACCCCCTTCGTCATCCCCAACGCCGCCGCCCTCGCTACCAACCCACAGATCACCCCATCCACCGCATCTTCACTCTCTATACACACACCCCTCGCATCACCAGCCCACTTCAGCCACGGCGCTGCTGCTTCCACGCTCGACACAAACTCCTCCCGCGCCTGCCTAACCATATCCTCACCCACAACCCCCTCACCCCTCCGATAAACACCCCTCTCAAAGCCCCACAGCAGCAGCGCCGCACCCGGAAACACCTCAACCACCCCGTCTCCCCCGCACCGATCAAACCTCACCCCTGACCGCTCCGACACTTCCTCCCCCAACCGCCCCAACCGCCACGCGGTCAGCGCCACCCCATCCGACGACACACTCAACGGCCACACCTTCCTTCCCATCTCCTCCAACAAGAAATCATGCACAAACACATCCGTTCGCCGATATCGACACGCTCCCTTCTCAATCGACGGCCAACTCCCAACCGTCGCGTACGACTGCAAGGCCGACACCATCTCCCCCGGCCACCCAAACGGCCCCGATAACCCCACCCACTCCGCATCCGCAACCGCAACAGCCAAATCCTCATCAGAGGGCCCCACAACCGCCGCTCCAACCGTCGCACACCTCTCACTCCACTCCACAGACACCACCGCCGTTCGGCGCCTCGTCACCGACAAATCCACTCCCAACGTATGCATAAACATCCTCCTCGACATCGCACCGGACACCTCCCCGTTCTCACCCTCCAGACCCCCTCCCAACATCCTCACCTCTCCTTCCACATCGAACCGACACGCCAAAACCAGCCGCTATCGCGGCCACTACACCCCAAGACGCCATCCCGCCCGCCACCGATACCCAACCGACAACCTCAACCCACTCCCCACACCTCCCCAGCCATGCACTCCTCCAAAATCGTCGCCACGTCCACCCGAAGCTCATGCCCCTCCAACACCGACACCGCCAACCCCAACTCACGGCACTCTCTCTCCAACTCATACGTCGTCCGCTTCGCTCCCTGCTCAACCCCCCCGCCACTCAACACCAAATACCCAACAACCGACCTCGCCCGCGAGGCCCTCAACTGCCCCGCCTCCATCGCGGCCTGCACCCTCCTCACCACCAACTCAAGCCCCCCAACTCCATAACCCCCCGAGGCCTGCCACAGAGGCTCAAACCGATACCGAAACCGGTCCCTCAACACCCCCCCACTCAGCTCCCCGACCAGCGGACGCCACCCCTGCTGAAACCGCCACTGTCCCTCCAACCGAATCCAGCGACCAGCCGGAGCTCCACCACTCTCCCTTCCTTTGTCGTAGACGCGCCCCTGCGAACGCCCCGTTCGCGTCTTCAGCAAGACGCTCTCAACACACCGAGCCCCCCTATAGGTCGCAATCTTCCCAGCACCCATCGAAGCCGCCCCCACACACTCCAGGAACACAAGCCCCTCCACCCCCGAACCAGTCCACAAATCGGCTGCCACATCCAACCTCCGCAGACCTCCGGCCGACGCTGAACCCACCGGCAGACCCACATCCTCCATCGCTCCCTCCAACCTCCCCAAGGCCACCGGCAACTCCCCCACACCGCACAACGCATCCCCGCTCGGCCGGCCCTCTCCAAACACCAACCCCCAATCCGGAAACCATCCGATCCGATAACCCCCCACCTTTTCTGGCATCAACCGCGCTCTCCCACTCCCCTCCGTCGCCATAACCGACATCGCCCGAGCCAATCCCGATCCCGCCTCCGCATACCAGCAAGGCGACCACGTATCCACCCCCGCCGCAGCGACCCTGCCGCGCCTCGCCTCCGGACGCAGCGCACCACGCGCGCGCGGCCCGAACGCTCCCGCATCACCCAAATAGACCGGCAAGCAAGCGCCGCTCCTAGACGACTCCAACCCCCCCGCAGAGCACCGCCGAACCTCCTCCACCACGCGCCGCCACTCGGCCCTCCGCTCCCGTTCGCGGCGCCCACTCTCGCGCCGATCCCACAATTCACGAAGCTCCCGCTCGCTCGGGCACACCCGCCCTCGCGTGCTCGGCCGAAAGTCCTGCGGTGGTTGAAGTGCCATCTACCAAGGTGAGACACCGGCACCCAAAACTCGCCCCCCTCTCACCACCCAGCCGCGCAGTTCGCCACTCGCCTTCCCCGACCCCCTCGCTCGTCGGCAAATCGAACCCCTAAGCATCGCGCCGACGGCGATCCCTGCAAGCCCTCTGACAACAGAGGGCTCCTCACGGCCCGAGCCATAGCTCGCGTTCCGCGATCGCCTAGTCGGCGCATCCCAACCCCCTCACGCCAACGACCGAGGGGGTCCCGCAATGCCCAACACCGAACCGCCCGACACCGCGCGCCGAGAGCGGACGCTATCCCTGGCTGCCGACCTCTACACCAACCATCGTCGCCGCCTACTCGCGATCGCCACACGCAACTCCCCCACCATCGACGACGCCGAGGAGGCCCTCCACGACAGCTTCGCCCTCTTCATCGACCACTTCCACCCCGACACCGGAGCGCCGCCGCTCGCCTGGCTCACCCTCACCCTCAAGCGGCGCTGCTGGGCCTGCTACCGCCACCAGCTACTCACCAAACCGGTCTCACCCCACTCCCCCACCGCAGGCCTCGAGCTTTCCCCCAGCCGCGCGCCGCTTCCGGACGAAATCGCTGAACTCGCCGACACCACCGCCCTCCTACGCCGAGGCCTCAAAGCACTAAAGCCACATCAACGCCAAGCCCTAAGCCTCCTCGCCCTCGGTTACTCCTACCGCGAGATCGCCGACATCACCGGCTGGACCTACACCAAGGTCAACCGATGCATCACCGAGGGCCGCGCAACCCTCCGAACCTCCCAACTCTCCGAGGCGACCAGCGCCCCTGCCCCCCTGAGGGGGGCGAAAACCTGGCGCCCATGACTCAACCATCCATGAACACCCCCCAGACGCCCCACGACCCCTACTACAACCTCGGCCTCGCCCTCCTGGAGCTCCTCAACAAACCCGTCCTTCTCGAGCTCGAGCATCCCGATTCCCCAGCAGCGCTCGCCCTCCACGGAACCCTGCTCCGCGCGTTCGACCCTCCAACAACCACCGCGCCGCCCGCGCTCACCCTGATGATCGGAGCCCACTCCGTCAACATCCGGCTCGGCGCCATCAAACAAACCGCCTACAAACGCGCCCCCACTCAACCGCCCCGGCTCCTCGCCGTCCACCTCCTCCTCACCGACGGCCACGCGCTCCACATCAAACCCGCAACCACCCCGCCGGCGGCGGGCTCGGACTAGAGCTCCTCCACTCGAATCATCCCCCCCGTCCGAGTCCTCTCAACCGCCCGCGCCACCACCGCCACCACCCGCGGGGCGCACCAATACACCACCCCACTCAACCGCCCCTCCCCGACGGCGCGGCGCCACCCCCTCAACAACTCATCCAAACGCGTCGCGCCCTTGGCCGCCAACTCCACCTCAATCGCCTCTGGCACACCCCCTTCGCGCGTCGCCGCCAAATCCGCCCGATGAACCCGCCCCCCAGACAGCTCCGCAGACAACACCCGCCCCCCCGCGACGCGCTCCCACGCCAACATCTCCCGCTCCGACATCACCCGCTCACCTCCCTTTTCCAGCCGAGCGCCCAGTTCAGCCACCGCGCAGTCATGCCCGAGCGCCCCCAACGAAAACCGGGCCGGTCGGAGCTCCGCCCGGCCCAACACCCGCAACCCCAACCGCGTGCAAACCAACAACCTCGTCTCACCCCAAACACCGCACCGCACCTCCACCAACCCCGCCTCTCGCAGGCGGCGCTCGCGCACCGACGTCGTTGTCTTCCCCGTCGCCGCCCACGTTTCCACGGCGTTGCGCGGCACCACCCCGAACCGCGCAACGAAATCCAAGACCTCCAGGTCGCGACGGCTGATCTGATCCGTTCTCTTCCGACCCGGCATGCCCACCACAAAACGCAAATCCCCTCTCAACCGGGACACCCAACCCACCACAAACCACCCGAACCCCATCCAACGCTCCCGCTCCCATCCCTCTCTCCCCTTCCCCCTCTCACTCCCCTCTCCTCCCCCTGCATTCCCTGGCACCAGCTTTGCTGGTTACAACTTTTCTTTCCCTGTTGGTTTCTGTGGCGGACAAACAAGCCCCGCCTTCTGTTCTGGCCTTGCGTCGCGGAGCCCTCGAACGCTGCGCATCTCTCGGGCCCCGCGCCGCAAGGCAAGAGCAAGGTGGGGGCTGATCCGCCCCCAAAAACCCAGGGACCGAAAGCCCCAACCCCAAGCGCCGGCCCGCTCGGCGACGCCGTGCGGAGCCGCTCCCCTTGGCCTCGTCATCTCCCTCTCGGCCAGAGAAAGCCGCGGCAGCGTCCCCTGTGAACGCCAGGTGCCCATGCAGCGCCCCCGGCCTCCAAGGCGCCGGGGGCCTGCCCCGACGGCGCTCTCAACCCGAGCGCCTTCCCCCCAAAATCACCGCTGCCGAGGCCCGCACCGTGCTGATCGCTCCTGCGCCGACCCTCCATAACAGAGCGCCGCGCCCGCTATCCACCTGTCCTCGACAAAACCCCAACCTCAACAACCACGACTCTCTCAACTCGTCCCCAGCGCTCCCAACAACCCATCATCCACAACAAATCCCAAAACACCACCAACCTCAAACGCCCATCTCAGATTCCTTCAACACCACAAAACAACCACTGTCTCCTTCAACTCCCAAACACCCCAACACCACCAACCTACACTTCATCATGTTGGCGTTTGGTCAGCGCCGAAAACCCCCGCCAAACCGCTCTGGCAAGCCAAAGGGCTGCGAATCGCAAATTCGCCCTTTTGTTCGCAGCCCAAACGCCCCAATTTTCGGGCTCCGCAGCTGCAATCCGCTGCCCTTCCCGGCCAGATTCGCACTGAGAAACTCAGCCGTACAGCTCGCCGATGATCCGGCGCAGCTTGGCCCGGTCGTGCCGAGACCTGATGCGCCGCACGGTCCCCGAGCGTGAGCGCATCACCAGCGATTCCGTGCTCGCGCCCGCCCCCCGGTACCGCACCCCCTGCAGGACATCCCCGTCCGTCACGCCGCTGGCCGAGAAGAAGACGTCCTCCCCCCCGCACAGATCGTCCGCGGTGAGAACTCGCTCAAGATCGTAACCCGCCTCCAGCGCGGCCGAGCGCTCCTCGTCGTTCCGCGGCCACAGCCGCCCCAGCAACTGCCCCCCCATCGACTTCAACGCCGCCGCAGAAATAACCCCCTCCGGCGTTCCGCCGATCCCCCACAGAAGGTCCACCGGAGACCGGTCGCTCACCGCCAAGAGCGCCGCCGACACATCCCCATCGGTGATCAGCCGGATGCGCGCACCCGCCTCGCGCACTTCGCCCACCGCCTCCTCGTGACGAGGCCGATCGAGCATCACCACCGTCACGTCGCCGACGCTTCCCCCCTTTCGCTCCGCGATCAGCTTCAGCGTCTCGCCCAGCGGCCGATCGAGGTCGAGCAGATCTGCGATCTCCTCACCGCCGGCCAGCTTCTCCATATACACGCAGGGACCGGGGTCGAACATCGTCCCTCGCTCGGCCAGCGCAATTACCGCGATCGCGCTCGGCATACCCAGCGCGCATAGTCGCGTCCCCTCCAACGGATCGACAGCGATGTCCACCACCGGTGTCGTGCCGTCACCGATCCGCTCGCCGTTATAGAGCATCGGCGCCTCGTCCTTCTCCCCCTCGCCGATAACCACCGTGCCGTCCATGGCGACCCTGTCCAACACCAGCCGCATCGCATCGACGGCCGCCTGGTCCGCCGCAATCTTGTCGCCCCGCCCAACCCATCGCGCCGCGGCCAACGCCGCCGCCTCCGTAACCCGTGCCAGCTCCAGTGCCAGGTTACGATCCGGCCTCCCGTCCAAGGCTTGCCGGTCGGCGCTGACTTGCGAGGTATCGCTCATGCGCACCTGCAGGCTATCCCTCCAGGCCGCGCCATGCCTCCTCACCCGGCGCCCATCCATACCGCCCAACACGGGATCATCTAGGCTCGCGCCAGCCGATGACTCAACGCTGGGGACTCACCTTGCCGCTCCCGGGCCTTCCGCTCGCGAACCACCGCGATCTCGTTCTCCAAGCCGAGGCCGCCGGGTACACCGACCTCTGGAGCGGCGAGACCAACGGGCCGGACGGTTTCACCCCTCTCGTCCTCGCCGCCGCCTGGACCGACCAGGTCCGACTCGGCACCGGCATCGTCGGCGTCTTCCAACGCGGCCCGGCTCTGCTGGCGCAGCAGGCCGCCGCGCTCGCGGATGCCTCGCACGGACGCTTCGTACTCGGCATCGGCTCCTCCTCGGACCGAATCGTCGAAGGCTGGAATCAGATCCCCTTCGAGCACCCGCTGACCAGGGTGCGCGACACACTCGACTTCCTGCGCCCCGCACTCGAGGGCGAACGCACACCCACCGGCTTCAAGCTGGAGTCTCCCCCCCAGCACCCTGTCCCCATCGTCCTTGCCGCGCTCCGCGGCAAGATGCTGCAACTCGCCGTGGATCGCGCCGATGGTGCGTTCACGAACTTCCTCCCGCTCGGCGCTCTCCCGAAGGTCGTCGAGCAGCTGCACGGCGCACCCGAGGGATTCGAGTTGCTCTGCCGCTTCTTCTGCTTACCCGGCGAGCGCGAGGCGGTCGAGCCGCTCGCCCGCTTCATGTTCTCCTCCTACATCACCGTCCCGGTCTACGCCGCCTTCTATCGCTGGCTCGGCTATGGCGAGCAGATCGACCCCATGGTCGCCGCGTGGGAGAAAGGCGACCGCCAGGGGGCTGCCGCGGCAGCCCCCTGGCAGCTCATCGAGGACACCTTCGTCTTCGGCACACCTGCCGAGATGCGCGAGCGCCTCGATGCCTTCGTAGCGGGCGGCGTCACCCTCCCGGTCCTGACACCGATCGTCACACCGGACAGGCTCGCCGAGACAATCGACGCCCTCGCTCCCTGAGCCTTTTCTTCCCCGATCTCCGTCCGGCGATCGCACGTAGGACCATCGTCCACTCCGCAACATCACGGTCCGCGCGGTTGTTCATCATTCACCCACCCGTTCCAAACGGGTCGCCACATCTGCCCAAGGAGGGACAATGAGCCCACTCACTCGTCAAACGCGCACCGTCGGCGTCCTCGCACCCGCAGTCATTGCCACCCTCGCCTTCCTGGGCGCCACCGCCACACCGGCCAACGCCACACCCCCCGACGCGTGCGGCCTGATCACCGAACACCAGCTCGCGAAGTCCTTCGGTCTCGCTGACGCCGTCAAGCACACCACCCTCGACACTCAGCCCGGCAACGCCGCCGGCGTCCTGCGCCAGACCTGCCGCGCCTTCGCATGGCGCGGGCCCAAACCCAGCAACGCCAAGCAAAAGAGAGCCGCTCTGCTAGACGGCACCCTGGCGCAGCTCACCATCCACACCTGGGTCCCGGACGAGGGGCCCAACGCCCAATTCTGGCGAATGCGCTTCGACTCAACGGTCAAGAAACAGCGCGAAGCAGCCAGCACCCTCTTCCTCAAGAACCTCGATGGCTCGCGACTGCGGCCACCCCGCTTTGCAGCCGACTACTCGATCGCGTTCCACGCCACCACGGGCAGCCTCCGCAAAGCCCGAGGACTCTGGTGGAACCGGGCCGACAAAACCCTCATCTCCATGGACGTCATCGAGGCCAGGGGCAAGCCGGTCGTCGCGGCGCTCGAGAAGATTGCCTCCAGCATCGTTCCCGGATTCAGCGCCTGACCCACCTGTAAAGGCGGCGGGGGGGCGCCTCCCCGCGCACGGACGCGCGGGATCCCGCAGCTTCGATCGACGGGCCGAAACCGACCCACCTCCTCCGTTCCGTCATCGACGGGACGGAAACAGGCCCATGTCGCCTGTTTCCGTCCCCGTCGGCTGCTGAGCGGGGGGGCGCTGAGCGGCGGGGGGCCGCTCAGCGGCTGGGGGCGTCTCAGCGCGGCCCGCCGGGCAGGACCATGAGCTTCAGGTGGTTGGAGTTGCCCTGCAGGTAGGGGTAGCCCACCGTCTGGCGGACCTGGGCTCGCATCACGTATTTGGTCCTGCGGTAGGTGTGGCGGAAGCGGTAGGCGAGGTTGAAGTGCCCGTTGTTGCGGGTGCGGTAGCGGCGGAAGGCGGTCCAGCCCTTGCCGACCCTGGCCTGCAAGACGATCACCACCCGGTCGTTGTGGGGGCCGGGGATCTCGCCGCGGAAGCGGGCGAAGTGCTTGTTGTAGATGATCTTGCGCTTCGCCGTGAAGGTCGGGTGCACGACCGTCTCCAGGGTTGCTTGGCTCACCACTTCGCGGTGATCGCGGCGGTGGATGACGCTTATCTCCCGCGAGGCTCCAGGCTCCACGGGGAAGCGGTAGCTGCCGTCGGAGCCGCTGATCGCAAAGCCCAGGAATTCGCGCTCTGCATCGGTCACCACGCGGCTGAAGACGCAAAGGGGCGCCAGAGAGACCCCCCTGCCGTCTGTTGCCTTCAGGGCGCCGTGCACGATCGATCCCTCTCCTTCCTGGACCACTTCGTCGTTTGAGCCGTCGGCTCCCAGGCCGGCGCTCAGCGAATCTCCCGTGTTGGTGTCGGCTCGCACGCACTGGTAGGCGAGCGGCACGCTGACCGGGGCCCCGACGTTGCCCTCTGCGTCTGAGAGCCACATCCGCAGGCCATAGGAGCCGCGCTCCTTGGGGCTCTGCAGGTCGGCGATCGCCTCGACGTTGGCCCCTGCCACGGTTTGGGTGGGGACCGCCACCGCTCCCTTGGCGTCCAGCACCTGGTAGTGCACGGCGTCGATCGGGGAGCCCGAGTCGGCGATGTTTCGCCAGCGCACGTCGATGCCCTGCGCCTTGCGGCTCTGGGCGGGGGCCGCCACGGAGATGTCCTGGGGGGCGGCGGGGGGTGTTGTGTCGTGGGGGATGGCCGCTGTTGCCGAGGGGCCGCTGAAGCCGACCTGGTCCTCCAGCCAGACGCGCAGGTAGTAGGTGCCGGGTGAGCTTGGCCCGGCGATGTCTTTGAGCGCAGAGGGGTTGGTGGCCGTGACCGTCTGGGTCGGCGCCACCACGTCCCCGCTGGCGTTGACGACGTCGTAGTGGACCTTGGTGATCGGGGAGCCCGAGTTGACCGGCAGCGACCAGCCGGCGTCGAAGTGGTCGAGGTAGCGGGCGGGGTTGGCGGTGCTCACACCCAGTGCCGCGGGCTTGCCCGGGGCGCTGTTGTCGGTGTGCACCGTGCGCCGATCACACGTCTCGCCGCCGTTCTTGTACTGGCCGTAGTCCTGCAGGCAGATCCCCAGTGTGTGCTGGCCATCGGAGATGTTCTTCGTTTCCAGGCCGTACCAGCGCTGGTAGGGGCCGAGGGTGCACGGCTGCAGGGACTTGCCGAACTCGCGACCGCCGTCGCGGTAGCCGATTCGACAGCCACCGTTGCCCTGGTAGTCGATGGTGCCGTCACCGAGGGTCGCGTTATCGACCTTGAGCCGCGAGAAGCGCAGGCCCGAGCCCTGGTCGGATTCAAACCAGGAGAGCGGGTTGTAGCCGCGCACCCACTCTCCACGGATGATCGCCGCGTCGACGAAGGAGACCTGCGGGTCTTGCTTGTCGTTCGCTACCAGGGTGAATGTGTTGCCGTCGACCGCGTTGAAGTTGGTGCGATCGCAACCGGCCGGGCGAACGCACCAGAGCCCGAAGACAAAGCGCTTGTAGTCATCCCAGCCGCCGTACGGCCACAGGTGGGCAGCGAAGATCGACGTCGTGTTCTTCGTGATGAACGGCTCTGGCCCGGTGCCTTCGATTCCGCTGCCCTGCAGGAGGATGTTGTGGACGCCGCCGCCCCAGTCTTCGCCCCAGAAGCGGCCGCGCCATCCGTCGTTGAAGGCGTTCGGCATACGGGTGTAGCCGCCGCCGGCGACGATCGACACCCAGGGAGGCGTATACCAGGACAGGCTGACTTCATCGTTGTTCCCAGCGGTCCCGGTGGCGTTCTCGTTGAGGCGCAGGAAGTCGTTGCCGCCCGCGGGGTAGGACGGCGGCTCGCCGCATTCGGTGCGCCAGTCGAAAAAAGCAGGGCGAGCTCCGGGAACCGGATTGCCCGACCCACTGCCACCGGCGCAGAAGACCACGTCGTAGAACGAAGCGCGCGTGGGTTGCGCGCTCGTCGCCCACAGCAACGCCGTCGCCAGCACGCCAAGAACCCATATGGCGGCACATTTGCGCACGCGTGAATCCAGCCGACACCGTCGAGCTTCCATGAACTCACTCCTTCCCAGAAAATGGCCCGCCTCCGGGCCTATGCCGGGACCCCCTTAGGGCCCCCTCTCACTCCCAAGACGAAGGTGAAACCACTTTCGTACCCCTCGGCGGTAGCAAGATCTTGGCCACAAACCTTACGCCCCGACAGCCCCGCTCACAACGGCAAAACTGTGGGTCGTTTCTTCATACATCCGTTGCCTGAGCTCCACCTCAGGGCACCGCAAGGGCCGGCCCTCACCCACCCCTAGGACAGGCGCCGCTCGACGCCGCGCCCTACGACAGAGCCGCGCCGACGCCGCCCCTGCGGAGGTCCATCAGGACCTCCTCCATCGCCTCCACCTCGCAGGCGACCATCTCCGGCCAGGGCTTCTCGGGGTGCTCATCGAGCGTCTTGTAGCCGTTGCCGCTGATCACCGCCACAACGGTGTCATCCCGGCCCAGGATGCCCTGGGCGGCCAGCTTGGCGGTGGCGGCCACGGTCGTGCCCCCGGCGGGCTCGGTGAGGATCCCCTCGGTGGCGCCCAGCAGGTCGATCGCCTCGAAGATCTCGGAGTCTGTCGCCGTCGCCGCGGAGCCCGCGCGCGAGCGCACCGCATCCAGCACCAGGCGGCCGTCGCCCGGAGCGCCGATCGCCAGGGAGTGCGCGACGGTGTCCGGCCTCTGCGGGGTGATCTCCCCGCCCTCCAGGATCGCGCTGGCGATCGGTCCACAGCCGGACGGCTGGGCGATGTGGATCTTCGTGAAGTCGGTATCCGCCAACCCCACCTCCTGGAGCTCAACCAGTCCCTTGTGAACGCGGGAGGAAAGCGTGCCCCCGGCGGCGGGCATGACAAAGTGATCGGGGGAGCGCCACTCCAGCTGCTCTGCCACCTCGAACGCAACCGTCTTTGCCCCCTCCGCATAGAACGGGCGCAGGGTGATGTTTGCGAACTGCATGTCGATCGCCAGGGCAAGCTCACGGCAGGCGCGGTTTGCCTCGTCGTAGTTGCCGTCCAGCTGGATGACCGCGGCCCCCAGCGCCCGGCAGGCCCGTGCCTTGCCGCTCTCCAGGTTGGAGGGGTAGAAGACGTATGCGCTGACCCCTGCCTTTGCGGCGAGCGAGGCCACGGCGGTCCCCACGTTTCCAGTCGAGACGCACCCGATCTCCTCCTTGCCCAGCTCCAGCAGGCGGGCGATCGCCATCGACACCACCCGGTCCTTGTAGGAGAGGGACGGCCGGGTTGTCGAGTCATCCTTCAGGTAGAGCTTCTTGAGACCGAGCTCTGCGCCGAGGCGATCGGCATGAATCAGAGGCGTGCGACCGCTGTTTATTCCCACCTGGGCCTTGGCGCCCTCCGCCATGATCGGCAGGAGCTCCTCGAAGCGCCAGATGTTCATGGGGCGCTCCGCGGTGGGGAGCTCTGCCAGACGCGTCCTGGCGAGCTCGTAGTCGTAGTCGATGTCGAAGACCCGCCCGCAACCCATGCACTTGAACGTGGTGTCTGCGAGCGGTAGGCGCAGCTCACAGTCGTGGCAGACCAGCTCGGTCGCACAGGAGCGGGTCAACTGGCCTGCCGGCAGGCTCATCGTCCCCCGATGTCTCCCAATAGCGACGGTAGGCCGCCCGCCTTGGCGAACCTTCCCCTGCGCTTCCCATGCTGGCGCCGGATCATTGAAGTCGCAGGGTACATGAGCGGTCCCCCCGATGGGCCGAAAGCGTCCACAAGATGTCCACCTGCAAATCGGCCTTCTCACCAGCCCTCTCAGGCGGTGACGCCGCCGCGCGGTGCGGGCTGGCGCTCGGATGCCGCCTCCGGCCAGCAACCGATCCCCGCCTTGCCCTCCGCCCCCAGCGCCAGCAGCAACTCCTCCGCGATATGTGGCGCGAAGGGCGCCAGCACCTGAGCCAGCAGAATCAGCGCCCCCAAGAGCGCGTCGGCGTCGTCGCGGCTGAGCCCGCCGCGGCGCTTCACGATCCGCTTCTCGTAGTCCTGGATCCGCTCGAAGAGACGCGTCACGTTGCGCACCGCCTTGTGCATCTGCAGCTCCTCGAGGTCGGCGGTGATTCGCTGCACCCCGTTGTCGCACCATTTGTCCAGCCGCTCGCGGATGAAGGCCGTGTCGGCCGCCGCCTCGGCGTCCGCCTGGGCGCCCGCGGCCACCGCGATCCGATCGTGCGCGTACTGCCAGACGCTGTGCAGGAAACGACTCGTGAAGCGCAGCGCGCCGTCCGTCCAGTTGAGCGTCTTCGCCGGGCCGGCCGCGTAGAGGACGGCCAGTCGCACGGTGTCCGCTCCATACCTGCTCACCAGCTCGTCTGGATCGACCACGTTCCCCAGGTGCTTGCTCATCTTGCGCCCGTCGGCAATCACCATCTCGTGGAAGAGGCATCCGGCGAACGGCTCCCCGTCGTCGAGGAAACCCAGCGGGCCGATGTCGCGCAGCGCCTTGGTGACCACCCGCTGGTCGAACACGAAGCCACCGCTGTCGTTGCCCGCCACCAGCCGCTCGGAGGGCAGCCACCGCTTCAGGTCTGGGTGCGTAAACATCGCCTCCCTGCGCCCCTCCGGTGGCACGGCGGCCGGGATCCAAAGCCAGAGCGCGTCGAAGTGACAGTCGAGGGTGTCCGTCTCACGGCGCGCCGGCGCGCCGCAGCGCGGGCAGGGCGCCTCGACGAAATCGGATCGCTCGGCCAGCGCGTTGCCTTCACCCGTCGGCTCGACGTCCCGAGGCAGGCTCACTGGAAGCTCCTCGACGGGCACCGGCACCGCCCCGCAACCCTCACAGTGGACGACGGGGATCGGCGTGCCCCAGTAGCGCTGCCGCGAGATGGAGAAATCGAAGGCCCGGTAGCGCCGTGCCTCTCGAGTCTCAGCGCCGCCTGCGCCTGCGCCAGCCGGCTCCATTGTTGCGGCCTCAGCCTCAACCTCAGCTATTCCCTTGCCACTCTCGACCTCAACTGGAGTCTCGCCCGGTCCCGCGGAACCGCCTTGGCCGGCAGTCTTCCCCGGTCCCGCGGAACCGCCTTGGCCGCTTTTCTCGCCGGAGGCCCCAGCCGCCCGCGGCATGCGTGCCGCGATCGCGGCGTCGGCCTCGTCGACGGACGGGATGCCGAGAGCGGCGATCGGCCCGTAGCGCGCGTCGACGATCGGCGAAACGAACACGGGCAGCGCGCCGCCCGCCGACTCACCCGTGTCTATCACCGGCACCGTCGATGCGTCGCGGGCGCTGCGCTCCCAGCCCCCCGAGCGAAGCTCGTCGAGTTGCTCGCGGACCTTCGGCTCCGATGCCCAGCGCTCGATCTCCGGGTGGCGCGGCGAGAGCAGCACGAAACGCGCCTCGCTAACGGCGCCGCCGTGCGGCGTGAAGACGGTCAGCTCCGGCCCGCCGGCTGCCGGCAGGTCCAACTCCACCCCGTCCGTTCGCCCGAGGATGTACCGCTGCGCCGCAAGGGAAAGCTCGTCCCAGCGCTCAAACCGCTCCAGATTCCGATCGTTCTCCTCCAGATAGGGGGTGATCCGCAGGAACCACGTCGGACGGCGGATCAGCCGCACCTCGTTGTGGCAGCGCCAGCAGCGACCGTCCTCCACCTGGAGGGCCGCCAGCGTCGTCTGGCAGGTGTCGCACCAGTCGACGGTCGCGTCATCGCGGTAGATCAACCCCGCGTCGAGCAGGGTCAGGAACAGCCACTGCGACCAGCGGTACTGCTCCTCGTCCGAGCTGTAGAAGGCGCGCTCGTAGTCGAACGAGAAGCCAAGCCGCTTCATCTGCGCCAGCATCCGCTCGCCGCACCGCTCCACCCACTCGGCAGGTGAAACCCCCCGCTCGATCGCAGCCATCTCTGCCGGAAGTCCAAAGGCGTCGAAGCCGAACCCGAACAGCACCGCGTCACCGCGCGCGCGGCGGTACCGAGCGTAGGCGTCACCGATCGCGTAGTCGCGCACGTGGCCCATGTGGAGGTTGCCCGAGGTGAACGGGCTGGAGGGCTTTACGTACACGGCCGCCCGGTCGTCCGCAGCCTTCGGCGTATCGAAGGCCCGATCGTCAAACCAGGCTGCCTGCCGGCCGGCCTCGACCGCCGCTGCGTCATAGGTGGGCGTCTCGCTGCTCATGTCGGCGTCTCGCTGCTCATGTGGGCGTCTCGCTACTCATGTCGGCGTCTCGCTGCTCATCTCCCTGAGTCTGTCACGGGCGATTGACCGCCGGCCCTTCGCCGCCTGGGCTGCGAAGCCATGACCGCCAGCGGCCGGATGACTCTCCACGCGCGCTATCCGGAGCAAGCCGAACACGGCAAACCGAGTACGAATTCACACACGAAGTCGAGAAGTCGGGCCGGCTCGTCAGCTCGCGAAGGTCCACACCTTGTTGCCGAGAAAGTTGAACGGCATCGCAACGGCGACGGCGATCGCCTGAGCGGCGACGTCGCCCAGCGAGGTGCCGGCAACGAGGGCCTCGAGCAGCGCCAGGTTGATCAGCAGGGCCGCGACGCTGACCGTGAAGAAGCGGGCCGCCTGAAAGGCCACGTGGCCGTCGCCAGGGCCGAAGGTCCAGTGCCGGTTCCAGAAGAAGTTGCTGGAGACCGCAACGCAGAAGGCGCCGATCGCGGCGAGGGAATGATGAATGCCGAAACTGCCCGTCAGCAGGGCGAAGACCACCAGGTTGATCAGGTATCCCGAGCCACCGACGACGCCGAACTTGACCAGTTGCCACCAACTTGCCGGCCTGCGGGCGGCGGCGCGAAGCCTGTAGGCAAACTCGTAGGAGGTCACCGCTCGGCTCCGGGTTGGAGGCCGTCGGCGACCACCGCGTTTTGCCCGAAGCCAGTTCGCAGGTCGCGCAGCAGGTAGTAGGGGATCTCGCGGGTTCGCTCTGACACGTAGCGGATAAGAGTAAGGCGCTCCACCCTGATCCGCTCGACCGGGTGGAAGGCCGGCGGCAGCCCCACCGGTCGCCTCGCCACGACCGGCTTGCTGACCACGTCGATCTCGCGAAGGGGAGTTTCGCCGCTCCACACGCGGAGCGCGCCCTCTCCGAGGTAGTAGAGAAGGGGATCGCCGGCGAGCTTCCAGGTGACGATCGCGCGGGGGCGAACGGGCGGCCCGAGCCTCTCGCTGAGCTCGCGGAAGTCCGGCCGTTGCAGGTTGGGCGTCTGGGCGACGTGGACGTCAAAGGCCAGCCAGTACGAGCAGAGGACGACTGCGCCGAACATGCCCACCCGGCGAGTGCCGCTTGCCGCAAAGCCGGTGGAGGCGGCGACGGCAAGTGGGATCAGGGCGACCAGCAGGTTGCGCTCGACGATGTAGTCGCTGCCGAGCAGCGCGGCGCCGGCCGCGGGCAGCACCGCCCCCGCCGCAACCGCCAGGCCGATCGCGGCCCCACGCCGATCGCGGCCGTCCCCGCGCAGCGCCACCATGACGAGGGCTGCGCCGAGCAGCGCGGCCGGGATCAGCGCGTAGCGCTCGCGGGGCGGCTCGGCGATCACGTGCCCGGTCTCCCCCGCCAGGAAGCTCACCACGGTCTCGTAGAGGCGGGTGATCAGCGGGCTGTGGTCGATCCAGCCGATGTGCTCCGGGTTTGTCTGCGTGGCGATCAGCGGCAGCAGCGCCAGCCCGACCGCAACGACGCCGCCGATTGCCGGCAGCACCACTCGCCACCTGCTCCGCAGCGCGACCAGCAGCCAGGCCGCCTCGGTGGCGACGGCAAAGACGGCGAAGTAGTGGCTGGAGAGGGCGAGCGCCGAGGCCAGCGCCCAGAGCGCCAGATCGGACCCGGCCCGGGTGCGCAGCGCCCGCGCGAAGAAGAGCAGCGACAGCGCGCCGAAGAAGACCAGCAGCGCATAGGAGCGCCCCTCCTGCGAGTACCAGATCAGCATCGGGTTGACGGCGACGATCGCCGCACCGACCAGCCCGGCGCGCACGCTCGCCAGCTCGCGGCCGATCAAGTATGCGACCGGGACGGTGGCGGCGCCAAAAAGGGCCGGCAGGGAGCGCACGCCGACCTCGCCGCTGCCAAACACCTTCGCCCAGCCCCAGGCGAGCACGTAGTAGAGAGGCGGATTCGACTCGCTTCCCTTCACGTCCCGCAACATGTCGAGGAAGCCGCCGGGAATTACCCGTGCCACCGTGATCACCTCGTCGTGGTGAAAGCTCTGCACGCCCAGGGTGGAGAAGCGCACCGCCACCCCGAGCGCGACGATGCCGCCCAGCGCCCACAGAACGCACCGCCTGGCCGGTGCGAAGGGTCTCTCCTCCGGGCCGATGTCGCCGGCCGGCAGGGTGGCCGCTGCGGTCTCCACGAGGCTGGAGATTCGACGGCGTCGCTTTCCCGGCCCTGAAGAGCCCCTAAAGCGAGCATGAAGCGCCGATCCCGCCCTGCTCATGGCACGCAGGGGTTTCTCGGCATCCGGCGGTGCGGCCCAAATGACGGCGGCGCGGCGGCCACCGAAGCGCCCCACCCGCGGTTGGCGCGCGGGCCGAGCACAAAGCCCAGATGGGCGCCACGGGCCAGCGCGCAGTACGTCGTCCACGGCCTGGCGTAGGGACGGCCGTTGAGGCGAAGGCTCTGGATGTACGGAGCGCGAGCCGGGCTGAGCGCCACCCTGCGCAACCTGCTGCCCCCCCTTCCCCTGCCGCGCTTCGATCTCACGAACCTGTAGGCGCGAGCCGCGATCACGGCGCGGCGTCCGTGGGGAAGGCGGATCTCCGCGCGCCGGAACAGCGGGCTTCCGATCGCCAACACCCCGACGCCCGGGACCTCGGGGTAGAGGCCGAGCGCCCCGAACACGTACCACGCGGACAGCGTGCCGAGGTCGTCGTTGCCCGGGTAGCCGTCGGGCGCCGGTGCGTAGAGGCCGAGCAGGGCGCGGCGGACCACCGCCTGGGTGCGGTACGGACGTCGCGCCCAGTCATACATCCAGGGCACGTGGAGGTTCGGCTCGTTGCCGAGCAGAGCATGGTCGGTGTGTGTTCCTCCCACACTCCCGTTCAGCTCGCGCAGGAAGTGGTCGAGCCTGGCCGCTGCCCGGCTCGGGCCCCCCATGGCACGGAACAGGCCCAAGGGATCCTGGGGCACCATCCATGTGTACTGGTAGGAGTTGCCCTCGACGAAACCGCCGCCCTGGAGGTTGTCGTACGGGCTGGGAAAGCCGCCGTTCGAGTAGCGCGGCTCGATCAGGCCGCTGGCGGGGTTGTAGAGCCGGCGCCAGGTGGCGGAGCGGCCCATGAAGGCCCGGTAGGTCGGGAGGTTACGGCGGGCGCGCGCCGCGAACTGGGCGATCGCGAAGTCGTCCACGTTGTACTCGAGCGAGGTCGCCGCCGATCCCCAGACGTCTTCGGGATCGCCGTAGATCGAGTTGGCGTTGCGGATGTTGGTGTCGGCGTCGAAGGGCACGTAGCCGAGGGCCTGGTAGGCGTCGAGCCCCTGCCGCTCCAGGTATTCCCCGTTGGCGCTCTGGCACCGGGCCGTCGCCCCCCTGGTCATCGCCGCCAGCGCGGCGCGGGAATCGAATGCGCGGGCGCCGAAGGCGAACGCCGAGGCGATGATCGGATCGGCGGAGTCTCCGACCATCGTCATGCTCTGGCCGTTCGCGTAGGACCAGCGCGGCAGGCAGCCGCTCTGCGCCGCATCGGCAAGCAGCGACCGGACCATCTCGCTCGCTCGCCTCGGGACGAGGATCGAGAGCAGCTGGATCTGGCTGCGGTAGATGTCCCAGCCGGAGAAGTCGGCGTACTGGACGCGGCCGCGGGCCCGGTGGACCAGGCCGTCCATGCCGGGATAGGCGCCGCCCACGTCGCTGAACGTACGGGGCGCCAGGAAGGCGTGGTAGAGCGCCGTGTAGAAGGTGTCGAGCTGGCGAGGTGGGCCGCCGCTGACGCGGATCCGGCCCAGCGAGCGGTTCCAACTGCGCTCGGCGCGGGCCGCAACCGCGCCGAAGCCGGCGCCGCGGCTTTCGGCGGCGAGGTTGGCGCGGGCGTTCTCGACGCTGACGAAGGAGACGCCGACACGAGCCACAACGACCCGGCGCCTGCGCGTGTCGAAGGTCGCGTAGGCGCCCGCCGCGGCGCTCCTCGCCGGGTTGGCGGGCGGTGCCTGGCTGTCGCTTGCCTGCCGCGAGCTCGCTTCCAGCGACCCGCGCGTCCAGGTGCCGTATGCCGCGAACGGCCGGTTGAAAACGGCGGCGAAATAAACCCTGTAGCGGGGGCGCTGTCCGCAGAAGAGCCCGCTGGAGGCGGTGCCGTCGATCTCCCGCGCCCGGGGCCTGACCTCGACGGCCGCGAGGTCGTCCGGCTGCGCGCTGCCGCCGGCGTCGATCAGGATGCTGGAATGGGGACTCGGAGGGAATTTGAAGCGCGCCATCCCGGTGCGGGTCGTCGCGGTCAGCGCAACGTCGACGCCGGCGCCGCGCGCCGGGTTGAGCCGCACCGAGTAGTAGCCGGGCCGGGCCCGCTCATTGGCGTGTGAGAAGCCGGGCTGGAACTCGCTGCCGGGCGAGGATTCCGATCCCGCCGGGGAGGAGCGCAGCGGCTCGGTGGTCGGCAGGAAGGGGAAGTCGCCATAGAGCTCGCAGCCCGCGCCGCTCAGGTGGGTGAGGCTGAACCCCTTGAGATGGCGGTCCCGGTAGTCGTAGCCGCCGGCGCCGTTGCGGTCGCCGGGGGTCGTGTCGGGACTCCATTGCACCATCCCGAAGGGAACCGCCGCGCCGGGAAAGTTGTGACCGCCGCCGAACGTCCCGGGGCCCGGGCGGGTGCCGGCGAAGGGATCGACGTGCGCGGCAGGGCCACTCGCCAAGGCGCTCGGGCCCGGGAGGAAAACGGCCAGAACCGCCGCCACGGTCGTGCTCACGGCTCGTCGCATCTGGGCTGAACGTTAGGGCTCGCAGGCCTGGGCGTCAGGGCCCGTAGTCTTCCGGGCTCACATGCGGGGCCGAATCGCCATCTCCGCCGCGGCCGCCGCGGCCGCCGCCGCCGCGCTCGTGCTGATGCTCGTCGATGGGACGGGTGATGGCGGAACCGCCGCGCGGGCCATCCCGGGCGAGCCGAGCGTCGAGATCGTCTCCCCCCGCAACGGCGCCCGCCAGGCGGCCCACGCGGTCGTCGTCAAGGTCAAGCTTCACAACTTCCGCCTCGCGCCGCGCCGCTTCGGCGGCGAACCGCAGCTCGGCGAGGGCCACCTTCGCTTCGGCCTCAACCGTGTCCCCGACTGCGTCGACCCGGTGAAACTGCAGCGGGCCGAAGACAGTCCGATCGGCAAAGGGCGCCTGATCGGCGCCTCCTACGACTTCCCCCGCTATGCCGGCCCCAACGGCGTGCTCGCCGAACGGATCGGCTCCGTCGGCAGCTACTCGCCCGGGACGCGGCCGGAGATCTATTACCACGAACTGCCGGCGGGCTTCTACCGGCTGGTGATCACCCTCGCCCGCAACGACGGCTCGCCCACCCCCTTCCACGCGGTCACCAACTTCCAGATCCTCCCCCGGCCCGGCCACGGCCCCAAGTGCAGCGGCGGCAAGGTCTCCAGCGCCGAGGCCGCCGCCTTCAAGTAGCCGCCGCTCCACCGCCCATCCGGCGACGCCGCGGCGAGTCCTGGCGGCGCGTGCTGATGACCGACCACACCCTCGACGCCGGTCCGGGTTCTTCGCGACCTGAGCGGCTCTGGCCCGCGCCGCCGGCCAGCGTCCCGTGGGTGGGCCCAGCCGAGGCCCGTTACTTCACTTTCTATAGTTGGGGGGATGCGGACCTACCGCCGCCTGATGGGCTTCCTGCGCCCCTACCGCCGCCAGCTCTGGGGCTCCCTGGTCTTCGCCTGGGCGGCGATGGGCATGACCGTGCTGATCCCGTGGCTGATCGGCCGGGCGGTCAACGCGATCCAGACGGGCACCAAGCCCGACCTTCTGCCGCTCGCACTGGCGATCGTCGGGGCGGGGATCCTTCGCCTCGGCCTGACCGCGGTCCGGCGCATCGTCGCCGGCAGGGTCTCCCTGGCGGTGGAGTTCGACCTGCGCCAGCGCTTCTACGCACACCTGCAGCGACTCGAGCTGGGCTTCTTCGACACCCAGCAGACGGGCCAGCTGATGTCGCGCGCCACGGTCGACCTGCAGTCGATTCGCTTCTTCCTCGGGTACGGGCTGGTGTTCATCACGCAGAACCTGCTGACGATCGCCCTGGCAAGCGTCGTCATGTTCGCGATCAAGCCGTGGCTGGCGCTGATCGCCCTGGCCCCGGCGCCGCTCGTCGTATACACCGCCTCCCGCTACAACCGAGTCTCCCGCCCCGCCCTGCAGGAGGTGCAGCAGCGGATCGCCGAGCTGACCGCGGAGGCCGAGGAGAACGTCTCGGGGATCCGCATCGTCAAGGCCTTTGCCCGCGAAGAGCACCAGCTGCGCCGCTTCCGGCGCGCCGTCGCCCGCGTCTTCGACCAGAGCATCTACTCCACCAAGCTGAGGGCCTTCTTCTCACCGCTGCTCGGGCTGCTTCCCCAGCTGGGAATCGCGCTGGTGCTGCTGATCGGCGGCCGCCAGGTGATCGCTCACAACCTCAGCCTCGGTGACTTCACCGCCTTCTACACCTACCTCGTGATGCTGGCGGCGCCGATGCGGATGCTGGGCATTGCGATGGGGATGGCGCAGCGCGCCATCGCCTCGGGCAACCGCCTCTTCGAGATCCTCGATCGCGAGCCGCGCATCGAGAGCCCGCCCGGCGCGCCGCCCCTTCCCGCCGGCGGGGGCCACGTGCAGATGCGCGGCGTGACGCTGCGCTACGACGGCACCACCCCGGCGCTGGCCGGCCTCGACCTCGAGGTCCAGGCGGGACGAACCGTTGCCCTGGTCGGCCCGTCCGGCTCGGGCAAGACCAGCCTGGTGGCGCTGATCGCCCGCCTCTATGACCCGAGCGAGGGAACGATGCTCCTCGACGGCGCCGACGTGCGCTCGGTCGACCTGACCTCCCTTCGCTCCGAGGTCGCCTTCGTCGGCGACGACAGCTTCCTGTTCAGCACGACGGTCGCCGACAACATCGCCTACGCGCGCCCGGACGCGAGCCGCGAGGAGATCGAGGCCGCGGCGCGGCGTGCTCAGGCCGACGAGTTCATCCGCGATCTGCCGGGCGGCTATGAGGCCGTGGTCGGCGAGCGCGGCCTCACCCTGTCGGGCGGCCAGCGGCAGCGCGTTGCGATCGCCCGGGCGCTGCTCGCCGATCCCCGCGTCCTGATCCTCGACGACGCGACCTCCTCCGTCGACGCCCGGACCGAGGCCGCGATCAAGTCCGGCCTGCGCGAGGCGATGGCCGGCCGCACCACGTTCATCATCGCCCACCGCCTCTCCACCGTCTCGCTGGCCGACGAGGTCGTGGTGATGGACGGTGGCCGGATCGTCGATCGCGGCACCCACGAGGAGCTGCTGGAGACCTGCGGCTTCTACCGCGAGATCGCCGAGCACGGCCTCGCGGACACCGTCTTCCTGCAGCGCGACCTCGAGAAGAGAGAGGAGATGGCAAAGCTGTGAGCCGCCCGGGAGCAATCGTTCGGCCCATGAGCCGGCTACGAGACGCCCATCGCTTCCTGGTCTCGCTCTGGGGAGTGCTTCGTGGCCGTGACCAGCGCGCCCGCAAGGTTCGCTGGATGCTCGGCCTGCTGCGGCCCTACCGCGGCCGCGTGGCGGTGATGCTCGTCGCCGTGCTGGTGGTGACCGCCGCCGGCCTCGCCCCTCCGTACCTGGCCGGGAAGGCCGTCGACAGCGGCATCCTCGCCGGCGACGTGGGCGCGCTCGACCTGATCGTCGCCGCCTTCGTGGCCGTCGCGGTCCTCTACGCGGCCGCGAGCTACGTGCAGACCTACCTGGTCGGCTGGGTGGGCACCCGTGCCCTGCAGGACCTGCGCGAGCGGGTCTTCGCCCACCTGCAGGCGATGTCGATCGGCTTCTTCACGCGGCGCAGCCCCGGAGTGCTGATCAGCCGCATGACGAACGACATCGAGGCGCTCAACCAGCTCGTCACCGACGGTGTCGTGACGATGCTCTCCAGCACGCTGACGCTGGTCGGCGTCGTCGTCATCCTGCTCTTGCTCGACGTCCAGCTCGCCCTGGTCACGTTCCTCACCTTCCCGCTGCTCGCCGCGGCCAGCATCGCCTTCCGGATCATCTCCCACGGCGCCTACCGCGCCACCCGGGAGCGCATCGCAGCTGTCACCGCCTACCTGCAGGAGACCCTGAGCGGGGTTCGCGTCGTTCGCAGCTTCGGCCAGGAGCCCCGCCACAGGGCGGCGATGACCGAGCTCAACGAGGCCAACCGCGAGGCGAATATGAAAACCGTCTACCTCAACGCCTCCTACTTCCCGGCCGTCGAGCTCCTCTCCGCGGTGGGCATGGCGGCGATCATCCTCTACGGCGGCACGCAGGCGATCGACGAAGCGATCAAGGTCGGCGTCCTCATCGCCTTCATCGGCTACCTGCAGGTCTTCTTCCAGCCGATCCAGGAACTCTCCCAGCTCTACACGACCTACCAGCAGGGAATGGCGGCGATGGACAAGATCTTCGACCTGCTCGACACCAAGCCCGACATGGTCGATGCGCCGGACGCGGCCGACCCCGGCACGCTGCGCGGGGAGATCGAGATGGACGGCGTCTGGTTCTCCTACTCGGACGAGGGGCCGCCGCCGCAGGACTCCTGGGCGCTGCGGGAGATCGACCTGCACGTCCCGCCCGGCCAGACGCTGGCCCTGGTCGGGGCGACCGGGGCGGGCAAGTCAACCCTGGCGAAGCTGGTTGCGCGCTTCTATGACCCGCAGCGCGGCCACGTGCTGGTTGATGGACACGACCTGCGCGGGCTGCAGCAGCGAGCCCTGCGGCGCCAGCTGGGGATCGTCCCCCAGGAGGGCTTTCTCTTCTCCGGCAGCGTGCGCGAGAACATCGCCTTCGGGCGACCCGACGCGACGCTGGAGGAGATCGAGGCCGCGGCGACGGCGGTCGGAGCAACCGATTTCATCGCCGCGCTGCCCGAGGGAATCGAGACCCAGGTCGGCGAGCGCGGCGTCCAGCTCTCCGCTGGCCAGCGCCAGCTCGTTGCCTTTGCGCGAGCGCTGCTGGCGGAGCCGCGCATCCTCATCCTCGACGAGGCTACTTCGAACGTCGACGTGCGAACCGAGAAGACGATCGAGCGCGGCCTGGAGCGCCTGCTGGCTGGGCGGACGGCGATCGTCATCGCCCACCGGCTCTCGACGATCCGCCGCGCCGGCAAGATCGTCGTCCTCGAGGGCGGCCGTATCGCCGAGACCGGCACCCACGACGACCTGATCGACCTCGGCGGTCCCTACTCCCGCCTCTACGGCGCCTGGCAGCAGTCCTCGGCCGCGTAGACCGTCGACTCCGGCCATCTCCCCTTTGCCGACGGGACTGAGATGCACCTATACGGTGCGAAATCGTCCCGTCGGCGGACCCGCCAATCGACGGGACTGAGATGCACCTATACGGTGCGAAATCGTCCCGTCGGCGGGACCCGCCAATCGACGGGACTGAGATGCACCTATACGGTGCGAAATCGTCCCGTCGGCGGAATTTGCTATCCGGGGCCGATACCGCCCGAGCTGGAGCCGCCGCCGGAGCTTTCCGTGCCGCCGCCGCCACCCGCTGCAGCCCCGCCGCCTTCTTCGCCGGACCCGGCGCCGCCCGTTTCAGGTGCCGCTTCGCCTTCTTCCGGTGCGGCTTCTTCTTCACCGGCTTCAGAGGATTCTTCGGACGCTTCTTCCGAGGAGGAGGCGACCGATGGGGCGCTCGGCGCCTCCCCGCAGGACTTGAACCCATAGGCCTGCGCCGCCGCCTGGAAGGACGCGAGCGCCGAGGAGGCCGCGGATTCCGCTGACGCAACCGCGCCTTCTTCGCCGCGCTCGGCGGCCAGCCTGACGTCGGCTTCAGCCTGCGCGAGTTCTTCGCCGGCGGCGATGACGTCCGCATAGCCAGCGGTGTCGTCGGGAGTCCCGAGCCCCTTCAGCCGGTCGACCATGCCCCGGTAGAGATCCGCCCTCTGGGCGATCTGGCTGCTGACATCGCCGCTGGTCGACGACACCGTCCCGACCGCCGCATTGACCTCCGCGCAGATCGCATCGCCCTGGGCGATCAGCTCTTCCTTGCTGAGAGTCGGGGGCGCTTCGGTCGTCGTTACGACGGGTGTGGAGGCGCTCGACCCACCGCCACCGCAGCCCGCGATCACAAGAGCAACAAGCGACAACGCAGCAAGCACGCATTTGTGTTTCCCCATGCGACGGCGAAGGTAGCAGAGCCGCTAGACGCCTGGAGCCGGCTGCCGCAGGCCGTGCGCCCGGTGCAGAAATTCGGCGCCAGCCATCGAACTGGTCACCGCCTCGCGAAGCTGCGGCCCAGGGATTCGAACCCCGACTACCTCGTCCAGAGCGAGGCGTGCTGCCTTTACACCAGGCCGCAAGACAGAGAGTCGGAGGATACCCGTCAGGCGAGCCGCGGCGGCTCGCTCGGAGTGCCGTCGCAGCCCGTCAGAACTGTGCGGCGGGCGCGATCGCGAGCCGTCAGAACTGTGCGGCGGGCGCTGACGCGACCCGTCAGAACTGTGCGGCGTGAGCGGTCGCGGTGGCAAGCACCGCGATGGCCACCGTCATCACCAGCAGACATAGGGCTACCGCGGCCGTTCTCTCAACCGGCCCGGCCGCTTTCTCAGCTGACCCGCTGCGTCGACGTGACATCTGGCTCTCCTTGATCTACATGCCCGATACCAGGCTGTTCGGGCCTCTCGCCCACCAAGACGGGCGACTCGCAAACCTCGACACCCCCCAGCCACGCCAGCTCACAACGTGACCCGCTGCCTGCCAACCAGCAGGTAGCCCACCCACCCTTTTTATGTGCCCGCTGCCCCGCACCCACCTGGCGGGGTCGGACGACTTGAGGTGTCGTGTCTCTTTGAAGGCTCTGATGCAATTCCATAACCCGAACCCTGGTGCGCCTCCACAGCCCAGCGGCGGGCGCTCAGGGGTCACTGCGGGCGGGGCTCCCACCCGTCCGACGAATCGGTTCCCAAACTTGCGGCAACGTTGAGTCACCGCAACCCATCGCCTCGCCCGCGGTCCATCGGGCGTCGGCGACGCGCGCGACCGCGCTGGCCGCCTGAGCTGATCTGGGATGCGCAAAGCCATTGCACCTCCCTAAGCGACCGCCGCGAAAAGTTCGCCCCCCACCCCAGCTACTCGCCATCGCTCTCCCCGCCAAGGGCCCGGCCGCCCCGCCGCTCATCTCTCAATTGACGGGTGGCCTTCTCGAACAGCCACGGCGCATACCGCCGTACCTGGTCTTCGCAGCAGTGCCGGCAGCAACACTCGGGAATCATCAGCCCCGTGTGCGTGCAACGCACCGGATCCGCCGGCCGCGCCATACCCCCAAGACGCCGCACCAGCCCACTCCGACCCTCCACAACGAGAGCAGTTTGCGCCGGCGTGACGGAACCGACATATGCGGTGTGAAATAGGCCCGTCGGCGCGCCCCGTCGGTCGACGGGACTGAGATGCACCTATACGGTGCGAAATAGGCCCGTCGGCGCAACCCGCCGGTCGACGGGACTGAGATGCACCTATACGGTGCGAAATAGGCCCGTCGGCGCAACCCGCCGGTCGACGGACGCAAACCGGACCCAAATCCTCCGTTTCCGTCCCGCCGGCGGCGATTCAGGTGGCTGTGCCGTCGAACTTGTAGCCGACGCCCCGCACGGTGAGGACGAGTTCGGGGTTCTGGGGGTCGCGCTCGACCTTCTGGCGGAGGTTGGAGATGTGGACGTCGCAGGCGCGCTCATCGCCGTCGAACTCGGTCTGCCACAGCTCCTCCATGATCTGGCGGCGCTCGAAGACCTCGCCGGGGCGGCCAACCATGAGGCGAAGGAGCTGGAACTCGGAGCGCGTCAGGTTGACCGGCATGTCGCGAACGGTGGCGACGTGGCGGACGAGGTCTATCGCGACCGGGCCGGATTCGATCCGCACCGCCTCGGAGAGCGGGGCGCGGTCGAGCTCGCGGCGGCGCAGCTGGGCACGGACCCGGCCAAGCAGCTCGCGGACCGAGAAGGGCTTGGTCACGTAGTCGTCGGCGCCGACCTCCAGCCCAACAACCTTGTCGACCTCAGCGTCCTTGGCGGTCAGCACGATGATCGGCACGGCGCTGCGCCCGCGGACCTCGCGGCAGATGTCGAGGCCGCTGGGACCGGGCATCATGATGTCGAGGATGAGCAGGTCGTAGGGGATGCCGTCGCCAAGCTTCTCGGTGGCCTCGTCGCCGTCTGCCGCCGCGGTCACATCGAAGCCCTCCTGGGTGAGTGCGTAGCCGACCGAATCGCGAACCGAGGGCTCGTCGTCGGCGATCAGGATGCGTCCGCTGCTCATCTCTCCCTCCTCATGCCACCGGGGTCGGGCTGGGCTCGGCAATTGGGAGGCGGACCCAGAAGGTGCTGCCCTGCCCCTCCACCGAGCGGGCGCCAATCTCGCCGCCCATTACGTCCACCATACGCCTGGCGATCGCGAGACCGAGCCCGAAGCCCTCCTGCTTGCGCGACTCGTCGCGCCGGTAGAAGCGTTCGAAGACCCGCTCGATCTCCACCTCCGGAATTCCCGTCCCCGTGTCGATCACCTCCAGAACCACCTCCGATTTCCCCTCGCGACGGCCGCGAACGGTAATGCTGCCGGACGGTGCCGTGTGCTTGAAGGCGTTCGTGAGCAGACCAACCATGACCTGGCGGAGCAGGGTTGGGTCGCCCTTCGCCGTCAGGTCGGGTTCCACCTCGACGCTCAGCTCGATGCGCGGCGGGGCCTCGATCGCCTCGACGACATCGCGGATCGCGACCGGCACGTCGACCACCTCAACCTCCCCCGCGCCCACCGACTCCACCCGGGCCAGCGTCAGGAGCGCCCGGGTGAGCCGGTTCATCCGCTCCGTGTCTTCGGCGAGGCGCCCGAGAAAATGTTCGAGCGCTCCGGGGTCGTCCTTGGCGCCCTCCTGCAGGACCTCGATGGCGCTGGAGATCCCCGCGAGCGGGTTGCGCAGCTCATGGGCGGCGTTGGAGATGAAGTCGGCTTCGGCCAGCTCGCGGCGCATCTCCTCGGTGCGGTCGCGGACGACGGCCAGCACGGCGCGCTCGTTTGGCAGCGAGCGCGCGGTCATCGCGTAGGCGCGGTCGCCGATCCGCAGCGCCGGATGCGCCGCGAAGCCGAGGTCGGCGGCACGCGTCAGGTGTGGGAGAAGCGGCTCCACCGGACGCCCGGCCGGATCGAGCAGCGTGGCCGCGGCGCGGTTCGAGAAGCGCAGCGGGCCGTCCTGGTCGACGACGATCACCGCGTCGGTGAGGCCATCGAAGATCGCCTCCAGCTTGTTGCGGTCGGCGGTCAGCACGCCGAAGCTCTCCTTCAGCGAGGCGCGCATCGAGTCCAGGGCACGCGCCAGATCGCCGATCTCGTCACGGCCGCCCGTCTCCAGCTGGGCGTCAAAGGCGCCAGCCGCCAGCTCTCCGGCGGCCCGGGAGAGGCGCGTCACCCGGTGGGAGATCCCGACCGCGATCAGAAAGCCGACGAGCACGCCAAGCGCAATCGCCCCGAGCACCGCGCGCGGACGGTCGCCGAAGAGGTAGACGACACCGGCGGTGACCAGGGTCACGGCGGCGAAGGCGCCAACCAGCCAGAAGCGGATCCCGATCCGTCTCATCGCAACCTCGCCGTCGCGCCGATCGAGTTCGACCCTTGATCCCACGGCCAAGCGCACCTCAACGGCGCGCGTGTCGGCGAAGCCCCTGTGCCGTTCATGAACGCTTACTAACACAAAACCGGCGCCCGCTCCACATCCGTCGGCGAGGATTGGTGTCCCCAACCCCGGCGGATGGCAGGGCTGCACGGGGTCGATCGGGGAGGCCCACCAGGAAGGACGGCTGGCCTGCACGGGGTCGATCGGCGAGGCCCACCAGGAAGGATGGCTGGCCTGCATGGGGGCGATCGGCGAGGCCCACCCGGAAGGACGGCTGGCCTGCATGGGGGCGATCGGGGACGCCCACCCCGGGGGATGGCTGGCCTGCATGGGAGAATCAGCCGATGGGGACGCTGGTCTTCATCCCGGCCTGGAACGAGGAGGCCTCCGTGGCGGGAGTCATCGAGGGGGTGCGCCACCACCTGCCCGACGCCGACGTGCTCGTGGTCGACGACGGGTCCACGGACGCCACCGCTGCGCGTGCCCGCGAGGCGGGCGCCGTCGTCGCGTCCCTCCCCTTCAACCAGGGCCTCGGGGCGGCGCTGCAAACCGGTTACCTCTACGCGCTGCGCGAGGGCTACGAATTCTGCGCGCATCTCGACGCCGACGGGCAGCACCCGCCGGCCGAGGTGGCGCGGCTGCTCGAAGAGCTCTACGCCGACCGCGCCGACCTGGTGATCGGCTCGCGCTACCGCGACCCTGCCGTGGCCGAAAGCGACGACTACAAGCCCACCTTCTCGAGGCGAATCGGGACGAGCGTCTTCCGCTTCTTCCTCACCCTTGCGACGCGGCAGCGCTTCACCGACACGACGAGCGGGATGCGGGCGGCGAACCGGCGCGTGATGAAGCTGTTCAGCGAGCACTACTCGCCGGACTTCGCCGAGATCGAGTCGCTGCAGCTCGCCGTGCGACAGGGACTGCGCGTCGAGGAGGTCCCCGTTCGAATGCTCGAGCGGGTGGGCGGGTCCTCCTTCCTGACGCCACTTCGCTCGACCTTCTTCATCTTCAAGGGGTTGATCGTGCTGCTGGTGGGGCAGTTCAGGCCCACACGCCGGGAAGCCGGGTCGGTGCCGCAGTCGGCTGCTCGCCCCCCGGGAGGCGAGCAGGAGGCCAGGACGGGCTGAAGCTGAAGGCCGGCGCACGTGCCTGACCCACAGTGGGCCTCTACGACGCCTGGGAGAGGACCCGCTCGAGACGGAAGTAGAGAGCTTCGAGGGCCAGCTCCTCGGAGACGTTGAGGTCGAGGCGGCGACGGGTGTCCTGAACGAGCTCGGTGGCCTGGCGGGCGCGGTTGGCGTCGAGGCCCGATGCCTGCGCTTCGAGCTCGGCCACGCGGTCGCGATTGAAGGCGACGTCGGCGGCGCCGCTGGCGGTTGCCGCAAGGTCGCGATACCAGGCGGCGCAGAGTCCCAGGCCCAGGTCCAGCACCGCGGTGCGGCGGCGGCGGCCGACTCGTTTCGCCTCGTCGACGATCTCGCGAGCGGAGCGCTTGATTCCAGCCGCAGCCTGCTCGTCCAGTGCCTCACGCGAGAGGGTCTCGGCGTAGGCGCCGGCCGACTCCGCGCCGGTGAGCAACGCCTGCCAGGGGGCGTGCCCGCGCTTTGCGCTCTCCGATGCCGCCGGCGCCGGGGCGCCCAGGGCTGCTCCCGCGAGCGCAAGCGACTGCGCCCGGAGGTTCCGCCCCCGCTCGCTCAACAGGAAGCGGGCGACGTCGGCGTTGCCCGCGGAGAGGCGCGCCGCGGCGGTCATCTCCTCGGGAGGCCCGCCCTCGAGGGCGGCTTCGACGGCCTCCACCGGCAGCGGCGCGAACTCGACCGCCTGGCAGCGCGAGGCCACCGTCTCCAGCAGCGTCGCGGGCTCGGAGGCGATCAGGATCAGGTGGACGAACTCGGGTGGCTCCTCGAGCGTCTTCAGGAGCGCGTTCTGGCTCTCGTCGCGCATCGCCTCGGCCGCCTCGATGACGAAGAGACGCCTGCCGCCTTCGAAGGGACGGTAGGAGGCGGCCCTGATCACGCGCTCGCGGACCTCCTCGACCAGGTGCTGGGCGCCGCTCGGGGCGAGCCAGACGAGGTCGGGGTGCGGGGAGGGGTCGAGCAGGACGCGGCGGCGGGTGTCCTCGGCGTCCTCAGCCGCCGAGGCAAGGATCTCGGCGGCGAAGGCGCGCGCCGCCGCGCGCTTGCCTGAACCCCGCGGCCCCTGAAACAGGTAGGCGTGTCTGGGCCCGGAGGAGAGCGCGGCGGTCAGCGCCACGCGGGCTCGCGGCTGGTGCATGGTGCTGTCGTCCAGGGCGGTGGTCATCAAGACGTTGGCGTCAGGGCCGGCGGCCATCCACTCGCGTTCGCTGTTCCTGCCGCTCAGCGCCAATAACAGCGAACGCCGCTCGGTCCGCGTCGCCTGAGCCTAGAGGTCTATCCATCTGACAAGCGGGCGGTGACGGCGTTCATCACCCGCTCGTGCACCTCCTCGACCGAGCCTTCGCCGTCGACGACGACGAAGCGGTCGGCGGCGATCGTCGCGATTTCCTCGTAGGCCGCCGCGACCGCGCGCTGCAGCTCCAGCCCCTCGGACTCGAGTCGGTCGTCCCCATCGGCGCGCTCCATCCCAACCTCGGGGTCGACCCGCAGCAGAACGGTGAGATCGGGCCAGAGGCCTTCGGTGGCGGCGTCGGTCAGGGAGATGACCTCGCCCACGCCGAGCCCGCGCGCCGCGCCCTGATAGGCGACGCTCGAGTCGGCGAAGCGATCGGAGACGATGTGGCGACCCGCCTCCAGCGCCGGGCGAATGGCGCGGACTGTGAGGTCGGCCCGCGCCGCGAGGAAGAGCAGCAACTCGGCGAGCGGATCGACCTCCAGGCCGGGGTCGGCCAGCAGCTCGCGGATGCGCTCGGCGGTGTCGGTCCCCCCCGGCTCGCGGATCAGGAGCGTGTCGGGGCCGAGCGCATCGGCCAGCAGTCGAGCCTGGGTGCTCTTGCCCGAGCCGTCGATCCCCTCGAGCGAAACAAACATCAAACGCCGGTCGGCCTCATTCGCCGGTCCTCATTCCCAAACCTCATTCGCCGGTCCTCATTTGCCGGTCGCAGCTTTTGCGCGTTTGCGTTTCCGCCTGCGAGTGCCCGTCGCTTTGCCGTCGCTTGAACCACCCGCCGCGTCTTTGGCGGCGCGCGCGGCTTCGCGCTCGGCGCGGCGTTTCTTCATCTCCAGCATCGACTCGCAATCGTCGTTGAGGCAGAGGTTCCAGGGGCGGCCGCGGAACGGAACGACTTTCAGCCGCGGCGTTCGGTCGCAGACGGTGCAGCGCTCCTCCAGCCGGAAGACGTCGCCGCGCTGGGGCAGCGGAAAGGTCTGGTCGCACGAGTTGGGGTCGTCGGCGGTCCACCCCGAGCAGCCGACGAAGCGTTTGCCGGATTTTTTCGCCCGGATGATCCGCAGCATGTGGGGCGCGCCGTCCTCCTTGGTGCGCCCGGCTTCCTCGCACGCCTTGCAGGGGCCGAGGACGCGATCCTGGTCCATCCCTCCCCAGACGACTTTGGCCAGATCCTCCCGGTGCTCGTCGATCTCCGACCAGGTCCTGTGGAGCAGCTCGCGGCTGTCGCCGACGACCTTGCCCTTCGTCATCTCCCCGGCGGCGATGTGGTCCATCTCCTCCTCGAGCTGGGCGGTCATTTCCGGCGTCGCCATCCGCGGCACGAACTTCTTGAACGCTTCGTACATCGCCACCCCGGTCTCCGACGGAACGGGGGGATTGCTGTAGACGTAGCCACGATCGAACAGCTTCTGGATGATCTCGGCGCGCGTCGCCTTGGTGCCGAGCCCTCGCTCCTCCATCATCTCGATCAACTTCCCCTGGGAGATGCGCGGCGGGGGCTGGGTCTCCTTGTCGACGATCCACGGCTCGCCGTCGAGGTCGAGGCTCTGTCCCTCCTCGAGCTTCGGGATCTCCTCGTCGTGGGAGCGGGCGTAGGTGTAGATGCCGGCGTAGCCCAGGTCGACGACAACCGAGCCGCGCACGAAGTAGGTCTCCGAGCCGGCCTCGATGTCCGCACGGGTCGACTCGGTGATCATCGGCGGGCTGAACGTGGCGAGGAAGCGCCGCACGACCAGTTCGTAGACGCGTTTCTTTGGTCCCTCCAGCGCGCCGGGGTGAACCGCCTGGGTGGGATAGATCGGCGGATGATCGGTCGTCTCTTTTTTGCCCCGGGTGGGTTTCAGCTGAGGTTGATCGAGCAGGCCGGCCGCCGCCGAGAAGTCCTTGATGCGGACGAGCGAGCCGATCAGCTCCCGGGTCGGCAGGGAGGGCGGGTAGACGGTGTTGTCGGTGCGCGGGTAGGAGATGAGGCCGTCCATATAGAGACTCTCAGCGATCCGCATCGCGTTGGCGGGCGTGATGCTGAGGCGGCTGGAGGCATCGGTCGTGAAGGCCGTCGTGTTGTAGGGGGTCGGTGGTTTGCGGGTGATCTTGCGCGCCGTCACCGACTTGACCGCGCCCGGGCTGGTCGTGCCGGCCAGGGCCGCGTCGGCTTCGGCCTTGTCCCAGAATTTTTGGGTCGTGTGATGGGCCTCGAAGCTGCCGTCGGGGTGCCGGAACTTGGCGAACGCTTCCCAGAACGGTTTCGGGACGTGGGCGCGGCGCTCCATCTCGCGCTCGACGATCAACGCCAGGGTGGGGCTCTGGACGCGGCCCACCGAGAGGAAGTTGGAGCCGAAGCGGCGGGTCGCGATGGAGACGGCGCGGGTCAGGGTCGCCCCCCAGAGCAGGTCGATGTCCTGGCGGGCAGCGCCGGCGTTGGCGAGCGGGAAGGAGAGCTCGTCGAGGTTGGAGAAGGCGCGCTCGATCTCTTCCCCGGTCAGCGCCGAGTAGCGGGCTCGCGGGATCGTCAGGGTGCCGTTGTCGGCGTCCTCTCGTGAGCCCAGCGCCGGGTTGGCGTCGAGGATCTTCTCCAGCGCCTCGAGGCCGATCAGCTCGCCCTCGCGGTCGAAGTCGGTTGCGATCACCAGCTCGTCCGCCTGCTTGGCGACCTTTTCGATCGCCTTGACGACGTTCTTGTTGGTCGGCTCCTTGATCAGCTTGGCATCGATCAGATCGTGGAGGTCCGTCTTCTGCCAGCTCGAGTAGCCCTCGGGGAAGGTCGGCCCGAGCACATGCCCCTTGAGGCCGATCGCCATGTGGTCGCCGTCGGCGTTGCTCCAGGTGTAGAAGGGGACCTTGAAGGCTTGGTCGCTCGACGGGCTGCCGCCAAGGATCTCGGCGATCTTCTTGGCGCTGTTGTTCTTCTCTGTGACGATCAGCCTCACGGGACCGGCGAGGGTAGCAGGGGCCATCGGCGGCTCTTCGGAGCCTGTCTGCTGAATCGGCACCTCCGCCTCCCCCCGCCGGCGGGTGGGCGGATGGGCGGCGCACCCCGTAGGATCGGCGCCGTTCATGAGGTGCTTTGTGACAGGCGGCGCAGGCTTCATCGGCTCGAATCTGGTCGATGCCCTGCTCGATCGCGGCGAGGAGGTGACGGTCGTCGACGACCTCTCGACCGGGCGGCGCGAGAACCTCGAGGGGGCGCTGGCCGCGGGGGCGGCGCTGGTCGAACTCGATATCCGCAACCGCGACGCGCTGACCGAGCTGGCGGCGCAGGTGCGGCCCGAGGTCGTCTTCCACCTGGCCGCCCAGATCGATGTCCGCAAGTCGATCGCCGACCCGGCATTCGACGCCTCCATCAACGTCGGGGGGACCGCAAACGTGCTGGACGCCGCGCAGGCGGCGGGCTCGCGCCGCGTCGTCTTCACCTCGACCGGCGGGGCGATCTACGGCGAGGGGGAGGGACAGGAGCTGCCGCTCGGCGAGAGCGCACCGATCGCGCCGCTCTCCGCCTACGGCCAGAGCAAGTTCGCGGGGGAGGGCTACCTAGCTCTGTATGAGCGGCTCTACGGGCTGCCGGGGGTGTGCCTGCGGTTGGGAAACGTCTACGGGCCGCGCCAGGACCCACTCGGCGAGGCGGGCGTGATCGCGATCTTCTGCGGCCGGCTGCAGGCCGGCGAGCGGCCGACGGTGTTCGGCGACGGCAAGCAGACCCGCGACTACATATATGTGGGCGACGTGGTCGCTGCGGCGCTCGCGGCGGCCGAGTCCAAGGCGAGTGGCTCGATCAACATCGGCACCGGCACCGAGATGGACGTGCTCGGCCTTCTCGACCGGCTGGCCCTGCTTGCCGGGAGGGCCGACCTCGAGCCCGAGTTCGCGCCGCCCCGAACAGGCGAGGTGCAGCGGATCTCGATCGATCCGGCCCGCGCGCAGCGCGAGCTGGGCTGGGCCCCGGAGACCAGCCTCGAAGAGGGCCTGCGCCTCACCCTCGACTCGATCTGATCCGCCGCCCGTCGTCGCCGATTGCGCCACCGACGCCGATTGCGCCACCGACGCCGATTGCGCCACCGACGCCGATTGCGCCACCGACGGGACGGAAATGCACCCATATGGTGCGAAATCGGCCCGTCGGCGAAGGGGCCGTGCCGACGGGACGGAAATGCACCCACTTGGTGCGAAATCGGCCCGTCGGCGAAGGGACACTGGCCCTGGGGACCGCGGCGCCGTTTCTGGCGAGGTGGATTCCTGGGTTCCATGGGCGCCTCCGCTATCCGCCCCACACCTGCCAGTAGGGGCGGATAGCGGAGGCGCGGACTGGATTGACGGCGGGTCGATGGGAGCCCGCTTCTCGGACCATCAGGCGGGTTGTCGGGGGGGCCGGGGCCCCGCCACTACTCTTTGGGCCATGCCCGCTCAGGCCTATGCCGGCAAGGAGTGCGTCTGCCAGCTGCACAAGGGGATCTGCGACCAGTCCTGCGTGCGCGACATGCTGGAGACGCCCTTCTACATCGCCTGCCTGAAATTGCGCGGTCGGCGCTGCCTGGTGATAGGCGGTGGCGACATCGGCCTGGAGAAGGTCGAGGGTCTGCTCGCCTGTGAGGGAGATGTGACCCTGATCGCGCCCGTCGCCCATCCGCAGCTGGAGGAGCTGGCGGCGGAGGGGTCGATCCAGTGGGAGAAGCGCACCTACGCCGGGGCGGCCGACCTCGAGGATGCGTTCCTCGCCATCGCCGCTACCGACGACACCAACGTCAACATCAGCGTCTACGACGACGCGGAGAGGCGCGCGATGCTGGTCAACGTCGTCGACGTGCCGCCGCTGTGCAACTTCATCCTGCCGGCCATCATCCGCAGCGGCCCGCTGGCGATCGCGATTTCCACGGCCGGCGCCTCGCCGGCCCTGGCGAAGCGGATGAAGCGAGAGATCTCGGAGCTGTTCGGGGACGACTACGCGCGGCTGGCGATCATCCTCAACGACTGCCGCGGCTGGGCCAAGGGAACCCTGCCCACCTACCAGGAGCGCAAGGTGTTCTTCGAGGGGATCGTCAACGGCGATCCCGACCCGATCGAGCTGCTCCGCGGGGGCCGCGAGACCGAGCTGCTGGCCCTGGTCGAGGCCGCCAAGCAGCGCGCGGTGACGGCACTCGCCTGATTCAGGCCGCCGGGAGAATTCAGTCCGCCGGCATGGTCCAGGCCGCCGGCAGGGTCCAGGCCGCCGGAGGAACTCAGGCCGCCGGCAGGGCGAAGAAGGCGATCGCGGCGAAGTGGGCGGCGGCGGCGGCGATCACCAGGGCGTGAAAGACCTCGTGGTAGCCAAAGACGCGCGGGCTGGGGTTGGGCCGCTGGGTCGCGTAGACGATGGCGCCGGCGGTGTAGAGGAGGCCGCCCGCCGCGACAAGCAGCGTTCCGGCCACGCCCATCGCCGACCACAGACCGGGAAAGGCGACGGCGGCCACCCAGCCAAGCGACATATATATGAGCGCCGCGACCCATTTCGGGTGATCGATCCAGACCATCTCGACGACAGCACCCGCGATCGCTCCGGCCCAGACGACAAGAAGAATCGCGTCGGCAAGTGGACCGTTCAGCACGAGCAGTGCGAATGGGGTGTAGGTGCCGGCAATGAGAAAGAAGATCATCGAGTGATCCAGGCGCCGCATCCAGCGGCGCACGTCGGGCCGAGTCCAATTGACGCGGTGGTAGAGCGCGCTGGTTCCAAACAGGGCCGAGAGGCTGACCGCATAGACGGCGACCGCCAGCGTCGCCTTCGGCGTTCTGGCCGCGACGATCAGCGCAGCGCCCAGAAAGAGCGAGACGAAGAAGGCCCACTCGTGGGAGACCCCGCGCAGCTTCGGCTTGACGGCGGCAATCGCCTCGGTTGCCGCCTCGCGCGCAGCGTTGGCCCGGTCGCCGACCGCCTCCTTGGCGGCGTTGGCCCGGTCGCCGACCGCCTCGCGCGCGGCGCTGGTGCGCTCCGCCGCAGCACCGCGCGCGGACTCCAAACGCTCGCCCATCCGCTCCGCGCCTCTCCGCAGGTCATCGACCATGTTTGGAGGGTACCGCCACCGCCAGGTGAAGCTCTCGGCGGGTTTGTGCCCACGTTGCGGAGTTGCCACCATATGGATAGGCGATTGTCGTTCTCAGTACTCCTCAATTTGCGTGATTGCGAGCCGCTTTCCGTCCGGTCGATCGGGGAGTCTTCAAAGTTCCCCCTGAAAGCTGCAGTGAGAGGAGTCAGTCGATGTCCAAGGCCACCATGAGCACCAAGTCCACAGATCTCAAGGGCCTGGCCATCAAGCGGCGTTTTTCCTCTCCCGGGACGCATCCCTTCGACAAGATCGAGTGGGAGACGCGCGACGCGGTGATCGGCGATCCGGCAAAGCCGGCCTTCGAGCAGCGCGGGGTCGAGTTCCCGAAGAGCTGGTCGCAGAACGCGACGAACATCGTCGCCCAGAAGTACTTCCGCGGGCAGCCGGGGAGCGACGAGCGCGAGCGCTCGGTCAAACAGATGATCGGGCGGGTCGCGGGCCGCATTGCCGAGGCAGGACGAGAGGGGGGCTACTTCGCCTCGGTCGAGGATGCCGATGCCTTCGAAGCCGAGCTGACGTCGATCTTGGTCACTCAGCGGGCCGCATTCAACAGCCCAGTCTGGTTCAACATCGGTTGGCGCAAGCCGGGAGAGGAGCAGGCCTCAGCGTGCTTCATCCTCAGCGTCGAGGACACGATGGAGTCGATCCTCGACTGGAACACCAAGGAGGGGCTCATCTTCAAGGGCGGCTCCGGGTCGGGGGTCAATCTCTCGAAGATCCGCGGCTCGATGGAGCCTCTATCCAAGGGAGGGATTGCCTCCGGCCCGGTCAGCTTCATGCGCGGCGCCGACTCCTGGGCGGGTGCGATCAAGTCCGGCGGCGGCACCCGGCGGGCAGCGAAGATGGTCGTACTCAACGTCGACCACCCAGACATCGAGGACTTCATCTGGTGTAAGGCACGCGAGGAGGAGAAGGCAGCCGCACTCCGCGACGCCGGTTATGACATGCGCCTCGATTCGGAGGCCTTTGCCTCGGTCCAGTACCAAAACGCCAACAACTCGGTGCGGGTCACCGACGAGTTCATGGAGGCGGTCGAGGCGGGCGAGGATTGGAACCTGATCGGCCGCACCACCGGCGAACCGATCAAGACGCTGCCGGCGCGCGAGCTGATGAACCAGATCGCCGATGCCGCTTGGCGCTGTGCCGACCCCGGCGTCCAGTACGACTCCACGATTCAGCGCTGGCACACCGACCCCAACACAGGCCCAATCACCGCATCGAATCCCTGCAGTGAGTACCTGAGCATCGATGACTCGGCGTGCAACCTCGCCTCTCTGAACTTAATGAAGTTCCGCAATGAGGACGGGACTATCGACATCGAGGACTTCACACACGCTGTCGACATCGTCTTCCTGGCGCAGGAGATCGTCGTCGGCTTCTCCAGCTACCCGACCGAGGAGATCACGGGGAACGCGAATCGCTTCCGCCAGCTCGGGCTCGGCTACGCCAACCTCGGCGCGCTGCTGATGTCGGATGGGGTGCCCTACGACTCCGACGAGGGCCGTAACGTGGCCGCAGCGATCACGGCGTTGATGACCGGGAGGGCCTACCGCAAATCCGCGGAGATCGCCAGTGTCCTCGGTCCATACGAGGGCTACGAGGAGAACCGCGAACCTCACAACGGGGTGATGCGGATGCACCGCGACGCCTCATACGACGTTGACCCGACTGGGATCAGGGGCGATCTACTCGAAGCTGCAAAGCAAGAGTGGGATGCAGCCATCGAGCAAGGCGAGGAGCACGGCTACCGCAACGCGCAGGCGAGTGTCTTAGCGCCAACCGGAACAATTTCATTTTTGATGGACTGCGACACGACCGGGATCGAGCCCGACTTCTCCCTGGTCAAGTTCAAGGAGCTGGTCGGCGGCGGCCAGATGACGATCGTCAACCGCTCGGTGCCGCTGGCGCTGCGCACGCTCGGTTACTCCGACACCGAGGTCGACCAGATCGACGCCCATATCGCCGAGAAGGGAACGATCATCGGCGCACCCGGCCTGAAGGACGAGCACCTGCCGGTCTTCGACGTCGCGGTCGGCGAGCGAGCAATCTCCCACACCGGTCACATCGACATGATGGCGGCGACCCAGCCATTCATCTCCGGCGCGATCTCGAAGACGGTCAACCTGCCGCAATCGGCGTCGGTGGAGGACATCGCCGATGCCTACGCGCGCGGCTGGAAGGGCGGCCTGAAGGCGCTGGCGATCTACCGCGACGGCTCCAAGACTGCACAGGCGCTGCGCACCGACGCACAGGAGGAAAAGGAGGCTGGGGAAGGCGGCGCCTCCGGGAAGAAGGGTGCCGAGGCTGGGGCTCCGCCAGCTCCCGAGCGCAAGCGGATGCCCCGCGAGCGCGAGTCGATAACCCACAAGTTCTGGATCGCCGGCCACGAGGGCTACATCACCGCCGGGAAGTACGAGGACGGCTCGGTCGGGGAGATCTTCCTCACCGACATCGGCAAGGAGGGATCAACGATGCGGGGGCTGATGAACGCCTTCGCAACGGCGGTCTCGATCGGCCTCCAGTACGGGGTTCCGCTCGAGGTCTTCGTACGCAAGTTCAGCTACATGCGCTTCGAGCCCGAGGGGATGACCCAGAACACGGAGATCCCCTTCGCCAAATCGCTGCCGGACTACATCATGCGCTGGCTGGCGAGCCGCTTCATCGACGAGACCGAGACGCTGGAGGACCTCGGCATCCTCACCAAGGAGGTGCGGGCCAAGCGCGAGGCGGAGACGACCCAGCTCGGGCTCGGGATCAGCACGGGTGGCGAGGTCAAGCCGGGGAACGGCGGCAACGGACACTCGAAGCCGGGGAACGGGAACGGCGCCGAGAAGGCAAGGGCGACCGGCGGCGAGGCCGTCCCAGCCGCGGAGGCCTTCACCGAAACGCCGCCGGTCCAGCCGGCCAAGATGTCGGGCCTCGACCTCGGCCCCGCCTGCGAGCAGTGCGGCGGCATGATGCAGCGCACCGGCAGTTGCTACACGTGCTCCTCGTGCGGCAACAACACCGGCTGCGGCTAGGCACCAAGCCCCCTAGGGAAGGCTCTCGCAGGCGAACCCGTCGTGATCCCCGTCGAGGCGGTGGGGGTCACTCCTCGGGTGGTGATTCCTGAAGAACCTCTGCGCCTGCCGCTGCGTCCTGAAGTCCGAACAGTCGCGATCGCGGAACGAGGCGTGGGCGGACGGCTGCGACGAGGGCGAAGCCTGGCCGGGAGCCGCAAATGCGAGAAGGGCAAGGACGGCGGCGAAACCGACCAAGCGACGGAGTGGGGAGCGCATGGCAGAAACCTCCCAAGGGGTCGGACGAGAGTGCCCGGCAGAGACTACGCCGATGGGCCGATTTCGCACCAAATAGGTGCGTTTCAGTCCCGTCGGCGAGGCCCCTCCGCCGATGGGCCGATTTCGCACCAAATAGGTGCGTTTCAGTCCCGCCGGCGATGGCAGCGGGGAAGTCAGCCGGGGACGGAAACACGGACGAGGACGCGGCCCGCGCAGATGAGGCTGGCCGACCCGTCCTCGTAGCGGGCGAGGCGGAGGGTGCGTGGCCTCGGGCAGAAGACGCGCTGCGAGCGGTGGGCTCGCCGGGCCCTTGCCAGCCCTGCCGTCCGCATGGGCAGGCTTGCGCCTCTGACCACCGACTCGACGGCCGCCACCGGCACGGTCGCGCTGACCGCCCTCGCCTGAACTGCCCGTGGGCTGGCCGTGCGGCGCACGGTCCACCTGAAATGCGGCGGCGCGGACCTGCCGGGTTCGGGGCTCGCTCCCGACGGGCCGCTCGATCTGGCCGTGGCGATCGCAAGTGCGAGCGCCGCCAGCGCCATGCAGGTAAGAAACATCGTCCGAAATCCCATACGACTACAAGACCCGGCGGCGCGGAACTCGCCCCCCAAACCGCGGACGGCGAGCGCTCGCTAACGGGCGGATCGCCTTGCCTGATGCCCCCTGAACCCCGCGACGAGACGGAAATGACCCATGCCGGTGGGAAATCGTCCGTCGGCGACGGAGGCGGGGCTACTCGTAGTGCAGGGACTCGAGCACGTCGAGGCGGGAGGCGCGGCGGGCTGGCGGGATCGCGGCCAGCACCCCGGCCAGCCCGGCGAGGATCAGCAGCACGACCAGCGAGACGATCGGGTAGGAGAGGGTGAAGCCTTCGTCCTTGAGGGGCTGGGCGATCAGCGTGGCGAAGATCACCCCGAGAACCATGCCGAGGATCGCGCCGATCAGGGCCGTGATCACCGCCTCGTAGCGAATCATCGTCCGCACCTGGCGGCGCGACATGCCGATCGCGCGCAGCATCCCCAGCTCGCGGGTGCGTTCGTGGATCGAGAGCGCCAGGGTGTTGGCGATCCCGAACAGCGAGATCAGGATCGCCAGCGCCAGCAGCACGTAGACGAGCTGCACGAGCCCGTCGATCTGCGCTTCGCGGTTTTCCTTCAGTTCCTGCTGGTTGAGCACTTCGGCGGTCGGGAAAGCGCGCTTGGCGCCGGCGGTGAGCACTGTCTGGACCTGCGCGGCGTTCGCGCCCGGTTCCGTCCTGACGAAGTCGACCGTGTCCTGGGTCTGCTTGAAGGCCCCGGCCATCGCCCGCTGGGTTATGAGGACGCTGCCGAAGACGTTGAGCTTTGAGGAGAACTCGCCGGCGACCCGGAAGGCCGGCCTCGCCCCGGTCTGGCTCAGCAAGCGGAAGCGATCGCCCACTTCGAGATCGTTGCCGGAGGCGAAGGAGTCCGAGAGGACCGCTTCGCCGTCCCGCAGGTTGCGCAGGACCGCCGGGCCTCCCTTCTTCCATTCGACGTCGACGGCCTCACCGATGTTGGGGGTCGGGGCGCTGATGAGCGCCTTGACACCGTTGCCGAGCAGCTGTGCTTCGGTCGAACGGACCGTCGCGACCGACTCGACGCCGGGCGCCCTGCGCGCGGCGGCGGCGGCGCCGGCCGGGATCGGCGAGAAGCCGTTGGTGTTCTGGATCACCAGCCCGCCCGCGAAGTTTTCGTCGATCACGGTGGCGACTGAGCTCTTCAGCCCGGCGGCGAAGACGGTGACGAAGGTGACCAGCGCCAGGCCGATCATCAGCGCCGCCGCGGTGACGGCGGTGCGGCTTGGGTTTCGCTGCGTGTTCTCGCGGGCGAGACGGCCGGTCAGCCTGCGCAGGCGCTCCAGCGGGGCGCCCGCAATCGCCGCGAGGGGGCGCACCAGGCGGGGGCTGAAGAGGGAGACGCCGAGGACGATCGCGACCGCGCCGGCGCCCATCAGCCCGGCCTTGGTGCCGGCGCTGCCATGGCCGAACACACCGGCCAGGACCATCGCCAGCCCGGCGAGGCCGAGCAGGATCGAGAGGACCGCGTAGACCAGCCGGCGCTGGTGGCTGGCCGGCGGGGTGTAGGACTGAAGGGCGGCGATTGGCGGAACCCGGGTCGAGCGCAGCGCCGGGACCAGCGAGGAGACCAGGGTGACGACGATCCCGATCGTCAGCGAGACGACGATCGTGCGCGTCTCCATCACCAGGCCGGTGGTCGGCAGGTCAAGCCCGACCGCCTTGAAGAGCGCGTTCAGCGCCGCGGCGATCAGGTAGCCCCCCGCGACGCCGGCGACGGCACCCAGCAGGCCGATCGCAAGCGCCTCGGCCACGACCGAGGCGAGGATCTGCGGCCGGGAGGCGCCGAGCGTGCGCAGCAAGCCGAACTCGGCCACCCGCTGGGCGACGGTGATCGAGAAGGTGTTGAAGATCAGGAAGGCACCGACGAAGAGGGCGACGAAGCCGAAGACCAGCAGCACCGTCTGCAGGAAGCCGAGGTTGTCGCGGATTTCTTCCGAGCCGCGGTCGGCGCTTTCCTTGGCGGTCTCGACCCGGACCGACGCCGGCATGACCCGCTCGATCCGCCGCTTCTGCGTCTCCGGGGAGACGCCGGCGACAGCGGCGACGGAGATCTGGTCGAAGCGGCCGCGCTTGCGGGCGATGCTCTGCGCCTCGGGAAGGGTGAGCTGGGCGATGCTGGCGCCGCCGAACGAGGCGCTGCCGAGCTGAGTGAAGCCGACCAGGCGATAGGACCTGGCGCTGCGCTTGCCGACGATGCGGATCTCTTCGCCCAGCTTCAGACCGGAGTTTTCGGCGGCGGCCTCGTCGATCGAGGTTTCGGTGGGCCCGCGCGGCGCATGGCCCTCGACGTAGGTGAGCGACTCGAGCCCGTCGGGCAGGTTCGAGGAGATGAACTTGGGCGCGAATTTCGTGCCGATCGCGTCGCCCTGCGAGTCGAAGAAGCCGCCCGGCGTGAAGATGGCACCCGAGGCGAGGCCCACACCGGGGACCCTCTTCACCCTGGGGAGCAGCGAAGCCGGGATCGTCGGCACTTCGCCGCTTTCCTGCTTGACCGGGTTCTCGGCCGTGATGACGACGCTGGTCCCCTTCAGCGACTCGCTGAAGATTTCGTCGAAGGCGGCGAAGATCGTGTCGGTGAGGACGTAGGAGCCGGCGATGAAGGCGACCCCGATGACCACCGCAATCGTCGTGATCAGCGCCCGTACCTTGCGCGCCCAGAGGCTCCTGACGGCGAGGCTAGTCAAGCTGCTTCATCAGCTCGATCACGTCGTCTGTCGAGCCGGGAATGGTGTCGTGGACGATGCCGCCGTCACGGAGGACGAGCAGCCGGTCGGCGTGAGCGGCGGCGGCAGGGTCGTGGCTGACCATGATCACCGTCTGCTCGAACTCGTCAACGGCCTGGCGCAGCAGCGCCAGCACGTCGCCGCTCGCCTTCGAGTCGAGGTTGCCGGTCGGCTCGTCGGCGAAGACCACCGCCGGTTTGGAGACGAGCGCCCGGGCGACCGCGACCCGCTGCTGCTGCCCGCCGGAGAGCTCCGACGGACGGTGCTTGCGACGGTCCCCGATGCCGACGGTGCGAATCAGCCGCTCGAGCCACTCCGCGTCCGGCTTGCGCCCCGCGATCGACATTGGCAGCACCAGATTCTCCTCGGCGGTGAGAACCGGCAGCAGGTTGAAGAACTGGAAGACGAAGCCGAGCTTGTCGCGACGCAGCTTGGTCAGCTCGCCGTCGTCGAGCGCGGTGATCTCCTCGCCGTCGAGAACAACAGTGCCGGTCGTCGGACGGTCGAGGCCGGCAAGGATGTGCATCAGCGTCGACTTGCCGGACCCCGACGGGCCCATGATCGCGGTGAAGCGGCCCCGCTCGAATCCGGTGCTGACGTCGACCAGCGCATCCACGGCCGCCTCGCCCTCGCCGAAGCGCCGGCTGACGCCGTCCGCGACGACCACGTTGCCGTCCGCCTTGCTCACAGATGCCACGCTACCGGGGACCGCCTTGCTCACGGATGGCACGCTACCGGGGAGGAGAATCGGCCGGCCCCCGGCGGCTGGACAGGAGGAGAATCGACCGGGCTCCAGAGGCTGGACAAGTAGCCTGCGCGGATGGCGCTAGCCGACCAATTCGACGGCCTTTTGATCGATCTCGACGGAGTCGTCTGGGTCGGGCCAGAGCTGCTTCCCGGTGCGGCCGACTCGCTGCAGCGACTGCTCGCCAACGGCAAGGAGATCGTCTTCGTCACCAACAACTCGGTGCGACGGCCGGATTCCTACGCGTTCCGCCTTCGCGAGGCCGGGATTCCGGTGGCCGATGAGCGGGTCCTGACCGCCGGGGCGGCGACCGCGCAGTTGGCGGCCGAACGTATGGGGGCCGAGGGCACCGCCTTCGTGATCGGAGCACCGGGCTTCAAGGAGACGGTCGCGGCGACCGGCCTGACCCTGCTGGACGGCGAGGCCGGACAGGGCGCGGACACGGTGGTCGTCTCCGGCCACCGTGAGTTCGACTACGCGGAGCTGCTGACGGCGACCCGCGCTCTGCAGGGAGGGGCAAGCCTGTTCGCCACCAGCCGCGACCCGACCCTGCCCATGCCCGGCGGTGCCTGGCCCGGCACCGGCGCCACGCTCGCGGCGGTGGAGACCGCATCGGGCAAGCGTGCCGAGATCGGCGGTAAGCCCGAGCGCCACCTGTTCGAGCTGGCACGCGAGCGGATCGCCGGCGCGGAGCGGGTGGCGATCGTCGGCGACCGGATCGCGTCGGACATCGAGGGCGGGCACCGGGCGGGCCTGGAGACGATCCTGGTGCTGAGCGGGGCGACCTCGCGCGAGGAGGCAGAAAGCGCCGTGCCTCCCCCCGATCACATCGTCGAGGACATCGCCGGCCTGCTGTGAGCGCCGAGCGAGCAATCGTCCAGACCTGTCGATGCGCACAGCGAGAGCGGCGCCACCGGTCGCCATGAACGCTGCCGTCCACCGGCCGGGTGTTGCCTTCGCCGGCGTCTTCGCCGTCACCTTCGCGGGCCTGCTGGCGGTAGGCGCGGTGCTGCCGGTGCTTCCCCGCTACGTGCACGGCCCGCTCGACGGCGGCAACATCGCGGTGGGAATCGTGATCGGCTCCTACGCGGCCACCGGACTCCTGCTCCGACCGCTGGCCGGGCACTTCGCGGACCGCCGCGGTCGCAAGCCCACGGTCCTGCTCGGCTCGCTGGTGGTGGCGACCGCCGGCTTCCTCTACCTGCTCCCGCTCGGCGTTCCGGGGCTGATCCTCGCCCGGCTGACGCTTGGCGCGGGCGAGGGGGCGGTCTTCACAGCCGGCTCGGCCTGGATCGTCGACCTCGCCCCGCCGGGGCGGCGGGGACGGGTGATCGGCCTCTACGGGCTGGCCGTCTGGGCCGGGCTCAGCATCGGGCCGCTGATCGGCGAGCTGCTCCGCCACACCGGCGGCTACACCGCCGTCTGGCTCTTCGCCGGCGCGGCGCCGCTGGTCGGGGCGCTGGTGGCGCTCCGCCTCCCCGACCCCTACCGCCCGGTCGCCCACACCGAGCGCCAGCCACTGATCGCCCGCCAGGCGATTCGCCCCGGCGTGGCCCTTTCGCTCGCCTCGACCGGCTACGCCACGGTCGCGACCTTCGTCGTTCTCCACCTCGATGCACGTGGGGTCGGGCACGGGGCGACCGTCTTCGGCGCCTTCGCGTCCATGGTCGTGCTGACCCGGCTGATCGGCGGCAACCTGCCGGACCGGGTCGGCCCGGCCCGCGTCGCGACCGCAGCGGCGGTCACCGAGGCGATTGGCCTGGCAACGATGGCGGTCGCTCAGACGCTCCCGGTCGCGCTGGCCGGAGCGCTGGCGATGGGTGCGGCCTTCTCGCTTCTCTACCCCTCCCTCTCCCTGATCGTCGTCGGCCGCGTGTCGGAAGCGCGGCGCGGGGCGGCGCTGGGGACGTTCACCGCCTTCTTCGACGCGGGGGTCGGCCTCGGCGCGCCGATTGCCGGCGTCGCCGCGGCCCTCATCAATTACGAGGGCGCCTTCCTCTTCGCGTCCGCCGTCGCCCTGGCCTCCGCCGCGACGATCGCCCTGGCGATCTCCAGCCGGGGACGCGCCCTGCTCGCGGCCCGCTGATCCCCAACCCCCAGTTTGCCCATCGATGGGCCGAAAACAAACGATATAGGTGCATTTCCGGCCCGTCGGCAGGCAAACCAAATCGACGGGACGATTTCAGACGATATAGGTGCATTTCCGGCCCGTCGGCGGGGCGATCGGCTTTGCGGAGCGATCAGCCCCGCTGGGCGATCAGGAGGGTCTGGGCGGCGCGGCCGATGCGGCCGCGCTCGTCCGAGAGCACCGACTCGGCGGTGCCGATCCCATTCGGCTGCGGCAGGGTGACCGCGTCGACGCAGACCCACTCGCCCTCCGGCATCCGCTCGAGATGCACGCTGAGATCGACATTGATGAACAAGTACTTGCGGTAGTCGAGCACGGCGCTGATCCCGTTGCCGACATCGGCTGTGACAAGCGTGCGCTGGAGGGGCGTCGGCTCCTCACCGGCGACCAGCGGGTACCGCATCCGCATCCAGACAGTCGCCGGACCGGGCTCGAGGAAGCCGCCATCCACCGAGCGCCATTCCATCGCGGTGTGGTAGCCGACGTCCTGCCCGGTCGGGAAGAACTCCGCACCCGAGCCCTCCTCGGGCGGGGGCGGCGCATTGGGAGTCGCCATCGCCTCGACCGGCAGCTCAACCGTCCCGGTGCGAAGCCGCCACGCCCTTGCCCGCATCAGCTCGCCTTCCTCGTTGCTCAGCGACGCCTCGACCAGCTGCACGCTTCGGCCCGGCCGCACCACCTCGGCCTCGACGCGCACCGGCCCGATCGGCACCGGACGCATGATCTCGAAGGTGATCCGGCCAACCTGGAAGCCCTCAGCGCCCTCGAGCCGCTCGATCGCGCGGCCGATCAGCGCCGACGGGGGCCCGGCATGCTGAGCGCCGGGGTCCCACGGCCCCCGTGTCAACCCGGTGGCGACATATTCGTCGCCGTGCTTCTCGTAGAACGCCTCGGGCACAGCGGCGCATCCTATGGAGCGGGTATCTCGGACTGCCGAAGCAGTCTCCCGAGGGCCCGTCACAGTCTGGTCAGAAATGCCCCGTAACCTGGGAGGAGATGAAAGGAGCCCGATGACAGAGAAGGCGGAGAAGGTGCAGGGGTCCGACGAGGTGCAGGGGTCCGACGAGAAGGTGCAGGGGTCCGACGAGGTGCAGGGGTCCGAGAAGGTGCAGGGGCCCGACGAGGTGCAGGGGCCCGACGAGGTGCAGAAGTCGGATGAGGAGTGGCGGGAGCAGCTGACGCCCGAGCAGTACGAGGTGACCCGCAGGGCGGGAACCGAGCGTGCCTTCACCGGTCCCCACTGGGACGAGAAGAGCGAGGGGATGTACCGGTGCGTCTGCTGCGGCACCGAGCTCTTCTCCTCCGGCACGAAGTTCGACTCGGGCACCGGCTGGCCCAGCTTCACCGAGCCGGTCAACCTCGAGCACGTCGAGCTGCGACCTGACAACAGCCTCTTCATGCGGCGCACCGAGGTCGTCTGCAGGGACTGCGACGCCCACCTCGGGCATGTCTTCGACGACGGGCCAGGACCGAACGGCCAGCGCTACTGCATCAACGGCTGCGCTCTCACCTTCGACCGAGAGTAAGGACCAGTCTCAATACCCCACACACGCCTGGCGAAGGGGCGCCGGAGGCCGTCCCGAGCGTGGCGCTACCCGCGAAGCCGGATAGCGCGAGGGACGGGCTCCCGGCGCCCTTCCCCTCTACTTGATGCCGCCGCCCGCTCCCAGGTAGCTGAAGCGGACCGCGAGGGCGACCGCCTCCGTGCGGGTGTCGACCTCCAGCTTGGCGATCGCGTTGCGGACGTGGGTGTGGACGGTCGCCGGGCTGAGCCCGAGGCGCTCCGCGATCTCTTTGACCCGCAGCCCCTCGGCAAGCAGTTCGAGGATCTGGCGCTCACGCGGCGAGAGGTCCAGCAGCTTCTCGACCTCGGAGGGCTTGCCACCGGCGAAGTCGCCGCCGAGGAAGGTGCCGCCGCTCGTCACCGCCCTGACCGCCCGGGCGATGTCCTCCGCCGGAGCCGACTTCAGCACGTAGCCCGAGGCGCCGGCGCGCAGCGCCAGCGCCAGCAGGTCCGGCTGGGCATGGGCGGTGAAGATGATGACCTTGGTCCGCGGCCGGACCTTGAGGACCTCCTTCGTCGCCTCGATCCCGTCGCGCTTGGGCAGCTCGACGTCGATGATGAGGACATCGGGCTCCAGGTCCTTGACGACGTTGACGACATCGCGGCCGTTGGCCGCCTCGCCGACGATCTGCAGCGAGTTCGAGCTGGCCATCCGCGCTTTGATCGCCTCGCGGATGATCTCGTGATCGTCACAGAGAACGACGCGTTTCGCCTCTCGAACGGTGGTGCTCATGACAAAGCTTCACACTCCGTCCTCGGCACAACCGTCCCGAGGTTTGCTCTCTCCACGTTCATTGTGCTCCGATCTTCTCAGGCACACCGTAGGAATGCAAAGTATTGGGTAGGCTGAATCCGCCGTCGGCCTCCTGCCGGTTCTCGATCAGCGCGATCATCGTCCTCCCCACAGCCACCGCGGTGCCGTTCAACGTGTGAACCGCGTGCGGTGCCTCGCCCTCCGCAGGCCGGTACCTACAGGCGAGGCGGCGCGCTTGGAAGTCAGTGGTGTTCGAGCAGGACGTCACCTCACGGTAGCGCCCCTGGCTGGGGATCCAGGCCTCGCAGTCGTACTTCCTGGCCGCGGAAGCGCCGAGGTCGCCCGCCGCGACGTCGACGACCCGGTAGGGGATTTCGAGCTCGGTGAGGATTCGCTCCTCGATCGCCAGCAGGCGCTCATGCTCAGCCGCCGCCTCCGAGGGCTCCACGAACGAGAACATCTCGACCTTGTCGAATTGGTGGACTCGGAAGATGCCTCGGGTGTCGCGTCCGGCCGCCCCGGCCTCGCGGCGGAAGCAGCTCGAGAAGCCCGCGTAGCGCAGCGGAAGCTCCCCGGCATCGAGGATCTGGTCGGCGTGCAGGGCGGCAAGCGAGACCTCGGAGGTGCCGACCAGGAACAGGCCGTCCTTGGGCACCTCGTAGATCTGATCCCGGTCGCCGGGCAGGAAACCGGTCCCGAAGAGCGCCTCCTCGCGAACCAGGACCGGCGGCACGACCGGTTCATGACCCTCACTCCGGACGAGGTCCATCGCGAAGTGCACCAGCGCCAGCTCGAGCAGCACGAGGTCGCCCTTGAGGTAGGCGAAGCGGGAACCTGAGAGCTGCGCCGCAGACTCCATGTCGATCAGGCCCAGCTCGGTCCCGATCTCGAGGTGGTCGCGGGGCTCAAAGTCGAAATCGGGTCGCTTGCCGACCTCGCGGATGACCACGGCGTCCTCCTCGGTCATCCCATCGGGGGCGTCGGGATCGGGCAGGTTGGGGAGGGCAGCGGCAACCCGGTCGAGCTCGGCTTCCACAGTCTCCAGCTCGGCTTTCCCTGCCTCGATCCTCTCCTTCAGCCCCTGAACCTCCCCCATCAGGTCCTCGGCATCCCCCCCCTGCTTCTTCGCCTCGCCGATCCGCTTGGAGAGCGACTTGCGCTCCGCCTGAGCGCCCTCGATCTCGGGGAGCAGTTCGCGGCGACGAGCGTCCAGCGCCAGCAGCTCATCCACTCCCTCGGCGGCGCCCCGGCGCGCCAGGGCGGTCTTGACCCGCTCGGGGTCGGAGCGGATCAGCTTCAGGTCAAGCATCGGAGAAAGATGCGTCAGGGCGACGTCGCGCCCGGCCGGGGCGCGATTTCGGCGTCCTGCCCCGCGTAGTTGGCAACGAAGCGGGCCACCGCCTCAGCCTCGGCGCCGACCACGATGTTCTGGGGCATGATCGCCCCGGAGAAGCCGCCGTTCTCGATCGCGAAGAGAGCATCCTCATAGGTCTCGGTTCGCTGGTCGAGGTTCGGCCCCTGCGTGCGCGCGCTGCGGTTGCCCGACCCCTGCGTCCCCGCGGCTTCCAGCGTGTGGCAGCCGGAGCAGCGTGTGGCAAAGAGGACGGCACCGTTGTAGTCCGGTTCGTCCTTGGAGACCGCAATCCCCTCCTTGCCGAAGCCGCAGGCGGCGATGGCGAGGGCGGCAATGACGGCCAGGGCTGTAACTAGAGCTGGTCGCACCCGGCGGGCATCATATTGTCTGGCCTGGATCGTTGGTCCCTGTCAGGCCCAGATCGTCGGTCTCTGCCAGGCCAAGATCGTCGGTCCCAAATCCCACCCATCTCGACTGCAACCGATTCCCGCATGGCCCCTCCCGACCCCGCCAACTTCCGCACTGCGATGGGAATGCTGCCCACCGGGGTCACGATCGTCACCGCAACCGGGTCGGAGGGCCCGGCCGGAGCCACGGCGAACGCCGTCTGCTCGCTGTCGATCGAGCCGATGCTGATGCTCGCCTGCCTCGACCGGGGCTCGCGCACCCTGCTCGCGGTGCAGGCGGCCAACCGCTTCGGGATCAGCGTCCTGCACGCAGGCCAGGAGCAGATCGCCCGCGGCTTCGCCACCAAGGCGCCCGTCGCCGACAAGTGGCAGGGCGTCGCCTGGAGGGAGCGCGGCGGCATCCCGGCGATCGACGACGCCCTCGTCTGGGTTGCCTGCGAGTTGCGCGACGTGATCGCCGGCGGCGACCACGTGATCGTCACCGGCGAGGTGACCGCCCTGGAGACGAGCGAGGGCGATCCCCTCGTCTTCCACGGCGGCGAGTACCGGCCGCTGGGCTGAGAGGGGGCGGCGGGACCAGTGGCTTGCCGGCGGCATCGCCGTCTGGCCAAGACTGATGGTTGGGCGGTGTCACCGCGGTCTGACCGAGAGTCGCGGTTTGCCAGTATCGGGCTCATGGCGGAGAGGTTTCAGGAGCCCGGGTGGTTCACCACAAACGTCTTCAACCGAATTGTCGCCGGGTTGACGCGACTGGGGATCAGCGTCGCCGGGTCGCGGGTGCTCGAAGTGCGCGGGCGCAAGAGCGGCGAGTGGCGGCGAACGCCGGTCAACCTGCTCAGCTTCGAGGGCGAGCGCTACCTGGTGGCGCCGCGCGGCCACACCCAGTGGGTGCGCAATCTGCGGGCTAGCGGCGAGGGGCGGCTGGTGGTCGGCCCCCGATCCGAGGAGTTCACGGCGACCGAGGTGAGCGACGAGGAGAAGCCGGACCTTCTGCGTGCCTACCTGAAGAGGTGGAAGTGGGAGGTCGGCGTCTTCTTCGAAGGCGTCGGCGCGGACTCCTCCGACGACGAGCTGCGCCGCATCGCTCCCAACCATCCCGCCTTCCGCATCTCCTCCTAGGGACTCTCAGCCCGACTCCACCGACCTCGCCGAGTCTCCCCGCTTTCGTGGATTGAGGCTTAGAAGTGGCCGCTGGTCCCCGCGGCGCGCAGGGCCAGGAAGAGGATCACCCAGCAGCTGACGGCCATGATCCCCATCTCGCGGCGGACTATCGCCAGGGCCAGGGACCGCTGGTTCTCGGCGGGTAGGGCTTCGAAGTCGACGTCGCCCAGCTCTCGCTGTGCGGCGCCGGCGCGGGCGCCCTCGGCAAGGAAGGAGACGACGAGGGGGAGGATGCCGTAGAGGTAGTGGAGGTCGTCGGCCTGCTCGTGTCCGGTCAGGACGAGCAGGCCGCCGAGCATGGCCTGCAGGAAGACGGCGGCCTGGGCGGCACGCAGCAGGTACCAGAAGGGGGTGGAGGACCGGTCGCGGAACCAGGCGATGCCGCCGACCAGGGCCGCGCCGAGATTGAGAACGATCAGCGCGGCGCCGACGACGAGGTGGACGTCCGCCATCGCTATGTCCTTCCGCACGGGCACGGCGAGCCCGGATGCCCCAGATCGAGGCCGAGAAGGAGCCGTTTCATCGCCATATCCGCCCAAAAGGGTCGGGATTCGGCTTGCTGATGCGGAAAAGCACTATGTAGCAATCTGTCACAAGGTCGGTGTATAACACCGTCTGCACGCGGACGGCCCAGGCGCGCAAAGAGCCAGGCAACGGTCCCGCGAAGGTGTCAAATGCTGAAGAGCTACCTGCCAATACTCGTCTTCGCCCTGCTCGGGGTTTCCGTGGGCGGCGCCTTCGTGATGCTCAACCACCTGGTTGGCCCCCGGCGCCCGAAGCGGCCCACGGCGGCGCGCCTTCGCCAGACGGAGCCATACGAGTCCGGCATCCCGGTGCCCGCCGCTCGCGGCCTTCGCTTCGGTGTCGGCTTCTACCTGGTCGCAATGCTCTTCATCCTCTTCGACATCGAGGTCGTCTTCCTCTATCCGATCGGTGTGATCCTGAAGGGAGCCGACAGCGTCTTCGTCCTCGGCGAGCTGATCCTCTTCGTGGTGCTCCTGCTCGTCGCGTTCGTCTTCGTCTGGCGGAAGGGAGCGCTGGATTGGAGGTAGAACGGCAGGGCATGCGCGGGCAGCAGGTGCGGGCCCGGGACATGCTGCGTGGCAACCTCGAGGGCGAGGAGCTGGAGCGCTATGTCGAGGAACGGGTCGTGATGACCCGGTTCGAGCAGATGCTCGGCTGGGCTCGCGCGAACTCGATGTTCCCGCTCACGTTCGGCCTCGCCTGCTGCGCGATCGAGGCCCCGATCTCGATCGTCACCGCCCGCTACGACCTCGCCCGCTTCGGCGCCGAGGCGCTGCGGGCCTCTCCTCGCCAGGCCGACATGATCATCCTCTCGGGGCGGGTCTCGATCAAGATGGCGCCGATCGTCCGCCGGCTCTATGACCAGATGCTGGAGCCCAAATGGGCGATCTCGATGGGCGCCTGCTCCTCCAGCGGGGGCATGTTCTCCAACTACGCGGTGGTGCAGGGCGCCGACAAGTTCATGCCGATCGACCTCCACGTGCCCGGCTGCCCGCCCCGCCCCGAGGCCGTCCTCTACGGCTTCACCAAGCTGCAGCGCAAGATCAAAGGCAACCCGGACCAGGGTTGGCGGCAGCGCTACAACGCCGCCGGCACCGAGGAGTGGGCGCGCGGCGGTGCGGCGAGCAAGCCGAACCCGGATGCGGCGGAGGCCTATGAGGCCGCCAGGGAGCTCATCCATGCCTGACGCCCCCGGACTGGAGTTGATTCGTGGGGAGATCGAACAGGATCACCCCGGCGCCGTGCTGGACACGGGCTTCGACCGCGCGCAGCCGGTTCTGATCGTCGATCCGGCCCAGATCCTCGCCGTCCTCACCTGGCTGCGCGATGCGCCGGGCCAGGGCTACCGCTTCCTCTCCAGCCTGCACGCCGCCGACTACCTGCCGGCGGAGCCCCGCTTCGCCGTCCACTACGAGCTGCTCAACCGCGATCGCGTCGAGCGGATCAGGGTGAAGGCCGTGCTGGCCGACCCGGCTGCGGGCGCCGCCGAGCAGGCCAACGGCAACCGGGGAGAGGCGCAACCGCTCCCCGAGATCGACTCCTGCGTGGAGCTCTTCCCGACCGCTGAGTTCCAAGAGCGCGAGGCCTACGACTTCTTCGGGATCGTCTTCCGCGGCCACCCCGACCTGACCCGCATCCTCCTCCCCGAGGACTACGTCGGCTGGCCGCAGCGCCGCGACTTCCCGGTCGGCGGCGAGCCCGTCACCTTCACCTTCAACGAGCGGAACTATGGCTGAGGCGCCAGGCCAGATGCCCGAGGCGGGGACCGACGTCGCTGAGACACAGACCGAGGTCATGACGATCAACATCGGGCCGCACCACCCGGCCACCCACGGGGTGCTGCGGCTGGTCGTCGACCTCGAAGGCGAGGTCGTGCGGGACCTCAGGCCCGTGATCGGCTACGTCCACACCGGGATCGAAAAGTCCTGCGAGGACAAGAGCTACTGGAAGGTCATCCCCTTCGTGGAGAGGATGGACTACGTCTCCTACTTCTTCCAGATGGAGGCCTACTGCGGCGCGGTCGAGCGGCTGGTCGGGCTGGAGATCCCACCCCGCGCCCGCTACCTGCGGACGCTCTTCCTCGAGCTGAACCGGATCCACTCCCACCTGGTGTGGCTGGGAACGACGGCGCTCGACCTCGGCGCCATCTCGATGCTCTGGTACTGCTTTCGCGAGCGCGACAAGATCCTCGACCTGTTCGAAATGGCGACCGGTCAGCGGATGCACACCCGCTACTTCCAGGTCGGCGGGGTGATCGAGGACATTCCGCTCGGCTTCGAGGCGAAGCTGCGCGAGTTCATCGCCGACATGCCGGTGCGGGTGGGCCAGTACGAAGCGCTCCTCGACCGCAACGAGATCTTCCTCTCGCGGACCAAGGGAGTCGGGATCGTGTCGCGCGAGCGGCTGCTCGACCTCGGAGTCACCGGCCCGCTGCTGCGCGCCGCCGGCGAGCCGTGGGACCTACGCAAGGCGTTCGACTACCTCGCCTATCCGGAGATGGAGTTCAAGATCCCGGTCGGCACGGTCGGCGACGGCTACGACCGCTACCGGGTGCGGCTGGCGGAGATGGTCGAGTCGGTTCGGATCGTCGAGCAGGCGCTCGACGGGCTGCCCGAAGGGCCCTACATCGCCGACGACCGCAAGTACGTGCTGCCGCCGCGCTCGGAGCTCTCGACCTCGATGGAGTCCCTGATCCACCACTTCAAGCTGGTCACCGAGGGCTTCCGGGTGCCGGCCGGCGAGGTCTACTACTCGATCGAGAGCCCGCGCGGCGAGCTGGGCTGCTTCGTGGTCGCCGATGGCTCCTCGAAGCCGGCGCGCGTCCACTTCCGCGACCCGTCCTTCGTCAACCTGCAGTCCTTCCGCGACATGGCGGTCGACAGCTACGTGGCCGACATGATCGCCAGCCTCGGGATGCTGGACCCGATCCTGGGTGGGGTGGATCGATGAGCCGCCTGCCCGTCGACGCCGCCCTTACCGAGGGGCGGGTGCCGGACCGCTCCCCGGAGGAGATTCCCGAGCTGCACGAGGTGAACTGCCCGGCGGAGCTGCGTGAGCACATCGAGGAGGCGATGGGCCGGTATCCCGATCGCAAATCGGCCTCCCTTCCAGCGCTGTGGGCGGTGCAGCGGCGCTACGGCTGGTGCACACCGGACGGAATCCGCCAGGCGGCTGCGGTGATGCGGGTGACGCCCGCCTACCTGGAATCGGTCGCCAGCTTCTACGACCTCTTCCACACCGAGCCGGTCGGCACCCACAAGGTCGCCGTCTGCACCAACATCAGCTGCTGGATGCGGGGCGGCGACGAGCTGCTCGAGGCCTTCTGCGAGGCGACCGGCTGCGACCCCGAGGAGGCGCGCCACGGCGTCACCTCCCAGGATGGGGACGTCCACGTGACCCGGTTCGAGTGCCTGGGCGCCTGTGACCTCGCCCCGATGGCCTCGATCGACGAGCGCTACTTCGGCCCCCTGGACGCGGCCGACGCGAAGGCCGCAATCGAGCAGCTGCGGGCTGGCGAGGACGTGCTGCCCGAGAAGGCCCTGGCGAAGCGGCCGCTGGCAGGCGACACCGGATCTTCGGGGGGCGACACCGGATCTCCCGTGGGTGGGACCGGTTCTCCGGGGGGTGACTCAGATGCCTGAGACGCGAGTGCTCCTCGAGCACGCCGAGGACCCCAAGCTGCGCACGCTCGCCGGCTACCGGGGCTACGGCGGCTACGGGACCCTCGAGAAGGCCTACCGGGAGCTGGAACCCGACGAGGTGCTGAAGGAGCTCGAAGACTCCGGCCTGCGCGGCCGCGGCGGCGCCGGCTTCGCGATGGGGAAAAAGGCCTCCTTCCTGCCCCGCGGCGACATGCAGAAGTACCTCTGCTGCAACGCGGACGAGTCCGAGCCGGGCGCCTTCAAGGACCGCGAGCTGATGATGCGCAACCCGCACCAGCTGATCGAGGGGATCGCGATCGCGGCACTCGCCGCCGACGCCACCCTCGCCTTCATCTTCATCCGCGGCGAGTACGACCTGCAGGCCGACATCCTCGACGCCGCCGTGGCCGAGGCCTACGAGGCCGGCTATCTCGGCAGCAACATCCTCGGCAGCCGCCGCAACCTGGAGCTGGTCGTCCACCGCGGCGCCGGCGCCTACATCTGCGGCGAGGAGACGGCGCTGCTCGACTCGCTCGAGGGCAAGCGCGGCAACCCGCGGCTGAAGCCCCCGTTCCCGGCCGTGCAGGGGCTCTACGGCGGCCCGACCCTGATCAACAACGTCGAGACGCTCTCCAACGTGCCGCGAATCGTCGCCCGCGGGGCGGAGTGGTTCCGGGGCTTCGGCACCGAGCAGTCGCCGGGCACCAAGGTCGTCTCGGTCTCGGGCTGCGTGCGGCGGCCGGGCAACTACGAGGTCGAGCTGGGCGTGCCGATCCGCGAACTGATCTATGACCTGGCCGGCGGCCCGCTGGAGGGGCGCGAGGTGAAGGCCTTCTACCCCGGCGGCTCCTCCTCGCCGGTGCTCACCCCGGCCGAGCTGGACCTCCCCTACAGCTTCGAGGCGATGGCGGAGGCGCGATCGATGCTCGGCTCGGGCTCGATCATCGTCGCCGACGACTCGATCTCGATCCCCCACATGGCGCTGCGCACGGCGCGCTTCTACCACCACGAGTCGTGCGGTAAGTGCACCCCCTGCCGCGAGGGCACCAACTGGACGGTGAAGATGCTCGAGCGCGTGGTGCGCGGGGAGGCGACGCCGATGGACCTCGACATCATCGTTTCGGTCCAGCAGAACATCATGGGCCACTGCCTCTGCGTGCTCGGCGACGCGATGGCGATGCCGGTCTCGGCGATGGTCCACAAGTTCCGCGACGAGTTCGAAGAGGTGATCGCGTCTGCCGGATCGCCGCCCGAGGAGCCTCAGCCGATCGCCATCGTGCAGGGCGCCCCCGAGACCCTGGGAGCCTCGGCATGAGCGCACAGCCAGCGAAGCGCGAGGTGACGTGGTGAGCAGCAAGCCGATCACCCTGATCATCGACGGGCGCGAGGTCGAGGCCCGCGAGGGCGAGATGCTCCACGACGCCGCCAAGCGGGGTGACGTCGAGATCCCGGTCTTCTGCTACGAGCCAAAGCTCGGCGACCCGGTCGGCGCCTGTCGCATGTGCCTGGTGGAGATCGAGGGGATCCCCAAACTGCAGACCTCGTGCTCGACCCCGGTCCGCGACGGGATGGTCGTCCACACCCGGACCGACGAGGTCAAGAGCGCACAGAACGCCGTGGTCGAGTTCCTGCTCGTCAACCACCCGCTCGACTGCCCCGTCTGCGACAAGGGCGGCGAGTGCCCGCTGCAGGACATCTCGATGGGCTGGGGGCCCGGTAAGAGCCGTGTCACCGACCCCAAGCGCCACTTCGAGAAGCCGCTGCCGCTCAGCCCGCTGGTGGCGATCGACCGCGAGCGCTGCATCCTCTGCTACCGCTGCGTCCGCTTCAGCCAGGAGGTCTCCGAGGACGCCCAGCTGCAGCTGCTGGAGCGCGGCGACCGCACCTACGTCGGGACCTTCGACGACCGCCCCTACATCGCCCCCTTCCACGGCAACATCACCGACCTCTGCCCGGTGGGGGCGCTGACGAACTACACCTACCGGTTCCGCGCCCGGCCCTGGGACATCGAGCAGGCGGGCTCGGTCTGCACGCTGTGCCCGAGCCAGTGCAACGTCAGCTTCACGGTGCGCGACGAGCAGGTGAAACGGGTCATCGCCCGCGACAACCCGGAGGTCGACGACGGCTGGCTCTGCGACCGCGGGCGCTACGGGTTCAGCATGTTCGCCGCCGAGGAGCGGATCGACGGGCCGCGCTTGAAGGGCGGCGCCGCGACAGATTGGGAGACCGCGATCGCGAAGGCGGCCGAGGGCCTCAAGGCCGCCGGGGCGGCGAGCGCGGCAATCGTCGGCGACGCCTCCAACGAGGAGGGCTACCTGATCCAGCGCATCATGCGCGAGGCGCTCGGCTCGCCGAACGTCGACTCATGCGCCGCCGAAGGGCCGCGGCGCGAGACCCTCCTCCGCCTGGCCGACCCGAAGCTGTCGGCGCGCGTGCGCGACATCGATCAGGCCGACCTGGTCCTCGTCCTCGGCACCGATCCGCTGCACAGCTCGCCGATCCTCGACCTCCGGATCCGCAAGGCGATGCGCCGCAGCGGCACCCGGCTGGCGCTGGCGACGGACCGCCCAACGGCGCTTGACGGCGGCGCGGTCGTGGCCACCAGGTACAAGCCGGGGGGAGCGGCCGACTTCCTCGAGGAATTGAGCGAGGCGCTGGAGTCGAACGCCGACAACCAGGCATCCCCGATCGCGGAGGCCGCCCGCGACGCCGAGAAGATCGTGATCGTCTGGGGCGAGCAGCTGACCCAGCCAAGCGCCAGCGCGGTCGACTGGCTGGCCGTGATCTCCGGCCCCCTCAACCTCTCCGAGCGGGAGGGCTCCGGGCTCCTGGAGGTGCCCGCGACCGCCAACGCCCGCGGCCTGCGCGAGGCCGGCTGCCTGCCCGACGCCGGACCCGGCCTGGCGGAGGCGGATCGAGGCCGGGGGACCCGGACGATGCCCGCGGCGATCGAGCGCGGGGAGATCAAGTCCCTGGTCCTCTTCGGCGTCGACCCCCTCCGGGACTTCCCCGAGACGGAGGCATGGAAGAGCGCTCTGGCGGCCGTCGAGCACCTGGTCGTCTTCTCCACCTTCGAGAACTCGACCGCCGCGATGGCCGACGTCCTCTTCCCGCTCGAGACCCACGCCGAGAAAGACGGAACCGTCACCCATCCCGAGGGCCGGCTGCAGCGGGTCCGTCCCTCAGCCTCCCGCCCCGGCGACATCCGCCCCAACTGGGGCGTCCTCGCCGAGCTCTCCCTCGCCCTCGGCCACGACACCGGCATCTCGTCCCAGCCCTCGGCCTTCGCGGCGCTCTGCGAGGCCGTCCCCTTCTACGCCGGCCTGACCGACGCCGAGATCGGCGGCCGGGGCGTGCGCTGGCAGGACCGCGAGGCAGCGAGCGCCCTTCCGGCCCCGCCGGCAAACGAAGCCTCGGTCATGGCCGAATCCTTCACCGTCTCCGGTGAGATTCCCGACGGCCCGTTCGAGCTCGGAACCTACCGCGACCTGTGGGCGGGCCCGATCACGGAGCTGAACCCGGCGCTGAAGTTCCTCGCGCCCCAGCAGAGGGTCGAGATCTCGGTGGCCGATGCGGAGCGGCTCGGCGTGAAGACGGGCGACAAGGCCACCGTCGCCCAGAACGGGACCAGCCTGCAGGCACGGGTGGCCGTCAGGGAACGCATGCAGGAGGGCGTCTGCTTCCTGATCGGGGGCACGGCCGAGAACAACGCGAACGCGCTCGCCGACGCCTGGCCGGGGGCCACCAAGGTCGACATCGCGAAGGTCGAGGGCCAGTGATCCCGTTCGCCGACACCAGCTACGTCGAAGCGACCTGGGTGATGATTGTCAAGTCGCTGGTCATCTTCGCGGTGATCTTCGGGATCCTGCCGTTGATGACGGTCCTGGAGCGGAAGCTGATCGGCCGCTTCCAGCACCGCTACGGGCCCAACCGGGTCGGCCCGTTCGGGATCCTGCAGCCGCTTGCCGACGTCGGCAAGCTGCTCGGCAAGGAGGCGTTCCGCCCCGCCAACGCGATCCCGACCCTGTTCGTGCTCGGCCCGCTGCTGCCCGTCCTATCCGGTGTGCTCGCCCTGGCGATCATCCCCTGGGGCGACGTGCAGGACGGCGTCGGCCTCTACGGAATCGACGTCCCGATCGGGATCCTCTACTTCTTCGCGGTCGGCTCGATCGCCTTCTACGGGGTGCTGCTGGGCGGTTGGGCGTCGGGCTCCAAATACAGCCTGCTGGGCGCGATGCGCGGCGCCGCGCAGCTGATCTCCTACGAGGTGGCGATGGGGCTGGCGCTGCTCGGCCCGATCATCATGGGCGGCTCGCTCTCGCTGGTCGACATCGTCCACGCGCAGGGCGCGGTCTGGTTCATCGTGCCCCAGTGCGTCGGCTTCCTGATCTTCATGCTGGCCGGCTTCGCCGAGACGAACCGCACCCCCTTCGACATGCCCGAGGCGGACGCCGAACTGGTCCAGGGCTTCATGACCGAGTACGGCGGGATGCGCTTCGGCAGCTTCCTGCTGGTCGAGTACATGGAGATCATCGTCGTCTCCGGAATCGCCGCGGCGATCTTCCTCGGCGGCTGGATGGGCCCGGGCCCCAGCTTCCTCGACCCGATCTGGATGCTGGCCAAGATGCTCGGCCTGGTGCTGTTCTTCATCTGGGTGCGGGCGACGCTGCCGCGGCTGCGCTACGACCAGCTGATGAGCCTCGGCTGGAAGGTCCTGCTGCCGCTCGCAACTCTCAATGTGCTGGTCACCGCCGTCCTGGTGGTGGTCACATGAGCGAGCGCTTCCCCTACCTGAGCGACGACAGCGTGGTCGAGGTGCAGCGTGGGCCCGAGCCGGGTGGGGTCGCCGGCGCCTACCGGGCCTTCGGCGAGACGCTGCGCGGCCTGAAGACGACGATGGCGCGGCTGATCGAGGGCCCGCTCACGATCCAGTACCCGGAGGAGAAGACCCCCGTCTACCCGCGCTTCCGCGGCCGGCACAAGCTGCACCGCTTCGAGGACACCGGGCTCGAGAAGTGCGTCGGCTGCTCGCTGTGCGCCGCCGCCTGCCCGTCGGACTGCATCCGCGTCGTCGCCGCGGAGAACGTCCCGGGCGAGCGGGTCTCGGCCGGGGAGCGCTTCGCCGCGGTCTACGAGATCAACCTCTCGCGCTGCATCTTCTGCGGCTACTGCGAGATCGCCTGCCCGTTCGACGCGATCACGATGGGCCATGACTACGAGATGGCCGATTACGACCGCGAGAACCTGATCTTCACCAAGGAGATGCTGCTCGCCGAGCCGCTGGAGCGGGCGCCGCTGAAAATGGAGGGCGAGTGAGCGTCGGGCTACTCCGGATCTGGCCGAACGAGCACCGTGTCGGCGACGGCGATCACCTCGTCGACCGGCAGGTCAGCCCGGTCGGCGTGTTCCCGGATCGCCTCAGGGCTGGTGGCCTGGTAGACGCAGACCGTGCCGACCGAACCTCCGCCCTCGTCGAGGACGTAGCTGCGGATCCAGCGGATGTCGTCGGACATCTGCTCGTCTCCGATCTGCCGAGAGCGCTCGGCGGCTTTCTCGAGGTCGCTTCCGGACTTCCAGCCGCTCCGGCGCAGAATCACGTACGTGTCCATGGGGCCTCCGTTCTTCCAGCTTTGGTGAGCGATTCCATCCAACCACCCGCTGGACGGGCAGTCAATCGGCCTCGGAGGGGCGAGTAGATGGAAGCGATCCTGTTCTTCCTGGCGGCGATCGGCGCCCTCGGGGGTGCGATCGGCGTAATCGCCCTGCGCAACCCCTTCTACAGCGTGCTGGCGCTGATCGTCCACCTCTTCTCGCTCGCCGTCCTCTTCCTGCTGCTCAGCTCGGCCTTCGTCGCGGCCGCCCAGGTCGTCGTCTACGCCGGCGCGGTGATGGTCCTCTATGTCTTCGTCGTCGCCTACATCGGCGGCGGCGAGGAGTCGGCCTGGGAGCCGATTCCCGGCCAGCGCTTCCTCGCCCCGCTGCTCGGCGCGGCCCTCTTCGTCGAGCTCGCGATCGCGGTGCTCGGCTCCTCGCTCGCGGCGCTCGGCACCGACGGGCCGCGGGTCGAGGCGGGCTTCGGAGACCCGGCCGCGATCGGCTACCTGCTGCTCGAAAAGTTCCTCGTCCCCTTCGAGGCCTCCTCCATCCTCCTTCTGCTGGCTGCCGTGGGGGCGGTGGTGCTCGCCAGCAAGCAGCGCACGTTGAGCGGCACCGCCAACGAGGGCGCGTCAGCAGCAACCTCGGCGGGAACTCCCCGCGAACGCGGGCCCGCCGAGGTTGCTGCTGACGCGCCGACGGGAGGCCACGCATGAGCGTCGAGTGGTACATCGTCCTCTCGAGCCTGCTCTTCGCGGTCGGCGCGATGGGCATCCTGATCCGCCGCAGCCCGGTCGTGATCCTGCTCTGCCTGGAGCTGATGCTGAACGCCGGCAACCTCGCGCTGGTCGCCTTCAGCCGCATGGTCGGCAACCAGGAGGGGCAGGTGTTCGCGCTGGTCGTGATGGTGGTCGCCGCCTGCGAGGTCGTCGTCGGCCTCGGCCTGATCGTGGCGATCTTCCGCCGCCGTCTGCCGCTCAACGTCGATGAGCTGAGGGAGCTGCGCGGATGAGCGCCACCGCCTGGGCCTGGCTGGTCCTTCTCCTCCCGCTGCTCGGCTCGATCGTCATCTCGCTCGGCTTCCGGGTGCTGCCGGCGCGGGTCGCCGGTGCGATCGGCACCCTGGCGATCGGCCTCGCCTTCGCCTGCGCGGTCGGCGTGCTCCTCAACCTGCTCGGGGAGGAGCCGGACGCCCGCCACCACGCCTCCTCGCTTTGGGACTACGCGAGCGCCGCGGGGCTCGACATCAAGCTCGGCATCTACGTCGACCAGCTGTCGGCCTTCATGATCCTCGTCGTCACCGGGGTCTCGACGCTGATCCACCTCTACTCGTTCGGCTATATGCGCTCCGACGAGGGCTACCACCGCTTCTTCAGCTACCTCAACTTCTTCGTCTTCTCGATGCTGATGCTGGTCCTGGCGGGCAACTTCGTGATGCTGACCGTCGGCTGGGCCTTCGTCGGCTTCGCCTCCTACGCGCTGATCAGCTTCTGGTACCGGCGCACGACGGCGACCGGAGCGGGAATGAAGGCCTTCGTGATCAACGTCGTCGGCGACATCGGCCTCGTCCTCGCCGCCTTCCTGATCTTCCGCGAGCTGGGGACCTTCGACTTCGGCGCCGTCTTCGCCCAGGCGCCGGAGGTGTTCTCACGGGGCGAGTGGACGATCACCGCGATCTGCCTGCTGCTGCTGGTCGGCGCCTTTGCCAAGTCGGCGCAGATCCCGTTCCACACCTGGCTGCCCGACGCGATGGAGGGCCCGACGCCGGTCTCGGCGCTGATCCACGCGGCGACGATGGTGACCGCCGGCGTCTACCTGATCGCCCGCACCCACGTCCTCTTCTACCTGGCGCCCACCGCCGCCGACGTCGGCGCCTTCGTCGGACTGGCGACGCTGCTGGTCGCCGGCACGATCGCGGTGGCGGTGACCGACCTGAAGCGGGTGATCGCCTACTCGACGATGAGCCAGATCGGCTACATGATCATGGGCGTCTCGATCGGCGCCTACTCGGCCGGGCTCTTCCACCTGATGACGCACGCCTTCTTCAAGGCGCTGCTCTTCATGTCGGCCGGCTCGATCATCTCGGCGATGGCGAACCGCCAGGACATCGACCGGATGAGCGGCTTCTGGAGGGCGATGCGATTCACCTCGGTCATGCTGCTGATCGGCGGCCTCGCGCTGGCCGCCTTCCCGGGCACCTCCGGCTTCTTCTCCAAGGACTCGATCCTCTCCTACGCCGAGACGCGCGGCGGGATGTATGAGTGGATGGCGATCGGCGGCTACGTCGGCGCCTTCCTCACCGCGCTCTACACCTTCCGGCTGATCTTCCGGGTGCTGCCCGGCAAGCCCTGCGCCGAGGCCCAGGAGCTGATCGACACGGGGCACCTCCACCACGCCGAGGCCGAGAACCCCGCGACCGGCGAGGCCGAGGACACCGAGGTCGGCTTCCCGGGCGCCCATCACCACATCGCCGAGCAGTCCTGGCCGATGGCGGCGGCGATGTCGGTCCTTGCGGTGGGGGCGCTGTTCGCCGGGCTGATCCAGGTCCCCGGCGTCGACAACGTCCTCTTCGGCTTCCTCGACCCGGTCTTCCGCGACTCGCCGCTGGCCGAGATCCGCCCGTCGGTGAGCCATGAGTGGACCGGGCTGGCGGTCGGCGCCGCCGTGGCGCTGGTCGGGATCGCAGCCGCCTGGCTGCTCTGGTCGGAGCGGCCCTCGCTGCCCGCCCTGTTCCGCGCGCGCCTTCGCCCCGTCTACCTCCTCTGCCTCAACAAGTGGTACTTCGACGAGGCGATCGACTGGCTGGTCGTGCGGCCCGCGCTGGCGATCGGCCGCTTCGCCAACCGGACCTTCGAGCGGGTGGTCGTCGGCGGCCTCGTCAGCGGCACCGCGGAGACCGTGCGCGGCGCGGGCGGCATCGTCCGTCTCGCGCAGACCGGCTTCGTCCGCAGCTACGCGCTGCTCTTGGTTGCCGGCTTCGCCGGCCTCGCCCTCTACTTCCTGCTGAGCAGCTCATGATCAACTCGGTTCTCTGGACACCGCTGCTCTTCGGCCTCATCGGCCTCTTCCTGCCAAGGCGCCTTGCCGGCTGGTGGGCGACGCTGGGGACGATCGTCACGCTCGCCCTGGCGATCTCGCTGCTGGCCGGCTTCGACTCAGGCGCTGCGGGGCTTCAGGACACGGTCGACGTCACCTGGATCTCCGGGCTGGGCGTCGACTACAGCCTCGGCATCGACGGCCTCAACGTCTTCCTGGTCCTGCTGACGGCGGTGCTGTGGGCCGGGGGGACGGCGTTTGCCGCCTTCCGCGAGCAGGAGCGGCCGCACCTCTTCTTCCTGATGATGCTGCTTGGCGAGACCGCGACCCTGGGCGCCTTCGTGGCCCAGGACCTGCTCCTCTTCGTCCTCTTCTTCGACCTGATGCTGGTCCCGTTCTACTTCCTCTTCGGGGCGTGGGGAACGGACCGCGCCGACGGCGTCACGGCCTCGGCGGCGACGCTGAAGATGATCGTCTACACGCTGATCGGCTCGCTGCTGATGCTGGTCGCGGCGATCGCAACCGCGGTCATCGCGGCGGACGGCGGTCACCTGACCTTCTCGATCGCCGACCTCTCCCGCCAGCCGATCGGCGAGGGCAGCCAGCGCTGGATCTTCTGGTTCTTCGCCGCCGCCTTCCTGGTCAAGATGCCCGCCTTCCTCCTGCACGGCTGGATGCCCGACGCCTACCGCGCCGCGCCGCTGCCGGTGCTTGCCGTCTTCTCCGGAGTCCTGGCCAAGGTCGGCGCCTACGGCTTCCTGCGAGTGGTGCTGCCGCTCTTCCCCGACGCGACCGTCCAGTTCCAGGAGGTGGTGCTGGTGATCGCGCTGGCCTCGATCCTCTACGGCTCGGTGATGGCCTTCACCCAGACCAACGTGCGGCTCGTGGCCGGCTACTCCTCGGTCGCCCAGCTCGGCTTCATCACGGCCGGGATCTTCGCCCTGCAGGCTGACGGGGCCGGTGGAGCGATCCTCCAGATGGTCAACCACGGCCTCGTCGTGGCGCCCCTCTTCATCGTCGTCGCGATCCTCGCCGAGCGCTCCGGCACCGAAGACCTGCGTGAGATGGGCGGGATGGCGATGCGCGCCCCCGTCCTCGCGGCGCTGTTCCTGATCGTCACGCTGGCCACCCTGGCGATGCCGGGATCGGCCAACTTCATCGGCGAGTTCTACATCCTCAACGCGCTCTTCCAGGCGAAGATCGTCTTCGCCATCGTTGCGATCTCGGGCGTGGCTATGTCCGCCTACTACGCGCTGCGCCTCTACCAGCGCACGATGCACAACCGCCGTCCGCAGGGGCTCGTCTCGCGGGAGATCGGCCTGCGCGACGGACTCGTCCTCGCCCCGCTCGTGCTTTGCATTCTCGGCCTCGCCCTCTACCCGCAGCTGATCCTGCACCGCACCGACCGCTCGGTGACCGCGACCGTCGCGGCCGCCAGCGGGGCGCCCGCCTCAACCGGCGCGACACCCGCATCAACCGAGCGCCTCGTGCCACCCAAGGACCTCGTGGCGACGGGACTGAAAGGCACCCATACGGTGCAAAATCGTCCCGTCGACGGAGCACACGTGGCGACGGGACTGAAAGGCACCCATACGGTGCAAAATCGTCCCGTCGACGGGGCTGGGGAGGGAAGTGAGTGATGAGCTTCGCGGCACCGCATATCGACTACGCGGGACTCTCGCCCGTCATCGCCCTGACCACCGGGGTCTGCGTGGTGCTCCTCAGCGCCGTCATCCGTCCGCTGCGGCGCAGCGCTCCAGCGCTGACGATCCTGACGCTGGCCGTGACGGCCGGGCTGCTGATCTGGCAGTGGAACGAGTCGAAGGACCTCGTCTCCGGGGCGCTGCGCCTCGACGACCTGGCGATCTCGATCTCCCTGATAGCGATATTCAGCGCCGCCTTCGCGGTCCTGCTCTCGACCCGCGAGCCGGCAACCGAGCATGCCGGCTCGGGCGAGTACCACTCGCTGCTGCTCGGCTCGGTCCTGGGGATGACCCTGCTGGCGCAGGCCCAGAATCTGGTCACCTTCTTCATCGCAATCGAGACCCTCTCGATTCCCCTCTACATCCTCTGCGCAACCAACCTGCGCCAGGAGCGGTCGCTCGAGTCCGGGCTCAAGTACCTGATCGTCGGCTCGCTGGGCTCGGCGACGCTGCTCTACGGGATGGCCTTCCTCTACGGCGGCTCCGGCTCGACCGACTTCGCCGGGATCGCGGCGGGAATCGCCGGCGAGGGAGTGCTCAGCGATCCGCTGGTTCTGATTGGGATCGCTCTGGTCGGGGTCGGGCTCGCCTTCAAGACCTCGATCGCCCCCTTCCACCAGTGGACCCCCGACGTGTACGAGGGCGCCCCCACCCCGGTCACGGCCTTCATGGCCGTCGCCACCAAGGCGGCGGCGTTCGCCGTCTTCGTCCGCTTCTTCGACGTCGCCCTGGCGTCGCAGGTGAGCGACTGGCAACCCGCCCTCGCGACCCTCGCCGCGGTGACGATCGTCGTCGGCAACGTGGGTGCCCTCGGCCAGGACTCGCTGAAGCGGCTGCTCGGCTACTCGGGCGTGGCCCAGGCCGGCTACATCCTCGGCGGACTGGTCGTGGCAAGCGAGGCCGGCGTCGACGCGCTGGTCTTCTACCTGGCGGGCTACGCCCTGATGAACCTGGCGGCCTTCGCCGTCGTCGTCGCCCGCGAGCGCGAAACCCCCTATGGCGACGACATCCGCGCCGTGCAGGGCCTGGGTCGCGAGCGGCCGCTGCTCGCCTGGCCGCTGACGATCTCGATGCTGGCCCTGGCGGGGCTGCCGGCGACGGTGGGCTTCATCGGCAAGCTGTACCTGATCGAGGCGCTGGTCGCCGGCGACTACACCTGGCTCGCCGTCTTCATCGCGGTCGGCACGATGATCTCCCTCGCCTACTACCTGCGAGTCGTGGCGGCGATGTGGATGCGCCCGGGCGGCGAACCCGCGGCGGCACCTGCGATCGCCGGAGCCTCTCCCGAGGCCGACCCGATCGACCCGGAGGCCGGCCGCCGCCTCTACCTCACGATCCCGGCGCTGCTTGCGGCCGCCGGCGCGGTCTTCTTCGGAATCGTCCCCCAGCCGCTGGTCGACTTCGCTCAGCACGCCGGCGCGTCCCTCTTCTGAGCCGCCCCATAGCCTGAGCAACCGATGGGTGTCCTGCTGACAGCGGGAGCAATCGTCGTCGCGGTCGCGGCCGGCGTCTCCGCCGAGCGGCGCCGGCCGGCGGCCGCGGGGCTCGCCGCGCGCCGCTCGCTGCTGCTGATCCTCTACGTGCTGCTGCCGCCGGTGATCTTCTTCAACCTCGCCGCCAGCGAGGTCGACGTGCGGCATGGCGTCGGGCTGGGGCTGGGGCTCGTGGCGGTCTCGCTTGCCGCGCTGCTCGTCTGGTGGGTGGCCAGCCGTGTCCTGCAGCTGCCGCGGCCGCAGACCGGTGCTGTGATCTCGGCGGTGCTCTGCGTCAATACGGGCTACCTCGGCTACCCGCTGACGGTGGCGCTGCTGGGGCGCGATGAGCTCCCGACCGCCGTGCTCTACGACGTGCTGGTCAGCGGCCCCTCGCTGCTGCTCGGCGCCTTCGCAATCGGCGCCGCCTTCGGCACCAGGGCGGGCGAGGGGCCGCGCGAGCGGGTGCGCGCCTTCTTCACCCGCAACCCGCCGCTCTACGCGGCGATTGCCGGCCTGCTGGCCCCCGACGCCCTGGCACCGCACGTCCTGGTCGACGTCTCCCAGGCGCTGGTCGTGGCAATCCTGCCGATCGGCTTCTTCGCGGTCGGCGCAACGCTGGCCGAGGGAGCCGAACGCGGCCAGCTGCCGGTCCCGCCGCCACTGACCCGGCCGGTTGCGCTTGCCGTCGTCGCGAGACTGGCCGTTGCGCCCGCGCTGCTGATCCTGCTCGCCGCCCCCCTGATCGAGCTGCCCGCCGCCTATCTACTGCTCGCCACGATGCCCACCGGGATCAACTCGATGGTCGTCGCCCACGCCTACGGCCTGGACATGGAGATCACCGCCGAGGCGGTCAGCTGGTCGACTGCGATAGTCGTTGCCGCCGCACTCGCCTCCCTGCTGGTCTGAGCCGTGGCCCCAGAATCCGCGACGGATGCCAGCGAGGGGCAGGGGCCTGCCGCGGCATGGCCCTCTCGTCGCCCTCGCCCGGGCTCGCGGCATCGACCGCCTCGGCAACGCCGCGGTCGTCAAGCGGCAGGTACGACTCCGCCACGCCCGGCGACCCTGATCGCCGGCCTACACGTCCGGGCGGCGGCCACCGCTGTCCGGCAGGGGGATGACGCCGATGCCAAGCCTCCGGGCGACTTTCGCGACGGCTCCGTCGGAGGTGGCTATCTCGTCATCCGGGCCTGCTGTCGCAAGAAGGACACAGTCATGCCGTCCGTGTAGCTGCGGCCCGGCGTGGCTTGGCATGCATAGTCGCCGCGGGGTCGCACGTACATCAGGCCGATGCAGGCGCCGATCGCGCGCTGGCCGTAGGCGTTGGGATGCAGGGACTCGCGCACCGAGCCCTGGGTGAAATCGAGGCGGCGAACCCACTCGGCCGCCAGCGGAGAGGGACCCGCCGGGCCCACGAGGCGTGCGCGGCGGTCGCACAGCTGGTGGCCGTCGAGGGCGTGCTGGAGGTCGAGGAACTCCGCGCCGACCCCTGCGGTGGCTGCTCGCATCGCCGCGACGATCGACGGGGTCGCCCACTCCGCGGCCCAGCGGGAGTCGGCATCCCAGAGGGGGCAGCCTCCCTGGGTCAGGCGGCTCCAGCCGCTCTCCGGATAGCGAATCCTGAGGCCGCCGGGAAACGGCGACGCATAGCCCATCGTCACCAGCCGGTAGTCGCGAAGCCGGTAGCCGGCATCCGCCATCGTCGCTCGGACCTGTCGCAGCGCCCGGCGGAGGCCGCGCTGCATGGCGGGCAGCGCGGCCTCGACGTCAGCCTGCCCGCGGCGCCAGCAGAAGCGCGGGTCGCTGGGGGAGCTGCGCGCCCAGTCGAGGGCGCACCCGATCACCAGGTTTCCGAAGCCGACGTCGTTGGCCCCAACGGTGACCACGACAAGCTTGACGTCGTCGCGGCCGGCCACCGCCGCCAGCTGGTCCGCCTGAGGCGGCTCCCCCCGAAGGGACCTTCCACCCGCCACGGCTCGCCAGACGTTCCTCGCCTGCGCACCCGAACAGGCCAGGTTCACAGCCTCGCCCGCCGCAATCGGGGCGCTGAGGATCGGCGCCACGTCAGAGCGGTGGCAGCCGCTGTCCTCGGATTCGCCGTAGACGCGGTGCGGGTCGTGCCTGCAACCGCCGCTCGGGCCGCAGGCGAAGGCAGCGCGATCGGTTCCCGAGCGAGCCCCGAACCGATCGCTGCCGTTACCCATCCATCGTCCACCCTCGCCCGAGATGAAGCTGTCCCCCAGTGAGACGACCGCCGTGGTGGCCGATCCGGGGCTCGCGGGCGCCGGCCGCGCCGCCGCCAACCCCGCAATTCCGACCGCAACGGCAGTTCCAACCGCAACGACGACCGCCACGCCAATCCTTCCCATCGCGCCTCCCTGGCCGCGCCGGCACCTCGCGCCGGCTCCTGCCACCAGATAAGCCGCGGCGGCGCCCGGGATCAAGGCGCTGCGCAGGAGATTTCACATTGCGGTGCCGAGAAGTTTCAGTTCCGTCTCAATTCGCGATCGCCGCGTCGATCGCCCGCGCCGTTTGGCACGCCATCAGACCCGCGCCGTTTGGCACGCCATCAGACCCGCGTTGGTGAGCACGCCATCAGGCGGTGCTGCCGCCGTTGATCTTGTCGGCGGCGTCGGGAGCGGACCCACCTTCCCTGGCCACGTCGATCGTGTGATCGCGGTCGGAGCGCCCTCCAGTCTGCTTCGCGCCCAGCAGGGCGAGATCGGCAACGCGGCTCAGCTGGTCGGCTGTGCGCCCGTCGGCGGGGAAGCTTGCGATGCCGGTAGAGGCGGACACGGGTAAACCGCCCGCTCCGCAGTCCCGCACCCGGGTTCGCAGCCGGGCCGCCACCTCCTCCGCCTCCTCGCCGTTCGCCTCGGGGGCGATCACCGCGAACTCATCGCCACCCTGGCGGAACACCGAGTCTTCGTCGCGCACTTCGTGGCGCAGCGCCGCCCCGATCTCGGCAAGAACCCGATCCCCCTCCAGGTGCCCGAATTCCTCGTTCACCTGCTTGAAGCCGTCGAGGTCGATCAGGATGAGGGCGAACTCGCGCCCGCGCCGGGCATGCCTGGAGATCTCCTGCCCGAGACGTTCCTGAAGCGCCCGGTAGTTGCCGACCCCGGTCAGCTCGTCGCGGCGCGACAGCACCCAAAGAGCCCTGCGGCCGGCTTCGAGCCGCCTGGCCAGGACGAACCACGCAAGCGCAACCGCGAGCAGGCACACCGCCTCGATCAGAGCGACGCCCAGCAGCTGGCCTCCGGTGAACGAGCCGACCAGAAGCGGCGCCAGCATGCCGACGGCGATCGCGGCGAGACCGCCGATCAGGAAGCGGGGTGTGAGGCCCGCAGGCCCAGGACGCTCATCCGTTGTCATGGCAGTACACATTCAAACCCGTTTTGGCCCCCGCGATTTGCAGACTGGCCCAGTAGACGACTGGCAACGCGGAAGCTTATTGTCTGAGAACAGCTCCAGCGATCGCGGCGGCGAGCACAGGAATCCGTCGATCGGCGGTGTGGTCCTGGCCGGAGGAGTTCCTAAGATGCTCCGGTGCGCTACCCGGTCGAGGACTTCACCGCCGAGGAGCGAGCCCTCCTCGCTCCCCACTTCACCAACCTGGACCGTCCGGTCTTCGCCCTCATCAACCTGCCGGAGACCGTAAAGGGGGCGCTTTTTGCCCGCTATTCGCGGTATTCCGGGACCGTTCGCCGGCTCTTCCTGGAGGAGTTCGCGGGCGACGTCCCATCGGAGGGACGACCATTCGACGGCGAGGAGGGTGAGCGCGCGGCACGACTGTATGAGCGGGTCTTCCTCGGCTACGGCGACGACTCGATCGCCCAGGTGGGGGGCGCGCACATCGCCTGCGAGTGGGTCTCGAACGTCCTCACCAAGGTCCTCCAGCGGGGACGCCTGGCCGCCTACCTGGAGCAGTCGACCCGCTACATCCCCTACGACAGGCCGCTGCCCGCCGAGGCCGGCGGGGGCTACCGCTACTACCGCAGCGAGGAGCTCGGCCCTGAGTTCACGCGGGCGATGGATGAGCTGTTCTCGATCTACTCGCGGTCGCTCGGCCAGCTCGAGGAGTGGGCGGCGAGTCGCTGGCCGCGTGGCGAGGACGAGCCGGAGGCCGCCTGGCGCCGCTCAATCCAAGCCAAGGCGCTCGACCTGCTGCGCGGCCTGCTGCCGGCCGCGACGCTGAGCCACGTCGGCATCTACGCGTCCGGTCAGGCCTACGAGCAGCTGCTGCTGCGCCTGATGGCCTCGCCGCTGCCTGAGGCCCGCGAGTTCGGCGGGATGATCCTCCGCGAGCTGCAGCAGGTGATGCCGAGCTTCGTCTCCCGGGTCGAGCGGCCCGACCGGGGCGGCGAGTGGGTCTCCTACCTGACACAGCGCCGCGAGGCAACCGCGAGCTGGGTGGCCCGGCTCGGGCTCGACCGGCGCGACAGCGGCGAGGACACACCCTCCGTCGAGTTGATCCACGTCGACGGCACAGAAGAGGACCTGCTGTCCGCCTGCCTGTTCGAGGAGGCCGCCACGCCGGAGACCGAGATTCGCGCCCGCCTCGACGTCCTCGATGCCGACGAGCGCGCCCAGCTGCTGGCCGCCCTGGTCGGCGAGCGCCGCAACCGCCGCCATCGCCCCGGCCGCGGATTCGAGGCACTGCGCTACCGCTTCGAGATCGTCTCCGACTACGGCGCCTTCCGCGACCTCCAGCGCCACCGGATGCTGACCTGCCAGTGGCAGCGGCTGGGGGCGCACCTCGGCGCCGAGGTCCCGGACGAGGTCCGCGAGGCTGGAGTGGGCGGCGACTTCGAGCGCGCCCTGGAGGTCTCCCGCGCAGAGCACGACCGGCTGAGCGACGCCGGCCTGCCGCACGCCGCCCCATACGCACTCTGCCTCGCCTACCGGATCCGCTATGTGCTGGACCTGAATGCCCGCGAGGCGATGCACCTTGTCGAGCTGCGCTCCGGCCGCGAGGGCCATCCCGCTTACAGGGCGATTGCCCAGGCGATGCACGAGCGGATCGCCGCGATCCACCCGGCGGTCGCGGCCACGATGAGCCACGTCGACACATCGGATGAGCCGCGCCTGGAGCGGATCCTCAGCGAGATCCGCACGCACCGCAAGAGGACTGCGACAGGGCAGTCCCGGTAGGGGTTCCGCTTAACTCTTTCGAGCTGCGAGAGCAGCGAGACGCGTCGTCCTTCATCCGGGCTTGCCGGGCCCTCTCTCAGCCGCGCCGCTTGCGCTTGCGGCGCTTGCCCCGCTCCACCTGGCCTTCGTCTGCGAGCTCGTCCGAATCGCCGACTCCAAGCCGCTCGTCGCTCCCGCCACCGACAACGGGCTCCTCGCCGCCGCCAAGCGCCGCACCGCTGCGCTCACCCGGGGTTGGCCAGGGCATGGCTTCGCCGCTCGCCCAGGCGGGGGGACGACCGCCCGCCACCCAGCCGGCCAGCAGCAGTCCCAGGTATATGAACCAGAGAAGCGCGAACGAGGAGAACGCCGGGATGAAGGAGACGACTCCAAGCGCCATCCCGAGCGAACCCCAGAAGCGGGTCAGAAGGCCGGTTCGCATGGCGTGCAGGGCCGTGTAGACCATCGCCACGGCGAAGCCGAGCCGGCCACCGAGTTCGAAGCCGGCCGCAAGCGGCCGCAGCGGCGCTTCCTTGATCGTGTCGCTGGCCAGTTCGTTGGCCCGGTCGCTGCCCAGGGCCACCCCTTTCTCCATCAGGCGCGGCACTTCGTTGGCGACGAAGTCCGACGCCGCGTGCAGGACGGAGAGGCCGCTGAGAATCGCCAGCACCGCCAGGAACAGCGGCGCGGCGACAACGACGCCGACCAGCTGGCCGCGCATCGTCTCGCTGCGCGCGAGGGCAGCCCGGAAGAGGTAGTAAAGGGGCGCCGCCAGAACGCCGACGCCAATCGCCTGCAGGATGCTGGAGATGAGCTGGCCGCCACGGTGCGCGTCGACGTTTCGCAGCAGCTCGGAGTCGCTGCTGCTGCTGCCCACGGTCTGGGTGGCGACGACCACCGCCACGACGATCAGGGCGATCCCTCCCAGCGCGGCCAGCGCGGCCGGAAGCGCCCAGCGCTCCTCCCAGGCCAGCTGCTCGGTCCTGCTGGGCTTCACTCCCGCTCAGCCCCGCTCGTGAAAGTAGAACTGGGGAAGCGCTCCCTCGATGACCTCGGCGGTCATCCTCTGCGCCACCTCGAGGTTGCCGGTTCGCACGGCGATGTCGTCCAGGGTGACGATCCCGACCAGCGCCTCGCCATCGACCACCGGCAGCCGCCTCACCCGGTGCTGGACCATCAACGCTGCCGCCTCGTCGAGCTCCATCGCCGGCTCGCCGCAGATCAGCGGCCGCGATGCGTGCCCTCCCACAGCGGCCCCGGGGTCAACCCCTTCGGCGAAGACCCGCACGGCGACGTCGCGGTCGGTGATCATCGCCACCGGCGAACCCGCGGGATCGACGATCACAACCGAGCCCACCCGGCGATCGCGCATATCCTCGGCGACCGAGACCACACTCGCCTCCGGCGCCGCGGTGACGACACCCGGGGTCATGATCTCGCCGAGTTGCATAGCCCGTACGCTACCGCGGGTGAGCCAAACACAGCGCACGCCCGTCGTCCCGCTCGAGGCAGGTGCCGGCCCCGACAACCCGCCATGCCCGGCCTGCGGGGAGCCGCTGTTCGGCTGGATCGACGTCCGGCCCGGCCTGAGCGGCCCTGTCAGCCGTTGCGAGAGCTGCGGCCTGGGTGTGATCGGCGAGCCCGGCAGCGCCGAGGAGGCGCTGCGCGAGCTGGACCGCCTGGGCGCGGGGGGCGGGGCGCCGATCGCCAACCGAGGCGGTTTCGCCGCCTGGCTGGGACGCGCCGGTTGGACAGGGCTGGAGCGCGGTGCCCACCACCTGTTCACCGTCGAGGCCGTGCGTCGCCTGATCGCCCACCGCGACCAGGTCGTCGCGTCCGCCCGCTGGGCACCAGTCGCGGCCATCGCAACGATGTGGCAGACGGTGCTGAACAGCTTCACGTTCGGGCACAACATCGTGCTCGGCGCGCTGGGACGGAGAGCTGCCGCCCCCGCAGATCGGCCATGGCAGCGCGCGCTCGACGCTCTGATCAGCGTCGCCGTGGCGATCCCCGCCCTGATCGTCGCCGTGCCGCTGGAGCTGATCGCGGCGGCACTCGGGCGCGGCGGCGCGGTCTCACTGCGCTTCGAATTGCTCTAGGTGCTCCGGCCGCCTAGGTGCTCCGGCCGCCTGGATGCTCCGGCCGCCTGATGAACGGCGATGCCAGGCGCTTTGGGGGCGACTGCCTAGGACAGGCCTTCGCGGGCCTCGCGCACCAGAGTCACAGCCTCCGGAAAGAGGACGCGGATCGCGTCGCGAACCTGCATCGCCTGCTCGTCGGGGGTACCTGAGAGGTCGAGCTGGCCGATCGAGGCCACGGTCATCTCCACCGCGAGCTTGATCGCGTTGTCAGCCCAGGCAACGCGCTGCGAGGACTGCATCTGCTCGGAGAGCTCCTCCATGCGGGCGCGAAACTCATCCGGGTCGCCAAAGATGTTGAAGCCGCCGCCCTCCACCTTGCACATGAAAGCAGACGGCCGGTGCGGCGGAGCTTTGCGAGAGGCGACTCTGAACTTTCACTTTTGGCGCGCCTTGCGTGCGCCCGCGCCGTCTAGCTTCGCTGCATGCGCCACGGGGGATCGCCAGCGCGGGACTCAATGGGATTCGGGGTCGCCGAGCCCCCTGCGCGGGAGCCGGGATCGGCGACGCGCGCGCGCGCGGAGCGCCAGCGGGGATCGGCGAGCGTCGAGCAGGTGGCGCTGGCAGCACTGATCGCACTGCTGCTTGCGGTCGCTATTGCCTCAATCGTCGCCGCCGGCAAGGTCGATGCCGGCCGCGGGCTGGCGGCGACCATCTCCAGGCGACTCGCCTGCGCGCCGCGCCTTCCCGACGGCTGCCGCCATCACCCCCTGGTGCCCGCCTACGGCTGGCCGCTCGCCCGGCTGGTCCGGGCGCTGGCGCCGCCGCCGGCCGCCCGGTCCGGTCCCTCGGGGCTGCCCCTCGTCCCGGTCGACTTCCGCCGCTGCCGGCGCCAGAGCTGCGCGGTGCCCCTGCCGGGCCCCACCGGGGCGCACCTGACTGCCTCGGGGCGCCGCACGACCGCCTTCACGCAGTTGCTCGACCGGCGCCGCTCGCTGGGCTGGGTCGAGATCACCTACTGGCTCTATCGTCCGGGACTCGGCTGGGAGCGAGTCGTGCGCCGGGCGAGCCAGGCGCAGGTCGAAGCGGCAAGCCAGGTCCGGGTGCTTCTCTCCGAGGACCCGGCTCTTGTCCCGCTGGAGACCCTGCCCGGACGCGACCACTACGACTTCCCCGCGGGCGAGCGCCCACCCTGGCAGTGGCACGTGCGCGGCCTCTATCCGGGCTGGTCCAGCTGACCAGAGCCTCCACCGGGACCGGCCCTCAGCCACGTCCCACTGGGCGCCGGTCTTCAGTCATGTCCCGCCAGACGAGCCAGCGGAGCGCACCGACAGGAAGGGGTCAGGGGGCGCGAGGGGCTGGGGTGCCGGTGCGTCCGGGCGGCTCGGCGGCGCCGGCGGCTTCGGCCTGCCGGGCGTCGGCTTCGTCCTGCCGGGCGTCGTCTTCGGCCTGGCGGATCAGGCCGCGCCAATCGGTCGTACGGAAGACGAGGAGGATCGCGCCAAAGCCGAGGAAGACCGACCAGGCCGCCATCGCGATCTGGGTTCCAACCGAGAAGGAGAGGACCGCGGAGCGCGAGGGCCCGTTCAGCGTCGCAACCAGCAGCGCCTGCTGGGCGCCGGCGCCGCCCGGGGTGAAGGGAATGAGCGTGGAGATCGCCTGAACGCTCATCGCCAGCATCACGTTGCCAACCGAGCCGCCGATCCCGAACGCCTCGAGGAAGAGCCAGAAGGCCGCAAACCGGCAGAGCCATCCCACGCCCTGCCAGGCGGCAACCTCGCGCAGGTAGCGGCGTGGCTGGGTGAGGATGGCAACACCCTGTTTGACCCTCTCCCAGAACCTCCGGACACGGCGGGCGAGCAGCAGGACCGCCACGGCGATGACCAGCAACACGAGTGCTGTCGCGATCGCGAACGTCCTCGGGTGACCTGCCCAGAAGGAGATCTCGAAGGCCGGCAGGTGGGGCAACCGGGGCGGGCGCGGCAGCAGCCCCTGCGTGATCGCATAGATGAAGACCAGCACGCCCGCGGTCGTGTCGAAGACCGTCTGCACGAGGAAGGAGGAGGTGACCGCCGGGTAGGAGGATCCGGGGATCTGGCGTTTGACGAGAAAGACTTTGGTCACGTCCCCGGCCCGCGCCGGAACGATCGCGTTGATCCCCGCACCGGCGAGGTACGCGGCGCTGAGGCGCAGGAACGAGATGCGCGTCCCCGGGTAGGCGGCTCGCAACACGTTCCGCCAGGCCCACGCCCGCGCAAGCTGCATCGTCGCGAGGAAGCCGAGCGCCAGGGCGAAGGAAGTCCAGCCGATGTCGGAGAGGTGCCCGAAGAATTCCGCCGCCGCATTGGCGAACGATTCGATGCTGGAGGCGAGGTCGGCAGCTGCCATCGCAGCTACACTAGCCCGCTCGTGTCAGAGGCTGAGACGACCCAGGTGGCCCCCTTGTCGACGCGCGATCCCGCCGACAAGGCGATGTGCGAGCGTGCCCGCGAGCGCTACGCCGCCGATCGCCGAAGCCGCTTCCGGCGCCGCCGCAAGCACCACGCCGAGCTCCCCAACCTGATCATCATCGGCGGCCTGAAGTGCGGGACGACGAGCATCCACCACTACCTCGGCCTCCATCCGCAGATCCAGATGTCGAAGCCGAAGGAGCTGAACTTCTTCGTCGAGGAGCTGAACTGGGACCTCGGCCTCGACTGGTACGCCAGCCGCTTCGATGACCGCTTCGACGTGCGCGGCGAGTCCTCTCCCCACTACACCAACCTGCCGCGCTTCCAAGGCGTCCCCGAGCGGATCCAAAGGCACTGCCCCGACGCCCGCCTCATCTACATGGTGCGCGACCCGATCAAGCGCATCCTCTCTCACTGGGTCCACGCGACGGGCGCCGGCTACGAGACCCGGGAGATGGTGGCGACCCTCTCGGAACCGGACTCCTCCTACGTGCACCGCTCGATGTACCGGATGCAGCTCGAGCCCTATCTGCGGCTCTTCGACCGCTCCCAGATCGAGATCATCACCCAGGAGGAGCTGCAGACCGAACGCGAGGCGACGATGCGCAGGGCATTCCGCTTCGCCGGGGTCGATGAGAATTTCACCTCCGAGCAGTTCGACCGCGAGTGGGAGAAGTCGAGCGCAAAGCAGGGCGACAAATACCAGGTGATGGAGAGGCTGATCAAACTGCCGGGCCTGCGCTCGTTCGACCGCAACTTCGACCGGCTGCCCGAGTCGCTGCGCTGGATCGTCGAGAGGGTCGTCCACGACCCCGAGAAGCCCCCCGCGCCCAAGCCAAAGCTTCCGGACGATCTCTTCGAGACGGTCCGGGATCGTTTCGGCGAGGACGTTGCTGCGCTGCAGGAGTTCGCCGGCCGCCAGTTCGCCGGCTGGCACGACTACTCCTGAGCCCCATTCCCGAGCCCCGCTCCTTGGCCCCATTCCCGAGCCCCGCTCCTTGGCCCCATTCCCGAGCCCCGCTCCTTGGCCCTCGAACAGGGCTCCCGAGCCGTCCTTTGAGCCCGCGAGCTGCGCCCGAGGTCGAGGGGCGAGCGCGTTCGCCTTTACTGGCGCTGAGCGACATAAACAGCGAACGCACCCATGACGAAGGAGCAAGTATGTGAGCGCGTTCGCCTTTACTGGCGCTCAGCGCCAGTAAAGGCGAACGCACCACAAGATGTTGATCTAGGCTCCGCCGGGTGCGGCGGCTGATCCCGGACCCCGGCCCGATCACGGTCGACGAGCAGCTCGACTCCTACCGGCCCTGGGAGGAGGAGCGCGAGGACCGGCCGTTCGTGGCGATGAACTTCGCTGCGACCGTGGACGGGCGGGCGTCGGTCGGCGGCGTCTCGGGGCCGATCGGGTCGGATGCCGACACCGCGATGCTGGCCACGCTGCGGACCCGCTTCGACGCAGTGATGATCGGCGCCGGGACGATGCGTGCCGAGCGCTATGGCCGGCCGGTCCCCAATCAGGAGAAGCGGGAACGGCGTGAGCGGCTCGGCCTCCCTCACGACCCCCTGATGGTGATCGTCAGCGGCCGGCTCGACCTGCCCTGGGACGCTCCTCTCTTCACCGATGGAGCTGGGCGGGTCCTGGTCTTCACCGCTTCGGATGCCGAGCCGCCCGCGACCGCGACGCCGCTTCGCGTCGTCCGCCATGACGGGCGGGTCGACGTCCGCGCCGCGCTGCGTCACCTCCGCCAGGAGCGGGGCATCCGCGCCCTGCTCTGCGAGGGCGGTCCCCGGCTGCACGCCCAGCTCCAGGCTCAAGGCCTGGTGGACGACCTCTTCCTGACCATCGCTCCAAAGATGGCCGGCGGCGAGGCGCCGCGGATCCTCGAGGGCGAGCTGCCGGGCCGGGTCGAGCTTCGGCTGGCCTGGCTGCTGGAGGAGGAGGGCGAGCTGTTCGCCCGCTATACGCGCCCCTCAGCGACGCGCTACACCCACCGCTGAGGTGTTGTCGAACGGCGGCGCAGGCCGCCTCAGGTGGTCCTCGCCATGCGGGACTCGCCATGCGGGGCGGCGCGGTAGCGTTGCGGCCGACCAGATCCGAGGAGAGGACCGACCAGATGGACTTCAAGCCCAGCCCCCAGGTGGAGACGCTACGCGAGCGCATCCTCGACTTCATGGACGAGCACATCTATCCCCAGGAGCGGGAGATCATGGAAGCGCTCGACGCCGAGGTCGCACCCGGCGTCCCCTATCCGAAAATCCTGGTCGAGGTCCGTGAACAGGCGAAGTCGGAGGGGCTGTGGAACCTGTTCATGCCCGACGAGCGCTACGGCCCGGGCCTGACCAACTGGGAGTACGGGCTGCTCTGCGAGGAGATGGGGCGCAGCCCGGCCGCCGCGCCGATGGCCTTCAACTGCGCGGCGCCCGACACCGGCAACATGGAGATCCTCGCCGAGCACGGGACCGAGGAGCAGCGTGAGCGCTGGCTGGAACCGCTGCTGGAGGGGAGGATTCGCTCCTGCTTCGGGATGACCGAGCCGGAGGTCTCGGGCTCCGACCCGACCCTGCTTCAGGCGACCGCCGTTCGCGACGGCGACGAGTGGGTGATCAACGGCCACAAGTGGTTCACCTCGGGCGCGATGGGGGCCGAGCTGTGCATCGCGATGGTGGTCACCGACTCCGAGGCGCACCCCTACGCCCGCGCCTCGATGATCTGCGTGCCGACCGACAACCCGGGCTTCGAGCTGGTCCGATCGGTCTCGGTCATGGGGCACTCCGGCGGGCCGGGCCACGGCGAGGTTCGCTTCGAGGACTGCCGCGTTCCCGCTGCGAACCTGCTCGGCGAGCGGGCGATGGGCTTCGTGGTCGCCCAGGACCGGCTCGGCCCGGGCCGCATCCACCACTGCATGCGGGCGATCGGGACGGCGGAGCGGGCGCTGGAGATGATGTGCCGCCGCGCCAACGAGCGCGAAGCCTTCGGCGGGCCGCTGGGCGAGAAGCAGTTCGTTCAGGAGTGGATCGCCGCCTCGCGGATGGAAATCGACCAGGCCCGCCTGCTGACGATGTACGCGGCCTGGAAGATGGACACCGACGGCAAGCGCTCCGCCCGCCAGTCCATCTCGGCGATCAAGGTCGTCGCCGCCAACGTCGTAATGAACGTGCTCGACCGGGCGATCCAGGTCCACGGGGCGCTGGGGATGACCGACGACACCCCGCTCGCGGCGCTGTGGCGCTTCAGCCGCATGCTGCGGCTGGCCGACGGCCCCGACGAGGTCCACAAGATGGTCCTCTCCCGCCGCGAGCTCAACCGCTGGGCGAAGCGCGCCGAGGCCGAGACGGCCGGCGAGCTGGAGCCCAAGCACGTCGCCCGCGCTATCTGAGCAGGCGGGCGCTGCAGGGCGTCGCCTTCCCGATCTGGTCTCTCCATTTCACCAGAATTGGAGGACCGTAAACGCCGGAAATAGAAAATAGAGAAGTATTAACACCGGCATAGAGCGATCGAAAACTCGAAAATCGAGAACTTCGCCGCGCTCTGGCGCTTCAGCCGCATGCTGCGCCTCGCCGACGGCCCCGACGAGGTCCACAGGATGGTCCTCGCCCGTCGCGAACTCAACTGGACCCTTGCATGCTGCCGAAGCCGCTATCGGCAAGCAAAAAGGGCTGACGTAATGCCGGCCCTCTTGCTGTTTCTTAGATTTGCAGTGTTGCTTTCGAACTGGACGCCCGGAGGATCGAAGGTGCCCGCGTGTAGCAGACGCCCATCAGCTCGAGAGTGGCTGTCTTGACGAGGCTGACCATGGTCCCCTCGTTTGCCCGGCCGAGAACGGCTTTACGGTGTCGACGTTGCTGGCGTTAGCCGCATTGGACGGGCATCAGTCGCCGCGGTGCTCGGCCACCTCGGCAGCCGCGGCGAGGCGCTCCACGATGCGGGCGAACTGCTGGATGCCGGGGTCGACCTTGCCGTACTGGCCGGCCGAGTAGCGGGCGTAGACGCCCTCGAGGATGATCGCCAGCTTCCAGTAGCCGAGGGCGACGAAGAAGTCGAGTTGGGAGAGATCGCGGCCGGAGCGCTCGGCGTAGCGGGCCGCCACCTCCTGGCGGGTGGGGAAGCCGGGGGCCATCGTGGCGGGCTGGCCCAACGCCGCGTCCTCGTCGCCCTCTTCGGCCCAGTAGACCATCAGCAGGCCGACATCGGCGAGCGGATCGCCGAGCGTGCACAGCTCCCAGTCGACGACCGCCGCGACCTCGCCCCCCGGCGTGAGGATCATGTTGTCGAGCCGGTAGTCGCCGTGCACGATCGTCGCCGGCCCCTGCGCGGGAATGCGGGCCGAGAGCCGCTCGTGCACCTCGTCGATCGCCGGCAGCTCCCGTGTCTTCGACTTCTCCCACTGCCCGTGCCAGCGGCGCAGCTGGCGGGCGACGTAGTCCTCCTTGCGTCCCAGTTCGCCGAGCCCCACGGCATCGGGGTCGACCGCGTGGATCGCGACGAGTGTGTCGGCCAGCCGCTCGCCGATCGCCCGCCGTTCGGCCTCCTCGGGGAACGCCTCGGCCTCCGCGACACCGCGCAGTATGGGTCCCTCCACAAACCCCATCACGTAGAAGGGCGCGCCGTTGACGCTCTCGTCCTCGCAGAGGCCGACCACCGGCGCGACCGGAACCTCGGTCGGGCCCAGGGCGCAGACCACCCTGTGCTCGCGCGCCATGTCGTGCGCGGAGCCGAGCCGCTTGCCCAGTGGCGGGCGGCGCAGCGCCCAGCACCGCCCGGCGGCGTCCGTGACCCGGTAGGTCAGGTTCGAATGCCCGCCGGAGATCCGCTCGAAGGAGAGTGGCAACTCCACGCCGCCGACGTGCTCCGCGAACCACGCCTCGACTCCCGCTCGCTCGATTCCCTCGGGCGCCGCGGCGGTGGCGTCCCCCGTGCCTGTAGCCTCGTCGCTCACCATGAACTCTCGCGCCTCGCCAGCTGCGCGAAGAACCGGGGAGGCACGCCTGCTCGCACCGCGCTCATCGGGCCAAGCATATTCGCGGCGGCGCCTCCGGTTGAGCCACTCGCTGGCCAACAGGCTGACGATCGGCTTCGCAATCGCATTTGCCCTGCTCACGGGGCTCGCGGTGATCGGCGTTGCCCGCTTCATCCACCAGCGTCAGGACTTCGAGAACGCCACGGCCCGCTCCTACGAGCGCGAGATCGCGGCCCGCAACCGGCTCGCAGAAGGCGCTCCGCGCGGGAATGCCAAACGGACAATCGAAGCTCAGCAGCGGGGGCGGCAGATGCTCCGCAACGATATATCGAGCCAGACGCGCGACACAGCGCTGCTGGTCGGGGCCGGGCTGATCGCAGGCCTGACCGGCGCGGCGCTGCTGTTCAGCGGACTGATCGCCTCGATGCGCCAACCGCTAGAGGCGCTGGTCGAAGCGTCAGGCCGGTTGGCGAGTGGCGACCTCGAGGCGCGGGTCACGGTCGGTGGGCTATCGGAGACGGCGTCCCTGGGTGCCGCCTTCAACGAAATGGCCGAGGAGCTGCAGCGCCGCGCCGGGGAACGCGACCAGCTCGATCGGATGAAAGACGAGTTCGTCCTCACCGCCTCCCACGAGCTGCGCAGCCCGCTCACATCGGTGCAGGGCTTTGCAGAGCTTCTGATGCTGGAGCGCGAGAAGCTCGACTCCAAGCAGACCGAGACGGTGGAGATCATCCTGGACAACACCCGCCACGTGGTTCGCCTGCTCAACGATCTCCTCGATCTCGCCCGCAGCGACGCCGGGCGGCTCACGATCGAACCCGTCCCGACGGACGCCGGCGCGCTGGTCGACGACGCGGTGCGAACAATGAGGAGTCAAACCGAGGGGCGTGAACAGACCCTGATCGAGGAGGTCGAGCCCGACCTGCCCTGGGTCAATGCCGATCGTGACCGGCTTCGCCAAATACTGGTCAACCTTTTGACGAACGCGAATGAGTACTGCCCGCAAGGTGCGGAGATTCGTGTGAAAGCCGCTCGCGTTGATGCTGAAGTGGAGATTGCCGTGATCGACGACGGGCCGGGAATCCCAGGCGAGCAGCTGGAACACATCTTCGATCGCTTCACGCGCGGCGACGCCGGACTGACCCAGCGCGTCGGCGGCACCGGTCTCGGTCTGGCGATCTCCAGATCCCTCGTGGAGCTGCACGGCGGCACGATCGCCGCCGAAGCGACCCCGGGCGACGGTTCCACCTTCCGCATCCGCCTGCCCGCGATTTCCGCTCCGCAACCCGGCGCCGCGCCCTCCGAGGCGGAGACCCGATGACGGTCAGGGTGCTGGTCGCAGACGATTCGGAGACGATCCTGCTGCTGCTGCGAACGCGGCTCGAGATGGCAGGCTACGAGGTCGAGACGGCCACCGACGGGCAGGAGGCGCTGGACATCCTGCGTCGCGACCCGAGGGGTGGGCCCGACGTGCTCCTGCTCGACGCGATGATGCCCCGCAAGTCCGGCATCGACGCGCTTCGCGAGCTGCGAGCGGAGGGCATCGACACCCCGGCCCTGATCGTCAGCGCCCATACAGACGGTGGCGACATGAACGGGGACGCGGACCTGGCCGTGAGCGGCTACGTCACCAAGCCGATCGACTTCGACCGCCTCTTCACCCGCATTGCCGAGTTGACCGGCGGCTGAGAACCTGCCGCCGCTCAGCTCCTGGCGATCTCGAGGCGGATCTCCTTGCCATGCAACTTGGTGCCGTCGAGGAACTCGACCGTGCGATCGGCCTGGTCTGAGGCGACCTCGACGAACGAGAAGCGGTGCAGGATACGGATGTCATGGATTGCCTTCTCGGGCAGGACGGCGCCCTCGCGCAGAGCCCAGCGAAGGTCCTCCTCGGTGATGCCACTGCGCTCACCGCGATTGACGAACAGCTTGGCGCTGCCCGCAGCGGCGGGCTTCTCGGCAGCGTCGCCCGCTGCGGCGGGCTTCTCGGCAGCGGCGCCGTGCTCGCCGCTGCGCTCGCGACGGCGTGGTCTAGGGGCGTGCTCCAGCCGCTCCTCGGGGCTCTCCCACTCGCCGATCGAGGTCTTCACGTCGCGCTCGATCCGCGGGATCTCCTCCCGCTGCGCCGGGGTGACCAGCGTGATCGCGCGTCCTGTGCGCCCCACCCGCCCGGTGCGCCCGATCCGGTGCACGTAGATCTCCGAGGAGGCCGGAACGTCGTAGTTGATGACGTGGGTCACGTGCTCGATGTCGAGGCCGCGGGCTGCGATGTCGGTCGCCACCAGCAGGCGAACGCGGTGGTCCTTGAAGGCGATCATCACACCGTCGCGGGAGCCCTGGCTCATGTCACCGTGAAGCGCCTTGACGTCGAGGCCTTTCTCCCTGAGGACCTTGTCGAGTCGCGAGGCGCCGATTTTGGTCCGGCAGAAGATGATTGCCTGCTCGGGGTCCTCCACCTTCAGCAGCTCGACCAGCCGCGCGGCCTTCTCCTTCGCGGGAACCTCGATGAACGCCTGCTCGATCGCGTCGACCGTGAGCTTCTTCGGCGTAATTCGGATCGTCGTCGGGTCGTACATGTAGCCCTCCGCGAGGCGCTGGACCGGCGGCGGCATCGTCGCCGAGAAGAGCGCCGTCTGGCGCCCGCTCGGGCACATCCGAAGGATCCTCTCCACGTCCTCGATGAAGCCGAGGTCGAGCATCTCGTCGGCCTCGTCGAGCACGACGTAGCGCGCCGCGGTCAGGACCAGCGAGCGGCGCGACATCAGATCCATCATCCGCCCCACCGTGGCGACGACGACATGGGCGCCGGCGCGCAGCTGCGCCTGCTGGGAACGGATCGGCGCGCCGCCGAAGACGGCGACGATCTCGACGTCGAGGTGCTCCGCGTAGGCGCGCAGCGCCTGCGTCACCTGAATGCAGAGCTCACGGGTCGGGGTGAGAACGACAGCCTGCACCTCGTCGTTGGAGGCGTCGAGGTACTGGAGCAGTGGCAGGCCGAAGGCGGCGGTCTTGCCGGTCCCGGTCTGCGCCTGGCCGATCACGTCATGGCCGGCCAGGAGCTCGGGGATCGCCTGCTCCTGAATCGGGGTCGGCTCGGTGTAGCCCAGCTCTTCTAGCACCTGCTGGATCTCCGGAGTGAGCCCCAGATCCTTGAACGCGCTCACTTGGAGGGGTCCAAGAGGAGCTTGCCGGACGTGCGGCGGCCGATCAGGTCTTCGTGGGCACGAGCCGCTTCGGACATCGGGTACACGTCGCCGATGCTGACCTCCAGCTCGCCACCCGCAACCGCGCCGAACAGCTCGACGATCATCGGCGCGACCTCGTCGCGGCGCATCAGCAGGTGGAGGAGCCAGAAGCCGATCACAGACTTCGAGCCGCGCAGCAGAGCGGCGGTGGAGACATCGCGCTGCTCGCGCGAGGCGACGCCGAAGACAACCATCCGCCCCAGCGGCGCCAGCACCGCGAACTCGGCATCGAACGCGTCGCCACCGCTCATGTGAAGGACCGCGTCGACGCGCTTGCCGTCGTTGGCCGCCCGGATGGCGTCTCCAAGCTCCCCGGAGCGGGAGTCGACCGTCTCGTCGGCCCCGAGGTCCTCGACCCGGGCCCGCTTCTCGGGACTGGAGGCGAGGCCGATCACCCTGGCGCCGGCCCGCTTCGCGAGCTGCACGGCAAGCGAACCGGTCCCTCCGGCGGCCGCCTCGACGACGATGGTCTCGCCGGGCTCGATCCGTGCGCAGCGGCGCACCAGCGCCATTGCGGTCAGCCCCTGCAGAAGCAGCGCCGCCGCACGGTCGTCATCGACCTCGTCGGGGACCGGGACGAGGAGAGGCTCGGGAACCGCGACCTTCTCCGCATAGCCGCCGGAGGCAACGATCGCGGCGACGCGCCGTCCGTCCGCGGTGCGGCCGCTGATCTCAGCGCCGGGTACCAGCGGCAGTGCCTGCTCCGCCAGGTAGTCGTTGCGGGTCGCGTGGGTGTCGGCGAAGTTGATGCCGCTGCGGGCGACCTCGACAAGGACCTCCCCGTCCGTGGGAACCGGGTCGTCGACCTCGACGTGCCTCAGCACCTCGGGACCGCCGAACTCCTCGATCTGAATCGCCTTCATCGCGGCGAACCTTATTGGGGACCGGGGCTGGCCGTTGGGGACCGGGGCTGGCCGGCGGCCGGCGGGACGATTTCGCACCACATAGGTGCATCTCAGTCCCGTCGGCGTGGACCGGGGCTGGCCGGCGGCCGGCGGGACGATTTCGCACCACATAGGTGCATCTCAGTCCCGTCGGCGTGGACCGGGGCTGGCCGGCGGCCGGCGGGACGATTTCGCACCACATAGGTGCATCTCAGTCCCGTCGGCGTGGACCGGCGATCGGCGCGACGAAGTCCAGACTATGTCGCCCGAAACGCGGTATCCACGTAATGCATGGCACCGGTGTGCCGGGCGACCGGCATCGCCCCCGCCAGCGGATCAGAGCCAGAACGCTCACATGTTTACGATCCCCTCCTCGCCCACCGCCAAACCACCGATTCCGAAAGAGAGAGCCGTGTCACTCACAGTCGTCGGATCGATCGCCTTCGACTCCGTCCGCACCCCATTTGGAGAGCGCGAGCGGATGCTGGGCGGCACCGCCGTCCATTTCTCGCTCGCGGCCAGCTTCTTCACCGAGGTGAGGCCGGTGGGCCCGGTCGGCGATGACTTCGGCGCCGCCGAGTTCGAGGTGCTGGAACGCCGCGGCGTGGCCGTCGACGACATCGAGCGCGTCGAGGGGGGGAGCTCGTTCTTCTGGCGCGGGCGCTACGAGTACGACCTGAACGTCGCCCATACCGAGGACACCCGGCTCGGCGTCTTCGGCGATTTCGACCCGAAGCTCTCGGAGGAGTCCAAAGCCGCCGACGTCCTCTTCCTCGCCAATATCCAGCCCGACCTGCAGCGCCGGGTCCGCTCACAGTGCGGAGAGCCCCGCTTCTGCGCCCTGGACTCGATGAACCTCTGGATCGACACCGCCAGGGACTCGCTGCTGGCGGCGATTGCCGAGGTCGACTGCGTGATCGTCAACGACGCCGAGATCCGCCAGCTGACCGGCGAGCCCAACCTCGCGCGCGCGGCCCGCGCCGTGATGGAACGGGGGCCCCGCGCCGTCGTGGCCAAGCAGGGCGAGTACGGGGCCGCCCTCTTCACCAGGGACAGCTTCTTCGCCCTGCCGGGCTTCCCGCTGGAGGACGTCCGCGACCCGACCGGGGCCGGCGACAGCTTCGCCGGCGGCTTCCTCGGCTACCTCGACAGCCACGACGGCCAGCTGGACGAGGCGAGCCTGCGCCGCGCGATGGGATACGGCACGGTGCTCGCCTCCTTCAACGTCGAGGAATTCGGCACGGAGCGGGTCTCCCGCCTCAGCCGCGAGGAGATCGACGAGCGCTTTGCGACGCTTCACGCGATGACCCAGTTCGAGGCGCTGCCGGCCACGGCGGGATAGGGGCCCCTCCGGCCACGCCGGGCGGGCTCGGCCGGCAGCGCGCCGGACGGGCTCAGCCGGCAGCGCGCCGGACGGGCTCAGCCGGCATCGGCGGGCGGAGCCTGCACTCCCCAAGCTGCGATACTGCCGTCCAGCCAAAACCCACAGCTCAGGAGGTGCGATGGCCACCGAGCAGCAGACCAGAGATGCAGCCGGCGGGGGGGCCGCCACAGGCTCGGAGTCCCTGACCGTAACCGACAACCGCACCGGGGACACCTACGAGCTGCCGGTCACGGAGGGGACCGTCCGCGCGATGGACCTGCGCCAGATCAAGGTCTCCGAGGACGACTTCGGCCTCATGTCCTACGACCCGGCGTTCACCAACACGGCCTCCTGCCGCTCGGCCGTCACCTTCATCGACGGCGAGCAGGGAATCCTCCAGCACCGCGGCTACCCGATCGAGCAGCTGTGCGAGAGCTCCACGTTCGTCGAGGTCGCCTACCTGCTGACCTTCGGCGAGTTGCCGACGGGGCCGCAGCTCGACCGGTGGACCTACGACATCACCCACCACACCTTCGTCCACGAGGACCTGAAAAAGTTCTTCGAGGGCTTCCGCTACGACGCCCACCCGATGGGGATGCTGCTCGCCGGGGTTGGGGGGCTCTCCACCTTCTACCCCGACGCCAAGCAGATCGACGACCCCGAAGAGCGCTACATGGCCGCTGTGAGGCTGATCGCCAAGGTGCCGACGCTCGCCGCCTTCTCCTTCCGCCACAACATGGGGCTGCCCTACGTCTACCCGGACAACGACCTCGACTATCCCGGGAACTTCCTCTCGATGATGTTCAAGAAGACCGAGGCGAAGTACGAGCCGGACCCGAGGCTGGCGCGGGCGCTGGACGTGCTCTTCATCCTCCACGCCGACCACGAACAGAACTGCTCGACCAACGCCGTGCGCGGGGTCGGCTCCTCTGCGGTTGACCCCTACTCCGCGGTGGCCGCCGGCGTCGCGGCGCTGTACGGGCCCCTGCACGGCGGGGCCAACGAGGCGGTGCTGCGGATGCTGCGCCGGATCGAGTCGGTCGACAACATCCCCGCCTTCCTCGAGGGGGTCAAGAACCGCGAGGAGAAACTGATGGGGTTCGGCCACCGCGTATACAAGAACTACGACCCGCGGGCGCGGATCATCCAGCAGCACATGGGGGAGGTCTTCGAAGCAACGGAGTACAACCCGGTGGTCGAGATCGCCCGCGAGCTGGAGAAACACGCGCTCGAGGACGAGTTCTTCACCTCCCGCAAGCTCTACCCGAACGTCGACTACTACTCGGGGATCATCTACGAGGCGCTGGAGATCCCGACCGAGATGTTCACGGTGATCTTCGCCATTCCCCGCACCGCCGGCTGGGTCGCGCAGTGGATGGAGATGAACGACGACCGCGAGCAGAAGATCGCCCGTCCGCGCCAGATCTACACCGGCCATCTCGACCGCGACTACATCCCGGCCGCCGATCGTGAGGGGCCCGACAAAATCGTCGGCCCGCCGGCGCGGCGGCCGAAGCGGCCGCGGCGCGGCGCATAGCTCAATTTGGCGGTGGGAGGCGTAGGGGGAGTTCCCCTGCGCGCTGTCCCTTCGGGTAGCGCCGCGCGCAGGAGAACTCCCCCTACGCCTCTTTCCGAATGCATACGCTGTGCGCCATGTCCTGGAAGCTGACGATTCGGCACGGATCCGATGTCTCGCACGAGTCGTTCGAGGACCTGGGGGAGGCGATTGCCGAGATGAGGCGGCGGGCGCTGGAGATCCGCTCTGAAGGACCGGCCAGACCCGTATCGATGCTGCGCTCATTCAGGCCGGCGGATCGGGTGCTTGCACGGCTGCAGCTCGCGGGCGGCGGGCGCCTGCTGGGCGGGCGAACCGCCGGCATCGACCTTCGTGGGGACGGCACCTTCGTCCCCTATCGCGGCGGACTGAGGCGCGAGGAGCTGGACCCCACCGACTACGACACGCCGTTCGACGTGGTTCGCGAGACTCTGGAACAGGCAAAATGACCACCTGGGGAACCTCTGTCGGGCTCTACCCGACAGAGGTGCCCCAGGTGGGGGCCTGAAAATGAGCGAGACCGAGACCGAGATCCCGAAGGGCAGCTACGCCGCCGGCCGGCGGGTGAAACTGCCGGCTGGCGCCGAACCTCCGTACGCGGTCTTCGTCAACGGCATCGAGCAGCGCGAGGGCGTCGACTACGGCGTGCGCGCCGGAGCGATCGCCTTCACCCGGCAGATCGTCAAGGAGAAGGTCGGCACCGGCCGCTGGCTGGCGATGTACCTCGGGTTCTTCGGCACCTACCGCAAGAACGAGACGATCGACGTCCAGTTCAACCGCGGCGGCAGGGTCGAGCTCCTCTCCGACCTTCCGGTCGAGGCTGACTGACCTACCCGGGCGGGCTGTCGAGGGCAAGCTGGGGGATCGTGACGAGCCTGTAGTCGCGAGCGCGCAGTTCATGGATGATCCGGGGCAGGGCGGCAGCCGTCTCCGACCGGTCGCCGCCGCCATCGTGGAGGAGAACGATCGCGCCGGGGCGGACGTCCTGGAGCACCCGCTGGACGATGGCTTCGTCTCCCGGACGCTCGTAGTCGGCGGTCTCCACAGTCCACAGGACGACCAGCATGCGGTGGCGGCGCAGCAGCTTCAGGGTGGTGGCGTCGTAGACGCCGAAGGGCGGCCGGAAGAGCCGCGGGAACGGCGCGCCCTGGCGCCGCAGCTCGGCTGCCTGTTCGAGCAGTTCGGCCTCCTGTTCCTTCGCAGGAAGGCCCCCGAGCCTGGCGTGGTTCTCGGTGTGATCGCCGATCGCGAAGCCGTTCTCCACCTCGCGCTGTATCGACGCCGGGTATTCGTCGATCGTGAACCCGACGGGGAAGAAGGTAGCGGGGGCCCGAAGGCGGATCAGCGTGTCGAGGATCTGCGGCGTGTAGGGACCGGGGCCGTCGTCGAAGGTGAGCGCCACCTCGCGCTCGCGGCCCGAGCCCGCGCGGAGCACCGGCCTGTCCTTCAGCAGCGCATCGATCGCCCTGCTCTGACGCGCGCCGCGCCGCGCCGACTCCTCTCTCCGCAGCTGGCGGCGCAGGTTGTAGCTCACCCTGCTCGACCCCGGGGCCTTCGACGACGAGGCGCTGAGGGCCGCGAGCGCCAGCGGCAGGGCGACGAGCAGCGCCGCCAGCACGACCCCGAGGGCTACCAGGCGCCGCCTCGTGTGGACGCGCCAGCCACGCGCGGCGCCGAGCGACAGGCGCCCCCGCCTCACTTGAAGACGTAGAGCAGCAGAAAGGCGATCACCGCGAAGGAGGCGACCCCGGCGATCAGGGGCTTGTCTTCAGCCACGATTGCGGCGGTGGAGCGATCGTCGGAGCGGTCGTAGATCAGGTAGAGGTAGCGGAAGATGCAGTAGAGCGCCGAGGGGATCGTCCACATCATCTTGTTGCCGATGAGCGGCGAGTTGACGGCATAGATCGAGTAGCTGATCACTGTCCCGGTGGTGACCAGGGCCACCATCTGATCGAGGAACGGCAGCGAGTAGTGCTCGAGCACGGGGCGGCTGCTGGTTCCCTGGTGCAGCTCGGAGACGGCCTCCTGGCGGCGCTTGGTGACGCCGAGGAAGAGCGCGAGCATGCCCGTGCAGAGGATCAGCCATTCCGAGGCGTGGGCATCGACGGCGCTGGCGCCGGCCGCGACCCGGAGGATGAAGAGGCCGGCGAGCGTCATCACGTCGACGATCACGATCTGCTTGAGGCCGAGGCTGTAGGCCATCTGGGCGATCCCATAGCCGACCACCATCAGCCCGACCTCCCAGTTGACGGCGGCAAAGGCGAGGCCGATCGCCACCGCTGCGAGCACCGGAGAGATCGTCATCGCCGCCCGCTCCGAGAGCTCGCCGGCGGCCAGCGGGCGGAGGCGCTTCTTCGGATGCTTGCGGTCGAGCTCGACGTCGACCAGGTCGTTCACGTAATAGCCGGCGCTGGAGATGGCGCAGAACGCGATGAAGGTGAGGACCGCCTCCAGCACGTCATGCGGCTGGTTGAACTTCCCCGAGAAGAGCAGGCCGGCGAAGACGAATACGTTCTTGATCCACTCCTGCGGCCGCCCCGTCTTCACGGCCGCCTGCAGCGGTGAGCGCCGCGGCGCGACCGGCTCCTGCGACGCGGCATCCGGGCGATTGGCGTCGGCCGGGACCGCCGGCTTTTCCGAAGTGATCGTTTCCATCTTCACAGGGCGCAGGCGGCAGATGACGACCGCCAGACCAGGGAGGTTCAGTCGCGACAGGGTAGCGCCGCCGGGCGTCAGCCCCTCTGGTTCCCGCCCTCCTGGGCGGCTTCCAACGAGCCGCCGCCCGCGCCGCTCTCGGCCACGGCGACACCGCCCGCGGCACGCGCCACGACAATGCCGAGCACGGCGACCCAGTGGGCGCGCGTGCGGAATGAGTTGAACATCTCTGACCTCCCGGTCGTCCGATCGGTCCAGGCGATCCGAAAATCGCCGCGTACGGCGCCCGTCAGGAGCGCGTAATGAGCATGTAAGCCGTCCCCCGGAGCTGCGTTCGTCCTTCCTGTCGCTGAGCGACATGAACAGCGAACGCGTCGATAAACAGCGAACGCGTCGAGATAGGGAGCGAACGCGTGCTGAGGACGGTGGAACGGGTCCGGCGCAGCGAGGTCAGGGGTCGATGAGGACGCCGGGGTTGAGAATCCCTGCCGGGTCCAGCTCTGCCTTGGCGGCGCGCAGGGCTGCGGCAAAGGGAGCCGGGCGCTGGCGGTCATACCAGGGACGGTGGTCGCGGCCCACCGAGTGGTGGTGGGTGATCGTGCCGCCGCCGTCGATCACGGCCTCGGAGGCCGCCGCCTTGATCTCATCCCACTGCTCGACCTCGCCGCCCCGCACAGCGGGCGCCATCACGGTGAAGTAGGGGGCCGGCCCATCCGGATAGACGTGGGTGAAGCGGCAGGTTACGCGCGGCGCGCCGGGGCCGTCGGAGGGTGCGTCGCAGACCTCGGCGACCTTCGCCCGGGCCGCGCTCATCGCGTTCGCGTGGAAGTCCTCGAAGCGATCCCAGGTGATCGCCGTCTCAAAGGTGTCGGAGAGGACCCCGCAGGCGACAAACGTATCGCGCAGGTACGGCGCGAAGAGGAAGGCCGAGCGCCACGTATCGACGGCGCCGCCCGCCGGCGGCCGGTCGGCCTCCGTCTGCGGGGATCGCGAACGCACCTCACCCGGCGTGCCGCCGTGCTCTCGGGCGATCGACAGCGCCAGCTGCATCGGCGCCTCGACGGGATGGTGGGCGGACTCGAACCCCAGGACCAGCAGGCTCTTCTCGCCACTTCCCGCACCGGTCGTGCCGGCCTCCAGCGCATCGAGCAGCCGGCAGTTGGAGGGGTGGAGGCCCGACTGGGAGATCTCCCGAACCGCCGCAGCGGCGACCAGGAAGTCGTCGAACTCGACGCCGCAGGAGACCTTGAACACGGGCCGGGGACGAACCCGCACCCATGCCTCGCCGATCACTCCGAGGATGCCCTCCGAGCCGATCAGGGCCCGGTCCGGCGAGGGGCCGGCTCCCGAGCCCGGCAACCGCCGGCTCTCCCAGATGCCGCGCGGCGTGATCGCCCGCACGGACTCGACCAGGTCGTCGATGTGCGTGTAGAGGGTCGCGAAGTGACCGCCCGCCCGGGTTGCGATCCAGCCGCCCAGGGTCGAGAGCTCAAAGGACTGCGGAAAGTGGCGCAGCGTCAGGCCGTGCTCGCGCAACTGCTCCTCCAGGCGCGGCCCGGTTGCGCCAGCCTGGATCCGCGCCGCCAGCGACTGCGCGTCGACGTCCAGCACACGGTCCAGGCGGCGCAGGTCGAGCGAGACGACGGAGCGCTCGCCGAGCCGCGGCTCGACGCCGCCGACGACGCTGGTCCCACCCCCGAACGGCACCACCGCCGCGCCCTCCGCCTCGCACCAGCTCAGCACCGCCTCGATCTCGGACTCGTCGCGCGGGAGGGCAACCAGGTCAGGCGGGTTGTCGAACTCCCCGCGAAACCCGCGCACCACATCCCGGTAGGCCTTTCCCAGCGCATGCGACACGCGCTCGTAGTGCCCATCCGTGAACAGGTCGCCAAGTTCCGCGGGCGCCTTCAATCTCGGGGCGCGGATCTCGACTCGCTCCAGCGGAACCGGCTCCTCGATCTCGCCCCCGAACCCGAGCCGATCTCGGATTCCCTCCGCCGCTGCCTCGATCTCAGCCCGAGACGGCTGCTGGTCCTCGTACCCCCACCCCCAATGCTTCAGCCTTCTGCTCATGCCGATGGGTAAGGGGATGGGGCGCCTCTCGAACGGGCGGATACTCAAAGTGCCGGTCTAATTAGACTGGCACTTGTCCGGGCGAGAGGCGCCCCATCCCCTTACCAGTGGACGCCTTTCATCAGGTGCGCGAAGGCGACCGCCTCGGTCGTGGGGACCTGGTCGGGGGCCTCCTCGGCCTTGCCCTTGGCGGCCTGGGACTCCGGGAACAGCCTGTAGGCGGTGCTGAGGATCGTGTCGCTCGCCTTCGGGGCGACCGCGTAGAGCAGCTCGCCGAAGGTCCCCAGCCGCGTCGCCACCTTCTTCGGCTGGGAGATCATCGCTCCGGCGATCATCTCCGCCGCCTCCTCGGGGGTGATCGCCGGGAACATGTCGTACATCCGCGTCGGGGCGATCATCGGCGTCCGCACCAGCGGCATGTGGATCGTCGTGATGTGGACGCCGTCGTCGATCACCTCGGAGGCGATCACGCGGCCGAACGCGTCAAGCGCCGCCTTCGAGGCAACGTAGGCCGAGAAACGCGGCGGGTTGGTCTGCGTGCCGATCGTGCTGACGTTGATGATGTGGCCGGATTCGCGCCCGCGCATCGACGGCAGCAGCGCCAGAATCAGCCGCACCGCGCCGAAGTAGTTGAGCTGCATCGTTCGCTCGTAGTCGTGGAAGCGGTCGTAGGAGAGCTCGACAGATCGCCGGATCGAGCGACCGGCGTTGTTGACGAGGATGTCGACCTGGCCGTGGTAGGCCAGCACCTCGTCGGCCATCCGCACGATGTCGTCGGTGTCGGCCATGTCGCAGCGGTGGATATGCGCGACGCCACCGGCCGCCTCGATTTCCTCCTTGGTCTTCTCCAGCCTCTCCACGGAGCGGGCCACCAGCAGGACCGTCGCCCCGGCGTCGGCCACCTTGACAGCCGTGGCGCGGCCGATGCCCGAGGAGGCGCCGGTGATCAGGACCACCTTGCCGCGCACGGCCCCGGACAGCGAACGGTCCCTGAAGAGGTCCGGGTCCAGGGTCCGCTCCCAGTAGTCCCAGACGCGGTCGGCGTAGGTCTCGAGCGGTGGCACCGCGATCCCGGAGCCCTCCAGCGCCGCCTGCGCGTTGGTTGAGTCGAAGCTGGTCGGGTAGTTGACGTAGTTGAGAACGCCGGGCGGGATGCCCAGCTCGTTCAGCGCCATCTTGGCCGCCCGCTTCGCCGGCGGGAACAGCTTCAACCCGGTGCGGACAAGCGTCGCCGCGGGGTCGGTGACCTCGGAGTCGAGCCGCAGCGCTGCCTGCGGCGCATCCGCAGCGCGGGCAAAGAGGTTGACCACCTGGCCGGCGCTCTTCGGGTTGGGGTCGGTGAGGTGGAAGGCCTGCCCATCGAGTCCCGGCTGGTGTGCGATGTGGTCTATTGCCGCGGCGACGAAGTCGACCGGGACGATGTTGATCTCGCCCCCTTCGATCCCCACCGCGGGCAGCCACGCGGGCAGCAACCGCCGCGCCCGCTGCAGCAGCTTGAAGAAGTAATAGGGCCCGTCGATCTTGTCTATCTCGCCGGTGCGCGAGTCGCCAACGACAATCCCGGGCCGGTAGACCCGCCACGGGCGGTCGTACTCGCGGCGCACAACACGCTCCGACTCGTGCTTGGTGCGGAAGTAGGGATGGGTATCGAGGTCCTCAGCCTCGTCGAACATGTCCTCGCGCCACTCGCCCCGGTAGAGACCGGCCGCGGCAATCGAGCTGACCTGGTGGAAACAGCCCGCCTCGATCGCGGCCGCCAACTCGATCGCGTGCCGCGTCCCCTCGACGTTGGCGATCTCCTGGGCCTCGGCCCCCGCCGACATGTCGTAGATCGCGGCCAGGTGGAAGAAGTGGTCGACGTCGCCGCGCAGGGTCAGCAGGTCCTCCTCGGAGACCCCGAGGCCCGCTTGGGCGAGGTCCCCCGCAACGGGGACGACCCGAGCACCGTCGGCTCCCCACGCCGTGCGCAGCTCCTCCAACCGCCCCCGCGAGCCCGCCCGGACCAGCGCGTAGACCGTTCCCTCGCGTTGCAGGAGGCGCTCCACGAGGTTGCGGCCGATGAATCCCGTCGCCCCGGTGACGAAGTAGTTCATTGCCCGTTCAGCCTACCTCCCCGGTGGCGAAATTCGGACCACCTCCCCGGTGGCGAAATTCGGGCCTGTGCCGCGCCAGGCGCGAGAGCGACCGGGCATTCGAGCGGACAGGTTCGCTGAGACTGCTTTTTTACATCCCTGGGACGTACAAGAGCAGTCTCAGCGCGCGAGTAGACGGAGCGCGTCGACTCCGTGCGCGCGGCAACCTGTGCGCGCGGCAACTTCGAAGGGCCTCGCCTCTAGACTCAACCGAGATGGCGGAGACGGCGACCGTGCAGATCCAGATGCCCGAAATGGGCGAGTCGGTCACCGAGGGAATCGTGCTCGAGTGGCATGTGGCCGAGGGCGATTTCGTCAACGAGGGCGACACGGTGGTCGAGGTGTCGACCGACAAGGTCGACGCCGAGGTTCCGGCGCCGACCGATGGCGTGATCACGAGGCTGATAGCCGCGGTCGACGAGGAGGTCCCCGTCGGCGCGCCCCTGGCGGAGATGGAGCCCGGCGAGGGGTCGGGCGAGGCGGCCGCGGGCCCCGCCGCGGAGGAGCCGGATGTCGGCGGGGCCGCCGATCGGGACGCCACCCTCACCCGCGAGGAGGGCACCGGAGCGGCCGTTGCCGGAAACGGCGATGGCGGTGGCCCGGACGGCGTGAGGGCAACGCCCGTGGCGCGGCGGGTGGCGGCCGAGCGGGGAGTTGACCTCGGCGCCATCGACGGGTCGGGGCCCGGGGCGAAGGTCACGAAGGAGGACGTGCTGGCCGCCGCCGACGGGCGCGCCGGAGGCGCGGCGGCGCCCGAGGGAGGCGCGGCGGCGCCCACCGCCGGGGAGGCCAAGCCGCTGCGCGGGCCGGCGGCGATGCTGGCCCAGGCGATGGACGAGAGCCGCGACGTACCCACCGCCACCTCCTTCAGAACGGTCTCGGTCGACACGCTCGACGCCAAGCGCAGGGCGCTGAACGGGGCTCTCAAGGAGCGCGGCCTGAAGGTCTCGTTCACGCACATCATCGCCTGGGCCATCGTCGTGGCGGCGAGGGAGTGGCCGGTGATGACCCGCACCTTCGAGGAGCGCGACGGCAAGCCGTTCGCGATCGAGAACGGCCCGGTCAACCTCGGCATTGCCGTCGACGTCGAGCGCAAGGACGGCTCCCGCAGCCTCATGGTCCCCACGATCAGGGGCGCCGAGCGCCTCGATTTCGCCGCCTTTCACTCCGAGTACGAGGAGCTGGTCACGAGGGCGCGGGAGAACAAGCTCACAGCGGACGATTTCCAGGGGACGAACATCTCGCTGACCAACCCTGGCGGCATCGGCACGGTTGCCTCGGTCCCCCGGCTGATGAGGGGCCAGAGCGCGATCGTCGCGGCCGGGGCGATCGCCTACCCGCCCGAGTGGGCCCATGCATCGCCCGAGCGGCTGCGGCAGCTGGGCGTCTCGAAGACGATGACCCTGACCTCGACCTACGATCACCGCGTGATCCAGGGCGCCGAGTCGGGCGCCTTCCTGCGCCGGGTCGAGCAGCTTCTGCAGGGCGAGGACGGCTTCTACGAGTCGCTGGCCACCGACCACGGCGTCGATGCCGCACCGCTCGCGGCCGCCCACCCTGCGTCCGCGTCCGCCCCGCCGCTCGGTGCGGCCGCCCCGGCCCCGGCTCCGGCGCAGCCCGACGAGGAGCTCCTCGAGGGAGTCCAGGCCGCCACCTCGCTGCTGAAGGGGTACCGCACCCACGGCCATCTCTCGGCCCGCCTGGACCCTCTTGGCCGGGAGCCGCAGGGCGACCCGGCGATCGACCCCCAGAGGCTCGGCCTGACGCCGGAGCTGATGGCTCGCATTCCCGCCTCCGTCCTGCGCATTGGCGTGCCCGGGGAGACCCTGCTCGAGGTGCTGCCCCGCATGCGCGAGGCCTACTGCGGCACGATCGCCTACCAGTTCGAGCACCTCTCCTCCCATCAGCAGCGGACGTGGCTGCGCGAGATGGTCGAGACCGGCGCCCACCGGCAGCCGCTCACGGCGGATGAGAAACGGCGGCTGATGGAGCGGCTGATAGACGTCTTCGAGTTCGAGCGATTCGTCGAGAAGGCGTACCTGGGACAGAAGATCTTCGCGATCGAGGGGCTGGACGTGGTCGTGCCGATGCTCGACGAGATCGCCACCCTCTCCCGCCGGGCGGGTGCCGAGGAGGTCGTCCTCGGGATGGCCCACCGGGGGCGGCTGAGCGTCCTCGCCCACAACCTGGGCCGCCCCGTCGAGTCGATCCTCGCCGAGTTCGAGGGCGCCAAACAGATCGAGGCGGTGAAGGCAGTCGCAGCGATCCCGCCCCGCGGTACCGGCGACGTCAAGTACCACTACGGCCACCAGGGGGTCTTCGAGACCGGCGAGGGCGAGACGATCGCCATCCGCCTCTACCCCAACCCGAGCCATCTCGAGTTCGTCGACCCGGTGGTGGAGGGTGGCGCGCGCTTCCTGCAGTCCGAATTCGACGGATCGCAGCTGACCCACAATCCGAAGCGAGCTGTCCCCGTGCTCCTGCATGGAGACGCAGCCTTCCCGGGCCAGGGTGTCGTCGCGGAGACCCTCAACCTGCAGGGGCTGAGGGGGTACACGACCGGCGGCACGATTCACCTCATCCAGAACAACCAGGTGGGATTCACCACCGATCCCGAGGATGCCCGTTCGACCCCCTACGCCGCCGACATGGCAAAGGGATTCAACGTGCCGATCGTCCACGTGAACGCCGACGACGTCGAGGCGTGCTCGGCGGCGATCCGCCTCGCGATGGCCTACCGCGAGCGCTGGGAACGCGACATCGTCATCGACGTGATCGGGTATCGCCGCTACGGCCACAACGAGACGGACGAGCCCGCCTACACGCAGCCGCTGCTGGCGGCGAGGGTCAAGGCCCACCCGCCGGTGTCCGAGATCTACGCCGGCAGGCTGATCGAAGAGGGTGTGGTCGGCAAAGAGGGCGTTGAGGCCGCCGGACAGGAGCGCCATGACGAGATGTCAGCGGCGCTGAAGGACCTGCGCAAGAGGATGGAGCTGGGTGAGTACGAAGACCCCACCGTAACCACGACCGCCACCGGCGAACTGGACCGCAGCGCCAGCCCACCGGTGGACACCGCGGTGCCCGGCGCGAAGCTTCGGGAGCTGAACGAGTGCCTGCTCGAAGTTCCGGAGAGCTTCACCATCCACCGCAAGCTGCGCAAACCACTCTCCAGGAGAGTGGAGGCTCTGGAGAAGGGCGGGATCGAGTTCGGACACGCCGAGGCACTCGCCTTCGCCTCGCTGCTGAGCGACGGCGTCCACATCCGTCTCACGGGCCAGGATACCGAGCGGGGCACCTTCTCCCACCGCCACCTCGTCCTCCACGACGAGAAAACCGGTCTCCCGTACTGTCCGATGCAGAACCTCGAGGCGGCCAGCGCCCCCTTCGAGGTCTACAACAGCCCCCTCTCGGAGGTCGCCTGCCTGGGCTTCGAGTACGGGTACTCGACGGCAACGCCCAGTGCGCTGGTCCTCTGGGAGGCGCAGTTCGGCGATTTCGCGAACGCCGGCCAGGTGATGATCGACAGCTTCATCGCATCCGGCGAGGCGAAGTGGGGTCAGACCAGCCGCCTCACCCTGCTCCTCCCGCACGGCTACGAGGGATCGGGGCCGGAGCACTCCAGCGCCCGAATCGAGCGCTTTCTCGCACTGGGCGCGGAGGGGAACATACGCATCGCCAACCCCAGCACCGCCGCCCAGTACTTCCACCTGCTGCGCCGCCAGGCGCTGATCCGCAAGCCGCGGCCGCTGGTCGTCTTCACCCCCAAGGGGCTGCTGCGCCTCGATCGCGCATCCGCGTCTCCGCAGGAGCTCACCGAGGGGCATTTCCACTTCATCCTCGACGACCAACTCGCGGCCGACCGCCGGGAGCGCATCGAGCGGCTCGTCCTCTGCACGGGAAAGGTCTACTTCGACATCGACGCAAGCGAGCGACGCAGCACAGCCGAGAACGTCGCGATCGCCCGGGTGGAGCTGCTCTACCCGTTTGCCCAGGAACAGCTGGCGCGACTCATCTCCTCTTACCCGAACCTGAAGGAGGTCGTGTGGACGCAGGAGGAGCCCCGCAACATGGGCGGTTGGAAGGTGATGTCCAAACGCCTACCCGAGGTGCTGCCCGAGGGGATCGAGCTGGGCTACGTCGGCCGCCCAACCCGGGCCAGCCCCGGCGAGGGCTACTCGATCGCCCACGCCCGCGAGCAGGAGCGCATCGTCCTCACCGCCCTCGCCCCCGGCGCGTAGGTCGGGAGGGTGGGGGTGTCCGGATGGTCAGACCATGAAAAAGCCCGTTCCAGGAAAGCTGTTCGCTCGCGTCAAGCTGCTCTCTTGGGTTGAGCTGGCGATCTTCAGCGCGCTGATCGTGTTCTGGCTCCTGCCGGGGTTCGAAACCGAGACCATGGTGTTCGGATGGGCGCACGGACTGGGGTTCGTCGCACTCTGCATGGCGATCTGGACAGCAGCTGTGAGACGGGAGGCACCGTACGCATTGCTCGCCGCCACCCTCACACCTGTCGGACCGGTCGGCAGCGTGATCGGAATCGAACTGATCGAGCGCCGTGGGTGGGGAGTGGCCGAGGCCCGCCAAAAAGTCGCGGAATGCCCATAGATACGCTCAAAATGCCTTGACCCCGGCGGCTTCACGCGCTATAGGTAGACAGTGACTGTTCTTCCTGGGCAGTCCCGCCCAGGGGAACAGCCGCGTCGGCACCCCTCCCTGGCTACCGACGCGCAGGCGCAGTGAGGGTCGCGCGGACCCCCTGCCTCCCGCGGCCCCACTGCGTCGCATTATCCGTTGAGTCACCGTTCGGCTTCCTCCCCGGCCGCCGGGACCGCGCTGATCGGCTCAGCGCACTCAGTCTGAATCATCCGAAACCGGCGAGGCCGGCGAGATCGGTGAATTCAGACTGCGAGTTCCTGGATTCAGGCTCAGTTCCTGAGATTCCGCAGCACGGTCTGGAGGATTCCGCCGTTGCGCAAATAGACAACCTCATTCGGCGTGTCGAGGCGAACGGTGGCCTCGAAGTCGACCTCGGTGCCGTCGTCGCGGCGAGCCGTCACCGTAACGGACTTCGCCTCGCAGTCTTCGAGGTCACCGACGTCGATCGTCTCCTCACCGGTCAGGCCGAGCGACTCGATGCTCTCGCCGTCGGGGAACTGGAGGGGAAGGACACCCATCCCGATCAGGTTGGAGCGATGGATCCGCTCGAAGCCCTCGGCGATCACCGCCCTGACTCCGAGCAGCTTCGTTCCCTTGGCAGCCCAGTCGCGAGACGATCCGGTTCCGTACTCCTTGCCCGCCAGGACGACCAGTGGCACACCCTCCTGCGCATAAGCCGTCGCGGCGTCGAAGATGGTGGTCTCCTCGCCGTCGGGAAAGTGGCGCGTGAAGCCGCCGGCCTTCTCCACCAACCTGTTGCGCAGGCGAATGTTGGCGAAGGTGCCGCGGATCATCACCTCGTGGTTGCCGCGGCGCGATCCGTAGGAGTTGAAATCGCGAGGCTCCACCCCCTCGTCGATCAGCCACCGTCCCGCCGGGCTGTCCTTTTTGATCGCACCCGCGGGCGAGATGTGATCCGTGGTGATCGAGTCGCCGAGCACGGCCAGCACCCGCGCGCCGGAGATTGGCTCGGCACCCGGGGGCTCCGCCGGCATCCCGTCGAAGAACGAGGGGCGGCGAACGTAGGTGGAGTCCGGCCAGGTGTAGCGGTCCCCCTCCGGCACCTCGACCGCGTTCCAGCTCCGATCGCCCTTCAACACCCCACCGTAGTTGCGGGTGAACATCTCCGAGGCGATTGAGCGAGCCACGAGCTCCTTCACCTCCGCCGCGTCGGGCCAGATGTCGCGAAGGTATACGGGCTCACCGTCGGAGCCCTCGCCGAGCGGTTCGTTCAGCAGGTCGACGTCCATGCGGCCGGCGAGCGCGTAGGCGACGACGAGCGGCGGGCTCGCCAGGTAGTTCGCCTTCACGTCCTGGTTGATGCGGCCCTCGAAGTTGCGGTTCCCCGACAGCACCGCGCAGACCACGAGGTCCCTCTCGGCGACGGCGGCCGAGATCTCCGGCGGGAGCGGGCCGGAGTTGCCGATGCACGTGGTGCAGCCGTAGCCGACCAGGTTGAACTGCAGCTGGTCGAGGTACTCCGTCAGCCCCGCCCTCTGAAGGTAGTCGGTGACCACCGTCGAGCCGGGCGCCAGCGAGGTCTTCACCCACGGCCTGCGCTTCAGACCGCGCCGCACCGCGTTGCGTGCGAGCAGCCCGGCGCCGATCATCACCGAGGGATTCGAGGTGTTGGTGCAGCTGGTGATCGCCGCGATCACGACGCGGCCGTGGTCCAGCTCCACCGTCGTGCCGTCCTCGAGCGTCACCTCGATCGCGTCCGCGCTGCCATGCTCGAGCGTGGCAGCCGGTGCGCCGCTGACCGCGGGACGGGGCCTGCCGCGCTCGTCTTCGTGCCCCTCGGCGGGGGGGTCGGACGCCGGGAAGGACTCCTCGACCGCCTCATCGACGCCGTTGCCCATCTGCTCGGCGGCCTCGGGGTCGAACTCCCGCATCGCCCCCAGGAAGGCCTCGCTCGCCTGCGCCAGGGGAACCCTGTCCTGGGGCCGCCTCGGCCCGGCGATACTGGGTTCGACGTCGCCGAGGTCGAGCTCGAACGTCGCCGAGAAGACCGGGTCCTCGGAGTCGGCGTCATGGAACATCCCCTGCTCGCGCGCGTATGCGTCGACCAGCTCGATCGTCTCGGTCGGCCTCCCGGTGAGCTCCAGGTAGCGGAGCGTCTCGGCGTCGATCGGGAAGATCGCGCAGGTCGAGCCGAACTCCGGCGACATGTTGCCGAGCGTGGCCCGGTCCGCCAGGGCCAGCGTCGACAGGCCGGGCCCGAAGAACTCCACGAACTTGGAAACGACGCCCTGCTTGCGGAGGGCCTCGGTCACGGTGAGCACCAGATCGGTTGCGGTCGCGCCCTCCGGCAGCGCGCCGACCAGCCTGAAACCGACGACCTGCGGCAGCAACATCGAGATCGGCTGGCCGAGCATCGCGGCCTCGGCCTCGATCCCACCGACGCCCCAGCCGAGCACGCCGAGCCCGTTGACCATCGTCGTGTGGGAGTCGGTGCCGACCAGCGTGTCGGGATAGGCCTGCAGGGTGCCGGCACGATCGCTGCTCTGCACAACCCGGGCGATGTGCTCGAGGTTGACCTGGTGGCAGATGCCGGTCGCGGGCGGGACGACGCTGAAGTTGTCAAAGGCCTCCCGCCCCCACTTCAGGAACGAGTAGCGCTCGCGGTTGCGTTCGAACTCGCGCTCCGCGTTGACCGCGAAGGCTCGCTCGTTGCCAAAGGCATCGACCTGGACCGAGTGGTCGATCACCAGGTCAACCTCGACCAGCGGGTTGATCCTCTCGGGGTCGCCCCCGATCTCCGCCATCGCGTCGCGCATCGCCGCCAGGTCCACCACCGCCGGCACCCCCGTGAAGTCCTGCATCAGCACCCGCGCCGGCTGGAACGGGATCTCGACGCTGGGTTCGGCCGCCGCGTCCCAGGTCGCGATCGCCTCCGCGTCCGCGGCCGTCACGGACCGCCCGTCCTCGAGCCGCAGGACGTTCTCCAGCAGCACCTTGAGCGAGTACGGCAGGCGCGCCACGTCGAACCGCTCCTGCAACGCGTCAAGTCTGAAGACCTCGTACGAACGCCCGCCCACCTCGAGGGTGGAACGGGCGCCGAATGAGTCGCTGTTCATCGAGCTCCTCTCAATCCGTCGTCTACCTCTTCTCCCGCGAATGCCCCGCGGCAATCGCCTCCGCCGTCTTGCGGCCCGCCGTTCCGCTCTGCACCCGCACGGCCATCGCCGGGCTGGCCAACCCCAGGTGGGCGAGCATCCGCTGCAGCGGCGGCGCCACCGCCAGCTCGACCTTGTCCCTCTCGATCGCCTTCACGACCGCGTCCGCCACCTGGCCGGGCGTGGCCGTTCCCATCCCGGGGGGCGACTTCGCCCCCGCGTCGGCGAACATCCCGGCCTCGCGGACGAAGCCGGGGGAGACAAGCGAGACGCCGATCCCCTGCGGGCCCAGATCGGTCCTCAGCGCCAGCGCGAAGCCGCGCAGGCCAAACTTGGTCGCGTTGTAGATGGAGCTGCGGGGATTGCCCGCCTTCCCCGCGAGCGAGGCTATGAAGACGAGGTGGCCCGACCCGCGCTCGATCATCGCCGGAAAGAGCGCGTGCGCAAGCAACATCGGCGCTTCCAGGTTCACCCGCAGGGCCCGCCCGACCTCCTCCGGGGAGAAGTCGGTGAGCCAGCCCGCGCCCGGCAGGCCGGCGTTGGCGACGAGGATGTCGACCTCGCCCGCCTCGGCGGCGAGCCGCTCGGCGGCGCCCGGCTCTGCGAGGTCGCATGGCAGCGTTCGGTGGCCGTCGCCCGGCAGCTCGGCTGCCAACTCCTCCAGCGCCTCGGCCTTGCGCGCGCTCAGCGCAACGCTCGCCCCGCTCGAGGCGAGCGCTCTGGCAATCGCACGCCCAAGGCCTCCCGTTGCGCCGGTGAGGAGGGCTGTGCGACCGGAAGGATCCATCGATGTCGGAAGCTACCAGCCGGACGGCTCACAGCCCGTCCCGGTGGGGAAGGCTCGCTCGGTGCAACGTCCATCCCGGCGGTTGTCCCGGGCCCGGATTCGGACAGGAATCCAAGAACTGGGTGAGAAGAGTCACAAAATGTTTGTTTCCTGTGAGCATCTGGCCGGGCAATCGTCTACACTGCTCGCCGTTCCGAATAACCGAAACGCCGAATCCCGCCAGCCTGGAGGCGCCGCGGGAGCGGGGGAACCACGTTTTCGGGGCTAACCCGCCCAACGAGGGCGGGGGCGCAGGCTCCTCTAGCGCCAGCCCGACAGCTAACCCCGTAGGCCGACGAAGGAGATCGGTTTGCCTACGAACACTCGAAAGCTCAAGGCGGGGTTGATTCTCACAGGGGCGCTTGCCGTCCTGTCGGTCCTGCCGACCGGAGCGGCTGCTGGCTGCAAGGGCGGTGGCCTGACGCCCGCCGCGATCGACATGTGCACGCCCACCCCGAAGGCGAGGCTGCTCAGCAGCGGGACGCTCGTCCCGCCCAGCTCGGCGCCAAACCGGGTCAAGAGGGTGATCGCCTTCGCCAACCGGATCCACACGAAACCGTATGTCTGGGGCGGTGGCCACGGCCAATGGTGGGACCGCGGATACGACTGCTCGGGCTCGGTCAGCTATGCGCTGCACGGCGGCCGCTTCCTGAGCAGCCCCCTGCCCTCCGGGCCGCTGGAGCGCTGGGGCCAGCAGGGCGAAGGGCGCTGGATCACCGTCTACACCAACCCCGGCCATGCCTACGCGGTGATCGCCGGCTACCGCTGGGACACGTCCGGCGACTCGGAGGGCACGGGCCCCCGCTGGCACGAAGACCTGCGCAGCCCCCAGGGCTACGTCGCGCGTCACCCTGCCGGCTACTAGTTGAGTGAGTCAGATTTCGGGTGCGGCGTCGCAGACGCCGCGAGACGGCTGCAAATTCTGACTCAGGGCACCGGGTCCCCGCACGCGCTCAACCCGCGCATCGAGCCTCTGGCAGGGAAACAGGCTCATGCGCCACCCCGTCCAACCGGACGTGGTCGTTTTGTCCATTGTCTCCTGACCCCCTCGGCTAACTTCTTCGTGTAGCTGCTCCACCAGACATCCGCTTGGCCAACCTCACCAAGCACTTTGGCGAGGTCGAAGCTGTTGCGGGCATCGACCTCGAGATCGAGCCCGGAGAGTTCTTCACGTTCCTCGGCCCCTCGGGCTCCGGAAAGACGACCACGCTGCGGATGATCGCCGGTTTCGAAGACCCCAACGCCGGGACGATCGAGTTGGCCGGCCGGGACATGAGCGACGTGCCGCCATACGACCGCGCGGTCAACACGGTCTTCCAGGACTACGCCCTGTTCCCGCACATGACGGTCGGCGAGAACGTCGGCTACGGGATGCGAGTCGCCGGTGTCTCCAGGGCCGAGCGAGAGCGGCGTCGCGAGGAGGCGCTGGAGATGGTCCGGCTGCCCAGCTATGGCGAGCGCCGGCCGGGGGAGCTCTCAGGCGGGCAGCGGCAGCGCGTCGCTCTGGCCCGCGCAATCGTCAACCGCCCCAGGGTGCTGCTGCTCGACGAGCCGCTTGGCGCGCTCGACCTGAAGCTGCGCGAGCAGATGCAGACCGAGCTGAAGGCGATCCAGGGCGAGGTCGGCATCACGTTCGTCTACGTCACCCACGACCAGGACGAGGCGCTGACGATGAGCGACCGGATCGCCGTATTCAACCTGGGCCGGATCGAGCAGGTCAGCCCGCCGGTGGAGCTCTACGAGCGCCCAGCCACCGAGTTCGTGGCCGGTTTCGTCGGCGTCTCCAACCTGCTCGAGCGCGACGGCGCGCGCTTCACCATCCGCCCCGAGAAGATCCAGCTGCTCGACCCGGCCACGACCCCGAACGGCCTGGTCACCGAGCGCGGGCGGATCGCTGACGTCACCTACGCCGGAATGGTCACCAGGTACACGGTCCATCTCGAGCGCGGCGGAGACCTTCAGCTTGTACGTCAGAACGTGGATGGCACGTCTGCCGATGCTGCCACCGAGCGGGGGAGGGAGGTGCTGCTGGGCTGGCGCCCGGAGCACACGGTTGCGGTTCGTGGAACACCGAACACGGAGGAGGGATCACGTGAAGACTGAGGACACACACCCTGCACGCACGGCCTGGCTCGTCGTTGGCGGCCTGCTCGCCTTCATGCTGCTGCTCGCCGGCTGCGGCGGCGGCGGCAACGACACGACCGGGGAAGAACTGACCAAGCTCGGAGCGGGCGAGGGCCAGGTCAGCCTGATCTCGTGGGCGGGCTACGTCGAACCGGAATGGTCGAAGCCGTTCGAAGAGAAGAGCGGATGCAAGGTCAACAACAAGGTGGCCGGGACCTCGGACGAAATGGTGACACTGATGCGGACCGGCGAATACGACGGCGTCTCTGCGTCGGGCAACGCGACGGCGCGACTCTTCGAAGGTGGCGACGTCGACCCCGTCAACGTTGACCTCGTCCCCAACTACAAGACCGTTTTCTCCGACCTCAAGGACCAGCCGTACAACACGTTCGACGGCAAGCCCTACGGCATCCCCCATGGACGTGGCGCCAACCTCTTGATGTGGAACGCCAATGACGTCAAGCCCGCCCCGACCTCGTGGGACGTGATGCTCGACCCGACGGTGGCGGCTGAGTACAAGGGCAAGATCAGCGCCTACGACGACCCGATCTACATCGCCGACGCGGCCGTCTATCTGAAAGCGCACCAACCCGACCTGGGAATCGACAACCCCTATGAGCTGAACGAAGAGCAGTTCAACGCCGCTGTCAAGCTGCTGAAGGAACAGCGGCCGCTGGTCGGCGAATACTGGTCCGAAGCAGAAAAGCAAATCTCGGCATTCGCCAATGGGGACAGCCAGGTTGGAACCACCTGGCAGTACCAGTACTTCGCCCTGCAGGAAGAAGGCAAGCCGGTGGCGGCGAGTCCCGCCGCCCAGGGCTTCCTGCCGTCCGAGGGCGCGACCGGCTGGTCGGACACATGGATGATCAGCTCCGAAGCCAAGCATCCCAACTGCATGTACATGTGGATGAACTGGATCGTCTCGCCCACGGCGAACGCCGAGGTGGCCGAATACTTCGGCGAGGCGCCGGCGCAGAGCCTTGCCTGCGAACACACCGCGGACAAGAACTTCTGCCAGAAGTACCACGCCGAAAACCCCGCGTTCTGGAAGCGGGTCTACTACTGGCAGACGCCGCTCGCCGACTGCGGCGACGGATCGAGCGACTGCAAGGACTACAACGAGTGGGTCCAGGCCTGGACCTCGATCAAGGGCTGAGCGACCGCTCCTGACGCATGGCGGCTGAGGCGGTCGTGGCAAGGAGGTCGGCGGGCCGCAGGCTCGCCGGCCTCTTCCACGGCCGCCCCCGCCTTCAAATTGGGTCGCTGCTGTCCCTCCCGGTGGCCTGGCTGGTCGTCGGCTATCTCGGCTCCCTCCTAGTTCTGCTCGTCGCCGCCTTCTGGTCTGTGAATGCAGTGAGCGGCGAACTCGTACAGAGCGTCAGCTTCGAAAACTTCGAAACCCTCATCAGCGACCCCGTCTACCGGACCATCGTCGGCCGCACGGTCTTGATCGCGGCGCTGGTCACCGTCACGGACGCGGTGCTCGCCTTCCCAATCGCGTTCTACATGGCCAAGATCGCCAGCCGCCGTGGAAAGGCGATCCTCGTAATCGCGGTCCTGGTCCCGCTCTGGTCCAGCTACCTCGCCAAGGTGCTCTCCTGGCGGACCATGTTGTCGGCCGGCGGCGCGATCAACTGGGTGCTCGAACCGCTCGGGCTGAGCGGCCCCGGTTACGGCAACACCGCCGTCTGGCTGGTGATGAGCTACCTCTGGCTGCCGTACATGATCCTGCCGATCTACGCTGGCCTCGAGCGCATTCCCAACTCGCTGATCAGCGCCTCCGAGGATCTCGGCGCCGCCCCCTTCACCACCTTCCGCCGGGTGATCCTGCCACTCGCCTTCCCGGCCGTTGTCGCCGGCTCGATCTTCACCTTCGCCCTGACCCTGGGCGACTACATCACGCCGCGGCTCATCTCCAACAACCAATTCATCGGCAACGTGATCTACAACAACATCTCCAACAACCTGCCCTTCGCCTCGGCGCTCGCGCTCGTCCCGATCGTCGTGATGATCGCCTACCTGCTGGTCGCCCGCCGCCTGGGCGCCTTCGAGCACATCTAGGGGTGCGGATGCGACTCTCGAAGAGATCGGCAAACCTGCTCCGCCTCGCGGTGGGGGTCGGCCTCACCTTCATCTACATCCCGCTGATCGTGTTGGGCATATACGCCTTCAACGCGAGCAACATCCTCGAGTGGCCGCCGCCGGGTCTGACCTTCGACTGGTTCCCGAAGGCGATCGAAGAAGAATTCGCCCGCGAAGCCTTCCTCACGTCGATCAAGGCGGGCATCGCCGCAACGGCGATCGCGATCGTGCTGGGCACGCTGGCCTCGCTGGCGGTCGCGCGGCACCGCTTCTTCGGCCGGGAGACGATCTCCTTCCTGGTCATCCTGCCGATCGCCCTGCCGGGAATCGTCACGGGGGTGGCGCTCAACAACACCTTCACCCAGGTCTTTGGCCTCGATCTGACGCTCTTCACCGTGATCGTCGGTCACGCGACCTTCTGCATCGTCGTCATCTACAACAACGTCGTCGCCCGCATGCGACGCCTCTCGACCTCCCTCGAGGAGGCCTCGGCCGATCTCGGCGCCCATACCTGGCAGACCTTCCGCTTCATCACCCTGCCCAACCTCAGGAGCGCCCTCGGAGCCGGAGCCCTGCTTGCCTTTGGCCTCTCCTTCGACGAGATCATCGTCACCAATTTCACGATCGGTCCCGGCGAAGAAACGCTGCCGATCTGGATCTTCCGCAATCTCTTCCGATCCCAGCAACTGCCGCTCGTCAACGCCGTCGCGGTGATCGTCGTGCTGATCTCGATCATCCCCGTCTACCTCGCCCACCGACTCACCCGCGAGGAAGGCGCCGCGGGAGGAGCTATCCGCGGCGGCCGCATCGAGGGCGGCGGCGTCGAGACCGAGGCGACCGCGGTTCCGTGAGCGCCGCAACCGAGTCCGACCGCCCTCGTGCGGGGTCAAAGCCCCCTGCGCAGGCCGGAGCTAAAGCGGGATGTTGCCGTGCTTGCGCTTCGGCTGGTCCACCCGCTTGGAGTGGAGCATGCGAAGCGCCCTGATCAGCCTCGGGCGCGTTTCCCGCGGCTCGATCACGTCGTCGATGTAGCCGCGCTCGGCCGCCGAGTAGGGATTGGCGAAGTGGGCCTTGTAGTCGTCGATCAGCTTCTGGCGCCGCTCGTCGGGCGTCGGCGAGGAGGAGATGTCCTTGCGGTAGATGATGTTGACCGCCCCCTCGGGACCCATCACCGCCACCTCGGCCGTCGGCCAGGCGACGTTGTAGTCGGCCAGCATGTGCTTTGAGTTCATCACGTCGTAGGCGCCGCCGTAGGCCTTGCGGGTGACCACCGTTAGCTTCGGCACCGTCGCCTCGGTGAAGGCGTAGAGGAGCTTGGCGCCGTGGCGAATGATGCCGTTCCACTCCTGGTCGGTACCGGGCAGGAAGCCGGGAACGTCGGTGAAGGTGACCAGCGGAATGTTGTAGGCGTCGCAGGTGCGAACGAAGCGCGCCGCCTTCTCGGAGGACTCGATGTCGAGCACGCCGGCGAGGTGGGCGGGCTGGTTGCCGACCACACCGACCGGAAAGCCGTCGAGACGCGAGAAGCCGCAGACGATGTTCTTCGCGAAGTGCTCGTGGACCTCGAAGAAGTCGCCGTCGTCGACGATGCGGGAGATCACCTCCCGCATGTCGTAGGGCTTGGAGGGATCGTCGGGGACGAGGGTGTCCAGCTCGGTGTCTTCGCGCTCGGGATCGTCGGAGGGCGCGAAGCGGGGCGGCGGCTCCAGGTTGTTGGAGGGTAGGAAGCTCATCAGGTAGCGGACGTCCTCGAGGCAGCTCTCCTCGTCCTCGGCGGCGAAATGGGCGACGCCCGACTTGGTGTTGTGGCTCATCGCGCCGCCGAGCTCCTCGAACTCGACCTCCTCCCCGGTCACGGTCTTGATCACTTCCGGGCCGGTGATGAACATGTGCGAGGTCTCCTTGACCATGAAGATGAAGTCGGTCATCGCCGGCGAGTAGACGGCGCCGCCGGCGCAGGGACCCATGATCAGGCTGATCTGGGGGATCACCCCCGAGCACTGGACGTTGCGCACGAAGACATCGCCGTAGGCGCCGAGCGAGACCACCCCCTCCTGGATGCGGGCGCCGCCTGAGTCGTTGATGCCGATCACCGGCGCCCCGACCTGGGCCGCGAGGTCCATCACCTTGCACATCTTCTCGGCCATCACCTCGCCAAGGCTGCCTCCGAAGACCGTGAAGTCCTGGGAGAAGACGAAGACCGTGCGGCCTTCGATCGTGCCGTAGCCGGTGACGACGGCGTCGCCCCAGGGACGGCGCTTCTGCATCTCGAAGTCGAAGGTGCGGTGACGGACGAAGGTATCGAGCTCCTCGAAGGAGCCGGGGTCGAGCAGCTTTTCGACTCGCTCGCGAGCGGTCATCTTGCCCTTCGCGTGCTGCTTGGAGACCGCCTCCTCGGAGGCCGAGTGGATCGCCGCCTCACGCAGCTCGCGCAGGTAGGCGAGCTTCTCCTCGTGGGTGATGGGGTTCTTCTCGCGCATCAGCAGTGGTGTCGCGTCAAGAGTGTCATGGCCGCCTGCTCAAGGGCGGCGCGGGATTCTATTTGCGCCCGCTGCCGCGTGTGCGCAGACGGTTGGAGGGCCCGCCTGAGCGGGCCCTCATGAACCTCACGATCTGCGCCGCGCCTAGAGTTCCGCGCAGACCGCGACCGCCTCGACGCCCCATGCTTCGGCCTCGGCCGCCATCGGCATCGCGACCGCGTGCCAGCCGGTCCGCTTGCCGTTCACGTCCGGGGAGGTGGCGAAGGACTCGGTGACCGCGACCTTGGTGACTCCGGCCCCGGTGACCCGGGCGCCGCCGCCGATCGCCTCCTTGCCGGCCGGGCACTGCGCGGTGATGGACTTCGGAACGGCTTCCGCGTTTGCGACGGTCTGTTCAGAGACGTAGGAGACGTTCTTCACGAGCTGCCCGAACAGTCCGGCGGAGACCTTCTCGGCGGTCACCGATTCCTTGCCGAGCTTTCCGGTCGCGACCGCCTCGGCGGCGAGCTTCGCGCTGGTGACCGCATCGTTGGCGAGCTTCTCGTTCGTTACGGCGCCGTTCTTCAACTTCGCGCTGGTGACAACGCTGCCCCCGAGGTCAACGGATCGCACGCCTCCATCGGCGAGCTGCGTGGAGCCGACGTTGCCGGTGGCGATCTTGGTCGCAATCACCGCTTCGTTGCCAAGCTTCGGCGTCGTCACCGCCCCATTGCGGAGCTTCTGAGTCGTCACCGCCCCCTTGGCGATGTTCTTCGTCTTGACGGAGTTCTTGCCGAGGGCCGCCGCATAGGCGACGCCGCTCAGGGCGACGAACAGCGCCAGGCACGAGAGGGCGTTGGCGACAGATAGATGCCTCTTCAGATGGTCCACGTGGGTGCTCGCTTTCAGCCCGACTTGGTGACCTGGGTCAAGTTGGGACGTTCGGCGTCAGGCGCTGCCGAACGGCTGCTTGTGTGGCTTCGCGAGATCATCGAGAAAAAGTTCGAGATCGGCCACCGAAAGACCAGAGCCCTCGGCTGCCCGAACTTCGACACGGGTCCCGAAGCCCTTCTCAGCCATTGTGACCTCTACCCCTTCGACCTCCTCCACCAACACGGCAAGCTCTGGCTCGGACTTCATCAGGGTCCGCGATACCTCGATCATGCGTCCGGGCTTCAACCGCCGCTCGCCCGTTCCTTCTCGATCAAGAAATCTTACGTTTGACAGCGCCCAGGGGGCCGGTTAGTTTCGGCTGGCAGACGCGCCCGTGCGAGACCGAATAGGGGGAGAGTCCAATGGCTGAGACTGTCAAGCGCCGCGTAGCGGCAGCGAGGCTCGCCGTCGCGTTCGTGGCGGCCGGAGCGATTGCCGGGGCGACTGCCTGGGCGCAGGCCGACCCACCCTCGCCCACCGCCAAGGCGAGTGCCTTTGATGCGTTCTTGAAAATCAAAAGCACGAATATCGTCAACGGGTCGCTGCTCTACCAGGACTTCCAGAAAGGCCAGATCCCGTCCCTCAAGATGTTCGACAAACTCGACCAGAGCTTCGTCAAATTCAAGAAGGCGAGCAATCACGACATCTCCGTGATCAAAGGCGAGCTCGGTGACGTCAACGGCGACATCAGCACGATCAAAGGCGAGCTCGGCTCCTACATCAAGATGAACGACGCCGACGCCCGCTATATCAAGATGAACGACGCCATCATGGGCGACGGCTCGGTGTTCACGGCGACCAAAGCGTTCTCAGCGAACAGTCTCATCGGCCTGCTCAATGTTCCCAACCTGATCAGCGTTGACGCGCTCCCCGGCGGCGACGCGCTGCAGATCACCAACATCGGCGGCAACGACCTCACTTACTCCTCCTGCACAGCACCGGCCGGCGGGACCACCGGCGCAGAGACCCTGAAGCCCGGAGAGAGCGTCAGCTGCGCCACCGGCGAGCACACCGAGGCCATGCAGCTGATCGGCGGAGCCGGGGGCTCTGAGGTCGTGACGCTGAACTTCACCAAAATCAGCGGTCAGGTCACGACCCAGATCCTGATCGGCCTGTAACAGCGCCTTGGCGGCGTGCGCGAGATAAGCCTGCGGGTCGGCGCCGCCGACGTCGAGGACGTCCTCGACGCAGTCCTGCCGGTGCTGCCCGGAGGGCTCCATCTCGAGACCGACGGCGAGGCAGTCGCGCTGAAGATCCTCAAGTCCTCCGGGACACCGGCGGAGGAGGAGCTGCGTGCGCTCGCCGGCTCGCGGTTGCTGGACTCGAGCTCGGCCGAGGTCCCCGACGACTGGCGCGAGCGCCGCGTCAGCCGCTATCAGCCGCTGGTCGTCGGCGAGCGCTTCCTGATCCGCCCGGACTGGGCTCCGCGCGGCGCGGACGCGGACCTGTTGGAGATCGTCCTCGAGCAGAGCAGCGCCTTCGGCACCGGCGTGCACCCGACGACCCAGGCATGCCTGGCGATGTTGGCCGAGGTGGAGCCCGGTGGCTCCTTCTCCGACTACGGCTGCGGCTCGGGCGTGCTCTCGATTGCGGCGGCACGGCTCGGCTGGGCGCCGATCGTCGCGGTCGACGTGAGTGAGGCCACGGTTGCCGCTGCGCGGCGCAACGCGGCGCGCAATGGCGTCGAAGTCGACGTGCGGCTGCTCGACCTCACGACCGAGACGCCGCCGCCCGCCGAGACGATCGTCGCCAACATCCCGCCCGAGATACACGCAGCCCTGACCGAGCGGCTGGAGCGCCCACCAGGGCTGGCGATCGTCTCCGGATTCCGGCCGGACGACATCGCCTTGGTCGCCGCGGCGTGGGGAGCCCACGGCCTGCAGCTCGCCGACGAGGTGCGCGCCAACGAGTGGTCGGTCCTGGTGATGCGTCGCGGAAGCTTGCGATGAGCGAACCTCCGGGACAGGTGAGGACCGAGATCCCGTCCACAGAGGAGGACGGCTCCGGGATGACCGCGATCTCGGCCGGCCGCGAGATCGAGCAGGGGGCGAGGTCGATGCTCGTCCTCGCCGAGGGCCTCTTCCGTCTCGACGTCACCCCCAATGACGACACGATCCAGACGATCCTCCGCAGTCTCACACCCGAGGCTCGGGCGGAGCTGCGCTTTACCCCGATCGGAGGCGGCACCGAGGCTTCGGGGGCTCCAGTCGGGTTCGAGCCCCCGTCGACCGGGCGGTTCGGAGGCGATGTCGTCCTGATCTCCGAGGACGGGACGGAGCGGGTGGTGGCGAAGCTCCTCGTCGGCTCCGTTTGCCACCTCGAGCGCGGCGTGACCAGCTTCACCGCCCAGGCAACCCTCCTCTGAGATTTAGATACCGGTCGCGAAACCCGGGAGCTGCGAGGGGACGCTAGAAGAAGGCGCCGCCGCGGTACTCGCCGAAGACGTCGCGCATCGCGCCGCAGACCTCGCCAATCGAGGCACTGGCGGCGAGCGCGGAACGGGTCGGGTGCAGCAGGTTTCCCTCGCCGCGGGCCACGTCGCGCAGGGCCTCCAGCCGCTCGTCGACCGTGTCCTGATCGCGGCGCTCCTTGAACGCCTTGAGGCGGGCCAGCTGGCGCTCCTCGGCCTCGGGGTCGACCCGCAGGATGTCGACGTCGTCGACCTGGTCGGTGACGTACTTGTTGACGCCGACGACGATGTCCTGACCGCTCTTGTAGCGCTCGTGGTAGGAGAGCGCCGACTCCTCGATCTCGCGCTGCATGAACTCCAGTGCCTCGACCGAGCCGCCCAGCTCTTCGACCTTGCCCATCAGCTCCCAGGCGCGGCCCTCGATCTCGTCGGTCAGCGACTCGACGAAGTAGGAGCCGGCGAAGGGATCCACTGTGTCGGCGACCCCCGACTCGTGGGCAAGCACCTGCTGGGTGCGCAGCGCGATCCGCGCCGAGCGCTCGGTGGGCAGCGCCAGCGCCTCGTCGAATCCGTTCGTGTGCAGCGACTGGGTGCCGCCGGCGACGGCGGCGAAACCCTGCAGGGCAACGCGGATGATGTTGACCTCGGGCTGCTGGGCCTGCAGCGTCACGCCGCCGGTCTGCGTGTGGAAGCGGATCTTCATCGAGTTGGGGTCCTTGGCCCCAAACCGCTCCGCGACGATCTTCGCCCACATCCGCCGCACCGCTCGGAACTTGGCGACCTCCTGGAAGACGTTGTTGTGGCCGTTGAAGAAGAAGGCGAGCCGGGGCGCGAACTCGTCGATCGCGAGGCCTCGCTCCAGCGCCGCTTCGACGTAGGCGATCGCGTTGGAGAGCGTGAAGGCGACCTCCTGGACGGCCGAGCAGCCCTTCTCGCGGATGTGGTAGCCGGAGATCGAGATCGTGTTCCATTTCGGCACGTTCTCGCGGCAGTACTCGAAGATGTCGGTGGTCAGGCGCATGGTCGGCTCGGGCGGGTAGATGTAGTTGCCGCGCGCCATGTACTCCTTGAGGACGTCGTTTTGGACCGTGCCGCGCAGCTTCTCGGAGGGGACGCCCTGCTCCTCGCCGACCAGCTCGTAGAGCAGCAGCAGGATCGCCGCCGGAGCGTTGATCGTCATCGACGTGGAGACGCCGTCGAGGGGGATCTTCTCGAAGCAGATCCGCATGTCCTCGATCGTGTCGATCGGGACCCCGGTGCGGCCGACCTCGCCGTTGCAGAGCGGGTCGTCGGAGTCGCGGCCGAGCTGGGTCGGCAGGTCAAAGGCCATCGAGAGGCCGGTCGAGCCGTGCTCGATCAGGTAGCGGTAGCGCTCGTTGGTGTCTTCGGGCGTGGCGAAGCCGGCGTACTGGCGCATCGTCCAGAGCCGGTCGCGATACATCCCCTCGTGAATGCCGCGGGTGAAGGGAGGGTGCCCGGGCTCGCCCAGGCGCTCCTCGAGGCCGGGGGCGACGTCGTCGCAGGTGTAGAGGCGCTCGATCTCGATCCCGGAGTCTGTGAAGACCCGCTCGTCCTCGGCGCCGACCAGGGGGGCAATCGTGCGGGGGATCTCCCCAGCGCCGCCGTCTTCGCTCTCTCGCGACATCTCCCGCAGGATATTGAGGCGCGCCGTTGCCGGGGGCTCAGTCCGTGTTGAGGCGCGCGTTGCCGGGGTCACCGGCTCCGTCGCTGTTGAGGCGCGGCCGGGGGCTAGTCGAGGCGCGGGCGCTCAGTCCGTGGCGCCGACGAGGCGCTCCAGGCCGGCCTGCTCGATCGTGCGGCGCAGGCCCTCGCCCAACTCGACCTCCGGTTCCCAGCCGAGCAGGTCGCGGGCGCGGGTGATGTCCGGCTGGCGCTGCTGCGGATCGTCGACCGGCAGCGGCTCGTAGATGATCTCCGAGCGCGACTCGGTCACCTCGATCACGGTCTTCGCAAGCTCCAGAAGCGTGAACTCGTTGGGGTTGCCGATGTTGACCGGCAGGTGAACGTCGGACCCGGCCAGCGCGACGATGCCGCGAATCAGGTCATCGACGTAGCAGAAGCTGCGTGTCTGGCTGCCGTCTCCGAACACGGTCAGGTTCTGGTCCTGGAGCGCCTGGCGCAAGAAGGTGGGAATGGCGCGCCCGTCGCGCGCTCTCATTCGCGGGCCAAAAGTATTGAAAATGCGAACAATCGAAGTGTTCACGCCCTGCTGGCGGTGGTAGGCCATCGTCAGCGCCTCCGCGTAGCGCTTCGCCTCGTCGTAGACGCCGCGCGGCCCGATCGGGTTGACGTGCCCCCAGTAGTCCTCCGTCTGCGGGTGGACCTTGGGGTCGCCGTACACCTCGCTGGTCGAGGCGAGCAGGAAGCGGGCGCGCTTGAACTTGGCGACGCCGAGCATGTGGTGCGTGCCGTGCGAGCCGACTTTGAGCGTGTGCAGCGGCAGCCGCAGGTAGTCGATCGGGCTGGCGGGCGAGGCGAGGTGGTAGACGAAGTCGACCTCCTCGGGGATGTCGACCCGTTCGGTGATGTCGATGTGGCGGAAATCGAAGGCGTCGGCGCGGATGTGCTCGATGTTCTGCAGCGAGCCGGTCTCCAGGTTGTCGATGCAGATGACCCGGTGACCCTGCTCCAGCAGGTGCTCGCAGAGGTGGGAGCCGAGGAAGCCGGCGCCGCCCGTGACCACGCAGGTGCTCATCGCCGTCGATGCTACAGGGGTTTCCAGGACCCGGTGCGCGCCACCGATTCATGCAATTTCCGTGCTTTTCGACCGATCACCCGTCCAGTGGAGGGGAGAAACCAACCGGTTGAGGATCTTGCACTGGCATGTTTCGCCGATCGAGCTGAGCCGTGTATGGCGGGGGGCTGATCCTGACACGCAAGAAGTCGACCGGGAGGGCGCGATGCGCCTGACCGAGCCGGAGACGCGACCCGTCGTTGACGGGGCGGCCCGCAAGCGAGCCGCGGTCGAGATGATCGCGCACCACGAGCGTTCCCTGAAGCAGACGGCGCGGCGCTTCTCGCTGTGCGCGGACGACGCCGAGGACGCCTACCAGCGGGCGATGGAGATCCTGCTGACCAAAGCGCCCACCGAGCAACCGCGCGAACTGAGCCGCTGGACCCACACCGTGATCAGGCACGAGGCGCTGGCGATCCGGCGCAACCGCGAGCGGCTGCTGGGAAACGTGGCGGCGCCGGAATCCGGGGAAGACAGCGGGACGGTGGATTGGGTGGAGCTGATCCCAGCTGCCGACGACGGACCGGACAGGCGGGTGGAGCGGCGAGAGAAGATCGCCCGCAGCCGCGAGGCCCTGCAGGCATTGAAGCCCGCCGAGCTGCGCGCGCTGACCCTGCTTGCGGAGGGCTATTCCTACGCCGAGATAGGCGAGATCACCGGCTTCAGCCCGACCAAGGTCAACCGCTGCCTGGCGGAGGGGCGGGAGCGATTCCGCAGCCTTGTGTCGCGCAGCGAAGACGGGAGTCGCTGCGCCGAGATGAGCCCGGTCCTCTCGGCGTTCTGCGACGGAGAGACAAGCGCAGCGGAGGCCGCAGCCATACGGGAGCACCTGCGGGCCTGTGCCCACTGCCGCGCGGCGATGCGCGCCTACCGGGCGACCCCGGGCGCCGCCGCCGTGCTCATCCCGACGCTGCCGGCGTCGCGCTCGCTGCTGGACAGGGCACACGAGATCCTCACCGGGCTTCATCTTCGCCTGCCCGGAACGGGCGGTGCCGCCGACTCCACGATGGCGCAGGTCGCCGCAGCCGGCGGGACGCGCGGCGCCGGGATGGCAGCCATCGCGAAAGTGCTGGCCGTGTGCGCGGGTACGGCCGGGGGCGCGGCTGCCTGCGTGGCAGCGGGGGTTGTGCCAGCGCCGCTCGGCCTCGCACCGGACGACGTCAAGCAGCCGACGATCGAGCGCGTCTCCCCTGCCGCAATCGAAGCGTCCCCGAACGACTCCCCCACCTATGCTCCGGCGCCGCCGGCGGTCGACTCGGAATCCCAGCCGGAGCCGGCGCGGCGTGGAGCCGAAGCGAAGCAGCAGACCGAACGGCCGCCAACCGAACCGCCTCCTGCCGCAGCCGGAGCGGGCGCCGTCGAATACACGCCACCGGCGCCGGTGCCGGTCCCAACACCGCCAACCAACGAACCGACGGAATCCTCGAGTGCCGGCGCGGCCGGAGAGTTCGGGCCATGAGGAATGGGGGCATGAGACGGGTCGCGGCCCTTGCCCGGACCGCGCTCGCCACCCTGGCGACGGTTGCCATGCTCCCCGCGCCCGCCGCGGCCGGGGCAGGCCCGCCGCCACCGAGCAACCTCTGGGTCTCGGGGGGTGCGGATTCCTGGCACACCGACAACCGCTTCTATCTCTACTGGGAGAACTCCGTTCCCGAGGGAGAGCCATCGGTTGCCGCCGTCCACTACCGGGTTCGCAACTCCCTGGGTACGGTGGTCCTTGGCGAGACGCGAATCGGGGGGCCGGTGACGGCGGTCGAAATCGTCGGACTCCCCACCCCCGGGACATACGACGCCGAGGTCTGGCTCGAGGACGCCGCTGGCAACCAGGGGGCGGCGGCGGCGGCAAAGCTCCGCTTCGACAATGTCCGGCCCGGCGACGTCGCACCGCTCACGGCCCCCGGCTGGATCGGCCGTGCCGGGTTCCCCTACACGCTTCGCATAGGGCACCCCACCGGCGAATCGCCGCTTTCGGGCATCCGCGGCTATGCCGTCTCGCTCGACTTGGTGCCGAACGGCGATCCCTGCGCTGATGCGAAGCGCTGCACCGACGCGGAGACCGACCTGCACGGCGGCGCCGGCGACGACGCCTTATCGATCGCCGGGTTGCCGGAGGGCGTGACCTACGTCCACGCGGTCGCCGTTTCGGGGTCGGGGATGAAGTCCGCGATCCCCGGCCACGCCATGCTCCAGGTTGACATCACCGACCCGGTCACCGAATTGACCGGGATGCCGAGCGGCTGGGTGAACCAATCGGTCAGGCTCACCGCCACCGCCGGCGACACCGGTTCGGGAATGGAGGTCACTGGGAGCCCCAGCCCCTTCACGGCGATCCAGATCGATGACGGAGCTCCGAGGATCGACGCAGGCGCCTCCGCCAGCGCGACGGTGATTGCCGGCGGCGTCCACCGGATCGCCTATTACGCACGCGATGCCGCCGGCAACGTCAACGACGGGAGCACCGCCAACACGACGGCCAACGCACCACCCTCGACAGCGGTGGTGAGGATCGACCGCGACGCGCCAGCGGTCGCGTTTGCGAACTCACAGGTCCCCGGAGACCCGGAGCTGATCCAGGTGAGGCTTCGCGACCCGCTCTCCGGGCCGAACCCGTCGCGGGGATGGATCGGTGTGCGACGGGTCGGTTCTGGCGACCGCTTCGAGCCGCTGCCCAGCGAGCCCGCCGGCAACGGACTGCCCGCAGGCGAAGGGCTGCAGGCCCGCTGGGACTCCGACGCCTACCCACCCGGTGACTACGAATTCTGGGCGATCGGCTACGACGGGGCGGGGAACGCGGCAACGACGACCCGACGCTCCGACGGCACGGCGATGGCCCTCTCGAACCCACTCAAGATCCCAACCACATTGCGGGTGGGCTTCGCCGGTCGCGCGGTGGCACGGACCCGCTGCCTGCGCCGCGGCGCCCTCCACCACTGTCCCCGCGCAACGACCCAGGGGCTCGACCGGCAATGGAGGCTCGGCGGCAACGGTGGACTCCGCCTTGTCTCTTTTGGCCGCGGCATCCTGCTCCGCGGCCGCCTGATCGCCGGCATCAGCGCGCCGCTGGATGGCATGGCGGTGCGGATCGTCGAGCGGTTCTCCGCCGGGGCCAGACCAGCCGAGCGCGTCTCGACCGTGAGGACCGATGCCCACGGAGACTTCGCTATCCGGCTCCGGGCCGGGCCCAGCCGACAGGTCACCGCAGCATTCGAAGGAACGCCGGCGCTGACCCGTTCCGTCGCCCCTCCCGCCCAGCTCGGCGTGCGCAGCGGGGTGAGACTGCACGTCTCCTCGGCGGTGGCCACGATCGGCGGGCAACCGATCGTCTTCCGCGGTGCGGTCGCGGCTGCGCCGGAAGCAACCTCACCGGGCGGTAAGTCCGTGCAACTCCAGTTCCGCCTGCCCGGCCTTCCCTGGAGCGAGTTCCGCACGATCCAGACCAACCGTCGCGGTCACTTTCGGTATGCCTACCGTTTCAGCGACGACGATAGTCGCGGCGCCCGCTTCCAGTTCCGTGCCTACGTTCCCGCGCAACGCAACTGGCCCTATGAGCCGGCGGGCTCGAGGCCAGTGGCGGTGCGTGGGAAGTAGAGAAACGGCTCAAGACCCCTCGGGTCCCGCTGGTCGCAATGGCGGGGTTTCGGATGGGGGACGAGAGCGGGACTGTCTAGCGGAGCGCGGAGAGCTGCTCGCCAACCTGGTCGACCAGGTCCTGGGCGCGAGTGGTCTGCTCCTCGACCGCCTGGCGCACACGCTGCTCGACCTCGCTGCGGTTGCGCTTCAGCGTGGTTTTGACCGTGCGCTGCCGTTTGCGGGCCTCGCGCTCGACGCGGTTCCGGGTCTTCCTCGCTTCGGTGGCCGCCTTGCGACGGGCGGTGGCACCACGGCGCTCGGTGCGCTTTACGGTCCGTCGCAACCGGGTGCGGTAGGACTTGAGCTGTCTCTCGGCACCGGAGCGGTTGGTGAACGGGTCAACCAGCTCGGTGACACGGTCGGTGACCTCGAGAACGGCACCGACGTGAAGATCGACTGCCGTCTGGGCGAACGATTGGGCCTGGTCCTTGCGCGACGGGGCTGGTTTGGCGACTGGTTTAGCGACTGGTTTTGCGCTTGCTTTGGATTTTGTGGTGCTGGTGGCTTTGGCTTTTCCTGCTTGCGTTGCCATGGAGTTGATCCCTTCGATGAGTGGTGGAGTGGTGGCTGCCTCGGGACTGAGCGAGTGTAGCGAACATACGTTCTGCACGAACACCTGTTCTAAACTCGCCCCCGGAATCGGTTACTGAGCGGCGCGGACCGTGGCCAGCCCGCGCGCGCCTGCGGCGGCGGCGATCGGGTAGCGAGCGTCGAGGCCAAGCTCGGCCTCGTTTCGCGGAAGGTCGCCGAAGGCGACCTCGCCGCCCGCCTCGGTGACGATCAGCTGCGCGGCGGCAGCGTCAACCGAACGGCAGGGGCGCAGGCTGAGCATCCCATCGAATCGGCCGGCGGCCACATAGGAGACCGTGATCGCGATCGATCCGACCACGCGCAGGCGATAGACCTGACCGGCAAGCGCCTCGAGCGCCGGCGATGCCCACTCGGGCTCGGCCGACTCGACACCGAGCACCTCCAGCCTGGCGCTGTCCGCAGCAACCCGGATCGGCTCGTTGCCCAGCCGCGCACCGGCCCCCCGGCGGGCGGTGAACTCCTCCCCGGCGCCGAAGTCGTAGACGTAGCCGAACTCGACGTCCGCCATAGAAGGGCCAGAAGCCACCGCGACGCTGAGGCTGTGCGACGGCAGGGTTCGGCGGGCGTTGAGCGAGCCGTCGATCGGGTCGACCACGACCCTTGCGGTGCCGCCAGAGCCGAAGCAGATCTCACCGCGCTCCTCCGAGACGGCGACGAACGACGCCCCGGAGGCGGCCAGCTCGTCGAGCTCCGCAAAGACCGCGTCCTCGCAGAGCCGGTCGATCGCCAGGGTGCGGTCGCCGCCCTTGCCGACCCCCTCATACACGGTGCGCGCCGCGATTCCGGGCGTTCGCTCGAAGACGTCGCGCTGGGCCGCGACAACGCGGCGGCAGATCCCCAGCCAATCTGCGGAGAGAACCTCCATCGGGCGGGATGCTAGTGCCGTGCCGGCCAACCTTCGCCCGGATGACACGCGTGGCCGTGGGAACCAACCATCTGGGTGAGCCGCGCTAGCGTTGGGCAATGGACTTGAGTCCGGGACAGGAGCGGGTGATCCAGCACGGCGATGGCCCGCTGCTGCTGCTCGGAAGGGCTGGCACCGGTAGAACCGAGGCGCTGGCACGCCGCCTGGCGCGGCTGGCCGGCGAGGGCATCGGCCCTGAGCGCGTGCTGGTCCTGACTTCGACCCGGGCCACCGCACAGCGGCTGCGCGAGCGGGTCGAGGCTCTGTTCGACCGCTCTCACGAGGAGCTCTGGGTCGGCACCTGGGGGGCAATCGGCGAGCGGCTGCTGCGCGAGCACTCCGATGCCGCCGGGCTCGACCCGTTCTTCGAGGTGCTCGGTCCCGCCGAGCGGCTGGCGATGCTGCTCGACCGGCTGAACGAGCTGCCGCTGCGCCAGCACGAGATTCGCGGCAACCCGGCGCGCCTGCTGACCCACCTCCTCGAGCAGATCGATGCGCTGAAGGCAGGCTCCAACCCTCCCGAGCCCGAGCTCGCCGAGCTCTACGCCGCCCACGATCGCATCGTCGCAGCGTCCGGCAGCCTCGACAGCGGCGACGTCTTCCTCACCCTGAGCAAGCTGCTGGCCGAGAGTGCCGACGTCCGCCAGGCGATCGCGGACCGGTTCCTCCACGTCATGGTCGATGAGCTCGAGGACACCACCGCGGCGCAGCGGGCCATCCTCGTCACCCTCTCCCAACAGCACCCGAACCACCTCTACGCCCTGGAGGGCGCTGCCTCAAGCGCTTCACCCCCAGACCTGACCGCATGGTTCAGCAACCTTCACCCCGGGGGCGAGGTGATCGAGCTGGAGGGCCGGTTCCGCGACCCGTCCGTCCGCTTCTGGCGGTGCAGCAACGAGCGAGCGCAGGCGCAGGCTGTTGCCCGCGAGGCCGAGCATCTGCTGGCAGGCGGGACGCCTCCCGAAGCCATCTGCGTGGTCATCGACGAACCGGGACTCCGGGGCCGGGTGGTCTCGGCGGCGATGGAGGAACGGGGCATCCCGCTCCACCTGTCCGGACCGGGCGCCCTCTTCCAGCGGCCCGAGGTTCGCGACGCGATCGCCTGGTTGCGAGTGCTCGCCGACCCGGCCGACTCCGCCGCCGCGGCGCGGGCGCTGACCAGGCCACCGATCGAGCTTCGCTCCGCCGACCTGGCGCGGCTGACGACGATCGCCCGGCGCCGCAGCCTGGACATGGTGTCCGCCTGCAGAGCCGCGCTCGAGAACCCGGAGACGCCGCCCGAGGCGGGCGAGCGAATCCAGTCCTTCCTGAAACTTCACGGAGCGGCCTCGCAGGCGATGGAGGAGCGGCGCGCCGACGTCTTCGTGCGAAGGCTGATCGAGCGGGTCGGTCTGCGGCGCCAGCGGCTCTTCGCGGCGGAGCCGGAGGTCGCGGAACGCCTGCTCGGGCTCTCGCGGCTGGCCGAGCTGGCAGCCGCCTGGGCGCGGCGTGAGCCACATGGCTCCACCCGCGACTTCGTCCGCCATCTCAGCGCCATCTCCGACGCCGGGGTCGAGCCGGCCGGCGTCGCAGAGCCTCCGGTGCCGGGAGCCGTCCAGGGCGTGGGCCGCAATGCGGTCAAGGGGATGGAGTTCGAGCACGTCTTCGTGCTCGACCTGGAGCGCGGCGCCGGCACCGAGCGAATCGGGTGGCCGGGCCGGGCCGGGCTCGTTCTCTCCCGGGTCGAGCGGGACAGCGAGGGGGAGGTGCTTCCCTCGCGGTTCTTCGAGGACGCCCTGGCGGCGGCGAGCACGCGCGAGGAGCTCCACGAGGAGGAGCTGTTCGGCCCGGCCGAGGGCCTGCACGCCACCTACCGCATGCTCCGCGAGAAGGTGCTGGAGGAATCATGGCGGGCGGGACGGCAGCTCTCGGAGCCGCGGCTCGACACCGCGGTCGACATCGACCGGGCGATGGCTCGCTACCTGGAGCTGCTGAAGCTCGCCGCCCTTGCGCAGCGACCCGGAGACGAAGCAACCGCGGAAGCCCTCGAGGCCGTCAACGGACTGCTTCGCCAGGTTGCCACGCCCGGGCAGCAGGCGGAGCTGGAGGCGTCCCAACTCGACTCCTTCCTGCTCGAATCCGAGCGCGACCGCGACAGCCGCCGCAAGCTGATCGCCGCCCGCGAGGAACGCTCGCTGAGGGACTTCCTACCGCTCCGCAGCGACGGGGCGCTGAGCCTCTCGGCCTCTGACCTGGACCTCTACCTGACCTGCCCGCTGAAGTACAAGTTCGCGCGGGTCTTCGGAATCCCCCAGGAGCCGACGATCAACCAGCGCTTCGGCATCCTCATCCACAACGTTCTCGAGCGCTACCACAAGGAGGCCGAGGGCGAGGAGGATGGGTTGGGTCGCCTGATGAGCCTCTTCGAGGTGGGCTGGCAGCGTTCCGGCTTCGGCTCCAGCGACGACGAGCTGCAGTTCCGCGACCGGGCGCTGGAGGCACTGCGCCTGTACTGGGAGCAGGAGAGCCACTCCGAAAGCGAACCGGTCTGGCTGGAGCGCAAGTTCGACATCCGGATCGGCGAGCACCACGTGCGCGGAAGGATCGACCGGGTCGACCGCCTTCCGGGCGGTGGATACGAGCTGATCGACTACAAGACCGGCGAGCGAAAGAGCGAGGCCGACCTGGAGACCGATTTGCAGCTCGCCCTGTACCGCTTCGCGGCCCGCGAGGCGTGGGACCTGGAGGCCGAGACCGGAAGCTATTACTACGTGCTCGACGCCGAGAAGGTTGCGACGCCGACCAAGCCCGACGACGCGGAGCGGGTCGAACAGACGGTGCTTCAGGTCGGGGAGGGAGTCCTCGCCGAGGACTTCGAGCCGCGTCCCTCGCCGAGCGTCTGCAGCTGGTGCGACTACCGCCTGATCTGCCCCGCGGCGGAGAGCTGACCGACTTCAGACCCTTCGTCTGGCGATGTCCCCGCTCAGTCTCCCCGCTGCCGCAGGAACTTCTGGAACTCGCGGGCAAGCGTGTCCGCCGAAGGCAGGTCCTCGCCGCCGGGGCCGAACTGCTCCACCTGCTCGGCCTCGATTCGCTCCACCAGCTCCGCGATCTCGGGATTGGCGGCAACGGCGCGGCCGATCTGCTCCTCGTAGCTCGCGGTTTCCTCCTCCAGCTCGGTTGCGTCCACCGCGATCCCGGTCAGCCCCTCGAGCCGGCGCAGCAGCGCAAGCGCCGCCTTCGGATTGGGCACCGCGGCGACGTAGTGGGGCACAGCCGCCCACAGCGACGCGGAGGTCATGCCGAGCTGCCGGCAGGAATCGTGGACGACGCCGACGATCCCGGTCGGCCCCTCGTAGCTGGAGCGCTGCAGATCGAGTTCCGCGACCAGATCCTGGTCGGAGGCGAGACCCGTGATCGGCACGGGCAGGGTGTGCGACACCTCTGCCACCAGGGCCCCCAACGTAATCACCATCTCGATGCCGAGAGCGTCGGAGGCGGTCGCAATCGTCTCCGAGAAGGTCCGCCAGCGCAGGTTGGGCTCGGTGCCGTCCAGCAGAACCAGATCGCGGTCAGCCGCAGGAATCCGGATGGCGATCAGGTTGTTCTGCGGCCAGTCGATCCGACGCGTCTGGCCCTCGGCCAGCTGGATCGTCGGCCGGGTCGCTTGAAAGTCGAAGTAGTCCTCCGGGTCGATCTCGGCGATCAGCTCGGTATCGAACGACCCGGCCAGCGCCACAAGCGCGGCGGATGCGGCACCGGCAGCGTCGTTCCAACCGCGGAACGCGCAGACGAGAACAGGAGAGCGAAGCTGCGGTACGTCGCCGTGCCAGGCAAGGGAGTCCACGCTTTGAGCGTAGACCATGATGCCCGCGCCTATGAGGGCTTCGAGAGGGCGCGCCGGAACAGCTCGTAGGCGACGAACAGAACCAGGGCGGCGAAGAACAGTTCCAGAAGCCGCTGGGAGACCTCGTTGGCGACGATCACACCGACCAGCACGCCGAGCGGCGAAAGGACGCCGATCACAGCCGCATCCCGGAGGTTGACGTTGCCGTAGCTGTTCTGGCGGGCGGTGCCGACCAGCGCCACGAGCACGATCATCAGCAGCGAGGTCGACTCGCCCTCGACCTGCGAGAGGCCGAGGAAGATTGTCAGCGCCGGGACGAACAGGACCCCGCCCCCAACGCCGACGAGGCCACCGGCCAGCCCGCCGGCAAGGGCGATCAGGGCCGCAAGGAGCTCGTTCATCGCACCACCAGCTCGATCGCCACGGCAACGAGCAGTCCCGCGAACAGCAGTGAAACGGCGCGCTGGGAGATCCGCTGCTGAATGGCAGTGCCCAGCACGACCCCACCGATCGCCGGAATCGAGAGCAGCAGGCCCGTCGAGATGTGCACGTTGCCGTAGATCCCGCCCTGTGCGAGCGCTCCGAGCAGGCCGATCAGGACGATCGCCGCAAGGCTCGTTCCGGTCGCGAGGCGCTCCCCGTAGCCGAGCCAGAAGATCAGCAGCGGCACGATGACCGTGCCCCCCCCGACACCGAAGAGGCCACTGAACACACCGGCCAGCGTCCCAATCGTGGCGAGCCTAAATGTATGGCTGGAGGGCATCGCGCGATACTAGTGCCGTGTATCCCGAATCCAGTACGTGGGTGGACCTCGGACCGCTCAGCCAGCTGCGAGCCCATCCTGCCCGCGCGGCCATCCTCACCGACGTGGATGGGACACTTGCCCCGATCGTCGAGCGGCCCGAGCAGGCGAGGGTTCCGGCGCGGGTTGCCGAGCTGCTGGAGAGGCTGAGCGAGAGCTACGGACTGGTCGGCTGCGTCTCCGGGCGTCGGGCGGTGGAGGCGAGGCGGCTGGTTGGAGTCGACGGAATCGCATACACCGGAAACCACGGGCTGGAGCTTCTGCTGCCCGGGGACGACGAGCCGCGGTTCGACCCCTCGCTCCAGGGGCGCGAGCACTGCGCGGAGGAGTTCGTCGCCAGCCTGGACAGCGAGGCGCTGGCCGAAGCGGGGCTGCGGCTGGAGGACAAGGGGCCAATCCAGGCGCTCCACTGGCGTGGCGTGGAGAACGAGCGGATTGCGGAAGCGCGCGCCCACGAGATCGCCGCCGAGGCGGGCCGGGCCTGCCTCGAGCCGCGCTGGGGCCGCAAGGTGCTGGAGCTGCGCCCGGTGGGTGGTGGCGGAAAGGACGCAGCGGTGGCGGCGCTGCTTGCCGCCGACGGGATGAGCGCCGCCGTCTACGCGGGGGACGACCGCACGGATCTCGATGCATTCCGCCGCCTGCGACAGCTGTGCGACGAGGGCGAGCTGGAGACGGCCGTCTGCGTTGGCGTCGCCTCTCCGGAGGCGCCATCCGAGCTTGCCGAGGAGTCCGACCTGCGGGTCGAGGGCCCCGGCGGATGGCTGGCGATTCTGGAATCCCTGGCGGAGCTCGATACAGACTCCTGACCGTGCACCAGGCAGACTCTTGACGTGCCCTACACGGACCTGCTGCGAATCACCGTCCTCCTGACCGGCGCCGAGGCCACCGCGCTGGGGGCCGTCGCGGCGGCCGCAGCCGGTCGCGACAACGACATGACAACGGTCCTGGTGGCCGGCGCCTGGTGGTTGGTGGCGCTCGGCGTCGGCCTCTATCTCGGGCGCCCCGCCCGCGCCGCCGATGGCGTCCGCGATGCCCTCGTCCGGGCCCGCACCGCCACCTCGCTGCCGCCCGAGAGCCCGGCCCGGATCTCCGTCGGGCGGCTCTGGCCAATCGGCGTCACGGCGGTCGCCGCGGGCGCCCTCGGTGTCTTCTTCCCCGGCGTCGCCGCGATCGGCGCCGGCTACGCCCTGCTTGTGGCGCTCGCGATGCGGACCCGCGAGGCGGCCGTGCTCGGAATAGAGCAACGCGACGGCGTCAAATTCTTCGTCGTCCCAAACTCGGCGCTCCGCCCGATCGAGCTCATGCGCACCCCCGGGCTTCGCAGCGACCACCTGCATGCATAGGGGTCCGAGCGCCGTGTTCGCAGGGGTCCGAGCGCCGTGTTCGCAGGGGTCCGAGCGCCGTGTTCGCAGGGGTCCGAGCGCCGTGTTCGTCTTTATTGGCGCTGAGCGCCAATAAAGACGAACGCCCTACCGAATCGTTGTCGGCGATCTTCGTGCGTTCGCTCTTACTGTCGCTGAGCGCCAATAAAGACGAACGCACTCCTTGACACGCGACCGCCTTACACGCCACCGCCTTACACGCCATGGTCGTGTCTCAGCGTCGCATCAGAGCTTTGAAGTCGCGCCAGGCGCGGGCGTTTGCGACATCGGCGGCGGTGAGCCAGGCGCGGCGGGCAGTTGCCACCGCGTAGGCCATGTTGTCGAGGGTGTCGACGCCGTGGGCGTCGGTGTTGAGGACGATGGTGACCCCGGCTTCTGCGGCGAGCCGGGCGTGGCGGTCTGAGAGGTCCCTGCGGTTCGGGTTGCCGTTGATCTCGAGCATCGTGCCGGTTCGAGCGGCAGCCTCGACCACCGCCTCGACATCGACCGCGTAGGGCTCGCGGCGGCCGATCAGCCGACCCGTCAGATGGCCGATGCAGTTGACCTGAGGGTTCTCGATCGCGGCCAGAACGCGGTCGGTCATCGCCCGCTCGGAGATCGAGAACGAGGTGTGGACGCTGGCCACGATCCAATCGAGCTCATCCAGCAGGTCCTCGGGATAGTCCAGTGAGCCGTCGAGGCCGATGTTCACCTCCGAGCCGGCGAGGAGGCGAAAGCCACGCTTTCCCCTGTTCCATGCCCGGATCTCATCGATCCGCTTCCAGAGCCGCTCGGCTGTGACATGGTCACCGAACCCGTGGCTGGCGGAGTGGTCGGTGATCGCCAGGTAGGCGTAGCCGCGCCGGCGGGCCGCCGTGGCCATCTCCTCGAGCGTGTTGCGGCCGTCGGAGAGAGTGGTGTGGACATGCAGGTCCCCGCGGACATCGTCGATCGCGACCAGATCGGGTAGCTCGCCGTCCCGCGCCGCCGCCAGCTCGCCGTGCCCCTCGCGCAGCTCCGGCTCGATGTAGGAGTACCCGAGGCGGCGGTAGACCTCCTCCTCGGTGGGGCAGAGCACGACCTTCCCGGTCTCGACCTCGGTGATGCCGTGCTCGGACACGGAGAGGCCGCGCGCCACCGCGTCTTCGCGGAGCTGCACGTTGTGGTCCGCTGACCCGGTGAAGTGCTGGAGCAGGTTGCCGAAGGCCTCGGGTGGGACGATCCGCAGGTCGACGGAGACGCCGTTGTGAGTCTGCGCCCGCACCCCGTTGGGCCCCGGCTTTCCCGCCGCCGCAACCAGGGGATGGCCCGCCAGATGCTGGGCGAGGGCGACCGGCTCCTCGGCGGTCGCGATCAGATCGATGTCCTTGCAGGTGTCCGCCCAGCGCCGCACCGAGCCGGCGACCTCCACCCGGTTGGCGGCGGGATGCTCGCGCAGCGCAGCCGCCAGCTCCTCGGCGACCGGGCGGACGGTGGAGAGCAGCAGGCGAGCGCCCGCCTCCCCCGCCTCGCCGAGCCGCTCCAGGGCAGCCAGCACGTTCTCCTCGACCTTCGAGCCCAGTCCCTTCAGCGCCCGGATCCGCTGCTCCTCCGCGGCCGCCTTCAGGTCCTCCAGCGAGGCGACCCCAAGCTCGTCATAGAGGCGCCTCGCTGTTTTCGCCCCCAGGCCCGGAACCCGCGTCACCTCCACCAGCGTCGGTGGGAACGTCGCTTTCAGCTTCGTCGCTGCGGGAATCTCGCCGGTCGCCAGTAGCGCATCGATCTTTTCGGCCAGCGTCTTGCCGACACCGGGGATCTCGGTCGCCCGACCAGCCGTGGCAAGGTCGGCCACCGACACAGGGCTTTCGCGGATCGCCTTCGCGGCGGCGCTGTAGGCGAGCACGCGGTACTTCACAGCGCCGTCGAGCTCGTAGAGCACCGACAACTCTTCAAGCGCGGCGGCGATCTCCGCATTGGTCACGGCTGCAAGTTAACCGTCCCCTGCGATCGCCCTCTTGGCCGCGCTTGGGTTTCGCGGCTAGCATCGGCTGATGGCTCAAAGCGAGAGGCGGCCGACGGTGGCCGAGGGCCGGTCGAAAACAGGTGCCGCGTGGCTGGTCCTCCCGACCTACAACGAGGCGGAGAACATCGAGTCCTTCGTCGTCGCCGTACGGGAAAAGCTGCCAGCCTCCGCTCGGGTCCTGATCGTCGACGACAGCTCGCCTGACGGAACCGGCCGAATCGCCGACCGCCTCGCCGCCCAGTATGAGAATGTCGACGTCCTGCATCGTCCCCGCAAGGAGGGACTGGGGCCCGCCTACGTTGCGGGCTTCCGCAGGGCGCTTGCCGGGGGTGCGGGGCTGATCCTCGAGATGGACAGCGACTTCTCCCACGAACCCGCATACCTTCCGCGCCTGCTCGACGCCGCCGAGCAGGCCGACCTGGTGATCGGTTCCCGCTACGTGGTCGGCGGCGGGGTCGGCGACTGGGGCGCGCTGCGCCGAGCGATCAGCCGCGGCGGCAGCCTCTACGCGCAGCTTGCCCTCGGGGTCGAGGTGCACGACCTGACCGGCGGCTTCAAGTGCTTCCGGCGCGAGGTCCTGGAGGCGATCGACCTCGACACGGTCCAGTCGCGCGGCTACGCGTTCCAGGTGGAGCTGACGTACCGGGCGATCGAGCACGGCTTCACCGTCGTCGAGGTCCCCATCGTCTTTCGCGACCGCCGGCGCGGCTCCTCGAAGATGGACCGCTCGATCATCGCCGAGGCCATCTGGAGGGTGCCTCTTCTACGGTTAGAGTCCTATGTCGGCAGGAATGGCAGACGACGCCGAAACGTCGCCAAAGGCCACCGCTATACTTTTTGAAGTATTGAGCGCTGAACCTCGACTCTCAGGAGACCGATACTTGTGACAGGCAAGCTCACCGACGTGACAGACGCCACCTTCAAATCTGAGGTCCTCGAGGCCGAAAGTCCTGTTCTGGTCGACTTCTGGGCTCCCTGGTGCGGTCCCTGCCGAGTGGTTCACCCGGTTCTCGAGGAGATCGATGCAGAGCGGGACGACCTGCGGATCGTCAGTCTCAACGTCGATGAGAACCAGCAGACCGCCGTTCAATACGAGGTTCTCTCGATCCCGACTTTGATCCTCTTCAAGGACGGGGCGATCGCCAAGAAGGTGGTCGGAGCGATGCCCAAGCGGCGACTAGAGGCCGAGCTGGAGCCAGCGCTCACCTAGATGGCCGCCGGGGCAATCGACTCACGGGGATTGACGGACTCACGCGGATGACGGACTGATGCCCTTCGTTCACATCCACTGGTTCGAGGGGCGGACCGACGAGCAAAAGGCGGAGATCGCGAAACGCGTCGAAGAGGCGCTGATCGACGTGGCCGGCGCCGCCCCCGAGCACTGCTGGGTGAAGTTCTCCGACTCCCCCAGGTCGGACTTCATCATCGGCGAGCCGGCCGAGTAGGACCAGCGCCAGGCCGCTCAGTACAGAATGCGGGCGGCGATGTCGATCTTGATCGGGCGGTCGGGCGCCGCGAGAGCCGCCTGCGCCGCGGCCTGCATGGCCTCCCCGTCGATGCCAAATCGCTCGGCCGCCCGGTCGAGCAGCTCGAGGTGGTCCCGCGGGAACAGCAGTTCGACGTTGGCAGCCCGCCCATTCTCGAGCTCGACCTCGCAGTAGGGATCCTCGATCTCCTCGCGACCGTCGCAGCGGTCAGCATCGAGGAGGTCAATCAACAGTGCATCCGTGTGGCTGTCGTAATCGGCTTTCATGCACGGATAAGGGTCCTGCGCGGAAAGTTCTCCGTCTCAATCCGTCTTCTGGGCCCGCCGGGCGAGAAGTTCTAGGCGCGGGTAAGCGCGATGCACAGCTCGCGGCCGTCGATCCTGGCCGTTGCGCCATCGACCGCCTCGTAGCCAACGGAGACGGCAAGAACCTCGCCGGCAACGTAGGGCTCGTGCTCGCGGGCGGCCTCGATCAGTGCCGAATCGCCCCCCAGGGCGAGTGAGATCCGGTCGGTGATCTCCAGGCCCGCATCTTTGCGAGCGTTCTGCACCGCGTGGACGATCTCGCGAGCAAGGCCCTCGCGCACCAGCTCCTCGTCCAGGTCCAGCTGCAGCGCAACCGCGTGGCCGGCCTCCGCCTCCACCTCATACCCCTCCAGCGGCCGCAGGGCCAGGATGACCTCCTCGGCGGCAATGGCGTGCTCGTCGCCGTCGATGCTGATCCCAACCTCTCCCCCCGCCGCCATCACCTCGGCGACATGGGCAGGATCGAGTGCCCCGATTGCAGCGGCGACCTGGGGCATCCGCTTGCCGAAGCGCGGACCGAGCGAGCGGTAGTTGGGCTTGACCTCGTAGCTGACGAGCTCTGCCTCCTCGGTGACGAAATCAAGCTCTTTCACGTTCAGCTCAGCGGTGACCAGATCGGCGCGGGCGGATATCGCCGCGCGCTCGGCATCGGTGGCCACGATCACCGCGCGGCGCAGCGGCTGACGGATCTTGATCTTGGCCTGGGCGCGAGCGGCACGACCCAGCTCGACGGTGCGGCGCACCGCCTCCATCGCCGCCTCGAGCTCGGGATCGGCCAGCGCCGGATCGGGCTCCGGGAAGTCGCGCAGATGCACTGAGTCGGGGTGCTCACCAAGCTCCTCGGACTCGCCACCGGCCAGGTTGAGGTGGATCTCGTCCGCGAGGAAGGGGGTGAACGGGGCAAGCAGCGCTGCGGTCTCGAGCAGGCAGTGGCGCAGCGTCGCGAAGGCGGCGCGGTCGCCCTCCCAGAAGCGGCGGCGGGAAAGGCGCACGTACCAGTTCGAGAGCTCCTCGACGAAGTCGGCAATCGCCCTTCCGGCGGCGGTGCAATCGAAGCCGTCCATGTGCTCGCGCACGGTGGCGATGGTTGCCTGGAGGCGCGAGAGCGCCCAGCGGTCCAGGTCCTCGCCGGGCTTGGATCGATCGCGCTCGCCGGGCTTGGATCGATCGCGTTCGCCTTTACTGTCGCTCAGCGACATAAACAGCGAACGCACCGCCTCATCGTCGAAGTCAGCCGGGCTGAGCTCCTCGGCGTTCGCGTAGAGGACCCAGAACGAGTAGGTGTTCCAGAGCGTCAGCAGGAACTGACGCACCGATTCGCCGACCGTGTCGACGGAGAAGCGGTAGCCCGACCACGGCTGCTGCGCCGTGAGGTAATACCAGCGGAATGCGTCCGCGCCGTGGGCCGAGATCACATCCCAGGGCTCGACCACGTTGCCCTTGCTCTTCGACATCTTCTGGCCCTCGGGGTCGAGGATCAGCCCGAGGCAGACGCAGTTGCGATAGCTGGAGGTGTCAAACAGCAGGGTCGACTCGGCGAGCAGGGTGTAGAACCAGCCGCGCGTCTGGTCGATCGCCTCGCAGATGAAGTCGGCTGGGAAGCGCTCCTCGAACAGCTCTTTGTTCTCGAACGGGAAGTGGAACTGGGCGAAGGGCATCGCGCCGCTGTCGTACCAGGTGTCGATCACCGACTCGACGCGACGCATCTCGCCCCCGCACGCCTCGCACTCGAGGGTGACGTCGTCGATGTGAGGGCGGTGGAGGTCGTCGGGAACGTCGCCCCTGGCGCGCTCGCTCAGATCGGCGACCGAGCCGGCGCAGAAGAGCTCGCCACAGCTGTGGTGGGTGCAGCGCCAGATCGGCAGCGGCGTGCCCCAGTAGCGGTCGCGAGACAGCGCCCAGTCGACGTTGCCCTCCAGCCATTTCCCGAAGCGGCCATGCTTGATGTGCTCCGGGTGCCAGCCGATCTCCTCGTTGTTGGCCAGCAGCCGGTCGCGCGCCGCTGAGGTCGCGACGTACCAGCTCGACATTGCGTAGTAGAGGAGCGGGGTCCCGCAGCGCCAGCAGTGCGGGTAGGCGTGCTCGTAGACCTGCTCGCGGAAGAGCAGGCCGCGCTCGCTGAGGTCGTCGATCAGGGCGCGGGTGACCTCGGGGTCCTTGACGAAACGGCCCTCGAAGCCGGCTACCCGCTGGTCGAAGGTGCCGTCTGGCTTGACCGGGTTGTAGAGGGTCCCCTGGCTGGTCGGGTCGAACAGCTCGTTCTCGGCCGCGACTGCAAAGTCGTCCTCGCCAAAGGCCGGGGCGATGTGGACCAGGCCGGTGCCGTCGTCGGTGGTGACGAAGTCGCCGGCGATCACGGGGAAGCTCTGGGGACCCGGGCGATCGGTGAGCCTGAAGACCGGGCCCGCATAGAGGCGGCCGACCAGCTCCGAGCCGGGGAAGCGATCGAGGACCTCTGCGTCCTCGCCCAGAACCCTCTCCAGCAGCGGCTCGGCCACGACCAGGACCTCCTCGCCGATCCTGGCGCGCACGTAGCTGACGTCCGGCGCGACGGCGACGGCGACGTTGCCCGGCAAGGTCCAGGGCGTCGTCGTCCAGACCAGCAGCGACTCGCCCGCCTCCGCCCCCGCATCGTCGAGCAGCGGGAAGCGCACATATATGGAGGGGTCCTCGACGTCCTGATAGCCGAGGGCCACCTCATGGGAGGAGAGCGCCGTGCCGCAGCGCGGGCAGTAGGGGACGACCTTGTGACCCTCGTAGAGGCGATCCTTCTTCCAGAGTTCGCTCAGCGACCACCAGACCGACTCGATGTAGTCGTTCTCGAGGGTGACGTAGGGGTCGTCGAGGTCGATCCAGAAGCCGATCCGCTCGGTCAGCCGGTTCCACTCCTCGACGTACTCGAAGACCGACTCGCGGCAGCGCTGGTTGAACTCGGCGATCCCGAAGTCCTCGATCTCCTGCTTGGAGGAGATCCCGAGCTGCCTCTCCACCTCCAACTCAACCGGCAGGCCGTGGCAGTCCCAACCCGCCTTGCGCGGCACCCGGTAGCCGCGCATCGTCCTGTAGCGGGGGTAGACGTCCTTGAAGACGCGGGCGAGGACATGGTGTGACCCGGGACGCCCGTTGGCGGTGGGCGGGCCCTCGTAGAAGCTCCAGACCTCGGCCCCCTCGCGATTGGCGAGCGAGCGGTGGAAGACATCGCGCTCGCGCCAGCGCGCCAGGACCTGCTCCTCGAGCTCGGGGAAGGGCTGCCTGGGATCTACGGGGCGAAAGCCCGGCATCACAAACCCTCACGCTTCGCTTGCTGCGCGTTCATGAGCGGCTGATTCTAGGAGCGGGTACGCTGCGCGCCGCATGCGACCCTTCGATCTCAACGGTAAAGTGGCGCTGGTCACCGGCGCTGCGCGTGGAATCGGCTTCGAGACGGCGCGACAGATACACCTGCGCGGCGCCTCGGTCGCAGTGGTCGACCTCGACGCCGGCGACGCGCGCGAGGCGGCCGAGCGGATCGGGACCCGGGCGATCGGGATCGGCGCCGACGTCACCGACCAGGGGGCGATGTTCGCAGCGGTCGCCGAGACCGTGGAGAAGCTCCGCGGGCTCGACGTCGCGGTGGCTAACGCGGGGATCGCCCAGTCGCGGCTGGCGACCGCCCGCGGGATCTCCGGCGAGGAATGGGAGCGGGTCTTCGAGGTCGACCTGCTGGGCGTCTGGCGCACCGTCCACGCGGCGCTGCCGCAGATCGTCGCGCGGCAGGGCCACATCGTCGTCACGTCCTCTGTCTACGCCTTCGTCAACGGCTTCCTGAACGGCCCCTACGCGGCAGCCAAGTCCGGGGTCGAGTCATTGGGCCGGTCGCTGCGGGCTGAGCTGACGCCGCTCGGAGCCAGCGCGAGCGTCGCCTACTTCGGCTGGATCGACACCAAGCTGGTGCAGGACGCCTTTGCCCAGCCCGACGCCGGCCGCCTCAACGAGTTCACGCCAGACTTCCTGCTGAAGCGGATCACCCCCGCCGAGGCGGGCGTCGTGCTGGTCCGCGGAATCGAGCAACGCGCCCCGCGCGTCTTCGTGCCGAAGTGGTGGCGCTACGTCTCCGCCCTGCGCGGCCTGATCAATCCGCTGCTCGACCGCCGCATGGAAAACGACCAGAGGATGGCGGCGCTGATTCGCGACCTCGACGAAAAGGCGCTCGGGGCGACCGACGAGGGCCGACCGGCCGCCCAAACGTCCAAGACGTAGAAACTCCCTTGACGGCGGCTTGTTCCACTTGTATGGACAGGGGCTCTGGTTCAAACAGCGTGGGCAGAACGATCAGGGCGGCGTGGATCGCGTCGCTGCTGTTCCTGCTTAGCGCTCCGGCCACCGCGCTCGCCGCTGACCCACTCGATCCCTCGTTTGGACACGACGGGGTTTCAGTCAGCGTCACGGGCGAAAACGGAGAGCTCGACGCGATCGCCAGGGACGGCAGCGGCGAACTGGTCACGTCCGGAACCACCGAACGCGGCTTCATCGTCCAGCGCTTCCACCGCGACGGATCGATCGACAGCAGCTTCGGCAGGGACGGCGCCGCCGAAACGGGATTCGAAGGAAGCGCCTGGGGACAGGCGCTTGCGCTACAGCGCGACGGCAAGATCGTCGTCGCCGGCCCGGCTTACGACCGCCCCGACACCGCCTTCGTCCTCGCCCGCTATCTCCCCGACGGCAAGCTCGATCCGCACTTCGGCAAGCGCGGTCGCGTCGTCGCCGGCCCGAAGATGTACGACGGCGAAGCGGTTGCGATGGCGATCCAGCCAAACGGCAAAATCCTCGTCGCCGGCTGGGCCGCCGACACCCACTTCGGCTTCACCGGAATCTTGATGCGCTTCAAGCCCAATGGCGAACTGGACTTGAGCTTCAGCCACAACGGCTACGCGCGCATCCGCGGCGGTGACGGCAGCTTCCTCTCTGCCGTCGCCGTGCTGCCCAGCGGCAAGATCCTCGTCGCCGGAGAAATGTTCGGCCGCTTCATGATGCTGAGGGTGTTCCCCGACGGCCGCTCCGACCCGAGCTTCGGCGGCGACGGCTTCGTGGTCTCCGACACCGCTCCGCACCCGAGCTGCCGGTGCGCCCACGTCAGCGACCTCGCCCTATTGCCGCATGGGCGCATTCTGCTCAGCGGCCGCATCGAAGAAAAGGGTCAGACCTTCGCCACGCTCGCCCGCTATCTGCCCAACGGGCAGCTCGACCAGCGCTTCGGCGGCGGTGTCGTGTGGACCAGGTCCTCGCATGTCTTGGCGATGGAAGACATGGCGATCGACCGCAGGAACGGGAAGGTCACGCTCGCCGGCTACCGGCTGCCGAAACACGCCCACCCACAGGTAGCGGTACTGCGTTACCTGCCGAGCGGCCACCTCGATCCGAGCTTTGCCGCCAGCGGGATGTTCACCCGGCACCTCGCCTACGAAAGCGTCGCGCGCTCGCTCCTGCTCGAACCGGACGGGTCGGCGGTGGTCGCCGGCCGGCTGAACCGCAGTCGAGCGGGAATCCACGAAGGGCCCGGCGAAGAATTCGTCTCCTCGGTCCTGGAAAAGGGCGAGTACCTACTGATGCGGTTCCGGCCCTGAGTGACTATGCCCGGGTCAACCGCTCGAGCAGGATTAGGACGGACTCATAGGGCTCGCCCGTAGCGCGCTCGAGGCCGATCTCGCAGGTGCGGTTGCTGGAGAGGTGGGCGTCGAAGTTGCGGCCGGAGAGCTCGGCGGCCTGGTCGCGGGTGGCTGCCTCGGTCAGCTCAGGGTGGGAGATGCCGCGGTCACCAGCGAAGCCGCAGCAGGTGGCGGAGGGGGCGACGAAGACCTCGTCGGCGAGGGCGTCGGCGAGCGATTCGAGGCGGGTGGTGAGGCCCATGTGGCGGGTGGCGCAGGTCGGGTGGACGGTGGCCGAGCCGATCTTCTCGGCGATCTCGAGCCGCGGCAGGAGGCGATCATGCGCCCAGGCGACTGAGTCGAGGATCTCCAGCTCGGCGAGGCGCCCCAAATTCTCCTCGGTGAGCACCCCCTCCCCCGGGTCGGCGACGCCGTGGGTGCAGGAGGCGGCGTCGACCACGATCGGCAGCGGGCCCTCCCTGCTCCAGTCCCAGAGCCGTTCGATCATCTCGTTCGCCTTGTGACGGTGGGCCTCGCCGAACCCCTTCGAGCTCCAGGGCATCCCGCAGCAGCTGCCGACGACGTCGGCGGGAATCCAGACCGGCAGCCCGGCGCGACGCGAGACTTCGACCAGCGCCTCAACCGGGGAGCCACCGAAGATGCGATTGGTGCAGGAGGGGACGTAGACGGCCGCGGCGCCTTCGTGCAGGGTCATCGGCAGCTTCCCGGGCGCCGGCGGGGGCAGCGCCCGGCCTCGCTTCGTCATCCGTGCCAGCGGCCCGCCGAGACGAAGGCCGGCACGCGCCGCGCCCTCGACCGTGTCCCAGCGCTTGGCGATTGCGAGCGCCGCTCTCTCGGCGCGGTCTGTGTGTCGCTCCTCGCGCAGCCCCTTGACCAGCCTCCCCGTATCGATCCCGACCGGGCAGGCGAGCTGGCAGGAGCCGTCGGCGGCGCAGGTGTCCAACGCGTCGTAGGAGAACTCCTCCAGCAGCGCCCGCTGCACCGGCGAGCCCGCCGGCTGGCGCGCCATCTCGCGCCGCAGCACTATCCGCTGCCGGGGCGTCGTGGTCAGGTTGCGGCTGGGGCAGACGGGCTCGCAGAAGCCGCACTCCACGCAGGTGGTGGCCGACTCCTCGATCGGTGGCGTCGTTTTCAGGTTGCGCAGGTGCACACCGGCGTCGCGATTCAGCACGACGCCCGGGGCGAGCACCCCGTCGGGATCCGCAAGCCGCTTGACCCGCCACATCATCTCGGTGGCCTTCTCTCCCCACTCGCGCTCCACGTAGGGGGCCATGTTGATCCCGGTCCCGTGCTCGGCCTTCAGCGAGCCGTCGTAGCGCCCGACGATCAGCTCGACCAGCTTCGACATGAAGGCCTCGTAGCGGTCGAGATCCTCCTGCTTGGCGAAATCCGGGGTGAGCATGAAGTGGAGGTTCCCGGCCGAGGCGTGGCCGGCGACACCGGGGAGAAAGCCGTGCTCGCCGAGCAGCGCCTGCAGGTCGCGGGCGCCCTCGGCGATCCGCTCGGGCGGGACGCATACGTCCTCGACGATCAGCGCCGTGCCGGGCAGGCGCAGCCGCCCGATCAGCCCGTGCAGGCCCTCGCGCACCCGCCAGGCGAGCTCGATCTCGTCGGAATCGCGGCTGAACTCAATCGGCCGGATCGTCTCGTGCGAGGAGAGGATCTCGTTCGCCCTGACGATGTGGGAGTCGAGCTCGGCGTCCGAGGCGCTGCCGAACTCGATCAGCAGCACCGCCGACTCGGGCGGCAGCTCCTTCCACTCCTCGGGCGCGCCGACCATGTTCCACGCTGCGGTGATCAGCGCCGGTGCGACCATCAGCTCTACCGCCGTCGCACCGGAGTCGACCAGGTCGCGAACCGGCGCGATCGCCGCGTCGATGCCGGGGAAGTGAACCCAGGCAGTGCTCGTGTGAGCCGGCAGCGGCACGGTCTCGAAGACCGCCTCGGCGACGAAGGCGAGGGTGCCCTCCGAGCCGACCACGAGGCGGCGGAAGATCTCCAGCGGCTCCTCGGCGTCGAGGAAGGCGCAGAGCCGGTAGCCGGTCGTGTTCTTGATCGCGAACTTACGCTGGATGCGCTCGCTCAGCTCGGCATCGGAGCGGATCTCGTCCCGGATCGCAGCAAGCCCGACGGCCAGCTCCGGCTCCTCTGCCGCGAAGCGCTCGGCGGCGTCCGGCGCCGCTGTGTCGATCATCGTGCCGGAGGGCAGCGCGAAGGTCATCGAGCGAACCGTCGAGTAGGAGTCGTGGACGACGCCGCAGCGCATCCCACCGGAGTTGTTGGCGATCACGCCGCCAACCGTGGCGATGTCGGTGCTGGCCGGGTCGGGGCCGAGCCTGCTGCCGTACGGGGCGAGGACCCGGTTGGCGTGGCCGAGCACGGTGCCCGGCTTGACCCGGGCCAGCGCCCCGTTCTCCTCCACCGCGACCCCCGCGAAATGGCGGCGCACGTCGACCAGGATTCCGTCGCTCTGCCCCTGGCCGTTGAGGCTGGTGCCTCCGGCCCGGAAGACCACCGGGATGCCGGCGCGCCGACCGTAGGCGAGGACCCTGGCGACATCGTCGGCATCGCGCGCCATGACCACCGCCCTGGGGAGGAGCCGGTAGGGGCTGGCGTCGGAGGCGTAGCGGACGATGTCGCTGGCGCGGCCCAGGACCCGGTCGGCGCCCAGCAACTCCTCGAGCTCGCCGCGGAGCGGCTGTGCGGTGCCGGCCGCGATCTCGTCGGGGGCGCGATCGGGGGCGGGCTCTGTCGCCTGTGGCGCAAGCGACGACATCTTCCGCTCCAGCAGCGCCATCTAGGTCCCTCCGGCTGCGCGGGGGGCCATCGACTGGCTCCCTCCGGCTGCGTGCGGGGCCGTGGGGTCGTTCATCTCAGAACAGCGACATCCCCGGGGCGACGGGAACTTCCACCAGCTCCGGCTCGGAGGACGCCACCGCGGAGGCGAGGGCGTCCCGCACCTCGTCGCGATCCCTCACCCTGTGGGTCCTGACCCCGTAGCCCTCGGCCACCGAGGCGACGTTGAGGTCCGGCAGGTCGAGGCCAGGGGAGCCCTGCAGCGACTCGACTTCCGCGAACCACTTGAGGATCGCGTACTCGTCGTTGCGCAGGACGAGGAACGTCACCGGCGCCCGGTGGGCGACGGCGCTCCAGAATGCGGTGACCGAGTACTGGACCGAGCCCTCTCCGATCACACAGACGACGGGGCGGTCGGGCTGGGCAAGCTGCACGCCGACGGAGGCGGCGAGACCAAAGCCGAGTCCGCCCCCGGCGCTGAAGTAATAGCTGCCGGGGCGCGAAAGGCGGAGCTGGTTGCGAAGCGCCAGGGTGCTGGATGGCGACTCGAGCACGACGATCCCGTCCTCGGGGAAGACCTCGGCGAGAGCGGAATGGACGGTGGAAGAGTTGAGCGGGTCGGTCGCGGGGATTTCCTGCGGGCCCTCGTTGGGCGGCGGGGCGGGGCGCGAGGATTCCGGCACGACCTCCAGCAACGCCCTCAGGGTCAGCCCCACGTCGGCGACAATCGCGTCGCCCATCGGGGCGCGGGCCGCCTCGTCCGGGTCGCTGGTGATCGCCACGAGCTGCGCTCCCTCCGGCAGCAGCGGGCCGGAAATGTACGGGTAGTAGGGGAAGACAGAGCTTCCGGCGACCAGAATCAGGTCGTGATCCTCGAGGGTCTGGGCCACGGGGCCGATCGCCGGCGGGAGGACGCCGCGGAAGTTCGGGTGGTCCTCGGGGAAGCCAAGCCTCCCCCCGCCCGTCGCGGGCGTGGCCCAGACCGGCAGTCGCTGGCGCTCCGCCAGCGCCACCGCCGCGTCCCAGGCGCCGGCCGCGTCGATGTCGGGCCCGGCGACCAGGACCGGGTTCGCCGCCGCGTCGAGTCGTCCGGCGAGCGAGCGGACCGCCTCGGGATCGGCCACGGCGCGGCCGCTGACCTCGCGCGCGATCGCCTCCCTGGTGTCCGCCTCGTCCACCTCGACTGCCCAATCGTCCATCGGCACCGAGACGAAGACCGGCCCCCGTGGGGGGAGCGAGGCAAGGTGCGCGCCGTGCGCCAGAGCGAGGGGCACGTCCTCGGCGCGCGGGGGCTCATACGCCCACTTGACCAGCGGATGCGGCATGCGGATCGCGTCGCGGTTGGTCAGGTTCGCCTGCAGCGTCATCTGCGCTCGCACCTGCTGGCCGGCGGTGATCAGCAGCGGCGTGTGATTGGCCTGTGCGTTGAAGATCGCGCCCATCGCGTTCCCGACACCGGGTGCGGTATGGAGGTTGGCTATCGCGGTGCGGCCCGAGGCCTGGGCGTAACCGTCCGCCATGCCGACGACCACGGCCTCGTGCAGGCCCAACACATAGCGAAAGTCATCGGGAAGGTCGGCGAGCATCGGCAGCTCGGTGGAGCCCGGGTTGCCGAATATCGTCGTCATACCCCGGGCACGGAAAAGATCGAAGCTGGCGTCGCGGACCGTCGGCATCCCGGGCGCAACCCTAGAGGCTCGATGTGGGTCGTGCACCCACGTTGAGCTGGGTTGTGCCGCCATGTGGACAAGCCCCGCACGCCGGCTGGATCGACAGGCCCACCGGCCTGGCGCGCGCTTGCGAGACTCAAGGCGGCACCGCCGGCCCGCCGATACCCGGAGGGACGTGCCGGGAACAACCGACAACAGGCGAGGCCCGCGACCCGCGCGCGTTGCGCTGCCCGCTCTGATCGCCACGGCGCTGCTCTCCTGCTTCGCCGCGAGCACCGCGAGTGCTGGCCCCAGCGCCACACGCCTCGTAAGCGCCACGGGGACGATTGTCCCGATCCCGGCCGCAATCCCCCACGAAAGCGGCGACATGATCGACCGTCGCATCGTCCCCGACCTGCGCTGGCTTGCCGGTCGCTTCCCGATCTTTGTCACCGACGGCTACTCAGGGCCGCTCCCCGACGGCGAGCATGCCGGCTGCCGGGGCTGCCACGTCAAGCGCTCCGATCACTACAACGGCCTCGCGGTCGACATCGTGCCGCTGCACTGGAGCGACCGGTGCGACCGAAACTGGCGCGGGATCACACGGCTCGCCCTCTGGGCCGAGCCGCGCCAGAACCGCCCCGTGCCGCCGTTTCGCTGGGTCGGCTACAACGGCGACGCCGGTCACGGCTGCGGCGACCACCTGCACATCTCCTGGGAACACGCCCCCGCCCCGCAATTCCAGCTGGCCGAATGGGTGGAGGTCTTCCCCACCGGTGGCAACGACATCGCCGCGCCCCCACGCCCAGGCTCGAACCCGGGTCAGTGGCAGGGAGGAGCGCAAAGTGGCAGGGGCGAAGATCCGGCAGACCAGGAACCGCCGGAAAGCCCGCGAGGCGGCATATCCCAGATCCAGACCGGCGGCGTTTCCCCGCGCGGCGACTGAGCCCGACGCGCCCCCTCCGGCTCCTGCACCGGCCTTCATAGGATGCGCCCGATGCTTCATAGGATGCGCCCGATGCGCGTCCCGATCGCGATTCTCGCCGCTACTGCGGCGATCCTGGCCGTCGCCGGCTGTGGTGCAAGCAGCGACCGCACCCCTGCCGCGTGCCTCGATGGAGCGAACGCCTACATCGATGCTCTGCAAGGGGCGCCGGGCAAAGTCAGACTTGGCGGCGAGATACCGATCGGCGACTGCCTGCCGGAGAACCAGAAGAGCGGCGATCTCGCCACCGTGGGCGCCACGCTGGTGACCGTGGCGACCAGGCTCAACGCCGAGGCCCGGACCAGCCCCGGAAGCTCCGCGAACCTCCAGCTCGGCTACCTGCTCGGCGCCACTCGGGACCGGACCGAGCGCACCGGCGGCATCCACGACGAGCTGCTGCGCCGCCTCGCCGCCGCCGCCCGGTACAGCCCCCGCGGTCACCCGCTCCCATTGCGGTTCCTGAGCACCTTCCGGCTGGGCGAGGATGCCGGCTACACCTCCGGCTAAGTCACCATGGCTGAGCCCGGGCTGCATGCCCGAGCCTCCGACTTGACTCGCTCACCCACGGCGGGCCTGGCTCTCACGGAAGTTCCTGTGTCAAGCTTGGCGCGAGATGGAGGACCCAGTGCGATACGAGGGCGGTGGCGCTCGGCGCTGCCGGTCCCAGCCACGCCAGCGGCAGGAGGGTCAGCTGCGCCCCACGGACGTCGTCGGGGCCTTTTTCGTCTGCGGGATCGCCTTCCTGCTCGCGGCTGCCGCCGCGGGAGTCGCCCAGTGGCTCGATCCGTGGCCGCATGGCCGCTGGCTGGCACTGCACCTGGCCTTCGTCGGCGGCGTTTCGCAGCTCGTGCTCGGCGCCAGCCAGTTCTTCGCCGGTGCATTCCTGGCAACCGACCCGCCTCCCCGCTGGCTCGTCCGCTGTGAGGTCCTGGCCTGGAACGCTGGCGCGATCCTGCTCGCATTCGCGGTTCCAGAGCGGTCCGACACCCTGGTCCTGGCGGCGGTCGGCCTGCTCGCCGCGTCTCTGCTCGGGTGGGGGGCGGCGATTGCGCTGATGCGGCGTCGGTCGCTGCGCAGCGCCCCGTGGGCGACCCGCTGGTACGTGAGCAGCGCCGCGTTCCTCGGGCTTGGAGTGCTGGCCGGCACACTGCTGGCCCGCGGCGTGCCCTGGAACCACGGCAACCTGCTGGGTGCGCACATGTCCCTGAACCTGGCGGGGTGGTTCGGGGGCGCCATCGTCGGCACCCTCCACACGTTCTACCCGTCGCTGACCCAGACTCAGCTTCGCTTTCCGCGCCTCCAGGGGGTCGCCTTCGCCACCTGGACGGGCGGCGTGGCTGCCCTTGCGATCGGATATGGCTGGCGGCTCGACGGCGCAGCCGTCGCCGGCTGGCTCGCTCTCTGCCTCGCCGGCCTCGCCCTCCTCGCAAACGTCGCGGCCTGCCTGCGCACCGCCAAACGCCCCCTTTCGCTGGCGGCCCGCGTCGTCGGAGCCGCGCAACTCTTTCTCCCGGTTGGCCTGCTGGTGGCCACCGGGGCCGCGATCGGCTCAGGGCCTGCGGATGCCCTGTCCGGATCCACCCGCACCGCGGTCGGCACGCTGCTGGTCTGCGGCTGGATCGGCCTGACGGTGCTCGGGTCGCTGCTCCACCTGCTGGCGGTTGTCGTGCGCGTGCGTGACTTCTCGCAGAACATGCCGGCACCCAAGCCGCGTTTCGACGCGTTCGTCGCGGTTCTCGCCAGTGCGGGCATCTCCGCACTCGCGCTTTCCCAGCAGTTCGGCCTCGACGGCTGGCAGAGCCCCGCTGCAGCCGCCCTGCTCGCCGCCTACGCGATCCTCGCTGCACGAGTCGCGGCGCTGGCCGCACGCGTCCTGATCCGAGCGCGCCCCAGCATCTGACCCCCTCACGCCGCACCGCCGGCCGGCGGTGCGGCGGCGGCGCGCATCCTTCGATCGTGGAAACGCTCGGTGCATGACGGCGGATTTCCGACGGTACACGTGGGTTTTGAGCCGCCCGACCACCGACCGCGCTCACCGGCATCTCAATAGGCTTGGGGAACCACAACTTCGATGGAGGCACGCCGTGACTGAGCAGCTCTGGGGTGGCGAGACCACCAAAGCCGTCGACAATTTTCCGGTATCTGGGGAGCATGTCCCCGTTCCCGTGATCCGCTGGCTGGGGCAGCTGAAGGCCGCGGCGGCTCGGGCCAACGCAGAGCTCGAGCGCCTCGACGGCGACCTCGCGGAGAGGATCGCGGAGGCGGGCGACGCGGTCGCCTCCGGCGAGCACGACGACCAGTTCCCGATCGACGTCTTCCAGACCGGCTCGGGCACGTCCTCGAACATGAACGCCAACGAGGTGATCGCCAACCTGGCCGGCGAGGGGGCCCATCCCAACGATCACGTCAACATGGGCCAGTCCTCGAACGACGTCTTCCCTTCCGCGGTGCACCTCGCGGCGCTCGGAGAGGTGACCCACGACCTGCTGCCGGCAATGGAGGGGCTGCAGGAAGCCCTGGCCGAGAAGGCGGAGCGATTTGCCGATGTCGTCAAGGCCGGCCGCACCCACCTGATGGACGCCGTGCCGGTCACCCTGGGCCAGGAGTTCGGGGGGTACGCGGCGCAGGTGCGGCTCGGCATCCAGCGCGTCGAGGGGACCCTGCGCAGGGTCGGCCAGATCCCGCTCGGCGGCACCGCCACCGGCACGGGGCTCAACACGCACCCCGAGTTCGCCGCCAAGGTGAGGAAGAAGCTCGCGCAGGAGACCGGCCTGGCCATCTCCGAGCCCCTCGACCCCTTCGAGGCGCAGGGCAACCGCGATGCCCTCGTCGAGCTTTCGGGGGCGCTAAAGGTCTACGCCGTGTCGCTCAACAAGATCGCCAACGACCTGGCGCTGATGGGCTCCGGGCCGCGCACCGGGCTTGCCGAGCTGCGCCTGCCAGAGCTTCAGAAGGGCTCCTCGATCATGCCTGGGAAGGTCAACCCGGTGATCCCCGAGGTGGTCATCCAGGTCGCCGCCCAGGTGATCGGCAACGACGCCGCGATCACCGTCGCCGGCAGCCAGGGACAGTTCGAGTTGAACGTGCGCGTGCCGCTGATCGCCCGCAACCTGCTCGACTCGATCAAGCTGCTCGCCTCCGCCTCGCGCCTGCTGAACGAGAAGTGCGTCGCCGGCACCGAGGCCAACGAGGAGATGACCGAGCGCCACGCCGAGGCGACGCTGGCCAGCGCAACCGCCCTCAACCCCCACATCGGCTACGACCGCGCCGCCGACATCGTCAAGGCAGCCGCCGAGTCCGGCCGCTCGCTGCGCGAGGTGGCGCTGGAGCAGGGCGTCGAGCCGGCGGTGTTGGAGGAGGCACTCGACCACCGCCGCATGGCCCGGCCGCACGGGTAGCGATGAACGTGTTCGCTCTTACTGGCGCTCAGCGCCAGTAAGAGCGAACACGGGCACCGCGAAAGCGGTGCCATGGGCAGAACTGATCCTTCTAGAACTGATTCTTCTCACCCTCCCAGGCCATGAGGTCGTCTGAGTCGATCGCCTACAGCGCCGCTACTTGTTGACTTTCCCTTTGTGGCCTTTGACTTTCCCTTTGTGGCCTTTGCCTTTGTGGCGGCCTTTTTTCACTTTCCTGCACTTCGTCTTGCCTTTGACTTTGACTTTTTTGAAGCCTTTTTTGCAGGTCAGCTTTTTCGGTTTCGGTTTGGATTCCGGAACCGCCGTGGAGCAGCCGGTCGTTCCGGGGAAGCTCAGGCACGGATCCTGGCTATCGTCGCCGTACCCGTCGCCATCGATGTCGGGCTCCCAGACTGCGTCGACCACTATCAAAGAATTGGTTACCGGCTGAAGGAATTCGGCGTTGCTGGAGAGCACGTCGGAGCCGAGTTTCCCGAATGCCGAGTAGCCGTTTTCTTTCCATGCCAGCAGCTGTTCGCCGACTCCGTAGACGCCGATCACGTCGCCTGTCTTGACTGGGATCCGGGTTGGGAAGTGGTTCGGCGCGTTGAGTTTTTCGAACGTCTCGACGTTGCTTTCCCCGACGATCTGCCAGCCGCCGGGTTCCGTCGCCGTGAAACGGGCGATCTTCAGTTTCAAGACCGAGGGGTGGTTCGGATCGGCGTGTCCCCACTTTCCCCACGAGGTGATCACGCCGTCGGCCGGAGCCGCGTACTTTTCGCCCACCGACTCCGTCTGAACCAGCGTGGTGTTGTTGTAGTACGTGGGTTCGCCAGGGTTTTGGAACTCCGGCGAGCCGAGGATTCTCGAGGCGGTGGCGCTGGAGGCGCAGGCGAGCGCGGCGATCAGCGCCGCAGACGAGATTGCAACAAGGAGCCTCGCCCTGACGACACCGGCCCGGACTCTTGAACCCACGTTGACCACTCCCCTCCCTTGGTTGGACGACGACGGCTCCACCCTAACCGCCATCGCTGGTCAGGTGTGGAAAACAGACCCGTTCGGCCGCTCAGCCCTGGAGGGTGACGAGGCGCTCCTCGGTCAACTCGAGAACAGCGTAGGCGGGGCCCTCGCGGGTGTTGCCGGAGTCCTTGACGCCGCCGTAGGGCATCTGGTCGGCGCGGAAGGTCGGCACCTCGTTGATCAGCACGCCGCCGAATTCCAGGGCGCCCGCCGCCTCCAGGCCGCGACCGATGTCGCGGGTGAAGACGCCTGCCTGCAACCCGAACCTCGAGTCGTTTGCCATGGCCAGCGCCTCGTCGAAGTCGGCATAGCGATCGATCGTCGCAACCGGGCCGAAGATCTCCTCGCACCAGACCTTGGCCTGGCGCGGCGGGTTCGCGAGCAGGGTCGGGGCAAGGCAGCGGCCCTCGTCGACAAGCTCTCCGCCCGCCAGCAGCTCGGCGCCGCCGGCGACCGCCTCCTCGACCCAGTCCTTCACCCTGTCGCGGTCGGCAGGTGTGATCAGCGGGCCCACATCGGTCTCGGGATCGAGCGGATCACCGACCCTCAGTGAGCTGGCGTTCGCGACAAGGCGCTCGGTGAAGGCGTCGGCGACGTCCTCGTGGACCAGCACTCGCTGGATCGAGATGCAGCTCTGCCCTGCATGGGAGAAGGCGTGGAGCTTCGCCCTGTCGGCCGCCGACTCCCAGTCGCCGTCCGAGTGCACGATCAGCGGGGCGTTCGAGCCCAGCTCCAGGTTGACCTTCTTGTGGGGGACGCGACTGCGGATCGCCCAGCCGACCTTGGATGAGCCCGTGAAGCTGAGGGCGCGGATCAGCTCGTGCTCGACGATCGCGTTCCCCACCTCCGATCCCGGCCCGGGCACGATGCTCAGCCATCCCTCCGGCAGGCCCGCCTCGACCAGGACGGCGGCCAGCTTCAGGGCCGAGATCGGCGTCTGGCCGGCCGGCTTGAGAACCACCGCGTTGCCGGCGGCAATCGCCGGCCCGAGCTTATGGGCGACCAGGTTCAGGGGGAAGTTGAAGGGGCTGATCGCGCCGACGACTCCATAGGGGACGCGCAGGATCACGCCGAGCTTGCCGGCACCGGCCGGGGAGGCCTCCATCGGAACCGTGGCGCCGCTCAGCTTGCGCGCCTCGACCGCGGAAAAGGTCAGCGTGTCGACGCAGCGGGCCGCCTCGGCCTCTGCGGTCCTGAGCGGCTTGCCCGCCTCGGCGGCGATCGTCAGCGCAAGGTCGTCGAGCCGTTCGCCGGCCAGCTGCGCGGCACGGTCGAGCACGGCGGCACGGTCGTGCTGGGGGAAGCCGCCCGACTCGAAGGCGGCGCGGGCAGCGATTGCGACCCGATCGACCAGACCGGCGTCGCCCTTCGCAACCCGGCCGACCACAGTCCCGTCGTAGGGGCTGAGCACCTCATCCCACTCGCCCGTCTCCACCCACTCGCCCGCGGCGAGGAGCTTGTGGTCCACCACCTGCGGAGCTCGCGTCGGCATCGAGACAAGCGTAGTGCAGGCCGAGACTCCTCCTTCTCGAATCTGTTCACCCAGAGATGCGAATCCGGATCGTCTCGTTGCTCCTCTTCCTGCTCCTGGCTCCCAGCGCCGAGGCCAGCGTTCGCTGGATCGTGAAGGGGCACGGATTCGGCCATGGGGTCGGGATGAGCCAGTACGGCGCCTACGGCTATGCCAAGCACGGCAGGGGCTACGGCTTCATCCTCCGCCACTATTACTCCGGAACCAGGATCGGCAGGCTTCCGAAGGAGCGCGTCGTCCGCGTGCTGCTCGACGTGTCCAGCAGCGATGTCGGCTTCAGCGGGGCACGGCAGGCCTGCGGCGCGAAGCTTGCTCCAGGCCGCTCCTACGAGGCCCACCGGGTCGGTGGGACGGTGCGGCTGCGCAGCTCCTCCGGGCGGGTGCTCGCCGGCTGCGGGACAAGGCTGCGCGCCACGGGCAGCGGTCCGATCCGGATCGGCGGGTCCGCTTACCGCGGCGCCCTGGAGGTCGTCCCAACCGCGAGCGACGCCGGCTCGCTCAACGCGGTCAACGCGCTCCCGGTCGACCAGTACGTGAAGGGCGTGATCCCCAATGAGCTGCCGGCTTCGTGGCCGATGGCCGCGCTGCGCGCCCAGGCGGTGGCGACGCGCTCATACGCTCTGGCGAGCCAGGTCGGCGGGCACGGCTTCGACCTCTACAGCGACACCCGCAGTCAGGTGTACGAGGGGATCGCAAGCGAGACGCCGCAAAGCAACCGGGCGGCCGACGCCACCAGGGGACAGGTGGTCCTCTACAGGGGAAAGATCGCCCAGACGTTCTTCTCCGCCTGTTCGGGCGGGCACACCGAGAGCGTCCAGAACGTCTTCTTCGGCCCACCCGTCCCGTACCTCGTCGGCGTCCCCGACCCCTACGACTACCACTGCCCCCTGCACACCTGGACGCTGCGCTTCTCGGAGCGAGATATCAGCGCCAGGCTCGGCGGCTACCTGAAGGGCCAGCTGAAGCGGGTTGCCGTGACCAAGCGCGGCGCCTCGCCGCGGATCGTCTGGGCGAGACTCCACGGGACCGGGGGTGTGACGACGATCCGCGGCGACCAGCTGGCCTCGGCGCTGGGCGCCTACGACCGCTGGATGACGTTTCGCAAGGTCGTCAACGGCAGGGTCGTGAGCGGCCGCGGAGCAGGCGGACGAGGAGGCCGTGGGGCCGGAGGACGCGGCCCCGGTGGTCAGGGCGGCGTGCCCGTGAAGCCCGCGGGTGGGGCCGCCGCCGGCTGAGGATCTGTCTCGATACGCCCACGCACGCTCAGTGGCGGCGCGCGCCGGCATGCTTCACCGGCTCAGCCGTCCGGGTAGGGCTGGATCGGGATGCCGTGGTCGGTCTCCCTCATGCCCATCTCGTAGGCGGCGCCCGCCGGAAGCGTGAGGTTGCGAGGTGGGCTCCCGGTCCGCTCCACCGTGAGCTCCAGATCGGCCACCGAGCAGTTGACGGTGTTGTGCTCGGGGCCCTTTGGATCGGCGTAGACCCAGCCGACGAAGTCCTTCTGGGGAGCAGAGACCCGACCGCGAACGACGACGTCCTTGCCGGGTAGGACGAAGGAGCAGGCGGTCGGCGACTCCTCGATCGACGTGGAGCGGATCTTCCCGAAGCCGCCGAGGCGGTGTGCCTCGCCTTCGAGCACGAGCATCCCCGACGGAAGCCAGGGGGTGGTCCACGAGCCGACCTTGACGCGGGCGGCGCCGGCGTCGAAGTAGGTGTCGGGGGATCCGTCGAAGCCCGTTCCCTCCAGCCAGACCCAGCGCTCGGCGTGCTCCGTGCCCCAGTTGTGACCGATCATGCCCGGCCAGCCTGCGAGGTCGATCGACTCGCCTCCGGCCTCGAGGCGTCCGTCGAAGCGCGCGTTGGGATTGGGTGCGACGAACTTGGTCCGCGGCACCGGCGCCTCGTAGAGCCAGTCGGCCGGAAGGTACTTGCATGGCTCAGCGTCACCCGAGAAGGTCAGGTCCCATGAGGCCTCGAGGGCGTCGCTGGAAACTGCCCCTGCCGCGCGGCCCGGCCCTATCTCCGCCCCGTTGACCCGTATCCAGGAGCCGACCGGAGCCGACAGCTCGGCCGCCGGCACGGTGACCTTGGTCGCGCGCGGCTCTTCGCGATCGCGATCGAAGAGGACGAACCAGATGGAGGCGTTTGGCTCGGCTCCGGGCCGCTTGTGGACGGTGTGCCGGATCCAGACCCCCTGCCCGCCGCCGGGCCGGCAGGCCTTCAGGTAGAAGCTCTCGTAGTGGCCGGCCTTGGCGGCAACCCCGGGGAAGCGCGCTCCTTCCTGGGCAGTCACGGACATTCCGGCACTCTAACCGCGCGCGAGCCCGGGGGTGACGCGTTGGGGGCGGCCGCACTGACCGGCGGCGGGAACCGGAGCCGGCGGTGGGCTTGTGAGGCGATTCCTGCCGCTGTACGCTCCGCCGGTGGGAGCTCCGTCGGTTGCTCGTGCTGTCGTGCACACTGGCCCTGCTGACTGGTTCGGCGGGTCTGGCCAGCGCCGCTTCCCAGGACGCCGCGAAAAGCGGCGCAAAGGCCAGCAAACGGACGGGCAAACGCTGCCGCAAGGGCTACAGGTTGAAGACCGTGACTGTGAAACGTCACGGCAGGAAGGTCAAAGTCAGGCGCTGCCGCAAAGTCAAAGGCGCCAGTGGCGGTGGCGAAGGGGGTGGCGGTGGAAGCGCGCCGCTGTTCGACCCCCCGGGGCGCAGGCTCGAAGGCCAGGACGCGGTTCCCTTCCTGCAGAGGTACCTGTTCGACTCGACCTTCACGGACTGTGTGCCGGGCTGGCCCAACTGCGCGGTCGAGGAACGCTACAGCCACACGGGCGGCGGCCTCTTCTACTACTGCCGGCTGACCTCGACCTCGGGGTCGGACATCGTCAACGGCGGCCGCGCCTACCAGGTGCAGAACGTGGTGGTCGAGGCCGACGGCTCGTGGACGTTCAACGAGGTGGTCGACAACTACGGCAACCCCTCCTACTACGAATGGCACGTGGCGACCGACGGGACGGTCGCCGGCACCTACCAGTACAACGGGGTCGAACAGATCGGCCCGCTCCAGTACGTCTCCGGCGCCCGCGACTGCACCTATTAGACAGCCCGGGTCCACGGCCCTTGTTAGGCGGCCGGTTCCACGGGCCTTGTTAGGCGGCCGGTTCCACGGGCCTGATGCGCCATCCAGGCGCGCCGGTGCGCGGAAGCTCAGACCTTGATCGTAATCACGTCGCCGTCGCGAACCACGTAGTCGCGTCCCTCGATCCGCAGCAAGCCCCTGTCGCGGGCGGGCGCATAGCCACCGCACTCGACCAGCTGCTCCCAACCGATCACCTCGGCCTTGACGAACGCGTCCTGGATCTCGGTGTGGATCGTCCCGGCGGCCTCCCAGGCGGTTGCGCCGCGGCGCAGCGGGCGGGCGACAGCCTCCTTGCCCTCCCCCGCGGTGAAGATGGTGATCAGCTCGAGCAGGTCGTAGGCGGCGCGCACCAGGCGCGCCAGGCCTGAACCCTCGATCCCGTAGGAGCGGCGCATCTCCTCGGCCTCGGCGGGCTCCAGCTCCGCCAGCTCGCCCTCGATCCGGGCGCTCACCGCGACCGCGCCGGCGCCGACCGCGGCGGCATGCCCCACGACCGCCTCCGGGGCCTCGGCGCTGCCCTCGTCGACGTTCGCCACGTAGAGGGTCGGCTTCGATGTCAGCGCGTGCAGGTTGCGGGCGGCTTCGGGGGCCGCCTCGGGGACCGGGATCGAGCGGGCAGGGCGTCCCGCTGCAAGTGCGTCGCGCACCGCCTCCAGCCAGGTGCGCTCGGCGACAGCCCCCTCGTCACCCGACTTCGCCTGCTTGCCGACCCGTTCCAGGCGCCGTTCGACCTGCTCGTAGTCGGAGAGCATCAGCTCGGTCTCGATCGTCTCGATGTCGGCCATCGGGTCCACTCGGCCGTCGGGATGAGGGACGCCGGAGTCGGCGTGACAGCGGACCACATGGCAGATCGCGTCGGTCTCGCGGATGGACGCCAGGAACTGGTTGCCGAGGCCCTCGCCTTCCGAGGCGCCCCTGACAAGGCCGGCGATGTCGTGAAAGGAGATGGCCGCAGGAACCAACTCGGAGCTGCCAACCGTTTCAGCCACCCGCTCGAGCCGCTCGTCGGGCACCTCGGCAATTGCCACGTTCGGCTCGATCGTCGTGAACGGGTAGTCGCCGATCTGGGCGCCACCCCTGGTCAGCGCGTTGAAGAGAGTGGACTTGCCCGCGTTCGGCAGCCCGACGATCCCCACCTTCATGGCTGAGTCCCTCCCTCGGCGATCATGGCTGAGTCCCTCGCTCGGCGATCATGGCTGAGTCCCCCCCTCGGCAATCGCGGCCGGGATGAAGCCGGTCATATGGAGAGGGGGACGAGAAGCCCGAGCCCAATGCCGAGCACGATCCCCGCAAGGACGTCGGAGGGATAGTGCATCCCCAGGTAGGGGCGGCCCAGCGCCAGCGCCGCAGCGAGGACAAAGGCAACGCCGGCCTCGGGGGCAATGCGGGTCATCGCCGTTGCGACGGCGAACGAGGAGGTCGCGTGCGCCGAGGGAAAGCTCAGCGAACTGGGCGCGCCACCGAGCGCCGGCAGGCCCTCAAGCTCCGGCCGCGGCCGCCTGACAATCAGCTTGACGGCGAAGTTGACCGCAATCGCGATTGGGCCGAGCGCGGCTGCGATCAACCACGCTTCGCGCTGCGACGGGTCGAGCAGGGCAAACACGAGTCCAATCGCCACCCAAACCGCCCCGTTGTTCCCGGCCCTCCCCAGCGCCTTCGCAGCTCCCTCCACGCCGGGCGAGTGCCCGTTGGTTCGCATGAAGAGCAGCATTCTGCGGTCGAGATTCTGCATCGGCCGCGCAGGATATTGGGCGCCGGAAGACAACCCCTGCCGCCGGCACATGCCAGGGTCGATCAGAATCAAGTCCAGAACCATGCCCTTCGTCCCCGGCTACCAGCACCTGCCCGGCCATCACTGCGGTTCGACCGCGCTGCGCAACCTGCTCGGCTTCCACAGCATCGAGATCAGCGAGGAGATGGCGTTTGGCCTGGGCGCGGGCGCGTGCTTCTACTACGTCACGATCGAGGAAGCCTCACCCACCCGCTGGTTCAACGGCCGCACCGCCCGCCTCGAGGAGACCTTTCGCGACCTGACCGGTGCGGCGCTGGACCTGCGCACCTTCGAGGAGGGCGACGGCGACGCCTGGGCGGCGGCTCGCGCCGAGGTGGACGCCGGCAACCCGGTTCTCCTGCTCACCGACCTCTACCACCTCGACCATTACGGCAACTCAGCCCACTTCCCGGGCCATGCGGTCGTCCTCGCCGGCTACGACGGCGAGGTGGCATATCTCTCCGACACCGCCTTCGAGGGTCTGCAGACCACAAGGCTCGAGAATCTCGCCAGGGCGCGCGACAGCAAGCACCCCGCATACCCCCTCCAGGGCCACATGTTCACCGTCTCGGGGGAGATCCGGCCTGAGCAGTTGCGCGAGGCGATCCCGGCGGCGATCGAGCGGGCAGCCAAAGCAATGGTCGAGCCCGAGTTCCGTGAGTTCTCGGGGCTCGACGCCGTGCGCCGCCTCGCCGACGAGGCGGGCTCGTGGCCCGAGACCGTCGACGACTGGCAATGGTGCGCCCGCTTCGGCTACCAGGTGATCGAGCGCCGCGGCACCGGCGGCGGCGCCTTTCGCCTCATGTACTCCCGATTCCTCGAGGAGGCCGGCCGCCCCGAGGCTGGCCTTGCGGTCGAGGCCGCAGCGCGGTGGACCGACCTCGCCGCCGCCTTCCACCTGGCCAGCGAGAGCGAGGACCCGGAGCCCGCGCTCTGGCGCGAGATCGACAGATCGGCCCAGCGAGTCGCCGCGGCCGAGGAACGACTCTGGGACTCTCTGGCCAACGATCACTGAGCACGCTGGCCATTCGGTACTAAACACCGTAGAGCCGACTTGCTCCCTGGTGTACCGTTTGGAGTGCGGGAGGCGGGTAGCCAGATGGAAACCCGTCTTTGAGGAGAGTCATATGAGAGTTAAGGCAAGTCCGTTGGGACTGCTCACGCTCACCGCTGCATTCCTCGTTCTCGCATTCGGCGCTTCAAGCGCCCAGGGAGCATTCGGCATCTCCGAATGGGAAGCGCTGACCTGCAAAGAAAATGAAGACACTCCCGAAGTGGGAGAACCACCCATAGTGGGCCTGGCACCCCTCCCTAAATCCCTCGGCCAGTGCACGAAAGAACCCGCCTCTGAACTCGAATGGTTCACCCAAGCGGCCGGGCACCCGAACTTCGGGATCACGGACTTCACCTTGAACACTTTCCCGCCGCCGCCGGCGTCGCCAGTCGGAGGCTTCCCGGAAGGCTTCGTCAAAGACATCGTCGTTGATACTCCGGAAGGGCTGAGCGTCAACCCTGAGGCTGCGCCCCAGTGCACGGTCAAACAGCTGGAAGAAACCAAATGCCCCCCCGCCTCTCAGGTCGGAGTCAACTACCTGACTGTGGCGGCCCAGTCGCCGAGCCCGACGTGTGCCCCCAATCCCTCATGCGCCCAGGCCCGAATCGCGCTGCCCGTCTACAACTTGGTGCCCTTCGAAGGCTCGCCGTCGATGGTCGGCTTCCAGACCACGTTTTTGCACGAGGTCTTCATCGTGGGATCGCTCGACCCGGTCGATCAGCACGTCATCTTCACGATCAGCAAAATTGATCCGCCGGGGGCCGAAAGTCCCCCGATCATCGGCTCGCGGCTTGTCTTCGATGGGGTAGCGGGCAACGGCACCTACCTGACGATGCCGAGCAACTGCGCCGGCGGTCAGATATCGAAACTCTTCGTCGACTCGCAGGGCCCCCCGTACGAAGTGGCTGCGAGCAGCGACAAAGCTGAATTCGAAACATCGGTCGGCGCGTCCGGCTGCGAAGAAGTCCCGTTCAAACCAACAATCGCCGTCACCCCGCAGGGCGGGGCGGTCGACTCCCCCGAGGCGACCACCGTCAACGTGGGGATCCCGTTCGATCCCACGGAACCGATCGCAAACTCGTATCTGAAGACGGCCACAGTCACGCTGCCGGAAGAAATGGGCCTCAATCCCGCTTCTGCCAACGGTCTTGTGCCCTGCACCGACGCCCAGTTCGCAAAGGGGACCAACGACCTGATCACCTGTCCCGACGCCTCGAAGATCGGCACCGTGGAGGTGCAGACGCCGTCGCTGCCGGCTGACTCGCTGGGCGGGACGGTCTACGTCGGCGAACCGAAGAGCAACGACCCGACCACCGGAGAACAGTTCCGCATCTTCATGCACGTGGGGTCGACTCGCTTCGGCGTGAACGTGCGCTTGATCGGAAAGGTGTTCCCAAACCTGCAGACGGGCCGGCTCACAGCCGTCGTGGAAGAAAACCCCCAGGCGACGTTCCGCTCCTTCAAGGTGCACCTCAACGGCGGTCCGAAAGGGACGCTGACGACGCCCGGCACCTGCGGTCCGCACACGACGACGACTGAAATGATCCCCTGGTCCGAACATCTAGATGAAAACGAACCGTCGGGATCTTTTACCTTGACCAGCCTCCCCGGCGGCGGCAGCTGCCCGAACACGCTGGCCGAGCGCCCGTTCGCACCCAGCTACACGGCTGCCTCCGACAGCACCAAGGCGGGCGCTTACAGCCCGTTCCGCGTGCACATCGGTCGTACCGACGGCCAGCAGGAGCTGAAAGTCGTCAACGTGACGCTGCCGAAGGGCCTGGTTGGCAAGCTCGCCGGCATCCCCTACTGCTCGGACGCAGCCATCACGGCCGCTGCCAACCGCAGCGGTATCGCGGAGCAGGCCAGTTCGAGCTGTCCCTCAGACAGCCTGATTGGCACCACAACCACGGCCGCCGGAAGTGGAAGCGGCCCGATCAAGATCGCCGGTAAGGCCTTCCTCGCCGGCCCATACAAGGGAGCGCCGCTCTCGATGGCGGTAATCACGCCGGCGGTCGCGGGGCCGTATGACCTCGGCACCGTTGTTGTCAGGGCGACCCTGAACGTCAATCCCGAAACCGCACAGGTCAACGCGGTTTCTGACGTGATCCCGAATGTGTTCGGCGGGGTGAAGCTGGACATTCGCTCGATCGACGTCAACGTCGACCGCAGCAAATTCATGCTCAACCCGACGAACTGCTCCGCACAGGCGACCAGCGGCACGATCAACGGCGGCGGCGCCGACCCGTCCAATCCGGCGGTGTTCAGCTCCTCCCCCGTCAGCGATCCGTACGCGGCAACCGAATGCGGCAGTCTTGGCTTCAAGCCGAAGCTGCACACGCGGCTGTTCGGGCCGGCCAAGCGAGCAAAGAATCCACGCATTCGAGCGATCCTGGAAGCTCGCGAAGGCGATGCAAACCTCAGCCGCACCGCGCTGAACTTGCCGCACTCGATCTTCCTCGACCAGAGCCACATCAAAACGGTGTGCACAAGGCCGCAGCTGGCATCGCGCACCTGCCCAGCGACGGCGGTCTACGGCCACGCGGAAGCGAAGACGCCGCTGCTCAGCGACGCGTTGAAGGGCCCGGTGTATCTCGTGTCCTCCAATCACAAGCTGCCGGACCTGGTGGCCGACCTGCGCGGTCAGGTCAACATCCAGCTGCACGGCGTGATCAGCTCCAAGCGGGGCGGGATCAAGACCGTGTTCAACGGGCTGCCGGATGTCCCGGTGACGAAGTTCATCCTGAACATGGAAGGCGGGAAGAAGAGCCTCCTGGTCAACTCGAGGAACCTCTGCGATGGCCCCCAGGCCTCGGCGATGAACCTGAAGGGCCAGAACGGCAAGAAGGTCAAGAACAACAAATTGCCGCTCAGGGTTACGGCCTGCAAATAGAGGCCACTGGTGACGGCGCGGCGGGCACCCCCGGCCCGCCGCGTTGCTAACCCTCTTGGAGCCAGACCACGAAGCTCTTCCCTGGGGATGAGGTGTCCAGGAGCCTCGCGAGCGCCTTCGTGAGGCGGGCGAACTCCCAACTGGGGAACCGCGTGGGATGGACGATGACCAAGCCGTGGTGCTCCCGGTTGGTTTCGGCGTATTCGCGGACTATCGCTTCGAAGTCGGAACGGTTGTAGCTGACCACGACCCGGCCTTGAGCTTGGGCGACCTCGAACAGATCCGGATCGCTGAGGCCGCGTAACGCCGCTTCCGCGGTGACCGCAACCGCGTCATGGCCCCGCCCTCGCAAACGCTCTGCGACCTTCCCGCTGATTTGCTCGTCGAGGAGGAGCTTCACGCCAAGGCGGCCTGTTCACGGCGCCAGACCGCCTCGGCCGCGTCGGCCTCCTCGACGTTGCGCCGAATGCGTTCGTCGATCTCCTCTGGGTAGGCGCCGTAGTAGCGCACCGCCGTTCGAATCTGAAGCTCGGTGAGGTTGAGTAGCTTGGCCGTCGTGGCGATCGCTCTCTCGCCCTTCGCCTCGCCGCTCTTCAACGTTGCGATCGCCTCCCAGGCATCCGGGCCCGCCGTGAGAGCGGCGCGGCGCCCGGTCGGCCCGCCGCGAAACACGATTCCCGGATGCTCGTCCATCCGGGTCCCCTCGTCGACGTAGCGTTCGGCAAGGCGCGACTTGTTGGTGCCCGCCAGTTCGCTGCGCCGACCGAGGCGCTCAAGCACCCCGGCGTCCCAGCGTGCGGAGAAGCTCTTTGCGCTAGTCGCCATCGTAAGACAATGTACTACAGATGGACTACTGGTTGAGCCGGGCGAAGTAGGCGAACCAGTTGCCGGAGTGGCTCTCGTAGGCGAGACCTGCGCCGCTTGCCTGCTGGCGCAGCGATGCGAGCGTGGTGAAGTGGGGATCGCCGAAGATCTCGCCGACGATGAGACGGCCGGTGGGATTGAGCACGCGACGAATCTCGCGCAGGACGCCCGTGGTATCCGGAATCTCACCGAGCACTGCGGTCAGGACCACGGCGTCCATCGAGCCGTCCCCATAGGGGAGGGAGGTGGCATCGCCCTGAGTGGGAACCACGTTCCGGAGACCGCGATCGGCGGCGCGGCTCATCGTGTGGTCGAGGAAGTCCTGTTGAAGATCGAAGATCTCGACTCCCCCATCCGGGCCCACCCACTCGGCGATGTCGAGGGTGTAATACCCAGTGCCCGGGCCGATCTCGAGAACCCGCTCCCCGGCCTGCGGGCGAAGAATGGAGTAGAGGCGGTCGCGGCTGATGATGGGGTGTGGAGCTTCGACCCAGAAGCGCTGACCGTAGGGGCAGGCGGACGGGTTCTTTCGCCACCAGAGCGCAGCTCCCACGGTGCCCAGGGCAGCGACGCCAAATAGCTTGCGGAAGCGCATCACACCGGGTTGAGGGAGAAGCCCACCCGGTGCTCGCCCGAGTCGATACGAAGGAAGGCGATCTTGCCGACGTGGACGGAGAGGACGCCGTTCTCGGTCTGCACGTCGTGCCAACCGCCCTTCTCGACCTGCTTGCGGAGCTCCTTCAGCTCGCCGTCCGTGAGTCGCACAGAGACAACCTGGCCAGCCTCGAAGCCGACTTCCACCTGGTGCGTCCCGGAGTCCATCCTCATCCTCCTGCCGGTTCGACGATCTCGGTCAGAACGCCGCCCGTCGAGCGCGGGTGAAGAAAGGCCACGCGACTGCCGCGGATGCCGGTCCGAGCTTCGCTGTCGATCAGCTCCAGCCCGGCGGACGCCAGCTGCTTCAGGGTGGCGTCGATGTCATCGACTGCGTAGGCGACGTGGTGCAGGCCCGGGCCCTTGCGGGCGAGAAACTTGCCAACAGCGGTGTCCGGGCCCAGCGGCCGCAGAAGCTCCACGTGCCCTCCGCCGACATCGAGCAGAACAGCCTCAACCCCCTGCGACTCGACCGTCTCGCGGTGCGCCAGCGCCATCTCGAAGCTGTTCTCGTAGAGGTCGAGCGCCGCGTCGAGATCCTCAACGGCGACACCAATGTGATCGATCGCTCCAAACATCAGTCCGCAGTGTATGAGCCCTCGACACGGAGGATCTCAGCCAGCGCCGCGACCCCGACCTGGAGCTGCTCGGCCGTCGGCTCCCTGGTGGCGAGGCGGCGCTGTATCTGCCGGCCGGGGGTGTGAAACGCCTCGGCAAGCGGGCTGCCGTGATTGCGGTCGCTCCAGGCGAACAGCTCCACCGCAAGCGAGGCTCCCGCCAGGCCCACGCCGGCGCGAGCAAGCGGCCCCGGCCGATCGACCAACCGCTCCAACAGAACCGTGCCTGCGGCTGAGAGCACCATCATCGGGACAATCAGGTTGGAGCCGCAGCGGTCGTGCTCCTTGGGCACCGTCGCCGGATCGTCGACATCCTGTTCGTAAGCCGCGATGGCCTTGTGCTCGACCCCGTGGTAAGCGGCGAGATCGCGGTTCATCAGCGCCACCACGGCCGGCGTGACCCCGATCGCCTGCACCAGGCCCTCGCGCAGAGGCGAGGTAGCCAGCCTCTTGCGCAACACCGTCGTCGCGGCCAGCGTCACCCCAATCGCAGCGATCACGCGCCGGTCCTCGAAGGGCAGGCGGGCGGCCGGCAGGCGGCGGCGCACCAGCGGCACCACGACCAGCGCCTCTGCCAGTTTCAGCGGGCCGCGAAACCCAGGCAGGCGCGCCGCCAGGCGCGGCGCCAGCTCGGGCTTGCGCTCGGATGCCACCTGGACCTCCCCATGGCGGTCGCGCACCGCCGCGGCCCAGTGGGTCGGGCCGTGGATGAGCAGGCCGTTCTGCAGAGCCATACCGCCAAGTCGAAGCTTCTCTGTCGCCTCGGTGGCCATCTCAACCACTCTAAACCTCGACAACCGCGCAAACCGAGCGCGGTCGTCGAGTCCCCTGCGTGTCCCTTTAGTTCCGGCCGGAGGCCCCCAGTCCAGGCCTCCGGCCGGTGTGTCGGCTCTCCCTGGCTCTAGCTTGGAAAGCCAACCCTGAAACACGGTGTCCCGCGGGAAGTTGCGCCTGCGACTAAGTGCCCTGAAGTTTCTTTCGAAGCGCCTCCAGGCGGCGGCCCAGCTCCACCTCGAAGCCGCGGCCGGTGGGAGTGAAGAAACGCAGGTTCTCCAGTCCTGGCGGCATCAGCTGCTGATCGCTGACGCTGCCCGGCTCGTCGTGCGCATAGCGGTAGCCGTCGCCCCGACCCAGCGACTCCGCACCCGGATAGTGAGCGTCGCGAAGGTACTCGGGCGGCGTCCTGGCGCCGTTCTTCCGGACCTCGCCTCGGGCGGCGCCAAGCGCTTTGTAGGAGGCGTTCGACTTCGGCGCCAGCGCCAGGTAGACCGTTGCCTGGGCGAGGTTGTGCGCGCACTCCGGCAACCCGACGCGGTCGACCGCCCTGGCCGCGGCGTCGGCGATCAGCAGCGCCTGGGGGTCGGCGTTGCCAACGTCCTCGGAGGCGAGGATTACCATGCGGCGGGCGATGAAGCGAGGGTCCTCGCCTCCCTCCAGCATCACCGCGAGGTAGTAGAGGGAGGCGTCGACGTCCGAGCCCCGGGTTGCCTTGATCCAGGCGGATATGAAGTCGTAGTGGCGGTCTCCAGCCCGGTCGTAGTCGACCGCCTTGCGCTGCAGCGCGTCCTCGATCGTCGTGACATCGACCTCCTCGCCGCGCGAGCGCTCAACCGCCCGCTCCAGGGCCGAGAGGGCAACGCGGGCGTCCCCGCCCGAGCGATGCGCCAGCATCTCCAGCGCCGGGTCGCCGACCGGCGGCGCATCGGCCAGGCCGCGATCGGGATCGGAAAGTGCGCGGCGCAGCAGCGTCTCGACCTGCCCGGGCTCGAGGGGCCGAAGCTCGTAGATCTGGCAGCGCGAGAGCAGTGCCGAGTTGACCTCGAAGTACGGGTTCTCGGTGGTCGCCCCGATCAGGGTCAGCAGGCCCTCCTCAACCGCGGGGAGCAGCGCGTCCTGCTGGGCCTTGTTGAACCGATGGATCTCGTCGAGGAAGAGGATGGTCGGCCGGTCGCTGCTCTGGCGCCGCTCCCGCGCTCGCTGGATCACCGCCCGCATCTCGGCCCGGCCGGCGTTGACCGCCGACTCTTCCTCGAAGGCCCCCTCGGCCTTGCTGGCCGCGATCCGTGCCAGGGTCGTCTTCCCCGAACCCGGCGGCCCGTAAAGGATCGCGCTGTGGGGGTGCCCGCCTTCGATCGCCGTCCTCAGCGCCGACCCCTCGCCCAACACGTGCTCCTGCCCGACCAGCTCATCGAGCGAACCCGGCCTCATTCGAACGGCCAACGGCGCACCCGCCCCAGCTTCCTCCCGGCGCGGAGCTCCTGCGTCGTCAGCATCGAACAGGCGGTCGTTCACCAGAGCGAGTATGAGGGTGCCGGGGGAGGTCTTGTCAGCGCCCCAGCTCCGCGGGGCGGTGGCGTCGGAGGCACGGCCTCCGTAACCACTTACAATCGCGCCATGGCTACTACAGCAGAGGCTCCCCCCGCCCAGTCCACCCTCGAGTCCTTCAACCCCGCCACCGGTGAGCTGGTCGGCTCGGTTGCGACGATCACCCCCGATCAGGTGCAGGGAATCGTCGATGACGTCGCCCGCATCCAGCCCGCCTGGGGCGAGCTGTCGCTGAAGGACCGCGGCGACTACCTGCGACGCGCCGCGGGCGCGCTGCTCGACGACGTCGACGAGATCGCCGAGCTGCTCGTCTCAGAGCAGGGCAAGCCGCGCGCCGAGGCCTACACGATGGAGCTGCTGCCGACCATCGACGCGCTGCACTGGTGCGCGAAGGCCGGGCCCAAGATCCTCGCCGACGAGAAGGTCCGCATGTCGCAGGCCTTCCTGCTCAGCAAGAAAAGCTACTTCTCCTATGAGCCGATTGGCGTGGTCGGCGTCATCGCTCCCTGGAACTACCCCTGGTCGATTCCCTTCGGCGAGGTGGCGATCGCGCTGATGGCGGGCAACGGCGTGGTGCTGAAGCCCGCCAGCCTGACCCCGCTGCTGGGCGAGGCGATCCGCCGCGTCTTCGAGAAGGGCGGGCTTCCCGAGGGCCTGGTTCGCGTCGTGCACGGCGGCGGCGCGGTCGGCGACGCGCTGGCGCGCTCCAGCGTCGGCAAGGTCTTCTTCACCGGCTCGGTCGACGTGGGCCGCAAGGTCGGCGAGGTCTGCGCGCAGCAGCTCAAGGGCTCGGTCCTCGAGCTTGGCGGCAAGGACCCGATGATCGTCTGCGCCGACGCCGATCTCGACAACGCGATCTCCGGCGCCGTCTGGGGCGGCTTCGCCAATGCCGGTCAGACCTGCTCCGGCATCGAGCGCGTCTACGTCGTGCGCGAGATCGCTGACCGCTTCATCGAGGGCGTGGCGGCGGAGACGCAGAAGCTGCGCCTCGGCAACCCGCTCGAGTGGGAGACGGAGATCGGCCCGATGACCTCCGACGACCAGTACCGGATCGTCACCGAATTGATCGAGGACGCGGTCGCCTCCGGCGCCACCAAGCTCTGCGGTGGGCCCACCGAGGTGGCCGGCCTCAGCGGCAGGTTCATCGCCCCCACCGTGCTGACCGGGGTAACGCACGAGATGAGGATCATGCGGGAGGAGATCTTCGGCCCGGTGCTGCCGATCGTCGTGGTCGAGAGCGAGCAGGAGGCGATCGAGCTCGCCAACGACTCCGAGTTCGGGCTGGGCGCCTCCGTGTGGACCAAGGACCGCCAGAAGGGCGCGCGGATCGCGCGGCGGATCGAGTCGGGAATGGTTTGGGTCAACGACCACTCCTTCAGCCACGGCGCCTGCCAGTGCTCCTGGGGCGGAGTCAAGGACTCCGGAGTTGGCCGCTCGCACTCCAAATTCGGCCTGTACGAGTGCACCAACATCAAGATGAACGCCTGGGAGTCCGGCCTGGCCCGCGACTTCTGGTGGCACCCGTACGACAGCACGCTGGGGGACGCGGTGCGCGCCTCCGCCAGGCTGCTCTACGGCAAGGGCGCGACACGCACGAAGGCGCTTCGGGAGGGCGCCGGCCCGCTGCTCAAGGTCGGCCGCCGCACCCTGAAGAAGAAGCGCGGCTGACGTGCTCGCTAGCCGCCGTTGATCACGATCGTCTTCGAGGTCGCGGCCGCGCATTTGCCGGCCGCCTTGACTTCGGCGTAGATCTTGTAGGGGAGCCGACCCTTGAAGTGGAGGTCTTCGGGATCCACTTTCCAGCGGCCTTTCTCGTCGGACGTGTCGCGCCCGAGCACCCCTTGGCCCTTCTGCTTCAGCACCACCGTGCGATCGGCGACGCAGGGCTGACTCGGGGACTTGACCTTGCCGAAGTAGCCGTAGGCGCTGATCTGCAAGGTGGACGGCGAACCTGCACTCGCGCCGGCGGGAGCAAGAGCAACCGCCGCCAGAACACCCCCCAGCGCGATGCCCGTGATCCGTCCCCTCCACGTCCTCCTGCTCATCCGATCCTCCTCGCGAGTTTGTGTCGCGGCAGCCTAGACGGTCACAATCCCGGCGTGGAGCCAGGCGCGGGGACAGACAGACTGGCGCTCAAGGTCGCGGGGCTGCGCCGCGACTACGGCGAACGCACGGCGCTGGACGGGGTCTCGGCGGAACTCAGCGCCGGCGAGTCGCTGGTCGTCCTGGGACCCAACGGGGCGGGGAAGACGACCCTGCTTCGAGTCTTGGCGACGCTGCTGCGACCGAGCGGCGGAGACGTCTGGGTCCTGGACTGCAGGCTGCCGCGTGAGGCCTGGAAGCTGCGCGGCCGGATCGGCTACCTCGGCCACGAGCCGTTGCTCTACCGCGACCTGACCGGGCGCGAGAACCTGCGCTTCCACGCCCGCCTGCACGGAATCGTCGGCGAGCGAGCCGAAGCGCGCATCGCCGAGTTGCTCGTTGCGGCCGGAATGGAGCGCCGTGCCGACGAGCGGGTCGGCGACCTCTCTGCCGGAATGCGCCAGCGCCTCGCCGTCTGCCGCTGCGTCCTGCACGAGCCCGAGCTTCTGCTGCTCGACGAGCCCGACTCCAACCTCGACGCCCAGGGAAGGGAACTGGCACGAGGGCTGATCGGCCCCGGTGGCGGCCGCACCCGGGTCCTCGTCACCCACGACCCCGAGCGCTTCGTGCCGGAGGCCGACCAGGTGCTGCGCCTCGGGATCGGCGAGGCGGCGACGGTCTCGTGACGACCCCCTCCCGCGCCGCCTTCGCGGCGATCCTCGCCAAGGACCTGCGCGCGGAGCTGCGCACCCTGCAGTCGCTGCCGGCGATGGCGCTGTTCGCGGTCACGACGTTCGTCATCTTCCGCTTCGGCCTCGACCGCACCACCCTCGCCGGCAGCCTCGCGGCCGGCGTGCTCTGGGCGACGCTGCTGTTCGCCGCGGTGCTCGGCATCAACCGCCTCTTCGTCGCCGAGCGGGAGGAGGGCGGCTTCGACGCGATCCGCCTGGCTCCGATCGACCGCACCGCGCTGTTCGTTGCCAAGGCCGCCGCGCTCCTCGTCTACCTGCTGGTCCTGGAGCTGATCGTCGTCCCCGTCTTCACCCTCTTCTTCCTCGACTCGGCTGCCGCCTGGGCGCCGCTGGCTGCGGTCCTGGTCCTCGCCGACCTGGGCCTCGCCGCCACCGGCACGCTGATCTCCTCGATGGCGGTGCACTCGCGCGCCCGCGACCTGCTCGTCCCCTTGGTCCTGCTCCCGCTCGTGGTGCCGCTGATGATCGCCGCCACCGGCGCGACCGAGCCGCTGCTGGCCCTGGGCGGTCCCGGTTACCACCGCTTCGGCACCTGGCTCGCCGTGCTCGGGCTATACGATTTGGTCTTCCTCCTCGTCGGATACGCGGTGTTCGACTTCCTCGTGGAGGACTGAGGCGCGTTCCGCCTCCACCGTAGGTAGCCCATGTACGGCAAAGGACTCAGATCCCTCTCCATCGCCACCACGGCGACGATCGGTCTCGCGTTCGCGCTCGTGTTCTTCTATGCGCCGCTGGACGCCGATCAGGGGTTCGTCCAGAAGATCTTCTACCTGCACGTGCCCCTCTCGATCGTGGCCCTGCTTGGCTTCGTCGCCGGCGGCATCTTCGCCGTTGCGCATCTGCGCAGCGACAACCGGCGCTGGGACGCCGTCTCCTACGTCTGCATCCACCTCTCGGTGATCTTCGGCGTCGCCGTGCTGATAACCGGCTCGATCTGGGCGAAGGCGTCCTGGGGGCACTGGTGGGTGTGGGATGAGCCGACCCTGGTCAGCTTCCTGATCGTCTTCCTCCTCTACGCGACCTACTACCCCTTCCGGTACGCGATCGAGGACCCGGAGCGCCAGGCGCGCTACGCCTCCGTCTTTGCCGTCACCGCCGGCGCCTTCGTCCCCCTCAACTTCCTCGCTGTGCGACTCGCCCAGAGCCTCGTCCACCCGCGCGTCTTCGCCACCACCACCGGGGGCCTACCCGGCTCGATGATGCTCACCTTCCTGGTCTGCGTCACCGCCGTGGCGCTGCTCTGGGTGACCCTGGTCAAGCTCGAGCTGACCGCGAAGAGCGCCTCCGGCCAGTTGAAGCGCCTGCGCCGTGCCCTGAACGCCCCGGCACCGCGCGGCGCGTCCCGCGTTGCCCCCGAGGTGAGCCTCTGATGCCGGCGCTCCCACTCGACGAGGCAGGCAAGTACGTCGCCGGCGCCTACGTCGTCTTCCTGGTGCTGATCGTCGTCTACGTGGCGATCATGGCAGCGAAACTGCAGCGGATCGAGCGCGAGCTGCGCGAGCTCGCCGGCTTCGCCGAGCAGCGCAACGGCGAGCCGGAGCGTGAGAGGGTGACGGCCGATGTCTGAGCTGCTCGCGCTTGGCATATCCCATAAGACCGCGCCGCTCGACCTGCGCGAGCGGCTCTCGCTCACCGAGGGCAGCGCGGTCGGCGCCCTCGGCGAGCTGACGGCCGCCGAAGTGATCCACGAGGCGGCGGCGATCTCGACCTGCAACCGGACCGAGCTCTACCTGGTCGTGTCCGACACCGTCGAAGCCGAGTCGACGGCGCTGGGCGTGCTCACCCGCCAGGCGGAGATCCGCCCGACCGAGCTCGTCAACCACCTCTACTCGCTGCGCTCGGGCCAGGCCGCTCGCCACCTGTTCCGCGTCACCGCCGGCCTCGACTCGATGGTCGTCGGCGAGGCCGAGATCCAGGGCCAGGTGAAGCGCGCCTACGAGCTGGCGCTGGTCGAGGGAGCGACGGGACCGATCCTCAATCGCCTCTTCCGCGGTGCGCTCGCTGCGGGCGGGCGGGCTCGCAACGAGACGGGCATCAGCGAGCGGGGCCTCTCGATCCCATCCGTGGCGGTTGAGTTGGCCCAGCGGACGCTTGGCGACCTCGTCGAGCGGCGCGTACTGGTGATCGGCGCGGGCGAAACCGCCGAGCTGGTCGCCAAGGCGCTGGTCGCCCGTGGCGTCGCCACGGTGTTCGTCGCCAATCGTCACCACGACCGGGCGATCGGCCTCGCCCAGCGCTTCGGCGGCGACGCGGTGCGCCTCGAGGACCTGCCCGACCAGCTGACGAAGGTCGACATCGTGGTTTCCGCAACCCACTCGCCGCACCACATCGTCGAGCGCGACGACCTGATGCGAGTGATGGAGGCCCGTGAGGGTCGGCCGTTGCTGCTGGTCGACATCGCCGTGCCACGCGACATCGAGCCGGCGTGCCGCGAGATCCCGCAGGTAAGCGTTCACAACATGGACGACGTACAGCAGATCGTCGAGCGCAATACAAGCGGGCGCGAGGCGGAGGCAAAGCGCGTCGAGCCGATCATCGCAGCCGAGGTCGACCGCTTCGAGCGGTGGCTCGCCTCGCTCGAGGTGGTGCCGACGATCGCCTCGCTGCGCGAGCGGGCCGACGACGTCATACGCCGGGTCCTTGCCGAGAACGACAACCGTTGGGAGAACCTCAGCGACGCGGACCGCGAGCGACTTGGGACCATGGCCAACGCGATCGCGTCGCGCCTTCTTCACGAGCCGACCCTGCGGATGAAGCGATCCGCCGGAAACGACGACGCCTACCTCTATGTGAGTGCGCTGCGTGAGCTGTTCGGCCTGGACGCCGAGACCGAGCCGGAAGCCGGGACGGAAGCAAAGGTCACCGAGTTGCGCCGCAAGGGTCGCAAGTCCAGCTGAGCATGCCCAGCCCTACCCACCCTCCGTCCTCGAGTGAGGGACCATGATTCGCATTGCCACCCGCGGCAGCACGCTCGCTCTCACCCAGGCGCGCCAGACGGCGGATCTGCTCGGTGGGGCGGAGCTCGTCGAGTCGTCCTCCGACGGCGGGCTGAGGGACAAGGCGCGCTTCGTGCGCGGAGTTGAGAGCGTGCTGCTCGAAGGCAAGGCGGAGATCGGCGTGCACTCGGCGAAGGACCTGCCCGCCGAGATGCCCGACGGTCTCGTGATCGCCGCTGTGCCGGCGCGCGAGGACCCGCGCGACGTCTGGATCGGCGCCGGTTCCTCGCTCGATGACGTTCCCGAGGGTGCCCGCGTCGGAACGGCAAGCCTGCGTCGCAGCGCCCAGCTTCTCGCCGCCCGCCCCGACCTGAAGGTGACCGAGCTGCACGGCAACGTCGACACGCGGCTGCGGCGGCTCGCCGAAGGCAAGCTGGACGCGATCGTGCTCGCCGCCGCTGGCCTGCGGCGGCTGGGGCGGGCGGACGAGGCCTCCTTCGCGATTCCGGTCCAGCGGATGACCCCCGCGGCGGGGCAGGGAGCGCTGGTGCTCCAGGCTCGCGCCACGGATGAGGACGCGGTCGCAACCGCGAGCACGATTGGCGACGAGAAAGCGCTGCGCGAGCTCACCGCGGAGCGGGCCACCGTCGCCCTGCTCGAGGCGAGCTGCGCGACGCCGATCGGCGTCCACGCCACCGTGGACGGTGAGCTGATCGAGGCCGAGGCCTTCGTCGGCCTCCCCGACGGCAGCGAGTGGATCCGCGACCGCGTCGAGGGCGATGCGGAGGAGCCCGCGGCGCTCGGGGCGCTGCTTGCGGAGCGGCTGCTGAGCGCGGGCGCCCGCGACATACTCGACCGCGCGGAGCAGGCCTGACGGCGCCTCCCGCACGCTCCATGTTCCCAATTCAAGACACACACGCTCAGGGCACTCACGCCGACGGGCCGAGACGGGTCCAGATGACCCGAAATCGGCCCGTCGACTTCAACAGGGAAGGAACACCTCAATGATGGCGCAACGGGGCACCGTGTACCTGGTCGGTGCCGGTCCCGGCGATCCGGGTCTGATGACGTCGCGCTCGCTGGAGCTGATCGCCGCCGCCGACACGATCTTCTTCGACCGTCTGATCCCACCGGGTGCGCTCGACGGAGCCCGTGAGGACGCTGACCTCATCTACGTCGGCAAGCGGCCCGCCGATGGGTCGAAGGCGGGCCCATTTCTCCCGGAATCGGCTCGCCAACCCGTGTCCTCGGTTCCACAGGAGGAGATCAACGACCGATTGGTCGAGGCGGCCCTGGCCGGCCGCAGCGTGGTCCGCCTCAAGGGCGGCGACCCCTTCGTGTTCGGCCGCGGGGGCGAGGAGGGCGAAGCGCTGCGCGCCGCCGGCGCCGAGTTCGAGGTGGTGCCGGGTGTCACCGCCGGAGTCGCGGCAAGCGCCTACGCGGGAATCCCCGTCACCCACCGCGACGACGCCTCCGCGGTCGCCTTCGTCACCGGGCACGAGGACCCCGAGAAGGACGAGACGGCGCTGGACTGGGAGGCCCTGGCCCGCTTTCCCGGAACACTCGTCTTCTACATGGGCGTCAGGCGCCTGGCGGACAACGCGGCGGCGCTGATCGACGCGGGCCGGGATCCCGGCGAGCCCGCCGCCGCGATCGAACGCGGCACGACGACGGGCCAGCGCACGGTCGTTGCAACGCTTGGCTCCCTCGCCGAGGAGGTCGAGCGAGAGGAGATCGGAGCGCCGGCGCTGATCGTCGTCGGAGCGGTCGTCAAGCGCCGCGAGACGCTTGCCTGGCTGGAGCGCCGCCCGCTGCACGGGCGCCGCGTCGTGGTCACCCGCGCCCGTGCTCAGGCGAGCGGACTCGCCGCCACCCTGCGCGCGCTCGGCGCGGGGGTCGTGGAACTGCCGGCGATCCGGATCGAGCCGCGGATCGACAGCGTCGAGGTCAACCGCGCAATCGACGCGATCCACACCTATGCGCTGATCTGCCTCACCAGCCCGAACGGGGTGCGGCTGCTGTTCGAGGCGCTGGCGGCTGCCGGACTCGACGCCCGGGCGCTTGCCAACGCAAGCGTCGCTGCAATCGGGCCAGGCACCGCGCGGGCGCTTGCCGACCACGGGGTGACCGCCGACGTCGTTCCGGAGAAGTTCGTCGCCGAGGCGCTTGTCGAGGCGCTGGCCCCCATCGAGGTCTCCGGCCGCCCGGTGCTCATCGCCCGCGCTGCGGAGGCGCGCGACGTCCTGCCCGATGCACTGCGCGAGCGCGGTGCCGAGGTGGACGTCATCGCCCTCTACGAGACCGTCCGCGAGGAGCCCGAGCCGGAGGCTGTCGAGGCTGCCCAGGGAGCCGACTACATCACGTTCACGTCCTCCTCGACCGTCACCAACCTGACCGAAGCACTGAATGGCCGGCTCCCCGCTTCGGCTCGCGTCGTCTCGATCGGCCCGATCACCAGCGAGGCGGCTCGCGCCGCCGGCCTTGAGGTCCATGTCGAGGCGGAGCGGCATGACATCGACGGCCTTCTGGACGCCCTCCTCGCCGATGCGGCCGGATGAGTCGACGCGACGGGATGAGTCGACGCGACCGATGGCCCATCTCGCCGCCCAACGCACGCTCACTTTGACCCCACTATGGTGGGGTCAAAGGAGCTGCCGTCCGCGATGAGCTTCGGGGCTCCTCACCGACATTTCCAGCGAACCGACTCGACCAACAGCCGCGCCCGGGAGCTGGCCGAATCGGGAGCGCCCGGGGGGATCGTCGTGACCGCAACCGAGCAGACGGCTGGACGAGGCCGCCAGGGTCGCAGCTGGACGGCGCCGGCCGGCGGAGCGCTTCTCTACTCGGCGATCCTCCGCCCGCTGGACGAGCGCCACCTGCTGCTGCCGCTCGCTGCGCCGCTCGCCGTCTGCGAGGCAGCCGAGGGGTTGGAGCCGAGCGTCGAGTGCCAGATCAAGTGGCCCAACGACGTCTGGGTCGAGCGCCGCAAGCTGGCCGGCGTCCTCATCGAGGCGAAGCCGCAGGACGGATGGGCGGTGATCGGGGTCGGCCTCAACCTGGCGATCGAGCGCGACGAGTTCCCGCCCGAGCTGCGCGATACCGCGACCTCGCTCGGTACCGCGGGGGCGCGAAGCACTCAGGGCCGGCGGCGGGGCGGCGTCTGCGTCGACGATGCCCGCCGTGCCCTCGATCGCGCCCTCGATCGCTGGGTCGCCGCCGAGCCCGACGCAACGCTTGCCGCCTGGCGTGCCCGCGACGCGCTGTGCAGCCAGAAGGTCTCCTGGGACGGTGGCTCGGGCGTCGCCGACGGGATCGAGGACACCGGCAACCTAGTCGTCATCGCCTCCGGCGGGGACCGCGTCGTCCTCGGCGCCGGCGAGGTCCACCTGCGTATCTGAGGCGCTCCGCTTGGAGCTGGAGCCGTTCTCTGCGGCCTCCCCCTGAGGCTGCTCCGCGCCGGCCCCGTTTTCCAGAGCATCCGCCTCAACGGCCTGCTTGGCCGGGCCGTCTTTCTTCCTGGCCGCGCGGCTTTTTCTCCTGGCCGGGCCGACTTTCTTCTCGCTCGCGCCGACTTTCTTCTCGGTCGCGCCGTCCTCGTCGCCGGCACCCTGCTTGCCTTTCTTTCGCTTGCGCCGCCGCCTGCCGCTCTTTGGGAAGTTACGGAGCAGCTCCCGGGCGGTCGCCGAAGGTTTGCGAGCCAACCGCATCCGCGCCCCCCGCAGCACCTCCTCCCCCTCCGGGGTGTGGGAGACCGCGGCCGCCAGCAGCGCCACGGAGAGCCGCCGGTCCTGTTTACGCGAAGCGTGGACCAGCCGCCGTGCATTGCGCCCATGCGCCCGCCCCGAGGAGTTGACCAGCAGTCCGAGCAGCCGCTTCGTCTCCGGCCAGCGCTGGACCGCATACTCTTCGTGCAGCTCGCGTGTGTAGGAGGCGAGCCGCCACACCCATGCCTGGGCCTGGTCGCGGCGCCCGATCCGTTTGTCGACCAGCGCCTGCAGGAGCGTCTTCGCCCCGGCTCGCTTGTCGTCGCGGCTCCAGTTGCCGACGATTTCGATCGCGTCGTCGAAGGCCTCGGGGTCGCGCAGGTCGGGGATCTCTCCAAGCGCTTTCAGCCGCAGCTGCGAGCTGCGATTGCGCTGCACGCAGGTCAGGAGGAAGCGGCGGCGGAGCTCCTTGGTCTGGTCGTTCTGGAGCATCGCGCGCGCCCGCCGCCAGTTCTGCGGGTTGACCCGCGCCCCGGCCAGCGCCGCCCAGGCATGCCGCTCCGGGTAATCGAGGTTCTCGACGGCGATCCGCCACATCTCCCGTTCCAGCACCTGGGTGCGGCGTTCCGGATCGTCGGAGACCGGGACGATTCGCCGCTCGACCCGCACCCTGCGGCCGCGGCCGCGGCGCACGGGCCCAACCACGATCGCGCCGCCGCGGTAGATGTCGCGGTCGAGCAGGCTGTGCAGGGTGACGATCGTCTCGTCGTGGGTGGTCGCTGGGTGCACGAAGTCGATCACCAGGCCCGCCTCCTTGCCGGGCGCCCGCCGCGTAACGCGGCCCACCCGCTGCTGGTACACGCGCCGCGACGCGGTCGGCGCCAGGTGCATGCAGATCGTCGCCCGCGGCGAGTTCCAGCCCTCGGCGAGCAGCATCGCGTTGCAGAGCACGTCGACCTCGCCGCGCTCGAAGGCGGCAAGGATCTCCGCCAGTTCCCGCTTCGGCGTCTCGCCGGACACCGCACGGGCCATCATCCCGGCGTCCTGAAGAGCCTTGGCGACGTTCTTCGCGTGCTGGACGCCGGCCGTGTAGAGGACGCCCGGGACCTTGCTGAAACGCGTCTTGTAGAGGTCGGCGATGGCGACGTTGAAGGGCTCTTGATCGAGCAGCGCGGCCAGCTCCTCCTGGTCGAAGTCCTGGTCCACCTCCCCCTTGCGCAGCGGCACCTTGGCGATCGTCCTCACACCGGGCCCGGGCGGGATGCGCATGCAGCGCAGTGGCGAGATCACCCCGCGCCGCGCGGCCTGAGCGAGGTCGAAGCGCGAGGTCTGGGTTGGGAAGAGGTCGGTGACGTGGCGGGCGATCAACGCCCCGGTCGCGGTCATCCCGATGAAGACCGGCCCGCTCCAGGCGCGGATGCAGGCGCTTGTCTTCTCACCCAGCGCGGTGTGGGCCTCGTCGCAGATGACGATCGAGTAGGCGTCGGAGATGCGCTTGTGGTTGCGGACGAACCACTGGTAGGTCTCAACCGTCACCGGGCCGTCGGGGTCGTCGCGGCCATCGAGCAGGGGCGGGCGCAGCCGCTCTTTGTAACCGCGGTCGGAGATCTCACCGATGAACTGATCGACCAGGTTGCGACGGTGGGTGAGAATCAGGATGCCGCCGGTGCGGGAGGCATCGATGAAGCCCACCGCTGCGACGGTCTTGCCGGCCCCGGTCGCGTGCTCGAACCAGAAGCGCCGCGCGGCGCCTGGATCGTCGGGGGCCTCGTCGAGCTCCTCGTCCTCCTCGACCGGCTCCTCCCAGTCCTTGGGCTCCTCGTCGGGCGCCAGCTCCTCCTCGTCGTCAAGTGACTCGCGGCCATCGACGGAGGCGGGACCGCTGCCGTTTTCGGCGGCGGTCTGCTGCTCGGCCATCAGCTCGGTCAGCGTCCCGGAGAGTGCGTCGACCTGGTGGGGGTTGAGCTCTGCGCCGTCGCGCAGCTTCGGCGGCTCCTCGGCGAGAAGACCGCTCCAACCCCAGCAGCAGCGAGAAGTCCCGGCGCCACTCGATCGTGGGGTTCTCGGCGCCCCCGTCGAGCTCCTTCAGGGCGGTGTCCAACGCCCGCCTGCGCGCGGTCCCGGCGGCAAGCGCCTCCGGTCCCTCGCCATCGAGCAGGAAGGGCTCGCGGACGAACTCGGCCGCCCGCTCTATGTCGGCGCCTGAAGGAACTGCCGCCGCTGCGGCAACTTCGCTGGTCTTGGCCATAAAGGCTTGTGGGTTCGCTTCCCGCGGCGACGCGCAGCGCGCACCGGGAAGACTTTTGGACGAGGATGCCGGGAGTTCGCTTCTCCTCTCCCGGCGATCTCCAGAGGCCCGCATACTGGCGGACCGAACAGACGTATTGTAGACAGAGAAGGCAGATGAATGATTCCGATGGCCGCACCCACGTGTGACGTACCCCGGCGGGCACGCCCATCGGGGTTCAGGCGTCTGTCATCTCTGGGCCGTCTGTCATCTCTGGGCCTGTCATCTCTGGGCCTGTCATCTCTGGTCCTGATGGCCATGGCGCTTGCCGTGGCCGGCTGTGGCTCCAATCAGGGCAGCAAGCCCCCCGACTACGCGAAGGCGCTGGCCGGGGCACCCGTACCGCTGGCGCAGCTCTACGCGCAGGGCAACCGTCTGCTGCCCGGAGGCGTCGAGGCCTACGAAAGGCGCATCGCGGCGCTGAAGGGCCATCCCGTGGTGGTCAACGTCTGGGCATCCTGGTGCGGCCCATGCCGCTTCGAGTTCCCGTACCTCCAGCGGGTCGCCGCCGAATACGGAAGGCGGGTCGCCTTTCTCGGCATCGACAGCCAGGACTCCAGCGACGCGGCGCGCACCTTCCTTGCCGAGGCGCCCGTTCCCTACCCCAGCTACACCGACCCCGGCCAGGACATCGCCGAGAGCATCGGCGCCGACCTCGGCCTTCCCGACACCGCCTTCTACGATCGCCGCGGCAATCTGGTTCATCTGAGACAGGGCCCCTACGACAGTTCCGCGGAGCTGCGCGCGGACGTGGAGAGCTACGCACTTGGGGACCTGCCTGGAAACCAGAGCCCCGAGGGCGGATAATCGGGTCATGGACGTCTTTGTCGTCGTCGCCCTGGTCGGCGTTGCCCTGCTGGTCGCCGAGCTGCTGCTGCCGACCGGCGGCGTACTCGCGGCACTTGGGGCGCTGGGGTTGGTCGCCGGGGGCGTTCTCGCCCTCACCGCCGAGGCCGACTCGAGCGCCACCGAATACGTGGGCCCCGCGCTCATCACCCTCGGCGTGCTCTCGATGGTCAGCTTCTACTTCGTCACCCGCAAGGTGCTCGCGGCGCATCGCGACGAGCCGGTTCGCACCGGCCACGAGGAGCTGATCGGCGCCCGGGCGGAGGCACGCACCTCCCTCGACCCGGAGGGACAGGTCTGGATCGAGGGAGCGCTGTGGCGGGCGCGACTGGCCGAAGATGGGAATCGACTGCGGCCGGGGGATAGAGTCACCGTCGAGGCGGTCGATGGGCTCACCCTTATGGTCAGGCCCGAGCCGTCCACCGAGACCCCGCCTGTGAGCCCTGAGCAGGGCTCCGAGGAAGGAGCGAGCTGATGGGTGCAGCGTTGGTGGTGCTGGCCGTCCTGGTGATCTTCGTGGCGATCGTGCTGGGATCCGCGGTGCGAGTGCTGCGCGAGTACGAGCGAGGGGTTATCTTCCGGCTCGGCCGGCTGATTGCGACCAAGGGGCCGGGACTGATCCTGCTGATCCCGATGATCGACCGGATGGTCAAGGTCGACCTGCGCACGGTGACGCTCAACATCCCGCCGCAGGAGGTGATCACCCGCGACAACGTGCCCTCCAGCGTCAACGCGGTCGCCTACTTCCGCGTCGTCGACGCCAACCGCTCGATCGTCGAGGTCGAGAACTTCCTGCTCGCCACCTCGCAGATCGCCCAGACGGCGTTGCGCTCGGTGCTGGGCAAGGCCGAACTCGACCAGCTGCTGGCGGAGCGCGAGCGGCTCAACGAAGAGCTGCAGAAGATCATCGACGAGTCGACCGAGCCCTGGGGCGTCAAGGTGACCGCGGTCGAGATCAAGGACGTCGAAATCCCCGAGCAGATGCAACGGGCGATGGCGCGCCAGGCGGAGGCCGAGCGCGAGCGCCGGGCCAAGATCATCAACTCCGAGGGCGAGTACCAGGCTGCGCAGAAGCTCACCGACGCGGCGGACATCATCAGCACCAACCCCGCGTCGCTGCAGCTGCGCTACCTGCAGACCCTGCTGGAGATCGGCAGCAACCAGAACACGACGATCGTCTTCCCGCTGCCGCTCGACGTGCTCGAGCCGTTCCTGGCCGGAATTCAGGATGGGGCAAAGCAGAAGTCCCCGCAGAGGCCGGCCGCGCCGCAGCCCACGTCGACCCCGCCGCCCGCGGCCGTCGAGGGCGACGCTCCCCCGTCCGGCTCCTGAGGGCCCACCGCGAGATGCCCGCCCGGCATCCGACGCCCGGCAGAGTGCCGTGAGCAGGCCCGAGATCCGCATCGACCAGCTGACCGGGCTGCGCACGATCCTCGCGCCTGGCCGGGCTGAGCGCCCAGACGGGTTCGCCAAGCGGACCGCCGATAGGCGGAAGAGCCACCATGTGGGCACAGGTTCGGTCCATCGACGGGAGGGTGAGGAGACGAACTCGTGCCCGCTGTGCGAGGGGCATGAGGAGCAGACGCCGCCCGAGGTCTACGCGGCGCGCCCCGGGGGAGGCGCGCCGGACACGCCGGGTTGGACGAGCCGCGCCGTGCCCAACCTCTACCCGGCGCTCGGCCCCGAGGGCGGAGAGGAGAACGGCGCCAGTCCCGGCGCGACCCCGGCGAGCGGCGAGGCCGGCTCCTTTGCAACCCCCGGCGACCCGCTGCTCGAGTCGCGCCGGGCGGGTGAGCCCGACCTCTTCGCCCTGCGGCCGGCCCTGGGGGACCACGAGGTGATCGTCAACGCCCCCGAGCACGTCACGGCGATGGCCGAGCTTGGCGAGGATCGCTTCGACGGTGCGATCGAGACCTGGCGCGAGCGGATGCGCGCCCACGCCGACACCTCCTATGTGCAGGTCGTCGTCAACGAGGGCACCGGCGCGGGCGCCTCTCTGCCGCACACCCACGCGCAGCTCTACGCCCTGCCATTCGTGCCTGCTGCCGTGGCACGGGAGCGGGAGCGGGCCGGCGCCTACCGCGAACGCACAGGGGGGGGTGGCCTGCTCACCGACGTCCTGGTGGAGGAGGTGCGGCGCCGCGAGCGCCTCGTCGCGATCGACGAGGAGGCGGCGTTGATCTGCCCCTGGGCATCGCGCTCGCCCTTTGAGCTGAGGGTCCTGCCGCGCCGCGAGGCGGCCCGCTTCGAGGAGGACACGACGGGCGCCGCGATGCTCCGCACGGCGCTGCGCCTGCTCGCCGCGCGCTTCGACGGCTCGCCCGAGCTGAACCTCTGGGTCCGCACCGCCCCCCGCAGCACGGAGCACTTCCACTGGCACATCGACATCGCACCACGGCTCACGGTCCGCGCCGGCTTCGAGCTGGGCACCGGCGTCGACATCAACACCTACCCGCCCGAGCGCGCCGCCGCCGACCTCCGCGACTGCCTGTAAATGCGGACCGACGGCCGCCCCGGGCACAGCCCCCGGTAGGGTCACGCCGATGCCGCCAAACCCCCGCCCAATTCCCCGCTTCATCGCCGACTCGACTCAGGAGGGGATCCCACACGGGCGCTTTGCCGAGCGGCTTGAAGCCGAGTTTCGGAGCGCCTGCCGGGCGATCGAGGACCTTCCCGCGGACATCGAGGTTCCGGACCAGATCGACTGGTTCCCCGAGCGCGCCTGGGGCGGCCGCATCTGGGTGCCCTGCACGGCGCGCACAGAAGGCCCCGAGGGACCGCTGGAGCTGTTCGGCCACGTCTCCTACATGCTGCCCGAGGGGGGCGAGCCCGGGGACTTCCGTGCCGAGGCCGACTTCACAGACATCCTGGCCGAGGACAACCCCGACTGGAAGATCGACCTCAACGACGACGTGGTCGGCCGCTGGCGCGGCGAGAACGGCCGTGCCGGCGACGTCACCCTGGTCTGGGGCCGGCCCCTGGTTCGCGGCGCATTCGCCGCAAGCGCCGAGCTGGAGATGGAGACGGTGGACCAGGAGGCGATCTCCAACGAACGCTTCACCCTGATCGCCCTCGACGCCCTCCAGGGATACGGCGACGACATCTTCATGCAGGTGAAGCTGTGGAGCCGGCGAGCCCAGGAGCTGGCATCCGAGAGCCTCTACGATGAGCCGCCGGGCCCCGATAGCTCAGCTGGATAGGGCGACTCCCTCCTAAGCGGATCTGAGGATTCGCGTTTTTCACCGCTGCAGAGCGGAATGCGGCAGACCCCCGGCGGCCGCAGATTCGCCTCGATCACCCACGATTGATGTCGATTTGGGCAGCGCTGCCCATTGAGGCCGAGGTCTTCGCCGCTCCGCTACCGTGTTGGCTATGGAGTCCATCCAGCGGGCAAGCAAGCAGCCGAAAGACGCTGCGGCTGAGGCCGAGGCGGTCCGGTTGAACCGACTGCGTGAGGACGCACAACGCCCCATGAGCGTGAACCTGGCCGAGGGCATCTCGCTGAGCCACAAGCTGATGCGATTCGTTGGCTCCGCCCGCCTCCATTGACCGAACCGGCTTTCGATCAACTCCTGCGCCGACTCTCTGAAGCGGGGGTGGAGTTTGTTCTGATCGGCGGCCTTGCCGTCAACGCCTGGGGCGTCGTCCGCGGGACGAAGGACGTGGACGTCGTCGTCGCCCCTGACCCTGAGAATCTCAAGCGCGTCGCTGGGGTTGCGGTTGCCATTCACGGCCACATCCAAACCGGCGACTCATTCCTCAGCACGCCACCGTCAATCGCGGCACAGCTCGCAAGCGGAGAGCGCGTTGCGATCGAGACCCAGCTTGGCCAATTGGATGTCGTCCAAGGACTCGACGGCGTTCCGAGCTACGACGAGCTGCGTGCCGGGGCAACCGAGGCAGATGTTCTCGGCATCAGAGTCTTCGTTTGTTCGTTCGAGGATCTGAAGGCGATGAAGCGGGCGGCAGGAAGGACGCGCGATCAGGCCGACCTAGAGGACCTCGATGCGACGGGCCATTAGCTCTACGATTGGCCAAACCGGCCCCGATAGCTCAGCCGGATAGAGCGATCCCCTCCTAAGGGATAGGTCGCAGGTTCGAATCCTGCTCGGGGCGTTGCCCATTGCCGTGGGCATGGGAGAATCGATCAGATGAGGGATCTGATGCTCGCGGTGTCGGAAGAGCCGGTCGTCCACCTGACCGCGCAGACGCGGATCATCGCGGCCGGGCTCGCGATCGCGTTCATGATCTTCATCCTCGAGCTGATCCGCCGCGACCGCCTCCAGGAGCGCTACAGCGTCGTCTGGTTCGTCGCCGGGGTGGGGATGCTGGCGGGAGCGGCCTTCCCCGGCCTGCTCGAAGTCGCCGCCAAGCTGATGGGCGTCCGCGACACCAATGTGGCGCTCTTCTCGATCATCCTCCTCCTGCTGCTGGGCCTGGCGCTCAACTTCAGCGTGATCATGTCCCGCCAGGCCGCTCAGATCACCCGCCTCGCCCAGGAACGGGCCCTGGACAGCGCACGGGAGGAGACCGAGGACCAGCGAGACGGGAGACCCGAAGCCTCGATTGCCGAGAGCACCCCGATCGAGGGGGACGGCGCTTAGTTTCCTGAGTCAGAATTTGGCGGCCGTCTCGCGGCGCCTGGACGCGCCTCAGCCCGCCCGCGCCTGAGCCCGCCCGCGCAAAGGCCAGGAACGGTCGGGCCGCGCTGGCGGTCAGAGTCGGTCGGGGCGCTCGGGGTACAGCTCGTCGATGGTCACCAGGGCGCGGTAGGGCGCTTCTGCCGCGGCTTCGATCGCCTCGGCACCCCCGGCAAGGCGGTCGACGACGGCGAGCACGGAGGCGATCTCGAGGCCCTGCTCGCGGATGCGCTCGATGGCGCTCACCGTGGACCCTCCGGTCGTCACCGTGTCCTCGACGACGAGGCAGCGGTCACCCGGCTCCACCGGGCCCTCGACCCATCGCTGCAGGCCGTGCTCCTTGCGCTCCTTGCGCACGAAGAAGCCGATCAAGCCGGCACCACCGGGAACCGCAATCGCCGCGCAGGCCAGCGGAATCGCCGCCATGACCGGACCCCCCACGGCCGCGGCGCCGGCCTCGACTGCCGCCGCGGCGATCAGCTCGCCGGCGGCCCGGAAGCCGACCGGGCGCAGGAGCGCCCGCCGCGCATCGACGTAGTACTCCGCCTTTGCCCCGCTCGACAGGGTGACCTCGCCGATGATCAGCGAGTGCTCGCGCAGTTCGGCGAGCAGCGTCCGCTTGGCGGCGTCGAGATCGGGCACGGCGCCAATCCTATGACCGGCGGTCTACTCCAGCGCCTCGTGGAACCCCTGGCGCCAGCTCGGATAGCGGGGCTGCCAGCCGAGCTCGCGCTTCGCCTTGGCGTTGGAGGCGCCGCGGACGTTGACGCCGAATTCGACCGCCATCCGGCCGCCGGCCAGGCGGGCCAGCCAGGTCGGAACGTGCCGGGGCGGCTTGGCGCCGATCGCCGCCGCGTAGACGGGCAGCCACTCGCGGCCGGGCGCGGGCTCGTCGTCGGCCACGTTGTAGATCCCGGGGGGCCCGTGGTCGAGCGCAGCAACCGTCGCGGCCGCCGCGTCCTCGACATGCAGAAAGGAGGCCGTGCCGGTGCCGGGCCCTGTGATCGGCACCATCCGTTTCGAGACCTGCCGGTAGATCGAGCCGCCCGGGCCGTAGTAGGTGCCCGGGCCGTAGAACTGGCCGTAGCGCAGGACCAGCCCCTCGATCCCCTCCGCGAGCACTTCGCGCTCGTGCCCCAGCACCGCCCCCACGGCATGGCGGAACGGAAGCGGCGCATCCTCGTAGGGGCGCGCCTCCTCGTCCTTGACCCAGTCGCCTTCGGGCGCGTAGAGGAAGGCGATGCTCTGCGTGACGTAGCGGCGCGCGCCGCTCGCCAGCGCCGCCTTCATCAGGTTCTCGCCGCCCTCCTTCCGCACGCGGTTGGTGGGCCCGTAGTCGACCTTGCGCGGATTGAAGTCCTCCGGCAGGCTGGTCAGCTGGTTGATGACGACCTCCGGCACAGCGTCCCTGACAGCAGCTTCGAGGGCCGGCCTGTCGAAGACGTCGCAGACGATCGCCGTCGCGCCTGCGGCGCGGATCTCCTCGGCCCGCTCCTCGCGCCGCGTCGTCCCCGTAACGCTGTGGCCAGCGGCGACCAGCTGCCGCACCAGCGGCCTGCCGATCGCCCCGCCGGCGCCTGCCACGAACACCCTCATCGCATGGCCCTCCTCTCAGTCGATCGGCCGAAGATACCCGCACGCGGTGGCGGATTGGGCCACCCGCTGCGAAGCGGCGTCATCCTGACCCATCCAGCCGTTCCGACACGCGCGCCAGCCAGGCGGAGACGGCGGCGCCGAGGGCGATCAGCAGGCTGTCGGCCCAGCCGCGGCCCTCGCTGCGCGCCTCGCCGGTGTCAAAGAGATGGTTGATCGCGTGAAGGCCATACCAAAGCGCCCCCAGCCACAGCAGCGGAGCCCGCCAGCCTGGCCGCACCACCGCGATCGCCAGGGCGATGCCGAAGGCGAGGATGAAGGCGCCGACGTCGCCGACGTAGTGCGAGTTCTCGAGGCCGTAGTGCCCGATCTCGTCGAAGAAGGTGTCCGGCGCGAGCAGGGCCAGCGCTCCCGTGGCGATGTGGTAGGCGGCAACGAGGGCCAGGATCCCCCTCAGGACTCGCTCGGTCATCTGGGTTTCCCACCCCCGCGCGGCCGGCCGCGCAACCGTCCCCTGGCGCGAGCGTCCATCTCAGAAGACGAAGATGCTCTCGCCGAAGTCGATCCGCTCGTAGATCTCCGGCTGGTCGGCTATGAAGGTGCGGATGCAGCCGTGGCTGGCGGGGTAGTCGGGGACCGATTCGTAGCCGTGCACGGCGTAGCCGCCGTAGAAGTAGAACGAGTAGTACATGCCGTGCGAGTTGTAGCCCGGTTCCTGCCTGATGAAGGTGAAGTGGCCGGTGACCGTCGGGGTCGAGGACTTGCCCGACGAGATCGGATAGACCGCCGTTGGCCTGTCCCCGTCTGCGAAGACGAGAACCTGCTTTGAGAGGGGCACCTCGACGTGCGTGCCGGAACCGGGGTGACGCACCCGGTAGCCGCCGCCCCCGGCAAAGATCCGCTTCACGAGGCCGCTCCCGGACCGGTAGCTGGGCGTCAACCCGTTCAGCTTGCGGTAGGCGAGCACGCCGCGGGCGGTCTTATCGCCGAAGCACCGGCCGCTGTTCGCGATGTAGCCGAGCTTCCGCATCGCCCTCTTGAACCCGACCACGACATCGCCGCACTGGCCCTGATGCAGGGCGGGGAAGCTGACGCGCCAGCTCTTGCGCACCGTGCTGTCGCCCCCGAGCAGAGCGGTCGGTGCGTGGCGGGCGCTGGCTGCATACTTGCCCGCCTCGCGAATGCGGATCCGCGCGCGGAAGACGCCGCTGTCGCCGCTGCCCCTGTGCACCCTGACCGTCTTGCGGACCAGCCGGTGGCCGTTGAGATAGAAGGTGACCTGGACCTTCTGCCGCGGCTCGAACGGGCGCAGCGAACCGATCACCGGAACGGTGCCGTAGATGCGCGCCCGCCCCCCGTGCAGGTGGCCGATCCTGATCTTCGCCGTCGCCTTCGGCGGCGCTTCGGCCCGCGGCGCCTCGCCGGCAGCGCCTCCGCCATTGGGCGGGTGCGTGGCGCCCGCCGCAGTGGCTCCGGCAGGCAGCGACAGGACGGCGACTAGGGCAGCGGCACAGGCGAGACGGCGGCTCATGGAGGATGGGATTCTGGCGGATCGCCCGGTTGGCCTGTTCGTCACGGCTCTGTGAGGGCCCCGCGATCTTCCCGGCTTGGTTGTCAAGCGCATGCGTCGCCCAGGGAACGGCTCGCCTTCGACGGGCCGTTTCCCTACTTCGCCCCTACTGCCCACTTCGCCCCTACTGCCCGAGCAGGGCCACGGAGTTGTTGAGCATGTGAAGGAGGATGCCCGGAACGATCGATCCGGTCTTCTCGTAGAGCAGCGCGAGGATGAAGCCGAAGGCGATCAGCGGCGGGACGGCGCTGATCCCCGTAATCGCGTGGAGAGCACCGAAGATGGCGGCGCTGGCCAGCGCCGCCGCGACCGTCGGCAACCGCCGCCGGAAGCCGCCGAACACCATCCCCCGGAAGCAGACCTCCTCGCTGACCGGCGCAGCGATGACGATCAGCAGGACCTGGACGGGAAGCGTCCCGAACCCCTCCGCGATGTCTTCCTGGTGGGGCGCTCCGAACAGCGCCGTGTAGGCCGTGGCGAAGAGCAGATAGGCGCCCACGGCCGCCGCCATCCACTTCAGGGCCGACGGCCGGAAGCCCCGCACACCCAGCCGCCGCAGCGCCTCCCCCGCCGAGGACGCCCCCCAACGCGCGGCCATCGCCATCGGCACCAGCAGGAAACCCAGAGCCGTCGCCACCTGTACGGCGACGTTGGCCCCGGTGCTCAGCTCCCCCTCGGCGGGATTGTCGACGATCAGGGCTGGGATTCCCAGGACGATCCCAACTCCAATCGCCCCCAGCATGCCGAGGACGGCGGCGCCGGGGCCCCAATTGGAGTAGGGAAAGGACGCCGGCCGCTCCTCCCGGCGACTTGTGCCTTCTCGCCAATCCATCAGCGGGTATCCGCCTGCACTCCACCGAAAAAGTTGAGCCGGGCGGGGCAGCCGGCGTCCCTCACGGCTAAGTTGCAGTCCATGACGCCGGCAGTCTCACAGGTCTCGCGGTCCACCAAGACCCGGCTGCGAATTCTGCGCCGCCTGGCCATCCTCGTCGTCTTCCTGGTCGTCGCCGCCCTCGTCCTCAGCCAGTTCACCGAACTGAAGCGACTGGCGGCGGGGATCCTTGCCTCGACGGCCGTGCTCGGCCTGATCGTCGGCTTCGCCGCCCAGCACACGATCGGCAACATGATCGCCGGCGTTCAGCTCGCGGTCTCCCAGCCGATCAGGATCGGCGACCGGATCGCCTTCGAGGAGGTGAGCGGACGGGTCATCGACATCACCCTCTCCTACACCTACGTCGATCCCGGCGACTCCAGCACGATCGTCATCCCCAACCAGATGCTCGTGGACGGCATCGTGCACAACCTCTCGACCGGCGACACGCAGGGTGGCTGATTCCGCACCAGGGTGGCAATCTCACCCAGGGGCCTGGGTACCCTTTTCCCGATGACGCAGCGCAATCGCCGACGTCACCGGCACCGTGACAGAGCCGCCAGCAAGCTGCTGTTCGTCCTCGGTGGCGCCCTCGCCGTCGGCGCCGTCGGCGCCGTCCTGGTCGCCTCCTGGGTGATCAGCGTCGCCGCCGACGCGCCGCCGCTCTCCGCCTGCCGGCCAATCGATAAGGGAGGCAACTCGGTCCTGATCGCCGGCGATGGAAGCCGCCTCGGGTACATCGCCTCCGACGAGGCCCGCACGCCGGTGGCGACGAACCGCATCCCGGCCGACATGAAGTACGCGACGGTGGCGATCGAGGACCAGCGCTTCTTCGAGCACAACGGCGTCGACTACGAGGGCGGTCTCCGCGCCCTGGTCGAGAACCTCAAGGCCGGGAAGATCGTCCAGGGGGGATCGACGATCACGATGCAGTTGATGCGCAACCTCTGCATCTCAGACCCGAAGCGGAACCTCGAGCGAAAGATCCAGGAGGCCGAGCTGGCGCTGGAGTACGAGAAGAAGTACTCCAAGCAGGACATCATCGGCAAGTACCTGAACAGCGCCTCCTACGGGACGATCAACGGGGCAACGGCCGTGGGCGTGCAGGCGGCGGCCCGGATCTACTTCTCCCGCCCGGTCTGGAAGCTCACCCTCGAGCAGGCCGCCCTGCTGGCGGGCCTGCCGCAGGCCCCCTCGGACTACAACCCGATCCTCAACCCGAGCGGTGCCCTGGCACGTCGAAACGAGGTGCTCTCGGTGATGGCCAAGCTCGGCTACATCACGCACCGACGCGCGCTGCAGGGGGAGCAGCGCGGCCTCGGTCTGAAGCTCTCCGACACCTACTTCACCCGCCGCCAGCCCTACTTCTTCGACTACGTCGAGAACAAGCTGATCGAGCGCTATGGGGTGAACACCGTGCGCAAGGGGGGGCTGCGCGTCTACACGACCGTCGACCCGAATCTGCAGGAAGTCGGGTTGGAAGCGATGCACTCGACCCTCCCCTACTCGACCGACCCCGCCTCCGCCCTGGTCTCGATCGACCCAGAGACCGGTTACATCAAGGCGATGGTCTCGAGCTCCAGCTACGAACAGAGCAAGTTCAGCCTCGCCGTTCAGGGCCACCGCCAGCCGGGATCGACCTTCAAGACCTTCGTGCTGACCACCGCGATCAAGCAGGGAATCGACCCCTACTCCACCTACTACACCTCGAAACCGCTGAACCTGAACCTGCCCGAATGGGGGCATTGGGAAGTGCACACAGCGGACGAGGGCTACCAGGGAACGATCAACCTCCAGCAGGCGACGGTTGCCTCCGACAACACCGTGTTCGCCCAGCTCGACCTCGACGTCGGGCCCGAGAACGTCGCCACGACCGCGAAGTCGATGGGGATCACGACGCCGCTGGACGGGATCCCCGCCGAGGGCATCGGCGGACTGCGAATCGGCGTTTCGCCGCTGGAGATGGCGGATGCCTACGCAACCCTCGCCTCAGGCGGAATCCACCGCAGCCCGATCGCGGTCCGCCGCGTCGTCTTCCCGGGCGGGCGGGTCGACCGCCCCGAACACGCCGACCCCAAGCGCGTCGTCCCCGAACCGGTCGCCTACGAGGTGACCCGCCTGCTGCACGACAACATCACGGGCGGCACCGGCACCGCCGCCTACACCGGCTGCCCGGGCCAGGCGGGGAAGACGGGGACCACCGACAACTACACCGACGCCTGGTTCGCGGGCTTCCAACCGAACCTCGCGACCGCCGTCTGGGTCGGCTACCCGCAGTCCAACGAAATCGAGATGACGAGCGTGCACGGCACCACCGTCTTCGGCGGCACCTTCCCGGCCATGATCTGGAACTCCCTGTACGCCAACGGGGAAGTCCCCTGCGAGGAATTCAGCCAACCTGCGACGCAGGTCAGCTGGGCACCCTTCTTCGGCCGGTTCACCCAGTCCGGCCCGAGCAGCGGAGGTTCCTTCGAGGGGGAAGGGGGCAAGTCAGCCAAGAAGAAGGGGCAGGAAGCGACCGGCGGCTACAACCCCGACGCCTACGCACCGGGTGTCGGTCAGAAGCCGACGCCCGCTCCGCCGCCCCCGCCGGCCGCGAATCCTCCGCCAACCCCGCCTCCCGAACCAGCGGGCGAAGAAACCGGCAACTCGGGCGAGGGAGGCGGCAACGCCGGCCTCGGCAACGGCCAGGCCACCGGCGGAGTCGGGAGCGGTTAGTGACCTGCAGCGCGGCATCCTGGACGGGGCGCCGCTGAACTGGAGGGGGCACCGCTGAATGTCGATCCGGGAGTGGCATACGCCCTGATGTGGGGTGGCTTTGCCGCCTACCTCGGCGTCCTTGTGGCGGCGCCCTCGCTCGGCCGGCGCGCCGTCTGGGCGACCGTGGCGGTGCTGGTCGTCGCCTTCGCGGCGGTTCCGCCGATCCTCTCCCACGACGTCCACAGCTACGTCGACTACGCCCGCCTTGCCGTCCTGCACGGGCTCAACCCCTATGTTCACCCACCGTCCGCCGCACCCGGCGACCCGGCGTACGCCAACGTCACCTGGACGGCCGCGACCAGTGCCTATGGGCCGCTCTTCACGCTGGCCACCTACCCGCTTGCCTGGCTGCCGGTCGGCGCGGCTGTCGCGGTCCTCAAGGCCGTCGCCGCGGCCTCGCTGCTGGCACTCGCGGCGCTCGTCGCGCGCCTCGCCGCGGCCCGCGGGGTCGAGCCGCTTCGCGCTGCCGCGTTTGTGGCCCTCAACCCGCTCGCCCTCGTCCACGTGGTGGGCGGTGCACACAACGACGGGGTCGCAATGCTCGTCGGCATGGCGGGGGTCGCCGCCGTCCTCTCTGCACGAGAGGCCAGCGGCGGAGCGGCGTTCCTGGCGGCACTGGCAATCAAGGCGCCGGCCGCGATCGCGGCACCGTTCGCGCTGCTCGGCCCGGAGCGCAGAAGAGGGCGCTTCCTGCTCGGTGCCGCGCTGGCGCTGGCGGCTGTCGGCCTCGCCAGTCAGCTCGCCTTTGGCCTGCATTGGCTCGACGCTCTGGGGTTAGCGGGGGAGAGCCAGAACCGGACCAGCCACATGAGCATCCCGATCACGGCGGCCCGCATCACCGGCATCGAACCGGATCTCGTCCGCATTGCCGCGCTGCTCCTCTACGCCGGCCTCCTCGTGCATCTCCTCGCCCACACATGGCGGGGCGGCGACTGGATTCGGGCGGCGGCCTGGGCATCGTTCGGCCTTCTCCTGGCAAGCGCCTGGCTCCTGCCCTGGTACCTGATCTGGTCCCTGCCCCTCGCCGCCCTTTCCCGCGACCGCTCGCTCCAGCTCCTCGTCCTGGCCCTCACCGCGTACCAACTTGCCGCCCGCATCCCCCTCTGAGGGAGAGGCGCATCCGCAGGCCCTCCGGCCGCGTGGGCGTATGCCGCTCCGGGCTGGGCGACGACTGTCTAGAGAATCTCGGGCGCGCGCGCGCCGGCGCTTTCGCCGGCCTCCTGCTCCTCCGGCGACGGGTGGAGTACGCCGGTTGGGATCGACCAGCCCTGCCGCCTGCCAAGCGCGGTGACGACCCCGACGTAGAGGAGCTCGACGACGGTCAGCACCCCCCGCACCACAATCGCGATCAGCGACCCGACCGCGAAGCTCTTGCCGGGAACCGCAACCTTCACCGACCAGGCGAACGCGGCGTCGCGGATCCCCAGCCCGGCCGGCGCAACGAGCGTGACAAGCGCCGCCACGTAGCCGATGGCCTGCGCTGACCCGACGATCGGGATGTCGCCGACCGGGATCGTGCTCACGGAGCGGGCGACGCAGTAGATCCCCACGGCGATGACGCCCCAGTTGAGGGTGTAGAAGGCAAGCAGCGCAACCACTCCGCGTGCCGAGATGACGCCCGGAAGTGGGTCGCGCCCGAAGGCCCGCAGCACGCGGTCCGCGAGCGGGCCGAACACGCGCGGGTGCAGAACCACGATCGCGGCGGGAATCAGCAGCAGCACCGCCCAGCGCAGTGGCTCGCCCTGCAGATCTGGGTGGCTGATGATGAAGTAGGCGGCCACCCCGATCGCGGACGTGGCGGAGATCGCCTGTTCGTAGACGATGCTGGCAATGGTGATGCGGCGCGGAACCCCGGCCCGCTCGGAGAGCAGCACCCTGCCGAGGACGTAGAGGACGCTGCCGGGCACGTAGCGCGCCAGCAGCGGCTGGCCCCAGGCAACCTGCGCGGGTCCCAGCCCGATCCGGTAGCCGAGGCAGCGGAGGATCAGGTCCCAACCCAGCGCGCTGAGCGCGTAGAAGGCGGGCAGGACGACGAAGGCGGGGATCAGCCAGAGGACATGGAAGTGGACACCCTGGTCCTTGATCTCCGCCCACTGGTTGACGACCGTGAGGACGAGAAAGCCGAAGACGAGGATTGCGATCCCGAGCTGGATTGCGAGGCGGACGCGCTTGCTGCGAGGCGGACGCGTACCGAACTGAGCACCGGCCTCGCCGAGTCGGTGCAGGAGTGGTCGGTCTCGTCCCATGCCCGCCGCACGATAGTCCGAATGCGGGTCGCCCCACGATCCGAATGCGGCTCGCCCCATGATCCGAATGCGGCTCGCCCCACGATCCGAATGCGGCTCACCCCACGATCCGAATGCGGGTCGCCCCACGATCCGAATGCGGGTCGCCCCACGATCCGAATGCGGCTCACCCCACGATCCGAATGCGGCTCACCCATGCGGTGTCCAGCCAGGTGCGATAGTCACCGAATGGGTGAGTTCGAGCTGCTGGCCCGACTGCGCAGGCGGTTGCCTCCCCCCGGGCCCCGGCTGCGGCTGGGAAGCGGCGATGACGCCGCGATCGCCGTGCCGGGGGGCGCGACCGCCACCTCGGTCGACGCGCTCGTCGACGGGGTCCACTTCCGGCGCGAGCAGAGCAGCCTGTCCCAGATTGGCCGCAAGGCTCTAGCCGTCGCGCTGTCAGACCTGGCGGCGATGGGCGCGGAGCCCGGCGAGGCCTACGTCGTCCTTGGTGTGCCGCGCGACCTGGACGAGGACGGCTGCATCGAGCTTCTCGACGGCCTCGCCGAGCTGGCCGTTGCAACCGGCACAAGCCTTGCCGGGGGCGATCTGACCCGGGCTCCCGCGCTGACCCTGGCCGTGACGGTGGTCGGTCACGCGACGGCCCCCGAGCTGCTCGTGACCAGAGCCGGGGCGCAGCCAGGCGACGCGCTCGCGGTGACCGGCGAGCTCGGCGGCGCCGCGGCGGGCCTTCTGCTGCTGGAGGAAGACCTGGGGACGAAAGGACGCGGGGGGACGAAAGGACGCGGGGGGACGAAGGGAGGCGGGGGGACGCGTTCGCCTTTACTGGCGCTCAGCGCCAATAAGAGCGAACGCGCAGGGGTGCGGGAGCGGCTCATGAGGGTGCGTTCGTCTTTACTGGCGCTGAGCGCCAGTAAGAGCGAACACGCGGCGGCGGCCAGCCTCACGCCCGAGGCCAGGGCGCTTGTGGCGCGGCAGTTGGAACCGCGGCCCCGGCTCGTTGAGGGGCTCGCCCTTGCCCGCGCGGGCGCCACCGCGATGATCGACCTCAGCGACGGACTCGGGGGCGACGCCACCCGTCTCGCGGAGGCGAGCGGAGCCGCTCTGCGGATCGATGCCGGAGCCCTCCCGGTGGCCGCCGGCGTGAGCGAGGTCGCTGCGAACGCCGGGCAGGACCCGCTGCAACTGGCCGTCTCGGGCGGCGAAGACTACGAGCTGCTGGTGTCCCTGCCCGCCGAGCGGCTGGCGGAGGCAACGTCCTCGGTGCGCGCGAAAACCGGAATTGTGCTGACCCCAATCGGCGAGGTGATTGCCGGCGAAGGGGTGGAAATCAGGCTGCCCGACGGCCGGCTTCTCCCACCGACCGGGTTCGATCAGTTGGGTTGAGCGGTTCCTCCCCGCCGGTCAGCAGCTCGCGCACACTGCGGCGGCGCAGCATCGCCTGCGCAACGAGAGCGGGCTCCAGCCTGTAGTGGCCGGCATCGATCAGGGTCTTCAACCGTCGGGGGTGCATTCCTTGCCTACCGTCGGGGGCTCATTCTTCGCCTCATATCGGCTCCCCATCCGTCAACCTTAGTTCTTGGTACTAGCACATACGTCCATTGCGCCCGGCTGGGCGACCGCGCTGCGCCGGACTACCCTTTGCCTGATGGCAAACGGATCCACCCGCATTCTGCTCGTCGACGACGAGCAATCGGTCCAGACCCTGCTCAGCTACCCCCTTCGCAAGGATGGCTACCACGTAACCTCCGCGCTTGACGGCCGGGAAGCATTGGAGCGTTTCGCGGAGGGGCGCTTCGATCTCGTCATCCTCGACCTGATGCTGCCCAAGCTCGACGGCGTCGAGGTCTGCCGTCAGCTGCGCCGCAACAGCCAGGTGCCGATCATCATGCTGACCGCAAAGGGCAGCGAGACCGACAAGGTCGCGGGCCTGGAGGTCGGCGCCGACGACTACATCACCAAGCCCTTCTCGATGCGGGAGTTCCGCAGTCGAGTGAAGGCGGCGCTGCGCCGGTCGCGAATGGTCGGACAGCGGCCGGAAGAGGAGGCGATCGAAGACGGTGACCTGACGATCGACCCCGGTCGCCGAATGGTCACGCTGCGCGGGGACGAGGTCAAGGTGACCTATGTCGAGTTCGAGATCCTCAGCGCGCTTGCCCGGTTACCAGGACGCGTTCTCAGCCGCGAGACGTTGCTCGAGCACGTCTGGGGCGATTCGGAGTACCGCGATCCGCGCACCGTCGATGTCCACATCCGCCACCTGCGCGAGAAGCTCGAGAAGAACCCGAAGGAACCCGAGTTCCTGTTCACGGTGCGCGGAGTCGGCTACCGCTTCAAGGAATGAAGAACCTCCGCCTCACCCCGCTCGGCAGCATGATCACCACGGTCTCGCTGACAATCGGGGCCGGCACTTCGCTCATCGTCTACCTCTGGGTTGTGCTGATCGACGGCAACTCCACCGTCGGGCACCAGATAGTGATCGGCGGCCTGATCGCGCTGCTCCTGGCGCTGGGAATCGGCTTCTACTTCGCGCAGCTGGTGGGAAGGCGCGTGAAACGAATCGAGCGCGCGGCCCGCAAGGTCGCCGACGGAGACTTCGCAACGTCCATCCCGGTCGACTCCTCCGGCCAGCTGGGCCAGCTCGCGCGCACCTTCAACGAGATGCAGCGCCGTCTCGCCGAGCTCGACAGCGCCCGCAAACAGTTCATAGCCAACGCCTCCCATGAGCTCCGCACACCGATCTTCAGCCTCGGGGGCTTCATCGAGCTGCTCGAAGAAGACGAGCCGAGCCCCGAAGAGCGGGCCGAGTTCGTTCGCACGATGCGCCAGCAGATCGACCGGCTCACCAAGCTGACCGCCGACCTGCTGGACCTCTCCCAGCTCGATGCAGGCGGCATCGTGATGAAGTCCCACCGGGTTGACCTCGGCTCGCTCGCTCGCGACGTGGCGCGTGAGTTCGGGCCCCGTGCCGACCGGCGCGACTCGCGGCTCGAGCTGCGTACGCCACAGCGCGCCGTGGTCGCAAGCGCCGACCCCGACCGGGTGCGCCAGATCATCCGTATCCTGCTCGACAACGCCCTCACCCACACTCCCGAGGGCACCAGCATGACCGTGACCACCTACTCGATCAACGAGCGCGCCAAGCTGACCGTCTCCGACGAAGGATCGGGAATTCCGTACCGCGTCCAGAAACGCATCTTCGAGCGCTTCTACACAGCGGATTCCGCGGGTGGGTCGGGGCTCGGCCTGGCGATCGCCACTGAGCTTGCGCAGCGGATGGACGGCCACATCGCCATCTCGTCGAGCAAGCGCTACACCGCGTTCACCCTCGATCTGCCGCCGGCCGCCGCCGGCGACACAGCACCCGCGGCTGCAAGCCCTGCCGGGGCCAGGGCGTGAGGCGGCTAGCGCTCTCGGCCGCGGCGCTGGCGGCGCTGCTGGTCGCCGCCGGCTGCGGAGGGTCCAGCAGCGACAGCTCGGCCCCGGAAGCGGGGGGAGCGCGGGAAGCGGGGACGACGACGCAGGTCGTGGTGCAGACCGCGGCGAGTGGGTTCGACGCCGCCAGGGTCTACCGGAGGGCCGCACCCGGCGTGGTGACGATCCGGTCGCTCTTCGATGGCGGGGGCGCCGAAGGCTCTGGGTTCGTGCTGGACTCCGAGGGAAGGATCGTCACGAACGCCCATGTGGTGACCGACGGCTCCGGCGAGAATCGGGCTGAAGCCACCGCGGTGTTCGTCGAGTTTCCCGACCGCAACGTCGTGCCGGCGGAGATCGTGGGATTTGACCCGTTCGCCGATGTCGCCCTGCTCAAGGTCAAGCGGGACGGCTTCGACCTCCACCCGCTGGAGCTCGGCAGCGACAGGCAGCTCGTCGTCGGCCAGCCCGTGGCGGCGATTGGCAGCCCGTTCGGCGAGCAGCAGTCGCTCTCGGTGGGGGTCATCTCGGCAACGGACCGCTCCGTGAGGTCGCTGACCCAGTTCCAGATCGAGGGGGCAATCCAGACGGACGCATCGATCAACCCCGGGAACTCGGGCGGTCCCCTGCTGGACGCCGGGGCGCGCGTCGTCGGCATCAACCAGCAGATCGAGACCAATTCCGGCGCCAACGACGGCGTCGGCTTTGCGGTGCCGATCTCCGTGGTGAAGCGCTCCATCGCCCAGCTTGAGAAGGACGGCTCCGCCGAGTACGCCTACATCGGAGTCACCAGTCAGGCGCTCTATCCGCAGCTCGCCGACAAGCTCGGCCTCGACACCGACTTCGGTGGCCTGATCGCCGAAGTCGTCTCCGGTGGCCCCGCCGACAAGGCCGGGCTCCAGAGCGGCGACGAAAAGCTGCGCTTCCAGGCCGGCGCCTATGAAGTCGGTGGCGACGTGATCGTCGCCGTCGACGGGCGCAAGGTGATCCGCCCGGACGATCTTGCCCGCTACATCTCCTCCTTCAGGCCGGGCCAGACGGTGACGCTGGAGGTCCTCCACGATGACGGCCAGAGGGAGAACGTGGACGTCATCCTTGGGGAACGACCGGACGGCGAAGCCGCAGGTTAGGCAAGCCTCGAAATCATCTAACCGCCGCTGCCTGTAGAAATCCGCGCGTGCTTCAGGAAGTCGCCCTTGGTCAGAAGTCCCTCGCGGACTACACGCACATCGCAGGCAAAGACCTGATCGAGCGGATCCGCGCGCTGGCCGAGCCGCTGAAGGGCCACCGCATCCTGCACGTCAGCGCAACCGCGTTTGGCGGGGGCGTCTCGGAGATTCTCTACACGATGGTGCCGCTGATGCGCGACGTCGGCCTCGACGCCCACTGGCAGGTCATCTTCGGCAAGGAGGAGTTCTTCAACGCCACCAAGCTCCTGCACAACTCGCTCCAGGGGGCGGAGGAGACGCTCAGCGAGGAGCAGTGGGCGCTGTTCGAAGAGGTCAACGCGAAGAACGCCGAGGACCTGCACGGCGAGTGGGACACGGTCGTCGTCCACGACCCGCAGCCGATCGGGCTGCGCAGAGGCGCTCCGGGGAAGAGCCGCAACTGGGTGTGGCGCTGCCACATCGACCTCTCTGAGCCGAATCCGTCTCCAATCGCCCGGCTCTACTCGATGATCCACGAATACGACGCGACGGTCTGGCACCTGCCCTCGTACGTGCCCGAGGGGATCAACGGTCACAACGGCGTCCGCATCGTGCCACCGGCGATCGACCCGCTCTCACCGAAGAACATGGCCTTCTCGCCCGACGACGCGGCCTTCGTCTGCCACCAGTTCGGCATCGACGTCGACCGCCCGCTGATGACCCAGGTCTCCCGCTTCGACCCCTGGAAGGACCCGATCGGCGTGATCGACGCCTATCGCGACGTCACCGCCGAGATGCCCGAGGTGCAGCTGGCGCTGGTCGGGTCAATGGCGACCGACGACCCGGAGGGCTGGGAGTTCTTCCAGCAGACGGTCGAGTACGCGGACGGCGACGACGACATCAAGATCCTCAACAACCTCAACAACGTCGGTGCAATCGAGGTCAACGCCTTCCAGTCGCAGTCCGACATCGTCCTGCAGAAGTCGATTCGCGAGGGATTCGGGCTGACCGTCACCGAGGCGCTCTGGAAGGGACGGCCGACGGTGGCCGGCAACGTGGGGGGGATCCCGCTGCAGATCAAGGACGGCGAGAGCGGCTACCTGGTCGACACGCCGGCCGAGTGCGCGCAGCGCTGCGTGGAGATCCTGGCCGATCCCGAGCTCGGCAAGCGCCTCGGCCGGGCCGGCAAGGAACACGCCCGCCGCCACTTTCTCTCACCGCGCCTGCTGGGCGATTGGCTGGAGCTGATTTCCGAGCTGGATGGGTGACGCCCAAACCCAGAGGACCCGCGGCGGCTGATCCACAGCGGTAGCGAGAGGCCAGATAGGCTCTCATCCCGATGCCCGAGGGTTCCGATCCACTGATAATCGTCTCGAATCGGGGGCCTGCGCAGTTCGAGCGCGACGAGGCAGGGGAGCGCACGGTGCAGCGCGGCGGTGGCGGGCTCGTCACGGCTCTCTCAGGCCTCGTCTCCCACCGCGATGCCCTCTGGATCGCCTCGGCGATGACCGACGAGGACGTCGCGGTCTCCCAGGAGCGGGGTGGCCCGGTCGAGCTCTCGATCGACGGGATCGACTACCGCGTACTCCTCGTCGGCAGCGATCCGGAAGCCTATGACCGCTTCTATAACGTGATCGCCAACCCGATCCTCTGGTTCATCCAGCATTACCTCTGGGACCTCTCCAACGCACCGGACATCCGCCAGGAGGAGCTGGACGCCTGGGACTACGGCTACCAGGCGGTGAACCGCGACATCGCCCGCGCGGTGCTGGGTCAGATCGAGGGCCGCGAGCGGCCGCTGGTGATGCTCCACGACTACCACCTCTACACGGCTCCAGGGATGATCCGCACGGAGCGTCCCGACGCCTTCCTCCATCACTTCGTCCACATTCCCTGGTCCCAGCCCGACAGCTGGCGCGTACTGCCCGGGCGCATCCGGGAGGCGATCTTCACCGGCATGCTCGCCAACGACATCATCGGCTTCCACACCCACGCCTACTGCATCAACTTCATCCGCTGCTGCGACGAACTGCTCGAGGCCGAGGTCGACTACGACCGCTGCTCCGTTCAGCACGCGGGCGGGCAGACGGTGGCGCGCGCCTACCCGCTCTCGATCGACGCCGAGCGCCTGCGCCGCGCGGCGGAGTCTCCCGAGGTGGCCGCGGCCGAGCGGGAGGTGCTCGAGCGCCGCCGCGAGCACCTGATCATCCGGGTCGATCGCGCCGACCTCTCCAAGAACGTACTGCGCGGATTCACGGCCTTCGACACCTTCCTCACCCAGCACCCCGAGTTCCGCGAGAAGGTCACCTTCATCGCCCACCTGCAGCCCTCGCGCCAGGACGTGCCCGAGTACGCGGAGTACCTGGAGCGAATCGAGGCGCTGGTCGCCGTCGTCAACCACCGCCACGGCACCACCGACTGGATGCCGATCGACCTGAAGATCTACGAGAACTTCCCCGAGGCGGTGGCCCGCTACAAGCACTTCGACCTGCTGATGGTCAACTCGCTCTTCGACGGTATGAACCTGGTTGCCAAGGAGGCGCCTGCGGTCAGCACGCGCGACGGCGTGCTGATGCTGTCCGAGAACACCGGCTCCCACGAGGAGCTCGCCGACTGCGTGCTCTCCGTCAACCCCTTCGACATCCAGGAGCAGGCCGACGCGATCTACCGGGCACTGACCATGGACCCGGAGGAGCGGCGCATCAGGGCCCTGCACCTGAAGGAGATCATCTACTCCCGGAATCCCGGCGACTGGGTCGACGAGCAGCTGGCGGACATCGCGGAACTGCGCAAGGCGGTCGCGTAGAAGGGGGGTCGGGGGGAGAGCTCCGCCGGGCTGGCGACTTTACGGTGCATGAGCGGCGTACGGGTTCGGTGGAGCGCGGCCGGGAAGGGGGTCGCGCTGGTGCTCGTCGGACTCGCGGGGTTGCAGCTGCTCCAGGCGGCACTGAAGCCACCTGGAGAACCGCCGCTCCCGGCCGACGTCGGCCTGCCCAGACCCCAGGAAGGCGTCAGGGTGCGGGCTGCGGGGCCCAGATCCACACAGATCCCCCTGCCAAAGGCAAGGCATCGTCCCGCGCGCCGCAGCAGGGCATCCCGACCATCGCCTCCCCCCACAACGGTACCTGCGCCGCGATCCGCGGCGCAATCGGTGCGCACGCCGGCGCCCTCGGCTCGATCTGCACCCCCACCGATGCCGCCGCGCGTGCCTGCGCCTGCCGCGAAACCCCCGCCCACAGCCGCGCCCGGACCTCCGCCGGCGCCCTCTCCCCCACCCACGGCCGAAGCGACACCATCGCATCCTCGCCCGGCACCGGCTGCGCCCCCACCCACCCCGGATCCCCCCGATGACGGGTCGATGGAGTTCTCCCCTCATTGAGGCGCCGTTCTCCCTCACTGAAGCGCCGCTATAGTGCGTCGCCGTCTTGGCAGCCGCGCAACGTGAATACGAGTTGGTCCTGATGCTGGATCCCCAACAGGATGCGCCGGCTCGCGACGCCATGGCGCAGGAGGCACGCAAGCAGATCGAGGCCAGCGGCGCCCTCAAGCACGAAAACAACTGGGGATTGCGAAAGATGGCCTACGAGATCGACCAGCGCACCGAGGCCGACTATCGCTGGTTTCGGTTCGAGGCGCCCACCGAGCTGCTCGAGCAGCTCGGCCACAATCTGAAGATCGCAGACGGCGTGCTCCGCTTTCGCATCTTTCAGGTGGACCCCGAGGCGCCGGTGATAGTTCCACCGGCCGGCGCCGCTGCGGCACCCGGGGCCTCCCGCGGACACCAGGGAGAGAGAGATTCGCGCCAGGCACCCGAGGCGGTCCCCGCGACCGCCGTCTCCGAGCCCTCTCCCGAGGCGGTCCCCCCAACCGCCGTCTCCGAGCCCTCTCCCGAGACGGTCCCGGAGAGCGCAGACGGCGAGGCCCCCAGCCCCGCCCAGTAGCACCAGGCGCCCGGTCAACCCGGGCGTTCCAGGGGGAATTCACACGTCAGGGGGGAGAGATGCGCCGCCTCCCCTCTTATGCTGGTATCCAGACAAAGCTATTCCAGAGGAGTGAGAGCAGTGGCAGCCTCGAACATCAACGTGGTGGTGATCACCGGGAATTTGACCCGTGACCCAGAGCTGCGCAGTACGCCGAGTGGGACATCGATCTGCAAGCTGCGGGTCGCCGTCAACAGCCGGCGCAAGGACGGCCAGAGCGGCGAGTGGGTCGACAAGCCGAACTACTTCGACGTCACGGTCTGGGGAGCGCAGGGTGAGAACTGCGCAACCTACCTCTCGAAGGGTCGGCCGGTGGCAGTCGAAGGACGCCTCGACTGGCGCGAGTGGGAAGACAACGAGGGAGGTAAACGCCAGGGGGTCGAAATCATCGCCAACTCGGTCCAGTTCCTTGGCTCCCGCGACGGCTCGGGCTCCGGCTCGGGTGGCGGTGGGGGCGGCGGAGACAGCGAGGGCGTCAGCAGTCCGAGCAGCGATGTCCCTGCCGATACGTCGGACTACGAGAGCGCCCCGGCCGGCGGCGGTGGGGACGGAGACGACATTCCGTTCTGAGGCCGGTTGCTCGATGGACCCGCGCTCCTGCTTCCCTCGGGCCAAACCTCGATATCGATAGGATCGACACCGAGAAATGGCCAGAACGAGAGAAACAGGAGCGCCGGGCCCGCGTCGAGGACGGCGGGCACCGGACCGGGCGAGACCGCGCAAGTACACGCGGATCAACTCGGAGGCCGTCGATTACAAGGATCTCGGCCTGCTGCGCCGCTTCCTCTCCGACAAGGGGAAGACCCGCGGCCGCCGTGTCACGGGACTCTCGCGCAAGCACCAGCGCCAGCTCTCGATCGCAGTGAAGCGAGCCCGCGAGATCGCTCTTCTGCCCTACGTCGGAGAGCGGTAGGGGCAGCACATGACGCAGGCCATCCTTCTCGAGGACGTCGAGAGCCTCGGGCAACGTGGCGACCCGGTGGACGTCTCCCCGGGCTACCTGCGCAACTACCTCGTTCCGCGCAAGCTTGCTGCGGCGGCGACGCCGGGTGCGCTGGAGGAGGCGCAGCGCCGTCGTGCGGCCGCCGAGAAAGCCGAGCGCGAGCGGGCCGACCGCGAGCAGCGAGCAGCGTCGCTGCTCTCCAAGACCGTGCTCACCATCCACCAGCGGGCGGGCGACGATGGCAAGCTGTTCGGCTCGGTCGGTGCCAAGGAGATCGCTGACGCGATCCGCGATGCACGCGACCTGCGCATCGACAGGCGCAGGATCCGACTTGAGCAGCCGATCCGTGAGATCGGCACTCACATGGTGGAGATCGAGCTCGCCGGCGGCGATGTCGCCACGGTGAAGACGATCGTCGCCGAAGAGAGTTAGAGCCCACTCGAGAGATGCGATGCTGCGCCGGGTGCGCCCTGCACCAGGGCGGGCGGCGGTAGGCTCCGCTGCGGTGGCCTCGCTGCGCTTTCCGACTCGCCTCACCCGCCGCGCCAGGGCAAGAACACGCCTCGGCTGGGCGCGCTCGGAGCGCGCAACCGTCGGGCTGGCGGTCGTTGCGCTCGGGGGTGCGGGGGCGGTCGCGGTGGGCCAGTTCGGGCGGATGCTGCGCCGCCGATCGCTCGAGCACGGCGACGGGGATCGTCTCGTCGAAGCCGCACCCGTGGCCGCCCTCGACACGGTCGGCGTGGCGGTCAGCGGCTACTCGGCGGCCCCGCGCAGCGAGACGGTGCTCTTCAACCTGCTCGCCGGCTTTCTCGCCTCCTTCGCGCTGATTCGGCTCTCAACCTGGGGGATACGCGACCGCTGGTGGCCATTCGACAACGTCCGCGTCAATGGCCGGCACATCCATCACTTCGTTCCGGGCATCCTGATCGCCTTTACCGCGGGCACCGCGGCGCTACTCAGCGACAACGACGAGCTGGAGGATCGCCTCGCACTCCCGATGGGCATCGGCATGGGGCTCACCTTCGACGAGGCGGCTCTGTTGCTGGACCTGCGCGACGTCTACTGGACCCGGCAGGGCCTGCTCAGCGTCCAGCTCAGCCTTGGCGCGACAGCGATCCTCAGCATCGCGATCCTCACGCAGAGGATGCTGCGCCGCGGCGAGCGCCGCCAGGAGGACGCGGGCCAGATACCCCTGCCCGCCGACCAGCTCGCGGCCGGCGCGGGCGCCCTGGGTTGAAAACCCAGATGGTTGATTCCACGGCCGGCCACACTCCGGCCACATAGAAATTCCACTTTCTTGACGTTCGGCGCGCCACGCGTGAGCCGCCTTTCGGCAGCATCCCGGAGGACCGTGTTTCGCCGCGAATCATTCGTCCGCAAACGGCGGCTTTGCGGTTCGCCGCGATGAGCCAGCTTGAGTACGTTGGCGATCCCGGTGCCGCCGATCCATTCTGGACACTGAGATAGATGCCACAGCCGTCGACATCCCACGTCCCACCCCAGAACATCGAGGCAGAGGAATCGGTCCTGGGAGCGATGCTGGTCGCCGAGCCGGCGCTGACCCGCGTCATCGACGAGGTGAAGCTGATCCCCGAGGACTTCTACCTGGAGAAGCACGCGCTCATCTTCAGCAGCGCCCGTGAGCTCTACGCCGCCTCGAAGCCGGTCGACGAGCTGAGTGTCACCGAGGCCCTCGTCCAGCACAACCAGATCGAGCAGGCGGGCGGCAAGCACTACGTTTCCGAGCTCGCCGCGAAGGTGCCCGCCGCCGGCAACGCCAAGCACTATGCGGAAATCGTCCAGCAGAACTCGCTGCTGCGCCGCCTGCTGGGCGCCGGCCAGGAGATCCAGGAGTGGGTGCACGGGCGGGACGGCGAGCCCCGCGAGCTCTCAGAGCGGGCCGAGAAGCTGCTCTTCGACGTCGCCCACAAGGAGCAGGCCGGCGATTTCCGCCAGCTCTCGGAGATCCTCCACGACGAGGTCGACCGCCTGGAGAAGCTCTCAACCGGCGAGGCCGAGATGACCGGTACCCCGTCTGGCTTCAAGGACATCGACGCGATAACCGGCGGTTTCCAGCCCGGCAACCTGATCATCGTCGCCGCAAGGCCGGCAATGGGAAAGTGCCTCGGGAAAAATAGATTAATTTACGATCCATCTACCGGTGCCAGGCGAGCTGTCGGTGAGCTGCACAGCGCCCACATGCGCGGCGAGGATGTTTGGGTGGCCTCGCTCGCCCCCAATCTCAGGCTGACGCAGGCGAAGGTAGCTGCAATCGAGCCAAATGGAACGAAGCGGGTCTACCGACTCACGACCCGACTGGGGCGCCAACTCGAGGCCACTTCGAACCACCCGGTTCTCACCAGCTCTGGTTGGGAGGAGCTTGGGAAGGTATCTCCGGGAACGCGGATTGCAGTGCCACGGCGGTTGCCTGGCCCGAACACCCCGTCGAAACTGCCGGATCATGAGGTCGTCCTGCTTGGCGCGCTGATCGCCGACGGCGCTCTCACCCAGCGCACGCCCCGGTTCTGCTTTGGCTCCGACTCTGGGGTTCTCGCGACGGTCGAACGGGCAGTCGCGGCCTACGGGACCCGCATGCATGTGAGCGGGGGCAAGGATCATGGCAACGGCTTGATCAGCCGAGGCAGTGGCTCGGGCTCCAATCCCGTCGCCCAGATGCTGCGCGGGCACGGACTGATGGGGCTTCGCTCGGCGGAGAAGTTCGTCCCCGACGCCGTCTTTGGGTTGAGCGACGAGCAGATCGCCCGCTTCCTCGGCGTGATGTACGCATGCGACGGCCACGTCTACTGCAGTGAGCGGCTTGCGCAGATCGGCTATACGACGATCAGCGAGCGGCTGGCTCGCGACGTGCAGCACCTGCTCCTGCGACTGGGCATCGTGGCAACGATCCGGACGCTGAAGCGCCCCGTCTACGAGGGCACCGGAAAGGTGGCGCGGGAGGTTCGAATCACATCCCAGGAGAGCCTGCGACGGTTCTGCAAGCTGATCGCGGTCCCAGGGAAGGAGGACCGGCAGGAGCAGGTCCTGGAGCGCCTTGAGGCCGCTCCGCCCTCGACGAACACCGACACGATCCCGACGGAGATCTGGGATGACGTCCTGCTCGCAAAGGGAGACCGGCGCTGGGCCGACGTCAGCGCCGCGACCGGGCGGCCTCGCACCCACAACTGGCACGTGGGCAAACGCAGCCCCTCCCGCGGCCTTGTCGCGGAGCTCGCCACCGCCACGGCTTCGCCGGCCCTCGAGGAGCTGGCCGACTCCGACATCTGGTGGGACGAGGTCGCCTCGGTCGAGTACGTGGGCGTCGAAGAGACGTACGACCTCGACGTTCCCGGCCTGCGCAACTTTGTCGCCGACGACGTGATCGTCCACAACAGCGCGCTGGTCGCCAACATCGCCGAGAACGTGGCGGTGAAACGGGGCCTTCCGGTTGCGTTCTTCTCGCTGGAGATGTCGGAGGTCGAGCTGGCGCAGCGCTTCATCGCGTGCAGGGCGCGGATCTCCGGCGACAAGCTGCGCAAGGGACAGGTCGTGCAGAAGGATTGGCCAAAGGTGGTGCGCGCCTGCAACGAGCTCGAGGAGGCGCCCCTGTGGTTCGACGACTCCTCCGACCTCGGCATCCTCGACCTGCGGGCAAAGGCGCGGCGGCTGCACGCCCAGATGCAGGACAGGGGGGGCCTGGGCCTCGTGATCGTCGACTACCTGCAGCTGATGCGCTCCGACGATCACCGCGCCAACCGAGTGGAGCAAGTGGGCCAGATGAGCCGCGGGCTGAAGATCCTCGCCCGCGAGCTGGAGGTGCCGGTGCTGGCCATCTCCCAGCTCTCCCGCGCCCCCGAGCAACGCCATCCGCCGAGGCCGCAGCTCTCGGACCTTCGCGAGTCGGGCCAGCTCGAGCAGGATGCCGACGTGGTCGCCTTCCTCTATCGGGAGGACTACTACCGGGATCACGAAGACGAGCCCGACGGCCTCGCGGACCTGATCGTCGCCAAGCATAGGAATGGACCGATCGGCAGCCGCAAACTGGTCTTCCTCGACCGCTTCCCGAAGTTCGCCGACTTCTCGGGCCAGGAGGCGCCAATCGAGCAGCCGGCGGGCGAGGGGCCGCCGCTCGCCGACCTGGCGTCCGCGGGCCCTGAATTCTGATGGCGGTCGCGCGCAGCGAGGCATTCGCCGAACAGGCCTGCCCGCTGGGAGCCTGCGACGGCTCGGGCTGGATCCTCGGGCCCGAGGATGTGGCGCGGCCCTGCGAGTGCCGCGAGCAGCGGCTGCGCCGCGGGCGCAGCCGCGGGATCGCGTCAGCGATCCCGCCGCGCTTCCGGGGCGTTTCCTTCGATCGGCCACCGATCTCCGACATGGCGCGCGACATGACAGCCCGTCACGTTGTCAACGCGGTCCAGACGTTCGCCGACGGGCTGGACGAGCAGCTGGAGGCGGGCAACGGACTGTGGCTGATGGGAAACACGGGGACCGGCAAGACGACCCTGGGAATGCTGGTCGCCAAGGCGGCGCTGGCCGCAGGCAAGACGGTTGGCGTCTACTTCACCCCCAAGCTTCTGACTCAGATTCGCCAGACATACCAGGCAACGGAGTCCGAGGACGCCTACGACGCCTTCTTCCGCCGCCTCACGTCGGTCGATCTTCTCTACATAGACGACCTGGGGTCCGAGCGGCGCACAGACTGGGTGGTCGAGCAGCTCTACGCTCTCGTCAACGAGCGCTACGAGAACCGGCGCTCGATGCTCGTCACAAGCAACGCCGAGTCGGACGTGGACGAGGGACAGCGGCGGCTCGAGGAGCAGATCGGCGCACGCACGGTTTCCCGCCTGATCGAGATCTGTGGGGACCCCCTCCCATTGTTCGGACCGGACCAGCGCGTCCCGGCGCGCGCGCTCGGGGCGTAGAAACCAGGCACAATCCCTTCGTCATGCCTGGCATTGTCATAGTCGGCGCCCAGTGGGGCGACGAGGGGAAGGGCAAGGTCACCGACCTCCTTGCCGATCGAGCCGACGCAATCGTGCGCTTTCAGGGCGGCAACAACGCCGGCCACACGATCGTCCGCGACGGCGAGAAGTTCAAGTTCCACCTGATCCCCTCCGGCATCCTCTATCCGGAGAAGACCTGCGTGATCGGCAACGGCGTCGTCCTCGACCCGCGCATCCTGCTCGGAGAGATCGACGGGCTGAAGCGACGTGGGGTCGACGTCGGCAACCTGCGGATCTCCGCCAACGCCCACCTGATCATGCCCTACCACGTGCTGCTCGACACGGCCGGCGAGGCGAAGCTCGGCAAGCTCTCGATCGGCACCACGCGGCGCGGCATCGGCCCCTGCTACGCCGACAAGGCGATGCGACTCGGGATCCGCGTTCAGGACCTGCTCGACGAGAAGATCCTGCGGACGAAGATCCGCGCCGCGCTGGAGCCCAAGCAGCAGGCCCTGCGCGAACTCTCGGTGCGCCGGCGGAAGCTGCGCAAGGAGGCCGGAGAGGAGCCCGGAACGGCGGTCGACGACGCCCCCGACCCCCGCCTCGACCTGCACACGATGACCGAGGAGCATCTCGCCTACGGCCATCGCCTCGAGCCGCATATCGCCGACACCTCGCGCCTCTGCTGGGAGACGCTCGACGGCGGCGGGACGGTGCTCTTCGAGGGCGCCCAGGGAACGCTGCTCGACCTCGACCACGGCACCTACCCCTTTGTCACCTCCTCGAATCCGATTGCCGGCGCGGCCTGCGTCGGCGCCGGGGTCGGGCCGACCGACATCGACGAGGTCTGGGGGGTTGCCAAGGCCTACGCGACGCGAGTCGGGTCCGGCCCCTTCCCGACCGAGCTCGCCGACGAGGTCGGCCGCCACATGGTGGAGCGCGGGCATGAGTTCGGAACGACGACCGGTCGCGAGCGGCGTTGCGGCTGGATGGACCTGGTGGCGCTCCGCTACGCCGTCCGCCTCAACCAGATGAGCGCCCTGACGATCACCAAGCTCGACGTGATGAGCGGCATCGACCCGCTGCGCGTCGCAGTCCGCTACCGCTCCCGGGAGGGCGCCGTCTTCAACAGCTTCCCCTACCACCAGTCGATCCTCCACTCCGCCGAGCCGGAGTACGAGGAGCTGCCCGGCTTCGACGCCGACCTCAGTGCCTGCCGCAGCGAGGCCGACCTGCCGCCGCAGGCTCGCGCCTACCTCAACTTCATCGCAGACTTCGCCGGTGTACCCGTTCGCCTCGCCGGGGTCGGCCCGGGGCGCGACCAGGTCGTCTGGATCGGCGAGGAGCCGCGCCTCCGCGCCGCTTAGTGACTATCCGAAAACCCGCGCGGGCGGCTGACGAGTGCCGGACCGAGCGGGGATAGGACGCAGGGAGGCCGAATAGCAGGCGCTATTTGGCCGACCGAGGACGCCACCCCGCGAAGTGTGTCCGGTGCCGTCAGACGTGTGTGGGGGTTTTCGGATAGTCACTTAGCGCCACCCAGGGCCGGAAGCGACCGGGTAACGCGGGGCACACAGGTCGCGGTCTGCTGCCCGCTGCTCTACAGTTTTGATGTGGCTTCTGGTAGACGCGCAGCTGGTTTGAGCGGGCGCCTGCCGAGGGGCCGTCACGGGCTGCCGCGGGAGGCGGTGACGGAATCTCAGCGGCGGCGAATCCTGCGGGCGATGATCGAGGTGGTCGCCGAGCGCGGCTATCCGGACACCCGCGTGGTCGACGTGATCGGCGTTGCAGGCGTATCGAGAAAGACCTTCTACGAGCTGTTCGCCAGCAAGGAGGACTGCTTTCTCGCCGCGTACGACGTCCTGCTCGGCAACCTGCTCGGCGACACCGCGAAGGGCTTCGAGTCGAACCCCGGGTCGCCGTGGGCGGAGCGCGTCGCGGCCGGCCTGCGGGCACTGCTCGTCCACCTCGCCGAGCACCCTGATGAGGCTCGCTTCGCCATCGTCGAGGTGCTTGCCGCCGGCCCGAAGGCCCTGGCGCGGCGCGACGCAGCACTGCGGCAGTTCACCGGGTTTCTGGATGCCGGGCGGGCGGAAACCTCGGTCGAGCTGCCGGGGATCACCTCGCTGTCGCTGGCAGGTGGGGTCAACGAGCTTCTCTACAGCGAGATCCTGCATGGTTCCGTGGCGCGCCTGCCCAGCCGCCTGCCCGACCTGATGTTCTGGATCACGCTCCCCTTCCTGGGTCCCGAGGGGGCAGCCGCCGAGCGCGAGCGGACACGCCTTTCGGCGCTCGAGAGCTGATTCGCACCCGTCTGGCCTGATTCGCACCCGTCTGGCCTGATTCGCACCCGTCTCGGGCGCTCCTTTCCCCGATCACGAGGGTTTAAGGGGGAGCCGGGGCGGGCGGCTGTGCCACCGGGGGATTCCATACGGCCTTTGCTTTCAATGGTCGCGCCTGAGCCTGGCGAGCCAAGGGAGAGGGATACCGACATGCGCAGAAGACGTTCTTGCAGCTCTCGCCCTGAGCGCGGTGTCCCGACGGCCGCTTCCACGCCAGGGCGCACAGGAGCGTTTTCAAGAACGAAGCGCGCGAGCCTGGCGTCGCCCCCCAGACGGTGCTCAGGGGCGGTGTCGCCCTGCCCCGCAAGCGGGGGATGCTGGCGCCCTGCCCGCGTTAGGCGTTTTGGAACCTTGACCGCAATTCGGACAGGAACCTCCCCTTGGCTGGTAATTTGGCCTGTCAAGGGAGTATTCCCATGGCTTTCTAGGGCCACGGCTCGAACGGGCAGGGCCAAAAGGAGAGAGAAGGAGATATGCGTAGAAACCTTGTTCTGGCACTCGCCCTGAGCGCGGTGCTCGCCCTCGCAGGGGCGGCAGTGGCCACAGCGAAGTTCGACACCTACCGCGTCGGGAACGTGATCCTCAAGGCGGACGGCGGGGTATCGCCGAAGGCGCTGCCGCGAAACACGTACGCGCCGGTCACGGTGCAGGTGCGCGGAGAGATCTCGACGGCGGACGGAACCCACCCGCCGGCCTTCCGCGAACTGATTGCCGACTTCGACAAGAACGGCAAAATCAACACCAAGGGCCTGCCAGCCTGCAGCGGTGGCCAGCTCGAGGCTCGCGACACCAAATCAGCGATGAGCGTCTGCGGCAAGTCGCAAGGTCGGCCGGGCAACGGCAGCATCGAGATCTTCGTTCCCCGAACAGAAACCGATCGCCGTTAAGGCCCCGATCACGGTCTTCAACGGCGGCACCAAGGGCAGCAAGACCACCCTCTACATCCACACGTTCATCACCGTCCCGGTCCCGGCAGCCGTCGTGACCACGGTGACGATCACGCAGGTGAAGAAAGGCCGTTACGGGCTTGCCACCGTCTCCAAAATCCCGCTGATCGCCGGCGGCAGCCGGCTCGGTGCTCAGTTTCGACATCAAGTTCAATCGGACGTTCAACTACAAGGGCAAGAAGCAGAGCTACTTCCTGGCCCGCTGCACCGACGGCAAGTTCAAGGCCAAGATCATCAAGGCGCTGCTCAGGAACGAAGCCGAAGGCCCGCGCACCGAGACAACAATCACCAACCAGACAATCCTGAGGCCCTGCACGCCGAAGGGCTAGCGAAGCGCTATAAGCAAGAGTTCGTCTCAGGACGAGCAGGGGAAAGGGCGGCCTTCGGGCCGCCCTTTTTGCTGCCGTCGCCGGGGACACCAAGCGCGGCCGTCAGTCCCCCGCAGACGCAGACAATGGGTTGAGCGGCGCCCGGAGGCACCGAGATCGGTGAGACTCTCCGCTTCGCGGGCCGCGAAGCGGCTGATGCCGTCCCCTGCTGACCCGCCTCAGGCGCTCACAACGTCTTGGGCACCTCGTCAGATCGCTGGCGGTCTATCCGCCCTGTTCGAAGGTGTGCTGGTAGATCGTCGCCGGGCCGCTGCCGTAGATCGGTTCGAAGGGCGCCTGAGGGCTGCAGCCGGGGGCTGGAGATCGACGCCGAGCTGTCCTGTTCGGCGAAGGCGTACTTCTTCAGCCGTTCGAAGAATTCTGTCGCTTTTTTGACATCGCCTTCGGTCCGATCGTTGAAGGCGGGTTCGTTCGGCGTGTTCGGGTCGAGCGTCGCGGTGATTCCCGCGCTGCACTGACGCGTGTCGAAGTTGAGCAGGCCCTCGGCCAGACGGCTGGCGCTGCCAGGCTGGCTGTAGGCGCTGTTGCGGTTGGTGGTCAGACGGTTCGGATAGGTGGCCAGCGATTCGGGGCCGAACGGACCCAGCACCCGCAGATAGTGGATCTGCTTGCCCTGCGAGCTGAGGTGCACTGCGTTGGCTGCAGCGGCGACATTGGCCATCGTCCCGGCGAGGTCGCGTTTGTAGAGATCTAGGCCGGTGAGAATCGGGTTGAGGTTGCGCAGGAAGGGGTCGACAGCCCGCAGCAGGACGGGGAAGTCGTCGCGGAAGAACTTGCGCGCGGCGGAGAAGCCCGGCCCCGAGCGGTCGATAACCGTTTCGAGTCCTTCGAAGAGGCCCTTGGCCTGCGGCGCCAGCCGTGAGAAGGCGATCAGAGTTGGAGAGAGCTCTTCGGCGGCGGGCACGAGTTGGCGCATCAACGGATCGGCGTTCACCGCGAATTCGCGAAGTCGCTTGAAGGTGAGCCTTTGCTCGTCCTCAAACGTCGGGAAGGCACGGAAGAGCGCTTCGATGTCGCGGTCTCGGGCCGCAGTGGTTTGGAAGACCGCGTTCGAGTTGCGGATCAGTTCGGCAAGCTGGCCTTCGCGCCCGCGCAGCGCCCGGAAGGTGACGGCACCGTTGCTGAAGAGCTGGCGCACGGCGAGGCGCTGCGTATCGAGAACCCGGAAGAGACGGTCGAATTCGGAGAAGAAGGGGTCGAATTCGGCGAACGCGTTGGAGAAGTCCTGACCGCGGCCCTCGATCGCAACTGCCGATTCCTGCATCCACTCCTGGAACGCGGCGCGGGTGGGTTTGTCGAAGGTGCGGAAGATCTCGTCGAGCTGTACCGATTCGGCCACGTTTGCGGTGGCAAGGGTGCCGCCGTCCGGCAGGGCCGGGTCGCTGGAGTCGCCGGGCGTCAGCTCGACGTAGGTCTCACCCAACAGGGTCTTCGTGCGCAGAATTGCCCTCGTTCCCCTTGGAATCGGCCCGTACTTGTCTTCGATGTCGACCGTCGCCAGCGCCTGTTCGCCGTTCGGCGCCTCTTCGATCTGCTTGACCTTGCCGACCGAGACACCGGAGATCCGCACGTCGGACTGCTGGGCGAGCTGGGCCGCCTCGTTGAACGGCACCTTGATCTCATAGGGCTTCGCCTTGAATGGTGTCGGGCCGCCGAAGGTGATCCAGAGGAAGAGCAAAATGCCGAAGCACGACAGCGCGAAGCCGGCGATAACGAGAAGGTGGGTGGTGCTGGGGGCTTGCTTGCTCATTCGGTTTCCGGTCCGCAGCCGGGGAGGCCGACGGCTTCTGGGTCGGCGGGAATGGGCGGCAGTTCCCTCGGGCTCGGAACACGCGCGCCCTGCAGGAGTGTCTGCAGGTAGGGCAAGCGCGGAACGAGGCCGTAGGCAAGCCGTGACGCGTTGCAGGAGAGCATCAGGGACCCGCGCAAAAGCGGCCCACCGCCATCCGTGAGGTTGAAGTTCGCGTTGAGGTTGTGATTGAGCCAGGACAGGTAGAAGAGGTAGCTCTGCTGCGATCCCTTGGGCTTGTAGGCGAGGCGGTTGAGGAAGCTGTTAAGGCCGCCCAGCGAGTCGCCGAAGCCGCGGACCGTCGTGTTGAGGTCCGCGGCGCCTTGCTTGGTGTGGGTCAACACGGGACGGATCTGGCGGGTGAAGGGCCGAATCTGGTCGCGAATTGGCACCGTGGTCTGCCTGAACAACTGCTCGTTCGCCTTGAATGCCGGCCCAAGCGCCTGCGCCTGCGGTATCAACCCAATAAGCGCGGGGCGGGCCACCTCAGAGAAGCGGTTGGAGCTGGCCAGCGCAGAGCGCAGAGCGCTGAGGGTCGGCGGGAACTCGACCAGCGTTTCCTGGATCGCCTGCTGCTGGTTGGCGAAGTCGCCGAGCGCGGCGCTGGAGGAGGTGACGAAGCGTTCCAACTGGGCGTCGCGCCTGCCAAGTTCGGTGGTCAGCAGGCCAAAGTCGTGGATCACGTGTGCCAGCGCCCGGCGGCGCTGAGCGACGGCACGGTTGAGATCGGCGATGTAGTGGGAGAACGGCTGCAGGCGGCGGAACGCACCCGAGAGCTGGCGACCACGGCCGCCGATCCCCTGCGCGCCGCCGGCAACCAGAAGCTGCAGGTACTGGCGCGTATCGGCGTCGAGGGTTGCGAGGAAGGCCTCGAACTGGATGCTCGGTTCGGTGCGCGAGAGCGGGAAATTATGGCCGGCCTTGACAGGTTCTCCCTTGCGCCCCGGGTCGATCTCGACGGTCATGTCGTTCAGGTTGGTTTTCGGCCGCAGCAGCAGCGTCGCGTCGGGGTGGATCAGGTCGACGTATTCGGGCTTGATGTCCATGCCGACCACTGCGTGGCCGTCTTCGAGGTCCACCGAGGTGAGCTTGCCCACCTGGACGCCGGCGATCACGACGGCCTGGCCCTGACCGGGCGTGACCGCCTGCGCGTTGCTGAAGTCGGCCGTCATGTGCACGAAGTCTTCGCCGACGAAGGGCGCCCAGGAGGGAAGGGAGGCTTTCTGCTGGGTGAAAATCCACAGCGTCAGCACGATCGCAGCGGCGGTGAGGATGGCGATCGCCACCGTGTCCTTGCCCCTACCCCGTGCTTGACGGGAGAGGGAGTTGCGAAAGTGACGCCAGCGACTCACCTGAGGGGCTCCGTCGGTCATGGGCTCACCGGGGTCAGACTCGGGGCGCCGACCTGGCCCAGCGGGCCGTTGACATCGGGGACCGGATTCTCGAAGCAGCGCACGTCGGGCTTCTTGGGCGGCCGCCCGCCGAGTTGGGGCTGCACTCCGGATGGCGCGGCGACGGCGTGTGGCAAAGTCCTGTTTGTCGGTGCTGAGGTTGCCCGACGCGTTCTGCTGTTCGACCAGCACATCGCCACCGCCAGGCGAGACGCGAAGGTAGGGGCCGTTTCCGTCGAAGTTCTGCGTGATCCCGGCGAAGTTGACCAGGTAGTAGAAGAACTCGCGGTAGTTGGGGGCCCCAGTGCTGAAGCCGTCTTCAATCGCCTGGTCGCCGGCGGGGACGATCACCCTGCTCGTGCAGAGGCTGAGCCGGTTGGCCTGCGGCAGCGTGATCGCCTTGCCGGACTGGGCGGCGCCGGCCAATCCCGGGGTGGCTTCGCGCAGCAGCTTCGCGATGCCGCCCAGCTCCTTGCCGGAGAGCAGGGGTCGCGCCTGCGCGATCCATGGCTTTGCCGCGGAGATCAGGCCGGGCAGCTGGGCGACGGCAGGACGCAGCTCGATCGCATAGGCGCGCAGCGGAGGCAGCGTCCGGTTGAGGTTGACCAGTGACGTGCGTGCCGTTCGCAGCGTCGGCGCGAAGCGCTGCACGGTGGTCGAGAGGTTCGCGGACTGGGCGGCGAGGGCGCCCGTGAAGGTGTCGAAGTTGACGATCAGGCTCTGCAGGTCCGCCTCGCGGTGCGCGAGCGCGCCAAAGGTGCGCCCCGCGCCGGCCACCAGCCGCGAGAGATCGCCCGGGCTGGTGCCGAGGAAGGCGTTGGTGACCTGAGCGGCGTAGCGCCCGGCCGGACCGCCGTAGTGGAGGGCTCCGTTGATACCTTCAGCGCCGGTCTTTCCCTGCACCTCCGGCAGCTGGGTGGCATCTTCGGCCGCCGTCGGCTCATGGGTCAGTGCCGTTCCGAAGCCCTCGAGCAGGCGGCTGAGGTCGGCCCGAACCGGCGACTGCAGCGCGGTGAAGATCTCGTCCAGCTGCACCGAGGTGGAGGTGCGGCCAACCGGGATCGTGTCCCCGCCCTCCATTTCCGGCGCGCTGGGACTGCCGGGGTCGAGATCGACGAAGAAGTTGCCCTCGAGGAAGATCCGCGGGCGAATCTGCGCGAGGGCGTCGTCGTGGATCGGCCGGCCGTTGTCCTGGACGGTGAAGACGATCTCGGTCGCGTTGCCCTTTCTGCCGACCGCGGTCACTTCGCCGATATCGACGCCGGCGATCCGCACCGGTGATTTGGCCGAGATGTTGGCGCCGTTCGCGAATGTCGCTTTCAACGTATAGCCGCGACCGGTGAAGGGGATGTGTTTGGTGAAGGCCAGGTAGGGCCCAACCGTGAAGATGAGGATGAAGATCACCGCGATCAGAACATTGCTCGGCCGCCACTTGAAGCGGCTGTCGGTGGCCCCGGCCCTCGTGTCGCGCTCCGGCAGGCGTCCCATCAGCCTTCCTCGTTGATCGTGGTCGTGCCCCAGAGCTGCGGCGACCGGCCTATTACTGTCTGCCCGCGGGCATAGCGCTCGTTGCCGGCTTCGCATACGCCGCCCTGGCCCGGTGCCGCCGTGCGCGGATAGGGGTTGAAGTGGACGTGGTTGTTGGTTTCCGGCCCGTCGGCCGGGGCCGAGGCGGGCCGTGACTCGGCGTTCTGGCCCGGATGGTGGCTCAAAGGCAATCGCCGCCAGCCAGTTACCGTTGCCGTTCGATTCGCTGAACGAGTCGGCCAGGTTGGTGAAGGCGAGCGTGAGGTAGTTGCAGTCGGTCTGGGCGGGGGTGAGGAACTGGAATGAGGGGCCCAGCAGATCGTTGGCGTCGATGAACAGGTCGAGACCGTTGAAGACGCCCGGGGAGCCCTGGAAGGCGAGCAGCGCTTCCGCGGTCGGCTCGAGCTGCGCGTAGAGGGCCGGCGAGCGGTTGAGAGCCGGAATACCGGCACGCAACGCCGCGTCGATCGTCGGTGAAGTCTGGCCCAGGGCGCGGGCGCCGGGTTGCAGGGCGGTGAAGAAGCGCGCGGAGTCGCGGAAGAAGGGACGCATCGCAGGCAGGTCTTCGATTGCTGCATCGAGGGTCGGCGGGCCCTTGGAGATCGTTTCCTGGATGTAGGGGCGCGAGACCCGAGCGAATGCGGCGAAGGTGCGATCGAGTGCGACGAACACGCTGGCGTTCTCTGCGGCAACGGGGGCGACCGTGGCGGAGAGATCCTCCAGGGCGCGCCAGAAGCCGCCAAAGTTGGTGCTCGGCGCGACGATCGCCCGCAGAACGGGCTGGCTGTTTTCAGCCAGCCGCCGAAGGGCGCCTATCGCGCTGTTGAACTGCGGCCCGCGGCCGGCAAGGGCGTTGCCGAATCCGGCCTGGCTGCGCTGGATAGCCACCCGGGTCTTCCTGTTGAAGGTGCTGAAGAACTGGTCGATGTCGACCGGTTCGGGACGGGCGGCGGAGACCGGAAGCGTTTCCCCCGCCTTGAGGCCTCGCGGCGAATCGCCCGGGACGACCTGCAGGTACTTCAGCCCGAGCGGCGATTTCGGCCGGATGATCATCGTCGAGTTGGCCGGGATCGGTTCGGCGCTCTTGTCGAGTCTGAGGTCGAGCTCGGCCGCGTAGTTGCCGCTGCCCTCTGGGGATTCGACCGGCGTCACCGATCTGACGACGCCGACCCTCGAGCCGCCGATCCGCACCTCGTTGCCTTTCACCAGAGCGTAGGCGTCTGGCACCCGTGCCTTGAGGTTGTACGTGGAGACGAAGGGCAGGCCGTTGTTGGCGTTGTAAGCGAGGAAGACTGCGACGATCACGATCAGCACCGTCACAGTGCCGACGATCACCGGACTGCTCGCAACTCCCTGTATGCCGCCGCGGCGTCTCATGGGCCCAGGAGATAGTCGAGGAGGGCGCCGCGGGACACGGCGGATGAATTGGCAGCTGCGGATTCTTCGCCGCCTTCGAGGTCTTCTCCCTGGCCGACGCCGGGAGCTTCAGGCTCGGGAACCGGAACTGCCGGGGCCGGGGGAGTCGCCTGCGGTTCGACCGGCCCAAGGCTGGAGGAGGTGCCGCCGGTTTCGCCGCCGAGCTGTTCCTGCATCTGCCGGTAGAGCTCAAGCGCAGCGGAAGCGGAGGCGGCGGATCTTGCGCCTGGACCGTTGAAATTGGCCGAGCAGAAACCCTGGGTGGTGCCACTCCAGTAGTCGATGCAGTTGGTCAGGGCCGCGAGGCTGCGCCCGAAGTGCCCGTACTGGTCGAATTCGTTGGTCGCTGCGGCGCTGTTGTAGATCAGGTCGACCAGGCTGTCGAAGCCGCCGGTTTCGTTGGTGCTGACCAGGAACTTGGCCAGGTCGGTGTTCGGCGTCGCCCCTGAGCGAGCCAGGTCGCGGACCTTGAGGACAACCGGGTCGGCGGCGCGCAGCTTCGGCCCGGCAGCTTCGCCGCTCGCGCCGAGCGCCTTCAGTGAGACGGTGGACGCAGCCGAGAAGGGGGTCAGCGCCTCGGTCGCACTGGTCAGCGAGGGAGCGGCCTTGCCAAGATCGGCGAACACAGGGGTGGCGGCATCGGAGAAGCCTTCCAGGGTGTGCATCGTCTGTCGCAGCTCGCGCAGGAAGGAGGGCAGCTTGCGCAGCGAGGCTTCCAGGTCCTCGCCCTTTTCGGAGCTGGCCTGCGCGGCGGCGCCGGCGTTGGAGAAGAAGCCGGCGACGCTGGCTCGCTCGCGGGCGAAGGGCCGCAGGATTTCCTCCGAGTCGGCGGTGAGCTGCGCCAGTTGCTCTCGCTGCGAGCTGAGGATGCCGAACAGCCGATCCGCGTCGCGCAGCACGGGGTTGGCGCGCTTGACGACCTCCTCGAGGTCTTCTCCACGGCCCGCCAGCGAGGCGCCGAGTTCGTTGAAGATCAGCCGGAAGCGCTGCGCGTAGGGCAGACGCTGGATGTTGTTGATCAGGTCGGGATCGACGCTGGTGCTGTTGTTCTCCAGCGGCAGCAGCAGCTCGCCGGCGCCTGGTTCCCCGTCCGGGATTTCTTTCAATTCCGGCGCCGGCTTGCTGCCCGGCGCGCGTGGCAGGGTCGGGCGGCAGTCGACGAACTTCTCGCCGATCAGCGACTGGGGGCGGATGTAGCAGCTGGCGTCGCTGCGGAAGTCCTGGAAGCCCGGCTCTTCGATCTGCATCACGACGACGGCCTTGCCGGGGACGGCCTGGGGCTCGCCGTTCTTGTAGCTGTCGATCTCACCCGGCATCGTCACGTCGACCGATTCGATCTTGCCGACCGTGGCCCCGCTAACCCGCACTTCCTCGCCCTTGACCATGAACCCGGCGTTGTCGAAGATGGCGCGGACGACGTAGCCGCTGCTGCGGTTGCCGCCCCCGAGCAGGACGAAGACCGCGACGAGCGCGGCGACGATCCCGGCTGCGATCAGCCACTTCCTCATGGTCCGGGTGGCACGGCGGCCGGGTCGCATTCGGACGATGGGCTGACACCGGAGCCCGCGAAGGGCGGCTCGGTGAACGGGTTGGAGCTGTCCGGCGCCTGCTGGGTGCCTCCGCCGGGGCAGGAGCGCCTGACCCCGGCCGATTTGCCGAAGGCTTCGTACTGCTGGCTGGGCGTGATCGGTTCCAGCTCACCGCTTCCGCTGTTGCGCTTGAACAGGTTGAGCGCGAACTGGACGCGGGCGTAGTGGCCGTTGCCGTCGTAGTAGCCGGTGATCTGGCCGAGCTTGCCGAAGCCGTTGAAGATGTCCGGCGTGTAGGCGCGGGCGAAGTTGAGGTTGGGCTGGAAGTCGGCAATCGCCTGTTCGGCGTGCGGGAAGGTCTTGGAGGAGCGCTCCTGCACGGCGGGCAGGAAACCGAGCAGTTCGGCGGTGTCGTTGGCGAAGCCCTTGCGGCGGGCGCTGAGGCGGAGGTTCTTGAAGACCGGCACCGCCCGCGACAGGACCGGTCGCAGTTCGCGCAGGAACGGTGCCAGGTCCTTGGTCGCCGGCTTGGCCGTTTCGATCAGCGGGTCGATGTCATCGAGCGCGGCGCGCAGGTTGACGAACGTCGTGTTGGCCTGGCGGAAGACGGGCGGCAACAGATGCAGCGTTTCGCTGAACGCTTCGTTCTGGGAGGCGATCGCGCCGAACGCGGTGCTGGCGTTGGAGACCGCACTGGAGAGCTCGTTGCCGCGCTGAGCCACCACGGTGCTGAGCTTGCTGGAGCTGACCACGAAGCGTTCGAAGAGCCTTTCGTCGGCGTTCAGTTCGCGCACGAAGGCGCCGGTCCGGTTGAGTGCGGGGGCGAAGTACTTGAAGGTCTGGTTCGCGTCGGCGCCGCGGTTCGAGAACTGCGCCGCGTTGCCGCGGATGAACTGCCCGAGGGCGCGCCGTACCGGATTCGGGAACGTGTTGAGGAACTGGTCCAGATCGATCGGGGTGGTGGTCGAGCCGAGCCCGAGGGTGGCGTTGTCCTTCAGCGCCGGGCTGCTGTTGGGCCCGGGGCTGACCGAGACGTAGTGGTTGGCCACCCCGGACAGCGAGGTGGCGCGCATGATCGCCGTTGTGCCCTCGTGGAGCTGCTGTTCGACGGTGACGTGGACCTCGGCCAGGTTGTCGTCGGTCAGGTCGATGCTGTCCACCGTTCCCACCGGCTGACCGCCGATCAGAACCTGGTTGCCGGTGACGAGCTGGCTGGCGTTCTGGAAGACGAGGTTGTAGCCGTAGCCGCCGTTGCCGCTGAACACCACAATGAGCAGGGCGACGACGACGGCAACCAGGGCGCCCAGGGCGGCGACGCGCACGGGCGTCACCCCCCGGGTTTTCGCGGGGCTTTTCTCCTCGCCTAAGGGTTTGGCAGCCACAGATCGTCGCTTGCGGTTCCCCCGCCTCCGAACCGGAGGAACGGCGTCCGAATCGTATCCGAGCCGTCACCCGCCAAGCGCGGGTGCAGGAGTGGCTTAACTGGAAGTCAACGCGCTGCGCTCCAGGTGCTGGCGGGCGCACGGGGGCGCTGGAAACAGGGGCCGGGAATCAGGCGTCGAACCGCGGAATGACACGCTGCAGCGGCCGGGGCAGCCACCACACCCGATCGCCGATCAGCAGCATCAGGGCGGGCAGCAGGACGATGCGGACGACGGTGGCGTCCAGGAGCACCGCCACCGTCAGTCCCACCCCAAGCTGGCTGACCGTTGCGATCGGCGCGCCCGCGAAGGCAACGAACACCGCCATCATGATCGCCGCGGCGCCGGTGATCACCCTCGCGGTGCGCTGCAGCCCGAACTCGATGGCGGCCGCGTTGTCGCCGTGCTGGTCGTAGTGCTCGCGCATCCGAACCAGGAGGAAGACCGCGTAATCGATCGAGAGGCCGAAGACGACCCCGAAGATCGCCGTCGCCCCCACCGCGTCGACGTAGGTGCGCCCCCCCAGCGGCCAGCTCTCTGGCAGGTTGAAGAGCAGGGTGAGGACGCCGAACGCAACGGCGACGGTGGCCAGGTTGAGGCCGACCGCGATCGCCGCCAGGGGCAGCGCGCGGAGGACGAAGAGGAGGACCAGGAAGGTCGCCAGCGTTATCCCGGCGACGACAAACGGTATTCGCGCTCTGGTCACGCTGCTGTAGTCGTTCAGCTGGGCGGCGCCGCCGGCGACTCCGGTCCGCAGGCCGGTCTCTCGTTCGAGCCCTGCAGCCTCTTCCTCGAGCCGCCTGTGGAGGGCGATCGAGCCGGGCGTGTTGAACGTGTAGCGCGAGATCACCAGCATCGCCGCCGCCTGGCCGCCGCGCTGGAGGTCGATCGCTTCCGCGGCGCGCTCGCGGATCCCCGGCTGGGCGCCGTCGAGTGCCGAGAGCACGAAGTAGCCGGAGTCGAATATCCCGGGCGTGGCGCGACGCAGGCGACCGACCTGTCGCCCGAGCCGCGCGTCGGCGGAGAGCACCTGCACGGTGGCGCGGCGCAGGCCCGACTGCAGCGGGCGGGAAGCGCGGAAGCCGGCGGCGAGATTCTCCTCCAATGCCGACGCGCCTCCACCGAGCTGCACGAGGCCCCCGGCCAGCGCGGTCGCGCCGCTGCCGAGGCGGCCCAGGGCGTCACCGAGCCCGCCTGCGGCGCGGGCGATCCGGGCTGAACCATGGGCAAGTCTCTTGCCGGCGCCTTCGAGCTTGCGGAGGGCGTCGGCGAGCCGCGTCGCCCCCGAGCTCAGCCGCTTGAGGATGATGATCCCCGAGACCAGCCAGTCGGTCACTCCCTTCGCTTCTTCGGCGTTTTCGAACAGGCGATCCTGCAGCGCGCCCAGTTCGGCGGGCAGGCCCGCGTAGCCCGGCGCGTAGGCGGCGCCGCTTGCCGGGTCGGTTCCGCTGACGGCGGCCAGGGCGCGGCGAACGGCCTCCAGCGCGGCGTCGTAGTTCGGGTCGGACTGTCCGGTTGTCATGCCGTTCAACTGGGCCAGCGCGGTCTCCAGCTGCTCGTTGGCATCCTGCGCGGGCGCCCGCAGGCGCGGCAGCGTTTCGTGCGCGTTGTGGTTGAGGGACCGCTGCAGCGCCCGCGAGCGGCGCAGCGCGTTGCGGCGCAGGTTCGGAGTGAGGCTCTGCAGGCCGAACTTCAGCTGCAGGGCGGCCAGGGCGACACGGTGCTGGGCGCCCGCCAGGCGCCGGGTGCCCTCGGCGAAGGTACGCAGGGCGCCAACCGCCTGTTCGCTGCCCGCGGTCGCCTGGCCCAGCCCGGAGGCGAGGGCCGCAGCGCCATCCTCGGCCCGGCCCGATCCCTCAGCCAGCAGACCGGCGCCATAGCTCGCCTTTGCGACGCCCTCGCGCAGCTGCGCGACCCCGTCCGCAGCGCGGTTCAGGTTGCGGCCCAGCCGTCCCAGTTGCGCCAGAGGCCCGGATTCGGTCCCCGCGGCCAGCAGCGCACTTACCTGGCGCAACGGCGCCGCGGCGCGCGAGACCTGCGCGGGACCGACCACCGCCTGCACGCCGGGGATCTGGGCGACGCGGTGCTGCCAGCGACCCAGCGCGGCGAGCCGCCCGGGCTGAGTGACCGCTCCATGGTCGGTGGTGGCAACGACCACGAAGGGCGCGTCATAGCCAGGGCCGACCGCTCGTACGATCTGTTCGAAGTCCTTCCGGGCGGGGTCGTCCGGAGCCAGCTGCGTCTGGCTCGGCGGGCCGGTCTTCAAGGCCAGCGCGGGTGCCCCAAGCAGGAGCACGACCACCCCGATTGCGATCGCCACCAGTGCAGGGCGGCGCAACGCCGCGGACACCAGCACCATCAGCCGAGAGCCCCCCTCGCCGGGCGCCGGTCCGACTCGCCAGCGGTCGAGGTTGGGGCCGAGCAGGGTGAGGACAGCGGGGCCCGGCACGATGGCCACGAGGACGCTGAGCCCGACGACCAGCGCAAGGGTCGCGGCCAGCGAGCCGAGCAGCGAGCCGGGGACGATGAAGAACGCCACCAGCATCGAGAGCATCAGGGTGCTGCCGGCGAAGACGGTGGTGCGGCCGGCCGTGCGGCGCGTGGCCCGCGCGGCATCGAGCGAGGAGGCGCCGGCGGCCAGCTCTTCGCGGAAGCGGGAGACCATCAGCAGCGCGTAGTCGACCCCGAGTGCGAGACCCATCATCGTGCAGACGGTGAGGGCGAAGGCGTCGACGCTGAACCAGTCGGCGACGATCGAGAGCAGGCCCCGCGAGACGATCACCGTGATCGCGCCGAAGGTGAGTGGGATCGCCGCGGCCAGGGGCGAGCGGAAGACGAGAAGGAGGACGATCAGCAGGATCGGCAGGGCGATCAGCTCGCCGCGCTCGCTGGCGGTGATCGAGTCGTCCTGGATCGCCCGCGAGAGGGTTGCGAAGCCGGTCTGGATCTGCCGGACGGGGGGGTGGATCTGTTCGGCGAGGATCCGTTCGAGGTCCGGCACGGTCTCGTTGACCGCCTCGTCGATTGGGACGTGGAAGTCGGCGATGATCAGGGCCCGGCGCGGGCCCGGGCGAAGGCGCTGCACCGAGCCGCGGTCCCAGGGAGAGAGGGTGGTTGCCCCCGGATTGCTGCGCAGGGCGCGGATCAGCGCCGGGCCCTGCCGGTCGAGCGCCTCCTCGGGGCCACGCAGCAGGATCACGAAGGGCGCGCTGTAGCCGAAGTGTTCGCGGAGCATCCGGTTAGCACGCGAGGAAGCGCTGCCGGGAATGTCGAGGCTGGTCGGGCTGAGCTTTCCCTCGACGCCGATGCCGACAGCACCGAAGACGGCGAGGAAGATCAACGACCCGGCGAGCACCCGGCGCGGGTGGCTCAGCAGCGGCGAGTTTCGCTCGCCGCGGTCACGCGCACGGTCGCGCCCCCTGCTCCTCCTCAAACGCACCATGCTAGTTTGGCGGTCAGGGATTGCGGAGGGGGAAACCGATGCGGAAGACTCTGTTAAGAACGCTGGTGCCGATTTGCGCGGTCGCGGTGATTGCGACCGGCTCGGCGGAGGCGATCACGCTCAGGATTGGGAACATCATCATCAGCGGCGACGGCGGCTTCACCCCCACCAGGCTGCCGAAGTACGAGAACGCGCCGATCAAGCTGTACGGGCACGCGAAGTTCAGCACCACCGACGGTACCCGCCCCTCGCCGCTGCGCCGTCTGGTGCTCGAATTCGACAAGCACGGTGCGGTCGAGACGCGGGGGCTGCCGAAATGCTCGATGAAAAGACTGGTGGCGACGACGACGAAGGTGGCGCGCAAGCTCTGCCCCGGCGCGATCGTCGGCACGGGCTTCGGCACCGCGCTGGTCGAGCTGCCCGAACAGCGCGGAATCAAGGCCTCCTCGCCGCTCACCCTCTTCAACGGCCCGATCAAGAACGGCAACCCGACCGTCCTCGGACACGCCCACATCGACTATCCCGGCCCCACCACCTACGTGATCTCGATCGAGATCCAGAAGGTCCACCACGGCCGCTACGGCTTCAAGACGGTCGCGAACTTCCCGCGGATCGTCAACGACTACGGCTCGCCGCTCTATGGCCGCCTGAGGATCGGTCGCGAATGGATGTACAAGGGCAAGCGGCTCAGCTACGCCAACGCCCGCTGCGCCGACGGCCGCCTGCAGGCCAAAGCCGAATTCACCTTCAAGAACGGGGACTCCATCCCGGGCACGGTCTTCAAGCCCTGCAAGGTGCTGAAGTAGGCCGCTCGCGGTACCAGCGCTACCCTGTGCTACCGGGGTGTTAGGGAGGTGATGAGGGCGAAACTGAAGTTGACGATCGGCGCGATCCTGGTCGCCTGCGCAGCTCTGCTCGGCAGCTCTGCCGGCGCGGCAGAAATCATCTACGGCACGCTGGTATTGCGGGCCGACGGTGGCTTTGAGCCGCGCGTGCTGCCGAAGAAGCACTATGCGCCAATTCGCTTCCAGGGGCACGGTGAGATCAGCACGACAGACGGCTCTGTGCCGCCCGCATTGCGGCACGTGAAGCTCGAATTCGACCGCGATGGCAGGTTGAGCACTGCGGGCCTGCCCGTCTGCCTACCGAGCCGAATCGAGGCAACCACCTCCGAGCAGGCGAGGGAACTCTGCCACGGCGCGATCGTCGGCACCGGTCACATCAGAGGGATCGTCAGCCTCGAAGGCGCCCGTTTGAAGATCCGCTCGCCGCTGACCCTCTTCAACGGGCCTCGCGAAGGCCGCAACTGGACCGTCATCGCCCATGCCCAGTCAAGCGTCCCCATCTTCGAAAGCTACGTCGTCGTCGTCCCGGTCGAACGCCGCCGCGGCACCTACGGCTACCGCAGCAGCTTCGATGTCCCCAAGGTCGCTGGCGGGCTGGGCTCCCTAACCCACGTCGACGCCAAGATCGGCCGACGCTACACCTACCGCGGCGTCAAGCGCAGCTACGTTTCCGCCCGCTGCTCCGACGGCATCCTGCAGACCCAGGGGTATCTGTCCTTCGCCGACGGCACCGTGATCTACGGCAGCCTGTTCAGAGGCTGCACCGTGCGCTGAGCCGGTTCCGCGGAGCCGCGCCGGCGACGGCGCCTCCTTCCTATACTTGCCGGCCCGGGGCCGTTAGCTCAACTGGTTAGAGCAGGAGCCTCTTAAGCTCAAGGTTGAAGGTTCGAGTCCTTCACGGCCCATCCCGAGCTCCCGGCGGTCGAAGACGGCCTTTCGTGCCGATTCGCTTGCAATCGACAACGTCATCCTCAGGCCCCGGGCCGTCACCTCAACCGGCAGAGCTGGGACGACGCGCTCCACGGGATCGTCATCGGGAAAGGCGGGGGCTTCGTTGCGGGGGCTTCATCGCCGACGAGCGGGGGGCGAATCGCGCTGCGCCCGCGCTTAACCAGGGAACCAGGCCCGCGGCGCGGGCACAGCTAGCGAAAGGCCGTTTTGTGACTCCTCGCAAACATCTATCGGGGCCCTCTGGGAACATCCGCCGCCGTTCGAGGGAACGGCATGGATCGATGAAGCGACTGGCGATCGCAGTGGTGATGTTGAGCGTGCTTGCTCTGGCGCCAACCACGGCGCAGGCTGCCCCATACCCGCCCAGTCTCAAATTCGCCTACAGGCTGGCGATCGACTACTGGGGCGAAGAACCCTCCGCGTGCATGAGCATCGACAGGCAGATCGTTCCTCCCGGCTCACTCGGGAATCCACAGGTGGGGGCGATCTCGGGGATGTCCAGCTATGTCCCGCCAGACGCCCCGCCGGGCTCGATCAGCTGCTTTCTCTGGATCGATCGAGCCTATGCGGAACCGATCATCTTCGACTTCCTCTGCGCGGTGATGCTCCACCACGTCGGCCACCTGCTTGGCAGGGAAGACAGCCCCGATCCGATCAACGTGATGAACGAAAGCATCCCGGTGCCGCCGCTCTGCAAGGTGAAGGGGCAGCAATCGGCTCGGCTCTACCTGCTGCGCCTGAAGTTCCACTGGCTCCAGACCCGGCGGGGAGCCAAGCCGATGCAGCTGCGCCATCGGACCCGTCACGAAATGCGCCAGGAAGCGAGCCGCTTCTGGTCGATGCCATAGGCCGCCGCCCGAGCGGGGCGATCAGGGATTCGCGCCCAGTGCGCGCGCCACGTCCACCGCCGAGCGCACGGCGTCCTCGTGCAGGCCGTAGCCGAAGTGGCTGCCGCAGTAGTACGTGTTCCGCACGCCGTTCAGCGCCGGCAGCCGCGCCGTCGTCGCACAGGACTGCGAATCGAAGACGGGCGTCCGCAGGACGGTGTCCAGCTCGATCCGGTCCCCGCGAATCGGGAAGTTCGGGTGCTGGGAGGCGATCAGGTCGCAGGAGCGCGGCACCCCCGGCTCGAACCACAGGCTGCCGTTCACCGAGGTCGACAGCACGCCGTCCCGGCGCCGGTAGAGGAAGGTGTAGGCCTGCATCAGCTCCCGCCTCGGGAAGGCGGAGGAGTCATCGTGCACGACGACGCGGCCGTCCCTGTAGCGCCAGGCGGAGAGCAGCTCGCGCTCGAGGGGCGTCGGCTCGTCGAGCATCTCCAGCGCCTGGTCGGCGTTGCACGCGAAGATCACCTTGTCGAAGGCCTCCTCACCGCTGTCGCAGACGATCCGGACCCCGTCGTCGTCGCGGTGGACGGCCCGGACGGGCGTCTCGCGCATCACCCGGTCCTCGAATGACCGGGCGAGGGCGTTCACGTAGCCCTTCGTCCGCCCCGGAAGGGTGCGCACCGAGTAGGTCGCCCGCGGCGAGAGCACGTCGCTGTAGGTGGCGATCTTGCCGAAGAAGAAGCTCGCCGGCGCGTCGAGCACGTCCTCGGCGTCCATCGACGACAGCAGGCAGAGCGCGCAGACGAAGATCGTTTCCGCGTCGCCGGAGATTCGCGGCAGCCGCCGCAGGGCCTCGCGCACCGTCACCTCGCCGAACCCGCCGGCCCGCTGGATGCTCCGGGCCGCCGCCAGTTCGCGCCACAGGCCCCAGAGGGAGCGCAGGCGAGACGGGCTCAGGATCCCGAAGCGCTGCGCCATGAGCCCCCGCAGGCTGGGCGTGACGTAAATGCCCTCCCGGCTGTCGAGGTCGTGGACGCTCATGAAGGCGCCGGCCGAAGGGCGCGTGGCGACGCCGAGCTCGTCGAGCAGCCTGAAGAAGTTCGTGTAGCCGGCGCGGCTGAATGCGGCCACGGCGATATCGACCTCCTGCCCGTCGCCTGCCGTGAACGTGTAGGCGTTGCCGCCCAGGCGGGACTCCTTCTCGAACAGCGTCAGCTCGAACTCCCGCCGCAGCAGGTGGCCGGCCGTAAGCCCAGCCACGCCTCCCCCGATGACAGCGATGCGCTTCTTCACGGTGAGTCGCCCTGCCGGCGAGCGTACTGAAGATGCGCTGCGCGGGTCGGGCTGAAATGCGCTGCGCGGGTGCGGCTACCCGCTGGGCGGCGGGCGAACCCAGGCCCTGGAACGGGTTCTGCAGCTGTTCCTTGTTGGCTTCCTTTTCCACCTTGGCCAGCTGCTTCTTCTGCTTCTCGAATTCCTTGCCGCGTTTGCGGTATTCGGCCAGCTGGCTTTCGACGGCCTTCGCCTGCGTCTTGCTGGACGCTTTGGCTGCGGCCTCCTTTGTCGTCTTGTCGGCATCGGCGAATTCGCCGTTGAAGTACTCGTAGATCGCCAGCGTCGAGAGCGAGTTGAGGGTGGGTCGCTGTTCGGCGGCGATCCGCTGCGCCCGGGTCGCCGTGGCGACGTTCTCCTGCGTCACCCGCAAGTTCGCTGCGGATTCCGCCATCCGGAAGGAGGTCGAAGCGACGAGCTGGGCCAGGGTCGGGCTCGGTTCTTCGCCGGCCTGCTTCAGGTAGCGGCTCCAGCTCTCCAGGGCCGCTTCGAACTCCCTGCGGGCATCGGCATTGATTGTCGGGGTTTCGCCTTCGGCGACAGGTTCGATCTTCGCGTTGCCGGCGTTGACCTGCGCCCGAGTCAGCACCAGCAGCAGCTGCTCGTCCCTGGGGTTCCTTGCCAGCCGCCCTTCGATCCGTTCGACCTGTTCGTCGAACACCTTGCTGGCGCTGCTCGAACCGCCCGTGCCGATCAGTTCGCCGACGTTCACCGGACCGACGACTAGAAAGAGGCTGCCTGCCATCAGCAGCGCAAGAATCGCGTAAACGACACGGATGACGTGTCTGCGCTTTCCCCTGACGTCAAAGAGCAACCGCCGCTCGCCACCTGCCGCCATCAGTTGGTCACCGCTCCTGGGTTGAGGGTTTGGCCAGACCTCCCGCCGCCCCCGGCCTGACAAAGGCGCGCGCGAGCAAGATACTCAACTCATACAGAAGGAGCAGGGGGACCATCTCGATCAGCATCGAAACCGGGTCCACGCTGGGCAGGGCCGCCGCGACGATCGCCATCGCAAGGTACGCGTAGCGGCGATTCTCGGTGAGCTGGGCGATGCTGACGATTCCCAGGCGGGTCACCGCGAGGATCGCCAGCGGCAGCTGGAAGATGAGGCCCCCCGCCAGCATCGTGGTCGAGAAGAAGCTGTAGTAATCGCGGGCCCGGACCTGGACGTTGAACCGGCTGTCGTTGAAGCCAAGCAGGAACTTGACCGCGGCGGGCATCACGACGAAGTAGGCGAAGACGACACCGGCCGCGAACAGCAGCGGCGCCAGCAGAAGGATCGGCAGGGCGATCCTTCGCTCGGGGTTGCTGAACGCGGGCAGGACGAACGCGTAGGCCTGGTAGAGGAGGATCGGCAGCGAGAGAACGATCGCGCCGTACACGGCGACGGTGAGCGTCGTGGTGAAGGGCTCGGTGACACCGAAGGTGAGCAGCTTCTTGTGGGCGGCGGGCAGTGGGCCGGAGGCAATTTCCAGCAGCAGGTGGTTCTGCCAGACGCAGAGCGCCAGCGCGACGGCGAACACCGCTATGCAGACGGCAAGCCGCGTGCGCAGCTCTTCCAGGTGCTCCACGAGGGTGAGCCGGTCCTCGTGCGAGACCGGCCTGATGCGACGGTGCATCCCCGGCTGGCCTCAGGTCTGCCGAGGTCCCACCGGCCGCTCCTCGCCCTTGGCCGCGATCTCGTCCTTGGCCGCAATCTCGCCATTGGCCGCGATCTCGTCCGTCGGCACCGGTCGGTCCTCGTCACCGCGCTCGCCACCCAGAGAGCTTCGAAACTCGCGGATCCCCTTGCCCAGCGAGTGGCCCAGCTCGGGTAGGCGCTTCGGCCCGAACACGATGAGCGCGATGATCAGGACGACGAGTATCTCTTGCCAGCTGATGCCTCCGAGCATCGCCTCATGGTAACGGGCATCCGTCCCCGGGCCGCTAAATCCGTCCCCGGGCCGCTAAATCCGTCCCCGGGCCGCTAAATCCGTTTGCGGGGCCCCCAAAATCCCCTTTGCGGGCCGCGAGCAGCGAATTGGGGAGGGTCGCCTACCCGGTAGTTGGGTTTTCTCGTCCTGTCAGTGAAGGGTGCGGATTAAGTGACGAGCTCCGGTGTTCGATAGGTAGGCATGGGCCATTCGGACCGGACACGGACGAAGACAGTCAACGGGCTTCACGTCTGTCCCGCGTGCGGCTCACGGCTCGTGCAGCCGACCTGTTGGGAGCAGACGTCCGACCGCGCGCGGTGGCGCCTCTGGCGACGCTGCCCGGAGTGCGAATGGTGCTGTGACAGCGTGCACAACGAGCACGAGATCGACGCCTACGACGAGGAGCTGGACAGCGGCACCGAGGTGCTCGCCAAGGTCCTGAGAGGACTGGAGCGGGAGAACATGCAGCGCGTCGCAGCGGCCTTCTCGACGGCACTCGCCGCGGATCTGATCACCGCCGACGACTTCCGTTAGTCGTTGACCCCGAACAGCCCCCGGGGACCGACTCCTCAGCTGTACCGCTGCACGACTCCATCCGCCACGAGATCCATCAGGCGGCGCTGTTCGGGGTTGAACGCAGCCGCATCGAGGCAGCGCTTGGCTGCGCTGACCATCTCGAGCGCCCGGGCGCGAACCCGCTCCAGGGCGCCGGTCGAAGCGATGCGGTCGCAGAGATCCTCGGCAGCCGCGGCGTCGAGACTGCGCAGGTCCACTGCTCGGATTGCGGGGTCGTCCTCGGCGGCGGCGATCAGCGGCAGCGTGACCGTGCCGTCCAGCAGGTCGGTGCCCCGCGCCTTTCCGGTCCGCTCGGGCGGCCCGGAGACGTCGAGCACGTCGTCAAGCAGCTGAAATGCGAGGCCCACCTCGGCGCCGAAGGCGCCCAGCGCTGCCTCGTCGCGACCCAGCAGGCAGGCGCATTCGAACAGCTTCGCCGTCTTCAGGCGGCAGCGTTCCAGGTAGCGCTCCTCGGAGATGGACGTGTCGTAGGCGTCCCGCCGTTGGGCCAGCTCGCCGCGCGCCAGCGCCACCGAGGCGCCGGCAAGCAGGTTGATCGCGCGCAGCTCCGGCGGCTCGGCAAGCAGCGCGAAGGCGCGGGAGAAGAGAAGATCGCCGGTGGCTGACGCCCGCTCCCGACCCGAGGTCGCCGCAACGGTGGGCTGCCCACGGCGCAGCGGAGCGGCATCCAGCACGTCGTCGTGGACGAGCGTCGCCATGTGGACGAGCTCTATCGCGGTCGCGGCCCGCACCGCCTCCTCGCCTCCCTCTTCACCTGCGCAGAGCAGGACGAGCAGCGGCCGCAGGCGCTTGCCTCCCGCAGCCAGCGTCATGCTCGCGTCGCCGCCGAGCAGCTCTCCATGCCCGCCGGCCTGCTCTCGAAGCCTCACCTCCACCTCGCCGAGCCGCGACGGCAGCCAGCGGCTCGATGCATCGAGCACCGCCGTGACCGGCGGCGGGACTGTGGAGCGGCGCGTCACCTGCGGACGCCGCTATGGATCGCCAGGATTCCCCCCGCGAGGAGGAGCCAGCGGATTTGCTCGAAGCCCGCAGCGTCCATCTTCGCGGCGAGGCCCTGTGGATCGGGAAAGCTGTGGACCGACTCCGTCAGGTACGAGTAGGCCTCCGGGTTATCGGTGAGACGACCGAGCACGGGCACGATCCGGTCGAACCAGAGCGCATAGAAGGTCGAGAACGGCGGCCGCTGAGGCTCGGTGAACTCGAGGATCACCAGCCGCCCCCCCGGCCGCAGAACACGAGCCATCTCGCGCAGGCCCCGATCGCGGTCGGCGAAGTTGCGAACGCCGAAGCCGACGGTCACAGCATCGAACCGGCCGCTGTCGTGGGGAAGCTGGAGGGCATCCGCCCACTCGAAGCGCACCGACTCCGCACCCCGCTTCGTTGCCTTGTCCCGTGCCAGGTCGAGCATCGGCTCGGAGAAGTCGCAGCCGATGACGTGGCCGCCGGGTGACACGCGCTCAGCCAGCTCCAGGCTCAGGTCACCGGTCCCGCAGCAGACATCCAGAGCCGACTCGCCGGGGCTCAGCTCGGCACGGTCCGCCGCTCGGGTCCGCCAGCTGTGGTGGAGGCCCGCGGTCATCAACGAGTTCAGGAGGTCGTAGCGACCCGCAATCCGGTCGAACATGCCCTGAACCTGCTCGGCGAATTGAGCTGAGCCCCGGGAGGGCTGGGATCGGGTGTCAGGGTCCATGGGTATCAGGGCTCACGGGTATCGAGGCTCACGGGTATCAGGGCTCATGCGGGTGGGTGGTGTCAGAGTGCGCCGTGGACAACGTACTGCTTGACGTGCTCGAGATTTTCCACCCATGTGGGGGAAAATCCACTGGCACGTCAGTCTGGAAGCGGGCCCCCGGTCAGAGAAGCGGTCTCCCGATCAGGGAGGCGGGCCCCGGTCAAGGAATCCGGCCTTTGGTCAAAGGATCAGGCCTTTTGGTCGACTAGTCGAGCGAGGAGAGGAAGTCGGCGAGCTCTTCGAGTTCCTTCGGCGGAAGTTCGCGGAAGGACGGCATGATGCCCACACCGATTTCCACCGAGCGGAGGATCGCGGCGCGAGGAACGGTCTGGCCGATGTGGGTGAGATCCGGACCGGGCCCGTTGTTGCCGTTCTCGCCCAGCTTGTGGCAGGCCAGGCAGCCGGCGTCGGCGACCACCTGCGCACCGGCCTCATAGCGCGGGGCGACCTTCATATCGATCTCGAGCGGGGAGCCGCCGGTGGCGCCGAGATAGGTGAGGTAGGCCATCGCGATCATCGTCAGGCAGCCGGCGGTGGTCGCAATCGGCCTGCGACCCGGGTGGCGCTCCGGGCCCCGGTCGTAGAACGGCAGGAGAAGGAGCAGAATCATGCAGACGGTCGGGATCCCGATCGTCGCGATCGGAACGAGCTCCGGTGGCTTGATCACGCGCAGCACCTCGAAGAGGAAGAAGAAGTACCACTCGGGCCGGGGCACGTAGTGGGTCGAGGTCGGATCGACCCTGGGCCCCTGCTCCGCGCCGAGGACGATCGACATCGCAATGATCACGCCGACGACGATCAGGGCCATCGTCGAGTCCTTCAGCACCGCGTAGGGGAAGAAGGGCTTGCCCTTCTTCTTGAGGAGCTCGTACTCCTCGAGATATGCCTGCTTGTCGGCGGGCTTCATCGGCTCGCTGGCGCTCCGTTGTCCGCGGCGCCGGCGTCGAGCTGCGAAGCCGGCACGGCGCCCCTGGGCTTCTCAGCTCGCGCCCACGGCGGCGCAGTTGTGCCCAGCTTGACGACGAGATACAGGTGGGCGCCGATCAGGGCGATGATCGCCCCCGGAAGCAGCAGCATGTGAATCGAGTAGAAGCGGGACAGCGTCGTCGCCCCCAGCTCAGGGCCGGCGCGCAGGAAGTCGCTCAGGTAGGGACCCACGATCGGGCCGGTGCCGTTGATGTTGATCCCCACGACCGAGGCCCAGAAGGAACGCTGGTCGAACGGCAGCAGATACCCGGTGAACGCCATCGTCATCGTCAGGATCAGCAGCACGACGCCGATCACCCAGTTCAGCTCTCGCGGGTACTTGTAGGCGCCGAAGAAGAACGTGCGGCCCATGTGGAGGAAGATCAGGATGACCATCACGCTCGACCCCCACTTGTGCATTCCATGCACGAACGCGCCGAGGAAGACGTCGTTGTTGATGTGGGCGATCGAGGCGTAGGCGTCGGAGATCGAGGGCGTGTAGAACATCGCCAGGAAGACGCCTGTCACGGCCTGCAGGATGAAGGCAAAGAGCGTCGCCGAGCCAAGCGTGTAGAACCAGTTGGTTCCCTTCGGCACCTTGCGGAAGAGCATTCCGGTCAGGAAGCCGGACGCCGCCGTCCTCTGATCCACCCAGGCGAGGACGTCGGCGGGCGTTTCCCTGGCCCGGCCGCCAACCCGCTGGGCGTCGGACGGCCGCTCGGGTGGAGACGTCTTCAGATCGGCCGGGGCGGGCCCCCGGCGTCCACTCCCCTCACCCGGCTTGGGTGGCTTGCGGAGGGGGGCGGGAATGAGCGAGTCGAGCTTCATCGTCGGCTAGCCCCTAGCCGCCCGGCGGCGGGAAGGTGGACGGGCGAGGCGGGTAGAGGTACTCCCAGATGCCCCCGGTGAACTCGCCGGGGTCGCGAGCGCGGACCGGTTCGAGCTGCGAAGTCACGCTGTAGCGGGGGCCGAGCTCCACCTGGCCGCCACGGATGCGCGTCTGGAAGTGGTCGAGGGGGCGGACGGGGGGGCCGCCGATCCGCTTGCCCTGGAAGTCGTACACGCCGCCGTGGCAGGGGCAGATGAAGTTGCCGGCCGCCTCGACGAAACGCACCGGGCAACCGAGATGGGCGCAGCGGTTGGAGACCGCGATGATCTCCTTGGGGTCCTCACCGAGATCCTTCGCGCCCTTGCGCACGTAGGCGATCGTCTTGCCGACCTCGCCGACTCCCTCCGTTTCGGTGAAGGTGATCTGGCGGTAGGTGTCCGGGACGAAGTCGCCGACCGGCCCGATCGGGTCCCAGTGCTCGTCGCCGCGGTGGAAGATCGGGGCGACCGCGAAGCCAACCGCCGGCAGAACTATCGCGGCCCCGGCGATGCCGCCCACGCCCTGTGCGGCGATCGTGAAGGCGCGACGGCGAGTCATCGACTCGCCCTCGAAGTAGCCGGGAGGCTCGGGCTTCGCCGGCTCCCGCGGGGTCGCCTCGGCCCCGTTCTGCTTGTCCGCTTCGTCAGCCACTCTCCACCACGCCCAAGGGCACGGGAGTCTAGATGGTTGATTCGGCGGCCGGGGCCACGGTTGCGCTGCAATGTTTGTGTAGCGAGGGTTAACGACCCGGTCGTCTGCCCGGTACCGCCTGGTATAAGCAACCCGAGTGTTTACCCGAGTGTTTTTGTGCTGACAAACGTCGGCTTTGCACTGGGAAGGGGAACGGAGATCCATCGAGGCGGCGCCCTGAGATGAGCTCGGCTTCACGAGGGAACGTCACACGTGCGTCCCGCGACATGGGCGGCCGGGTGCCGCTTGCCCTGCGCAGGCCCGGCAGACTGCTGGTCGCCGCCGCGCTCGTGATCGCGGTGCTCGCGTTCCTCGGCCGGGGAGTCGAGGACAGGCTCCGCCCGAGCTCGCCCAGCATCCCGGGCACCGACTCCTCGCGCGCCAACGACCTCCTCCACAGCCATTTCGGCGACACGGCTCCCTTTGCGATCCTCCTGCAGGGGCCACCGGCGCAGCTGGAAGAGCAGGGGCCGGCGCTGATCCGGGCGCTGCGCTCCGACCCGGCGGTTTCGACGATCTCGCCCTGGGACCGCGGCAGCGTCGCCCGGCTCCGTCCCGGGCCGCGCAAGGCCCTGATCGTCGCCGACTTCCATGTCGGCGCTGCGGAGGCGGTCCGCAACACCGTCCCCCACCTGAACGAAACGCTCGAAGAGCGCATCTCGCCCCCGGTCCGCGCCACCCAGACGGGCTTCGCGAGCCTCTCGCGGGCGGTGCAGGACGAGTCGGTCCGCTCGACCGAAACCGCCGAGCTGATCGCTATCCCCTTCCTGCTGGTCGTCCTCCTGCTGGTCTTCCGCTCGCCGGTCGCGGCGGCGATTCCGCTGGCCTTCGGGGCCGTCACCGTCACCGCCTCCCGCGGAATCCTCTCGATGGCCGCCTCGTGGATTGCGATCGACAGCACCGCGCTCACGGTCTGCTCGATGATGGGGCTGGCGCTCGGAGTCGACTACGCGCTGCTGATGGTCTCGCGCTTCCGCGAGGAGCTCTCGGCGGGCGCGGCGCCGCTGGAGGCAGCGTGGATGACCCGCCGCACCGCCGGGCGCACGACCGCCTTCGCCGGCTCGACCCTCTTCCTGGCAATGCTGGTGACGCTCTTCGTCATGCCGGGCAAGCTGCTGATTTCGCTGGCCGGCGCCGCGATCGTCGTCACCGCGATAAGCGTCACGGTCGCCACCCTGGTCGGCCCCCCGCTGCTGGTGCTGATCGGCCGCAACATCGACCGCTGGCGGCTCGGCGGCGAGGCGGACGGGGCCGGTGTCATGGCGCTGGTCGGCGCTGCGCTGCGGCGGCCGCTCCTTGCGGCGCTGTTGATCGGCGGCCTCGTGCTGCTGCTGGCGGCGCCCGTCCTCGCCCTGAAGACCGGGCCCCTGAGCGCCGAGCAGCTGCCCGCCTCCAACTCGGCGCGGCAGGATGCCGAGCGGATCGCAGCCGCGGTGGGGCCCGGCTGGGACGCGCCGTTCGTGCTTGTCGCGGTCGCAAACCACGGACAGATCACCGACGGGAGGAGCCTCGCGGCCCTCTCGCGATGGCAGCGCCGCATCGCCGCCGACCGCGGGGTGCAGGCGGTGATCGGTCCGGGGCAGATCAGCCGCCAGGTCAGGCCGCTGCAGAAAAGCGGAAACGACCTGCTGGCGGGGCGGGGCGACGCCAATCCCGAGGAATTCAAGAAACTGGGCAGGCGGCTGGGCGGCGCCACTCGAGGCGTCAAACAGCTCCGCTCGGGGCTCGAGAAAGCCGCCTACGGAGCCGACCTGCTCGCCACCGGTTCCGGGCAGGCCGGCGTGGGTGCCGAACAGCTCGAAGGGGGGATTGCTCGTGTCGCCTCCGGGGCGCAGGAGGCGACGGGGGCGCTGAACCGCCTCTCCGAGGGTTCGGGGAAGCTTGCCGAAGGCCAGCGCAGCGCGGAGCTCGGGGCCTTCTCGGTCAAGGGCGGCGCGGCCGACCTGCTGCGTGGCCTGCGCGACAACGGGCTGGACCGGGCGCGGAGCCTGCGGTCCACGCTGAAGCAGAAGGCGGCCGCCGATCCCAGCCTGGCGGGAGAGCTGCGGGAAGCGGAAGGGCTGGTCGAAGCGCTGGCCATCGCGCGGAACGAAGCGCAGAGCCTCAGCAAGGAAACTGAACGGCTGCACAGCGGCGAGGTGAAGCTGGTGGGCGGCGCCACCAAGCTGCACAGCGGCGCGGCGCAGCTGGCCGATTCCGCCGCCCAGCTGCCGAGCGGCCTGGATCGCCTCCAGGGAGGCGCCTCCCAGCTGGTCGACGGGCTGGGGCAGCTGCAAGGCGGGGCTGACACGCTGGAACAGCGGCTCGCCGAAGGCTTCCAGCGCTCACGACCGCTGCAGGTCGGGCTGCGCCGCGCCAACGTCCGCGTCTCGACCGGCGCCGCCCGCTTTGACCGGCGCGTCGACGGGCTGCGCCGCAGCTCGCCGGGGATCTTCGACTCCGGCTACTTCGTGCTCTCGGCGCTGCAGGGCTCACCGCCGGACGAGCGAAAGCGGGTCTCCCAGATCATCGACCTGAAGGGCGGCGGGCAGGCCGCGCTGATTCTCGTCATCCCCCGCTACACCTTCAACACGCCGGGCTCGATCGCGCTCAACGAGCGCCTCAAGCGGGACGCGGGCGGGCTTGCGGCGGCGGCCGGCGCCACGACCGGGGTGACCGGCGCCGCGGCAGAACTGATCGACTACACCGACACGCTCTCGTCGCGGATCTCGGTCATGGTCGCGGTGATCGCGATCGCCACCTTCCTGGTCCTGGTCACGATCCTCCGCGCGATCCCGCTGGCCGCGATCGCGGTGGTTTTGAACCTGGTCACGGTCGCCGTCGCCTTCGGAGTCCTCACCCTGCTCTTCCAGGTGCCGGAGGGCTGGCCGCTGGGCGGGCGAACGTACGTCGACGCGATCGGAGCCGCGGGGATCTTCGGCATCGTCTTCGGGCTCTCGATCGACTATGCCGTCTTCCTGCTGATGCGGATGCGCGAGCACCACGAGAACGGCGCCCCCCACGAGGAGGCGATCGGCTTCGGGCTGGAGAAGACAGCGAGGGTGATCACCGGCGCGGCGGCGATCATGACCGCGGTCTTCGTCGTCTTCGCGGGAGCGCCGATCGCGACCGTCAGCCAGCTGGGGGTGGGGCTGACCGTCGCGGTGCTGCTTGACGCCACCGTCGTCCGCATCGTCCTGCTCCCGGCGCTGATGCTGCTGCTCGGCGATTGGGTCTGGTGGCTGCCAAAGCCCTTTGAGAGAATCCTGCCCAAGATCGATCTTCACGGGTCTCGGGCGGGTTAACGGGGAGCACACAGGAACTCATGTATTTTTGATTTCAGGGTTGCGCACAGGGGTCCGTCGGCGTCTTCCGCGCTTACGCCACCCGTTCTTGAGCAAACAGGAGGATTGATTGGTGGGAAGGTCGGTAAGGAATTCGTCTCTGGCCAAACTTGGTGCGTTCGTGGCCCTCACGCCGCTCGTCTGCGTTCCCCTTGCGCTCGCCGCTGAAGGAGAACCGACTCGCGAGGAATACGTGCAGCGGGTTGACCTGATCTGCAAGAAGAACGAAAAGACCAACACCCGCATCCTGAAGGGAGTCAAACAGCAGATCGCCAAGAGGCACGAATTCATCCCGGCCGGAAATCGCTTTCTCAGGGCGTCGACATCGTTTGGCGGCGCCGTGAAACAGATCGCCGCGGTCCCCCAGCCCACCCTGGACGAAGCGAAGCTGAGCAGGTGGATCGACTACCTCGACGATGAGAGGTCCCTGCTCCAGAAGATCGGCCAGGCGCTGAAGCGCAAGCAGGGTGGGAGAGCGAACAAGATGGCGGTGGAACTCCAGCGCACAAACAGGCGGGCCAACAACACGGTGTTCAGCTTCGAATTCGTCTATTGCGACCGTGAGGTCAACGTCGGTTGAAGCCCGCATGGCTGATCGCGCTGGCGCTGTTCGTCACACTTGCCGCGGCCGGGATCGCTCGGGCAGAGAAGGAAAAGGAAGGGAACCTGGTCGTCTCCTTCGACGGGGGGATCTCGCCGCAGTCGCTGCCCCGGGAGGGCACCGCGCCGGTGGCGGTCAACATCGACAGCACCTTCCAGACCACTGACGGCACCGACCCGCCGCCGCAGCTGCGTGAAATCTCGATCGCGATCAACCGCGAGGGCAAGATGTTCAACCGTGGCCTGCCCACCTGCGGCATCCGCAAGATTCAACCCTCGACGACTGCCGCGGCGCGCAAGGCCTGCGGCGGGGCGATCGTGGGCACGGGTCACGTCCGCGTCCGGGTCAACCTGCCGACCCAGCCGCCGTTCACCTTCAAGGGACCGCTGCTCGTCTTCAACGCGAAGCCCGTGGGTGGCAAGCGCCGGCTCCTGGCGCAGGTCTACGGCACCAAGCCGCCTTCCGCATTCGTCCTCACCTTCAAGATCCTCAAGCAGGAGGGCACGTTCGGGACGGTGATCAGGACGAGGCTGCCGAGCTCGGCGAGCAGGTGGGCATATGTGACGCACTTCGACATGACGTTGCGGCGCATCTACACCTATCGCGGCAAGCAACGCAGCTTCGTCAGCGCCAGCTGCGGAGCGCCGGCCGGCTTCCCGGGCGCCGTCTACCAGTTCGCGCGCGGCAGGTTCACCTTCGAGGGTGACCGCCAGGTCACGTCGACGCTGGTTCGCAACTGCAACGTGCGCTGATCCTCGGGGATCTTCGCGGTCAACCGCCGCCGATCGACCGGACCGATTCCCGCCACGCTGCGGGCACCTCGTCCGTGCGATCCTCGGCATGGAGCTGAGCGCAGCGGCTGATCAGGTCGGCCAGCTCCCGCACGGCCTCCGTGTCGCCGAGAGCGGCCAGCCGCTCGATGCCAAGCGCATACAGGTAGTCGCCGGCGAGCAGGGCAAGGTCGGCGTCGTGCCCGGCGAGCAGGCGCGGCTCCCCGTAGTGGAGGAGGTAGCCCTCACGGACGGCCTCGATCACGAGCGCGTACTCGGCGGGCGCCGACGCCGCGCGGGGGCCGGCGGCCACCAGCGGGCCGAACACCGGCTGCTCCGCCGGCTCGATCACGTGCGGGGAGATCGGCGTCTTCTCCTCGCGAAGCCGCGCCGCCAGCAGGTCAAGCACACCGAGCGGGTCGCCGCTCACGGTTGCGGTCCACGGCGCCAACCGATCGGCCCGTGCCCCAGCGGCAATGAGAGGCCATCGCCCGACGCACCTCTCATGCGAGCGCCTCGGCGAGGGAATCGGCGGCGGCGGCGAGGGTGCGGTCGACCGCGTCCTCGTCATGGGCGAGTGAGACGAACCAGGCCTCGAACTGCGACGGCGGCGGGTAAACGCCGCGGCCGAGCATGGCGCGGCAGAAGCGGGCATGGGCATCCAGGTCACAGTTCCTGGCCGAGGCGAAGTCCGTCACCGGGACGGCGCTGAAGAAGAGCGTCAGCAGGCCCGGGGCCGAGACCACCTGAAGCGGGTGCTCCGCGGCCAGCTCACCCAGCCCGGCCGCGAACCGCTCGGTGAGCGCCGCGAGCCGCTCGTACGCTGCGGCATCGAGCTCGTGCAGGGTGGCCAGGCCGGCCACCATCGCGAGTGGGTTGCCCGACAGCGTCCCGGCCTGGTAGACGTCGCCACTCGGCGCGATCCTCTCCATCGCCTGCCGCCCACCCCCGAAGGCGGCGGCGGGCAGGCCGCCGCCCAGCACCTTGCCGAGCACCGTCAGATCGGGCTCGACGCCGTAGAGCTCCTGAGCGCCGCCGCGCGCGACCCTGAAGCCGGTGATCACCTCATCGAAGACGAGCAGGGCGCCGACGTCTCGCGTCGATGCGCGAAGGAAATCGAGAAAACCATCCGAGGGCGGAACCACACCCATGTTGGCCGGCACCGGCTCGGCGATCAGAGCGGCGACGGGGTGATCGGCGAGGGCGCGGGAGACAGCGTCGCGGTCGTTCCAGGGCACCACGACCGTGCCCGCGGCCTGCGCCGCGGTGACGCCCGGCGAGGCGGGGATGGCGAGGGTTGCGAGCCCCGAGCCCGCGTCGGCGAGCAGTCCGTCGGAGTGGCCGTGGTAAGCGCCCGCGAACTTGACGACGACCTCGCGCCCGGTGACCGCCCGCGCGAGGCGAACCGCGCTCATCGCGGCCTCCGTGCCGGAGCTGGTCATGCGCAGCATCTCGACCGAGGGGATGCGCGCCGCCACCTCCTCGGCCAGCTCGACCTCGGAGGCGGTGGAGGCGCCGAAGCTCGTTCCCCGCTGCGCCGCCACCGTGACGGCGGCAATCACAGGCGGCGGAGCGTGCCCGAGGATCAACGGCCCCCAGGACCCGATCCAGTCGATGTACCGGTTGCCGTCGACGTCGATCAGCTCGCAACCATCGCCTCGCTCGATGAAGATCGGGTCGCGGCCGATCTGGCGCATCGCCCGAACCGGCGAGCTCACCCCGCCGGGCAGCACCTGCTGCGCCCGCTCGAAGAGCCGGGCGGAGGCGTCCGTGCCGCGGGAGCCAACGGCCGTGCCGCGGGAGCCAACGGCCGTGCCGCGAGAGCCAGCGTCCGTGCGAGAGGGTGCGTCCATCTGCGGTTTGCCGGCTGCGGCGGGGCGCCGGCGTCAGGTCGAATGCTCGCGCTCCCAGCGCGAGTAGTCGTCGGTGAAGTACCGGAGGCGGATCTTCTTGTACTCGGTCGACGAGTAGAGGGTGGAACGGTCATCCGGGCCAATACTGCACTCGGCTGCAATCGAGTCGAGGATCGCGTCGCACTCCTCCTTGGACCGGCCATGGGCCATCGTGAAGACGCTGTAGGGCCAGTCCTTGTAGGTGGGGCGCTGGTAGCAGTGGGAGATGCCGCGAAAGGCAGCCATCCGGCGGCCGGTCTCGAGGACCTCCGACTCGGGCACCTTCCAGACCCCCATCCCGTTCGCCGAAAAGCCGGCGCGGCGGTGGTGCAGGAGCGCCGCCACGCGCCGCAGCAGCTTGCGGTCGACCATGCCCTGCAGATGCTCGAGCAGATCGTCGACGGGCATCCCCACCTCCGCGGCGGCCTCGTCAAAGGGTCGCTCGATCGCCTCCATCGGCCCCTGGGTCGCGGTGATCACGGCGATATCGCGGTCGTCGTAGGGCTGCGGCCCCAGTTCCCGCGGCGGCGCCGCGTCGACCGCCGCCGCGAGGGCCTCGGTCCCCTTCTCCATCTCGAGGTTCATGTTGATCTTGAACAGGGTCAGGGTGGGAAGCTGGCGCATCGACTCGGCGCCCGTCTCCCGCATCAGCGCCTCCAGGGTTCCGCCAAGGCCCAGCTCCGAATCGGGCGGCACCGCAATCGTGAACCAGAGGTTGAACTCGTGGGTGCGAAGGTAGTTGTGCGAGACGCCCGGGTGGGCGCTGACGATCGCGGCGGGGCGGTGCGGGTGCTCGGCGTCCACCTTCGCCGCCACCAGCATCGATTCGTAGCCCAGCGTGCGGGTGTCGAAGATCGGCGTAATCTCGCGGATGATTCGCTTGTCGAGCAGGCGCTGGGTGCGGGCCAGAACATCGTCGAGGTCCAGCTCGGCCTCGGCCGCGACCCGCGCGTAGGGTTCCGGGTCGAGCGGGAACCTCGACTGGAGCAGGTTCATCAGCCGCTTGTCAGCATCGTCAAGCGGCACGGCGGCGCCGTCCTGACGGGAGCGCGCCTTCGACTTGGGAGGCTTCACTGACATCGGGCGCTCACGCTCCTTCGGCTGCGGCCTGTCTTCGCTCGGCTACAACCTGTCTTCGCTCGGCTGCAACCTGTATTCACTCTGTTTCGGCCCGGCTTCGGGGCCCGTCCTACCCGACTTCTCGAAGCCATCCCGCCGCCTCCTTTGCGTAGTAGGTCACGATTGCGTCGGCGCCGGCGCGGCGGATCGAGGTCAGCGTCTCGAGCACGGCCGCCCGCTCGTCGATCCATCCGTTTGCGGCGGCCGCCTTCAGCATCGAGTACTCGCCAGAGACGTGGTAGGCGGCAACCGGGGCGCCGGTCGCGTCCCTGACGCGGCGCACGACGTCGAGGTAGGGGGTCGCCGGCTTGACCATCAGCATGTCCGCGCCCTCTTCGAGATCGAGCATCGCCTCCCGCACCGCCTCGTTGGCGTTGGCCGGATCGAGCTGGTAGCCGTGGCGGTCGCCGAACTCGGGGGAGGACTCCGCCGCGTCCCGGAACGGGCCGTAGAAGGCCGAGGCGTACTTGGCGCTGTAGGCGATGATCGGCACGCCGGAGTGGCCCTCCTCGTCGAGCTGGTGGCGGATCACGCCGATCCGGCCGTCCATCATGTCGCTGGGCGCGACCGCATCGGCGCCCGCCTCGGCGTGGGAGATCGCCGTCTTGGCCAGCAGCTCGACCGTCAGATCGTTGTCGACCTCACCGTCCCGGACGAAGCCGCAGTGACCGTGCGAGGTGTACTCGCAAAGGCAGACGTCGGTGATCACGGTGAGCTCGGGCTGGGCTCCCTTGAGCGCCCGAACCGCCATCTGCACGACGCCCTCGTCGTCGTAGGCCCCCGAGGCGACCTCGTCCTTCCCAGACGGTATGCCGAAGAGGAGGATCGCGCCGATCCCCGCGCCGGCGATGTCGGCCGCCTCGGCGACCAGCTCGGAGATCGAGAGTCGCTCGATTCCCGGCATCGACTCCACCTCCTCGCGCACCCCCTCTCCTGCCACCACGAAGGCCGGCTGGATCAGGTGGCCCGGCGACAGACTCGTCTCCCGGACCAACCCGCGCAGGGCTGTGGTCCGCCGCAGGCGGCGCATGCGTGTCGCCGGGAACGCCATCGAGCCGATTCTAGAGGCTCGATGTGGGTCTCCTCGCACAATGGCAACCCCGCTCAAGCAGTGCCTAACAATCCGCCCCTCGTCAGGCCAGTAGCGTTCCCGGGATGCCAGCAGCAGGGACGGCAAGCAGCGCTGCAGCGCTGGAGGCGCGGGGGCTTGTGAAGCGCTACGGGGACCGGGAAGCGCTGAAGGGGATCGACTTCCAGGCTCGGCGGGGAGAGCTGGTGGCCGTGATCGGGCCCAACGGCGCCGGCAAGACGACCCTGCTGTCGATCCTGGCCGGGATCGTGCAGCCCGACGAGGGGGAGGTCCATCTGCCGCAGGGGGCGGTCGGTTGGGTGCCGCAGCAGGCCGCCCTCTACCGCCGGCTGACGGTGGAGGAGAACCTGCTGCTGTTCGCGCGGCTGGAGGGGCACGATGACCCGCGGTCCTCGGTCGAGGAGATGCTCGACCTGTCCGGGCTGCGCGAGCGGCGCGGCGAGATCGTCGCGCGGCTCTCCGGCGGCAACCAGCAGCGGGTCAACATCGCGATCGGGCTGCTGGCCCGGCCGGTGGCCCTGCTGCTCGACGAGCCAAGCGTCGGCCTCGACCCCCGCCAGCGCGCCCGCCTCTGGGAGTTCGTCTCAGCCCTGGCGGAGCGTGGAACGACCGTGATCTTCTCCACCCACGACATCCAGGAGGCGGAGCGCTTCGGGAGGCAACTGCTCGTACTGGCCGACGGCGAGAGCCTCTACCAGGGAACGCCCGAGGGCCTGCGCGACGCCGGGCGCCGAGAGGCCCCCGAGGCCTCTGCCGGCGATTTCGAGACCGCGTTCGTGGCCTTCCTCCACCACCGCGGGCACTAGGTCGATGCGCTGGCTGCTGCTCAAGGACCTCCAGATCCTGCGACGCTCGCCGCTGCAGGCCCTTCTGCTGGTCGCCTATCCCGTGTTGATCGCCCTCCTGGTCGGCTTCGCGATCTCTCGCGAACCCGGCCAAGCCCCGTGTCGCGTTTCTCAACGAGGTCCCGCCCGGCGCCAGGATCAGCGTCGGCGGGGCGCGATTGCCGGCCGTCCAGGTGGACGACCGCATCTGCGGCCGGCTCGACTGCGTGCACGTCGCGAGCCGTGCGGAGGCGGCGGACCTGGTGCGCTCCGGAGACGTCCTCGCGGCGCTCGTCCTGCCCGCTGATCTCGTCGACCGGCTCAACTCGCTCTCGACGCTGGCCCCGGAAACGCCGCAGGTCGAGGTGATCCTCAACGAGGAGGACCCGGTCAAGGCGCGTTTCGTCGACGACCGCATCTCCTCGCTGCTGGCGCAGGCCAACCTGCTGGTCGCAAGACGAATTGCCGCGGAAGGTGGCAGATACCTCAACCTGGTCGTCAACGGCGGCGCCTTCACGGCCGTGGGCGTGCAGGTCCAGGTCCTCGGCCTGCGGACCGCCGCGAGCATCCTGCGCGCGTTGCGCCCCACTGTGCCTGCGGGGGCCCTGCGCGGCTCGCTCGACCGGGTGATCCGCTTTGCGACGCGGGCGCGCAACAACCTCGACATAGCGAACCCGCTGATCGACCGCCTCGCGCAGCCGATCGTCGTCGACAAGCAGGTGGTCAGCGCGCCGGCGCCGGCGCTCGAAATCTTCGCGATAGCGGTTGCCGCGACGTTCACGCTGACCTTCGTCACGGTGCTCCTGGTGGCGGGTTCGCTCGCCCTGGAGCGCGAGGAGAACGCCTTCCCCCGCCTGACCCGGGGCCTCGTCTCCCGCTCGACGCTGCTCGGCGAGAAGGTCAGCCTCGGCATGGCGGTGGGGCTCGCGGTCACCCTGCTGATGCTCGCCGGCATCCAGCTCTTCGTCCCCCTCGACTGGAGCCGTTTCGGCCTCTGGCTGGTGGCGATCCTCGCGGGGGGCGCCGCCCTGGCGGCGGTTGGGGCGGCGCTGGGGGCTGCCGCGCGCGAGGTCCGAGCCGTATCGCTGCTCGCCTTCATGGCCGCGCTGCCGATCGCCCTCCTATCGCTGATCCCGTCTGGCGCGGTCGGCCCCGCCCTCTACGACGTGATCAAGCTCGTCGCCGCGCTCTTCCCCTTCAAGCCGGCGCTGGAGGCGATGACGGCGGCGCTCGACTCCGGCGGCCCGGGGATCGGCGGGCCACTGCTGCACCTCGTCGGCCTGACCGCTGCCTACGGCCTGATCGCCCGCTTCGCCCTGCGCCGGTTTGGGTCGGTCTGAGCCTGAATCCGCCTGCTGCAGGCCAACCCGGCGCTGGTGCTGAAGGGGTAATCCGGGGGCTTGACAAACATAGAAGCATCCGAATCGGTGAGGCGGTCAGCTGCGGGGAGGTGCCGGGGCGAGGGCCCTGGCGCCCGTTCGCAGCCGCTCCGTCCAGCGGCGCGCCAACTCCGGGTCGGCGATCGCCTGGGCGATGAACTCCTCCAGGGCCCGCTCGGGGCAGAGCTCCTGCCTGACCCGCTCCAGAACCTGCGCCTCGCTCATCGCCGGGAACCGCCTGCCGCGCGCCTCAACGCCGGAGAGCGCGACCTCCGAGCCGCCGGCCGCCAGGCAGCCGTGCCGGCTCAGGTAGGCCACGGCCTCGCTCAGCGCCTCACCCTCCTCCCCAAATCTGCACCGCAGGCCGCGGAGCGATCTCAGCTCATAGTTGGGCTCGGTCTCCGACACCTGGAGCAGCTGCTCGTCGGTGAGGTGGGCGACAAAGACGGTCACCTCCGTTCCGGAGCTGCGCTGGATCGCCGCCGGCACCGACCCGTACGCAGAGATGTGAGCCGAGTAGACGACATCGAAATCGCTCAGCACAGCCCGGATGACCGGCACCGGATCGGCTTCGGCGCCGAGCTTGCGGGCGAGCACCTCCGGTGCCGCATTGGACCCGTAGGCGAGCAGCGGCGTCCGGGCGTGCAGATCGACCTCGACCGCATCGAGCCCGAGCACTCTCCCGCCGGCCAGCGCAAACGACCTCGAGGGAATCGAGTACGGGTAGGCCAGCGCCCGCTTCACATCCTCGCTTTGCCCGCTCACATCCTCGATTTGCCCGCTCACATCCTCGCTTTGCCCGTCCATCTTCTTTGTTCTCATCCATCTTCTCTTGTTCTCATCCATCTTCTTTGCTCGCTTGCCCATGTCTTGGATCAGACCGATATCTGACCTTCTCGACGCCCGCATGGCAAGGGGCGATCACCTCGAGATGGTTGATTCCAACTTGACGTGCGTTCGCTGCTTTTTCGCTGGGCATCCCGGGTGTGTTCGTCTTTACTCGCGCTGAGCGCCAGGAACAGCGAACGGTTGCCCTCCTGCGGTCGTTTGACTCCTTCCATCCCGGGTGTGTTCGTCTTTACTCGCGCTGAGCGCCAGGAACAGCGAACGGTTGCCCTCCTGCGGTCGTTTGACTCCTTCCATCCGGGGTGCGTTCGTCTTTACTCGCGCTCAGCGCCAGTAAGAGCGAACGCGCCGTCCGTCCGTTGGGCGCTGGGAGGGGAATCGGGTCTCGTTCGCGTGTGGGGGGAGCGCCCGGGCTCTTTGGCGGCAGTGTGATCCGGCGGGTCGGTGAGCCAGGGTGACAGTGACCACGGGGTAGGGTCCACGAAGCATGCGGGTGCTCTTCATCGGGGACGTGGTCGGTGGGCCGGGACGGCGGGGCCTGAAGGCCGCGATGCCGGCGCTGCGCGAGCGCCACAACCCCGATCTCGTGATCGTCAACGGCGAGAACTCGGCCGGCGGCGTCGGGATCACCGAGAAGACCGGAACCGCGCTGTTCGACGCGGGCGCCGACGTGATCACCAGCGGCAACCACGTCTACCGCCACAGGGAGGCATACGACTACCTGGACCGCACCGAGCGGGTGATCCGGCCCGCCAACTATCCGCACGCCAACCCCGGGCGGGGGCACGTGGTCGTCGAGGCGGGCGGGATGCGCGTTGGCGTGATCAACATCAGCGGGGCCGTCGGCCTGCAGGTCGCACGCTCGCCCTTCCACGAGGTCGACAGCATCCTGGAGCGGATCGAGGCCGATTGCGTGATCGTCGACTTCCACGCCGAGGTGACCAGCGAGAAGGTCGCGATGGGCTGGCACCTGGACGGCCGGGTCGCCGCCGTGCTCGGAACGCACACCCATGTGCCGACCGCGGACGCCCGCGTGCTTCCACAGGGGACCGCCTTCATCTCCGACGTCGGGATGACCGGGTCGCGGACCAGCGTGCTCGGGGTGAAGCCGGAGCAGGCGCTCGAGGCCTTCATCACCCAGATGCCGGTCAGGTTTGAAACCGCGGAGGACGACGTGTGGGTGATGGCCGTCGTCGTCGAGGTGAACTCAGAGGGCCTCGCCGACTCGATCGAGCAGGTCCTCGTCCCGGCCCCGCCGTCCGACCCCTAACCCGAAGCGAGAGCGGGGACTCTCAACCCTCTCTCCCTCCACGCATGCGATCGCCACGAGGACGAGGGGATAGAACCAGACGATGTAGAGGTAGAACCAGTGCTGGGCTGTGAGCTGCAGGGCGATCAGCAGGGCTGCTCCCAGAGCAGCAACCTGCGTGAGGCTCTTGCGCCTGGGCCAGATGGCGAGGGCGAGCGCCAGCAGGCCGGTCGCAACCAGGATCGCGACCCGCAGGGGCGCCAGGCTGGGCACCTGGCCCCAGATGCTGAACGGGGAGTCGCGGCCGGACTGGTAGCCGATCGTCCGCTCGTAGAACGTGCTCAATCCGGGGTCGATCGCCGGCCACAGCATCACCGCCGCCGAGACCCCCGCGAACGCAAGCGCAAACAGCACCGCCGCTCGAGCGCGGGGGCCGAGTCGACCGGCGCCGGCCAGCCGCCGCTTCGGCCGATCATCCGCCAGTGGTCTCGACGGGGCCCGGGGCCCGTACGTGGCGAGCATCGGCGCCAGCAGCACCGGGGCGAACTTGGTGAAGGTGGCGAGGGCCAGCATGGCGCCGCGCGCGGCGGGGCGGGCGAGGACGAGAAGGGTCGCCACCAGCAGCGCGGCCACGAGGGTGTCGTTGGAATTCGCCTCGAGCGCGTACGCCGTGTACGGATACGCGGCCCAGCCGAAGGCGAGGGTCGCCGCGAGCTGCCGGCCGCGCGGGCCGGGGCGGATGCGAAAACCGAGCAGGATCAGCAGGGCAAAGGTGGCGAGGTCGAAGAGGACGGCGGCGCCGTGGGCGGCCGGCAGATCGTCCCAGCTGCCGTGCCAGGGCCAGATCGCCTCGAACGGGACGTAGGCGTGGTAGTTGACGGGCCCGTAGGTGTCTCCCTGGGAGACGTCCTCGGGAAAGTTGCCGTACACGGGCTGGCCGTGGGCGACCCGGTCGGCGCCGACGACCCCCGCGTAGCCGACGTCGATCGCACCCGAGTCGGCGACGTTGAGGCCGACCCGGAGCCCGACCAGAAAGAGGGCGGCGACCAGCAGCCAGGCGGCGGGCCAGACCGGGCGGATCCCCTCACCGCGCCCACGCAGGCCGATCCACAGCGCCCGGGCCAGCAGGTAGAGCAGCACCGGGTACTGCAGTGGGACCGAGATGCCGATCTGCGCGCGGTTGAAGAACCAGTGGGAGACGCCGAAGCCGAGCAGCACCAGCAGGTCGAGGCTGGCGACCCGCCACGGCCGCCGCCAGTCGAGCAGGCCAACCAGGAAGAGCGCGCACAGCGGCAGGAACACGTACGGCGCGTTCAGCTTGTGCCCGAATGACCCGCTGTAGCCGCGCGCCATCTTCCAGGCGACCTGGTACCCCGTCCAAGACTCCCGAACCGACCCCGTCGCCCGGTCGACGATGACCAGCGCGACCTCCTCGCCGCCGGCGAAGTACCCAACCTCCCAGTTCCCGTCGACAAGGTTGGCGCTGTGCGTCAGCTCCCCGTTCCTCTCCCGCTCCTCGGCCACCTTCGCGTCCCGGTTCGCCGCCCGAGCCGCTTCGACTGCACCGATCTCGCCGCCCGGCGCGGCGCTGGCCGGGGTCGGGAGCAGCAGCAGGGCGATCGCCACAAGGAGGCAGCCGAGCGGGCCGCGACCGCTCCCTCCGGGCGCTCGCCGCATCAGCTCAGCCCGAAGTGCTCGAGCACGACCGGCGCCACGTCGCGCAGAGCCCACTGCTCGCGCTCGCCGGGGCTCTTCGGCCCGCAGCCGACGAAGAGCAGCGGGCCGAGCGAGTCGCCGCGGTGAAGAGCCCCGTGGCCGCCACCCCCGACATGCGCGACCCCGCCCCAGTCAACCGCCTCATAGCCGGGCGTCAGGGAAACGATGAAGTCGCCGGCGTGGGGGGCGGTGAGCGCCGCGAAGACGCGGGCAAGCGGGTCCGGGTACTCCTCGCTGCGCAGGCAACCGTCGTCCACGAGAGCGTCAAGCGCCGCTGGGTCGCCCTCCAGGTCCCAGCGAGCGCCGCGAAGATCCCTGACGGCGGTCCCCGGCCGGAAGCGCAGCTGCCGCTCGTCGCGCTGCACCACCGCCCTCGCCTCGTCCCCCGGCTCCATCCCCACTCCCTGTCTTTGCAGCGGCGCGCCGCTGCGGCGCTCCAGCCAGCAGACGAGGTCGACTCCCTCCGTCTCGGCAAGGCGCTGCCTCACCTCTCCGTGCTCCGCCCTCTCACCATCGCCCGCGAGCAGATAGACGTGGGCGGCACGCCCCGTCGGGCTGACCGCAAGCTGCGCCCGCTGTGGGCGGATCGCGGACGGCTGCAGCACCTCCCACTCGCGGCCGAGCAGTTCCGCCAGCGGCAGGCCCCGCCGCACGGGCGTCTGGGCGTGATCGGCGAGCAGAATCAGCGCGTGCTCGTCGAGGAAGGGATCCATGCCGCCCGCGGCCTCGACCACCTTCGCGAAGCAGTGGTCCGCCTTGGCAATCGACTCGACGCTCGCCTCCGGGCCGTGCCGGTGACAGTAGCTGTCGTTGTCGGGAAGCGAAAGGAGGAGGAAGTCGAAGTCGCCGGACTTCACCAGCTCCGCTGCGCAGCAGGCCGAGTAGCCGTCGCGGGCGCCGGGTATCGACGTGGACCGGCAGGGCACCTCACGACTCGCGTAGAGGTCTCCATAGAAGAGCTCCCTCGGCCCCCATGTGTGGTGCCGGAACTTGAGCCGTGTCGCGTCGACCGCCCGGCGGACAAGCCCCTCGAGCGAAACCTGGTGGCGGTGGCGGCCCCGATAGATCAGAAAGGGCGTGCAGGCGGTGCGCTCTCCGGCATCGTCGAGCCGCTCGAAGAGCGTGTCGATGTCGGGGTTGAGGTGAGCCAGGTTCATGTTGTAGACGAGGTCGTAGAGAGCCCGGAAGACACCGACCGTCCGGGTTGCGTCCAGCGAGGAGCCGTACTCCACATAGCGGCGCTCCAGCCGGTGGTACCAGTTCATGCCGCTGATCCAGTGGCGATCGGCTGCGACGCCGGTGATCATCTCCGCACAGGCCACGGGCGTCACAGAGGGGAAGCTGGAAACGCAGTCGGGGACGAGCACGCCGCGCTCCAGCAGAGCGCCAAAGGTGGGCGCGCGATCCTCGGAGACCGCGCGCTCCAGCATGTCGGTGCGCAGCGAATCGACGTAGGTGAGGATCAGCTTGCCGGCGGACATCGTCCGCGAATCATGCCGCGGCCGGCTGGCCGGGGGGAGCAGCCCGCGACGCCCCAATGTCCTGAGTCGGAATTTCGCGAGCAGCGTCGCGAGTGGTCGGCAGGGCTGAATCCGCCGATCCCACCGGCGATTCCGACGGATTGACGCTCAGCGACTCAGCGCAGGACGCGAAGGCCTGCGTGCTTGCGCTGGGCCCGGCGATGGCGCGCGGCGCCGAGCCAGATCAGACAGACCAGCGCAACCAGGGCCAGGGGCTTGACGAGAATCGAAACCGCCGCGACAACGAGGGCGGCGAGGGAGACCAGGAACCCGAGCGCCCCGGAGCCCCCACCCTCGCGCCGGCCGGCGCCGCTGACCACGTCGCTGATCACGATGCAGGCCGTCACCGCGCCGGCCAGGCAGAAGAACGCGCCGGCGAGGATGCCCAGGTCTGCCGGGCCGGACAGCAGGATTCCAACCGCGAGGCCGATCGCAGCGGCAAGCAGCGTCATCCGGCCCCGGGCGGACCCGCGTGTCCCGGTGGTACCCGCCAGCATCCCGATCGCAATGCCGATTCCGAGCTCGAGACCCATGCCGGACAGGAAGCTCACGAGGGAAAACCTACACTTCAGGGATGGATGAGCCGCCGCATCGCCGTCGAGCTCACACGCGCACGCGCGATCTCGAGCGCTACGCGGGCCTCTTCGCGGAGCGCACACGGGTCATGCGCTCATCCGCGATGCGCGACCTGATGGCGATCACCGCGCGGCCTGAGGTGATCTCGCTGGCGGGCGGTCTCCCCGACACCTCGACCTTCCCGCCGGGGACGTTCGCCGCGCAGATGACCCGCATCGCGCAGGAGTCAGCCGCGGAGGCGCTTCAGTACGGGCCCACCGAGGGCTTCTCGGAGACGGTGGACTGCATTCTGCAGGTGATGGGGGCCGAGGGGATGCTCCCGGACCCCGACGACGTGATCGTCACCACCGGCGGCCAGCAGGCGATCGACCTGATCTGCAAGACCCTGGTGGATCCCGGCGACGTGGTCGTCTGCGAGGCCCCCACCTACCCCGGCGCGGTGCCGGTCTTCTGCAGCTACCAGGCCGAGGTCGTGCAGATCGAGTGCGACGCGGAGGGGATGCGCATCGACGAGCTGGAGGCGGTGCTGGAGAAGCTCGACGGCGAGGGGCGCCGCCCCAAATTCGTCTACTCGGTCCCCAGCTTCCAGAACCCGGCGGGCGTGACGCTCTCGCTGGAGCGCCGCCGGCGCCTGGTCGAGCTGGCCCGCCAGCGCGAGCTGATCGTCGTCGAGGACAACCCCTACGGCCTGCTCCGCTTCGGCGGCGACCCCATGCCGCCCCTCTACCAGCTCGACGGTGGCGACTTCGTGATCTACGTCGGCACCTTCTCGAAGATCCTCTCCCCCGGGATCCGCCTTGGCTGGGCGGTGGCCCCGCCGCCGGTGATGGAGAAGATCGTGCTCGGCAAGCAGGCGGCCGACCTCTGTACATCGACACTCACCCAGTACTTCGTGCGCGAGTACTTCGCCGAAGGTCGGTGGCAGGAGTACGTCGCGAGCCTTGTCGAGATCTACCGGCGCCGGCGCGACACGATGCTCGATTCGCTCGAGGAGCACTTCCCTGCGCAGGCGACCTGGACCGAGCCGCAGGGCGGCCTCTTCATCTGGGCGACGCTGCCCGATTACATCGACACCGGCGACCTGCTGGCGAAGGCGCTGCGCGAGGACGTCGCCTTCGTCCCCGGCCAGGCCGCCTACGTCGACGAGCGCGGGCGCAACTCGATGCGGCTGAACTTCTCAGGGGTCGGCGAGGACAGCATCCGCGAGGGGGTGCGCCGCATCGGCAAGGCGATCGCCGAGCAGGTGGAGCTCTACGGAGCGCTCACCGGCGAACACCCGGTGGCGCCCGCGGCGCGGCGGGAGAAGGAGGAGCCAGGCGACGTGCTTCCGTTTCGCAGGACCGGCGAGCGAGGAGCGTGAAGGTCGCCGTCCTCAAGGGCGGGCGGTCCCTGGAGCGGGGCGTGTCCCTGCGTTCCGGAGCTCGAGTGCAGGACGCGCTCGAGCGTCTCGGCCATCAGGTCGTGCCGCTCGACGCGGGCGCCGACCTGGTGGAGCGCCTGACCGCCGAGCGGCCCGATGTCGCCTTCGTGGCCATGCACGGGCCCGGCGGCGAGGACGGCACCGCCCAGGAGCTGCTGGCGATCCTGGGCATCCCCTTCACCGGGCCGGGGGTCGCCGCCTGCGCACGCTGTATGGACAAGGTCCTGGCCAAGCACGAGCTGCGGGAGGCCGGTGTGCCCACGCCCGACTGGTTCGCCTTCAACGAAACGGCCTTTCGCGAGCTCGGGGCGGCGGACGCGCTCGGCGCGCTCGGCGATCGGCTGGGGTTCCCGCTGGTCGTCAAGCCGAGCCGCGGCGGTTCCGCCCTGGGCGTGAAGTTCGCGGCGAGCCAACTCGAGGTGCCGGAGGCGCTCGTCTCGGCCTTCAGCTACGACGACCGCGTGCTGCTCGAACGCTTCGTCGACGGGCGCGAGCTGGCCGTCAGCGTGCTCGGCGACGAGCCGCTGCCGATCGTCGAGGCGATTCCAAGCGGCGGCGACCGCTACGACTTCGAGGCGCGCTACGAGATCGGGCGCACCGAGTTCGACTGCCCCGCAGAGCTGAGCGAGGCTGAGGCAACCGCGGTAACGGAGGCCGCCCTGGGCGCCTACCGGGCGCTCGGTTGCTCGGGGTTCTCCCGGGTCGACCTCATCCTCGGCGGGGACGGTCCCGAGGTGCTGGAGGTGAACGCCATCCCCGGCCTCACCGACACCAGCCTGCTCCCGCAGGCGGCCGAGGCGGCCGGGATGTCCTTCGAGGAGCTGGTGGAGCGAATCCTTCAGCTGGCCCTGCCAGCCGTACCGCACTAATCGTCCTGAGCAAAGTCCTCAGGAGACACCTCGTCGAGGAAGTCCTTGAACTTGTCGACGACCTCCTCGGTGTCTTCGACCTCGTGCTCGAACTCGATTGCGGACTCCTCGATCACCTCCTCGGCGGCGAAGATCGGGGCCGAGACGCGCACCGCCAGGGCGAGCGCGTCGGAGGGACGGGAGTCGATCTCCAGCTCCGTGCCATTGATCGAGACGGTTATCGAGGCGTAGAAGGTGTTGTCCCGCAGTTCGGTGACCGAGACGCGCTCGCACTTGGCTTCGAGCTGGTCGAGCACGTCCGAGAGCAGGTCGTGGGTCATCGGCCGCGGCGTCGTTGCGCCCTGCAGCTTCATCAGAATCGCCGCAGCCTCGGGGTGGCCGATCCAGATCGGCAGGAACCTGTTCCCCTCGACCGTCTTCAGCAACACGATCGGCTGCTTGCCGACCATGTCGAAGCTGACGCCATAGATCTGCATCTGCTGCAAAAGTTCGCTCCGCGCCGCGGTGGACTGAGCCGCTCTCATTATAGGTACGCCTTACGGGCTGCCTGGCGTTGCGGGAGCTCGGTGCGGCAGTGGGCGATCCTGGATTCGAACCAGGGACCTCGTCCTTATCAGAGACGCGCTCTAACCAGCTGAGCTAATCGCCCGGGGGCAAGCGATGATAGCGGCCGGGGGCGGGTTCCAGCGAGGCCGGTCAGCCACTGCTCCGGCCGATTCTCCGCGCCAGCGCAAGGGCCTCGTCGAGCTCCTCGAAGCGGATCTCGAGGGCGATCTCTTTGCCCCTTGGCCGAATCCTCACCTCGTGGCCGAGGGCCGACTCGAGCTGGTCCGCGGCGTCCCGCATGGCGGCGACCTGCTCGGGGTTCTCATCCTGCCGAGACTTCCTCCCCTGTTTTGGCTGGCCAGCCAGCTTAACCCTGTTCTCGGTCTCCCGAACCGACCAACCGCCGCGAGCCGCGTCCCGCGCGAGGCGGCGGCGCACGTCGTTGCCCTCGGCGGCGAGCAGCGCCTTGCCGTGGCCCTCGCTCAGCTCGCCCGACTCGAGCAGCGCAAGGGCCTCGTCGGGAAGATCGAGGATGCGGATCAGGTTCGAGACGGCGGGACGGCTGCGACCGATCCGCCGCGCCAGCTCCTCTTTCGAGAGGCCGAGATCCTCGACCAGCGCCGCACAGGCCCTCGCCTCGTCGACCGGGTTGAGGTCCTCGCGGACCACGTTCTCGATCAGCGCCAGCTGCAGGCGCTCAGCCTGCTCGGAGTCGCGGACGATCGCGGGGACCCTCTCGAGACCAGCCTGCTGAGCCGCGCGCCAGCGCCGCTCTCCGGCGATCAGCTCATAGCTGCCGTCGTGCAGGGGGCGAACCAGCAGCGGCTGTACGACACCGCTTGCCGCGATCGAGGAGGCAAGCCCTGCCAGAGCGTCAGCGTCGAACCGGGTGCGCGGCTGCTTCGGGTTGGGCTTGATCAGCTCCACCGGCAGCTGCCGCAGCTCGCCGGCGTCCTCGGCGGCACTCTCGGGAAGAATCGCGGCGAGGCCGCGCCCGATCCCACGCTTCGTTCCGCCGGCGGCCTGGCTCATGGGGCACCTGGCTCCTGGCGCTGGCCCGGCTCGCGGGTTGAAAGCTCCTCGGCGAGGGCGCGGTAGGCATCGGACCCGCGCGACGCCGGGGCGTGCTCGGTGACCGGCAGGCCGTAGCTCGGCGCCTCGGCGACTCTGATGCTGCGGGGTATGACCGTCTCGAAGACCATCTCGGAAAAGTGTTCGCGCAACTCCCGCTCCACGTCCCGCGCGAGGCGTGTGCGCTCATCGTGCATGGTGATCAACAGCCCCGACACATTCAGCGAGGGGTTCATCTCGCGACGGATCATCCCCAGGGTGTCAAGGAACTGAACCAGCCCCTCGAGCGCCAGGTACTCGGCCTGCACCGGCACGATCACCCGGTCGGCGGCCACCAGAGCGTTGACGCTCACCGGCCCCAGCGAGGGCGGACAGTCGAGCATCGTGAACGCGAAGCGCTCGCGCACGGGGCCGAGTCGCTCGCGCAGCCGCGTCTCAGAGCCCTCGAGGCGCGGCAGCTCCACCGCGGCGCCGGCGAGATCCCGGCTGGCCGGGACCAGCCAGAGGTTGTCGGGCCCCGCCGGCCGGGCGGCCTCGGCCACGGAGACGTCCCCCGTGAGGCAGTCATAGGACGACGGGTGCAGGTTCCGATCGTGGCCGAACGCAACTGTTGCGTTGCACTGGGGATCGAGGTCGACGAGAAGCGTCTGGGAGCCGCGCTTTGCCACGCAGGCAGCCAGGTTGACCGCCGTGGTCGTCTTCCCCACCCCGCCCTTCTGGTTCGCGACCGCGTAGACCAAGCCCATCAGCCGGAGAGACTACGTCGCCCAGAGTCAGGGGAGGGAGGTCGAGCCGGCGGGCCGGCAACGGGCGGATACTCAAAGCAGCCCGAAGCGCTGCTGGCCCTGGGGCGGATCACCGGCCCCACCTCACCCACGCGGGCGCTTCTTCGCCACGCCCGGGCGGCGAGGGAGGTCGGGGGGCGTAGGACCGCTCTTGCGGACCACGTGCAGGTGACGGTGCCTGCTGCCGGCGCGGTCTCCCACGTCCAGGACCCGGACCGGCTGCATCGCAAGCTGCTCGGCTGCTCGATCGAGCTGAGCCTCCTCCTCTGAATCGCGGCGGCCCTTCCAGGCAACCAGGACGCCGCCTTCGCGAAGGAGCGGGGAGGCCAGCTCCGCCAGGGTGGAGAGGCGGCCAACCGCGCGGGCGACCGTCGCATCGAAGGACTCGCGCTGCGGCCCGCTCGCGACCTCCTCGGAACGAGCATTGAGGACCTCGGCGTTGGCGATGCCGGCCGCGGCTATCGCGCGCCGGATGAACTCGCACTTGCGGCCCACGGACTCGACCAGATCGAGGTGTGAGTTGGGCAGCGCAACGGCGAGGGGCAGACCGGGAAACCCAGCCCCAGAGCCAATATCTGCGATCTTCCCGGCGTCGCGGAGCTCCTCGACCGCCAACCCGGTCAGGCTGTCGGCCACGTGCACGCGCCAGGCGGCACTCGGATCGGTGACCGAGCTGACGGAGGCGCGCTCGGCGCCCAGCAGGTCGAGCACCCTGCCCAACGCCTCGCGGGCCTCTGGCCCCAGCGAAGCGGCTGGGTCGCGGGTCACTCCGAGACCAGCGGTGCGACCACAACGCTGCGGTGCGGCTCGTCGCCTTCGCTGTAGGTCTCAACCCCGGCGCGGTCTTTGAGGTGCTCGTGCACCACGCGCCGCTCCTGAGCCGTCATCTCGTCCATCTTCACCGCACCGCCATCGCTCAGGGACCGCTCCGCCGCCCGGTCGGCGCGGGCGGTGAGCACCTCCTGGCGGCGCTGGCGATACCCGGCCGCATCGAGGACGACCCGCTTTCGCTCCCTAACTCCCCGGAAGGCTGCCTGGTAGCAGAGCAGTTGCAGCGCGTCGATCGTCTGTCCCCGCTTGCCGATCAGCAGCCCGTAGTCGTCGTCGCCCTCCACCGTGACATCGATCCGCTCCTCGTCCTCCCGAACCTCAACCTCACCGTCAAGGTCGAGCTCGTCGAGCACGCCTTCGACAAGCTCGCGCACCCGGTCCACCGGCTCGGTCGGCCAATCCTGAGGCTCGGTCATGCCCCCACCTTATTCCAGCTCAAGCTGCAGGTGAGGCCCGAGGCTGGGTGGCCCGGCAACGGGCGGATACTCAAAGCAGCCCGAAGGGCTGCTTGTCCGGGGGCGGGCCACCCAGCCTCGGGCCTACCGTCGCTTCTTCTTCTTGCGCGGTGGAGGCGGCGGCGGTTTGGCAGCGCGCGCCTCCTCGGGCGTCGGCACGTGGGGAGCGGGGATCAGCCGCTGGATCGTGTACTGCTGGCCGATCGTCCAGACGTTGGTCGTGATCCAGTAGAGGACGAGCCCGGCCGGAAAGTTGATCACGAAGGGAACGAAGATGAAGGGCAGGACGAACATCATCATGCGCTGGCTTTTGTCGGCCGTCACAGCCATCACGAGGCCGGAAACGAGCTGCGTGCCGATGTAGAGGACCAGCAGGGCGATCAGTTCGCCACTGGTCGCCTTCGCGGTGAGGTCGTGGATGAAGAGGAAGGACGCTTCGCTGCCGCAATGCCCTGCCTCACAGCCGATGTCGGCGGGGAGCTCATTTTTGAGCACGTAAAAAAGCGTGATGAAGACCGGGATCTGGGCGAGGAGCGGGACGCAGGAGGCAAACGGGTTGACTTTGTTCTCTTTGTAGAAGCGCATCATCTCCTGCTGCATGCGCTGTTTGTCGTTCTTGTATTTGGCCTGTATCTCTTTCAGCTGTGGCTGCAGCGCCTGCAGCGCCCGCATCCCCTTCAGCTGTTTGTAGGTGAGCGGGATGAGCAGGGCGCGGGTCACCACGGTGAGGGCGATGATCGACATGCCCCAGCTGAGGCCGGCGTTGTCGTGGAAGAACTGCAGAACGGCGTTGCCGACGTCGATCAGCGGCTGCAGGATGCTCGCAGCGGGGATCACGTCCTCGCCTCGCCGTGGTAGTCGGCCGGGTCGACCGGTCCGACCCGCAGGGTGAAGCGGCTAGGGACCGGGTCGAAGCCGCCGTGGCTGAAGGGATTGCAGCGCAGCAGCCGCCAGCAGGCGAGGAGGAGGCCCCGCAAGGCGCCAAAGCGCTGGATCGCCTCCGTCGCGTAGGACGAACAGGTCGGCTCGTACTTACAGCGGCGTGGCCGCAGCGGCGAAAGCCAGCGCCGGTAGGCGCCTATCGCGGCCAGCAGAAGCCGTTTCACGTGGAACGCTCCTCGGCTGCCCCAGTCTGTGCCAGCGCCTCTTCGATGCTCGCGCGCACGCCTGCGGCGCCATCGCGCTCCACCAGGCCGGCGATCTCCGGGCGGGCCACAAGGACGAAGTCACATCCGGGTCGAAGGCCCTCGGCCAACTCCCAGAAGGCGTCGCGCAGCGCGCGCTTGACACGATTGCGCTCAACCGCGCCACCCACCTTGCGACTCACGGAGACACCCAGCCTCACGTTTCCGTCATCCTCGCCGGCACGTGGGAAGCTGTAGAGAACGAGGTGGCGGGTGGCATGGGATGAGCCATCGCGATAGACGCGGTCGAACTCACCGCTTCGCGAAAGGCGCCGTCGCTTCGCCGCCATCAAGCCTCTAGGGAGTGAGACGCTTCCGGCCTTTGCGCCGGCGTCGCTTGAGGATCGCCCGTCCCCCGCGGGTCCGCATTCGCGCCCGGAAGCCGTGAGTCTTGGCCCGCTTTCGCTTCTTCGGCTGGTAGGTCCGCTTCATTGAGCGTCGCAGTATACGGCCGCGCAGACGGCTCCGAGAACAGCGGCGCTGCCTCTGCCGGGGCCGTGCGGAGCGGCGCTGAATTCTTTCTTCGGGATTTGCGAACCCCTCGAACCTCAGCGGGCAGGGCGCCGCTATGGTCGCCCACGGTGCAAGGCGATGTCCAGCGACAGAATCTTCAAACCCTCTGGCAGGACATCGAGCAACGGCTGCGCGCCTCTGTCCCCGACTCCACCTTCAAGCTCTGGCTCGAGCCGCTGGGCCCTGTCGGCGCCCGGGGCAAGACGCTCTACCTCTCGGCTCCCAGTGGCATCCGGGCCTGGGTGGAGCGACGCTATTCCTCGCTGATCCGCGAGGCGCTTGCCACGGCCGCAACGCCGCTCACCGAGATCAGCTTCGGCGCCGATGACTCGGCCGGGGACGAGGAGACCAGTGCCATCGAGCTCAATCCCAACTACACCTTCGAGCGATTCGTCATCGGTGAGGGAAACCGTGTCCCGCACGCCGCCGCGCTGGCGGTCGCGGAGGCGCCATCGGAGGCCTACAACCCCCTCTTCCTCCACGGCTCGCCCGGGCTTGGCAAGACACATCTTCTCGGTGCGATCGCCAACTACCTGCGCGTCAACGCGCCCGAGTTGAGCGTCCGCTACACAACCGCAGAGTGCTTCACCAACGAGTTCGTGACCGCACTGCGGGCAAGCGGCGCCGAGGGGTTCAAGAGCCGCTACCGCGACCTCGACGTGCTGCTCGTCGATGACGTCCAGTTCCTGGAAGGCAAGCACCACACCGAGGAGGAGTTCTTCCACACCTTCAACGCTCTATACGAGGGCGGCAGCCAGCTGGTCCTCTCCGCAGACCGGATCCCCAGCGAGCTGTCGACTCTCGCCGCTCGCCTGCGCGACCGCTTCGAGTGGGGACTGACGATCCCGGTTGACCCACCCGACCTGGCAACCCGCCTCACCGTCCTGCGGCACCTCACCCGCGAGGCCGGGGTCGAAGCTGCCGACCACGACGCGCTCTCCGAGCTGGCCCGGCGCATCGACGCAAACGTGCGCCGTCTCCACGGAGCGTTGACGAAGGTGCTTGCCCATACCTCCCTCACGGCCGAGCCGCTCAGCTCGGAGCTGATCGCCAGGCTGATCCCCCACAGCTCGGCGCAGACCACGCCGGCCACCGCGCCGGAGATCCAGCAGCAGGTCGCGGCCGCCTTCGGGATCTCCCGCGACGAGCTCATCAGCCCCTCCCGCGCCGCCACCCCGCTCCGCGCCCGGCAGATCGCAATCCTCCTCACGCGAGAGCTGACCGACCTCTCCCTACCCCAGATCGGCCGTCTCTTCGGCAACCGCGACCACTCCACCATCCTCAACGCGCTGCGCCGCGCCGAAGCAAGCGTCGCCGCCGACCCAGACCTCTCCGCCCGGGTTGACGCTATGCGATCGACAATCCACAGCCAGCCTGCTGCACTGGCCTGACGGCCGACGTCACTGCAAGAATCCATCCTCTTCCACACCTTCTTCCACAGCCCAGAAACCCCATAGGCACGCCAAATCCACCCATCGTCCAGACGTTTCCACAAGCACTAAATCCACTCAAGAGAAAGTTCATCACTTGAAGCTGATTACTCAACGAGACGAGCTCGTCTCGAAGCTATCGGTTGTCTCTCGCGCCGTGGCAACCCGGGCGGCCACCCAGGCCCTGTCGGGCGTCCTCCTCGGTGCGTCTGAGAACGGCGTCCTGCTCTCGGCGAGCGATGGAGATCTGGGGCTGCGGATGGAGTTGGATGCAGAGGTGGATGGAACTGGCACGATCCTGTTGCCGGGCCGCCTGATTGCGGAGCTCTCGCGTTCGCTCGGCGAGGCCAAGGTTGAGATCGAGTCGCGCGAGGCGGAGCGCGACGTGGAGATTCGCAGCGGGGACTCGAACTTTCACCTACGGATCCTGCCGGCCGAGGACTTCCCGAAGCTTCCGGGCGAGAGCGAGCAGCCGCTGAAGCTTCCGGCCGCGGCGCTGAACGAGACGATGAACCTCGTCGTTCGGGCTGCTTCGCGGGACGACATGCGACCCGTGCTGACCGGGGTTCTGGTAAGCGCCGCCGGGCGGGAGATGACGATGGTGGCAACCGATTCCTACCGCCTTGCCGTGAAGCGGACGGAGCTGGAGGCTGAGATCGGCGGTGAGATCGAGGCGAACATCCCGGCCCGCGCCCTGCGAGAGCTGAGCCGGATCCTCGCGGCCGAGGAGCTCGAGGACGTTTCGGTGAGCCTGCTGCCGAATCAGGCTGTGTTCCGGGCAGGGTCGGTCACCCTCAATACGAGGTTGATCGACGGTCAGTTCCCCAACTTTCGACAGCTGCTGCCGGAGTCCTTCGAGCACGACGTTCGCCTCAACCGGGACGAATTCCTCGAGGTGACCCGCCGGGTCAGCCAGCTCGCGCAGCGCAACGCGCCGCTGCGACTGTCGTTTGCCCCCGGCGAGCTGAAGGTCTCGGCCTCGACGCCGGACGTGGGCGATGCCGAGGAGACGATGCAGGTGGTGTTCGACGGGGAGCCGTTGGAGATCGGCTTCAACCCCGAGTTCCTTCGGGATGGCATCGAAAGCATCCCGGGCGAGGAGACGATGCTGCGCCTCATCTCACCGCTGCGCCCGGGTCTGCTGCAGCCGGTCGACAACGACGACTTTCGCTACCTGGTGATGCCAATCCGTCTCAACGTGTGAGACGGCGGTGCTGGTTACCGTCGTAGACGCGAGTCCCCTGCGCAGCCTGAGTGGGGTGCGCGTAGAGCTCGAGCCGGGCGTTGTCGCGGTGATCGGTCCCAACGGCGCCGGCAAGACGAACCTCCTGGAGGCGCTCTACTTCGGGCTCACCGGGCGGTCGTTTCGCACCGCCGACCGGCGCGACCTGATCCCGTTCGGCGCCCCGTTCGCGCGCGCCGAGGTGACCGTCCGCGATGCGAGCGGCTCGGAGCGGGTCCTGCTGGCCTCGGTCAGCCGCAGCGAGGGTCGGCGCCACCTCCTCGACGGGAATCCCGTCGATTCGCAGACGGCGGCCCGTCACCGCCCACCGGTCGCGGTCTTCTCCCCCGACCGCCTGGCCCTCGTCAAGGGCCCGCCCGCCGAGCGCCGCGCACACATCGATCGCTACGTTGCGGCCCGCTGGCCGTCGAGAGCCGGGTTGAGACAGCGCTTCGGGCAGGTTCTGGCGCAGCGCAATGCACTGCTGGCGCGCGTCGCGGGGGGATGGGGGGACGGTGGGCTGGAGGCCTGGGACGCGACGCTGGCCGAGGCGGCCGCGGCTCTGGTTGCGGCACGCAGCGCGGCAGTCGAGGAGCTGACCGGACCCTTCGCAACCGCGGCGACCGAGCTTGGGCTCGAGGGCGGCGCGGCAATCGAGTACGTCCCCCGCGCGAGCGGTTCCGCCGCGGAGATCGGCGAGGGCCTCGCCTCACGCCGCGAGGCGGACCTGAAACTTGGCCGCACCTCGTGGGGCCCGCACCTCGATGACCTGAAGATCGTCACCGCGGGGAGGTCGCTGCGGCGCTACGGCTCCCAGGGCCAGCAGCGCGCCGCCCTGCTGGCCCTGCTCTTCGCCGAGCGGGAGGCCCTCCTGGAGGCGCACCGGGTCGCTCCCCTGCTGCTTCTCGACGATGTGATGAGCGAGCTCGACCCGGAGCGTCGCGGGCGCCTTGTCGAGCGGCTCGAGGGCGGCGGGCAGGCGCTGATCACCGCCGCGGCCGAGGAGTCGGTCCCGCGGCGCGCCCTGAAGCATCCGGTCTGGATGGCGGCAAGCTCGGTTCACCACGCTGCGGCGGCATGACACACAGGCGAGCTCCACGACCGGCGGGCCCAGCCTTTCGCGCGGCACTCGAGCGAGCTGCGCCAAAGACACCCCTGGCCGCGGTGCAGGGGGTGTGGGCGGCGGCCGTCGGCGAGCGTATTGCGGCGAAGGCGCAGCCCGTCTCCGAACGGGAGGGCGCCGTGATCGTAAGCTGCTCGGACTCCGTTTGGGCGCAGGAGCTCGACCTCATGCAGGAGCAGTTGGTGGCCCGTCTGCGCGAGCAATTGGGCGAGCGGGCCCCAGACAGTTTGCGCTTTCGTGCGAAAGACGGGCGAGAGTAGGGCACTTTTCGTGATTTGCAGGGATTTTGTGACAGTTGGGCAGTCGTTCGGAGGGGCCGAGATGGTATCCTTATGTCAACTTGGATTCTGCCCCGACCCGGTGCGGCAAGGCTGTCAAGGGTTGGGGTTTTTTATGAGATCGGAAAGGAGCTAGTTGCCTAAGACGAGCAAGACCGCTGGTGGGGGAAAGGGTGCCCCCGACTCATACGGCGCAAAGGACATCACGGTCCTGGAGGGCTTGGAAGCGGTTCGCAAGCGGCCCGGCATGTACATCGGCTCGACCGGTCCGCGCGGCCTTCACCACCTCGTCTACGAGGTGGTTGACAACTCCGTCGACGAGGCGCTTGCGGGTCACTGCAGCAGCGTCCGCGTGGTGCTGCACCCCGATGACAGCTGCACGGTCACCGACGACGGCCGCGGCATCCCTGTCGAAGAACTCAAGAAGGAGAAGCGCCCGGCTGCCGAGGTCGTGCTGACGACCCTGCACGCCGGCGGCAAGTTCGGCGATGGAGGCGGCTACAAAGTCTCCGGAGGCCTGCACGGAGTGGGCGTCTCGGTGGTGAATGCGCTGTCGGAGCGGCTGCACCTGGAGGTGAGTCGGGATGGCCACGTCTGGAGCCAGGACTACGAGCGCGGCAAGCCGCAGGGCCCGCTGACCGAGGGTGCCGCGGCGACATCGACCGGCACGACCCTGACCTTCCAGCCGGACCCCGAGATCTTCGACGAGCTCGAGTTCGACTTCCAGACCCTGGCCGAGCGCCTGCGCGAGACCGCCTTCCTGACGCGCAGCCTGAAGATCGAGCTGGTCGACGAGCGCGGCCAGACCAACAGCGTCACATTCCAGTACGAGGGCGGGATCGAGGACTTCGTCCTCTATCTCAACGAGAACAAGGACACGCTGCACCGCAAGACGATCTTCTTCGAGGGCGAGGAACAGGAGGAGGGCCAGGTCGAGGTGGCGATGCAGTGGAACACGTCCTACCAGGAGTCGATCTTCAGCTTCGCCAACAACATCAACACCCATGAGGGAGGCTCGCACCTGTCCGGTTTCCGCGCCGCCCTGACCCGCACCCTCAATGCCTATGCGCGCAGCAAAGGCCTGCTGAAGGAGAAGGACGGCAACCTCAGCGGCGAGGACGTTCGCGAGGGACTCACCGCGGTGATCTCGGTGAAGCTGCACGACCCGCAGTTCGAGGGGCAGACCAAGACCAAACTCGGCAACCCGTCGGTGCGCGGCCTGGTGGAGGAGACGGTCAATCGCAAGCTCGCCGAGTTCCTCGAGGAGAACCCGGGTGACGCGCGGCGCATCATCACCAAGGCAATCGACGCCTCCCGTGCCCGCGACGCGGCGCGCAAAGCGCGCGACCTGACGCGCCGCAAGTCGGCGCTGGAGAACTCGACCCTGCCCGGCAAGCTCGCCGACTGCACGGTCAAGGACCCGCGCGACGCGGAGCTGTTCGTGGTCGAGGGCGACTCGGCCGGCGGCTCGGCGAAGCAGGCCCGCGACCGCTCGACCCAGGCGGTGCTGCCGCTGCGAGGCAAGATCATCAACGTCGAGAAGAGCCGCATCGACAAGGTGCTGGCAAACAACGAGATTCAGGCCCTGATCACGGCGATCGGCACCGGCGTCCACGACGAGTTCGACATCGAGGAGGCCCGCTACCACAAAATCTGTCTGGCGACGGACGCCGACGTGGATGGGGCGCACATCCGGACGCTGGTGCTGACCTTTCTATACCGGCAGATGCCGGAGCTGATCGACGCCGGCTACGTGTACATCGCCAAACCGCCGCTCTACCGCGTCAAGCAGGGCAACCAGGAGACCTACCTGGAGCGCGAGTCCGAACTGGAGGAGCTGCTGCTGCGCGACAGGCTCGAGGAGATCGAGGTCGCCGACGCAAGCGGCAAGGCGAAGAAGCTGAGCAAGAGCCGCTGGCAGAGCTACACGCGCCGGGCCAAAGAGTACGAGGGCTGGGGATCCTCGCTGCAGGCGGAGTTCGGACACCAGACGGTGCGCTTTCTCGAGGAGTCGAGCCTGCTCGACGAAGAGGTTTCCACCCTGGCCGGTGCCCGCAAGGTGCTGAGCGGCGAGGCTGCAGAGGGCGAGCCGTTCGACACCGAGATCGTCGAGTACTCCGACGCGGGGCTGGCGGTCAAGGCGATTGAACGCAAGAGCGGCCTCGCGCGCACCCACCGCCTCCCGCGCGAGCTGTTCGAGCATTACGACTACCGCCGGTTCGCAGAGGTGCACGCGGCGCTGCTGAAGCAGGTCGGCCGGCCGCCCTTCGAGGTCCGGTACTCCGGGCGGACCGCCGAGGCGCTCTCCTTCCAGACCCTGCGCGGCGCCGTGCTGGAGCTGGCCCGACACGGTGTGCAGCTGACGCGCTTCAAGGGGCTGGGTGAGATGAACGCCGACCAGTTGCGCGAGACGACGATGGACCCGGCCACCCGCACCCTGGCGCGCGTCACCCTCGACGACGCCACCGCCGCCGATCAGATCTTCTCGATGCTGATGGGCGACCAGGTCGGGCCGCGCCGCAACTTCATCGAGAGCCACGCCAAGGAGGTGAGATTCCTCGATGTGTGAGGTGGGGGTCTGATGGCGCTCGAGGCGTTGACCGGGCGGATCGAGGAGCGCGAGCTCGAGAAGGAGATGCGCTCGTCGTATCTCGACTACGCGATGAGCGTGATCGTCGGCCGCGCCCTGCCGGATGTGCGCGACGGGCTCAAGCCGGTCCACCGGCGGGTGCTCTACGCGATGCACGACATCGGCCTGCAGCCGACCCGCGCCTACCGCAAGTGCGCCTTCATCGTCGGCGAGGTGATGGGCAAGTACCACCCGCACGGCGACTCGGCGATCTACGACACCCTGGTGCGGATGGCGCAGGACTTCTCGCTGCGCTACATGCTGGTCGACGGCCAGGGCAACTTCGGCTCCATCGACGACGATCCGGCAGCTGCCATGAGGTACTGCGTCACCGGCGACACTCGTGTGGCCACTCCGAAGGGCACGGTGCGTATCGGCTCGCTCATCCCCGACGTCGAGCCTGAGTCCGACAACGACGCCGATTTCGAAGTGCTCGACCGGCTGGGGCGACCCGTCCATGTGTCGAAGCTCTTCCACTCCGGAGAGCACCCGACGCTTCGCCTGCGCACCAGCCAGGGTCACGAGCTGACGGGTACCCACAACCATCCCGTCCTCTGCCTGGTCGATATGGCTGGGGTGCCACTTCTCCTCTGGAAGCTCCTCGAGGAGATGGAGCCGGGGGATCGAGTGCTCATCTCACGCACTGTCCAGGGCCAGGAAGAAGCCGCCCTGCCCCCCTCGGACGGAGACCGGCAGCTCGCACTGCTCGCCGGTGCATTCGTGTCCGAGGGGTGGATCGGCCCCAAGCGCGCCGGTTTCAACAACGTCGACGAGGACTTCTTCGCCTCCGTGCTGGCGGCGTATGACGCGGTTGTCGGCGGTCCACGCTACGTGTCGGCGCGCCGCATCGCCTCGGGGAGCCTGCTCCATGAGATCGACGTTCAAAACCTGAGTGCCCTGCGCGAGAGTCCGCTGGCAGCGATCGTCGGCAAGGCGAGTGCGAAGCAGGTCCCTGAGTTCGTTTGGCGGTCCGGCCATGCCTTCAAGCGGGCGTTCCTGAGCTCGCTCTTCACCGGCGACGGCTCGTCCTCGCTGCTCCCACGTCGCTCGATCCAGGTGTCGTACTCGACCCACAGCGAACAGCTGGCGCACGATGTCCAGCTGCTTCTTCTCGAGAGTGGTGTGGTTTCGCGTATCTGCCGCTATGAGACGGGTGAGTTCAAGGTTGTGATCAGCAACCGCCGGGACGCCCGGCTGTTTGCCCGCAACGTCGGCTTCCTCGGCGCCAAGCAGGCGAAGCTCGAAGCCGACCTCGCGACCCTCCCCGAGGTGAGTCGCTCTCTCAGTCACGACCACGTTCCGTATGTCGCCGACTACATCCGCTCCGGCTGCGGCTCGCGGTGGACCGAGCGCGACTGGCTCCGTCGTCACAACGTCGATCGCCTGGAACGCTGGGAGCAGGGTGGCACGGCGATCATGGAGCGAATCGAGTCGGCGGAGGTCCGGGATGTGGTTGAGCCGCTGGTCACCGGCGATTACTTCTACGCCGAGGTCGAGTCGGTGGAGCCCGCCGGCGTCCAGGCGGTGTTCTCGGTTCGCGTTGACACCGACGACCACTCCTTTCTGACCAACGGCTTCGTCAGCCACAACACCGAGGCGCGGCTGGGGCGGCTGGCCACCGAGCTGCTGCGCGACATCGATGCGGACACCGTCGACTTCGGGCCCAACTACGACGAATCGACCCAGGAGCCGCTGATCCTGCCGGCGCGGTTCCCGAACCTGCTGGTCAACGGGGCGTCGGGGATCGCAGTGGGGATGGCGACCAACATCCCGCCCCACAACCTGCGCGAGGTCGCGGGCGCCGTGAACGCCCACATCGACGATCCCGAGATCGACCTGGCGGGGTTGATGGAACACGTCAAGGGGCCCGACTTCCCGGGTGGCGGGATCATGAGCCTGGAGGGGATCCGCGACGCCTACGCCTCCGGGCGCGGCACGGTCAAGGTTCGCGCTCGCGCCCACGTCGAGCCGTTGAAGGGCGGCAAGGACGCGATCGTCGTCACCGAGCTGCCCTTCATGGTCAAGAAGGGCGGCGACAACGGGCTGGTCTCGAAGATCGCCGACCTGGTCCGCGAAAAGAAGCTGGAGGGGATCTCCGACCTGCGCGACGAGTCCGACCGTTCGGGGATGCGCTTGGTGATCGAGCTGAAGCGCGGCGGCCAGCCGGCCAAGGTGGTGCTCAACAACCTCCACAAGAAAACCCAGATGCAGACCAGCTTCGGCATCAACATGGTGGCGCTGGTCGACGGGGTGCCGCGTACGCTGAGCCTGCGGGAGCTGGTCAAGTACTACGTCGACCATCAGCGCGAGGTGGTCACCAGGCGCACCCAGTACGAACTGCGCCGCGCGGAGGCCCGCGCGCACATCCTCGAGGGACTGCTGATCGCGCTCGACAACCTCGACGCGGTGATCAAGCTGATCCGCGCCTCCGCCGATCCTGACACGGCGCGAGAGGGCCTGATCGCGAAGTTCGAGCTGACGCGCGAGCAGGCGCAGGCGATCCTCGACATGCGCCTCCAGCGGCTCACCGCTCTGGAGGCGGACAAGGTCAGGGCAGAGCACGCCGACCTGCTCGAGCGGATCGGCGAGCTGCGCACCATCCTCGGCGACGAGGCGAGGGTCCTCGGCATCGTCAAGGAGGAGCTTGCTGAGATCGTCGGGTCCTACGGCGACGAGCGGCGCACCGAAATCGCCCACTTCGAGGGAGACGTCGGGATCGAGGACATGATCGCCGACCAGCAGATGGTGATCTCGCTGACCGCATCCGGCTACGTGAAGCGGCTGCCGCTGGCGACCTACCGCCAGCAGCACCGCGGCGGGGTGGGGGTGATGGGGATGAACCTGAAAGAGGACGACTACATCGCCCACCTCCACATCTGCTCGACCCACGACTACCTGCTCTTCTTCACCAACCGGGGAAAGGTCTACCGGCTGAAGGTCTACGAGCTGCCGGAGGGCTCGCGGACCGCGAAAGGCAGCTCCCTGGTCAACCTGCTCCCCCTGCGCGAGGGAGAGAAGGTGATGGCGGTGATTCCGACCCGTGACTTCACGGAGAACCGCTACCTCGCCTTCGCGACCGCCAAGGGCATGATCAAGAAGACCGAGTTCCTCGCCTATAACACGCCGATCCGCGCCGACGGGATCATCGCGATCAAGGTCCGCGACGGCGACGAGCTGGTGCAGGTGCGGCTGACCTCGGGGAACGACGACCTGCTGATGGTCTCCAAGTCCGGGCACGCGTCGCGCTTCTCGGAGAAGGCGGTGCGGGCAATGGGCCGGGACACCTCGGGCGTCAAAGGGATGAACGTCTCCTCGAAGGTGAACGGGAAGCAGAACCGGGTGCTCGCCATGGACGTCGCCCGGGACGACACCGAGCTCTTCGTCGTCACCGAGAACGGCTACGGCAAGCGGACCACGATCGCCGAGTACCCGGTCAAGGGCAGGGGCACGAAAGGGGTGCTGACGGCGAAGCTGACGGCGAAGAAGGGTGGCCTGGCCGGCGCCCTGATCGTTCGCGAGCACCAGGACCTGCTCTTCATCTCCCACCAGGGAATGGTGCAGCGAACCTCTGCAAAGGGCATCTCGCTCATGGGCCGACCCACCCAGGGAGTGAGGGTGATGAACATCAAGGACGACGACCGGGTCAGCGCCGTCGCCCTCGTGGTCGAGTCGAGTGAGGACACCCCGGTCGAGGATGCGCCTCAGCAGGCCACGCTGACCGAGTGAGCGCCGCGGCGCGTCTCCCGCCCCGGCGCCGACCCACCCGTCCCCCCGACTGACCCCGCCCCGCCCCCCTGTCCCGACCCGGCTCACCCGCTCTGAGTACCTGTCCGCCGGTCCCGACTCACCCGCTCTGAGCTACCTGTCCGCCGGTCCAAGAGACGCCTCACCCGATGCCTTCCCGCCGCCCGGCGCTTTTCCAACCGCGTTCGCTCTTACTGGCGCTCAGCGCGAGTAAAGACGAACGCACCCGGGATGGAAGGAGTCAAACGACCGCAGGAGGGCAACCGTTCGCTGTTCCTGGCGCTCAGCGCGAGTAAAGACGAACGCACCCCGGATGGAAGGAGTCAAACGACCGCAGGAGGGCAACCGTTCGCTGTTCCTGGCGCTCAGCGCGAGTAAAGACGAACGCACCCGGGATGGAAGGAGTCAAACGACCGCAGGAGGGCACGACCGCAGGAGTCAGGCCGCGGCCGGGAGGTATTGCTGCCAGGCGGGGGGGATGCTCGGCGTCGAGACCTGGATGAAGACCGTGGGCCCGGGGGGCTTCGGAAGCCTTCGTGGGTGCATCTGGATCTCGCGGGGGAGGCGGTTGCCCTTGCGGCGGTTGCAGCTGGCGCAGGCGGCAACGATGTTCTCCCAGACCGATTTCCCGCCCCTGCTGCGCGGGATCACGTGGTCGACGGTCAGGCTGGACTTGCGGGAGCCGCAGTACTGGCAGGTCCAGGCGTCGCGCGCGAGCACCGCCCGGCGCGTGATCTTGCGCCGGTGAGCCTCGCGCGGGACGCGCACGTAGCTGACCAAACGGATCACGTCGGGCCGCTTCATCGTCATCCGCTCGGAGTGCAGCTCCCCGTCGCGGCGCTCCAGCAGCTCGGCCTTCTCCTTCAGCAACAGGACAGCAGCGCGCCTCAACGTGCAGACGTTGATCGGCTCATACGTCGCGTTGAGTACGAGTACTCGTGCCATATTGGCCCGGAATTCTACGCACGCCCGCGGGTGGGTCCGCGAGGCGCCCCCACCCCCACCTCTTGAGCCGCCCGGGTCCTGGCCTTTCAGCCCACGGGCTCTTGGCCCTTCAGCCGCCCGGCTCTTGGCCCTTCAGCCGACGGGCCCTTGGCCCTTCAGCCGACTGGGTAGGAGCCCAGGATGCGGACGGATTCGGCCTTCGTGCGGAGGGCCTTTATGGCCTCGCCGACGGGGGGGTCCTTTTCAGCACCCTCGAGGTCGCAGAAGAACATGTAGCGCCCGAGCCCGCGCCTGAGCGGGCGGGACTCGATGCGGCTGAGGTTGACCTTGCGGCTGGAGAACTCCTGCAGCGCCTCGACCAGGGCGCCCGGATGGTCCTCGCCGAGCTCGGCGAATACCAGCGAGGTCTTCCATGGGCCCTCGCCCGCCGGGGTCGTGCCGGAGGGTGCGATCCAGACGAAGCGAGTCACGTTTCCCGCCTCGTCCTCGATGCCCTCGCGCAGGATCGTGCAGCCATAGAGCTCAGCCGCGACGCGAGCGCCGATGGCCACCCATGGCTGGTCCGTCTCGCTGATCGTGCGCACGGCCTCCGCCGTGCTGCTCACGCTGCGCCGCTCAACGCCGGGAAGCTCCTCGCGCAGGAAGCGAGCGCACTGTGCGAGCGGCTGGGGGTGCGAGAGCACGGCGGCGACGCGGTCCAGCTCCAGCGCCTCACGGGCGATCAGGTGGGCACGCACGACATAGTCGTGCTCGCCGACGATCGTCACCGCCTCCGTATCGAAGGCGAGGGTGTCCAGGGTGCTTCGCACCGAGCCCTCGATCGAGTTCTCGAACGGAACGAAGGCCCGGTCCGCCTCGCCACGCTCGACGGCAAGGATCGCGTCATGCACGGTTGGAGTCCGGAGCGGCTCGAACTCGCCGGACGTCACTGCGTCGCTCAGGGCGTCTTCGGTGAACGTCCCCCGTGGCCCGAGAAAGGCAGTCCTCACCGGAAGTCGACCGTGTAGCTGGCCTTGTTGTTGTCGGCCACCCGCTCTCCCGGGACCGTCTGCACATCGACTTCGAGCGTGACGCGTCCCGTCGGCACCGGTGTCAGCGGGATGGCCACCGTTTCGGTTGCGCCGGCTTCGATGCTGCTGATGCTCCCCTGCAGCGTGTTGTCCCCGTTCACCGTTACCGAGACGGTGATCCCGTTCTCGGTCGATTCGCCCTGGTTCTGCACCTGGACTTCCACTTCCGGCGTTTCTTCGCCCGAAACGGTGGTTTCGGAGTCGGGCGCCAGTTCGGTGCCGCTGACGCTTGTCGCGATCAGCCCGAGCCCGTGCACGCCGGGTGTCGCGGTCCCGGTTGCACCGCTCACCGAACCCAGCGCCGCGCTGACCGCGGTTTCGTCGAGCCACCTGGTCTCGTCGGGGACGAAGACGCTCTTCGGCACATCGTCGCCCTCGATCCCGCTGTCGGCGAGGACGCCGTTGATTTCAGGCCGCACGACTTCCGCGTAGAGGACGTCGCTTGCCATCAGCGTTTGGATCTGGCCGGCGATCACCGCGGTGGCCTTTTCGGAGCCGACATTGCCCAGCGCCGTGCTCATCCTGTCGGCGATCTTGGCCATCGCGCTGGCGCGCAGCTCGTAGACGAGCTCCAGCGCGGCCTGCGCGTTCTTCATGTCTCCCGGCGCGTCGAACCCGTTGACCCGCGCCGCGTAGTTGTCGAGAGCGCTGCGGTCGGCGTCGACCTCGCTCACGAAATCGGTGACCGAGAGGCTCCCCGGGTTGGAGAGCTTTGCGAAGAAGGCTTCGCTTGTCTGGTCCGTCTCTTCGACGATCTGCGTGACGTCGCGGGCGTAGTCGGAAAGTGCCCGGTCCTTGCGGGCGTCCAGGCAGCCACGCACGCCGAGCACGATCAGGACGAGGGCCAGCAGGCCCGCGCCGAGCGCAAGGGCGCGCCGCAGCAGTATCTGCTGCCGTTCCGGGCGGCGGGGTGGCCGCGGACCGCGTTGCGGCCTGGATGCGAGGGAGTCCTCCAAGAATGGCCCTCCAAAGCTCGTTGGCTGGGCGGAGAGTATGCACGCTGGCGTGGTCGATACGTCAAGACACGCAGCAAACCTTGCGTTTTCGTGGTCGCTCTGGCGTCCTCTGGATCGACTAAGACCTACGCCTGACCACGCCTGACCACGCCGCAACGCGCGAGGGTGGTGCGTTCGCTCTTACTCGCGCTCAGCGCGAGTAAAGACGAACGCACCCCGGATGGAAGGAGTCAAACGACCGCAGGAACGCAACCGTTCGCTGTTCCTGGCGCTCAGCGCGAGTAAAGACGAACGCACCCCGGATGGAAGGAGTCAAACGACCGCAGGAGGGAACGCGCTGGCCGGCCGGCGCGTTGTTAGCTGAGTTCGGCGTCATGACCTGCCGCCGGGTCAGGAGGTGACGTCAGGTCATTCGTCCCGCCGCCGGCGCAGGAGTGCGGAGCTGCCTGGCGAAGTCGAAGGGGCTTTGGTTGGCTCTCTCGTCCTCAACCGCTTCCTGATCGAGCGCCGGATCGGCAGCGGAGGCTTCGGCGTGGTCTATGAGGCCTGGGACGGGCGCCTGGAGCGATCGGTTGCCGTCAAGGCGATCGAGTCGGACGGCCCCCAAAGCAGCCGCCGGGTGCTTCGCGAGGCGCAGGCTGCAGCCCGCCTGAACCACCCCGGAATCGTCACCCTCTACGAGATGGGGGAGGAGGACGGGAGCGCCCTGCTCGTAACCGAGCTGGTGCAGGGCACGACCCTGGACAGCCTCAGCCGCGAGGCGGTGCTCAGCGATCGCGAGATCGGGGAGATTGGCGCCGACCTCTGCGAGGCGCTCGACTACGCCCACGCCCAGGGCGTCGTGCATCGCGACATCAAGCCGCAGAACGTTCTCGTCACCGACGACGGCGAGCCGCGCGCCAAGCTGATGGACTTCGGGATCGCCCGGCTCACCGACGCCACCGCGCTGACCGCGCCCGGGGACGTCGTCGGAACGCTCGCCTACATGGCCCCCGAGCAGGCGGAGGGCCGCACCGCTGGCCCCGAGGCGGATGTCTACTCCCTGGCCCTGACCCTCTACGAGTGCTGGGGCGGCGAGAACCCGAACCGCCGCGCCACCCCCGCCGCCACGGCACGGGCGATCGGCCGCCCCCCCCGCGCCCTTCGCCGCCTGCGCCCGGACCTGCCGCGCGAGCTCAGCGACACGATCGACGCCTGCCTTGCGCCACGCCCTTCCCGCCGTCCGGGGCTGGAGGAACTGGGGGCCGTGGTCGAGGACTCGCTGGCCCAGCTTGCGGACCACCCGCCCCGCGGCAGCGCTGGGTTGAGGGTGCGCATCGGCGTGGCCGCGGCGGCTGCGCTGTTCGGCGGCTGGCTGGCGGTCGGCCACGGCGCCGCTCTGCCGTAGGATTTCAGCCGATTTCGCTGCCACGGCGAACCGAGCCTGCTTGCAAGAGGAGCCCCCCTATTAGCGTTCTACGCAACCTCGAGAGTCGGATAGAAGGCCTCGTCGAGGGGGTCTTCAAACGCGCATTCAGCTCCGAGGTGCAGCCCGTCGAGCTCGCCCGCAAACTCGCCAAGGAAATGGACTCGCACAAGACCGCCGGGGTGGCGCGCGTCTACGTGCCGAACGAGTACACGGTCTACCTCTCTACCAGGGACCGCGCCAGGCTGGAGGGATACGAGCGCTCGCTCGAGCAGGAGCTGTCCGGCTACCTGCTCGAGCACGCACGGCGACGCACCTACGACCTGCTGACGCGCCCGGAGGTCAAGTTCAAGACGGACGAGCGCCTGCGACTCGGCGAGTTCGGGATCCAGGCGCGCCTGGTCAAGCCGCCCGCCCACGAGGGGGACAGCGCCAGCCAGGGCGAGGAGGGCCACACGATGGTCTACTCGGCCGTGCGCTCCCGCGGCCCGGCGGTCGAGAGTCCCGCAGCGCCCGTCGTCGCGACGCGGGCGGTTGTCGCCCTCGATGACCGCCGCTACCTTCTGGAGGGGCCGCGGGCGACGATCGGCCGGTCCAAGGACGCCGACTGCGTGCTGCGCGATCCCAACGTGTCGCGCCACCATGCGGAGCTGCGCTGCTCCCCCGCCGGCGAGTGGACGATCGCCGACCTCGACTCGACCAACGGGGTCAAGGTCAACGGTCGCCGGGTGGGCTCGACACGGCTCAAGCCCGGCGACCAGGTGACGCTCGGCACCACAACCTTCCTGTTCGACGTCGAGCAGTAGGCACGTGGACTACGAGCCGATCTCCGTCGCCCTCAAGTTCGGTTTCCTCGCCGTTCTGTATCTGTTCCTGCTCTGGGTCGCGCGCAGCGCGCTGAAGGACCTGCGGCGCACGGTGGCCCCGGCCCCGGATGCGACGGGGTTCCATCCGGTCCCGGCCTACGGGGAGGCCCCGGGCGGCGCCGACGCCTGGCTGGTGGCCGAGCGGGGTGGCGGCCTGACGGCGGGCGAACGCTTCGACCTGATCGGCGGGCTGTCGATCGGCCGCTCCCACGAGGCCGACGTTCAGATCGAGGACCGTTACGCCTCCGGCCTGCACGCGAGGATCTTCTCTCGCGATGGCCGCACCTACGCCGAAGACATGAACTCGACCAACGGCACGCTGGTCAACGACGCGACCCTGAAGGGGGAGGCTGAGCTGATCGACGGCGACATCGTGCGGATCGGCGACACCGAGTTCCGCCTTGAGGCCGGCTCATGAGGCAAGTGCGCGAGCTTGGAGGCCGGCTCATGAGGCGAGTAGGCGAGTTTCGAGGCCGGCTCATGAGGCAAGTGCGCGAAACGGGCGGTGGCCAATGCTGCGGATAGACGAGCAGGCGTTCCGCACCGACACCGGCCGGCAGCGAAACGCCAACGAGGACGCCTTCTTCGTTCGCTCCCCGATCTTCGTCGTCGCCGACGGGATGGGCGGCGCGCAGGCGGGCGAGGTTGCCTCGAAGGCCGCCGCGGAGGCGTTCGACCGCGACCTTCCCGACGCGCCCCCCGAGCGGGTCCTGCAGGAGACGATCGAGTCGGCCAACCGGGAGATCCACGAGCTCGCCCAGGCCGACCCGTCGCGAGCCGGCATGGGGACGACGATCACCGCGGCGATCGTCAACGCCGAGAGCGAAGAGGTCTGCATCGGCCATGTGGGCGACAGCCGCGCCTACCGGCTGCGCGGCGGGAAGCTGGAGCGGCTGACCCGCGATCACTCGCTGGTGGAGGAGATGCGGCGCAAAGGCCAGATCACCGACGCCCAGGCCGAGGACCACCCGCAGCGCTCGATCATCACCCGGGCGCTCGGCCCCGAACCGAGCGTGGAGGTCGACGTGCGGACCGTCCCGGCCGCCCCCGGCGACGTCTTCCTGCTCTGCTCCGACGGGCTGACGACGATGCTCGACGAGCAGCGGATCCAGCTCGTCCTGGCGGGTGCCGCCTCGATCAAGGAGGCCGTGCGCACCCTGGTCGACGAGGCGAACCGCGCGGGCGGGCGCGACAACATCACCGCGCTCGCCTTCCGTCTCGGCGATGCCGCTGCGCCGCTCCCTCAGGGCCCGCCGCCCGCCGAGGGCGACGGCGCGCCCGGGGAGGCGCCGCGGGAGGCCGAGAAGGCGACGCTTGTCGGTGCCGCCGCCGAGGAGGCCGGCCTCACCGCGACCGAGGTCCGCCGCCGCGCCGCGGGCGCCGCGGCAAAGCAGCGCCGCGAGCAGCTCGCAGCGAAGCCAAAGCGCCGCTGGGTGCGCCGCACCGCGAAGGTGCTCGCAGGCGTCGCCGTGCTCGCGGCGGTCGCATTCGGCGCCTGGTACGCGAACCGGCAGGTTTGGTTCCTGGGCACGGATTCGAGCGGCCGCGTCGCCCTGTATCGCGGCGCGCCCTACGAGCTTCCGCTCGGAATAGAGCTCTATCAGCAGCGCTACGCGCTTCCGGTTCAGACGGCCTCGCTGCCGCAAAAGCGCCGCGAAGCTGTCACCGGCCACGATCTCCGCTCCCGCGCCGACGCGGTCTCGCTGATTGAGGACATCGAAGGCAGCGAGGGGGTTCCTTGACGAGGCACGATCAGCGAGGGGGTTCCTTGACGAGGCACGATCCTTGATGTCAGCAAGGAACCGGGAGCTGACCGCTCTCGTGCCCGTCGCGCTGCTGCTCACCGCCGGCTTCGCGGCGGTCTTCGCTCAGGAGAACGCTCGGCTGGACAACCTCAGCCTGGTCTACGGCGGCTACTTCCTCGCGATCTGCCTCGCAACGCACATCTATCTGCGGCTGCGCCTTCCCAACGCGGATCCCTACCTCTTCCCGCTGGTGGCGCTGCTGACCGCGTTCGGCCTCGTGATGGTCTACCGGATCGACGCGGATCTGGCTCGCGACCAGGCCAACCTCTTCGTCCTCGGCCTCGCCTTCTTTGCGCTCACGATCCACTTCCTGCGCGACTACTCCATCCTGGAGCGATACCGGTACACGATCGCCGCGGTTGGCCTGCTGCTGCTGCTGGCGCCGCGCCTGCCGGGCATCGGCGAACAGGTCAACGGCGCCTACCTCGGCGTGAAGATCGGCCCTCTCGCGTTCCAGCCCGCCGAGCTCTCGAAGATCTGCATCGTCATCTTCCTCGCCGGCTACCTGCGCGATCACCGCGAGGTGCTGATCGTCGGCGCCCGGCGCGTCCTCGGCGTCACCCTGCCGCCGCTCAAGCACCTCGGCCCGCTGCTGGTCGTCTGGGGAGCGTCGATGCTGATGCTGGTCTTCATCCGCGACCTCGGCAGCTCGCTGATGTTCTTTGCCGCGTTCCTGGCGCTGCTCTACGTGGCGACGGGGCGCCTCTCGTTCGTCGTCATCGGGATGGCGCTCTTCCTGGTCGGGGCCTGGTTCTTCGCCTCGACCGTGCCCCACGTCCACGACCGGGTCGAGATCTGGCTCGACCCCTACGCGCACCCGCAGGCGAGCGGCTACCAGATCCTCCAGTCGATCTTCGCCCAGGCGGACGGCGGCCTGTTCGGCAAGGGATTCGGCCAGGCGCTGATCACGATCCCGGGCACCGACGCGCCGCTGCTTCCGGCGGCCAAGACCGACACGATCTACTCGCTGATCGTCAACGAGCTGGGCCTGTTCGGGGCGTGCGGCGTGATCATGACTTACCTGCTGATCGCGGCCCGGGGCTTCAAGATCGCCCTCGTCGTCGATGACGGCTTCTCGAAGCTGCTGGCGACGGGACTGACGGCGGTCTTCGCGATCCAGGCCTTCGTGATCATCGGCGGGGTCACCCGTGTCATCCCGCTGACCGGCGTGACGCTGCCCTTCATCAGCTACGGCGGCAGCTCGCTCGTCGCCAACCTCGTGCTCTTGGCCCTGCTCCTTCTGATCTCCGACCGCGCCCGCCGGGAGGATGACGGCCCGTCCCGTCTGGGCAAGCCGGCGCTGGAGGGCTTGTGAACGCCCAGATCGTGAAGCTGTTCCGGCTGATCGCCCTGCTCTTCGTGGTGCTGGTCGGCTTCACCTCTTACTGGGCGGTGTTCGACGCCAACGCGCTGAAGGACGAGAGCGCCAACAAGCGGCCGCTGTTCGAGCAGCAGCAGATCAGGCGCGGCAGGATCCTCGCCGCGGACGGCACCGTGATCGCCTACTCGGTTCCCAAGGGCCGCGGCGACAGCCTGCGGTACGTGCGGCGCTATCCCGAAGGCTCGCTGTATGGCCACCCGATCGGCTACAGCTTCGTGCGCTATGGAGACAGCGAGTTCGAGAAGTTCCACAACGACGAACTGGTCGGGGACAGCTCGGAGTTCACCTCGATCTTCGACGAGCTGCGCGGCCACCGCCAGGAGGGGGACGACGTCGTCACCAACATCGACCCCGAAGCGCAGCGCGTGGCGCTCGCCGACCTCGAAGCGGCGGGCTTCGGCGCCGTGGTGGCGATCGAGCCGGCCAGCGGCAGGGTGCGGGTGCTCGCCTCGAACCCGCCGTTCGACCCGAACCTGGTTCCCGAACACCTATCCGAGCTGATCCGGGACTCCACCTCGCCATTGTTTGACCGCGCGACCCAGGGCCAGTACCCACCCGGCTCGACGTTCAAGGTCGTGACGGCCGCCGCCGGCCTCGACAGCGGCACCATCACGCCCGAATCGACGATCGACGCCCCCGGCACGATCAGCGCTCAGGGGCAGCCGCTGCAGAACGACTTCAACCAGAGCTTCGGCCCGATCTCGCTCGACACCGCACTGACCAACTCGGTCAACACCTGGTTCGCGCAGCTCGGGGTGCAGGTCGGCGCGGACACGATGTTCGAGTACATGGACCGCTTTGGCTTCGGCTCGATCCCGCCGATCGACCTCCCCGCCGGCCAGGTCTACAGGAGCGGGATCTTCCAGGACCGCGAGCTGCTCGGGCGGGACGACCCCGTCGACATCGCCCGCGTCGCCTTCGGCCAGGAGCGACTCGCGGTGACGCCGCTGCAGATGGCCGAGGTGGCCGCCGCGGTTGCCAACGGGGGGCGGCTGATGAGGCCGCAGATCTGGAGCCGCGTGGTCGACCGCGACGGCCGCGTCACCAAGCGGCTCGACCCGTCGCTGTACAGCAACGTGATGGACGAGCAGACGGCGGCGGAGCTGACCACCGCGATGGAAGGTGTGGTGAGCGCCGGCACCGGCACCAACGCGGCGATCTCCGGCGTCCCGGTTGCCGGCAAGACCGGCACCGCGGAAACGCCATTCAACGAGGCGTGTGGAGGCGGCAGCGATCAAAACCAGGCATGGTTCATCGGCTTTGCTCCGGCCGACGAACCACAGATCGCAATCGCGGCGACGGTCGAGTGCACGACCGCGTTCGGAAACGACATCGCGGCGCCGATCTTTCGCGACGTTGCCGAAACGATCCTGAACGGAGAAGAATCGCAGTGACAGGCGGGCTCAACCACAGTGACGACGGGCAAAGTGACGACGGGGCGGAATCGCCGTGAGTGGGAATCGGGAGGGGGAATCGCCGTGAGTGGGAATCGCCGTGAGTGGGGAATCGCCGTGAGGCGCGAGGCACGAGGAGAGCGGGCGAATGCCTGACGTCGTCGCGGGGAGCGTGTTCGACGGCCGCTACCGGTTGCTGCGCCGCATCGGGTCGGGCGGGATGGCCGACGTCTGGCTGGCCGAGGATCCGCACCTGCAGCGTTACGTCGCCCTGAAGATCCTTCACCGCCGCTTCGCCCAGGACCGCGAGTTCGTCGAGCGCTTCCGGCGCGAGGCGGAGGCTGCGGCCGGCCTCCAGCACCCGAACATCGTCTCCGTCTTCGATCGCGGCGACATCGAAGGCACCTACTACATCGCCATGCAGATGCTCGAGGGCCGCTCGCTGAAGGAGCTGATCGACGAGGGCCTCGACCCCAACCAGGCCGCGGCGCTGATCCGCCAGGTGCTCGAGGCCGCCGGCTTCGCCCACCGCCACGCGGTGGTCCACCGCGACCTGAAGCCCCAGAACGTGATCGTCGACTCCGAGAACAAGGCCACCGTCACCGACTTCGGGATCGCCCGGGCCGGGGCCTCGGAGATCACCCAGGCCGGCTCTGTGATGGGCACCCCGCACTACCTCTCGCCCGAGCAGGCGCAGGGCCTCGACGTGACAGCGGTCTCCGACCTCTACTCGATCGGCGTGATCCTCTATGAGGCGCTGACCGGCAGGGTCCCGTTCGAGGGCGACAGCGCAATCGCGATCGCGATGAAGCAGGTCTCGCACGCCCCGCAGCGGCCCAGCTCGATCAACCCCGCGGTTTCTCCGGCCCTCGACGCCGTCGTGATGCGGGCGCTGGAGAAGGACCCCGGGCAGCGCTTCCAGAGCGCCGCCGCGTTCATCGCAGCCCTCGACACGGCGATCGCGAACCCATCCACCCCGGGCGACGGCACCGTGGTCTTTGCGCCCCCGCCGCCGCTTGTCGCCCCCGCACAGGAGGCGAGCGCAACCGAGGATGAGCGCGAGGAGAAACGGCGAAGCCGTCTGTGGCTGATGCTGGCGCTGGCAGCCGTGCTGATCGGCCTCCTGGTCGGCTTTACGCTGACGCGCGATACGACGACTGCGGTGCCCGACGTGACCGGCGAACAGCTCAGCGTTGCGATCGCCCTCCTGGAACAGAGCGGCTTCAAGGTCGGCGAGGTGAGCCGGGTCCAGCGCCAGACGGCGCGCAACACCGTTTTCGAGCAGGAACCGGTTGCCTCGCCGCCCGCGGGCCAGGCGTCGCTCGACTGCGCCTTCCTCAATTTCCTCTGCTCCAAGCCGAAGGTGAACCTGTCGGTGAGCGCGGGCCCCGGCAGGGCCGCGGTCCCGGGTACCGCGGGCCTGACCGAACAGGACGCGGTCGCGATGGTGGAAGACGCCGGCTTCGAAGCGCGGGTGAGGAGCGCCGCCTCCGAAGAAGTGGACGCCGGCCTCGTGATCCACTCCGAACCCTCGGGAGGCACGGTTGCGACGCACGGCTCGACCGTCGTCCTCACGATCTCGAAGGGCCCGAAGCCGGCCACGGTGCCGGTGCTCGTCGGCACGCAGAGGGGGGTTGCGGTGCAGCAGATCCGCGCCAGCGGCCTCGTCCCCGACGTCTCGGAAACGGAAGACCCCGCACCGCCGGGCGAAGTGATCCGGCAGACCCCCAGCGCCGGGTCGACCCTGTCCCGCGGCTCGACCGTCTCGATCGTCGTCTCCAAGGGAGAGCGGGAGGTCACCGTGCCGGATGTGGTCGGCCAGGAACGCGCCGAAGCGGTGCAGACCCTGCGCGACGCCGGCCTGACGCCCACCGTCGAGGAACAGGAAACCGAATCGTTTGACCAGCTGGGAAGCGTCATCACCCAGTTCCCGCCCGCGGGGGCGGAAGTCGAACAGGGAACGTCGGTCACGTTGGTCGTCGGCGTGCCCACGGCGGAACCATGAGGGTCGCGGTCCTCGCCGGCGGGCTGTCCTCCGAGCACGAGGTCTCGCTGCGCTCGGGAGAGGCGGTGGCACGGGGACTGGAGGAAGCCGGTCACGAGGCGCTGCGGGTCACGATCGCCCGGGACGGGTCCTGGAGCTGCGATGGGGACCCCGTCTCCCTCACCCCCGGCGCCGGGCTGCTCGGCGCGGACGCCGTCTTCCCGGCTCTGCACGGGCCCTTCGGAGAGGACGGCAGCGTCCAGGGGCTGCTCGAGTGGCTCGACGTCCCCTACGTCGGCTCCGATGTCCTCGCGTCGGCGGTCTGCATGGACAAGCTGACCACGAAGAGGCTGCTCGCCCAGCGTGGCGTTCCGCAGGTGGAGTTCGCCTGCGCGGGGGAGGAAGGTTGGCGCCGGAGTTGCGAGGCAATGGACCGGCCGCTGTGGGTGAAGCCCTCGCGACTGGGGTCGAGCGTCGGGATCAGCCGGGTCGAGGCGCCGGGAGACGAGCTTGACGCGGCGGTCGAGCTGGCTCGCCGCCACGACCCGCGGGTGATCGTCGAGGCCTCCGCGCACGGGCGCGAGGTCGAGTGCGCGCTGCTTGGCAACGAGCAGGTCGAGACCTCGCTGCCGGGCGAGGTGATCGCCCATGGCGACTGGTACGACTACGAGACGAAGTACCGCGACGGGGGGATGGAGCTGGTCGTTCCCGCGCCGATTCCCGACGCGCAGGCGGCTCGCGTCCGCGAGCTCGCCGCGGTCACCTTCCAGATCGGCGGCTGCTCGGGGCTGGCCCGCTGCGACTTCTTCGTGGAGCCGGACGGCACGGTGCTGGTGAATGAGATCAACACGATGCCGGGCTTCACCGGCACGAGCGTCTACGCAAGGCTGTGGGAGGCGAGCGGCCTCAGCTATCCGAGCCTGTGCGACCGCCTGATCCAGCTCGCCCTCGAGCGGCACCGCTGGGCCCGCTCCCACGAGTTCTGACCGACGGGTCCGCCCGGCGCGGGCGCCGCCCGGCGGCTCCTGGGCGCAACCGCACCGCCCCTCGGAGACACACCGCCCCCGCGGGCGGGCCGCCTTGTCCACCCGCCCGTCAGTCGAGCAGCTTGATGTCGCTGATCTCCACCTGGAAGCGTCCCGCCTGGTCGCGGGCTTCAGAGGGCTTCGTGAACCAGAGCAGGAAGTAGCGCGAAGGCGCGGGCACGCTGAGGTCGATCTCCTCTGTGCCGGAGGCGTCGGTCACCTCGCCGACCGGTTCCCCCCATCCGGACAGGTCGGACGGAGGCCCCGCCGGGGCCGCGAAGACCTGGCCGTCCCAGCCGGGCGTCGGGGTGCGCACGATCATCCTCACCGGCATGACCTGCGAGCCGGTCGTCACGTAGACGCCAACGCCGGCGTCGGGCCCGGTCTTGATCCCGGTGAAGCTTTCGGTGTCGTAGTGCTCGCTTTCCCAGGCGGTCCCGGTCGGGTCGCCGTCCCAAACGAGGCCGACCTTGCTGCCGATCTCTTCGCCGTCGCCCTGGGGGTCGTAGTCGGTCGCGGAGGAGATCGCCACGGTCCGGCCCTTGCCCTTGTTCGCGCCACCACCGCCGATCCCGCTGGAGATCAGCTGCACCGCGAGCAGCGTCCCGCCGACCACGAACAGGAGGGCGACGATGGCGACCCAGGACCACCGCGCCCGGCCGGAGAGCTTGCGCTTCGGCGGCGGCACGGCGTCGAGCACGCTGGTCGCCTCGCCCGTGGTCGAGCCGGCCCGCGCCGCCTCGACCTCCAGCGCCGTCTCGAGGTCGTCGATCATCTCGGCGATCTGCGGGTAGCGCTCGGCCGGGTTCTTGGCGGTTGCCCGCTCTACCACCAGTGCCACCGCGGCCGAGCAGCCCGGCCGGCGCCGCTGCACGTCGGGCAGTTCCTCGTTGACGTGCTTCATCGCCACGCCCACCTGGCTTTCGGCGTGGAAGGGAACCTGCCCGACCAGCATCTCGTAGAGCACCACACCCAGGGAGTAGATGTCGGAACGTGGGTCGACGCCGTGCCCCATCGCCTGCTCGGGGGCCACGTAGTCGGTGGTGCCGAGGACTCGACCGGTTGCGGTCATCCCGTCCTGTTCGAGCTGGCGCGAGATGCCGAAGTCGGTCAGCTTGGCGCGGCCCTCGTCGTCGATCAGGATGTTCTGCGGCTTGATGTCGCGGTGGACCATCTGGCGGGCGTGGGCGACGGTGAGGCCGCGCGCGATCTCGATCGCGTAGGCGATCGCCTCCTGGGTGTCGAGGGCGCCCACCCGGGAGATCCGCTGCTTGAGCGTCTCGCCCTTGATGTACTCGAAGACGATGTAGGGGTGGCCGCCGTCCTCGCCCGCGTCGATCACCGACACGACGTTTGGGTGCGTGATCTTGGCGACCGCCCGCGCCTCCTGCCGGAAACGCTCCAGCTGGTCGGCCTGCTCGGACATCTCACGGTGCATCACCTTCACGGCGACGGGCCGGTCGAGCGTCTCGTCGCGGGCCAGGTAGACGGTGGACATGCCACCGCTGCCCAGCTTCGCCTCCAGCCGGTATCGGCCGGAAAGCACGGCACCGATCATCGAGCTTGAGGAGCGGGTGTCCATCTGGAGGTTGAGGAGCGGTGTCCATCTAGGAGTCCATATTGTCGAGCAGGTCGTCCCCGCGCACGTCCTCCATCTGATTCGCCCTGGGCTCGTCCCCGCCTCCCCCTGGGCGAGCGCTCCCGTCCCCTCATCGCCGAGGTGACCGAAATCAACGCCGATGGGACGGAAATCAACGCCGACGGGACGGAAATGCACCTATGTGGTGCGAAATCGGCCCATCGGCGGCCAACCTGGATCGACGGGACGGAAATGCACCTATGTGGTCTGTTTCCGTCCCGTCGATCCAGGTTGGCCGCCCGCCAGCGATTAAGCGCCCGCAATTGAACGCCGCCCTCGAGCACCCGCTACGTGTGACCGGCTATCCGTGAGTGGCGAGATCTGCCCGTCGGCTGCCTATTGGTCACGAGATCTGCCCGTCGGCCGCCTATTGGTCGATCTACCCGCAGGCCGGCCAGCCGTCGGGGTAGGCGACGGTGTTGGGATTCTCGGTCGCAACGCCGATTCGCCGCGCGTCCGGGTAGTGAGCGCGCAGCAGCTTCAGCGCCTCCTCCTCATCCCCCGCTGCCACGACGCAGCAGAAGCCGCAGCCCAGGTTGAAGACCTCGCGCATCTCCTCGTTGCCGACAGCGCCGCGCTCCTGGATCAGCTTGAAGATCGGCGGCACCGGCAGGGGATCGTCGATCCGGTAGCCGACCTCGGCGGCAAGGCGGAGCAGGTTGCCGAACCCCTGAGAGGTGATGTGGGCGAGGCCGCGCACGTCGACCGCTGAGCGCAGCAGCTCCATCACCGGCTTGACGTAGATCTCGGTCGGCTCGAGCAGCACATCGCCGAGCGGACGGCCGAGGCGGCCCTCCGGGTCCTCGTCCAGCGGGATCCCGTCCAGCGCAGTACGGGCGAGCGTGTAGCCGTTGGAGTGGATGCCGGAGGAGGGCAGCCCGATGATCGAGTCGCCGGGCCGCACTCCCGAGCCGTCGATGATCGAATCGAGGGCGATCGTGCCAAAGCAGGTGCCGGCGATGTCGACGCCGCGGACCATGTCCCCGAGCTGGGCCAGCTCGCCGCCCGGGATCTCGACCCCGGCCAGCTCCGCGCCGCGCGCCAACCCGGTGCCGATCTGCGCGCAAACGTCCGGGTCCGCGCGCTCGGTCACGATGTAGTCGAGCATCGCCAGCGGCTCCGCGCCGACGCAGATCACGTCGTTCACGTTCATCGCCACGCAGTCGATCCCGACCGTGTCGAAGCGGCCGAGCTGCTCGGCGACCAGCAGCTTGGTCCCGACCCCGTCGGTGGAGAGGGCGATCCCGGTTCGCTCATCGATCGCGATCACGCTTGCGTAGTGGCCCGGCAGCGGCACCTGGCGCGACGGGCGCCCAAGGTCGATCGCCCCCAGCGCCCGCACCAGTCCGGACACGGCGGCATCGGCCGCACCCTGGTCGACCCCGGCCCTCGCATAGGCGTCGCCGCTATTCACCGGCCCGATTCAACAGCAGCGCCCGGTCGCAGGTCGTCTCCCAGGCATCGTTTCGCGATGCGGTCAGTCTTCGCCATGCAGTCAGTCTTCGCCACGCGGTCAATCCCCGGGCCCGCCCGTCTCGGCGCTCCCGCCGGCCAGGCCCGTCGCGGGATCCCCAATCTCCCGCAGCGCCGCCTCGATCGAGGCCACGGCCGCCGCCCCGGCGACCTCGACGGGCTCGGTGCTGCGCAGGGCGCGACTGAGGACGAAGGCACCCTCGAGGCCGGCCAGCATCTCGATTACAAGCGAGCGAGCTCGGTCGCGCGGGATGCCCGCCAGCGCGAAGCGCTCGACCCCGCCGGCAACCCAGGCCTCGAAGACGTCGGCGCAGGCTTCGCGCAGGCCCTCGTTGGTGCTGGAGACCTCCAGCGCGACCGTGGCGATCGGGCAGGCGTCGGCGTAGTCGGTTTCGCGCAGGGTCTCGGCGGCGCCTGCGAAGAAGCTCCGCACCCCGTCGGCCAGCTCCACGTCGGTGCCCACGAATTCGACGAAGAGAAGCCCGTAGAGCGCCCCGGACCGCTTGATCGTCTCCGCGCCGAGCTCGGACTTGCCGCCGGGAAAGAAGTGGTAGAGCGATCCGAACGGCGCTCCGGCAGCCTCGATGATCTGCTTGACGCCGGTGCCCATGTAGCCCTGGCGCCGGAACAGCTCGCCACTGCTGTCGAGGATCCGTTCCTTGGTGTTGCTGGCCATCCGCTTCCTTCCCCTCGCTTCGCCGGAACGATGATAGTTTGCAGCAACTAGAGCGATCTATCTAGAGAGATCTCAGGCCTGGACAGGAAGGTCAGGTCCAGAGATGTGGGATTCAGATCCAGAGACTTCAGGAGGGGTGAGATGCCGGAGGCGAGGTTGTCGGCGGGGACCATCCACTACGAGGACAGCGGCGGCGACGGGCACCCGCTGGTCCTCCTGCACGGCCTGGCGATGGACGGCCGCCTCTGGCGCGACGTCGTCCCGGAGCTGAGCCCCGGCCTTGCGCTGCATCGCCCCGACGCTTCCCTTCGGCTCCCATCGCGAGCCGATGCGGCCCGACGCCGACCTCTCGCTGCGGGGCTTCGGCCGCCTGGTCGCCGAGTTCATCGAGAGCCTGGACACCGGCCCCGTGACCCTCTGCTTCAGCGATTGGTCGGGGGCTCAGCCGATGGTCGCCGACGGTCTCCTCGATCGAGTCGATTCCCTGATCCTGGTCTCCTGCGAGACGGAGGGCAACTACCCGCCCGGCCTGGCCGGCCGCGCCGCGGTCCTCTCGGCCCGAATGCCCGGCGGCTTCCAACTCATGCGCCAGACGCTGCTGCGTTCCTGGTCGCGCCGGCTGCCGTTCATCTACGGGCAGATGAGCAAGCGCGGCGTCCCAGACGATCTGATGCGCGACTGGCTGGAGCCGCTGCGCAGGGCAGAGATCCGGCGGGACCTGCGCAAGTACATCGTCGACGTAAAACAGGGCAAGCGCGACATGGCAGCTGCAACGGCATCGCTTGCGGGCTTCGAGCGCCCCGTCCTGGTGGTCTGGGACAGCGAGGGGCGGATGATGCCCAACGAGCACGGCCGCAAGCTCGCCGCCGACTTTCCAAACAGCCGCCTGGTCGATATCGAGGACAGCTACACCCTGATCCCGATCGACCAGCCCACCCGCCTGGCCGCCGCAATTCGAGAGTTCGTCCCAGCCGCCTCCGGCTAGCGGCCCAACCTGGGCTCAGCCCAGCACGCCGAGGCCTCCTACCTGCGGATGGTCAAAGACCAGCAGGCCGGAGCGCCTGCGAGAAAGATGAGCGCGAGCGCGACAGTGGAGCGCGCATAGTCAGGTCACTCAATAGAGGACAAGCCGCGCGGCAGACCAAGGCTCCAGACGTCTGCACTTCGGTTCGTCGGTCACCCGCGCCCACCGACATCGCATCGGCAACAGGCTTGCATGTCCTGGCTTGCCCAAGTACCGGCAAACAATGATCGGAACCCCCGGCTCCCCGCCGAATCGGCTTGCGACGCCGACAGTCAGCGACCGCATGGCCGGGAAGAAAAGTTCGCCGATGCCCTTGACTTTCATCGGTCGCGCGAAGCGAGAGCGTGCCGATGCTTGAGCCCCGCTTCTGGTCCTCGTCCGGAGCGGGAGCTCCCTACACGCCCGCCTGTACGCGGTACATGTGATAAACGGCCCGGGGGCGACCGTGCTCGAAGCCCTTGGAATGGATCAGCTGGCGGACGAGCAGCGACCTGCGGCCGGGGTGCCTGGCCATCTGCTCGACTTGGCGCCTGTAACGGCGCCGGACGCGCAAGGTGATGAGCTTCGAGTCGCCCGGGGACTGGTGGATCGAAGCGATCGTGGTCAGCCGGGTGCCCTGCCGGCAGACCCGCCGGCCGTCGCGCCGCTCGCAGCGGTCGCGGGCCGCCACCGCCGCGGCGCTGCCGAGGCAGAGGGGTGCGAAACCGGCAGGGCAGCTGACGCGCACCCGCAGTCGGGCGCCTTCGAGGGTCGCCGTGAGGAGGTTCGGGAGCAGGATGAGGCCGACCCGCTTCGACCGCGTGCCCGTCAACGAGGCGCCCGGGGTGGTCGGCCGGTAGGTGACGCGGATGGTGACCGTGGCGCGGCCGGTCTCTTCCAGGCGCCGCCGCGTCGCCGCGCTCGGGGTCACAGGCAGGCCGAGGTCGCCGGCCCGTTTGGCGGTCCGGCCGGCCCTCTCGATCCCCCGCCCGGTCACGCCAAGCTCCCCCACCCCCGGCAGGGTCGCGACCAGGCGCGCGGTGCCCTTGGCCGGATCGGTCGTCACCCGCCCGGCCAGGTTGAAGCTCGCCGACGGGTTGCCGAACTTCTGGATCCGGTAGTTGCCCGAGTCGGCGACGTAGAGGTCGCCGCGGCTGTCGGTGGCGAGACCGGCGGGGTTCTTGAACAACCCGTCGGCGGTGCCGAAGCCGCCGAAGCTTTCGAGCAGCGCCCCGTCGTAGCTGAACACGTAGACCCTTCGAGACGGGCCAGTTGAGGTCGGAGACGTAGACGCGGCCGACTCCGTCGGTGGCAATGCCCGTGGCCGAGAAACCCGGCACGTTCCCGGGGGAAGATTCGGCCCCGATCCCGGCGCTGCCCCAGGACGCGAGATAGCGACCGTCACTCGTGAACTTGGAGACGCCCATGCCGATCACCAGGCCCGTGTCCGCGACGTAGACGTTGCCGTGCTGGTCGGTGGCGATCCCGTCGGGAAACTTGAACTGACCGGGACCGCTGCCCGAGCTCCCCCACTGAGTGATGAACCTTCCCGCCGAGGTGAACTTCTCGATTCGATCGTTGCCGGTGTCGACGACGTAGACACTGCCGGCGCTATCGACCGCGACGGCGGTCGGGCCGTCGAAGCGACCCGGGCCACCGCCGGCGTGACCCCACGCGCTCAGGAACTTGCCCCTCGAGGTGAACTTCTGGACCCGGTCGTTGCGCCTCTCGACGACGTAGACGTTGCCGGCCCGGTCGATGGCGATCCCCGACACTCCGTCGAACTCTCCCTTGCCGTTGCCCCTGGTGCCCCACTGCAGGATGAAGTCGCCCCGGGAGGTGAATTTCTGCACCCGGTCGCGCGGGTCGATCGCGTAGACGTTGCCGGCCCGGTCGGTGGCCACGTCGATGACACGGGTGAACTGCCCGTGCCGAGCGCCGTAGCTGCCCCACTTGGTGATGAAGCCGAACCCGAGCGCCGGCTGGGCGCCGGTGAAGAGGAAGGCGCTGGCGAGAACCCCGACGAGAAGCGGGAGGGGGATGCCTCCCCTCGGTCTCGTCATCGTTGCCATCCACCCCTCATTGGGATCAACCGTATCGGGAGGACGAGGGCGCGCATCAGTTGGTCGCCACACGACCTGGCCGTAATTGACCGCAGTCGCTGCTGCTCCTTGCGCGTGGCTGCGAGCGTATTGACCACTGAGCGGGGCGTGCTCGCTTCGGACGATGCGCGCTCATCTGGGCCTCGGCCCAGGCTTGGACCCGAGACTCTCGCTCCACCTGACGAATCCGGAAGCCGCGCGTGTCCCGACGTCTCGGGATATCCCCGTATATACTGGCGCCATGAAGATCGTCAAGGTCCGCCGCGTCGGCAACAGCAACGTGGTTTCGATCCCCCGCGAGTTCGAGGCGCATGGATATGCGCCGGGCACGTCTGTGCTCGTCGAGGAGCTCAACGGCGGCGAGCTTCGGATCCTGCCGACGGAGCAGCTGCGGGAGAGGATCCGCACGATCGGCGAGCGCGTGGTCGCCGAGCACCCGGAGGCATTGAAGATCCTCGCTGAGCACGACCCAGACTCCGAGTCAACTCCACAGTAGATCCAGGTGTCCAAAGAGGAAGGTACGGCCGAGCCGATCTACCTCGAGCTTGTTGACGCGCTCGAGCTGTATGCGGCGATCATCACCGGCATGCCCGCGCAGGCCGCCGATCAGCTTCGCGACCAGGGGGCTCTCAAGGGCGCTCTTGCCCGGCCGCGCAGCTACGCCAACTACGAAGACGCCGATCTCGCGTTGCAGGCCGCCGTCTTGGCGCACGGCATCGCAGAGCGCCAGGCATTTATCGACGCCAACAAGCGCCTGGCGCTCGTCGCGATGTTGACGTTCCTTGAGCTAAACGGCTACCGCGTCGAAGCGCTTGACCCCGACCTGGCCGACTGGATTCTCAGCTTCAGCGCCGGCACGACGCCTCAGCAACTCGCACCGTTGGTGCGTGACGCAATGCGACCGATCCCGTAGCTCGCCTCACAGGTTCCGGTTGCTGGCCTGTTCGCGCAATCTGCTGTGCCAGCGTGCTCTTCCCCACCTGCCTTGCGCCAGCGATGAATACGACCCGCGTGTCCGCGAGCGCTTCGAGCACCAGCGGCTGGGTGTTGCGGAGGAACATGTCGGTGGTCAGGGGCATCGATGGATTCAAGGCAAATGGCGAACAGCGGTCCGGTAGATGGCGAATACAACTGCCCCATCCTGGTGGGGACGGCGCCGGTGAGGGCAGTATCGCGTGCCGTGAAGTGCTTGCCTACGGCCCGAGCGCAACGGTCGCCCAGCCGCGGGCCCATTGATCACGCAGAAAAGCGCGCCGACCGGCAGCCTCAGCCTGAACTTCAACCAGGGATCGAGCGAGCTGGTGTTCGGCCAAACCAGGCGCCTTGCGGCGGGCCAGCAGACGTTCGCTAGTCGTGCGAACCGGCAGTGCCCCGGTGCAGACCTCACACTCACATTCTGGGAAAGAGCTCCCTCACCCGGAAATCGCCCGCGCCAGAAGCGATCGCGACACTCGCGATCAAGGCTACGTAGACGCCGGACCCCTGACCGGCACCCGACGGGAAGTCGAAGACGATCAGCCAGACCAGGAGGATTGTCGCCACGACTCCGAGGATGTCGGTGGTGCCGTTCATGGAGAGATCTGGTCGAAACAACCCGAACCGGCCGCCTGTCAGCCCCGCAGCGATCCCACACAAGCCGACGATGAGGAAGAAGACGTCGGACATCGTCAAGAGATCCCATCCGCTGCGGGTGGTGTCGCCCGGGCCCTCCACCCACGGCATGAACAGTGAGGCGATCAGCAGCGCGCCGCCGACAGCGGCGAGGACTCGCCCGATTCCAGGATTGACTGTGCTCACGGTTCTCCCTTCCTGAACGCTTCCGCGGTCGGCTGATCGGCTGGGAAGAGCAACTCGATTGCCAGCTCGGACGTGGTCACCTCGAACGGAGTGTCGAAGCCCGCGAACATGCCGAAGAAGGCCCATTCGCCGCCGCCTGGGGCGCGCAGCCTCAGCGGTCCGAGGATCTCGCTGCCTGCGTCATCGGGCGCATCTGCATCCCCATCCCCGTCCCCGGACGCCGGGTAGGCGGCGACCTCCTCCATCAGCGTCCTCAGCGAATCGTCACCGGTCACGGCGATCTGCCGTGCCAGTCGCTCTAGGAAATGCGCGCGCCAGCTGGCGAGGTTGACGATGAGCGGCGCAAGCCCACGGGGGTGGAGGCCGAGCCGCAGGATGTTGATCGGCGGCTCGAGCAACGCAGGGTCGATCTCGACGCCTTGAGTCAGGGCTGACATCGGGGCGTTGACCGAGACCAGGTTCCAGGCTCGGTCGAAGACGACGGCAGGATAGGGATCGTGCGCGGCGAGAATTCGCTCGAGTGCCGCGCGAACAGGAGCCAGGGCGGGATCCTCGAGAGGGCGCTCGGGGAAGGCGGGTGCATGGCCCGCCACCAGCAGGAGCTGATTTCGGTCTCGGAACGGGATCTCGAGCCGCTCGGCGACCTTCAAGAGCATCTCGCGCCCCGCCTTTGAGCGACCGGTCTCGACGAAGCTCAGGTGGCGTGCCGAGACCCCCGCCTCGAGCCCGAGCTCGAGCTGGGTCAGTCGTCGGCGCTCGCGCCACTCGCGGAGAAGCGGCCCTACCTCTACATGACTGCTGGTCGTCGCCATTGCGCGCCGACTGTATTCATCGCGGGTAGAGCTGTCGATTACCTCGGGGTAATCGATGTACGCCTCTCAGCTGGTCGATCTCGAAGGTCGGTCAAGACGTGCCACTTCTTCCCTCGCATGAGGGCGGTCGGCTTCCGACCCTGGCTTTCGCGCAAAGCGAGAGCGGCTGCCCCTCTGACACTCGATGAAGCGACGTGAAGGATGGGACGATGGATAATCGGCGGCGAGAAAGTGACCGTCTGGCGCGTCAAGATCAATAGCCAACGCTCAGACCTTAAAGGCGACTGGGCGAATTGGGACGCTGCCAAGGCCTATTGTCGGCAAGCGAAGGTCGTCGGCGTGGGTTGGGGTCGGCCTGATGTACTTCGTGACGGCGCCCCGCTTGAAGAGGTGTTGGCGGCGGTAGCTGAGATCCCCCGTTGGAACCCCACTGGTCCACGAGCTATTGGCCGACTTGCCAACGAGGTGCAAGACGGTGATCTGATCTGGACCCGCGACCGGTCTGGCGGCTATTTCCTCGGGCTCATCGATGGCGGATGGCGCTATGACGGCTCAGATGAGGCTGACCGCTGGGATCTCAACAACGTTCGCCCTTGCACTTGGCTTGACAAACCTCTGCGCGACTACGAGGTGCCTGGAGCAGTGGTCCGCAACTTCACGGGGCCGGGCGAAACCCTGCGAAAGGTCCCAAGCGAGGCGGCTGCCAAGGTGACGAAAATGATCTACGAACGCGAAAGCAACCCCGGCCGCCCCTCTTCACCTATCGATCCCGAGGAAATCATCTCCGAGTTGCTCGATCCGATCGATGTTGAGGACATCGTCCTGCTTTCCCTGCAGGCCGACGGCTGGCTCCTCTTACCGTCGAGTCGAATGCACGACACGCCGCTCTACGAGGCTGCGCTTCGACACCGTGACGGCCGCTTGGCGGTTGTCGCGGTCAAGAGCGGGGCCAACAACGTGGTTCCCGTGCGAGAGCTGGTAGATGTGGCTGGTGAGGACGCTCAAGTATTCGTGTATTCGACCCATGACGCCTACGATGTTCCCCCCGAGGAGCATGGCGCCGTCGCGTTGACTCGCCGGCAGCTCGTTGACTTCATGCGTGAGCACCCCGAGCTTCTGCCGCTACGAATTGCCAGTTGGATAAGCCCCGTGAACTAGCCAACCGCCCTGACGCGCGAACGGAGTCTCTCTGTCAACCAGGCGCGTTTCTACTTTTCGCGCGAAGCAGGAGCCATGTGCTTGTCCGGAAATACTCCCGTTATGCGCCTTTCCAGTGATCTCTGAATGTTTCATTGTCACGTAGATCGATGGCGGCGGACAGATCGCGGACCCTGCAATCCATTCTCAGGACGAGTCCGGCGTAGCGCTCGCTCGCGTCATTCATCTCCGCCGTCCAAGCTGAACTGAAACGCCACCCTGCATCCCTCCTCGTCGACATGTGGAAGGGCAGTGCAACGGCTCCGGCTGCGCGTTCAACGGCAAATAAATACCAAAGCAGGTGGGTTGGCTGAAAGCAAGCGGTGTCTGGGTTGCTGGGGCTTACCATGCCTTCGCGATGCTGCTCAGCCGGGATGCGGAGAAGCAAGCGCTCAAGCAGCGGATCGTTTTGCCTGCCGTGGGGTCTAGCACCGCCAGCCGTCCGAGAGGGGTCGAGCACCCGCTTGACGAGCTCCGCCGCTTGGCGCGGCGTGAAGAGTTGCTGCAGCCCGCGCTAGACAGGGTGAATCGTGCGCTGGTGCGTCGGACGTGATCGAGGTCTTCGTCATCAACGCCGAGGGTGCCGTAGCGCGGATCGCGGCACTGGACAGCCTCATGCGCACCTATGGTGTGCCCTTCCATCGGTGGCTCGCCACCCGTGGAGAAGACATCAACGCCACGGCGTTCGGCGGCTGCGAGGCTGAGGGTAGCGTCCGGCTCGAGGGCTTCACCGCCGCGAGCGCTAACGAGGCGGCATGCGGCTTGAGCCACATCAGGCTCCTGCGGCACCTCGTGCGAGAGCGACTGCCGTGGTCGATGGTCCTTGAGGACGACGCAGTGGTGACGCGTGCTTTTCCACTTGACATCGAGTCGTGGCAGGCGCCACCTGACGCCGACATCGTTCTGCTCAATGGCCGGGCCTGCGCAGGGGATGTCCGCCACGTCGGGGATCCGTTCTCGTACGGCGAGGTCACAGGTGGCGCCGGTACGGAGGGGTACATGGTGTCGTTCGTCGGCGCGCAAAAGCTGCTGCAGGTCCTGTCTCCGCTTCGAGGTCCGCTGGACTTCCAAATGTACGCTCACTTCGGGTCAGTGCAGTCCGCGGACCGATCGCCCCACCATTGGCGCCTGCCTCGTAATCCGGCGGCAGACGACGTGGATCTGGTCGCGTATCGCGTGTTCCCGAGCGTTGTCGCTCATGATGGCGATGTCGTCTCCACGATCGGCGCGCAGCGTCATCCGCGCGCACGTCTGTACTGCAAGCTCCTGCTCGGGGTGGAGTACGGCTACGGCGACATGGCGTACCAGCCTGAGCGGGCGTTGCCGACCAGGCCCCGCCGAGCTGTCGCGGCAAGCATCCCCCGCGCGCAAAGTGACCGCCGCGGCTTCGTCAACGGCGTCGATGTCTCACATCTCAGGGCGGGCGTCGCCCCGGAGCTGATGTCGCGATTGAAGGCAAGCGGCGTCGATTCGGTCCGTCTCAGTCTCTGGGTGGACCGGATGGCGGAGTTCAACCTGCCGCGGGCGCTGCGGCTGGCCGAGGATGCCCGGGCCTGCGGGCTCGAAACCTGTGTCGTCCTGCATTACTCGGATACCTGGGCGGACCCGGGATGCCAACGAAAGCCCGCGAGCTGGTCCGGCCTGTCTTACCGCGCGTTGACAGAGCGGGTGCGCTCATACACCCGGGACGTGATGACCGCCTTCTGCGCCCAAGGGACGCCTCCCGCCTTGGTGCAAATCGGGAACGAGATCACCGCTGGGTTCCTGTGGGCGGTGGACTCCGAGCCGCCCGAACGCGGCGGTGGCTTGTATCGCCCGAGCGGGGATGCATCGGCGTACGAGACACACTGGCTCGCATTCACCGACCTGCTCAGCAGCGCGATCGGCGGGGTGCACGAGGCGGCCGCGGCATTTGACGCCCCGACCGAGATCATGCTCCACATCGATCGTGGGGTGGACGCCGACGCGGCATCCTGGTGGCTTGCTGCGGTCGAGGCCGCCGAGGTCCAGTTCGATGTCATCGGCCTGTCGTTCAATCCGCAATGGCACCTGGGAGCGGTGGTGAGCCGAGTCGCCGACCTTCGCCGGATTTCGGACGAGTTTCCGACGAAGCGGCTCATGATCGCCGAGACCGCCTATCCCTATCGCCCGTTTGAGTGCGACGGCCAAGTGCATCGCACAGGTGAGTTCCCGTTTACTCCGGAGGGGCAGGCCGAATACCTGAGGCGCATGAGAGCCGCAGTCCGCGCGCTGCCGACCGGGGCCGGCCTCTTCTGGTGGGGCGCGCTGTTCACGCACAGCCAGTACGGACTCTGCACCGACTCGTTCGCGGCGCGGGCGCTGTTTGACGTGCACGGGAATGCATTGCCTGCGCTGGCCGCGTTCAAGGAGCGCGCGTGACCGTCACGATCGGTCTCAATGGCTACCGCGCCGTAGGCCATGACGCCGCGGCGGCGCTGATGATCGACGATCGGATCGTTGCGGCGGTCGAGGAGGAGCGTCTGACGCGCGTCAAGCATGCATACGGTAGTCCTCCGGTCCAAGCGATCAAGGAGGTGCTCGACATCGCCGGAATCTCCGCTTCAGAGGTCGATCTGGTCACCTATCCGTGGCTTCCGAGCGCTATGGGCATGATCGACACCGAAGTGGCAGAGGAGGTACTGAGCTGGTTCGTCATAGCCGGATGCCCAGTGAGACGGGAGGTCCGCGTGCAGTTCGTGGAACACCACCTCGCACATGCGTTGAGCGGCATTCCGTTTGTACCCGGCGGCATTCGTGGGCGCCGGCTGGGCATGCTGGCGCTCGATGAGGCCGGGGAGTCGACCGGGGGCGCCTGCTACGTGTACGACGGCGCGCTGGAGCGCAAATGGTGCCTCGAACAGACTGGCTCACTCGGGACGTACTTCTCGGCGGTCTCCCGCTACCTCGGCTTTAAGTGGGGGGAGGAGGGCAAGACCATGGGACTCGCCGCGTACGGTCGTCCTGGCGCCGCGCGAGTTCCACCGGTGCCCGATCGGCGCGCGTATGCCTGGCCGGGCGGTGACGAGGCGGGCGAGTCGCCCCGCGATGTCACTGAGAACGTACGCCGACGGACGATCGCCGAGTTCCGCAAGCTCCACGGCGACAACCTGTCGTTCACACGTGCCGCCGATGTCGCGACCGCCGCGCAGAGCGCTATGGCGTCGCGCATCCTGCAGTACGCGATTGAGCTCATTGATGAGATCGACGTGCTGATCATGAGCGGAGGCGTCGCTCTGAACTGCACAATCAACATGCAGGTCGCCGCGCTCTGCCGCGCCCGCGGCGTCGAGCTGGTCGTTCCGCCTCCGGCGAGCGACACAGGGGTGGCACTCGGCTCGACGCTCGCAGGAGCCAAGGATCCCGCAGCGGTTGCCCCCCTTCCTGACGCGCTCCTGGGCAGGATGTACAGCCCCGAGGACATCGCCCGGGAGCTGCACATATTCGGGGTCGAGGTCACTGCGATCGACGCGCGGACGCTCGCCGAGCAGATCCTCGATCGTTCGCTGGTCTGCGGCCGGTTCGAAGGCCGCAGCGAGGTTGGGCCCAGGGCGCTCGGAAAGCGCAGTGTCATCGCTCGGGGCGATGACCCTGCGGTACGCGACCGGATCAACGCCTCGAAGGGACGGGAGCCGTGGCGCCCGCTCGCCCCCTCGGTGACGGAGAGCGAGTTCGATCGCTGCTTTGCCGGGTGCACACCGTCCCCTACATGGTCATCGCGGCGTCAGCATCATCGCTCGGCAGTGAGCGACTCCCCGGTGTCGTCCACACCGATGGCACCTCGCGACCGCAGGTCGTGACCGCGCCCGGTGCCTACCGGGATCTCCTGCTCGCGATGGGCGCCCTGCACGGCGTCGAGGCACTCATCTGCACGTCGTTCAACCGCGCCGGGGAGCCGATTGTCTACAGCCCGGCGAATGCGCTGCGATCCGCTCATGCTCTGGGCGTCGATGCGCTCGTCGGAGACGGGTGGTACATCCCAATTACCGGCCGGCGGCTCTGACTGCCTGGACTGGCAGCCGAGCGTGCCACGGCTCCGGTGGGTCGGATGGGCTCAACTTCCTCGCGTGTTCTTCGGGCCCGACGAGGGCCACTGGCATGGCGCCTGGAGTGGACCCCGAAACGCGCCCACAGGTGCGGCGTGTCCGCCCCGGACGAGCAGAGATGTCTTGGCGAGGAAGCGTTGGACTACCGCTTTCGCGGGAGGCTGTCGCACAAACCCCCGGCGACCTCGCTGGAGCCTTTCTAAGGGTGGGTTCCGAAAAGCTGCAACTCGATTGCTCGGTTCGTCACGCTCAACCCGGCGTCCGTCCTCCCACCGGCTCCAAGGCGCATCACAGCCACCGGGCGCAGCTTTTCGAGGAAGCTTTGTGCGACAGCCTCGCGTGAAAGCAGAAGCGACCCTGTGTAGACCGCGGAATCACTCACTGCACATCCTTCAGATAACGGCTACTACACACCGATCCAGGAACGGCAACTTGCTGAACGTCTGCGGGTCGGCCCTGGCCACACCGCACTGTGATTGGTCTCAGCGGTGCAGCTTGACCAGCACCGCGGCGGCGAAGGCGGCGCGGTAGGCGGCGTAGGGCCAGAGCGCCCGGTCGCGCTCGACGACGCGGATCAGCCGCTGGGAGGCGAGGGTGGAGGCGAAGGAGGCGACGACGCCGATCGCCATCGAGCGCTGCAGGGAGGGCGAGGCCCCGCGGCGGCGAAGGCGCACGCCCTTGAGGGCGGTGGCGCCGACGATGATCGGGAGGGCGATGGTGCGAGAGAGCAGGTTCGCCTGGTCGCGGGAGAAGCGCCGCCAGCGCGCCGCCGCCAGGGTGACGCCGTTGCGGGACACGCCCGGGGCCAGGGCCGCGGCCTGCGCGATGCCCAGCGCCAGCCCGTCAGCGGGGGTCGCATCACCGCGGCCACGATCCTGCGGCCGGGTGTCGGCGGCCAGCATCGCCGCCGCACCGGCGAGCAGTCCGAACGCGGTCGCCTTCGGTCCTCCCAGCCGCCGCTCGATCGGCCGCTCCAGCGTGTAGCCCACCAGCGCCGCGGGCAGGAAGGAGAGGCCGAGAACGAGTGCCCGCCGCCCGTCGAAGGAGCGCAGCTCCTCGAGGATCGTCTGCCGCTGGCCGATCAGCAGCGCGGCGGCAGCGCCGCCGTGGAGCGCAACCTCAAAGCTCTTGCGCACCTCCGGGTCGATGCGCTCCCAGTCCCATCCCGCCAACCAGGGGACGAGGACGATGTGGGCAGAGGAGGAGACCGGAAGCAGCTCCGCCGGCCCCTGGACGATTCCCAGCGCCAGCGCGCGGGCGGCGGGGATCCTGCCGTCGGCCGCTCCGCTCAAGCGCCGCCGCTCGAACCGGCCGGCTCGACCTCGACGTCCTTGCCCGCCGGCCCCGCGCTCGCATTACCCGCCCCCGCATTCGAATACCCGGCCCGCGGCCGCATTCCCGGGCGCCTCTCTGCTCGCACCCGAACCGCCGCCCCTGCGCCGGCGCACCACCAGGTAGACGACCCCGGCGACGACCCCCGCCAGCACGACATAGTCGAGGTAGCCGAGGTTGTGGCGCCACTGCTCCCAGTTGTCGCCGACGCTGCGTCCGACAAGCGCCAGCATCAGCACCCAGGGGACGCAGCCGGCGAGGGTGAAGGCGGTGAAGCGCCAGAAGGGCATCTTGGCGACGCCGGCCGGCAGCGAGATGAAGGTGCGGATGATCGGCAGCATGCGGGTGAAGAAGACGGTCGCGTCGCCGTAGCGCGAGAACCAGTCGTCGGCCCATTTCAGGTGCTTGGGCGAGATGTGGATCAGCCGGTTCTTTTCGAGCAGGTCGAGCCGCGCGAAGTAGCCGACGGCGTAGGCGATCCACGATCCCACCAGGTTCCCCAGCACGCCGGCGGCGACGATCCCGAAGAGCGTCATGTCTACCTTCGGAGACGCTGAATCCGGCGAACAGCATGATCGCCTCGCTCGGCACGGGGATGCAGGCCGACTCCAGCAGCATCAGCACGAAGACGCCGGCAACGCCGGCGGAGCCGATGAAATCGGTGGCGACGTTGACGATCGGGTCGACGATCTTGTCGGTGAGGCTGGCAAGGACAATCAGCATGCGCGCAGCGCGGATTGTAGGCAGGAAGCTGAGTACCAACTAAACTGGACCCCTCTTCATGCACCGGTTGAATCATCCCGTCTACCGCAATCGGGTCCTGCAGGTGGTGGCCGACGCGCTGCTGGTCGCGCTTGCTTTCTACCTGGCTTTCCGGCTTCGCTTCCTCGACGAACCGGGCATGCCGCACCGCTACCAGGTGCTGTTTGCGCAGTCGGTCGCGTTCGTCGCGCTGGGCAAGGTGATGGTCTTCGCCGCGTTCGGCCTCTATGAGAAGTGGTGGCGCTACGTCAGCGGTCGCGATTTCTTTGCGATCGTCCGCGCCGTCGCCGTCGCCAGCGGCATCCTCGTCGTCCTCTTCACCGTGCTGCAGCCGTTCGCCGCCGACCTGCCGCGCTCGGTTGCGGTGATGGACTTCATCCTGACCCTGCTGCTGATCGCCGGCGCCCGCCTCGCGGTGCGCCTGATCGTCGAGCGCCCCTCCTACGGCAATCGCGTTCCGAAACACGAGGTGCTGGTGATCGGCGCCGGGTCGGGCGGCCAGATGGTCGTCCGCGAGCTTCAGCTCAACCCCAACCTCGGCGCGACGGCGATCGGCTTTGTGGACGACGATCCGCGCAAGCGGGGGATGCGGATGCTGGGGCTGAAGGTGCTGGGGTCGACGAAGGAAATCGCGCGGATCCTCGACGAGACCGAGCCGGACGAGGCGGTCATCGCCATCCCCTCCGCGCCGGGGACGCTGCGCGGCAACGTCGTCGCCGCCTGCCGCGAGCGCCAGATCCGCGTCCGCACCCTGCCGACGGTGTTCGAGCTCCTGCGCGGCGGCGTGCAGCTCAACAAACAGCTGCGCGAGGTCCAGGTGGAGGACGTGCTGGGGCGCGACCCGATCGTCGTCGAGCTGGATCGCGTCGGCGCCTACCTGCAGGACCGCATCGTCCTCGTGACCGGCGCCGGCGGCTCGATCGGCTCCGAGCTGTGTCGCCAGATCGCCCGGGTCGGCCCGCGGCTGCTGGTGGTGCTCGACCACGCCGAGGACAACCTCTTCCAGATCGACCGCGAGCTGGTCGAGGAACGTCACTTCTCGAGCGTCGAGGCGGTGCTGGCCGACTGCAAGGAGCCGCACCGGATGCTGGAGACGATGCAGCGCTTCAAGCCGAGCGTCGTCTTCCACGCCGCCGCCTACAAGCACGTGCCGCTGATGGAGGCCAACCCGCTGGAGGCCGTTCGCAACAACGCGATCGCGACGCGGATCACGGCCGAGACGGCCGCGGCCTCCGGCGTCGAGCGCTTCGTCTTGATCTCCACCGACAAGGCGGTCAACCCGCAGACCGTGATGGGCGCCTCGAAGGCGATGGCCGAGTGGATCGTCGAGGCATCCGGCCTCAAGCACCCCGGCACCCGCTTCACGAGCGTTCGCTTCGGCAACGTCCTCGCCTCCTCGGGCAGCGTCGTGCCGATCTTCCGCAGCCAGATCGAGCGGGGCGGCCCGGTCACCGTCACCCATCCCGAGATGGCCCGCTACTTCATGACGATCCCCGAGGCGGTGCAGCTTGTGATCAGGGCCGGAGACATCGGTGCCGGGAAGGGCGAAGTCTTCGTGCTCGATATGGGCGAGCCGGTGAAGATCGTGGATCTGGCGCACAACATGATCCGCCTGGCCGGGTACGAGCCCGAAGCCGACATCGCGATCGAGTTCACCCAGCCGCGGCCGGGCGAGAAGCTCCACGAGGAGCTGTTCAGCGTTGGCGAGACCCCGCGGGCGACCGCCGCGAAGCGGATTCGCCGGGCGGTTCGCGACACGCCGCTCGACCCCGATTGGGTCGAGACAACCCTCAACTCGCTCGATCATCTCGTCATGGCGGGCGACGAGGCGAACCTCGCCGAGCGGGTCGTCGAGCTGATAACCGACGGCGCACCGGCCCCGGATGCCGACGCCGTGGAGCACCGTCCTCAGCCCAGGTAGCGCCGCCGTCCCTACCAGCCTCGAGCATCGCTTCCCAGCCGGGTTCGTAAGCCCGCAGACCCGGGTCCGCGGCCCGGAAGGGCTCGTGGGAGCCGCGATCCCCAATATCCTGCGGCGGTTCATGGAGCTACTGAAGGAAATCGGTGCTTTCGCGGGCCTGGCTGCGTTTCTCGGCCTCGCCCTGCTCGCCCTGCTCTCCTTCACCCAGGGCCGCGACATCCGCCGGCTTCGAGAGTGGGCCGGCTCGGCGCCGGAGCGCGACACGGAGCGAAAGGACACGACATCGGCAGCCGCGGCGCAGCGCGCCGAGGAGCTGCGGAGGCTGGAGAGGGACCGAGAGGCCGAGCGCGAGGCGGCCGAGCTTCGGGAGACGCGCCGCACCCGCCGCCAGGAGGGGCTGCCCGAACTGACCCGGACGGAGCGCCTGCACGAGCGCTTCTCCCACATCGGCGAACGGCTCGGCGAACCGCGTTACCTCGCGGCGCTCTTCGCCGTGGCCCTGCTGATCGGGGGAGGAGTCGCCTACGCGGTGGTGTATGGCGTCGGCGGCGATCAGGGTGGCAAGGGGCGCCGGCACGGCCCGGCGAAGATGAAGCCGAGCGAAATCGAGGTCACGGTGCTCAACGGGACCGCGGTGCCCGGGCTCGCCGCGCGATACGGCGCCGTGGTGGAGCGAAGGGGCTTCAAGCTTGGCGTGGTCACCAACAGCACCTCCAGCTTCGCTGCCAGCGTCGTGATGTACAGGTTGGGCAGCGCTACCGAGGCGCACCGTGTCGGGAGCTCTCTGGGGATTTCGAGGGTGCGGCCGATGACCCGGGACATCGCGGCGGTTTCGGCCGGTGCGCCGGTCTCGGTGGTGGTCGGCGAAGACAATGCCTCGTCGACCGGCTGAGGGGCCCAACCCATGAGAAGAGCCCCCAGTGCGTCCGCCGTTGTCTTCGCGCTGCTCGTCCTGGCCACGATCGCGGCCTTCGCCGTCGCACAGCGGCTGAAGCGCGACCCGCTCGTCCTCGACCACGTCACGTTCGGCGTTCCGGCGAGCCGGGCCTTCACGCCCAACCGGGACTGCCGCTTCGACAGCATCCGGGTTCGCTTTCGCGTCACCCGCTCCGACCGCGCCAACGTGCAGGTCGTCAAGCCGGGCGGCAAGCTCGTCGTCACCCTGGCGCGCGACGTCTACCTGAAGCGCTACCGCTTCGTCACCTTCTACTGGGACGGGCGCCGCCGCGAAGACGGAGTTGCCGGCCCCAGGCCGCTACAAGCTGCGGGTCAAGCTGCTCGGTCAGGATCGCACGCTGGTCCCGAACGGGGCGATGCCCCTGCACCGCGCACCGCGCAACCCGGGGCCCGGGTGCGGCGGAGTGGGGGGGCGTTCGGAATGAGGCCCGGAGCGTTCGGAATGACGCCGGCAGGCGCGAGGCGCTCCCTTGTCTGACGTCCTGGCGGTCGCGGGTGTGCTGGTGGCGGCCGCAACCGCCGCCGCGTCGATCCTGCTTCCCCCCGGCCGCGCCCGCTCGGCGGCGATGCTCCTCGCCCTCGTCCTGTTCCCGGTGCTGATCCTCGGCGACGAATGGCGCTCGGCCCAGATCGAAGACCTGCGCCACGAACCGGCTGGCCTGATCGCCCTTGCGGTGGTGGGGACGGGGGTCGCGGTCGGGCTTCTGGCGGCCGCATTTCGACGCTGGCCAATCGTCCTGCCGCTGGCGATCATCTTCGTTCTTCCATTCCGTGTCCCCCTTCACGCGGGGGGAGACACAGCCAACCTCCTCGTCCCCCTCTACCTGGTGATAGCGGCGGGAGTCGTGGCCTCGGCGGTTCGGGACTGGAGCGCCACCCCCGGGGCATCTGGCGCGACTCCAGGGGCACCGGCCGCTGCGTCAGGCCCCGCGCGCCGCCTGCCGCAGGTCCTGGCAGCTGTCGTCGTTCTCTACGCGCTGCAGGCGCTCTACTCGCCGGACTTCTCCAAGAGCCTGCAGAACGTGTGCTTCTTCTTCGTGCCGTTCTCGCTGGTCTACGCGCTGATGCGCGACGTCGATTGGAGTCGCAGGCTGCTGGTCGCCGTCCTGTGGGTCGTCGCGCTGGAGGCGGTCGCGTTCGTCCTCGTCGGCTCCGTCGAGTACGTCACGCGAAGCCTCTTCTGGAACCACCAGGTGATCCGCGCCAACGACTTCCACACCTACTTCCGGGTCAACTCGGTCTTCTGGGACCCCAACATCTACGGCCGCTACCTGGCCCTGGTGATCGTGGTCGCGATGTCGGCCCTGCTCTGGGCGAGGGAGCGGCGCACCCTGGCGCTGCTCACGGCCCTGGTCGCCATCCTCTGGCTCGGGCTCGTCCCGACCTTCTCCCAGTCGAGCTTCGCCGCCCTGCTCGGGGGCTTGGCCGTTCTTGCCGCCCTGCGCTGGAGCTGGCGCTGGCCCCTGGGTGCGGTCGGTATCGCAGTCGTCCTGGGGGTGCTGACGATCAATCCGGGGCGCATCAACGGTGAGACCGGCGGCCGGGCCAACCTGGTCTCCGGCGGCGTTGAACTCTTTGCCCAGCGACCGGTTTGGGGATACGGCGCCGGCGCGTTCCCAACCGCCTATCGCGAACACGTCGCAACGAAGGGGGCCCCGGTCTCCGTCTCCCACACCGAGCCCGTCACGGTCGCCGCCGAGCAGGGCGTGATCGGCCTCGCCGCCTACGCAGCCCTTCTCCTCACCGCCCTCTGGACGATGGGGATGGGGATGTTCCGCCGCGCCAACTCTGCAGCGGACGCCGCCGCGGGACCCATCGGCCAGTTCGTCGGCCGGGCAGCGGTGCTGGCCGCCTTCGTCGCGCTGCTGGTCCACACCATGGCCTACGCGGGCTTCTTCGAGGACCCGATCACCTGGACGCTGCTGGCCGTGGGCGCCTCGCTCGCCGCTGGGCCGGCGGTCCGCGAACCCGCGCAGGCTCCCGCAGTGGTTGACCGCGCAACCCCGCACGCCTGATGTCCGGTTACCTCCGCCGCCTCGCGACGACCGGTGCCGCCTACACCGCGGCGAGCATCCTCTCGAAGCTCATCGCGGTCGCCCTGCTGCCGCTCTACACGCGCTACCTGACCCTCACCGACTACGGCGCCGCCGAGGTGATGTTCGCGGCGGTCGTCACGGCCAGCATCGTGGTCCGCCTCGGCATGATCGAGGCGCTGATGCGCTTCTACTACAAGGACGGCGAGGACCCGGCACGGGTCGTCTCCACCTCCTTCGCGGCTCTCTTCTGGCTGTCCACAGTGGCGGCGCTGATCGCGCTCCCCTTCGCGCGGCCGATCTCCGAAGCCCTTCTCAATCATCCCGCCCCCGACCTCGCCCGGATTGCAATCGGCGGCCTCTGGGTGCTGACCCTGCACGAGTACCTGCTGACCCTCTTCCGGCTCGAGGAGCGCGCCCGCGCCTTCTTCGGCGTGACGATCGCCAACGTGGTGGTGGCGATTGCGCTGACGGTGATCCTGGTCGTCGGCCAGGGCGAGGGCGCACGCGGCCTCTTGCTCGGCAGCTACGCCAGCGGCGCGGCCTTCGTGCTGGGGCTGATCGTCGTCCACCGGCGCCGCCTCTCGCTGTGGGTCGACCGGGCACTGCTGCGGCGGTTGATGCGCTTCGGGCTGCCCACCATGCCGGCCGAGCTGACGCTCTACCTGCTCAACTTCGTCGACCGGATCATCATCGTCAGGACCGTCGGTCTTGCCGAGGCCGGTCTCTACTCGCTTGCGGTCAAGTTCGCGCAGGCGATCAACGTGCTCGTCCGCGGCTTCCAGCTGGCCTGGCCGCCGCTCGCCTACTCGATCCGCGACGACGACGAGGCCCGCCGCGCCTACGCGGCGATCGTCACCTGGTTCATCGCCGGCTGCGCTTTCCTGGTCACCGGCATGTGGCTCTTCTCGCGCTGGATCGTCCGCGCGCTGGCGGCCCCGGACTTCTTCGGCGCCTACGAAGCGATCGGCCTGATCGCCACCGGCGTAACGCTCTACGCCCTCTACATGGTGCTCGTCGTGATCCTCGGCCGCACCGGCCGCACCGAGCTCAACCTGCCGGCGACGAGTGCTGCCCTGGTCGCCAACATCGCGCTCAACCTCCTCCTCGTCCCCCCGCTGGGCATCGTCGGCGCCGGCATCGCCCTGGTCGCCTCCTATCTGATCGTGGTGGCGCTGATGTATGGGTTCACCCAGCGCCTCTTCCCGGTGCCCTACGAATGGGCCCGCCTCTCCCGTGTCGTGCTCATCTCCGCCGCCCTCGTCGGCCTCGGCGAATGGCTCCTGCCCACCGCGGGCGCCGGCGGTTTCACCGCCAGGCTGGCCCTCTGGTTCGTCTACCCAGCCGCCCTCCTCCTCAGCGGCTTCTTCACCCCCGAAGAGCGCGGCTGGCTGGCGGCCCTCCGCCACCCCGCAGAGCAGCTCCGCCGCCTCCGCGCCCTACCCCAAGAGCCCGCCGCCGTCGACGGCCAGGTCCCCGAGGCCCTCGAGGCCGAGCTCATGGACGAGGACGCCCGATCCTAGCAGGTTCGTGGTTTCACTCTTCAATTCGCGATAGAGTTCATAACGGCGATCACAAGTGGCCCGGATGGTGTGGGGGATCGAGCTCACACTGAAGACTTCAGAGCCGGTTTCACGCTTCCCGGGGCCTCTTGGGATCACGCGACGGACGATCCGGCGTCAGCGATTTTGAACGCCGCCCGCAAGCCCTGAAGGACTAGGCGGGCCCCCCGCCGCATCTGAGTGGGCATTCTGACCGGCGATCCCCGCCCACATCACGCACGAGCACGAATCGAGAATGCCCCCCGAGAAGCGACGGGGAGGCGGGCCTACGGCTGGTCATAGCAAGCTATGGTCGCTCGAAGTGATTCCAGCTTCAAAGCATCCGTCGCAAACGCGAGACTCTTTCGCGTTCCCATGAACGATCTGATCTACCTCGACTACCAAGCCACAACCCCAGTCGATCCGAGGGTGGTGGAGGCAATGCTGCCCTATTTCTCCGAGCGTTTTGCCAATCCCGCCAGCGTCCAGCATTCGCTCGGTCAGCGTGCCAGCGAGGCTGTCGGACTCGCTCGCGAGCAGGTCGCAACGCTGCTGGGCGCCGACCGACGCGAGGTCATATTCACCTCTGGCGCCACCGAGGCGAACAACCTTGCACTCAAGGGCCTGGCAGACGCCGCCCACCGACGGCACATCGTTGTCCTTGCGACGGAGCACCCTGCGGTTCTGGATACGGCGAGATCACTGGCACGACACGGCTTCAATCTGACGGAACTCGCAGTTGACTCTGATGGGCAGCCGTCGCTAGCCGATCTTGAGGCAACGATCAACGATCACACGCTGCTGGTCTCAGTGGCTGCCGCAAACAATGAGATCGGGACACTCCCCCCGCTTAAAGCGATTTCGGAGATAGTTCACGAGCGAGGGGCGCTCTTACATACCGATGCTGCTCAAGCTGGAGGAAAAGTAGACCTCGATGTCCGGCGGGATGGGATTGACCTACTGTCTGTGAGTTCGCACAAGATGTATGGCCCCAAGGGAGTCGGCGCGCTCTATGTAAGAACCGAGCTACAAGGCCAGGTGTCGCCACTGATAGACGGTGGGGGCCACGAGCGTGGCCTTCGCAGTGGCACCATCAACACGCCCGGAGTAGTCGGCCTGGGTATTGCCGCAGAGCTTGCGCATGCTGTGGATGCAGAAGAGGCCCAGCGATTAAAGAATTTGGCTGCCCGTTTTTACGAGGCCTTATGTAGCGAGATTGATGGGGTCGAGCTAAACGGTCCCACGGAGCAGCGACTGCCCGGCAATCTCAACCTACGCATTCTCGGCTTGGATGCCGAAATTCTGATGGCGAACTGCCCGCAGCTCGCCATCTCATCCGGAAGTGCTTGCTCAGCCGCAACGCCCACTCCCTCACATGTTCTCACCGCAATTGGACTAGGCCAAGAAGAGGCCGAGCAGTCGGTGCGCGTCGGCTTCGGTCGTCCGACAACGGAAGCTGAAGTCGACCATGCGGTCGGCCTTTTGGCTGCCGCTATTTCGAAGAGTCGGGCGGCAGTCGGAGCTGGGCAGCGAATTGAGGCTCGATGAGTGCCGTAGCAAGCCCATTTCCAGAACTTCAAGCGACGTTTGCTCGTCACGAGACGTTTCACCCACGCTATGGATGGCTGAAAAAGGGCTTCGATGCGGCCGCGCAAGATGGCAGCGTCTTTCTGGGCAAGGACGCTACAACCCGTTTAGGTGTCGGCAAAAATATGGTTCGGGCAATTCGATACTGGTGCGTCGCCTACAAGGTCTTGCAGGAAGAGCGCAGCGAGGAGAACTACCGCCTTAACAACGTTGTTCCAACCGAGTTCGGCGAGAAGCTGCTTGGGAACAACGGCTGGGATCCGTTTTTGGAGGATCCCGGCTCGCTCTGGCTTCTCCATTGGCAACTGCTGCGCCCCCCCTGTAGAGCGCCTGCTTGGTGGGCTATCTTCAACAGTCCCCACTCGTCAGAGTTCAGTGACGATGTGCTGATGGAGCAGCTGCGCCGATTCCGAGACGAGCGTGGCTGGACTGATGTCGTCGACAACTCGCTTGACAAGGATGTCCGATGCATCTTGAGGATGTACGGAAGCGTGACCCAGGGCAGAGATCTGCTTGAGGACTCAGTTGACTCCCCTTTTGCCGAGCTTGGGTTGATCCGCCCCGTTCCCGGCGATGCGCGGGAGTGGAGCATCAACGTAGGTCCCAAGCGAGAACTACCTGATGACATCGTTGCCTACGCATGTCTCGACTACGCACAGAGCATGGCTATCACCTCGAAAATGCCCGGTGTTGCCGGCCTCGCGCGCAACGAAGGTTCTCCTGGGCGTGCATTCGCACTAACTGAGATCGCGCTAGACGATGCCCTCACTTGTTACTCGGAACGGGAGGACGCCCCGATCGAAATGGCTCACGCGGCGGGAAACCGTCAGCTTGTTGTACCGGCCGCACTCGAAGAGATCGGCGAAGCCATCCTAGGGTGCTATTACCGACGCCGGCGTGGCAAAGGGAGGCGTCCATGACCTTCCTACAAGAGGTAATCGATGTCCGCCACCGCAGCGTTCGTGCGGTCAACTTAGACGGGGATCTGCACGATCCCGAGGCGCTGCGTGGCTATGTGCTTGGCGAACACGTCGTCGACGCCCTCAGGCGGATCGCAATCTCGGTTCAGGACGAGCCACGCACGCGTGCCTTCTCAATTACCGGCCCCTATGGTTCCGGTAAGTCATCTTTCGCGCTTTTGCTTTGCGCTCTCCTCGCCCGCAAAAGCGAACCTATACACCGCAGCGCGGTCAAGCTTCTGCGACAAGTGGACTCGCAGCTAGCGGACACATTCATACGTGAGCGCCGGCAACTCGGGATATCGGACCGCGGGTTGATCCCGGCAATAGTTACGGCCGAGCGCGAGCCAGTGCCGATGGCGCTTCTGCGGGCGTTGAGTCGCGGTGCCGAGTTGTACTGGGGCAGGGGACGCAAGCCGAATTTCGTTCGCAAACTTCAGGAGGCAGCCAACAAGGAGAAAACAGATTCGGACTTTGTCCTCTCCGTTTTTGACAAGCTGATCGAATCAGCGCCGGTGCTTGTGATCGTCGATGAGCTTGGAAAGAATCTGGAGTACTCCGCCGAGCATGCCGGCAGTGATCTCTATCTCCTGCAGCAGCTCGCGGAGCGAGTGTCCTCGCACTCGCCCTTCTCTGGAGCCATTCTGACGTTGGCGCACCTCGGCTTCGAGGACTACCTAGGAAGTGCGGGAGACACCAGACGGCGCGAGTGGCGCAAGGTCCATGGCCGCTTCGAGGACATCCCGTTTGTCTCGAACACCGCTCACTCCATCACTCTGCTCTCTGAAGCTCTTGACTTCACGGGGAGTACGGCCCTGAGACGTGGGACAGAGACCAGGAGTGCCGCTGCTGCGAATGGTCTCGCGGACGCAGCCGGTAGCACGACATTGGCGAGTCTCGCTGACTGTCCGGCGGCTGTCTATCCACTACACCCGACCGTTGCCTTTGCCTTGCCAACGCTCGCCGCCCAGCTGGGTCAGCATGATCGCTCGCTGGTGGCTTATCTCACCAGCGACGCCCCGCATGCCCTGCCAGCCTTTCTCGCTACTCATAAGATCGACAGTAAGCGGGTTCCGTTTGTTCGGTTAAGCGACCTCTACGACTACTTCTTCAGTGATGGGGCAGTTGCGGTCCTAACTGGTCCCAAGGGAGAACGAGCCAGAGAGATCCGCAGCCGGATCGACGAGGCGCAGGGTCTCGACGATCTTGAGCTCAGAGTTCTGAAGTCCTTGGGCATACTGAACCTGCTGAATGGCGCGGATCGACTAGTGGCTAGCGCCCAGGTAATCGAAGAGGCGACCGTCGGGCCCGGCGACGATGCGAAAGAGCGACGCGGAGCGCGCACCGTGTTGGAGCGGCTCGTCGAGCGAAGCCTTGTCACCTACCGTGACTTCGCCGACGAGTATCGCGTCTGGGAAGGGTCTGACTTTGATGCTCGTGGCCATATCTCCGCGGCGCGGGACCAGCTTACGTCTACCGTTAGCTCAGGGGAGCAAGCTCTGCGAATCCTTGCCGAGGCACGACCGCTTCGGACAGCTGTCGCTCGCCGTCATAGTCAGCAGCGTCACACTCTTCGATACTTCGAGTGTCGCTACGAGCGAGCGGTGCCTGTTAAAGAGATCGAGGTGAACTCGGGCGACGCAGACGGTCTTGTCCTCTACCTGCTCGCCAATCGAGGCGCTCCCAAGAGTCTTCCGGCGAAAACTAACGATGGCCGGCCTCTAGTGGTCGTCTGGTCTCCGTACGGCGAAGAGGTGAAAGAGGCAGCACTTGATTTCGCTGCAGCGCGGGCCGTCCTTGTGGGCGCACCCGAGCTCGAACGGGACGCGGTGGCAAGACGCGAGGTGCGACATCGGGTTAGCGCCTTGCAGGCGAAACTGACTGAGCGCGTCGATGAAGCCTTCGATAGCCAGCGCCGAGGCGTTTACTGGTTCGAGTCCGACAAGCGCTATCGAGCACGGGAGTCAGCGGACTTTTCCCGTTTGCTCTCAGATCTCTGTGACGAGCGTTATCCGAAGACACCGGTAATCCGAAACGAGATGGTTAACCGACGTGAGCTGACCACACAGGGAGCAAAGGCAAGACGGATGGTGTTGGAGCGAATGTTCACCCATGAGGATGAGCCAGAGCTTGGGATCGAAGGCTTTGGCCCCGAGCGAGCGATGTACGAGTCTGTCCTTCACTACACTGGCCTGCACGGAGCCCAGGGCAAGAGATGGGCTTTCGCGCCACCCCCTGCCGCGAGCGACCTCGCGGGTGTCTGGAAGCACCTGATGAGACTTCTCGACGCCGCGGTCAAGGAGCCACTCGGGGTAGATACGCTCTACCGGGACCTCAGTGGGCCGCCATACGGGATGAAGGCCGGGGTATTGCCCATCTTGCTCTCCGCCGCCCTGCAATATCGAGCTGACGACATTTTCCTCTACCAGGACGGTAGCTTTCAGCCTGTCGTTGAGGCCGCCCATATCGAACGTCTATTGAAGACGCCAGAGCGGTTTGCTCTAAAGCGTGCATCCCTGATCGGTGTTCGAGCAAGCGTGTTCGAGCAACTTCGTGGCGCGCTGGCTTCGTCCAGCTCGCCGGCGAAGGGCATACGAACGCGAAACGAGACCACGCTCGCCGTTGTACGCCCCCTGATCGCATTCGGAAGCGGCCTTCCTGACTACACAAAAGAGACGGCGCAGACGAGCGAGATTGCTCAAGCGGTGTGCAGTGCGCTGCTGGCGGCTCGCGAACCTGATGAGTTGCTCTTCACAGCGCTTCCCAAAGCGTGTGATGTAAAGCCCTTTTCCTCAGATCCAGCAGAATACGACAGGGCCGCCGCAGCCGAGTACGTCGAGCGGCTGCGAGGGGCATTAGCGGGAGCTAGGCGCTGAGTATCCGCGCTTGCTGGAGAAGCTTGGGGACCTACTGCATGCTGGTTTTGGAGCGACTGGGCCACGCCGTTCCTTACGTGAGGAACTACGCGCTCGCAGTCGACCTCTGCTGAAGCAGGTCATCGAGCCCAAGATGCGTGCCTTTCTCTCCACAGCTTGCGACGAGCATCTTGATGATGATGACTGGATCGAGGCTCTGGCGATGAGCCTAGTTGCGAAACCGCCGAGCAGCTGGACAGATCACGACGTCGGTCTATTCGAAGCCATGATCGTCGAGAGAGCGCACTGGTTCCGTCGTCTTGAGCTTCTGTACCACGAGCTGCATGGCGCGCAGGGCGATGGCTTCGATGCCCGAAGAGTTACCCTGACAGCACCAGACGGCCGCGAGTCTGCCGAACTAGTTCGAGTTGACCAAACGACGCAAGAGGTGGTGGGAGACGTTCTCGACCGCGCACTTCAGGATTTGGGATCACGGCTAGGAGCAGGAGCGCCCCAAGCGCTGCTCGGGGTTCTGGCCGACCGCCTTCTGTCCTCGGCGGCGACTACAACAGAGGATGTGCCAACGACAGAACGAAAGGCGAGTCAGGCATGACCATGAATACCGAGTCGCAGCGCCATGTCCTCGGACTTTCGGGGGGCAAGGACTCAGCCGCGCTGGCGATCTACATGCGGGATCAGGTACCACAGATGGAGTATTTCTTCTGCGATACCGGCCGAGAGCTGCCCGAGACTTATGAGTACCTGCAGCGACTCGAAACGGTGCTGGGCAAGCCAATCGCTCGCCTGAACGCCGACCGCGACTTCGATCACTGGCTCTGGGTCTTTGGCGGGGCATTGCCCTCGCCACAGATGCGATGGTGCACCAAGAATCTGAAGATCAAGCCATTCGAGGCCTGGATCGGCGACGACACTGTTTGCACCTACATCGGTATTCGCGGCGATGAGGAACGAGAGGGCTACATTTCCCGCAAACCGAACGTAAGCGCCCGCTTTCCATTCAAAGAGGATGGCTTAGTTAAGGCGGACATCATCAACATTCTCGATGACGCTGGGGTGGGCTTGCCGAAATACTACGAGTGGCGCAGCCGCTCGGGCTGCTTCTTCTGCTTCTTCCAGCGCAAGTACGAGTGGGTCAAGCTTGCCGACGAACACCCAGAGCTCTTCGAGCGCGCTATCGAGTATGAGGACAAGGTCAAATTCGAGGGGCAGGCCAGCGGCAAACATTTCACGTGGTCACAAGGTGAGAGCCTGCGTGAACTGATTTCTCGCAAAGATGAGATCCTCCAACAACATGAGGAAGCGATGTCACGTGAGAAAAAGGCGAAGCCCAACCGCCCGCTCGCCGATGTCCTAAGCGGAGTCCTTGACGACGAGGACGACGCCGCTGCCTGCACGATGTGCCACGTGTAGACCCCTCGCTTTGGTCTGCGAGTCCTTGTATGGTAGGGCCAGTCCAGAAGACCTTTTAAACCAGTCGTGTCGGCAAGCGGTCAGACCAGTGTGCTCCTAGGTGCCCCTATCGCGGGGAGCATCCCGATCACGCCTGTTCTGGCCATTGAGTCTGTCTTAAGCCAAGTAGCCGGTGAAGGTACGGAGCAGCAGACATACCTTGGATGGCTCGATTCTGCCGATTTGGCCCGTTTCGTCTTTGCACCTCTCCGGGAGCCAAGTCTTGACACCTATTTCGCTGTCTCTAGTCGAGACGGCTATCAAGCAGCCGTCCCCGCGAAAGAGATAGAGGATCTCGCACGGGCGCTCGTATCTCAGACAGTTATCACCACAGCACCCGTTGTGCTCAGCGGGCGTGGCCGGTGGCGCTTCTCAATGCAAAAGCCACCCCTAGGGCGTATTGAGGTTTTCCATTCGGCCGCTCTTGTTTCTGGACATCGAAGAGATTGGGGCTTTCACAAAGGCATATCGTGATGATCGTTATCACACCTTAGTGCCCTTTGTGCTGCATCCACGGTCACACATAGTGAAGAGGAAGAACTCTACGACTGGCTGCACATAACTGGCATTCAAAGCACCAATAGTGATTCTCCTTCTATCCATGCGTTACTTCCGCAATTGAAGATAGGAACCGACTGGACCCACGTGGAAGTTATCTCAGAGCCTTTTGTCATTATGACAACATTTGGCTATGCACCAGTACTAGTCGTCCAAGAGAGCGGCACCCAGGATCAGTATCGACTCTATGCCAGCGCCCGAAGTCTCGGAAAGGGCCTGAGAGTTCATCCGTCAGGCTGAGGGGCGACTAACCGGTACGCGGATCTGTATTCGCAAAAGCGGGAACCACAGCGACCGGCGAACTATGAAGTTCGGCGGGAATGACACGACATCTACGTCCAACTCGCACGAATTCTGGGAATCGCTGATGAGGTATGGGTGGCAGCTTGATCCAGAGAGCTGGAAAAGGGTGCGGTTCCTATCCGATCAGTCTTGGCGCCATATTCCTTTCGACACACTTCATGCAAGGATGGTGCCTGAGCGACCTGGAATATATGCCGTCTGCAGCAAAGTTCCCGCTGGTCGACCACCAAGTGGCATTTTCAGGGGCCTATACAACGCTCTTTATGTAGGGGAAAAGCGACCTTCTTCGTCAACGATTTCTCCAGCACTGCAACAACCCCAAGCCAGAGATCACCCATCTCAGGCTTTGCTTTCCGTCCTCCCAGTTCTGGTTTTTAGAGCTTCCACGAAATGAGATTGCCGATGCAGAGGATGCGTTAATCGACTGCCTTGGTCCATCGGCCAATTTGCGCAGAGGCATTCGAGGACGTATAGGCAAACCAAAATCCCTATAAATTGGCAGCAGCTAGAGGGAGCTGACTTATGAATATCCATCCGGGCATCAAAGGCCACATGGGCAGTTGGGATTACTTTGTTGTGAAGATGAGTATGCGCGAGCTAGCGGAGTCAGTTAAGTTTGCGCACGACGTGTATCAGAATCGCACTCTTGATGATGCTCTTCAGCGGGCACTTAATGAGTCAAGGGTACGTGGGCAGATCGTGACCTACCTTAAACGTCATGATGATAGATTTTTTGCGTCGATCGTAATTGCGGCAATGGGAGGTAACCCTAAATGGTTCCCGGTTCAAGTCTCAGACGATGAGGGCTTTCTGGCAGGCGATCCACGACTTGACGGCACGTTTGGTGTTCTGAGATTTGACGGGACGCAGGACTATTACGCCCTCGATGGAGCACCGGCTGGCAGCGATCAAAGAGTTAGTTAGCCCCGATCATTCTGCCGCTTCGGATGCACCAAGCGGTTTTAAGGACGAGGAGCTGTCTGTGGTGGTTCTTGCTCCCAGGCAGGGTGAAGAGCCCCAAGAATTCATGAGGCGGTATAGGCGGCTATTTGGTCATCTAAATCGGTACGCCAAGTCCACAGACAACGTGACAAACATCATCATGGATGAGGATGATGCATTTGCGATCTGCACCCGTCGCTTGCTCTTGGATCACCCCTTTTTCAGTGCGTCGGGACGTCACGACGAATCACCGCGCGTTAAAACCGAAAAAGGCAAAAATCTCAGACGCAGCGACACTTACTTTACGAGTCTTGAGACGCTCTACCACATGAACATCCAGCTGCTCTACAGCCGCGCGCGACGCAATAAAGTTCAGGGCTGGTGCAGTGAGAGTGAAGGCCAAGACATCAAGCAGTTTCAACTCTTCCGTCCCACTGATGAGTGTCTAGAAGGCCTTTACAACGAGTTAGCGTGCTACTGGGACAGCATCCTCAGGGAGTTGCCTGTTCTCGAAGAAGAGCCAGCGGACATGCGAGACCATGAAGCCGATTCAGACCCTGGTGAGGGAAGTAAGGCAGAGACAACAGACCACCTTCTCTTTTGGCCCATTGGGCAGGAGCTGCTTGCCGGGATAACGCGCGAGCTTCTTGACCAGCGCCTATCGCCAGAGGATGCTACAAACCCCACACCCGAGGCTGTGGGTAGTGCCCTCCAAGGTTTGAGCGATCTAGAGTGGACGCTTCATCAGCCACCCTGGCGATATTTCGTATTGACTCAGGATGAGAAGGGTTGGAGGATGCGAAGCGAGGAACGCAAGGAAGTCATGCAGATAGGGGAGTCAATTCAACGTTGGGTATTGGATCTTGATGAGCATGACCAGGATGGCATTGCCGAACTCAAGGAGCGCTGGGCAAGTCGTCTGATTCCGGCTCAGTCGGATGTGGATAAAACGCGAATGTGGGCAATACTCGAGCAGAGAGCTGCTCTCGTAAATGCCGCTGCCGGTTAGACACCGGACCAGGTTGGCGCATAGCTCTTGATGGATAAAGACAGAGGTAATGCGGGCAGCGTAGGGCTAATTCAAACAACGACTACGCTGATCCTAGGCAAGCAGTCTTTGACTGTCTTGGTGACTTACGATCCCGGGGAAGAGGGAAGCGCCTGGGGAAAACTTCGCCTTGAATCCCAGATGGAGGCTACGGAGCCTCAGCGCAGAGAGCAGTCGGCAACTGGTGATTCAGGCGATAGTCGAGCGCTCAAGAAAGCCGCTCGCTGGATTGTCGAACTAGATGCGGGAGCCAAGAGTGACCTTCTGCAAAATCGAGTTGTCACAAAGGACATTCCGCGATCTAACCGCCCAGCGCTTTCACCCTTGGGACCCCGAGCGAAGCTAGCGGACTATATGGCAGTCCGTCCTTCGCTAGGAGAGCTCGTAAGGCCTCTCTTTCTAGGCGACCCAGCCACGGATGCATTGTTTCCCTATCAGCGCCAGGGCACGCAATGGCTTCTTGAGCACAACGCAGCCGTTCTCGCTGACGACATGGGCCTAGGGAAGACACTCCAGACCATTACGGCCATACGGAAGCTAATTCATAGCGGGGAGAGTCGCTGTGTGCTCGTCGTCGCCCCCCGAACAATTCTCGCTACATGGGAAGCAGAGCTCACTCATTGGGCACCCGAGCTTTCTAGACTTCGAGTTACGCCGATTGCGAGCGATCGGGAGGCTGTCTGGCGAGCAGTAGTTGGCCGCTTGCATGTTCTGATAACAAACTACGAGCAGCTCCGAGAGCCCCCTCCCTCCCTAACGTCCAAGGGAGTAGACGTTGTAATAGCTGACGAGGCCCATCGAATTCGGAACTTTAGGGCCGCAGTGACGAGCGGAATGCGAGCACTTCGTTTTCACCGCTTTTGGGCACTCACGGGTACGCCAATTGAGCGTGATACAGAAGACCTTGCATCACTTCTCACAATTCTTGCACCGCACCGATTTTCTCCTGCCGACGCCACACTTTCACCCGCCACCCTTCGATCACGAGCTCGCCCATACATGCTTAGACGTAAGAAGCTTGATGTATTAACTGAACTCCCCGAGGTAATTGATCGCAAGGAGATTCTGGACCTAACTCCAGCCCAGAGAAACGCGTACGATTCCGCTAGATCTTCACATAAGATTCGCAGGGGTGGGGCAGCGGCACTGCGATTAGTGAATGAGCTGCGCACAATTTGTGACTATGCCCCCGATGGTTCAAGCGCAAAGCTGGAGAGAATCACCGAGCATCTTGGCGACATTCGTGAGCAGGGCGAGAAGGCGGTGATATTTTCGACTCTGTTAGAGCCGCTGCGTATCCTTAGGCGCAATCTCCAGGATGGAGACCCCTCTATTAAGGTGGAGATGATTACCGGTGAGATGACAGCCGCGCAAAGAGAGCTCGCGCTTGACCATTTCCGTGACGATGATGATGTTGTGGCGTTGCTCGGGTCTGCACGTGCAACTAGTGAGGGCCTCACTTTAACCAACGCTAACCATGTGTTATTTGTGAATGAGTGGTGGAACCCCTCAGCGAACGAACAAGCACGAGATCGTGTGGTTAGGATCGGTCAAGAGCGAGGCGTACGGGTATATCGCTTTATGTGTCGCGATACAGTCGAGGAAACTCTGGATGAGATGTTGGTTCGGAAGTCAGAGTTGTTTCACGATGTGGTGGAACGACTCGCAGAACCGGCGGCGGTTGCAGACTCTCGTGCTAGCGAGCTAGCGGCCGAAATTCTGAGCGGGGAATTAATCGATCCCGCAGCACGTACCGACTAGTCGTCGCGGACCGCAAGCCTAAGCCGGTCATGCAGCTGATGGGCTTGTTCTGCAAGCTCAATAAGTTCCGGCAGCTTCTCAGCGAGACCAAGCTCGTCGCCAAATCGTTGAAGAAGGGCCCGCTCTTCTGGATGAAGCTCTAGGTCGGCAGTTGCTACGCCAGCAAGCTCTAGAAGAAAAATCTTTCTACCTTCTCCCTGGAATGCGTGGCCAACACCCAGAACGAGAGACGTTAGATCCTCCAATTCATCCGGGTAATCTGAAGGAGCAATCTCTCGCAGGATTTCGTCTTTGATTTCCTGCTCACGCCCTTGAAGCTTTCCGTCAGCTGCAATGAGGTGCAGAGCAGCGTGGCAAAATATGCTCTGCTGATCGCTATTGAGTCGAAATAGAAACATGGTTTGCAGGGTTAGATTACCGGCGAACGGATCGGAAAACACAGGGTGAGGCGTAGCCCGCTCTACCGAGAGCTACTCGTGAGGCAAGCTACGCTCTTCCCTGTGCCTACATAAGACGTAAGGCGGGTCCGATTCGCCCCACCCAGCATGCCTGCCGTTAAGCTTTTTCCCGCGGCGTAGAAGTTTCTCGGGTTACGTCGGTAGAAGTGGTGTAGGGCGTTCCGCTAGATCGATCGACGCGCATGTGCGCGGGAGGGTTCGTCGCTGCCTAGGGGCGACTATCCTCCTCCCCGTGGAGGCGAGCGAAGAGCCGCAGGAGGCGCTCGCGCCAGATCCCGGTTTCGCACCGGACTGGCCCGAGGAAGTTCGGCTGCTTTGCGCCCGGCTGCTCAAGCAGTACGACGCCGACGAAATACGAGGCCGCTCGCGACTCGGCGATCGTGCTTTTGACGAGGCTCCCGAGAGAGTCGAGGTCGTCAAGCAAATCGTCCGGGATCTCTCGCTGGAGAAGTGGGAGCCACCTCTCTCAAATAGCGAAGTGCAGCCTCAGCTCCAAGAGTTAATGAATGTCCTTGACGAGATGGTCGGTCTGTCGTCGAGCCAAGACGACTTTGTTCAGCGTTCCGAGGCCCTCAACAATCGTCTCCACGAAATCACCATCTGGTTCCAGAACCAGGCCGCCCCGCTTGCATTCACGGCCAAAGTTCGCCGGGTGGTTGGTGACGACATCGGTCTCGATGCCGACACTGAGAAAGTCGATCAACTCCGTTCGAGAACTGCGGAGCTCGACAAGGAGGTCGTAAGGCTACGACGGGAGCTTGAATCCTCGCATGAAGCCGTCAGCCAAGCACGGGCCGCTGCCGGGACTTCTGCGAGCGAGGAGCAGGCAGAGGTCTTCAAGAACCGAACGGAAGAGTACGAAGATCGAGCGACAAAATGGTTAGTCGCATTGATTTTGTCGGTTCCCCTGTCTGCGGGCCTCGCACTGATCACCTTTCTCGAACTTCGCCCCGAAAGCGGCTCGAAGGACGTGCATGATTTCGCCGGCCTCGGTTTCGGCCTGTTCGTACTTGGGCTCCTAGCTTTTGCGATTCGGGTCTGTGCGCAGAACTTCAGAGTTAACCGCCATCTCGCAGCAGTCGCCCGGAGTAAGGAGGCGTCGATCTCAACATTCCAGCGTATGGTCGCCTCTGTCGAGGATGCTGAGCTTCGCTCAGCGGTCACTTTGACCCTCGTTCAGTCGATTTTCGCTGTGGAGGAGACCGGCCTGATCGACGGGTCAGGCGACCACGTGACTCTGGTCGAGCGTGCGGTTCTGCCGAATTTGCCTAGCGGCGGAAGCGGAAGCTAAGAGTTCCGCGATCAATTCCGCCCTTCTGTCTATCCGTGGGGCCAATTGGGCCAAACAATTTTTCAACTTCTATCGAAAAGATCTCCAGACACTGGGTCGACGAATGTCGCCGCCCTTGGACCCGCGCTGGCGTAAACCCTCGCCCCGGTTCGGAATCAGCGCTTGGCGGGTGTGGGCCCAGTAGATGCGGGCGGGTTGGCTGGGGAGGACGGTGGCGGCAAGGGCGCGGAGGGTGTAGGACCAGGCGGTGAGGAGGCGGACGGCGAGGGCTGCCGGGCGGGAGTGGTGCTTGCGCATGTAGAGGTCGCGGTTGCGGTGGAATTCGACGATGCGGGGGAGGCCGGCGGAGAGGTCGGTTGAGAGCTGGTCGTGGTGGATAGCCTTCGCGGCGGGGGCGAAGAGGGTCTTCCAGCCGGCGTCGGCGAGGCGCTTGCAGAAGTCGCACTCGTCGTAGTAGACGAAGAAGTCGGGGTCGAGGTAGTCGACCTGCTCTGCAGCCTTGCGCCGCACCATCAGGGCGCTTGACTGCGCCCAGTCGACCGGACGGGTTTTGGTGCCCTTGCTCTGGACCGTGAAGAGGCGGTGCAAGAAGACGGCTCCGGTCAGCGCTGTGCCGACGCTCGGAAAGCGCCATGCGCAGGGGACCGGTTGGCCGTTGGAGTTCAGTAACTGCGCTCCGGCCGCTCCAGCGCTCGGGTCGTCGTCGAGCGCCGCGATAAGCGCCTCCGCGGCTCCCGGCTGCAGCTCGGAGTCCTCGTTGAGAAGAAGGCAGTAGTCGCCCTTTGCCTCCCGCAGCAGAGTCGAGTCGTTCTCTGCCTTACCGGTTCGTCTGCTTCAGCTCGATCAGGCGGATGTCGCCTCCGCGCGCTCGCACCGCTTCCGCCGATCCATCGGTCGAGGCGTTGTCGAGAACGAGGATCTCGCGCTCGACTCCGGCGGGATGGGTGCGCTCGATCGCGTCGAGGCAGGCGAGCAGGTGCTCGCGGCCGTTCGTGTTCACGATGCAGTAGGAGAGCGCCGGTCGCCAAGGCCACCACGATAATCGCCCCCGATGCACGTGCAGCTGGTGGATCCGTCGGCGTTCACGCCGCCCTACGACCGCGCGCTTGCCGCGGCGCTGGCGCGTGCCGGCGTGGACGTGGAGCTGCTGACCAGCCACTTCCTCTACGGGCCGGTGCCGGAGGCAGACGGCTACCGGGTCTCGGAGTGCTTCTACCGGCGCAGCGCCGCGCGCGGGCTGAACGCTCCGGCTCGGCGCGCTCGCAAGCTGATCGAGCACGTGCCGGACATGTTGCGCTTCCGCCGGGAGGCGGCCGCTGACGTCATCCACTACCAGTGGCTCACGGTCCCGGGCCTTGACGTCCGCCTTCTCCCCGAAGCTGCGTCCCCGGGTGATGACCGCGCACCACATCCTGCCGCGGTATCCAAGCCGCCGGCAGGTCGCGACCGCCCGGCGCGTCTTCGGAAGCATGGACGCTGTGATCGCCCACTCAGAGCTCGGCGCTCGGCAGCTGCAGTGGGAGGCGGGCGTGGACGCCGAGCGAATCCATGTGATCCCTCACGGTGCCTTCGACTACCTGACCCGACTGCCGGATGAGAAGCCGCTGCCAGAGGAGCTGGAGGGAGCCGAGGGGCCGGTGATCCTCTTCTTCGGCCTGCTGCGCCCCTACAAGGGACTCGACACGCTGCTCGAGGCGTTTCGGCGGGTCGAGGGCGCGGAGCTGTGGATCGTCGGCAACCCGCGCATGGACGTCGAGCCGCTGCGCAGGTTGGCGGAGGAGGCGCCGGGACGGGTGCGCTTCGTCACCCGGTTCGTCGACGACGCAGAGATCCCGGCGATCTTCCGCCGCGCCGACGTGGTCGTCCTGCCCTACCGGGACGCCGAGCACTCGGGTGTCCTCTACACGGCACTCGCCTTCGGCAAGGCGATGGTCGTCTCCGCCGTCGGCGGGTTCACCGAGGTGGCGGCGGAGGGCCTGGCGCGGCTGGTCTCCCCGGATGACCCGGCCGAGCTTGCCGGTGTTCTGGACGAGCTCGTCGGCGACCCCGCCGCGCGAGCCGAGCTGGGCGAGGCGGCAGCCCGGGCCGCCGCGGGTCGCTACTCCTGGGATGAGGTGGCGAAGCAGACGCTTGCGCTCTATGAGGAGCTGCTGGAGGAGCGCGGATGATTGCGCTCGCCCTGGTCTTCTGGATCTCGATCGCCCTGATCCTCTATACGCACCTCGGCTATCCGCTGGTGCTGAGGGTGCTCGTTGCGCTGCGCCGCCACCCGACGCTCACTCCAGGCACCTGGGAGGAGCCGCCGCGCGTTTCGCTGATCGTCGCGGCCCACGACGAGGAGGAGGTGATCGCGGAGAAGGTCGCAAACGCCCTCGCGCTCGACTACCCGCGGGACCGGCTGGAGGTGATCGTCGCCTCCGACGGCTCGGCCGACGCCACCGTCGAGCGGGCGCGGGCCGCCGGGGCCGATGTCGTCCTCGACCTGCCGCGGGGCGGCAAGACAGCCGCGCAGAACGCCGCCGCCGAGCGCGCATCCGGCGAGATCCTCGCCTTCTCCGACGCCAACAGCGCCTGGTCGCCCGACGCGCTGCGCCACCTGGTCGAGTCGTTTGCCGACCCGAGCGTCGGTTACGTCTGCGGCCAGGTCCGCTTCGTCGACCAGGGCGGCGACAACGTCGAGGGCTCCTACTGGCGCTACGAGATGGCGGTGCGGGAGATGGAGTCCGGCCTGGCCGGGATCACCGCCGGCAACGGGGCGATCTACGCGGTGCGCGCCAGCTCCTACGTCCCCCTGTCCCCCTCGGGCAGCCACGACCTTTCGTTCCCCTTCCTCCTTGCCAAGCGCGGGACTGCGCTCGCTGTATGTGCCGTGGGCGCGCGGCGGAGGAGAAGATGGTCCCCACCGTCGAGGGCGAGTTCGCCCGCAAACGCCGGATGATGGTTGGGCTCTGGGACATCGTCGTGCGGGAAGGGATGCTGCGCCCTCGCGGCTACTCGCCGCTCTATGCGTTCGAGGTCGCCTCGCACAGGCTGGTGCGCTACGCGACCCCGCTGCTGCATGTCGCCGCCCTTGCCGCGAACGTCGCCCTGCTCGGCCGCGGCTGGGTCTACACGGCGACCCTGGCCGCTCAGGTCGCGCTGCTCGCCGCCGCGCTGCTGGGTCGCTGGCTGCCGGTGGCCCCGCTTCGCGTCGCTCGCTATTACGTGCTGACCACCACCTCGATCGCCGCCGGTCTATGGGACCGTCTGCGCAACGGTCCACCCGGCGCCTGGGAGAAGGCCGAGGGCACGCGATGACGCCCCCTGAGCGCTGAGCCATGCCGCGCATCCTCGACATCCTGATCGCCACGATTGCGCTGATCGTCCTCTCGCCGGTGCTGCTGGTGGCCGCGATCGCCATCAAGCTGGGAAGCCGCGGCCCGGTCGTCTACCGCCAGCGGCGGGTGGGAAAGGACGGTCGCGAGTTCGAGATGCTGAAGCTGCGCACGATGGTGGCGGGCTCCGATCCCATTGGGGTCGGGACCATCGTCGAGCGCGACGACCCTCGCGTGACGCGCGCCGGGCGTTTCCTGCGCCGCACCTCCCTCGACGAGATCCCCAACCTGGTCAATGTGCTGCGCGGCGAGATGGCGATCGTCGGGCCGCGGCCCACGATCCCCGCCCAGGTGAAGGACTACACGCCCTTCCAGCACCGCCGCCACGAGGTCCGTCCGGGCCTCACCGGCTGGGCACAGGTCCAGGGACGCGCGGGCATCCCATGGGAGGAGCGGATCGAGCTCGATGTCGAGTACGTCGATCGCCGCAGCTTCTGGCTCGACCTGCGCATCCTTGGCAAGACCGCCTGGCTGCTGGTCACCGGCCACGGTCTCGCCCCGGACTGACGGCGGTCGCAGTTCCCTTCGGCTCCATGCCAGATACCGGGCAGCGAGTGGTCGCCGAGTGACTGCCTAGGCTGATTCAGTGGAGTGGATCAAAGAGATCGGCGCACGCGGGGGCACCGACGGGGGCTGGCGAGACGATTTCCCGCTCAATCACGACCTTCCGCCCCGTCTGGGAGTCGACTGTGAGCAGCTGAGATTGCCGATCCACCCGATGTTCGCAGTACGGATGCGGGTCTTTGTCGAGTGGCACCGACAGGAAGGGCGCGAGGTCGTCGTGACCGCCCCGTCCGACCCTCCGACACGGCAAGTCTTTCTGGCGCTGGAGATCGATCCGGATCAAGATCCCAATGGGTCCGAGCAGGACGAGGACTCGATCCTGCCGGTTACGCGCCTAACTGAGTATCAGGCGGTCGAGGAAGTCGCCAGTCGCACCAGAGAGATCCTGGAGTATCAGCTGACCGATCTCTCTCCGCTCGGCCAGGCGGCCTTTATGGCAGTTGCTGAGCTGTGCGATAACGCCATCGACCACGGCCAGAACGACCTGGGTGCCTATGTGGCTGTGCGGAGAGTGGTGGAGCCAAGGCGACAGGTTTCCATCGCGATCGGGGACCTTGGCATCGGAATTCCCGAGCACATTCGGCAACGCTATCCCGAGTGGAGTGACGATGGCTATGCAATTGCCCACGCGACGCAACCGCACGTGACCGGGACGGGAGACCCTCATCGCGGTATCGGCTTCTCCGAGGTCTTCGATGCCGCTTTGACGAGATCGCTTCACGGCGCCAGGATGGACATCCATTCCGCAAACGGCTTCTTCCGCCTCCAGGTTGTCCAGGAAAGCCACAAGCCGGAGGTCTTCCCTGCCTCTCGGTTCAAGCGGGGAACCTGGATTGGCTACGAGCTCGTTTCGGTCTAGGGCAGCCGGAGGGTCCTCTACCATCGCCATGATTCCAATGCTCGAAAGGAGGTAGCGAATGTCCTACTGCTACGAACTTGCGCAGCATGGAACGACGCTCGCCACACGACCCTTCGGCAGGGAGCTTCGGGGCGATCTAACTCGGAAGATGGAGGGTCACCAGCATCTGGAGTTGGATTTCTCGGGCGTGCTCAGTGTCAGCCACTCGTTCGTGGACGAGTTGGTCGCTCGATTGGCAGAAGACTCGAAGACGGGCGCCGTGGGGTTCGACCTCGCGATTTCGGGCGCGGTTCCCGACGTTGAGGCAGTGATTCGGCGCGCCGTCGACAGGCGCGACGTGCAACTGGCCCAGCTGGCCTGAGCCAGCTGCAGATCAGACCAGCGAATACAGTCTCGGCGTGTCTGAGCGGCCAGAGGTCAGCCTGAGACCGTTTGAGCCCGGCGATGCCGAGGCGGTGCACCGCTGGTTCAACAACCCCGAGGCGACCAAGACGCTGATGGAGCAGCGGGAGAGCTTCTCGCTGGAGGACGCCGAGGGTTGGGTGCGGCGCGCGATGGACGACTCCGGCGAGGACCGCAAGTACGCGATCGTGGTCGAGGGCCATGAGGAGCCGGTCGGGTTCACGGCGCTCTACGGGCTGTTCAGGCAGACGGCGCCCGAGCTTGGGGCGTTGATCGGAGACGATGTTCGCGGCAAGGGCGTGGGTCGCCGCGCCGAGGCGCTGACGATCGCCAAGGCCTTCGACGAGTTCGGTGCGCACCGGGTCTACGGGCGCATCCCCGCCCGCAACGAGGTGGCGAAGAAGACCGTGGCAGGGCTCGGATGGAAGTACGAGGGGACGATGCGGGCCCACCTGAACCGCCCCGACGGCGTCGATGACTGCGAGGTCTGGGGCGTTCTTCCGGACGAGTTCCGCGCGGCGGCCGCCAACCTGCTGGACGAGTCCGACGGGGAGTGAGCGCTCGATGGCCGCGACGGCGGAGCTGATCGCCGACCGGGGCGAGGCAGCGGCGGGAGAGGAGTTCTTCCGCTCCCGGCCGTTTCTGGATGCCGAGGGTGTGACGCACACCCTGCAGATCGAAGCCAACAGCACGACGCTGCTTGCCCCGCTGATCGTGCGCGAGATTCCGGGCGGGGAGGGACGCGACGCGATTTCGCCCTACGGATACCCGGGGTTCTGTACCGCAGGCAAGGTTGACCCCACCATGGTGGGGTCAAACCGATCTACGACGGTTGACCCCGCGACTATCGACACGCCTGTTCATCCCGCCGATGTCGACTTCGCCCCCACTGGCCTGGTGAGTGTTTTCATCCGCCATGCGCTCGCCAACCCGCCGCTGACCGGGACCAAGGAGCGCAACGTCGTCCAGATCGCCGATCCGGAGCTGCCGCTGAAGCGGCGCTCCAGCGATCGGAACCAGATCAACAAGAACCGGCGCAACGGCTATGAGGTGCGCATCGTTCCGGCCGCGGAGACGACCGCGGAGGATCGCGCCGGATTCCTCACCGCCTACGAGGAGACCATGCGGCGGGCGGGCGCCGCCGAGCACTACTTCTTCGGCGCCGCCTACTTCGACCGGACTCTCGAGTCGGACGCCGCCTGGCTCGCCCTGGCGGATGCGCCGGGCGGCGAGGTCGCCGCGGCCTCGATCGCGGTTCGCAGCGACGGCTTCATCCACTACTACCTGAGCGGCAGCGCCGACGCGCACCTGCGCGACTCGCCGATGAAGAACCTCGTCGCCGACCTGGTCGAGTTCGCCTCCGGGCAGGGGCTGCCCCTGAACCTCGGCGGCGGCATCGCCCGCGGCGACCGGCTGGAGGAGTTCAAGCGCGGTTTCGCCAACCGCGAGGAGCCGTGGCATACCTCGGAGATCGTCTGCGACGCGGACGCCTACGCTCGGCTCAGCTCCGGGCACCAGGACGGCGACTTCTTCCCCGCCTACCGGGCATCAGGATAGGACGGAGTAGGACGGTGGAAATGGACGTGCTCGATGTTTTGCATCCAGGGGATGCAAAAAGCGTAGGCACGTCCTCCGGCGGCGACGGCCGTCAGCTCTTCGGCTTCACCGGGGTGGGGCCTTCGATGGTGAAGGCGGCGACTTCCTCGCCGCCGTAGCGGCCCCAGGTGGTCTTGCCGAAGTCGCGGATCGCGTCGAGGGTGATCGCGCCCCTGTACTCCGGGCAACCCAGCAGGTTGGTCCATGTGGTCGCGGCGACCGCGTAGTCCATGTTCGGGTCGGGGAACAGCAGGGTCCCCCCATACATCGTGTCGTAGAGGCCCTTCAGCGCCAGCTGGTCTTTCTCAGGCAGGTCGGGGCTGTACTGGATCGCCAGCCGGCCGTGCTCGAGTGAGTGGACTGTGTCGATCTCCGCCGGCATCTCGGTATAGGCGCCGTCTGCCTGCTGGTAGGGCGGTTCGGCATGCGTGCCCGAGGTCGGCGGGTTGGTCCCGTAGTCCGGAGTGGAAGACGACGGGGCGATGTGGTCGTGCCCCTCGTCCTTGAGGTGCAGGCGCAGGACGCAGCCGGCCTGCTCCGCTGCGGTCTTCAGGTTCGCGACATTGACGGCAGCTGGCGCGGTCCCGTCTCTTTCATCGAGCGCCGCTCCGTTGGTCGAGCCCGATTCCTGGTTGATGTGCGCTTCCCCTCCACCGCCTCCGCCGCCTGAGGAGGCGATCACGATGCCGATCCCGGCGAGGACCGCCACGCCGACCACCCCGGCGGCCACGTATACGGCGATGAGCCGCCGCTGGGAAGACTTCGATTTCGAGGTCTGGCGTTCTTCCCGCACCTGGCGCAGGCGCTCTCGCTCTTCCTCCCTGCGGTTGGCCACGGTCCCTATCCTGCCACGGCGGCGCGCCCGCTGCGCCCGTTGCCGTTGGTCCCGTGGCTCGTGGTGCTCTTCGACTTGCGCTGCGCCCGGACTTCATCGAGGAAGGCCGCCAGCTCATCGGTCAGCCGCCCCGGGGTGATCCTCCACTCAAGGATCGAGTTGGCTTCGACGAGCCGCGCCTGGGGCAGCTCCTCAGCGAGCATCCCCGAGTCGCTGAACGGGTGCAGCGGGTCACGCTGGTGCCCGACGATCAGGGCGGGCCGGTCGATCTTCTGGCGCTCCTCCCGGTGGGGCGCGGTCTCGCCGAGCAGCAGTCCCTCCAGCACGGCCAGCGTGGGACCGGGCCGGCGGCGGATCCAGTCAAGCCCGATGTCGAGCAGGAAGTTGGTGCGGGGGACGATCGAGGCGAGGCGTGACGTGACCTCGAAGACCGGCCGGCCAACGCGCATGCCGAGCAGGATCGGGGCGAAGATCGCGGCGACCCCCGCCAGCGCGTTGTCCAGGACCGGCATCTCTATGAACAGGCCCTCGACCCGGTCGGGCTCGCGAACCGCCAGCTCGAGGGCGACGTTGGCGCCGAGAGAGGTGCCGCCGACGACTGCGGTCTCGAGCTCCAGGTGGTCGAGCAGCGCGAGCAGCTGGCGGGCGAAGAGCGGCATCGAGTAGAGGCGCAGGTCCTCCGGCTGGTCGGAGTCGCCGTGGCCCAGCAGGTCGACGCAGATCACGCGGTTGCCGCGCTTGGCAAGCTGAGAGGCCACCGGCTTGAACATGCGCCGGTTCATCAGCAGGCCATGGACGAGGACGAGAGCCTGGTCGCCGTCGCCCCGCTCCGTGTAGCGGATTGTGTGCCCCTGGTAGCTGAGCTCCCCCATGGCTCTGAGGAGTTTAGTCCGCCGCTTCGGGAGGGGAATCGACGACAGCCCCGGCCATCTCCTCACGGGCTCGCTCCCAGGGCCGGGAAGCTCGCAGCGCGCTCAGCACCGCGCGGGTGGCCGGCGCCCTGTTCAGCGCGTAGAAGTGGATGCCGGGAACTCCGGCGATGAGCAGCTCAGCGCACTGCTGTGCCGCGTAGGCGACGCCGAGCTCGAACTCGGCCTGCTCGTCGCCGCCGGCTGCGCGGAAGGCCTCCTCCAGCCGGGCTGGAATCGAGGCGTCGCAGAGCTCGCAGATTCGCTTCGTCTGCGCGAAGCTCGCCACGGGGATCACCCCCGCGAGGATCGGCGCGTCGATTCCCCGCTGGCGCGCGGCCGCGACGAAATCGAAGTAGACCTGGTTGTCGAAGAAGAGCTGGGTGATCAGGAACGAGGCCCCCGCCTCGACCTTCGTCTTCAGGTAGGCGAGGTCCGTGTCCAGGTCGGGCGCCTCGGGGTGCACCTCCGGAAAGCAGGCGCCGCCGATCGAGAAGTCCCAGCCGGAGGTGATGAAGGCGGCCAGGTCCGCGGCGCTTCCCAGGCCGCCCTCGGGTTGCATGAAGTCCTTCTGCCCGCGCGGCGGGTCGCCGCGCAGCGCGAAGACGTTTTCTATGCCCGCCGCGTCGATCCGGTCGAGGGTTGTGGCCAGGCCCTCGAGCGTCTCTCCGACGCAGCTGAGGTGGGCCATCGTCTCGAAGCCGAGCTCGTCCTTGAGCGTCCGCGTTATCTCGACGGTCCCCTCGCGGGTGGACCCGCCGGCGCCGTAGGTCACGGATACGAAGTCCGGCTCCAGCCCGCGCAGGGCCCGCGCTGTCGCGAACAGTTGCTCGGTCGCCTCCTCGGTCTTCGGCGGGAAGAACTCGACCGAGAAGATCGGCTGCTTCGAGGCGAGGATCTCATCGATGCGCATCCGCGCAAGGGTAGCTGCGAGCGTGCTCTGCGGCGGTTTTCGGGCGTCTGTGCAAGCCGCCGCCAGCGTCGGAGCCCGTCTTTTCAAGGTCGCAGCCCGTCTTTCAGGGCGATTTTTCCGGAGTTTGCGGGGTTGACACTTGACGACCCCTAGCGCTGCCGGTTGGGGGGCGCTAGGTTGCTCCTTGCGACTGGCAGAGAGAGGCCCCGCGGAAGCCAAGCGGGACACCATCTCGAAGGTGGCGTAAGCAGCTTCTACGCGCGAAGGCTACGTGCGAGGCAGGCTACGAGCGCCACCGCTGGTCGCTTTTTTCGTTCACTTTCTCGTTCAGGCTCACCTTTGCGTTGAGGTTGAGCCCCGCTTCAAGGGTCCGGCCGAGCCCCGCTTCAAGGGTCCGGCCGAGCCCCGCCTCAAGGATCCGGTTGAGCCCCGCCTCAAGGATCCGTCCGGCTGCGGGCCTAGTTTCCGGAACCGGTCATCGAGTGCCTGCCCTCCTTGGCCCCGCGCGCCGGGGCGCATTTGGGAGTCGGGTGCCGTCGGCGCGACCCGGACGCGCCACGGCTAGCCCGCCCGCTCCCCCACTGATGGACGTGGTGGCGAGGGACGGCCGCCGCCGGCCCGGCCGCGTATTTCTGTGGAAGGATGCGCGTGATCCGTCTGATGGGTGATGAGCTTCGCTACGAACGTGTCGGCGCCGCTTCGGTGCTGACCATCGACCGGCCCGAGCGCCGCAACGCGGTCGATAACGCCACCGCGGTGCTGTTCCGGCAGGGCCTGAAGGAGTTCGAGGCCGACGACGGGGCGCGGGTTCTCGTGCTCACCGGTGCGGGCGGAGAGGCCTTCTGCGCCGGCGCCGACCTGAAGGCGCTCGACCTCGACGTCGATCATCCGGAAGGCCCGATGGGCCCGACGCGCGTCACCCCCTCGAAGCCGGCAATCGCGGCGGTCGACGGCTGGTGCCTGGCTGGGGGAGTGGAGCTGGCCCTCTGGTGCGATATGCGGATTGCCACTCCCAAGTCGACCTTCGGCCTCTTCGAGCGCCGCTGGGGAGTTCCGCTCCTCGACGGCGGCACCCAGCGGCTGCCGCGGGTCGTCGGCATGGGCCGGGCGCTCGAGATGATCCTCACGGGCCGCCCCCTCGATGCCGAGGAGGCCCACAGGTTCGGGCTCGTCAATGAGATCGTCGCTCCGGGCAAGCACCTGGAGCGGGCCCTGGAGCTGGCTGAGAAGATCGCCTCCTTCCCGCAGGAGACGATGCTCGCCGACCGCCGCGGCGCGATCGAAGGCTTCGGCCTGTCGCTCCCCGAGGGGCTCGAGCTGGAGCACCAGCTCGGCCGCCGGGTGCTCGACGTCGCGGTCCGGGGCGCCGCCCGCTTCGCCGGCGGCGAGGGTCGCCACGGCGTCGGCGTCTAGCTTCGTGGCGGAGCGCTGAGCTCACTAGCTCTGGCGGGCGGCGCGGCGCATCTCGTCTTCGGCGGCTTCGGGGCCGAGATAGGGCATGAGGACCGCGAAGACCAGGTCGGGGAGTATGCGTTTCAACTCAGGCCCGCGGCTGGCGCGGATCTCGTCGAAGAGCAGCGAGGCGACGCCGCCGATTGCAAAGCGCGCCGTGTCCGGCGGCAGCGCGTCGCCCTGACCGGAGTAGGCCCGCCCCTCCTCGAGGAAGGGCGTGAAGCGGGCCAGCGCCGCGCGGTAGCGCTCGCGCGCGTCGTCACCTGCTGCGGTCACCTCCACCATTGCCATCCGGGCGATGTCCGCCTCGACGGACAGCAGTTCGACCAGAGCACCCAGCCCGGCCGCGATCTGCTCCGGCCAGGGCTCGTCGGCGGCGGCCTCGAAGGCGCTCGTCACGTGCGCCACCAGCACGTCGATTATCGCGTCGTATGCCTCGAGGAAGCAGGCGGCCTTGTCCTCGAACAGTTCATGGAAGGTCCCCCGCGAGACACCGGCAAACTCGATCACGTCGGTCACCGTCGTCGCCTCGTAGCCTTTGGCCGCCGCCACCCGCACCACCGCCTCCCGCAGCCGCTCGCGCTGCGAGCGGACCGCATAGGGCGCCGGTAGCCCGTGACGCCCGCTTGGCAGGGGTTGTGGATTCGATCCGGATGGCGAAGCCATCGTCATTCAGCGTAGGGCAGCGCCCGCGACCTGTCCAACCGCGAGACAGAGGTCCTGAGGCGGGTCCGCGGCGCAGCCGATCTCCCAGGGCGGCTCCGGCATCCGGTCCGGCGTTTCCCGGGCCTACACTCCCCCGGATGAGTGCGCAGCCGACGGGGCATCCACGCCTGTTTCTTCGCAACCGGGCAAGCCGGGGCGCCTGATGTCCAGGATCGGGATCATCGGGCTCGGCTACGTCGGCCTGCCGCTCGCCGTCGCCTTCGCCGAGGCGGGAAACGAGGTGGTCGGCCTGGACGCCGACCCCCGCAAGATCGAGGCGCTGGACGAGGGACACAGCTATATCGAGGACATCGACGACGCCACCCTGGCGCCGCTGCTGGACCGCCTGCGCGCCAGCTCCGATCACGCCGATCTCAAGTCCTGCGAGGCGGTTGTCATCTGCGTCCCGACCCCGCTGACCAACTCGCGCGAACCTGACCTCGCCTACATGCTCGACGCCGCCAGCGCGCTGTCGGCGGTCCTGCAGCCGGGGCAGCTGGTGGTGCTGGAGTCGACCACCTATCCGGGTACGACCCGCGAGCGCCTGCTGCCGATTCTCGAGGAGTCCGGGATGTCGGCCGGCCGCGAGTTCCACCTCGCCTTCTCCCCGGAGCGGATCGACCCGGGCCGCACCGACTACACGGTGCGCACCACGCCGAAGCTCGTGGGCGGGATCACCGAGGCCTGCGCCGAGCGCGCCCGGGAGCTCTACTCGCTGATCTGCGACGAGGTGGTCGTCCTCTCCACGCCGGAGGCCGCCGAGCTGGCAAAGCTCCTGGAGAACATCTTCCGGTCGGTCAACATCGCGCTCGTCAACGAGCTCGCCCAGCTCTGCGACCGGCTTGGCATCGACATCTGGGAGGTGATCGACGCCGCCGCGACGAAGCCGTTCGGGTTCATGCGCTTCGACCCGGGCCCGGGCATGGGCGGACACTGCCTGCCCGTTGACCCGTTCTACCTCGCCTTCAAGGCGCGCGAACACGACTTCTACCCGGAGTTCATCGAGCTCGCCGGCAAAGTGAATCGCGCTCAGCCGGCCTTCTGCGTGGACCGCATCGGGCGCACCCTGAACGACGCCGGGCGCTCGGTCAGCGGCGCGAAGATCCTCATCCTCGGGGTCAGCTACAAGGCGGGGGTCGGCGACATCCGCGAGTCACCGGCGCTGAAGATCGTCAAGCTGCTGCAGGAGCTGGGTGGGGACGTCGCCTATCACGACCCGCACGTGCCGGAGCTCTCCGAGCTGGGCCTCGCGTCCACCGACCTGGGCGAGGCGCTTCGGTCCGCCGACCTGGCGGCGATCGTCACCGCCCATCCCCATGTCGACTACGAGGAGGTCGTGTCGACCGCGCCGCTCGTGGTCGACTTCCGGGGAGCCACCCGCGGCATCGAGGCGCCCAACCTCGTCCGGCTGTAGGGGGCCCTGCCGGTGGAGGCCCGAGCGGTCCGGAACCGTGCGCACCGAGGTGGCGTGCGTAGCCGACTGACCCGACGGCTTCCAGCATCCCAACGCGGCTCTGTATGGTCGCAATGTGGCAAAAAAGCGGATCGATCGATCCACTCGTCCTCCGGGCTCAGCCGACGAAGATCAGCCCGAGCTGGCGAGGCTGCCACCGGGCCGCCACGGCCTGCCACGCGAGTTCGTCGTTCACAACCAGCGCGAGCGGCTGATCGCCGGGCTCGCGGAGGCGAGCGCGGAGCACGGCTACGCGGGAACGACCATCGCCCACATCACCCGTTCCGCGGCGGTCTCCCGCCGCACCTTCTACGAGCACTTCTCGAGCAAGGACGAGTGCTTCGTAGTCGCCTATGAGACGGTGATGGAGGAGCTGCGCGACCATGTCTCGAAGGCTTTCGAGGAGGCCGACGAGTGGCCGCGGGCGATCAGGGCCGGGATTGCGGCGATGCTTGGCTTCCTCGCGGCCGATCCGAACCTGGCCCGCCTCTGCATGGTCGAGGCGATGGTCGCCGGGCCGGTTGTCGTGGAGCGCTACGACGCGGCCATCCAGAGCTTCGTCCCCTACTTCCGCGGCGGGCGCGAGGGCCGCTCGCCGGAGGTCCTCGCCCGCCTCTCCCCAACGACGGAGGAAGCTCTGGTGGGCGGCATGGTCTCCGTGATCTCCCGCCGCATCATTGCCGGCAGGACCGCGGAGCTGGAGGACCTCCTTCCGGACCTGGTCGAGTTCACCCTCACTCCCTACCTGGGCAGCGCCGAGGCGGCGGAGATCGCCAGAGAGGATTCAGGCTGAGTTCCCGCGGCCAGCCTCTCGCAACCGGCTGGGCCATTTCCGGCTCGTGCCACAGTTTTGTTGCAGGTTCGAGCCAGAATCTTTTCATTCCGCCTACCATGCGAGACGTTTTGTCTCCTAGCATGGAATCATGGAGGCGATGCGGAAGACCTGGACCGACACTCGGCTGGACGACTTCGCCGTCCACGTCGACCACCGCTTCGATGCTGTTGACCACCGCTTCGAGCTCATCGATAGACGCTTCGACTCCGTCGACGAGCGCTTCGAGGCCATCGATAGACGCTTCGACTCCGTCGACGAGCGCTTCGAGGCCATCGACGAGCGCTTCGAGGCCATCGATAGACGCTTCGATGCTGTTGACCACCGCTTCGAGCTCATCGATAGACGCTTCGACTCCGTCGACGAGCGCTTTGAGGCCGTCGACCTGCGCTTCGGTGAAGTCGATAGGCGCCTCGGCGAGGTCGATAGACGCCTCGGTGGGCTGGAGGGAGAGCTGCGGAGGGTCAACGATCGGCTTGACGGGATGCAGCGCACGATGGTTCACGCCGCCATTGGTATTTCCGCTGCCACCTTCGCCGGCTACGCGGCCGTGATCGGTTTGGTCGCCACGCAGCTCTAGGCTGCGAAGACTCGCCTCAAACCTCCACGTGCGTCTGGCGCCTCCGCGCGCGTCTGACCCGGGGGGAACGTTTCGTAGGTTGACTCGGTCTGCGTCTTGTACGAACATGTGTTCGTATGACGGCAACGTTCCTCTCCGAGCTTCCCGTTGCGGTGCTGGTGGACCGGCTCGGCCTGCCGCGGCGCGAGGCCGGCAATCTGATCGAGACCCTGAGGAGGCTCGGGATCGACACCCTGGGGGCGCTGGCGGCGCTCCCGCCGGACCGGGTCGCCGATCGCCTCGGCCCACCCGGCCTGCGGGCTCTGCGCCTCGCCCGCGGTGAGGACGACCTTCTCGTCTGTCGCTTCCACGCCGCGCGCGAGGAGCTGACCGAGGAGATCGAGCTGCCGGAGGGGACGGCCGGCAGCAGGCTGGAGTGCGCCCTGGAGCTGCTGGTCGACCGCCTCCTCGCCACTCCCCAGCGCAAGGGCAGGACGCTGCTCGGGCTGCGCCTCGGCGCCCTGCTCAACGACGGCGACAGCTGGAGCGTCGAGCAGGGGTTGGGACGCCCGACCGCCTCGGCACGGGTCCTGCGCACAGTGCTCCTGCCGCGGCTCGAGGACCTGCCGGCGCCCGCGGTCTCGCTGTGGCTGCGGTCGGTCGGCCTCGGCTCGCGCGCCGCCGAGCAGCTGGAGCTCTCGATCCGGGGAGAGGAGTCCCGTCGCCGGCTCCTCGGCACAGCGGTGCGGGAGGTGCGCGCGACGCAGGGCGCCGGCGCCCTGCTCAAGGTCCTGCCGGTCGACTCCACCTCCCGGGTGCCGGAGCGGCGGGCGATGCTGACCCCCTTCCCGGACCTATGAGCGCGGGTGGCCTCTACGCGCCGAAGCGGGCGGCGGTGCGGGCTGGTCCCGGCGGCAAACCGCGCGCGGTTGCCGGCGTCGAGGTCGAGGCGGTGCGGGAGGAGTGGCTGGTCGAGGACCGCTGGTGGACGCCACGACCCCTGCGCCGGCACTACTTCGAGCTGGTCCTTGCGGATGGCCGCAACGTGACCGTCTTTCGCAGTGGCCGCAGTGGTTGCTGGTACCGGCAGCGGGCCTGATGGATGCTGCCGTCCCCTACGTCGAGCTGCACGCTCACTCGGCCTTCTCCTTCCTCGACGGGGCCTCGACGCCGGCCGAGCTGGCCGCCGCCGCGGCCGAGCTGGGCTATCCCGCCCTCGCCCTGACCGACCACGACGGGGTCTGGGGCTCGATGGAGTTCGCCCACGCCTGCAGGGGCCTCGGCATCCACCCGATCACCGGGACCGAGTTGACGGTGGCGGCGATGGAGCCCGGGCGGGATCGCCGGCCGGCCGAGAGTCCCGCCGCCGGGTCGCTCGCTCATCTCACCCTGCTGGTCGAGAGCCCCTCTGGTTACCGCAATCTCTGCCGGCTGCTGACCGCCGCCCACTCCCACACCCGCGACAGCACCGGCCGCACCGCAACACAGCCGTGGGTGACGCTGGAGCAGCTGGAGGCCCACGCCGAGGGCCTCGTCTGCCTCTCCGGCTGCGCGCGCGACGGCGCGGTGGCCGGCGCCTGGGCTCGCGGCGGACCGGCGACGGGCGACGCTCGGGCGCGCGGCGGACCGGCAACGGGCGACGCTCGGGCGCGCGGCGGACCGGCCGAGGGAGCGGCACTGGCCCGCCGGCTGCTCGCCGCCTTCGGCCGCGACTCCTTCAGGGTCGAGCTGCAGCGCCCCTACTGGCGCCACGACCGGGCGCGCAACCGCTGGCTCGCCGGGCTTGCGGAGCGGCTCGGCGTGCCCTGCGTCGCCACCGGCAACGTCCACTCCCATACCCGCTACCGCGCTCGCCTTCAGGATGTCTTCGTCGCGGTGCGGCTGGGGACGACGCTGGAGGCCTCCGAGCCACAGCGCCGGGGCAACCCAACCTCCGTGCTCGCCTCGCCGCGCGCGATGGCCACCCGCTTCGCCGAGCATCCCGGCGCGGTCGCCGAGACCCTGCAGCTGGCCGAGCGCCTCCGCTTCGACCTGACCGAGGAACTGGGTTACCGCTACCCGGGCTCCGAGGATCCCGGTGCGGACCGCGAGCTTGCCGAGGCCTGCGGGGTGCGGTTGGCCGGGCGCTACGCAGGCTCACGGCGCCTGCTTGAGGCGGGGAAGCGGCTGGAGGAGGAGCTGAGGACGATCCGCAACCTCGGCCTCTCCGGCTTCTTCCTCCTCCACCGCGACCTGCTCGAGCTGGCCCGCGAGGTGGCGGTTGAGGTGCGCGGCCCGGAATCGGCCCGCTCGATCCTGCCCCCGGGACGCGGGAGGGGCTCCAGCGTCAGCTCGATCGTCTGCTACCTGATCGGCCTCTCCCATGTCGACCCGGTCAAGGCGGAGCTCTTCCCCGGGCGCTTCCTCAACGACGAAATCGCCGCCATGCCGGACATCGACCTCGACTTCCCTCGCGACATCCGCGAGGTGCTGATCCCCCGCGTCCACGAGCGCTACGGCGCCGACCACTCCGCCCTGGTCGCCGCCTTCCCCACCTACCGCCCGCGGGGCGCGGTGCGCGACCTCGGCAAGGCGCTGGCGCTGCCGCCGGCGGAGATCGAGCGGGTGGCGAAGACGGTCGGCTTCCACGAGCGCTCCGGGGAGATCGAGCGCGATGTCGTCGCCGCGATCGGCGCCCGCCGTGCCGCCTCGCCCGGCTGGCGCGCCCTTCTCGCCCTCTGCGGCGAGGCGATGGGCCTGCCCCGCCACGCCTCCCAGCACCCGGGCGGGATGGTGATCTCGACCCGGCCGCTGGTCGACGTCTGCCCGGTCGTGCCGGCGGCGATGGAGGGGCGGCAGATCGTCCAGTGGGACAAGGACTCCTGCGCCGACGCCGGCTTCCTCAAGATCGACCTGCTGGGGCTGGGGATGCTCTCCGTGGTCGAGCGCTGCGTCGAGGAGATCGGCCGGGCGCGGGGCGAGTGGCTCGACCTCTCGCGCATCCCGCTCGACGACCCCGAGACCTTCGAGTCGATCCGCGCGGCGAAGACGACCGGCGTCTTCCAGATCGAGAGCCGCGCCCAGATGCAGATGCTGCCGCGCACCCAGCCCCGCGACATCGAGGACCTCACCGTGCAGGTGGCGCTGGTCCGCCCCGGCCCGATCCAGGGCGGCGCCGTCCACCCCTACATCGAGCGCCGCAAGCGGCTGCGCGAGGACCCCGGCTTCGAGGTCCCCTACGACCACCCGCTGCTGGAGCCTGTGCTGCGCGAGACCCTCGGCACGATCGTCTTCCAGGAGCAGGTGATCGAGGTGGCGATGGCGCTGGCGGGCTTCAGCTCCGCGGAGGCGGAGGGGCTGCGGCGGGCGATGAGCCGCAAGCGCTCCGAGGCGGCGCTGAGCGCCCACCACGAGCGCTTCGTCGAGGGGGCCGCTGAGCGCGAGGTGCCGGTGGAGACGGCGGAGCGGGTCTGGGAGCAGATTCAGGGCTTCTCGGGCTTCGGCTTTCCCAAGGCGCACTCGGTGGCCTTCGGCCTGCTCGCCTACCAGTCGGCCTGGCTGCGGCTCCATCACGCCCCGGAGTTCCTCTGCTCGCTGCTGAACGAGCAGCCGATGGGCTTCTACCCGCCCGACGCGCTGGTCCACGAGGCCCAGCGCCGCGGCGTGCGGCTGGCCGGCCCCGACGCCAACCGCAGCCGCGTCCTCTGCCACGTCGAATCCCCCCGCGACCGCCGCCAACACCGCGACCGCCGCCAACACCGCGACCGCCGCCAACACCCCGACCGCCGCCAACACCGCGACCGCAGCCAACACCCCGACCGCCGCCGACGGGACGGAAATGCACCTATGTGGTGGGAAATCGGCCCGTCGGCAGGCGACCTCGATCGACGGGACGGAAATGCACCTATGTCGTCTGTTTCCGTCCCGTCGGCAGGGGAAGAGGAGCTGCGGGGCGGGTTGGTCGTGCGAATCGGGCTCGGCTATGTGAAGGGGGTGCGCGAGGAGGAGATGGAGAGCCTGGTTCGCGAGCGTGACCGGGACGGGCCCTACCGGGGGATCGCCGATCTCGCCTCCCGCTCGGGCGCGGGTCGCGACGGGTTGGAGCGCCTCGCCTGGGCCGGCGGTCTGGACCGGCTTGTCGGCAATGAGGGCTCTCGGCCCGCCGGCGCTGGAGCGCGGGGCCCCGGCAGGCGGGAGGCTCTCTGGGAGACCGGTGTCATGGGGACGGGAGTGCGGCACGAGGCCGGCATGCAGATGGCACTTCCGCTGGAGACGTCCGGCGCACCGCGGCTGGATCCCCTGGGAGATTGGGAGAAGGCGATCGCCGATTACCGCTCGATCGGGATGACGCTTGGCGAGCACCCGATGGCGCTGATGCGCGCCGCCCTTGGGCCGGAGCTGTCCCGCAGCACCGACCTCGAGAGGCTCCCGGACGGCGGGGCGGTGGAGGTGGCGGGGATGGTCGTCGCCCGCCAGCGCCCCGAGACCGCAAAGGGGATTGTCTTCATGCTGCTCGAAGACGAGCGTGGCACCGTAAACCTGATCGTGCCTCCGCCGGTCTACGAGCGCCACCGCGCCCTCGTTCGCACCGCTCCACTGGTTCGCGCCAGGGGCAAGCTCGAGCGCCGCGAGGGCACCACCAACGTCTTCGTCTTCGAGCTTGCCGCCCTGGAGCACACCAGGGGAGCGACTCCGTCCCCTGCGGAAGGCGGTCCGGCGGAAGGCGCCCCGAGCTCCCCTGCGGAGGGGGGCCCGCACTCAGGGGAAGGAGCTCCCAACGCGGAGGAGAGTGTCCCGAGACACAGGCGCCGCTCGCGCCGGCCGGGTTCCCCTTCCGAGTCGACCAGGGACCGCCGCCTCCTCCGCGAACGTGCCCTTGCCGAGCTGCGCGCGGTTGCGCCTGCCGGCCACAGCTTCGGCCGCCGGAGATGACCGCCATCTCCGGAGGCGACTGCCATCTGCCGGAGATGACTGCCTCTGGCCGGAGATGAGCAAGCCATCTGCTCGCGAGGTGGCACCCCTCTGAAGCTGCTGGTCGCTCAGCTGGACGCCCGCGCTCTGTGGCCCGCGAAGTCCGGTTCGCGCTTCTCGTTGAACGCCTGCACTCCCTCCTGCGCCTCCTCGGAGTCGACGAACAGCTCGAGGCCCGCGAAGGCGACGTGCTGGAGGCCGGCCATGTGCTCGGTGTCGGCGTTGAACGACTGCTTGAGGAAGCGCAGAGCGGTGGGGGACAGCGCGAGGACCTCGTCGGCCCAGCTTCGAACCTCGGCCCGCAGCTCTGCGGCCGGGACGACCTTGTTGACCAGGCCCCAGCGCTCCGCCGTCTCGGCGTCGTAGCGGCGGCAGAGGAACCAGATCTCCCGCGCCCGCTTCTCCCCGACCACGCGGGCCAGGTAGTTGGAGCCGAAGCCCGCGTCGAAGGAGCCGACGCGCGGCCCGTTCTGGCCGAAGATCGCCCCCTCGGCGGCAATCGTCAGGTCGCAGAGAACGTGCAGGACGTGGCCGCCGCCGATCGCAAAGCCGTTGACCGCGGCGATCACCGGCTTCGGCACTTCGCGGATCAACCGGTGCAGGTACTCGACCTCGAACAGGCCACTCTCTGAGGGCCCGTAGTCGCCCGACTCGTTTCGCTGCTTCTGATCGCCGCCGGCGCAGAAGGCCCGCTCCCCCGCGCCGGTGAGGCAGACAACCCCCACGTCCTCGCTCGCCCAGGCCCGTTTGAAGCAGTGGATCAGCTCATCGACGGTGCGGCCGCGGAATGAGTTCATCCGCTCGGGCCGGTTGATCGTGATCCAGGCGAGGCCCTCCTCGACCTCGTAGCGTGACGTCTGTCAGCTCATCCATGCGATCTCCTCGGTAGGTGTTGGCCCCGCTAGGCTAGTCGCGCTTGACGGAGCGAATTGCCCTGGTCAGTGGCGGCGGCGGCGGGATCGGCCGCGCGATCTCGCTGGCCCTGGCGGCGGACGGCCGTGCAGTCGCTGTTGCCGATCTGCGCTCCGATGCCGCGAGCAGACCGTGACCGCCATCGAGCAGGTGACCGCCATCGAGCAGGTGGGGGCAGGGCGCTCGCGGTGCAGCTCGACGTCACCGACAGCGCATCGGTGACCGCCGCGGTCGAGGAGACGACCTCGAAGCTCGGCCCGGTCGACGTCCTGGTCAACAACGCCGGTTGGGACGAGCTCGTTCCCTTTCTGGACACCGACGAGGACTTCTGGGACCGGGTGATCGAGATCAACTTCAAGGGGTGCCTGCGGCTGACCTCGGCGGTGCTCAGGGCATGGCCGAGCGGGGCTGGGGGCGAGTGGTCAACATCGGCTCGGACGCCGGCCGAGTCGGCTCCTCGCTCGAGTCGGTCTACGCCGGCGCCAAGGGCGCGGTGATCGCTTTCACCAAGACAATCGCCCGCGAAGTCGCCACCACCGGGGTGACCGCGAACGTCGTCTGCCCGGGGCCCACCCGCACACCGTTGCTGGAGGGGATGACCGCGGCTGGCGGCGCCGGCGAGAAGCTGGTCGGCTCGCTCGAGCGGGCGATCCCGATGCGCCGCCTCGGCGAGCCCGAGGACGTCGCCTCCGCGGTCGCCTTCTTCGCCTCCGAGCCCGCCGGCTTCATCACCGGCCAGACGCTCTCGGTGAGCGGCGGCCTGACCATGGCCTAGTTCTTCGCCGTGACGTGCCTCACCACGTTCCGAACGCCGTGAAGTAGGTCCGGGCCGAAAACGGATCTACATCTCACCTCATTTCTGACCCAAGCGACGCTGCAGACTGGCGCGTTCGCTGTTACTGGCGCTGAGCGCCAGTAAAGGCGAACGCGCGGGGCAAGCACGCTCCCGCTTCGCCCCGTGTTCGTCTTTATTGGCGCTCAGCGCCAGTAAAGACGAACGGCCTAGCGGCGGTTGGCGATGGGACGCCCAGCCTGGCCTTCGGTTCCGGCCACTCCCTGGATGCTCAGGAAGAGGACGCTTCCTCGGCCGCCGCGATGGCCGCGGCAAGACGGGCGAGACTGGCGGCGGAGAGGGCGTCTTCCACCTTCGGGAAGAGCTGGCGCTCCTCGAAGCGAACGTGGTCGTGCAGAAGCTGGCCTAACTGTTGGGCCTCCTCGAGGGTGGCTTCGCCCGCCTCGAGCCGCAAGGCCTCGCGGCGAATCGAGAGGTGCTCGTCAAGCATCCGGGCGACGCCGTCATGGTCCACCTCGCCATGCACCGCCCAGGCGGGAAGCAGCACCTCCTCCTCGATCCGGAAATGGCGCACCCCGTCGCCATGCCAGAAGTCGAGGAAGGCCTGTGTTGCCTCGTCGAGCTCGCCGGCCTCGCGCAGCTTTTTAGCGGTGAGCAGGGCGGCAAGGTGCTCGCGTGAGAGGGGGCGAAGCGCCTCAGCTCGTTTCATGCGTCACGGGGAAGGTCGTCATGCGTCACGGGGAAGGTCGTCATGCGGATCAGGGCAGATCGTCATGCGGATCAGGGCAGATCGTCATGCGGATCAGGGCATTTCGCGGCCGAGCCAGCCGCGGTAGAAGCCCTCGATGTCCGGCAGGAACTCGTGCACCACCGGGTAGCCGGGGGCGATCGCTTCGGTCTCCAGCTGGCGGGCGCAGGAGGGGCAGTAGAACTCGCGCAGCTCGCACCAGTCCGGGTCCGGGCCGGCCAGGCCGGGGAAGATCTCACCGAGCGTCTCGGCGTCGTCGCGCACGAAGACCAGCGCCTCCATCTTCCAGTTGCGATCGGGGGCGCAGAAGTCATGCCCGCAGTCGCAGCGGACCGCGAGCTCGCCACCCGAGCGCACCACGTTCAGTCCCTCGCCGAGCGGCAGCACGATCGGCTCCTCGTAGGGCGCCCGCTCCTGCAGCAGAGCGATCCACTTCTCGAAGCGGTCGGGGTCCTTGTAGCCGGACTGGATCGTCTTCACCTCGGGTCGCGAGAGCTTTTCGTCGAGCAGTGCGCCGAGGGTCTCCGGCTCCAGCGACCTGCCGGCCAGCTGCGGCAGCGCGGCCTTGGCAGCCTCTGATCCAGCGGTCACCGTCGAGCTGGCGAGGAACTCCGCCGCGGACTGCTCCGGGGTGACCTTCCCCGGCTGCGGCTGGCGGTCGGCGGGGACGGTCGGCGTGTCGATCTCGAAGGCGAAGTCCTCCGGCAGGTCCCAGAAGCCGCGGAACTCGGCCGCCCAGCGCTCCGAGAGCTTCATCGACTCCGCGTATGAGACCTTCACCGCGTCGATGATCTCGCCGGCCAGCACCCGCTCGCGCTCCTGCGCCCACCACTCGCGGGTGGGACGGCCTCGCTCCAGGCGCCGCTTGCGGAAGGCCTCGCGGTCCGAGACGCCGTAGATCGACTCGGCGAAGCGCGGCAGCAGGTGGCCCTCGGCGACGTCGCGCTCGACATCCTCGACCGGCCGCAGCAGCGGATCGCCCAGCCCCGGCGCCCCCTTCATCACCGAGAGGTAGAGATCGCCCTCGGTGAACGGCTCCAGGGTGGTGAAGTTGTCCTGCTTGTAGGTGCGCTCGCCCTCGATCGCCATCAGCGCCGGGTCGTCGAAGCTGCCGTCGCAGAGCGGGTAGGCCTCGCCGCGCTCGGCCCGCTCGCGCAGGTCGTTGGCCTTGATGTTGTGGACGTAGGCCGCCGAGCCGGGGTAGCCGCCGAACAGGGCCTGGGAGAGGATCCGCGTCGCGCCGAGGTTCTGGAGCTCCCAGAAGGGGGTGCCGTGGACCATCAGCAGCGACTCGAAGCTGGAGCCGCCGCGGTGGCGCCCGGCCCCGCCGCTGTTCGCCTTGATCCGCCGCGAGAGGTAGATCATCGGGCAGATCAGCTCCCACATCTCGACGTCGCCGGCGTCGCCCTCGGGGTTGAACATCGCCGCCGCCGTGTCGGTGCCGTCCAGCACGTACTTGGCCCCCATCCCCTGCGCGGCGATCTCGAAGTTCATGATCGCCGACGATTTGCCGTACTGGTCGATGCCCCCGCCCTGGATCACGTTGCCCGAGCAGGAGTAGGCGCCCATCACCTCCTCGATGAAGCCGCGCGCCTGCAGCGCCCGCGAGAGGGTGCGCGGGAAGCTCTGGAAGGCCGGCTGCAGGAAGGCCCAGGCGATTCCGGTGGAGCCCTCGGCGTCGCCGAGGTTGGCGATCGTCCCCTCCGGGAAGTTCGTCTCGATCGCCAGGTAGGCGCCGTCGTTGACCTTGTCGTTGCAGATCAGGGTCTGGGTGAACTGGACCCAGATCGCCCCCTGCATCCCCGACGGCGTGCAGTTCATCGAGTGCCAGCCCCAGGCGGAGGCGCCGTCCATGTCGAGCGCGTAATCGCCGTCGCCGCCGATCCGCACCTCGAAGGGCGCGTTCATCAGGAAGTCGCGGCGGGCCCGCGCCGGCAGGCCGACCTTGTCGGCGAAGGTGACGTCGAAGGCGGTCGCCGAGCGGTAGCGGCCGGGCACGGTCATCTCGCGGATGCGCGCCTTGAAGGAGCGCCGCCCCTCCTCGATCACCTCGCGGCTGAACTGCTTGAAGCGGTCGAGGCCTTCCTCGAGGATCACCCGCTCGACCGCCTCGCGGACCATGTGGCAGCCGGCGAGGCGGGTGCGCTCGTCGAGCAGGTAGTACATCGGCGCGCGCGAGCGTTTCTGGCAGCGCAGCAGGTGCCACTGCGCCAGCTCGTCGTCCTCGCCGATCTTCATGCAGGGGAGGTCGATTCCGTCTTCGAGGCGGTTGGTCGGGCCGACCGGGACGCCGCCGGGGGTGGAGGCGCCGATGTCGAGCACGTGCGTGACGCCGCCCGCCCAGGCGATCAGCTCGCCCTCCCAGAAGATCGGGACGAAGGTCTGCACGTCGGCGTTGTGGACGTCGCCGATCACCGGGTCGTCGTTGGCGAAGATGTCGCCGGGGCGGATCTTCGGGTTGTCCTCCCAGCCGTTGCGGACCATGAACTTGATCGCGTCCGACATCGTGTGGACGTGGACGATGATCCCGGTGGAGAGGGCGACCGAGTCGCCCTCGGGGGTGTAGAGGGCGAAGCAGAGCTCGCCCAGCTCGCGGACGATCGGCGAGGCGGAGATGTTGAGCGCCGTCTCGCGCGCCGAGACGAGGCCGCCGCGCAGGCGCGCGAAGAGCTTCTCGTAGCCGATCGGGTCCGACTCCTTCAGCTCCAGGGCACCGCTCAGCCCCTGGTAGGCGCCGGTCTCGGCGAGGAGCTGCTCTGAGGCGGCGAGCATCTCGTCGAGGCGGCGGCCGTCCCAGCCGATCCCCGGCGCGGCGTCGACCGCCTCCTCCAGCTCGCGGCTTCGCTCGACGATGCTCATAGGAGATCCTCCTGTGGCGACTCAGAAGGGACGCAACGCTCGGTCATGTGCGCAAGGCCGGCCGTCATTTCGTCCCCCCGGATGTGCTCTCCGCGCCATCGGCGCCGAGATGGAAGATGCGGTGGCGGTCGAGGCGCGCCGCGCGGCCGGGCGGGACCGCGAGCGTCGTTGCGACCGACTCGACGATCGCCGGTCCCGCGATCGTGGCGCCCGGGGCGACGTCGTCCAGCTCGTAGAGGTCGGTCGCGATCGGTTCGAGCCCTGCCTGCGCCTCCCACCAGATCTCGCGCACGCCCTTCACGGGAGCGTCGCCGTCGCGCTCCTCAACGTCGGGCAGCGCCGGCTTCTCCACCTCGACCGAGCCGAGCACGATCGCGTGCGTCACCAGGTAGCCCAGCTCCGGCGAGCTGGCGGAGCGCGCGTAGAGCTTGCCGTAGGCGCGCTCGAACTCCGCCACCAGGTCGTCGAGCTGCGAGGCCTGCTCGAAGGCCATGTGAGGCGAGACGATCTCGAGGTCGTTGAGCTGCCCGAAGTACTGCATGCGCACGGCGTGGGTGAAGCGGATCCCCTCGCGCTCGATCCCCGACTTGGCGAACTCCGCGGCGACCTTGTCCTGCAGGCCCTGCCAGGCGCCGGAGATCATCATTCCGATTCCCGCCTTCGCCCCCTCGTCGAAGCCCGGCAGGATCGGCATGTCGATTGTCTGGTCGTAGCGGTACTCGAAGTCGGCGCAGGCGCAGCCGTAGGCGGAGAAGCCCGCCGCCCAGGCGGGGACGAGCACATCGCGGTAGGTGACGCCCTCGGTGTAGCCGGCGACGTGCAGCGGGCCGCCGCCCCCGTAGCAGAGCAGTGCGTAGTCGGCCGGCGAGTAGCCCTTGCCGAGGATCCGCCCAACAGCCTCGTTCTTCAGCGTCTGCTCGAAGAGCTCGATCACACCGGCGGCGGCCGCCTCGACCCCGAGGCCGAGCGGGTCGGCGACCTGCCGGCGGACTGCGTCGCGCGCCCGCTCGGGGTCGAGCTGCACCTCGCCGCCCAGGAAGTAGTCGGGGTTGATGCGGCCGAGGACCAGGTTGAGGTCGGTGACCGAGACGGTGTCGAGGCCGCCCTCCGGCCAGCAGACGCCGATCCCCGCCCCCGCCGAGTCCGGCCCGAGCTCCGGTCGCCCCGAGTTCGGGTTGACCCGCACGAAGGAACCGGTGCCGGCGCCGATCGAGTCGATCTTGACCAGCGGCATCGCCAGCACGAAGCGGGCGATGTCCGGCGTCTGGGTGATCTCGAAGCGGCGGTCGGTCAGCAGGGCGATGTCGAAGGAGGTGCCGCCGATGTCGGTGCAGAGAACGTTGGGGATGTCCATGCGGCGGGCGATCTCGGCACCGCCGACGACGCCGCCGATCGGCCCGGAGACGAGCGTGCGCGCCAGCTCGTTGGCCTCGATCGAGATCGTGCCGCCATGCGAGGCCATCACCCGCAGCTCGAAGCCGGCGCCGGCCTCGCGGGTGCGGTCGCGCACCGCCGCCAGCGTGCCGCGCGAGGGCTCCGCCGCGTAGGCCTCGATCAGCGTCGTGTTGAGGCGCGGCAGGTCGCGGCGCATCGGGTAGAGCTGCGAGGAGAGGAAAACCGGGACCTCGCCGTCGAGACCGCGCTTCTCCTTCTCCTCGGCGAGGATCTCCCCCACCCGCAGCTCGTGGCCCGGGTTGCGGTAGCTGAAGAGCAGCGAGACGACGATTCCCTCGACGTCTTCGTCGAGCAGCGCCGCCGCGGCCTCGCGCGCATCGGCCTCGCGCAGCGGCAGCGCCTCGCCGCCCAGCACGTCGATCCGCCCCCGCACGCCGTGCACCCGCTCGCGGGGGACGAGCGGCTCATTGTGGAAGTGGGTTGCGAGGTGGAGGCGGTCGGAGTAGGAGTAGCCGAGGTAGGTCTGGATCGCACGCTCGATTCGCAGGTAGTCTTCCTGCCCGGCGCTGACGATGAGACCCACCCTGCGGCCCTGCCGCGCCAGCAGGCGGTTGATCATCGCCGTGCCGGAGAAGATGCCGGAGGCGATGTTCGGGAAGGCAGCCTCGGGCGTCGAGCCCCACTGCTCGAGCGCGTCCTGCGCCGAGCGCATGAAGCCCGCCGACTCGTCCTCGGGAGTGGTCTGCGCCTTGCCGACCACGAACTCGCCCGCGGCATCGACGATGAACGTGTCGGTCATCGTGCCGCCGGCGTCGATCGCCAGCACGCGTGGGTTGCGCTCGCTCACTCGCTCCTCTGACGCTGGACCCTATCGCTCGCCCTGCCACGGCCAGGCTCGCCTCACCCCACGATCGCCGCGATGCTCGTGGTCATCCGTGCGCCATCAGGGTCGCCCGTCGGCTCCGGCCGCGACAGGCTCGACATCGAGGCGGGGGAGGATGCGCTCGAGCCAGCTGGGGATCCACCAGTTGTACTTGCCAAGGAGCTGCATGACGGCTGGGACGAGGACCATGCGCACAACGGTGGCGTCGAGGAAGATCGCCGAGGCGAGGCCGATGCCGAAGAGCTTGAGGAACACTTCCGGTGAGGTCACGAAGGCGAGGAAGACGACGACCATGATCGCCGCCGCCGCGGTGATCACCCGTGCGGTCTTCGCCAGGCCGTCGGCAACGGCTCGCCGCGTGTTCCCGTCTTTCAGGTACTCCTCGCGGATCCGCGATATCAGGAAGACCTCGTAGTCCATCGAGAGGCCGAAGAGGATCGCGAACATCATCACCGGCATGAATGGCGCGATCGGGACCTCGTGGTCGATCCCGATCAATTCGCCGACTGCGCCTCCCTGCGCGACCAGGGTCATCACCCCGTAGGCGGCGCTGACCGAGAGCAGGTTCATCACCCCCGCCTTGAGCGAGATCAGCGGCGAATGGAAGGCGACCAGCAGGAGCAGGAAGGAGAGGCCGACGACGCCGCCGATGAACAACGGCATGCGATCTACGATGTAGATGCTCTGGTCCTCGAAAGCCGCGTTCAGCCCTCCGACCTTGACGGTGACCCCGGTGCCGGCGAGCGTCTCGGGCACGATGGTTCCACGAATCCTCTTGACCAGGTCCTGCGTCGCCTTGTCCTGGGGGGAGGTGGTCGGGATCACGTTGATCAGCGCCGCGTCGCCTTCGCCGTTGATCACCGGCTTGGCGACGAAGTCGACCCCTTCGTCGGCGCGGATGCTTCTCGCCAGCCGATCGATCCCGCTGCGGGCAGCGGGATCGGGGAGTTCGGCGGCGATCACGATCGGTCCGTTGGAGCCCGGCCCGAAGCCCTCTGACATCAGGTCGTAGGCCTGGCGGGTCATCGTGTCCGGCGCGTCGTTGCCGGCGTCGGGGAAGCCGAGGCGCATGCCCAGGGCCGGCACCGCCAGCGCCAGCAGGATCGCGGCGCCGACGATCACCGCCGTCCACGGGCGCCGCTGCACGGCATGGCTCCAGCGTGCTGCGATCGATTCCTCACCCCCTTCGGTCTTGGCGGTGCGACCGAGGAGCGGGATCCGCAGGCGGTCGACCCGCGGGCCGAGGTAGGAGAGGAGCGCCGGCAGCAATGAGACGGCGGCGAGCATCACCACCAGCACCGCCATCGACGCCGAGATCGCCACCCCGTACATGTATGGAAGGCCGGTCAGAGCCAGCCCGAGGACCGCGATCACGACGGTGCAACCGGCGATGATCACGCTGCGGCCCGCGGTCGTGACCGCCTCGACCACGGCGTCATGGCGGTCCCTGCCCTCCTTCATCGCGGAGCGGAAGCGGGTCAGCACCAGCAGCGCGTAGTCGACCCCGACCCCGATCCCGATCAGCCCCGCCACGACCGGGGTCCAGTCGGGGACGTCGATGACGTTGGCGAGCAGCAGGATCAGCCCGCCGGCGGCGATCAGGAGCCCGACCACGGCGATCGCCAGCGGCAGGCCCGCGGCAACCAAGGATCCGAAGGCGATCAGCAGCACAATCGACGCGCCGAGCAGGCCGACCGCCTCAGGGCTTGCTCCTTCCTGGGTCCTGTAGATCGGGTCCCCGCCCAGCTTGATCTGGAGGTCGCCCCCGCTGTTGTCCTCGGCGGCTGAGACCAGCTTTTCGCCGTCGGCTTTGGGAACCTCCCATCCCGGCACTGTTAGGGGGAGCGTCGTCGTCGCGATGGTTCCGTCGTCGGAGACCCGGATCGGCCTCTGCTTCTCGATGTGGTCGATCCGCGTCGCCTCCGCGAAGAAGGCGTCGATCCGCTTCCTGGCCCCCGGGCTGGTTGCGCCGGCAGGGTCCTTCCAGACCACGAAGACTTCCTGTCCGGAGTAGCCGCCGAACTCGCGCTGGGTGAGTTCGCTCGCCGCCTTCGACTCCGAGCCGGGAGTGTTGTAGTCGGCTTCGTACTCGCCCTTCAGCGAGGAGCCGAGCCCGATTATCACCACGGTTGCGGCGATCCAGGCGAGGACCATCCGGCCCCGGTGGCGGTAGGCAATGTCGGCCAGGTGGGCGAGACGACGCGTCATTTGGAAGCTCTCTCCTTCGGCTCGAGGTTCTTCACGATGCGGTACTTGAGGTGCGCGAGCCCGGGCGCCTCGATCGCGCGGAGCTGCATGCCCCCGGTCCCGATCGGATTCTGCTCGCTCCGGTCGCGCCCGGCGACGTAGCCGTCGAGCGACATCGCGATGTTGAAACGCAGCCTGGTCATCGATCCAAACGCAGCTTGGTCGTTGGTCTTCTCGGTTGGGCGGTGGCCGCCGCTTTTCGACGACTCAAGCTACAGACCCCCGCACCTCGGCAAACTCATCGGCCGGCGCAACCGCCTCTCTAGGCTGTGGCGATGAGCTCCGCCCCCAGAGGCTCGACCGCCGGCGAGGCAGAGCTTTTCGAGGCGGCCCGCGCGGGAGACGAGGGCGCCTACCAGCGGCTCATCGAGCCGCATCGCGGCGAGCTGCACGCCCACTGCTACCGGATGCTCGGCTCGGTCCACGATGCCGAGGACGCGCTGCAGGAGGCGCTGCTGCGCGCCTGGCGCGGCCTGGCGAGGTTCGAGGGCCGCAGCTCGCTGCGCTCCTGGCTCTACCGGATCGCGACCAACACCTGCCTCGACTCGATCGGGAAGAGCAAGCGCGTGCTGCCGGTCGACTTTCCACCTGCCGACCCAAGCGCCGGCCCGGGCGAGCCGCTGGTCGAGTCGACCTGGGTGGAGCCCTATGCAGGCGAGGCGGTTGGCTTGGGGGAGGGCTTTGCCGCGCCCGAGGCCCGCTACGAGCAGCGCGAGAGCGTCGAGCTGGCCTTCATCGCGGCGCTCCAGCACCTGCCCGCAACCCAGCGCGCCGCGCTGATCCTGCGCGAGGTGCTGGGCTTCTCGGCCCGCGAGGCCGCGGAGATGCTCGAGACGAGCACGGCATCGGTCAACAGCGCCCTGCAGCGTGCCCGCGCCACGCTCGAGAAGCGACTGCCCGACCAGAGCCAGCAGGCCACCCTGCGGACGCTCGGCGACGAGGGGGTGGCGGAGGTGGTCGAAAGCTACCTCGACGCCTGGGAACGGCACGACATCGACGCCGTCGTCTCGATGCTGACCGAGGACGCCGCGTTCGCGATGCCGCCGCTGCAGACCTGGTTCCGCGGCCGCGAGGAGATCGGCACCTTCCTGGCCGGCTGGCCGCTCTCGGGCGCCTGGCGCTGGCGGGCCCTGCGGGCGCGCGCCAACGGCCAGGAGGCGCTCGCCTTCTACAGCTGGGACCCCGAGACCGAGACCTACCGACGCTTTGCGCTCAACGTGCTGACCCTGCGCGACGGCAAGGTCGCCGAGGTCGACGCCTTCCTCACCCGGTCCACCGAGGACCCCGACCGCGAGGTCCTGGCGCGCCTGCCGGAACAGGACTTCGACCCGCGCCGTGTCGACCTCGCCTTCCAGCGCCTCGGCCTGCCCGAGGAGCTTTCGGCCCAGGAGCGATGAGTTTCGGGACCAGGAGCGATGAGTTTCGCCACGCCCCCCGGGTCTCAGTTGACCGACACGAAAGTTGAAACCCGACACGAAGGAGGCCGAGATGGGAAGGATCGTCGTCACCGAGTTCGTTTCCCTCGACGGTGTCATGGAGGACCCCGGTGGGTCGGAGGAGTTCCGCCACGGGGGTTGGAGCTTCGAGTTCTCCCGCGGTGAGGAGGGCGACAGGTTCAAGCTCGACGAGGCGATGGGAGCCGACGCCCTGCTGCTCGGGCGGGTCACCTACGAAGGTTTCGCAGAGGCCTGGCCGTCCCGCGACGGCGAGTTCGCCGACAAGTTCAACGAGATGCCCAAGTACGTCGTCTCCTCCACCCTGGAGAACCCCGAGTGGAACAACTCCACGGTCCTGGGCGGCGACCTGGTCGAGGAGGTCTCGAAGCTGAGGCAGGAGATCGACGGAGACATCGTCGTGCACGGCAGCGCCCGGCTTGCCGGGGCGCTGCTCGAGCACGATCTCGTCGACGAGCTGCGACTGATGGTCTTCCCGGTGGTGTTGGGCAGCGGCAGGCGGCTGTTCGGCGAGACGAGCGACAAGAAGGCCCTGCTCCTCTCGAGCTCGATGACCGTCGGGGACGGCGTATCGATCCTCACCTATGAGCCGGCGGAGCGATGAGTTTCGCCGCGCGCCGCGGTCTCAGGAGTAACAACGTAGGTCCCCGGCTGGGCGACCCCGACAGAAGGAGGTTGGAGATGACAGACACCGAGACCAGTACCACCGGCATCGGGCAGGTGGCGACGGTGATGGTTCCCGTCAGCGACCAGGACCGGGCGCTCGAGTTCTATCTCGACACGCTCGGATTCGAGAAGCGCTTGGACACCCCCTACGGAGACGGCGATCGCTGGGTCGAAGTCGCGCCGCCCGGTGGGGCGACGACGATCGCGCTCGTTCCCCCGCGCGAGGGGGAGGGGGCCGGGATCGAGACCCGCGTTGCCTTCGCGACCAGGGACATCGACGCCGACCATGCAAGTCTGCGGGACCGCGGAGTCGACGCGGACGCGGAGGTGATGCGCATGGGCGGTCCGGTACCGCCGATGTTCTTCTTCAGCGACCCCGACGGCAACAGGTTTCTGATCATCGAGCTGCCCTGATCAGCCCGCCAGCCCAGGCTCGCCTTTCACTCGCCAGAGGCAGGCCGACGTTGGCGGACGCGGCACTGGCCGACTGTCCTCCCTGATTGTCTGTAGTGAATTGGGGACATTCACCGTATAAACAATGACGGTGTGTAATACCTGTCCACTTCTCCTGCTCACCAACAAGACGGCGAGCTACCTTCGATGAACCACCAGCTCATCGAGGAGGAGAGAGATGTACTCGATAATGCGCAAGGCCGCACGAATGGCGATCATCGTGTCTGTCCTGGCGCTCGCCTTCTCTTTGAACGCCGGCGCAACACAGGCCTCTGGCCAGCGGACGCCGAAGGCTAAGAAGGTGCTGCAAGGACCGCGTGGAGAACGAGGCCCAAGAGGGCCCCGGGGTAAGAAAGGCCCCCGGGGCCGCCGCGGAAAGGAGGGCCCAAGGGGCCCAAGCGGTGGACCGAGAGGCCCTCGAGGTGAAGAAGGCCCAAGGGGCCCGCGCGGTGTGAGGGGCGCAGAAGGGCCCCAAGGAACTCAGGGACACGGCGGCGCGCAGGGCACACCCGGCACGCAAGGGCCGGGTGGCGGGCAAGGCAGCCAAGGCCCGATCGGGCCGCAGGGCTCCCAGGGCAGCCAGGGGACACCGGGAAGTCAAGGACTGCAAGGAGGCCAAGGCCAGCAGGGAAATCAGGGCCCTGCTGGCCCGCAAGGAGCTCAGGGGCCCCAGGGCCCCGCGGGACCGCAGGGTGCAACCGGCCCCGCGGGGCCGCAAGGCCCCATGGGGCCTGAAGGCCCGACAGGACCCAAAGGAGCAACCGGCCCTGAGGGACCCAAAGGCACCACAGGGCCAACCGGCCCTGAAGGACCTGTGGGCACCACCGGGCCAACCGGCCCTGAAGGACCTGTGGGCACCACAGGGCCAACCGGCCCGATGGGCCTACCTGGTCCGACTGGGACCACGGGCGCAACGGGAGCCACAGGGCCGATCCCGACGACGAGAACGGGAGCGTGGGCAGCGGTTAAGAGCACGACCGAGCTAACTGAGCTCGTCGCCACGGAGATCTCCTTCACCATGCCACTTTCCAAAGCCCTGGATGGATCGCACGTCCACTTCGTCCAGACCGGCGAAACACCCGAAGCATGTGGCGGTGGGAGTGTGTCGAACCCGAAAGCAGCTCCAGGCAACCTCTGCGTATACATGGGTACCGCCCCTCTCGGTTTGGGAGGTGAAGTGCTCCAGAACCTCTACCTCATTGCCAATCCGGCAACGGGCGCAGGCGGGGCGTCCAAAGAGGGTGCCCTGATCCTGGTGAACGGGGAACCCGGGTTGTTCAATGGAACCTGGGCAGTAACCGATGAATAGTCAGCGCCCGGGCCCGCTTCGCTCGCGGACTTCGGCGCCCTTGGAGCTGGCCCCTCGCCACTTGCGGCTCTCCCGGCCAACTGGGTCAATTGGGAATCAACCATCTACTCGCCGGCCTTCTCGCCGTTGGGGTGCAGCGGGTACCAGACTCCGCCGAAGGAGTCGACGTCGGTCCCGTTGTCTTCGCCGGGCTTGGCGTCTGCCGTGTAGGTGTACAGCGGCCATCCCGCGTAGGTCACCTGGACGGTGCCGTCGGTTCGCTTGGTGGTGGCGAGCTTCGACGCTTCGGCACCGCTCAGCGCATGCGGAGCGCCGCCGGTCGTCAGCGGCGGCCAGGCGCTCGCGCACGCCCCGTAACAAGCGGACTTGCCGCCCTTGTCCTTCTCGAAGTAATAGAGGGTGAAGCCTTCGGAGTCGACGAGGACCTTGCCGAGATCGCCGACGCTTGCGACCGCGACGGCGCCGCCAGAGCCGGAGGACGGTGAGCTATTGGATTGCCCGTAGCCGCTCGTGTCGCTGTAGCGCCCACCGCTCGTTTCGCTGTTCGAAGGGGCCGCCGTCGTGCTTTCGCCGTTCGAGCCATAGGAGTTGCCGCTGGAGCCGCAGCCCGCAACAAGCAGGGCCCCGCTCAGGGCAAGAGTGGCGATGGATGCATAGATCTTGATCACGTGTCCTCCTTCGGCGTGGGCGGCCGTACTGACCGTTCGCCCTGTGTACGCGGGGGGCTCGGTCTCGGTTCAAGTCGATTGGCCCCGCCGTTCGGTTCGACCGCGGCAGGACGCGCCCGGCGCGTTCAGGCAGTTCCGCCGGAGTCGACCGGGGCGACGAATGCCCGGCGGCCGACGCGGACGACAATCGCGCTTGTGCGTGAGAGGTCGAGCGCCGAGCTGAGGACGGCCTCCTGGTCGGTGCCGTAGCGGTAGCGGAAGGTGCCGGCTGGCAGGCGGGCGCCGTGCGGGCCGCGCAGGGTTACGCGGCAGAGCGTGCCCGAGCGGACCCCTTCGACGTACATGTGGATCTCGGTACCGAAGGGTCGCGGCTCCAGGGTCGCGGTGATCTTCATGCCCGGCGGGAGCGATCCGAAGGTGACTTGCTGCTCGGCGCCCGGGCCACCGCCGCCGGGCATGACGAAGATCGCCAGCACAGCGGCCGCCGCCGCCGCAGCCGTCGCTCCGCTGAGCGCGAAGCCGAGGCGCAGCCGCCGGCGCCGCAGCGACCGCCGCTCACCCTTGATCGTCGCGGCGACCCTGTCGGCCAGCTGGGGCGGCGGCAGTGGCGCCGCCCCGAAGCGCTCTGGGTCGGCCAGCGGCATCATTCGCGCCACCGATTGGAGCGAGTCAAGCTCGGCTCGGCACTCGGGGCAGCCGTCGAGGTGGGCCTCCAGCCCGGCCGACTCCTCCTCGGCCAGCTGGCCGAGTGCGTAGGCCCCCAACGACTCGCGCCATTCTCGGCAGCTCTCAGTCCTCATACCCGATCTCCTCGAGGGCAACCCGCAGCGCTCGCAGGCCGTAGTAGACGCGGCTCTTCACGGTTCCCTCTGGCACGCCCAGCTCCTCGGCGACCTCGGCGTAGGGGCGGCCACGGTAGTAGGTCTCGAGCAGGACGCGGCGATGCTGATCGCCAATCCGTCGCATCGCCTCCTCGATCTGCCAGGCGAGGAGCGCCTCCTCCAGCGGCTCGACCGAGGGTTCGACCCCGCCCTCGGCGACGGCGGGACGCGCCGCGCGTGCCCGTCCCAGGTCGATCACCACGTTGCGCAGGATCGCGAACAGCCAGGTGCGCAGCGAGCCGATTTGGGGGTCGAACCGTTCCCCGGCGCGCCAGGCCCGCAGGAAGGTCTCCTGGACGGCCTCCTCGGCGAGTCCGCGATCGCCCAGCGAGCGGATCGCGAACCCGTACAGCTCGCCGGCGTGCGCGGCGTAGGCCTCGCGCACATCGCGCTCGCGGTTCAGCGCGCCCGGTGGCATCGGCCCGATCTTGAAGCAGGGCGGCGGTTCATGCTGCCTCGGGATACTGGTGCGAGTGCCGCGAGGTTCAGCGCGGGACGTCCCCGCCGTGCGTGGAGATTCAGCTCACGACGATCTTGCCGTGCATTTCGGGGTGGATCAGGCAGTGGTAGGGATAGACCCCGCTCTGCGTGAAACGAATCGCGGCGGAATGCCCGGGGCGGATGCGGCCGGTGCTGAAGATGCCCCGATGTGTCGCGGTGTGAGTCACGCTGCTTCGGTTGGCGAAGACGACCCTGGTCCCGCGCCCCACCTTCAGCGAACGAGGGTGGAATGCGAAGTTGCGTATGTCGACATGGACCGTCGGCGCCCGCCGGTCGACGCGGTGCTTTCCTGCCGCCGGGGCCAGAGCGGCGACCGTCAGGGCCACGGCCAGCGCCGCGACCACGATCGCCCCGATGGTGGTGGCTTTGTTCCCTGTGCCGGGGAGCATCCTTCGGCTGGTGAGCATCCTTCGCATTGCTCCTGTCTACGGTGCCAGATCCCCGCGGGTTCAATGTCGGCTGAACCCGATCGCCGGTGTGTCCGTAGACCGAGCCGATGGGAGGTCGGCGCACAGGCATGGCCGCGGTCATCACCCTTGGCGTGGCGCTGGCCATCGCCCCCACCGCCCACGCGACGTTCCACCTGATGTCGATCCGCGAGGTCTATCCCGGCTCCGTGGCCCATCCGGACTCCGACTACGTCGCGCGCGGAGTCTGCGACCCGGCCGGCACGTCTTCCGGGTCAAGGCTCGCGCTCCGGGCGGGGCGAGCGACCGCACACCGGCCAGCTGGCGGTTCACGGTGGTGCATCCCCGGCAGCCGGGTTAGGGGTGCTGCGGTTACGCCTGCCGGCCGCCATGCCCGGCGAGGGGTGAAGCTCCAGCTACGTGCAGGGCGTCTCAGATCTCGATGCCCTCAGCGCGCGCGCCCTCCGGATAGGGCTCCTCACGAACCCCTGCTCGGCTTGCGGCGGTCGCCTTGCGACCGGCGGCCGGGACCAGGTTCGTCACGGCGCCGAGTCCCGTCGGCGGCACATTGTTGTAGACGCACTCATAGCCCCCGGCGGGGATGAGATAGGTCTCGTGCCAGATGCCGACGTCGCCGGTGGAGCCCACGCGCTTGTTGAACGAAACCCAGGCGGGCCAATGGACGGCGTCCTGGCTGCGCGAATACCGCTCCAGGTCCTCGAAGGAGCGCCAGTACTGAACGAGCATCGGCCGCCGCGGACTGCCGAAATAGGTGGTGGCGCCGAGGAACCCGGAGTCGGGACTCTGCTCGAGCTCGCGGATCATCTTCGGCATGGCCAGGAAGATGGGCAGCCACTTCCACGCCCTCAAGAACCTGTTGATCCGCATGCCGATCAGGAAGACGACGAAGTCGTCCTCGATCTCCGCCGTCACGCGCTTGCCGATGATCCGTGCCATGCGTTCCTCCTGTCGTGAGTGCTCCTCAGCTCACCATCTCACTCTTCGACCGCCGGCGCCAACCTTTCGCAGCACAAACTCTTCACTCTTGTCACTCCCTGGTGTTGTGTCGTTACAGCGCGAGCATCGAGGATTGCCAGATGGCTCGGACTGAATCCCATGGACCCGATCTTCAATGCGAAGTACCCGACTGGGGTCCGCTCGTGGACCTGGCACCCGATCACGTCGGCGACTTCATGTGGATGTTCGAGGTCGAGCTTCGCGGAGGGGACCGGCTGCACGCCTACAAGCATCGGGACACCCGTCGCTACCTCCACCTGACCTCCGACGGTCGCGCCTTCGCCTACCGCGGAGACGGCCTCTATACGGAGGTGGACCCGCACCGGCTGCTCGATGAGGTCCTCCCCGAGGAAGTACCGGCAAGGGCCTTGAGCCGACCTGGCCGAGTCCCCAGGTGCTTCCCTGGGGACTGATCACGATCGACCACGTCCTCGCGGACCGGCGCCTCGGGGTCGCCGAATACGGAGTCGACGGTCTGCTGGGCAGCGACCATCGGGCGATCCACGCTCAGCTCGTGCTGCCCTGACCCACTGGAGTGACTGGACCACCGGAGTGACTGGAGCTGACGGTGCGGGGGGAGGAGTCCCCCCCGGTTCAGGCCTCGAGCTGCGCTGCGACCTCGTACTTCTCGACCGAAACCCGCTGTCCCATGCCCCCACCGGGCGGGTCCATTGCGTTCAGGGTCTCGTCGCCCTGACGGTAGTCATCCTCGGTCTCGAACAGGGTGATCGCCATCGATCGACCGCTCCCGACGTCGTTCAGAAGCAGGAACTGCTTCGCGGGTACGCCCTCCGGCGGACCTGCATCGGCCTGTTCGCGAATGTTCGCGGCGGTCTGCTCGAGGGTCTCAGCATCGGCCCCCTCCCAGCGTGCGACTCGTGCGTACATGTCTCCTCCTCGGTTCGGTGCTTGGGCGCTTCGCCGACCTTACATGCGCGGGAAACGCCGGTCCAGGCAATCAGCCGCCTGAGGCCGCGTCCCGATCCGGGTGCCGTGGCTCGCATGAAGTCGACTTCCCGTTCATGCCTTCCCCGATTTGGATGGACTCGTCATCCCAGCCCCAAACATGGAAGCCGGCGTTGCGAAGTTCATCCAGCGTCGCTTCGAGCTTGTCCCTTGCTTCTTCGAGCGTCATTGTCAGCGTCCCTCCTGGTCAGCCTCCAGCTTTCCCTTCGCGACGAGGATGGCACGGCGGATAGGTGATGCGGTGGCACGCGCCTCGCCCTGCGCAGAACTCGAATTCTCGGCTCATAGATGGAAGTCCAGCTTGCCGAGTGCCCGCCACAGCTCCTGGGTGTCGCCTACGACCCACGCCTCCTCGATCACACCGCCCGACAGCCGGAAGAACGCCGCGCCGCAGTACTCGACGTGTGTGCCGCTGGGCTCGATTTCGCCCAGCGCGCCCCGATGCGTGCCGCTCCACGTCATGCGCGTCACAACCCGCTCCTCCGCAGTGAGGATCTCATCGATCCGGTTGTGCCAGTCCGGGAAGGCAGTTCGCACCCCCTCCACGTAACGCAGCAGTTTCTCGCGGCCGATCAGGAGGGAGCCGAGCGAGCCTCGAAAGCGCACGTCCGCGGCGACGATCTCGCCGGCCACGTCGAGCCGCCATTCATTCCAAAGCTCCTCGTAGAAGCGCCTGACCACGGATGCGTTGGCGTCGCCGGTCATCTCGCCGCGCTCAGCCTACGCGGCCGGGCGCGGTTGGAGGGAGGCCTCACGTCAGGGGGCGACAGCTCTTTCGCGTAGCCGCCTACGGGCGCAACTGGAAGCGGTAGAAGGACATGTGGTGCGTGGTGACCTCGGGGCTGATATTCGAGGAGGTCGACCCGAAGGCGACGAAGCGACCGTCCGGGGTTATCGCCGGAACGCCGGACCGCCCGTTGGAGGATTCCCCTCCCAGCCCTCGCGAGGCGAGGAACAGGCTGCCGGTTCGCAGGTCCTTGACGAAGACGTCGGGGCCATCGTCCCCGTCTCCCGGCGCCAGGTTGTCGGCCAGGCTCTGGAACGCTACGTAGCGGCCGTCGGCGGAGATGGAGGGCCGGCTGGAGTCGCCGTTTCCGGGCGCTTCGTGCAGGCCGACGCGGGAGACGAGCGTGGTGATGTTGCGCCGCACATCGCGGACGAACACGTCGTCGAGCCGGTTGCGGTCACCGCGCACCAGGTTGGCCGCCTGCGAGGTGAAGGCGACGAACCGGCCGCTCCCGGAGACGCTCGCTTCGCCACAGTTCTGGGCGGAGATCGCGCCGTGCCGCCCGCCGGCGCGTGAGACGATCTTCGGGCGGTTCCACTCGGGGTCGGCGAGCATGATCTGCTTGTGCCTCGCGTGCAGCCACTTCGCGACGTTCTTGGGCGGGTTCTTCGGATCGTAGGGGTGGCGGCTGTACTGGAAGCCGAACGCAACCCGCCGGCCATCGCCGGAGATGTCGGGCGAGAACGATGCCGGCCGCCAGAACATGATGCCCGGGACGCCGGAGATCAGCCGGTTATCTTCGGTCAGCAGATCGCGCACATAGACCCCACCGATGATCAGCCGCTCGCCGGGCGCGAGGTTGCTGCTGCTGGTGCCGTAAGCGATGAAGCGGCCATCGGCGGAGATCGAGGGAAGGTTTGAGTCGTTCCTCGAGGCTTCGCCCCTGCGGCCGCTGCGCCGCGAGACGAGGGTCATCTTCGCCGTCCGGCGGTCGTAGCGGAAGATGTCGCGGATCTGGACGCTGGCGTCGGAGTGGCCGCCGGGGCCGTTGCCGCCGTCGGCGTCTTCCGTGCTGAGAGTCGCCTCCTCCGAGGCGAAGGCCAGGTAGCGCCCGCTGTCGGAGAGCACCGGGGCGGAGGTGTCGAAGCCGGGGTATCTCCTATTGCTCGGCGTCACGATTGGAACCGGCTCGCTGCGGCGCATGTCGCGAAGGAAGAGAGGGTCTCCTTCCCCGGCCGACTGCGCCACGTAGGCGACGATGAGACCGTCTGCGGAGATCGCCGGCCTGTGCCTGAGCTGGGTGAGTTCGCCGTAGTCGCCCAGCCCTGTGTCGGCGACGAGGACCAGTTCGCCGGCGGCGGCTCGCGCACTCCCGGGCGCGCTGAGCGCGGCGTAGGCGGCAACGGCCAGGAGGGCAATCGCCCGCCGCCAGTGTCCCCCACCCGTTGCGCCCGCACACGCGTCCATGGGCGCCACGGTAGAGCGGTCCGGGCGGGGTGTAAAGAGACAGATCTGGCCCGAACCGGGCCTCGGGCCTAGGGCCCGGACAGGGTGAAGGGACCCTCGAAGGCCGTCGAGCCCGGCCGTCGGCCGTAGAGCTGAGCGGTGTTGGGGGCGATCGGTGCGCTGCCGAATTCTCCCTGCGCGTGCGCGTTGGCGGGAAGGTTGCCGGTGCAGAGAAGGGTGTCGTTTGCAGTGGCGCTGGTCGCCGGTTCGCACGAGTACGAGGTGCCCGGCGGCGGCGTGGGCGCAGGATTCTGAACCTGGTTGCCCGGGGGCAGCACCACCTTGAACGCGTTGACGTCGAGGTCGAAGAAGACGTCGAAGAAAGAGTGGGGCGGGATTTTCGGTTCCAGTTTTCCGCCGCCGTGAAGCGGCGCTTCGGGCTTCGTGGGGTTAGGGGGACCGCCGCGACACGTCCCTTCGCAGACCACTCGCGGCAGGAAGGGATTCCCGACATCCCAGTGGACTATGAGCACCTTGCAGCTCCAGTTTCTGAGTCTGGTTGCCGCGCCTGAAGGTGAACTTGACGACAACCGTCTGGACGCGCAGCGGCGGGTCGACCTTGCTCCCGCTCTGCTTGAAGCCGTCGGCAGCCACGAAGCCGGGTGGAACGCCCTTCGGCTGTGGTTTGACCGGCGTCACCGAGGCTTTCCCGCCCGGGCCTTTTTGGGTAAAGGGAGAACCGAAGATCCAGCCCTTGCCGCTGTCGACGATCACGAACTTCACCGTGGCGACCCCTCCGTGCGGGATCACCGCGGGGTTGGGCGCGCAGGAGACCGTGAACTTGCCTGGTTTCTTGCCAGGCCCTCCTTTCTTCCTTTCTTCCTTTTCCCTCTTCCTCCTTTCCCTTTCTTCTCTTTCCCGTTCCCTTTCCTTCTTCTTCCTCTGGGTGGAGATGATCGGCTTCGGCTGGCCCGCCGGGATCAGGTAGTCCTCGGTCTCACCCTCGGTGTAGGGGGAGGCCGAGCCTCCTCCGTCCGAGCTCGAAACGGGCTGGTCGAGCGTCAGCGTCACCCGCTCCCAGATGTCCCGCGTGTGCTTGCCGGCGGTGAATCCGATCGGAACGACGGCGACGCCCGCGGGGCTGAGCTTGTCCATCGAGACCGGGAAGTTCTGGATCGCCCACTCGGGGCTGCAGCTGTCGGACGAGTCGGCCCAGTCGCCGTCCCGGTTCCAGTCGAACCAGGCGTTGACATACGCAACGTGAGCGGAGGTGAGCGTGGCCGCTGGCAACGCCGTGCCGTTCAGCACCGCCGTGAGCGTGCTGGAGCCGCACTTCGCGAGGCTCGTCGACACGCCGTCGTCAAGGCGGTCTTTGTTGACCTGCGCCGAGTTGGCCTCACCGTTGACGCCGGCGCCGAGGAAGAAGCTGCCGAAGGGGCTGTGGCGGGGGCCGGGCGTCGCCGCCTTTGAGGGGAAGTGACCAATCACGCCAGGTGCGCTCGCGTAACCGGCGGGCGCGCTGTCCGGGGCATCGCCGAAGTCAGCCTTGACGGCACCGGCGGCCGCCGGAACCACGCCCAAAACGAGCAGCAGCACGGCACCGACCCCGGCAAACCCCACCCGCTGAGCTATTCGGACGAAACGCAAGCTCTCACCTGTCCGCGACGGACCCTATAGCCACGGCGCGCTCGCCGCAAGCGTTTCACGCCGGCGACTCTCGCGTCTGACCCGACATGCCGGCACGGCCTGGCGAGGCACTTTCCAGGGCAGGTTCGTGCTGCGCGCCCCTAGACGGCGCTGGTCTTGAGCGAAGGGACGGCGGCGCGCAGCGCGGCGAGTACGGTGTCGGGGGTTGGACGCACGCGGTAGTTGTCGGTCTGGTCCGCGTACACGATGCGTCCCTCTCCGTCGGTGACGATCAGCGTCGGCAGGACCGTGTCGCTCTCATAGCCGATCATTCCGGCCGGGGTGCCGTCTGGATTCACTATGCCCAAACGGCGGGCCGCCTCGAGCCCGTCGTCGCGCAGGTAGCGAAACGCCACATCGTGGCGGGCGGCGAGGGCGCGGGTGTGCCGCTCGTCCTGAGGGCTGACCAGCGCCACCTGCGCGCCGAGCGCCTCGACCTCACGCCAGCGCGCGGCGATCTCGCCAACCTGGGCCATGCAGAGCGGGCACCAGTTGCCGCGGTAGAACAGCAGCACAGTGGGTCGCCCATGTAACTCCCCCGCGACGATTGGACCACGGCCGTGCTCGACGAACGGAAGGTCGGCGGGGAGCAACTCCCCCACCGTCAAGGCCGGGGACGGTTTTCGTCCAAACCGGGAGTACCAGCGGGTGTAGGCGAGCCAACCGACGATCTCGCCGGAGGCAAGCACTGCCGCAAGGGGATGACGACGCGCGAATCGCCAGGTCGCCGCGGTTCCGATCGCCGTGGCGAGCGGCAGGCCGACCAGGTTCGGGCTCGTTCGTGCCGCCGGTCGCAGGAACCCGTTGGCGAAGTAGGCGCCGGGGAGGGCGTGGACCCCCGCGATCAGGGCCCAACCGGCGCGCTCGCCACGGGGCGCGCGAATCGCCCGACGGGCGGCATCCGCCGCAAGTAGCGGGGGGATCGAGGAGAACAGCGAGACGAACGCCTGCTTGGCGGTGCGGGGCAAGACGACGCGCATCATCGAGCGGCCAAGTATGGCGATCGGGCTATTCGGACGACTCTCGAACAGGGCGTATGCCTTCGTGTGGGAAGTCGCCCGGATGTATGGTGGAGCTGCCGGTCGGCGCGAACGGCGCTCGTCGGCGCGGCCAGGACGCCCAGCCGGCGCCGGAGGAGCGAGAGCACATGAGGCTGACTCGTCTGCGGGCCGAGTTGCGCGCACAGCGCTACGGGATTGCGATTGGCACGGTCGCGCTGTTGGTGGCCGTTGGGGCGCCGGCCCAGGCGTTGGAGGGTGCAACCTCCGCCGTCAACTCGGTGGCAAAGGCACTCAGGATCGCCAAGAAGGCCGATAGGCGTTCGAAGGCAGCTTTGAGGCTTGCCCAGGAGGTCAGCAAGGCCCCCGGCCCCAGAGGGCCGCAGGGCCCTGCCGGAAGCGATGCGCAGTTCAATGGCGCGGCGGCGGGTGGCGGTCTCGCCGGCGCCTACCCGAACCCGACGATCGCGCAGAACGCGATCGGCACGGCCCAGGTCACCAACGACGCGCTGAGCGGCAGCGACATCATCGAGGGCAGCCTCGGCCAGGTGCCGAGCGCGCTCGCCGCAACCAACGCCCAGAACATTGCCGACAAATCGGTGACCGCGTCCAGCTTCGGCACGATCACGAAACGCAGTGACACCGTGTCGTCCCCGGCGGGGGAACCGGCCGAGAACGGCAACTACGACACCAATTTCAACGAGGTCCTCTGCTTCAACGACGAGATGGCGGTTGCCGGGGGCGTCGACTGGGCGGGGGGGCGGAACCGACGACCAGGAGCTGTGGATAAGCGAGTTCTACTGGCTGTACGACGCGACGACTGGCCAACCATCGGGGCTCCACGTCACGGCCGGCAACGACACGGGAATCGACACGACTGTGACGGTGGAAGTCGCCTGCCTGGCGCCGTGAGCCGCTTCTGCCCGGCGAAGGCGAGTGCTAGGCAGGCGACATGGCGATCGGGCTATTCGGACGACTCTCGAACCCTGAGTTCCTCCCCCGAGTCGTTGCCGCTCTCGGCCACGCACGAATAGCGCCGGAGCACCAGGGGGTCGAGCTACGATGACCCGACGATGGGGGCCGAGCAGCGCCTGACCTACTGCAACATCTGCGAGGCGCTGTGTGGACTTGTGGCCACGGTCGAGCACGACCGCGTGGTCGAGCTCCGCACCGATCCCGACCACCCGATGTCCGCGGGATACGCCTGTCCCAAGGGGATCGCGATGACGGAGCTGCAGAACGATCCCGACCGGGTTCTGCATCCGCTTCGACGTCGAGGCGACGGAAGCGGCTTCGACACGGTGAGCTGGGATGAGGCGCTCGACGACATCGCATCGCGCCTACGAGCAACGCGCGGCTCGCATGGCGGCGATGCGATCGGCTGGTACGCCGGCGTGCCCTACACGTTCTCCTTTGGGCATCACCTCTGGGTCAAGGGCTTCCTCGCAGCCCTGGGGTCCCCACATCACTACGGCGCGATCTCCCAGGACGTCGGGTCTCGGTTCGCCGCCAGCGCGCTGCTGTACGGAAGCGCGTTCGAGACCCCGTTGCCCGATGTCGAGCGCACGCAGTTCATGCTCATCCTGGGCGCTAACCCATTCGTCTCGAATGGCAGCTATCTGACCGCGCCGCGCATTCGGGAGCGGCTTCACCGGATCATCGAGCGGGGTGGTCGCATCGTCGTCATCGATCCGCGGCGGACCGAGACAGCCGCGAGCTTCGAGCATGTCGCGGTGCGGCCCGACAGTGACGCCTGGCTTCTGCTCTCGATGCTGCACGTGCTCTTCGAAGAGGATCTCTGCGATCGAGAATTTCTCGATCGCCATGCATCGGGAACCGAGGCTCTCCGCGGCGCGGTGGCGAGCTATCCACCTGAGACGACCGAACCCGACACCGGTGTCCCTGCGGGGCTGGTGCGCCGCCTTGCCCGCGACTTCGCCTCCTCGTCGAGCGCCGTCGCATACGGGCGCACGGGCGCCTGCCGCGGCCGCTTCGGCACGCTGGTCTGCTTTCTCCTCGATGCCTTGAACATCGTCACGGGCAATCTCGACCGCCCCGGTGGGTGGATCTTCTCCGAGACGGCCATCCCGAGCAGGCGCCTGGGAACGCTGCTGGGGCTCGACAGCTACGGGCGCAAGCTGAGTCGCGTTGGAGGGTTGCCCGACGTCCTTGGCGAGCTGCCCACGGCACTGATGGCGAAGGCGATCACGACGCCGGGCCCGGGACGGCTGCGCGCCCTGCTGATGTCGGCCGGCAATCCGATCCACACGGTCCCCAACGCCGACGAGCTGGCCGCGGCGCTGCAGGACCTGGAGCTGTTCGTCTCGCTGGACCTCTACGTCAACGACACCAACCGGTACGCCGACTACGTGCTCCCAGCCACCACATGGCTCGAGCGGTCGCAGACCGCCCATTGGCATGCGGCGGCATGGGTTACGCCGTTCATCCAGTACACCCCGCCGGTGGTCGCGCCGTACGGCCAGGCCCGCGAGGAGTGGCAGGTCATCGAGCAGCTGAGCACTCGGCTTGGACTCGTCCCCCAGATCGCGCGCCCGATGCGGGTGCTCGGCCGCCTCGGAATGCGCCAGTCCCCCACCGCCATGCAGGACATGCTCCTCAGGACGGGCCGCTACGGCGATTGGTTTGGGTTGCGGCGGCGAGGGCTCTCCTTCGCTCGACTCCTTCGAGACCATCCGCACGGGCTGCGCCTCAGTCCCCATCACCTGACGGGGGTTCTGCGGGATCGCATTCGGCACCGCGACCGCCGGGTCGCGCTCTTCCCGGACGCGATCGCGTCCGAGATCGAACGGGCCGCAGGCCGCGTGCGGGCGACGAGCGAGGCGTTCCCCCTGCTGCTCATCTCCCTACGGGAACTTCGGTCGCATAACTCCTGGACGCACAACTCCCCCAAGCTGATGCGCAACCGCAGCTTCGCGCTGCGAGTTAATCCTCGCGACGCCGATGCGGTGCGCCTCGCCGACGGCGACATCGCGCGGATCTCGTCGAAGACGGCGAGCATCGAGGCGCCTGTCCGGGTCACCGACGAGATCATGGCCGGGACCGTGGCGCTGCCGTGGGGATGGGGTCACAACGGTGGCTGGCGGTGGCCAACCGGCCGGCGGAGCGAACCTCAATCGGCTGACCAGCTCCGATCCCGCCGATCTGGAGCGGCTGGCGGGGATGTCCTGGCTCAACGGCGTTCCGGTCAGGCTCGAGCCGATCGGGCATGAGCCGGGGACTTCGGCGCAGCCCGCATGAGCTCATCGACGAGCTCGGCCAGGCGCTCCGGCGCATCCTCGGGAACGAACGTCCTCGCCTTCTCGACGAGCACGAACCGACCTTTCGGAAAGGCCCCGGCCAGACGGCGACCGTTGCGCCTCGCGAACCACAGGTCGTCCGCCGCCCACGCGACGGTCGCGGGCCCCTTGAAGCGCCCCAGCTTGCGCGCCGCCCGGAGCGTGTAGCGCGAGCGAGCCTCTCGTCCGATACGGATGAGATCGCCGATGATCCCGCGGTCATCGAGCCCGCCAAGATAGGAGGCCATGATCTCTGGTTCTGGTGTCCGGTGCGCAACCGACCACCAGAAGATTCGCATGAAGGGACCACGACGCACAATGCGGAAGATCGACCGCCCGAACCCCAGGCGCAGGGCGATGGCGAGCGGCTTGAAGTAGCGCGGCGGCAGCTGCCGGAAGCTGTCGCAGGAGGTCAACAGGACGCGAGAGACACGCGACGCATCCTCGGCCAGCAGGATCTGGCAGAGCGCTCCGCCGTAGTCGTTGGCGACGAGCGTGACGCCGTCGAGATCGAGCCTCTCGAGAAATTCGCCGATCAGCCGCGCCAGCCCCACGGGGGTCATGTCCGCGCCGGCGCGAGCAGGCTGAGCATGGCCCCCAAGGGGGAAGTCCGGCGTGATGCAGCGATATCGCTCCGCCAGGCGGGGAACTACATCCCGCCAGAGATCGCCGTTGCAGAGATATCCGTGGACGAACAGAATCGGCTCGCCGCTTCCCCTCTCACGAAACGGGATGGGTCCGTGCGTCGTCTCGACCGCCGGCTGCGGAGGGCCCAATCGCTCTGATACCGCCATCGTCCGCCTTCTCCTTCCAGAGGACCTAAACCTCAATCCAGCGAGCCCGCTGGATTGAGGCTAAAGCCGTGGAGTGAAAAGTGTAGGCCCGGTGTGCAAGTGCAGGCGCGCGCGTCGCCTGTGACCGTTTGATCCTCTCCGTCCTGAGCGAGCCGTGTCAGGTGTGCGGCGTCCCCGGGCGGGTTGCGCTACTCGGCACGGCGATCGTTTGCCCATCAGCTGGAACGTCGACTCGATCCGAAACGCCAGCCGCGGTCAGTGCTTCGTTCAGGGCGGCCCGCGTAATCCCACAGTGGTCGAGCGCCTCGAGGTGAACGGCGATCACACGACCGGGGGCGAGGCGGACGAACTCGAGCTGTTCGTCCAGCGTCATCAGGATCGGTGAGCCGATGTCCAGCCGCGCGCCGCCGGCGTGCACGATGGCGATTTCGGGTCGCTCGCGCTCCAGCGCCGTGCGCACCTCATCGGTCAGGACCGTGTCTCCGGAGAGGTAGAGGGACGGCTCGCCAGGAAGTCTGAGGAGAAACCCGACGCCAGGTCCCATCAGCCGGCCAACCACTCCGCGGCCGTGTCGAGCGGGCACCGATGTCAATTCGCCGCCAAACAGGCGAACGGTCTGATCGTGCGGAACGGGACGCGCGTCGATTCCCGCCCGCCGCAGCGCCCGTGCGTCGGCTGGCTGGCACGCGGTGGGGACGCCCGCAGCGGCGAGCAGGCGCTTGCCCTCGGCATCGAGGTGGTCGGCGTGGCCGAAGCGGAAGTGCGTGACGAGGCCCCCCGTGATTCCCGCAAGTCGGTCGCGGGATCCCTCGGCTAACGGCACCGTCGGGTTGAGCCCTGGCCGGGACCTGATCAGCGACAGAGGAGGCCGCCGCCGCGGCAGCGCCAACGACGGATCCACGATGAGCCGCTGTTCCGCGCCCTCGATGACGAGAGTGGCGTTGCGCAGCAGCGTGATCCGCATCTCTCCAGACTATTCGCGTGGCGATCCAAGACCTCTTGGAAGTGCTGGCTCTGATCCCTGGCTGCGAGCGGGCCGCTGAAGCGCCGACTACAGCCAGCCGGCGCGCTTGAAGCGCCGGTAGAGCGCCGTGCAGACCACGACGATGATCGCCAGCACGAGCGGGTAGCCAAAGCGCCAGCGCAGCTCTGGCATGTGGTCGAAGTTCATGCCGTAGATGCCGGCGATCATCGTCGGCACGGCGAGGATCGCGACCCAGGCGGAGATCTTTCGCATGTCTTCGTTCTGGCGCACCGAGACCTGGGTCAGGTTGGCGTGCAGGGTGCTGCCCAGCAGCTCGCGGAAGCCGGCGATTCGCCCACTCACTCGCCGCAGGTGATCGTGGACATCGCGGAAGTACTCGTGAAGCCCGTCGGGCACGACCTCGAAGTGACCGCGCGCGACCTCATCGACCACGCCGGTGAGCGGGGCGACCGCCGTGTGGAAGTCGAGCACCTCGCGCTCCAGCTTGTAGATCCGCTCCGCCGGGTTGGTCCTATCGAGGGAGAAGACCTCGCGCTCGACCTGCTGGATGTCGACGTCGATGCCCGCGGCGGCCTCTTCGTAGCCGTCGACGACGTGGTCGAGGATCGAGTAGAGCACCATGCCGACACCGTGGCGGAGCAGGTCGGGTCGCCGCTCGATTCGCTCCCTCACCGCGGTCAGCTCGCCCTCGCCGTGGCGCACCGTGATGATGAAGCTGGGATGGACGAAGAGCAGCAGCTCGCCGACCTCGATCACCTCCTCGGAATCGACGTAGTGAACGGTCTTGACGACGATGAGCAGGGTGCCGTCGTAGACCTCGACCTTGGGTCGCTGGTGGGCGTTGACCGCGTCCTCGACCGCGAGCTCGTGCAGGTTGAACTCGCTCGCGATGCGCTGGAACTCCTCGGCGGACGGTTCGAGGACGCCGAGCCAGACAAAGGCGTCGTCGCCTTCGGGCCGCCTCCCCCGCGTCGGCAAGGGCGAGGTCGCCATCGCGGCGCTGGCCGCTCTCATAAACCGCGCAATTGACGATCACGTCGGGAAGTATCGCGAGCCCCGATAGCGGTTGATGGCCACGCCTGCCCAGATCACCTCGACTGCCCCGAGCAAGCACACCCGTTCCAATTCAGCAAGCACACCCGTTCCAAACAGCACGGGGCCAATGCTGGCATGCTGGCGCGACAGTGCGCTGGAGCGAATCCTTCCTCGGGCTCGACAGCGAGCAGCGGCCGGTCTGGCTCGGCCTGCTGGTGGCGGTTACGGTCGTCGCGATCGCGACGGCGATCGTGTATCCGCTCAAGTCCCTGGCGCCGGCAGTGTCCCTCGGCATTGTCTTCATCCCCGCGGTGCTGCTGGTCTCCGTCGGCTGGGGGCTTTGGCAGGGCCTCTTCACGGCGCTTCTGAGCGCGATGGCATTCAACTGGTTTCACCTTCCACCGGTGGGGCGGGTCACGATTGCCGATGACCGCAATGTGGTCGCACTCGTCGTCTTCGTGATCGTCGCGGTTGCGAGCAGTGCGCTTGCCGAGGTGGCCAGGGCGCGGGCTACCGAGGCCGAGCACCGGCGTGAAGAGGCCGATCGAACCGTGGCGGAAATGGCCGAGCTTTCGCGGGAGAAGGACCGCATGCAGGCGGAGGCAATCGAGGCCGCGGCGCTGCGGCGCAGCGATGAGCTGAAGACTGCGCTCCTTCGGTCTGTCTCTCACGACCTGCGCACGCCCCTCACCTCGATGATCGCCGCCGGAGCAGCGCTGGACTCACCGACCATCACGCCTGCTGAGCGACACGAACTGAGTGTGGCGATAGTCGAGGAGGGAGAGCGCCTCTCGCGGTTGGTCGAGAACCTCCTCGACGTCTCCCGCCTCGAATCCGGGAACGCCGAGCCTCACCGAGAGGTGGTCAGTCTCACCGAGGTGCTGGAGGCCGCTCGACACTCGATTGGAGACGCGGGGCGGCTCATTCAGTTGTCCCTTGATTTCGAGCTACCGTCGTTGCGCGCCGACCCGGTGCAGCTGGAGCGCGCCTTTGCCAACCTGCTTGACAATGCAGCCCGTTATGGCGAGGGAAAGACGGTCCAGGTGAGCGCTCGCCCGATCGGCCCGAGCGTTGAGGTGCGTGTCGTCGATCAGGGGCCCGGCATCCCGGTGGGCGAGCGCGAGCGAATCTTCCGACCCTTCTACCAGGCCAGGCCCGGCGCGACCGGCAAAGGATCGGGTCTCGGGCTCGCCATTGCGAAGGGCTTCGTGGAGGCCAACGGAGGCGAGATCGATGTCGAGAGCCTTCCCGGCCAGGGCACGAGCTTCGTCGTCACCTTGCCGTTCTCAAAGGAAGGCCAGGGTTGACACCCGCGCCCCGCGTGCTCGTCTGCGATGACGAGCCGCAGATTCTTCGGGCCCTCAAGGTCATCCTGCGCGACGCCGGCTATGAGGCAGTGCCGGCAAGCAGCGGCGAAGAGGCGCTCGACCTTGCCTCGATCCGCCCGCCCGATGCGGCGATCCTCGACCTGATGCTCCCGGACATCGACGGGGTGGAGGTGACCCGGCGTCTTCGTGAGTGGACGGAGATGCCGATAGTCGTTCTTTCGGCGGTCGGCGAGGAGGGTCGCAAGATCGAGGCGCTGACCGCAGGCGCCGATGACTACGTGACCAAGCCGTTCAGCGCCCCGGAGTTGATCGCGCGCTTGGAGGCTGTAATGCGCAGGGCGCGCCCCGAGACCACGGAGCCAAAGATCGTCGCCGACGGCTTGGAGGTCGACCTCGCTGCCCGAGCTGTGTTTCGCGATGGCGTCGAAATCCATCTGACGCCGATCGAGTTCGACCTTCTGCGAGTGCTTGCTCGCAACCGCGGCAAGCTGATGACGCATCGCTCGCTGCTGGTCGAGGTCTGGGGACCGGAGTACGCGGACGAACTCCAGATCCTCCGCACCCACGTCGCCAACCTGCGTCGGAAAATCGAGCCGCCAGGGGAGCCGGTGTACATACGCACCGACCCCGGAGTCGGCTACCGCTTTACCCAGTAGAGGGTAATTCGGCTCTTCATACCATCTTGATGCCGATAGCCGAAAAACTCATGCGGCCTTGATGCGGCTTCGTTCATGATCTCCGCGGTGCTCGTTCCCGCAGACATCTTCCCCGGCGGCGGCAGCCCGATCGCGGACGTCTTCGCGATCGCCCTCTCCGTGGGCCTCTTCGCTCTCATCTACTGGGCGATCGACCTGATCGACCGGATATGAGCGCTGTCGTACTGGCCACCCTGAGCGGCGCCGATGTCTTCGGGCTGGTCGCGTCCGCGCTCGTGTTCGCCTATCTGCTCTACGCCCTCCTGCGCGGAGAGAAGCTCTAATGGCGCAGGGTTGGCTCCAGGTCGCGATCTTCGTCGGTGTGGTGATCGCCCTCACCCCGCTGCTCGGCAAATACATGGCCCGGGTCTTCAGCGGCGAACGTGTCTTCCTCAGCCCCGTCCTCGGCCCGGTGGAGAGATTCACCTACCGGGTGCTGCGAGTCGATCCCTCCGAGGAACATGATTGGAAGGCGTACGCCAAGAGCCTCGTCCTCTTCTCAGTCTTCTCCTGGATCGCGCTCTATCTGATCCTGCGCACCCAGGGCATCCATCCGTTCAACCCCGAAGGCTTCCACTCGGGGCCCTGGGACGTCAGCTTCAACACCACCTCCTCCTTCGTCTCCAACACGAACTGGCAGTACTACGGCGGCGAAACGACGCTGACCTACTTCGCCCAGATGGCGGGGCTGACGGTCGAGAACTTCGTCACCCCCGCCGTCGGCATCTGCGTCCTGCTCGCCTTCATCCGCGGCATCATCGGGCGCACCGGGCCCGGCCTCGGCAACTTCTGGACGGACCTCACCCGCAGCCTCTTCTACGTGCTGCTGCCGCTCTCGGTGATCGTCGGCCTGGTCCTCGTCTCCCAGGGCGTCGTGCAGACGCTCTCGGGCGCCAGCATCGCAAAGACGGTCGAGGGGGCCGAACAGGCTCTGGCGATGGGCCCGGCCGCCTCGCAGATCGCGATCAAGCAGCTCGGCACCAACGGCGGCGGCTTCTTCAACGTCAACTCGGCGATGCCGTTCGAGAATGCGAACGCGCTGACGAACTTCGTCGAGCTGCTCTCGATCATCCTCATCCCGGCGGCGCTCACCTACACCTACGGGAAGATGGTCGGACGCCAGCGCGAGGGCTGGTCGATCTTCGCCGCGATGCTGGCGATCTACCTCGCCTTCGTCATGGTGATCATCCCCGCCGAGCAGCACGGCACCCCCGCCGAGCACGCCGCCGGCACGCCGACCACGGCGATCGCCGGCTCCACCGGCGGCAACATGGAAGGCAAGGAGCAGCGCAACGGGATCGCCTCCTCGGCGCTCTGGGCGACGACCACGACGGTCACCTCGAACGGCTCGGTCAATTCGGCCCACGACTCCTACACCGGGCTCGGCGGCGCGGTGCCGATGTCGGGCCTGGGCACCAGCGAGGTCGTCTTCGGCGGTGTCGGCACCGGCCTGTACTCGATGCTGCTCTACGTCCTGCTGGCGGTCTTCATCGGCGGCCTGATGGTCGGCCGCACGCCGGAGTACCTGGGGAAGAAGATCCAGGCGCGCGAGATCAAGCTGGTCTCCCTCGGCATCCTCGTCACCCCGCTCGCCGTGCTGGCGACGACGGGGCTCGCGGTCGCCACCCGAGCCGGCATGAGGTCGATCTACCAGGCCGGGCCGCAGGGCTTCTCGGAGACCCTCTACGCCTACCTCTCGCAGGCCAACAACAACGGCTCGGCCTTCGCCGGCTACACCGGCTTCCTGCAGCCCAACGCCCCCGGCAACGTCGAAGCGTACGGAATCTCCTTCGCCGATCTGCTCGGCGGCGCGACGATGACCCTGGCCCGCTTCCTGCCGATCGTCCTCGTGCTCGCCGTCGCGGGCTCGCTCGCCGGCAAGAAGGTCTCCCCGGCCGGCCCGGGGACGATGCGCACCGACACCCCGACCTTCGTGATCCTGCTGATCGGGGTCGTGATCCTGGTCGGCGCCCTCACCTTCTTCCCTGCCCTCCTGCTCGGCCCGATCGTGCAGAGCCTGACCACGAGGCTGTTCTGAGATGCGCCGCGCGGCCCTCACCTCGATTCTCGCCGTGATCGCCTTCACGCTGATCTTTGGCCTCGCCTACCCGCTGGCGATGACCGGCATCTCCCAGGTCGTCTTCCCCGGCAAGGCTGATGGATCGAAGGTGACGGTGAACGGGCAGTTCGTCGGCTCGAGCCTGATCGGCCAGTCGTTCTCCCGGCCGGTGATCGGCAAGAACGGCAAGCCAGTGCTCGACGAAGAAGGCGAAGAAGTGCTCGCGCCCGACAAGCGCTACTTCCAGCCGCGTCCCTCGCAGACCGGTTACTCGGCGAACGTCACCTACTTCTCCAACTCCGGGCCGAACAGCGTCGAAGAGCGCGAAGCGGTGCGCGAAGCGCTCGCCGCTTACGTCAAGCTGGAGAAGCCCTACGACAAATCACTGACCAAGCAAGACGTGCCAGTCGACGCAGTCACGATGTCGGGCTCCGGGGTCGACCCGGAAATCTCCGAAGCCAATGCGCTGATCCAGGCGCACCGGATCGCCGCCGTCCGCAAGCTGCCGCTCTCCAAGGTCGAAGAACTGATCTCTGACCACACCAGCAGCCGCTTCCTCGGCGTCTTCGGCGAGCCCGGCGTCAACGTTCTTCAACTCAACCTCGCACTCGACGAAGAGGCCCCGACCAAATGACCACCGAAACCCAGCCCCGCTCCCTGTTTGACCCCGAGATCCTTCGCCCGGCACTGCTCGAGTCGCTGCGCAAGCTCGACCCGCGGGTGCAGGCGCGCAACCCGGTGATGTTCGTGGTCGAGATCGGCGCCGCGATCACCACCGTCGCCTGGCTGATCATGGTCTTCGGCGGCAAGCCGCTCGGCGGCGGCCACGAGCCCTCCTGGTTCACCTTCACGGTTTCGCTGTGGCTTTGGCTCACGGTCGTCTTCGCCAACCTCGCCGAGGCGCTGGCGGAGGGCCGCGGCCGGGCCCAGGCGGCGAGCCTGCGCGCGATGCGCACCGACACGATTGCCCGTCTGCGCGACGGGGGCGAGAAGCCGGCCTCCGAGCTGGTGCGCGGCGACATCGTCGTTGTCGTGGCCGGCGAGACGATCCCCGGCGACGGCACCGTGATCGAGGGCATCGCCTCGGTCGATGAGTCGGCGATAACCGGCGAGTCCGCGCCGGTCATCCGCGAGGCCGGTGGCGATCGCAGCGCTGTCACCGGCGGCACCAAGGTGCTCTCCGACCGGGTCGTCGTCGAAATCACCCAGGAACCGGGAAAGTCGTTCCTCGACCGCATGATCGCCCTGGTCGAGGGCGCCGAGCGGCGCAAGACGCCGAACGAGATCGCCCTCGGCATCTTGCTCGCGGCGCTCACCCTGGTCTTCGTCCTGGTGATTGTCTCCCTGCGCCCATTCGGCCTCTTTGCCGGCACCGAACTCTCCGAGACCACCCTGATCGCCCTGCTCGTGGCGCTGATCCCGACGACGATCGGGGCGCTGCTCTCGGCGATCGGGATCGCCGGCATGGACCGCCTCGTGCGCCGCAACGTGCTCGCCCTCTCTGGCCGCGCGGTCGAGGCCTCGGGCGACTGCGACGTCCTCCTCCTCGACAAGACCGGCACGATCACCCTCGGCAACCGCGAGGCGGTCGAATTCATGCCGATGCCGGGCGTCACCGTTGAGGAGCTGGCGGAGGCGGCGCAGATGTCATCGCTCGCCGACGAGACCCCCGAGGGGCGCTCGATCGTCGTCCTCGCCAAGACCTACGGCATTCGCGAGCACGACTTCGCCGGCCATGAGCCGACCTTCACTCCCTTCAGCGCCGAAACGCGGATGAGCGGCGTCGATTTCAACGGCACCCGCCTGCGCAAGGGCGCAGGCGACGCGATCGAAGCTTGGGTCGCGGAGGTCGGTGGCCGCGCCCCGGCCGAGCTGGCGGCGCAGCTGGACCGGATCGGGCGCGAGGGCGGCACCCCACTGGCCGTCGCCCGCAACGAGTTCGTGCTGGGAGTCGTCTACCTCAAGGACGTGGTCAAGGAAGGGATGAACGTCCGCTTCGACCAGCTCCGTGCGATGGGCATCCGCACGATCATGGTCACCGGCGACAACAAGCTGACCGCGGCGAAGATCGCCGAGGAGGCCGGCGTCGACGACTTCCTCGCCGAAGCGACTCCGGAGCGAAAGCTGGAATTGATCCGCGAGCAGCAGGCTGACGGCCGCCTGATCGCGATGACCGGCGACGGCACCAACGACGCACCTGCCCTGGCCCAGGCCGATGTCGGCGTGGCGATGAACACCGGCACCCAGGCGGCGCGCGAGGCGGGGAACATGGTCGACCTTGACTCCAACCCCACGAAGCTGATCGAGATCGTCGAGGTCGGCAAGCAGCTGCTGATCACCCGCGGGGCCCTGACCACGTTCTCGATCGCCAACGACGTCGCCAAGTACTTTGCGATCCTGCCGGCGATGTTCGCGGCCACCTACGCCCTCGCCGGGCACAGCGGGCCACTCGACGCTCTCAACGTCATGTCGCTGGGCACGCCCGAATCGGCGATCCTCTCGGCTGTCATCTTCAATGCGCTGATCATCCCGCTGCTGATCCCGCTCTCCCTGCGGGGAGTGCGCTACCGGCCGATCGGCGCCACCGGCCTGCTACGCCGCAACATGCTGATCTACGGTCTCGGCGGCTTGATCGCCCCCTTCATCGGGATCAAGCTGATCGACCTGATCGTCCACAACCTGTTGGGTGCCTGAGAGGACGGCATGGCGGGCGGCATAGCATTCAGGGGCTCGCGTCAGCCGGTTCCCTTGAAGCTGCCCACCCACTTACAGGAGGCTGGCCCCACTAGCAGTGGTCAGCTCACGCTTCGCCTCCGAGTGCTGTTGAAGCGGACCCAGCTCGACCTGCGACTCGCAGAAGGCGCCGATCCAGCCGGGACTGCGACCCTCATGCTCAGGGCTCGGCAGCTTCAGGGCACAAGGCAAAGGCGTGCTCTGGCCAATGGCCTCGAAAGGGCCATCGCCCAAGCGAAGCGGTACTCCGGCAGCAACGTCGACTCACCGATCAGCCGAGAAGAGGTAGCGCGGGCGCATCCGCTGCTTTTGAGACTTGCTGAACGCTTGAGGAGTTCTGACGCGGTGAGCCCTCGCGGCATGGTGATCCTCAGGCGCCTGCTGACGGACACGACGAGCCCGATCTTCTCGCCGGGCTGGAGCCGGGCAAGGGCTGCGCCGGGCGAGCTGGAGCGACAGGCTCGTGTCGCCCTCTCCGCACTTGACGAGCGACCCAGCGATCTCGGGATAGATCGCTCGCGGCGGTAGCTTCGGCATGGAGTCCGCGGAGGCCGAGAAAGGGAGCGGCGGCGAAGCTGGAGCAGATGCTCGGCGCCGTGGCCATTACAAGATCTTCCTCGGCATGGCGGCCGGAGTGGGGAAGACCTACCGGATGCTGCAGGAGGGCCGCTCCGAAGCCGCCGCCGGCCGCGAGGTGGTGATCGGCTACCTGGAGCCCCACAAGCGCCAGGAGACGATCGATCAGGCGCAGGGGCTGGAGGTGGTGCCCCGTCGCAGCGTCCCTTACCGCGACGTCGTCGTCGAGGAGATGGATCTGCCTGCCCTGCTCGCGCGCCGCCCGGAACTGGCGCTGATCGACGAGCTCGCCCACACCAACCCTCCCGGCCTCGAGCGCGGCAAGCGCTACGAGGACATCGCCGACGTGCTCGCGGTGGGCATCGACGTCTTTTCCACGGTCAACGTCCAGCACCTCGAGTCGCTCAACGACCGTGTCGCCGAGCTGACTGGGGTCACGGTGCGCGAGACGGTTCCCGATTCGGTTCTCGGCACCGCCGACGAGGTGGTGCTGATCGACCTCACGCCCGAGGCGCTGATCTCGCGTCTGCGCGCCGGCAAGGTCTATCCCGGCGAGAACATCGAGGCGGCGCTCAACAACTTCTTCCGGATCGAGAACCTGGCGGCGCTGCGCGAGGTCAGCCTGCGCCAGGTCGCCGAGGACGTCGAGGCCAAACGGCTGACCCTGCACCGGGTGGAGCCCGTCGGCACGCGCGAAGAGCGGGTCGTCGAAGAGGTCCCCAAGGCGGTTGGCGAGCGGCTGCTCGCCCTGATCCGCCCCCAGCCCAGCTCGCAGCGCCTCGTGCGCCGCGCCTGGCGCTCGGCGCAGCGGCTCGGCACCGGCCTCGACCTGCTCTGGGTGAAGCCACCGGGCCGGCCGATCGAGGGAGATGAGGAGCGCCAGGTGACCGCACTGCGCCAGCTCGCCTCGGTGCTCGGCGCGACGCTGCTGATCGAGGAGCACGACGACGTGGTGGCCGCGGCGGCGCGGGTGGTGCGCGAGCGCGGCTCCACCTACATCATGGTCGGTGAGTCCATGCCGCCGCGTGGACTGGCGCGGTTGCGGGTGCCGCTGCCCCAGAAGCTGATGCGGGCGACGCCGCCCGGGGTCGACGTGCGGATCGTCGCCCACCGGGGGCAGAAGGAGGACGGGTCGTGATCGAGCATTTCCTCGTCGGCCTCGCCCTGCTTCTCGGCCTTGGCGGCGGCTACCTGCTGGCGCGATCTCGCTGGCGCGGCAAGCGCTCGGAGCGACCGGACGACATACGCCAGATCCTGCTGCCCTTCACCGGCACCGAGATCTCACGGCGGGCGGTTGACGCAGCCCTGCGCCTGGCCCGGGCAGAGGACGCGCTGCTGATGCCGGCGTATCTGGCAACGGTTCCCAAGCAGCTGCCGCTGGACTGCGCGATTCCCGCCGAGGCGGCGAAGGCGATGCCGATGCTGGAGGCGATCGAGCAGCGTGCAGCAGCCCAGGGCGTGCCGGTCGACGCCCGAATCGAGCGGGGCCGCTCCTATCGCCACGCGCTGCAGGCGTCTGCTGGAGCGTGAGGAGTTCGACCGGGTCGTGGTGTCGGCAACCGCGACCGGACAGCCCGGTCTTTCGGGGGACGACCTCGTCTGGCTGTTGGAGAAGGCTCCGGCAGAGGTGCTGATCCTGCGTCCCGGCCCCGAAGACCGGCGGGTCGTCAGCGCCAACGGCCCAACCCCTCGGCCTGTTCATGTCGGCGGAGCAGGAACCGGCGAAGCTCGTCAGCGCCCCAAACGATGAACGGGAATGGCACGGCGAACAGCAGCGCCGAGGGGCTCAGTGGGGCCGTGCCGAGCAGCGACTGGAACGGGGGCGTGTAGATGAACACGGCGGCGAGGACGAGCTCGAAGCCGACCCCCCAGAGAAGCAGGGGGTTGGTGAAGACGCCGATCGACCGCAGCGAGGCGCGGTCAGTCCGCGCTGCGAAGGCGGTTCCGATCTGGCAGACGACCATCGAGAAGAAGGTCATGGTCGTCGCTTCGAGGTAGGCGTCGTGAAGTGGTGTGCCGTGTCCGGTCGGATCGCCGGGGCTCCATCCGGCCTTGGTGAGGACGTAGAAGAAGCCGGCCATCTCCAGGCCGGCAGAGATCAGCCCGAGGAACAGCCAGGCGCGCAGCAGCATCGAGCGCTGAACCACCGACTCCCCGCGCGGACGCGGCGGTTGCGTCATCAGCCCGGCCTCGGCGCGCTCCCGGCCGAGCGCAAGCGCCGGCAGGGTCTCGGTGCCGACGTCGAAGGCGAGGAGCTGCGGCACCGTGAGCGGCAGCGGAATTGCGCCGCCCCCGAGCGCGAAGACCAGGAAGGGCGTTACCTCGGGCGTCGTGTGGGCGAAGATGTAGAGGAGGAACTTGCGGATGTTGGCGTAGACACGCCGGCCCGCCTCGACGGCTGTGACGATCGTCGAGAAGTTGTCGTCTGTGAGGACCATCGTCGAGGCCTCTCGGGCGACGTCGGTTCCGGATAGCCCCATCGCTATCCCGATGTCGGCTGCCCGCAGTGCGGGCGCGTCGTTCACCCCGTCCCCGGTCATCGCGACCACATGGCCCTCCTCCTGCAGGGCGTCGGCGATTCGCAGCTTCGCCTCCGGGGAGCTGCGTGCGAAGATCAGCTCGCGATCGCCGTGCAGCAGCGCGTCCAGGTCCCTGTCGCTTATGTCGTCGAGCTCCTCGCCGGTGATCACGGCGGGCTCCTCGCCCCTGCCGATGCCGATCTGCCTCGCGATGGCAGCCGCCGTCATCGCGTGATCGCCCGTGACGACGATGATCCGGATGCCCGCTGCGTGGCATCGCTGCACTGCGTCCGCCACCTCCGCGCGTGGCGGGTCGAGCATCGCCACCAGCCCGAGGAAGGTGAGCCCGCGCTCTGCCTCCTCGCGTAGCTCTGGCGCCTGGACGTTGCCGAGCCGGCGCCGGGCCACGCCGAGGACCCGAAGGCCCCGGCGCGCGTAGGAGTCAGCCTGGGCTTCGACAACTGCTCTCTCCCGCTCCGCCAGCGAGCGCTCTCCATCCTCCCAGGCGATGCTTGTGCAGTGGGGCAGGAGCGTCTCCGGTGCTCCCTTGGCGTCGAGCCACAGCTCCCCGTCGCGATGGTCGATCGTCGACATGCGCTTGAGGATCGGGTCGAAATGGAAATGCCGCACCCGGCGCCGCTCGCGCGATGCCGCGTCGATTGTCACCCCGAGCGCTGCCGAGGCCTCGAGCATTGCCACCTCCGTCGGATCTCCGCTCGCTCCGCCACCCTCGATCCGGGCGTTGTTGCAATCGGCCATCGACTGCGCGAGCCAGGCGAGGACCTCAGGCACCTGGTCGGGCGGCGGTCGGGAGTCAAGCGCCAGTGAGCCCGCCCCGCTCCAGAGGGCTGTCACGTGCATGCGGTTCTCGGTCAGGGTGCCGGTCTTGTCGGTGCAGATCACGTCGGTCGAGCCCAGCGTCTCCACCGCGCTCAGGCGCTTCATCACCGCACCCCGACGCACCAGGTCGCGGACGCCGACCGCCAGCGCCAGAGTGATCACCGGCAACAGCCCCTCCGGGACGTTGCCGACGAGGAGTCCCACGGCGAAGACCGCCGAGTCGGCCAGCGACAGCCCCGCTGCGAAGTGCGCGAGCGGGAGAAAGGCGATCGCCGTTGCGACAGCTATCGCCGCGATCAGCCAGGCAACCCGTCGAACCTGGTGCTCGAGCGGGCTCTCCTCACGCTCCACGCGCTGTGAGAGCGCTGCGATTCGACCCAGCTCCGTGTGCATCCCTGTCGCGAAGACGACCGCTCGAGCTTCGCCCTCGGTGCAGGTCGTGCCGCTGAACACGAGGTCACGGGCCAGCAGGGGCGGCACCCCGGTGTCCATGTAGCTCGCGGAGCGAAAGACCGGCATCGACTCTCCGGTCAAGGTCGAGACGTCGACCTCCATCGACCCCTCCATCAGCCGGGCATCGGCCGAGATGCGCTCGCCCTCGCCGAGCAGGACCACGTCGCCGGGCACAAGCTCGCCCGCCGGCAGCTCCCGGGGGGAGCCGTTGCGGAACGCCCGCGCCCGCTCGGGCAGGTAGTGGGCGAGTGCCTCCACCGCTCGCTCCGCCTGCGTCTCCTGGACGAACGCGAATGCCGCGTTGATGACGATCACGATCACGATGGCGACCGCGACGGCCAGGATTCCGGCGATCCAAGCGAGTCCCGCCGCCGCCCAGAGCAGCAGGGCGAGGGGGTGAGTGAACTGGTGCGCCAGCTCCGGAAGCCAGCGCCTGCCGCGCCGGCGTTCGAGCAGGTTGGCACCGAACTGGACGAGTCGCCGCTGCGCCTCTCGCTGGGTCAGGCCGGTCCTGGAGGTACGCAGATCGCGCAGCAGGAGCTCCAGGCGCTCCTCGGGATCAATGGCCGTGTACTGGTGGGGTATCGGACTCTCGTCGACTTCCACAGCCACTCAATAATGCAGCAGGGAGCGCCGAGCGCCCCGCTGCCCGCTGGCACCTTTCGGTCTGGATGTACGGGAAGCCTGGTCGGCGTCGCTGGCCCAAGAAAGGCAGCAGCGCGGTTGCCCCGTGCCGAAGGGAAGGCGGATGCTTGGTGACTGCGCTGGTTAAACGTCGCAGACGGCGATCGCAGGGGCGTCGCGGCGGGCCTTCTCGGTTGCGGTGTCCAGGTCGGCGAGCGGGGTGTAGGTGACCCGGTCGGGGCTGATGTCGAGGGTGGCGGCGTCCTCGGGCTCCAGGCGCTCGATCAGCTCCTTGGAGGCAAGCGTCCGGCCGCCGCTCGCGCAGGCCTCGATTCGCGCCGCCTCGTTGACCTCGTCGCCGAGCGCGGTGACCTCCCCGCGTCCGGCCGTGGTGATGTTGCCGACGTAGAGGGTGGATCCCCAGTGCAGTCCAAAGCGAATGACGACGTCCTCGGGCTTCAGCTCGCTGCGCACGGCGACATCGCCGACCGCGGATCGCAGTGCGCGCGCCGCGGCGATGCACGAGCGAGCGGCGTCAGACTCCGATCCGGCGCTCTCGGCGAGGAAGAAGGCGACAACGCCGTCGCCGACGTGCCGGCCGACCAGGCCGCCCTCGTCGATCACGCACTGGTCGGCCGCGCGAACCAGACGGCGGCCCAGCGCAAAATAGCTGGCGGTAGACAGGCGCCGTGCGAGCGGCGAGGAGGCCTCCAGGTCGGCGAACAGGACCGCCGCGGGGCGCCGCGCCGGCTGGGAAACGCTCTGCATCCGCTCGAGGTGCCCCAGATCGGCCATCGAGGCCATCGCCCCGAGCGTCGTCATGCCCGCCGCGGGCTTCGAGATCATCGCGGTCCCGGCGAGGCGGCCGGCGGCATCGCGGATGCGAATGGCGACCACGGGGATGTCCACCTGTATTTCCGCGAAGCCCGCCGCGCCCCCCTTGCCCGACACCGCTGCCAGGTCTGCGGGGGAGAGTTGATCGACCATCTCGCGTAGCGAGGGATCGACGATCTCGCGAAGCTCGTCGCGGCCGCCCGGGGTGTCGGCGAGTACCCAGCCGCCAAGAAAGGCGAACAACATGCGCATCAACTCCGAGGTGTTCGAGCCGAAGCGCCAGCGCAGGCTCATGTTCATCGCCTCGGGCCCGAAGATGTGTGCGCCGAGCGCCCAGGGCGCGAGTTCGACGCCGGCGCCGAAGCTGAGGCGCAACTCGTCAGTCGCGTAGGCGACGTGCCATCGGTCATCGACAATCCAGCCCCAGTGTCCGGTGTCGCGCAGCGCCCTTGCCACCTCGGCGAGAGCGGGATCCTCGGGCAGTGGATACGACCCTTTGGCGTCCATCGGTCGCGACTCTACCCTGAGGCGACCGGCCCTTTCGTTGTTTGCTCCAGCCTCACAGTGGCACCGAAAGCCCTTCGGAAAGCAGACTCGCGGCAGAGCGTATGCTGACGTCGCCGACTTCCCCGAAAGGAGCAGGCCATGACTGGAGAGATGGGTCGCGTTCGAGTTTGGCTGAGGAGCCATCTCCAACTCATCGCGGTGTCCGCGATTACGGCGCTGGGGGTCTCGACGGCGCTCGCGCTCGCGACCGTGCCGGACAACAGCGGCGTCATCCATACCTGCTACCAGTTCGTCGAACCGAGTCCGGGTGTGAAAGTGCCCGCAGGGCCCTCGAGTAACTGGCGAGTGATCGATCCCAGCCCCCCAGCCGGAGTCCCCGGGCAGAGTTGCGACCCGGCGGGCGAGCTGCCGCTGAACTTCAGCCAGCAGGGCCCTCCCGGCCCTGCGGGCGCAGCGGGCTCTCCTGGCGCAGCGGGCGCGCAGGGTGCAGGCCGCGGCGATTGTCCCGCGGTGGTCGGGCACATGAAACTGAACGCGTCGCTGCAATCCGACCTCTGCGCCATAAAACAGGTGAAGGTCGGATCCAGGAGCGTCGGCGGGCCATCCGGCCCCGGTGCAGCAACCGAGTATGAACTGACCCGGATCAGCGACGCGCTGAGCCCGAAACTGTTCAAAGCGACGACCCAGGGCACGCTGTTCCAGTCCGCGAAAATCCAGGTCTACACACCCGGGACCACCTCGGTCGCGAAGACTTACTCGCTCAGCAACGCGGCGATCAGCTCGTTCAAAATCGGCCAAGGCGAAGTGAAGCCGACCGAGACCCTGACGCTCATATCCGCCCCCAAAAAGGGAGCTTAGGCTGAACTGACTCCAGGGTCTCCCGAGACTTTCCGGGAGATCGATAGCTCTTCAAGCGAGACCGCCCCCGACTGGCAGGGGCTTCTGCGGATGGAGCTAGCCGGACTCGATACTGGGCGCGCAGTGCGCTGCCTATGTAGTCGGCTTCGTGATCTCGTCAAGCAGGTCCCGCATGGGCACCTCGTCCCCTTGCATCGCGGCCACCGCCGCGTCGGTATTGCGCTGCGGGTCGACCAGCTGCCAATCGAGCTGATAGCCGGCGTCGGACGCCAGCTGGGCGAAGAAAGCGCGCTGGGCGCGACCGTTGCCATCGCGAAAGGGATGCAGGGCATTTACGTCACCGAGGTAGTGGGCGAGCCGGTTGACGAAGGCTTCGCGATCGAAGCCGCGGAGCCGGTCCTCCTCGGCGAGCTTGTCGAAGATCTCCGCTCCGTAGGACCCGATGTGCGCGGGTAGGCAGAAGAGATCGGTCTTGGCCAGTACCACGGTCCTCAACTTGCCCGCCCACTCGTAGAGCCCAGCAAAGAGGTAGCGATGGAACGCCCGTAGGTGAGCGAGGTCGTACTCGCCGGCGATCGGCTGGGAGGCGAGCTGCAGGCTGCGCAGAAAGGTGAGGTGTGCCTCGAACTCCTCAAGCTCGCCGCCATCGCGAATGTCCCGCCTGTTGCGCAGGACATCGGTACCTCGGTAGACGTATGGATCGTCGCTCACACGTGCCGCGACGCGCCGTTCGCAGCCGCCGCAGAGATGAGCAAGCCCTCAAGCGACTCTCCGGCAAGAAGGCGACGCTCCGCCTCGCGCAGATCCGCGTCCGAGGCGTCTCCGCGGACCCAGAGATCTGCGAGCTCGCGAACCAGACCAGTGGGCTCAAGCCCCTCTAGGCGCAGCGAGCCGGCGGCGTTGGCAGCGATTTGAGCACGGTCAATCACAGCATCAATTCTATCGGGCACGGTCGATCCCTCCGGCGATTGTCCGACATTCAGGGACGACGCCGCGTGGGTATCGCCAGAGAGCAAGCATTCGGTCAATTTCTCTTACATAGGCACTCCCGCTCCGCGGAGAAGCCTCACGAACGCCTCTCGCCGAAGGAGAAGGCGGCGCTTCTGGACTACTTGACCAGAACTTGACTAACGAGTCGGCCAGCGGTTCTGCGTCGCCGTTAGTCCCAGCTAGAAATGGGCCGCATGTAGGCGCTTTGCGATGGAGCTAGCCGGACTCGAACCGGCGCCGCCAAGGGCTTCCAGATCATCACCTTCTAGGCCGAGTCGGGTGACCCTGTGGGAGCCGGTACGCGGGACGGCTCAGCTCTGGGGCTGCTCGTCCTTCCTCTGGCCGGGCACTCGGCTGGCGAGGCGGTTCAGCGGGCCCATGCCCGAGCGGAGCGCCTCGACGTTCGCGGCGAGTCCGTCGAGGGCCGTCAGCATCTGCTCCATCAGGGTGCTGAGGCGGCTGATTTTGTCGTCGAGGCCGCCCATCGTGTCTGGCAGCTGGTTCAGGTGCCGCTGCACTTCGACCAGCACCGGCATGGCTTCTTCGATGGCGGCGATCCTGCCGTCCATCGCGCCGAGCACGCTGGTCGCCTCGGCAACGAGCGCCATGTTGTCGCGCACGGGCGGCAGCGCTTCCGTGTCACTGGCGATGCGCTTGAGCAGGGCGTTTATCTCGTACAGCGCGGCCGTATGGCGGCCGATCTCCGGAAGGATTCGCAGCGAGTCGACCAGCGCACCGGGCAGACCGATGAGACCGATGAGCCGATCGACCGCACTACGGCCTGAGCTCAGCTGCGAGGCCATTGGCTCACTCCGAGCCTCGACTCAGGCAAGGGCTTACCTCCTCTTGCCATTCGAGCGGCTCAGCGTGCCGCCTGCACGACGCCTCGAAGGAAGTCGTACTGGGTCTGCACGAGCCGGTCGGACATCTCGAGGGCTGAGTCGACGACCTCATGCGGCTTGGAGGGGCCGTCGCCGGCCAACGGCAACGCCTTGTCGACGGACCCGAGGAACCTGCGCACGGCGTCGAGCGCGCTGCGCTGTCCGGTCTCGACCTGCTCGAGGACCTGTTCAGAGAACTTGGCGGTTCTATCCAGCGCGCTCTTGTCAGTCTTGGTGCTCTTGACCGCCGGCTTCTCGGAAGCCTTGGCTGGCGGGGTTTTGGTGGTTGGCATCTCACCGTCTCCTTTTCGGTTTGGACCTAGGTCGTAGGTGCTCGCGACGCCACGTCGACATCCACGTCGACGTCGACGCCGACGTTGACGAACACAGCGCTCTGCACGAGGCTGCGTACGAGGTCGTACTCGGACTGGACCAGACGCTCCGTCATCTCCAGGGCGGCGCTTATCAGCTCGCGCCGCTTGGGGAGCCCGACACCGTCCATGGGGATGAGCCTGTCGACCGTATCGGCGAACTTGCGCACGGTGCCCGTCGCGGTCTGCCCGCCTGTCTTGGCCAGCTCCAGCCACTGCTGCAAGATCTCCTCTGAGTTGTCTCCGTGACCGTTTGTCGCGTCCGCGATCAGATCGGTCGGGGTGTCATCGGGCTTGGTGGCTGTGGCGGCTGGTCCCTCTGGCATGTCCATATCCCCTCAGCTCTTGCGCTTGGATAGACGCTCGAGTTGCTTCCCGAACGCGGAGTCGACCTCATCGGCCATCGTCATTTCGTAGATGGCCATCAGTGCCTGTGACGAGAGCGGCCGAAGGCGATTCAGCGCCTCGCGAACCTCGGGCCAGCGGTCCTCCGGGTAGCCGTCCTCCTCGAACGGCTTCCAGACGTCCTCGAGGAACAGCCTCACGAACTCATGGGCCACCGACCGGCAGCGGCTCTGCACCTTGGCGAATACGACAAGTGTGTGATCGAGGGTGACGCCCTGGCCGACAACCGCCTCGGCGGCATCCAGAAGCGATGGGACAGGCGCCTCGTAGCGGTCCTCGTCGACGAGGACCAGCGCGCCCGACTTCACAGCCTGCTTGATGGCGGTGTCGCTCTCCTCGCCGAAGCGCGCGAAGAGTTCGTCGCGCGTGAACGTCTGCGGCTCGTTGCTGTCGAAGGACTCCAGATCGCGCTTGAAGGAGAGCAGCTGCTCGGCGGGGCCGAGCCGTTGCTCGAGCAGGCGCTTGATCCCGTTCAGGTTGAATCCCTCGCCCTGCAGATCCTGGATCAACCTCAGCCGGTTGAGATGCTCGGATCCGTAGTAGCCGATCCGGTCACGGACTTCCGGTGGAGGCAGCAGCCCGCGTGCGCCATGGGAGCGAATGTTCCGGACGGTGAAGCCAGAGCGAGCCGCAAGCTGCTCGATGGTCATGTCAGCGGAGGCCGCCCCGTTCTTTGCCGCGCGCTGGACGCTTTTCTTCCCCGCGGCCGCCTGCTTGGCACCGCCCGTCGTAGATGTCGGGGCGCTCACCGCGCCAACTTAACACAAGATGACGATACGGACAATGACGTAACGTTAATTGCCGTCAGACCCTTGCGTATGGGCCACGCACTTCGCCGACGGTCGAATTAGCGCCCTCAACGCCTTTTCATCGATCTCGTCGCCCTCATGGAAATCGATGGACTGTCTCCTCGGCCCCTCGTCGCAACACTCACGACACTCAAATGAGACGGAGGAGTTGCGATGGACCCTGCGCGGGTCAGCCGGATCCTCGGCCACGCGCGGGTGACCACGACGCTTGACATCTACACCCATGTCTTCGAAGAAGCGCGCCACAATCTCGATGCGCAGGCGCAGATGGCGAGCAGCGATTTCGCGAACCTGCTCGAGCCCGCCGCGGAAGAAGAAGAAGAGGCGGACGGCTGCGTGATTCGTTTCCCGCGGGCGCCGAAGAGGCAGCACCGCCGACGCTCGGCGAGGGAAAGGGCGGCGATTCGCTGGACTACTTGACCAGAACTTGACTAACAGGCCGGCAAAGCGGGCGAGATCGCGATGATCTGAACCGGAAAGCTGCCTGTACGCAGGCGCTTTGCGATGGAGCTAGCCGGACTCGAACCGGCGACCTCCTGGGTGCGATCCAGGCGCTCTTCCAACTGAGCTATAGCCCCGCGTTTGAGGCTCCGGCGGTCGTCCCGGCAGCCTCGCAGGGCAAGGATACCCGCATGGGCTGCGGGGTTCCCGCGTCGGGCGACAGCTGGGCCGTGTCAGCCGGGGGGCGGCCCGAAGCGTTCAGATGACGCCCCGATCGCGCTCCGTTTTCAGGCACGAGTGCCTGAAAACGCGGCGATATCTCCCGATCGCCGCGGATCGGCGGCGACTTGCCTCGCTTCTGCGCCAAGCCCGAGGTACGGTCGTCGGGACCGACAACAAGCGCCCCGGCAGCGCTGATGACGCCCCGGGGCCGGCACCGAAGAGCAAGCCTTCGATGCGCAGCCGATTCTCCCAAAAGGACCTCGTGCCCGGGCGGATCGACGGCCCGCAGACGGGCGACCTCGGTGCCCTGACCCGAGAGGAGGGGCGCCATGCCCGACACCACCACCACGATCAGCGGCGAGCAGCGCGACGCGCTCTACCAGCTCGTGCGCGACCACCTCGGCGGCCTGAACGACGTCTGGATCGCCCTGGAGCAGACCAAGGACTTCGCCGCGGCCGAGCGGCTCGGCCTGGAGTTCGGCCGGGACTTTCGCCTGCTGGAGGATCTCGGCTGGGGCGGGGACGACGACCGAGAGGAGGTCACGCTGACGATGCCGACCGACGAGCTCACCCAGGCCCTCAGGCGCCTCCACGAGGAAGCCGAGGCGGGCCTCTCCGGCTCGCCACAGGAACGCCGCTCACGGGAAGAAGACGAGAAGGCCGACCGGCGCCTGCTACTCGCGATGGACACCTGCGGGGAGCTGCTGGCCGCAATCGATGAGCAGTCAAGGGAGGAATCGCGATGAGCGGGAAGCAAACTGCAGAGCAGGCGACGCTGGGTATCGTGGAGGCTCACCCAGGGTTGACGGCGGCTGAGGTCGCCGAAGCCGCCGGCATCGGCCGCTCGAGCGCCGCAAAGCAGCTGGCGGCACTTGAGCGAGCCGGCAAGGTCACCCGCCGCCCCGGCGGGCGCGAGGGCGGGCGCCGCCTACCCGACCGCTGGGCGTTGGCGAGCAAGGGGACGGCGGCAACGGCCAAGCCGCAGGCCAAGGGCTCGGGTGAGCGCCTGCGCCCCGGCCAGCTCGATGGCCTCGTGCTTTCCTACATGCAAGAGCACAAAGACATCGGCCCGCTCAGCGCCAGCGCGATCGGCAAGGGGATCGCGCGATCCTCGGGCGCCGTGGCGAATTGCCTTGCCAGGTTGGCGAAGGCGGAGAAGGTCCGGCTGGCAAAGAAAAGCCCCGTCGCTACGCGATCAAGGGGGCGAGCACGGGATGAGAGGCTGCGTGAAGCGATGGGGGAACGGGCGCCGCGCGTCCTTTCCGCTCTCAACGCCGCGGGAGATCAACCACATCGTCTTAACGGGAACGCTGAGCGCCGATCCGCAGGAGGCTCGCAGCCCCACGGGCGCTCGCGTCGCCCTGCTGTGGAATCGAGTTCCCGGTCGCGGACCCCGACCACCCTGGGTCACTTTGGACCTGGGCAAGCTGCCTGGTCGAAGTGCCCGGTGATCGGGCCAGGCGGGACGTAGAGGCGCTGCACGGTGGCGCACCCGTGTTGGCGGCGGGCCAGCTCAGCGCCCGCTGGACGATCGAGGGTGGCCACACGAGCCGGCGCGGCGTGATCGTCGCGACCCTGGTCAAGGCCGGCCCTCCTCCCGAGCAGCCAGACATGTGCGTCGCCGGGGGCGGGCCGTCTACGCCGGGGCCACTGCAAGTGGCGACACTCAGCGTCACCTGGCGGCCCGGCTGGATCGAGCATTCCGGGCCAGCGAAATACCTGGTCTCCGACCGAGAGCCATCGCAAGCTCAGCAGACTGCCGAATCCAGGGATACGATGGGCCACACGTAAGCGGACGGAGGGAAAGGCGTGGATTGGCGGAGACTCATGTACGGCCAGCAGCAGGTCGAAGCTGAGGCTGCCGAAAGTGGCATCGAGACTGTGGCGCCCGGAACGGAAGACGCTGAGGCGCCGGAGGTCGAAGGCGTCGAGTCGCAGGTCGAGCGGGCCAACGGGGATGGGTTGCCGCCGGCCGGCTGGTACCCGGATCCACACGCGCCGGAGAAACGGCGGTACTGGGATGGGACGCGGTGGATCAAGCCCAAGCCCACCGGCAGAGCCAACCGCCTGGCGGTCACCGCGCTGATCTGCGCTTGTCTCGCTGGCGTCGTCGTCGGCGGAATCCTGGGGATCGTCTTTGGGTCCGTTGCCCTCGACGAGATCAGGGAGTCCGAAGGCAAGGAGCGTGGTGAAGCCATGGCCCAGTGGGCGATCGGGCTCGGAGTGGTCAACCTTGTGATCTCCGCCGTATTCGTGGCGTTGGTTATCGCCGCGCTTCAGTCGTCGTAGAGCGGCACAGCTCGTGCTCGGACTGAGATGCCGGTTTGCATGAGATGGGGATCTTCATACTGCGGGATGATCGCTGCGCGTGCGACTCCCCGATATCGTCGGTCCAACTATGGTTGAGCGGCGGTACGGGGGCCGAAACGTGATCAGAAAGCGATCAGCTTTGGCGATCGCCTGGCGCGGGGACCCAGCGACGGTCTCGCTTGTCTTCGAAGACTGCAACGGCGACCACGCGAAGGCGCCTGTGAACCGCAGCACAAAGTTACGGTTAGCTCTTACCCAAAGGGGGATCACGTGAATCGACTTTTCTCTGCCGTGGTTGCGCTCTTAATACTCAGCCTCCCAACAACCGCCTTTGGCTTCGAAGGGGGAGGCCGCAAGCCGAGCCAAGCACCGCTAATCGCGGCCGGCCAGCACTACACAGGCCAACTCAACAACCACGCATCAGACGCCAACTACGGCAGCTACGTCGAGGTCGCATTGTGGCGCTTGCCCCCGGTCACGACACATGACGTTGTCACGGTCGACTGGCATGTTGTTCCGCGAAGTGGATCTACAGGCGAATTCCCCGTCTGCATGGTCCTTGCGCAGGGCGTCGATGACTTTAACTGGGGCACCGTCTTTGGCTCGGTCTATGAAGACGATGGCTGCGACGAAGATGCGCCGGTGTACGGTGTAAGTGGAAGTGGTACGGCGCGGACTGAAATTGTGGTCCAAGACACCAGCGCGACATCGTCCTACCTTGAGTTCTTTAGCCGTGCGTCGGCCGACGAACCAGCTCGCTATGAGACATACCCCTACGATTTCACGGTTGAGCAACCTCTTCACTACCTGAGCCTCGCCATGAAGCCATTGGAATCGGTGAGTGCCAACGGTATTGTTGAAGCGACAGTTACGCAGGCGACTGGGTTGCCCGCGCCGGACGGATTAACCGTGAATCTCGGGGTTACCTGGCGAGAAGGAGGGATCGCTAGCTACTCGACCACAACGAGTGGCGGCGTAGCACGCTTCCAGCTGGCGTTACCTGAATCGGCATATGGCCGTACGGCGGTCTTCAGGGCGTCTCATCCCAGTGATGGGACATTTCAGGCTGTTACGGCACCGAACATCAGGATCAAGATCACGAAACCAGCACAGGTGCCACCAAGTGCGTGTAGAACTGCCAAACGGCGGAAGGCAGTGCTGAGTCGTCAGCTCGTACGGCTCAGACGACATGGCAGGCGGGCGCACGGTTATCGGCGCAGGACAATTCAACGAAGGATTCGGCACCTTGAGCATCAGCTTCAAACCGCTCGCGCCGATGTAGCAGCTAGCTGCGGTCACTGAACGCAACTTAACTCGTTGTGGCCCTGAGCCAGAGCAGCGGCTAAGAGGCGACACCGAAGAAGAGGCAAATAGGCATTGATTGGCCAATGGGCGATAGGGCTCGGAGTGGTCAACCTGATCTTCGGCTGTATTCGTGGAGTTGGTTAGCGCCGCGCTTCAGTTGTCGTAAAGCGGCACTGCAGAATCCTGCTCGACTGAGACGGCGGTCGGCGCGGGATGGGATCTTCAGACCGCGGGATGACGGTGGTGCCTGCAGTTCCCGATATCGTCGGTCCATCATGCGGCACTCAAGCGGTGGTAGAGGGTGGGGAAACGTGATCGGAGCGGGATCGGCGTCGATGATCGACCGTGCCGCGAGAACCGGGGCGGCGACTTGTCTTGGCTTCCATGAATCCAGCCACTGACAGACGGAGGTGCTCATGAAGCGCAGCGCAGTATTGCTGCTCCTGCCGGCTCTCATCATTTGCGTCGTGGGGGCCGGTGTCGCGCCCGCGAATGCACGGATCCGGCACCCACACCGGCACAAGAGCCGAGCATACATAGACGCTTCTCCGTTGGGTTGTGGACGGCAATAGCGGAAAGCTAAAGGATCGGGGATTCTACGAGTCGCTAGTCGATGAGCTATTCACCGCCATCAGCAGACCGCTTGGCGTAGGCCAATGATCGACAAGCGACGGCGGTTCCCGATTACCTTGGTGCTTACTGCGGCAGTGTGCGCGGCTGTAGGTGCGTTCCTGTGGGTGCTGCTCCAGCATGGCTCTTCAACGGTGCAGGGCGCGCCACCGCCGAGCGCTGTAACAAGCGCCCGCAGTTTGACGGCCGCTGGGTCGGATGGTCGCCGGGCCCTGGCTGCACCCTTGGCGGCTGTCTTGAAAGGCGGTCGTCTGTTGCCTCCGGGTAGCCGCCTTGTCCTCGCTCGAAATAACTGGAGTCAACAGGGTCGTTTCGCCATGACCGCTGCCGCACTGCACCTCGCAACCGGTGTCAAGCGATCCATCGATGTCGGTTACATGAGAGTCGGTAAAGGCTGGCTCATAACTTACGTGGGGGCGCGGTGAACTCGCGCCGTGCTTTGCCATTGGCTGCCTGCCTGCTTGTTCTATTTGCAGGCGCCGCGAGGTCGACTGGGGCGTCGAGCACGACGCTTCAGTCATGCGAGACCCAGCAGCTGAGGCCATTGGCCGGCCCACTGCATCTTGGATCGGTCCCCATCATTTTCATTCATGGGGTCGCGGGAGATCCCAGCATCTTTACGAAGCCCGCTCCCGGCAGCGCGAAATCCCTTTCCGTCGAGGTCGCTTCGCTGCCGCAGACGACGGTCTGGACCTTCGACTATCACGACGTTTCGCTGGACTGGGTGACGAACCCCCGAATAGGCCCTGCCTTCGCAGCGTCCATCGCCTGCCTTGCACGCGCCACCCACCACCGCGTCATCGTTATCGCCCACTCGATGGGAGGGCTCGCGACCCAGTACGCAGCATCGCGGTCCGATCCTGAGGGTGGAATAGTCGGTGAACACATTGCCCATGTATTCGCCATCGCGACACCGTTCACGGGCTCGGAGCTCTTGACCGCAGTCGCGGATGCAGTCAAAGGCGGCCCGCGTGCCGATCCAGCCTGGGGCGCTGTCGCCGACGCTCTTCTTTCCGAGTGCGCTGGATACGCCCAGTCCGCGTATCGCAATGGCGCCATCTCCTCACCCTGTGGCGTCCTCTCTGTCTTGCACAGTCCAGTAGGAACCGCCCTGCAATACCAATCTCCGGAGATTCGCGCCCTACCGCGCTGGCCAGCGAGCGTGCCCGTGACCGATATCGCCGGCGAAATCGACCTCACCTTCGGCATCTGGAAGCTGCGCCACGCGTTCAACATTGGGGATGTAGCGGTCAGCCAGGGTTCTGCAACAGCCCACAACACAAGTGGCTCTCCTGTCCGAATCATCTGCCACGAGTCGCTCATCGGCCTCTTCCGGACACCGTGCTATCACAGCCGCCTACCCCAAAACTCGGACGTAGTTCGCGGGCTCCTTCATGACGTACGCGGTGCTGTAGACCTCGAGCGGGGGACGTTCCTGCCTGCTGCGACTGGCCCCAACGATTGGTCGTCATACCTCCCCGTGATTGCAGGGCGCACCTGTACGTACAGGGCCACCGCCACAGTCGGTCAGTTCACCAGCGTGGCGGAACAGGCGAGCAGGATCGACTCTCCTCAACTGAAAGCTGACGGCGTTCACTTCAGCATCCATAGCACCACCACGACGACTACGACTGGCCCAGGCATACAGCCAGAATCCGAAAGCCAGACGATGACCTACCCCTATGTACTTGCGAACGATGGGACTGTCAGGACGAACCCCGGCAGCATCTCAAGATCAGGAATCGAATACGGGTTTTCCGGCTTCGAGATCTGGCCCACGCTAATCTCGCTTCGGGAAGGAAAATCGATCACCACCACGATCGAGTCACGGTTTGCGGCCACCACGGAAGCAATGCGCGCTGAACTACGCAAGGCGCTACATGGGCCAGACGAAGTAAACGCTACCGTGACACTGAAAGTCGGCCCCGCGCCTCCCATTGGAACAATAACGACGCCAGCGGGAACGTTCACGAACACTATCGGCGTTCGATCTACGCTGGTCAGCGAGCATGTTGAGAACGCGCCCCTCGGCACTGACGCCGAAGTCATGAAGGCCATGCGCGCCCTAGGGCCAGGCGCCACTGACGTCTACTTAGCTCGCGGCGTCGGGATCGTCGAGACCAAGCAGGGCGGCCCATTCGCATCGCTCAGTTCACCGCCGGAGCTGGTCGGCTGCAGCGTTTCTTCTCACTAGACGGTGTACTTGCGCGTGATCACGTATCTTGCGAGCTTCACCTACTCCCGCATCGGCTCCGGTGTCGGCTCGGTTCCCCTGCTGACCGCGTCGGTCCCGGTCTTCATTTCCGGCACACCCTTGCGCTTGCATCTCGACGCCTCGAGCGCACTACGTGAATGAAGCGGTCAGACGGTGACCTTGGTTGCCGAAGGCAAGCCGCTGGACATCAGGGACTGATGGGGATCGCATCGGCTGGTGTTACCGGCTTGTTCTTGCCGTTTGAACATTTTTCGACTACGAAGCCAGGTGCGCAGACGGTGCGGGCGCGCCATCGCTTCTCGTAGCTAATCGCAAACTTGGAAAAGGCCGTCTCCTGGGCTTCACGGCTCAGCTCCGATTCAATCTGAGACTTCACTTGGCTCAGCGGCTGGACTTTGCCTGGTGTTGCGCGTACGACCTCGAAGATCACGTAGCCCTGTGCCCCGTTCATGATTGGTCCTTCGATTCGGTTCAGCGGAGCACTGAAGAACGCCGTGCCGAGGACTTCTTCAATTCCCTTCGGAGTCACGCCGACTTGTAAGCCCCCATCCGCGTTCGTCGTTGAGTCGGTCGAGTAGCGACGCGCGACCCTCTTCCAGTTGGAAGGTAGATCGTTGGTTTCCAGCAGAGCCTTCGCTTGTTCCACCTGCGCCTCGTCTGCGTTGACAATGGTGCGCACATCGCGGCTGGCGTTCTGCATGAACTGGACCAGCTTCCTCTGCGCGTAGTATGCGGCGATCTCACCACGACTCGGCCCTGGCGGTACGCTGGCAGCGATTTTCGCCTGGATTCGCTTGCTGAGGATTTGAAGTTTCACTCGCTCGGTGACGTCGGTGGGGCTGTAGTGCAATTCCTTCAAGAACTTCGTGAATTCCGCCTGCGATTTGAAGTTCTGCTTCTTCAATTTCTTGAGTTCGGCTTCGATTTCCTTTCGGGTGACTTCGACGCCTTCTTCGCTCGCCAGGCCCTGCAGCCAAACGGCTTCGAAGATCGAGTTGAGCGCGCTTTCTCTCAGTTCGTCATATTTCGGATCACCGGGCTTGGGCGGATTCTTCTCACCCGCCTGCGCTGCCGCAAGTTCGATAGCGTGGGCGAAATCGTGCCTCGTAATGGTTCCCTCCGCCGGAGGTACGTTGGCGATCAGGGCCACCACGTTCGGGGGAAGGTCAGCGGGGGCAGGAAGCTTCGCCCCGTGGTTCTTCGTGCCTCCGCCCCCGGTTAGTAGTAGGAGAGCTGCGGCCGCCCCGAGCGCCGCAGTGAGTGTTCCCACAACAAGTGCCCAGGGCCACCAGCGAGAAGAGGCTCGCTTTGGCGGCGTCCCGATACTGCCTGCACCCTGTGAAACCAGCTGGGCCCCACAGTTGGGGCAGAACATCCCAGGGTCGCCGCCGAGCTCGGTCCCGCATGAGCCGCAGAAGCGCCCCTGAGCTGGTCTTGCTTTCCGGTCCGTAGGATCAGGCACCGACTCCCTGCTGCTTTCCGCATGCCGAGCAGAACTCGTCGCCCTCCGCCATCTTCTCGCCGCAGGATTCGCAGAAAGGATCTTGCTCTTTGAGCACCGCGCCCAGATCGAAGTGCCGCACACCGCCGCCCTCAGCAACGACCGGAGGCAACGCCGCCGCAGCCTCGGTCAGCTGCTCGCTGGGCTGCGCTTCGGTGCGCTCATGTGGGTCGTCCGCATAGTGGTCAGTCCACGTCATCCCGTCCCAGTAGCGAAGGCGACCGCGGCCGTCGGGATCGGGATGCCAGGCGGCTGGCGCTCCCGGCGGCGGCGCTGAGACCAAGGTAGGGGCCGGCGCAAACGCCTGAGCCGACATCGTCCCCAGGCCTTGGTTGTGAGAACTGGCCGATACCCCGGCCCAGATCGCGCCGATCGGCACCGTCACTAACAGGCCGAGGCCGAGCGTCGGAATGCCGACGATCAGATTGATGACGAACATGACAAAGGCTCCCGGGACCGTTGCGTAGAGCATCCCCAGCGGGCCGAAGAAGAGCGCCAGCAGAACTGCGCCCGCGACGCTCTTCTGGTTGGCTACCTGAATTACCGTCGTCTGCTGCACTGCCGTTGGCGCGGGGGCATGACCGGCGCTTCCCGGCGGGGGCAACTGACCGTGTGCGCTCATCTAGGCTCTCCTCTTCGCTTAAGCAGTCAAAACAATTCGTTAAAACTATGGCCGAGCGCCGGCCGACGCAACGGCAATTACGATGATCAGCACGCCCGCCAGGCCGACGATGCCGAGCACGATGCCTGCGGTCGCCATGCCTCGCCCTGACTGCGCGCCATTGGATTCGTCGATCTGCCTCTGGCCGACGATCCCGAAGATCAAGGCGAGCAGCGACCCAAGCCCGTAAAGCCAGACGATGCCAAGGACCAGCGAGGCGATTGCCATCCCGTTAGTTCTCGTACCGACCATCTGGACGGATGTGACCACCTGCCCTCCCTGCGATGATGGCGCGAGGTGCTCTGTCCATCGAGAGCCGTCCCAGTAGCGCTGGCCCAGACCCTGCGGGTCGGGATACCAGCCAGCGGGGGTAGTCGTGGGTGGGGGTCTTCCGGCCTCCATCGCGCTACGACCATCTGGCAAGGTCGCGGCTGGCACCGGTACACGTGTTCATCGTTATCCCCTGTATCCCGCTCGACGGACGACTCGCCGCGAGCCTATACCTTTCTAGGTCGATTCAGCGTGGCCGACCCTGGTGATCCAGTGCGATGGCCGGGCGCAAGGAGCGCATGACGAGTTCGATCGCCGCAGGCGCGATACTGATCCCCGGGTCGTCGCGCGACGGTTGCTCCAAGGGGTGGAACATCACCGCGATTCCGACGTGATCCCCGCCCGGGATTGCCACCAAGGCGATCTGGCCAGCGAGGAAGTTGCCGTGCTGGCTGCCTCCCCAGCCGGCCTTGTAAGCGGTTCCTGAGGGCAGTGATTTCCCGGCGCCCCACTCAAGGGGGGCGGTCAATTCGCCTGGCTGCACCTCGCGACTCCGCAATTTCGGCAAACTCATTAGGCGCAGAACCTGGTGCGACACGGCGTCTCCGTAGGTGCCGATCGCAAGAGCGTGGACCAAGCGCACCGCATCCCCAACCCGCCAAGTCGAGGTGCCTAAGAGGAGGGCCGGCGCCAGCGGTTCTGGCAGTTCGGTCTGCGTTTCCAGGAAGGTGACGCAGTTTGGTTCAGGTGGCGCGATTTGGGTGCCGACCTTGACTTCCCCACGGGCGGCTCTGAAGACCGCCAACAGGGCTTCACGGGCAGCAATAGTGCCGCCGGATAGGCGCTGCAATTCGAGGACGACCCGGCGCTGCCGGCAGTTCTCCGATCTCGTGATGGCACCGTGTAGGGCCTCGTCGAGCTCGGGTGAGAGCGGCCGGCCAGGATGGTTGCCCCAGCCGAGACCACGCAGCACTGCCACCATTGTGGCCACCTTGCTCATGCTCCACATACGCATAAATCGGTCTTCACCACGCGCCTCTGAGCTGGCAATCACCGGAGTGCGCCAATCGTCAAGCATGATCGCGGCCTCGGCAGTACCGCCTAGGGCGGCGGCGGCCTCGACGCCGCGCTTTAGCTCCGCGGCTAGCCAGACCCGCTCCGCCCCCTCGCGCGTCGATTCCGAACGGCCTGTTTTAGCTCGGACCCGCGGCGAAGTAGCTGGCGAGCCCCCGCCGCTCGACCCATAGAGGTAGCCTCCCACGGCAGCAATAACCGTCAGAACCAGCAGTGCGACAGCACTGCGGCTCAGGACGGACCTCATTCCCCGCAATCGGCACCCAGCAACGGGCTGGCGCGCGGCTGCCAGATGGTGCGCCGGGCGGGCGTGGTCGAGTAGCCGGGGTCATAGGTCCACTGGCTGCGTTCGTACTTGACCCAGGTCAGTCCCGACCATTCCGAGCATGGAGGCTCCGGGCTTGGTCCATTCCATCCCAGTTACGTCCACGCGTGCCACCCCTTCGTCTTCAAGAGCGACCACGTTGGCCTGTAGATCATATGGTTGGAGGTATGGCGTGAGGCTCGCCTGAGCGACCCCCCACTTGTGATAGCCGTATTCCGCCAGGTTCTGCTTGCGCTTGCGCGAGGAAAGAAGCGCCCAGGCACCTTGGAAGTCTTCTTCCACCACGTCTTCGTGGTAGCCGCGTAGCAGCGACGTGATTTCTTCGGCCATTTGCGCCTTTGTCTCGGCTGGGAAGCCCTTGTCTTCGGCAGGCGTGCTTGCCCTTTCGACGTGTTCCGGTGCCGCCGCAGTGACGACAGGTGCCGTGCCGCGCGAGCCCGGCCGCGCGATAGCCGTCTTTTCCGAGCCCCCTCCGCCCCCGAGCAGCACCATCGTGGCCGCGACTCCGCCGCCGATTGCCAGCAGCCCGGCGATGACCGCCAGGATGGCGGTACGGCGTCCTGATCGCCGTATCGTGGGGGGTGCTGCAGCAGGCGGCTGTGGGACGGCCGGCTGTGCGCTGGGTGGCGGCGCCGGCTTTTCGGGAGTCACCGTCGCCTCGGTCGCCGCTCCGCAGAAGCGGCAGAAAGCGCTGCCGGTTCGGATCTCCCTCTTGCAATTGGGGCAAGTCGGGCGGCCCGGATCGGGCGGGGATGGTGAGGGAACCCCCGGTTCCTCCAGCTGCGTTCCGCACTGGCGGCAGAAGGAGGCGCCCAACGCGATTAGTCCTCCGCACTTTGGACAGGTGCGGGCGGGTTCAGCAAGGACAGCGTTCATCGTGCGAGTGCCTCAGAGGCGGCTCGACGCGTCGAAGCACGTTCGGCGCGACCGGGACGGCAGTCGACGGTGATCACCTCTCCTCCTGATTGACGCCGAGGACCCTACCAGCAGTCCGCTCGAGCCGAGTCGGTGGTACGGCAACGCAGGGGGTCGAGCGGGGGATATAGATTCTCCGCTACAGCGGAGGAAGGAAGGCTGATGAGCGAGGCAGAGAAGGTGTACTGCGGCGGCTGCGGTGGCCAGATTCCGGCGGCGGCGAAGTTCTGCAAGCACTGCGGCGCAGAACAGATTCCCTTTCAGGTCGGCGACTCGGCCGACGACGAGTTGGACGGGGCTACAGCGGTGCTTGAGGCGTCGCCGCCATCGTCACCTCCTCAACCGCCGCCGCCTCCGCAACCGACCGTACCGCCACCTCCACCGCCCCTTGGAGCGGCGCCCCCGCCGCCTGCTCCGCCGCCGCCGCCACCACCACCACCACCGCAGGCCGGCGCGGCCCCCGGAGGCTGGGAGAATGTCGAGCGAGTTGCACCTGGAGCTGGAGAGTTCGTCGGGCAGCTAGCAGGCCATCTTCAGGCCCCAGGTGTGGCACTCGCCGGGCTCTCGGCGCTGATCGGCGCCGGGGTCTGCCTCGCTGCCGGGCTGATCCTTGCCATTGTCCTGCCGCACGCCAGCTACCTCGCCGTGGGAGGCGGGGCGGGACTGTTCAAGGAAACCCTGGCTCAGACGGCCGCCTTCTCACAGGCGAACCTCAATCTGGCGGGCGTCGACCAGGCGGTGAGAACAGTCCCGGTGCTGTTCGTGCTGATCCCAATCCTCGGCGTCGCCGCAGGAGTCGTCGGGGTCGCGCCACGCACGGCCGGCATGCCGGTGCGCGAGCGGTTGCTCTGGGCGGCTGCCTCCGCCGTTCCTTTCGCGCTCATCATGCTCGTGGTCTGCCTCAGCACGGGCAAGACGCAGTTCGACCTCTTCGACTCGAAGGCGGAATTCTCGGTTGGCTCGGTCTTCCTGCTCAGCCTGCTCTGGGGGGCACTCGGCGGTCTGCTGGGAATGCTCTACGTCTTGCGCCGGGCCGATGAGCCTCTCACGGACTTGTTGCCGGCAGTCGCGGCTCGCCCCTTGACGGTGACGTGGAGTGCACTTCGCCCACTCCTCCTGGCCCTCGCAGCGGTCGGTGTGCTCGGGACCGCGATCTGGGTCATCCAGGTGGCCCGCGAAGATAGCTACCGGGAATTTCCGCCGCGATCGGCGGCGATCGCGGTCGGCGAGCAACTCGCCTACGGCGGAGACCACGCGGTCGACATCCTGCCGCTTGGGGCGGGGGCGAGCGAGCGCCTTGCCGGCTCCCCAGCGATCCCGATCGCCCAGGCAAAGGTCCCCAACCTCATCAGCAACCCATCGGCCGACTCCCCGTCGAACTACAACCTTTTCGACTTCGCCGACACGATGACGGCCTATCTCTTCGTGCCGATGCTGATCGTGCTGATCGCGATCCCGTTGCTGCTCGCCATCTACGCCGGCTTCGCCGTGGCGCGCCGGGTCGGTGAGAGGCGGCCGGACCGGGCCGCCCTCTGGGGTGCGATCACCGGGCCGGTGTGGATGATCGCGATGGTTCTCCTTGCGACCCTGGCGCGCAAGAACGTCGTCGGTACCCCGACCGGTGACAGCGTCTTCGTGGCGTTCCTGCTGGGCGGGGCCGTGCTCGGCGCGATTGGCGGCCTGCTGTCCGCACAGGGGACGGGGCAGACTGGCGGCTACCCGCTGCGAGTTCCCGCTCCCTCCGCCCCCCCGCCCGCTCCGGCGCCTCCTCCCACCACCCCTCGACCGACCCCGCCTCCACCGCCCGCTCCTCCGCCTTCCAGCGCGCCGCCCCCACCTCCGGCGTCACCGCCAGATCCGGCTGACTGAGGACGAGACGATGACTGACACCTCCTGGTTTCGGAGTTCGCGGTAGTGGCTCGAAGCCCCGCGTCGAAGTCTCGCCGCGGCTGGATCGCCTTTGCGATCGGCCTGGCAATCTGCGTTGCCGTCGGCGGTGTGATCGGCGTGGTGTTGGGCAAGGGACACAGGCGGGCCGATACCAACGAAATGCAGCGCATCGCGGCGCTCGCCCTCGACACGGGCAGACTCAATGACAATGCCCTCGGGCTCTCGCGGGCGATCGAAGCGGCGATCAAACGGCATGATCTCCGGAGCCAGGCGGCGGCGCTTCGCGACAGGCTTGCCCGCCTCGAAGCGCAGGCCGAAAACATTCAGATCCGCGCCGAGTCCAAGCGCGGCGCGGATCTCGCCCGCGAAGCCCGTTATGCCCGTGAAAGGGCGAGGCGGGGTCTCGCCGAAATAGAGAGGACGCTGGCCGTCTTCAGGCGGAAGGTCGCCGCTCGCCTGAGGTCAGTCCTCAGCTCAGCTCCGGCCGGCGAAGCGGGCAACGGCGAAGGTTCCGGTGCCGCGACCGATGAAGCGCTCGCGGATGTGATGCACCTCCTCGAAGAACAGAGCCAGTCGATGGACAGCTTGGGCAACAACCTCACGGACCTCCAGCAAGCCGGCCCTACACCCGCGGACGCTGGGCTCGGCGAACAGCCTACGAATCTGGTCTCGGGCAGCTTCCAGAGCGCGCCAGACCAGCCTGGCTTCACCCTTCGGATCGGCTACCAGCTTCAGAGCATCGGTGCCGAGGCCAGTCCGGCTGCCGAACCTGGCAGGGCGGGCATCTCCGCTTCGGCGTCGGGGTTGCTGACCGTGAGGAACACCACGCCGGGACGCGACGTCACGCTTGTGCTTCCGGTCTTTGACGCCGTCCTCTACTGGAATGAGCGTGACGTGCCGGCTGCAGTCATAGCGGGCGGCCTTCGCGAGAACCAGTCCGAAGAACTGGAAGCCGATGCCGCCGAAGAAGAAGGCTCCCTGGATCTCGGCACGCCGTGTCGCTACGAAATGGACGGCGAGGTCTACTGCGCACTGGCCCGCCTCGCCTTCGGCGAAGCGTCAAGTAGCCCTGCGGCGATGGCGGAATCGACGCTCGAACCGAACCAGTCGCTGGCCATCGATGGGCTAGAAGCAGACAGCTCCCTGCTTGTCGACGAAGCTGAAGCCGATGCGGTGACAGAATTCATCGGCGCGAACCGCCCGGACTTCGTTCAGATCGTTGGCGTGGGGTCAAGCGGTGGATTGGTGCCTGCATGCGTAGTCGACTCGGCCGGCGCAGAAAGCAGCGCCGACGAAGTTGACGAACTGACGGTGGCTCTCCTACGCGGGGACGGGACGGTCGTCTTCCAGGTCGAAGGGTCGAGCGAATCTGCGAGCGGGGAAACAAGCGACGCTACGCAGGCACCGGAGTGCTACACGATCGTCGCTGCCGAAGGCTAGCCAGTGCGCTCCTTCACCTGAGCAACCGTCCAGTGAAGCGGGATGGCGACGTTCATACCCAGGTGTGCAAAACCACGCTCGAGTTCACGGTATCGTCGCGCCAAAGTCAACTCGTTCAAGCTGAATTGTCAAAGGAGTGAGATTGTGTCAAGTCCTGTGCATTCTTCAATGCGAAGGTTCAAGGCACCAAGGCGGTTGCATACCGTCGCCATGGTAATTTTCGCACTGCTAGCTGTCTCGTCCGTGACGGCAGAGAACGCGGCTGCTTACCAGGCTGGCTTCTCCAGCGCGCCTGCAAGCGGCCATACTGGTAGCCATTTCTGGGCCAAGGTTAGCGTTAGCGAGGTGGCGAGCGGCGTCGTCAACGCAGTATGTACCCGTTACCTCCCCAAGTTCGGAAAGCCATTCTGCTCCTGGATCTCTACCAAGGCCAACCAAACGGTTACGAGCGTCAGAGGCTGCCACGGTTTCTGGCTCGAGATTTGGAGTCCCAGAACCTACGCCTACGGGTGCTGGTAGCCGACGCTAGCACCCACTGAGTTCCGAGGCGGGGTGCAGGACGGCTACTTGGCCTGCACCCCGCCGCCGTCACCGACCGCATATGCGACGCCTCTATGGCTCGGCTGAGGAGATGCCAACAATGACGATGAGGAGTGGAACGATGAAGACTCGAATCTTCGCTTTCTTCGTGGCGGTGAGCACGGCAATTGCGCTAGCTGCCTGCGGTAGTGGCGGGAAGGCCTATGACATCTCGCCGATCTTCCCCCTGTCTCCGGGTAAGTGCGCGAAATACAACGGTGACGAACAGGGAACGGGTATCGGCGCCACTTGTATGGTCACCAAGGACGAATGCGAAAGGGCCGCAGCTGACTGGAACACGGCAATGCAGAGCGGCGCCGTCAACGATGCGATCGAGTTCAGTTGCAGCTGAGTCGAGTCAAAGACCTGCGTTTGGGATGACGATGTTCATACTCGAGAATGGATCGTGCCGTCCCGATGACCGCTAGCGTCAACGCATCGAATGTTACCCGGCCCTTTAGGAGTGCACAGTGACTGGTGGAAGACTCGATAGTCGCCTGCTGTCGTTCGCGTCGATAACGTCGCTCGCCGTTGTCGCGCTCGCGGCTTCGATCATTGGACCGCTGGCATATGCACCGCAGGCTAGCGCGGCATCGGATTGCCCTTCATACGAAGTGATCGGTGCCCGAGGCTCCGGCCAGACCGAAAAGGATCGGGAGATGCGGATGGGACCGGAGGTGCATGACTTCTTCGTGTCCCTGCGGGCCTTGGTCGGGCGGGATGTGGTTAACGGGTATGGCGTTCACTATCCCGCCGTCGACGTCAAGTCGCTCAGCGGAGTCGGTGCGGCGCTACACATCGGTTTCCTCGGCAAGTACACAGGCTCCGTCCGGGATGGGCAGCGCGATACGGAAGCTCGGATGCGGTGGCGTCATCGCAACTGTCGCGACACACGTTTCATCCTCACGGGCTACTCGCAGGGAGCGCAGGTTGTCGGTGACGTTGCTCAGCGCTCCACGATGCGGTCGCTGGTCGCTGCGGTGGCGCTCTTCGGTGATCCGTATTTCAACGCGGATTCGTGGTCCGCGCGGGGCGGCAACGATCCGAGCGCCTATGGGGCATTCGGACCCCGGCCCGAGTGGGACGAGTCGCTGCGTGGCCGTGTGTTCTCCTACTGCCATTGGCACGACATCATCTGCAACGTGAGCTACCGCCACTACGTCGCACCCGGCGTGGTCTACATTCGCGATCCTTTTGCTGCGAGCATCTCGGCCCACGGCACGCCTGCTTACCGCCTCGTGGCCCACGGCGGTCGTGGCGATGCCGGCCAAGCGGCTCGGGAAGTCGCCACCGCCATTGGCTTCGTCCCTTCCCCGATCCCCTACGCCGGCCCGCTGGATGTCGCCTTCGTGATCGACTCGACCGGCTCGATGTCGGACGAGATCGAAGAAGTCAAGGAAGACGTGACGGCTCTTGTCGAGCAAATTGCGGCAATCGACCCCGACTACCGCCTCGCCCTCGTCGACTACAAAGACGTACCGGAAGAGGAAAGCGACTATCAGGCCCGCCTCGACTCGGACTTCACCACCGATACCTCAGCATTCGACAGAGAGGCTGAAGGCCTCATAGCCGAAGGCGGGGGAGACGAACCGGAGAGCGTCTACTCCGGTCTTATGACGGCGCTCAACCTGAACTGGCGGGCGGGTGCGAAGAAGATTGTGATTCAGATCGGAGATGCGCCGGCCAAGGACCCCGAGCCGATCACGGGGTACACCCTGCGGAGCGTGCAGGCAAAGGCCCTCTCGGTCGATCCGGCGACTATCGACACGATCCAGTCCGGCGAAGAAAGCGAAGCCCAGGAATCGTTCTCGCAGATAGCCGCGGCGACCGGAGGGCAGTATTTGCAGCTATCGGAATCGGAGCCAGCTGGCCTGGTCTCGGCGATCACCGACGAGATTAGACGCAACACGGCGGCCCCGTATGCGGTGCTCTCGATACCGTCGGCGGCTGTAGCGGGCAGGCCGGTCACCCTGAGCGCGGGCGCCAGCTATGGCATGGGGGAACCAATAGCCGGCTATGACTGGGACTTCAACGGCGACGGCGTCTTCGACGCCAGCACAACAGACCCTGTCGCCACCTATACCTACCCTGCGCCGGTCTCAGGTACCGCTACGGTCCGCGTGCGCTCCACCTCGGGCCTTGCCAGCCTGGCCAGCGCGCCGATTGTGGTGCAAGCGCCCGTCGAAACACGCCCTGGGCATCCACGCCACCTTAGCCGACGGGTCCGCGGCTCGAAGGTGACCCTTAGCTGGACCGCCGGCAAGGGCGCTTGGCCGCAGTGGTTCACAGTCTTCGACCGCCACGGCCGCGCGCTCGCACGGATCCCGGTTCGAGGTAACCCCCACCGCACCGCCAAGGGAAGGCGACGCCACTTCGAGTTGAGTATTCCCGCCCTGCGGCCGCACCACCGCTACCGCTTCTCTGTCGCCGCTGGCGACGATGCGGGCGAAAGTCGCCGCGCTGGACCCGTGATCGTGACGGCCTCGTTGCACAGGCACCAGCGTCACTGACGGAGTCTGGCTGGATTTGACAAATCATCAGAATTGGTTGCTAGTGAAAGGGGGAGGCTGTGAACATCGTCCGGGGTGCGACTTTCCTGGGAGTGCTCTTGATTGCTGCGGTGCTCGCGCTGAGCGCCTGTGGATCGGGCTTGACCGCCAGCTCGTCGTGCAAGGACTTCATGGAAGCGTCGCCTGAAGATCAGTCGAGTGCCATATCGAAGCTCTCATCGCAGTTCGATACACCAGAGGTGGCGACTCCTCTTGGCAGCCCGAACGTTGCCTACACATGCTCGTCGAATCCCGATATGAGCCTCGAAGAACTGTTCAAGGCTATGCATAGGGGCGAAGGGTGACGGTGTTCTGCGGTAACTGTGGATCAAGGGTCGATCGATCTGACCAGTTCTGCCAGAGCTGCGGAGCCGAGCAGACCGCCGAGGGAGCCGGGGACCCGACCCAGAGTACGACGATCCGGGACCCCAGGCACGTGGAGGCGAGCACGCCGCCGCAGGTACCTTCAATCCCTCCAATGAAGGTGATCGCAGCCGTCTGTGCAATAGGCGCTGCTGTGGGTGCATGGTTCGGCGAGAATGCCCTGATCCATGCCGCGGGATATAGCGGATTCGGAGGGGCCGGGTGGATAACCGCCATCATGGTGCCACTCGGCGCGGCGGCGTGGGTTTGGGACAAGCTCGGTGGCGACTGAGAAGCCGAGAGATATGAAAGACGGACAAGGGGGTTGAAGATGACGGTGCAGGACATCCTTGCGAACGCTGCGGAAAGAGCCGCAGACGCCTCGAAGTCCGACGTGGAGCGCAGGGACATACTCAACATGGTCAAGGTCTTTGCGAAGACTCTGAGCGCTCACATCCGGGACCACGATGTCGCTGGAGTGTTGGTGCCGACTTATATCTTCCGTGGAGCTCGGCCGCTGGGCGCCGGCGTCGTCCTCACGCTCGGCGACAGGGTGCTGATGGGATGGATGAAGGGCCTTCTGAAGAAGCCAGTCGTCGAGACAGTTCCGCTGGCATCGATCACCAAGGTCGAGGGCGGCACGAAAGGTCCTGGTGGAAGACTCTCGAAAGAGACTCGGGTGCTGATAATTACAGCCGCGGAGCAGTGGGAGTTGCTCTGCTCTTCCTGATGTTCCTAAAGATGCACCTCTGTATGAGATGCTTGCCGGGTTGCTCGATGGGTCTTTGACCCCCGATCAACTGGGCGTCCCTGCCGAACCGGCTTCCGGTTCGTAAGCTACGAACGACTATGTGCTTCGCGGGCGTTGTGCAGATCGGTTTCGATCCGGGCGAGCGTCGTGAGCATGCTTTGGATCAGCGGCTGGGCGTCGGCGGGAGGAGTGTTCAGCACCCTGCCGTATTCATCTAGCAGTTGTCCTTGCGCCGCGAGCGCTCTGGTCACCAAGCGCCGGAGGCTCGGTTCGACGCTGCGGTGAGTAGCGGCGAGGAGCCGGCGAACCTTTTCGCGCAAGACGGGCAGCTCGCGAGACTGTTTTTCTCGCGCGGCTTCGTCTGCGGGGTCGCGGGCGAGGCGAGACATCAAGGTGGAGAGATTTCCGTTAACGGTCTTCACCCCTGTCAGTACACGAAGCGTCGGCGCGGTTGGGCTACTGCCACCGTGATTTGCGAGCAGCGAGGGCACGAGCAGGATGGCCGCTGTGATCAGGCCTCCGGCGGCTGCTAGTGCGAGCAAAGAGATGGCAACCCTGGCGGCAGCCCCGAGCCGGCTGCCGCTCGCCGGTCGCTCGAGCACAGCGGTTGGCGGCTCAGGGGCCATCGGCGGCCGTGCTCGGGTGGGGGCGGTGGCGCGAGGCGGCCGCGCACGAACTGCGGCTCGCGGATCGGCAAGGATCACACCGGTGTCGGTCCCGAGGGCGTCGCCCAGCGCCCGCGCGAATGCCCCGCATGAGGCGAACCGATGCGCGGGCAGCTTCGCCAGCCCACCGGCAAGCGCGTCATCGACGTCGCCCGGAAGGGCAGTGACGCGGCGTGACGCGGAGGGGATCTCGTCGTGGAGATGCGCGGCTAGGGTGGCAGGTGCCGTCTCGCGGGCAAAGGGAGGGTCGCCAGTTAGGCACTCGAAGGCGACACATGACAGGGCGTATACGTCCACCCGCCCGTCGATCGGCTGTCCCTCGATCTGCTCTGGTGCCATGTAGTTGGCGGTGCCTACGATCTGCCGGGCGCTGGTCAGGTGGCCGCTATCGCCGGCGATCCGGGTGAGGCCGAAGTCGGTCAAGTACACGTGCTCTTCGCTCCCCGCTGGATCGGATATCAGGACGTTGGCCGGCTTGACGTCACGGTGGACGAGGTTGCGGACGTGGGCGGCGTCGAGGGCAGCAGCGATCTGCGCAACGATTCGCGCGGCTCTGGCCGGAGGTAGAGGAGACCCGCCCGCCAGCACCGCCTTGAGGTCGGTTCCCTCGACGAGGCGCATCGCGAGATAGAGCTTCGCCCCCCTCCTCCCCCGCCTCGAAGACAGGCAGCACATTGGGATGGTCGACAGCGGCGGCGGCACGGGCCTCCGCCTCGAACCGGGCGCGGAAGTCGGGGTCCCCCGCCAGGGACGGCGCGATCAGCTTGACCGCCACGTCGCGCCGGAGGTCGGTGTCGCGAGCGCGGTGTACGACGCCCATCCCTCCATGCCCGATGATCTGCCCAAGTCGAAAGCGGCCAATCCGTCGCGCTGCGGGCCGATCGGTTGCCGGACTGGCGGCACCGCACCCCTCGCAGAAGCGGCTATCTCGAGCGAGCTGGGCGCCGCAGCGGGCGCAGAACGGCTCCCCGGCGACCTCCATGACGAGCATCGTATGCGCAATCAGCGAGCTCCAGCCGTATACCTTTTCCTGCATGTGCGCCGATTCCTCAATAGGATCGCTGCGATGGGGCTTGGAGAGGAGCGCAAGCAGGAGATCACTCCTCCGATGCCCGCGACGGGTTCGGAGTTGAAGATGGTCATGGACCGTGAGCGCGCAGGGGGAAGCTTCGCGCTGCTGCGAAATGGTGCCGGTGAGCTGTGCTGCGTCGATCTGGAAGGGCGGGGCAATCAGCTCTCGATTGGGCGGGACGCCTCCAACGTGATCCCGCTGACCTGGGACCGCGAGGTGTCGCGGCTTCACGCGCGCCTGAGCGGGGTTGGCGGCGAGTGGGTCGTCGAGGACGATGGGCTGTCGCGGAATGGCACCTTCTTGAACGGGCGTCGGCTGGCGGGCAGCGCCCGGCTTCGCGATGGCGATGTGCTCCGCTTCGGCAGCGTTACGGTGAGCTTTAGGAGCACAACACCGGGCTCGCGCTCCGAAACCATGACCAGCGCCGAAGCAGAGCCTCCGGCGATCAGCGCCGCCGAGGCGCGGGTGCTGCAGGCCCTGGCGAGACCGTGGACCGAGGGCCATGGGATGGAGGCACCCGCGAGCAATGGCGAGATCGCCGCGGAGCTCGTGATCAGCGTCCACACCGTGAAGTCGCACCTGCGGGTCTTGTTCGAGAAATTCGAGCTAGCGGGCCTGCCGCAGAGCCGCAAGCGTGCCGCGCTTGTCGAGGCGGCGTTCCGCGCTGGCGTGGCGGGCAAGCGATGAGAGTGATTCCACGCTTTGGCTCGAGTATGCCGTTCCACCCGTCACTACGACGGCAGTCGGCCGGAGCTAGATCGGTAGGAGCACTTTCATACCTAGGGGTGCAGCGCTACAGACAATCGAGAGCTAGGTTGGATGCGTTCAGGGATCAGTTGATCGATGGCATCTTCTTTCTGTAGCCGGTGTGGGGAGGGGCTACCTTCCCGAGGGCTCTTCTGCCCATTCTGTGGGGCAAGAACCAATCAGGCAGAATCGGTGTCAGCAACTCAGGGCGCGACGTCGAAACCTTCGGCCGAGAATCAGATCCGCAGGCCGAGGCGCGCGATCCGTGCTGTTGCGGTTGGTGCCTCGATTGCCAGCATTGCCGCTGTGGTCTTGGCGCTGGCGGTCAGTGGTCATAGCGGCTCGACTCGCTCTGTGCTCGGAGGCGACTCGTTTGAATTCATCTATTGGCTACGGCCGGGGCTGGAGCCGGTAACTCCACGGACCGGCGAAGAAACGGTTGAGATCATCCGCGAGCGCCTTCGGCGACTTGGCATCAGTAACGTCTATGTCACCAGTTCCGCGAGTGGCAGGATTCGCCTCACGCTATCCGGGCACCTCACCAACCGGATCCAAGGCCTGATCGACGAGGTTCGCTCCCCCGCACAACTCTACTTCTACGACTGGGAACCGAATCTGATCGGCCCCGAGCGGTCACTCGGCGCCCACCCGGGACAGCGGGCACCCCGTGGGGCCATCGAGAGGGCCGAAGCGGAATGGAAGGCGGCGGGACGCAGCACTACGAGCAGCGAAGACCGGCAATTGATGTTCTCCGGCGCCCTGCCGAGCGCCTATGCTGCCGTACTGCTCGCCTCAGAACTGGCGCCGCAACCTGACTGCGCTAGCTGCTCGATCGCTAAGACGCGCTACTACCTATTCCAGAGTACGGCGCCACACAGCTTGATCGGCGGCCCGGAGTTCTCGGAGTCGGACCTCTACATCACGCCGACCGCTAGAAAGCAGGTGGCCTCAGGAATGGTACTCGCTGTTCCACCTGGGATCGTCGTCGTTTCAGAAGAGCCCCTGAGCCGAGTGGTACCGTGATCGAAGATCCGACGAAGGAAAAGGCAGGTTGGTATGCGTTAAGGGATCGACCTTGGCTTTCAGGTTCGGAGATCGCCTTTCCTGGGCAGGAAACAGACGCACTCGGCCAGCCCGCCGTCGCCTTCGGCTTCACCGACAAGGGTCGCGAAGCGTTCCAGGATGTGACCCGCCAGATCGCCCAGCGCGGCCAGGCGCGGGCGATCGGCCCCGTCAGCGCCACCGAAGCCGAACCACTCTCCGGCCATTTCGCGATCATCCTCGACAACGAAGTCAAGAGCCGGCCGATCATCAACTTCGCCGAAAATCCCGACGGGATCGACGGGTACGCGGGCGCCGAGATTTCTGGCGGCTTTGACAGTGCTGCCGAGGCAAAGCAGCTAGCGGCGATGCTCCGCACCGGTCCTCTTCCCCTAGAGGTGGTTCCTATTCAGCTCCGTCCATCAACCCACTGAACAGCGTGCGGATGGAGACATGATAACCGCACCTGATAGATGCCCTTCCTGTGGGACCGGACTAGCGTCCGGAAGCCGGTTCTGCCGGGGCTGTGGCGCGGCAGTGGAGCGTACGGAGACCGGTGTCGCTGCGGTGGGGCAGCCCCCCGGTCCGACCGCCGATGCGATGAGGCTGTGCACCTCCTGCGGGAGGCCCGTCGATCCGAACGCGGTGTTCTGCCGCCACTGTGGGACCCGGTTGGCGCCGCATCGTCATCAACAACAACAGCAGCCCCAGCGGCACACGGCGCCCCCTCTCGCGCCCGCCGTGCCGCCTGGGGACCGTAGTGGCCGAAACGGGACGCTGATAGCCGGCGCAGTTGTCGCCTGTCTTATGCTCGGCGGGGTGGTTGCGGGAGCGGCATACCTGCTGACCCGGGAAGATCGGCCCGCGGACGTGGTTACGAAGGCGGCTGTCCTCCGCGAAGCCCCGCCTGCACGCCAGCCGACAACACCGCCACCCGAAGAATCGAAGCCCGAACCGCAAGCAGCCGAACGGATGGCACCACCGAAAGGGCCTGGCGCCGTGAGCGGGCTGGTCCCCGGTCACTACGTACAGGCGGGTTCGTTTCGCTCTGCTGAAGGAGCCCGGCAGGAGGTCGAGCGGCTTCGCGAATACGGGATCGACGCCGTGTGGGTGCCGGCCGAATGGGCGAGCGAGTTGCTGCCGGGCTTCCGGGTGTTGCTCGTCGGCCCACTCGGAGCCGGTGTTGAAGTGCAGCAGGTGCTCCACCGGCTCGCGCGGGCAGGCGTTTCGGGCTTCGGGCGCGATCTGACGCCGAGCACCGCTTTGTCGGGGCCGGCCGCGGCGGCTGGGAGTTGGGCAGGCAAGGTCGAACGGTCCTACTTCAATGGGGCACGACGAGCCACGACCTATTGGATAGAAGTCGCAATCGCTGCCGATGGAGCGACCGGGACGATCGACTATCCGGAACGTGGCTGCCATGGCACGCTGAACCTGATCGAAGACACCGGCTACGCGCTCGCATATAGCGAGTCGGTCGATTCGGGGGAATGCCCATCGGGCGGCGTCTGGCACATACGTCCGACGGATGCAGGTCTGACCGCGGTTTGGCTGAGCGACACCCATGAGTTCATGGTTCAGGGGAAAGTGCCGGCTCGCGTCGGTTGACAGTCACACGATGCCAGCCCAGAAGCAGATCCTCCAGGCCGACGACTTCGGTGACATCCGCCCATCAGCTTCTCGACTCTTCACAGCGGATTCCGCGATATGCTCGCGCCGCTCTGTGGGTCGTTCGACTGGAGGACGCAAGATAATGGGGATCACGGAGCGAGCGCACGGTTTGGTGCTTTCACGCGGTCTGTTCGGTTTCGCCGCTGCACTCTGGCTCTCGGCAGTCTTTCTGCCCTCTACGGCAAGCGGCAGCGGAGCGACGCTTTCGGGCCACCGCTTTGCGGACTTGATGATCTCGGGTGTGCTGTCCGTCAGCGCTCCGTCCTGGCTTGGCCTCATCTGGTACGCGATACCGATCTGCGGTGCATTGACGTTAATGGCGCTCGGGTTGAGGGGACGGTGGGGGTCGCTACTGCGAGTCGGCGCCGCCTCGCTGGCCACCGCTTCGGCGCTCGGCTTTGGCGCGGCTGTCTCGAGCCTTGAGATGTCACGATTTGGGTTCGGGCTGTGGTTTGACGTGGTCGGCTCCGCCTCCGCCCTCACGGCGTTGAGCCTGGAGCCTCGTATTGCTAGCACGGAAGGGGTCTATGGATGTTTTGTAGCGACTGTGGACAACAGCTCGAGCCAGGCGCCCGATTCTGCGAGGGGTGCGGGGCCGAGGTGGGCGCGGCGGCTCCCGCGCCAGATACGGCGGAACGTCGTCCAAGGTTGCGCCCGGGTGCTGTGGTGCCGGCTGCCGTGGGAGCGATAGTGTTCGTGGCGGTCGCCGCCTTGCTTCTAAACGGTCTCACCGGGGGCAGTAGCGGTGCATCGAATCCGGAAGCGGCGGTGCGCGAGCTAGCGTCCGCACTGCAGAAGAGAGATATGGCGGCGACGATCGCCGTGATCGACCCAGAGGAAGTCGGGACCCTGGATGAACTGTACACAACGATCCGGGGCGACCTTGGTCGCTCGGTCGGTGGCGGCTCAGGCGCTGGTGGCAGCTCGAGCGTCGTCCTCAGCAGCCTGCGGATGCATGAGGAGCGCATGGGTGCGGGGATCGTCAAGGTACGGATCGACGGAGGCCTCGTACACGGAACGCTCAGGGCCGGGTCCTTTCCTGGTGGCATCCCGCGTTCGGACAAGAGCGTGGACTTCAACTTTGAAGACGCGTACGGGCCTGCCGAAGAAGGCCTATATGTGATGACCCGGGAGGTGGATGGACGGTGGTATGTCAGTCCGGAGATGACCGCATTGCAGTTCCTAGTTGATGGGCGGGAACTCCCGCAGCCCGACTTTGGCGCCAGCGCGAGTGCGGCAGGATCTGCGCAGGCCACCGACACCCCGGAAAAGCTGCTCTCCGCCTTTGCGGAAGCGGTGAACGCCCGCGACGTCAGCCAGCTTCTCGACCTGGTTTCGAACGAAGAAGCGAGCGCCGTCCGTCCCTACCGGGCGGCCCTCCAGGATCTGCTGAGCGAAGCGAACGGATCGCTGGAATTGCACGTCACCGATTCGAACTTCACCGAACACGAACTGGGCTCCGGCCTCGTCCGCCTCGATCTCACGCATGCGGCCGCCGACGCGTATGTGGGAAGCGAATACAGCAGCACGCAGGCCAGCCTCAAGCTGAACGGCTTCTGCGTCAACGTGCTGACGTCCGAAGGCTATGGCTCCAATAGCTGTGATACGCAGGTACACAGGCTGTTCGGCGTAAGCGACTTCTTCGTTGTCGCGCGGCGCGAGGACGGAGGGCTGCGACTGGCGCCGGTCGCGACCCTGCTCGAGTACTCGCGCCTCCTGGCCGACAAGCTCGGCAGCCAGGGCGTGCGGCGCGCGATTGGATCGGTGGTAGGTGAAGATGGCGGGGAGCTGACGGCCGGCTCGACCGCAAACGGCGGCCTCAACGCGGCCGGGTACGCGGTGCTCTCCTACAACGCCGAACCGGGCCTTTTCGCCGTGGAAGGCGACCAGTACACCGCCCTTCTCGACAACAACGGAAGCCTGGTCGAGCCGGTCGCCTGCCCGAACGGCGTGCAGGTCTACTCACTCGATAGTGGCGGCACTTACCACGTGGTGGTGGGCTCCGGTGAATACCGCTCTGGGAGCTACAGCGTCACGGCCGAACCGGTGACGGCCCGTCCGGTGAGCCTCTCGAGCGAGATCTCCGGCACGATCGGCAGCGGCGTGCGCGTGGCCGCATTCGCGTTGAAGTTCCCCGGTGCCCGAGAAGAACTCGGGTTCCACACCAACTCCGCGGTGGAAAGCACGATAGCCGAAGCGGAATCCGAGAATGAATACTGCGCCGGGTACAACCAGGGCACGATCCGCCAGGTGGTCGGTCCGCAGTCGCTGCTCGACCCGCTCGAAACCTTCGAGCTGTTTCCCCGCCCGACCCCTGGCTCGGGCGAAGCGTGGGAATACTACGTCTACGGGGGCAACCACCCCTACCTCTTCGTCTCCGGGGCTTCCGGAACCCGGTTCGCCGGTCACTTCTCGGTGGGCACCTACTAGGCGGGTCAGGTGAACGGCGAAACGGTCAGCCGGAAACGGACACCCTGGGCGCAGCGCCTGAAGCGCACTGGGCTGGTCCTCGGCGGCCTTGCCCTCCTTGTTTGGGCCGGTGCGCTGGGTTGGTATCTCCACGAGTGGACCGGGCGCGGCGATGTCGCTGTATTGGTCGACCGGCCGGTCCAGGTGTACGCGCCCGAGGCCGTTTCGGAAGGGACCGTTCCCAACGTCGTCGGCCTGACCGAAGACGAAGCCCAGCGAGTGCTGAGCGACGCAGGCATCGCGCTCGGCTCCGTCCACACGCATGTGGTTCCCGCTGTCGGACCGTCCGGCCTGGTGGTCCGCCAGTCGCCTCCTTCCGGAGTGACGGTCGGCCAAGGCATGCTCACGCTGGAGGTCTCCGGACCGGCAGCGATGCCCGACCTCGAAGGCGAGCCCGAAGCCGAAGCGAAGGAAGCCCTATCCGCCTTCGGCGCTCGCGTCGCGGTGGTAACCGAATACCAGCCCGGGGCCACCGAAGGCAGCGTCCTCTCTACCGAGCCGCCGGCCGGCGAGAGGATCGTCGACAAGGCGACGCTCCACGTGGCCGAGCCCCTTTCCAGCGTGTTCCTGACTCAGCTGGAACCGGTTGAATCAAGCTGCCGCACCGCCGAACAAGCGGTCGTTGCGGGCGAATCCCAGACTGAAGCCATCGTCTGCCTGCCGCAGCCCGGCGAGAACCAGCGCTCTATCGGCTATGTACTCGGCGGCGAGATCGAATCGCTCCGCGTAAATCTTGGGCTGGACGACTCAGGCAATGCGGAATCGCCGGTGGAATTTCGCGTCCTCGCCGACGGCCACCAGATCCTCAATCGGAGGGTCCAATTCGGCGAAAGCCTGCCGGTCGAAGTGCCGCTCCTCGGCAAGTACCAGCTCGAGCTTCAGACCGTCGCGGTTGGAACGACCGCCCCCGGCGCACCCGAAGTGCGCGCAGCCTTCGGCGAACCGCGCCTGGTCGGCTCGCGCAGCGCCGTCGACCGGATCGCGGAAGGCCTCGGCGGGTGAGCAAGCGCGCCGCCGCGGCGATCGTGGCAGCTGCGCTCGTCCTCACCGGAGCGGCGCTTCATCCCGCCACGGGGAGGGCGACGCCGGCGTCGGGCCCACGGCCAAACCCGATCGAGATAGTGCTCGACACGTCGGGTTCGATGAGCGAAAGCGACGGCAGCCCGAGCGGCCGGATCAAGATCGACGGCGCGAAGACGGCCCTGCTCGACTTTCTCCAGCAGGTCGAACCGCAGACGCCGATCGGCCTGCGCAACTACCCCGGCTCCGGTACCGAAGAAGGCGCGGAAGGGTGCAGTGCGGGCGACGCCCAGTTCAAGATCGTGCCGCGCGATCCCTCGACCATGGCGGCGACGATCCGCACCCTCGAAGCCGAAGGCGACACGCCGACGGCCGCTGCGCTGGAAGCAGCCGCCGAAGAAGTTCGGGAAACGGGTGCCTCGGAAGGAACGATCGTCCTTGTTTCCGACGGCGAATCAAACTGCGGCCCCGACCCGTGCGAAACGGCGCGCGAAATCGCCGCCTCCGGCATCGACCTGCAAACGATCACGGTCGGATTTCGAGTCTCCGGTGCAGGCGCACACCAGCTGAAATGCATCGCCGAACAGACCGAAGGCCGCTACCTGAGCGTCCACGACAACGCCGGTCTCGCCGAGGCCTTCGACGAAATCTCGAGACCGAAGCTCGAATTGACGGTGACGTATCCATCGCCCGTCACCGCCGAGGTCGGGAACGATCCCTCGGGGCTGGTTCGCGTGGACGCTGAGGTCTCGAACGCAAGCCAGCAGCTGGCCCGCGGGGTTGTGACGCGGTTCCGCTTCGACGCGCCGTTCGGAGCGCCCGCCGTGACCCGCCCCGTCCTTCACCTCGGCAACCTCGAGCCGGGGGAATCGAGGAAGGTCTCTTGGGCCTTTCGGCCGGGGGTCCCGCCAAGCGACCACAACCCGCTGCCGCTGCCGTTCGCGGTGCTTGCTGGCGCGCAGAACACCCTTGCCGACACGGAGTTCCGCGGCACGATCAAGGTCAGGGACGCCTTCGAGTCGGCAAGCGACGCCGGGCCGATCCTGTCGTCCCGCCGGCGCATCGCGATCGTGGGCGACTCCTACTCCTCCGGCGAGGGCGCGGACGCCTACCTGCCGGGGACCGACACCACGGCCAACCACTGCCACCGGAGCATGCGGACCTATCTCGTCCGAGCGTTCTCGCTGCCCTCCAGCAGCGTCATCGCGTGCTCGGGGGCGGTCACCGCCGACATCGTCTCGCCGCAGGCCGGCGAGCCGGTCGACGCGCAAACCGACCAGCTCGAAGCCCTGCGCAAGGGCTCGGGCTTCCAGGCGGTGGTCCTGACCATCGGCGGCAACGACATTGGCTTCGGCAAGATCGCCGCCTCCTGCCTGTTGGGCCGCTCTGACTGCTCGCAGACGATCTACGAAAGCGCGCCCCTCTGGCAGTGGCACGGGGTCTCGTCCAGCGATTTCGTCCGGTCGCACTTCAGAGGCCTGCCCAACCAGCTCCTCTCCAGCTATCACGCGATCAACGAGGTGGTGAACGGCCCTGCCACCCGTGCCAGCCAGGGACCTGTGCCGATCCTCGTGCTCGGCTATCCGCTGCCCACCCCGTTGACTTCGCAGGCCTGCCCGGGCATGCTCGACCAGCTATCGGCGGGCGAGATCGATTTCATCGACCACCTCCTGATCAACCTCAACGGAACGATCCAGGGGACTGTCGAACAGGCTCGCAAGGAAGGCGTCCCGGCCTTCTTCGTGCCGAACACCGAAATGGCCTTTCAGCCGGACCACACCCTTTGCGATAGAGAACCGTACGCGCGGACACTGAGCAGCTTCAACGGGGCCGGAGTCGACGGGCCCAGGCTGGTTGACGCCATCAAGCGGGCGGCGTGGACGTCCTTCTCGCTCAACCCGTTGGACCGGTTCGAGCGGATCCTCGGCATCGGCCAGGTGGAGGTCAGCCAGCTGCAGAGGAGCCTCCAGGAGCTGGTCCACCCCAACCAGGCGGGCTACTCGGCTGAGACGCGCGCAATCCTGCGCTGGTCACAGAGCCCCGATGCCATGACCGCCGTCCGCTTGCTCGAGAGGACGCCGGTGGCACCGCCGCCGATGGTCACGGTGACTGCCTCGGGGCCCGAGCTCGGGCAGCTCGCGCCCGGCACTGTGCCGACCCTGCAGGGCGGCTCCTCCTATCCGCTCGACCTGCAGGGGTTCGCACCGTCCTCGTCGGTCACGATCACGGTCCACTCAGAGCCACAGACTGTCGCCGCCCTCGCCGCGGCTGCGGACGGCTCCCTCTCGACGAGTGTCGCCATTCCGCCCGATCTGGAACCCGGCGACCACACTCTCGTGGTTTCGGGAATCGGCACCGATGGGAAGCCCCGCGCCGACACGATCGCCTTCCAGATCGCTGGCGGCGGCACCCCCGTTGCGGTGACCGCGCTTCTGCTCGCCGGCACCGCCGCTGCCTTGGCAGCGGCGATATGTGGAGCTGCGTTCCGCATCCTCACCAGCAAAGGGAGATCGCGAAAGAAGGCAGCGTGAGCAATCTGAAGGTCTGGGCCAGCTTCCGTGGCGCATCGGACGAGAGGATAGGTAGCCCTGCAAGCCCGATCCGCGAGATCGCGTGGACCGAAAGAGCGGCTCCCGTTCTGGTCGCCGCCATCGTGGCCTGTGTCTATCTCATCTGGAGATCGCCGAGCGCGGATCTGTCGGCCCAATTCTTCCGGGCTGACCAATTCGCTGCCCACGGCTTTCTGATCTGGAACAACTACTGGTACTCAGGCCACTATCTGCTCGGTTACAGCGTCCTCGCGCCGCCGCTGATGCGGCTGCTCGGCCCCCCGCTGAGCGGAGCCCTTGCGGTTGTGGCGGCAGCCGCTGGATTCACAGCACTCGCCCAGCATGCTTACGGGAGGCGTGCGACCCTTGCCTCACTCTGGTTTGCGGTGGCCGCCGCAAGCGAGCTGTTCACCGGGAGAATCACCTTCGCCCTCGGGGTGGCGGTCGGTCTTGCGACCCTCCTGGCCTTGCAGCGGAGGCATTTGTTGGTCGCCGGAGTCCTCGCCGCCATGACCGGCTTGACGAGTCCGGTAGCGAGTTTGTTCCTGATCGTAGCCGCCGTCGCCGTGGGCATGGTCGATAGGAGCCGGCGGGCAATCGCCGCGGCTGTGGGCGGCTCCGCGCTCGCCGCGACGCTCATGCTGTCCTACGCCTTTCCAACCGGGGGCTCCGAGCCCTTCCCGCTATCGTCGTTTCTCAAGGTTGTCCTGTTTGGGCTGGTGATGCTCTGGCTCCTGCAGGGGAGAGCCGAGTTGCGCATCGGGGTGGGGCTGTACATCCTGCTGGCAACCCTCGCTTACGCGATCCCAACTGCGCTTGGCGACAACGTCACCCGCCTGGGCACGCTGTTCGCGGGACCGGTTCTCTCTCTCTCTCTCTCGCCGCACGCTGGCGCTGGTCCTGGTTGCCGCACCCTTTCTCTATTGGCAATGGTGGGACGCTGCGCGAGAGGTGGAACGCTCCGCTGGCAATCCGGCAGCCCAGGCGTCGTTCTTCCATCCGTTGCTGAACCGGTTGGCGGTCGCCTCTCAGAGTCCCGTTCGAGTCGAGATCCCGCCCACCATCGACCGCGGCGAGGTGCGGTATGTCGCGCCGCATCTCATGCTTGCGCGCGGCTGGCTGCGGCAGGCAGAGTCAGATGACATCACACTGTTCACGCACAACAACCTGACTCCGCGGGCGTACCAGCAGTGGCTCCAGGACCGCGGGGTCACCTACGTGGCGTTGGCGGATACGCGGCTCGACTACCTCGCAAGCGACGAGGCTGCACTCATACGTGCCGGGCTCCCGTATTTGCGACCAATCTGGTCGAACGACGACTGGCGGCTCTACCGCGTCCAGGGAGCGGTTGGACTGGTGTCGCCGGCACGACGCCCGGCGAGGTCCGCCGACCCTGATGCCCGGATGACCTCCGTGGGTCCGGCAAGCTTTTCCCTGGCGGCTCGCAGAGCCGGCTCATTTCTTGTCCGCGTTCACTACACGCCCTACTGGACTGTGATCAAAGGCAACGCGTGCGTCGGCCGCGACGGCGACTGGACCCGCGTTGGAGTCGCTGGACCCGGCACGGTCACGGTCAGCGCCCGCCTGACCATCAGCGGTCTCCTCCGCAACGACGGTGGGTGCTGAGAGGCCGCCCCCGATAGCCGTCAAGGCGCTGCCGTTCACCATGAGTGACCTGGTGCTCATGCGTACGCACGCGAGCGAACCTGCCCGACTTCGACACGTCGTAGGTGACCGATGGGCGCAATCGCGCATCCCGCCCGCGTTTGCGTGATAGGGCGATTTGTCGTGTAGTGGCCTACGCGGCCGCGGCGGGCTCTATGGAGTTGGGTCATTACTTGCCCTGATCTTCGGACATAGGCCAAAAACAAATCGACGAGTCTGCGGATATGCCGACTCGTCGGGGTTATGGCGACTGCGGGAGTCGTGCTTAGAATCATCGGCCTGGCTGGCTTGATCGTTATTGTCATTGCCGTGGCTGCCCAATGCACCGGTCCGTCAAATAGCTCGTGTAAGCTGGCGTGATCCATGTCGCTCGCTTTTTACGAGTGCTCGTAGGCAGGTGAGCACCTCCTCTCCAAGGCAGCCTCAAAGTTGTTCAAGTTGCGGTCAAGGACTTGCGACAGGGGCGGCCTTCTGCCGCAACTGCGGGACTCGCGTCGAGTCGCCCTCTGTCCAAGCTCGCCGTCGAGCCAACGCGCCAGCCGGACTTCAGCCGCTGCCACCCCAAGCAGCGTCACCTCAAGATCCACCCCACCACCAGAGGCAGAGGAAGGGATCGGGTGGGAGAGCGATTCTGCTCGGTCTTCTTGCCGGAGTCGTCGTTGGCGGAGGCGTTGCAACAACGGTTGTCGTGTTGGGGAAGGGCGATTCGAAGCCAACGCAGACCGCCGCGGTACGGGCACCCACCTCAGGTGCGCCGGAGGCAGGCGAGGACGCATCTGCAGGTAGTAGAAACAATAGCGACGCGAATTCGCCGACTGGCAGCAGAGCCGAAATGTATCGACGGGAAAGTCAGGGCGAACAGGCGTGGGCGAACTGTCCAAGTTCGCCGCCCCGGATTGCGTCGGCCAGGGAGCTAACCGAACTCGCCGCCACCGTCGGCTATCCGGTGTACTGGGTCGGCCCGGTGCCCGGCAAGGAACTGGAACTCAAGGAACTGTCCGGCGGCAGCGGCGGCGTTCAGGTCGTCTACCTGGCTGAAGGCGCCAAAGCGGGGGAAGGGTCGGTGAAGTCGCTGACGATAGGCAGCTACCCGCTGCCCGATCCCACCGCCGCTCTGGACGGTTTCACCAAGCGGCCCAAGGCGGTCGTCTTCCACGCGAGCGACGGGCGCAAGGTGGTAACCAGCAAGAAGACGCCGACCAGCGTCTACTTCGCCAGCCCCGACAACAAGGTCCAAGTGGAGGTCTATGACCCCTCGCCAAAGCGGGCCATGAACCTAGCGCGCTCCGGGCGCATCTGCCCGGTGTCACCAGGCTGACATCTTATGCTGAAGCTTGCCCCGGGGTGACGGAGATCGGAGAGGTGGGCGTGTGTCGCCCATCGCGGTTCCCAGGGGGAGGCCACCCCGCTACGGGGAGCCAAGAGCCGAGGTACCGGACCATGACAGCGGACGTTGTCAGGGGTTGTGAGTACGATCTCGAATAGCTCTGACCGTGGCCGGGAAGAGGCCCGATCCGTGCTCGGATGCAGCGGGCCGAAACGTCTCTCCCGCCCTGTGCGCGTCGCTCCGCCAAGGCCTGTCCGACGGGGCCGTGCAGGAGAACGTCCTTATGCCACTCTCGTGCCCCGCGCGAAACAGCTAGGGTTGCGCGATGGTCGCCAGATGCGGGGTTGCCCTCGCGATCAGCATCGTGATCGTCGGATGTGGTGGCTCATCGTCCGAGTCGCCCAGCACCCCACCTGAGGATGCTGTGGCTGATTCGACCCATGCCGCGGCGAGTGAAACCACAAACGCAGGCGAAGGTGACGCGACCTCGTCGCCCCAACTGTTCTCGTTACCCGAGAATCTGTGCGGCCAATTCGCCCCTATTCAGCACGAGCTCGCGCCCGGTGATGTCTTGACCAGCTACAGCGGGCCTCTGGATTCAGTGCAGCTCCAGTCAATGACCGCTCTCCTTAGCGAGGCGCATCCGAAGGTAGAAGCCACGAGCGGGTACGCATGCCAATCGACGCCGAAGGGAGAACTCCAGGACGCCGCGGTCTCATCGAGTGAGAAGGTCGTCGTTATCAGCCGCACCCTTTCCGAGGAGGAAGCTCGTGGACTCACATATCTCGGCCTTGACGACGGCGAACCGGTGCAGGGGATCGGCGATTGGGCCTTCTTCGAATGGGCCGGTCTCGAAGGCCCCGTGATTACGTTTCAGACCGGCACAGTCCTTGCGCAGGTGCAGGGGGTAACCGAAAACTCCGAAGGCATCGCAACCCCGAAGAACATGATGATCCGGGTTGCAAACGAAGCTCTCTTGATCTTGACCAGCTCGTAGCCGATTTCGGGGGAACAACTTCTCGTTCATGACGTCCGTCTTTTTCGGTTTGGATTCGGAATGCCAGAGGTTCTTGAATCACCGGCGTGGATCTTTCACTTGCTCCGCTGTTACGGTTGTCGGGAACCCTGCGTATTCTGCGCCGGGACGACCCAGGTGTAGGCGAATAGGGTGTCGTTCTGCTACCCAGCGATCGACACGCGCCGCTACCTGCTGCTCTCTGGCGCGCCGGGCAGCCGCTTCCGTGGCAGGCTCACGGCGCGATACGGCTACTGACCGACCTAGACAGTCGCCCAGCTCGATGCCGCACGCGCTCTCCGACTCCTGATGCGACGAGACGCCGTCCTCGCGGCAGCGATGCTGGCACTGGGCCTCTGCCTGGCCCTGCCCTTCGCCCGCTCGAGCACGCACTGGTACACGGACAGCCTCTACTACGAGGCGCAGAAGCTCGAGGTAATGGGCGTGCCTCAGCCGGTCGCGCTGCGCCGGGTCTTCACGGGCGAGCTGGCGCGGCCACTGCGGGGGCGGCTGCCGTCCTCGGCGCGCTGGGCCGAGTACGCGCGCTTCTACTCCCGTCGCTGGACGGTGCCTGTCCTCGCCGCCGCCCTGACGCCGCTCGCCGGGACCGCGGCGCTCCGGGATGCCTCCCTGCTCGGCTGGGCGGCGCTCGCGGCGCTGCTCTTCCTGCTGCTGCGGTGCCGCTTCTCGCGACGGGTGAGCGTCGCCGCAAGCGCGGCTTCCATGGTCCTGCCACCGCTGCTGACCTGGGCGCCGGCGCCGCTCGTCGACAGCTGGGGGCTGAGCATGCTGGTCGCCGGCCTCCTGCTGGCCTACCTGACGTGGGAAGACGTCCGCTGGCTGCCAGCCTGGGTCGCGGTTGTCCTGGTCGGCTCCTTCACCCGCGACATCGGCCTGATCCTCATCCCCGCGACCGCCTGGCTGTCACTGCGCGCGCGCAGCCGGAGGATGGCGCTTGTCGCCGCCACCGGGGCGCTGGCTTCGCTTCCCGCCCCGCTCATCTCCTCGGTGCCGCTGCGGCAGAACCTCGCCTACATCCTCAACGGGTTCAGCATCCCGCACCATCCGGCGAGCTGGAGCTGGATCTCCGCCAGATACCCCGGCGCCGTGCTCAAGACGGTCGGCTCCGACCTCGCCTATCCGTTCCAGGTCGGCGTGCCGCAGGAGATCCTTTCCCTTGTCCTTGCGATACCGGTGATTCTGGGGCTCTGGCTCCTTGCTCGTGCCGGCCCGTCGCCGTTCATGGTGCTGATGCGCGGGGCGGCCATCGCGGCGGTGATCCCGATCCTGCTCTCGCCCAACTACACCGGCCTGCGGATCGAGCTGGTCTTCGTGCCAGCCATCGCCGTCGGGATGGCCCTTGTCGCAGAGTGGATCCGCGGCCCGCACCACCCGGACGAGCAGCGCCGCAGGCCTTGACGGGGCGATCCCTCGAGGCGACCGCCCCTACCCCGCCACCTGGTTCTCGTACTGGCGGCGGCGCAGCTCGAGGCGCCGTTGCCACCACTGGCGCGCCTGCTGCCACCAGGTGTCCTCGAATGAGGGCCGCAGGCGAGCCTGCAGGACGATGGCACAGGCGGCGATCATCAACAGGAGGGCGGACCCCTCGGGGTTGATGTTTCGATTTGAGCGCCGCAAGAGCGGCGCCTACCTGCACAAGTTCGCCTGGACGCGGATCGTCCCGACACCAGGTGGTCCCGGGCGCGGCGTCATCAGACGACCCCGCTCTGGTCGCCTATTGGGCCGAACGACGACGCAAGGCACCCCTGCCGATTCGCCAAGACCAGCCGGTGGCTCCTCAAAGACCAGGGACGGTCGCTGTTCGCTCTGCGGGAACATGCTCTTGCCCGTCGATGACCGGCCACAAAGCCCGCGCGAGTGGGAACAGTGGCTGGCGACCACCCGCAGGACGATCATCAAAGTCGTCATCCGGGAGGACGGCACATCGGACCACGCCGAACCCCCGTCTCATACACGCCAACTGCCGTAAACGGCATGACACCCGAAGCGGCAGCGGCCCGGCGCTTCTGCGCGCCTACGAGTCCAAGGGGCTTGCTTGCGCCGGATGCGGTGAAAGCGTGCTCGTCCGGTTCTGAGGGGGGCCGGACACAGCAATGTGTCCGGCCTACCCGACCTACCGCGTCCTCGGCGACCTCGAGAAAGAGGGCCGCGTCTCCAAGAAAGGCCGTCAGTACTTCCCGGGGAAGTAGGGATAAGGTGCCCACTTGACTGCCACTTTGACGTGAAAAGCCGTATGGCCTGGCTCATTCGAAGTCTGGAAGAACTCAGTCTCAAGAGCTATCTCGGAAGCGGCTGCCAACAGGGAGCTGCGCTGTCCACGAGCTCCCCGGAATGGGTCAGGTGGTGAGCGTGGGTGCCGTCCCTTCGCATCTTCCAGATGGTGTTGTAGCTGACGCGATTACGACGAACCACGAAGGCGATGTAGCGCCCGTCCGGGGAATACGTCGGTTCCATCGGGAAGGCGGAGGTGACTTTGCTGAGTCGATGCACGTGGGATCCGTTGGCCTGCACCTCGAATAGCGCATTGCGATAGCCCGCGACCCAGTGACTCACCTCGCGTTCGAAGACGATGTGGCGGGGCGTACCGAGCGAACCCCTCTCGCAGGGTCCAGATCCCGAAGGCGGACGGGCGGCAGCGACCGCTCGCCATCGCCGCGCTGGAGGACAAGATCGTCCAGCGGGCCGTCGTCGAGGTGCTGGGCGCGATCTACGAGCAGGACTTCCTCCCCTTCTCCATGCCGGTTTATCCCGGCGCTTTCCGGAAACGTCAGGAGAGGCCGAAAAAGCAGGTAGATCAAGGTGTCGTCGAAACCGGGGGAAGTCCACGGCGAGTGCGGAGAGGGGCTCCCGCCGGCCGCTTTACTGCGCTCGCCTTCGGCTCGCTCCGCTTCGCGGCCGGCGGCTCCGTTTCGGTTCATCAACGACATCACGTGCTCCAATCACGCCCATGATGTGTCAAGGCTCGCTCCGCTTCGCGGCCTTGACACATCATGGGCGTCTCACGTGACTACGCGCAACGTTGGCAGAGAGGGGCGGCCAAGAAGCTGAGCGCCTGGCCGTCTGTCAAACGGCTATCTGTTGTCCGGAACCCCAGATAATCGATGGCCGTTGACACGGCAGAAAACGTTTCAATACGCCGGGAGGCTGCCTTCAGACTCCGAAAATTCCGCGATATGCTCGCGCCGCTGTGGCTTGCTCGACCAGGGGGGGAATATGAAGTGGCTGATCAGGGCACTGGGCGTGAGCTTGGTGACGGCGTTTGCCGTGGCCGTTCTGCTGGGATGTGGCGGAGGCTTATCCGCAAGTTCAACGTGCAAGGACTTCGCCAACGCTTCTCCCCAAGAACAGGCGGAAGCCATCTCCAAGCTCTCGTCGCAGTTCGACACGCCCATGGTGGCAACTCCGTTGGGCAGTCCCGATGTCGGCTTCGAGTGTGCGAGCAGGCCAGAAATGACGCTGGAAGAACTCTTCAAGGGCTACCACGAAAACGAAACTGGAGAAGCGACTGAAGAAGGGCTCTCGAGCGAAGCTGAAGCCGGTGGAGCTGGAGAACTCTCCGGCACGAGTGAAGTCGAAGAACTGCTCGAAGGCATTTCCCAGAAGGGCCTTGTTCTCGGCGAACTGGGAGCCCCGGTCGAACTGATCGAGTTTGCCGACCTGCAGTGTCCGGTCTGCAAAGCCTTTGCGGAAGAAGTTCTGCCGCCGGTGATTGAAGGGCCGATCGCCGAAGGGAAGGCCAAGCTCGTCTTTCGCAACTACACGATCATCAGCCAGCAGTCGGTTCCCGCCGGAACGGCCGCGATCGCAGCCGGCAGGCAGGGTCGCGGCTGGAACTTCCTCGAACTCTTCTACCGAAACCAGGGAGAAGAGGCCTCGGGTTATGTAACCGACGACTTCCTCACCGAAATCGCTGAAGCCGCTGGCGTGCCCGACATCGCCCAGTGGGACGAAGATCGTATGAGCAGTAGGACGCTCGAAGAAGTCGAAGGCACGACCTCCGAAGCCCAGCGCCTCGGCTGCAGCGGCACGCCGTGCTTCGCAGTTGAAGGCCCGGGCACGAGTGGCAAGGAAACGCTTGGCACGCCTGGTTCGGCGGAATCGCTCAGCCGGTCGATCGAGGAAGCGGGTTGATCAGATCAATGGCACCATGTGGACAGCGGTGTCGTAGCCAAGACCCTGATCGCCGAGCATTCCGATTTCCTGCGCGACGCCGTCGCGCTGGTCGCCCGCGAGCTGATGGAGGCCGAGATCTCGGGCCAGATCGGCGCCGGGCGAGGCGAGATCTCGACCGAGCGCTCGACCCACCGAAACGGCTACCGGCCCCGCGGCTGGGAGACCAGGGTCGGGGAGATCGAGCTGGCCGATCCCGAAAAAGCGCGAGGGCGCCGCCTACTTCCCCTCCTTCCTGGAGCCCCGCCGGCCGGCCGAGCAGGCCCTGCTGGCCGTCGTCATGGAGGCCTACGTCAACGGCGTCTCCACCCGCAAGGTCGACCGCCTCGTCTCCCAGCTGGGGATCTCGGGGATGAGCAAGGACCGGGTCTCGGCGATCTGCCGCACCCTGGACGAGCGGGTGGCGGCCTTCCGCGACCGCCCGATCGAAGGGGCCTACCCCTACCTCTGGCTCGACGCCAAGCACGTCAAGGTCCGACCCGACGGCCACGTGCGCTCCAAGGCGGTGGTGATCGCCTACGGGGTGCATGAGTCGGGGCACCGCGAGGTGATCGACCTCGACGTCGGCGAGGTCGAGTCGGGGGCCTTTTGGGTCGAGTTCCTGCGCGGCCTTCGCGCCCGCGGCCTCGCCGGGGTGCGCCTTTGCGCCTCTGACGCCCACGAGGGGCTGAAGGGCGCGATCGCGCGGGTGCTGGGCTGCCCCTGGCAACGCTACAACGACCATTTCGTCCGCGACATGCACCAGCACTGCCGCCCGACCCAGCGCGGGATGGTCTCCGCCGCCCCGCGGGAGGTCTTCAACGCCGAGGGCCACGAGCAGGCCCGCGAGCGCGCCGGCGCGGTGATCGAGCGCCTGGCCCCGACGGTGCCCAAGGTCGCCGAGCTCCTGGAGGGCGCCGAGGAGGATCTGCTCGCCTTCTACCGCTTCCCCGCGGCGCACTGGTCCAAGCTGCGGAGCACCAACCCCCTGGACCGGGTCAACCGCGAGGTCGGGCGGCGCTCCGACGTGGTCGGGATCTTCCCCGACGACGCCTCGGTGATCCGCCTGGTCGGAGCGCTGCTGATCGAGCAGAACGACGAGTGGCTGGTCAGCCGCCGCTACCTCTCCGAGGAGTCGCTCGCCCTGGTCTTCGAGGACCAGGGCGACGAGGGACGAGAGGAGGTGCCGGCACTACAAGCCGCGTGAAGAGACTGACGAGCGGTTACACCACTCCCGCCTACTTGACTTGTACAAGGCAATTCAAGCGAATATCCGCATTCTCGACAGGCCCAAACGCGGTTGTGAACACACCGACTATGAAGCGAGAGAAATTGGGCTCACGCGTGAAACGGCGAAAAAGGCACAAAATGGACTGCTTAGAAACAAAGTCAAAATGCAAACAACCCCCCAAAAATCCCGTAGCCACTTCCGCCTCGACCTATGTGCGAGTCGCAAGCGGAGCCGAGCCCTCCTTGAACGAGTCCATTGGGCAGAGTCTGCCCAATGGCAGGTTGTTCGTGCCTGGGGGAGTCGGTTCGGAATCGGCTAGTCTGAAGATGAATCGAGAAGAGAAGGGGCCTGAATTTCGCATCGGCAGGCCTTTCTTCCATGTACGGGGCTATAGCTCAGTTGGAAGAGCGCCTGGATCGCACGTCCTCTGGCACAAAGCGAATGTGCACGGGCACACAATGGCGGAAAGCCTTTCGGTGCGGGGCTTTCGGCGGTCGCTGAGTGTCTTCGCGGTCCATTTGAAGGGGCGGTCACCGTACCGTTACCGTCAAAGATCCCCGATAAGGGCATCAAGCGCAGCACCATGATTCGTCTGTGACGCGATCACGCCAGCGTACACACTAAGTGTCATTCGGGGATCTGAGTGTCCTGCTTGCTGCATCACAGACCGTACGTCTGATCCGGCGGCAAGCGCCAGTGAGATGTACGTTCGGCGCAGTGAGTGTGGGGTAATCGGCCCGATCTCCTGAAGGCCAGCTGCTCTCAAGTCCGCGTTGGCCTTCTCCACGGCATCGGCGAGAACGCGAGTCATGATATTGGAGGGATTGTCACGTTTGCCCATGCGGGTCGGGAACACCCGGTCGTTGGGGCCGGGATACCGGCTCCGATCGCGATATTCGGTGAGTAGCCCCTGGAGCATGGGGGTTAGGTGTACGCGTCGGATGCCGGCATCGGTCTTTGCTTCCGCTACGTCCAGCCACCTTCCCGCCGGGTCGACGTCACGCCAGCGCAGGTCAAGCGCCTCGCTGATCCGCAGGCCGGCGAGGGCAAGAAGGGCGAGCAGCGGTTGGCGCCGTTTGCTGTCGTCCTCACAATGCGCCTCGCGGTCCAGCTGCTTGGCCGCGTTCAGGAGTGCCGCGACCTGCTCGGGTTGCAGGTAGCTGCGGGGGCGCTTCGGCTCCTTCAGCAGTCGCTTGCGCCCCCTCGCAGGGTTGCGTGCGATGTGGCCGTACTCGACCGCCAGCTCCAGAATCGTGCCGAGGACTCGGATCGTGTTGTTGATCGACCGGCCGCTAAGGCACGGAGACGTGCTCTTGGACGCGGCTGGCCGGTCGGCTGCCGTCGATCTGGCGCTTCGTGGGCGCCGTTGACGTTCCCGCACCTTCGAGCCGCGGTAGCGGTCGACCTCCTTGATTGTGATCGCCGAGAGTCGATGCCTGCCGAAGAACGGCAGTAGGTGCTTCCCCAGTGCCCAGGTGTAGTGCTCGCGTGTGCGCTCCCTCCAGCTGTGGGAGGCATTCTCGACCCACTCGGCGGCGAACTCCTCGAAGGTCGGCACCTCCAACGGGCCGTTGGGAACGGCAGGTTCATACGGCTTCCAGACGCCTCGCTCCACATCGGCCATGACATGCCGAAGCTCGGCTTCTGCCCGCTGGCGGTTCCAGCCCTCCTCGGGTCTGCCAAGCGAGATGAAGCGGCGCTTTCCATAGGCTCGAAACCGGATCGCCCAGCTCCGGTCCTTCCCGTGCGGGGGAATTACGCCACCAGTCGCCCGCCGTGACATCAGCCCTGTCCTCCCCTGTTGAGCTCTTCGAAGCGCAGAGCGGCGCGAGTCGGCAGCACGAAGGCACCTTGACGGTGGAGTAGACCAACGCCGACCAGATCGCGCACGGCGCGCTCCACGTCGTCCGTCTTCGTGAAGTCCTCGGGGAGGGCGCTCAGCTCGCGAGCGAGTTCGGCGATGTTGAGCTGCGTCGGATGCTCGGCGAGTAGAAGCGCCAGGACGGCGCGCTGCGTCTGGGCGTCTTCCTCGACTGGGTCCGCGGGCTCCTGCGGCCCGCGATCCATAGGGTTGTTGCAGGACATGGGAGCGATGCCTCCTGTGTCTCAGGCGGCCCGTTCGTGTTGACGCACGGCGGGTCGCCGCTTTCTGAGGCCGGTAGCTCGCTACCGTTCCCGCTGCGGTCGGCCGCTTCTGGCCAAGCCGATCGCCACGGGGCCGGCGTTCCAGCGCGCGGCCCCACTTATGTGAACCAGGATCATAGCACGTTATACTGGGTTGTATGACTCACAAGGTTGGTATCAAGGGCCAGGTCGTGATCCCCAAGGCGATCCGCGATCAGATCGGGATCAAGCCGGGCGACGAGGTCGTGTTCGCCCCCGACGGCAAGGACGTGCGCGTCCGTCGAGTCGCCGACGATCCCGAGGAGCGGCGCAGGCGAATCGAAGCCCTGCGAGGCGCATGGGCTGATATCCCTGGCCTCTCCACCAAGGACCTCGAAGCAGAACGGCGCAAGGAGCGAGAGCTCGAGGAGCGCAAGGCGCAGGAGCTGCTTGGCGATGGTCCTTGACACCTGGGGCCTGATGGCCCACCTTCGCGACGAGCCCGCCGCGCAGGTGGTTCGCGATGGATGGATAAGCGAGGGTGCCGTCATGTGCTCGGTGAACCTCGGTGAGGCCCTCTACATGGAGATCCGGGCACGAGGCGCAGAAGACGCGGGGAGCACCATTGAGGACGCCCGCCGCGAGCTGACCGTGATCGACCCCGATTGGGACCTCGTCGTCTCTGCCGCCAAGATCAAGGCCCAGGGTGGCCTCTCATATGCGGATGCCTTCGCCATCGCGACCGCCGAGCGCTTGCAGGTCCCTCTATGGACTGGCGACCCGGAGATCGTCGAATGGACCAAGAAGCTCCCGTGCGAGGTCAGGGACCTTCGCGCGGCTCGTTGAGCCTCGACGAACTGCTCGCTCAGGTCAATGGGTAGGGGCGACCATGCAGGAACGCAAGCAAGGCCCCGTCAAATGGGCGGCAAAGAAGACCCAGCTACCTACGAAAGCCCCGCACCGCGGGGCTTTCCGCCATGTGTGCCCGTACATGCTCGCCCTCTGCCAGAGGACGTGCGATCCAGGCGCTCTTCCAACTGAGCTATAGCCCCGTACATGGAAGAAAGGCCTGCCGATGCAAAATTCAGGCCCCTTCTCTTCTCGATTCATCTTCAGACTAGCCGATTCCCATTTGTGGCCCTCAGGCGTGAAAAAACGGGGGAAATGGACAAAACTGAGCTTTGCGCCCTTTCAGAACCCTGGTCCTTTACTCCCTGGTTCTCAATGCCGGGAAACAGTCTCCGGCGGGGCTGCTTGCTTTGCTCGTGCTGCTCGGATCGGCTCCCTCGGCGGCGCAGGCGGTGGGCCCGCACGTCCTCGGCCCCGTCTGGACCTCGGCGGTCTTTTCCTCGACGGCGCCCCGCGCCGGCGCCTCGGAGGTCGTCCAGAAGGGCACCCTGCGGGTCGCCGTCTCGGGCAAGCTCTCCCCGCACCGGCTGCCCCGCCACGGCACCGCCGCGATCGCCGTTTCGGTTGGCGGCAAGTTCACCACCACCGATAAGAGCCTGCCGCCGCAGCTGCGCACGCTGCGAATCGAGCTGAACCGCAACGGCCGCCTGGACACCAGCGGCTTGCCGGTATGCCCCATCGGCGAGATCCACCCCGCATCCACGGCACGAGCACTGCGGGCCTGCCGCTCTTCCCTGGTCGGTCGGGGCAACTTCTCGGTCGATGTCGTCCTCGGCAGCCAGGAACCGTACCCCACCAAAGGGCGCCTGCTGGTCTTCAACGGCACCTACAGGGGCCACCCCGCGCTGCTCGGCCAAATCTACTCCGCCCACCCCTTTGCCACCTCCTTCGTCGTCCCCTTCGCGATCCACGATCAACGCCACGGGCGCTACGGCATCGCGCTGACCGCCTCCCTCCCGCGGGCACTCGGTAACTGGGGCCACGTCACCGGGATCGATATGCGCCTCTCGCGCCGCTACACCTACAAAGGCCGCCGTCACAGCTTCATCAGCGCCAGCTGCCCGGCGCCCAAGGGTTTCCCCGGCGCCCTTTTCTCCCTCGCTCGCACCAGCTTCGGCTTCGCCGGCGGACGCAAGGTGACCTCGAGCCTGACCCGCAGCTGCACGGTGCGGGAGTGAGGTATTGCCGGGAGCGATCAGGGCCCGGGATGCATGCCCGCGCTGGAAATCCTAGGCACGGATCAGGAGCCCACGGCCACCACAGCCGGTTGAACTGGCCGTGGTCGAGGTCCGAATAGAGCAGCAGGTCGGGCTCGACGCGCTCGCGCGGATCCGGGTCGCGGGCAAGAGCTGTCGGCGTGAGCGGCGATGTGGCTCGCTACACGGCCTCGGTCCCACAGCCCGCTGGACGGTTCCGGGTGCTCTTCGAACTGAGCCATGGCCCCGCGGGCAGGCTGGGAGGATCGTCCCAAAGCCCTCGCAACCGCTGGGATAACCGCATAGTCTTTAGGTTCCCCAACCGGACGCAGAATGGGCATTCTCGACGAGGCAATCCGAGAGCATTTGGAGCTGAAGCGCCAGCATGGCGCCGGCGAACCCGAGCTCAAGCAGCTCGAGGACCAGGCCTTCGGTCCGCCTGGACGGCCGGGGGACGAGGAGGCCCCGCCCGAGGCGTTCACGGAGGCGCCGACCGAATTCATGGCGCAGCCGGGGGCGGATGAGGCGCCAGCCGCGGTCGAGGAGGAGCCCGACGCCGCCGCCGAGCAGGGACCCGAGCCTCCCGCGGAGCAGCCGCGCAGGCGTCGCGAGCCGGCTGCTGAGATCGCGGATTTGCAGGAGGGTCCTGAGCCCGCGGAGCCCGCCGTGGAGGAGGCGCCCGCGATGGAACACGAGGCGATCCGCCCGCCAGAGGTCGATGTGCAGGAGGAGGCTCAACCCGAGCAGGAGGCGGAGGAGCCGGCGCCCGAGCCCGCCACGGAGGAGCGGCGGGCGATTGCCGACCAGCCGACCGAGCTCTATGACGTGGAGGGTGAGGAGTTTGCGGGCGCCGGGTCACCCGCACCCTCCGAAGATGAGCTGGTTGAGGAGGGAATCGCCGAGCCCCGCCTCGCTCCGATCGATCCGCTCGCGGACATCGAGAGCGTCGACGACTTGGAGGAGCCGAGCGCCGCGGAAGTGGACGTCGAGGAGGAAGAGGAGGACGACTTCTTCGACGAGAAGCGGCTCTCCGACGAGCTGGACCAGGCGCTGGAGGCGCCGAAGGACTCCGACCAGGAGGACACGGAGCCGGAGGCGGCGGAGGAGCCAGTCTCCGCGCTTCCCGAGGAGGATCTGCTCGAGGAGACGCCGGACTTCCTCGAGGAGGCCCCCGAGGACGACGAGCTGTGGTTCGAGCAGAAGCCCCCTAAGGACTTCGACTTCGACGACTGATCCTGCGGCGCCTACACTTTTGGGCGCGGGGCCATAGCTCAGCTGGAAGAGCGCCGCCTTTGCAAGGCGGAGGTCGCCGGTTCGAGCCCGGCTGGCTCCACTAAGAAACGCTCTGCTAAACGCCGCGTTTGCTGTCTCAGGTCAGATTTCAGGGGGTCCCAGCCTCTTTCTCTGCGCCAGTTTGCGGGGCCAGTTCTTCGCCGCGCAATTTCTCTCTCGCACCCGCACAGCGGTCGACATCATGTGTCGCTAGCAGGCGACACGTGTCCCGTGGGGTGCCCCACGGCGCCTTGCCTCCGGGATTCCAGGCAACAAGTTGACCGTCGGATCGCCTCCACTTCACCTACTGCCGAGAGTTCGACACGTGGGTGCTCCCCATGCGGGGCCGACTGAGTACAAACGCCGACACACCGGCAAGCGACATTAGAGGCGTGTAGTCGCTCCTTCAGCGCCCGTTTAGCGGCAGCTCCTGCCGAATTAGACGCTGTGAACCTGTCAGATCGGCGAAAGCCGCTTGTCATTCGGAATCCCCGCCGATTTCCGTGGATTCAGGCGACGAACTTCCCCGCAGAAGGGTCAGTTTGAGATTCAGAGGCAGCCATTACATATCTATTGCGTAGAGATAATAGTTGACGCAACTATTACGCAGAAAGTATAGTTGTGTCAAATGGTGGACCCAGTTTCCATCCCGGAAGCGGCACGAGTTCTGAAGTTGAGCCCAGAGCGAGTGCGAGCCATGGCCGTTAACGGGCAACTTTCGGCGGCCAAGCTTGGCGATCGTTGGTTTGTGGAGCGCTCTGCAGTCGCGCGGCGTCGAATCGAAGGGTCTCATGGGGGACGCCGCTTCTCGCCTCGGAACGCCTGGGCCTTGATTGCGCTCGCCTCTGGTCAGGACATGGATGGGGTCGATCCGAGTGTTCGCTCGCGGTTGAAACGAGCCTTGTCACTTGAGGGCTTTGAGAAGCTGAGGCCTCGCCTCGCCCGGCGGGCCGAGGCCCTGTCGTTTAAGGCGCATCTTGGTGAGGTCCCATATCTCCTCGAGGATCCCGAACTGGTGCGCTCCGGCATCAGCGCGGTCGGCGACTACAAATTTGGCCTTGTCTCTGGACGGGAAGTAGACGGCTATCTCCCGAAGAACAAACTGAAGAAGTTCGTTGCAAGCCACGCATTGGAGCCGGCAGGGATCGAGGGCAACGTTCGCCTCCGCCTCGTGCCGAAAGAGGCTTGGCAATTTCTGCAGGGACAGCGGGTCGCACCGAGGGTTGCAGTTGCCCTCGACTTGGCTGAAGGCTCGACCCCCGATCGGTAGAGGCGGGCCGTCGGGTCCTGCGCGAAGTTGACGATCATCTTCGCCAGGCTCGCCGCAAACGTCGCAGCCCCTAGTCATTGCCGCTTTTTCAGAGATGGCAGACAACATCAACAGGATCACGATCAACCCTTCAACCCCCGAGGCAAGACGCCTCTGGGCAAAGACGCTCGAGCTTGCGGAGGCCTTTGGTTCGGCGGGTCAATGGGCGCTGATTGGCGGCTTGATGGTTCAGCTGCACAGCTATGAGCACAACAGCGATACGCGACCCACGATCGACATTGATTTTCTTGGCGATTCCCGCAGGCGCCTGGGAACGACGCAGCGCATTGCCACGATCATCGAGGGCCTTGGGGGGGAGATGACGAGGCCGTCGCCTGGCGCTGAGTATCTCGGCTACCAGTTCGAAGTTGACGGCGAGATCGTCGAGGTCTTGGGCTCAGACCGCGCAAGGGCAGACCCCAAGACCACCGGGAACTTCATAACGATTCGAGTTCCCGGTGGCAGCCAGGCGTTGCGCCGCACAGAGACGGTGCTCGTCTCACTCGACGGTGCTCCCGCGGTCGCGTTGCGCCGGCCCAACCTGCTTGGCGCGATCCTGATCAAGGCCTGCGCCGTCGCAACGAAACGGCGTGGAAGGTTCGCGTCCGACCGGCAGGATCTGATCCGGCTGTTGAGTCTCGCCGAGGATCCGAGGGCTCTTGCTGCCGAGGGCGATCTAAGAAGAGGTGAGAGAAAGTGGCTGCTCAACATCCAGAAGAAGCTCGACTTCTCCGGCCTCGGCCTGACAGGCCTCTTTCCGCCAGAGGTTCTGGCTCGCGCAGAGCAGGCCTACAAGCTGCTGATCTCCGTCAGCAGCGCAAGAGAGCCAGGCTAGGAGCTGGTGAACTGGCTCCTCTGAGATGGTCGCGGTGATTGGGAGCGGCAGTGAGCCGCTTTGCCCGGTTAGCCGGCGAGGCCGATCATCAGCTGCGAGTGGTCGTTGGGGTCGGCCTTGATCGGGACCTGCGCTCCGGGCTGGAGCTGGCCGATCAGGGCCGGTGAGACGACCTGGATGTGGGTGACCGTCGATTGGCTGCCGCCGACATCCACGGTCAGCTCGAACTGAAGCTCGGGCTGCATGTTCACGTTCTTACCGGTCGCCTGCATCTGGACGATCGTCGCCGTGCCGTCGACGCCTTCGTTGGCGAGCCTCTCGGCCAGCGCCTGGTCGGCCTGCACCTGCTGCACGGCCTCGTTCGCCTGCGCGAGGCCGTCCTTCATCATCTTGAGGCTGCCGCCCCGTTCCTTCTTCATCTCCTTGCCGGTCTTTGTCAAGTCCCTCATGTCCTTGAACATGCCCATTGGCGCTCCTCCTTCGAATATGGGGGACCCTGCCCTCCCCGGGGTTTTCGCTCCGACCATACCTCGATCGGCACACCCCGGGTGGTCAGTTTGTGCCGTGTTCGTCATCGGGGGCCGCCGCTGCTCGCCTTCGGCTTGGTCGGCGCGTTCTTCGCGATCGTCCCGCCGGTCGAGGCGGTCCGCGGTGGCGCTATCGGCGTTGCCCTCGGGTGCGGGCTCAGCGGCGCACTGCTGGCCTACCTCGATGTTCCCAG